>JAXLRS010000001.1:0-1226183 GCA_046330995.1 Dermatophilaceae bacterium
CAGGGCACCTTGATCGACGGCCTGCCCGTGCTCTACAAGGTGCCGAACTTCTATCTGGCCCGCACGGCCGCGGCGCGCTCGGTCGGCTACGACCCGATGCTGAAGCGGATCGACCACAACGACTTCTTCACCACGGCATACGGGCGGATCGTCTGCGTTCAGGACGCTGATTGGGTATGCCTGCATGCCCAGACCCACTTCGACGCCCACTACCAGTCCTTCCGCACCGACCTCGCGGCCGACTTCGCGCATTTGGCCCGGAAGTGGGGGGCAGTGAGCGACGCGTCCATAGGGACCCGAAGGGTCTCAGGTATCCGCCTGCGCCCCGCACATCTGCGCGACTTCCACGCCGCGGCCATTGCCGTCGTCGCCGCCGACGCCGGACTCGATCTGGCGGTCGAACCCTCGTCTGCGGCGGCGTCGGCACCCCGGATCCGCACGCCCCGGGTCGCGGACTTGCGCGAGGCGCTGGTGCGCGCAGGCTGGACCGCGATCGGGAGCGCGGGGGTGCGGCATACCGTCTGGGGCGACGCCGTGCTGGTGGCCGGGGCGGCACCGCCGACCCCGCGGCCGGGCTCGCGGAGCTGGCCCGCAGGATGGATCGCCCGCAGCGAGCGGAGCGCGTGGACGACCGATGGCGACATCGTGCGCGCAGCGGTGCTGCCCGGGGGTCCGGTCCTTGACCTTGGCGGGCCCGCCGCGCTGGCTGCCGAGATGATCGGCGAGGACGGCAGCGACCTCGATCAGGTGCTCGACGCGGTCGTGGCTGCCTTCCCCGATGCCCCGGCCGAGGCCCGGGAGCAGTTGCGGGGCACGGTGTTGGGCTTGGTCGAGGCCGGCTTGCTCACCTGGACCGCACGCTGACCTCCGCAAGGGACGAACGATATGTGCCGAATCGGCCGGTCGACGCGCCCGTGGGGTGCGGCGCCGCATAACATCGGGCGGGGCGGGCGCTACGAGGGAGGGGTGAGCCGATGATTCTGACCGACGACTTCGTCTTCCTGCATCCGCCGAAGACCGGCGGCACCTTCGCGGGGGCGATGATCCACCGGCTCTATCCCGACCGCCGTCGCCAGCTGCTGGAGCGGCTGCGCGGCGTTCGACCGCTCGGCCGGCCCGCGCGTCAGGAGGTGCACAAGCACGCGCCGCGGCACCGCATACCGGCAAGCCATGCGCACCTACCGGTGCTGGCCACGGTGCGCAGCCCCTACGAGACCTATGTCTCGACCTATGAGTTCAAGGAGTGGGCCAAGGGGCGGCGCAATCCGGAGTTCGCGTCCTACGACTGGGACCGGATCGAAGCGGACTTCCCGGCTTTCCCGCAGTTGAGCTTCGCCGACTTCCTGGCGGTTTTCGGCCGGGTCGGCTACCGGATCGACACGCCCGACCGGCCCGACCTGGGCTGGTGCACGGTGCGCTACGCGAATCAGTTCGTGCCGGCACCTGCTCCGGATGTCCGGTCACCGCTCGCGGATATCGTCGCAGCGGTGGTGGAGGGGACGCGCGATGTGCGTTTCATTCATACCGAGAATCTCAATCGCGAGTTGTATGACGCGCTCGGCGAGGTGGGTGTGCCGGCGCAGCGGCGCGCGTTCATCCTCGACGCCGCGAAGGTGCTCCCGACCAAGGGTGGGCGGCGGGCGGACCAGCCGTGGCGGTCGTACTACACCGACGAGACCCGGGACCTGGTGCGGCGCATCGACGCTCCGATGTTCGAGCGCTTCCCGGAGTACCGGCAGCTGTGAGGATGCTCGCCCGCACCGCGCTGCTGACCGGTCTGCTGTTCGCCGGGCCGGCGGTGGCCGGGTGCACCACGTCGCCCGTTGCGCCCGACTCCCGCGGCGCCTCGCGGACAGCGGAGACCACGACGCCGCGCTCGTCCGGGCCGGCCACGACGAGCACCGCATCGACGGCCACGGCGTCGGCAAGCGGGCCGGCCACGGGGACGGATACCGGTACCTGCGGCCCACCCACCGCGGCGCCGCAGGGGCCGGCCGCCCGGATGGCGGTGCTCTCCGATGGCGGGGCGGGATCGCCAAAGGTCAGCGCGGCGCTCTATCCCAAGCCGGCCGGCCCGGCCAAGCTCTGGTCGCAGTGGGGACAGGGGGTGGTGCTGCCCGACGGGCGCTTCGTGTCGGCCGCGGGGACGCACGACGGGGCCGACGGCAACTCCTATGTCTTCATGTTCGACCCTGCCTCGGGCGTCCTGACACGGGTCTCCGATGTCCTCTCGCTGGTTCCACATACCCCCGGTGACTGGGGCTACGGGAAGATCCACGCCCAGATGGTGCGGTCCGGCTGCGATGTCGTTTTCGGGACCTTCTGGGGTGATCGCGACGGCCTGACCTATACCGCGAACTATCCCGGCGACCGCCTCTTTGCGCTCGACACCGCCAGCTATGCGATCACCGACCTCGGGGTCCCGGTGCCGCGCCACGGCATACCGTCACTGGCCGGCGGGGGCGGGTTGATCTATGGCGAGGCTGCGGATCCGCTCGGCCGGGCGGGTGGCGCGAAAGAGGACGTCGGGGTCTTCTTCGCCTACAACCCGGCAACGAAGACTGTCGTCTATGAGTCGAATGATCAGCGGCACATGGGCTTTCGCACGATCGCCGTCGGCGCCGACGGCAGCGCGTATGTCGCCGGGCTATCGGCGGGTTTGTTGCGCTATCGACCGGGTGGGGCGTTGGAGGAACTGCCGGCCCGGCTGCCGGGCGGTGGCTGGCTTCGGGCGAGCACGGCCCCGGCCGACGACGGCACGGTGTATGCCGCGACGCGCACTCCCGAGCGCTTCCTCGCCATAGATCGTGCGGGCGCGGTCAGCGACCTCGGCCCCGCCCCGGGCTATGTCGCGTCGATGGCGCTCTCGCCCGACGGGCGTGAGGTGCTTTTCGTGCCTGATGCCCATGGCGTGGCCTGGGAGAAGGGCACCCCGCTGATGGCCCTTGACATCGCGACAGGGAAGGTCCGCACGGTGGTCGCACTCGAGCCGCTGGTCCGCGAGCGGCTCGGACTGGTGGCCGGCGGGAGCTATGACATCGCGGTCGATGCCCGGGCGAAGCGGGCCTTCATCGGGCTCAACGCCGGGGCGACGACCGACAACCCGTGGGGTGAGGTCGTGCTCGTCGAGGTCGATCTATGAGGACCGCGCGACGTGCGGTGCGGCGGCCGCATCGGGGGCCGGTGCGGGCGGCATACGGGCTGGTTGCGGCGCTGGCGCTGGCGGCGTGCACGCCCGGGTCCACCGGGACTGCTGGGTCCAGCGGCAGCCCCGCATCGGGGACGACGTTGGCATCCTCGGCGTCACCCGGAGGGGCAACCTCGCTGGGAGCCACGCAAAGCGCGACATCGGCGAGTGCGCCTGCTACGGAAGGACTTTCGGTCTGCTGGTCGGCCCCGCCGGCCGCGACCGGACCGGTTGCGCTGACCGATGTGACCATGGCTTCCGGATTCGAATCGGCCCTGACCGGGATGATGGTGCACGCGGTCTCTGCCGGTGATGTCAACGGCGACGGCTTCACTGACCTCTTCGTCGGCACCTTCGCCGACCGTCCGGAGACGGAGTATGCCGTCCGTGGGGCCACGGGAGCGGCGCCCGACCGGCTGCTCCTCGGGTCGGCGACGGGGTTCCACGTCGACGAGAAGTTCCCGGCGATGTTCGGCCGGACGGCGGGAGCGGCTTTCGCCGACCTCGACGCGGACGGCGATCTGGACCTGGTGATCAGCCGCAATCCCCGGCCCAAGCCGCGCAGCGACGCACCGTCCGTTGTGCTGCGCAATGACGGGGGCCACTTCAGCCAGGCGACCGTGCTGGACGCGAGGCGAGGCGGGCGCTCGGTCGGGGTGCTGGATTACGACGGGGACGGCCGGCTCGATCTCGTCTTGACCGAGGACAAGTGGACCGGCGGCTCGTCGCTCTTGCTGCACAACGACGGCGACCTGAGGTTCAGCGACACCACGGCGGCCGCCGGGCTGCCGACGGACGTGCCCGCCTTGGGCGTCAGCACGGCCGACCTGACGGGTGACCGGCTGCCCGACCTCTTCTTCAGCGACTCCAACCGGCTCTTCGTCAACACCGGCGGGCAGTTCACCGAGGAGGCTGCGCCGGAGTTCGCCTGGCCGGTCTACGGCAATGAGGACGATGTGGCGGGTGTCGCGGTCGGCGACCTGAACGGCGACGGACGCCTGGACCTGGTGCTCGGGCAGCACTACAACAGCACCCTCGACTTCGGCGAGAAGGTGCCGGTCCGGGCCTACCTCAACGAGGGCGCGGGGGCCGGCCGGACGGTGCGGTTCCGCGATATCACGGCGGCGGCGGGCATACCGGATCTGCCGACGAAGGCGCCGCACATCGAGATCGTCGACGTCGATGCCGACGGCCGCCTCGACATCGTGACGTCGGCGGCGTCCGGCGGGCGGCCGGTCGTGCTGATGAACAAGGCTGGCCACGGCCAGGAGCCGCGATTCACCCCGCTGGCTCCTGTGCAGCCGCCGGGTGAGCCGACCTACTGGGTGACCGGGGCCACGATCGATGCCGACCACGACGGGCGGCTGGAGCTCTTCCTCGCCGAGTGGTATCCGCAGCGATCGTCGGTGCTGCTGCGGCAGACGGGCGGCAGCGGGCATTGGCTGACCGTCTCGCTGCCCCCGGCCACGGCGATCGGGACCCTCGTCGATGTCTACGCGGCCGGGCACGCGGGCGATGCAAGCCGGCGGATCGGGCATACCGAGATCGTCGCCTCGACGGGTTTCGGCGCGGGCACCGAGCCGGTTGCGCGCTTTGGTTTGGGTGCGGCGACGACGGTCGATGTGGTCGTCACTCCCCCGCGCGAGACGCAGCAGACGTATGCCGGCGTGGCCGCGGACGCCGTTGTCCAGGTGGGCGCGGGCTGCTGACCGCAGCCCTGAGCGGTCGGTCAGAAGGACGCGTCCAGCGGCGGCGGCCACTGTTGGTGCGGGATCAGGTCGGCCAGCACGCTCTGGTGCTCCGCACCGAGGACGACCATCGTCTGGTGCGCGTTGTCCGGGTGGATCTGGCTGATGAACAGCCGGCACCGCCCGCAGGGCGGCAGGACGTGCAGACGAGCGGTGTCCGGGTCACGCCATACGGCCACGATCTGAGCGATCCGCCGCTCACCCGCCGTGACCATCGCCCCGATCGCCGCGGCCTCCGCGCAGAAGCCCGTGCCCGAGCCGGTGTCGATGCAGACTCCGTAGAAGTGGGCGCCATCGGCCGTCACCAGCGCGCTGGCCACATCGCCAAACCACCGATCCCCCACCCACACCGGATTGAGGTATGCCGCGGCCGCCCGGATCAGTTCCTCGCTCACGGCGGCGATGCTAGCCGCCGGCCGCCACGCCCGGATTAGGCTGCCGGCATGGATGGCTACGCTCAGATCCCGGTGCCCCAGCCTGGTCAACCGCAATCCGGGGCGCGCGACGGTGGAGGACTGCGCAAGGGCTGCTCCTGGTGCGGCTCGATGCAGCTCGAGCCGGGCTTCATCGAGGACACCGGCCAAGGCTCGCGCGGCTTTGCCCGCTGGATCGTCGGCGGCCTGGAGAAGGGCATCTTCGGCGGAGCCGCGCGCTTCGGCCGCGAGCGCCTGGACATCTCCGGCATGCGCTGCGCCCAGTGCGGCCATCTGGAGTTCTTTGCCAACTGAGGTCGAGGGGCCGGTTCGGGCTGAACCGGCCCCTCGACGTTCCCGAGATCAACTGACGAGGGAGCGCAGGACGAACTGCAGGATGCCGCCGTTGCGGTAGTAGTCAGCTTCGCCGGGGGTATCGATCCGCACGACCGCATCGAACTCAGCCGTCGAGCCGTCCTCGCGGGTCGCGACGACCGTGACCGTCTTGGGGGTGCGGCCCTGGTTGAGTTCGGTCACGCCGGTGATCGCGAAGGTCTCGCGGCCCGAGAGGCCCAGGGACTCGGCGTTCTGGCCCTTGGGGTACTGCAGGGGCAGCACGCCCATGCCGATCAGGTTGGAGCGGTGGATGCGCTCATAGGACTCGGCGATGACCGCCTTGACCCCAAGGAGCGCGGTGCCCTTGGCCGCCCAGTCGCGCGAGGAGCCGGAGCCGTATTCCTTGCCGGCCAGAACCACCAGCGGCACACCGGCCGCCTGGTAGGCCGCGGACGCGTCGTAGATCGTCGTCTGCGGGGCATCGGCCTCGAGGAAGTTGCGGGTGAAGCCACCCTCGACGTCATCGAGGAGCTGGTTGCGCAGCCGGATGTTGGCGAAGGTGCCGCGGATCATCACCTCGTGGTTGCCGCGCCGCGAGCCATAGGAGTTGAAGTCCCTGCGCTCGATGCCGTGCTCGGTCAGATAGACACCCGCGGGCGAGTCGGCCTTGATGGACCCAGCCGGGCTGATGTGGTCGGTGGTCACCGAGTCGCCGAGCTTGGCCAGCACGCGGGCGCCGTCGATGTCGGCCACCGGGGTGAGCTGCATCGTCATACCGTCGAAGTAGGTGGGCTTGCGCACATAGGTGGACTCGGTGTCCCACGCGAAGGTGTTGCCCTCGGGCGTGGGGAGGGACTGCCAGCGCTCGTCGCCGGCGAAGACATCCGCATAGTCCTTCTCGAAGAGGTCCCTGCTCAAGGAGGAGGCGATGGTCGCTTCGACATCCTCGGGCTCCGGCCAGATGTCCTTGAGGTAGACGTCATTGCCGTCCTCGTCCTGGCCGAGCGGCTCGAGGTCGAAGTCGAAGTCCATCGTCCCGGCCAGGGCGTAGGCGATGACGAGCGGCGGCGACGCGAGGTAGTTCATCTTCACGTCGGGATTGATCCGGCCCTCGAAGTTGCGGTTGCCGGACAGCACCGCGGTGACGGCGAGGTCGCCCTCCTGGACGGCCGCCGAGACCTCTTCGGGCAGGGGGCCGGAGTTGCCGATGCAGGTCGCGCAGCCATAGCCGACGAGGTTGAAGCCGAGCTTGTCGAGGTAGGGCCACAGGCCGGCTGCCTCGTAGTAGCCGGTGACGACCTTCGACCCCGGCGCCATCGACGTCTTGACCCAGGGCTTGCGCGCCAGGCCCTTCTCGACGGCGTTCTTGGCGAGCATCCCGGCGGCCATCATCACGCTCGGGTTGGAGGTGTTGGTGCAGCTGGTGATCGAGGCGATGACGACCGCGCCGTCCTTGAGCCCGTAGCTGCCGGTCTCGCCGGACACGGCCGCTTCGCGCAGGCTGCCGTCGACACCGTAGTTCTTGACGTCGATGCCGAACTGCGACTTCGCCTCGGTCAGGACGATCCGGTCCTGCGGGCGCTTCGGGCCGGCGATCGAGGGGACGACGGTGCCGAGGTCGAGTTCGAGCTTCTCGGAGAAGCGAGGCTCGGCGTCGGGGTCGAGCCACATGCCCTGCTCCTTGGCATAGGCCTCGACGAGCGCGACCGACTCGTCGGAGCGCCCGGTCAGGTGCAGGTAGTCGAGGGTGACCTGGTCGATCGGGAAGATCGCGCACGTCGAGCCGAACTCCGGGCTCATATTGCCGATGGTCGCGCGGTTGGCCAGCGGCAGCGCCGCGACGCCGGCGCCATAGAACTCGACGAACTTGCCGACGACGCCGTGCTTGCGTAGCAGGTCGGTGATGGTCAGCACGACGTCGGTAGCCGTCACGCCGGCCCGCATCTGGCCGGTCAGCTTGAAGCCGACGACCCGCGGGATGAGCATGGAGACCGGCTGGCCGAGCATGGCCGCCTCGGCCTCGATGCCGCCGACGCCCCAGCCGAGCACGCCCAGGCCGTTGACCATGGTCGTGTGGCTGTCGGTGCCGACGCACGTGTCGGGGTAGGCAACGCCGTCGCGGACCATCGTCACGCGCGCGAGGCGCTCGATGTTGACCTGGTGGACGATGCCGGTGCCCGGGGGGACGACCTTGAAGTCGTCGAACGCGGTCTGGCCCCAGCGCAGGAACTGATAGCGCTCCTTGTTGCGGCCGTATTCGAACTCGACATTGCGCTCGAAGGCGTCGGCGCGGCCGAAGACGTCGATCTGCACGGAGTGATCGATGACCAGCTCGGCCGGGGCCAGCGGGTTGATCTTCTCCGGGTCGCCGCCGAGATCGGCGACCGCCTCGCGCATGGTGGCGAGATCCACGACGCAGGGGACGCCGGTGAAGTCCTGCATGATGACGCGCGCCGGTGTGAACTGGATCTCGGTGTCCGGCTCGGCGTTCGCGTCCCAGCCGCCTAGCGCGCGGATGTGGTCGGCGGTGATATTGGCCCCGTCTTCGGTGCGAAGGAGGTTCTCCAGCAACACTTTGAGGCTGTAGGGGAGGCTCTCGTGCCCCTCCACCGCCGCGATCCGGTACACCTCATAGGACTGGTCGCCGACCTGCAGCGTGCCGTGTGCTCCGAAACTGTTCGTGCTGGCCACCATTGGCTCCTTCCGACGCTGCGCGTCATCCCCGGATTTATCTTGACGTCAAGATATCTCACGTCCCGGGCTGCTGTCGATCCTCTCACCATCGCCGCGTCCGCAGGCGGCGGCGTCCTGGCGAACCCGTCCGTCGTCACCCCACGAGGCCGTATGCCGCGCGCCCCCGGCCCGCTCGCCGGGTCCGGGGGCGCACGGCCGCACCTGCGTGAGTCACCACACGCGCGTCACGGCGCCTCGATCCCGACGATGTGGAGCGAGACGGCACGCAGGGTGCCGGTGTCCCCGGATCCGTCGTCGGCGACGGTGAAGGTCCACGTCCCGTTCGGGGTCGGCTCCCCGGCGAAGGCCGACAGGGGCTGGGACGGGACCCAGGAGCCGGTGAAGGGCGCCTCGGCATACGTCGCGCTGGAGAACGGCCGCGTCGCCGTGTCGGTGAAGACGACCTGGCAGAGGTTGTTGCCGCTGCTGCCGCCACCGTCCCAGAGCTTGACCGTCCGGCCGGAGGGGGAGGTCAGGGTGCCGCTCAGGTCGCCGGCCCACGTGTGGTCGATGCCGACGGTCGTCGACCCTTCCTCGGTCGAGCACGCCGTCCCGTCGACCGAGAAGCGCACGTCGGCGATCGAGCCCACGCCGGACACGGCGATCGGCACGGTCAGCCCGGCGGGGTCTCCGTCGGGAATCGGTACGGCCGGCCCAGCATACGCGAAGGACTGTGGCGGGGTGCGCTTGCCGGTCGAGATCTCGACGGTCGACGTCGTCGGCGACAGGCGGCCGGTGAACGTGACCGTGGCGCCGAGGTGGGCGACGGTGCCGTTGACCCAGGACGCGGGGAGCGCGACGGTGAACGTGGCGAGCCTCGTCGCGCCGGGGGCGAGGTCGCCGAGGGTGCGGCGTCCGGGCGTGACCGTGACGCCGGCATCGGCGCCGCGCAGGGCGAGGGCGACCGAGGTTGCCGGACCGTCGCCGCTGTTGGTGACCGCGACCGACACCGTCCCCGTCTCGCCGGGCTCGAGGTAGGCGTCCCCGTCGCTCGTCGTGACCACGGTCGCGGACCCGGTCGTCACATAGGGCTGGGGCGTCGCTCCGGTGCGGCGCAGGATGAGGTCGGCGCGCAGGATGCCGCCGCCGGCGCGCTCGTCCCAGCCTGCGGGCGCGAGGTCGAGGGCGGTGGCCTGGAAGGCGTTGCGGACGAAGGCCGCGCCCTTGCCGGGGTTGCCGGACAGGACGAGCGCGGCGATCGCGGCGGCATGCGGGGCCGCGGCGGACGTGCCATAGAACGGCGAGTAGTCGGACAGGCTCGTCGACACACCGTCGGCCGCGGTGAAGTCGGGCTTCTTCCGCACGGCGGGCGCCGGGGAGCCGTCGGGGGCGAAGAAGACCCGGCGCGGACCGTCGGAGGTGAAGATCTCCGGCTTCTGGCTCGCCCGGAAGACGCCCGGATAGGGGCCGGACGGCGAATCGGGATCGCCGGGCTGGCCGCCGAAGAACGGCTCGTCGGCCGGCGCCGCGGCGATGGAGAAGGCGGCGGGGACGGAGGTGTGGCCGCGCAACATACCGGGCCGGACGACGGCCTTGAGAGAACCGCTGTCGCGGTAGCGGCCACGCATCGTGCTGAGCTGGAAGTATTTCGCGGCGCCGCGGAACTTGACCACGGCGAGCCGCAAGTCGGAACCGCCGACCATGAGCCCCTCGATCGGGTCCTGGGTGCCGTCCTGGACATCCTGCGACATTCCGACGATATTGCCGTCGGCGTCGAGGAGATAGAGGTCGTAGTCGTCCGTGGCCCGCCCGAGCGGGTCGGCCCAGTGGAGGATCGCCGGGGCGCCGGAGAAGTCGTCGTAGCTGACCGGCTCGAAGATCTGCTTGCGGGCGCTGGGGTCGAAGTCGTGGGCGGTGCCCTTCATCTTGCCGACACCCCGGCCGGAGTCGACGAACATCCCCTCGTAGTTGCCCGATGTCCCCGACCGGACGTTGCCCGCATTGCCGGCGGAGCTGAAGTAGACGACGCCCTTGCGGGTCACGTCGATCACCGCCTGGGCGATCGGGGAGTCCTGGAACGGCGACTCGCGCGGATAGAGGACATCGTCGACGATGACCGTGCACCCGGCGGCCTGGAGCGCGCGGATGTTGTCGGCGAAGGCCCCGGCGCCGTTGAACGCGCTGGCGAAGCCGAGCTTCGCGTTGGGGGCGAGGTCGTGGATGATCTCGAGCATCGCGGTGCCCTCGTCGCCCTCGCCCTCCTGCCCGGGCAGGACATCGACGGCCGGGAGGTCGCCGCTCGCCTGCGAGGTGGTGAGGGAGTCGACGCCGTCGGACAGGGCGCAGACCTTGACCCCCACGCCGCTGACCCGTTGGTTGCGGCGGGCGAGGTCGGCGCCGTGTGCCTTGTCACCCTCACTGACGACGGAGCCCTGGCTCCGGGCCGCGAGGGCGGTGCGCAGGGCCGACCCGACGGCGGCGGCCGGGGAGGTGGCGGGGGGGCGCTGGGCCGGAGCGGTCCCGGAGATGGCCGGGTCCGCCGGCAGGACGCGGGTGACCTCCGCCCAGCCAGCCACAGTCCGTATGCTGCCCGCCGGCACGTACGCACGCACCTCGCCCACCGCCGGGGAGGCGTGGACGACCGTCGCCCGCACCGAGCGCAGGCGGGTCACCAGGGCGTCGGTCACCCGGCCCTGGATGTCGACGAGCACGCCGGCCGAGGAGCGGGTCAGCCCGTCGCGGAATCCGGGCAGCGCCCGGCGCAGGGCCGGGTCGGCGTCGCGCCGCAGGGCGACGACGAGACTGCTGCCGAGCTTGCGCTCGGCCGGCGTCAGGCTCTCCTTGATCTGCTGTGCCGCCCCGATCTGCGCCTCGGCAGCCGCGTTGAGCTGGTCCGCGCCGAGCGGCCCCGGCGGTTGCGCGCCCGAGGCGGCGGCGCCGGCTGAGCCGACGGCGAGGGCGGTGGTGGCGGTGACGGCGATCGTGCGCCAGCCGGCGCGTCTGGTGGGTCGTGCGGACATCCCTGTACTCCTCCTGCGGGCCCGAACGTGGGCGGGGAGACCCCGTCGTCTCCCGGCACGGACAGTAGGAGCCGGCCGGGGAGGTGCGGCACCCTTGCCGCTGACCGAAACCGTCAGTGTCAATCCCTGCCAACCCGCCGGGCTTCAGATCCAGCCCCGCCGCCCGGCCTGGACGGCCAACTGGAAGCGGCTGCTCGCGCCGACGCGGGCCTGGAGGTGGGCGATCCGCCGCCCGACGGTCCGTCCGCTCACCCCGAGGTCGCGCCCGATCGCCTCGTCCGTCAAGCCCGCGGCGAGGTGGGCGAGCAGGCGCCGGGACTCGGCGTCGGGACGATCGTCGACGGGTGCGGCATACGGCCGATCCGGGGTGGGCGCCGACTCGGCGGGCAGCGGCACGCCCATCCGCCAGAACGTCTCGAAGACATTGGCGAAGACCGAGACGAACCCCCGGTGCCGCGTCACGAGGAGGTGGCGACGGTCCCCGCCGACCCCGGGCGCCGACACCGTCGCGACCTCGCCGTCGAAGACGAACAGGCGGATCGGCAGGCCGGGCACGACGCGCGCGTCCTCCCCGAGCCGGACGCACTCCTGGACCGCGGACAGCGCGACCGGGTCGGCGAGCAGGCCGAGGTCATAGACGCCGCGGATTCGCACGCCGCGGGCGAGCGCCCCCCGCTCCCCGTCGACCGTGCTCACCGGCGGCGGCACGGCCCTCGGGAGGAGCGGATCTGCCGGCAGGAGGTGCCGATGCTCAGGGCGACGATCTCGTCCCGGGCGGTCGCGACGAGTTCGTCGACGAGCAGCTTGGCCTCGATCCGGCCCTCGATGACGTCGACCGCGCCGGTCGATCCGCGGGTGAGCCACGCCGCGTCGAGGTCCGCCGCCGTCCGCCGAAGCTCCCGCAGCCGGCGATCCTGGCGGTCGATCTCGCGGTCGAAGGCGGCCGGCGCGAGCGCTCGAATCGTCGCTCCGTCGCGCGTGACGAGCCCGAACCCGGTCAACTCGTCAACCGCGCCCGCGATATCGCCGGGTTCGGTGCCCAACCGGACAGCGAGGTCGGCCGGCGTGAGCGGCGCGCGGGCGGTCTGGCGATAGACCGCGGCGGCGATGGCGGTCAGCGCCGGGGCCTCGTGCAGGTCCATGCCCATGCCTACCACCGGGCGGCAGGATCAGGGGGCGGAAGCGAACGTCGCGATGCACTCGACGTGGTGGGTCATCGGGAAGGCGTCGTATGCCGCGAGCCCCCCGAGCGCGTAGCCGGCCTCCGCGAAGGCAGCCGCGTCCCGGGCGAGGGCGGCCGGATCGCAGGCGACATAGGCGACCGCCCGCGGACCGAGCGCGGCGATCGCGCGCACGACATCCGCGCCCGCGCCGGTGCGCGGCGGGTCGAGGACGACGAGGTCCGCCGTGTCCGGCATGAGCGGGGCTCGCCGAGGGCGCCGTCGCCGTGTCGCGCGGCGGTCCGCCGGGCCGCGCCGGGCCGGCCTCGAGACGCCGAACGCATCGTCGACGCGCAACGGCAGCACGACCGTATGCCGCCACTCCCCCAGGTTCGTCCGCGCCAATCCCGCGGCGGTGCGGTCCGACTCGACCGCGAGGACCTGCCCGTCCGGACCGACCGCGTCGGCGAGGGCCGCCGCGAAAAGGCCGACCCCGGCATACAGGTCGAGCGCACGCTCCCCTGGCTTGGGGTCGAGCTCGGTGAGGACCCGGCCGGCGAAGGTCGACGCGGCGCGCGGGTGGACCTGCCAGAAGCCGCGCGCGGCCACCTCGAAGTCGTGGGCGAATGCCCGCTCCGCGCCGGCGCTCGCCCATGGGGTCACGACCCGCTCGGTCACGACCCGCTCCGGCCCGGCGCCGCCGGCCGGGACAGGGGTGACGACCGGGTCACCGCGGCTCGGGGCGGCCACGTCGACGGCGGCGGTCCCGCTCCAGTCGCCGCCCAGCACGCCCGAGCCGACGACTCCCCGCGCCGCGATGAGGCAGTCCTCGACCGGGATGACCTCGTGGCTGCGGTGCGGGCGCAGCCCGGCCCGGCCGGCGGGATCGACGGCGAACTCGACGCGGGTCCGCCAGCGCAGCCCGGGCTCCGGCTCCCCCAACGGCTCGACGGTCACGTCGACGTCGAGCCGGGCCAACCGGGCGAACTGCTCCCGGACCACCGCCGCCTTCAGGTTCCGTTGCGCCGCCAGAGAGAGGTGCTGGAAGTCGCAGCCGCCGCAGCCGGCCGGACCGGCATACGGGCAGGGCGCAGGGACGCGCTCGGGTGCGGGGTCGAGGATCTCGACGGCATCGGCATACCCGAACCGGCCACCCGGCCCGGTGCCGGTGATCCGGGCGCGGATCCGCTCCCCCGGTGCCGTATGCCGCACGAACAGCACCCGTCCCTCGTGCCGGGCAATGCAGTGCCCGCCATGCGCGACCGAGCCGACGTCAACGACGATCTCGTCGGGCTCCACGCGGCTACTGCCCCATCCGGACGGCGCCCGGGACCGCACTCGGGTCAGCCTCCAGCCGGTCCTCCTGCCCCTCGGAGCTGCGCAACTGCCAGGGGACCGAGGCGACCATGACGCCCGGGGTGAAGTGGAGTCGGGCGCGGAGCCGGAGTGCGGTCTGGTTGTGGAGGAGCTGTTCGTACCAGTGGCCGACCACGTATTCCGGCACATAGACGACGACGATCTCGCGCGGCGAGGCTCGCCGGATGCTCTTGACATAGTCGACGATCGGGTTGGTCACCTCGCGATAGGGCGAGTGCAGCGCCTTGAGGGTGACCGGTATGCCGCGCTCCTCCCACTCCCGCTGCAACGCGTGGGTCTCCTCGGGGTCGACGTCGACGGTCACCGCTTCGAGGGAGTGCGGACGGGTCGCGCGGGCGTAGGCGAGCGCACGGAGGGTCGGCTTGTGCAGCTTGGAGACGAGGACCAGGGCGTGGACGCGTGAGGGGAGCATCTGGGAACTCGTGTCGACGACCTCGAGCTCGCGCTCGACCATCGCATAGTGCCGGTGGATGCCGGTCATGATCGCGTAGAGGACGACCATGGCGGCGATCGCGAAGCCGGCACCGTGGATGAACTTCGTGGCCAGGACGACGACGAGGACGGTGCCGGACATGACCGCGCCGACCGAGTTGACGATCCGGCTGCGCTGCATATGGGCGCGCGCCTTCGCGTCCTGTTCGAGGGCGAGGTGGCGGTTCCAGTGCCGGATCATCCCGATCTGGCTCGTCGTGAACGAGACGAAGACGCCGACGATATAGAGCTGGATGAGACGGGTGACGTCGGCGTTGAAGACGACGATGAGGACAGCCGCGGCACTGGCGAGGATGAGGATGCCGTTGGAGAAGGCGAGCCGGTCGCCGCGGGAGTGCAGTTGCCGCGGAAGGAAGCCGTCACGGGCGAGGATCGAGCCGAGCACCGGGAATCCGTTGAACGCCGTGTTGGCAGCGAGAACGAGGATGATCCCGGTGACGACGGACATGAAGACGACGCCGAGGTGGAACTCGCTGAAGACCGCCTTCGACACCTGGCCGATGATGGTGTCCTGGACGTAGCTGTCGCCGACGGGCGTGCCGTCGCGCAGGAGTTGGGTGGCCGGGTCGACGGCATACTTGATGTTCGTCCAGCGCGCGAGGCTGATGATCGCCCACAGCATGGTCACGGCGACCGTTCCCATGAGCAGCAGGGTGGTTGCGGCGTTCCTGCTCTTCGGCGGCTGGAAGGCGGGAACGCCGTTGGAGATCGCCTCGACACCGGTCAGCGCGGCGCATCCGGAGGAGAAGGCGCGCAGGAGAAGGAAGGCGAAGGCGAGGGAGCTCAGTGACTCCTTGCCCGGGGCTGCGACGAGTTCGAGGGGAGCGCTGGCGGCCTGCGGGAGCGACCCCGAGAAGTGCCGGACGGCGCCGAACAGGCCCATCCCGATGACGCCGGCCATGAACGCATACGTCGGGAGGGCGAAGGCTTTGCCCGACTCCCGGACGCCCCGCAGATTCATCGCGGTCAGGACGATGACGAGGATCACGGCATACATCGCCTCATGTCCGCGAATGAAGGACATCGACGTCGCCGCATTGGCGATGCCGGAGGAGATCGAGACCGCGACGGTCAGGACGTAATCCACCAGCAGCGCGCTCGCCACGGTGAGGCCGGCATGGTGGCCGAGATTGACGGTGGCGACCTCGTAGTCGCCGCCCCCGGACGGGTAGGCGTGGACGTTCTGGCGATACGAGGCGACGACGACGACCATGACGAAGATCACGGCGACGGCGATGATCCACGAGTGGGTGAGGGCGAGCGAGCCGCCCGCCAGACCAAGGGTCAGAAAGATCTCATCCGGGGCATAGGCGACGGACGAGAGCGCGTCGCTGGCGAAGATCGGCAGAGCCAGCCGCTTGGGGAGCAAAGTCTCGTGCAGCTTGTCGCTGCTCATCGCCTGCCCGAGGATGATGCGCTTGAGCACGCGCCCGACTGCCACGAGCCAGCAGTCTACGCGCGCGTGCCGGGGGCGCCGCCCCCCGCCCGGGCGGCCCCTCCGGACGGGCGTGCCGGTGGGGTGAGGCCGGTGTTAGCGTCGGCACGTGCACTTCGTCATCATGGGCTGTGGGCGCGTCGGCGCGTCGCTCGCCCGGGCCCTGCAGCGCCGCGGCCACGACGTCGCCGTCGTCGACCAGGATGCGGGCGCGTTCACCCGGCTCGGGCCGACCTTCGAGGGCCGCACGGTGACCGGGATCGGCTTCGACCGCGACACCCTGCGCGAGGCGGGTATCGAGGGTGCCTACGCGCTCGCCGCGGTCTCCAGTGGCGACAACTCCAATATCCTTGCCGCGCGAGTCGCCCGGGAGACCTTCGGGGTGGAGCATGTGGTCGCGCGGATCTATGACCCGGGGCGGGCCGAGATCTATCAGCGGCTCGGCATTCCGACCGTGGCGACAGTGAAGTGGACCTCGGACCAGATGCTCCGCCGGCTCCTCCCGCAGGGGCACCTGCCGGAGTTGACCGACCCGTCCGGACAGATCGTCGTCGCCGAGGTGCCCATCGATCCGCGCTGGATCGGGTTGCCGCTCACGGCGATCGAGGAGGCGACGGGGACTCGGGTCGCCTATTTCACGCGGCTCGGCGAGGGCGCGCTGCCCAAGCCCGACACGATCTTCCAGGAGGGGGACTTCGTCCACCTCGCCGCCCAGCGGGACGAGATCGTGGAGATCGAGCGCATCCTCGACGGCCCGCCGCCGGTCCACGAGTGAGCACGGAGAAGGGCTGAGCAGCATGCGCGTCGTCATCGCCGGAGCCGGCTCCGTTGGCCGGTCCATCGCCCGGGAACTGCTCTACAACAACCACCAGGTCCTGCTCATCGACAAGGCCGCCAACGAGGTGTTCATCCGTCGGGTGCCAGAGGCGAACTGGCTCGCCGCAGACGCGTGCGAGATCGACGCCCTGAACGAGGCTGGGTTGGCCGACTGTGACGTCGTCGTTGCGGCGACCGGGGACGACAAGGTCAACCTCGTGGTGTCCTTGCTGGCCAAGACCGAGTTCGGGGTGCCGCGCACGGTTGCCCGCGTCAACAACCCCAAGAACGACTGGATGTTCGACGAGGCGTGGGGCGTCGACGTGGCGGTCTCGACGCCGCGCTTGATGACCGCGCTCGTCGAGGAGGCCGTGACGGTCGGGGATCTCGTCCGCATCTTCGAGTTCCGCAAGGGCCGGGCCACGATGGTCGAGATGACGCTGCCGAGCGATTCGCCGCATGTCGGGGAGCGAGTCGGCGATGTTCCCTTCCCCCAGGACACGGTTCTGGTCGCGATCATCCGCGACCAGATCCCGATCGCCCCGAGCACGGACGACAGTCTCGAGGCCCATGACGAGTTGCTGCTGCTCACCACCCCCGACTCGGAGGAGGAGCTGGAGCAGATGCTCTCCCCCACCGCCCGCGTCAAGCGCCCCCGGGAGATGTGAACGCCCGCAGCGGGGTGTGCTGCCAGGTTCGGGGAGCGTCATTCGCGCGATCAGGTCTCGATCGCGCGGAACTCGCGCGTCAGTGCTCCCTCGGCGAGATCACGTCGCTGACCGCGGTGTGCGGGGTGGCACCACGGACCAGCAGCGCCCCCATCGCCGCGAGGGCGGCGACCCACAGCGGCCAGCCGAGCGCGATCTTGGCGACACCCAGAGCGGTGACATTGCCGGCGAGATAGAGGGGATACATGACCGCGACCCGGAGCGCGAACATCGCCGTCATGACGAGGGTCAACCGCCCGCAGACGGCGACCATGCTGCGGTCCCGGCGCCACCGGAGCGGATCGGTCTTCGCCTCCGGGTCCCCCGCTCCCACGAGGAAGCCGACCAGCGGCCAGCGGGTGAGGACGGACAGGAGGGTGCCCGCGGCATACGCCGCATTGATGGCGATCCCCGGAAGGAAGGCGTCCTCGGCCCGGCCGCTGCGGAGGGCGAAGAACGCGGCGAGCGCGGTGGCGACCACCGAGGAGAAGACGTACTGCACGCTCTGGCGCTGCGCGAGCCGGGCCGCGGCGAGGACGACCGCGACGACGGCCGCGGCGATCACGCTTGGGCGAACCTCGTGCGTGATCGTCCAGACGACGATGAACGCGATCGTCGGCAGCGCCGTCTCGACCGAACCTCGCCAGCCACCCAGGGCCGCGGAGAGCCGGTGGCGGATGATCGCCTCGACAGTCTCCGCCTCGGCCGCGTGCCGGGGCGACGTCATCACGAGGACCGCCGCGGCAGGAGTTCGTATGCCGGGTTGAACACGGTCGGACGTCCGTCGCGGTAGCAGACCCGGCCGGTCGCCTGGAGATACACCCCCGGCTCGATGCCGCGGATCTTGCGCCGTCCCAACCAGACCAGCACGAGAACCTGCGAGCCGTCATCGAGATCGACGATGAGCGCCGGGACTGTCGACTGGGGACGCAGGGAGACGCTGCGGACTTTGCCCGACACGGTGGCCATCTGCCGGTCAGCCAGCGTCGCGATCTCGGTGCTGCCCCGCGCCCGCGTGTGCTCGCGCAACTGGTCGGCGTGGACCTGATCGGCGGTCTTGGTGAAGCGTTCTCCGAGCCGCTTGAACACTCCCCCACCCGAAGCCACTAGTGCACCTCGGTGATCTCGGGACCGCGCTCGAAGGGGTTGAGGTCGGGACGCTGGGACGCGGTCGCGCCGGCTGACTCGTCAGGTGCGGCCGGCAGCCGCAGCGGAAGTAGTTCGCGCGGCGCCATCGGCGCACCACCCCGGACGACGACGACACCGCGGAAGGCGTCGAGGACGCCGTCCGTGCCGTCGGGATCGATGGCGGCACGGCCCGAGACCACGGCGCGGACGAACCAGCGCGGGCCGTCGATGCCGAGGAAGCGGGCCGGCGCGAACACGGTGCGGCCCTCGGGAGAGACCTGGGGAAGTTTGACGCGTAGCTCGGCACCGAACTCCCCGTCGACCTCCTCGGCCGTGCCCCCGGCCGCGGTGATCGAGGCGGCGATCTCGTCGCGGATCTCGTCCCACAGGCCGCCGGAGCGAGGGGCGGCGAAAGCCTGGACCTGGGCCGCCGACTCGCCGACGATGAGCTGGATGCCGGCGATGGTGTCACTCTCCTGGTCCACCTCGATCCGGAGTTCGAGTCCAGGGGTGGCCGTGAGAAGAAGCGCGCCCAGGTCGAGGCGTCCCACGGTCAGGTCCACCTCGGTGGCGTCCCAGGGACCGTTGGGTCGGTTGGCGCGACCCACGGCCGCCGGCTCCGTCGCAGACTCGTCCGTGTCCACGGCGGCCGGGGACTCGGTGGAACGGCGACGAAACAGGCTCACGATGATCCTTCTCGGGTGATGTTCTGCGCATTGGTCGAGGCTGGGGCGGGCGGCGACCCGAAGCCACCGGTCGACCCGTGCCCAGTGTCCCCCCGGGCGGTGTCGGGAAGCGAATCCGCGACGCTGAACCGCCCCCGTCCGACGCGCTGGAGGAGGAGTTGGGCGATGCGGTCCCCGGCAGCCACGGTGAAGGATTCGCACGGATCGAGATTGATGAGGTTGACCAGGACCTCGCCGCGATAACCCGCGTCGAGGGTGCCGGGCGCGTTGACGATGGTGATCCCGTGCCGGGCAGCGAGTCCGGAGCGCGGATGCACCAGACCCACCCATCCGTCGGGTATGGCGACCGCGAGCCCCGTCGGGACGAGCGCTCGCTCCCCCGGAGCGAGCGTCACGGCCGCCACAGCGCTGAGGTCGGCGCCGGCATCGCCGACATGGGCATAGGCGGGCAGGCGCGCCTGCGGGTGAAGCAGACGCACCTGCACGTGCGGTATGTCGGTCAGGCTGCGCACTCCGAGCAGACATACTGACCGGACTTGTCGGACGCCAGCTGGCTGCGGTGGTGCACGAGGAAGCAGCGCGAACAGGTGAATTCGTCTGCCTGCCGGGGAATCACCCGGACCGACAGTTCCTCACCGGAGAGATCGGCGCCGGGCAGTTCGAAGCCCTCGGCCTGCTCGGTCTCGTCGACATCGACGCTGGACGTCGACTTGTCGACTCGACGTGATTTCAGTTCCTCGATCGAGTCCTCGGAGAGCTCGTCATCGGTCTTGCGCGGTGCGTCGTAATCCGTTGCCATCTCAGTTGCCTCTCGTCAAAGTCGCGTGCCCCGACCCGTGCATCCCGCCTGCTCGGGTAGGGGCGTCCCAGTGAACGCGCTTCGTCGCGCTTTTGTGCCCGCGGCGGGCCATTGTGCCGTATGCCGAGGGATTAGTCACGTCGTCGAGGTCACCGAATTCCTCGATCAGGCGGGCGGCACCGGTCCGACCTTGTCGAGCACGGCGACGAGCAGGTCGCGCATCGCGGCCGCAGCGGCGCCCCCCGCGATCAGCATGTCCCCCGTGGGCGGATCGCCCTGGAGGCCGGTCACGGTGCCGCCGGCCTCGGTGACGAGCAGCCAACCGGCCGCAAGATCCCACGGGTTGAGACCGCGTTCGTAGTAGGCGTCGAGGCTGCCCTCGGCGATCCGGCACAGGTCGAGGGCGGCGCTGCCGATGCGGCGGATGTCGCGCACCCGGGGCAGGATCGGCGCGAGGACGCGGGCCTGCCAGGCGCGGACGGGTGCGGCATACCCGAAGCCGGTGCCGACAAGGGAGAGGGCGAGATCGGCCTGGGTCGAAACCCGCACACGGGTCGCCTCGAGGCGGCCACGCTGGCGCCACGCTCCGCCGCCGGACCGGGCCCAGAACCGCTCACCCGAGACCGGGTTGACGACGGCCCCGGCGACCGGACGCCACTCGCCAGGCACCCGAGGGTCGCCGACCGCGGCGGCCACGGACACGGCATACGCCGGGATGTCGTAGACATAGTTGACGGTCCCGTCGATCGGGTCGACCACCCAGGTGACTCCGGACGTGCCGGTCGCGGCGCCGCCCTCCTCGCCGAAGAAGGCATCCTGCGGGCGCGCGGCGCGGAGTCGGTCGGCGATGAGCGCCTGCGCGCGACGATCCATCTCGGTGACGACGTCGGTGGGACTGGACTTGGTCGCGCTGACGGCGCCGGCGGCGCCGCGTTCGGTGATGAGCAGCGCCGCCTCGGAGGCGACGCCGAGGGCGATCCGCTCGAGTTCGCGAAGCAGTGCGTCGTCGGGGGTGGGCGGGATCACAGGTGGCTCCTTCACCGTCCGCAGCGGGTGGGCAGGTGGGCCCGCAGATTGCGACAGCAACCGGCCGGGCAGTCGCTCTCCTCGCTCGTCGTCGCCGCACGGGCCTGCTCGGCGCGGGCGAGCGCGAGGTCGGCCAGGAGGGCGACGAAGTCCGGATCGGTGCCGACCGTCGGTGCACGCAACATCCGGATGCCGACCGCCTCCGCCCGCTCGCGCGCCTGGGTGTCGAGGTCATAGACGACCTCCATGTGATCGCTGACGAAGCCGATGGGAGCGACGGCGACGGTGCGGACGCCGTCCGCGGCGAGGGCCTCGAGGCGATCGCCGACGTCAGGCTCGAGCCAGGGTTGGGTCGGGGGCCCAGAGCGGGAGCAGAAGGCCAGGTCGTGCGGGACCGGGGCGCCGAAGCGGACGTCGATGGCACGGGCGAGAGTGTCGGTCATGGCCAGGAGGGCGCGCGCGTAGGCATGCCCGCCATCGCCGGGTGGCCCGGATGCCGCGTCCATGGCATCCGGGATGGAATGAGCGACCGTGAGGATGTGGTCGATCGGACCGGCCTCCGCGACGGTGTCGCCGAGCAGGCGGGCGAGGATGCGCGCGTAGGCCGGGTGGTCGGCATACGGCGGGAGCTTGTCGAGGACGACCTCGAGGCCGGTGGCGGCGCGGGCGAGGTCTTCGCGGTACTGCCGGCAGGAGGAATAGGACCGCCAGGCGCTGGTGAGGACGACAAGGATCCGGCCCGGCGCAAGTCCGGCGATCACCTCGCCGACGAAGGGCGGGGAGTTGCGGTTGGCGAGGTGGACCGGGATCGGGGCGCCGCGGCGGTCGAACTCGCCGGCGAGCGCGGCGACGAGCGCGCGGTTCTGGGCGTTGATCGGGCTGACTCCGCCGAAGAGGGCGTAGTGCGCGCCCACCTCGGCCAGTCGCTCGTCCGGTATGCCGCGCCCGGCCGTCACCCGGCGCAGGAACGGGAGGACCTCATCGGGGCCCTCGGGGCCGCCGAAGGAGAGCACCACGCAGGCGTCATAGGGCGCGAGGGGGTGGGCGGACACGGGACCACGCTACCTGCGTGCGGCGTGGTGGCGACGCGGGCGGGCGGGCGGCGTGGCAGAGTCGGGGACGACACCATACGCACGCCGCGGCACCGCCGCCTGGCCAGGGAGTTCCACGACACCATGCAGGACCTGCGTTTCATCGGCGTCCACGAGGACGGCGGGCATGTGCTGCTCGCCGACGCGGCCGGGGCACGGTATCGCCTGCCGCTCGACGAGCGGCTGCGGTCGGCGTTGCGGCGCCGGCCCCAAGCACCGTCGGCGGAACCGGAACGCCCTCATCTGAGCGCCCGTGACGTCCAGGGGCTGTTGCGATCGGGGGTGAGCACCGCGGAGGTCGCCGAGCGCGCCGGATGGAGTCTGGCGAAGGTGACGGTGTTCGAGGCACCAGTGCTCGCGGAACGCGGCCATGTGGTCGGGCTGGCGATGAATGCGCGGCTGCCCGACCGCAGCGGGACCGGTGAGGTCGAACTGTTGTCCGCGCGGGTCGAGCGGCGGCTGGCCGGGCGCGGCGTCGCACCGGAGCAGACAGAGTGGGACGCGACGCGGTCCGCGGGTGGCGATTGGGAGGTGCATGTGGCGTTTCCGGCCGGGGGCCGGGAGCGGCACGCGTCGTGGCGCTTCGAGCACACGTCGTCGGTGCTCGAGGCGATGGACGACGAGGCGCGCTGGCTCTCGGTGGACGACGGGGCGGGTGGTCAGGTGCCCACCCCACCGCGCCTGGGCGAGGTGGTCTATGACGTGGACGCGGCGGGCGGCGTGCACGAGGCGGACGTCGACGCGGAGCCGGTCCGCTCGGACCGGACCGATGCGCTGATGACAGCCATCCGGGAGCACTCGCACGCCGGTGGGCGGCGAGGGCCGCGGCGGCGGACGCGTGGGAGCGCGAGTCGGGGCGCCGGCGTGGCCGAAGGCACGACGGAGGCAGGCCCGGGGAGTGCGCCGGAGGCGGACCCGGGGCTTGCGGAAGCCGGGCGTGGGGGACGGGTGAGCGGTCGGCGAGCGGACGGCATACCGGAGTTGCCGTTGGAGGATCTGCCGACGCCGACGGTCGACCTGCCGCCGAGCGCGTCGATCCCGCCGCCCGCGCGCGGGGTGCACCCGTTGGACCGGGAGGTCGAGGCGCGTGCTGAGGACGAGCCGACTCCGGATGTGGAGCCCCAGCTTGCCGCCGAGGCCCCCGAGGAGCGGGAGTCGGTCGCCGAGACGGAGACCGCTGACCCCACGCAGGCCACTGCTGTCGCCGAGACCGTCGAGGTGGCCGGGGCCACCGAAAGCGCGGAGCCGGTGGATCCTGGGGAGGCCGCCGAGCCGGACGCAGCAGACGCCGAGCCCGCTCCCCCGCCGGGCGGACGTCGTCGCGGGCGTGTCGGGGTGCCGGACTGGAACGACGTGATGTTCGGTCCGTCGCGCACCGACTGACCCCTGCCCCTCAGCTGCCCGGGAGCGGGCACGCATCGAGTTCGAGCGGAAGGACGTCGGCAGACAGGGCGGCGGCGTGAGCGGCGCGGCTGTTCATGCGGCGCATGAAGTGGCGGCGGCAGAGAACCTCGTATTCGACGGTCCCCGCCCCGGCACCCGCGGTGTCGCCGACGACGACCTGCTCGCCCTCGACGACCATGATCCCGTCGACGACGCGCGCATTGTGGGTTGCGCGCCGGCCACACCAGCACAGCGCCTCGACCTGCAGGACCTGGACTCGGTCGGCGAGTTCGATCAGTCGCCGTGAGCCGGGGAAGAGCTGGGTGCGGAAGTCGGCGGTGATCCCGAACGCATAGACGTCGACGTCCATCTCGTCGACGAGGCGAGCGAGCTGTTCGATCTGCTCGGGCGTATAGAACTGCGCCTCGTCGCCGATGACGTAGTCGACCCGGTGACCGCCGGTCAGGTGGGCGACGACGACGTCCCAGAAGTCGAGCGTCGCGGTCACCTCGATGGCACCGGTCGCAAGGCCGAGACGAGAGGAGAGGACGGAGGCACCGGCGCGGTCGTGGCGCGTGAAGATGAGACCGCCGCGACCCCTGGCCCGGTGGTTGTGATCCATCTGGAGTGCCAGGGTGGACTTGCCGCAGTCCATCGTTCCCGAGAAGAAGACCAGTTCCGCCACGAGGGGCAACCTTAGGGACTGCGCGCTGCACCGAGGAAACCCGCGTGTCGTCACGGGACCCTGATCGGTGTCGTCAGCGGGCCGGGAGGGTGAGGAGGGGGACCTCGACCTCGTCGGCGGTCATCGAGCCGTGCAGGCCGAGAAGCGAAAGGAGGACCGGCTTGGAGGTGCGGGAATCCTCGACCGCGAGGCCGGCGTCGAGCGCGACCACCACATCGCCGATCCGGGGGCGATTGCGCTCCGCCGTCATCCCGAACCAGCCCTCGGCGATCGCCGCCTCGCGCTCCCGCACGAGCGCGCGGTCGCCGAAGCGGGCGGCCCAGGTCGCGGCGACATCAGCCCCGGCACCAGGGGCGCAGTAGAGGTGCGGTGCCCGGGGCTCGCCCCCCGTCGCGACGATCCCGGCGTCGAGTTCCCGGTCACGCGCGAGGTCGATCCGGTCGGCGAAGGGAACGTCGACCATCCCGTGGTCGGCGGTGACGTGGAGGCTCGTGCCCGCGGGCAGACGCTCGGCGAGCCGGCGCAGCTCGGCGTCGGCTTCTTCGAGCGCGGTGACCCAGGCGATCGAGTCGCAGCCCGCCTCGTGGCCGGCCTTGTCGATGTCGCCCCAATAGAGATAGGCGAGCGCCTGCTGGTGACGATCGACGAAGCGCACCGCCGCGTCGACGCCCGCGGCCAGGGTTTTGGCGCCGAAGAACACCCCCCCGCGCAGAGCCGCGACGGTCAACCCCGACCCGTCGAAGCGCGGCAGCCCGATCCGCGCGACGGGGAGCCCGGCGGCCACGGCGCGCTCGAAGATCGTCGCCTCCGGCTGCCAGATGCGCGGGTCCGGCCCGCCGTCCCACGACAGATGGTCGAAGATCACCCCCGTCGCCGGTATGACGCTCTGGTAGCCGAGTAGCCCGTGCGCCCCAGGCGGCAGCCCGGTCCCGAAGGACGCCGTCGACGTCGCCGTCGTCGAGGGAAATCCGCACGCGAGCGTCGGGTTGGAGTCGAGCAGCGAGCGCAGGAAGGGGGCGTGGCCGGCCCGGCGCCGCAGCAGCCGTTCCCCCAGCCCATCGAGGAGAACCACGACACTGCGTCGTGCCGGGACGAGCGACAACGACGGTGGCCGCCGCCCGAGGGGGAACCCGAGGGAGGCCACCACGGCCGGGAGGACATCGGGGAGGGCTCCGTGTCGATAGCTCGGCGGGTGCAGCGGGAGGGGGGCGAGCGGCATACGGACCGGAGGTGGGGTCAGTCGGTCACGCGCGCCGAGAGCGCATGGGCGAAGGCCATCGCCTCGGCGAGCTTGTCGGCACCGTCGGCGTCGGCGCTGATCCGCAGGACGAGATCGTCCGATGCGATCGTGCCCTCGAACCCGTGGTCGGCGTCGCAATCGGGGTCACCGCAGGTGGCGGGCAGGAGATCGACCCGGTTGATCGTGCCCCACCCGACGGTGAGGGTCACTTCGTTGCCGAGAGTGCCGGCACGGTAGTTGCGGGGGTCGGGCACGACGTGCGTGAGCATGACGCCGCGGACCATGCGCAGGGGGATCGACTCGGTCGTCGCGGCGGCGACGTCCTCACGGCCCTGGGGGTCGTCGGTGTAGTCGTCCGCGTGGGCGATGATGAGGCGCGAGCCGGTGAGGACGAGCACAGTGACGTGCCGGCGAATCGCGTCGTGGTCGAAGGTCGTCTCCTGGTGCACCAGATGTGAGCACACCTCATCCGTGGCGATCGCGGCCCCGAGGACGTCGGCGACGAGCTGCGGATAGTAGCCCGCGCGCTCGATGGCGGCGCGCAGGGCGGCCGGCAGAACCGGCAGCGCCGGAAGACTGGGTCGGGACGGCATACGCCCAATTGTGCCGCAGCCTGCGCACGTGCCCGGCCACTCGGCCTGGACGAGCGACAGGCCATCAGGTGAGAGTGCGGCGTCCGCCGTCCTTGCGCTTGGGCCGCTTGGTGATGGTGATCCGGGCGCCGAGGACCTGCACGCCACCCGGATGAGCGACAACGGGGTTGAGTTCGAGCGAGGCGATCTCGCTGAAGTCGTCCCCGAGCATCGACACCCGGCCGATGAGGTCGCCGAGGGCGCTCTTGCTGACCGCTGGGGCACCCTTGTAGCCGTTGAGGAGCGGCGCCAGCCGGATCGACTCCATCAATTCGGCCACGTCGACGTCGGTCATCGGCGGGATGCGATAGCCGATGTCCCTGAGGATGTCGGTCGCATTGCCCGCGAGGCTGAAGCGGACGACCGGGCCGAAGAGCCGGTCCTCGGTCGAGGCGACGACACACGAGACGCCCTGGCGGGCCATCCGCTGGACGACGAAATGGTCGGCGTCGTCATAGCCGGTCAACGCCTCGGACAGGGATGCGAAGGCGACCCGCATGGACGCCTCGTCCTTGATGTCGACCCGAACGCCGGTGAGCACCGACTGCGCCCGCACCAGCGCAGACGTCGACTTCAGGACGACCGGATAGCCGAGGTGTTCGGCTGCCTCCACCGCGTCGTCGGCGGTCCGCACGGGCATCCGCGGCCACAGATCGATGCCGTATGCCGCGAGCAGGTGCTCGGACTCGGCCTCCGTCAGATCTCGCCCGCGGGGGTGCTCGGCGAGGACCTGGTCGATGAGCGCCTCGGCGTCGAGTCGGGCGACACCGACCCGCTCGATCAGACGGCCCTTGTCCTTCTGACCCCAGCGGGCATAGCGAGTCGCGGCAGCGAGCGCCCGCGCGGCGTCCTCCGGCGTGGAGAACAACGGAAGCTCGCGTGACGGGGCGTCCCGGTGCGTGCTCGGCGCGTCGAGGACGACGCCAACCTCGGTCGAGACGACGCCGGAACTCGTGGTCACCCCCACCGCCCCGATCACCGTCGCGACACAGGTCTTGTCGCCGTGCGCCACGACGTCACGGATCCGGTCGAGTGCTTCGTGGCTGATCGGGTCGATCGGCGGCGTGAAGCACATGAAGACGGAATCGACCTCGTCGCTGCGCAGCATGGTCTGCACGGCCGCCGCGAAGTCGGCGAGATCCATGTGGGGGGCCACGGTGACCGGCTCCCCGGCGATCTCGAGGTTCCAGCTCGCCGCCGTTTCGGCGGCCAACTGGCACAGTTGCGCCGAGTTGCCGACGATACCGACCCGCGGTCCGGCGGGGCGCGGCTGGTGGATGAGAATCTGGGCGACGTCGAACATCTGATGGATGTTCTCGACGTGAATGACCCCGGCCTGATTGAGCATCGCGGCGAACGCCTCGGGGGCCGCATCGGTCGCGCGGACGCGGTGACCCGGCGGGGCCCCGAAGCGAGAGATGCCCGGCTTGATGACGATGACGGGCTTGACCATGGCCAGCCGCCGGGCGATCCGCGAGAACTTGCGCGGGTTCCCCATCGACTCGAGATAGAGACCTACCGCCAGGGTGCGTGGGTCGTCCATCCAGTACTGCATGACGTCGTTGCCGGAGACGTCGAGCCGGTTGCCGACCGAGGCGAAGGTCGAGATGCCCAGATTGCGTCGGAACGCCGACTGGAGGACCGCGATCGCGAGCGGCCCGCTCTGCGAGAAGAGACCGAAGTGGCCACGGCGCGGCAGATCGGGGCTGAGCGAGGCGTTGAGGTTGACGGCCGCGTCGGTGTTGATGATGCCGAACGACGTGGGCCCGACGACCCGCATACCGCTGTCCCGGGCGCGGCGCAGGACCTCGCGTTCGAGCTTGAGGCCGGCCTTGCCCGACTCGGCGAAGCCCGCGGAGATGATGACGAGAGCGTGGACCCGAGCGTTGGAGCAGTCATCGACGACGTCGAGCACCTGATCCGCGGGTACCGCGACGACGACGAGGTCGACCTGCTCGGGGATGTCGTGGACAGTGCGGTAGGCGGTCACGCCGAGGACATCGTCGGCGTGCGGGTGCACGGCATACAGGCTGCCGGTGAAGTCGCCGTCGCGAAGATGGCGCAGGACGACGTGGCCGACGTGACCGGGCGTGCGGCCGGCACCGACGACGGCGACGACCCGGGGGGCGAGCAGCCGGGCGATGCTCAGCGACTCGGCGCGGTGCTCGCGCGCGAGCCGGACCTCTTCGGACTTCGCCGTCGGCTCGATGTCGAAGTGGACCTGAACGATCCCGTCCTCGACCCGGCGCGAGATCGAATATCCGGCGTCGGCGAAGACCTTGAGCATCCGGGAGTTCTGCGGGAGCACTTCGGCGGAGAAGCTGAGCAGGCCCTCCTCCCGGCCGATGGCCGCCAGGTGTTCGAGAAGGACCGAGCCGATGCCCTTGCCCTGATGGTGGTCGGAGACGTTGAACGCGACCTCGGCATCGGTCGGGGTGATCCGGTCATAGCGCCCGATGCCGATGATCGCCCCGCGGTGGGTGGCCACGAGCGCGACCCGGTCCTCGTAGTCGACGTGCGTGAACCGATAGAGGTCCCGATCGCTCAGCTGTTTCAGCGGCGCGAAGAACCGCAGATAGATCGACTCGTCCGACTGTCCCGCGTGGAAGCGCGTGATCCCCTCGGCGTCGTCGGGTCGGATCGGTCGGACGTGGGCGACGCTGCCATCCCGCAGGACGACATCGGCCTCCCACTCGACCGGATACTCTCTGGCCACGGTGGCGACAGCCATAAGGACCATGGTCTCATCCGGCGCGCCGATCCTTGGCAGACTCTCCGGGGTGACGTATGCCGCTCTGGTCCGCTCCCGGCGGATGACGCGCCGGTTCGCGCCCCTGCCGCAGGTGTCGGAGTCGGTGGTCGCCGACTTGATCGACCTCGCCTCATGTGCTCCCAGTGCGGGAAACGCGCAGGGCAGCGACTACGTGGTCCTGCGCGACCCGGGCGACCGTGGCAGGTTCTGGTCGGCCGCGAGGCCGACGCCCGGGACGCACCGTCACGCCCCCGGCGACCGGGGTGAGATGGCTCACGCCGGTCCCGCGGGCGCGTCGGCGTCGCCCTGGCTCGCGGGGGTGAGTGCGGCACCGACCCTGATCGTCTGCGTCGGTGACCAGGACGCCTACCGACGCCGCTATGCCGAGGGCGACAAAGGCGGCATACGCCCGGAGGAGCAGGACTGGCCGGTTCCCTACTGGCTCACCGATGTCGCGATGGGCGCGATGATCCTGCTCTTGGGCGCGCGGGACGCCGGGCTCGGCGCCCTCTTCTTCGGGGTGCCGGGCCAGCGACACATCGCGGTGCGCGAGGCCCTCGGCATACCGATGAGCCGTCAACTGGTCGGGGTGATCGCCCTCGGTCATGAGGCCGAACGCGTGCGCAGCAGCTCCCTCGATCGACCCCGCCGCCGCGGGCCCGAGGTGACCCACTGGGGTCGCTTCGGCGTGGCCCGCCACCCCTTGTCGCAGGTGTCGGAGACAATGCCCGGCGAGTCCACCCCCTAGAGTCGATGCCCGGGCATCGGCGCCCCGAGGAGGCACAGCCATGGCCCGCCAGGGAAGCGACGACCCCACGCCGCCCGACGACGGCCAGGTCGTCGACATCGATGTCAGCGAGGAGATGCGCAACGCCTTCCTCGAATACAGCGTCTCGGTCATCCACTCGCGCGCCCTGCCCGACGCCCGCGACGGGCTCAAACCCGTTCAGCGGCGCATCCTCTTCTCGATGCACGAACTCGGGCTGCGGCCCGACCGTGGCCACGTCAAGTCGAGCCGGGTCGTGGGCGACGTCATGGGCAAGTACCACCCCCACGGCGACCAGGCGATCTATGACGCGTTGGTCCGGCTCGCGCAGCCGTTCACGATGCGGATGCCGCTCGTCGACGGGCACGGCAACTTCGGGTCCCTCGACGCCGGTCCGGCCGCTGCCCGTTATACCGAGGCGCGACTCGCGAGCGCGGCCATGCTCATGGTCACCGGCCTCGATGAGGACACGGTCGACCTCGTCCCCAACTACGACGACCAGTTCCTCCAGCCGGGCGTCCTGCCCGCCGCGTATCCGAACCTCCTGGTCAACGGGGCAAGCGGCATCGCCGTCGGGATGGCGACGTCGATGCCTCCGCACAATCTCGTCGAGGTCGTGGGTGCGGCCCGCCATCTCATCACCCATCCCGACGCGACTCTCGATGACCTCATGCGGTTCGTCCCCGGTCCGGACTTCCCCGAGGGCGGGACGATCGTCGGTCTCGACGGGATCCGGGAGGCCTATGCGACGGGCCGCGGCTCGTTCCGCACCCGGGCGACCACGCGGATCGAGAAGCTCACCCCGCGCAAGATGGGCATCGTTGTCACCGAACTGCCCTATCTCGTCGGGGTCGAGAAGGTCGTGGAGAAGATCAAGGACCTCGTCTCCGCCAAGAAGCTCACCGGGATCAGCAATCTCGTCGACCTCACCGACCGCAAGAACGGCACGCGCCTCGTCGTCGAGATCAAGAACGGGTTCAACCCCGAGGCCGTCCTCGCCCAGCTGCACCGCCTGACCCCGATGGAGGACTCCTTCGGGATCAACAATGTCGCGCTCGTCGGCGGACAACCGCGCACGCTCGGCCTCAAGGAACTGCTCCAGGTCTTCGTCGACTTCCGCATCGAGGTCGTCCGGCGGCGCACCGGATACCGGCTCGCGCGCCGGGAGGAACGCCTCCATCTCGTCGAGGGCCTCCTCATCGCCATCCTCGACATCGACGAGGTCATCCAGCTCATCCGCTCCTCGGACGACACGGCCATGGCGCGAGGCCGGCTCATGTCGGTCTTCGATCTCACGCAGGCCCAGGCCGACTACATCCTCGAGCTCCAGCTGCGGCGCCTGACGAAGTTCTCGCGGATCGAGTTGGAGGGCGAACGCGACAAGCTCCAGCGCGAGATCGGCGAGCTGCGGGCCCTGCTCGCGGACGAGGGCCTCCTCCGGGCTCTGGTCTCGACCGAACTCGCGGACGTTGCCAAGGCGCACGGGACTCCGCGACGCACCGTCCTGCTGGAATCCGCCGGCGCGCCCGCCGCCGCGAGCACCCCGCTGGAGGTCACCGACGACCCGTGCTGGGTCCTGCTCTCCTCGACCGGCCTGCTGGCCCGGACCTCCTCGGCCGAATCGGTTCCGGCCGAGGGGCCACGCGCAAAGCATGACGCGATCGTCGGGGCGGTCCGAACGACCGCCCGCGGTCACCTCGCTGCGGTGACCAACCGGGGCCGTATGCTGCGCCTCTCCGCCCTCGAACTGCCCACCCTCCCGCCGACCGCCGGTGCGCCGAACCTCTCCGGCGGGACACCGATCACGGCATACGTCGAACTCGGTCGCGAAGAACGTGTCCTGTCGATCTGCGCAATCGGCCCCGATAGCCCTAGCCTGGCTCTGGGAACCGCGTTCGGTGTCGTCAAACGCGTGGTCCCGGACTACCCGGTCGGCCGGGCCGACTGGGAGATCGTTGCGCTGAGAGAGGGCGATGAGGTGGTCGGGGCCGTGGAACTCGCCTCCGAGGACGTCGATCTCGTCTTCCTCACGGCGCAGGCGCAGTTGCTGCGTTTCTCCGCATCGGCGGTGCGTCCGCAGGGACGCTCGGCCGGTGGCATGGCGGGCATCCGGTTCGGTGCCGGTGACCGCGTCCTCTTCTTCGGCGCCGTCGATCCGCGACGCGACGCGATCGTCGTCACGGCGTCGGGCACCTCCGTGGCGCTGCCCGGGACCCAGCCCGGTGCGATCAAAGTGACGCCGTATGCCGAGTATCCCGCCAAGGGGCGCGGCACCGGCGGCGTGCGGGCGCACCGGTTCCTCAAAGGCGAGGACACGCTCGTCCTCGCCTGGGCCGGCGGCCTGCCGGCCCGGGCGAGCGGCGCCAACGGCGTCCCCCTCGACCTGCCCCCGGCGACCGGCCGACGGGACGGTTCGGGCACGCCAGGTCGTGCGGTCATCGGCGCGATCGCGGGACCGGTCCGGGAATGACCACGATCGCCGACGTCGCCGCGCTGGCCGGAGTCTCGGTCGCGACCGTCTCGCGCACCCTTCACGAGTCGGCGCGGGTCGATCCGCGCACCCGGGAGAAGGTCCAGGCGGCGGCAGCGGCGCTCGATTACGTCGCCTCGCCGACGGCGATGTCACTGGCGTCGGGACGCACCAACATCGTCGCCGTCGTCGCCCCGTTGATGAGCCGGTGGTTCTTCGCGACGATCGTCACGACCATCGAGCAGGAGTTGCGCTCCCAGGGCTACCACGTGCTGCTCATCATCCTCGAGGGCGAGGGGGACGCGAGCGGGCTCCGGATGGAGATGTTCGCCAAGCGCGTCGACGGGATCATCTCGCTCAATGTGCGGCCGTCGGCCGATGAACTCGCGATGCTCGAGCGGCTGCGGCTGCCGATCGTCGCCGTTGGTATGCCGTTGGGCAACTGGCCGCGCGTCCACATCGACGACGCGGCCGCGGTCCGCTCCGCCGTGCAGCACCTGATCGGTCTGGGGCACTCCGACATCGGTTATGTCGGCACGTCCGACATCTCGTTCGCCCACATGGCGACACCGGGTCTGCGGGTCGAGGCGTTCCGGGCCGCGATCACCGAGGCGGGTCTGCCGGCGCACCCGGAGTGGGCGATCGCCTCCGAGTGGACGGCGGACGCCGCGGCCCGCCGGGTCGAACAGGTGCTGCGCAACCCCTGCAGGCCCACGGCGATCCTCGCCGCGTCCGACGAGATGGCCGTGGGGGTCATCGGGGCAGCACGGTGGATCGGCATCGAGGTCCCTCGCGACCTGTCGGTCATGGGCATCGATGATCACACCTTCGCCGCCGTTCTCGGGCTGACGACGATTCACCAGGATGTCCGTGCGCAGGGCCGCTCGGCGGTCTCCCTCCTCGTCGCGGCCATGCGGGGCGAACCGCTCCCCCACAACGCGGTGGAGACACCGACCTACATCATCGCCCGCGAGACGACCGCTCCGCCGGCGAGCGCCGCGGACGGAGGCTGACCGGGCCGGGAGGACGCGGCATACGTGCGCCCTCCCGGCCTGGGCACCTCAGTCGACGACGTCGTGATCGGACCCGAGTTCTCCGGGGTCACGCAGGAAGGTCTTCTTGCCGCGCAGTCCACGGTTGGCCATCCAGGTGAGGACCCAGAGCACGACGCCGAGCGCGAGCAGCCAGCCGGCGATCTGATACTGGATGCCCGCCCGTCCGGTCCACGGGCCGACAAAGAATGCGCAGGCCAGGGCGCCGACGACGGGGAGGATCGATGGGGCCACGAAGTGCTTCCGGTCGATCCGGTCGCGGCGGAGGATGAGCACGCAGACGTTGACGATGGTGAACACACCGAGCAACAGCAGCGCGGTCGTCCCGCCGAGGGCGGCGATGATCGTCCCCTTGGCCCGCTGGGTCACCACGATGATCAGCCCGAAGGCGATCGCCGTGGTGAAGGCGATGGAGACATAGGGGGTCTGGCGGCCGCGGTGGACGCGGCCGAGGATCGGGGGCAGGACCTCCTGGCGGGCCATGCCATAGAGCAGCCGCGAGGCCATGAGCATATTGATCAGGGCCGAGTTCGCGACGGCGAACATCGAGATGAACGGCAGCAGCTTCACGATCGGGACGGATGGTGCGGCGGCTTCCACCACCTTGACCAGCGGCGTCTCGGACTCCCCGAGTTCCCCGACCGGGACGATGGCAACGGCGAAGAGGGCGACGAGGACATAGATCAGGCCGGTCATCCCGATTCCCGAGATCATCATCCTGGGAAAGTTGCGGACTGGGTCGTGGGTCTCCTCGGCCATGTTGACCGAGTCCTCGAAACCGACCATGGCGAAGAACGCGAGCGAGGTCGCCGCGGTGACGGCGAGGAAAGCGGACTTGTCACTCGGGCTGTCGAAGATCATCGTCCGCGAGAAATCGGTCTTGCCGGCGAAGAGGGCATAGAAGCCGACGAAGATGACCAGGAGCAGGCCGGAGAGTTCGATGCAGGTCAGGACGATATTGGCCTTGACGCTCTCGGCGACGCCGCGGAAGTTGATCGCCGCGCACAAGGCCATGAATGCCAGCGCGATGATCATGACGAGATCGGTGTTGTCGCTGTCGAGGCCGAACCCGATGACGAGATTGGCCGCGAAGGCCCGGGAGGCCGTGGACGCTGACGTGATCCCCGAGCACATGACGGTGAAGGCGACGATGAAGGTCAGGAAGTGGATCCCGAAGGCCTTGTGCGTATAGAGCGCGGCGCCGGCGGCCTGGGGGTATTTCGTCACGAGTTCGAGGTAGGAGAACGCGGTGATCATGGCGATGGCGAAGGCGACGAGGAAGGGCGCCCACGCCGCTCCGCCGACCTCGTTGGCGACCTGCCCGGTCAAGGCATAGACGCCGGTGCCGAGGATGTCCCCGACAATGAACAACAACAGCAGTCCGGGCCCCATGACTCGCTTGAGTTCGGTGGCATCCTCTCCCGGCAGCCGCTCGGCGACCTGGCTCATCCCACTCCTCCTCGATCGGGTCTCGGCCGCATCGCCGACCGAGCAGGTCGTTCGAGTGTGTCAGGAATCACACGCGGACAGGGGCTCAGGCGTCGATGCGCTCGCGATCGAGCCGCGCGGAGCCGGCGACGATGAAGTCACGACGCGGGGCGACCTCGTTGCCCATGAGCATCTCGAAGGTGAGCCCAGCATTGGCCGCGTCCTCGACGGTGACCCGGCGCAGGGTCCGTCGGGTCGGATCCATCGTCGTCTCGGCGAGCTGGTCGGCATCCATCTCGCCGAGCCCCTTGTAGCGCTGCATCGGCTGCTTGATCGTCCGCCCCCGTTTGGTCAGCGTGGCCACCGCCTGGCGCATCTGCCCCTCGGAGTAGGTATAGATCAGCTCGTTGGGCCTGCTGCCGGGGTTGACGACCTCGATCCGGTGCAGGGGAGGGACCGCGGCATACAGCCTCCCGGCCTCGACGAGCGGGCGCATGTAGCGGAAGAACAGGGTGATCAGGAGCGTGCGGATGTGGGCGCCGTCGACATCGGCGTCGGTCATGATGATGACCTTGCCGTATCGCGCGGAGTCGAGGTCGAAGGTGCGCCCGGAGCCGGCGCCGATGACCTGGAGGATCGCCGCGCACTCGGCGTTCTTGAGGGTGTCGGCGACCGAGGCCTTCTGGACGTTGAGGATCTTGCCACGGATCGGCAGGAGCGCTTGGAACTCGCTGGAGCGGGCGAGCTTGGCCGTGCCGAGGGCACTGTCGCCCTCGACGATGAACAACTCGGTGCGCCCGGTGTCGTTGCTGCGGCAGTCGGCGAGTTTGGCAGGGAGGGTCGAGGACTCGAGCGCGTTCTTGGCCCGCTGGGTCTCCTTGTGCAGGCGCGCGGAGATGCGGGACTTCATCTCGGCGACGACCTTGTCGAGGACCTGGTCGGCCTGCTGCTTCTTGCCGCGTTCGGGCCGCTCGAAACGCTCCGTGAGTTCCTGCTCGAGAATGCGGGCGACGATGGCCCGCACCGCCGGCGTGCCGAGGACTTCCTTGGTCTGGCCCTCGAACTGCGGCTCCGCGAGCCGGACGGTGACGACGGCGGTCAGCCCGGCGAGGATGTCGTCCTTGTCGACCTTGTCGTTGCCGACCTTGAGCCGGCGCGCATTGAGGTCGAGCTGGCGGCGGAAGACCTTGAGCAGGGCCTGGTCGAAGCCCATGATGTGGGTGCCGCCTTTGGGGGTGGCGATGATATTGACGAAGCTCGCGACGACGGTGTCGAAGCCACTTCCCCACCGCAGGGCGATGTCGACGCCGCACTCGCGGGTGACATCGGTCGGGGTCATGTGGCCGCGGCCGTCGAGGACCGGGACGGTCTCGACGAACTCGCCGGCCCCCTGAATCCGCCAGACATCGGTCACGGGCGCGTCGGTCGCGAGGAACTCGGCGAACTCACCGATCCCGCCCTCGTGCCGGAACACCTCCTCGTGCGGGCCGCCGGCGCCGAGCGTGCCCGGCAGCCCGCGCTCGTCGCGGATGAGGATGGTCAGCCCGGGGACGAGGAAGGACGTCTGGCGGGCGCGGGCGCGCAGGGCCTCGTCGTCGAACTGCGCGTCCTTGACGAAGATCTGCCGGTCCGCCCAATAGCGCACCCGGTTGCCCGTCCGCCCCCGCGCCACCCGCCCGATGATCCGCAGCGTCGGGGTCTCGTCGTATGCGGTGAACTCCGCCTCGGGGTCGGGTCCGGTCGCCGGGTCGGCGAAGACCCCCGGCTCGCCCCGGCGAAAGCTCATCGCGTGGGTCCGGCCCCCGCGGTCGACCTCCACATCGAGCCGGGCGCTGAGCGCGTTGACCACCGAGGCGCCGACGCCGTGGAGGCCACCGGAGGCGGTGTAGGACCCGCCGCCGAACTTCCCGCCCGCGTGGAGTTTGGTGTAGACGACCTCGACCCCGGTCAGGCCGGTCCGCGGCTCGATGTCGACCGGGACGCCACGGCCGTTGTCGCGGACCTCGACCGAGCCGTCGGTGTGGAGCAGCACCTCGATCCGGTCGCAGAACCCGCCGAGGGCCTCATCGACGGAGTTGTCGATGATCTCCCACAGGCAGTGCATGAGGCCGCGGCCGTCGGTCGACCCGATATACATCCCCGGGCGCTTGCGCACGGCCTCGAGGCCCTCGAGCACCTGGAGGTGGTGGGCGGTGTAGCTGGTCTCTCGTCCGGTGGGCGGCACCCGCGGGATCCTTCCTTCTGTCGTCAGCCGTCACCGTAACCCCCGGGTCCGACACCCGTTCGGAGGGCACGCGGACGGTGCCGTTCGAGAGCGACCTGCGCGCCGGGAAGCATCCGGCGTGCTTGACTGTTGCAACCGATGCCGGCCCGGAAGCGTCCAGGAGATGGACCGACGGGGTGGCCCCTCGGCATACAGAGAGAAGGTAGTCATCGTGACCCCGGTGCTGGACACCCCCCTGACCGCAGCCGACCGCTGCGACCGCTGTGGCGCCCAGGCCTATGTCCGCGCCCGTCTCCACGCGGGGGGCGAGTTGCTGTTCTGCCTGCACCACTCCAAGGAACACCTGCCCAAGCTGCGCGACCTCGCCGACATCGACGACGAGACCTCGCGCCTGATCGAGACGCCCGCGTTCACCGGCCCTCAGGGGTGACTGCCCTCGCGGTCCTCGGTGCGGCGGCGACCGAGACCGCTTCGGCGACGGTCTGGGTTCCCGGGCTCATCATCGTTCTCGGCCTCCTCGGTGTCGTCGTCCCCGTCATCCCCGGTCTGATCGTCGCCCTCGGTGGCGTGCTGGTCTGGGGGGTCGATCTCGGCACGACCACGGGCTGGATCGTCTTCGCGATCTGCTGCGCGCTGTATGCCGCTGCGCTGGTCCTGCAGTTCCTCATCCCCGGCCGCCGCATGAAGGCCGCCGGAATCGCGACGTCAACATTGTTCATCGGCCTGCTGGTCGGAATCGTTGGCTTCTTCGTCGTGCCGGTGATCGGTGGCCCGCTCGGATTCGTCCTCGGGATCTATCTCGTGGAGTATGCCCACTCGCGCGACGGGCAGCGGGCGTGGACCTCGACCAAGGCGGCCCTGCGTGGCGTCCTGCATTCGATGGGGATCGAGTTGTGCGCCGGCCTGTTGATCCTGACGACCTGGATCGTCGGGGTATTGGTCAGTCGTTGACGTGCATCGGCGTGCGGTGGCCGCCAGGGTTCACCACTGACCGCGGCGACGGTCCCAGCGGTCCTCCATGCGTTGCATGAAGGTACCGGATCGGGGGTTGCGGCGACCGGTGCGACCAGCACGGGACGTGCGTCCTCGAGTGGCCTTGCCGGCGGCGGCCTCGACCCGGCGCGGGGGCGCGAAGGCGTAGGCGAGCGCACCGACCATGATGACGAAGCCGAGCCCGCCGACGACCCAGGTCGTGTTGACACCGACGATGACCAGGCCGAGCCCCAGGATGGCGCCGATCGCGCCGATGACGTGGTGTTTGTGCGATCGCCGCGCAACGCCCTGCATATGCGTCGCGAAGCGCGGGTCCTCGGCATACAGCGCCTGCTCCATCTGGTCCAGGAGGCGCTGTTCATGATCCGACAGCGGCATTGTCGACCTCCTTCGGGCGCCGTGATCCCGGGTGTGCGACCCCGGTTTGTCAATCGTATGTCCGGTCAACGCTCGGTGTGGCGGGAAGGTTGCATCTTCTTCGCGTGACCGAGCGTGTCGGAGCCAAGGATAGGCCGCGAAAGCACGCCGCGGAAGGTGTGTCAGTCCCGCCGGATGAGACTGGCCGGGCGTACAATTCCCGACCCGAAGCGTGCGGTCGCGCGGTCCACGGCGCGATCGGCGTCGCGCCACCCGAACTCCGGGTCGTCGAGGGCGGGTTGGACGCTCGCCCGGTCGGCCGGGATCAGGCCCTCGACGCGCACCCCGACCAGGCGCAGGCGAGCGCGCTGGAGGCCGAGCGCGTCATAGAGAGCGAGCGCGGCGGCATACACCTCTCGGCTGACATCGGTCGGATCGCGGAGGGTCCGGCTGCGGGTGATCGTCGTGAAGTCGGCGAAGCGGACCTTGATCGACACGGTTCGGCCGGTCAGGCCGGCGGCGCGCATGCGGCGGGCGGTCTTGTCGGAGAGGCGCAGGAGTTCGCGGTGGATGTATGCCGCGTCGTCCACGTCCACGGGGAAGGTCTCGTCGGCGCCGATGCTGCGCTCGCGATGGATCGGTTCGACGCGGCGCGGGTCGCGGCCCCAGGCGAGGTCGTGGAGGTGGGCACCGGTCGCGTCGCCGAGGGCGCGCCGCAGGGTCGCCTCCGGGGTGTGGGCGATGTCGGCGACGGTGGCCAGACCGAGGCGGGCGAGATGCTCCTCGGTTTTCTCCCCCACCCCCCAGAGCGCACCGACGGGGAGTTGCTGGACGAAGGTGACGACCTCGGCGACGGGAACGATGAGGAGACCGTCGGGTTTGCACAGGCTGGAGGCGAGCTTGGCGACGAACTTGCTCGGGGCGACCCCGACGGAGCAGGTGACGCCCTGCTCGTCGTGGACGGTGTCGCGGATCAGCTGGGCGATGCTGGCGGGAGTGCCGAGCCGGCGGACGGCGCCGGCGACGTCGAGGAAGGCCTCATCGAGGCTGAGCGGCTCGACGATCGGGGTGATCGCGGCGAAGGTCTCCATGACGGCGTCGGAGATCTGGGAATAGAGCGCGTGGTCGGGCGGCAGGACGCTCGCCTGGGGGCAGAGGCGGCGGGCGCGGCCCATCGGCATGGCGGAGGTGACGCCGAACGCGCGGGCCTCATAGGTTGCGGAGAGGACGACACCGCGGTTGCCGGCTCCCCCGATGATGACCGGGGTGCCGCGCAGGTCGGGGCGGGCGAGGAGGGAGGCGTTGGCATAGAACGCGTCCATGTCGACGTGGAGGACGGTGCAGCCGGTGTCGTCCGGCGGCCCCTCGCCGCTGCAGGGCGGGGGCCGGAACTGGCGGCGGGTCACGGCCCGCTCACCGGGTCAATGTCGGCGTGCCACCACATGGATGCTCGTCCCGATGTGGCTCAGGGCGGAGAAGTCGGGGTGGGTCGCGACGGCCTGCTCGAGGGCGACGAGGCTCGTCCGGTCGGAGTCGGAGTCGACGGTGGCGCTGGGGACGAGGTCGCTGAAGAGGCGGACTCCCTGGCTGGTCACGACATCGAAACCGGCCCCGAAGAGCATGCTCTCGAGCTGGGCCTTGTCGAAGCGGCGGGGCAGCGGGTCGTGCGGGCCCCAGCGGCCGTCGGGGCTCTCGAGGGCGGCACGGGCCTGGTCGAACTGGCCGGCGAGGGCGCGGGCGACGACGGCGGCGAGGCGTTGGGCGGTGACGACGGACAGGTGCCCGCCGGGGGTGACGACCTCGGCGATCCGGGCGAGGGTATTGGGTGGATCGTCGACGACCTCGAGGGTGCCGTGGAGGCAGACGAGGTCGACCCGGGCGCGGAGAATGCTGCGCAGGTCATCGGCGTCGCCCTGGGTCGAGCGGAGGGTGTCGGCGACCCCGGCCTCAGCGGCGCGGCGGCGCAGAGAGGCGAGGGCGTCGGGGCTCGGGTCGACGACGATGACCTCATGACCGGCCTCGGCGAGCGGGACGGCGAGTCCGCCGGTGCCGCCGCCGAGGTCGAGGACCCGCAGCGGCCGGGCCAGCTCGGCGCGGCGCTGGGTGGCGATCGCCGAGACGGCCGCCCATACGGCCGCGGTGGCGAGGGCGGTGTCGACGCCACGACGCTTAGTGCGGCGGTCGGCGCTGCCCTGGTTCATGGCGGCAACTGTAATCCCCACCCCCGACAGCCCCTCCGGCTCGACCGCGAGGCACGCGGACCGGTTCGGTGAGGTCGTCGGTTGGCGGCGAGGTCGTGGGTGCGCACCGACGACCTCACCGCCAACCGACGACCTCGCCGGCCTGGAGTGCGCCAGGGGCCGGCGGCAGGCCAGGTGACACGCGACGGGCCGGGGTTCAATCGGGGGTGAGCCCGAGGCGGGGGCGGGGCGCCGTCAGGCGAGTCCCCTCACCAGCCGGAGGAGCCGGGGCTCGCATGCCACAGCTTGCGGGACTGCTGGACGGACTCGCCCGGGGGGCGAGTGTCGGCATACGGACTCTGCCGGAAACCGGAGGCATGGACCAGGACTCGTCGCCGCCCGCCCGATTCGGCGACCCCAGTCCGCTCCCCCGTCACGGGGTTGCCGCGGGCGTCGAGCGGGATGTCGCTCGCCGCGAGGACGTCACGGACCGCGTCGATGCCGCCTTCCTGCCACGCCGACCACAACGCGGACAACTCCCACGCACCGGTCGCGCGGAGGGAGATCCCACGGGCGCCGGTGCGTCGGGTGATGCCGCGCACGAGGAGGAGCCAGGAGTGGAAGACAGTCGCGGCATACGGCCCCTGGACGTCCTCGAAGAAGGTCGAGTCCGACGGGCCGGTGCCGTCCTCGAGGGTGAGGAAGACGACCCGCCGGCCCGACCGCACCGGCGGGGTCTGGGTGGCGACCTTGACCCCGGCGACGAGGATCGTCGCATTGCTCCGCGCGCCGAGGAGGTCGCAACTCGGGGTGACCGCGAGGGCCCGCAGCATCGGGGCATAGAAGTCCATGACATGGCTGGTCGCGTCGAGACCGAGGATGTCGAGTTCGGCGCGGATCCGTTCCGGCGCCGCCATATCGGGCAGGCCGGAGCCGGCGGTGAGGCGGGGTTCGTCGCCGAGGTCGAGGGCGAGTTGGACGGGTTCGGGCCGGACGGGGGCGGACGCCTGGGACTGAGCCGCGGCGAGATCGCGCGGGTCGAGGCCCTCGGTCACCATCCGCGCGGGGCGGGCGCGGCGGCGGCCGGTGCGCAGGCCGCGGTCCCAGCGGTCGAGTTCGGCGACCCCGAGGAGGAGGTCGCGGCGGGTGATCCGGCCGTGGCGGCCGAGACCGCCGACGGTGGAGGTCATCGCATACATCGCGTCGAATGCGCCCGCGAGGACGAGCTTCTCGAGGACCGGCCGGGAGACCTGAGCGCGGTGCCAGAAGTCGGCGAGGCTGGCATACGGCTGGCCGGCGACAACGCGCGCGACCTCGGCGGCGCTGATCCCGCTGACATCGGTGAGGGACAGGCGGATTCCCCATCCATGCCCGTCGGCGGCGTCGGGATCGCGCTCGGGGGCGGGATGCCAGCCGTGGTCGAGGGCCCGGTCGAGGCCGCTGGCGCCCGCGGCGTCGTCGAGACGTTCGACGCGATAGGTGTCGCCGGAGGCGTTGACGTCGAGGCCGAGAACGGCGATGCCGTGGACGCGGGCGTCGTCGAGGATGAGGCGCTTGGGATACATGCCCGGGTCGTGGGTCAGCACGCCGGCGAGGAAGTGCGCCGGGTAGTGGGTCTTGAGCCAGGCGCTCTGATAGGTCGGCAGGGCGAAGGCCGCCGCATGCGCCTTGCAGAAGCCGAACGACGCGAACGCCTTGAGCACCGCCCAGATCCGGTCGCGGTGCTCCGGGCTATATCCCCGCGCCTGCGCCGCCGGCCGCCACCACGCCTCGATCTCTTCGATGCCCGTGGGGCTGCCCATCGCGCGGCGCACCTCATCGGACTGAGCGAGCGAGACCCCGGTGGTCTCGGCGATGATCCGCAGCATCTGCTCGTGGAAGACGACGACGCCCTCGGTCTCCAGGAGGGCCGGGATGAGGCTCGGGTGGAGGAACTGCGCCTCGCTCCACCCGTGCCGGGCCTCGAGGAAGGGCCGGATCATGTCGGACTTGACCGGGCCGGGACGGAACAGGGAGATGTCGATGATGAGGTCCTCGAAGCGGACCGGGCCGAACTTGCCGATCAACTCCCGCTGCCCCGGGCTCTCGATCTGGAAGCAGCCGAGGGTGTGGGTGGTGCGGATCATCCGGAAGGTGGCCTCGTCGTCGAGGGGCACCCGGGTGCGGTCGTCGAGGTCGACGCACTCGCCGGTGGTGCGGGCGATCTCGTCCACGGCATACGCCATCGAGGACTGCATGCGGATGCCGAGGACGTCGAGTTTGAGCAGGCCGAGCGCCTCGACGTCGTCCTTGTCGAACTGGCTCATCGGGAACCCGAGCCAGCTCGCCTCGACGGGCGTGCGATCGAGGAGCGTGGCGTCGGAGAGGATGACGCCGCACGGGTGGAGGGCGATATGCCGCGGGAGGCCGTCGAGTTTCTCGACGAGGTCGAAGAGGGTGGCGAGTTGGGCGCTGTCGAGGCCGCGGGCGCGCAACTCGGGCAGGTCGGCGATGGCCTGGCGGGCGTCGCGGGCGCGGATGTGGGGGAAGGCCTTGGCGATCTCGTCGACCTCGACGGGCGGCATACCGAGCGCGGCGCCGACATCGCGGACGGCGTGGCGGACCTTGTAGGTGTCCATCATCGAGACGCACGTGACGCGCTCGCCGCCGAAGCGGTCAAGGATCGCCTCATAGATCTCGGTGCGGCGGGCGGATTCGACGTCGATGTCGATATCGGGGAGTTCGGCGCGCAGCGGGGAGCAGAAGCGTTCCATCAGCAGGTCGTAGCGGATCGGGTCGATGCCGCTGATCCCGAGGAGGTGGTTGACCAGACTCCCGGCGCCCGAGCCGCGGGCGGCGACCCGGACCCCGAGGTCGCGGATGAGGTCGACGACCTTGGCGACGGTCAGGAAATAGGTCGGATAGCCCAACGCGGCGACGACACCGAGTTCGTCGTCGAGTCGCGCCTCGACGGTGCGGCGGTCGGCGTCGCTCGCGTCGGGATAGCGGGTGAGGACGGCGGCCCGGCAGCGCTCGGCGAGGACCTGTTGGGGGTCGGTGCCGGCCGGTATGCCGATCACCTCCGGCTCGGGCAGGTGGACCGACCCGATCCCGAGGTCGCGGCGCGGATGCTGGGCGCAGCGCAGGGCGAGGTCGAGGGTGTCGGCGATGAGGCGGTCGGCGCGGGTGTGGGTCGGGTGGCCGGCGCGTTCGGCGACCTCGCGGGCGATCCGGTGCATCGTCTCGGTGGTCGCGAGGTGGCCGGCCTCGGAGACCCGGTCGAGGTGGCGGCGGTCGAGGAGGACGAGGCGGCGGGCGGCGTCGAGGACGTCGACGATCCGCGCGTCGACGGGGTCGATGTGCCGCACGGCGGCGGACAGGATCGCCGGTATGCCGCACTCGTCCGCCAGGGCGAGCATCCGGGCCGCGTGGTTGCGTGAGCCGGGCGTGCCGTCGGGTCCGCCGTGGCAGACGATCTCGACGACGAGCCCGTCGCGGGGCAGGAGCGCGCGCCAGGCGTCGAGGAGCGCCCGGGCGGTCGTGCGGTCCTTGCGGAGCACGGCCCGCCCGACGTCGGAGTCGGGGCCGAGCAGGGTGACCAAGCGAGCCCCAGCGAGCTGCGCTCGCCGGGAGGGAGGGGGCATTCCCTCGGACTCGCTTGCACCGGCGAATTGGGCGATCCGCCACGGCGTGCCGACCGGATTGCCCCGCTCCCCCCGCAGGTGAGTGTCGGTGACGAGGCGGCACAGCGCCGCCCAGCCGGCACCGTGGGCGAGGCCGGTCGCCGGGCCGTGGAGGCCGGCCCCGTTGGCGAGCACCGTCACCCGCGGCAGCCGGGGGTCGACGATCTCGCCCCCGCGGACGGGCGTGCGCGGCGGACGGCGCAGCGGGTCGGGCGGAGGGTCGAGGATGCCGCCGGCCATGGCGAGGTCGACCCCGAGCACCGGGGACAGGCCGGCCCTGGCGGCGGCCTGGACGAAGCGGACCGCGCCATAGAGCCCGTCGCGGTCGGTGAGGGCGATCGCGGGCTGGCCATACTGCGCGGCCCGCTCGACCAGCGCCTCCGGGGTCGCCGCGCCGTAGCGCATCGAGAACCCCGAAGCGAGGTGGAGGTGGGCGAACTCGGGCATGAGGCATCACGAATCGGGTTGTCGGACAAGCACGCATGGATAGCAGAGGCGGCGACACAGGCGTCGTCGTCGCGCTCCAACAGTGTCGAACGTATGTTCGAGAACGACCATACGTCACTCTCATGCATGGCCGTCAAGCCTCCCAACCGCCGAACATGTCAGGCCGACCGATCCACCCCCGCGTCGGCCCTCACGCCGCCCGCAGCGCAGCACTGGCAGTCACGGGAAGCACACGCAGCGCGGGCATTCGATCCGTTCTCGTTGCACCCCAGCCACACTCGCCATAGCCTTCAGGCCTGACACCACGATCTCCGTCGTCATCCGAGAGTCCCCATGCACCCATTCCCGTCGAGCGGGCAGCTACTCGGATTCCGTGACCACCCCGGCCGGAACCGTGTCCGGGACTGACATGACCGTGTCCGCCACTGACGTCGTGGTCGAGGGCCTGACGCAGGGCTACGGTCGCCGACAGGTCCTCTTCGACATCACCTGCACCTTCGAGCGCGGCCTCACGGCTCTCCTCGGCCTGAACGGCGCCGGAAAGACCACCCTGATCCGCTCCCTGGTCGGAGACCTCCGGCCGCGGAGCGGATCGATCCGCCTGGGCGACCGTCAGATGACGAATGGCTGGGACCGCGACCAACTCGCCGTGATCGGTTATCTGCCCCAGGATCCGCGGCTACCCGGGCACATGCGCGTGCGCGACGCCATCGCCTACGCCCAGTGGCTCAAGTGCGGCACAGGCGGGCAGGCGCGCCGGATCGCCTGCCTCGATGCGGTCGGGCTCGTCAGCCTCGCCGACTCGAGGGTGGGCAGCCTCTCGGGAGGAATGAAGCGACGGCTCGCCCTCGCGTGCGCCACCGTCGCCCATCCCAGACTGCTCCTCCTTGACGAGCCGACCGTCGGGCTGGATCCCGAGCAGCGCTCCAGCCTGCGTGAGCTTATCCAGGCATCCGCCGCAGATTGCGCCGTGGTCTTCAGCACCCATGAACTCGGCGAAGTCGACCACCTGGATCCGCTCGTCCTCGTCATCGACCACGGCCGGATCGGCTTCTCCGGCAGCGCGGACGACCTGCGCCAGCGTGCCCCCTCCGACGCATCGCCACAGAAGCGCCTGGAACTGGGCTTCCTCAGCCTGATCGCCGCACGAGGATGATCGCCGCCTATCGCGCGTTGCTCCGGATCAGCTGGTGCCGCTTCGGCGCCCCGCTCGCTGCGGCGATCGCCCTCCTGAATCTCACGGCGAACCAGGGATGGGTCGGCGGAGCCGCATCGACCGCAATCGCCGTGACCAATTCCTTCGGTCTCGCCCTGCCATTGATGCTGGCGACCGCCGGTCTCGATGGCGCTCGCGATCGCGCCACCGACAGCTGCTTCGCACCTCCGCGCGCCGCGCGCAACCCCTTCGCCGTCAACGCCCTCCAGGCCGCCGCATCGGCGACCTGGGTCTCGCTCGCGTATGCCGCGGTCACCCTCGCCGCCGTCATCGCCACGGCCCGGGAGAATCCGGGAACGTTGCCCTCGGTCTTCGCCCTGACCATCGGTTATCTGGCGACACTCGCATTGCTGATCGTCGCCATGGCGATCGGCCGCCACACGCCCGTGCTGGTCGGCCTGCTCGTCAACATCGTCCTCACCTACCTCGCCCTCAGCTACCTCGCTGGCGAACCCGAGTCGGCCCCGGCTCTCTTCACGGTCATCGACGACACGTTCGGCCCCCCGGGTGTCGTCTTCGACACCGCGACCGGCCTGCGCCAGGGCGCCTGGTTCGTGGCGCTGGCCGTCCTCGGCCTGTCGTGCCTGCAGCCGCGTCGGACCCGCCGCGCGGTTCTCCTCGGCGCGTCCGCGCTGCTCGGAGCCGGGGCGCTCCTCGCCACAGCGTCTCCCGTGCGCTGGGTCGCGCCCGAGAACACTCGGGCGATCTCCACGTGTGCGGGCTCGGTCTGCGTATGGCGTGATCACGCACGCGCCAAACCCCAGGTCATGCGCATCGTCGACAGCCTGACCGTCGATCAGCGGAGCGGATTGCCGATCCCCAGTCGGTGGTCGGAGTCCACGCGCCCTGAGCCGGGCGCCGCCACGTTCTATCTCGGCAGCTCCAGGGCCTCGGACGGCGACGTCGCCGCCGCCGTGGCGCAGGGATATCTGGCCTGGCTCTCCTGTGACGAAGCACTCGACGCGAGGGACGCGATCGCGCGCGAGCAATGGCTCGGTGCGCGGCTGGCATCTCCGGCAGGAGAGCGACTCGCGCACGTCGCGGAGATCGAGAAGTGGCCAGAGGCGCGCCAATGGGCTTGGTTCGCCGAGATTCTCCCGGCGGATTGTCGTCCGCGGTGACGTACTTTCTCGGCGCCCGGCGCATGCGCCTCGGGATGGCGGTCCTCGCCGCCCTCGCGGCCCTGTCACTGACCCTGGGCACCCTTCAGCTTCCTTCTTTGCAGCCGGTTCTCGGGGATGTCTATGTCCCCCTTCTCGCCAGTGCGCTGATCGCCGTGGTGACCGGCATCGCCGCTGGCACGCTCCTCGATTCGCCGGCTCCGGTCCTGGAACGGACCGCGGCGCGCGACCTGCGGCCGGCCCGGGCGACGGCGGTCGCCGGTGTCACGGCATACGGACTCGTGCTGCTCGAGGTGGGCGCCGCCGTTCATCCGGCCCAGGGCGCCCTGCTGCGCGAACCCGCCCACTTCCTTGCTGGCCTCGGGCTGACGCTGCTCTGCCTGAGGCGTATGCCGCCACCCCTCGCCTGGTGCGTCGTGCTCGCCTATGCCCTCGCCAGCCTCCTGGCCGGCGGTGCCCTGCCTGCCTGGTCAGGCGTCCTCCTCTTCGACGCGACCGGCGCCTGGCCTCGGCTGCTCGCCTGCGCGGCGATCTGGACCGTCGGGGCGTTCGCCTACATTCGCACGCCGCCTCGGCCGGTCGGCACCGACGAGCAGCCCTGGTGGCACTGACCGTCAGGCGGTCGGGCTCAGGCGGTGGGGGTCAGGCGGATCGCGTCGGACCGGCGGGGCAGGCCGAGGTGGCCGCGGACGAGGTCGAGGAACTCCTGCGCCGACCGGACGAGGTCGTCGGCCTCGCGGACGCTGACCAGCTCGACGCCGTCGGCGAGAGCCCACCGGCGCCGGGACGCATAGGCGAAGAAGCCCGCCCACTCCCCCAGCTCCGGGGCGATCTCGGGGACCAGCTCCCACACACTCCGGGGGCCGCCCGAGCCCGCGTTGCCGCCCCGGGGGACGCGGATGGCGAGCACCGCGGCCGCGGCGCGAAGAGCGGCGAGGTTGGCCTCGGCATACCGCTCGGTGGCCTGTGGGGCGTGACTGGCCTCGGTAAGGCTCTCGGCCGCGCCGTCGAGGAGGTCGATCGCCGAGGCGACCCGGGCGCCGTCGAGTCTCTGATGCGTCATCGTCTCGTCCTCTCTCAGTCCTGGACCCGCAGCAGCGTCCACGCCGGCCGCGCTGCGGCGGCGTCGGTGTCGCGGCCGATGTCATAGATCCCCGTCCCCGCCGCCCGGCCCGCGCTGGCCTCGACGCGCCAGACCGTGCGCTCCCCGATCCGCGGGGCGCCGACCGGGTCCTGCCACCACGAGCGGCGCTCGGTCCAGCGGTCGACGACGCCGCGCACGGCATACAGACGGCCGCGCCAGATGAACGCGGACATCACCTCGTCACGGGACTGGACCTCGACCTGTTCGTCATAACGGCGGGCCATCGAGCCTCCTTCTCGGCATAGGCGTGACGTCGTCGGAACGCGAATCTCCGAACTATCGTTCGTCGAACATCTGTTCGAGAACGACCATACGCCACCTCTATGAGTGGCCGTCAAGCCCATCGCCTGAGTGCCGATGCGCGAGAAGATTCCGCCGTTCCGGGTGCGGGCGCGGGCGGCATGCGTCATCATGTGACGCGCCAGTAACAACTGGTGCCCATCTCCCTCGCATTGGAGCCCCGATGACCTCGACCCGCCTGCGCGCCGCGACCACCGGCCTGCTGACGCTCACCGCCCTCGCCGCAGGCGCGACCGCCGCCGACGCGCGTCCGCTGGGTGCCTTCGACACCCCCGCACCCGCCTGCGTGGCCCACACCGACAGCGTCAACGCGGGGCGCGCGATCGCCGGTGGCAATCGGCTCGACCCCAACACCCTCAGCCCCGCCGCGGCCGCCGCGCTCGAGGCTCGCTTCGCCAAGGATCGCGCTGCCCGGGGCTCCCGCGCGGCGTTCGCGCCGACGACCGTCAAGGTCTATATGCACGTCATCACCGACGGCGCCAAAGGCAATCTGTCCTCGACGATGATCGCCAACCAGATCAGCGTCCTCAACGCCGCCTACGCCCCGGCCGGGTTCTCCTTCACGCTCGCGGCGACGGACTACACCAACAACGCGACCTGGTACAACGGGATCACCGATGGCACCACCGCCGAGCGCGCGATGAAGACCGCGTTGCGCAAGGGGACGATGGCCGACCTCAACCTTTATTCCGCCAACCTCGGCGGCGGCCTCCTCGGCTGGGCGACCTTCCCCAAATCGACGTATGACGTGATGGACGGTGTCGTCCTCCTCGACCAGTCCCTGCCCGGCGGGACCGCGGCGCCCTACAACCTCGGCGACACCGCGACTCACGAGGCGGGACACTGGTTCGGGCTTTACCACACCTTCCAGGGCGGCTGTAACGGGCAGGGCGACTACGTGTCCGACACCCCGGCCGAGAAGTCCGCGGCGTTCGGGTGTCCGACCGGGCGCAACAGCTGCCCCAACAAGCCGGGCAACGACCCGATCACCAATTTCATGGACTACACGGACGACGCGTGCATGAACCAGTTCACCTCCGGCCAGGTCGCGCGCATGCAGGCGCAGTGGACGACCTACCGCCAGGGCAAGTGACCCGCTGAGTTCCCCGTCTCGCGGCGGAAACCGGGACCGGATGCGGAGATCGGGAGGTGCGTCTGGTAGGCCCGGCGCACCTCCCGCCGTCCCGCGCACCTCCTCGGCCTCATGGCAGCGCGAGAGATGTCACCTGCACACCACGATTACCGACCCGAATTCGGGTCCGCGGCGGTGACCGCCGGGAACCTCAGCTCGGCGCTCGTCGCTGCGCTGCGGCGTACGCGCTCGGGGTGGCGCCGATGGCAGCGGTGAACTCGCGACTCAGGTGTGCCTGATCGCTGTAGCCGAGCTCCGCGGCGACGCCGGACCAGCGCACCTCCTCCCCCCGCGCGACCCGCTCGGCCGCCTCGATCAGCCGCAGGCGGCGCAGCATCCAGGCCGGCGAGATCCCGGCATACTCGGCGAACAGCCGCTGCAGCGTCCGCACGCTCATCCCGGCGTATGCCGCGAGCTCCCCCACCAGCCGCAGGTCCGGATCCGCTGCGGCCGCCTCCGCGATCGCCGCGACCTCGCGCGCCGTGCGCACCCGTGCCGGATCGGCTTGCGCCAGAATGGGTTCCAGAGCGGCAACGAGCAAAGCGGCGCGGTCGGCGCCGGTTGCCGCGCATGCCATCGCGGCACCCAGGGCAGCGGCGTCGACGGGTAGCACGTGTTCCATCGGCACCTCGGCGTCGGTCCACCGCGCGACCGACCCGTCGACCAGCGCACCGAACCCGCCGACCGTGGTCTTGACCGCGACATTCCAGCCCGCGCCGGAGAGCACGCGGGTGGTCCTGCGGGAGGCGACGCCGACGACCCGGGGGGCCACGGCATACGGGCCGGGCGGAGGGTTGGGACCCGGCGGCGGTGTCGTGCCGACGCTGAGATTGACCGCGGGCAGCGACAAGACGTCCTGGGCGTGGCTCTCCCCCGGCGGCAGCGCCCACGTGACCGACCACGCCCAGTCAACGATGCCCGCCCACTGCGGTCCGACCGGGAAGCGTTCCAGCGTGACCCACTGCCGCATCTGCCCCGGATGCAGGATCGCGCGGGTGTCGCGGCGCGGGTCGGGCGGAGCGGGCACGGTCGCCAGCCTACGGACGTATGCCGTCGCCCAAGGTTGGCGCGAATCTTCAAGTCCCGGGCGGGCATGGCGACATACGGTCCAGACATGAACACCGATCCCACGGCCACCGCCGACGAGACCCGCTGCGTCCTGTTCGCCATCGCCGATCTGCTCGACGCGCTGCCCGCGGGCGCCGAGGCCGACCCGACCCCCTGCACCGACTACTCCGTCGCCGACCTGCGCATCCACATCGTCGGCTGGGCGACCGCTTTCGGCGCGGGGTTCAGCGACCCGGGCGGCCAGGCGCCCGACGCCGCCGGCATCACGGTCGACGGCAATGGCAGTGCCCAGCTGCGCGCTGCAGGTGAGGCGATCGCCGCGGGGATCGCGGCCGGTGGGGCCGAGCGCGAGCTGATCCTCGCCGACGGCAATGCGATGCCCGGCGCGATGGCGCTGGCGATGACGCTCTGGGAATACCAGGTGCACGGCTGGGATCTCGCCGTCGCGACCGGGCAGGACTGGGCGCCCGCGCCCCAGGCGGTCGAGAGCTCGATCGCGTTCGCCGGCCAGATGCTCACGCCCGACTTCCAGGGCGAGGGTTTGGCCTTCGCGCCCCGCGTTCCGGTGCCCGACGACGCCCCCGCGATCGACCGCCTGGTCGGCATGTCCGGCCGCGACCCGCACTGGGCGCCGCCTGCCTGATCCGGTGGTCTCCAGTCCGATGCGCTCGATCTGCTGTCGACCTGGCTGGTTGCCCCCACGTCAATGTCCGCGCGCCCGGCCAGCTTCCGGCCCCGCGTCGATGTCCCGATCCTGACCCGCGTCGGCGCCCTGATCCTTGTCGGCATCGTGGCAGCGTGGCCATTGGCCCCTGACCGCTCCCTCGCCACCATCGGTGAGCGATATCGCGGTCAGGGCCGCAGTTTCACTCACCGATCGCCGTCGCACCCACGGCGTGGCTAGGGTCGCCATCATGGCCTCCGACCTCACGACCCACCCCGGCGTCGCCGCCGTCCGCGCCGCCCTCGCCGCGCGCGGCTTCGACCCCGAGGTGCGCATCCTGCCCGATGCCGTCCGCACCGCCCAGGCCGCCGCCGACGCCCTCGGCATCACGCCGGCCGAGATCGCGAACTCGTTGGTGTTCAAGGGTATCGGCGCCGACGGGACCGGGACTCCGGTCCTCGTGATGGCGAGCGGCGGGCACCGGGTGGACACGGCATACGTCGCCGGGGTGCTGGGATTGACGGCACTGCACCGGGCCGACCCCGACTTCGTCCGCACCCACACCGGCATGGCGATCGGCGGGGTCGCCCCCGTCGGCCACCCCGCGCCGCTGCGCACGCTCGTCGACACGGATCTCGCCGCCTTCGAGGAGGTCTGGGCAGCGGCCGGGCACTCGCACGCCGTCTTCCGGACCACGTATGCCGATCTGCTCGCCATGACCGGCGGCGCCCCCGCCGCCGTCGTCGCACCCTGAGGCTCCTCGACCGCCATCCAGGGGAGTTGCGTTCGCGCGCGCTCACACGCCTAGCGTCGTGGCCATGGAACCCGACGACGCCCTACGCGCGGCTCTGCGCCTGGCCACCGATCCGCCCGGCGCGGTGTCGATCGAGGCGCTGCGCGACCTGGCCCGCACCGACGACGCCGACTGGGACATCACGACGACGGCCCGACACCTCGACGTGAGCCCGCACACGCTGCGCTACTACGAGCGGATCGGGCTGCTCCACGTGCCCCGCGACGGCGCCGGCCACCGGCGCTACGATGCGGCGGCCGTGCGCCGCCTGGTCTTCCTCACCCGCATGCGCACCTCCGGTATGCCGATCAGCGACCTTCGTCAGTACGTCGCCCTGGTCGATGCCGGCGCCGCGACGATCCCGGACCGGCTCGACCTGCTGCTGGAGCACCGCGACACCCTCCGCGCCCAGCTCGCGCAACTCCAACTGGCGCTCGCCGCGACGGAATACAAGATCGCCACCGACACCGAAGGACCCCGGCCATGAGCCCCACCACCACCACCCGCGACACCGATGTTCAGCACGACATCGACAGCCCCGCCAACCGCGCCCGGCGCGACCACGGCCTGAGCGTGCTTTCCCGGATCGACGGCCATCAGGGCCAGGCCGTCATCGACTCCCTCGCCGATGTGAGCCCGGCGCTCGGACACCATGTCGCCGCGTTCGGCGACCTCTATGACCGGCCGGGCCTGGATGCCCGCAGCCGGCAACTCGTCACGCTCGGGGCGCTGACCGCCCTCGGCGGCTGCGAGCCACAGCTCGAGGTCCACATCGGCGCGGCCCTCAACGTCGGCCTGACCCGGGAGGAGATCGTCGAGGCGATCCTCCACTCGGCGATCTATTGCGGCTTCCCCCGCGCCCTCAACGCGACCTTCGCCGCCCGGGCGGTCTTCGCGGCCCGCGCCGCAGCCAACGCCGACTGACGCTGCGACGCCTACTGTCCGGTCCGGCCGTCGAGACATTCACGCAGCAGGTCGGCATGGCCGGCGTGCCGGGCGTACTCCTCCACCAGGTGGACGATCACGTCCCGGGCCTCGATCTGCCGGTCGTGGACGGTGACGATCGTGTCGAGGTCGAGATCGGCATACACCTCCCGGGCGTGGGCGACCTCGGCCCGCCACGTCGCCCACGCGTCGGCGACGCACGCCTCGTCCCCGGTGACGGCGTCGAAGTCGAGGTCCGGCTCGGCGTCGGTCCGATAGAGCCGGGGCAACTCCGCACGCCCCTCCAGCACCCGCCGGGCCCAGCTGTGCTCGACACGGGCCAGATGCCGGATCAGTCCCAGCAACGACATGCTCGACGGTGGCACCGAGCGGGTGGCCAGCTGACCCGGCGTCAGGTCCGAGCACTTCAACTCGATGGTCATCCGGTAGCGGTCGAGATACTCCTCGAGGACGGCCTTCTCGCCCCGCCCGGACGGGATCGCGTCCCGCGGGTCTTCACCCGGGGCCGCCCACCTGCCGTCGACGTTCACGACCTCACCGTATGCCGTCCGCTCACCCCACGCGCAATTCCCGCACGTCGGAGTCAAGGACCCGCGCGGGCCAGTCCCGAGGGTTCAGCGGACGGCAGCGAGGCCGAGGTTCTCGAAGACCTCGAGCGTCGCGGTCGAATGGTTCATCGTGATGAAGTGCAGGCCTGGGGCGCCCTCGGCCAGCATCGCCTGGGCGAGTTCGGTGGCGATCTCGACCCCGACCGCCCGGACCGCGTCGGGCGAATCCTCGACCGCGGCGAGCCGCCCGACGACAGCGTCGGGGAGGGGCGTCCCCATCAGCTCGCTCATCCGGGCGATCTGCCGCACATTCGTCACCGGCATCAGGCCCGGGGTGATCGGCAGGTCGCGCCGGGCGGCGACGGCATCGCGCAGCCGCAGATAGGTCGAGGCATCGAACACCATCTGGGTCACCGCGAACTCCGCACCCGCGTCGGCCTTGCGCACGAGCACGTCGACATCATGATCGAAGCCGGGCGACTCCGGGTGGAGGTCCGGGAACGCCGCGACCCCCACGGTGAACTCCCCGACCCGCTTGATCAGCGCGACGAGGTCCTCGGCGTGCGTCAGCCCCTCTGGGTGAGCGACCCAACTCCCGTCGCCGCCGCGCGGGGGGTCCCCGCGGAGAGCGAGGATGTTGCGGACGCCGGCCGCGGCATACTGCCCGATCACCGTGCGCAACTGCGCGACCGAGGCCCCGACGCAGGTGAGGTGCGCCAGCGGCGTCAGCGTCGTCTCGTGGGCGATCCGCTCGGTCACGGCGACCGTGCGTTCCTGGGTCGTGCCGCCGGCGCCATAGGTCACCGAGACGAAGTCCGGCCGGACCCCCTCGAGCCGCCGGATGGCCGTCCACAACGTCTCGGCACCCGCGGGCGAGGCGGGCGGGAAGAACTCGAAACTCACCGACGGCCGGTGCTGGCGGAGGTCGGCGGGAATGGACATGGCGCCCACCGTAACCCGGGCCGTCCGTCCACCACCGGCACACGTCATACAGTGGACCGGAGGGGGCAGCCGCCCCGTTCCCCACGAGAGGCGCCCGGTGACCGAGTCGATCGACCTGTCCGCCCTGCGCCCGCAGATCGACGCGGCCATCGAGACGCAACTCACCCGTGGCGCCGCCGACCTCGCGCCGCTGCAACCCGAAGCCGCCGACCTCCTCGACGTCATCGGTGCGCTCCTGCGCGGCGGGAAGCGCCTGCGCCCGACCTTCCTCTACGTCGGCTACCGCGCGGGCCGTATGCCGCACACCCCCGCCGCGATCGCCCTCGCCTGCGCGATGGAGTTCCTCCAGACCGCCGCCCTCCTCCACGACGACGTCATCGACGGCAGCGACACCCGCCGCGGCGCCCCGACCGCGCACCGGGCACTCGAGGCGCGCCACTGCGAGCGCGGATGGGAGGGGGACTCGGCCCGGTTCGGGGTGGCCGGCGCGATCCTCGCCGGCAACCTCTGCCTCGGCTGGGCCGATCAGGCTTACGACGAGTCCGGGCTCCCCGCCGACCAGCTCGCCCGGGCCCGCGGGTGCTTCGACCTCATGCGGGCGCAGCTGATGGCCGGGCAGTATCTCGACGTCGTCGAGTCGGTCCGGCCGTGGTCGGCACTCGACGCCGCGCACCGGGTCGCGGGCGCGGAACGGATGATGACCTACAAGTCGGCGAAGTACTCGATCCAGCACCCCCTCCTCATCGGCGCCGACGCGGCCGGGGTGAACGCGTCGTCGCGGGCGGCGCTCGCGGCATACGGACTCGACCTCGGTCTCGCGTTCCAACTGCGCGACGACGTGCTCGGCGTCTTCGGCGACCCGTCGGTGACGGGCAAGCCCGCCGGTGACGACCTGCGGGAGGGGAAGCGGACGGTGCTGCTCGCGCATACGCTCGCCGGGCTCGGCCCCGCGGACCGGGCGTATGCCGAGGCTCACCTCGGGCGCCCGGACCTCGATGACGCCGCCATCGATCGGTTGCGCGAGTTGATCACCGCTTCCGGCGCCGTCGCCGTGGTCGAGGCCGACATCGCGTCCCGGGCGGCCCGGGCACGGGCAGCGCTGTCCGGCACCGACATCGATCCCGCCGCCGCCGCCGCTCTCGACGACCTCGTCGACCTCAGCACCGCCCGGTCCGCCTGACCTGCCGCCCGGCCAGACCCCGCTGCCCGGCCAGACCCCGCTGCGAGCGGGCCCCAGCCGGCGTCCTCAGCGCGCGGTCAGAACGCCTCCTCCATGGCCCGTCGACGGACCTCGGTCTTGAAGCCCGCGCGGATCGCTGCCATCGCGCTGCCTCCCGCACCCGGCCAGGACGGGTCCGGTGCGAACAGCCAGTCGATGATCTCGGCGTCCGAGAAGCCTCCGTCGGCCAAGACGGTGAAGGTTCCCTTGAGGGCCGCGACGGGACCGTCCACCGCGAGGAATGCCTCAGGCACGGACAGGATGTTCCGCTCCCCACGCCGTATGCCGATCAGCTCTCGGTCCTCGAGCATTCGCCGGACCTCGGTCACCGACCGTCCGAGTCGCTCGGCGATGTCGGGAACAGTCAGCCAGTCGCTTACCACATCGTGCGCGTCATCCACGGACGACACACTGACACACCGTCGGCTATTGTCGGGCGACACCGCCATTCCCACTCGTCACAGACGTCCCCCGCGTCCCTGCCGAAAGGACCCCCGCCGCATGTCCCCCGTGCTTCTGCTCGCCCTGCCCGCCGCACTCCCGGCCACAGACCTCACGGCGGCGCTCCACGCGAGCGCTGCGACGCGGCATACGGTCCAGGCGGGCGAGACGGTCTTCGACCTCGCGATGCGCTATGGGACGAGCGTGGAGGCGATCGCCGCCGCCAACGGCCTTGGCGACGCCAGCCTCATCATGCCCGGTCAGACATTGACGATCCCCGGGTCGTCCACGGGCGGGTCATCGACCGGCTCCCCCTCGAGCGGGACGGGTGGCAGCTACACCGTCCGGGCCGGTGACACCCTCAGCGGCATCGCCGCCGCCACCGGGACGACCGTCTCCGCTCTGGCGGCGGCCAACGGCATCTCGACCGACGCCTTCATCTATCCCGGGCAGTCGTTGCGTCTCTCGGGCACCGCCTCGACCACCCCGAAGCGCCCCGCCTCGACCACCGGGAGCTACACGGTCCGTTCCGGCGACACCCTGAGCGGCATCGCCGCCGCCACCGGGTCGACGGTCGCGGCCATCGCCAAGGCGAGCGGGATCTCGCCCTATGCCTACCTCCAGATCGGTCAGGTCCTGACGATCCCCACCCGCACCGACCGCGGCGACTCGGGAACCTCCTCGGGCACCTCCTCCGGGGCGTCCGCCTGGGCCGACACGATGCCGAACCGCAGCGCGATCCGCGACCTCATCTCCTCGACTGCCGCCGCGTATGGCGTTGACCCCCACCTCGCGCTCGCCATCGGCTGGCAGGAGTCCGGATGGCAGCAGGGGGTCACCTCGAGCGTCGGCGCGATCGGCGCGATGCAGGTCATGCCGTCGTCGGGGCAGTGGGCGAGTGACCTCGTCGGGCGCACCCTCAACCTCTATGACGCGCGCGACAATGTCACCGCCGGTGTCGCCATCCTCCGGCAGCTGACCGCTCTCGCGGTCAACCGCGACGAGGCGATCGCCGCCTATTATCAGGGTCTCTCCTCCGTCCGCCAGCGCGGGATGTATGCCGACACGCGCCAGTACGTCGCCAATGTCACCTACTTCATGACCCGGGTCTGATCGCGCCGCATACGTCACACCCGCCCCACCCGTGTCGGTGGCCGGTCGCCACAGATGGGGCCCGTAGAATCCGCCGGGTGACCGTCGACCCCACCGATCCGTTGATCGGCACCCTCCTCGACGGCCGCTATCGCGTCGAGGAGCGCATCGCCCGCGGCGGCATGGCGAGTGTCTATCGCGGCGTCGACACCCGGCTCGACCGCGAGGTCGCCCTCAAAGTCATGCGTGCGCACCTCGCCGGGGACGACACCTTCGTCAACCGATTCCGCCGCGAGGCCCGGGCAGCGGCCCGCCTGTCCCACCCCAACGTCGTCGCCGTGTTCGACCAGGGCGAGGACACGGGGATGGTCTTCCTCGCCATGGAATACGTCCCTGGGCGCACCCTCCGCGAGGTCCTCGCGGCCGAGGGCGCGCTGACCCCGCGGGCCGCTCTCGACATCATGGACCCGGTCCTGGACGCCCTCTCGGCGGCCCACCAGGCCGGACTCATGCATCGCGACATCAAGCCCGAGAATGTCATCGTCCGCGACGACGGCCTGGTCAAGGTCGCCGACTTCGGGCTCGCCCGTGCGGTCACGAGCGAGACGGCCACCTCGGCGGCCACTGAGGTCATGGGCACCCTCTCCTATATCTCGCCCGAGCAGATCGAGCACAACGACGTCACCAAGCGCTCCGACGTCTATTCCGCCGGTCTCGTCCTCTGGGAGATGCTCACCGGTCAGAAGGCATTCACCGGCGACTCGATCCCCAACGTCCTCTTCCAGCACCTCCACCGCGGTGTGCCTCGCCTCGCCGAGATGCTCCCGGACGTCCCGCCCTCGCTCGACACCCTTCTCGGCCAGGCCACCGCCAAGGACCCGCTGGAGCGACCCGCCGACGCGACCGAGTTCCGCGACGAGTTGCGACACGTCCGCGCCCGCCTGTCCGATGCCTCCCTCGATGGCCGTATGCCGGCCGCTCCCGCCGCCGCGGCCGCCCTCGCCGGCCAGACCGTCCCCCTCCCGAGCGGGTCCGCAGCCCCCGACGCCCGCGCCGACACCGCGGTTCTCGACGTGCCCGCACCCATCCGCCCCACCCCCCGCCGGACCGCGCCCGCGCCGGCGCCGGCCACGACCCCGGCCACGACCCCGGGGGCGGGGACCCCGGGAGGGCGGGAACGGCATACGGCACCACCACTCCCGCCGAAGCGCAGCCGGCGCGGCCTGCTCGCCGTCCTCGCGATGATGCTTCTCGCCTTCGCCGGCGGGGCCGCCGCCTGGTGGTTCCTCCTCGGTCCGGGCGCGACGACGACCGTGCCCACCGTCGTCAAGCTGAGTCAGGACGCTGCCGTGAGCGCGCTCGACAAGGCCCACCTCGACGCGCACGTGACCACGGTGTTCAGCGAGAGCGTCGCCAAGGGCACTGTCATCGACTCCGACCCCACCGCCGGCACGAGCGCACACCGCGGCGACACCGTCACCCTCCAGGTCTCCAAGGGGCTGGAGCGCTACGACGTGCCCGCCCTCCAGAACAAGAGCCAGGCCCAGGCCAAGACGGCACTCGAGAAGGTCCATCTCGTCCTCGGCACCGTAGGCGAGGGCTACGACGAGACCGTGCCCGAAGGCAAGGTCGTCTCCAGCGACCCGGTCGCGGGCACGCCGATGAAGCGTGGCCAGCCGGTCTCGGTCGTCCTCAGCCTCGGCCCGAAGCCGATCGACGTCCCCGACCTCACCGGCAAGACCGTCGAGGAGGCGACGAGCATCCTCGGGGGGCTCGGGCTCACACTCGACCAGGGCGACGACGTCTTCAGCCTCGACGTCCCCAAGGGCCAGATCGCCGAGCAGGAGCCGGCCGGCGGCACCCTCCAGCGCGACGGGACCGTCACCGTCCACGTGTCCAAGGGGCCGGAGATGGTCGACGTCCCCGACGTCTATCTCAAGAGCCAGGCCGAGGCGACGGCGATCCTCGAGGGACTCGGGTTCAAGGTCAAGGCGAACCTCATCCTCGGCGCTCCCCTCGACAAGGTCACCGGGCAGACCCCCACCGGCGGACAGCAAGCCCCGAAGGGCAGCACCGTCGAGATCACCGTGGTCTGAGCAGATGCCTGAGCACACGCCGCCGCGGGCGGCGACGCTCGCGACCCTGCTCCTCCTCGCGGTCACCGCGGCCTGGGGCTCGACCTTCTTCCTCATCCGCGATCTGGTCACGACCATCCCATCGGCGGACTTCCTCGTCCTGCGCTTCACCGTCGCCGCGGCGGCGATGAGCCTCGTCTTCCATCGTCAAGTCCGGGCGCTCCCCCGCCGGCGGCTGCGGTATGCCGCGCTCCTCGGCGCCGTCTATGGGAGCGCGCAGCTGCTCCAGACGGTCGGGCTCGAACACACCTCGGCGTCCGTCTCGGGGTTCGTCACGGGGGCGTATGTCGTGCTCACCCCCCTGCTGGCGGCCGCCGTCCTGCGCGACCGGGTGTCCGGCACGACGTGGGTCGCCGTGGCCCTCGCGACCGTCGGCCTCGGCGTGCTGTCGCTCAAGGGGTTTTCCGTCGGGCTCGGCGAGGGCCTCACCCTCGCCGCCGCGCTGCTGTATGCCGTGCACATCCTCGGTCTCGGTCGCTGGTCGACTCCCGGGGAGGCGACCGGGATGGCGGTCGTTCAGGCGTGGGTGATCGCCGCAGTCACGCTGCTCATGGCGCTGCCGGGCGGAATCACCCTGCCGTCGTCGCCCGGGCAGTGGGGCTCGTTGCTCTATATGGCGCTGGTCGCCGGGGCCTTCGCCCTATGGGCCCAGACGTATGCGCAGGCCCACCTCACCGCGACCCGGGCCGCGATCGTCATGACGACCGAGCCGGTGTTCGCCGCGCTCTTCGCCGTGGTGTTCGGCGGCGAGTCCCTGACCTCCCGGATGCTCCTGGGCGGTGCCCTCGTCCTCGTCGCGATGTATGTCTGCGGACTCGCCGGACGACGCGCAGACGTCCCACCTGCCGAGGCCCTCCACCACGACGCTCCGTGACGTCGTTAGGGTGAGCGCGCAGCATACGAACCACCACGCTCACCGAGGAGAGCCCGTGTCCGACGACGCCGTCAAGTTCCTGCTCGACGACTCCGAGATGCCGACGCACTGGTACAACGTCGTCGCCGATCTCCCCACGCCTCCCCCGCCGCCGCTGCACCCGGGCACGCACGAACCGGTCGGCCCCGACGACCTGTCGGCGCTCTTCCCGCCGGAGCTGATCGCCCAGGAGGTCACGGCCGAGCGCTATGTCGAGATCCCCGAGCCAGTCCGCGAGGTCTATCGCCAGTGGCGGCCCTCCCCGCTTGTGCGGGCCCGTCGCCTGGAGCGCAAGCTCGGCACGCCGGCGCGGATCTATTACAAATACGAAGGCGTCTCCCCCGCTGGCTCCCACAAGACCAACACCTCGGTCCCGCAGGTCTATTACAACGCGCTCAATGGGGTCTCGCGCCTGACCACCGAGACCGGCGCCGGCCAGTGGGGCACCGCGCTCGCGTTCGCCTGCTCGCTCTTCGGGCTGGAGTGCCAGGTCTGGCAGGTGGGCGCGTCATACGACACGAAGCCGGCACGCCGCACGCTGATGGAGACCTTCGGCGCGACCGTCTTCCGCTCCCCCACCCACGACACGCAGTCGGGACGCGCCTTCCCCGAGGGGCACCCGGGCAGCCTCGGCATCGCGATCTCCGAGGCCGTCGAGATGGCGGCCCAGCAGGACGACGTCAAGTATGCCCTCGGGTCGGTCCTCAACCATGTCCTCCTCCACCAGACGATCATCGGCGAGGAGGCCCTGCTCCAGCTCGCCAAGGCCGGGGAGTCCGGGGCCGACATCGTCGTCGGGTGCGCCGGCGGCGGGTCGAATCTCGCCGGCCTGACCTTCCCGTTCGTCCGCGAGAAGCTCGCCGGCCGGCAGCACCCCCGGCTCATCGCCGTCGAGCCCGCCGCGTGCCCGACGCTGACCCGCGGCGAGTACCGCTACGACTTCGGCGACACCGCGGGCCTGACGCCGCTGATGAAGATGTATACGCTCGGCCACGACTTCGTCCCCTCGGCGATCCACGCCGGCGGCCTGCGCTATCACGGCATGGCGCCGCTGGTCTCCCACCTCGTCCACGAGGGGCTGATCGAGGCCCACGCGCTCCATCAGGGCGAATGCTTCGAAGCGGCCGTCGAGTTCGCCCGCACCGAGGGCGTCGTCCCCGCGCCAGAATCCTCGCACGCCATCGCCCAGGCCCGCCGCGAGGCCCTCGCCTGCGCCGAGAGCGGCGAGGAGAAGGTCATCGTGATCGGCCTCTCCGGCCACGGGCTGCTCGAACTCGGGGCCTACCAGAGCCATTTCGCCGGGACCCTCACCGACGAGGCCCTCTCCGAGGAGGCTCTCACCGCCGCGCTGGCGGGGGTGCCGCAGCTCTGATCACAGGGAAGTCAGCGCCCCGACGGGTCACCTCAGCCTCAGAAACGTGGAGCGAGCGTCCGCGGTTGGGATGCCGTCATACCGAGTACCGCGGGCGGACTGCGTCGCCACCATTCCCGGTGGCTTCACCCACCTCGAGCCAGGACGCCTTCGCGACGCGAGCGGCATGGACGGCATCGGCCAGCTCCCGCTCGGACTTCGCTCGCGAGGCGTCAGGCGAGCACGGCGCGGGCGGCGGCGATGGCCAGGTCGGTGCCGGCATCGTCGACGTCGAGGTGCCAGACCAGCCGCACCTTCGTCGGTGACATCGCATAGCACCGCACGCCCTCCCCGGCGAAGGCGGCGACGACCTCACCCGCCGGCCGGCCGAGCCCGGTCACGTCGAGCATGACGATATTGGTCTCGACATCCCTCAGATCGACCAGACCCGGCGCGATCTCGGCGACGGCCTCGGCGAACCGGCGCGCCCGCGCGTGGTCGTCGTCGAGCCGGGAGATGTTGTGCGCCACCGCATAGCGCCCCGCAGCGGCGAGGATGCCGACCTGGCGCATGCCCGCGCCATAGCGCTTGCGCCAGACGCGTGCCTCGGCCATCGCCGCGGCCGAGCCGACGAGGACCGACCCGACCGGCGCGCCGAGCCCCTTGCTCAGGCACACGCTGACGGTGTCGAACAATTCGCCGTATGCCGCCAGCTCCACCCCCGTTGCGACGTGCGCGTTCCACAGCCGCGCGCCGTCGAGGTGCATGGCGACCCCGTGCGGACGGGAGCCAGCCCGGATGGCGGAGAGCGCGGCATACGGCTGGATCGTGCCGCCGGCGAAGTTGTGGGTGTTCTCGAGCGCGATCAACGCGGTGCTCACCTGATAGGCGTCGGCGCCGGGAAGCATGAGCCCGAGCACGGCGTCGGGGTCGGCGCGCCCCGCGACCGACGTCCACGTCCGCGAGGTGATTCCCGAGAAGGTCGCCGCCGCACCAAGCTCGGCGCGCAGGATGTGGGCGAGCGAGTCGGCGATCACCTCCCGGCCGGGGCCGGTGTGCAGGCGCAGCCCGAGCTGGTTGGCCAGAGAGCCGGTCGGGCTGAACAGGCCGGCCTCGTGGCCGAGCAGTCCGGCGACCTCCTCCTCCAGCGCGCGGACGGTCGGGTCCTCGCCGAAGACGTCGTCACCGACCTCCGCCTCGGCCATCGCCCGCCGCATGCCGGGGCTCGGGCGGGTGAGGGTGTCGGACAGCAGGTCGACGCGGATCGGGGTGCTCGGCATACGGGTCAGGCGTCGCCGAGCATCTCGGCAACGAGGAAGGCGAGTTCGAGGCCCTGTCGGTGGTTCAGGCGCGGGTCGCAGACGCTCTCGTAACGCTTCGTCAGGTCGGCGTCGAGGATCTTCTCGGCACCGCCGATGCACTCCGTCACATCGTTTCCCGTCAGTTCGACATGGATGCCGCCGGGAACGGTGCCGAGCGCCCGGTGGACGTCGAAGAAGCCGTGCACCTCCTCGACGATGTCGGCGAAGTCGCGCGTCTTGTATCCCGAGGCCGACTCGAAGGTGTTGCCGTGCATGGGATCGCAGATCCACGTCACGGCGGCCCCGGCCGCATTGGCCGCCTCGATGATGGGCGGGAGCGCGTCGCGGATCTGTTTGGCGCCCATCCGGGTGATGAAGGTCAGCCGTCCTGGCGTCCGGTCGGGGTCGATGAGGTCCATGACCTTCTCGACATAGTCGGCGGTCGTCTTGGTCGACAGCTTGACCCCGACGGGGTTGTGGACGCGGGAGATGAAGTCGATGTGGGCACCGTCGAGATCGCGAGTCCGCTCTCCGATCCAGATGAAGTGCCCCGAGGTGTCATAGAGGCGCCCCGATCGGGAGTCGATGCGCGTGAGTGGGCGCTCGTAGTCGAGGATCAACGCCTCGTGCGCCGCGAAGAACTCGGTCGTCTTCATCTTCTCGAAGTCGGCACCGCACGCGATCATGAAGCGCATCGCCTTGTCGATGTCCCGTGCCAGCTTCTCGTATGCCGCATTGGCCGGCGAGCGGACGAACCCGCGGTTCCAGTCGTGGACGTGCCGCAGGTCGGCGAAGCCACCCATCGTGAACGCCCGCACGAGGTTGAGGGTCGCCGTCGAGGCGTGGTAAGCGCGCACCATCCGCTGCGGGTCGGGCTCGCGGGCGTCCGCGGTGAACTCGAAGTCGTTGACCATGTCGCCGCGGAAGGCCGGGAGGGTGACCCCCTCGCGGGTCTCGACATCGCTGCTGCGCGGCTTGGCGTACTGCCCCGCCATCCGGCCGACCTTGACGATCGGGACGGACGCGCCATAGGTGAGGACCGCCGCCATCTGGAGGATCGTCTTGACCCGGTCACGGATGTTGTCGGCGGTTGCCGCGGCGAACGTCTCGGCGCAGTCACCGGCCTGGAGGACGAATGCCGTTCCCGTGGCCGCCGCGGCCATCCGCTCCCGCAGCACATCGCACTCGCCCGCGAAGACGAGTGGCGGGAACGAGGCGAGCGTGTCACCGGCGCGCTCGAGGGCGTCGGGGTCCGGCCACGACGGCTGCTGCGCGGCCGGGCGCGCCGGCCCATCCAGCACCTGGCTCATCGGGGTGGCGGTCGTGGTCACCGGACAAGGATAGGCGGGGCACGGCATACGAACCCGTCATGTCCGGGAACGCGCGCTCAGGCGTCGCCGAGGCCGCGTTCGATGGCGAACCGGGTCAGCTCGACCCGGTTGTGCAACTGGAGCTTGCCGAGGGTGTTCTGGACGTGGTTCTGGACGGTCCGGTGCGAGATGACCAGGTGCTCGGCGATCTCGCGGCTGGACAGGCCCATGGCGACCATTCGCAGGACCTCGACCTCGCGGTCGGTCAGCTCCGGCACCGGACGCGCGGAATCGGTCGGCTGCTCCTTGGCGAGCTTGCGAAACTCCCCGAGCACCAGCCCGGCGAGCCCGGGCGTGAATGTCGCCCGGCCCTCGGCCGTCGCCCGCACCGCGTCGACGATCTCCTCCCGGGTCGCCGACTTGACGAGATATCCGGACGCGCCCGCCTTCATCGCGGCCAGGACGTCCTTCTCCTCCCCGCTCGCCGAGAGAATGAGGACCCGGGTCTCCAGGCCGGCGATCTCCGCACACACCTGAGCGCCGTGCATGCCCGGGAGGTTGAGATCGAGGAGGAGGACGTCGGGGCGGGTCGCGCGGGTGCGGCGGACGGTGGACGGCCCGTCGGGGGCAGTCCCGACGACGTCCATGCCCGCCCGGGCGAGATCCTCGGCGAGGGCGTCGCGCCAGAGAGGGTGGTCGTCGGCGACGAGGACACGCAGCGCGGTCATCAGGTCTCCGTCCGGCCGGCCGGGGCCGGCGTCGCTCGTGGGAGGCTGAGGGTGACGGTGCAGCCGCGGCCGGGCGCCGCGACCCACTCGGCTGCGCCGCCGAGGTCGGTGAGTCGGCCACGGATCGACGTGACCACCCCGAGCCTACCCTCCGCCCGGGCCGCCGCCAGCCGGCCCGGGGCAAAGCCACGCCCGTTGTCGCGGATGGTCACCTCGATGTCGTCTCCGAGATCGTCGAGGAGCACCCACGCCCGCGCCTCCGGCCCGGCGTGCGTGGCGACATTGTCCAGGGCCGCCCGGACGGCGGCGACGAGTTCGGCGCACCGGTCCGCGGCGAGCGTGACCGGCTCCGCGGGCATGCTCACCTCGACGTGTGCAGACTGCAGGGCCCGCAGCGCGGCGGTCAGATCCTCGCTCACCGGCGACGGCCGTATGCCGCGCCCCACCGTCACCAGCGCCCGCAGCGAACGTTCCTGGTCCCGGGCGAGGTCAGCGAGATCCACACTCGCGCCGCCGATCTCGCGGCCGCGGCGATTGATATAGCTGAGCGCCTGCAGGACACCGTCATGGACGGCACGCGAGAGTCGCTCGCGCTCGGCATAGGCTTCCTCGGCCCGGACCGACGCTTCGAGGAAGCGCTGGCTTTCCCGTGCGAGCCGGGCCGAGAGGCCGATGAGGCCGCCGGTCAAGACGAGCAGAACGATGTTGTGGACGGTCCCCGCATTGACCTCGACCACCCCGACGACGTCGGCGGCGGCGATGGCGACGGCAGCGGCGAGGCCCCAGCGCTCCCCACCGCGGATGGCCGCGGCGACGACACCGGAGGCCGACCAGATGCTCGGGAGTGTCATGATCCCGCCCACCACGACGTCCCGCGGATAGGCGACATTCGTCGCGAGCACACCGGCGACGGCGAGACCGAGATCGACGGCGACGGTGCGGCCGGTGACCCGGCGCTCGAGGGCGGCGGCGAGAGTCCAGGCGGCGAGAACGGCATACGTCACGGCGGCGGCCCACGGATGAGTCATCTCATCGCGGTGCAGCCCCGCCATGACAAGGGCGTAGCCGAGCGCGAGCGGCCGAAAGATGGCCAGCCCGCGCGTCATCGCACCGACGACGACGGGCTGGGCCGCCACTCAGCTCGCCTTCGGCAGGTGCGGAGCGGTCTCCCCCGGGTGTTCCCGGTCGTCGGCGGGCGACACCGACTCACCGATCGGGAGGCTCGCGATCTCGGGGATTTCGCGCGTGTCGCCGCGGTCCTTGGATTTCGCGCGCGCCGCGGCGAGGCGTTTCTTGGCGGCGCTGGCATAGATGTCGACGTAATCCTGGCCGGACAGGAGCATCAGTTCATACATGATCTCGTCGGTGACCGAGCGCAGGACGAACCGGTCCTCCTCCATCCCCTCGTAGCGCGAGAAGTCGAGGGGGGCGCCGATGCGGACGGTGATGGGGGTGATCCGTGGGAGGCGCTGGCCGGTCGGCTGGGCCTTGTCCGTGTCGATCATCGCGACCGGCAGGACCGGGACCCTGCCCTCGAGCGCCATCCTGGCCACGCCGGTGCGGCCACGATAGAGGTGGCCGTCGGGGCTGCGGGTTCCTTCGGGATAGATGCCGAGGAGTTCGCCGCGTCCGAGAATTCGCAGGCCGCCTGTCAGGGCGGCGTCGCTGGCCCGGCCCCCGGACCGATCGACGGGCACCTGGCCGACCGCGCGGAAGAAGGCGGCCGTCAGGCGACCCTTGAGGCCGCGGCCGGTGAAATAGTCCGACTTCGCGAGGAAGGTGACCCGCCTGTCGATCGCTGCGGGCAGGAAAAAGGAGTCGGAGAAGGAGAGATGGTTGCTGGCGAGGATCGCCGCCCCGTCGCCGGGGATGTGCTCGGCCCCCTCGACCTGGAGCGTGAACAGCACGCGCAGAATGGGCCCGAGCAGCACCCGCTTGAGAAACCAATACAGCACGTCCGGGTCACCTCCTCGGGAACTCTACGACACCCCGGCGACACCCGCCCGTCATCGCCACGCCAGCACGCGACACTATCGAAGGGCGGTCCCGGCGTGACAGGATGAGCCACACCAGGTGACCATGAGCGATTCCGACGAAGGAGTGCAGTGCGCGAGCCCGAACCACGCTTGCACGGCGACGACTTCGACCAGCGGTTCGCCGAGATCGTCGCCGGGCTGGGCGATGACCCCATGTTCTGGGACACCACGTCGTCCGCACCCGAGCCGCCGTCCGATGGCGATGCCGCGCCGGAGCGCGGGCGGGAGGACACGGCATACGGCCTGACTCCGACGGAACCCAAGACCGGAGTCAACCCGCCGCTGCTGCCTCAATCCTTTCCCGTATGGCGCGGCGCCACCGGCCCGACGTTCGACGAGGCTCTCGACGACGAGGACGACCACTTCATTCCCGCCCCGCCCGCCCCGCTGCCGCCGCAGGAGGACGTCCATTTCTGGGCGATGCTGATCTGCCTGGTCGGCGGGCCGCTCATCCTCCTCTGGCTCGTCGTCTTCGAGCCCGACGTGGGTCAGTGGTGGACGTGGCTCGCATTGTCGATGTGCGCGGCCGGATTCGTCCTGCTGGTGATGCGCGGGCCCAGCGACGAGGAGCACGACCCGGGCAACGGCGCGATCGTCTGACTGTGCGCACGCTCAGTCGCGCAGGTCGAGATCGGCCCAGATCGGCAGGTGATCGGTCGCCGCGATGAGGTCCGCCCGGTCGAGCGCGACCTCCTCGTGCGGCAGGCCGAGGAACTCCGGGGAGGCGAAGATCGCGTCGATCATCCGCCGCGGCGTGCGCGCGGTGAAGGTCGGCCGGACCGGCGAGACCTGGCGCATCTCGGTGGCGGCGCGCCGCCAGGCGGGCTGGTCGGCGGACTCGTTGAGGTCGCCGGCGAGGAGGGTGGGCGTCCCCGCCCGTTCGAGCTGGCGCAGGACCCGGCGGATCTCGGTGAGGCGGCCGGTCGCCTCGAGTGTGAGATGGACGGAGGCGACGGCGACGGGCCGGCCACCCGGCGCGCGCACCACCGCCCAGGAGAACCCCCGCCACTCCGCCTCGCGAGTCAGGGGCAGACGCTGGCGCTCGGTCCGCAGGAGATGGACGCGGTCGGAGGTGAAGATCGCCGTGCCGCCGCTGCCACGGAGCGGGCCGCTCCACTCGAGGCCGCACTCGCGCGCGAACGCGGCGACGCGACTCCGGGCGAACCAGCGGGGCACCTCCTGGACGCACAGAACGTCGGGGGCCAGGCGGCGGACGGTCCGGGCGGCCGCGTGCCGATCGTCGTGGAATCCACGGAGGTTGTAGCTCGCGACGCGGATCCGCGTCATACGTCGGCACCGCTCGCGGTCAGGCGGGCGAGGTCGGCAGCTCCGATGAGCCCGGCCTCGTTGCCGAGCTGGGCCGCCATGATGGCCGCCTCGGGACGATAGCCGCGGCCGGTCAGGTGCCGACGGAAGGTCGACCGGGCCGGCCCGAGGAGCAGGTCGCCGGCCGCGCTCACGCCTCCACCGATGACGAACATGCCCGGGTCGAAGGCGGCTGCGAGGTTGGCGATCCCGATGCCGAGCCAGTGGCCGATGTCGGCGAGGAGTTCGACGGCGATCGGATCGCCCTCCTTGGCGGCTTCGGTGATCAGGGGGCCGGTGAGCAGTTGCGGGTCGCCACCGACCCGGGCGGCGAGATCCCGGACGACGGGTGAGTGGGCCATCATCAATCCGCGTGCCTCGCGGACGAGGGCATTGCCCGAGGCGTACTGCTCCCAGCAGCCGCGGTTGCCGCACTCGCAGCGCTGACCATCGGGGACGATCTGCATGTGCCCGAACTCGCCGGCGATGCCGAACCGGCCGCGGATCATGCGCCCGTCGACGAGGATGCCGCCGCCGATGCCGGTGCCGAGGTTGACCATCATGACGTGGCCCTCCCCCCGGGCGGCACCGAACTTGCCCTCGGCCCAGATCGCCGCATTGGCGTCGTTGTCGATATAGATCGGCAAATTGATCCGTTGGGCGAGCGCGTCGCGCAGGGGCTCATGCCGCCACGAGAGGTGTGGGGCGAAAACGATGGTCGCACGGTCGGCGGCGACGAAACCGGCGGCGCCGATGCCGACCGTCGAGACCGGCGCGTCGGCGATGCCGAGGAGTTCCTCGACGACTCCCACGATCGTGTTCTCGGCGACCTCTGGGCTCTCCGACCGCTCGGGGGTGTTCGCGCGGGCGCGGGCCAGGACCCGGCCGTCGCTGTCGACGATGCCGCCGGCGACCTTGGTGCCGCCGATGTCGATGCCGATGCTGAGATCGGTCGCTGAGGTCATTGGGCGTCCTCGTCGATGACAGGAATATCGGTTATGGGGATGTCGACGCGCTCCCCCGAATGGCTCGCGCCCGTCTGCGGGTGCGGCCGCATCGGGGCTTCGTAGCCGGGCGGGACGACCCGCTCCCGCAGCGTCGATCCGAGGTCGGCGAGCGCGTGGGCGAGTTCGGAGATGGCGTGGGCGAGGCGGTCGACCGCATCGGGATCGACCGAGCGCAGGCTGTCCACGCCACGGCAGAGCGGGCACCAGGTGCAAGCCGCGGAATGGACCTCGGATCGGGGGTGGTCGGCGGCCTCGGGCCCGCGCTCCTCCTGGAGCGACGCAAACAGCCGGGCGGCCTCCTCGCCCAGAGACCAGGGCGGTGGGGCGTGGTCGGTGGGCGTGGTCATCGGGGCCATTGTGCGGGGTCGGGCACGAATCCAACGGTAAGCGAGCCCGAACGTACGCTCGCGCCGGATACCGTGCACCGGGTCAGGACGGCGGGAAGGGTGACGATCCGCCGGTGGTCGCCGACCGTGAGGATGAGGTCGTCCTCACGCCGCTGCAGTCCGACCTCGCGAGCCGACGTCAACGGCAACCTGAGGGCGAGCGTGTAACCGTCGGCTGTCCGGTCCACTCGCATGGCGGCGGCATCGACGGCGTCGAGGATGTCGAGGCCGATGCCCGACTCGTCGACCCAGGAGGACCCGAGTGCGGCGAGGGCGTCGGGGCCGACGGGCTCGCGGGCGAGATAGGGCGCCCGCACGACGGCGATCCCGGCGAACGAGGAGACGACCTCGCCGAACCCCCGCTCCTGCGCGTCGTTCCACGAGGCGAGCCACGCGGCGGCCGCACCGGTCTCCCCGGCGCCGACGTAGGGGAGGATCTTGTTGACATAGATCGCGTCGACGGCATAGCCATAGAGGCTCAACGACGTCCACGTCCGGCGGGACTCCGCGATGACGACGCTCTCGGGGGTTGTGACCAGGCGCACGGACGCCCGGCCGCTGCCGAGGATGGCGCGGACGGCGAGCATGTCGGCATACCAGTCCCGGATCACCTCGAGAATCTCGACGCCCGGCAGGGGTATGCCGAGTGCGGCGGCGGCGGCGGGACGGGCGGCACGGCGCAGTCCGACGGTGCCGGGGATCATGCGTCCGAGGTGCCAGGCGAGGTTCTCCGGGAGGGCGAGCATCCGGAGCGTCTCGGCGGTCGGCGCGCAGTCGACGACGACGAGGTCCCAGCGACCCGATTCGGCCTGCGTGCGGAGTTCGAGGAGCGCGGCGATCTCCTCGGCACCGGGCAGGGAGGTCATCTCTTCGGCGACGAGAGGGTCGACACCGAGAGCCGAGAGCGTCTGCACAAGATAGGCATGGACGACCGTCCACGACCCCGCGAAGTGGGCCCGGCCGCTGACCTGGAGGGCATGCAGATGCTCCTCGATCGCCACCGGGCCGCCGCCACCACGCAGGTCCACGCCGAACGCATCGCCGAGGGAGTGGGCGGCGTCGGTCGACAGCACGAGCGTCTCGATCCCGGCCCGGGCGCTCGACACGGCGGCCGCGGCGGCCGTGGTGGTCTTGCCGACGCCACCCTTGCCGGTGAACAGGAGAATGCGGGCGGGGACCCCGGCGGGACCGTCTGGGACGGTGATGCTGCTCAGAGAGACTCGACCCGCTTCTTCAGTTCGGTCAGGGCGGTGTCGATGATGACGCGTTCCGCCTTGCGCTTGAGCATTCCGAGGACGGGGATCTTGAGGTCGACGGTCAATTGATAGGACACGTCGGTCCACCCCTCGTCGGTGGCGATGAGGGTGTAGGTCCCATCCATGCGTTTGAGCACGCTCGCTTCGACGAGTTCCCACGAGACGGCTCCGGTGCCGTCAGCCCGGATGTCCCACTCGTAGTCGAGGATGTAGGTGTCCTTGATGATGCCGGCGTCCAGGGTGAACCGCGCCCGGTCCGGCCAGCCGTCACCCTCCTCGGTGAGAATGCTGACGGCGACGACCTCGGAGGCCCATTCGGGATAGGCCTCCAGATCCGCGATGACATCGAGCACCATCCCGGCATCCGCCTCGATGAGGATCGAGGACTGTGTGCTGTCGGCCATGGCAGGAGACACTACCGCCGTGCATTCCTCGGCCCGACGTCCGTCCGACCCCGACGCGACCACCCATCGGGACGGTCGCCAGGTCGCCGGCCACCGGGCGCTCACACCCACGGGGCCGGCGCTCGGCCGGATCGGCGGGCGGGGATCGCTCCTTCTCCTGCTGACCTGGCTGGCGAGCTTCGGGATGCTCCAGTGGAGCGTCGTGCGCTTCCGAGTGTCGATCGTGCTCACCCTGACCGTGGCTGCCGGCCTCCTTGCGATATGGGTGGTTCGTCGACCCGCCGTCCGTCTGACGCCGAGCGCGGCGGCGCTCGCCCTTGCGGGCGGCATCCCGATCGCGCTCTGGGTGCCGTTGTGGAGTTATCTGACTCCGGAGGCCGCGGGAGGAGTCCGCATCCTCGTCGCCGTGTCCGCCGGGACCTGTGCCCTGCTGTTGTGGACGGGCCGGTCGCCGGTGAGCGTGTGGGCGATCGCCGTCGCGACCTATGTGGGCACGGGGGCCCTGGCGATTGTCAACGACCCTCATCCGAAGATCGACGTCTGGGTGACGCTGCAGCAGGCCGCGGACGCGCTGGCCGACGGACGCAACTTCTATTCGGTCATCTGGGTGGGATCGCCGGGTGTCAAGGACGCGTTCACCTACCTGCCGTGGAGCGCCGTGCTCCTGGCTCCCGGACGCCTGGTCGCCGGGGATGTTCGGTGGATGCTCCTCGCCTGGGTCGTGGTGGCTGCGCTGGGACTGTGGCTGCTCGGAGGCCCGCACGATAGTTGGACGCGGCGGGCTGAGGCCTCGATGCCCGGGGCCGGTGCACCGGAGATCTCCGGGCCGGCGGACTCGCGGCCACAGTCCGCCATGCCGCGAACCGGCACGCCTGGGACCCGGGAGGTGGCCGCCGCCGTCACCGCGCTGGTCCTGCTCGCCCCGGGAACGTTGACCCAGATCGACCAGGCGTGGACCGAACCGCTGCTCTGGGCCGGCCTCATCTGGTGGGCCCTGTTGATGGTGCGCGGGCGACCATGGCTCTCGGTGCTCCCCCTCGCGCTCGCCTGCGCGAGCAAGCAACACCTGGCCGCGGTGCTCCTCGTCCTCCTCGTCTGGCGGCCTTTCGGCTGGCGTCGCACGCTGGCGACCGGCGCGCTGACCGCCGCGCTGATCGCGCCCTGGGCCATGACCGCGCCCGCCGACTTCGTGCACGACACCATCACCTTCCTCGTGACCTTCCATCCCATCAAGTTCGCGAACACGTGGTATCTGCTGGCGCTCAACGAGTTCGGCGTCACTCTCCCGTTCTGGGTGACCGGCCTGGTCGTCGGCCTCGCCGTGGGTGGTGCGCTGTGGGCGGTCCGCCGTCGCACCCCCGATATCGGCGAGGTCATCCGCTGGGCGGCACTCGTGCTCTTTGCGGCCAATCTCGTCAACAAGCAGGCGTTCTATAACCAGTACTGGCTCGTCGGTGCCCTCGTCGCCCTCTCCCTCCTGCTCGATCACATCCCGATGCGCGCAGTCACGCCGATCACCCCGCCACCCGCCGGCCGGGACCAGTCTCCGACCGCGCTCGTGCGGAACTGGCGATCTGAGGACTGACCAGGCCGACGCCGACGAGTGCGGTGACCACCGCCCGCTCACGGGGGTCCAGCGGCAGCGAGCGGTCCTCGCCGGGGTCGGCATCGGCATACGTCCGCAGCGCCGGCAGCCCCGCGAAGACAGGCACGACGCAGGTCGGGCAGTGACTCGCCTCCCGCTCGGTGCCGCGGATCGGGCATCCATCGCAGCCGATCACCATGGTTGTTCCTCCTTCGCGTCGGACATCGCGGGGTCTCCCGGACTGTCGGGAACGACGGTAGAGACAACCACCGACAACCCCTCGGGCCGCTGCTCAGATGGCCTTGTCGGTGGTCATCTCTAGCGTCATCGACATGTCGTCACCGACCGTCGTCGCGCCCAGGCCCCGGCAGGATCCGTTGCCCGATGTCGGCACGCCCCTGCACGACGTCACCTTCGTCGTCGTCGATCTGGAGACGACGGGCAGCAGCGCCGCCGAAGACCAGATCACCGAGATCGGAGCGGTCAAGGTGCGCGCCGGACAGGTCCTCGGTGAGTTCCAGACCCTGGTCAACCCCCACGTGCCGATTCCCGGGGTCATCAGCGTGCTGACGGGCATCACCGATGCCATGGTCGCCACCGCGCCACCACTGCGCGCGGCGCTGCCGGCGTTCCTCGAGTTCGCCGCCGGCACCGTGATCGTCGCCCACAACGCCCGCTTCGACGTCGGCTTCCTCAAGGCCGCCTGCGTCTCCACGGGGGCGTCGTGGCCGGATCCGGTCGTCGTGGACACCGTCCATCTGGCCCGGGCCCTCGTGACCGCCGACGAGTCTCCCAACCACCGGTTGTCGTCACTCGCTCGCGTCTTCCGGGCCAGCGTCACCCCCGACCACCGCGCGCTGCACGACGCGCAGGCCACCGTCGATGTCCTGCACGGGCTGATCGCGCGGGTGGGCGGTCTCGGGGTGACGACACTCGAGGAACTCGCGGCCTATTCCGGCCGCGTGCCCCAGGAACGCCGGCGCAAGCGCCACCTCGCCGACGGATTGCCCGACGCACCGGGGGTCTATCTGTTCAAGGACGACCGAGGGCAGGTCCTCTATGTCGGCACATCGGTGGCGATCCGCACCAGAGTCCGGTCGTATTTCACGGCGGCGGAGAAGCGGCGCCGCATGGGCGAGATGGTCCGGCTCGCCGCCAGCGTCACGCCCGTCGTGTGCGCGACCACGCTCGAGGCACAGGTCCGAGAGCTGCGCCTGATCGCCGCGCACAAGCCGCGATACAACCGTCGGTCACGCCATCCCGAGAAGGCCGTCTGGATCAAACTCACCGCTGAGGCCTTCCCTCGGCTTTCGATCGTCTCTCAGGTCCGCGAGGACGGCACGACCTATGTCGGGCCGTTCGCCTCGCGCCGCGTCGCCGAGGACGCCATGGCGGCCATCCACGAGTCCGTCCCACTGCGCCAGTGCACGCAGCGGCTCTCCACCCATCGGCGCTCGCCCCCATGCGCACTCGCCGACCTCGGCCGGTGCGCCGCACCCTGCACCGGCGCGGTGACGCGCGAGGCCTATGCCGACGTCGTCGCCCGCGCCGCCGCCGCCCTGCGCGCCGATCCGAGCGACCTCGTCGACGGGCTCGAGGTGAGGATGGCCGCGCTGGCCCGTCAAGAGCGCTTCGAGGAGGCCGCGACCGTCCGCGACCGGCTCGGTGCGCTGATCCGCGGCCTGATCCGGAGCCAGCGGCTGACGCCGTTGGCGGCGACGCCCGAACTGATCGCGGCGCGGCGCAGTCCGGTCGGGGGCTGGGAATTGGTCTGCGTGCGACATGGCCGCCTCGCCGGAAGCAGCCGAAGTCCGCGCGGCGCCGACCCGATGCCCTATGTCGAAGCGCTCCGCGCGAGCGCCGAAGTGGTCAGCCCGCCCGTCCCCCCAGCCTCCGCCGCGCTGCCCGAGGAGACCGACACGATTCTGCGTTGGCTCGACGAGCCCGGCGTGCGGCTGGTCGACATCGACGGGAGCTGGACCTGCCCTGTGGGTGGTGCCGAGCGCTTCGACGCACCGGACCGTCGTCCCGATGAACGACCCGGACGCTGACGTCCCGGCCCGCTCGCGGGGTAGCAGTCGGGGCGGTCACGCACGAGGCTCGGTCGCGTGACGATGGTCGACGCCGCCGTGGTCCCCCGCGATCCGCCAGGGTGATCGGTCACCTGCCGTCGATTCGCGAGAGGATGATCCACATGATCACCGCCATCGTCCTGATCAACGCCGAGGTCGACAAGATTCCCGAGGTCGCGCAGGCCATCGCCGACCTCGGCGGGGTCACCGAGGTCTATTCCGTGACCGGTGACGCAGACTTGATCGCCATGGTGCGGGTGCACAGACACGAAGAACTCGCCGACGTCATCGCTGACCGGCTCAACAAGGTCGCGGGCGTGCTGAGCACCTCGACGCACATCGCCTTCCGGGCCTACTCCCGCCATGATCTCGACGCGGCGTTCAGCCTCGGACTCGACTGACGACCATCCCGGGGATCAGACCGACCGAGTCGCCGCGACCCAGCGGTCGAGCGCTCCGGCTGCCGCGCCGGAGTCGATGGTGCCCGCTGCGCGCTCGATTCCGGACCGGACCTCCTCCACGAGCCGGTCGGTACCACCTGGGTCGGCAGGCACCGACCCGCTGGCGACGGCCATCGCCATGCCGGTGTTGAGCAGGACCGCGTCGCGCACTGGGCCACGCTCTCCTCGCAACAACGCATGGACGACCTCGGCATTGTGGGCTGGGTCGCCGCCGCGCAGTGCATCCAGAGGGGCACGGTCGAGGCCGACGTCCTCGGGGGCGAGCAGGTGCTCGGAAATGGCACGGTCCGCGACCCACCACACGCGGGAGGGGCCCGCGAGGGTCAGTTCGTCGAGCCCGTCCTCCCCGCGGAACACCGCGGCCCGACGGCCACGCGCCGCGAACACGCCGGCCATGAGCGGGGCGAGGCGAGAGTCGGCGACGCCGACCGCGGCATACGTCGGTTGAGCGGGGTTGGTGAGCGGTCCGAGTGCGTTGAAGACCGTCCCGACGCCGAGTTCGCGCCGAGTGGGTGCGGCGTGCCGCATCGATGGATGGAATGCCTGTGCGAAACAGAAGGTGATGCCGACGCGCTCGCCCACCTGACGCACCTGATCAGGGCTGAGGGACAGGTCGACACCCAGCGCCTCCAGCACATCCGCCGCACCGGAGGACGACGAGGCCGCCCGATTGCCGTGCTTGACCACCCGCAGGCCCGCGCCGGACAGCACGATGGCCGACATCGTCGAGATGTTGACGGTGTGCGAGCGATCTCCACCGGTCCCGACGATGTCGATGCTCGGCGCCGCGACCTCGAACCGATGCGCGTGGGCAAGCATGACATCGGCAATGGCAGCGAGTTCGCCGACCGACTCGCCCTTGGCCTTGAGGGCCATGAGGAAGCCGCCGACCTGGGACGGGCTGGCCTCCCCCGACATGATCTGGTCCATGGCCCAGGCGGCCGCGTCCGCACCGAGATCCTGCCGTTGCAGGAGCCCCGAAAGGATGTCGGGCCAGGTGTGGGCGTCGCTCACGGGCGGCGCCATCGTCAGGATGCTGCGACGAGCGCCTGCTCGACACCGGCGCAGAGCGCGAGGGCATCGAGGGGCTGCGAGACCGCGGCGTCGGCGAGCGACCACGCCGCCAACCACACGTCCTGCGGGCGTCCGGTCAGCACGAGCACGGGCGGGCAGTCGAAGATCTCGCTCTTGAGCTGGCGGCATACGCCAAGACCTCCGGCCGGCGCTGCCTCACCGTCGAGGATCAACAGGTCGAACGTCTCGTTCTCGACGGCCTCGATCACCGCCGGAAGAGTTGCGCACTCGAACCACGACGCGACCTCGATATCCCTGGTCGGACGCCGTCCGACGGCCGCCCGCACCGTGTCTCGGGTGGTGATGTCGTCGCTGTAGAGCAGGATCGACACCGAACGCGGCCCGGTGGCCGAGCCAGTGGTCTCGGACGTGTGGGTCAGGGCGCTGGAAGCCATGTGGGACACCCTACTAAGGCCAGAGCGACACGCGACACAACTGTTATCGGGGGGCCACCTGACGTGGCGATTCCTTTACCGACATAATGACCGCGTGGCCACAGCATCTGCACTGACGTCCAACATCGCCAGCTCCCCACCGGGGCACACCCCGCTCGGGCCGGTCAGCCGGCCCAACATGGTCTCGGTGGGCACCATCGTCTGGCTGTCCAGTGAGCTCATGTTCTTCGCCGGCCTCTTCGCGATGTACTTCACGATTCGTGAGGTGCGCCCGGACCTGTGGGCCGAGCGGACCGCCCAACTCAACGTGCCGTTCGCGACGGCCAACACCATCGTGCTGGTCATCTCGTCGGTGTGGTGCCAGTTGGGCGTCTACAAAGCGGAGCACGGCCAGCCTTCACGGACCGGAAAACTGTTCGACATCGGCAGTTGGGGCATGCGGGAGTGGTATGTCGTCACCTACATCTTCGGTTCCGTGTTCATCGCCGGCCAGGTGTTCGAGTATGCCCACCTGGTCCACGACGGCATCACCCTCGCCTCCGATGGATACGGCTCGGTCTTCTATCTCACCACCGGCTTCCACGGGATGCACGTGACCGGCGGACTGCTGGCCTTCCTGCTCATCATCGGCCGGACCTTCACCACCCGTCACTACAGCCACGCCCAGGCCACCGGCGCCGTCGTGACCTCCTATTACTGGCACTTCGTCGACGTGGTGTGGATCGCGCTGTTCGCGACCATCTACCTCCTGAAGTGATCGCGACCAACGGACGAAGGAAGGCACACTGACGTGAACGCACTCGCACGCCACCGCCGCCACCCCGCGGCCATCGCCCTGCTGCTTCTGCTGGGTCTGATCTTCACCGGGACCGCCTACTCCGCGCTCGCCCCCAAAGCCGCCACCGCGGCCGAGGCGAGCGCGGACCAGGTCAACGAGGGACACCAGTTGTTCCTCACCAACTGCGCCACCTGTCACGGCACGGGAGCGCTCGGCACCACCAAGGGCCCGAACCTCGCGGGTGTCGGCGCGGCCTCCGTCGACTTCCAGATGAGCACCGGCCGTATGCCGATGGCCGGCCCTGGTGTCCAGGCCCCTCGCAACGCGGTGACCTTCACGCCCGAGAAGATCGCGGCGATCAGTGCCTACGTCGCCTCGCTCGCGCCAGGCCCCGCGATTCCCGACGACAAGTACACCCAGGCGACCGGCGATGCCGGTCGCGGCGGCGAGATCTTCCGGACGAACTGCTCGATGTGTCATAACTCCGCATTCGCCGGAGGCGCCCTGACCCGCGGCAAGTACGCCCCTTCGCTCAGTCACGGGGACGTCGGTCGGATCATCTACGAGGCGATGCTCACCGGCCCGCAGAGCATGCCCGTCTTCAACGACACCAACCTCTCGCCCCAGGCGAAGGCCGATGTCATCACCTATCTCATGACGATGCGCGACGAGGGCAATCCTGGCGGGATGGCACTCGGATCGCTCGGGCCGGTCCCCGAGGGCCTGGTCGCATGGATCTTCGGACTCGGCGTGCTGATCGGCGGCGCCTACTGGCTCGCACAGAAGGGTGCCTGACCCCATGACGAACTACGAATTCCCCGACGCGAACTCGCCGGGCGTGGTGCGTCTCGACGAGGGGCACCACACGGCCGATGGCCGACTGCCAGCGCGCTTCGAGAACCCCGGGCTCCCGCCCCACGTGCCGCGCATGTCGGACGAGAGCGAACGCGGCGCCAAGCGTGCCGAGAGGCAGGTCGCTGGCCTCTTCGGGCTCTCCATGCTCGGCACCTTGATCGCCCTCGTCTCCTACTTCGCCTTCCCCACGGACCACCGCACATGGGTTCCGGGGCTCGGCACCGTCTCGACGATCCATCTGCTCCTCGGCGTCGGGATCGGCCTCGGGCTGCTCGGCATCGGGCTCGGCGCCGTCCAGTGGGCCAAGACGCTCATGCCCGACCACGAGAGCGTCGAGCTGCGCCACCCGATGCGCAGCAGCGACGAGGCACGCGAGCAGTTTGCCGGCATCATGCGCGAGGGTGGCGAGAAGAGCCAGCTCTTCCGCCGGCCGCTCATCAAGGCCAGCCTCGGTGGGGCGATGGCGTTGTTCTCGCTGCCGCTGCTCGTCCAGTTGGTGGGCAGCATGGGCCCGCTGCCACGCAACCGGCTCTCGGTCACCTTCTGGGACGGTCCCCTCGAGAACGAGGACGCCGCTCGCGGTGGCTATGAGCACCGGAAGTTCGAGCCCGTGCGGCTGGTCACCGACCCCGAGGGCCTCGAGGTCAAGGCCGAAAATGTCACGATCGGTTCGGTCTATCACATCCTCCCCAAGGGTCTTCTCGAACTCGAGGAGAACATGCTCGAGGAGAAGGCCAAGGCTGCGGTCCTCCTCATGCGGCTCGACCCCGCCGACTTCAAGTCCACCCCCGGCGGCCGGAAGGCCCTGGAGTGGAGCTACAACGGGATCGTCGCCTACTCCAAGATCTGCACACACGTCGGCTGCCCGGTGGGCCTCTATGAGCAGACCACGCATCACCTGCTCTGCCCGTGCCACCAGTCGACTTTCGACGTCACGGATGACTGCAAGGTGATCTTCGGCCCGGCGAAGCGTCCGCTGCCGCAGTTGAAGATCACGGTCGACAGCGAGGGCTATCTCGTTGCGGCACAACCGTTCATGGAGCCAGTCGGCCCGAGCTTCTGGGAGCGTTGATGAGCACCAGCGAACCGATCGAGAACGTGCGTCCCGCCGACCGCCTCCGCGAGGGCGACCGCAAGCGGCCGGCCCCGGCGTCGGGCGGCGCCAAGAAGCTCGGCGGCGCCGTCGGTTGGGTCGACGACCGCCTCGGGCCCGCCAAGGGGGTCAACTACCTGCTCAAGAAGGTCTTCCCCGACCACTGGTCGTTCATGCTCGGCGAGATCGCGATGTATTCGATGATCGTCTGCCTGCTGACCGGGGTGTTCTTGACCTTCTGGTTCGTCCCGAGCGCGGACCACGTCGCCTACCAAGGGTCATATCTGCCGCTCAAGGGCGTGCAGATGTCGCAGGCCTATGCCTCGGCGCTGAACATCTCGTTCGACGTCAAGGGTGGTCTGCTGATCCGGCAGATGCATCACTGGGCGGCGCTGATGTTCATCGTGGCCCTCTCGGCGCACATGCTCCGGGTCTTCTTCACCGGTGCCTTCCGCAAGCCGCGTGAACTCAACTGGATCATCGGCTGCGTCCTGTCGATGCTCGCGCTTGTCGAAGGCTTCGCCGGCTACTCACTTCCCGACGACCTGCTCTCCGGCACCGGCATCCGGGCCGCCCAGGGCTTCATGCTCTCGGCGCCCGTGATCGGCTCCTACCTCGCCTACATCGTCTTCGGTGGAGACTTCCCTGGCGAGGCGATCATCCCCCGGCTCTACAGCGTGCACATCCTGCTACTGCCCGCACTGCTCATCGGCCTGTTCACGGCACACATCGTCATGGTCGCCGTGCAGAAGCACACGCAGTACCCCGGGCCAGGCCGCACCAACGACAATGTCGTCGGCTTCCCGGTCATGCCGGTGTATGCCGCGAAGGCCGGCGGGTTCTTCTTCATCGTCTTCGGGTTCACGGCTCTGCTCTCCGCCCTGGTCCAGATCAACTCGATCTGGGTCTACGGCCCCTACGACCCATCGGCGGTCACCGCCGGAAGTCAGCCGGACTGGTACATGGGCTTCGCCGACGGCGCCCTACGCCTCTTCCCGGGATTCTTCGAGTTCACCGCGCTCGGCTTCACGTGGAGTTTCAACGTGGCGATCGGCGCGCTCATGCTCATCCCGGTGATGTACGGCATCATGGGTGCCTACCCGTTCATCGAAGCCTGGATCACCGGCGACAAGTCGGAGCATCACCTGCTCGACCGCCCGCGCAACCAGCCGACTCGCACCGCCCTCGGGGCCGCCGCTCTGACGTTCTATGGCGTCCTCATGTTCGCTGCGGGCAACGACATCATGGCGATCAAGCTGCACATGTCGATCAACGACATCACGCTGTTCTTCCGTGCCGCTGTGTTCATCCTGCCGGTGATCGCCTTCTGGGTGACCCGCCGGATCTGTCTGAGCCTGCAGCGGGCCGACCGCAACCTCGTCCTCCACGGACGCGAGACCGGCCGGGTCATCCGCACCGCGGACGGCAAGTTCTTCGAGGTGCACGAGCCACTGGACGAGTACACCCGGTGGAAGCTGGTGGACTTCACGCAGCATAGGCCTCTCGAACTCACCGATGGCACCGACGCTCATGGCGTCGCCAACCAGGGTGCGAAGCACGCGAAACTTCGGGCACGCCTGTCCCGGTTCTACTTCGGTCACCGGGTCGACCCGGTGACGCCGGAGGAACTCGCCGCGGCGCATCACGACGGTCACGCACACGAGGCGATCGAAGCCGGCGAGGACACGCACGCGGGCGCCAGCCACTGAAGCCGCCACACGGCATACGGAACGGGCCGGGATCCACACGGATCCCGGCCCGTCTTCATGCGGCGGAGACTGGCGCCGGTTTCAGGCTTGAGCAGCCGGCTCCGGAGCCGCCGGAGCCGGAATGGCGGACGTGCCCGTGCGTGCGAACCACACGTGATTGAGGGCAAAACGCACGCACCCACCGATCATCGTCCCGAGGACTACCATCCCGGATTGCTCCAGGGACGTCGCCCCCGGCCAGATGGCCAGCAGCAGGCTACTCACGCCGAGCTCGGCCAGAGCCGTGCCGAAGGTGACCAGGCCGTCGGTGCCGCGCAGCTGGCCGCCCGTGACGCCATAGGTGAAGCGGCGGTGGCCGAGATTGCCGAGCAGGGTCGAGGACACCCAGGAGATCACATTGGCCAGCTGACTCCCCATGACCTGGGAGAGTGCCCAGAAGAGCCCGACATACAGCGCGGTCCCCAGGGCGCCGACCAGGATGAACCGAAGCATCTGCACCGGGATCGTGCCCGTGGCCCGTCCATGGTGCTCCTGCTGCGTCATATGACCCATTCTGCCGGGCTTGCCTCGGCGCCTCCTGTGGGGTTCGTATGCCGAGCCTGTCCCGGTCTTACGCCCAGCCGAGATCGTGCAGACGGTCGTCGCCGATGCCGAAGTGGTGGGCGATCTCGTGAACGACCGTGACGGCGATCTCCTCGACCACCTCCTCGCGGGAGTCGCACATCCGCGTCAACGGTCCGCGGAAGAGGGTGATCCGATCGGGGAGGTTGCCCATGCCCCACCCGGCGTCGCGCTCAGTCAGGGCCGTCCCCTCATAGAGGCCCAGCAGGTCGGGCTCGTCCTCGGGGGCTTCGTCCTCGACGAAGAAGGCGACATTGTCGAGCTCAGCCATGAGGTCCTGGGGCATGGCATCGAGTGCGTCTCCCACGGAGGCCTCGAACTCCGCCCGGCTCATTTCGACCACAGCGACCAGCCTATGCGTGACGACACTGCAACAACTGGTTGCACGTCCACGCACTCAGTGGGAAAGGGACCCCCGCCGGGCCGGCCGGGATCCCTCTCCGGTGTCGAGAACCTCAGTTCCTCGCGAGTCAGTTCGCGTGCGGACCCTTGTAGAACTCGAAGGTCCAGCCGATGAGGGCGAAGACTCCGAAGAAGGCCCCGACCATGGCGAGCCACCAGCCGACGGCCACACCCATGAACACGAGCGCAGCAGACAAGCCGAGCCAGAGCGGCCACCAGCTGTGCGGAGCGAAGGTGCCGTAGTCGCCCTCGAGTTCGCTGATCTCACCGTCGGGGTTGTCATCGGGGCGGTAGCCGATCCGCTTGCCGGTCAGCCAGAGATAGAACGCGACCATCGCGCCGAGACCGGCGCCGAGGAAGAGTCCAACCGGTCCGACGGGTTCCTTCCAGTGCGTGAAATGGCCATAGATCGGGGCCATGATCGTGGCGAAGACGGCGACAGCCGCGAAAATGACGCTTTCGACCTTCATCCCTGATCAGGCCTTTCTGGCGGCGACGCGACGGGCGTCCGCCTCGTTGGCACGACGCAGCGAAGCCGGCGCTGCTTCCGGGTGGTGCAGGTCGAACGCGGGGCGCTCCGAACGGATCCGCGGGATGCTGTCGAAGTTGTGCCGCGGCGGCGGGCAGCTGGTGGCCCACTCGAGCGACGCGCCATAGCCCCACGGGTCGTCGGTGTCGACGAGCGGAGCCGACTTCCAGGTCTTCCACACGTTGTAGAGGAACGGGAGGGTGGACGCGCCCAGCAGGATCGCACCCACGGTCGAGACCTGGTTGGCGGTCGTGAACCCGTCCTCGGGCATGTAGTCGGCGTAGCGACGCGGCATACCGTCGACGCCGAGCCAGTGCTGGATGAGGAAGGTCATGTGGAACCCGAAGAAGAGCATCCAGAAGTGGATCTTGCCCAACGTCTCGTTGAGCATCCGTCCGGTCAGCTTCGGCCACCAGAAGTAGAAGCCGGCGAACATCGCGAACACGACGGTTCCGAAGATGACGTAGTGGAAGTGCGCGACCACGAAGTAGCTGTCCGAGAGGCTGAAGTCGAGGGCGGGGCTGGCGAGGATGACGCCGGTCAGACCACCGAAGAGGAAGGTCACGAGGAAGCCGAGCGCCCAGATCATCGGGGTGCTGAACACGAGATGCCCGCCCCACAATGTGCCGACCCAGTTGAAGAACTTCACCCCGGTGGGCACCGCGATGAGCATCGTCATGATCGCGAAGAACGGCAGCAGGATCTGGCCGGTGACGTACATATGGTGCGCCCACACGCTGACCGAGAGCGCCGCGATGGCGATCGTCGCGAAGACCAGTGTCTTGTAGCCGAAGATCGGCTTGCGCGCGAAGACGGGCAGGATCTCGGAGATGATCCCGAAGAACGGCAGCGCGATGACATAGACCTCGGGATGGCCGAAGAACCAGAAGATGTGCTGCCAGAGGATCGGGCCGCCGTTCTCGGGAGCGAACACGTCCGCGCCGAAGCGGCGGTCGGCGCCGAGGGCGAAGAGTGCGGCCGCGAGCGGCGGGAAGATGAGGATGACCAGCAGGGAGGTGATCAGGATGGTCCAGGTGAACACCGGCATCCGGAACATCGTCATGCCGGGAGCGCGCATGCAGATGATCGTCGTGATGAAGTTGACGCCACCGAGGATCGTGCCGAAACCACCCATCGCCAGTCCGAAGACCCAGAGGTCACCGCCGATGCTCGGGCTGAATACCGCATTGGACAGCGGGGCATAGGCGAACCAGCCGAAGGCCGCGGCCCCACCTGGGGTGAGGAAACCGAACGCCGCGATGAGCCCGCCGAAGAGGTAGAGCCAATAGGCGAACATGTTCAGGCGCGGGAACGCGACATCGGGCGAGCCGATCTGCAGTGGCACGAGCGCGTTGGCGAAGCCGGCGAACAACGGCGTCGCGAACAGCAGCAGCATGATCGTGCCGTGCATGGTGAACAACTGGTTGTACTGGTCTTCGTCGTCGACGAACTGGATACCCGGCTGGAACAGCTCGAGGCGGATGAGCAGCGCCATGAGCCCGCCGATGAGGAACCAGACGAACGAGGTGATGAAATAGAGGTTGCCGATGACCTTGTGATCGGTCGTGGTCAGCCACTTCACGGCGGTTGTGCCGGGCGCGAGCCGCTTGTGCTGCACCCGGTCTGTCGTGCGAAGGAGAGTGGTGTCCGAGGTGGTGATGCTGCTCATGGTCAGTTCCCCTCCGTGGTCAGCTTGTTCTGGTCTTGGGGAATGATCGGGGTGCGGAGGACGCTCGGCGGGAGGAGACCGTCGTTGCCCTGGGCCTTGAGGTCGGCGATGTGCTGATCGTATTCGGCCTGGCTGACGACCTTGATGTTGAACAGCATCCGCGAGTGGTAGGCGCCGCACAACTCGGCGCACTTGCCGGCGAAGGTGCCCTCACGGGTCGGCACGACCTGGAAGGTGTTGACCCGGCCGGGGATCATGTCGAGCTTCTGCAGGAAGACCGGCACCCAGAACGAGTGGATGACGTCGTTGGCGGTCAGTTGGAACTCCACCCGCTTGTGGATGGGCACATAGAGCGTCGGCAGGGTCTTCTCCACGCCCGGCTTGCCGGTCAACTGCGCCTGCGTGCCGGCCTCGTGAGCATTGCCGGTGACGTAGTTGAAGTCCCAACTCCATTGCTTGCCGATGACGTTGACGACGACATCGGGCGTCTGCTTGACGCTGGTCAGCTCGCGCGCGTCGCGGTCGGTGTAGTAGAAGAGCACGCCGATCATGAAGATCGGCACGATGGTGTAGAGGATCTCGATCGGCACGTTGTACTTGAGTTGCACGGGGAGCGGCGGATCGTCCTTCTTGCGCTTGTAGGCGACCATGCACCAGATGGTGAGTCCCCACACGAGAACACCCACACACAACGCCGCGATCCAGGATCCGATCCACAGGGAGCGAACGCGGTCCGCCCCCTCGGTGGCTCCCTCCGGAAGGAAGCCGTTGGCGGCCTTGCCCTGAATCCCCAGGCTCGAACAGCCAGCGAGGCTGAGCACGACGGCCGTGACAGCCAGGCCGAGCCCGAGCCGCCGCTTCCGGCGCACTTCGGCTAGTGGCAAACGCAACGCGCACCTCGTTCGTTGTCGATCCATCTGGATAAGTCCCATCAGGCCGGGTGCAGCGCACATCGGCCTGAGGAAAAACTACAGCAGGGTGATCCGGCTGTGCAGTAAGGGTCCCGTAACGTGACCTTCCGTGCCGCCCGACACCCCACCTGCGACGACGCTGGACGCGGCGCCGGGCCCGATGCACCCAGCGGCGCGGCGGACACTGCTCGCCGCCATCGAGGCCGGATGGGCCGACCCACGCCGGCTCCATCACGATGCGAGGCGCGCTCGCGGTCTGCTCGATCAGGCGCGAGCGGTGGTCGCGGACGGCCTCGGGGCACGGCCGGAGGAGGTCTCCTTCCACGCCGGGGGCGGATCGGCGGCATTGGCCGACGCGTTGGACGGACTCTCCTGGCCTCGGCGACGAACGGGGCGGCGTGTGGTCACCTCCGCCGTCGAGCACTCCGCCCTCCTCATCCCCGCGCGGTATGCCGCCGCGCAGGCGGGTGATCCGAGTCTCGTGGCGGAAGTCCCCGTGGACCGAACGGGTCGCGTCGACCTCGTCGCCTGGCGATCCGCCGTGGCCGCGCCGGGGACTGCGGTCGCGGCTCTCCAAGCCGCCAACGGCGAAGTCGGCACGATCCAGCCGGTCGAGGAGGCGTATGCCGAGTGCTCGGCCGCCGCCGTCCCCCTCCTGGTCGACGCAACCGCGAGCGGGGGCCGGCTAGCGGTGCCCGCGGCATACGACGCCCTGGTCGTGGACGCCTGCTCCGTGGCCGGACCGCCCGTGGGCGTGCTCGCCGTGCGAGGCCGGGCCCGCTTCGGTCGGAGCGGTCCGATGCGGGAAGCGGAGTTCGGCCGGGCCGACTCGGCCATCTGGGTTCCCCTCGCCCTGGCCGCCGCGGAGGCCTGGCAGCAGTGCGCCGCCCAGCGCGAGCGCGACAACTCCGAGGCGCGGGCGCTCATCGAGCGGGTGCGCGCGGCCGCCGCTGCCATCCCCGATGTCGACATCGCCGGGGACCCGGTGCGCCGACTGCCGCACATCGTCACCCTCAGTGTGTTGGGCCTGGACGGCGAGACGATCGTCACCGAACTCGACCGGCTCGGGCTGGGCGTCGCATCCGGGTCAGCGTGCACCGCCTCGACGCTCGAACCGAGTCACGTCCTGGCCGCCATGGGCGTGCTGACCCACGGGAACATCAGGGTGACGCTGCCGTGGGAGGCTGTGGCGCCCCACCGCGCGGCGGCCGTCGGGGCCCTCGCCGTCGCGCTGCCCGAGGTCATTGCACGACTCCGCGGCCGCGAGGGCGACGGCGGGCGGGCGAGCGTCAGCGAGGCTCGCACATCAGCCGACGTGGTCACCGTCGACGCGCGCGGGACGCGGTGCCCGGTGCCGATCATTCGGATCGCAGCGGCGGCGCGGGGACTGCCGGCCGGGACGCTCGTGGAACTCCTCGCCACCGATGCGGCGACATCGACGGACCTGTCCGCCTGGTGCCGGATGCGCGGGCACACGGTGCTGGGAGCCGAGCCGATGCCACCCGAAGGCGACTCCCCCACAATGCGGTTCACCGTCTGCGTGGGACCGGCACCGGCTTGAGGAGGCCGGCTCGCCGCAGTCCGCCGTATGCCGTGCCCATGACCCCCGGCGCGCCCCTCCCCCACCTGTCCAGGGGTCAGAAGTCCCGAAGCGAGGGGTCAGATGTCACCCGTCGCCAGCGCTCGCCCCGGTGCATCCACGCGCTGCCTCAGTGGCTCAATGACCTCTGGACGCGGTTTATTTGACCTCTCGACGTGGTTTATTTGACCTCTCGACGTGGGCTGAAGCGGTGAGGGTGGGCCGGTCAGATCGCGTAGGGCCAGTCCAAGGCCATGTAGGCGCCGAAGGCGAGTTGAGCGGCCGCAAGACCGAGGAGCAGCGCGGTCCCGCGCCGCGTGGCGACCTTGTCCCCCGACGCGACCGCGAGGGGCACGACCGCGACCGCCATGACGAGGAGGAGGCGCGGCCTGCTGTACCAGAAGTTGGACGCACCCACAGTGGAGACGAGGCCGAGGAGGAGCCACACGGCATACGCTCGCAGATCCCGCCTCGCCAGGGCGAGGAGGATCAGGACCGCCCCGAGGAGCAGCAGCGCCCCTGTCGCGAGGGCGGCGATCCAGGGCAGATCGTGGACCACCGACAAGCGCTTGACGAACTCCCAGGTCGAGCGGCCACCGTCGAAGCGGGTCGCCCACCCGGTCTCCTGCACGACGAACCAGCCGTCTGGGCGGCCCGTGTGCCAACCCACCCAGGCCCAGAAGGCGGGCACGCCCGCGGCCCCCATCGCCCCGGCGGCGAGGATCGCGGCGAGTTCCCGGCCGGGGCGGCGCCGGCGACGCCAGTGGAGCACGGCATACGCGACGACGCCCGCGGCGGTCACGATGCCGGAGGGGCGGGTCAGGGAAGCCGCGAGAAGCAGCGCGCCCATGAGGCCCCAGCGCCGCCGCTGCGCGGCGATCAGGGCGAGGAGGCCGAGGAGGAGGAAGAGGGACTCGGCATACCCCAGGGCGAGGATGACCGGCATCGGGACGGCCGCGAGCAGCGCCACAGCGGCCCGGGCGCCGCGCCGAGACGTCCCCTCTCCGCGCGCTGCCACATAGGTCGCCGGCCCGAGCGCGAGGCTGGCCACGAGGGCGACCACGAGGCAGCCGACGGAGGCACGCAGGCCGGTCAGGAGCGCGAGGGCGCGCGCGGCATACGGAAACAGGGGGAAGAACGCGAGTTCGTGCCCGACGAGGAGGCGGCCGTCGGGTCCGACGAGGATCTCGCGGGGATAACCGAAAGCGGCGATCCGGGCATACCAGTCGGCGTCCCAGAGGGTCAACCACTGGCGCGTGCGCACGGTCCCGGTGACCTTTGCCCACACGCTCACGACAACGAAGGTCACCAGGAGAGTCGCCGCACGAACGAGCAGAGGGCGAGCAAGCCAGTCCACCGCCTCGTCCGTATGCCGAGCACGCGCGTCCCGCGCCCCTTCCCCCACGTGGCTCACTCCGGCGACCCGGCCACCCAGTCGCGACGTCCGGCGCCCGCCCAGTCCGGTCGGCGCCCGGCGAGGGCGGCCGGCAGACGGGCGAGATAGTCCGAACGGGAGATTTCGACCACCCCGAGGCTGGCGAGGTGTCGGGTCTGCCACTGGACGTCGAGGAGGTGGTCACCCGACGGTCCGAGCACATCGAGAAGCCCCACGAGCGCGACCTTCGAGGCGTCGGTGGCGCGGTGGAACATCGACTCACCCGCGAAGAGGGCGCCGATGGACACGCCATAGAGCCCGCCCACCAACTCCCCCGCGGCGTCCCAGACCTCCACGCTGTGGACCCACCCGAGGGTGTGCAGCCGGACGTATGCCGCGGCGATCTCCGCGCTGATCCAATCACCACCGCGGCCCGACCGCGCGCATCCGTCGAGGACCGCACGGAAGTCACGATCCACCGTGATGCGGTAGCGCCGCGCCGACTTCCGCAGGGACCGGCTCACGCGCAGGGCACCGGGCGGGAGGATGCCGCGGCGGACGGGTGACCACCACCCCATGCCGGGGGCCTCGTCGAGGCCCATGGGAAAGATGCCGCTGCGATATGCGGCGAGGATCGTGCCCGGCTCGAGATCGGCGCCGACGGCGATCAGGTCACCGGTCGTGCTGCGCAGGCTCAACGACCGGGCGAGATTCCAGCCCGTCGGGGCGGGCTCGATTGGAGGCGAGGGCAGCATCGTCACTCGGGGCGCGCGGGACGCGGGACCTGGACTGTCAGGGGCGCGGACAGCGCAGATGGGGGCCGATCTCGTGGGCGGACTCCGCGCCATACGCCTCCGCCAGGCGCTCGAGGAAGACGGCCTTGCTCAATTCATACTCCTGCGTGCCGACCGTCTCGATGACGTGGGCCGCGAGAACCGAACCCATCTCGGCGCAGTGCCGGTGGTCGAGACCCGAGGCGAGGCCGGTGAGGAAACCCGCGCGGAAGGCATCCCCGACGCCCGTCGGGTCGGCGAGGCGGGCGACCCGGGCGACGCCGACGTGAATCGGGTCGACGCCGGGCGATTCGATGGTGACCCCGTCCTTCCCGTGCGTCGTCACCCGGTGGGTCACCCGCGCGGCGATGTCGTCCTGGCTCCAGCCGGTCTTCTGCTCCGTCAGGCGGGCCTCGTATTCGTTGGTGATGAGATACGTGGCCCCGTCGATGAGCTCCTTGATCTCGGGGCCATCGCTGAACGCGAGCTGCTGGGAGGGGTCGGCGATGAACGGGATCCCGCGAGTGCGGCACTCGCGCGTATGCCGCAGCATCGCCTGAGGGTCGTTGGCGCCGATGAGCACGAAGTCGGCGCCGCCCACTCGGCGGGCGATCGGGCCCAGTTCGATCCGGCGTGCCTCGCTCATCGCCCCGGCATAAAAGGTCGCGATCTGCGCCATGTCGGTGTCGGTCGTGCAGACGAAGCGGGCGGTGTGCTTGGTGTCGGAGACGAGGATCGACTCGCAGTCGACGCCGTGCCGCTCGAGCCAGCTGCGGTAGGCGACGAAATCCTCCCCCACGGCCCCCACGAGAACCGGGCGAAGCCCGAGGTTGGCCATCCCGAAGGCGATATTGGCGGCGATCCCGCCGCGCCGGATCTCCAGGTCGTTGGCGAGGAAGGAGAGGGAGATCTTGTCGAGCTGCTCGACGACGAGCGAGTCGGCGAACCGGCCCTCGAAGGTCATCAGGTGGTCGGTCGCGATCGAGCCGGTGACGAGGATCTGCACGCCGCTGAGCCTAACCGGGGTCGTGGTCGTCGGCGGGTGCGGCGCGACGACGACGGCCCGGACCGCGCGGAGCGGATCCGGGCCGTATGCCGTGTGCTCAGGTCAGCTGAAGCTGTCGCCGCACGCGCAGGAACTGCCGGCGTTGGGGTTGTCGATGGTGAAGCCCTGCTTCTCGATGGTGTCGGCGAAGTCGATGGTCGCGCCGTCGAGATAGGGGGCGCTCATCCGGTCGACGACAACCTCGACACCGTCGAAGTCGCGGACGAGGTCACCGTCGAGGGTGCGCTCGTCGAAGTAGAGCTGATAGATCAGGCCGGAGCAGCCACCGGGCTGGACGCCCACGCGCAGGCGGAGGTCGTCACGGCCCTCCTGCTCGAGGAGGGACTTGACCTTGGCGGCGGCGACATCGGTGAGCAGGACGCCGTGCGTGGTCGTGCTGGTCTGGTCCTGAACGGTCATGGGCGAGATCCTTCGCATGTGGGGATGGGCGCGTACTGAGGGCGACAACGTCGCCGAGGTGGCCTGGTGTTCCCGCGGTTGCCACACACCATACGCCGCCCGAGCGGGGAGACCGGGGTTGGCGGGACGAATGGGGCGCGTGGGTTCGTGGGTCAGGGTTTCGTGGGTATGGGACTCGTGGATCGGGGGTTCGGGCACGCGCCCGATGGATCTGCCGTGGCGAGGATGCGCTTGCCGGTGATCTGCACGTCGACGCCGGCATCGATGAGGAGTGGCACATGAGGCGCCGCGTCATACGACTCCACTGGACAGGCCGCGTCCCCGGCGATCAGACCGGCCACGTTGCGGATCCAGAGGCCACCGTCCGGGACGGCGATGGGAGCGGCGACGTCGATGACGCCCCTGTCGTGGGTGAGGACGACCGCCGTAGCCGGACTCGTGTCAGGAACGGAAATGTCTGTCTGCTTTGTCCCATAAGGGAGGTGCTGCGATCCGGCGACTACCTGAGGAGCGCGTCGGAAAACTGCCGTCCGACTGGTGCGGACGCGCGAGCCGAGTCCCGTCAGGGTCTCGGGGGCGGCGACCATGTGCCGGCCACGCGGGCGGCACGAGCCGTGAGGGTGCCGACCGGGTCGGCGAACGCGGCCTCCTCCTGCTCGGGACGGGAGACCACGGCATACGTCCCCGAGAGACCGATGGACATCGCCTCGCGTCGGCCGACGAGCGTCTGACCGGCGATGACGATGGTCGGCGTGGCGGTCTCGAGGCCGACGCGGGCGACTCCCGTGACCACCTTGCCGCGCAGGCTCTGCCAGTCGAAGGATCCCTCGCCGGTGACCAGGAGGTCGGCGGCGGCGGCGAGGGCCGCGAAGTCGAGGGCGTCGAGGACGAAGTCGACGCCGCTACGGCGGCGGGCACCGAGAAGGAAGAGGCCGTAGCCGAGACCGCCGGCTGCTCCCGCACCCGGCTCGCGGGCCGGGTCGAGCGGGCGTCCGGACAAGAGGTCGGTCGGTCCCGGACCGAGAACCCGGTCGATGACGTCGGTGAAGTGCCCCAACGCGGACTCGAGCCGTTGCGCACCCTCGGGGGTGGCCCCCTTCTGCGACCCGAAGACGGCGGAGGCGCCGTGGAAGCCGAGGAGCGGGTTGTCGACGTCCGTGGCCGCCACGAGGTCGACGCCGGCCCAGTCCCTGGCGACGCGTGCCAGCGCGGCGACGTCGGTATCGGCGAGGGCGGCGAGGGGCCCGCCGCCGCGGGCGAGGGCGGCGCGGTGGCCGGCGCCGAGCGCGGCGAGCATCCCGGCTCCCCCGTCGTTGGTCCCGCTTCCGCCGAGGCCGACGACGATGCGGTGCGCTCCGGTCTCGCGGGCGGCGAGGAGGAGCTGGCCGACGCCATATGTGCTGGTCAGACCGGGGTCGCGTTCGCTCGCGGCGAGCAGGTGGAGACCGGCAGCCTGGGCCGATTCGACGTATGCCGTGCGCTCCCCTCCTGCGCCGACCACGAGGACGCTGGCCGGCACCTCCCGCCCGAGCGGGTCCTCGACGGTGACGGCGAGCATCTCCCCATCGAGACCGCGAGTGAGGACGTCGAGGAAACCCGGGCCGCCGTCGGAGAGCGGGACGAGGGTGCGGACCGCATGCGGCGCCGCCTCGGCCCAGCCCGCGCCGATCGCCTCCGCGGCCTGGGTCGCGGTCAGCGTGCCGGTGAAGCAGTCGGGGGCGATGACGACGTGCACGGCGGAAGCCTAGAACCGTCGCGGCGCGATGGGTCGGTTCAGTCGAGACCTTCGTATGGAGCGATGAACGCGAGGTAGTCCGCTTCGCGGTCCGCCGGCAGGTGGGCGAGGACGAAAGCGCCGCGAATGAACGAGGACACGACGACGCGCCCCGGAGCGGCGAGATCCTCGGCCATCTCGGCGATCGCCATCCCGTCGGCCCAGTCGCCGCGGTAGTCCGGTTGATAGGAGCGCTGTCGCCCGTCGATCTGGGCGATCACCGCACCGGTCTCGGCGTCCTGACTCTCCAGCGCGGTGATGATCTCGCCCAGGCGATGGCTCTGGCCGGTGAACTCGGCGAGGCCGCGAAGGACGTCGGCATAGATCGCGAACTCGTCGAGGATCTCGAGGTCGCCGAGGGATTTCAGGTCCTGGGACCAGTCCTCGACGGTCAGGAGGGTGGCGAACGGATCGGCCTCGAAGCGCTCGCGGGGCCACCAGGTCTGGGCTGTGGCGACCGGGTCGCCCACCGGACGGAGGCCGAACCCGGTCAACGTGCCGATCTGGTCGTCGAGTGACACCGGCTGCGGGCTGGGGGGTGGCGAGTCGGGCGGCGGCGCGTCGGGCGCGCGGTCGGTCGTCCTGCGGCGAAAGATCCCCATGCGGGCAGGATAGGGATGTGGGCGCTCGGGTGGCGAGGAGCGTGAGAAGGCGGGCGTGCGGCATACGATCTGGCGCATGAGCGCACCGCTGCCCCTTCTCGTCCTCGGCCAGGGCCGGGAGCTGCACACCGAGCGCGGGGTCGAGTGCCCCGGGGAACTGCCGCCGGCGTCGGACCCGACGCTGGTCGAGCGGGCGCGGACGGCGAAGGCGGCGCTCGGCGACCGGGTGTTCGTGCTCGGGCACCACTACCAGCGGGACGAGGTCATCGAGTTCGCCGACACGACCGGGGACAGTTTCAAACTCGCCAAGGAGGCAGCGGCCCGACCGGATGCGCCCTACATCGTGTTCTGCGGTGTCCACTTCATGGCCGAGTCGGCCGACATCCTCACGAGCTACGCGCAGACGGTGATCCTCCCCGATCTCGCGGCCGGGTGCTCCATGGCCGACATGGCGGCGATCAGCCAGGTGGAGGAGGCGTGGGAGGTGCTGGAGGAGGCCGGTGTGGCGGCCGACACGGTGCCGGTGACCTATATGAACTCCTCGGCGGCGATCAAGGGGTTCACCGGGCGCCACGGCGGAACCATCTGCACGTCCTCGAACGCGAAGACCGCGCTGCGGTGGGCGCTAGCGCAGCGCGGTGACCGCCAGGTGCTCGGGGGGACGGGCAAGGTGCTCTTCCTGCCCGACCAGCACCTCGGACGCAACAGCTATGTCCGCGATCTCGGCGGTTCGCTCGACGAGTGCGTCGTCTTCGACCCGCACCGGCCCAGTGGCGGGCTGACCGCGCAGCAGTTGCGCGACGCCCGGATGATCCTGTGGCGTGGGCATTGCTCGGTGCACGGGCGGTTCAGTGTGGAGGCCGTCGAGGCGGCGCGGCGGGAGATTCCCGGCGTCAAGGTGATCGTCCACCCGGAATGTCGCTATGAGGTGGTCGACCTCGCCGATGAGGTCGGGTCGACGGAGAAGATCATCAAGACGATCGCCGGCGCTCCCGACGGAACGTCATGGGTCGTGGGGACCGAGCTCAACCTCGTCCGGCGGCTGGCGACGCAGTTCCCGAATCAGCGGATCGCGTTCCTGGAGAAGAACGTCTGCTACTGCTCGACGATGAACCGGATCGACCTGCCGCATCTGGTCTGGGCGCTGGAGTCGCTCGCCGACGGGCGGGTGGTCAACCCCATCCGGGTCGAGGAGTCGGTCGCGCACCACGCCCGGGTCGCGCTCGATCAGATGCTGGCGCTGCCCGGGGAGACGAGCCGGGACTGACTCGCGCGGTCCCGGCCCGTCGGGACAATGCCCCTTGGCAGTGTCGGCGGCGCCTCTGGCAGGGTTGTCCCGAGGCCACGGGGAGGGCCTCGATTCGGCAACGGAGGGGGAACGGACGTGCTTCTTCGGACACGCGTAGGCGCCGCGGCAGCGGCAGTCAGCACGATGGCGAGCCTCGGCACGACGGCAGCGCAGGCCGAAGGCCCGGCCGCGGCGCAGGCAGTGACCGGCTCGATCTCGGTCGATCTCGCCAGACCACAGCAGCTGGGACCGGTCGACCCGGCGAGCGTCCGGCTGGTGGCGACAGCGCAGACCAACCTCGACTGCAGCAACGGGTGTCACCTGGTCCACTGGCGATATATCGATTCGCGCGACGGCTCCTTGGAGTACGAGAAGGTTGCGACCTGCACCTTCCCCGGGGGCTCGACCCACACGTGCACGACAACGTATGTCGATGACGATTTCACCTGGTATTTCGCCGGTGCATCGGGCTTCCTGCTGTGCCGCGGGTCCGTCGGCACCGAGGCGGGTTGCGCCGAAGGACACTTCCCGGTGACCGCAATGCCGGATGTCGAGCCCGACAGTCATCTCACGCTCGGGCCGGGATGGCAGCGTGATGTCGACCTCGCCGCCACCGAGACGATGATCCTCCGCTCCGCGGTGCGCGGAGCGAGAGTCGAGCGACCGAAGGCCGAGCATGCCGCCCGCGTCGGCATCATCAGTCAGACCGGGCCCCGGGCCGGGGTCTTTCGCGCGCTCGTCAACGGCTCGGCGGTGCTCACTGTCGACCTGCGCCGCGCCACGCAGTCGGTGCGTCAGGTCGTCGGCAGCGTGACGGTGCCCGCCGGCGCCACCCTGGCCCTCGAGAACGCGACACCGGCGGGGCGCACCAACGCCGACGTCACAGTGGACGCGCTCGTCCCCTTGATCGACCTCCCTGGCTACGAGCCCGCGCGAGGTAGGGGGGGAGGTGCATCGCGAAGGCTCGCCCCGCTGACCTCGACCGCGCCGGTCGCCTCGATCGTGGCGAGTCCGACCGTCGGAGGGAGCTTGTCCCCCGACCTGACGTCACTCGATCTCGACGTCATCGCCAAGGTGCCCGGGTGCCCCAAGGTGTGCCGGATCGTCAATGAGGGCTGGGTTCAGGACCCCGTCACCCTCCTGACCAAGGAGTCGCCGGCAAGCGCGACCCTGCAGACACTGCGGGCCACGCATCGCGCGAGGGTGGACGACGAGAACGAGCCGCGTTACACGCTGTATCAAAGCCCGGACGACCCCGGCTACACCACTGCCGATGGCAACCCGGCACGCGACGAACAGAACTGGTCGTGGCTGAAGTACGGCTTCACCTACAGCCGTGGGTGGACGCTCGACAGCAACCGGACGGTGACGGAGGGCAAGATCGAACGGTCGTCCACGCCTGGCACGGGAGCGACTTACCGAGCCTGGGGGTTCATGGAGGGACGTGAGGTCGGACTCGTGGCCGCCAAGGGGCGCAACGGGGGCGTGATGAAGGTCTACAACGACGGACGGCTCATCTCGACCATCGACCTGTACTCCGCCACCTGGCAACCACGGGTCATCGTCGCAGCCACGAGCCTGAAGCTGCGCGGACGGCTCACCGTGGTCAACGCGTCGCCGGCGTCCCGCCCGGGCAAGGATGTGCACGTGGACGCGGTCGTGACCCTCGGCGGGACCAATGACTGGTACCGCATGGCGGATCGACCGCACAGCTGACCAATGCCGGGCTCACCGGGGCAGGGCGCCGATTCGGGCGAGTAGGGCCGCCTCGGCGACGCAGACCTTCTCGAACTCGCCGAGGTGCAGGCCCTCGTTGGCGCCGTGGGCGCGGGTGTCGGGGTCCTCGACGCCGGTGACCAGGAGGGCGGCGCCCGGGAACCGCTCGGCGAAGGCCGCAACGAAGGGAATCGACCCGCCGACACCGATGTCCACGGGCGGATGCCCCCAAGCGTCGGCGAAGGCCGCGCGGGCGGCGTCATACATCGGGCCGGTCGCGTCCGCCGCGAAGCCCTCGCCGGAATCGTCGAGGTGCACCTCGACATGGGCCCCCCACGGGGCGTGCGTCTCGAGGTGCGTTCGCAGGAGGTCGTATGCCGCGGCCGGGTCCTGCGCGGGAGCCAGCCGCATCGAGATCTTCGCCGCAGCCGACGGGACGAGAGTGTTGGACGCGGTCGCGACCGTCGGCGCATCGATTCCGATCGTCGTGATCGACGGCTTGGCCCAGATCCGGTCGAGGAGACTCCCCCGGCCGATGGGGGCGACCCCGTCGAGAAGCCCGGATTCGGCGCGGAGGCGGGACTCGGCATACGGCAGATCGGCGGCGGTGCCGCAGACCAGGCCGGTGACAGCGACCTCACCGTCATCCTCGTGGAGGGTGGTGAGCAGGCGGATAAGCGCGGTCAGGGCGTCGGGGACCGCCCCGCCGAACATCCCCGAGTGGATGCCGTGCGCGAGGGTGCGGACGGTGACGACGATGCGGATGAGGCCGCGCAGAGTGACGGTCAGGGCCGGTTCGCCGATGGCCCAGTTCGTCGAGTCGGCGAGGACGATCGCGTCGGCGCGAAGCTTGTCGCCGTGTGCAGCAAGGGTGGCGGGGAGGGAGTCGGAGCCGATCTCCTCCTCGCCCTCGACGAAGACGACGAGGGTGACCGGCAGGGCCTCGCCGTGGGCACGCACGGCCGCGAGATGGGCCAGGATGCCGGCCTTGTCGTCGGCGGCCCCCCGGCCATAGAGCCGGCCGTCGCGTTCGGTCGGCTCGAACGGCGGACTGTCCCAGAGGTCGTCCGGACCGGGCGGCTGGACGTCGTGGTGGGCATAGAGGAGGACGGTCGGGGCGCCGGGCGGGCCCTCGCGCCGGGCGATCACCGCCGGCCGCCCGCCCTCGCGGACGATCTCGGTGGCAAAGCCCTCGGCGGCGAACAGGGCGGCGGTCGCCTCGGCGCTGCGCTCGACCTGGGCCTGGTCGAAGACGTCCAGGGACACGCTCGGGATCCGGGTGAGGGCGTCGAGGTCGGCCCGGATGCCGGGCATGAGGTCAGCGACCCGCGCGCGGAGCAGGGCGATGTCCGGGGTCTGGGCGGCGTCGGTGCTGGTCACCCGGCCACTCTAGGGCGCGTGTATGCCGTGGCGGGACCGTCGGCGACCGCCTCGACTCGCCGCCCGCCCGGGTGGGCGGCCGGGGCGGGACGGGCACGTATCCTGACGCCGTGTTCGGACGCAAGGACAAGACCGCCCCCGCCGAGCCGGAGACCCCGGCGCACGACGCGCGCCCGGGCGCCAAGAACCGGCCCACGCCCAAGCGGCGCGACCAGGAGGCGGCCCGCAAGCAGCCGCTCGTCATCACCGACCGCAAGGCGGCGAAAGCGGCGGACCGAGCGAAGCGCGCCGAGGCGAGTTCCAGAATGCGCCAGGCGATGGTCACCGGCGACGACCGCTACCTCCCCGCGCGCGACCGCGGGCCGCTGCGCCGGTTCGTTCGCGACAGCGTCGACGCGCGATGGTTCGTCGCCGAGTTCCTCCTGCCGTTCATGGTGATCGTCCTCGTGCTCCAGTTCATCCGGACCTCGTGGGCGGCGTTCGCCTTCCTCGGGGTCTATCTGCTCGTCCTCGTCGCCGTCGTCGACGGGTTCTTCGCGTGGCGCGGGATCAAGAAACGCCTGCGGGCCAAGTTCGGTGACGATGCCGACCTCAAGGGGCTCGCGGCATACGCGACCATGCGGATGATGCAGATGCGCCCGACCCGTATGCCGCGTCCTCAGGTCGCGCGCGGACAGTACCCGAGCTGACGTCCCGGGCCCGACCCCTCGACCTCCCGAAAGATCTGGCATGTCCGAGTACCACTGGCGCGCCCTCGGCGCCGACCACGAGCCCGTGCCGGGTGCGCCGGCCCCGGCCTTCCCGACCCAGGGCGACGCGGAGGCGTGGCTGTCGGACTCGTGGACCGATCTGGCCGACGCCGGTGTCGCTTCGGTGACGCTCATGCGCTTCGATGATGTCGTCTATGGGCCGATGTCCCTGTATCCCGCTTGAGAGCGCGCCCATGAGCACCCTGCACACCACCCAAGTCGATGGGGTCCGCACGTTCTGGGTGGACGCCGGGCGGCCGACCCTCTCCGCATCGCTGGTGTTCCGGGCCGGGATCGTCGACGAGAAGCTTCCGACCTCGGGATGGCTTCACCTGATCGAGCATCTCGCGCTCCACGACCGACAGGCGGGCGCGCTGCACGTCAATGGGAGCGTGAGCCTGACGACGACCTCGCTCGACCTGCACGGGCCGCCGGAGGACGTCGCCCGGGTGTTGGGGGAGATCACTGCGTGGCTGAAGGATCCCGATCTCGGCCGGATGGAGGCGGAGGCCCGGGTGCTGCGGGCGGAGAGCGAGTACCACGGCGCGAGTGCGAGCGCGACCGCGCTGCTGCAGCGCTTCGGCGCCCGAGGCGCGGGTCTCGCCGGCTTCTCCGAGCCGGGTCTGGGACGCGTCACCGAGTCCGGCTTGCGCTCGCTCGTCACACGGGTCTTGACCACGGGGAACGCCGCGCTCGCGCTGGATGGCCCGCCGCCTCGCGATCTGACACTCGCGCTCGGAGCCGGAGACCTGCAGCCCCTCCCGCCCCGCCCGGCCAGCCACGAGCAGTTTCCTGCGGGATATGTCTTTGACGGTCCACTGGTGATCTCGGGCCAGACCGCGCGGTCGGTCGCGGCGACGGTCGTGCCGGCCGTGCTGCACGATCTGCTGCGGCGACGCCTGAGGGAGGAGGCGGGCGCCGCCTACGCACCGTGGTCGGCATACGAGATCGTCGACCGGGACACAGCCGTCGTGGTCGCCGGCTCGGATGTGACCCGCGACCTGCGGCCGCGCGTCGGGGACCTCGTCCTCGACGGGCTCAACGACATCCAGAAGAGCGGTTTCCCCGCGTCGGTGTTGGCGGACCGGACAGCCAACTTTCTCCAGGCCACCCAAGATCCACACCAGCGAGCGGCACTCGCGTGGCGAACTGTCCACCAGCACCTGCTCGGAGCCGAGCCGATGAGCCTGGATCAGATGATCGAGGAAGCGCGAGCCGTGACCAGCGATGAGGTCATCGAGCAGGTGCGCCGCTTCGCGGCCAGCCTCATGCTCGGCGTGGCCCCGGACATGACGCTGTCGACGCGGCTCGCCAGGATGACGATGCCCTCGACCGCCTCCCCGTCATCCGGGACGACCTACCGGTCGCGCAATGCGCCGGCCAGCCGGGAGAAGCTCGTGGTGAGTCCGGACCAGGTGCAGGTCGGAAACGACCACACGTGGGTGGGCGTGGGCCTGTCGCAGGCCGCCGGGCTCCTCGTAGTCCCCGACGGGGCTCGCCGGGTGATCGCCCCGGACGGGTGGTCGATCACGATCGAGCCGACCTTGTGGCGCGACGGACGGGAGGCCGTCGCGCAGATCGACGCGGCAGTGCCCGAATCCCGGCACATTCCGGTGCCCGCGCGCGACGCCGGGGCGATCCCGTCGCCGATGTCCTGGCGCACGCGGTGGCTGGCCAGATCCGGCCGCACGCTGGTGTCGGTGGGGTTGGTGTGGCTTCTGCTCATCGCTTTCGTTGTGGTCGCCATCATCGGAATCGCGAAGGGTCACCTCGTCGTCGTGTGGCTTCCGATCTTCTTCGGGGTATCCATGGTGCGGGAGTGGCGCCGGAACCGACAGGGTCGAGCGAGCTGACGTCTCCGGGACGATGGGGACGCCCGGGCCGCGTTGACCCGGTTCCGCGACCTGCCGCCCGACCTCGTGCGCGTCCTGGGGGCCAACCACCCCGACACGCAGGCAAATCCGTTCACTTCGCGATCAGTTGGGCGAGCCAGGCGAGTGACCGGAGTCAGCCCTCGCGCACCTGCACCTCGACGAACGGCGGCTTGACGACCTCCGCCGGCACGCCGCGCCCGCGGACGTCCACCGACACCGCCGACCCCAGCGCCACCGACCGGTCGAGGAGGGCAAGCGCGATCCCGACCTTCCGCGTCGGGGAGAACGTCCCCGAGGTCACCTCGCCGACCACCTCACCGTCGGCATCGAGCACCGCACAGCGCGGCCGCGGTATGCCGCGCCCGGTCACCACGAGCCCCCGGCTCAGCCGGCACTCCTTCGCGGCCCGCTGCGCGAGGAGCGCCTCCCTTCCCCAGAACGCCGGCTTGTCCCACCCGACCGCCCATCCCGACCCCGCCATGACCGGCGTGATCTCGAGCGAGAGGTCGTTCCCGTGCAGCGGATACCCCATCTCGGTCCGGAGGGTGTCGCGCGCGCCGAGACCACACGGCATACCACCCTGGTCGGCGACGGCGACGGCGAGCGCGTCCCACAGCGCCCCCGCGTCCTCCCACAGCGGCACGAGTTCGTATCCCCGCTCCCCCGTGTAGCCCGACCGCAGGACCATCACCGGCCGGCCTTGCCACTCGGCGTCGACGAACGACATGTACTCGTGCCCCGTCGGGAGCCCGAGCGCCCCGAGGACCTCGTCGGAGCGGGTGCCCTGGACGGCGATCACGGCATACCGATCGTGCAGGTTCTCGACGACGATCCCCTCGGGCGCGTCCGCGGCGAGCATCGCGACGACGGTCGCGGTGTTGGCGGCGTTGGGAACGAGGAAGACGTCCTGGTCGCCGCGCAGATAGGTGATGAGGTCATCCACGACGCCCCCATCGGCCGCGCAGCACAGGGTGTATTGCGCCTTGCCCGGCCCGATCCGGCCGAGGTCGTTCGTCAGACACGCATTGACGTATGCCGCGGCCCCCGCCCCCGACACCCGCGCCTTCCCGAGGTGCGAGACATCGAACATCCCGACCCGCTCCCGCACCGCCGTGTGTTCGGCGACGACGCCGCCGCCGGGGTACTCGATCGGCATGAGCCACCCGCCGAAGTCGGCCAGTTTCGCCCCGAGGGCGACGTGGCGATCGTGCAGGGGCGAGGTGAGCAGGTCGGTCATGCGCTGACGCTACCGCCCGGCCCGGTGTCGGGGCACCGGTGCGGGCGGGGGTGGGGGGGCGGAGGGGGTGTGGGGGTGGAGGGGTGGAGGGGTGAGGGGATGGAGGGGTGGGGGGGTGGAGGGGTGGGGGGTCGCCCGGCCCACGTCACGGGCTACCGCCTGGTAAGTGGGGTGATCACCCCACTTACCAGGCGGTAGGCCGCGGGATGACCTTCGGCAGCCCGCGACGGACCAGGCGGTAGGCCGCGTCGGACCCGGCAACGGCATAGGACCTCCCCGACGAGCGCAGTCCCCATCCGCGGAACGGGCGGGCACGGGGACCCAGTGCGGGCCTGCGGCGCGCGCCACGGGATAGCCTGCCCGGGTGAGTCTCTTCGCCCTCGATGACAGTCCCCTGGCCACCCTCCACGCAGACGCGCTGGTCGTCGGGGTCGTGCCCGCCGATGGCGGTGCCGCGCTCGCCGAGGGGCACGGGCTGCCGGAGGAGACCGCCGCGCACCTCACCGCCGTCCTCCCCGCGCTCGGCGCGACCGGGAAGGTCGACGACGTCCACACCGTCCCGCTCGTGCCGGGCGTCGCCGCCAGGAAGATCGTCCTCACCGGCATCGCCCCGGCCCTCGGTCGCGACCAGTCGGTCAGCGAGTTCAGCATCCGGGCCGGCGCGGGCGCCGCGCTCCGGCAGATCGGCGCCGCCGGCCGGGTCGTCGTCGCCCTCCCCGCCCGCGAGACGTCGTGGGTCGGCGCCGCGGCGCTGGGGGCGCAGCTCGGGAGCTATGCGTTCACGACCTACAAGAAGGCACCGACCGACTCCCCGGCCAAGCCCGGACCGGGCGGACGCCGCGCGACGGCCATCGTCATCCACGTCGACGACGCCGACCCCGAGGCGCGGGCGGCGATCGCGCGGGCCGAGGTCCTCGCCGAGCTCACCTCGTGGGTGCGTGACCTGGTCAACACGCCACCGAACGCGCTCTATCCCGAGTCCTTCGTCGGCGTCGTCCGCGCCCGGATCAAGTCGTCCCACGCCAAGCTCGACGTGACCGTCCACGAGCCCGATGCCCTCGCGGAGATGGGCTGCGGTGGGATCGTCGGCGTCGGCCAGGGGTCGAGCCGCGGGCCGCGAATCATGGAACTCCACCACCGGCCGCGGCACGCGTCCGGGCACGTCGCCTTCGTCGGCAAGGGGATCACCTTCGACACCGGCGGCCTGTGCCTCAAACCGCCGGCCTCGATGCTCGCGATGAAGTCGGATATGGCCGGTGCCGCCGCGGTCGCCGGCGCCGTCCTCGCCGCGGCCCGGCTGAAGCTGCCCGTGGCGGTGAGCGGCTACCTCTGCCTCGCCGAGAACATGCCGAGCAGCACCGCCCAGCGCCCGAGCGACGTCGTCACGATGCGCAACGGGACGACCGTCGAGATCATCGACACCGACGCCGAGGGCCGTATGGTGCTCGGCGACGGCCTCTGCCTCGCCGTCGAGTCCGGCGCCGACGCGATCCTCGACATCGCGACCCTCACCGGGGCCTGCATCGTCGCCCTCGGCCCGCGCGTCGCCGGCGTCATGAGCAACGACGAAAGCGTCAACGAGCGGGTGTTCGCCGCCGCCAACGCGGCCGGGGAGGCGATGTGGCCGCTGCCGCTGCCCGACGACCTGCGACCCAAGCTCGAATCGGCGACCGCGGATCTCCAGCACAAGGGCGACCAGTGGGGTGGCGCGCTGACGGCGGGCCTGTTCCTGCGCGAGTTCGTCGCTCGGCCCGACGCCGACCCGGTCCCGTGGGCGCACCTCGACATCGCGGGGCCCTCGTTCAACGAGGGCGGTCCCTATGGGTCGACGCCCAAGGGAGGCACCGGATTCGGAATGGCGACGCTGCTCGCCTTCGCCGAGCAGGCGGGTTCGCACAGGTGACCACGGCGGGAGGCGAGCCGGTGGGCGGGGGCGAGCACGCGGCATACGACCTGGTAGTGCTCGGTGCCGGTAGCGCCGGCTATGCCGCCGCCCTCCGGGCGAGCCAACTCGGCCTCTCCGTCGCGCTCGTCGAACGCGACAAAGTCGGCGGCACCTGCCTCCACCGCGGGTGCATCCCGACCAAGGCGATGCTGCACGCCGCCGAGGTCGCCGACACCGCCCGCGACGCCGCCCACGTCGGGGTTGACCTCGGGGAGCCGCAGGTCGATCTGGGGCGGGTGGCGGCATACCGTCAGGGCGTCGTCGACCGGCTGTATGCCGGGCTCACCGGCCTCGTGACGTCCCGCCCCATCGACGTGGTCGCCGGGGAGGGCCGGGTGGTCGACGCACGCACCGTCGCCGTCGGTGACCGTATGCTGCGCGGTCGCTACCTGCTCCTCGCCACGGGTTCGGTGGTCAAGAACCTCCCGTTCGTGCAGTTGGGACCACGCGTCGTCACGAGCGACGGCGCCCTGGCGCTCGACAGCGTGCCGGGGCGGGTCGTCGTGCTCGGCGGCGGGGTGATCGGGGTCGAGTTCGCGTCGGTGTTCCGCTCCTTCGGCGCGGACGTGACCGTGGTCGAGGCGCTGCCGCGGCTCGTCGCGGCAGAGGACGCGGCCATCTCGGCGGGGCTGCAGCGGGCCTTCCGCCAGCGGAAGATCGCGACCGTGCTGGGTGCGGCCGTGACGGCCGTGACGGACACGGGGTCCGAGGTCGAGGTCGCCGTCGAGAGGCGGGAGACGTTGCGCGCCGATCTCGTCCTCGTCGCGGTGGGCCGGGGGCCGGCGCCGGTTCCGGGGATCGAGAAGTTGAAGGTCGAACTGTCCGGGGGGCACGTCGTTGTCGACGGAATCGGGCGGACGTCGGTGGACGGGGTGTATGCCGCGGGCGACCTCGTCCCGGGTCTCCAACTCGCGCACCGAGGGTTCGCGCAGGGGATCGTCGTCGCCGAGGCGATCGCGGGCCTGTCCCCCGCGCCGGTGGTGGATGAGCGGGTGCCGCGGGTGACCTACTGCGATCCCGAGATCGGCTCCGTCGGGTTGACCGAAGCCGCCGCTCGCGAGCGCTATGGCGAGGTCGAGTCGGTGGAATACAACCTCGCCGGCAACGGCAAGAGCCAGATCCTCGGGACCAAGGGATTCGTCAAGCTCGTCCGGGTGGCCGGGGGGCCGATCGTCGGGGTGCATCTCCTCGGGGCGCGGATGGGCGAGCAGATCGGGGAGGCGCAGCTGTTGGTCGACTGGGAGGCCTTCCCGGAGGATGTCGCGCCGCTCCTGCACGCGCATCCGACGCAGACCGAGGCGCTCGGCGAGGCCGCGCTCGCACTCGCCGGCAAACCGCTGCATTCCCATGGCTAGCCCCTGCTGGCTCGGAGGCTCGAGGCGTGAGAGTCTGACCACATCCACCGAAACCGCTTGCGAGGAGAACGAGGACCAATGTCTGAACGCGTGACCATGCCGGCGCTCGGCGAGTCCGTTACCGAAGGCACCGTGACACGCTGGCTCAAGAGCGTCGGGGACACCGTCGCCGTCGACGAACCCCTGCTCGAGGTCTCCACGGACAAGGTGGACACGGAGATTCCGTCGCCCGTGGCCGGGACGTTGACCCAGATCCTCGTCCAGGAGGACGAGACCGCCGAGGTCGGTGCGGACCTGTGCCTGATCGGCGACGGATCCGAATCGGCCGAAGCCCCGGCCGCGCCGGCTGTCGAGGCGGCACCCGCTGAGGCGCCACACGCCGCTCAGCCGGCTCCGGAGCCGGCCGCCGCCGCCGAGCCGGCACCGACCCCCGCGACGCAGGAGGCGGCCGCCCCTTCGTCGGGTGGTGTTGAGGGTGGGACGACGGTGACCATGCCGGCGCTCGGCGAGTCGGTCACCGAAGGCACCGTGACCCGATGGCTGAAGTCGGAGGGCGACGAGGTCGCCGTCGACGAGCCGCTGCTCGAGGTGTCGACCGACAAGGTCGACACGGAGATCCCCTCCCCCGCGGCGGGCACCCTGACCAAGATCCTCGTGAGCGAGGACGAGACAGTCGCCGTCGGCGCCGACCTGGCCGTCATCGGCGGCTCGGTGGCCGCCGCGCCGTCGTCGCCGGAGCCCGAGCCGGAGCCCGAGCCGGAACCCGAGCCGGAGCCGGAACCCGCGGCGCAGGCCCCCTCAGCACCCGCCCCGACGGCGGCCCCCGCGGCACCCGCCCCGACGGCGGCCCCCGCAGCACCCGCCCCGGCGGCGCCGGCTCCGGCACCGATGCCGCAGGCCGCCGATCCCGCAGCGGCACCCGCCCCCGCCTCCCCGTCGGGGGGTGCGGGTCAGGACGAGCGGGACGCCTCGGCATACGTCACGCCGTTGGTTCGCAAGCTCGCCGCCGACAACGGGATCGATCTCGCCGACATCAAGGGCACGGGCATCGGCGGACGCATCCGCAAACAGGATGTCCTCGACGCGGCCGAGGCGGCCAAGGCTGCGGCGGCACCCGCGCCGGCACCTGCCGCGCCCGAGACCCCTGCTCCGGCAGCGACTCCCGCCGCATCGGCGGCGGTGGCCGCGCCCGAGGTGACCAAGCGCGGAACGCGCGAGAAGATGACCCGCCTGCGCAAGATCATCGCCCAACGCATGGTCGAGTCGCTTCAGGTATCCGCGCAACTCACCACGGTCGTCGAGGTCGACATGACCAAGGTCGCCCGGGTGCGGGACAAGGCCAAGCGGGACTTTGAACAGCGCGAAGGCACGAAGTTGTCGTTCCTGCCGTTCATCGCGCTCGCCGCCGTGGAGGCACTCAAGGCGCACCCCGGTGTCAACGCGAGCATCGAGGGCGACGAGATCGTCTATCACGGCACCGAGAACCTCTCCATCGCCGTCGACACCCCCAAGGGCCTGATCGTCCCGGTCGTCAAGAACGCCGGTGACCTCAACATCGCCGGCCTCGCCCGGGCGATCGCCGACGTGGCGGCGCGGACCCGGGACAACAAGATCACGCCCGACGACCTCGCCGGCGGGACCTTCACGATCACCAACACGGGCTCGCGCGGGGCGCTCTTCGACACGCCGATCCTCAACCAGCCGCAGGTCGCGATGCTCGGGACCGGTGCCATCGTGCGCCGCCCGGTCGTCATCGCGGTCGACGGCGCCGAGACCATCGCGATCCGCTCGATGATGTATCTCGCACTCAGCTACGACCACCGGATCGTCGACGGCGCCGATGCCGCGCGCTTCCTCGGCACGATCAAGGAGCGTCTCGAGGAGGGGCACTTCGAGGGTTTCCTGGGCTCGTGACACAGTCATGACTCACGTCATCGCGATCACCGGGGCGAGCGGGCTCATCGGGTCCGCCCTCGCCCGTGCGCTCCGGGATCGCGGTGACCGCGTCGTGGCGTTCGTCCGGCGGGAACCGCACGGCGCGCACGAGCGCCGCTGGGATCCAGAACGCGAGGAACTCGATCCCGCCTCGCTCGCCGATCTCGATGCCCTGGTGAACCTCGCCGGCGCCGGCGTTGGAGACCGGCGGTGGAGCACGGCATACAAGCGGGAGATCCTTCGCTCACGGGTGAGCGGAACCCGGGCGATCGTCGGAGCCATCCGGAAGTCGGCCCGGCAGGTCCGGCTGGTGAACGGGTCCGCGGTCGGGTTCTATGGCGACCGGGGCGACGACCTCCTCACCGAGGACTCGCTGCCGGGCACGGGGTTCCTCAGTGAGGTCGTCCGGGCGTGGGAGGGTGCGGCCCAGCCACTCCTCGACGACGGCGCCAGCGTCGCGTTCGCGCGGACAGGCATCGTCGCCAGCAGTGCCGGCGGGGCCTTCGCTCCCCTTGCGCGCCTGACCCGGTTCGGACTCGGCGGGCCCATCGGCTCGGGCCAGTTCTATTGGCCGCTCATCGCCCTGGAGGACGAGGTCAGCGCCCTGATTCACCTGATCGACCACCCTGAGATCACCGGGGCGGTCAACCTCGTCGGGGCGCAGCCCATGCGGCAACGCGAGGTGGCCGCCGCCCTCGGACGGGCGCTGCATCGGCCCGCGTTCCTGCCCACACCGAAGCTGGGCGTGCGCGTCGTCGTCGGCGAGTTCGCGGACGAGATCACGGCGAGCCAGCGCGTGCTTCCGGTGCGGCTGCAGGAGACCGGCTTCCGGCATCGGTATGCCGATCTGCCCGCCATCGTCGGCGCTGCCCTGGGCTCTGCCTGACCGGACCGGTGCAGGCGCCTCGGCCAGCACAGGTCCTCAACGGGGGAGAGCATGCAGGCCCGCGGGCAGGCCGTCGGCGGCGCACTGCAGTGTGCCCGAGTCCCCCGTCGGACGGACGCGGCACGCGGGGCTCAGGCCTGGTCGACCCGGCTGACCTGCCAGCGCTCACCGGACCACGCCAGGATGAGCCGGACGCGTTGATCAAGGAGTTCGGGAACCTGTGTGCCGGCTCCCTTGTCGCGGCGGATGGCATAGGCGCTGACGTCCATTCGCACATCGAGGGCGATCAAGCTCGCCTCCTCTCCCGCCCGGGTCGTGAGATCCGTTGCGGTCGCGGAGGTGACAAGGAACTCGAGTCCGTCGTAACGCAGTCCCTTGGTCCGCGCGTCCTTCAGCGCGGTCAGGTCGGCCGACTCGGCAGGCGACCCATCGGCATCGAGACGGCCGATCGCCTCGACGTCGAGGCCGGCCCAGGCCTGGCTGCGCAGGTCGGCGAGATCCTGGGCCAGCCCCGCAGCCCGGGTCGCGGGGCTGGTCGGGTCGAAGACAGGAGCGACCTGTTCGGCGCTTGACCCGGGTCCTGCGCTGGTGGAGGAGGCCCCGGCGCCGCCGGATTGCGACGGCTTGGTCGCCGCTCGGGTCGTGACCGGCGACGCGGCCGGGGGGACTTGCGCGCGGACCTGACCTGAGGCGCCGCCCGAGGACGTCGCCGCAGCGGTGACGCCTTCCGTCGAGCCGGGCGCCTGGTCGACATCCGAGCCTCCGCTCGACATGACCGCGACGGCAACCGCGACGCATCCGAGCAGTCCCGCGATCCCGACGAGCAACCCTCGGCGGTTGTCCAGACCGTTGTCGCGGAGCCGGTCGAGCACGCCGTGCAGGTCGGGACGGCGCGAACGGTTCTGGGTCGAGGCTCGGGTCAACGGCGCCCGCGGGCCTGGCGTCGCGGAGTCCGAGCGGCCCCCGGGGCCATGCCGAAGTGGTGGGCCCGAGACGATCGGGGGCATCGTGGCCAGTGATTCGCGCGGTCCACGTGCCCGGCCGCGAACGGGAAGCATCCGCGACTCGCTCCCCACCGACGACGGGGTCCGACCACGCGGACCCGTGCCCACGGCGGTCCTGCCGTTTCCCCGGACAGAGGTCCTCCCAGGCCACCTGAGGGTCGCGCGGAACCGTCCGTCTGCGAGGTCGATGTGCTCGGGTGGTTCACCAGCGAGGGCGCGCATGCGAGCGGCCAGGTCCAGCGATCGGGACGGCAGCAGGTGGGGCGGGATCGCGAGCGCGCTGGGTGCGGCATACGGACGGATCGAATCGGCCACGGCGTCGACCGTGCCCGTCGACCCGGCGTCGACCACGGCATCGGCGAGCACGCGCCGCATCGACGCCCCCGGGTCGGTCCCGTCGGCTGTGTCTGCTGTCACCGCGTCGGAACCTCGGCCCGACAACGCGAGCAGCGCCACCCGTGCGAGCGCGACCGCATCCGTGTGCCGCGCCGCCACCACCCCGCGTGCCATCGCCACGCCGACGTCCCCGACCCACACGCGTCCGTCGCCATCGAGCAGCACCGTCGCCAGGCCGATCTGACCGTGCGCGGCATCAAGGCCGGCGAGGGCGTCCCGAACACCGAGACACAGCCCGACCGTCTGACCCGGCGTGAGCAGCCCACCGTGCGCGAGGACGTCCGCAAGCGAGACGAGACCCGGATCGTCGTAGACGAACGCCAGACCCCCCTGCCGAAGGCCGACGACCTCCCGAGCGACCGGGGCACGTCTGCCGCCACCCTGGGGCGACGCCGGAGGCGGGCCAGCCGGCGCGGTCAGGACGCGAATGAGCACGGGCTCCCCGTCCACCGAATGTCCGCGGAACCACGCACCCGCCGCGTCGTCGTCGCACCGCTCCCGCACGACGTATCCCGCGATGGTCGGAAACCCCGCCCCGCCAGACCTCTGCGTCCCCGCCTCCATGACCGCTCCCTTCCCGAGTCCTGGTACCAGCCTGACGCACACCCCCCGAAACGCGTCGTGGGTTATCCACAACGTCCAGGCTCCACCCCACCCTCGGGGGCTCCGCCCCCCAAGCCCCCCCGAAAGGCGAGGAACTCGCTCCGCTCGCACCACTCCCACCCCGCGCTCCCGCCCGTCCGGTGGGGATGCCCTCACATCGGGAAGGGCCGGGCGGTGCGGGAAAGGACGCGGGAAGCGACGTCCTCGAGCACGGCGGGGGACGCGGCATACGGCTGGGTCGGGCGCGGCCGGCAGGTGACAACGTCGGTGAACCCGAGTTCCTCGGCCCGCCCGAGGGCGTCCTCGAAGGCGTCTGCGGAGGTCAGGCTGTAGGTCGGCGCCGAGTCCAGACCGAGGACCCGTGGGAACGGGTCGCGCACGCCCGCGCGATCGAGGGCAGCGATCATGCATTGGACGGCGCGCCTCACGAGCGACCACCACTGTGCGTCCGTATCTGCGCGGCCGCCGTAGGTGATCCATCCGGTCCCACGCTCCGCCGCCAGACGTATGCCGCGCGGCCCGTTCGCCGCGACGAGCAGCGGCACCGCGCACCCCTCCGGCCGATTCAGTGGCCCCGGACGCGTCCCGACCTCGACTGCAGAGAACCACTCGCCTGGCAGAGTCACCGGATCACCGCGCAGCAGGGCGTCCAGCAGAAGGGTGAACTCGCGGAAGCGCGCCGTCCGCTCCCCCGCCGTCAGACTCTGGCCGGTCGCCGCCGCGTCCACATCGCCGCCAGCCCCGACCCCGAGCAGGAACCGGCCGCCCGAGATGTCGTGCACGGCGAGGATCTCGCGGATGAACTGCGCCGGATGGTGGGTGTTGGGCGAGGACACGAAGGTGCCGAGGTGCAGACGGGACGTGGCCAGAGCAGCAGCGGTGAGGGTGGGCATCGCGGCATACCACGGCGAATCGGGCAGACCGCCCCAGGTCATGTGGTCATAGGTCCAGCCGTGATCGAACCCGAGGTCCTCGACCTCACGCCACATCGCGACGGCCTCGCGCCAGGGCCGCTCAGGCAGGATGCAGAGTCCGACCCGCGGGCGTGTGGTCATCCGCCGCTTCGCTCCGGAATGACACTCGCCACCCAGGCGGTCGCGTCGTGCTCGTCCCGGGCCAGGGCACTCGGAGCCCAGATGCGCGATCCGATGTCGTGGCTCAGCGCGGGCACGAGCAGCGACCGGACGATGAGCGTGTCGAGGAGCACCCCGAACGCCACCAGGAACGCGATCTGGGCGAGGAAGATCAGCGGGAGCACACCGAGCGCGGAGAAGGTCGCGGCCAGGACGATGCCCGCCGACGTGATGACGCCCCCCGTCACCGCCAGACCGACGAGGATCGCCTTGCGCGTGCCATTGGCCGGGGTCTCCTCCCGCACGCGGGTCATCAGGAAGATCGAATAGTCGATGCCGAGCGCGACCAGGAACACGAACGCATAGAGCGGCGTCGCCGGGTCGGAGTTGGGGAAGTGGAAGACGTGGTTGAACATGATCGCCCCGACCCCGACCGTCGCGGCGAACGAGAGAACGTTGGCCAACACGAGGAGCAGGGGCGCCACGAGCGAGCGCAGCAGGAGGGCGAGCACCAGGAAGATGACCAGAAGAATCGCCGGGATGATGACCTTGAGGTCACGATTGGTCGCATCCCGCACATCGAGGTTGGTGGCCGTGCCCCCGCCGACCAGTACGCCGGTGTCGACCGCGTCGAGATCCACTCGCAACCGCTTGACGACATCGAGGGCCGCCGGGGAGTCCGCCCCCGCAGTGAGCGTCGCCTGGAGCAGGGCGACCCCGTCTTCCACGGCCGGCGGTCCACCGGGGGCGAGCCCGGCGTAGGCATCGCTGACGCCCTTCTCCTTCGTCAGGGCCGCGAGCACGTCCGCGGCCTTAGCCTCCGGCGCGAGCACCTGCACGGGCGAACCCGACCCACCCGGGAAGTGCCGCTCCAGCGCCTGGGACGCGGTGACCGAGTCGACCTTGGTCAGGAAGAGTTGATCGGCGGACACGCCGTCCGCCTTGAACGTGGGCAGGAACGCCGCAGCCGCGGCCAGGCCGATCGCGGTGATGACCCAGGTCCGTCGCGGATGCGTGCCGACGAGCCGCGCGACCCGCCCCCAGATCCCGTGGCGGTCGAGCTTCTCGACTTCGTGGTGGTGGTCGACCCGCGGGATCGCCGGCCAGAACGAGCGGCGGCCGATGAGCAGGAGCAGCGCCGGCAGGAAGGTCAGGGCGGCGGCCATGGCACCGGCGATCCCCAGCGCACCGACCGGGCCCAGTCCAGCGGTGCTGCCCAGCCGGGAGAGCAGCAGGCACAGAAGACCAAGAATCACGGTCGCCCCACTGGCGAGAATGGGCGGGAACGCACCGCGCCAGGCGACTCGCATCGCGTCCCATGCCGTGACGTGATCGTGCAGCGCCTCGCGATAGCGGCTGACCAGCAACAGGGCATAGTCCGTCGCCGCCCCGACGACAAGAATCGAGAGGATCCCCTGCGACTGCCCGGACAGGTCGATGACGTCGTGCTTGGCGAGCGGGAAGATCACGAGGGCGGCGAGGCCGAGCCCGAAGACCGCCGACAGAAGCACCGCGAACGGCAGGATCGGGCTCCGATAGACGATCAGCAGGATGACGAGGACGACACCCAGGGCGACCAGGAGGAGAATCCCGTCGATCCCCGCGAACGCCGTGACGAAGTCCGCGAGCAGTCCCCCCGGACCCCCGACGTATGTCGTGAGGCTCGTCCCCGCGAACACGTCCGGAGCCGCGGCCCGCAGCGCCTTCGCCGTCTCGAACAGCGCCGTCGTCTGGTTCACCGTGGCCGACGCCGTGTCGGCGTCGAGGTTGACGATGGCGAGGAGGGCGCGTCCATCGGCGCTCGGAATGGGCCCGGACGGCTTGCCGTTGAGATAGTCGGCGACGGTCGCCTTCGGCCCGACGGCGGGCAGCGCCAGGGACGGGATCGACTCGAGATAGGCCCCCGCGGCGGCCTGGTCGGCCGTGGTCACCTCGGCCGAGGACTCCATGATCAGCAGATAGGGCAGGTCGTTGCTCGCCGAGAACCTCGGGAGGGCCTTGGCGACCTCCGTCGACTCGGCGTTGGCGGGCAGGAAGGACGCGTTGTCGTTCTTCTGGACCTCGGAGAGCCGGCCGACGAGGGGACCACCGATGCCGCCGATGACCAGCCAGAGGAGGATCGCGACGAGCCCCAGCCAGCGCGGCGAGGGCCGGCGCCGGGTTCGCCCCTCGGCCACCGCACGCCGTCTGCCCTCGTAGTCGCTCACGCCCGCACACTATCCCGGCCCGGGGACAGCCCGGGCGAGCCGCCGGGGAGGCGGGAAGCGGCATACGGTGGGGTCATGCGCTTCGAACACCTCGGATTCGCGCCGGACTTCGTCGACTATGAGCTGGCTTGGGAGCACCAGCGCGCCGTTCACGCGCAGGTGGTGGCCGGAACTCTCCCCGACACCGTTCTCCTCCTCGAGCACGAGGCCGTCTTCACCGCGGGCAAGCGCACCGAGGCGCACGAGCGTCCGTGGAACGGCGCGAAGGTCATCGACGTCGACCGCGGCGGCAAGATCACCTGGCACGGCCCGGGTCAGCTCGTCGGCTACCCGATCGTCCGGCTCCCCAGTCCGGTGGACGTCGTCGCCCACGTGCGGCGACTCGAGGAGGCGATGATCCGGATGTGCGCCGAGTTCGGCGTCACCGTCGGTCGTATCGACGGACGCAGCGGCGTCTGGGCGGCCGCCGACGATCGGGGTCCCGCGCGCAAGCTCGGCGCGATCGGGGTGCGGGTCAGCCAGAACGTCACGATGCACGGGTTCGCCCTCAACGCCGATCCCGACCTGTCGTGGGCGCAGATCATCGTCCCGTGCGGGATCGCCGACGCCGGGGTCAGCTCGTTGTCGATCGAGACCGGCCGCGACATCACCGTCACCGACCTCCTGCCGTATGCCGAGCGGCACCTCGCCGACGTCCTCACCCTCGCGCCCACCGCCGGCGCGACGCCGACCGAGGCTCCCGTGGAAGCAGTCGCCCAGCCGGCCTGACCCGTCCGGTCGTGGAGTCCGCGAACCTGACGTTCGTCCCCGACGCGGTCGGGGTCACCGTCGTCCTCGACGGTCACCCCCAGTCCCATGTCTGCCTCGATGACCCCGGGCTGCTCGCCTTCGAGTACGTCGCCCAGCTGGCGCTCGTCCTCGACACGCTCCCGCCGGGTCGGGTCGCGGTGACCCATGTCGGTGGGGGTGGCTTGACTGTTCCTCGTTATGTCCAGCACACCCGTCCCGGCTCGCCGCAGATCGTCCTCGAGCCCGATGCCGCGCTCACCGCCGCGGTGCGCGAGCGACTGCCGCTGCCACGAGGCCATCGCATCCGGGTCCGTGCCACCGACGGGCGGACGGGGCTGCGCGCCCTCGCGGATAGGAGCGCCGACGCGATCGTCCTCGATGCGTATGCCGCGGGCCGGGTCCCCGCGGACCTGGTCACCGTCGAGTTCCTGGCCGACGCGCGCCGGGTGCTGCGGCCCGGCGGCGTGCTCGCGGCCAACGTCGCCGACGAGCCCGGGCTCCGGTATGCCGCGCGTGTCCTCGCCGGGTTCGCCGCCGCGGGCTGGCGGCATCGGGCGCTGATCGCGACCCGGGAGGTGCTCAAGGGGCGCCGGTTCGGCAACTGCGTCCTCGTCGCGGGCGACGACCGGTTCGACGCGGCGCCGCTGGAGCGCGCGTGCGCGCGCTCGAGCCTGCCGGCCGGCATCCGCACCGGCGCCGGGCTGGAGCGCCTGGTCGCCGGGGCGCGTCCACTCACCGACGACGATGGGGAAGCATCCCCCGCGCCTCCCGCGCTGGACCGCTGGCGGATCCGCTGACCGAGGTCGCCGAGCCGGCCAAGCGCCGCCGCCGTCCGGGCCCTCCGTGGTGGGCACTGCTTGCCGATTCGGCACGCGGATTACGCCATTCGCCTGCGGGGCCGGTGAGCGGACGTTAGCGTGCGGAATGTCCCGCGGCGGCTGTGCCCGCCGGATCCCAGGACCCCTGGGCCCGGCCGGCGCCGATGGCGCCACCGGGCCCGCCGGCCCAGCGGGCACGGCGAATGGCTACTACGACCGTGCACACGTCGCAATCACCACTGACTATGCCGCCCCGGTTGTCTCCATCGACGTGCCGCCAGGGAGTTACTTCGCATCGATGACAGTTCGCAAGAAGACGACCGTCCCCATCACTTGCTTCGTGATGAAGGGGGAGACCGGGTCCGGCTCGGACGGCAGCGGCGGGACGTTCACCGAAGGAACGCTCGCCTGGGAGATCGCCGGGACATTCACCCTGACAGGTACGTTCAGCGTCGAATGCGAAAGCCCCTCGGGCGCTGTCGAGGACGTGGTGGCAACTCTCTCGATCGTCCAGGTCACCAACCTCAGCCTCGGCCCCGGTGCCTTCCGCACAAGCGGCGAAAAGCTGACCCGGCACGTCGGCTGAGACCCCCGTAGCACCCGGGAGATTCCTGCCTGCTGGTCGGCGGGCGGCGGGGCCGCGGCATACGGACGTAGGCTGGCCTGCGTGACGATCGCACCCGAGGGCCGCCGACTGTTGCGGGTCGAGGCGCGCAACGCGCAGACGCCGATCGAGCGGAAACCGGAGTGGATCCGGACCACCGCCAGGATGGGTCCGCAGTATGCCGAGATCCACAGCCTGGTCAGGGGCGAGGGCCTGCACACGGTCTGCCAGGAAGCCGGCTGCCCCAACATCTTCGAGTGCTGGGAGGACCGCGAGGCGACCTTCCTCATCGGCGGTGACACCTGCACCCGGCGCTGCGACTTCTGTGACATCGCCACCGGGCGGCCACAGCCGCTCGACCCCGACGAGCCGCGCCGGGTCGCCGAGTCCGTCCGGACGATGGGGCTGCGCTACGCGACCGTCACCGGCGTGGCCCGCGACGACCGGCCCGACGGCGCCGCGAGCCTGTATGCCGACACCATCCGCCAGATCCACGCCCTCAACCCCAACACCGGCGTCGAGATCCTCCCGCCCGACTTCGGGGCCGAACCCGACCTCGTCGGCCAGGTCTTCGATGCCCGGCCGGAGGTCTTCGCCCACAATCTCGAGACGGTCCCGCGGATCTTCAAGCGGATCCGCCCGGCGTTCAGCTACGACAAGTCGCTGCGCGTGCTCACCATGGCGCGCCAGGCCGGCCTGGTCACCAAGTCCAACCTGATCCTCGGGATGGGCGAGCAGGAGGAGGAGATCGCCCAGGCGATCGGCGACCTCCACGAGGCGGGCACCGACATCCTCACGATCACGCAGTACCTGCGCCCCTCGCCGCGCCACCACCCGATCGACCGGTGGGTCAAGCCGGAGGAGTTCGTCCACTGGTCGACGTATGCCGAGTCCCTCGGCTTCGCCGGTGTCATGGCCGGACCGCTGGTGCGCAGTTCCTATCGCGCCGGGCGCCTGTGGGCAGCCGCGATGCGCGCCTCGGGTCGCCCGATCCCGCCGCACCTCGCCCACCTCGGCGAGCCGCCCACCGAACCCGCGCGCCAGGAGGCCGCGAGCTTGCTCGCGCGTCAGCCGACGATGCGATAGCGAGGCGTCGTCCGTCGGCGAGCGCAGCGTATGGGCTTGGGCTCGTTCGCGTCAAGGTGGAAGGCCTCGTCCACCGGCGCGCGGCGTATGCCGCCAGCGCCCGGGGCGCCGCTATCGTTGGCCCCATGGCCCGTAAGGATGCGACCGCCCCGGCGACCGAGAAGAAGAAGCGCTTCGCCGCGCTGCGGCAGTTGCCGACGGTCTACAAGGCGGTCAAGCAGGTCGACCCGCAGATCGGGTGGTGGATCCTCGGAATCTCCCTTCTCGTGCTCGCCGTGTTCATCGGAATCGGGTTCGCGTTCGGGCACCCGGTCTATTTCGCGTTCATCGGCCTGCCGCTCGCACTCCTCGCCGGAATGATCACCCTCTCTCGACGCGGCGAGAAGGCGGCCTTCGGAGCGATGGCCGGCAAGGCCGGCGCCACTGCGGGCGCGCTGTCGATGCTGCGCCGCGGCTGGTATTACGAGCAGGAGCCGGTGGCCGCCGATGTCGCCCGCCCCCAGGAGATCGCCAATGCGGCGATGCTCTTCCGCGCGCTCGGCCGGTGCGGCGTCGTCCTCATCGGCGAGGGCCCGCTCCCCCGGGCCAAGAAGCTCATGGAGAAGGAAGTCAAGAAGGTCAACCGGGTCGCCCCCGGTGTGCCCGTCACCCAGCTCTACGTCGGCGAGGGCGAGGGCCAGATCGAGGTCCGCAAGCTCCCGCGCACCCTCGCCAAGCTCAAGCCGGTCATCACGACCGACGAGATGGCCCAGGTAAACAAGCGCCTGAAGTCCATCCCCGGCATCCGTCAGGGCATCCCTGCCGGCATCGACCCCACCAAGGCCCGCATGGACCGCCGCGCTCTGCGCGGCCGCTGACCTCGGCACCCAGCCGAGTCCCGACGGCGGCCGCGTACGCCGCATGCCCGGCACCCCGGCATACGTCCAGGAGCGTCGGCGTCCAGTGGGTGAGATGTGCGTCTCGCGTAACACGGCGGAAACAAACGGGTGATGGGGCATTAATCCGCCCCTCCTACGCTGCCGGACGACGCACGGGCCTGCGTGAGCGCCCACTGACCCTTCTAGGAGGTTTCGCTTGTTCAGCACTGCTGACGACGTCCTGCAGTTCATCAAAGATGAGGACGTCAAATTCGTCGACATTCGCTTCTGCGACCTGCCCGGTGTGATGCAGCACTTCAATGTGCCCGCCGAGAGCGTCGACGCCGACTTCTTCGTCAACGGCCAGATGTTCGACGGGTCCTCGATCCGGGGCTTCCAGGCCATCCACGAATCGGACATGAAGCTCATCCCGGACCCGCGGACGGCCTATCTCGACCCGTTCCGTGCCGAGAAGACGCTCATCATGAACTTCTCGATCGTCGACCCCTTCACCGGTGAGCAGTACTCCCGTGACCCGCGAAACATCGCGGCGAAGGCCGAGGCCTATCTCACCTCCACCGGCATCGCCGACACCGCCTACTTCGGCGCCGAGGCCGAGTTCTATGTTTTTGATGACGTTCGCTTCGAGACCAAGCAGAACGCCGGCTACTACTACATCGACTCCATCGAGGCCGCGTGGAACACCGGCCGCGCGGAGGACGGCGGAAACCGGGGCTACAAGACCCGCTACAAGGGGGGCTACTTCCCCGTCCCGCCAGTCGACCACTTCGCCGACGTCCGCGACCAGATCTGCCTCAAGCTCAAGGAGGTCGGTCTCACGGTCGAGCGCAGCCACCACGAGGTCGGCACCGCGGGCCAACAGGAGATCAACTACCGGTTCAACACCCTGCTCCAGTCCGGCGACGACATGATGAAGTTCAAGTACGTCGTCAAGAACGCGGTCTGGGAGTTCGGCAAGACGGCGACCTTCATGCCGAAGCCGATCTTCGGCGACAACGGCTCGGGCATGCACACCCACCAGTCGTTGTGGAAGAACGGCGAGCCGCTGTTCTATGACGAGCGCGGCTATGGCGGCCTCTCCGACCTCGCCCGCTGGTACATCGGCGGCCTGCTCAAGCACGCCCCGGCGCTGCTCGCGTTCACCAACCCGACCGTCAACTCCTACCACCGGCTGGTGCCGGGGTATGAGGCTCCGGTCAACCTGGTCTATTCCGCCCGGAACCGCTCGGCCTGCATCCGCATCCCGATCGCCGGGAACTCGCCGAAGGCCAAGCGCATCGAGTTCCGGATCCCGGATCCGTCGAGCAACCCCTACCTGTGCTTCGCGGCACAGCTGATGGCGGGCCTCGACGGCATCAAGAACCGGATCGAGCCCCCGGAGCCGGTCGACAAGGACCTCTACGAGCTCCCCCCGGAGGAGCACGAGGCCATCGAGCAGGTCCCCGGCTCGCTGCCCGAGGTTCTCGCCGCGCTCGAGGCCGACCACGAGTTCCTGCTCGAGGGTGACGTCTTCACCAAGGACCTCATCGAGACCTGGATCGAGTGGAAGCGCAAGAACGAGGTGGACCCGATCCGCTTCCGGCCGCACCCGCACGAGTTCGAGATGTATTACGACCTCTGAGTCTTTTTGCTCGGACTCCTCATGGCGGGGGTGGAGCCGCGACTGCCGTCGCGTCTCCACCCCCCGCCATTCGTCGTCCTCGCGTCGCCCACCCACCAGCCGCGACTGCCGTCGCGTCTCCACCCCCCGCCATTCGTCGTCCTCGCGTCGCCCACCCACCAGCCGCGACTGCCGTCGCGTCTCCACCCCCCGCCATTCGTCGTCCTCGCGTCGCCCACCCACCAGCCGCGACTGCCGTCGCGTCTCCACCCCCCGCCATTCGTCGTCCTCGCGTCGCCCACCCACCCGCGTGGCACGATCGGCCGGTGAGCGACTACGCGCGTCTTGTCACCCAACTCATCGACGCGGGGCGGCGGATCGTCGCCGCCGGGCTGGTCCAGGGCTCAGCCGGCAACCTGTCCGCTCGGCTCCCCGGCGGCGACCGCTATGTCGTCACCAAGACCGGTCGCTGGCTCGATGAGCTCACCCCCGGCGACTTCGTCACCGGCTCGGTCGCCGCCGGCACGGCCGAGCGCCACGCGACGATCGAGTGGCGCCTGCACCATCGGACGTATGCCGCCCGCCCCGACGCCGCCGCCATCGTCCACCTCCACCCGCACCACGCCCTGCTGCTCGCCGCCCTGGACCAACCCGTGAGATGTATCACCCTCGATCATCAGGTGTATCTCGGGAGTGTCCGCCGGGTGCCCTTCCGGCCGGCGGGTTCCGACGACCTCGCACGGTCTGCCGCCGAAGCCTCCGTCGGTTGCGACGCGGTGATTCTCGACCATCACGGATCGTCCACGATCGGCGATTCGGTCCGAATGGCGTTGCGCCGCGCCCTCGTTCTCGAGGATGCCGCGGCGATGACCTACCAGATGCTCCTCGCGGGCGATCGCGACACGGCCTTCCCGCCCGCGTGGGCCGGCCGCGCCATCGACGCGTGACCCGCCCCCGGACCGTCCACGGGTGACGGCTGGACGACCCCAGGAGCGCCAGTCACGCTCACACCTCGTCTCACCACGCGGACACGACCGTTTCCAGTCGCGTCGGGGGCTCTCCGCGCGCCGGTTCGACCACGCCGGTCTCCGTCGCGATCGCGCTCACCCACCTCGCCGGCGTGATATCGAACGCGGGGTTGTGACCCGGCGTGGCAAGGGGCGCCATACGGACACCACCGAACTCGATCACCTCCTCCCCTGGACGCTCCTCGACGACGATTCCGTCCCCGTCCCGCGTGGCGAGATCGACCGTCGACCAGGGGGCCGCGACGACGAACGGGATGTCCGCGGCCGCACAGGCGAGCGCGACCCCGAGCGTGCCGATCTTGTTGGCGACATCACCGTTCGCGGCGATCCGATCCGCCCCGACGACGGCCGCGTCGACGCGCCCTCCGAGGATGGTCGCCGCCGCCGCACCGTCGACCTGCACCGCGTGCCGGATGCCGGCCTCGGCGAGTTCGTATGCCGTGAGCCTCGCCCCCTGGAGCAGCGGCCGCGTCTCGTCGGCATAGACGAAGTCGAGCCGCCCGCGGGCGTGCAGCTCGCGGACCACCCCCAGCGCAGTCCCCCACCCGGCCGTCGCCAGGGCACCGGCATTGCAGTGGGTGAGCAGCCGCAACGCAGGGCGGTCGATCCGCGCGAGCAGCCAGTCAGCGGCGAGTGTGGACAGGCGCCGGTTGGCGGCCTCATCCGCCGCCGCCAGAGCCAACGCCGCGGTGAGCACCGCGTCGCGCCCGTGCGCGATCAGCGGCCGCACCCGGTCGACGCCCCATGCCAGGTTCACCGCGGTCGGCCGAGCGTTCCGCACCGCATCGATGGCCCGGCCCCGTTGTGCGACAGACCATCCCGATCGTTGCGCCTCGTCCAACGCGAGCACGACTCCGAGTGCCCCAGCGACTCCGAGGGCCGGCGCTCCCCGCACGACCAGTCGCCGTATGCCGTCCACCAACTCCGCCGTCGTCCGCACCACGACGACGTTCACCTGTCCGGGCAGGAGAGTCTGGTCGAGCAGCCGCACCGCGCGCGCCTGCCCGTCCCACGCGATCGTCGGCTCCATGCCCGTCAGCCTGCCACCTCGCCCGAGCCTCGCGCCGGGGCGGGACAACCGGACGGGTGGGTCAGGCGTCATCAAGGCATGCCTGCTACCTTCCCCGCCGTGACGAAAACCCTCCGCCGCGTCGCCGTTCCGCTGGTCGCCGCCATCCTCCCGCTCGCCGGCCTCGCCCAGGCCGCCCCCGTCCAGGCGGCGACGCTGACCTGCACTTCCTCCACCCCGGTGAGCCAGCGCCCGACGATCCGCTATGGCGATCGCGGCAGCTGTGTCGCGCTCGCCCAGCGCCTTCTGGCCAAGGCGTTCTTCTATTCCGGAAGCGCCTCCGGCTACTGGAACGCGGACGCCCAGACAGGCATGGGACAGTTCGCGACGTCCTACCGCCTCCTGCGCCGGGACGGCACCGTCAACGCCGCTGGGTGGGCGACCCTGGAGAAGGCCGACGCCCCCTTCGACCGATACACGTGCGGCAACGGCTCGTCCGACAAGGTCCTGCTCGTCTTCGACGACGCCCCGACCAGCGCGACGTCTTACAAGGCGCTGATCGATGCGGCCAAGGCCGGCAGCTATGGCATCGGGATCGCGCCCAATGGGATGTATGTCAAGTCCGGTCTCGTCGACGTCAACGCGGCCCGCGCCCGCGGGCTGCTCGTCGTCGACCACACCTATGACCACGACCTGCTGACCTCGCTCAGCTACGACAAGGTCGTCTGGGAGATCACGCAGCCCTACAACGGCTCCAACTACGTCCGGCCGCCCTATGGCGCCACCAATTCGACCGTCGACTCGATCCTCGCGAAGTACCACAAGAACAACTGTCTGTGGAATGTCGACCCGCGCGACTGGGCGAAGAGCACGAGCCGCGCCCCGCTCGAGGTTCCTGACTTCAAGGTCAGCCCGCAGCAGGCCGCCGACTACATCGTCGGCAACGCGTGGGGCGGCTCGACCGTGGTCGTGCACCTGCAGCATCTCGGGACGGACCCCGCCCTCCTGAAATACATCGACGACGGTCTTCGCGACCGCGGCCTGTCCCTGTGCCGTTCCTGGGGCCGGGCCAGCAACGCGTCAATGCCGAATATGTACTGCCTGTGAACTCCTGATCGACGACCCTCGGAGCCGCGTCTCACCATTCGTACGCTCGACTACCGGACAGTAGGTCCCGACCCGCCAGCCGTTGTCCACGATGTGACCCGCTGGCGGGTCGTTTCGTTTGAGGGGCGGATCGGTTGTGGCGATCGGTGGCACGCCGCTAGCGTCGAACCAAGTCGAACAGACCCGAGCGGCGACGTTGCCGGCTCGACCATCGAGAACCTTGAAGGCAGGCTGTCGAATGAAGATCGTCGTACTGGTCAAGCACGTGCCCGAACCCACCGCCGTGTGGAAATTCGCCCCCGACATGACCATCGACCGGGGCGCGATCGACGGACACCTCTCCGAGCTCGACGAGTATGCCGTCGAGTCCGCCGTCCGCCTCGTCGAGGGCGGCCTCGACGCCGAGATCACGTATCTCACCGTGGGTCCCGCCCAGGCCAAGGACGGGCTCCTCAAGGCCCTCGCCATGGGCGGCAACAGCGCCGTCCACGTCATGGACGACGCCATCCACGGCAGTGACGCCGTCGCCACCTCGCTGGTCCTCGCCAAGGCCCTCGAGAAGACCGGCTTCGATCTCGTCGTCACCGGGATGTCGAGCACCGACGGCGAGATGTCGGTCATGCCCTCCATGCTGGCCGAGCGTCTCGGCGTGAACCAGGCGACCTTCGCCGACGCGATCAAGGTCGACGGCGACACCGTCACCATCGCCCGCGAGGGCGACGGCGCCACGCTCGATGTCAGCGCCACGCTCCCCGCCGTCGTCTCGGTCACCGACCGCACCGGCGAGGCCCGTTATCCGGCCTTCCGCCAGATCATGATGGCCAAGAAGAAGCCCCTCGAGGTCCTCTCCCTCGCCGACATCGGTGTCGACGCCGCGAGCGTCGGCAGCGGTGCTGCCGCGGTCAAGGTCCGCTCGATCGCCGCCGCGCCGGAGCGCCAGGCGGGCACGGTCGTCACCGACGACGGCACCGGAGCCGCCCAGCTCGCCGACTTCCTCGCCGCCCGCGGCCTCCTCTGACCTCGCCCCCCGGCATACGACTCCGCAAAGGAACTCACGTGACCACCGTTCTCGTCCTCGCCGACCTCACCCCCGCCGGCGTCCGGTCCGCCACGCTCGAACTGCTCACCGTCGCCCGCGGTCTCGGTGACCCCGCCGCCGTCGTCCTCGGCACCCCCGACGACGCGGCCGTCGCCAGCCTCGGCGAATACGGCGCCACCACGGTGTATGCCGTGTCCTCCCCCGGCGCTGACGACCTCCTCTCCGTCCCCAAGGTCGACGCCGTCGCCGCGGTCGCCGCCGCGACGTCGCCGTCCGCGATCCTGATCACCTCGGGATCCGAGGGCAAGGACGTCGCCGCCCGGCTCGCCGTCCGGCTCGGCGGCGGCATCGTCACCGATGCCGTGTCCGTCGCCGCCGAGGGCGAGACGATCGTCGCGACCCAGTCGATCGTCGCCGGCACGTACCACGCCACGACCGAGGTGATCTCGGGCCCGGCGATCGTCACGATGCGGCCCAACGCCACCGCGGCGTCCGCCGCGCCCGTCACCCCGACCGTCCAGAATCTGGACCTCCCGGTGAGCGACGCAGCCAAGGGCGCCGCGATCACGGCCCGGAACGCCAAGGTCTCCTCAGGTCGCCCCGAGCTCACCGACGCGGCGGTCGTCGTCGCCGGCGGGCGCGGAATCGGCTCGGCCGAGGGTCTCGCGGTCGTCGAGTCGCTCGCCGACGCGCTCGGTGGCGCCGTCGGCGCCACGCGCGCGATCACCGATCTCGGCTGGGCCGCCCACGACATCCAGGTCGGCCAGACCGGCAAGACGGTCGCCCCGGCCCTCTATGTCGCGGCCGGTGTCAGCGGCGCGATCCAGCACCGCGCCGGCATGCAGTCCTCCAAGACGATCGTCGCCGTCAACAAGGACGCCAACGCCCCGATCTTCCAGATCGCGGACTTCGGCGTCGTCGGCGACCTCCACTCGGTCCTCCCGGCCCTGGTCCAGCTGGTCCAGGCCCGCCGCGGCTGACCCCCTCCCACACCACCCCAGCCGCGCCAGCGCCGACGAGGAGCACGAACCCCAGATGACCGAGACCACAGGACACGTCGGCGGAGCCGGACTCGACCTGTCCACCCTGAAGATGATGATCGAGGCCCTCAACGACTTCGTCGACGAGGCCCTCCCCCCGCAGAAGGTCCTCGACCTCGACCGTGACGACATGTGCCCCGAGGACATCGTCCGGGCGATGTCCGACCCGGACACCCTCGGGGTTCAGCTCGTCTTCATCCCCGAGGCCTACGGCGGGATGGACGGCGGCGCGTTCGACAGCTACCGCGTGTGCGAGGCCATGGGCCGCAAGGACATCGGCCTCGCCACCGCGGTCTTCGCGACTTTCCTCGGCTCCGACCCGATCGTCGTCGGCGCCACCGAGGAGCAGAAGCAGGAGTGGCTCGGGGCGATCGCCGAGCGCGGCGTCGTCTTCGCCTACGGCGCGACCGAACCCGAGGCGGGCTCCGACCTCGGCGCGATGACGACCACGGCGGAACCCATCGTCGGCGACGACGGCGAGATCACGGCATACCGCATCAACGGCCGCAAGCAGTGGATCTCCAACGGCTCGATCGCCGACTTCTCGACGATCCTCGCGGCGACTCCCGAGGGCCCGACGTGGTTCGTCGTCGAGCGCGACACACCCGGTTTCAGCGCCGGCCCGTCCGAGGACAAGCACGGTCTGCGGCTGTCCAACACCGCCCCGCTCTTCCTCGACGATGTCGTCGTGCCGGTCCACAACCTCATCGGCAATGTTCCGGGCAAGGGTCTGGTCCAGGCGCAGCAGGTCTTCGGCTACACCCGGCTCATGGTCGCGGCCTTCGGCCTCGGCGGCGGCTGGGAGGCTCTCGACCGCGCGATCGCCTATTCCAAGGACCGCATCCAGGGCGGCGGGCCGCTGGCCGAGAAGCAGGGCTTCACCCACAAGCTCATCGTCCCCCACGCCGTCCGGCTCGAGGCCGCCCGCGCGTTCATGGAGGACACCGCCGACAAGATCGACCGCGGGCTCGGCGAGAACGGCGCGATGAACACCGAGGGGGCGATCGCCAAGTACCTCGCGACCGAGGCCGGCAATGCCGCCGCCGACGCGGCGATCCAGGCCCACGGCGGTTATGGCTACACCCGGCCGTATGTCGTGGAGAAGGTCCGCCGCGATGTCCGCATCACGACGATCTATGAGGGCACCTCGGAGATCATGGAGATGACCATCGCCCGCGACCGCTGGCAGCTGCACCTGAAGTCACTCGGGCGCCGCTACACCGATATCGCCGCCGAGCTCGAGGCGCTGCATGCCCGCAAGCCCGACGTCGGCGCCGGCATCGCGGCGCTCGGCGCCCGCGCGATGGCCGCCGTCCTCGAGTCCTGCAAGGTCGGTCGCCTCACCCGCAGCCAGCACATCCTCTTCCGTCTCGGCGAGCTCATCGCGTATGCCGAGGGCGCGGCCGAGTTCGCCCGCGCCGCCGCCGCTGCGCAGGACGGGACCCGCCACGAGAAGAACCCGGGCCGGTTCGACGGTGCCGCCACGTCCGCCATGGCCCGGGTCTATGCCCGCGAGGCCGCCCAGCGCGTCGCCCTCGACGGCGCCCGGTGGGTTGCCGGTGCCGCGGATGCCGGCTCGCCCGCCCTGACGACGCTCGGCGGCATACCGGCCGACGCGATCCGGGCCGCGCAGGCCGGGATGCTCACCGACATGGACTACATCGCCGACGTCCTCTATGGACGCGTCGGCAACTGACAGCAGCACGCGGGACACGTCACAAGGAGTAGTGGACCAAGGATGACCACCAACGCACCCCGGCCGGTCGCCATCGTCGGGATCGCGGCCATCATGCCGCAGGCCCGGTCGGCGACGGCCTTCTGGGACAACATCAAGTCGGGCCGCTACTGCATCACCGACGTGCCACCCGAGCGCTGGGACCCGGCGCTCTACTACGACCCTGACCACTCCGCCCGGGACAAGACCTATTCCAAGATCGGCGGCTGGGTCCGGGAGTTCGACTGGGATCCGATCAAGTGGCGTCTCCCGGTTCCGCCGACCGTGGCGGCGCAGATGGACGAGGGGCAGCGGTGGGCGGTCAGCGCTGCCCGCGCGGCCCTGATGGACGCTGGCTGGCCGAACTGGAATGTCGACAGCGACAATGTCGCCGTCATCCTCGGCAACGCCCTCGGCGGCGAGAAGCACTACAGCTCCTCCATGCGCATCCGGATCCCCGAGGTCATCAAGCGTCTCGAGGCCTCCCCCACTCTCCTCGGGTTGCCGGCCGACGTCCAGCGGGCGATCGTCGAGGAGACTCGCTCGGCCTATCTCGACAACACCTTCGAGATCACCGAGGACACCATGCCCGGTGAGCTGGCCAATGTCATCGCGGGCCGCGTCTGCAATCTGCTCAACCTCCGCGGCCCCAACTTCACGACCGATGCCGCGTGCGCCTCCGGTCTCGCCGCCCTCAATGCCGCGATCGACGGCCTCGTCGACCATCAGTACGACGCCGTCGTCACCGGTGGCGTCGATCGCAACATGGGCATCGACGCCTTCGTCAAGTTCTGCAAGATCGGCGCGCTCTCGGCGACCGGCACCCGGCCGTTCGACGCCGGTGCCGACGGCTTCGTCATGGGCGAGGGCGCCGCACTCTTCGTCCTCAAGCGGCTCGAGGACGCCGAGCGGGACGGCGACCGTATCTATTCGGTCATCCTCGGCGTCGGCGGCAGCTCCGACGGCAAGGGCAAGGGCATCACCGCCCCCAACCCGGTCGGCCAGCAACTCGCAGTCCGGCGCGCCTGGACGCGCGCCGGTCTCGAGCCGGGCACCGCGACGTCGGTCGAGGCGCACGGCACCTCGACCCGTGTCGGCGACGCCGCCGAACTCACCTCGCTGACCACGGTGTTCGGCGAGTCGACCACGGCTGTCGGCTCGATCGCCCTCGGGTCGGTCAAGTCCAATATCGGCCACCTCAAGGCCGCCGCCGGCACTGCCGGCCTGTTCAAGATGGCGATGTCGCTCCACGAGAAGGTCCTCGCGCCGAGCCTCAACTTCGTCAACCCCAACGAGAACGTCGACTGGGGCTCGGTCCCGTTCGCGGTCAACACCAGCCTGCGCGCCTGGCCCGAGAGCTCCCATGGCGCACGCCGCGGCGCCGTGAGCGCCTTCGGCTTCGGCGGGACGAACTTCCACGTGGTCCTCGAGGAGCATGTGCCGGGTCTGCACAAGGCGCCAGCGCGGGTCTTCGCCTCGGCCGAGGTCCCCCAGGCCGGTGTCTCCGCCCCGGCCGCCCCGGCCGCAGCAGCCGCGGCAGCACCGGCGGCGCCCGTCGCCACGGCACCCCGCAAGGCTCCCCTGCGCGGTGCGCTCGTCCTCGGCGGTCGTGACGACGCCGACGTGGCCGCCCAGGTTCGCGCCGCGCTCGCCGCGGCGAAGGCCGGCAACGCCCCGGCCCCGGCGGCCCCGGACCCGGCCATCGGCCGCGCCGCCGTCCGCGTCGCCGTCGACTACGCCGATGCCGCAGAACTGGCGGGCAAGCTCGAGAAGCTGGTCAAGGCCTTCGACTCCGCCAACCCCGCGGCCTTCCGGATGCTGCGCCAGCAGGGTGTCTTCGTCGGCCGCGGCCCGGCTCCCAAGGTCGCCTTCCTCTACACCGGTCAGGGCTCGCAGTACGTCAACATGCTCAAGGGGCTCGCCGCCCACGAGCCGATCGTCAAGGCGACCTTCGACGAGGCCGACCGGGTCATGACCCCCCTCCTCGGCCGCCCGCTGACGAGCTACATCTTCATCGATGGCGACGACAAGGCCGCCGTCGACCAGCTCAACAAGCAGCTCATGCAGACCGAGATCACCCAGCCGGCCGTGCTCGCCACCGACCTGTCGCTGACCCGGCTGTTCGCGGCCTACGGCGTCCGGCCCGACATGGTCATGGGCCACAGCCTCGGTGAATACGGCGCGCTCGTCGCCTCCGGGGCGCTGACCCTGGAGAGCGCGCTCGAGGCCGTCAGCGCCCGCGGCAACGAGATGAAGAAGGTCTCGATGGCCGACAACGGCGCGATGGCCGCGGTCTTCGGGCCGCTGGACCAGATCGAGAATCTCGTCAAGCAGGCCGACGGCTATGCCGTCATCGCCAATATCAACAGCTACAGCCAGGCCGTCGTCGGGGGCGCCACGACCGCGGTCGAGGGGCTCGTCGCCAAGGCTCAGCAGGCCGGCCTGTCCGCCACCCGGATCCCGGTCAGCCACGCCTTCCACACGGCGATCGTCGCGCCGGCCTCCGAGCCCCTCAAGACCGCTCTGCGCCGGCTCAACGTGGTCGGTCCCCAGATCCCGACCGTCGCCAATGTCACCGGCGAGTTCTATCCGGTCGGCGCCAGCACCGACGTCATGCTGGACTATCTCGGCCAGCAGGTCGCCTCCCCGGTCCAGTTCGTCAAGGGCCTCGAGACGCTCTATGCCGCGGGCGCCCGCGTCTTCGTCGAGGTCGGCCCCAAGAAGGCTCTCCACGGGTTCGTCGAGGACGTCCTCGGCACGAAGCACGACGACGTCGTCGCGCTCTACAGCAACCACCCCAAGGTCGCCGACGACGTCGCGATCAACCAGGCCCTCTGCGGTCTGTATGCCGCCGGTCTGGGTTTCGACGCTCCCGTCGCCCCCGACCCGGCCGCCTCTGTCGCCACGACCGCCGCGGCACCCGCGGTGACCACCTCCCCCATCGCGCTCGCCACCACGAGCGCACCCGCCGCGCTGCCCGCCCCGGGTTCGCGTGCGGCATACGTCACCAGTGAAGGGACAACGGTGTCCGAGAGCACGCTCGCCGAGCTCGGCAGACTCTTCGCCCAGGTTCTCGACCAGGGCCTCAAGCTGTATGCCGAGGACCTCGGCTACAGCGCCGGCGCCGCGGCCGTCGTCGGCCTCCCCGCGCCCGGTGTCGCGGCCCAGCCCGCCCGCACCCTCGAACCCGTCGTCGTCACCGGTGCCGCACTCGGGCTGCCCGGCAAGCAGAAGATGTTCGACGACGCCAATGTCGCGCGCATCCTCGCCGGCGAGAACTTCATCAGTTCGGTCCCGGCCGAGGTCCGCCAGCTCATGGTCGACCACCGGATCACCCGGATCGTCAAGGACGCCTCCGGTGGCGGCAGCTTCCAGACCATCGACGACCTCGCCGATGTCATCAAGCTCGCCGGCACCCACGCGCCGCTCGATGTCGTCGCCGAGTTCGGGGTCGACAAGGCCCGCGACGAGGCCCTCGACATGACGACCCGGATGGCGATCTCCGCCGGGCTCGACGCCCTCCGTGACGCCGGCATCCCGCTGGTCATGCGCTACAAGACGACCACGCTCGGCACCCAACTGCCCGACCGGTGGGCCCTCCCGGAGTCGCTGCGCGACGACACCGGCATCATCTTCGCCGCGGCGTTCCCGGGCTATGCCCGCTTCGTCGAGGAACTCGAGGCCTATATGGTCGACCGCGGTCGCCGTGAGGCCCTTCTCGGCCTCGAGGGTGTGCGCGCCCTCATGTCCGGCGACGACCCGGCCCGCGCCGAGGTCGAGCGCCAGATCGGCGCGCTCCGCGAGTCGATCGATCACGCGAACTACTCCTTCGACCGGCGCTTCCTCTTCCGCGTCCTGGCGATGGGCCACTCGCAGTTCGCCGAGCTCATCGGCGCCCGCGGGCCCAATACGCACGTCAACGCCGCCTGCGCGAGCACGACCCAGGCCGTCTCGCTCGCCGAGGACTGGATCCGCGCCGGCCGGTGCCGCCGGGTCATCGTCGTCGGCGCCGACGACACCGCTGGCGATGCCCTTCTCCCGTGGGTTCTCTCCGGCTTCCTCGCCACCGGGGCCGCCGCGACCGACGAGCGGGTCGAGGACGCCGCGACGCCGTTCGACCGGCGCCGGCACGGGATGATCGTCGGTGGTGGCGCCGCCGCGGTCATCGTCGAATCCGCCGACTCCGCCCGCGAGCGGGGCATCACCCCGATCGCGGAGGTGCTGGCGACGATCACCGCCAACAGCGCCTTCCACGGCACCCGGCTCGACGTCGAGCACATCGGCGGCGTCATGGAGTCCCTGGTCCGCGAGGCCGAGCAGCGCGGCATCGACCGGCACGCGATCGCCTCGCAGACGATGTTCGTCTCGCACGAGACCTACACCCCGGCGCGAGGCGGCAGCGCCGCGGCGGAGATCAACGCCCTGCGGCGGGTGTTCGGCGCCGACGCCGACAAGATCGTCATCACCAACACCAAGGGCTTCACCGGCCACGCGATGGGTGCCGGCATCGAGGACGTCGTCGCCGTCAAGGGCCTGGAGACGGGCATCGTCCCGCCGGTGCCCAACTACAAGGAGCCCGACCCCGACCTCGGCGCACTGAACCTCTCGCGCGGCGGGTCCTACCCGGTGGAGTTCGCCCTCCGTCTCGCCGCCGGTTTCGGCTCCCAGATCGCCATGTCGCTGATGCGTCGCGTGCCGGCGCCCGATGGCTTGCGCCGCGGCCCGCAGGAACTCGGCTACGCCTACCGCGTCGCCGATGCGGGCGCCTGGCAGCGCTGGCTCGACTCGCTTTCCGGCCACCCCGACAGCCGACTGGAGGTCGATCACCGACGGCTGCGCCTGGTCGACGTCGGGGCGCCCAAGACCCCGGTCGCGCCCGAGACCCACGTCCCGGTGCCGTATGCCGGGCAGCTCGCCCCGTCCGCCACCCCGGCTCCCGCGGTGGTCGCCTCGGCCCCGGTCGCTTCGCCATCAGTCGTCGCACCGGCCGCACCCGCTCCGGTCGCTGCCGCGCCGGTGGCGCCCGTGGCTGCCGCCCCGGCGGCGCCGGTCGCCACGCCCGTGCCGGCACCGGCGCCCGAGCCGGCTGCGCCGGCCCATGACGAGATCCTCGACCGGGTCACCGGGATCGTCTCGGAGATGACCGGCTATCCGGCCGACCTGCTCGACCCCGACCTCGACCTCGAGGCCGACCTCGGCGTCGACACCGTCAAGCAGGCCGAGGTCTTCGCCGCCGTCCGCACCTCCTGGGATCTGGAGCGCGACGAGAACCTCAAACTGCGCGACTTCCCCACCCTCCGGCATGTCGCCGGCTGGGTTCGCGGGAAGCTCGGGCTCCCCGAGCCCGGCACCGCATCCAGCCCGAGCGCGCTATCGACCGGTGGCGCCGTCGCGGCGGCCGGCGCGGCGCCCGCGGTCTCGACCGGCGGTGTCGTCGGCACCCCCGCGGCCGGCCAGGACGAGATCCTCGCCAAAGTCACCGAGATCGTCGCCGACATGACCGGCTATCCGGCCGACCTCCTCGACCCCGACCTCGACCTCGAGGCCGACCTCGGCGTCGACACCGTCAAGCAGGCCGAGGTCTTCGCCGCCGTCCGTGGCGCCTGGGACCTCGAACGCGACGAGAACCTCAAACTGCGCGACTTCCCGACGATGAACCATGTCGCCGGCTGGGTCCGCGGCAAGCTCGGCCTCGCCGCGCCGTCCGCGGCCGAACCCCCGGCCGCCCCCGCGGAGGCGCCCGCTGCCGAGGCACCGGCCGACGCCGCCGGTGACCCGGTCCTCGCCAAGGTCACCCAGATCGTCGCCGACATGACCGGCTATCCGGCCGACCTCCTCGACCCCGACCTCGACCTCGAGGCCGACCTCGGCGTCGACACCGTCAAGCAGGCCGAGGTCTTCGCCGCCGTCCGCTCCGCGTGGAGCCTCGAACGCGACGAGAACCTCAAGCTGCGCGACTTTCCCACCCTGCGGCATGTCGCCGGCTGGGTCCACGGCCGCCTCGGCGACGCCGCGCCCGCGGCCGGCTCCGACGCCGCCCCGGCAGCGGCCCAGGCCGCCGGCTCGGCCCACCCGCACGGGGTGACCATCGTCGGCGACCTCCGCGCCATCGACGCCCTCCCGCGCCGCATTCCGGTCCCGTCCCTGCGCCCCGCGATCGACCGGTGCGTCGAGACCGGCGTGGTCCTCGACGGCGCCCGCATCGTCGTCCGCGGTGACGGCGGCGGCGTCGCCGACGCGCTCGTCAAGCGCCTGGAGAAGGCCGGCGCGACCGTCCTCTTCGGCCCGGCCGAGACCAGCGACGACGACTTCGCCGCACGGCTCGCCGAGTGGCAACAGGAGGGCCCGATCGCCGGGGTCTACTGGCTGCCGGCGCTCGACGACGAAGGCGACGTCACGGCATACGAACTCCACGAGTGGCAGGGCGCCCTCCAGCGCCGGGTCAAGGGGCTCTATGCGACGATGCGCGCCCTGTGGGACGGCAGCCCGTTCCTCGTGTCGGCGACGCGGCTCGGTGGCTATCACGGCTACGACGCCGCGGGCGCCGCCAGCGTTCTCGGCGGCTCGGTGACCGGGTTCACCAAGTCCTACAAGAAGGAGCGCCCCGACGCCCTTGTCAAGGCCGTCGACATGCCCCCGAGCCGCAAGACCGCGGCGATCGCCGACCTCCTCATCGAGGAGACCCTGCGTGACCCCGGTTGCGTCGAGATCGGGCGGGTCGGCGGGCAGCGCTACGGCGTCGCCTTCGTCGAGGTGCCCTTCGCCCCCCTCGGTGACGACGGCTCCCCCTGGCATGAGGGCGGTATGCCGCTGACCTCCGACTCGGTCTTCCTCGTCACCGGTGCCGCGGGCAGCATCGTCTCGGCGATCACGGCCGACCTGGCCAAGGCGAGCGGCGGCACTTTCCACCTGCTCGACCTCACCCCGACGCCCGACCCCGACGACGCCGACCTGGCCACCTTCCGCGCCGACAAGAACGCGCTCAAGGCGACCATCGCTACCCGGCTGAAGGAGTCCGGGCAGAAGGCGACCCCGGTCGCCATCGACCGGGAGATCGCGCGCCTCGAACGCCTCGAGGCCGCCCTCACGGCCATCGAGGCGGTCACCGACGCCGGCGGCACGGCCTACTACTACAGCGTCGACCTCACCGATCCGGCCGCGGTCGCCGCGGTTCTCGACCAGGTGCGCGAGCGGTCCGGCCGGATCGATGTCCTCCTGCACGCGGCGGGCCTCGAGATCAGCCGCAACCTCCCGGAGAAGGAGCCGCGCGAATACAACCTCGTGTTCGACGTCAAGACCTCGGGCTGGTTCAACGTCTGGCACAACGCCAAGGATCTCGAGGTCGGCGCGGTCGTCGTCTTCTCCTCGGTCGCCGGACGTTTCGGCAACCAGGGCCAGACCGACTACTCGGCGGCGAACGATCTGCTCTGCAAGGTCGTCTCCAACCTGCGCCGGACCCGTCCGCAGACCCGTGGCATCGCGACGGACTGGACGGCCTGGGGCGGCATCGGCATGGCGACCCGCGGGTCCATCCCCAAGATCATGGAGATGGCCGGGGTCCAGATGCTCCCGCCGGACGCGGGCGTGGCCTGGGTTCGTCGTGAGCTGGAGTCCTCGGCATACTCCGGCGAGGTCATCGTCGCCGGCGTCCTCGGGGCCATGGCCGCGGAATACCACGAGACCGGCGGCCTCGCGGCCGACCCGCTCGGCGCCCACGGGCCGATGATCGGCGACGTCAACGCGAGCGTCCACACCGGCATCACGTCGACGACGACCCTCGACCCTGCCCAGCAGGCCTTCCTCCATGACCACCGGATCGACGGCACCCCCGTCCTCCCGGGCGTCATGGGGATGGAGTCCTTCGCCGAGGTCGCCTCCCTCATCGCGCCGCCCGGATATCGCGTGGCTGCCGTCGAGGATGTCGCCTTCGCCGCGCCGGTCAAGTTCTTCCGCGACGAGCCGCGGACGCTGACCATCAGCGCCGTCGTCTCGCCGGCTCCGGAGGGAGCTGACCTGCTCGCCCGATGCACCCTGACCGCCAGCCGCCAGCTGCCCGGCCAGGCCACGCCGACCACGACGACCCACTTCACCGGGACGGTCCGGCTCACCGATGCCGAGCCGGAGGCCGCGCAGGCCGACGTCACCGCGGATGCGCCCGAGGGTGCCGTCGACCAGGGCCTCGTCTACACGTTCTACTTCCACGGCCCGGCCTATCAGGTCGTGGAGCAGGCGTGGCGCGACGGCGACGGCGCGACCGCCCGGATGAGCAGCGACCTGCCCGATAACCACGTCCCGGCGGACGCCCCGCTCCTCACCGCACCGCGGCTGGTCGAGCTGTCCTTCCAGACCGCCGGGTTGTGGGAGGCCGGGACCGCCGGCCGCCTCGCTCTGCCGATGCGCGTGGGACGCACCAGCGTCCTGCGCGACCCGGCGAGTGTCGAGGGCCCGTTGTTCGCCAAGGCGACTCCGCGCGACGGCGGCTTCGACGTCGTCGTCACCGACGGCTCCGGCTCGGTCATCGTCGTCCTCGACGGCTACCAGACCGTCCAACTGCCCGGGGACCTGAGCGACGACGTCGCCGCGGCCCTCGGCAGGACCTTCGGCTGACCCTCCCGTCCGCCACCCTGCACACCACCGCACACCGACCGACGCACACCGAACGAAGGGGCACTACCACCGTGGGATCGACAACCCGGCTGGCGATCATCGACCATGGCGAGCCCGTGGTCCGGTACCTCGCCGCGATCGGCACTCTCGGCCGCGACCCGCGGTTCGCCTACACGACGATCGTCGTCCACCCGTTGGCCGCCACACCCTGGTATGCCCGGGAGGCCGACGAGGCACTCTTCGTACCGGCGGGCACCGACGCGGAGGGTGTCGTCGCCGCCCTGCGCGACGCCGGGGCAACGGCCCTCGTGTGCGGCGACTCCACGGCATACGGACCGGTGGTCGACCTGGTGGCGGCGGCGGAGCAGGGCGGGCTCCACGTCGTGGGCGCCGGGTCCGCCGCGCTCGCCCGTCTCACCGATCCGGCCGCCCTCGCGGCGGTCGGATCGGAGGCCGGGGTCACGGTGGACCCGGGTGCGTCGAACTATCGTGACTTCGAGGTCGACACCCTGACCGACGTCCACGGGACCACCTGGTCGCTCGGGGTGCGCGAGGTCACCGTGCGGTCCGGGGATCACCTCGTGCTCGCCGAATACCCCGCGGCGCTCGCTCCCGAGGTCGCGGAGGGCATGGAAGAGGCCGCCCGGCGCCTCGTCGGTGCGGCGGGAGCGTGTGGCGCCGTCACCGTCTCCTTCACCCTCGCCGACGACGAGATGACGTATGCCGTTTGCTGCGCCCGCGCGGGCCGCCCCGGTCACGCCGGAGTCGAGGAGACGACTGGCGCGAGCTTCGTCGAACTCCAGCTGCGGGTGGACGACGGCGAGACCCTCGGCGAGGAGCGTCCGGAAGGCTCCGGTGTCACCGTCGAGGCTCGCCTGCTCGCGCTCGATCCGCTTCGCGACGATGCCCCCACCGGCGGGGCCGTTCGGCTGCTGTCGCTGCCCGTCGGCACCGGCGTGCGGGTGGACGCGAGCCTGCGGGAGGACGACGTCGTCGACGCGCAGAGCGACCCGCTCGTCGCGACCGTCACGGCCTGGGGTCGCGACCGGGCCGAGGCGATCGCCCGCCTGCGCCGCGCCCTCGACCGGACCGCCGTCGTTCTCGCCGACGGCCTGACCAACCGGACCGAACTGCTCACGGCTCTCAGCGACGCGGAGTTCCAGGCGGGGCGGGTCGCGTCGGGTTGGATGGAGCGGCGCCGCGGCGAGGGTGGCTTCGATGCGCCCACCGACCCGATGGCCCTGATCGCCGGTGCGGTCGAGTTCTATGAGGCGGACCAGGCGCTGGTGGAGGCGAGCTTCCGCGCGAGCGCCGCCCGTGGCCGGCCGGAGCACCCCGAGCAGGTCGGCACCAACCTGCAGCTGTCCTATCGTGGCCGGACCTATCGCCTGCGTGTCGACCGGATCGCCGCCGACCGCTACCGCGTCCATGCCGACGCGCCGGTCGAAGTGACCGTCGACCGGCGCAGTCCGCAGGAACTGCGGCTCGTCGCGGGCGCCCGCAAGGCCACCGTCGTCGTCCTCGCCAACGAGGAGTCCGTCGACCTCGAGATCGACAGCGTCGCTCACGAGGTACGCCGCGAGGACGGCGTCGTCGTTCGGACCGGGTGGCCGGCCCTCATCGGGTCGATCCTCGTCGCGCGCGGCGACAAGGTCGAGCAGGGCCAGCCGATCGCCGTCCTCGAGTCGATGAAGATGGTGACGACCGTGACCGCGCCGTTCGCCGGCGAGGTCACCTCCGTGGCCGTCCTGCCCAATGCGCAGGTCGAGAAGGGCATGCCCCTGCTGCGGATCCGGGCGGGCGAGTCGGGCGAGGTGGACGAGACACCCGACCCTGAGTCGGTCGTCCTCGAACCCCTCGCGAGCGCCGCGGCGGAGCAGGCGGCGCGGCATTCGCACACAGCCATCCGGACGTTCGGGGCCTTGTCCGACTACCTCCTCGGATATGACCTCGACCCAGGCGCCGTCAAGGGGCTCGTCGGGACCTACCCGAAGCTCGCGGCGGCGAGCGACCCGGGCGATGTCATCCTGCGCGACCAGGAGGACGCCTTCCTCGATCTGTTCGCCGAGATCGGCTCGCTCTATCGGCCGCGCGTCGAGGCCGACTCCGGTGCCGACCCCGACATGGAGAACACCGACAACACCCAGGAGTTCTTCCTCGCCTTCCTCCAGTGGCTCGACCCCGACCGGGCCGGTCTGCCCGCGGGCTACCGGGCCCGGCTGCAGACCGCCCTCGCGCGGTATGGCGTGACCTCCCTGAGCGATCGCGACGCTCTCCAGAGCGCGACCCTGTGGATGTTCCGCTCGTTCAGCCGGGTGCCCGAGCTCGTCCCCGTCGTCGTGGCGATCCTCGACCGGCGGCTGCGGCATACGTCCGTCGAGGGGCCCACTCCCGCCTGGCGCGCGCGGCTCGACCGCCTCGTCTCGGCGACAGAAGGCCGGCACGACGCCGTCACCGACCTCGCGCGGGATGTCCACTTCCAGACCTTCGAGCAGCCGGCGATCGAGCGGGTCGTCGATGAGAACACCCGCGAGATGACGGCGCTCATGGGCGCGCTGGCCGCGACCCCCCGCGCCCCCGAGCGCTCGGATTGGATCAACCGACTCGTCTGGTCTCCCCAGCCGATGCGTTCCCTCCTCCTGGACGCCTGGCGCGGCAGCCTGGCCGGCGAGGACGTCGAGCCCAGCCTCGGGCGGGATTATCGGGCGGCGATCCTCGAAACCTATCTGCGCCGGTTCTATCGGATCCGAGACCTTCGCGGGCTCGACGTCGACGTCGTCGACGGGGTCGAACTCGCCTTCGCCCACTACTCCTTTGAGAACCGCGACATCCACGTCGTCACCGGGTATCTGCCCCTGACGGACCTGCCCCGGGCATCCCGGGCCATCGCGCGGCATCTGGGCACGCACGCCTTCCAGCGCGAGGCGGTCATCGACCTCGTCACCTGGCGCGACGGCGGATGGCAGGACATCGATCAGCTCGCCGGCGGTCTCGGCGACATCCTCGCGGAGTGCGACTTCGGCCGGCCGCTGCATCGCCTCGACCTCACCGTCACGACCCTCGGCGGGCACGGCGCGAGCCGGCTGCGGACGCAGCACCTGACGTTCCGTCAGGACGATGCCGGAGGCTTCGTCGAGGAGACGATCTATCGCAACCTCCACCCGATGCTCGGCAAGCGGCTCGACCTGTGGCGCCTGTCGAACTTCACGCTGTCCCGCCTTCCCTCACCCGAGGACGTCTATCTCTTCGATGGCGTGGCCAAGGACAACCCGAAGGACCACCGGCTCTTCGCCCTCGCGGAGGTGCGCGACCTCACGCCGGTGCACGACGACGAGACCGGCACCACGGCATACCCCCTCCTCGGGCGGATGGGCCTCGCGGCACTCGCGGCCATGCGGTCGGCGCTCGCGGCCTATCCGGCTCGCGAGCGGCCGGTCGCCAACCGGCTCGTCATGTCGATCCGGCCGACGTGGACCATTCCGGCCACCGACTGGTATCCGCTGGCGCGTACCTATGAAGACCTCGCCCGCGGCGCGGGCCTGGAGAAGATCGTTCTCCACGTCTCCGTCCCCGAAACCGATCCGGTGGGCAAGCGGATGCTGCGCGACCGGATCCTCGTCCTCGACGGCCTCGGGGCCGGTGGGCTGACGATCCGGATGGACGAGCCCGGGCCCAACCCGGTCCGGCCGCTGACGAAGTACGCCCAGAAGGTCCTGACTGCGGCACGGTTCAAGTCGCCCTATCCCTACGAGATCGTCCGGATGCTCACGCCCAACCCGGGCGACGCCTCGCCGTTCCCGCCCGGGTCGTTCGTCGAGCTCGACCTCGGCGATGACGACGAGCTGGTCCCTGTCGACCGGGCGCCCGGCAACAACACCGCGCACCTCGTCGTCGGGCTGATGACGAGCTACACGCATGTCCACCCCGAGGGCCTGACCCGGATCGCCCTGCTGTCCGACCCGACCCAGGGGCTGGGCAACCTCGCCGAGCCGGAGTGCCGGCGGATCAACGCCGTCCTCGCCTATGCGCTCGAACACTCGATCCCCGTCGAGTGGTATGCCGTGTCCTCCGGCGCCCTCATCGCGATGGACTCGGGCACCGAGAACATGGACTGGATCGCGCTGACGCTGCGCCGGCTGATCGAGTACACCCAGGCCGGTGGCGAGGTCAACATCATCGTCACGGGCATCAATGTCGGCGGCCAGCCCTACTGGAACGCCGAGGCGACGATGCTCATGCATACCAAGGGCATCCTGGTGATGACCCCGGCATCGGCGATGGTGCTGACCGGCAAGCAGGCACTCGACTTCTCCGGTGCCGTGTCGGCGGACGACAACTCAGGCATCGGCGGTTTCGACCGCGTCATGGGACCCAACGGCCAGGCGCAGTACTGGGCGCCGAGTTTCCCCGAGGCATGCGCGCTCCTCCTCCAGCACTACGACTACACCTATGTCGTTCCGGGCGAACGCTTCCCGCGTCGCCGGCCGACGACGGACCCAGTGGACCGGGACGTGCGACCGTCGCCGCACGCGAGCATCCCCGGGTCGGCGTTCACGCGGGTCGGCGACGTCTTCGACGCCGCGACCAACCCCGAGCGCAAGCAGCCGTTCGACATGCGTTCGGTCATGCGGGCGGTCGCCGACGTCGATTCCAACCCGCTGGAGCGCTGGCGCGCCTGGCAGGACGCCGACACCTCGATCGTCTGGGACGCGACGATCGGCGGCATACCGGTGTGCCTGCTCGGCCTCGAGTCGCACACGGTGCCTCGGCGCGGGTTCGTCCCGTCCTATGGCCCGCCGGCGTGGACGTCGGGGACGCTGTTTCCCCAGAGTTCACGCAAGACGGCGCGTGCGGTCAACGCAGCCAGCGGCAACCGTCCGCTCGTGGTGCTCGCCAATCTCTCCGGCTTCGACGGCTCGCCCGAGTCGATGCGCAACTGGCAGTTGGAGTATGGCGCGGAGATCGGTCGCGCGGTCACGAACTTCAAGGGCCCGATCGTCTTCGTCGTCGTCTCCCGCTATCACGGTGGCGCATTCGTCGTCTTCTCCAAGGCGCTGACCGAGACGATGGAGATCGCCGCGGTGGAGGGCTCGTTCGCCTCCGTCATCGGTGGCGCTCCGGCGGCGGCGACGGTCTTCGCCCGCGAGGTCAAGGTCCGCACCGAGGGTGACGAGCGGGTCAAGACCGCCCGCGCCGCGGCGGCCAGCGCGACCGGCACCGAAGCCGCGTCGGCCCGCGCGACCCTCGCGCGGACCAGCGCCGAGGTGCGCTCCGAGAAGCTGCGCGAGGTGGCGGACGAGTTCGACGGGATCCACACGATCGAGCGGGCCCAGCGGGTCGGGTCGGTCGACACGATCATCAAGGCCGCCGACATCCGGCCCTACATCATCGATGCCCTCGAACGCGGGATGGCGGCCTACCTGGCCCGCTGACGCCTGGCCGCAGGAGGATGCGAGAGGGTCGGTGGGACGCCCCGTGCAGGGCGCCCACCGACCTCTCGCATCCCCGTCGGCGGGTCAGTGGTGGGCGTATCGGTCAGTGATGGATGGGTTGGGCCATCCATGAATGCGTCGGTATCGCGCTCCCCAGGTTCGCACTCCCCGGCAGTATCGCCGGGGGCTCGGTGGGCACCCGGGTCGCGAGCGTGAGCAGGTAGGCACCGTCGCGCCGCCACCACCCCGGAAAGCGCACACCCGCACCGCCATCGACGACGAGTTCGCCCCACCCGTCGGCGCGCGCGGCCGGGAGGATGGTGACGACGACGCTGCGGGTGTCCGCCCGCAACCCCACCCGGAGCACCTTGAGCGCCGCTTCCTTGGCCGACCACACGAGGTTGGCGGCGGCGTCCCAGCCGTCCGCGCCCGACGCCGCCCGCTGGGCACGCACCCAGGCCTGCTCCGGCGGGGTCAGGAAGTCGGCGACGAACCCCTCCGAGCGCGGTTCGACGATCTCGAGGTCGATCCCGAGGGTCCCCGCCGCCATGGACCCCGACGGCCCGACGAGCGCGACCGCCTGCCCCGCCCGGTCGGTCAATGAGATGTCGAAGTCCGCGCGCACCCCGCCGATCTCGACGTAGGGCGCGCCCCCCGGCGCGTTGAGCATGGCGATGTCCGCGAGGCGCGCCTCGGTGACCTCCAGCCCGTATGCCGCGGCCACGGCCCGCTTCCCCGCGCACCGACGCAGGAGGTATTCGGAGCGGCGCTTGGTGAATCGCATCCGCGCGAGGCGCTCCCGCTCGCGCGGAACCAGCCACGACTCCCCTGATGGCACCACATTCTCGCCGCAGGCGAGCCACCGCAATCCGGGACCGTCCACGCAGGTCACCCCTCTCGCTCGAGCCGAGACCAAGGCTAGGCCCAGCGGGAAGGGGCAGGATCGGCATACGGCATGCTGAGGGGACCCGACCCTGCCGACGGAGGTGGCGATGACGATGCGTGCCGTGGTCTATGACCGGCCCGGGGAGATCACCGTGCGAGAGGTCCCGCTCCGCGACCCGGGTCCGGGTGAGATCCGGATCAAGGTCATCCAGAGTGGGGTCTGCGGGACCGACCTCCACCTCCACACCGGCGGGTTCATCACGACCTATCCCCTGACGCCCGGTCACGAGACGGTCGGGATCGTCGACGCGGTCGGGGACGGCGTCGCCGGTCACGGCGTCGGTGACCAGGTCGTCGTCAACCCCAATCGCACGTGCGGCCACTGCGACGACTGCCGGTCGGGCCGCCCCCTCTATTGTCCGCAGTTCGGCGGGCTCGGCACGCTCCTGCCGGGCGGTTTCGCCGAGTATCTCCTGTCCCCGCAGGCGCAGGTCTTCGCCGCCGCCGGTCTCGACCCCGACACCGCCGTGTTCGCCGAGCCGGCCGCCTGCGCGGTCCACGGGATCGAGATCCTCCAGCCCCGGCCCGGGACATCTGCCCTGGTCATCGGCACCGGTCCCACCGGGCTCCTGCTCGCCCAGCTCCTCGCGAGTTCCGGCGCGGCGCATGTCACCGTCGCCGGTATCGTGCCCGCACAGCTCGCCCGCGCCGAGGCCCTCGGCCTCGACGCGACCCATCTGATGACCCGCGGCCACCTCGGCGACGACGTCGCCGCGCTGACTCGCGCCTCCGACGGCGGCTACGACTACGTTGTCGACGCGACCGGCGTGGCCGACGTCCAGGAGGCGACGATCGCCCTCACGCGCTCGGGGGCGACGGTGCTCTGGTATGGCGTGGCCCGGGAGAGCGACCGGGTGAGCATCGCGCCCTACGACGTCTTCCGCCGGGAGTTGACGATCAGGGGGTCGTTCTCCGAGATCGACACGGTGCCCGCCGCCCTCGCCGCGCTGCGCTCCGGTCGCATCCGCACCGACGGCCTCATCACCCACCGCTTCGGGCTCGAGCAGTATGCCGACGCCCTCGACGCCGTCCGCCACGACGAGAGCGCCCACAAGGTCGTCATCACCCCCTGACCGCCGAAAGCCCGGTTCCACCCAGTGGGTCCTGCGCCCTGCGCGAGAAGGCCGGTGAGCGCATGAGTGGTGGCAACCCGCTGAGGATTCCCCGGATCCTCAGGGGGTTGCCACCACTGGATGCGTGGCTCAGGCCGTCAGAGCCCGGTGACCCGGTCTGCCGGCGGCGTGACACCCGGGTGGGCGCCGAGGTAGTCGACCAGGTTGGCGAGATCCTCCTTGCCGCCGAGCAGGTTGGTCCCGGCCAGGAATCCGGTGAACGAGTCGCCTCCGTTGGCGAGGAAGTTGATCGTCCCGACGCGGTATGTCGCGGCCATGTCCATCGCCACCCCGTTGAGGGTCATCGATCCGGCGACGACCCGGCTGCCCTGGGGCTGGGTCGCGTCCCAGGTGTAGCCGAACCCGTCGGACACACCGAGACCGAGGTTGTCGCGACCACCGGGCCGGCCCGCGACGTATTGCTGCTCGAGCATGTCCTTGATCTGCTGTCCGGTCATGTCGAGGGTGACCAGGAGGTTGCCGAATGGGGAGACGTTGTAGGCCTCGGTGTAGGTGATCTCGCCAGACGCCTCACCATTGCTGATCTGGTCGACGAGGAAGCTCGCGCGCACGCCACCGACATTCATGAAGGCCAGCTGGCTGCCGCCGGACTGCGTGCCCCACTTGATGGCATCGGCGACGAGGTCGGCCATCGGTGTCTCGATGCCGCGGTTCCCGTTGGAGTCACCCGTGACATCCGCGGCCACGGTCCCCACGACCTTCCCGGCGATCGGCCCGGCGAGCGTGCGCCACTTGTCGAGAACCGCGGTCTCCGCCGGATCCGGGGTGGAGGTGCGATCGACGATGACGTTCTGGGCGCGCAGGCTCGCCCGGACGATGTCGTGGGTCGTCTTGTTGATGGTGAAGTAGCTCTCCGTGACGAGTTGGCCGTATGACGCGGCCGACGTCAGCAGTCGGGGCCGCCCCAGCGGGTCGGTCACCTTGCACACATACGGCTGGTGAGTGTGCCCGGACACGACGACGTCGATCGCCGGGTTGACCTTGGTGGCGATGTCGAGGATCGGACCCGAAGCCGACGTGCAGTCGCTCAGCCCGCCGGTCTGATACCCGCCTTCGTGGATGAGCAGGACGATCGCACGGACCCCGGCCTTGGTCAGCTTGTTGGCCTCTCGGTTGGCCGCGGTGATCTCGCTCTGGAAGGTCACGCTCGAGACGCCGGCGGGATCGACGAGGCTCGGGGTCCCCTGCAGAGTCATCCCGATGAAGCCGATCTTCTCCCCGCCGACCGTCTTGACGACCGCACCTGGAAGCAGCGGCGTGCCGGTCGAGTTCTTGATGACATTGGCGGCGAGGTAGGGGAACGTGGCCCCGGCATACGGCTGGCTGGGGAAGTAGCACCCGTCGACCGGGTGGCAGCCGCCGTTCTGCATGCGGAGCAACTCGGCGGTCCCTTCGTCGAACTCGTGGTTGCCCACGCTGGAGACGCCGAGCCCGAGGGTGTTCATCGACTCGATGGACGGCTCGTCGTGGAACATCCCCGAGAGGAACGTCGATCCCCCGATGAGGTCACCGGCGGCCGCGGTGATCGTGTTCCCCTTGGCGCCGCCCATCTTGGCGCGCAATTGCGTGAGCTTGGCCGAGAGGTACTCGACACCGCCAGCGGGGGTAGCCGTCGGATCTTGCGCCATCGGCTTGTCGGTCGCTTCGAGGTGCCCGTGATAGTCGTTGAACGACAGCAGTTGCACGGTGATCGTTCTTCCGGCTGTCGCATTGCTTTCGGCATTGGCCCCGGGCGCCGAGCCCAGGACCGAGGCCATGGCCGCCACGGCGCTGAACGCCGCGAATCCAGTTGTCTTCCGTCGCACTGTGCAGTGTCCTCCCATGTCGCAGGTGGGTGCGCGGTCGGCGCCACCGCGAGGGACGCTACCGGCTCGACCCCCCGGACGCCCGTCGAGAGCCCTGGCCGATCCGTGACGACTTCGTGGCGCCGAGACGGCACCGGGGGTCAGGATGGTGGCGACGACAGACCGAGCTGGTCGAGGAGGAAGGCCCAATCCCACGCGATCTCGTGCCAGGCGTCATAACGGCCACTTCGTCCGCCGTGTCCGGCCGACATCTGCGTGTGAAGGAGGATCGGCCGGGTCGCGGGGTCGTTCAAGGCGAGCGTGCGGAGCCGCGCGACCCACTTGGCCGGCTCGGTGACGAGAACGCGCGTGTCGTTGAGCGAGGTCGCCGCGAGAATCGCCGGATACTCCTGAGCCCGGACGTTGTCATAGGGCGCGTACGCCGCCATCCAGTCGTATGCCGCGGGGTCACCGAGCGGGTCACCCCACTCCTCCCACTCCCCCACCGTGAGCGGCAGGTCGGGGTCGAGCATCGAGGTCAGGGCGTCGACGAACGGCACCTTGGCGATTGCGACCCGAAACCGGTCCGGGGCCATGTTGAGCACGGCACCGATGAGCAGGCCACCCGCCGACCCCCCCTCGCATCCGAGCCGTACCGGGTGAACCCATCGTCCACGGATCGCATCGGCGACGGCGACGAAGTCGGTGAAGGTCGTCGCCTTGCGGCCGAGCCGGCCCTGGTCGTACCACATGCGGCCCATCTCTCCACCTCCCCGGACGTGCGCGACGACGAACACGACACCGCGATCGAGCAGGCTGAGCCGGGCGACGGAGAAGTAGGGGTCGTTCGCGATCTCGTAGGCCCCATAGCCGGTGAGCAGCCCCGGGGAGGTGCCGTCCGGAACGACATCGGAACGCCGCACGACAGACACCGGGATCGCGACACCATCCGCAGCGGTGACCCACTCCCGGCTCTCGGCGTATGCCGCGGGATCGAAGTCGCCGAGGACCGGCTGCCGCTTGACGAGGCGCCGCGCACCGGTGATCGGATCGACATCGAAGAACGCCCGCGGCGTGACGAAACTCTCCTCCACGACGAGCAGCGTGGTGGTGTCCGGTTCGGGGTTCTCGGCGAGACCGATCGTCGTGAGTTCGCCGGCCGACGGCCAGGGCAGAGGCGACCCGAACCCGGTCGGCGACTGGGGATCGCGAGGCAGGACCCGCAGCGTCGGGAGACCGTCGGCGCGGAGCGAAAGCACGGCATACGACGCGAAGGTGTCGATCTCGAGGAAGCGTTCGCCCGGTGCCGATCGGAGCACCGGCTGCCAGTCGTCGGCGCTGGTCGAGTGGAGCGGAGCCCAGGCGAGGTCGGCCTCCGGGTTGTCGACATTGTGGAGGACGAGCAACCGGTCCCCGTCGGGCTCGACGTCGTATTCGACGCCCTCCCGACGGGGAGCGACGCACCGCCACGTGCCGGTCGGGTCGTCCGCCGGCAGGAGCCACGTCTCGCTGGTCGTCTTGGAGCCGACGCCGATCATCAGGAAGCGCTCGTCCCGCGACCCGCCCAGCCCCATCCAGAAGCGCTCGTCGTCCTCTTGATAGACGAGGACATCGCTCGCTCGTGCACTGCCGACCTCGTGCCGCCACACCTGATGGGGGCGCCACGCATCGTCGAGCACGACATAGAACAGATGGCGTCCGGAGGCGTCGAACTCCGCGCCATAACCGACCTCGGTGATGGCGTCATCGACGATCCGACCGGTCGCGATGTCCGTGATGACGAGATCGAAGCGCTCGTCTCCGGTGACGTCGGTTCCCGCGGCGAGGAGGCGGTGGTCAGGGCTGACCGTCAGGGCGCCGACGGAGAAGAACTCGTGGTCCGAGGCGGCCGCATTTCCGTCGAGAAGGATCTGCTCACCCTCGACTCGAGCTTCACCGTCGATCTCCGGTCGACGTTCACCCTTCTGGCGCGGCCGGCGTGCGTGAACCGGATACTGTGCCCCCTCGATGGTCCGGGAGTAATACCACCACGGCCCGTCCCCGATCGGCACGGAGAGGTCGCTTTCCTGCACACGCGATCTGATCTCCTCGAACAGCACCGTCCGCAGCGGCGCGAGCACGGCCGTGCGCGCCTCGGCATAGGCGTTCTCGGCCCCGAGATAGGCGAGGAGATCCGGGTCCTCCCGATCCTTCATCCACGCATACGGATCCTCAGTTCGTATGCCGTGCACCTCCCGCGCGCTCGGTCGCCGCGGCGCGACGGGGATCTGCGAAGGAGTGCTCGGTCGCGGGTCGTCCGCGAGGCCGGTCAGCCGATTGGTCACCCGCGCACCCTACGCGTCCGGTCAGCTGACGGCGCGAGCGCCGAGAAGCACCTTGAGGTCACCGATGAGCGACTCGTTGGCGTCGACCCGGAACTGGTCGTCGAGACGCAGAAGGACCGAGCGTCCGGGCTGCACGAGCTTGAGATGCACCTCGGTGGCCCCGGGATAGGACGCGAGCACCGTCTTGAGTTGCTCGATTCGTGGAGGTGTGGCCCGTGTCAGGTCCATCGACAGAACCACCGGTCCACGAGGGCCCTCGGTGATCTCGGGAAGGAAGAAGTCCACGGCGGAGAGTTGGACCCCGTCCTCCCGGCGCCGGACGCGCGCCTTGATCGAACAGACGGCATCCATCGCCAGCAGGTGCGCCGACGCCAGATAGGTCTTGGTGAAGAACATCACTTCGACCGCACCGCCGAGGTCCTCGATCGTCACCGTCGCATAGGGGTCGCCGCGCTTGTTGCGTTTGACGGCCAGGCCGGTGATCAAGCCCGCGACGGTGACCTGTGCGCCGTCGTCGTATGCCGAATCCTCCTCGAGCAGCGCCGCGATCCCCGTGTCGCTGTTGCGGTGCAGGACGTGCTCGATTCCGAAGAGCGGGTGGTCGGAGACATAGAGCCCGAGCATGTCGCGCTCGTGGGCGAGTTGCGTGCGCTTGTCCCAGTGCACGGCGGGCACCGAAGGAAGCCCGGACATATCCATGGTGATCTCGTCCTCGAACCCCCCGAACAACGAGTCCTGCCCCATGGCCGCCGCCCGCTTCGACTCGACATACGCCTCGACGTAGTCCTCATGCACCCGCAGCAACCCGCCGCGCGGTTGGCCGAGGTCGTCGAAGGCACCGGCCTTGATGAGCGACTCGATCGTCCGCTTGTTGCAGGCCGACGCGGGCACCTTGTCGAGGAAATCGGCGAAGGAGGTGAACTTGCCCTTCTCCTCGCGCGCGGCGACGATCGCGTCGACGACATTGCGCCCCACATTGCGGATCGCCTCGAGCCCGAACCGGATGTCGGTACCGACCGCGGCGAAACTCGCCCGCGACTCGTTCACCGACGGCGGCAGCACCGTGATCCCCATCCGTCGCGATTCGTTGAGATAGAGCGCGGACTTGTCCTTGTCGTCCCGGACACTCGTCAGCAGGGCCGCCATGTATTCGGCCGGATAGTTCGCCTTGAGATATCCCGTCCAGTACGACACCAGGCCGTATGCCGCGGTGTGCGCCTTGTTGAAGGCATAGTCCGAGAAGGGGACGAGGACATCCCACAGCGCCGAGACGGAAGCGAGTGAGAAGCCGTTGGCCTGCATGCCCCCGGAGAAATTCTCGAACTCGGCGTCGATGACCTCCTTCTTCTTCTTGCCCATGGCTCGCCGCAACAGGTCGGCGGTGCCGAGGGTGTAGCCGGCCAATTTCTGCGCCAGCTCCATCACCTGTTCCTGGTACACGCACAACATGTAGGTGTTGCCGAGGATCGGCTGGAGCGCCTCGATCATCGCCGGCTCGAGCTTGCCCTCCAGCTTCGGGTCGAGCGGCGTCTCGGGCTGTCGGCCGTTCTTGCGCAACGCGAAGTTCGTGTGCGCGTCCACTCCCATCGGACCGGGCCGATAGAGCGCGAGCGCCGCCGAGATGTCCTCGAAGTTGTCCGGCTGCATCAATTTCAACAGCGTCCGCATTCCACCACCATCGAGCTGGAAGACCCCGAGCGTGTCGCCGCGGGCGAGCAGCTGATAGGTCGCGGGATCGTCCAGGCTCTCGGACAACGCGTCGAGGTCGATCTCCTCGCCCCGGTTGTCGCGGATGTTGTCGATCGCGTCGTCGAGAATGGTGAGATTGCGCAGCCCGAGGAAGTCCATCTTGACCAGTCCGAGCTGCTCACAGCTCGGATAGTCGAACTGCGTGATGATCTGCCCGTCCTGCTCCCGCTTCATGATCGGGATGAGGTCGGTCAGGGGCTCGCTGGACATGATGACGCCGGCGGCGTGCACGCCCGCTTGGCGCTTGAGCCCCTCCAGTCCGATGGCGGTCTCGACGATCTCGCGCACCGGCTCCTCGGCCTCGTGGAGGGCCCGGAAGTCGGCGCCATCGGCATACCGGGGATGGTCTTTCTGGAAGATCCCCTTGAGCGGAACGCCCTTGCCCATGACATCCGCGGGCATCGCCTTGGTCAGGCGGTCTCCCATCGCGAACGGGTGCCCGAGCACGCGCGCCGCATCCTTGACCGCCTGCTTCGCCTTGATGGTGCCGTAGGTGACGATCTGCGCGACCCGATCATCGCCATACTTCTCCGTCACATATCGGATGACCTCGCCCCGCCGGCGCTCGTCGAAGTCGACGTCGAAGTCGGGCATCGACGGCCGCTCGGGATTGAGGAACCGCTCGAAGATCAGCCCGTGCCGCAGCGGGTCGAGATCGGTGATCCGCATCGCGTAGGCGCACATCGACCCCGCACCGGAGCCGCGTCCAGGCCCGACCCGGATGCCGTTGTCCTTGGCCCAGTTGATGAAGTCGGCGACGACGAGGAAGTAGCCGGCGTAGCCCTTGCCGACGATCACGTCGATCTCGTATGCCGCCTGCGTGCGTGAGGCGTCCGGCACCCCTCCCGGATAACGCGCCTGCAGCCCTGCCTCCACCTCCTTGACGAACCACGAGGTCTCGTCCTCCCCCGGCGGGCAGGGGAAGCGGGGCATGTACTGCCCCTCCTTCTCGACGAAGGAGACCTCGCACTGCTCGGCGATCCGTAGCGTGTTGTCGCACGCCTCCGGCAACTCCCGGAACAGTCGGCGCATCTCGGCGGCCGAGCGCAGATAGAAGGAGTCCGCGTCGAACTTGAAGCGCCCCGGGTCCATCAGCGTCGAGGCGGACTGGACGCACAGGAGTGCCGCGTGCGCCTTCGCGTCCTCGGCGGTGGTGTAGTGCAGGTCATTGGTCGCGAGCAGCGGCAGCTGCAACTCCTTGGCCAGCCGCAGCAACTCACCCTGGGTCTGGCGCTCGATCGGTAGCCCGTGGTCCATGACCTCGGCATAGAAGTGGTCGCGACCGAAGATGTCCTGCAGTTCGCTCGCCACGTCGCGCGCCTCGGCATACTGCCCGAACCGCAGGCGGGTCTGGATCTCGCCACCGACGCAGCCGGTGGTCCCGATCAGCCCCTCGGCATACCGACTGAGCAGGTCGCGGTCCATCCGCGGCTTGTAGTAGTGCCCCTCGAGCGAGGCCAGCGAGCTCATTCGGAAGAGGTTGTGCATCCCCTCGGTCGTGCGCGAGAGGAGCGTCATATGGGTGTAGGCGCCATTGCCGCCGACGTCGTCGCGGCCGCCGTCGCCGAACTTCACCCGGGTCTTGTCACGGCGCGCCGTGCCAGGTGTGATGTAGGCCTCGACCCCGATGATCGGTTTGATGTCGTACTTCCGCGCCTTGGACCAGAACTCGTAGGCGCCATAGACATAGCCATGGTCCGTGGTCGCGATCGCCGGCATCCCCTGGCCCGCGGCTGCGGCGAGGAGTTCGTCGATCCGCGCCGCTCCGTCGAGCATGGAGTACTCGGTGTGCACGTGCAGATGGACGAACGAATCCTCCGGCGAGGGGGCCGGGGCGGGGGTCGGGACGGTCGGCTCAGGCATCGTCTGGCGAGTCTAGGCGGGCGGGGTGACAACCCCCATGGCAGCGCGTCGGCGTGTCACCGACCTCGGAGGCCGGGGCTACACTGGGCCACCGAGTTCGTCCTCGGCCGGGGGCCGCAACACCATTCCAGGAGGCGCAGTGAGCGCAGCGATCGACGCTGGCGTCGTCGCGGGGCTCCCCGTCAGGACCCGTCCCGGCACGGTGGACCGCGGCAGTCTCGGCACCTGGCTCGGTCTGGGTTGGGTGATGCTCGCGTGTGTCGCGACGGTCGTCGGCGGCGCCAAGGTCATGATGTTGGCCTTCCCGGTCGTCTCGGTCATCCTCGCGGTCGCGCTGCTCGTCCTGCGCCGGTGGAACTCCTATCTCGTCTTCACCCTCATCATGTGGTTCACCTCCAATGAGGTGCGGCGCATCGTCGACTGGAAGACGACCTATCACGCGCAGAGTCCGGTCATCCTCACCGCGTCGCTGGTCAGTCTCGTCGCGCTGCCCTGGGCCCTGCTCGCGCGCCGGCGCGTGCGCAAGGAGACGGCGAATCTCTTCACCGTCGCGCTCGCCGTCATGACGTATGCCGCGCTGGTCGGCATCGCGCGCAACGGCCCGGTCCAGGCGGCCGTGGACGTGTTCTATCTGATCGGCCCACTCGTCACCGGCCTCTTCGTCCTCAAGGTGATCCCAGACGATGTCCAGTTGCGCCGGATCATCCGCAATGTGGCCGTCTGGGGAGCTCTCGGCCTCGGCGGATACGGACTCATCCAATTCCTGATTCTTCCGGCCTGGGACAAGGCGTGGCTCGTCGGCTCGGCCGTCAGCAACCTGGGCAACCCGAGTCCCGGTGACTTCCGGACCTTCTCCACGCTCAGCACGACCGGACCGCTGGGCCAGGTGCTCGCGGCGCTCCTGCTCATCCTCGTGGCGGAACGCCGCATTCCCCGGCAGTTCATCGCCGGCGCGATCGGCATCGTGTGTCTCGGCACCACACTCGTGCGGGCCGGATGGATCGGTCTCGCGCTCGGCATGATCATGCTCTTCGTTCTCGGCCGGACCAAGATCCTGCGCATGGTCGCCATCCTCGGCATCCTGCTCGCCGGACTCATCGTCCTCGGGGGACCGATCATCGAACGCATCGGCGAACGTGCGTCCAAGACGACCTCCCAGACGACCGAGGACACCAGCCTTCAGAAGCGGATCCAGTTCCAGACGCGGATCGCGCCGGACGTCCTCAGCGACCCGATCGGCCTCGGCTTCGGCGCGACGGGCCGCGCGACCGACCTGTCGAGTTCGGACTTCACCGATCCGAAGTACCACAACTTCGACTCCGGGCTCTTCGAGTCGTGGGCCCGTTATGGGGTCGTCGGCGGCACGCTTCTGATCGGCGCCCTCGCCAACGCGACGGCGAAAGCGGTCCGCCGTGCCCGCCGCACCGATCTGACCGACACCTGCATCGCTGCCGCCGCATTGGGATTGACCGTGGGCATCGTCTTCACCGACACGACCCGCGCGGTCTATGGGATCTTGCTGTGGCTCTGTCTTGCGACCCTGGGCCGGATCCCCACGCCGACGCGCGCCTCGAGGCCAGCACCGGAGGCCGTCCAGCAGTGAGGTCCGACGACCGTCCACGCATCGCCTTCATCGATCACATCGCCCAGATCTCGGGGGGCGAGATCGCGCTCATCCGCCTCGTCGAGGCCCTCGGTGACCGGGTCGAGGCGCACGTCGTCCTCGGCGAGGACGGCCCCCTGCATGCGGCGTTGCGAGATGCGGGGGCGACCGTCCACATCCTGCCGATGGTCGACTCCTTGCGCGACACCCGCAAGGAGTCCGTCCGTCCCGGCGCCATGGGCCTGGCCACCCTTCGCCAGAGCGTCGACTACCTCCGCGGTCTGCGCACGCTGCTGCGCCGCATCGATCCCGACGTGGTCCACACGAACTCGCTCAAGGCGTCCCTCATCGGCGGCGTCGCGGCCCGCACCGCCCGCCTGCCTGTGCTCTGGCACATTCGCGACCGGATCAGCGACGACTATCTCCCCAGGCCCGCGGTCTGGCTCGTCCGGGGCCTGTCGTTCCTGGTCCCCGCGACGATCGTCGTCAACTCCCACGAGACCGCCTCCACGCTTCCCCGGCGCAGCACGGTCATCTATGACGTCGTGCCCCCGGCACCTTCGTTGCCGGCTCGCGACTCCGGTCCGCACCCGCTCGTCGTCGGCATGGTCGGTCGCCTCGCCCCGTGGAAGGGCCAGGACGTCTTCCTTCGGGCCTTCGCCGAGGCCGCGGCGACCCGGGACCTGCGCGCCCATCTCGTCGGCTCGGCGATGTTCGGCGAGGATGCGTATGCCGAGTCCCTCCACGCACTGTGCGACGACCTCGAGGTGGGCGACCGCGTCGACTTCCGGGGCTTCCGCGACGATATCTGGGGTGAGCTGGCGCAACTGGACATCCTCGTCCACGCCTCTGTCACCCCCGAGCCGTTCGGACAGGTCGTCATCGAAGGGATGGCCGCTGGGCTTCCGGTGATCGCCGCGAACGCCGGTGGGCCTGCCGAAGTCGTCACGCACGATCGTGACGGCCTGCTCGTCTCCCCGGGGGATGTCAGCGGCCTCACGCGGGCGATCGCCGACCTGGCCGACGACGCCCCCAGACGTGCGCGTCTGTCGGCCGCCGGCCGGGTGACCAGCGCGGCATACGATCCCGAGTGCATCGCGACCGGTGTCCTGGATGCGTATGCCGCCATCGACGCGCGCGGACACCGCATCGACCGCCTGCGCCGCCGTTTCCGGGGCGCCCCATGACCCGCACAGGCCCGCCGTGTTCGGGACTCCAACATGGAGGCGGTACCCTACCGAGTCGGACACCGACCGTTTCAGTAATGCACACGATGAGTTTCTTGGGGTGACTGTGGAGGAATCAGGGGTCGTTCTCGACCACCGACGTCAGTTGAATCTGCTTCGGCGCAACCTGTGGTTGATCGCGTTGCTCGCACTCCTCGGAGCCGCCTACCCGGCGATCAAGGCCGTGCAGAACGGCATACCGCATGTGGCGACGACGCAGATCCTCGTGGGCGAGCCCGTGACGCTGCCCTATGCGACGGGCACCCAGAGCGGCTCGACCACCAAGGACACCGGGCGCCTCGTCGACGCGGAGCAGCGGCGCATGCAGAGTGACGCGGTGGCCAAAACGGTCGAGGCGACGCTTCCGGCGGGCCACGCGAGCTACGACACGCAGTTCTCGGCCAACACCACGACGACCAATGTCGTCACGGTCAGCGTCACCTCGAGTGACGGCGACGTGGCCAAGAAGGTCGCCGACGGCATCGGCAAGGCCTACATCGACGCGTTGTCCAAATACAACACCTCGGTGCTGGACGGGGCCGAGAAGGAACTCGATACGAGTATCAGCGACCTCGACGATCAGATCGACAAACTCCAGAAGACGCTCTCCTCCGCCGACCCCGACAGCCTGGCTCAGGTCCAGGCCGTGGTTGCACCGGCACGCCAGGCGTTGATCGACCGTCGGGACGCCCTCCAAGGCCAGATCGACAACGTGGCCCTGGTCAAGTCGGTCGGCACCCTCGGTGGCGCGCAGATCATCCAGGAGGCCGATGTCAGCCCGTCCCTGATGGCTGTGGCGACCCCCATCGTGATCGGTCTCCTCCTCGGCGCCTTCCTCGGCTTCCTGCTGGTCTGGATCCGCGAAGGCCTCGCCGGACGAATCGTCGACGCGAGCGACCTCGAGCCCGCCGGAATCACCCCGAAGGCGACCTGGCCGGCCGCACTCGACCTCCCTGGGCCCAAGACCCAATTCCTCCCCGAGGTTCCCCGCGCCGACGTCGCCGAAGTCCGGGCGCTCGCGGCCACGATGTGGCCCGCTCTCGGCAAGGGTATGAGCCGCGATGTCACCCTTCTGGCCCCCCTGACCGGCCAGTCCATCGCGCCACTCACCCTCGCCGTCTGGCTCGCCCGTGAACTCGACGGGATGGGGCACCGCGTCGCGGTCGTCAACGTGGATTCCGCATCCGCGTCCTCGCGCAGCGCGTTGTCGGCGCTGACCTCCCGTGGAGGCACCGGGCAGGCGCCCCTGCAGGGCATCTCCACCGGTCACTTCGGCGAAGTCCTCGTCGTCGACTCGGGCGCCTCCGAGGCGGTCGTCGGAGCCCCGGCCTTCGGAACCGTCCTCGAGCAGGTCAGCCGCGACCGCGACGTCGTCATCGTCGTCGGCCCCGCGCTCGCCTCACAGGCGGGCAGCATCCAGGCGGCACCGTTCGTCGACCGGACGGTGCTCCTCGTCAAGTCCGGCTCGGTTCGCCGGTCCTACGCCAAGAAGGTCATGGACGAACTTCGCGGCTACGCCTCCACTCTGCCCGTTCTCGCGCGGCCGGAGGTCCTCCTGTATGACGTGCGCAGTGTCCGGCCGCGCACCCCCGCACCGGATGCTCCCGCCGCGTCCGGCACCCCGACCACCGCCGGTGGGTCGACGGTGGCCTCACCCGCCCTCAGGTGATACCGGCCCAGGGGCGACCTGGGGCACCCGTGGTCCACATCGCCCATGATTACGTCACCCAGCGAGGCGGGGCAGAGCGGGTCGTCCTCTCCCTGCTGGACGCATTTCCGGGCGCGGAGCTCACGACCAGCATCTATGCGGCGGAGTCGACATTCCCGCAGTTTCGGCGCGTGCGCATTCACAAGCTGTGGACCGATCGGGTCGCCGGGTTCCGCAAGGACCCCAAGTTCGCCATGCCGGTGTTGGCGGCCGCTTTCGGGTTCGCTCGCAAGCGGCCGGCCGATGTCGTCATCTGTTCCTCCTCCGGTTGGGCACATGGGCTGAGGACGGACGCGGCCAAGATCGTCTACTGCCACACCCCCGCCCGATGGCTCTATGCCGAGAAGGACTACCTGCCCGAGATCCCGCGCGCCTTGCGCCTTCCGGCTCGGCTCATGGCCTTTCCCGCGCTTCGCCGTTGGGACCGGCGCGCGGCACGGCGCGCGGATGTCTATGTCGCGAACTCCACCGTGGTCAGCGAACGGATCCGGCAGGCATACGGCATCTCGGCGCGCGTCGTCCATCCTCCCGTGGCCATCGACGTCACCGGCGAGCAGGAACCCGTGGCCGGTGTCGAGCCCGGATATCTGCTGTGCGTGAGCCGAGCCCGGGGCTACAAGAATGTCGCCGCGATCTGTCAAGCCGTGGCCGACCTTCCCGGCGAGCGCCTCGTGGTCGTGGGCGGGGTCCCCGACGGCGCGATCACCGGAGAGGGCGCGGACCGGGTCCAGGGGGTCTCCCGGCTGAGCGATGGACAGATGCGATGGATCTATTCCCATGCCGCCGCACTCATCGCCGTCAGTCGTGAGGACTTCGGTCTCACACCGATCGAGGCCTATGCCTTCGGCACCCCGGCGATCCTGCTACAGGCCGGCGGCTATCTCGACTCCAGCATCGACGGCAAGACCTGCGTATTCATTCCCTCGGGTGACGCTGCGGCGATCCGTGGCGGCATCGAACGCTTCCGCGCATCGGCATTCGACTCCGACGTGATCCGCGAGCATGCGCAGTCGTTCGCCGAACCCGCCTTCCACGCGGCGATGCAGGGCATCGTCGACGAAGTCGCGGCCCGGTCTGCGCGCACCTGACCCGCCGGTGATGGACCAGGCGCGGCGAGTAGCCGAGCAGTGCGCGCGCGAGGTCGGACTCGACCCCGCCCTGCTCGAGCGCCAGGGGAACGGGTCGACGAGCGCCGTCTTCCTCGGCGGGGACACGGTGTTCATCGTCGCAAGGCCATATGCCGATGCGCACGCCCTCGAGGCCCGAGTCACTCTGGCGAGCCTGCTCAGCGCGACCGGACGCTTCGTGCGGCCCCTGTGGCCGCAACCGCGCCTCGTCGCCGGCCGGTTGGTGACCGCGTGGGCGCGCATCGACATCCGTTCCGGACCTGTGGACTGGGGCTCGGCCGGCCTCGCGTTGCGCACCCTCCACGAGACCCCCGTGGATGGAATCTCTCGGAGGGTGCCCCTCCGGGACGTCACGACCCTCACCGACGTGCGATCGGCGCTCGCGCGGCTCACCGACGAGACGCGCATCGCTCGGCGCTCCGCCGTTCTCCTCGGACGCGTCTGCGATCGTCTGGATGACGAACTCACCCTCCTCGATCGACGCCGCGGGATCGTGCACGGTGACCTCCACGCCCCGAATCTCCTCAACGGCACCGACGGGGTCGTGCTCTGCGACACGGACGAGATCGCGATCGGGGCGCCGAGCTACGACCTGGGCCTGCTGATGGATCCCCGCCGGCCGGCCATCCCCGCGGAGTCGATCGGCGCCTTCACGGCGGCGTATGGCGAACCCCTGCCGCCGCTGCCCGTTCGTCGCAGCTTCGCCCGGGCAGCGCATCTGCGCCGGACGGTGCACCTGCTGGGGCTCTCGGGCCGCACCGTGCGCGAACATGCCTATGACCGCATGCGGTTGGGTGCGTGGGCGGCGATGCAGCGCGACTGGGATCGCGACCTCGTCCCCGTGGTCTCCCTGCCTGCCCGGCTTCGCGCCGGACTGGCCCTGCGCGGCGCTCGCTGACGCGGCCTCGGATTCGCGGACCCGGCCGGGTGCGCGCAGACCGGTCGGATCAGCGAGCCGGGCGGGGGCGGTTCTGGTGGCGCTCACCCCAGCCGGACAGGTCCCGGCCGAGCAGCTGGGCGAGTTGCGCCACATCGCTGCTGAAACGCTGGGTCAGGACCCGGCGATCGTCATCGCTGATGTCCCGCCGACGCAGGTTCCACGAGGCGACGCGCTGGGCGATCGCCGTGCCTGTCTCATAGGGGATGATGCGCTTCAGCGCGGCCTTGACCGGATTGCGCTGCGTCAGCAGGTGGTTCAACGCCCGGAACCGGGGATTGCCCGATGCGTTCATGACGCGTTCGCTGGCGATCTCGACCGGCTGTAATCCCAGGAAGGCGAAGATCTCCGCCATGGTCTCGTCCTGGCGGGTCACCAGGTCTTCATAGAGAACGACCATGATCTGCTCACGCGGCACGGCGTCATAGCAGGCGGCCAGCTGCTCGCCATACCGGGACATCGCTTCGTAGAAGAACCCGGGCGACCAGTGCGCCGCACGTCGCTCTGCCTCGAGTCCGAACGCCGAGAGGAAGTCGTCGACTGGTTCGCGCCCATCCCGCATCATGTGGGACCAGGCCGAGAAACTGCGTTCGGCCGGCTCCCGCAGAACCGCGATGAACTTCATGTCGGGGTTGTACTCGATGGCATTGCGCAGAGACTGCGGCTCGCTCATGTAATAGACCGAGGCCTCCCCGCAGATCTGCGCCGGCCTCGCTCCGGCGAAGCACGAGAGGTAGCGGTCGCGATCGCTGATGATGAGCGGGACGAACTCCTCGGCGTCCCGCGGGCCGCGGAAATCTGGCGCACCGTCAGGGAAGAGGAAGTGGTGACTCTCCTTCTCCCGGGCGAAGAAGATCTGCGGATGCTGACGCAGGTAGTAACTCAGCGAGGTCGTCCCCGACTTGGCGGCTCCGATGACAAGGAAGTCCGGACCCTTGGCTGGGGTGGTGTTCATGGCGCTCACTCTCCGAACATCGCCTTCGGCACGGCCGCGGGCCGCAGCCAGGACGAGAGATCTCGGTCGATGAGGGTCTGCAGCAACTCGATGTCCGCTCGATAGACTTCGATGAGTTCCGCGCGAACCGCCGGGGAGACGGTCTCCCGCTTGAGCCCGGTGGCAAGGAGGGAGTCGACGCCCCGTTGGAGCCGTTCGGGCACGATGGGCTTCGCCCACGGTCGCGAGACGCGGCGCAATTTGTAGGCGAGGGCCACCGCGGCGTTGCGGGGACGTCCGGACACATTGAACTGATTCATCAGTTCGGCAGTCTCGGGCATCGGGTCGACACCGAGCCACTCGCAGACTCCGTCGAGGACGGCTTTGGCGTCGTCGCGGAGATCCTCGTTGAGGATGACTTTGACCCGGTCTCGACCGAAGGTGTCGACGTAGGGCTTCAGCTGACGGCCGTAGAAGCCGGTCATGACGTACTGAGACCCGGGCTCGATGCCCGGCGGCCGGTGGATCGCGTCGGCGAAGGGGGCTCGCTCCAGGCTGTCCCGGACGAACGCCTGATAATCCGAGAACGCGCGTTCGATCGGGTTGCGAAGGATGGCCAGCAGCTTGGCGTTGGGCAACTCCTCCGCGATGCGCGCACATGCATACGGCGACCGCATGTATTCGGGAGAGCACTCGCCGACGATCGCCTCCGGAGGCACCTCCTCGAACAGCGATTCGTACTGCTCGAGAGTCCGCGTGCGATGCCGCTTGTAGACCGAGTTCCGCTCGACCTCCGGCCGCGGCGCACCACCGGTGTCAGCGTGCTCGTAGGCGAAGAAGTTCGGCTCCTGCAGCCACGGCATGAAGATCTGCGGGTGGTCGCCGAGGAACTGTGCCAACGACGTCGTCCCGGACTTGAAGGCCCCGATCACGAGGAAGTCAGGCAGTCTGCCCACGCACGCCACTCCTGTTCCGAGGATCTGTTCGAGCCCGACTCGGGCCGCCCGGGGCACGTTCGAGGTTGACAGCTTAATCGCTCGTCGCTCATGCTAACGAGCACAACGACAGTACCCACGGCGGGGCCGACTCTCCAAAATGCCGTGCTTGAGAATGCCGGGCGAGGGCGCCCGAGGGCCCGCCGGGACGCGAAGGCTCGTGTCCGCACCGCATGAGGTCGAGTTCATTCGCGTTCGACCGCGACCCGGAAGGTCCCCACCGCACCATGGCTCTCTCGCGCGCGACCACGTCGCCGAACCCCGACTCACCGACCGAGCACGGGCTCCCGCAAGGCATCGCCGGTCTCGATCACGCCCCCGGCGACGATTCGATCGGGATCAGTCGTCGCACCGCCCTCGCCGGCCTCGCCGCGGGCTTGCCCGTCCTCGCGGGGCCGGCCCTCGACGGCCTGACGGTGCCGGTCGGACGGCGGGTGACCACGACGGGACGACCCATCAGCGCCCTGACCGGGATGCTCGGGGTCTGTATGGTGACCTCGACGGCGTCCGGGGTCTGGGGGCAGCACGACAAGATCCTCAAGGTCCTCAAGGGTGTCGGGGCGAGTTGGATTCGTTCGGAGATCTATGCCGGCAACCGCGGTCAGATCACCTGGCTCAACCAGCTCGCCGCCAGCGGCATCCGGACCAATATGATCATGCAGGACCCGGCGATGAAGAATGCGACCCCAGAGCAGTTGGTCGCCCTCATCGCCTCGTCCATGCCCAACGCCTGCCACAGCATGGAGGGTGCCAACGAGTGGAACCTCCAGGGCGGCGCCAACTGGGTGAGCGAGCTACGCACCCACCAGAGGCGCCTCTGGAACGCCGCCAAGGCGAATCCGGTCACGCGAAGCCGCCCCGTCGTCGGTCCGTCCCTGGGCATGCGCAAGGGGTTCACGGAGTTCGGCAACCAATCCGCCTACATGGACTGGGGCAATATCCACCTCTACACGGGGGGTTATGTTCCGGGCTACCGCACCGACAGCCTCATCAGCGATGAACGCAAGGTCTGCGGAGCGAAGCCGATCATCCTCACCGAGACAGGTTGGCACAACGCCAAGAACTACAAGGGCACGCACAACTACACACCGGAGGACGTCGCGGGGACCTATGCTCCCCGGCTGATGCTGGAGTACTTCATCCGCAACACCCCCAAACTCTCGCTCTTCGAGCTCATCGACGAGCCGTCCGATCCCGGCATGAGCGACCACGAAGCCCACTTCGGGCTGGTCCGCAACAACTGGGCCCCCAAGCCCGTCTTTGCCGCGCTGGCGAACATGAGCCAGATCATGAACCGCCGCTATCGGACCACACGGGATGCCGGGGCTCGGGCCGGGACCCTGTCGTTCACGATCAAGAGCGGTCCGTCCGACCTGCGTTCGGCGCTGGTGTTCCGTCCCGACGGCCGGTATCAGTTGTTCCTCTGGCGCGGCGTGGCGATCTACGATCCCGACAAGCGGATCTATCTCAACCCCAAAGCCGCGCCCGTCACCATCGAGTGGCACGCCTCGCGCAGCGTCCGGCGGTTCGCTCCCGCGTCGTCCGCCGGCGCTCTCGAGACCAAGGTCACCTCTGTGTCCACCCTCTCCCTCGCAGGCGAGTTGCAGATACTCGAGATCGCTGCGGCCTGATCCACTCGGCATACGACACAGTCCACTCGGCATTCGACACAGAAGGCGGCGTCTCGGACCACTGACCGAGGCGCCGCCTTCTGTGCGTATGCCGTGAACTCACCCCGGCGCCGGCGGCTCCGGTCCGCGGTGGTCGCCGCCGGTCCGGCGTGGCGACGTCGGCGCCACCTCGGTGAGGTGCGGCGCCGCAGGCATCCCGGTCTGGCTGTTGCGTGCCCGACGGGTCAGCACCGCCACGAGCGCTCCCCCACCCGCCGCGAGCAACAGCCCCAGAGCCCCGAGCAGGGCCAGCAGGCCACCGCGGCCGCCGGCCTTCTCCGTGGCCGCGGGCTGCGCCGTGGGGGGCGCCGACGCGGTGAACGTCGGAACTCGGCCGCCGACCTGAACGACCTTGACCCGCTCGAGGCCGGTGACCGTGATCGAGGTGCCCTGAGGCTGCTGAGTGACCTGACGGCCGTCGATGACCCAGGCGGCGGACGGCTTGGCGAAGTCCAATCGGACTGTGGTCTTCGCGGCTGCCGGGTCGGGAAGGGTGCCACGCTGCCACAGGACGACATATTCGGTGCCGTCGGATTTCGTGAAGGCGAGGTGCTCGATCTCGCCCGTGGCCGTCCCCACCCCGCCTGGCGTGGCCGTGACGGTGACCCCGGCGGCCGGAGCGGCGGAGCCGCCGTCGGCCGGATCGGCGAGCAGCGACTGCAGGGCCTGGATCGCCTGGTAGGCGGGGGTCTCACTGAGATCGTGGCGGATCAGCCCGAAGTAGGCCTCCTGCTCGGTCAGCGTCGGGTCCTCGCGCTCGTCGGCCAGTTGATAGACATAGGTCCGGGTGACCCCTGCCTGGTAGTTCTCCAGGAGGGTTCGGAGGAGATACTGCGCCTTGACGTCCTCGGTGACCGGCTGTTGGTTCTGCTTGCGGTTGAGCGCGGTGTGATAGCCCGTCTCGGTGACGATGATCGGCTTGCCCGGGGCATTGGCCCGCGCCTGCGCGATCAGGTCGAGATAGTCCTCCGGGGGTCCGCCGTTGGCGTAGTTGTGCGCATTGACGTAGTCCTGGCAATCCGCCATGCCGGTCAGCAGCGGGACCCGGAAGCGCCGCGCGACCGAGGGACCGATGACGGGAACGTCGGACCATTCGGGATTCGTGTGGACGGCATCGAAGAGGCCGCACTGATAGGTGCGCAGGTCGTCCAGCCAGGTGGGCCCCCCCTTGCTGTCCCACTCGTTGGCCGTCTCGATGCTCTCGACGACCGAGCGCAGACCGTTGTCGTGCGCGACCGTCAGGAGGGCGGACGGGTCCGGCAGGACCCCGTCGGAGATGCCGGCCGACCCCACGACGAGGTTGAGTTTCAGCCCGTGGTCCGGCAGCTTGTGAAAGGCGGCGATGAGCTGCGGCGACGGGCTCGGGGTGAGCCCGTCACGGACGTGATGGACACCCATCGCTTCGACCTTGGCCAGGAGGGCGTCGACCTCGCCATATGTCGTGTCGGCATAACGGAAATGGGTGACTACGCCGACGCTGTCGACGAAGCTGGCGGCCGTGTGCACGGCGTCGCCGCTCTCGGCGGCCAGCGCCGGTGGGGGGATGCAGGCGAGGGCACCGGACAACCCGATTGCGAGTGTCGCGAACCGAACCACCCGGACGTGACGGCGTCGGGACGACGCGGAGCCGCAGCGCACGGCATACCCCCTGATCGGATGTGGACGCGGACGCGCCGGGCGTCATCGTAGTCGAGCCTTCTGGTGGCGTATGCTGGTGCGTCGGCCGCCCGGGCATGGCCCGCCGCCCTGCCCGCCGGGACCTCGCGAAGTCCCGCCCTCGACCACGGAGTTGATTGGTGAAGATCCAGGCCGCACGGGTCGAGGCGGGTGACGGCAGACCACTCGCGCGCACCGCAGCGGTCACCGCGTTGTCCAATATCGCGCTCCCGTTGACCTCGCTGATCTCGGGTCCGATCCTCGCCCACGCCCTGCCCCCGGACAAGCGCGGCATCATGACCGGGGCCGTCGTCCCGGCCTTCGTCCTGATGTTCCTCGCCAACATGGGCCTGCCCGAGGCGACGACGTATGCCGTGGCCAAACTCCGCCAGGATCCCCGGGCCGTCTTCCTGCGGGCGGCGTCGATCTCGGTCCCCCTCGGCATCATCGCGGGCGCCTTCTTCTGGGTGGTCGCCCCCTATCTCTACAACGACTCGATGCAGGATGCCGTGCCGCTGGCGCGCAAGGTCATCCTGTTCCTGCCGGCGTTGATGCTGGTCATCATCCTGCGCTTCACCGTCAACGGGATGCGCCGATACCGCGCGGTCAACACCGAGCGGGTCCTGACTCCGATCCTGCGTCTGCTCGGCTTCGTCATCCTCGTCGCCGTCGGCACGCTCACCGCCGGGAGCGCGGCCGTCTCTCAGATGTGTGCGACGGTACTCGGTGGCTGTTTCCTCTTCTGGACCCTCCTTCGGCACGGCTCCCGCGTCCCTGACCGGGAGCCCACGGATGCCCATCTGACGCGGACCCTCGCCGGATTCGGGGCCCGGGGGTGGGGGGCGGTGCTCGGAAATCTTGTCAACTGGCGGTTGGACCAGCTCGTCCTCCTCGCGCTCATCTCCGACACCCAACTCGGGCTCTACGTCGTGGCGGTGCACTTCTCGGAGATCCCCTCGACGGCGGTGAATGCCGTCCGCAATGTCATCTTCGCCGAGGCGGCCCATCGCAACGAGCGGGATCTGGTCGCCCGGGCCGCCCGCTCGGTCGTCCTCCTCGTGGGCCTGAGCAGCCTCGGCGCGGCCATCCTCTCCCCGCTGCTCATCCGGGTCCTGTTCGGCACGAAATACATGCCGGCCCTGGGGATGGCCCTGGTCCTCCTCGTCGCGACCCTGCCGTTCTGCCTCGAGCAGATCCTCGCTGCCGGGCTGTTCGCGATGAAGCTGCCCGGACTACGGTCGATCTCCCAGATGCTCGCCGCGATCGTCACCGTCGTCGGCCTGTTCACCCTCTGCCCGCATCTCGGCGGGATGGGTGCAGCGATCACGAGCCTCGTCGCCTACTCCGTCAACGCGGCCCTCGCGGTCTATCAGTTCACTCGCAAGACCGGCATGAGCGTCCGCGAGGTCACCCTCCCCCGCGCGAGCGATGTCCGCTGGGTGACCAATCGCCTTCTCGGCCTGGTCCGTTCCGTCACCGGCAAGGTGCGTCGCCGCCGCGGGACGCCACCATCGGACCTGGCGGCGGACGACGACCCCACGAACCCCCTGGAGCATCCGACGATGATGCCCGAGGACTACGAGAGCTGACCGGGAGGATCAGGTGAGCGACACGTCAACACCGGGCGGACGACTGCCCAACCTCGTCATCGCCGGCGTCACCAAGGCGGGGACGACATCGCTGTTCCGCTATCTCGCGCAGCACCCCGACATCCAACCGTCCGACGAGAAGGAACTGCGCCACTTCCTTCCCCTTCGCTATGACGAGCCCATCGGCACCCTCGAGGAGTATGCCGCCCACTTCGCCGGGTGGTCCGGCGAGCGCTACTCCATGGAAGCGTCGCCGGGCTACTTCTACGGCGGTGCGAAGGTGGCCGGGCCCATGGCATCCGCCCTCCCCGACGTCAAGGTCATCGTTCTGTTGCGCGAGCCTGGGCAGCGAGCCTTCTCCTTTTTCAACTTCATGCGAAGCCGGGCCACTCTCCCTCAGGATGCGCAGTTCGAGCCGTGGCTCGACAAGGCGATGGAACTGATCGCCGAGGGTACCGACCAGGATCGGACCAACCACCCCTGGTCGGGCGTCGGCGCGAGCATGTACGACCGGTGGATCGATGACTGGACCGGCGTGTTCGGCGACCGGCTCCTGCTGCTCTTCTTCGACGACCTCGCACGCGCCCCGCAGGAGACGGTCAAACGCGTGTGTGCGTGGCTGGGCATCGATGAGGCACCCGCGGACGCCTTCGACTTCGAGATCGAGAACAAGACCCGGCAGTTCCGCTTCGCCCGCCTCCAGAAGGCCGCGCTGCGGATCAATCGGGCCAATGTCCTCTTCCTCGAGCGGCACACGCGCATCAAGCGCACCATCCGCCGCGCCTATTTCCTCGTCAACTTCCAGAAGGGTGGCGGCGGAATCGCCCCGGCCACGCGTGAGCGGCTCGACGCCTTCTATCGACCGACCCGCGCGCATGTGCTCGCCGCACTTCGCCCGGACGAGCGCGCTCACGCTCCCCACTGGCTCACGAAGACCTGACGTCCGTCCCACGGGGTGCGCCGCCGGGCCGGCTGCGCGACGGCCGAGGACCGTCGAGGGTCAGTTCCGGTTGTTCTTCAGGTCGTGGATGTGCTGCCAGTGCGCATTGCACTGATCGACCAGCGTGCGCGTCGTGGCGTACTGTTTGTCGGCGCTCGCGCGGCCGTCGTCCATGGCGTCCTTGGCGTTGGACAGCGCGAACTTCGCTCCCGTGATCTGGGCGAGCAGGCCCTGAATCGTCGTGCCGGCCGAGTCGAGCCGCGTGGTGAGCGCGTCGCTGGCGAGGAGGCGCTTGCCCGCCTCACTCACCTCGGCATACTGCTTCTCGAGCGTATCCGCCTTGGCCGAGAACGACTTCAGCGCACTGGAGAGCTTGTCGTATGCCGCATCGACGTCCTCGACGTCGCTCACGATCCGTTCGTGGACTCCCCAAGCGGCGCTGCGCCTGGCATCGAGCGCGGTGCAGTCCCAGCGACTCGCCTTCTTCTGATCCAGCGCCGCCTTCACGGCGTCGCGCATCGTCCCGAGGCCTTCCGACAGGTCGTCCCGAGCCGACGAGAGCTTGCTCGATGCCGAGGCGACCGTCGTGTCCTTGCCCAGCGTCTCGAGGCCCTTCTCCAGGTCGTCGAGGCCCGGGAGGCTGGTCGCGGTCGTCGACGAACTCGATGAAGCCGAGCCGGCGGCCGAGGAGGATGGTCTGACGCCCTCGCCGACGGAGCCGCCGCACCCGGCGAGCGCGGTCACCGTCACCGTCAGAACGATCAGCGAGGTGACCGGCCGGCGGACTCGGCCGGCACGGGCATGGGTGGTCGGCGGCATGAGGTTCCTGCTCCCCCGGGTGTTGGGCATCCGGGCACGGAGGCTATCACGCGTGCGATCATGAGCCCCATGCCCGCAACCCTCGGAGGACCCTGGCCGCAGCCTGCGCGCCATCCCAAGGCCAAGACGGTCCACAAGGTTCGACGGCACCCGGCGATCGAGGCCGCCATGTCCGGCGGGCGCCTCGTCACTCGGGCGGCAGGCGTCCTCAGCGCGCCGCTGCGTCCGGACCCTGACTTCCTTCTCATCGGAGCCAAGCGCGGTGGCACGACATCGGCCTACTTCCACGTCCTGTCTCATCCCGACGTGTTGCCGCTGTTCCCGTCGGCGCGCCTGCTGCCCAAGGGCCGGGACACCAAGGGCACGAGCTTCTTCACGACCAACTACCACCTCGGGTCGGTGTGGTATGCCTCCCACTTCCCCAGCCGGGCCCAGCGCCTGATCCATCAGCGGCGAAGCGGCCACGCGGGCATCGCGGGCGAGGCCTCGCCCTATTACCTCTACCACCCCCTCGCCGCCGACCGCGTGCACGCCCATGTGCCCGACGCCCGATTGCTGATCGCCCTGCGCGATCCGATCGACCGCGCGCATTCGGCCTGGCGGGAGCAGACCCGCAATGGTGTCGAGAAACTCTCCTTCGAGGACGCGCTCGACGCTGAGGAGGCGCGCCTGGGCAGCGAGGCGCAGCGTCTTGTTGCCGAACCCGGCTACATCAGTTTCAGCCACGAGTTCCAGAGCTACGCAGCGCAGAGCCGGTATGCCGAGTCGCTGGCTCGCTGGTTCGCGCTCTTCCCCCGCGAGCACATCCACGTGTGGGCGAGCGAGGACTACTACACGGCCCCCAACGAGACCGTGCGGGCCATCACGGCTTTCCTGGGTCTCGATCCCGAACGCCTTCCGGCGATCGAGCAACGCCTCAACGCCGCGCCCAAGACCGACATGGAGCCGGCCACCCGGGACCGCCTCCGGCGCTACTTCGCCGACGATGTCGCCGAGACCTCGCGGCTCCTGGGCCGGGCGATGCCCTGGCCGAATTTCGCCGGCGGCGACTGATCGGCGATTCCCCCAGTGGGCGCTCGGTCAGGAACCGAGACGTTCGAGGGCCAGGCCCAGGTCGGGTGCGTATGCACTGGTGAAGGTCACCCGCCGCCCGGTCCCCGGATGCGCGAATCCCAGGGCGACGGCGTGCAACCACTGGCGCTTCAGGTCCAGTCGCGCGGCAAGGGTCGGGTCCGCGCCATACGTGAGATCGCCGACACAGGGATGGCGCAACGCCGAGAAGTGCACCCTGATCTGGTGAGTCCGACCGGTCTCCAATGAAACCTCGAGCAGGCTGGCGGACCGGAACGCCTCGAGCAGTTCGTAATGGGTCACGCTGTGCCGCCCGGACTCCATGACGGCGAACTTGTAGTCGTGGGCCGGATGACGCCCGATCGGAGCATCGATGGTGCCCGAGAGCGGGTCGGGCAGCCCCTGGACGACAGTGTGGTAGGTCTTGTCGACCTGGCGAGACCGGAATGCTTGTTTGAGGGCGCTGTAGGCGCTCTCGCTCCGGGCCACGACCATCACACCGCTCGTCCCGACGTCGAGCCGCGAGACGATGCCCTGACGCTCCGCAGCGCCGGATGTCGCGATCTTGACATTCGCGGCGGCGAGTCCGGACAGCACGTCAGGTCCGTTCCAGCCGACGCTGGGATGGGCCGCGACCCCGGGTGGCTTGTCGACGACGACGAGATCGTCGTCCTCGTGGAGGATGCGCAGATCCGGGACCGGGATCGGCACGATCACCGGTGGCGCGGCGGGAGCCGGGAGGCCGACTTCCAGCACATCTCCGGCACCGACCCGGGCGGACTTGGCCACCCGCCCCCCATCGAGGAGCACATCCCCAGATTCGATGAGTCCAGCCACCTGGGAGCGGCTCAGGCCGAACAGCCGGGAGACTGCGGCGTCGACCCGTTCCCCAGCGAGACCGTCCGGGACGGACACGACACGCACATCGGCGGTCATGCCGACCGCGTCCCGTCGAGCCGTAGTCCGCGCAGCGCGAGCCCCGCATAGACCACAGCGGCCCCGACGATGAGGACGTCGGCGACATTGCCGACGAACAGGCCGAAATAGTCCAGGAAGTCGACGACATGGCCGCGCCCGACCCCGGGTTCCCGGAGGAACCGGTCGAGAAGATTGCCCACCGCACCACCCACGACGAGTCCGAAGACCCACGCCATACTCGGGGAGAGGGTGCGCGTATGGGCCACCTGCATCATCCGCACGACAATGAGCACCGCGATGCCCGTCACGAGATAGGTCGTTCCCTCGAGCATGGAGAAGGCCGCTCCGGGGTTGCGGATCAGTCGCAGCGAAATGACGTCACCGACGAGGGGGCGTTCGACACCGGGCTCGAGGGTGCGCAGGGCCCACAGCTTGGTGCCCTGATCCACCAGGACCGCGCCGACGGACACGGCCCAGACCAGGCCGGCGCGCCGACGGACGGCACGCGCTGTGGTGGCGTCGATCAGCGACGCTCCTCTTTGCTCTTGCATGGCAGGCATAGCGTGGCACGAGGGGCCGCCTCGAGGCGAAGTTTGCCGATCGCGTTGCCGCAGTTCTCGCACACGCCATACGTCCCGTCCTCGAGCCGCTCGATCGCGCGCCGACTCTGGATGAGCATCTCGCGAGCGTTGTTGGCGAGGCTGAGTTCCTGTTCCCGTTCGAGGGTCTTGCTGCCCGCGTCCGCCTGGTCGTCGCCCGCACCATCCCCCGAATGCCGCATGAGGGCGACGACCTCGTGTTCGGCGATCTCGATCTCGCCCCGCAGGCCGTCGATGTCCGACTCGAGGGCAGATCGTATGCCGTCGAGTTCCGCCGTCGTCCACGGCGCCTCGCCCTCCTTCACCGGCAGCGCCCGTGCCTGGGCCTTCGCCGACCCAGCGCGCCTGCGACCCGGGGCCGCCGCAGGCGCCGTCCGGTCCTGCTCGTCGGACGTGGTGCGCCCGGCGCGTGTCACTGACATCGACGTCCCCTATCGATCGGAAGGGCGAGCCCGACTCAGGTGAGCCCGCGTGAGGAGGATAGGGCATCGGCAGGTCCGAAGCGGCCGGGCCGACGAACCGTCAGACGTCCGCCACCCCGACCCGCTGCATGGACGTGCCGCTCAGTGTGTCAAGCTCGATGAGCTGCTCTTGGAGATAGCTCTTGAGGTGGCTGCGGTACTCGGACTCGAATTCGCGCAACTCCTCGATGGTCGTCTCGAGCGAGTGCCGTTGGCCTTCGAGACTGCCGAGGATGCTGTCCCGCTGACCCTGGGCAGCAGCGACGACCTGTGCGGCGTGGTCCTTGGCCTGACGCAGCATCGTCTCGCTCTGCTCGGTGGCGTCGGCGATCAGCGAGTCGTGCTCGGCCTGGCCGGTGGACAGCAACTCGGTGTGCCTGGCCTGCGCCTGGGCGACCAGCTGGTCGTGGGTGCTCTGCCCCTCGGTGATCAGCCGCTCATGCGTGGAGCTGGCCTCGTTGACCTTCTCGTCGTGGATGCGCTGGGCCATGGCGAGGAGTTCGTCGTGCCGGCTCTGGCCCTCGGTGATGAGCCGGTCGCGGGTGTTCTGGCCCTCGGCGACATGTTCGTCGTGGACGCGCTGAGCGAGGGCGATCAGGCCAGAGGCATCGGTCGGGGCCGGAGCAGGGGCCGGTGCCGGCGCGGAAGCCGCAGCGGTCTGGGCCTGTGCGACCTTCTCCTCGAGTTCGGCGATGCGCTCCTGCATCGCCCGCTCCGAGGCCTCGACATCGGCGGCCCGCTGACGAGCCGCGTTCTCGGCCTCGTCGGCGCGGGCGTTGGCCGCCTCGACGCGCTCGCGCGCCGCACGCTCGGCCTCATCGGCCCGCGTGTTGATGTCACTGAGCCGCTGGTCCAGAGCCGCGCGGTCCTCATCGCCAGCAGCGGCCGCGGCGGCGATGCGCTCGTCTGCCTCGCGGCGATGCCGCTCCTGGAGTTCGCCGAGTGCGCGCTCCGCCTCCTGGCGCAGGGCGACCTCACGATCGATCCGAGCCTGCCACTCACCCGTGTCGACGGTCACCGGGATCGGTGCCGCGTCGGTGACCTTGGCGTTGCGGCAGTTCTCCAGATCCGCGGTCAGGCGCCGCATCGTGGCGACGACCTCATCGAGGAAGTCGTCGACTTCCCGCTCGTCATACCCCCGCCGAAACTGTGTCGTCCCAAACGTCTTGTTAAGGACGTCCTCGGGAGTCAGCGGCATCTCGTCTCCTTGCGTGTTCAATCCCCGCCTCAGGTTCGAGGCCCAGCGTCATACTTTAGAGGATCGACAGGAGTATGGAAATCGCTAACATCAGGACGAGAAACGACAGATCGATGGCGACCGACCCCAGACGGACCGGCGGAATCACCCGCCGCAGCGCCTTGATGGGGGGATCGGTGACGGTGTAGACCGCCTCAGCGCCCACGAGCACCGGCCCGCGTGGTCGCCAGTCCCTGGCGAACACCTGAACCCAGTCGAGGACGAGACGAAGGATCAGAATGACGAAATAGAGATAAACGACGGTCCTGAGGACCTCGCGGACAGCACCCATGGTGGCCTCATCGTCTCCCGCGATGGTCCCCCGGGCCAAACCGACGCGGGCAGGCGAGCACGTCAGCTCTGGTTGAACAGCTCACGCGGCGTCTCGGGCACGCTCTCTTCACCGTGGACCTCGACATGGGAGGGCGACAGGAGGAAGACCTTGGCCGTGACCCGCTCGATCGTGCCGTGCAGCCCGAAGACCAGGCCCGCAGCGAAGTCGACCAGCCGCTTGGCGTCGGCATCGCTCATATCGGTGAGGTTCATGATGACCGGAACACCATCGCGGAAGTTCTCGCCGATGTTCTTGGCTTCGTTGTAGGTGCGCGGGTGAATGGTCGTGATGCGGCTCAGAGCGCCCATCGGGTCCTCCCGGACGAGTCGGGCGACATTGGTTCGGCGGGGAAGCGGAGCGACATCGGCCTCACGCGCGGCGTCCGGTTCCGGGGTCGGATCGACCTCGTCGTATTCGTCCGCCTCATAGTAATCGCGATACCGGTCATCCTCGGCGAACCCGAGGTAGACCATCGTCTTCTTCAGTGCGCCGGCCATGCTTCCTCCAAGTCGTTGCCCGGATCGGCCGGGCTATTTGTCGCTGCCGCCGGTCACATTGGTGCCCCGACGTCTGAACGACGCTATCCAACGGCCGAGCGAGAACCGAGGATTGCCGTTCCGACACGCAGGTGTGTCGCGCCCGCGGCCACCGCCTGCTCGAGGTCGGCGCTCATTCCCGCGGAGACGATGGCGGCCGACGGATCGAGCCGTCGCAGGTCCCCCGAGATCGCCACGAGATCGGCGAAGGAGCGAGCGGGGTCAGCACCCAACGGCGGCACGGCCATGACGCCACCCAGGCGCAGCGCGGAGTTCAGCACCGCCTCGGCGAGGCCCGGCACGCCATCGCGCGGAACACCACCGCGGGCCGGATCACCATCCAGGCTGACCTGGATGAGGACCGTCAGTTCTCGACTCGATGCCGCTGCGCCCCGGCTCAGGGGGGCGATGAGCCGCGCGCGATCGAGAGAGTGCACCATCGTCGCCAATCGCCCTGCCTGGACGGCCTTATTGGTCTGCAACTGTCCGATGAGATGCAGCCTGAGTCCCGCGAAGGCACCGTCATCCCACTTCGCCGCGGCCTCCTGGACACGGTTCTCCCCGACATCGGCAACGCCCAGCTCAGCCAGACGCTGGATGTCGGCCGCCGGGTGGGTCTTGGTGACGACGACCAGGGTGATCTCCTCCGGGACCCGGCCACAGGCGTTGGCCGCCTCCCGGATGCGATCTCGGGTCGCCCCGAGCCTCGCGGCGATCTCCCCGAGGCGAGGGTCGGCCGATCGGGGCGCGTTCATGTCGTATGCCGCACGATGACCCCGCAGAATCGTCCCGTCGGGCCGTCCCTGCGGAAGGAGAAGAGGTCGGAGCGTTCGCGCGTGCACCCCGGCGCCGAACCGGTCTCGACCCCCAGATCGGCGAGTTGGGCACGGGCACCGGCACCGAGATCGAGCGCCGGGGTGCCGGCACGGGTGAGACCGAAGGCCTGGGGCACGACGGCACTCACCTCGGCACGCATCGCCTCGGGCACCTCATAACAACCGCCGCAGATCGAGGGACCCAGCACCGCACGGAGGCGCGTCGCCCCGAGCTGCGTCAGCGCATCCACGACGGCGTGGAGGACGCCCGCGGCCAGCCCCGGGCGGCCGACGTGGGCGACCCCGATGGGACCGCCGTCCAGGTCGTCCAGCAGCACGGGAATGCAGTCCGCGACCATCACCACCAGGCCCACCTCGGAGTCGGCCGTGACGAGGGCGTCGGCGACCGGCGCGCGCCGGCCGTCACCCTCCCCGTCCAGCCCGGACGCGGCGACGACGGCGACCCGGGCTCCGTGAACCTGCCGCATGAAGGCCACGCGAGTGCTGGGGAGCCCGAGTGCCGAGGCGAGCACCGCGCGATTGCCGGCGACGGCGGCCGGGTCGTCGCCGACGTGGTCGCCGAGGTTCAACTCGGCATAGGGCTGCGCGCTCACGCCGCCATGGCGATCGGTGAAGGCCCGCGTGAGCGGACCCGTGTCATCGAACCAGGCGAACACGAGCGCGGGTCACGACTATTTCAACCAGGTGGGGACGTCGAGATCGTCGCCGTCCTCGAAGACGACCTGCTTCGGCGGGCGGACGGGCTCGGCCGGGGCAGCCGGCGCCGGCGCGGCGGCCGGAGCCGGCGGGGCCGGCGCGGTCGCCGGGGGAACAGGCCGTGGGGTGACGCTGCCGACTCCGGGCTGCACCGAGCGCGCCGGCGCGGGCGCGGCCGGGCGCGCGGCCGGCGCTGGGGCTGGGGGTCGGGCTGCTGTCGGGACCGCCGGCCGCTCGTCGGCGCGCCCCTTGGGGGTGCCGCCGTCGAACCCAGCCGCGATGACCGTGACGCGCACCTCGTCACCGAGAGCGTCGTCGAGGACGGCACCGAAGATGATGTTGGCGTCGGGGTGCGCCGCCTCCTGGACCAGACGGGCGGACTCGTTGATCTCGAACAGGCCGAGGTCACTGCCACCCTGAATGGAGAGAAGGACACCGTGGGCACCGTCGATGCTGGCCTCGAGTAGAGGCGAGGAGATCGCCGCCTCGGCCGCCTGGACGGCACGGTCCTCGCCGCGGGCGGACCCGATGCCCATGAGGGCGGATCCCGCCCCCGACATGACCGACTTGACGTCGGCGAAGTCGAGGTTGATCAGACCAGGGGTGGTGATCAGATCGGTTATTCCCTGGACACCGGAGAGCAGGACCTGGTCGGCGCTGCGGAACGCGTCGAGCATGCTCACCGAGCGATCGCTGATCGACAGGAGTCGGTCGTTGGGGATGACGATGACGGTGTCGACCTCTTCGCGCAGCTTCCCGATGCCGGTCTCCGCCTGGTTGGCGCGGCGGCGGCCCTCAAAGGTGAAGGGGCGGGTGACGACGCCGATGGTCAGCGCGCCCAGGCTCTTGGCGATCTTGGCGACGACCGGGGCTCCCCCGGTGCCGGTGCCACCGCCCTCGCCCGCCGTCACGAAGACCATGTCGGCGCCTTTGAGCACCTCTTCGATCTCCTCGGCGTGGTCCTCGGCCGCGCGCCGGCCGACCTCCGGGTCGGCCCCGGCACCGAGTCCACGGGTGAGATCGCGGCCCACGTCGAGCTTGACGTCGGCGTCGGACATCAGGAGCGCCTGGGCGTCGGTGTTGATGGCGATGAACTCGACGCCCTTGAGGCCGACCTCGATCATCCGGTTGATGGCGTTGACGCCACCACCGCCGATGCCGACGACCTTGATGACGGCCAGGTAGTTCTGGGGTGCAGCCACGTTGCGAGGGCCTCTCTTGCTTAAATGTCCACTTCAAACTTAGAGTTATGGACCGAGAATGTTCACCCTGAACGCTATGCGGCGACGACGACTGACGCAACGCGGTCCCAGGCGTGTCGGCAACATTGTCGAGGAACCGCCGCCCACGGCGACACTCGAACCTCAAATCCCCCACCCGTCACAGCGTGGACGTCTCACGTGGTGATGGGCGTGTCCGGAGCGCTGACATCGACGGTGTGGGGCTTGTCCTTGAGCAGAATCGTGACGAGCTGGGCCTTGAACTCGGAGCGCTCGGCGTTCCCCCAGGTCACCGTCGTGCTGCCGACGGTGAAGGTGACCGCGTCGGCGGCGCTCACCTGAAGGGCACTCATGCGGGCCCGCAGCGCCTCCGGCATGGAGTGGACCACGCTCAGCGCAACGCGCATGGCCGCGTCGCCGACCGTCACGCCGCCTGCGCCGCGAACCACCGGAACCCCGGCTGGCGCCGTGGTCACTGTGGTGTAGCGGACGCCCTCGATATCGACAAGTTCCACTTGACCTTTAGAGTTGTCCAGCGCGATGACGGGCATTCTCGGAGTCACTCGAACGACGATGGTGTCTGGGTATCTGCGAACAACGGTGGCGTCCGCGATCCGCTGGTCGCGTTCGATGCCCGACTCGATCGGTCCCATCCGAGTGAGGAGGAGGGGCCCACCGCGCGCCCCGGAAACCTGCGCCCGGGTCGCGTCCTCCAGCGCACCAGTCACGCCATCCACGCGAATGTGCTTGATGCGCACCATCGGTGAGAGAACGAGCAACCAGGCGATCAGGCAGACGGACGCGAACACCGCCAACATCGGCAGGAGACGTCCGCGCGGTCCGCGAGTCTCGAGCCGGCGTCCGCCGCCACCGGTGGGATACGTCAGCGGGGCGGGGCCCCCGGCATACTGCCGAGCGGGTCGAGTGGGGCGGGGCGGCAGGCGCAGCCTCACAGTGGTTCCTCTCCGATTGCGTCGAGCACCACCGGGCCGAGACGCGTGACGTCACCCGCGCCCACAGTGAGCACCAGATCCCCGGGGCGCGCGCCGGCCACAATCGCGGCGACCGCGTCGTCAGGCGAGTCGGCGAGCATGGCTGCAAACCCCAGCTTCGCCAGTTCCTCGAGGATCAGATGCGATCCCACCCCGGGGATCGGCGCCTCCCGGGCGCCATAGACGGGCAGCAGCACGACCTGGTCGGCCGAGGCGAGGCCCCGGGCGAAATCCGAGGCGAAATCTCGGGTGCGGCTGAACAGGTGCGGCTGGAAGATCACCCGGATCGCGCCGCCGCCCGCGACCGAACGGGCGCCCGCCATCAGGGCGGCGACCTTGGGCGCATTATGGGCGTAGTCGTCGACGACGGTCACCCCGCGGGCGCTGCCTCTGACTTCGAACCGACGCCGGGTTCCCCCGAATTCCGCGAGTGCCTGGGCGGCCGGACCGGGATCGATATCCAGCCCGAACCAGCACGCGGCCAGTGCGCCGGCGGCGTTGTGGAGGTTGTGGCGACCGGGCCCGGAGAGCCGCACCGGCACGACCCGGCCTTGTGCCTCGAGCCGGGCGCTCGCGCCGGCAGCGTCGAACGCGAGGCCCGAGAGCCGCACATCCGCCTCGGAGCCCTCTCCATAAGTCACCACGCGTCGGCCCGCGGCGCGCGCGTGCCCGGCCAGCCGGGACGCTCCCGGATCGTCCGCGTCGGTGACGAGCAGACCGTCGGCATCGATCGAATCGGCGAACGCGGCATACGCCGCCTCGACGTGGGCGTAGTCGCCATAGAAGTCGAGGTGATCAGGCTGGACGTTGGTCACCACGGCGACGTCCGGCCGGTAGCACAGGAAGGAACTGTCGGACTCGTCGGCCTCGACGACGAAGACGGCTCCCGACCCGAGCGCCGCACTGTCTCCGGAGACGACGAGCGGCGACCCGATCGCATACGACGGGTCGGCGCCGACACCAAGAAGGATGCTCGCGACCATGGCCGATGTCGTCGTCTTGCCGTTCGCCCCGGCGACGGCCACCCGCGTCTGGGACCCCATGCTGACGGCGAGCGCCTGCGCGCGATGAAGCACCCGCAAGCCGGCGGCGCGCGCCGCGGCCAGCTCCGGATTCGTCTCCGGTATGGCGGAGGAGACGACGATGGTGTCGAGTCCGGCGACATGTCCGGGGTCGTGCCCGACGACGACCGGGATCCCGGCGTGCCGCAAGGCCGCAACCGCATCGGATGCGCTTCCATCACACCCGGACACGTCGAGACCATGCCGGGCGAACAGGTGCGCGATCCCGGACATCCCGGACCCGCCGACCCCGATGAAGTGGACGCGGCCGAGGTCGGCCATGGGGGGCAGCGGAGCCTGAAAGTCGAAGCGAGGATTGACGACCAGCGCAGTCATGCGGGGGCGCTCCGGGATCGCCAGGCCTCGGTCACCAGATCCGCGAGCAGATCGTCGCCACCGCGTTCGCCGACACCGGCGGCGGCCCGCCCCATGGCGGCGAGGCGGGTCGGGTCGCGCAGCAGGCTCAGGATCTCGGCGCGGACCAGGTCGGCGGTGAGCGCGGCATCGTCGACAAGCACTCCGCCGCCGGCCGCAATGACGTCGGCGGCGTTGAGTCGCTGTTCGCCGTTGCCGATCGGCAGCGGGACATAGACCGCGGGCAGGCCGATCGCGGTCAACTCGCAGACGGTGTTCGCACCCGAGCGAACCAGCGCCAGGTCGGCCACGGCATAGGCGAGTTCCATGCGATCGGCATACGGCACCACGACGTAGTCCGCGCCGTCGAGCGACTCCGGCGGCGTGAATTCCTTGCCGGCACCGGTGATGTGGAGGACTTGGATTCCGGCGCCCAGCAGGTCCGGACCCGCCTCCCGCATCGCCGTGTTGAGCCGAGCCGCCCCGAGCGAACCGCCGGTGACCAGCAGTGTCGTCCGGTCCGGATCGAGTCCGTATGCCGCCAGCGCCTCCCGGCGCAATGCCGCCCGGTCGAAGTGGCTGATCTCGGGACGCAGCGGCATACCGACGACGCGCGCGTGCGGAAGTCGCGTGCTCGCGAAGGTCACCCCGACGAATCGCGTCAGGCGTGCGCCGAGACGGTTGGCCAGACCGGGACGGGCGTTCTGTTCGTGGATGGCGATCGGTATGCCGCGCCGCCGCGCCGCGAGATAAGCGGGTGTCGAGACATAGCCGCCGAAACCGACGACGACGTCCGCTCCGGTCGACTCGATCGCCGCCGACGCGGCGTCGACGGCCGCCTTGAGGTTGGCCGGCAGACGGATCAGGTCGGCGCTGGGGCGCCGGGGCAACGGAACCTTGGGGATCGTATGGAGCGAATAGCCGCGCGCGGGGACGAGCCGCGCCTCCAGCCCCGTGCTCGTCCCGAGGGCGGCGACCGCCGTGTCGGGATCCCGGGCTCGCAGGCGATCGGCGAGCGCGAGAAGCGGCGAAACATGGCCAGCCGACCCGCCTCCGGCCAGAAGGACCGATCGTGGCCGAGGGGCAGATGGCCGAGAGTCAAGCGCGGCCACGCGACCTCCTGATCCGGGCGAGGACGGCCTGGGAGCCGCGGACCGCACCGGGTCGGGCCGCCAGTTGCTCGGCGCACCCGGGCTCGGCGCGCGCGAACGACAGCAGCAGCCCCGCCGCCAGCATGGTCGTCACGAGTGACGACCCCCCGGAGGAGACGAACGGAAGGGGCACGCCGATGATCGGCAGCAGGCCGATGACGGCCCCGATGTTGATGACTGCCTGGACCACGATCCAGGTCATGACCCCGGCGGCGGCGATCCGCACGAAGAAGTCCTCCGAGCGGATGACGAGGCGATAGGCGGCATAGGCGAACACAGCGAAGAGGGCGAGGACGACGAGGGCCCCGATGAGCCCGATCTCCTCCCCGATGATCGCGAAGATGAAGTCGTTGTGCGGCGCGGAGAGCCACTGCCACTTCTCCTTGCTCGCGCCGAGGCCGATCCCGGTCAGCCCGCCGTCCGCCAGCGCGTAGCGCGCATGCATGGGCTGCCGGCAGATGCCGTAATAGAGGTCCTCGTTCTTGGGGACACACTGCCCGGGGTGAAGCCAGATGCTGATCCGTTGGAGGCGATTCGAACTGGTCACGGTCGCTGCGGCGAGAAGGACGAGACCTCCCCCACCGGCGATCGCGAAGTAGCGCGACGGCATACCCGCGGCGAAGAGCATCCCCGCGACGATGCCGGCCAGGACCATGGCGGTCCCGAGGTCGTGCCCGATCATGACGAGCACGAGCAGGATCGCCGCCGCCGGAAAGACGAAGGGCACACACGCCTCCTTGAAGGAGCCGAGGAGGTGCCGCTTGTGCGCAAGAACGCGGGCCCCGAAAAGGATGATGGCGAGCTTGCCGATCTCGGACGGCTGGACGGTGAAGAACCGGAAGTCGAGCCAGTTGCGGTTGCCCTGGACATCGATGCCCATCGGGCTGAACACGAGGATCTGCATCAGCAGCGTCGCCACGAGCGCCAGTCCACCGAGCCGCTTCCACAGCGCCGCCGGGATGCGCATGGCGACAGCCATGGCGATCATGCCGAGCACGGCGAACACGGCCTGGGTGATGAACACGGCATATGGCGAGCCGTCGTTCTCCCGGATCGAGACGATCATCGACGCGGACAGCACCATGACGAGCCCGATGGAGACCAGGAGCCCGGTCACCGACAGCACGAGGTAATACGTCGCCGTCGGACTGTCCATGAGCTGGCGCAGGCGGGCGAACTGGCCACCCCGCCCGGTGGTGCGCGTGGGTGGCAGCGCAGTCGTGCTCACGAGGTCACTCCCCGCTGGGTGGGAGCGCGCGCACCGCCTCGGCGAATGCGTCCCCCCGAGCCCCGTAGTTGGCGAACATGTCCATGGACGCGGCGGCCGGCGCCAGCAGCACGACGTCACCCGGGCGGGCGAGGTCGGCTGCCGAACGCACGACGAGGTCCATCGCACCAGTGTCGGTGTCGGGCACGTCGACCACGGGGACGTCGGGGGCGTGTCGGGCGAGGGATTCGGCAATCGCCGCGCGATCGGCCCCGAGGAGGACGACCCCCCGCAGGCGTGCGGCGATCTCGGCGACGAGCGGGTCGATGTCGGCCCCCTTGAGCAGGCCGCCGGCGATCCACACGACGGGCTCGAAGGCCCGCAGGGATGCCTGCGCGGCATGCGGATTGGTCGCCTTCGAGTCGTCGACGAAACGGACTCCGCCGACCGTGGCGACGGTCGCGACGCGATGCGGCTCGGGAACGAACGCGCGGAGTCCATCGCGGACCGCGACGGGGGGCACGCCATAGGCCCGTGCGAGGGCAGCCGCCGCGAGGGCGTTGGCGACGACGTGCGGCGGCACAGGCGATCCATCCCGGGAGAGATCGCGCAGCGTGCCGAGCTCGGCCGCGTTGCGGCGCCGGTCCTCCACGAAGGCGCGGTCGGCGAGCACGTCGTCGACGACACCGAGCATCGAGGGCGCCGGGACCCCGATCGTGACGCCGATCGCGCGCGCGCCCTCGACGACCTCGGCCTCCGCGACCATGCGCTCGGTCTGAGAATCCTCGACGTTGTAGACGCAGGCGACCTGGGTGCGGGCGTAGACCTTGGCCTTGGCCGCCCAGTAGTCCTCGAAAGAGCCGTGCCAGTCGATGTGGTCGGGGGCGATGTTGAGGCAGGCGGACGCGAACGGCGAAAGTGACTCCGACCAATGCAGTTGGAAGCTGGAGAGTTCGACGGCGATGACGTCGTAGGGCTGGGGGTCCATGACGGCGTCGAGGATGGGCATGCCCACATTGCCCGCGGACGTCGCCCGCAGTCCCGCCGCACGCAGGATCGAGGCGAGCATCTGCACCGTCGTGGTCTTGCCGTTGGTGCCCGTGATCGTCAGCCAGGGGGGCGCGCCCTCGGCCGGGCGCATCCGCCAGGCGAGTTCGACCTCTCCCCAGACGGGTATGCCGCGCCGGGCCGCCGCGACCAACAGCGGTTGGTCCGGCCGCCACCCGGGTGAGGTGATGACGAGGTCGACCTCCCGGTCGTCGGGCAGGTCACCCGTCGCCTCCGGGCCGGTGCGGACCTCGACGTCGAGCACGTCGAGGATCCGGGCTCGCTCCCAGGCCGCAGACCGCTCGACGAGATCCGCACCATCCACCACGAGGACGCGCGCGCCCCGATCGGCGAGGGTGTCCGCGGCCGCGAATCCGCTGATACCGAGACCGGCGACAAGGACGTGCAGGCCCGCCCAGTCGGCCTCGCGATGGGTGAGCCCCGTGAGGTCGTGACGCGACGTCATACGACGCCCCCGACCACCCACTCGGCATAGAAGATGCCGAGGCCGAGCGCGACGAAGAGCCCCGCGATGATCCAGAACCGGATGACGATCGTGACCTCCTGCCAGCCGAGGAGCTCGAAGTGGTGCTGCAGGGGCGCCATCCGGAAGACGCGCTTGCCGGTGGCCTTGAACGAGGCGACCTGGATGATCACCGACAGGGTGATGGTGACGAAAAGCCCGCCGAGGACGACAACGAGCAACTCGGTCCGCGTGGTGATCGCGAGGCCGGCGAGCGCCCCGCCGAGCGCGAGCGAGCCGGTGTCTCCCATGAAGATCTTGGCCGGCGAGGCGTTCCACCAGAGGAAGCCGATGCAGGCGCCCATGGCGCCCGCGGCGACAACGGCCAGATCCAGGGAGTCGCGCACCTCATAGCACTTCGGGCCCGGGGGGAAGCGCTGGCAGTTCTGGTTGCTCGTCCAGATCCCGATGAGGACGTAGGCGCCGAAGACCATCGTCGACGCCCCGGTCGCGAGTCCGTCGAGGCCGTCGGTGAGGTTGACCCCGTTGGAGGTGCCCGAGATCATCAGGTTGGCCCAGATGACGAAGAGGGCGATGCCGACCAGGGGCGGGCCGAAGCTGAGATCGACGGCCGTGTCGCGGACGAACGAGATGGCCGTCGAGGCCGGCGTCAGGCCGCCGCTGTCGGGAAAGCGCAGCGCCAACACGGCGAAGACGATCGCCACCAGCGCCTGCCCGGCGAGCTTCTGCTTCGATCGCAACCCCAGCGAGCGCTGTTTGGAGATCTTGATGTAGTCGTCGAGGAATCCGACGAGCCCGAGGCCGGCCATGAGGAAGAGCACGAGCACACCGCTCACGGTCAATCCCCAGACGGTCAGGGCATGCGCCCCGAGGTAGCCGATCACCGTGGCGGCGATGATGACCGTTCCGCCCATGGTCGGGGTCCCACGCTTGGTGTGATGGGACGTCGGACCGTCGTCGCGGATGAACTGGCCGTATCCGCGCCGGACGAGGAACTTGATATAGGCCGGCGTCCCGAACAGTCCGACGATCAGCGCGATCGCGGCCGCGAGGATGATCGTCTTCACCGCGCGTCCCCTGCGCTCACGAGACGGTCGCCGAGAAATCGCAGGCCAGCGCCATTGCTCGACTTGATCAGAACGATGTCGCCGGGCCGAAGCTCGTGGGTCAAGATGGCCAGGGCCTCCTCGGTCGTGACGACCCGGTCCACCACCAGGTCCCCTCGGTCGTATGCCGCTTCGGCCCCCTCCGCGATCGCCGCGGCCTCTGCGCCGACCACCATAAGCCGTGTGACGCCTCGGCGCGCGACGTCCACGCCGACAGCGCGGTGCGCCTCGTCACTCTCGGCACCGAGTTCGAACATCGGTCCGAGCACCGCCCAGGCACGCCGCCCCCGAGCCATCACCTCGAGCGCGGCGAGGGCCGCGGCCATCGACTCGGGGTTGGCGTTGTAGGCGTCGTTGACGACCGTGACCCCGTCGGGCCGAGTGGTCACCTCCATCCGATAGCGACTCACCGGCCCCGCCGTCGCCAACGCCGCCGCCACCTGCTCGAGGCTCAGGCCCACGTCCAAGGCGACCGCCGCGACGGCCAGGGCATTGGCGACCTGGTGACGGCCGGCGACGGCGAGGTGGACCGGCACCTGTGTTCCTCGCGCACTCAGGGTGAAGCGCGAACGCCCGTCTGCATCGAGACTCACGTCCGATGCCCGGACGTCCACGTCCGGGCCTTCGCCCACGAACACGACCGGGGCGGCGGAGACGGCGGCCATGGCGCGGACGGCCTTGTCGTCGCCGTTGAGGACGGCCAGGCCGTCGGGGGGGAGCGCCTGGACGAGCTCCGACTTCGCGGCCGCGATGCCCGCCCGCGAGCCGAACTCGCCCACATGAGCGGAGCCGACGTTCAGGACCACGCCGATCCGTGGGGGGGCGATCTCGGTGAGATACCGAATGTGGCCGGCCCCCCGAGCGCCCATCTCGACGACGAGACACCGGGTCGTCGGGGTGATGCGGCATACGGTCAGCGGGACACCGACCTCGGAATTGAGGGACCCGACGTTGGCGACCGTCTCTAACGCCGTCGCCAGCACCTGCGCGAGCAGGTCCTTGGTCGAGGTCTTGCCCGAGGACCCGGTGATGCCGACGACCGTCAGGTCAAGGTGGCGGACGATCAGATCGTGGGCGAGCGCGACGAAAGCTGCCTGCTCGTCGGGAACGACGACACACGGCAGCCCATCGACCGGACGGGTGGTCAGGGCGGCCACGGCTCCGGCAGCCCGGGCGGCGGGCACGAAGTCGTGTCCGTCGAGCCGGGCCCCGACCCGTGCGACATAGAGGCCGCCGGCGCGGGCTTCGCGCGAATCGGTCACGACCGGTCCATCGACGACAAGTGCGCGGGCCGCCGCGTCATCGATCCCGGCCAGACGCCCGCGCGTGATTGCGGTGATCTCGGCCAAGGTTCGCGGGATCATCGCCCGGACCGTCCCGCCGCGTCCAGCGCCGCGCGCAGTTCGACCCGGTCGTCGAAGGGTTCGACGACCCCGGCACGCTCCTGCCCGACCTCATGACCTTTGCCGACCACGGCCACGATGACACCCGGCCCGCGGGCTATGGCCTCGTCCACCGCCGCACGGATCGCCGTCCGGCGATCCCCGATATCGAGCAGCCGGGCAGTCGTGTTCGCCGCCTTCGCCCCAGCCAGCAGGGCCGCTCGAATCAGCGTGGGGTCTTCACTGCGGGGGTTGTCGTCGGTGACGACGACCACGTCCGCGCCCTCGGCCGCGGCGCGGCCCATGGCCGCCCGTTTTCCGCGGTCCCGGTCACCCCCCGCACCGAGCACGACGATGAGACCACCGGATGCCTCCGGACGCAGGGCAGCGAGCGCGACGGAGACGGCATCGGGGGTATGGGCATAGTCGACGATGCCGCGCGGGAGGCCGTCGGGGTCACGGACGGACACCTCCTCCATGCGCCCCGGCACGTGTGGATCGGTGACGAGAGCCCGCTCGACATCGTCCGCGGCATACCCGAGGAGCAACAGGGTGACGGTGGCGAGTGCGGTGTTCACCGCGTTGAATGATCCGGGTAGCGCAGACTTCGACGTCAAGTCAACGGTTATCCTCTCGCCGCTGCGCCCAGGTGCGGCCACGGACCCTTGAAGAGTGAATGTTCCGTCGAAGTTGACAGATAGCCGGATATCTGCGCCATCGGCCTGCCCGAGCGTCACCACAGGTATGCCGCTCTCCCGCGCCAACCGGCGCCCCCACGAGTCGTCGACACACACCACGCCGGCGCGGGCTCGCCCGGGCGTGAAGAGCGACGCCTTCGCCGCGAAGTACTCCTCCATCGACCCGTGCATGTCGAGATGGTCCTGCGAGAGGTTGGTGAAGAGCGCGAGGTCATACACCAGCCCGTCGACCCGGTGCAGAGCGAGGGCGTGGCTCGAGACCTCCATCACGCAGGTGCCGACCCCCCGCTCCCGCATGGTCGCGATGAGGGCGTGCAGATCCGGAGCCTCGGGAGTGGTCCGGGAACTCGTGATCCGCTGATCGTCCACCCGGATCTCGACCGTGCCGATGAGGCCGGTGCGCGTGCCGAGGGCGCGCAGCGCGCCCTCGAGGAGATAGGCCGTCGTCGTCTTTCCATTGGTGCCCGTCACGCCGATCAGAGTCAATCCGATGTCGGCCGCGCCGCCGGGTCCGGCATTCGCATAGACCAGCGCGGCGACCGCGCCCAGGACGGCCCGTGGATCGCAGACCACGAGTGCCGGCAGATCGACGCCGGACGCCCGCATCAACTCGGCGCCCGCGGGATCGGTGAGGACGGCGACGGCTCCTCGCTCGGCAACGGCCGCGGCGAAGCGGGCGCCATGGGTGTTGGCGCCCGGCAGGGCGGCATACAGATCACCCGGCTGCACGGTCCGTGAGTCGAGCCCGACGCCGGTGACCTCGACGTCGGCCGAGGACGCGACTCCCACTGCCTGGGCCACGGCGGCCAGCGGCAGCCCCGAGGTCGTTCTCGGGCGAGGACCGGCGACGGTCACGATCAGCCTCCGGCGAGCGAGTGGCGGTCGGCCAGGACGGCGGGGTCGTTGATGTCAGGCGGCGAGTCGAGTTTGAGGGTCAGAGCCGGGGGGGTGCTGCCGAGCGGCGAAGGCGGGATCTTCTGTTGCCGCAGCGCGTAGTTCATGACGTCGTGGAAGACCGGGGCCGACACCGTGCCACCGTAGTAGCCGTTCTTGGTCGGGTCCTGGATGATGACGGACACGACGATCTCGGGGTCCTCTGCGGGGGCGTATCCGATGAAACTCGCGGTGTGGCCGCTGTAGTTCTTCAGTTTGTCGTTGTAGCGGTTGGCGGTTCCGGTCTTTCCGGCCACGCGGTAGCCGTCGATCTTGGCCTCGGGCGCCGTGCCGTCCTTGCTCACGACTCCCTCGAGCATCTCGGAGAGGGTCGAGGCCGTCTGCGCCGAGACGACGCGATTCTGCGCGGGTGCCGGCGTTGCCACCATGGTGCCCTTGCTGTCAGCTACGGAATCGATGAGGCTCGGCGTGATGCGCACACCCCTGTTGGCGATGGCCTGATAGACACTCGCGGCCTGGATCGCCGTGATCGACACGCCTTGGCCATACATCACGGTGTAGCGCTGGGTGCCACTCCAGTTCTGGGATTTGGTGAACAGGCCGGCGGATTCACCCGGGAAGTGAATGCCGGACGCCGTCCCGATCCCGAAGCTCCGGAAGTACTTCTCGATCGTGGCCGCGCTCAGCTGCTCCCCAGCGAGGATGATCCCGGTGTTGCTGGATTGCGCCAGTGCGCCGGCGAACGTCAGGTTCTCGGTCTTGTGCTCGTGGCTGTCCTCGAACCACTTGTCCGAGCGATGCATGCGATACGGGACGATCATCGGTGTCTGCGGCGTTGCCTTGCCCTCCTGGAGAACGGCCGCCGCCGTCATCACCTTGGCCGTCGAGCCGGGTTCGAAGACCTCGGTGAACGCGGTGTTGGCGAGATTGGCCGTCGAGGTGATCTTGTTGGGGTCGAACGTGGGATAGGAAGCCAACGCCAGGAGCCGACCCGTCTTGACGCTCTGCACGATCACCGTTCCCGACTTCGCACCGAAGTCCTGGACCGCCCGGGCCAGTCGATTCTGGGCGAACCACTGAAGGTCGCCGTTGATGGTGAGCCGGACATCGCGCCCGCGATGTGCCGGCTCCTCGGTCGTCTTGCCGTTGGGAAGCCGAACTCCGTCCTGGCCCACTTCGTACCAAATGGTGCCTTCCGTGCCCAGGAGCTTGCTGTTGAGCAGCGACTCGACTCCGCCCTGACCCTTCATCGCGGAGTCGACGAAACCGACGAGGCTGGCCGCGTTGGTCGACTGCGGGTAGCGCCGGATGGAGGTCCGCTGACTGGAGATCCCCGGTATGCCGAGCTTCGCGATGCTCTGCCAGGTCATCGGCAGGACGCCGTCCGCGAGTTGGTAGTAGCGCAACGACCCCGTCATCTCGCGTACGAGGGTGGCCTGATCCTTGCCGAGCAGGGGCGCGAGATCCGCCGCCGCTCCCACCACGCCCACGGTCGTCAATGTGCCGTTGACCCGCTTCTGGTACTTCGCCACCGACTGCTGGTCGACCCCGACGATCCGGCGCTCGATGCTGGTCGCGAGCACATCGCCCGCGGAGTCGAGGATGGTGCCGCGCATTGCCGGCTCCTTCTCCGTGACCGTCCGCGTGGTCAGGGCGATATTGGCCGGCGAACTCGCGTCCACGGCCTGCAATCGGACGAGTTGGGCGCCGAACACACTGAACACGACGAGCGAGCCGATGAACAGTGCCCGCGACCGTGGCCGCGGGTTCGATCCCGGGATGGCGATCGCGAGGCCACCCGTGCGAGGCCGGCGCGGTCCCCCCGGCCCCTGGTCGTATGCCGCGTGCCCACCCGGGGCGGACCGCTGACCTCGCGCGCCGCGGGCCGCCCCGGCCGGCCGTTCGCCGATCCCCCGGGTGGGCTGGGGCGTCCGCGATCCGGTCGATGGCGCACCGGTGCGGCGGCGAGGTGGTGGGCTCGTGCGCTGGGTCACGATGTCGTCGTCCTTCGTCGCGGTCAGGGGGTTGGTTCTGATGCGGTCGGTCCCGGCGTGAGCTGACCCTCCGCTGGTTGCGTCGCGCCCGTGGTCGCCGAGGCGGTGGGGCCCGCGGACGGCGCGGGCTGGGTGCCGGCATCGGCTTTCGGGACGGTCGGTGCGGTGATCACGGTGAATGTGTCCGCCGGCGTGGCCGCCTCGGGGGTGCCGAGGATCCTGCCACTCGCGAGGGAGATGAAGGCAGGCGAGGCGGCCGACACCATGCCCATGGACAGGGCCCGTTGGGCGAGCGCGGCCGGCGCGCGCAAGGCGTCCAACTCGTCGGTCAGGGCCTCCTGCCGGTCGGTCAGTCGGCTTGACTCGACGACGAGCCGGCTGCGGGTGTAGCTGCCCTCAGCGAGCCGGGTGTTGATCAGCAGCGTGAGGAGCAGGCCACCGACCAGTGTCGCCACCATGGCGAGGACGAACCACGCCTGTTTCGTCACCGACGCACCGTCCACGACGCGCAGACGCCCTCGACCCGGGCCGGCGGGAGCCCCGATCCGCATCCGGGTGCGCGCGAGCATGCGGGAGGAGTGGGATCGGGCGTTGAGCGCCGGGGTGGCGCCGTTGCGATCGAGCTTCACCGCGCTCTGGGTCATGGGGCCGTCACCTCCCGCGTGTGGCGGATACGTTCGGCGGCCCGGACCCGCACGGAAGCGGACCGAGGATTGCCGGCTTGTTCGACGGCGTCCGCCACCTCGGCACCCCGGGTCAGCAACTGCAGATAGGGAGCATCCTCGGGTCGCTCGATCGGCATGCCAGGCGGTGCACTGCTGGTCGCTCCAGCCCGCAGCACCTGCTTGGTGATCCGGTCTTCCAAGGAGTGGTAGGACATCACCGCGATCCGGCCACCCACGAGGAGGGAGTCGATCGCCGCCGGCAGAGCGCGCTGGAGGGCGTCGAGTTCGGCGTTGACCTCGATCCGCAGTGCCTGGAATGTGCGCTTGGCGGGGTGGCCCCCCACGCGCTGGGAGGCCTGAGGAATCGCCTTCTCGAGCACCTCGACCAACTCTCCCGTAGTCCTGAAAGCCCGTCTCGATCGCTGCGCGACAATGGCGTCGGCCACTCGTGGAGCGAACCTCTCCTCGCCGTAGTCACGCAGGATTCTGACCAGGTCGGCCCGATCATAAGTATTGAGAACCTCCGCAGCCGTGACGCCGCGCCGTTGGTCCATGCGCATATCCAGGAGAACGTCGAATCGGTAGGCGAAACCCCTCTCCGGGGCGTCGAGTTGCAGTGACGAGACCCCAAGATCGAAGAGGATCGCCTCAACACCTCGCCGTCCCTGCGCCGCCAACACCTCGGGCAGCTCGTCATACACCGCCTGAACCAGGTGCACCCGATCCCCGAACCGCGCGAGCCGGGACTGCGCCAGCGCGAGCGCCTCACCGTCCCGGTCGATTCCGACGAGGTGCGTCTCGGGTGCCGCGTCGAGGAGCGCTTCCGCGTGCCCGGCCAGGCCGAGGGTTGCGTCGACCACGACCGATCCGGGCCGCACGAGGGCCGGTGCGAGGAGAGCGACGATCCGCTCCCGCAGGACGGGGACATGCCGGTCCGAGGGTGACAGGTCGGGCCGCACGGAATCTCCTCTCGGCTTTGCGGTGACCGGGTCTGGGGATGTGACCAGGTCTGGTGGATGGGCGGGTCCGATCGATGACGATGGCTCCTGGTCCCCATCCGCGGCCCGGCGCGGGGGAAGGCGCGCCGGGAGAGCGGCTGGAGGCCACGAGCCACCGGTGACCTGCGGTCAGTCGGATCGAGTCAGAGCAGCACCACCCCCTCTTCGTCGAGGGCATCCAGAACGTCGTCGCTCGACTCCTCGATGCGCGCATACGCCGCGCTGTCCCACACCTCGATATAGCTGCCCTGCCCGATGACGGTGCACTCCTTGTCCAGACCACCCCAGGTGCGCAGCCCGGGCGGTATGGTGACCCGCCCCTGCCGGTCGAGTGTCTCGGTCGAGGCGCTGGCGAGGTAGGCACGACGCAGCGCCCGCACGTTGCGGCTCGCCGAGGACCCCGCAGCGAGAGGATCCATGATCCGCGCCTTGAACTCGGCGTGCGGATAGATGACGACGCAGCGGTCCGGCCCCTTGGTCACCACGATGCGCTCGCCCAGATCGTCGCGGAAGCGGGCGGGCAGAATGAGGCGCCCCTTTTCGTCGAGCCGGGGGTTGTGCAGGCCCAGGAACTCCGCCGACGTCACCAGAGGTCACCTCCTTCGCCCACCAATCTCCACCGCTGCACCCGATCGCCCCACTTTACCCCACTTTCCTCCCCCAACAGCCGTTCCTGCGAGCTCTTGCCGAGCCCATCCCCGGGCGACGCGCTAGGTCAACGCCGACAACGTGAGGCAAGATGCCGTGAGGGGCATCGCCGCCATCGGCGCGCGGGCCCCGCGCGACGACTCCCGGACCACTCGGGGGCCGGCGGGTGATGCCGTCGAGTGAGGGGACCTTTCGTGACACCACAGGATCAGGCGACGACGCCGACACCGGCGCAGCGCGCACGCGCGTTGGACGAGGTCCTCGAGGTGACGACCAGCCTCGCCACGTCCATGCGGACCGTCATCGAGGGAAAGCCCGAGGTCATCCAGACCGCGCTCACGGCTCTGCTCGCCGAGGGCCACCTGCTCCTCGAAGATGTGCCCGGCGTCGGCAAGACGATGCTCGCCAAGACGCTGGCCCGTTCCATCGACTGCTCCGTGCGCCGCATCCAGTTCACTCCCGACCTGCTGCCGAGCGATATCACCGGCGTCAGCGTCTTCAATCAGGACGTGCGCGCCTTCGAGTTCCGCCCGGGCGCGATCTTCGCCAACGTCGTGGTCGGCGACGAGATCAATCGCGCCTCGCCCAAGACCCAGTCGGCCCTGCTCGAGTGCATGGAAGAGGGCAATGTCACGGTCGACGGCCGGACCTATACCCTCCCCCACCCGTTCATCGTCATGGCGACCCAGAATCCCATCGAGATGGAAGGCACCTATCCGTTGCCGGAGGCGCAACGCGACCGATTCATGGGCCGCGTCTCGCTCGGCTATCCCAACGCCCGCAGCGAGGTCGACATGCTCGCCTCACACGGCCAGCACTCGCCCCTCGACGACCTCGTCCCCGTGACCGACGCCGCCACCGTCAGTCGGCTCATCCACGCCGTCCGGCTTGTGCACACCTCGGAGTCGATCCGTCACTACATCGTCGATCTCGCCCACGCCACTCGGGACAACCCCGCGATCCGGCTCGGCGCCTCCCCCCGAGCGACCCTGCACCTGCTGCGGGCCGCGCGGGCGCACGCCGCCCTCGCCGGGCGCGACTACGTGCTCCCCGACGACGTCCAGGCGATCGTCATCCCCGTCTGGAGCCACCGCCTCATCCTGTCCGGCGAAGCCGCCCATGCCCGCCGGTCGCCCGCCGACATCATGCACACCATCCTCGACCGGGTCCGCATCCCCTCACCGGGGTTCTAGAGGTCGTATGCCGCGCATCTCCGACTCCCTCACGCTGCGTGGCCGGTGCTTCCTCGCCGCCGGCGCCGCCCTGATCGTCTGCGGCCTGGGGCTCGGGTTCCGCGAGATCACGCGGATCGGTGTCCTCGTCGGCGGACTCCCGCTGCTCGTCGGATTCATCGGTGTGCGTCGCAGCCTGCACCTGCGCACGGATCGAGCGGTCGTCCCCGGGCGGATTCGCATCGACGAGGTCAGCGACGTCGTCCTCACTGTGGTCAATCGCGACACCCGGCCCACTCCGATCCTCATGGCCGAGGAGCAGTTGGACTACGCGCTCGGCGACCGTCCCCGCTTCGTCATCCCGCGACTGGCTCCCGGCGAACACCAGCAACTGCCGTATCGGGTGCGTTCCAATGTCCGCGGGCGGCATCGGCTCGGGCCGCTCGCGCTCAGGGTGAAGGATCCGTTCGAGCTGACCATCCGGCTCGCTGTCGTCGCCGACGTCGGTGAGGTGATCGTCCTCCCCCGGATCATCGATCTGAGCGGTGGCGGGACGGCCACCGGAGTCGGGACGGAAGGGACGATCCCGCACATGGTGGCCCTGCACGGAGAGGACGACGTCTCTGTGCGGGAGTACCGCGATGGCGACGATCTGCGCCGCATCCACTGGCCGGCCACCGCGCGCACCGGGGACCTCATGGTGCGCCAGGAGGACCGTCCCGCACGGCGACGCGCCGTCGTGCTCCTGGACGACCGGGAATCCACCCCGTCGGGACCCCGCTCGAGTGGGTCGTTCGAGTGGGCGATCACTGCGGTCGCGTCGGTGTCCGCCCTCCTGACGAGGTCCGGACTGGCCGTGCACCTCGTCAGCGGGGGGAGCGTCACCGACGCCCCCAGCGACGACCCCCATGGGTTGGACGACCTCCTCGAGGCGCTCGCCGTCGCCGAGCCCACGGGAGCGGACATCTTCGCGCGGAGCCTGTCCGCGGCGGCCGACCGGATCGGGGACGGCGCGATGCTCGTGAGCGTCCTCGGTCCGCTCTCCTCGCGAGAAGCGGTCGCCGTCGCCCGGCTGCGCACCGGTGGTTCCCCGGCCCTCGCACTCGTCATGGACCTGGGTGGATCGGGCAGCGATGTGGCCGCACGAACTGCGGCAGAGCTGCGCACGCACGGTTGGACGGCCACCCTCGTCGCGAACGGCACGTCGGTCGGCTCCGCATGGCTCGACCTCGCGTCCACGGTGTCGGCGGTCCGGCGATGATGCGGCGTGGGCGGATCGTCGATGCGCTGGTCTGCCTGCTGGCGACCTGGGCGGCGATACTCCCCCTGCGCTCCCTGTTCGCGACGCTCGACTGGGTGAACCCTGCCATCGGACTCTCGCTCGTCGTCGTCGCGGTCGGTTCCGCCGGCCGGATGTTCCTCCCGAGCCGCTGGGGGGTGGTGGGACTGCAGTTCGCCGCCGCCGTGGCCACCATCTCGGCACTGCACCTGCGTGGGCACCTGTGGCACGGCATACCGCTCAAGGACGCGGCCCTGGCCCTCAACTCGCTGCTCTATCAGGCGCGCGTCACAGTCGTGACGTTCTCTGCACCGGCCCCGATGAACCGCGGCATGATCGTCGCCCTCACCGTGGTCGTCGGGTTGCTGGTCCTCGCGGTGGACGCGGCCGGCGTCACCTTCGGCTCGCCGGCTCTCGCCGGGCTACCGCTGCTCGCGGCCTACCTCATCACCGCGACCAACACCGGCACCCCACTGGCCTGGTATTCCTTCGTCCTCCCGGCTGCACTCTGGCTGACCATGGTCGCGCGGGCCGGAGTCGAGGGCTTGCATCGCTGGGCGACCGCGGTTCCGCTGCGTGACGGCGGAGGGCGCGGTCGGGACGGTGTCGACGGATTCTCCTCCGCCGCACGCAACCTCGGCGTCGCTGCGGTCATCACGGCGCTCCTGATCGCCTGGGCAGTGCCCCACCCAGCCACCCGCTTTCTCGGGGACGGCCTGGGGCGCGCCGCCTCGGGCGACTCGGGCGGCGGCTCCTTCGAACTGTCCACCACGCTCGACCTGACCCGAAGCCTCGAGGATCAGAGCGACGTCGTCGTTTTCCGCTACCACACGTCCGCCACGGCAGTGGCGCCACTGCGGATCGCGGTGCTCGGGAAGTACGACACCGATGGCACGTTCAGCCGCCAGCGGGCGTATCCAGCGACCGTCCTGATCGGCGGAGACCCGATCCTCGGCCTGCCCGATCTGAGTCAGGACGCCGCGCAGGTCACGACCTCGACCTTCAGCGTCGATGCGAGTCGCCTCGGCGCGCCGCAGATCGCGCTGCCCGATCTGGTCACGGAACTCGACCTGCCGGAGGGCGTCGGGGCGACGCGCTTCCCGGACGGGACCATCGATGTATCGAATCGCGTGCGCACCTACGGCGGGACCGTTGTCACGGTCACGCCGACCACGCAGCAGCTCGAGAGATCCGATGTCCACGACGACGTCATCGACCTGCGCGCGAACGTGAAACTGCCCGACGCCGACAGCCTGACGGTCGAACCGCGGGCGCAGGAGCGCCTGCGCGCGACGCTGGACCGCATCGTGCCCAAAGGCGCCAGCGACTTCGACGCCGCGGTGGCCATCCAGACCTATCTGCGTTCGTCGGACTTCACCTACAGCCTGACGCTCGCGGCGGATCCGACGGACGAACAGGGACGCCCCCTCGACCTCGATCCGGTGTCGCGCTTCCTCGTCACCCGAGTCGGCTTCTGTCAGCAGTTCGCGACGGCGATGATCATGCTCGCGCGGGAGCGCGGCATACCGGCCCGTATGGTGATCGGCTTCCTTCCCGGAACGCTCGAGAACGGTGTCCGCACCGTCCGCGGAGCCGACGCACACGCGTGGCCGGAACTCTTCTTCGAGCCGTTCGGGTGGCTGCGGTTCGAGCCCACGCCCGGCTCGCAGAGCGGGTCCGTGCCCAGCTATGCCCACGCCCCCGTCACCCCGAGCGCGTCGCCGAGCGGCTCCAGCACGGCTCGCCCAGCCCAACGGCCGGACGTGACCGAGCGCCAGCAGCCGGGGAGAACCGCAGACGGTCTGGACAAGCCGGTCTGGCAGCGGGTCGACGAGCTCCCGACGTGGCTCTGGGTCCTGCTCGCCGGCATTCTCGGGGTTCTCGGGGTCCTCGCCGTCCCCGTCAGCGCTCGCCTGGGCACGCGCCGGCGACTGGCGAGAGCTCCCGACCCGTCGACTCGGGTCGAAGTCCGCTGGCGGGATCTGGCTGATCGCCTCGCCGACCTGGGGGTGGTGGCTCCCGAGAGCCTGACGCCCAGGCAGGCGGAGGTGTTCGTCGCCGACCGCGGCGTCCTCGACCCCGAGCAACGACAGGCCATGAGTCGGGTCGTCGCGTCTCTGGAGCGGGCACGCTATGCGCCACCGACCGCGACGCTCGATGACCCGGCCGACGACGTCGACAGAGTCGTTTCAGCGGTCGCCGCGAGCCGCCGGTGGCCGACGCGGCTGCGCGCCCGGATCCTCCCGGCCGCCGGACGACGGGCCATCGGCGATGTCGCCACGCGTGTGGTGACCCTTCCTCGCCGACTGATGGGTCGCGGACGCGACGTCATAACCCGGCTGACCGGCCGGAGCTGAACCTCAGTCGAGATAGTCGCGCAGCACCTGTGACCGCGACGGGTGACGCAGCTTGCTCATCGTCTTGGACTCGATCTGGCGAATCCGTTCACGCGTGACGCCATAGACCTTGCCGATCTCGTCCAGCGTCTTGGGCTGGCCGTCTGTGAGACCGAATCGCATCGCGACCACACCGGCCTCGCGCTCCGAGAGCGTGTCGAGAACCGAGTGCAACTGCTCCTGGAGAAGGGTGAAGCTCACCGCATCAGCCGGCACGACCGCCTCGGAATCCTCGATGAGGTCACCGAACTCGCTGTCGCCGTCCTCACCGAGCGGGGTGTGGAGGGAGATCGGCTCACGGCCGTACTTCTGCACCTCGACGACCTTCTCGGGCGTCATGTCGAGTTCGCGCGCAAGCTCCTCGGGGGTGGGCTCGCGGCCGAGATCCTGGAGCATCTGGCGCTGCACGCGGGCGAGCTTGTTGATGACCTCGACCATGTGAACCGGGATGCGGATCGTGCGCGCCTGGTCGGCCATGGCGCGGGTGATCGCCTGGCGGATCCACCACGTCGCATAGGTCGAGAATTTGTAGCCCTTGGTGTAGTCGAACTTCTCAACTGCCCGGATGAGGCCGAGGTTGCCCTCCTGGATGAGGTCGAGGAAAAGCATTCCGCGGCCCGTGTAGCGCTTCGCCAGGCTGACAACGAGCCGGAGATTGGCCTCGAGCAGGTGATTCTTGGCCTTCTTGCCGTCCTGGGCGATCCACCAGAGCTCACGCTTGAGCTTCTGCTCGATCTTGTCGCCGGAACCGAGGCGTTCCTCGGCGAACAGGCCGGCCTCTATCCGCTTCGCGAGTTCGACCTCCTGCTCGGCGTTGAGCAGGGCGACCTTGCCGATCTGCTTGAGGTAGTCCTTGACAGGGTCGGCGGTCGCCCCGGCGGTGACGACCTGCTGGGCCGGTGCGTCATCCTCGTCGTCGTCGCGGATGACGAATCCGGCGGACTCGTCGGCGTCGTCGTCGGAGGTCTCCCGGCGGGCGGACCCACCCTCCTCGTCCGTGGTCTCCTCGTCACTCGTCTCGGCGTCGTCGTCGGCGGCCTCCACAGCCTCGTCCTCAGCCGCCTCGACTTCGACGACCTCCTCCTCGCCGACCACCACGTCGGCGACATCCGGCTCGGCCGCAGGGTCGACATCGGCGTCCGCGAGGTCGAGGTCGCGCACGGTGTCGGCGACAGGTTCGGTTGCGGCAACCGCGGTGTCGGCGGCCGGTTCAGATGCGAAGTCCGCGGCGTCGGCGCCAGATGTGCTCGGCCGGCTGGCAGTGGTGGCCTTGCGGGGCGTCCGCTTCACGGGGGCGGCTCGCCGACTCGCCGCCTTGACCGGGGCGGCGCCCGCGTCGGCGCTCGCGAGATCGATCTCTATGCCCTGGTCCTCCAATGCGCGCATGACCGCCTTGCGGCGGGTCGCGCTCGTGACCTTCGCCTCGGTGAGGGCGGCCGCAACCGCCCCGCCGGACACGCTGCCGCTGGTGCGGCCGACGCGGATCAGATCCTGGAGGGCGGCATGGGTGAACTCGCGAGGCAGCTCTGGGGTGGCGGTGGACGAACGCGGCACGGGCGGCACCAACAAACCTTTCCGGCAGGACACAGGTGGCGGTGCACGTGCGGCGACCGCCGAGACTGGGGACGGATGTGCGGATGCCGGCCCGGCTGCTCGGGAGACGTGAGGGAAGACTTCTCGGCTGGTGCCGTGACCCGCATCCACATTATAAAACCGTGACGTGGGCGTAGTACATTCCCACCCGCGTCAGGACGTCGGCGCGTCGCGATCGCGTGCGAACCGGCGAGGTTCAGGCCTCGGCTTTGACGGCGAGGACGGGGCAGGGGCTGTCGAGCAGGACGCGCTGCGCGTTGGATCCGAGGATCAACTTGCCCACGGGAGTCCGGCGGCGCAGTCCGATGACGATGAAGTCCGCGTCGACCTGGCCGGCGACCTGGATCAGGTCCTCGGCGGGTTCGTTGCCACGCACCAGGGCGTGCACCTCGACATCGACCCCGCGAGCGCGCAGGCTCTCCACCAGATCGGCCAGCTCCCGCTCGGCCGTGCTCGCGGGGCCGACTTCGGCCATGTCACGGCCCCCCCGTGCCGAGTTGACGACCACCAGCCTCGTCTTGCGGAGAACGGACTCGTCCGCGGCGCGCGCGACCGCGGCGCGCCCCTCCTTGGTCGGCACGAACCCGACGACGATCGGCACGATGAACCTCCTCTGGGAGCACACCGCCTTGTGCATCGCTCCCAGCACGAGAACTTACCCGACATCCGCCCCTGGAACAGCCAGGGCGGCCACCGGGGTGCCGAGCGAGAACAGCTGAACCACCAGCTGCGCGAGCACATAATCAGGATCCGCAGCCAAGGCCTGATCCAGGGCGACATTCGCCAGCGCACCGTGCCCCCACAGGCCGGCGACCACGCCGACCACGGTGAAGGTCCCGGCGGCGAGATCGAGTGGACTGCGCCTGGCCAGAAGGATCAGGCGGTCGAGGACGAGGGCCCGCCAGTGCTCGACCCGCTCGCCGAACGCCGCGCTCGGCGGATGCACCGCACGGGCCGCGCGTCCCGCCACCGCCAGCGGCAGGTCGTCCAGCCAGAGCAGGCCCGGAACGAAGGCGCCGAGCAGGGCGTCGCGCCACTGGCGATCCCGCAGGCTCGCGGCCAGACGCCCGATGTCGGCGGCCGACGGCGCCCACGCGCGATCGGTGTCCGCGAGTGCCGCCCAGATCGAGTCGGCGGGATCCGGCGGCACATCGGTCAGCGCGCGCACCGCGATCTCATGTGCACCTGGCGACGTCTCCGGAGCGAGTGCGGTGGCCATCGCCTCCCGGCTCGCGAACGGCGCCCGGCCACGCGCCACGAACTCCGACGCCACCACGGGGTCGACCGACACGGGGGTGCCGCCCGGGGGGCAGCACCGGCGGTCCCGACACCCGTGCTGCCACCAGCGCTCACCGGTCACGAGGATGGGCAGTGGCACGAGTAGGCCCTGCGACCTCAGGCGGCGTGCGAGATGGTCCAGGTCGGGACCACAGAGCCCGCGCTCGTCATAGCCCAACAGGTGGAACCGGCCGGAGCCGCCTCGGGCGAGGACGGCACTCGCGGCGCCGGCCCAGTCGCGCCGATGCCCTCGCTCGGCCGGCAGGTCGAAGCGCGCAACCTGATGCAGATCGCTTGCGGCGCAGCCGACCGCAACAGCACTGCGGTGAGGTTCGAAGCCGAGGAGATAGGGGACGGCCGTCAGGAGAGCGGCAGGGGTGCGCACGATGATCGTCATGGCACAACCGTCGACCCCACGGGGGGTGACTGTCAGCCGGACGCACACACACCTGTGGACGGAGACGAATCGACGATTCGGCGCGGCTGTGGACAACCTAACCGCACCGATGCGGGCGGGGTCAGAAGCGGACTGTGCCGCTGACCGTGCCGCGGTCCTGGGGATGTCCCGTGGGCGGGAAAGGAGTCCCGGGGGCGTAGGCCGCGGCATACGCCCGCGACCCCGCTCCCCCGCGCTCCCAGGAGAGGAACGACTCGGTCTCGGTGAGGAAGGCGGCAGCGAGCCAGGAGAGCACCATCGCGTCATCGGCCAAGCCGAAGACGCTCAGGATGCCTTCCGGCATGAGGTCGACCGGGGAGATGACATACGCGGCTGCCGCGGCAAGCAGGGCGAGGCGGCCGATGGTGGTGCCGGAATACTGGCCCGTGCGCGTGGCCCGCACGAGCCGCGGAAAGGCGGAGAGCCGCTCACCGATCGCGGGAGACCCGGGGCGGGTCGCCGAGCGCACGGCGGTGGCGAGGGAGCGCAGCAGGGGCAGGCGCGAACGAGCAGCCATCGGACTCTTTCTCACGGTGGAGCGGCGGGGTGCCGGTCAGCTTCCCTACCGGCCTTCTGCTCAACGTCCGACAGTCTGTGCCGATTCCCGGACCTGGCTCACCGGACGACCGGGAACTCCCGGCGGGCGTTGTCGGCGATGCGGCGCAGGAGGTAGGTGTCGAGGCCGGCCCCGACGACCCCCCCGGCGATCGGCACCCCGCGACCGAATCGCGACAGGACGCCCTTGCCCGCTGTCGAGAGGATGCGGAAGCCGACCGCCTTGTTGACGACCATGAGGATCGGGCCGGGCAATCGCTGGGCGGCGAGGTTGGCGAGCCGGCCCGTCGGCACGACGAGTCCGGCCTTCTTGAGCAGGTCGTCGGCGTCGGCGCCGACGAGCGTCAGCAGGATCGCCGACCGGATCTCGGGCTGGGCGATGTCATAACCGCGCACCTTGGCGATCGCCGCGACCATGCGGGTCGCGACGAGATAGAACTCGGCGACGTTGACCGGCAGCGACACGGGCATCGTGATGAAGCCGCCCATGCTCGTGACGAAGCCGCCGGCGGCCGCGAGGATCGTCGCGTCCTTGACGATCTGCCCAACGGCCGCATCGCCCGTCGGATGCTTGCGCAGGGCGGCGGCGGCGATCGCCGCCGCCGAGTCGAACGGCCCACGCCCGTCGATGCCGGTGTCGAGCAGGCGCTCGACCAGGCCCGTCGCCGTGCTGCTGAACAGTCCTTCGTCGCGATGACCATCGCGGGCCACCTCGAGTGCCGGGCGGTTGCGCACCGCGGTGGCCTTCTTGTCGTCCTTGCCGAAACCGAACATGCGAGGAATCCAATCACGTCGGCGGGGGTCTGGGCCCGCCTAGGGTTTCGCGTATGCCGTCGCCCCTCCCCTCCCCTGGCGGCGCACCGGACTCGCGCGCGCTGCTCGCCGTCGTCTCCGGACGGGGCGGGACGGCGATCGTCGACGGGGACTCGGCCCGGGTCGTGCCCGATGGAGAGGCGCCCGCGGCGGTGGCCGCCCTGCCGGAGGGAGTGCGCGTCGTCGTCTGGTCCGCGGGCCGCGATCTGACTCACATCGTGCAAGCGGGAGTGCACGTGCCCCGCCTCCTCGACCTCGCCGAGGCGCACCGGATCGGACACGGCGGGTGGCGAGCCGATCCCGGGCGTGTCTGGGCGACGGCGCGGGGACTGGCGCGCAACGGCATCCCGGTGGAATCGGCCGGAGACCTGTTCTCGGCGCTCGAGGACGAGCCTGGAGACGAGGACCTGCTGACGCCGCGGGGCTATCTGCGTGCGGACGCCGTCACCGGGACCTGGCTGACGACGCCCGCGAGACTGGTCGCTTGGGGCCGTGCGGCGCTGGAGACGGCGGCGCTCGTGCGTGCCGACCTCGCGGCGCTGACGCCGCGCGCGGTCGCGCTGGCGCACTCCGAGTCGGCGGCGGCGCTGCTCTGTGTCGAACTCGAGCGGGACGGACTCCCTGTCGACCGAGCCGTTGCCGAGACGCTCATCCGGGGCGCCGCCGGGGCGCGACCGCGGTCGGCGGAGGAGGCACGCGGCATACGGGCGGAGCGGGATGCCCGGGTGCTGGCGCACGCGCCTGGGCACGACACGACGGACCTGCGCAACCCGGCGTCCGTCCGGGCGCTGCTCTGCGCACTGGGAATCGAGGTGGAGACGACGCGGAAATGGGTGCTCGAGACCTACCGCGATGCGCACCCGGTCATCCCCGCTCTGCTCGCGTGGCGGGCGGATGAGCGGATCGCGACGACCTACGGCTACGCGTGGCTCGATGCGCATGTCGGCGCGGACGACCGGTTGCGGGGCGCATGGAGCGCCTGCGACGGTGCCGCCGGACGGATGACGGCGCAGAACGGGCTGCACAATCTGCCGGCGCCGATGCGCCCTGCCGTGGCGGCCGCCGCCGGGTGGTGTTTCGTGCGGGCCGACCTCGGGCAGATCGAGCCGCGGGTGCTCGCGGTCGTCGCGGAGGATCCGTTGCTCGCCGAGGCGAGCGCTGCGGACGACCTCTATGCGCCGATCGCGGCGCGGCTCGGTGCCGAGCGGGCGGTGGCGAAGGTCGCGGTGCTCGCGGCGATGTATGGCCAGCGCAGCGGCACGGCGGGGCGGGCACTGGAGCGGCTCGAACGGGCCTATCCGGTCGCCATGGGCTTCCTCGACCGAGCGTATGCCGCGGGCGTGCGCGGCGAGGACCTGCGCACGGTCGGCGGACGGCGGATCCGGACGAGCGGCATACCGAACGAGGGGGCGCGCGGGCGTTATGCCCGCAACGCGCTGGTTCAGGGGGCTGCCGCGGAACTCTTCAAGGCCTGGGCAGCGACGGTGCGCGCCGCACTCGCCGGCGATGAGGCGCAGATCGTCCTCTGCCTCCATGACGAACTCCTCGTCCATGCCCCCGAGGCGGACGCGGCCGGGGTGGTCGCCGTCGTCCGGCAGTCACTCGACGACGCGGCCCGCCGCTGGTCCGGCGGGTCACCTGTCCGGTTCGTCGCCGACGTCCGGGTCGTCCGGCGATGGTCCGAGGCGAAGTAGTGCCGCTCAGGACTCGTCGTCGCCGACGGTGCGGAGGAACTCCTCGAAGTCGGCCGCGAGTTCGTCTCCCGATGGGAGCGGGGTGGTGCTGGGGGCGAGCAGGTTGGGCTTGTCGGACGCCTCGATGAAGGCGTCGTACTGCCGCTCCAGCGCGCGCACGGCGGTTCCGACCTCCTCGTTGCCGGCGACCTCCGCCTCGATCTGGACGCGCCCCTCGTTGGCGGCGACGACGAGCGCGTCATTGGGCAGGTTGAGCCCGGTGACGTCGACGATGGCGTTGAGGGCGGTCAGCGCGGCGTCGTGAAACTCCGCCTGGGCGAGATAGTGCGGGACGTGGACCGCGAAGCCGACCGCCTGCTCCCCCGCCTCGCCGAGCCGCAGCTCGAGCAGCGCGGCGAAGCTCCCAGGGATCTGCACGCGCCCGAACACGGGGTTGCGCTCCCCGATCAACCGCGGCTCGGTCGCGTGCGCGGTGAGACCGATCGGCCGCGTGTGCGGCACCGCCATCGGGATGCCGTGCGTCGTCACCGTGAGCTTGACGCGCAGGGCGCGCTGCAACTCACGGATCGCCTCGATCATCCGCTCCCACTGATAGTCCGGCTCCGGCCCGGCGAGGAGGTAATAGGGGGTCCCGTCGCGGTCAGCCAGGCGATAGAGCACGAGCGCGGGGTCGTCGTAGCTCGCGAAATGGTTCTCCTCGAACACCATGAGCGGCCGCCGTCCGCGGTAGTCGAGCACCTGGTCGACGTCGAACGAGGCAACGACGGTCGGCTCGGAGGCGTCGAGCAGGTGACGAGTCAGGAGGCCCTGGGTGTTGCCGGCATCGATGAACCCGCCCATCGACACGATCATCGGCCCGGGCACGAGCGCGCCCAGGTCGGTGTCGGTCTCGAACCGGAACAGTTCACGGGGGTCTTGCACGACGCCACCTCTCGATCTCTCGCGTCGGAATTCTCCCGGACAACGCGTATGAGCGCCTCCTGATTCCATACCCGCGGGCCTCGGGTCTGTCACGATAGGGCGGCACGGTCGGCGATCGCCCTGAGAACGCGCTTCGCGCTCACGGGGTATGCCGTGCCGAGCCCCTGCGCGAACACCCCCACCCGCAGTTCCTCGATCATCCACGCGACGTCGCGGACGTCGTCGCCGGCCCGGGCGAGCGGGGTCAGGGAGGCGAGCAGATCGGCATAGGCGCTCTCGACGCGGTCGACCTCGGTCATGAGCCGCTGATCCCGGCCGGGATCGGCCGCGGCCTTGGCCAGCCGCTCGGCGAGCGCGCGGAGGTAGCGCGGCAGGTCGCGCAGATGCTCGGTTCCGACCGCGGCGACGAAGCCCGGCCCGACGAGGGAGGCGAGTTGGGCCCGGGCGTCGGCGACCGTCGCCGACAACGCCGGCGACGCCATGGCCTCGAGCTGCCGCTCGATCCCGCGCGACTGGTCGAGCACCGGCGCGACCTGGCCGACGATCGCGAGCACCCGTGCCGCGGAATGCGTCCGGACCGCGGCGAGGGCACGGTCGAAGTCCGCCGCGGACCGGACCGCGCCGATCCCCTGGGCTCGGACGATGTCGTCGACGGCGGCGGCGAGCGCGTCGTCGAGGAGCGCCGGCACCGACCCGTGTGGGTTGCGGCCGAGGGCGATCTTGTCGGCATTGGACAAGGCGGCGAGGACGCGCTTCCACGGCGGCGTCGTGCCGAGGAGGAGCAGGCGCCGCACCCCGAGCCGGTGTGCGGCCGCGGCCGCCGGCGCCGTCGGCAGCACCCGCAACGCGACGCTGCTTCCCCCATCGACGAGGGCCGGGTATCCGACAACCTCGTGCCCGTCGGCTCGGGTCGTGTAGGTCGCCGGGATGTCCCCAACCGTCCACGCGGACAAGCCCGACTGCTCGATCGCCGCGCTGGCCCGCGACATCCGCCGCTGCACCTGCCCGCTCAGCCGCTGTTGCAGGACCCCGAGATCCTTGCCGCTCGCGAGCACGCGCCCGCGGGCGTCGACGACCCGGAAGGTCATCCGCAGGTGCGCCGGCACCTTGGCGAGATCGATGTCGCTCGCCCGCACCGGAATCCGCGACCGCTCGGTGAGGACGCGCGCGACCTCCCCGACGAGCGGTCCGGCGCCCGGGCGCACCCCCTCCAGGACGTATGCCGCGTGGTTCGGCGCCGGGACGAAGTTCGTCCGCAGCCCCTTGGGCAGGGCGCGGATCAGCGCGGTGACGAGGTCGGCGCGCATCCCCGGCACCTGCCAGTCGAAGCCGGTGTCCTCGACCTGACCGAGCACGGCGACCGGGATGACGAGGCTGACCCCGTCGTCGGGCGAGCCCGGGTCGAACTGATAGGCGAGGTCGAGCACGAGGTCGCCGTTCCGCCAGGTCCCCGGATAGTCGTGGTCGCTGACCCCCGCTCCCTCGCCCCGGGTCAGGTCTGCCTCCGTCAGCGTCAGCAGGTCCGGGTGCCTGCGCTGCTCGCCGCGCCACCACCGGTCGAAGTGTGCCGCCGAGACGATTCCGGGGGGAATGCGCTCCTGGAAGAACGCCATGAGCTGGGCCTCGTCGGCGACCAGCCCGCGCCGCCGCGCGCGGTCCTCCAACTCCTCGATGCCCTCCCGCACAGCGCGATTGGCCGCCATGAACCGGTGCCGGGTCTCCCAATCCCCCTCGACGAGGGCGTGCCGGATGAACAACTCACGCGACAACTCGGGGTCGATCCCGCCGAACTGGACGGTGCGGCCGGAGGCGAGCGGAACGCCATACAGCGTCACGCGCTCGGTCGCGACGACGCTGCCCTGCGCGCGCGACCACCGCGGCTCCGAGTAACTGCGCTTGACGAGGTGACCGCCCGCCTCCTCGGCCCACGTGGGGTCGATCCGCGCGGTGATCCGGGCCCACAGGCGCGTCGTCTCGACGAGTTCGGCGGCCATGACGACGTCGGGTTGCTTCCGGAACAACGCCGACCCGGGCGAGATCGCGAAGCGTGCGCCCCGCGCGCCGAGATAGTCGCGCGTCCGGTCGTCGCGAAGCCCGATGTGGGACAACAGCCCGGCGAGTATGCCGCGGTGCACCGTGTCGAGATCCGGCTCACCGCCGCGGGGGCTCGTCGCGCGGCCGGCGTCGATGTGGACCTCCTTGAGCGCCCGTCGCACCTGCTCGTGGAGGTCCTGCCACTCGCGCACCCGGAGGTAGTGGAGGAATTCGCGCTGGCACATCCGGCGGAAGGCGCTGCTGCTGGACTCCCGCTGCTGCGCCTTGAGGTAGTCCCAGAGCTTCAGGTAGGCCCCGAAGTCCGATCCGGGCACCGTGAATCGCGCATGCTGCTGGTCCGCCTGGGCCTGCTTCTCCAGCGGGCGTTCCCGCGGATCCTGGATGGACAGGGCGGCGACGATGACGAGGACCTCGCGGGTGCAGCCGAGACGATCGGCCTCGACGAGCATCCGGCCCAGCCGCGGATCGACCGGCAGCCGGGCGAGGGTCCGCCCGATCCGGGTCAACCGTTGCCGCCGCCCGCGGGGCGTGTCGTCGTCCTCGACCGCGCCGAGTTCGTGGAGGAGCCGGACGCCGTCGGTGATCTGCCGGGGATCGGGCGGGTCGACGAACGGGAAGCGCTCGATCGCCCCGAGCCGGAGGCTGATCATCTGGAGGATGACCGCAGCGAGCGAGGTGCGGAGGATCTCGGGTTCGGTGAAGGCGGGCCGGGAGTCGTGGTCGTCCTCGGCATACAGCCGGATGCAGATGCCGTCCGCGAGGCGACCGCAGCGGCCGGCGCGCTGCCGAGCGCTCGCCTGGCTGATCGGCTCGATCGGCAGCCGCTGAACCTTGAGGCGCTGGGAATAGCGGGAGATCCGCGCGGTGCCGGTGTCGACGACATACCGGATGCCGGGGACGGTCAGTGACGTCTCGGCGATATTCGTCGCGAGCACGATCCGCCGGCCGCCGTGGCGGGCGAAGACCCGGTGCTGCTCGGCCGCCGAAAGGCGCGCATAGAGCGGGACGATCTCGGTGTGCGGCAACGTCATTCCGGCGAGGGCGTCGGCCGCATCGCGGATCTCGCGCTCACCCGAGAGGAAGACGAGGACGTCGTGACCGCCGGCCTCGTGCGCCGTCGACTCGGTCCACAACTCCTCGACCGCCTCGCAGATCCCGGTGATCTGGTCGCGATCCTCACCCTCGTCACCCGCGAGCGGGCGATAGCGGATCTCGACCGGATACATCCGCCCGGACACCTCGACGATCGGGGCGGGCCGCCCGCGGCTGGCGAAGTGCTCGGCGAAGCGCTGTGGATCGATCGTCGCCGAGGTGATGATGACCTTGAGGTCGGGGCGGCGCGGGAGAAGCCGTTTGAGATAGCCGAGGATGAAGTCGATGTTGAGGCTGCGCTCGTGGGCCTCATCGATGATGAGCGTGTCGTAGGCCCGCAGATCCCGGTCGCGCTGCATCTCGTTGAGGAGGATGCCGTCGGTCATGACCTTGACCGCCGTCTGCGGGCCGGAGGTGTCGGTGAACCGGACCTGATAGCCGACGAGCCCGCCGAGCGGGACGTCGAGTTCCTCGCTGATCCGTTCGGCGACCGAGCGCGCGGCGATCCGGCGGGGCTGAGTCAGGCCGATCCGCCGGTCCTGCCCCCGACCGAGTTCCAGGCACATCTTGGGGATCTGGGTCGTTTTGCCGGACCCGGTCTCTCCGGCGATGACGACGACCTGGTGGTCGCGGATCGCGGCGAGGATATCCGCACGGCGCTCGACCACCGGGAGCGCCTCGGGATAGTTCAGGGGGGGTATGCCGCGCCGCGGCTCGGCATCGGGCGGCGCGGACACGCCCGCCAGGATACGAGCCTCCCCGTTCGGCGACGATCGGCGAGCACGGGCCAGGCGACAGCGCGGGACCGTCCGAGCCGATGAGGAGCAGACGCAATAGACACAGGTCGGGTTCGGATTGGCCGGGGGTCGATGGCCACCGCCCGAGAGGGAGTGCAAGGCTGAGTCCCGGAGCGGGGAGGGACCCCGCCCCCGGAAGTCAGGGGAAGACATGCATCGCAGAACCATCGCCGCAGCGCTCACCGGGCTCGTCGCCGCCGCGTCAGCAGTCGGCGGCGCATCGTCGGCGCAGGCCGCGGACGACGACGCGCGGATTCCGGCGAAGTACCTCAACCAGACGCTCGACTGGGTCGACTGCACCACGGACGGGAGTGTCCAGTGCGCGCTGATGAAAGCGCCGCTGGACTGGAACCACGCGGCGACCAGCCCGAGCATCGACATCGCCATCAGCAAGTCGCTCCCGGTCGGATCCACCGGGCGCCGACTCGTCATGGGCAACCCGGGCGGACCGGGGGCACCAGGCCTGGCCATGGCCCCGCTGCTCGCCGCGCAGACCGGCGCCCGCGATCACCTCGCGGTCGGATTCGACGTCCGCGGAACCGGCTCCTCGGCCAACCTCAGCTGCGCGGGCGCGCCGACCTATCCGTGGGACGCCCGCGATATGCGTCAGACGACCTATGACAAGGTCGCCGCGGTCGCGAAGGCTCAACAGGCCTGGTGCCGCACCGGTTCCGGGGCTCTCCTCGACTTCGTCACGACCGATCAGACCGTCAAGGATATGAACCTCATCCGGGCCGTCCTTCGCTATCCGGTCACCGATTACGTCGGCTACTCCGGCGGGACCTGGCTCGGCGCCTACTACCAGAAGTACTTCCCGACCCGTGTCGGGCGCTTCGTCCTCGACTCGAACGCCGACTTCACCAAGCCGTGGAATGTCACCTTCGGCGCCCAGCCACAGTCCTTCCAGCGACGGTTCGAGAAGGACTTCGAGCCGTGGGCGGCGAAGTACGACAGCACATTCCACCTCGGCGCGACGGCCTCAGGAGTCAACGGGTTCTATGAGAAGCTGCGCCGCGATCTGGTCCGCAAGCCGCTCGTCATCACGGACGGCGTGAACACGGTGACGGTCGACGGCAACGCGTTCGACACCGCGATCATCAGCACGCTCTACTCGAAGATCACCTTCCCGTTGCTCGGGGTGTTCCTCCGCACGGTCCGTGACCAGTGGGACGCGGCGAGGGCGGACGGCCGCGGGACGCTCTCCCACGAGCTGACCGCACTCGTGGCGAAGGCCAGCCGGGTGGACGGCGCGAACCGGCCGCTCTCGGCTGATGCCTACTCCTCGACGTTCACGGCGATCACCTGCAATGACTGGTCGTGGCCGGGCAAGCAGCCGTTCGCTGACGCCCGCACGCGACAGTTGGCCTCGGCATACCCACTCGCTGGGTCCTCCTTCAACCGCAACGCCTGTTTCTATTGGCACCGCCCGCCGGTCTCCCTGAAGGTCCCCGACGCGGCCGGCATCGGGACGACGCTCATGGTCCAGTCCGAACACGATCCGGCGACCAACGCGAGCCTCGCCCTCGACGCACACGCGCACTACCCCGGCTCGATCCTCATCTATGTCAAGAAGGAGGGCGACCACGGGATCTATGCCAGCGGCAACAAGTGCGTCGACGGCTTGGTCAACCGCTTCCTCGCCACCGGCGTCGCGCCCGACGGTGACAAGACCTGCTTCGGCCTGCCCCTGCCCGACCCGACCCATCGCGGCGAGACCGTCTCGATCCAGGAGCAACTCGACACCTGGAGCGCCCGCATCCACTTCTGACGGATGCCGTGAAGCGCCCCGTGGCGGCCACCCAGGTCCGCCACGGGGCGCTCCGCATTCGCCGGTCAGCCCGCGGCGGCGAACCCCTGGTCCAGGTCGGCGAGGATGTCGTCGATGTGCTCGATGCCGACCGCGAGCCGGATCAACCCGGGCGTGACGCCCGCGGCCAGACGGTCCTCATCGCCACCCTGGCTGTGGGTCGTCGTCGCGGGGTGGATGGCGAGCGAGCGGACGTCGCCGATATTGGCGACGTGGCTGTGCAGGGTGAGCGCTTCGACGAATTTCTGCCCCGCCGGCTTCCCGCCGGCGATCTCGAAGGCGAGGACCGCACCGGCGCCCTTCGGCGCGTACTTGTCCGCGCGTGCCTTCCCCGGGTCGCCGTCGAGGGAGGCCCAGCGGACCGACTCGACCTGCGGATGCCCGGCGAGGAACTCGGCGACGGCGCTGGCGTTGGCCAGGTGGCGGTCCATCCGCAGGCTCAGCGTCTCGATCCCCTGGGAGATGAGGAAGGCGTTGAACGGCGAGATCGCCGACCCGAGGTCGCGCAGCAGTTGGACCCGCGCCTTGAGAATGTAGGCGAGGTTGGCGCCGAAGGCCGATCCGACGCCGAGATCGGGACCATAACGCAGCCCGTGATAGCTCTCGTCCGGGGTGGTGTAGTTGGGATACTTCCCCGGGTCCTTCGCGAAGTCGAAACTCCCCCCGTCGACGATGACCCCGGCGATCGAAGTCCCGTGTCCGCCCAGGTATTTCGTCGCTGAGTGCAGGACGACGTCGGCGCCCCACTCGAGCGGCCGGATGACATAGGGCGTCGCGATGGTGTTGTCGACGACGAGCGGCACACCGAGTTCGTGGGCGACCCAGGCCACCCCCTCGATGTCGAGCACGTCCGCCTTGGGGTTGGCGATCGTCTCACCGAAGAACACCTTCGTGTTCTCCTTCGCCGCCGCCCGCCATGCCCCGAGGTCGGCCTGGTCCTCGACGAAGGTGACCTCGACGCCCATCTTGGCGAAGGTGTGTCGCAGGAGGTTGAACGTCCCGCCATAGAGCGCCGCGCTCGCGACGATGTGGTCGCCGGCTTCGGCGATATTGAGCAGGCCGAGAGTCGTCGCCGCCTGACCCGAGGAGACCATGAGTGCGCCGACGCCGCCTTCGAGCGACGCGAGCCGCTGCTCGACGACATCCTGTGTCGGGTTCATGATACGGGTATAGATATTGCCGAACTCCTTGAGCGCGAAGAGATTCGCCGCGTGTTCGGTGTCCTTGAAGACGTAGGACGTCGTCTGATAGATCGGCAGCGCCCGCGCCCCGGTTGTGGGATCGGCCTGCTGGCCGGCGTGAATCTGCCGGGTCTCGAACTTCCAGTCCGCGCTCACTCGCGTCCTCCTTCGTGGATATGCCGTGTGCTCACACTGCCCCGCCGCCGCCGCACTGGACTCGCCATCTCTCATCGCGGACTACTCGGGAGTTCGGGCAAGGCCGCCCTCATTTCGGTCAACCGGCACTCCCGCTTACGATGCTGCACGGCCGGGGGAGGCCCTCGGTTGAGACATGTCCGGCAAGGGGAGTCATCCATGAACGTCACGAAGAAGATCGTCACCGCGGCATCGGCGGGCGTGCTCGCCGCCTCGGGGTCGGCCTGGTCGCCGCTCAGCCCGCCTCGGCCGCGATGAGCACCTGCAGCGGCAGCCTCATCCAGCTCTCGCCGATCAAGTACGGCACGACCACGATCGGCGAACTCGCGGTCTATTACAACAGCGCAACCGGGCGAAACTGCGCTCGGACCAACCACTCGGGCGTGACCTGGGGCAAGCGACTGCCCACCGACGCGACCCTCTGGGAGTGCAAGGAGACCCGGCCGGGTCAGCTGTGCACCAAGATCGCCCAGAGCAACGACCGCGACTACTACTCGTACTACGCGGGCCCGGTCTCGGTCCCCGGCGCCGGCCACTGCATCGTCGCCTACGGCGGCATCTACTACGGCGGCGCCTGGCGCTGGAACCCCGAGAGCCTGACCACATCGCACTGCGGCTGAGCTGACGCTGCGGACTGCGACACGGATTCTGACGGTCCGGGTCGCAGTCCGGGCAGGCGCCGCCCGGCACAGACGGGCCGCCGGGCACGGGTGACGCTCGAAGCGCGACGTAGGCTCACGGCATACGGCAGCGAAAGGAACAGGATGAGCGACTTCCGACCGAGCCCGAGCGCCTGGGTGCGTGACCAGGTCACGGCGATCGTCGAGGCGGGCACGACCGATGCGGCGTCGATCATGGGACGCAGTGTCGTCCTGCTGACCATGACCGGCCGCCGGTCCGGCGACCTGCTCAAGGTCCCGCTCATGCGGGTGGAGCACGACGGGGTGTATGCCGCAGTCGCCTCCAAGGGCGGTGCCCCAGACAACCCGCAGTGGTATCACAACCTCGTCGCGCACCCTGAGATCACGCTGCAGGACGGCACGGCGATCCACGACGTGCGCGCCCGCGAGATCTCCGGCGACGAGCGCGCCCAATGGTGGCCGCGGTGCGTCGCCGCCTTCCCGCCGTATGCCGAGTATCAGGCCAGCACCGACCGCACCATCCCGGTGTTCCTCCTCGAGCCGCGCTGACTCCTCAGCGGGCATTGCGACCGGTCGTGGCCGTGTGCCGCAGCCACCACAGGCCGATCACCGGCAGGACGAGCGGGACATAGCCGTAGCCGGAGCCGAAGTGGCTCCAGACCGTCTTGTCCGGGAACGCGTCTCGGGCGAGATAGGACGCGAACCCGACGGCGAGGACACCGGCGAGTTCGATCGAGCAGGCGATCAGGGCGAGGCGGCGCCGGTCGGTCGCGAGGGCCCAGGTCGCGACGAGATAGATGAGCGCGGCCACGGCGGAGAGGACATAGGCGAGGGGGGCACGGGAGAAGTATTCGCTGATCTGCAGGACCGAGCGGCCGGTCGCGGCGAGGGCGAGCACGGCATACACCGCGACGATGAGCCGCCCCGGTCCGGTCCCCGTGGACGGGCTGGCTGTGGTGGTGCCGGCGGTGGTGAGCTCACGAGGCATAGAGGTTCCAGATCTGGGCGATGCGGGCGGACATGACGGCGACGGTGATCGCGGCGACGACGCCGACCGTCATCGCCCAGCGCGACTTCTCCTTGACGGCGAGGACGAGCGCGACCGGAGGAACGGCCGGGAGGCTCAGGGCGTAGGCGAGGAAGGTCGCCCCCTCGGAGTGGGGATCGATGCGCCGGAAGCCGAGAGCCGCCACCACCGCCAAGGCGAGCAGGCCGACCTCGACGAGCACGAGCAGCAGCAGCAGCGCGTCGTTGATGAGGCGATCTCGCCAGGCCAGCCACGCGGCATACGTCCCCCAGAGCACCGAGAGACCGGTGACGGCGAACGCGAGGGGGACGACCACGACGGACCAGGCTACGTGAGTCGGCGGCCGCGGATCCGTCGGGCCCACGGCGAGGACTCGGCACATGGCGCCGAGTGTGGGGTTCTGCGCCGAGAGTGGGGTTCTGCGCCGAGAATGGGCCGCCGATGCCCCAGACTCGTCCCACTACCCCACACTCGCGCGGGGAGAACGGGGTTGCGTCACCCCGTGCCGGGTCAGGCGGCGGCGGAACTCGACAGGACGAGATAGCCCTGGGCGGCGAGGACGACGCCGATGGCGACCCACTGTCCACCGGTGGGCTGCGCCCCATAGCGGATCCGGTCGACGGCGACGAGGGCGACCTGGAGCAGGACGATCCAGCCGAGAGTGACGACGACCAACTCGGCATACTGCAGGGCGGAGGCATAGATCCAGAACACGGCGATCATCGTGACGATCCCGCTGGCGAGCGCCACGGGGCTCTGGGTGCGCGCCCACTCCTTGGCCGCGATGGCACCGACGAGGTCGAGGCCCGCGAGGAGGATCATCGCGACCGTCGCCGACACCACCGGGGGCCACGAGGCGGGTGCCTTGAGGAGGGGGACGACGTCCATGGCGCTCACGGGATCTCCTTCACGACTCGCCTGCCCCCACAGAGGTCATCCGGGCCGCGGTGATACGTCTCGGGTGTCCGGGCTGCGGCGTAGGCTGGCCTGCCGCGCCAGCCGGACGCGTCCCCCACCAGGAGATCCCGTGACCGACCCGTATCAGCCCGCCCCGGGCGTCGAGCTGACCCACCCGGAGTGGAGTCGCAGCGCGACGATCTATCAGATCAATACGCGGCAGTTCAGCGCCGAGGGGACCCTGGCCGCCGCCGCGCGTGAACTGCCGCGGCTGCGCGATCTCGGCGTCACGATCGTGTGGCTGATGCCGATCAACCCGATCGGTGAGGTCAACCGCAAGGGCACCCTCGGCTCCCCGTATGCCGTGCGCGACCACCTCGCGGTCAATCCCGAGCTCGGGACGCTGGACGATCTGAAGGCCTTTGTCACGCAGGCGCATTCGTTGGGCCTGTATGTCATCCTCGACTGGGTGGCGAACCACACCGCGTGGGACAACCATCTCGTGACCGATCACCCGCAGTGGTATGCCCGCGACTGGAAGGGCGAGTTCACCCCGACCCCGTGGTGGGACTGGGACGACATCATCGACCTCGACTACGCCGTGCCGGAGGTCCGGCGGTATATGACCGAGGCGATGGCCTACTGGGTGCGCGAGGCCGACATCGACGGTTATCGCTGCGATGTCGCCGGGCTGGTGCCGACCGACTTCTGGGACACCGTCCGTCGCGAGCTCGACGCGATCAAGCCGGTCTTCATGCTCGCCGAGTGGGAGGCCCGCGACCTGCACGTCCGGGCCTTCGACATGACCTATGCCTGGTCGTGGAACGACACGATGCACCACATCGCCCAGGGCACGGCCGATGTCGAGTCGCTGTATGTGTATTACGCGTGGAACGCCAAGGCGTATCCGCGCGACATCATGCGGATGATGTTCGTCTCCAATCACGACAAGAATGCTTGGGACGGAACGGAATACGAGATGTTCGGCGACGCCGTGCACGCGGCGATCGTGCTCTCGGTGATCGGCGAGGGGATGCCGCTGCTCTACAACGGACAGGAGGCCGGCAACGAGAAGCGACTGGAGTTCTTCGAGCGCGACCCCATCGTCTGGCGCGAGCACCCGATGGGTGAGTTCTATCGGTCGCTCTTCCAGCTCAAGCACGCGACCTCGTGCCTGTGGAACGCCGCATGGGGGGCGCGGATGGTGAACGTCCGCAACTCTTCGGCGAAGCAGGTGCTCAGCTTCGTCCGCGCCGACGAGCAGAGCCGGGTCTTCTGCGTGCTGAACCTCTCCCCCGCCGAGCAGAGCGTCACGTTCGCCGCCGGGCCGCACCTGGGCGCATGGACCGAGTACTTCACCGGCAGTTCGCTGACGGTGGATGCGGACACGATCATGACCGTCGAGCCGTGGGGCTACCGGGTGTTCGTCGGTTGAGTCGGCGCCGTGGGCCGGGGCCCCGAACTCGCCGTCGCCGTCCCGACGACCGAGGGCGACCCCTCCCACGACGTTCGCGTCCTGCCCGGCGGCAGTCTCGAGACGTATGTCGATCCCCTCATGGCGGGCCCCGGCCCGCCCCGTCGCGACGATCGGCTTCGCAATGAGGACAGGCGTTGCGGCGCTCGTGTCACCCGACGTGACAGTCGAAGATCGGCACCTGCACGCCGCCACCCACCGCCAATTCGATGTCGAGGTCGGCGTCGAAATAGCCACCGACCGGCGGCAGGACGGGCGGGATGTTCAGGTGATAGATGTCCCCTCCCATCCCCGGACCGGTGACATTCCAATCCGTGTAGCCGGCATGCAACCAGGACGGGCCGACCAGCGCGCCCTTCCAACTGCGATAGGACGCCAATCCCGAATAGACGTTCGTGACCCGGACGGCCTTGGGCGCATTGAGGTTCGTGATCGTCCCGGTGATCGTGTAGTGCGTCAGCACGTCGACCGCCCCTTCGCAGGAGAAGGGGCGTGCGGGGGGCGTCGAGAGATAGGCGCCCCCACCGGTCACCGAGCAGTCGAACATCGGCAGTTGGACGTTCCCCGCGCCCGCGAGATCGATGAAGAGATCGGCGTCCATGAAGCCCCCACCACCAGGGGGAGCCGGTGGAATGCTCAGGTGATAGACGTATCCGTCGGGGTTCGGGCCGGTGATATTCCATTCGGTGAATCCGGCGTGCCAGGGCGAGGCCCCCAGCTTGACGCCCCGATAGCGCTGTGAGACAACGGCGCCCGAGAAGTCGGTGACCTTGATCTGGGTGAGGACGCCCAGGGCGGTGATCTGCCCCGCGACTGTGTAGGCGGTGTACACGTCCCCCGCGTTGCCCGAACACGTGAACGAACGCGGGTTGGCGCGATCGGCCGCAGCCGTGGCCGCGCCCGCCGGCTGACCCACCGCCGCGCCGAGGAGCAGTGCGCAGGCCAGAACGACGAGGCGGACGACCGCATGGGCGCGCAGGCCCAAGGGACGGAGCCGGTATGCCATGGACACGACAAACGCCTTTCCTCGAAGCGAACGCCGTCGGCGGGTTCGTGTGGACCCACTTCGGCCGCCGGGTCGTAGCCCGGCGATCTCCACGCTAGCGGCGGCCCCGTTAAGGGCACGTCAAGCCGGAGCCCGGGTGGGCGGGACCCAGGACATCTGGATCAGCGCTCTCCCGTCGCTGTCCGGAACCGCTGGTCGCCGGATCGCGTCCGAGTCGTATGCCGCTCGCTCGCCTCCCGGCCCTCCTCTCCGGCGTCGCCCTCGCCTTGACACTCGCCGCGTGTGGTGAGAGTTCCGCCGACCGCGTGGGACTGGACCCGACAGGAGCGCCGGAGTCGCCGCCGGGAGGGTCGGAGCGCGACGCGGTGCGGACCGCGTTCGTGGCGCGAACGGCATACGACACCTGCGGGAAAGTCGCTCTCGGACAAGGCGAGACGATCGGCTCGGGGACGGGCACGCGCCGGTGCCTCGAGGCGGCGCTGGCCGCCCGGCGGGGTGCGGAACTCGCCGTCGCCGTGCCGACGACGGAGGGGGACGAGATCGTCCATTACGTCCGGGTGCTGCCCGATGGCGGAATCGAGGTCTATGTCGATCCCACGGCCGACCGGTTCGCCGGCCGGAACTCGACGTGGAGTCACTCGACGTGCCCCGCGGGGACGAGTCTGATGGCCTGTGTGCCGATGATCTTCGGCGGCTGACGCGGCTGCAACAGACGGGCTCACCTCGGTGTATCAAGGGGTGTGCACGACAAGGCGGGGTTCGAGCGATTCGTCCGGGAGAGCACGCCCACGCTCTGGCGGCAGGCGTGGGCGCTGACCGGGTCGCAGCACGACGCCGCTGACCTGCTCCAGGAGACATTCGTCAAGGTCGGTGCTGCGTGGCGCCGCGTTGACGGGAGCGGAAATCCCGTGGGCTACGCCCGCATGACGATGACCCGACTGCACATCAACGGCTGGCGGTCGCGGACACGGCGTCCGGAATCCGTTGTCGCCCAACCGCCCGAGCGGGCGCAACGGAGCGGGACGGAACGGATCGACGACCAGGACGCGATCCGGCGCAGTCTCGCGGGGTTGCCGCCCGTCCAGCGCGCGGTCCTCGTCCTGACCTATCTGGAGGACCGGTCCGATGCCGAGATCTCTGGGACGCTCGGGTGCGCAGTCGGGACCGTCCGGTCTCACCGAAGCCGGGCGCGGGCAGCGCTGCGCATCGCCGAGACGACCGGCGACCACGACCCGGAGGTGACGACGCGATGAACACCGAGGCACTACGGCAGACGCTCGACTCCGCTCCCCCACCTCCCGACGCATGGCCGGAGGTCGAGCGTCGTCTGGTGCGCCGCACCCGCATGCGCCTCGCCGGCGCGATCGCCGGGGCGGTCGCGGCGCTCGCCACGGCGATCGGCATACCGTTGGCGCTCGGGGACCACGCGCCACGCACCGCGCCGCCGGCCGGGGGCACGTGCACCATCCCCGTCACGCTCGCCAACCCGCCCTCGGGATCGCCGACTGGCCAGGGCTACGAGCGCGATCCGGCCGCCGTGGCCGTGGCGACGCGCCAACTGGTCGCCTATCTGCACACGTGGTGCACCGAGGGAGGCGCTGCGGCCTTCGTCTATCTCGACCCGCAGTGGCGCGGCGACCCGCCCGCGGTCGTCGGCGATCCGCGGCTGATATCGGGGGCCGTGGAGATCTACGCCATGACGCCGACCACGGACGGCTACACCGGGTTCGTCGACCTGACCCTGCACTTCTCCGGAGACGCGCAGGCGTGGAGGGACGGCATCAACTCCCGGTTCGTCACCTTGCGGAAGGTGGCCGGGGTGCCGGGCGACTACGCGATCAACCTCAACACCGGGCCCTGAAACCGGGTTGGATGTGTGGAGCTGAGGGTGGGGCCCCCCGGAACACAGACGACCCGGCTTCGCGGAGCGTTGCCGGGTTGGATGTGTGGAGCTGAGGGTGGGGCCCCCCGGAACACAGACAACCCGGCTTCGCGGAGCGTTGCCGGGTTGGATGTGTGGAGCTGAGGGGATTCGAACCCCTGACCCCCTCCATGCCATGGAGGTGCGCTACCAACTGCGCTACAGCCCCGGATCGGTCGGCCCGCGACGCCTGAGGCGGCCCGAGCAACCTGCGGAATCCTACCCGGCCGGTCCACCGGAACCCAAATCGGCGGGACCCGGGCGCGACACGTCGTGATTGTGGGCCCGCGGACAGGCGGATGGCTCACAATCCCGTCCGTGAGCATCGACATCTGGCCCATCGTCCACGCCGAGCGGGCGGCGCTCGCGGCCGACCTCAAGACCCTCCCCGACGCGGACGCCTGGAACACGCCGTCCCTGTGCGCCGGGTGGACGGTCCAGGATGTCCTCGCCCACATGACCGCGACCGCCGGCACGACGCCGGTGTCCTTCCTCGTCGGCCTCGCGGGGTCGGGCTTCAGCTTCGCCCGGTTCGTCGGTGCGGGGATCGCGCGGGAACGCGGCGCCAACCCCCAGGAGACGCTCGACCGATTCGAGGCGCAGATCTCCTCGACCAAGGCTCCGCCTGGGCCGAAGCCGAGTTGGCTGGGCGAGACGATCGTCCACGCCGAGGACATCCGTCATCCGCTCGGCCTCGAGCGGACCTACCCCGTCGAGGCGCTCGTCGCCCTCGCTGACTTCTACAAGAAGTCCAACACGCTGATCGGCGCGAAGTCGCGCATCGCTGACGTGGCCCTCCAGGCAACGGATGCGTTGTGGGGGCACGGTAGCGGGGCGCTTGTCGAGGGCCCGATCCTCGCGCTCGTCACGGCGATGACCGGCCGGAAGGCCTACCTCGACCAGTTGAGCGGGCCCGGGGTCGCGACCCTGCGCAGCCGCGACTGAGGCAGCGCCTCCACCTCGTCGGCGCACCTCCGCGCCCTGCCCCCCAGTCCGCGGGCAGAGACACGCCGTATGCCGGGTCGGCATACGGCGTCTCTGCCCGCGGACGTTGCGGTGGTGCGTATGCCGCAACGCCGAGTCGTCCTCGGCAACGCCACGGGTCGCGTCCCTCCTCGGACGGCGCACCGAGGCGTAGAGTTGGGACGCAGATCACACCGTTTCGAGGAGGCAACGGCAGTGCAGAGCGAGCGGCGAGCACGGCGCGGTCCCGGCGGTGGACCCCCCCAGGCCGAGCCCGCCGATCCGGAGCGAGCGCGCGGCATACGCGAACTCGCCGAGGGACTCGCCGGGACTCGCGGACCCCTGCTGCCGATCCTCCACGCGGTCGTCGAGCGCTTTGGCTGGGTCGCCGAGGACGACGTCCCCGTCGTTGCCGACGTCCTCAACCTCAGCCGGGCCGACGTCCACGGCGTCGTCAGCTTCTATCACGACTTCCGCCCCACTCCCCCGCCCGCACGCAGCGTCCGGATCTGCCGGGGCGAGGCGTGCCAGTCGGTCGGCGCCGAGGATCTCTATGCCGCGGTCACCGACCGGTTCGCCACAGTCCCCGCCGTCGAGGTCGGCGAGGTCTTCTGCCTCGGCAACTGCGCCCTCGGGCCGTCCGCGACGATCGACGGGCGCCTGTGCGGACGGGTCACCCCCGAGGACCCTCTGCTGGCACAGGGACCTCAGCCGAGCACGGGGTCCATGGCCTCCGCCGCGGAGAAACCTCTTCCAGCAGAGGTCCTTCGCGACCGCAGCGGGCCGACGGTGTGGATCCCCCAGGACTCGGCCGCGGTCGCGGTCGGGGCCGACGAGGTGGCGGCGGCGTTCGCACGCATCGAGGGAATCACCATACGCCGCAATGGATCTCGCGGAATGCTGTGGCTCGAACCGCTCGTCGAGGTCGAGTCCGAGCACGGACGGGTCGGTTATGCCAATGTCGCACCGGCCGAGGTCGCCGCGCTCGTCGCCGAGGGCCTCACCGGCGGTGAGGTCGAGGGCGTCGATTGCATCGGTCTCCTCGACGCACACCCGTGGCTCACCCGCCAGCGGCGGGTCAGCTTCGCCCGGGTCGGCGTCATCGAGCCGACCGATCTCGCCGGCTACCGCGCGCTCGGCGGGTATGCCGGGCTCGCCCGCGCCCTGAGCCTCGACCCCGCCGCCGTGGTCGCCGAGATCACCCAGTCCGGCCTGCGCGGTCGTGGCGGCGCCGGGTTCCCCGCCGGGATCAAGTGGGAGACCGTGCGCACCGCCGAGGCCGATGTGAAGTTCGTCTGCTGCAATGCCGACGAGGGCGACAGCGGGACCTTCGCCGACCGGATGCTCATCGAGGGGGACCCCTTCACCCTCATCGAAGGCATGACGATCGCTGCCCATGCCGTCGGGGCGACCGAGGGCTACGTCTATCTCCGCAGCGAGTATCCCGCCGCGATCGCCACCCTCCGCCAGGCCATCGAAGTCGCCTGTGCGCACGGACTGCTCGGCGCCGACATCCTCGGCTCCGGGCTGCGGTTCGATCTCGAGGTCCGGGCCGGCGCGGGTGCCTACATCTGCGGCGAGGAGACTTCGATGCTCGAATCCCTCGAGGGCCGGCGCGGCGAGGTCCGCGCGAAGCCGCCGATCCCCGCCCTCCACGGACTCTTCGGCAAACCGACGATCGTCAATAATGTGTTGACACTCGCGGCGGTTCCGATGATCCTCGCCGATGGTGGCGCGGCGTATGCCGCTCTCGGAGTGGGTCGTTCGCGTGGCACTCAGGTCTTCCAACTCGGTGGCAATACTGCGCGCGGTGGCATCATCGAGACGGACTTCGGCATCCGCCTGGGCGACCTCGTCGACGATCTCGGCGGCGGGACCCGGTCCGGCCGCCCGGTCAAGGCCGTCCAGGTCGGCGGCCCGCTCGGGGCCTATGTCGTCCCGGCACAGTTCGATCTGCCGATGGACTACGAGGCGTTCGCTGCGGCTGGCGCGATGCTCGGTCACGGAGGGATCGTCGTCTTCGACGACTCGATGGACGCCGCGGCGATGGCGCGCTTCGCGATGGAGTTCTGCGCCAAGGAGTCCTGCGGCAAGTGCACGCCCTGCCGGATCGGCTCGACCCGTGGTGTCGAGGTCATCGACCGCATCCGCAGGGGGGCCGATGCCGACGCGAATCTCGTTCTCCTGCAGGACCTCTGCACGACCATGACCAAGGGGTCGCTGTGCGCCATGGGCGGCCTCACGCCGATGCCCGTCCAGAGCGCACTCGCCCACTTCCCCGAGGACTTCACGGGAGGCACCCGATGACCGTGATCGTCGAACCCGACTACGGCACGCCACCGGTTGCGGCGACCGACCGGACGCCCGAGGTCACCGTGACCATCGACGGCCGGGCGGTCACCGTGCCGGCGGGGACCTCCGTCATCCGTGCGGCGAAGGAAGCCGGCATCGACATCCCGAAGCTGTGTGCGACGGACTCCCTCGCCGCCTTCGGCTCCTGCCGCCTGTGCCTCGTCGAGGTCGAGGGCGGCCGGGGCACGCCGGCCTCGTGCACGACCCCGTGCACCGACGGGATGGTCGTCGCCACCGACACCCCGGCCGTGCGCGACCTGCGCCGCGGGGTCATGGAGCTCTATCTCTCCGACCACCCCGAGGACTGCGCCGGCTGCGCGCGGGGAACATGCGAGATTCAGGGTCTCGCGGTGCGGACGGGGGTCGCCGAGGTCCGCTACGGCCGCGGCGGCGCGTCCCACCTCGGCGACGTGCCGGATATCTCCAACCCCTACTTCGCCTATGACCCCGCGACCTGCATCGTCTGCTCGCGCTGCGTGCGGGCCTGCGGCGAGATCCAGGGCACCTTCGCCCTGACCGTCTCGGGCCGCGGTTTCGACTCGCGCATCACCCCCGGTGCGACGGATTTCCTTGCCTCCGAATGTGTTTCCTGTGGCGCCTGCGTCCAGGCCTGCCCGACCGACGCCCTGACCGAGAAGTCCGTCATCGAACTCGGTATGCCGAGCCGCACCGTCCTGACCACGTGCGCCTACTGCGGGGTCGGGTGTTCGTTCAAGGCGGACGTCCAGGGCACGGGACCCGACACCCGGGTCGTCCGCATGATCCCGTGGAAGGATGGCGGGGCCAACGTGGGCCACTCGTGCGTCAAGGGCCGCTTCGCCTATGGGTATGCCGCGCACGCCGACCGCCAACTCCAGCCCATGGTCCGCGACTCGATCGACGACGAGTGGCGGGTCGTCTCGTGGGAGGAGGCCATCGCGCGCATCGCCGACGGCTTCCGCGGGATTCAACAGCGCCACGGGGTCGGCGCCATCGGCGGCATCTCCTCCTCGCGGTGCACCAACGAGGAGGTCTACGTCGTCCAGAAGATGGTCCGCGCGGCCTTCGGCAACAACAATGTCGACACCTGCGCGCGGGTCTGCCACTCCCCCACCGGATATGGCCTCAACCACGCCTTCGGGACCTCGGCGGGCACGCAGGACTTCGCCTCCGTCGAGCAGGCCGACGTCATCCTCCTGATCGGCGCCAACCCGACCGACGCGCACCCTGTCTTCGCCTCGCGGATGAAGCGGCGCCTGCGCGAGGGCGCGCGGATCATCGTCGCCGACCCGCGCCGGATCGACCTCGTCCGCAGCCCGCATGTCGAAGCGGCCCACCATCTGCCCGTCCGCCCCGGAACCAATGTCGCCTTCGTCAACGCGATGGCGCACGTCATCGTCACCGAGGGACTCCACGACGTCGCCTTCCTCCGCGAGCGCTGCGAGGACGTCGAGCCCTATCTCGAGTTCATCGTCCGCCCCGAGAACTCGCCGGAGGCGACCGAGGCGGAGACCGGCATACGGGCAGATGACCTGCGCGCGGCCGCACGGCTCTATGCGACCGGAGGCAATGCCGCGATCTACTACGGACTCGGTGTCACCGAGCACAGCCAGGGCTCGACAATGGTCATGGGGATGGCCAATCTCGCCATGCTCACCGGGAACCTGGGCCGCGAGGGGGTCGGCGTCAATCCCCTGCGCGGACAGAACAACGTCCAGGGCTCGTGCGACATGGGCAGTTTTCCGCACGAACTCCCCGGCTATCGCCATGTATCGCGGCCGGAGGTGCGGGCGATCTATGAGTCGTTGTGGGGTGTGCGGATCCAACCGACGCCGGGTCTGCGGATCCCCAATATGTTCGACAGCGCCCTCGGCGGCTCCTTCCTCGGCCTCTATGTCCAGGGTGAGGACATCGCCCAGTCCGATCCCAACACCCAGCACGTCGAGGCTGCGCTGCGCTCGATGGAACTCGTTGTCGTGCAGGACCTCTTCCTCAACGAGACGGCGCGGTTCGCGCACGTCTTCCTGCCCGGGACCAGCTTCCTCGAGAAGGATGGGACGTTCACCAACGCCGAGCGCCGGCTCAACCGGGTCCGCCCGATCATGCCGTCGGTGGTCGGCCGCGACGAGTGGCAGGTCGTCTGCGACATCGCGACGGCGATGGGCTACCCCATGTCGTATGCCGATCCCGCCGCGATCATGGCCGAGATCGCCGCGACGACACCCACTTTCGCCGGGGTTTCGTTCGCGCGCCTCGACGCCGAGGGATCGATGCAGTGGCCGGTCACCGACGCCGCCCCGCACGGGACGCCGACGATGCACGTCGGCACGTTCGTCCGCGGGCTCGGCCGGCTGACCCCGACGGTCTATGTCCCGACCACCGAGCAGGCCAACCGCCGGTTCCCGCTCATCCTCACGACCGGACGCATCCTCACGCAGTACAACGTCGGCGCCCAGACCCGACGGACCGCCAACAGCGCGTGGCACCCCGAGGACATCCTCGAGATCCACCCGTCGGACGCCCAGTTGCGCGGCATCACGAGTGGCGATGTCGTCGCCCTGTCGAGCCGGGTCGGGACGACGACCCTGACCGCGCTCGTCTCCGACCGCATGCAGCCCGGTGTCGTCTACACGACCTTCCACCACCCGGTCACGGGCGCCAACGTCGTGACGACGGAGAACTCCGACTGGGCCACGAACTGTCCCGAATACAAGGTGACCGCGGTCCAGGTGACGGTGACGACGGAGGCAACGAGAGCGGCATACGTCCCGGAGGCGGAGACGGTGGGGTCGACCGTATGACGACCGGTCACGCCGCACACGAGACTCCCGAGATGCGTCTGGGTCACGACCTCGTGCGCGCGTTCCAACATCTGCCGCGCGAGAAGGCCGCCGAGGAGATCGCGACGCACATCGCGAAGTTCTGGGAGGCGCGGATGCGGCACGCGTTGATGGCCCAGATCCGGTTCGGCAACACCGACCTGCACCCGCTCCTCGTCCGCTCGGCCGAGCACTTCGTCGACGGCGACATCGACCGGGGGGAACTGATCGAGCCGTCTGGCGGCTGACTCCCGATCGAATCGACGCAGCGCCTTGTGGTGCCAGGCACGGGGTCAGGTCGCGTCGTGGATGATCTGTCCTGCGATAACCGTGGCGGCGACGTGCATCCCTCGAAGATGCCGGGCTCGGACTTCGGCGTCTCCGACGCGCGCGAGTGGATCGGATTCCAGAAGAACGAGATCCGCGCGGCTACCGGCGTGCAGGGTGGTCTGGCCGTCGGTGCTCGCGGCGAGCGCCTCGGCGACGGTGAGGGCCTGCTCGGGGTGCCAGGCCGGCTCCCCATCACCGGCCCGGTGGACCGCCGCGGCCATGGCGCGCCACGGGTCGAGGGGCGCGACCGGCGCGTCGGAGCCGAGGGCGAGCGGGACGCCGGCGTCGAGGAGGGTCCGGAAGGCGTAGGCGCGCTCGCTGCGGTCCGACCAGAAGCGGGCGATCGCCTCCCGGTCATCGAGACAGTGCACCGGCTGGACGCTCGCGGTCAGCCCGAGCCGCGCCATCCGCGGGACCGAGGGAGCGTCGATGAGCTGCGCGTGCTCGATCCGGCCGCGCTGCCCACTCGCCTCGATGGCCGCGAGCGTGCCGGCGAAGGCCAGGTCACCGATCGCGTGGACCGCACAGTCGAGCCCGAGCCCGCGGGCCTGAGTGAGGAGGTCAGTCAGGTCGTCCACGCCGATATTGGACCGGCCGCGGGAGTCGGGGGGATCGGCATACGGCTGGCAGCACCAGGCCGTCAGCGTGTTCAGGCTGCCGTCGGCGATCACCTTGAGCGGGCCCATCGTCACTCGATCATCCTCGGGGACAAGGGGATCGCCGGTCCGCAGGCCGGCAGCCGCGACGTCCTCGAGGCCGTCGGCATAGGTCGCCGCCCGGATGCGCAGCGGCGGGCGGCGGCGCGCGACCCGCTCCGGCCAGGCCCGGAAGGCGGACCCGAACTCGAAGTCGACGATCCCGACGACGCCTCTGGCGACGGCGTCGTCGAGTGCCGCGTCGAGCGCGGCTTCGGGGGTCTCCACGTGTGCGGCACGAACTTCCAGGCGACGGTATGCCGCGTACCACGCGTCCTCGGCCAATGCTCCCGTCCGCTGCGGCTCGCCGATGAGGGCGAGGGCGGCCGAGTTGAGCCAGCCGTTGTGCCCGTCGCCACTGGCGAGGGCGACCGGCCGGGACCCCGTGACGGCGTCGAGTTCGGCGACCGTAGGCGGCCGCGGCCAGGTCGCGGAGCGGTGGCCGTAGCCGAGAACGAGACCATCCCCAGGACGCTCGGGGAGGGCGTTGGCGAGCCGGCGGCATACGTCCTCGGCGCAGGTGGCCCCGGCGAGGTCGACCCGAGAACGCGCCAGAGCCCACATGACCGGGTGGACGTGGGCATCCCACAATCCCGGCATCGCCCACCGGCCGTCGGCGTCGAACATCGGCTCCCCCGGCCCCGGAGCCAGCCGCGCACCGATCTCGACGACGCGGCCGTCCCGCAGGCGCAGGTCGACGGGGCCGGTCGTCGGTGCCGGCACGCCCACCGGCACCAGGCGAGTGGTCCGGATCAGAAGGCTCGGCACCCGGTCATTCTCCCCCAGCGGGAGGCGGTCACAGAACCAGGCGCCAGGTGCTCACGCCCTCCCCGGAATCGGTGCTGAGCACGACGTCGCGATCCCAGGTGCCGATGATGGTCCAGTCGGGATCCTCCGCCCACCCGAGCGTATCGAAACTGGTGGCGCGCTCACGGACCTCGCGGATGGACAGGTCCACCTTGTCCTTGAGCCACAGGTCGTCGCCGTGGATGACGAGGCGCAGCTCGAGCTTCCCGGCGAGACCGTTGGAGAACTCGATCCCGTGATCGGGATACGGCATGGGATCGCGCCCGATCCCGGGGGGCAGCGGCACGGTCCCGTGGAAGATCTGCGGGAGCGAGAGATAGAAGTAGTCGCGGAACGACCCCCGCTCCAGGTCGTTCTCGGTGGCGTAGGCGAGCCTGAGGTTGATGACGTCGTCTCCCTCGCGCACGACCATCGCCGTGACGAGGCTGTCCGTTCCGCCGGTCGGGGTGTCGCCCGTCCAGACGCCAACCCGCATCGAACCGATCCACATGGCGTCGTCTCCCTTCACCGACATTCGTCGGTGCGTCCTGCCGGGCGCTGGGGCGCTCGGTCACCATGAGGAGAGGCGCCCGGGGAGCTCTGATACCTCACGACGCCGGCCGGTCCGTAAGCCGGGGCTCGCCCGATGCCTTCGTCGCTGGGTCCGAGGTACGGGCCTCGCACGAATGCCCGCCGAGCGGGGCGGCGACGCCGATCAGGCAGACGTCGGCCCGGGATCGGTTGCGCCGAGGGCGACGGGAATGGCCGCCGCAACCTGGTCGAGCAGGCCATCGACCTGCAACCGGGCAATGGCGCCGGGCCAGGCCGACCCGATCGTCCATTCCCGCTGCGCCGCGTCGGTTCCCAATGTGTCAGTCGCGGTGGCCAGCGCGCGAGCGAAATCAGCACCGGGCGGGTCGTCCGTGCCCGTGGGTGATGGCGAGACGACCTGGGCATGGGCGACGAGGCGAACGACGAGTCCACGGTCACCGACCCGATCGGCGAGGACGGCGGCCGTGCGCAGGCATTGGGCCAGAGCGAGGGCATTGACCGTGCGGTCGCTGAGCAGAAATCCCTCCCGAAGGAGGTCCGCCGCGGCCGAGAGTTCACCCATTCCGGCGTTCCCACGCGCCGCGGTGATCGTCGCATCCCGACGCTCCGGGATCCAGGCCGGCCCCGCGATGGCGAGCGCCTCCTGCGCGAACCGCAAAGCCTCCGAGGGGCGGTCCCCGTCGAGGGCGATCTCGGCGAGGGTGTTGAGGGTGTCGGCGGTCCGAGCGATGTCCGCGTGCGACCGCACGAACTCGAGCCGGCGCCGATAGAGGTCGTTCTCCCGCTCGAAGTCGCCCTCGATGGCGCAGCTGATGGCGATCACCGAAAGAGCCACGGCCGGAAGCGGATACATGCCGAGAGCCGCGCCCTCCCCCAGCGCCTGCTCCGCCATCGCACGACCACCGGACGGATCGCCCTGCACCACCATGGAGGCCGCGAGATAGCAGCGAGCCAGCGCCATGACCTCTCGGTCCGCCTCCAGACCGGCGGCGTCGAGAGCTCGCTCGGCGGCGTCCGCTGCGGCCGGGAAGTCGGCGCTCTGATAGGCGAGTTGCGCGACCGAGGCGGCACTGGCGGCTCCGGCCCGGCCAGGCAGCCGCCACCCGTCGACCATCGCCGCGAGTGCCCGGCCCTCCGCGACTCGCCCGGTGGCGATCCAGAGCGGCGTGGACTGCTCCACCAACTCGGCTGCGAGGCGGGTGCTCCCCGACTCCCCGGCCCACCGAACCGCCCCCTCGATGTCGGCGGCCGCGTCGTCGAACCTCCCGATCGCCGTGACCCCAGTGGCGCCGTCGAGCTCGGCGCGCCACGCGCGGACACGGTCCAGCAAGTGACTCGAGAGGCGCTCGCGCAAGGTGTTCAGCTCGGGCGCCTCCTCCAGCCGTCGGCGGGCAAAGGCCCGGACCGTCCCGGTCACGAGAAACCGCACGTCCACCCGGGCATGATCCGGATGGACCAGCCTGGCGTCGATGATGTCAGCGAGCGCGTCCACGACCTCGGGCACGTCGCTGCACACGGCTTCGAGGGCATCGAGAGTGAAACCTCGCTCGAAGAGCGCCAACCGGACACAGACCAGCTGGGCGACATCGCTCAGACGCGCGAAGCTCCACTCGATCGTCGCGAGCACCGAACGCTGCCGCACAGGTACGGATGTCATCGTGGTGGTGAGGATGTCGAGGCTCGCCCGCAGACTGGACATGACCCGGGCCGGACCGAGAACCTTGACGCGGGCCGCCGCCAACTCCAGAGACAACGGGGACCCGTCGACGAGACGGCAGATCTCGGCGACCTGTGGCTCGGCGCCGGACAGACGGAAACCGGGCGCGGTGGCGGTCGCGCGCTGAACGAACAACCGCACCGCTGGGGACGCGGCGACGGTGGCCGGATCATCATCCACCGCAGGGACGTCCAGCGGAGCGACAAGGAAGTCGACGGCCTGGGGCAGGTGGAGCGCGCGCCGGCTCGTGGCCAGGACGGTCAGGGCCGGACACGATCGAGCGAGATCGGCGATGATCGAGTCGCCATCGGTGACGGATTCGAGGTTGTCGAGGAGCAGGAGAAGGCGGGGCTCGGCCGGCAGTGCGGCGAGAGCCGCTGCCGGCTCCTGGGCACCGTCACGCGCCAACAACGCCGCGGCCTCCCGCAACAATTGTTCCGGCTCCGTGAGTTCCGTCGCGCCGAGATAGACGACCGCACCGAAACACGACACGGCCCGGGCAGCCGCAGCGACGGCGACCCGGGACTTCCCGCAGCCCCCGAGCCCGGTCACGACGACCATGCGTTCTCCGTGCACCAGCGCCGCAACGACGTCGGCGACGAGGTCCTCACGACCGAGTAGCTCGGTGGTGAACGTCGGCAGGATCGCGGGCGGACGCGGGGGGACCGCCTGATCCACATGCACAGAGGGGGGCGTGGCGACTGCCGGTGGAGCGATCGCGGGATCGTGGCGCAGAATCGCGAGTTCCAACTGTTGGAGTGCCTCGCCGGGGTCGATGCCGAGTTCTTCGGCGAGCCGGTCACGCGCCCGTCCGAACGCCGCGAGGGCCTCACTCTGTCGATCGGCGCGATACAGCGCGGTCATCAGCATCGCCCACATCCGTTCGCGCGTCGGATGTTGTCGAACGAGTTCCTCCAGGCGTCCGACGAGTTCGGTATGCCGGCCCAGACGCAGGGCGAGATCGATCCGATCTTCCACAGCGGTCAAGTGCGACTCATCGAGTCGCACGCATTCGGCATCGGCGAAGGGGAGTTCGCGAAGGTCGGCGAGCGCTGGTCCACGCCAGAGGTCGAGGGCGTCGGTCAGTTCACGGTATGCCGTCTCCGGCTGGGCCGTCGCGGCACGTCGGGCGACGGCGACATGCGCCTCGAATCGCGCGACGTCGATCGCGCTCGGGTCGAGGCCGAGCCGGTAGCCGGGTGCGCGCCGTTGGATCGCGTCCGGCGCACCGACGCTGGCGCAGGCCTTGCGCAGATTGTGGATGAACACCTGAAGCGTGGCCAACGGCTTGGCCGGCGGACTCTCTCCCCAGATCCCGTCGATGAGGCGGTCGGTGGAGACGACATCAGGTGCGGCGAGGGCGAGCATGGCCAGCACCGCGCGCTGACGGGGGCCGCCCAACGCCACCGGCGTGGGCGTGGCCACCTCGACCGGACCGAGAAGTCGCACCTCCATCGCGGCAGAGTATCCAACCAGTCGTTCGGGCAACGCGTGGCGCCGTGGTCGCCCCGGCGTTTCCAGGGCGACCACGGCGCCGGACGGCGTATGCCGCGTCGGCTCACCCGGCCATGGTCGGGGGCAGCAGGGTGGCAGCAGCCGGGACGGTCGCGGGTGCGGCGCCTGGGGTCGACTTGATGCGACGCCCCCTGCTCAACGCGAGGACGAGACCGCCCTGGGCGAGAAGGAAGGCGAGCCCGCCCGCGGCATACAGACCGAGATGGGAGTCACTCGTTCCCGTCGTGGCTCCGGTCGTGCGGGAGGAGCCGGACCCCGGTGCCTCCGAGGTGCGAGCGCCTGATGAACTCTGCTGACCCGCGGCCCCATTCACCGCGGAAGGACCGTTCGCCGTGGCCGCGCCCGCCCCGGCCGAGTTCGCTCCGGTCGCCCCGACGGCGCCGTCGGTTCCGGCCGAGGGCGGCGTAGCGGGCTCGATTCCGTTCCGGGTCAGGAACTCCCGCATCATCTTGAGATCGGTGACGAAGTTGAAAGCCTGTGACTCGCCGTTGATGGTGAAGGAGTTGATGCCGATGACCTTCCCATCGGCATCGAGGGTGGGGCCACCGGACATCCCGGGGGTGACGGCCGCGTCGATCTCGGTGCTCGGGACGCCACGATTGCTGTATTGCCGGGAACTGACCGACCCCGACTTGTGCGAGGGGTGCTGGCGATCGACGTCGGCGAACCTGCTCACGGAGCCGGCGAATCCGATGGACGTGACGGCCTCACCCGTGTCCGGCACGCCGTCCGCGAGCCCGAGGGCCGGGGTGTTCTCGAGGTCGGCCACCCGGATGAGGGCGTTGTCCCCAGCCAGGAAGTCCTGAGCGGCCAGGATCTGGGCGGTGTAGTGACTGCCGTTCGTGAACGGTCCCCCGGCGACGCCGCTCGGCTGCCCGACCTGGACGGTCGGGGCGTCAATGGTGACAACCCAGTCGCCGAGGACGTCGGCGGCCTTGATGTCCCAGTCGGGGTGTTGACTGACGAGCGCCTGCAGGAGCGCGAGTTCGACGTCCTGGTCGGGCTTGACGCAGTGACCGGCGGTGGCGATGTCGCCGACGGTGCTGACGAACCACCCGGTGCAGCCGAAGGTGGCGGAGGCGGAGAACTTCTCGTGCGTGCCGTCGGTGAACGGGACGTTGACAACGCCCGTGAAGGTGGAGTCGACCCAGACGATCGACTTGTCGACGTCCCCGGTGACGGCTGCGGACGCGGACGTGGCGGTGAAGGTGGCTCCGGCGCCGACGAGAAGGAGGGCGGCGGCGGTGCGGGTCATGCGGGTCATCTCGGTTCCCTTTCTGAAAGTCCGGCCGGTTTCGGCCGGTGACCTCAGACTGGGCTCGAGCCCTTAAGACCTGCTTAGCGCACCGTTATCTCCTCGCCAGGGCGCCACTTAACGCCGACGCGCGACCGTGGTCAACGCGCCATCCACCGGCTGAACTGGGTCGTGCGGACGACCATGAGGATGTCGCCATCGGACAGCTTCCGGCTGCTGACGCCGGCGATTCCGCGCCGGTCGACGCAGGACAGGCCGGAGGGAGGCACGCCGTTCGTCTTGCAGGCGGGCACGAGTGCGTAGGTCGTCGCGCTGTCCGCGCGGCGCAAGACCTTGACGTCTGCGACGGTCTTCGCGCCGACGAGTGACTTGTCATAACGCAGACTGAGGATCACCGGGTTCGCACTCGTCGTACTGAGATCTGTCACCGCCACGCGCACCGGCTTTCCGAAGATTCCGGGCTGACCGGGCTCGTTCATGTTCTGCACCTCGAGGCTGACTCCCCCTGGCTCGGTTCCAGGAATCCGCACAAGGCTGGCCTGCTTGTCCAGGGCGTCGGCAACCGGGATGCAGGCATACCCCTGGGTCGCACAGACGCCGTGTCCGTAGGTGGATCCGGGTGCGACCGTGACCGCGTGCACGGCGCCGTCCGGCAACGCGAGGACGCCGGCATCGACCTGGGCCGTCCCCGCACCGGTTCTGCTGTAGGCCGCGTCGATGGTGCTGCTCTGGGCGCCGGCGGATTTCCGGATCAGCCCGCCGTTCACGAACTGGGACAGGGTGGTGATGCCGTAGTGGGTACGCCCCTCGTACCAGCCGCCGTTGTTGGTGACGACCAGTTGACCGAGTCCCGGCCCCACGCTCTTGGGCAGGAGCGTCAGCCCGGTCCCCCGGTCCGCGGCGACGTAGCCCAGATTGGACAGGACGACCGAGCCGCGGACCTCGAGTTGGTAGGAGTCCTCGAGATTGACCCCGTGACCGTTGACGTTCAGCACGCCACCATCGCCGAGGACCATCCTCCCCGGGATCGCCGGTGCTCTGCCACACGGCGCGGTGCCCGCATTGAGATCGCAGTCTCGGGTCACGATGGTCGACGCGGTCGTCGGGCCGGTCCCGCTCTGCCAGTTGACGGTTCCGTCGACCTGGACGAGTCCTTCGCCGCCGAGGACCCCATTGAGCTGGATCGTGGCGCCGGAGCGGATGGCGGAGGGCCGCGTCGCCTGGTCACCGTGGACATAGATCTTGGTGCCCAGTTCGATGACGAGGGTAGTCCCGGCCGCAAGGTCGATCGCCTGGAGGTTGACCTTCCAGCCGTTCGCGGCGTCGTAGGTCACGGTCCGACCGGCATCGATGCAGACATAGCCGTCGGAACCGTCGCCGATGCCTGGAGCGACATCGCCGACCCAGTTCGCGGCGGTCGTCCACAGCCCGTCCCCGCCTCCACCGTCCCAGGTGAAGGTATGCATCCCGGTGAGTTGGCACGTCAGTTCGCGAGCCGCGGGGTCGGCGACCGGCTGGGCGAGGGCGAGCGCTGCCGCCGCCAGGGTGGCCACCTGGGCAAGCACGGACATGGCATCCTCCACCGTCGTCGGCCTTGTTCGCGGGCAGGATAGGCCCGCGGGACGCCGTCGGGAAGTCGTTCGCAGGATCCAGTCGTCAGGCGGTCGGGGTGAGGATCTGGCGCACGACCCGGCCGTCGGCGAGCGCGTCCATCGCCGCGTTGATGTCATTGAGCGAGAGCCGCTGGGAGACAAGACGTTCCACCGGGAGGCGACCTCGGCGCCAGAGTTCCGCGAAGCGGGGAAGGTCGCGGGCGAGGACACCCGACCCGAGGTAGCTGCCGATCACCTGCTTCCCGCCCGCGACGAGGTCGAGCGGCGACGGGGCGACCCGTGACTGCGGCGGGGGCCGGCCGACACTGACCAGGCGTCCCCCCGGTCCGAGCAGGCCGTATGCCGCCACTCGCGCACCCGGGACAGGCTCCGCATCAGGGCAGGAAGGTCAGCACGACACGTTGTCCGGCAACGATATCCCCCACCTCGTCGCCCGTGGCCAGGACTCGACCGGCGCCCTCGTGACGGAGGAGCATCGGGACCGGGCGGACCCGGTTGCCGTCGACGACAGACAGGTCGGAGTGGCAGACCCCGGCAGCCTCGATCGCCACGAAAGCTCGCTCGGGCCTGGGTCGGCGAGATCGAGGGAGCCGACGTGGAGGGGGCGGGATGCGGCATACGGCCTGGGGCGGCCGATCTCCTCGAGAACAGCCCCGACGATTCTCACCGTGCGGCCGCATAGATCGCCCGTGCCTCCGGCGGGATCGCGCACGGCCGCCTGGTCTCCCGGTCGACATAGACGTGGACCCAGCGACCAGCCGCGGCGACGGGATCGTCGGGGCGGGCGCCAGCGGCATAGAGGGCGAGGCGGAACGTGACGGCGGAGGTGCCGACGCGGTCAACGCCGATCCCCACGACGAGATCCGCGGGGTAGGCGAGTTCCCCGAGGTAGCGACAGCCGGACTCGGCGACGAGGGGAATCGCGGGGTCGGTCATCGGGTCGCCACCGGCGTCCCGCGCGATCCATGCGTTGATCGCGCTGTCCCACAGGGCGTAATAGATAGCGTTGTTGAGGTGGCCGAACATGTCGTTGTCGGTCCAGCGGGTCTGCACGGGCCAGGTGACCGGGAAGTCGCGGACCCGCGGCACCGGGCGCGGTTCAGCCGGCATGGGTCACGCTGGCCCGCATGAGGTCCCAGAGGGCGGCGACGTCGGCGCGCTCGGTGGCCTCGGCGCCGATCGAGATGCGGACCATCCAGCGACCGTCGAGTTGGCTCGGGGACACGAACGCCGCTCCCCCGGTGTTGATCGCGTCGGCCCAGGCGAGCGTATGCCGATCCAGCGCCTCCCCGTCGAGCCCGGCGGGCTCGTGCCGGATGCAGACGGTCTGGAGGTCGACGGGCGCGAGGATGCGCCAATCGGGTTCCGTGGCAACCTGCTCGGCGAACCACTGGGCGTTGGCGAGGTCGCGGCGCAGCCGGGCACGAATCGCCGCCGCCCCCTCGAGCCGGAGGTGGAACCAGAGCTTGAGGGCACGGAAGCGGCGGCCCAGGGGGATGCCCCAGTCCTTGTATTGCACGACCTCGTCGTCGACCGCGGACCGGAGGTAGCTCGGAGTGGTCGACATGCAGCGGACCAGATGGTCGACGTCGCGGACATAGAGAAGGGAGCAGTCGAGGATGGTGCCGAGCCACTTGTGCGGATTCCAGCCGAGGGAGTCCGCGTCGTCAACCCCGGCGAACAGATGGCGCATCTCGGGCAGGAGCATCGCGGAGCCGGCCATGGCGGCGTCGACGTGGACCCACGCGGCATACGACCGCGCGATCCGGACGATCTCGGGGACGGGATCCATGGCGCACGTGCCGGTGGTCCCGATGGCGGCGATGACGACCGCGGGGCGCCGGCCGGCGGCGACGTCGGCGGCCATGGCGGCCTCGAGGGCGTCGGGCCGCATCGCAAAGGTGTCCGGGTCGACGGCGACGAAGCGGAGGTTGTCGCGCCCGAATCCCGCCAGGAGAACGGCTTTGGGGACCGAGGAGTGGGCCTGCGGGGAGGTGTAGGCGACGAGCGGTTGGGGCACGGACTGCAGGCCGCCACCCTCCTGCGAATGCGCCCCCGCCCGCTCTCGCGCCGCCAGCATCGCGACCAGAGTCCCGGTCGATGCGGTGTCCTGTATGGCGCCCCGCCAGCTCTCGTCCAGGCCACACAGGTCGCGGAGCCAGTCGGTGACGACCTGCTCGACCTCGGTGAGGGCCGGGGCTGACTGCCAGGTGATGCCGAGCCCGGCGATGCCCCCGGAGGCGATGTCCCCGAGCACGGAGGCGAGCGAGGCGTTACTCGGGAACCACCCGTAGAAGCCGGGGTGCTGGGTCTGGGTGATGCCCGGCACGACGATCCGGTCGAGATCGGCGAGGACGTCGGCGAGCGACTCGGGTTGTTCGGGGGCGTGGGTCGGGAGGGCGGCGCGGATCTCACCGGGCTTGACCTGGGCGGCGACCGGGAGGGTCGGGATGCGCTCGCGGTGGTCGGCGACCCAGTCGACGAGTTCGTGGGCGGCGGTGCGGAACTCCTCGGGCGTCATACTCCCAGCCTAGGGACCTGCACCTTCCCCACCACCCTGCCCACGCCCCGCGTCGCCCCGCGTCGTCGGCGTCGAGAGATCAAATAGGAGGCGTCGAGAGATCAAATAGGAGGCGTCGAGAGGTCAAATAGGAGGCGTCGAGAGGTCAAGTAGAGGCAGTCGAGAGATCAGATAAATGCAGTCGAGAGATCAATGCGGGCAGTCTGGGTTGCGGATCGGGCTTGGGACCGGCCAATCGATGACCCTGAACCGGCCACTCGACGGGGGTGGCGACGGCGCCGACCGACGCAACCACGCGCACGAGTGCCCGCGGTTCGGCGACGATCGGCGAGCCGGGGACGCGACGAAGGAGCGAACCCGGCGAGGCGAGGAGGAGCCGAACCAAAGGTCACCGCGCGGTTCGGCGACGATGCGGCGAGCCTGAGTCGTGCGCGCAGCGCACTACTCAGGCGAGGCGAGGAGGAGCCGAACCAAATGTCACAGGTTGATCATGTGGCCGACGATGCCTTCGACGGCCTCCTTGACCGCCTCGGACAGCGTCGGGTGGGCGAAGACATTGCGGGCGACCTCGTCGGCGGTGAGATCCCACTTCTGGGCCAGCGTCAACGCCGGCAACAACTCGGTGACGTCCGGTCCGATCATGGCCGCCCCGAGGATCTCGTTGTGCGTCGCGTCGGCGATGATCTTGACGAACCCCACCGGGTCCCCGAGACCCATCGCCTTTCCGTTGGCGGAGAAGGGGAACGACGCGGTCTTCACGTCATACCCAGCGTCCTTGGCCTGCTGCTCGGACAACCCGAACGAGCCGATCTGCGGGTGGCAGTAGGTTGCCCGCGGGATCATCGTGTAGTCGACCGGCATCGTCTCGGCGCCGGCGATGGTCTCGGCCGCCACGACGCCCTGGGCCTCGGCGACGTGGGCGAGCATCATCTTGGCGGTGCAGTCACCGATCGCATAGACGCCGGGGACGTTGGTGCGCATGAAATCGTCGATCTCGATCGCACCCCGGTCGGTCAGGTTGACCCCGGCGGCTTCCAGACCATAGCCCTCGGTCCGCGGCGCGAAGCCGATCGCGGACAGCAGCTTGTCGGCTTCCAGCACCTGCTGGTCGCCCCCGGACGCCGGCGAAACCGTCACGCGCACACCGGAACCGGTGTCCTCGACCGACTCGACTTTGGTGCCGAGCAGGACCTTGACGCCGAGCTTCTTGTATTGCTTCAACAGTTCCTTGGACACATCGGCGTCCTCGGTCGGAACCATCCGGTCGAGGAACTCGACGATCGTGACGTCGACGCCGAAGTTCTTCATGACGTAGGCGAACTCGACGCCGATCGCACCGGAGCCGGCGATGATGATCGAACCGGGGAGGTTCGGGTCGAGGATCTGCTCCTCATACGTCACGACGTTCTGGGACACCGAGACCCCGGGGAGCATGCGGGTCACCGCGCCCGCGGCGATGATGAGGTTGTCGAAGGTGAGCTCGCGCGTCGAACCGTCGTTCATGGCGACGGACATCGACGTCGGTCCGGTCAGGGTCCCCCAGCCGTCGATCTCGGTGATCTTGTTCTTCTTCATCAGGAAGTGGACGCCCTTGACTATGCCCGCCGACACCGTGCGCGAACGCGCGTGCGTCGGGCCATAGGACATGGTCGCGTCTCCCTCGATGCCGTATTTGGCCTTCTCGTGGTTGAGCGTGTGCGCGAGTTCCGCGTTCTTGATCAGCGCCTTGCTCGGGATGCAGCCGACATTGAGGCAGACCCCGCCCCAGTACTTCTTCTCCACCACCGCGGCCTTGAGGCCGAGTTGCGAGGCGCGGATCGCCGCGACATACCCGCCGGGACCAGCACCGAGGACCACCACGTCGAAGTCAGCCATGCCGGTCAGCCTATCGTCGCGGGAGGTTCGCTCGTCCGGCCGTGCAACCCTTGGCCCCACTGGCGGCGTCCTTGTTGACGACGACCCTGGCGAGGCGAAGGAGGGCCGGTGGACCGCGACGCGGAGTTCACGGCCTTCGTCGGCGCGCGATCGACGGCGCTGCTGCGCACGGCATACCTCCTGACCGGCACCCTGCCCGACGCCGAGGACCTCCTCCAGACCGCGCTCGCCAAGGTCTACCTGTCCTGGGGTCGCGTCCGCGACCGGGGCGCGCTCGACGCCTACGCGCGGACGGTGATCACCCGCACCCACGTGTCCGTATGGCGGCGCGCCTCCGTCCGCCGCGAGCGTCCCGTCGCCGAGGTGCCCGAGCGGCATACGGACGATGATCTCGAGGCGGTGGCCGACCGCGATCTCGTATGGCGCGGTCTCGCCTCCCTCGGTCCGCGGCAGCGGGCGGTGGTCGTCCTGCGCTACTACGAGGACCTCACCGAGCCGGAGATCGCGGCGGTTCTCGGCTGCTCCGTGGGCACGGTCAAGAGCCAGTTGCACCGTGGCCTGGCCCGCCTGCGCGAGCGAATCCCCCACTCGGACAGTTCCGTCGATGCCATCGGGAGGATCGATGACCCACGCTGAGTCTCACGATGACGGTGAGTCACGGGTTGGCCGGCCGGCTGGGACCGGCGGCGTCGAGGCCACCGTGACGGACACGCTGCACGCCCGCGCCGAGGGGATCCGGCCGAGCGGCGACCTGGCCGAGCGAGCCCTCGCCGCCGGGCGGCGTCGGCGTTCGCGGCGACGCGCGATCGCCGTGGTCGCGACCGGCGCCGTGGCCGTCGCCGTGGCCGTCGGCTCGACGACCATGCGTCAGCACAGTCCCCAGGGCCCGGCCGCGCCGCCCCACCCCTCGACCGGGTCCGCGCCGACGACCACCGCATCCGAGAGCCTCCCGATGGCCAGCCGGACTCCGCTGGACGATCTCGATGGGTCGTGGAACGACGAGTTGCCCGTCGGCGCGGCGATCGACGTCACGCCGCGCCTCGAACTCGGGATCGACGGCCGGGTGGCCCTGGTCATGGGGGGCGGACGGGCCCCACTCGGGGACGACGCGGGGATGACCTACCGGATCCTCGACCCGGATCCGGCTCACACGCTGGTGGTGCGCGTCCGCGTGACGACGGCACCGACGCCGAGCGACTGGACGCTTCTGGACGTCGCCGGCGACGGCTCGGTGACCGAGGTCGCGAACGGCGCGGCCCCGGGCACCACCATCGAGGCCGGCCTGATCACGGGCGCGGCCATCGATCCCTCGGGCAGCGGCGACTACGCGATCAGCACCTCGGTCGACCCCAACATCCCCACCGCCGACGGTCCCGATCACCTCTATATCGTTCGTCCGGGCCAGCACCCATCGGTGCGGTACAGCATGCGTGACCACCGCGGCCAGGTGCTCGGGTGGACCAGTCGTGGTGTGCTCGTCGACGCCGACACCGGAGTATGGCTGTGGGATCCGACCGGGACTGGACTGGCGAAGGTCTACCGCACCAGCGACCCTCTGGCGCGGGTCGTGCCGAGCAAGCCGAATCTCGTTCTCGGACACCGCGAGCTCGACTACAGTCCACAGGAGGAGACCGTCGAGCCGGGCGGGTGCCTCGACCTCATCGACGTCGACACTCTGGCCGTCCGCGAGGTCACCTGTGGCGACGACTCGACCCGGGCCAGCCGCACCCCATACCCCACTGCGGTCAGCCCGGACGGAGCGATCGTCATGGCGTCCATGCCGATGACCCTCGACGGCGACCGGATCGACCGACAGGGCGAACCGGCGACGAGCATGGCGTACTTCGGCGTCTTTCCGCAGCAACGCTTCAGCGACGGCGACCACCTGATCAAACCGGTCGGGAATCCCCCCGGATGGTGGCAGTGGTGGGTGCGCTGCGCTGTCCGCGCCGCGGCCTGCGAGCAGGCGCCGCTACCGCGCGGCATACGGGCGATCTCACTGTATTGACGTGCGTGCCGACAACTCGGCGGGCGCGTCCCAGGACGGCTGTCGGTGGTGAGTCCTACGGTGGTGTCACAGGCAATTCTCATGCGAAGGATGTGGGGCAGTATGAGCATGGATCTGCGGGACGTCGAAGTCCTGCGCACCGATCCGGACCGGCCGCCGGTGGCCGTCGTCGAACGCGATGTGATCACCGGGCGGCAGAAGGTCACCTTCGGAGTCATCGGCCTCCTGGGCGCGGTGGCCTGGGCGATGATCGCGCTCGTCCGCGGCGAGAACGTCAATGCCGTCTGGTTCGTCGTCGCGGCCCTGGCCACCTATGTCATCGCCTTCCGGTTCTATGCCCGGCTCATCGAATACAAGGTGCTGCAGCCGCGCGATACGCGGATGACGCCGGCCGAGGAGTTCTCCAACGGCAAGGACTTCATGCCGACCGACCGGCGGATCCTGTTCGGCCACCACTTCGCCGCCGTCGCGGGGGCCGGTCCACTGGTCGGGCCGGTGCTCGCCGCCCAGATGGGCTATCTGCCGGGCACCATGTGGATCATCATCGGGGTCGTCTTCGCCGGGGCCGTGCAGGACTACCTGGTCATGCACATGTCGATCCGTCGGCGCGGGCGCAGCCTCGGGCAGATGGCGCGGGACGAACTCGGCGTCGTCGGCGGTGTCGCCGCCCTGATCGGCGTGCTGACGATCATGCTCATTCTCATCGCCGTCCTCGGCATCGTCGTCATCGGCGCACTGGCCGAGAGCCCGTGGGGGGTGTTCTCGATCGCGATGACCATCCCGATCGCGCTGTTCATGGGCGTCTACCTGCGCTTCCTGCGGCCCGGCGCGGTCAACGAGGTCTCGCTGATCGGGGTCGCCCTGCTGCTCATCGCCATCATCAGCGGGCGGTGGGTCGCGCAGAGTTCGCTGGCGGACACCTTCACCCTGACTCCGGTGCAACTCGCGTGGGCGTTGATCATCTACGGCTTCGCCGCGTCGGTCCTGCCCGTATGGCTGCTGCTCGCCCCCCGCGACTACCTCTCGACTTTCATGAAGGTCGGGACGATCGCGCTGCTCGCGCTCGGCATCCTCGTCGCGCGGCCGACCGTCCAGATGCCGGCGGTGACCGAGTTCGCGCATACCGGCAAGGGACCGTCGTTCGCCGGCTCGCTCTTCCCGTTCCTGTTCATCACCATCGCGTGCGGGGCCCTCTCCGGATTCCATGCGCTGATCTCGTCCGGGACGACGCCCAAGCTCATCGAAAAGGAGAGCCAGGCGCGGATGATCGGCTACGGCTCGATGCTGACCGAGTCCTTCGTCGCGATCATGGCGCTGGTGGCGGCGGTGAGCATCGACCAGCATGTCTACTTCGCGATGAACGCGCCGAAGGCGCTGACCGGAGGCACTCCAGAAACGGCCGCGGCATACGTGAACGGTCTGGGCCTGGTCAGCCCTGGCGGGAACCCGCTGGCCGACATCCCGCCGTCGCTGCTTCACGACGCCGCGACCGGCGTCGGCGAGGTGAGCATCGTCAGTCGGACCGGTGGTGCTCCGACTCTCGCCTTCGGGATGTCCGAGGTGATGAAATCGTTCGGCGGGGAGTCGCTGCGCTCGTTCTGGTATCACTTCGCCGTCATGTTCGAGGCACTGTTCATCCTGACGACCGTCGACGCCGGCACCCGAGTTGCGCGGTTCATGTTCTCCGATGCGATCGGGAATGTGCCGGGCCTGTCGAAGTTCAAGGACCCGAGCTGGTTGATCGGAGCCTGGACGTGCTCGCTGCTCGTCGTCGCCGGATGGGGTTCGATCCTCGTCATGGGGGTCAAGGACCCGCTCGGCGGGATCTACACGCTGTTTCCGCTCTTCGGCATCGCGAACCAGCTGCTCGCCGCTATCGCCCTGACGGTCGTGACGACCATCCTGATCAAACAGGGCAAGACGAAGTGGGCCTGGGTGGCGGGAGTCCCGCTCGCCTGGGACCTGCTGGTCACCTTGACAGCGTCGTATCAGAAGATCTTCAGCGACAACGCGGCGATCGGCTACTTCGCCAATCACGACAAGTTCGTCAAGGCCCGCGACGCGGGTCAGGTGCTCGCCCCGGCCAAGACGATGGCCGACATGGACAAGGTCGTCTTCAACACGACCGTCCAGGGGACGTTGTCGATCATCTATGCCGTCCTCGTCGTCATCGTCGTGCTGTCCGCGGCCGCCGTCTGCGTCCGGGCGATCCGCGCCGGGGGGCTGCCGACGACGGAGGCCGATGACATCCCGTCGCGAATCTTCGCACCGCGGAGTTTCCTGCCGACCCCGGCCGAGAAGGCGGTCCTCGCCGAGTGGAAGGCAGCGGGGCTCGACCCGAGTCCGCAGGGTGTTCATCGCTGATGGAGGCGAGCAGGGCGTTCGCTGATCTGCGCTGGTGGTGGCGCGGGGTCACCGGGGCGGACGCCTACGAGCGATATGTCGGCCACCTCGAGCGCGAACATCCTGGCTGTCCGGTGCCGACGGAGCGGGAGTTCTGGCGGGAGAAGTACGCCGATCAGGACCGCAATCCCCGGTCGCGTTGCTGCTGACAAGGGCGCCACCCCACGGCCTGGAAATGACCTCTCGACGTCGCTTATTTGACCTCTCGACGTCGCTTATTTGACCTCTCGACGTGACTGGGCGGTCGGCTGGCGGGTCGGGTCAGGGCGTCGCGGAGGAGGGCTGAGGTGCGGCGACGCGCTCCACGTGGCGAACGCGGTTGAGGAGGTTGCGCAACTGCCAGGCGGCGCCCACCGCGACGAGCGAGATGACGAGGTGGAGGCCGAGGAAGACGCTGCTCAGCCCAGCACCGAGCAACACCCCGGCGACGAGCGGGCCGGTGGCCGAGATCCCGGTCTGCAGGGCGGTGAAGACCCCGAGGGTCGTCCCGACCAACCCCTCAGGGGCCAGAGCCGCCGTCAGGGGGTTGAGGATCGGCGCGTACATCGTCTCACCGATGGCGAAGACGCCGAAGGTCGTGACGAACAGCGCCGCCGCCAACGAGGGCGACGTCAACCGGGCCGCCGCGAGCAGCAGCCACGAGAGTGCCCAGATCAGCCCGACCGCCATGAGCAGGACCGCGCCACTGCGGTTTCGGGTCACCCGAATCATCACCATCTGCAGGGCGATGATGACGAGCGAGTTGACCGCTGCCGCGAGCCCGACCGCCCGCGCTGTGACGCCGAGGTCGGTGAGGGCGTACGCGGGCAGTCCGCTCTCGAACTGGGCATAGAACCCCAGCGCCAGAGCCACGGTCACCACCGCGGTCCAGCGCAGAGCGGGCACGGCCCAGATCGCGCGGAGCGCTCTCAGTCCGGTCCCCGTCGGCTCCGGGTCCTCTCCGAGGTCGTATGCCGTGCCCACCGGGGCCCGCCAGCCCGCCGCCACGATGAGCGCGGCCGACATGACGAAACCCGCGGCGCCGGCGACGAACGCCCAGGTCATCCCGTCCGGGCGAGCGAGATCGATGATCCAGCCGGCCGCGAAGGCGCCGAGCGCCATACCAAGGGCACTGCCGGTGAACTGCCAGGCGAACACCCGCCGGCGGTCGGCGTCACCGACCCAGCGGAGGATGAGGACGGACTGCGCCGGCGTCGCCGCGGTGATCCCCACGCCGAAGGCGAACATCGCCGCGAGGAAGGTCGCGGGCGTATCGGCGACGACGAGCCAGGCCATCGCCAGGGCGGCGCCGGCCTTCGACCAGAAGGCGACCGCCACCGGCGAGACTCGGTCCGCCAGCCGCCCGCCGACCGGCGCGGCGACCAGCGCGCCGACGGAGAACAACGTCGAGGCCCCGGCCGCGACGAGGCCGCCCCACCCGCGGGCGGACGCGGCATACGCATATTGGTAGGGGAGGACGGCGCCCCAGCCGAGCATGGCGACGGCGGAGGCGAGGACGAGCAGACGGGCACGCATGTCAGGACCAACATAGCTTCGGAATCAAATATTTCGATATCGAAATTCTACCGCAGGCGCTGCGGCCCCATGGCATCGAGGCCCGAGATGACGATCTCGAGGAGGTCGGCGAGTTCCCCACGCTGGGCACGGCTCAACGAGCCGAGCGCGTCGGACTCGACGACATCGGATTCGCGGATCGCCGACGCGAACAGGTCCCAGCCCGACTCCGTGAGGGTGACGAGGACCCGTGTCCGATTGGACTCGTCCGGGCGACGTTCGACGAGCCCGCGCTGACACATGCGGTCGAGTCGGGCGGTCATCGAGGACGCCGCGACCTGGGCGGCGTCGGCCAACCGAGACGGCGTCTCGGGGCCGCCGTCACGCTTGGCGAGGTGGGCGAGGACCGACCAGTCCCCATGGGAGATGCCGAGATCGGCGAGCTGGCGGTCGTACCACTGGTCGAGCCGCTTGGTCACGCCATAGATCGCCGTGATGACCCGCTGCACGGAGACCTCGCCACCCGCGGCGACGTAGGCCGCGACGGCGGCTTGGTATTCCTCCTTGGCACTGACGGCGCTCACCCCGCCATCGTGGCAGGTTCCCCCGCTCACGGGGTGCGTGGACGGCCGGCGCACCCCCATCGACCGAGCACCGGGCCCATCGACCGAGCACCGGGCCCGCTCAGGAACGGCCTGGCCCCACCCTGACCAGCCGCAGTGCGGCGTGCGGACACAGCGAGACCGCCTCGCGCGCCGCGCGGACCTCGCCGGTCGAGACCCTGTCGGCCGGGACGGGATAGCCCCATCGATCGAGGGCGACGACCGTCGGGGCCGCTGCAGCGCACACGCCTCGCCCCTGGCAGGCCTGCCAGTCGACCCGCAATGCGACCGCGTCGTCAGCGGTACGCCAGCCGCGCCGGCTCACCAGCGACACCCGCCCGCCAGATGGGCGGCGACCTCGTCGGGAAACGCCCGTTCCAGCGTGTGGACGAGGCGCACGGTGCCGTCCGGGTGCCGGCACGCACCCCGGCCGGCGACCAGCCCGGAGACCGAGCGCAATTCCGTGCAATCAGCGGCCCGGCGCTCGCGCAGCTCCTCGACGCGGTCGGCGAGCTCCGGGAGCCCGTGTCGGCACGGTCCACACCGACGCGCGGACTCGTCTGCGAGGTAGCGGACGATCGCCGCGGTCACCGCCACGGGGCAGGAGTCCACGGCATACACGACGCCGGCACCGAGGCTCGCACCCGCCTCGGCCACCGCCGCCCGGGACACCGGGAGCCGCTGCAGCGTCGAGTTGGGCAACCAGGTCCCGTGAAAGCCGCCGAGGAGGATCGCCGGGCTGCCGCCGGACTCGGGCCCCGCCACGATGTCCGACCAGCGGGTGCCGTAGCCGACCTCACGAACGGTCGCGCGAGTCGTGCCCCCGTCGGGTCCCGACTGATCGCGCAGCGTCAGCAGCGTCGTCCCCGGCTCTGCCTTCGTGCCGTATGCCGTGTATTCCCCTCCCAGCGCCAGCATCGCCGCGACGTGTGCCCACGTCTCGGCGTTGCTCACAAGGTTCGCCCGCCCCCGCCGGTCGGGTTGCGCCGCCGGCGCCCAGGTCGTCACGGGCATCCCGGGCCGGCCGGCGAGGAGTTCGAGGACCGCGCTCTCCTGACCCGAGACGAACCGCGCCGCGGCGACCGTCGTTCGCCAGCCCACCGGCTCGGCGGCGGCGGCACGGGAGGCGAGCGCACGGCATACGGCCTGGTGAACGGCGGGTCGGTCACCCGGCAGGACCACGTCGACCGTGCCGACGCCCAAGGTGCGCGCCACGATGGCCGCGCCGTCGAGGACGCGATGGGGAGCGTGCGTCAGCAACGCGGCGTCCTTGGCACTCGCGGGCTCACCCTCGGCCGCGTTGACGACGACCCGACAGCGCCGGGCCGTGGCGGCAAGGGCGAGTTTGGCGGCGAACGGAAAGCCCGCGCCGCCTCGCCCGGCGATCGCGGCGTCCGCGAGTACGGCGCGGAGGTCGTCGAGACTCAGGCGCGGCACGTCACCCCAGAGGCGCCGGTGACCGCTCAGCGTGCCTGCCTCGGGGAGATCTGCGAAGAGGACCGGGCCGGAGGCGACGTCGATCAGGGTCGGTGGCCGCGACGGGACCAGCACCCGTTCCGCGGCGATGGTCGTCTTCACCGGCTCGCCCTCGCGAGCGTCCGGCGCCCCCAGGCCCGCGGCCCGAAGCTGACGACGGCGGCGAGGGCCACGCTCGCGGTGCACGCCAACACCAGGCCGCGGCCCATCCGCGCGGACGCGTCGGGCCCGAGGACCAGCCCGTGGACGACGGCGACGACCAGGCCGGAAACACGAGCGCGTGCGCGGAACGCCATACGCCCTCGGGAAGTCGGGCCCGCAGCAGACCCGTGACGGCCGCGAGAAGGACGAGATCCAGCGCGAGCGTCCCGAGCCCCAGCGGGACCGGGCGGTAGGCCGCGAGGGCGGGTACCACCGCATCCCACCACCGGATGTCGACATAACTGTCGACGACCACGGTCGCGACGTGCACCGTCAGCAGCAACAGGCCGAGCAGCGCCATGGCGCGGTGCAGGGACTGCAGGGCGAGGGACGCGGCGCCACCGCAGCGGCGCGCGCGCGCAAGGAGGCCGAGGACGAGCGCGGCGCTCAACGTCACCAGCAGGACGAGCCCCGAACCCCGCGAGACGAACCACCAGAGGCTGCTCGTCATGCCACCTCCCCCGGCCGTATGCCGATCGCTCGCGCCCACGCGGCACTCGCCCAGGTCGTGCCATCCGCACGAGTCAGCAGCACGGCGGCGCCGCGGGCGTCGATCCACTCCGGCGCACCCGCGCCGAGGACGAGCGCCGCGGTCGAGAGGGTGTTGGCCTGCGCGGCCGTCGGGCCCCAGGCGGTCGCGCTGATCCAGGGCCCGTCCGCGGGGCGACCGGTCCGCGGGTCGAAGACGTGATGCCACACCTGACCGCCGCGCCGCCACCGGCGCGCGGTCCGGGACGACGTCGCGAGACCGCCGTCGTCGAGGGTCACCCGAGTCACCGGTCCGCGAGGGCCCTCGAGCCAGGCGAGATCCGGTCCGATATCCACCGACCAGCCCGTATGCCGCGCGCTCCCCCGCCCGCGTTCCCCCGAGTCCGGTGGGTCCATCCGGGCGGCGCGCACGTCGCCGCCCACGCTGAGGACGACGTCGGCGCCGAGTGCGTCGGCGACGGCGAGGGCGGCGAGGTCGGCGGCATACGCCTTGCCGGTGGCGCCGAGGTCGAGGGCGAGGCCTGAGGGAACCCGGATCGCGTCGTCGCGCAGGTCGATCTGTGACCAGTGCGCCGTGGGCGGCAGCGGGAGGCAGACGGGGTCGAGGCTGGGACGCACCTGAGCGAACGTCCGGTCGTAGCCCGCCGCCCGGATGAGTTCGCCGAGCCCAGGGTCGACCAGACCCTCGGTGTCCACGGCGGCGCGCAGGGCGACGGTGACCGCGCCGATCAACGTGGGCGACGCCGGCGACCAACGGCCGGCCGCAGCATTGGCTCGCGAGAGTTCCGAGTCCGCCCGGAAGCGGCTGCAGGTCCGGTCGACCTCGTCGAGGACGTCGCGAACCAGCCGCGTCGCGTCCGGGATGAGGGTGGGATTCGACACGCGCAGAACGACATACGTCCCGAGCGCGGACCACCGCTCAGGCAAGCCAGGGGCGGTGTCGGCGAGGGGTCCGAGTCGGGGGATCGGCATGCGGCGTCACGAACCCGCTGACGGGACCGGGGCTGGTGCGGGGGCTGGTGCGGGGGCTGGTGCGGGTGCTGGTGCCGGGGCTGGTGCGGGCGCAGGACGAGGCGACGAGACCGGGACCGAACGCCGTATCAGCGGCACCGGCCGCAAGGATGGCGACGCCGCGAGCGCCTTGTGGACCAGGGTGATCGTCACGACCGTGCGCGCCGGCCGGTCGAGGACGACGGACGCGGGCGACGGTGCCTCGGCGGCGACCGCTGCGGCCTCGGCGCGCGCCTTCGCGTGGCGCTCGGTGGCGGTGGCCTGGGCTGCGGCTGCGCTCATCGCGCCGACACCGGCGCACGCGAGCGCGGTCACGGCGCCCGTGACGAGGTGGACAGTGGTCCAGGTTCGCGGACGGGGATCGGGGAGCTGCGGTGGTGCGGTCATGCGGACACGGTGCGCGACGGCATACCAAGCGAGCGTCAGACGAGTGTTAAGTCCGGGTGAAGCCGTCCGCTCCACGCACGGGGGCGAGCCGGACTTGACGTGGTCTTGACACTCGCTGGAGGTGAAGTTGAGTACGTCCGGACGAGGCTGCCACCATGACAACCTTCAGCCTGCGTGCCATCGGCGCCGGCGCTGTCGTCGGGACCGCCGGGGCCGTCTTCCTGTATGCCGCCCTCGCCCCCGGCGCCGATCCGTATGCCGCGCCCCTCCCCGTCCCCACGATGGTCTCGACGACGCCACCGTCGCCCGTGTTCCGGGACTGTCCGCGCCCGGCGTCCCTGGAGAAGGGCGTCTGTGTCACACGGATAAGCCGCACGGTCACGGTGACGACCACGTCGACGCCCGTGACACCCGCGGGTCCGGGCGTGGTCGACGTCGCGTGGCCAGGGCCGACCGGGTCGGCGCCGATAGTGACCCCGCCGACAGTGACCACGCCGAGAGTGTCTCCCTCTGAGCAGTGGGACGAGGACGGCGCCGCTGCCGATGACCGGGGCGAGTCCGAGAGCGACGTCGCGGATGCAGCCGAAGACGACTGACAGCAGGCTGCGATGAACGGCGACACACGCGTGACCACGATCCACGACGACAGACGTGAGGTCGCCTAGGAACGATGTGGCCCATGACGACAGACCGGGCCGAGGCGACAACGCAAGACGTCGAGGCTCGACCTGAGCATCCAGCCGACGACGAAGCAGCCCGCGAGTCAGGTTTCTTCTCGACCGATACGGCCCTCGACGAGGTCAGGCGGCGCCGGGGGCGCGGGCGTGGTGGGCGGCGAGGAGGTCGTGGTAGCTGCCTGGGGTGAGGTTCCAGGTGATGTGGTGGCGGTGTTCGTCGCTGCTGCCTGGGGGTCCGGTGGTGAGGGTGGCGGCGAGGTGGCGGGTGTGGACGGTGGTGTGGTGGTGGCGGCACAGGAGGGCGGCGTTGTCGAGGTCGGTGGTGCCGCCGTGCTTGTGTCGGGGTCCCCGCGAAGTATCGGAGCGACGAAGGAGTGGAGAACTTCGTGGGGTGACGGTCCAGTGGATGAGGTGGTGGGCGTCGGTCCAGCCGGCGGGGCGGGTGCAGCCGGGGAAGGTGCAGGTCGCGCCGTCGCGGATGAGGAGGGCGTGGATCTGGGTGGGGGTGAAGAAGCGTTTGGTGCGGCCGATGAGGATCGGGTTGCCGTGGTCGTCGAGGACGACGGGGGTGATCTGTCCGGTGCAGGAGAGGGCGCGGGCGGTGCCGATGCTGAGGAGGCGGCCGGTGTCCAGGCCGCCGATGGTGGCCGCGTGGCCGGTGTGGTCGCTCAGGTCGCGCAGGCGGACCAGGAGGGTGGTGTGGGTCGAGCCGCGGCCGGGGACGGTGGTGTCGGTGGTGGTGGCGCGGTGGATCAGGTCGATCAGGGCGTGGGCGCGTCGGGTGGTCCAGGGGCGGGTGTCGGGTTCGCCGTCGGGTCCGGGGTGGGGGGCGGTCAATGGGTCGAGGGCGGCTTCGAGGAGGGCGGCGGATTCGGGGTCGAGGCTCATCCGGTAGTCGGTCAGCGCGCCGCCGGGGTCGGGGGTGCCCCGGGACAGGCAGGCCCGGTCCCGGGCTTTCTGGTGGTCGTTGTCGGTGCGGTCGGGGTCGCCGTGCTCGGCGATGATCCGGGGCCGTAACTGCCGGACCAGGGCGGGGTCACCGAGGCGGGCGAGGTCGGTGTATCTCTCCCACGCGAACGGGATGAACTCGTCCTGCAGGTCCGGTGTCAGCCGGAGCATCTCCGCGCTCGCGGCGGCGGCGGCGGGAACGGGTGCGGCGCCGGTCAGGACAGCCTCGGCGAGGCAGTCGGGGATGGCCTGGTGGGTGATCTGGGTCGCGAGGCGGATCGGGCGGGCCGCGGCGGTCGCGGTGGGGTAGCGGCGGGAGTGGGCGGACAGCCAGTCCGCCGGTGCCAACGGCACCGGGCCACTGCCGGGTTCTCCCCGGGTGATGGCATCGGCCAGGACGGCGATCTCGGCGGCGTCCACAGCCAGGGCGAGTTCCCCCAGGTCGCCGAGGATCCCGGCGAGGTCGCTGCCGCCCGCCTGCCAGGACACATGCCGCAGGCCGGCGACCGCGTCGCGGCAGGCGGTGATCAGGTCACGCACCGCCGCGAATCCCAGTGCCTCGGCATCCGTCGTGGCCGGTGTTGCGGGCGTGCTGGGGACGGGTGTGGTGGATCTCGTGGCTTCACGGTCGGCGTCGTGCATGGATGTCACCCCCCTCGGGCACTCCCAATCATACTAGTGTTCTAACAACCGCGTCAAGTGTCATCGGACGTTGTCATGGCCAACCACCTAGCGGTCCGTCTCAGAATTGAGTGATCCGCTGTCAGGGCGTGCGAAACACACCACTAGTTCGCCGGCGGGGTCGTGGCGTTCCTGCTCAGCACCGGCGAGGTCCTGGCCTCGGGCCCGGACCGCGCGCTGACCCCCGCGCCAGCTCCGCGTGCCCTGGCGTCCCGTGTCTGGATCCCGCGCCGTCGTCTTACGGGGTCCAGAGGCTGACGGGGTCCGGCGACTGACGGGGTCCGGCGACTGACGGGGCCCGGCCTCTGACGGGGTCCGGCCTCTGACGGGGTCCGGCGTATGACGGGGTCCGGCGTATGACGGTCCGGCGTATGACGGTCCGGCGTGTGACGGGGTCCAGCGTGTGTGCTGCGGCGGCGACTCACGCCCGTCGACCCAGAACCCATCGCTCGCGGAACGCGGGAAGCAGGACATCGCGTGCACAACGCACGGTCATGGCCACGGATCCGATCGACGACCTGACCCCTCGCGGCGCTGGTCCCTGACTCATCCGAGTGAGTGGACGCGATTCCTACTGCGCCCCCAAGGACGCTATCGCGTCCGCTCCGGCGCGTCGAGGCTGCGAGGCAGACGTACGCTGACCCGCAGACCCCCGAGATCCGACCGGTCCAGTTCGACGCTGCCGCTGGCTCCGCGGCCGATCCGTTCAACGATGGCCAGCCCGAGACCGGTGCTGCCGGAACCACTCACCCCGCGGCGAATCAATGCGGACTCGGCCAGCCCCCGCCCACCGTCCTCGACACAGATCACGACGTAGGAGTTTCCCGCAGGGGTGAGACTCCCACTCGACCCACCTCTCGCACCCGAACCGTGCGCCTGCGAGGCGACCGCGCGGGCGCTCAGCCGCAGCGGCGTTCCTTCGGGTGTATGCGCGAACACCTTGTCCACGAGGTTGTCGACCAGGTCCGCGAGATCCTGCTCCGCCAAGCCCACGAGCAACGCCGCGGCGGGCGCCACGACGGTCAGCTCCCGGCCCTCGTCCTCGGCCAGGGGAGCCCAGTGCCGCCCGCGGTCCCGCACCAGGGCGGCGGCGTCGGCGGGCTGCACGATCGCCTCGCGCGACGTGCGCCGGGCGTCGTGAACCACGGAGTCGACCGCGCGGTGCAGGACCTGGATGTGATCGAGAAGGCGCCCGCGCGTGGTCTCGTCCGCCACCATCTCGGCGTCCATCCGCAACGCCGTGACCGGGGTGCGCAGGCGATGCGACAGATCCGCGGCGCGCTCCCGTTCGGCACCGAGCAGATCACCGATCCGATCCGCCAGTTGGTTGAGCGCACGACCGAGTTCGGTGATCTCGGCCGGCCCGCCCACGTCGGCCCGGGCGTCGAGGTCACCGCTTCGCAACCGATGCGCCGTCCCGGCCAGGTCGACCAGCGGGGTGCTGATGCGCCGGCTCATCCGGCCTGCGACGAGGACGGACAGGGCCAACAGCAGGACTCCGAGGGCGACGATCGAGGCCCATGCGGCATACACCCCGCGGGCGATTCGGGCGAACAGCACCGACGTGTGCACCACGACCACGCCCTTGTCGGTCACGACCGGGACGAACACATCGATACCGTCACGGGTGCGTTCACTGAAGGCGACGGCCCGCGTCCGCGCCCGCGCGACGGACTCGGGATGGTGCTCGGGTGCGACGGCACGGCTGATGACCGATCCGTCGGGCAGGCTCACCCATCCGTCGACCACCCCGGAGGTCGGCTGGCTCAGGAGGTCGCGCAGCTGGTGCGCGTCGCCGATCCCCGCGACGAGGACCGCCAGGCCCTGAGCCTGGCTGCGGGTCGCCGCGATCGCCCGTTCCTCGGTCATCGTGCGCACGAGCAGGCAGAGCGGGATGACGAACGACAGGACGATCGCGGACGCCACCCCCACGACGAGCCAGGTGATCCGCCCGCGCATCAGGGATCCGTCGGTGGCGACAGGCGCAGGCCGACGCCGCGAATGCTGTGCAGATACCCCGGTTCCGCAGCCGACTCCCCCAGTTTGCGCCGCAACCACGACACATGCACATCGACGGTCCGGTCGCCACCGCCATAGGGCTGCCGCCACACTTCCGCGAGGATCTCCCGCTTGGTCACGACCTCACCCGCCCGCTGAGCGAGCAGATAGAGCAGATCGAACTCCTTGCGGGACAACTCGATCGGTATGCCGCGCAGACTCGCCTCACGGGAGACCGGGTTGACGACCAACTCCCCGACGCCGATCGGCAACGGACCATCAGGCCCCGACACACGGCGCAGCACGGCCCGCAGCCGCGCGAGCAGTTGCTCGACTCCGAACGGCTTGACGAGGTAGTCGTCCGCCCCGGCGTCGAGGGCGGCGATGATCGCTCGCTCGTCGTCCCGCGCCGTGGCCACCACCACCGGAACAGAGCTCACCGCCCGGAGCATGGTCAACACGCGAAGGCCGTCGATGTCGGGCAGGCCGAGATCGAGGACGATGATGTCGGGCGTCTCGTCCACCGCGGACGCGAGAGCGGACATGCCCGTGCCGGCGGTGGTCACGGCATACGCCTCGCCGGTCAACGCGCGGATCATGCTCGACCGGATGGAGGCGTCGTCCTCGACGACCAGGACTGTGGCCACGGTGGCTACGCTACTGCCGGACCCGAGGCGTGGGGGCACAGATGAGGAACGCGAGGCGAGTCTGGGTTCGCTACGTCGTGCTCTGGGCTCTCGTCGTGGCCGCGACATCCGCGCTCGCGTGGCTCGCGATCGGACGCTCCGGCCGGGAACTGGCGGCGATCGACGCGCTGCCGAGTGCGACACCGGGCGCGACGACGGCGTCCACCGGATCCGACACCCCGCCACCGAGCGCCTCGACGACGCCCACACGGCCGAACGCGCCGACCAGCGGTCCACCTCCCGCGACAGCGACGTCTCTGACCACCCGCGGGGGCCGAGTCACGGTCACGTGCCGGGGCAGCCTCCTGACGTTCAGGAGCGCCACCCCCGCCGACGGGTGGTCGGTCGACGGACCGCTGATGGAGGACGGCCGTCTGGAGTTGAAATTCGTCGCGGCCGATGCCGAGATCGAGATCTCGGGCCGCTGCGCAAACGGGGTTCCCGTCGTCACCCAGCAGAGCGACTGACCCCGGTCAGGTCAGCCCGGGGAACCAGAGTCCGACCTCACGCGCCGCAGACTCTGGCGAGTCCGAACCATGAACGACGTTCTGGGTCACGTCGTGACCGAAGTCCCGCCCGAAGTCGCCCCGGATCGACCCGGGAGCCGCTTTGGTCGGATCAGTCGCACCCGCGATGGACCGGAAGCCTTCGACACATCGCTCACCCTCGATGACGACCGCCGTGACCGGCCCGGAGGACATGAACGCGACGAGCGGCTCGAAGAACGGCTTTCCTTCGTGCTCGGCATAGTGTTGGATCAGCAGTTCCCTTGTGGGAGTGCGGATCTCGAGGGCGACGAGCCGATAGCCCTTGCGCTCGATGCGGGCGAGGACGGCACCGGTGAGGCCGCGTGAGAAGCCGTCGGGCTTGACGAGGACGAGTGAACGTTCGGTGGTCACGGCGCCAGCCTAGCGAGCGCGTTCGGCCATCATCGCGTCGATCTGGATTCCGCGACGGAGGCAATAGATCCACATCGCGAGGAACATCAGTGCCACCCAGATCATCATCGGGACGATGAGCGCGCTGGCGAGGGTCAGCGCCTGGACGAACCATCCCACCGGCAGCCCCCAGCCGCGCCGCAGGCCTCCCGCGGCAACGAAGCAGAGCAGGCCGAGGGCCACCCCGAGCCCGAGTCGTATGCCGCTGTCCCCCGTGCCGTCCGTCGCCGCCACCGAGCGGGCCAACACCGCGCCGAGGAGGACACAGATCCCCTGCCCGCCCAGCACGGCGGCGAGCATCCGCCACGTGAACTTGCCCAGCGGCCCCCGCACCCACGAGACATGGGCGCCGGGTGCGGGCGGGGCGCGGCGCGGCATACAGGCAACCCTAACCGGGGCACCAGGCGAACCGGAGCCGACAGACGTTCCACGTGCCCAAGGGCGCGGGCCTCCCCTCCTTGGCGTGACGCCTGTGCCGAGGGTGCGTCGCGCGGCTTCCCGGCGGCCGGTCGCCGAGTCCACGCGCCGTCAGGCTCCGGAAGCGCCGAGCAGCATCCGGGCGTCGGCGACCGTCGTGATCGACCCGGTGACGACGACTCCCCCGGCGACGCCGCCCTCGTCTGCGAGTTCGACGGCCCGCTCGATGGCGTCGGGCAGGTCGGGGACGACGGTGACCCGATGCTCACCGAAGATGTCGGCGGCGAGGGCCCCCAGCGCTGCCGGCGTCATCGCGCGCGGCGACGTCGACCGGGTCACGACGACCTCGTCGAAAACGGGCTCCAGCACCTCGAGCATGCTCACCGCGTCCTTGTCCCCGAGAATGCCGAGCACCCCGACGAGCTTGACGAACGCGAACTCCTCGGTCAGCGCGGTCGCGAGCGCCTGCGCCCCGGCCGGATTGTGCGCGGCGTCGACGAGCACCGCCGGCGAGCGGCGGACGAACTCCAGGCGCCCCGGCGAGGTGGCCTGGGCGAACGCCTCCCGAACGATGTCGATCGCGAGCGGCTGCTCGCCCCCGCCGAGGAAGGCCTCCGCCGCCGCGAGCGCCAGCGCCGCATTGTGGGCCTGATGAGCGCCGTGGAGGTCGAGGAAGAGATCGGGATAGTCCCCGGCGAGCCCGCGAAGGCTCACCTGTTGCCCCCCAACCGCCACTTCCCGCGAGAGCATCCCAAAATCGTTCCCTTCGTATGCCGTTCGCGCCCCCACCGCCTCCGCCCGCTCCTGAAGTATGGCGACCACCTCGGGTTCCTGAATGCCCACGACCGCGATCGCGTCGGCCTTGATGATCCCCGCCTTTTCGGTCGCGATCGCCTCGATCGTGTCCCCGAGGAAGTGCGCGTGGTCCATGGCGACGGGTGCGATCACGGCCACCTGGCCGTCGGCGACATTGGTCGCGTCCCAGCCACCCCCCATACCGACCTCGACGACGGCGACGTCGACCGGGGCGTCGGCGAAGGCGACATAGGCGACCGCGACGAGCACCTCGAAGTAGGTCATCCGCGGCCCGCCCGACTTGGCCGACCGGGCGTCGACGAGGTCGAGGAAGGGGACGACCTCGTCATACGCCTGGAGGAACCGCTCCTCGGAGATCGACTCGCCGCCGATGGCGATCCGTTCCCGCATCGTGTGCAGGTGCGGGGAGGTGAACCGGCCGACCGTGAGCCCGGCGGTGGACAGCAGGCCGGCGATCAGCCGCGTCGTTGTCGTTTTCCCGTTGGTTCCGGTGACATGGATGATCGGGAAGGTGCGCTGGGGCTCGCCGAGCAGGTCCATGACCGCGCTGATGCGGGACAGATCGGGCTCGAGATCATGCTCCGGAGCGCGCGCGAGGATGGCCTCCTCGGCCAGGCGCATCCGCTTGCGCAGGTCGAGACGGAAGGCGGCTTCGCGCTGGGCGGCGTCGGGGGCGGGACTCACCCGCCCAGTCTCTCAGCCGACCGGCTCGAGGAACGTCAGCACCGACTCCGGTTCGTTGATGAGGGGAATCAGCTTGGCGTTGAATGCGGGGTTCTCGGGGTTCCCGATGTGCGCCTCGAACGCGGCGCGGTCGGCATAGATCTCGTGCACCCAGAACTTCGTCGGCTCGGCGACGTGGGTGTAGACGTTGAACGCCCGGTTGCCAGGCTCGGCACGGACGACCTCGCCATAGCCACTGATGAGACCGGCGACCTCGTCGCGGTTCTCGGGGCTGGTGGTGAATTCGGCGATCAGGTCAACGGCACCGGTGGAGTCGCTCACGGGACTACCGTATGCCGCTCGGCGCGTTCGGGCGAGTGGAACCGTTGCCACGGCATACGTCGGATCAGTGCGTGGTCGCCGATGTGACAAAGCCGCAGTTTGCCGCCACCATTCCGTCATGGTGGGCGAGGTCGGCCGCAGATTTCCGGGGGCAACCCTGTCCTGGCTCGCCGGCGGCACGCATGTCCTGGCCACCCTGACCGGACCCCGGCGGCCATTGCCGCCGGGTGGGGGCGAGGCGAGCGCCTGGACCGGCGATCGGGAGCGCTCCCTCCTGATCCTCGACGCGGCCAGCCTCGACACGATCCGGGTGATCGACCTCGACCCCGACGAGCACGCGATCTCGCTGACCGTCGACGACCGGACCGACGTGGTCTGCTGGGTCGGTGTCCGACGCGACCGGACCTGGGTGATCCGCGCCGCCCACCCGTCGACCGGAGAGGTCCAGGTGCTCGCGTCGGGGCTTGCTCCGGCCAGCACCCGTGGGCTGCCCGTCCTCACCGCCGTCGCCGGCAGCCTGTGTTGGGCTGAGTCGGGGGACGACGAACACTGGCGCACCAGCGTCGTCGACCTCATCACCGGCGAATGCCGCGCGGTCGCCGACCATGCCCCCGGCGAGTGGGCGCGCAAGTGCTATGGCCTGGCCGACGGCCGGGTCCTGCACATCGTCCAGGAGGTCGCCGAGCACCGGAACCGGATCGACCTGACCGATGTCGACGGCTCCCACACCGTACTGCCCGGGGGTGAGTTGCTGGCGCTCTGGCACGACCGGTTCGCCGTGGTGACGCCCGCTGGCAAGATTCCGACTGTCGGACGGACCATGCGCCGGACCGTGGGGACGGGATGGATCGCGGACGGCGCCGCTCTCGGAGTGGCGCAGGAATTGATCACGCGGTTCGAGGTGCATCGCATTCGGTATGACCAGTTGGGGCGCCTCTGTGCGATGACGATGGACGCTCTCGAACGCGGTTCCGAGGACGGGTGGGGCCGCTGGCGCTGGGAGCAGTTGGCCTCCCCGGGACGGCCGTTCACGACGGTGGGCGAGATGACGGTGGTCGCGGACTACGCCGACGATCAGCCGGTGCTGCGCGCCTTTGCCTAGCCACGGCCGGGCGATGTGACGGCCGGGCGGAGTGGGCAACGGACAGTCCTCCCGACAACGGATGATGTCCGGTGCCAGGAGGACCCTGCGGCATTGAGAGGAACGGCGGAGGTTCAGCCGCCCGCGGGCGTGGCGCGGCGGACCCGGATGCGGACGGGGTAACGCTCGCCGACGACGACCTCGGCGACGCCGTCATCGCCGACGCTGAGTTCGTCGAGGTTCGGGGAGACCTGGAGTTCGACGGTGAGGGTCTCCGAGGTGACCAGGTCGCGGTGGCCGACGACGGCGCGATAGACGAACTCCGAGCCGGCGACGTCGAGCCGGATCCGGTCGGCGACGTCGAGGCCGGCCTCGCGGCGGGCCTTCTGGACCTCGCGGACGAGGTCGCGGGCCGCGCCCTCGACCTCGTGCTCGAGGGTGACGTCGGTGTCGAGGACCACGAAGCCGCCGCCGGTGAGCATCGCCGTCGCCTGGTGACCCGCTCCGGCCGCATCGATCGTCGTCTCGAGGGCATACTCGCCGTCGACCAGCGGTATGCCGCCACACGTCACCGTGCCGTCGTCGGCGACCGACCAGTCCCCGGCCTTCGACGCCTTGATGACAGATTGGACCTCGCGGCCGAGGCGTGGGCCGGCGGCGCGGGCGTTGACGTTGAGCCGCTGCGACACACCGAAATCGGAGCCGCGCGCCTGCTCGGCGTCGAGGAACTCGACCTCCTTGACGTTGACCTCGTCGCGGACGATGTCGGCGAACTGCCGCAGCGCCTCGGCGTGGTCCGAGACGACGACGAGGCGGGCGAGCGGGAGCCGCACCCGCAGGCCGGCGCCCTTGCGCAGCGACGACGCGACCGAGCACACCTCGCGGACCCGGTCCATCGCCTCGACCAGCGCGTCGTCGGCAGGAAGATCCTCGACAGCGGGCCAATCGGTGAGGTGCACGGACCGGCCGCCGGTGAGGCCGCGCCATACCTCTTCGGTGGTGAGCGGAAGGAGGGGGGCCGTGACGCGGCATACGGTCTCCAGCACCGTCCACAGCGTGTCGAAGGCCGCCTCGGTCGCGGCGCGGTCGCCGGATCCGGTGTCCCAGAAGCGTTCTCGCGACCGGCGGACATACCAGTTGGTGAGCACATCGAGGAAGGAGCGCGTCGTGTCGCAGGCCGAAGCGACCTCGAACCGGTCGAGTTGCTCGGTCGAGTCGGCGACGTAGTCGCGCAGCTTGGCCAGCAGGTAGCGGTCCATCGGGTGGGTGGAGGCGGTGGAGCGCTTCGCGTCATACCCGTTGTCCCCAAACGCATTGGCATAGAGGGAGAAGAAGTACCAGACGTTCCACAGCGGCAGCAGGACCTGCCGCACCGACTCGCGGATCGCCTGCTCGGTGACGATCAGGTTGCCGCCGCGCAGGATCGGCGAGGACATCAGGAACCAGCGCATCGCGTCGGCGCCGTCGCGATCGAAGACCTCGCGGACGTCGGGATAGTTGCGCAGCGACTTGCTCATCTTCAGCCCGTCGTTGCCCAGCACGATGCCGTGCGAGACGCACGTCTGGAAGGCCGGCTTGTCGAAGAGCGCGGCCGCGAGGACGTGCAGGGTGTAGAACCAGCCACGCGTCTGGCCGATGTATTCGACGATGAAGTCGCCCGGGAAGTGGTGGTCGAACCACTCGCGATTCTCGAACGGATAGTGCACCTGGGCGAAGGGCATCGACCCCGACTCGAACCAGCAGTCGAAGACGTCGGTGACCCGCCGCATCCTCGAGCGGCCGGTCGGGTCGTCGGGATTGGGCCGGGTCAACTCGTCGATGAAGGGCCGGTGGAGGTTGTCCGGGCGCACGCCGAAGTCGCGTTCCAGCTCATCCAGCGAGCCATAGACATCCACGCGCGGGTACTCGGGGTTGTCGGAGCGCCATACGGGAATCGGGCTGCCCCAGAAGCGGTTCCGGGAGATCGACCAGTCGCGGGTGTTCTCCAGCCAGCGGCCGAACTGCCCGTCGCGGATGTGCGCGGGCACCCAGGTGACCTCCTGGTTGAGCGCCATCATCCGGTCGCGGATCGTCGTCGTGGAGACGAACCAACTCGACACCGCCATGTAAATAAGGGGTTGACGGCAGCGCCAGCAGTGGGGGTAGGAGTGGGCATACGACTCGCGCTTGAGCAACACCGTGCCCTCGGTGACCGAGCCGACCGCGCCGGGTGCGCCGTCGGCGTCGAGCCGGGTGCGCGCCTTGAGATGGTCGATCACGGGAATGTTGGCGTCGAGGACGAGCAGACCGGTGTAGTCGGTGACGGGGTAGGTGAAGGTCCCGTCGATGGCGACCGGGACGACCGCCTCGATCCCCTCGCGGTCGGTGATGACCTTGTCGTCCTCACCGAAGGCGCCGGCCGTGTGGACGAGCCCGGTGCCGTCGGTCGTCGTCACGAAATCCGCTGGCACGACACGGAAAGCCCGCTCATGACCGAGGAAATAGGACATCGGGGGCGTGTAGGTCAGCCCCAACAACTCCGCGCCCGTATGCCGTGCCACCACCAGCGCGCTCACGTCACCCTTGGCGTCGCCCGTCAGTTCCTTGGCGTAGGCCTGCGCCCGGTCCGCCGCGAGGACGTAGCGCTCGGGCCGGCCGGTCGGGACCGCCGACTCGACCACGACATACGCGATCTCCTCGCCGACCATGACCGCGAGGTTCGCGGTGAGCGTCCACGGTGTCGTGGTCCAGATCAGCAGCAGCGCACCTGCGAGCGGGCCGGGGGTGGTCACGCGCATCCCGACGGTGACGGCCGGGTCCTGGCGGACCTGATAGACGTCCTCGTCCATCCGCAACTCGTGGTTGGACAGCGGGGTCTGGTCGTTCCAGCAGTAGGGCAGGACGCGGAAGCCCTCGTAGACCAGGCCCTTGTCATAGAGCTGCTTGAAGGCCCAGATGACGCTCTCCATATAGGTCAGGTCGAGCGTCTTGTAGTCGTTGTCGAAGTCGACCCAACGCGCCTGACGGGTGACATAGTCGCGCCACTCGTCGGTGTATTCGAAGACCGACTGGCGGCACTTGTCGTTGAAGTTCTCGATGCCGAGCGCGCGGATCTCATCAGTGGTCTTGATCCCGAGCTGACTCATCGCCTCCAACTCCGCGGGCAGGCCGTGGGTGTCCCAGCCGAAGCGACGCTCGACCCGGCGGCCCCGCATCGTCTCGTAGCGCGGCACCAGGTCCTTGACATAGCCGGTGAGCAGGTGGCCGTAGTGCGGCAGGCCGTTGGCGAAGGGCGGGCCGTCGTAGAAGACGAACTCATTGCTGCCGTCGGTCCCCGCCTCGCGATTGTCGATGGACGCCTGGAAGGTCCCGTCGTGCGCCCAGTAGGCCAGCACCGCCTCCTCGATCTGGGGGAATCGGGGGCTGGCGGGGATGCCGAAAGCCGCACCCGAGGTCGAGGTGCCCGGAATCGACGTGTCCGGGATCGAGGCATCCGCGGTCGACGTGTCGGCGGGCATGGGCGCGCTGGTGGAGACCTTGGGGTAGGCCATGTCAGGCAAGCAACTCCTGCGTCGGGCCGGCGGTCGCCGGCGGGTCGTCCACGAGGACGACGCCGGACCCCGGTCGGGGGCCGCCACCGCGGTACCACCTCGCTTGCCGCACAGGCGCGCCCAGGTGAGCACGCGGCATACGGCCGCTCTTGCCTAAGGCGCTGACGGGCCCACCCGTCCGGTTCTAGTGAGCCGCCCGTACGCCGTGGCGGCCGTTCTTCCGGAAGCTCGCCGCTGATGACGGCTCGAACGCTGGTGTGCCCGATTCTATCCGCCCGGCCGCCGGGCCACGCCCGACTTTCCGGGTGTGGCGACCCGGTACGGGCCGGCGCGCGGACAAGGGTGCTGGTTGATACCACTCTGGTATCATCACGGCGTGGCGATGACCTTGCGCCTGGATGCGCGCGACGAGGAGACCCTCGCAGCACTCGCGGCGGCTGAAGGTGTGAGCAAGCACGAGGCGGCGCTGCGCGCGATCCGCGCGGCCGGCGCCAGGCAGTTGCACGAGGACCGGGTCCGGGTCCTGTCGGCCGCGGCCCGGGAGAGGTACGCGGCCGTCCTCGACCGGCTTGGTCAGTGACCGAGTTCCTGACCCTGGAGGACCTGCTGACGCTCGTCGGCGACCTCGGCGTGGGGCCGGTGCGCGACCTCGGGTTGGTGGACGCGGCCGCGGCCCGACCGCGGACGAGTCTGTTCGGGCGCGACGCCTACCCGAGCCTCGATGAGAAGGCCACCGTCTTGCTGGAATCCTTGGTGCGAAATCACCCGCTCGTGGACGGGAACAAGCGCCTCGGTTGGCTGGCGACGGTCGTCTTCTACGGGCTCAACGGTCGCACGATCGACGTCGACGACGACCCGGCATACGACCTGGTGATCGAGGTCGCGACCGGCAGGACGGACTACCAGCGGGCGGCGGCCCGCCTCGCCGCGTGGCACTGACCCGGCCATCGGGTTCGCCACGGACTCAGGCGCGCCGTCGCGGCCATCCGTGAAGCAGTGTCAGAATCCCACCTATGCAGCCCACCCCGCCCGTCCGCGGGAGGGCGCTGGTGCTCGCCGTCCCGACGTTCGGCTACGAGCCTGCGGGTGAGGAGGCCGGATCGGCCTATCCGTCGCTGGCCACGCTCATGCCGTATGCCGATGCCCTCGCCTCCGTGCTGGGTGACTATGGCTTCGCGATCGACCGTCCGGATGGTTCGGGTCTGACGAGTGGGGTTCTGCGCGAACAGTTCTCAACGGTGACGGACGAGGCGCCAACACTCCCCCGCGTCGTTCACGTCCTCAGCCACGGCGAGATCGCCCGACGCAGCGCCAGCCTCAAGATGGTCGGTTGCGACGGGAAAGCGGTGGATCCCTCGCTAGGCGACTGGGTCGGCGCCGTCGAGGACCGGGCAGAGGAGACCCAAACGTCCCAGCCCACGCTGTTCGTTCTGGACATCTGCCATGCCGGCGCCGCGGCGGAGCTTCCCTGGCAGGTCCGCGGCGCCGACGAGAAGACCATGGCCTGGGTCCTCGCCGCTAGCGACAAGGATGAGGAGGCCTTCGACGGCCGCCTGACCCAGGCTTTGACGTCCGCGCTCCGGGCGGGCCTCGATGGGACGCTCGGCGCCGACCCGTCGCTGGAGTTCCTGCCATGGGAGTTAGTGCGCAACCGGGTGATCAGCGAGGTCGAGAAGGCCAGCGCCACAGGGCTCGCGCAGCGCGTTCGCTCCACACTGCTCGACCATCCGATCAATCCTCGGATCTTCGCCAATCCGAGGTATGACCCGGTGCGGGCGCGCACCGTGTTGGCGGGTCTCGACCCGGCCCTCACGGAACTCGTGGCGTCCGTCGATGCCAGTGTCGACCCGCTGCACTTCATCGGACGTGCGGCCTCGCGCCGCGCGCGAGGACCGGCCCGTGCGGCCTACTTCTCGGGTCGAACCCGCGAACTGGAGGACCTGACCGACTTCCTTGACGCCGAGCGCGCCGGTGGAGTCCGGCTGGTGACGGGGAGTCCCGGGTGTGGCAAGTCCGCTCTGCTCGGCATCGTCGTGTGCGCTGCCCATCCACGTTTGCGGGAGGCCACGCGCGACGTTTGGAACGCCGCGGCGACAGCGCCATCGAGACTTGATGACATTGCCGCGGTGCACGCCCGCCAGCGGTCGACAACGGAGATCGCCTCGGCACTGGCCCGCCAACTCGTGATCGACGGGTCAGCCACCCCGACGCCGGCGGATGTCCTCGCACTGTTGACGGACCGGCGGACCGCGGTGACCGTCGTCATCGATGCCGTCGACGAGGCGGCCGACCCCGGTGGTGTCGTCCGTGACCTCCTGCTCCCCCTCGCCGAGCTGGCCCAAAGCGGGGAGGGGATTCGGGTCGTGGTCGGGACGCGGACCGGCGCTCAGTGGCCGATGATCGACCCGCTGCGCCGGGTCCTCCGCGCCGGGGAATTGCTCGATCTCGACGACGTGCCCGCACCCGTTCTCGCCGCGGATCTGCGGCGTTTCGTGTCGAACGTCCTGGCCGACGACCCGCGGTTCACACCCGTAAGGCGCCGGCTCGCCGGCGACATTGCCGAGACGCTGAGCACCGGAAGCGACGGGACGATCGCCCGTGGCGCCTTCCTCGTCGCGGGCCTCTATCTCAACCACCTCCAGCAGTCCGCGACCCCACGAGGACCGGGCCGCCACGCCGATCAGGCCGAGATCATCGACGTCGAGACGTTGGTCGCGTCAATTCCCCGAACTCTCCCCGAGGTGCTGGAGCTCAGCCTGCGGTCGGAGACGTCCGGGGTTGACCGCGCGGTCCTCGCCGCGCTTGCGTGGGCGAAGGGGGAGGGTATGCCGCTCCCGCTCGTCACCGCCGTCGCCCGAGGCCTGAGGTGGGCCGAGTCGGACGGCGACGCCGTGACCGACGACGCGGTCCTGAAGGTCTTGACCGAGAATCGCGTCGGCCATTTTCTGCGTCGAACCGTCGATGTCGACGGGTCCACGCTCTATCGCCTCTTCCATCAGGGTCTCGCCGACTACCTCCGAGTCCAGCCGAGAGCGTCGGACGACTCCCCCACCGGAATCGCTCTTCTCGTTTGGCGAGCCCTCCTCGACCATCGTCGTGACGCGAGGGGGAAGCCGGTCTGGACCGGGGCCGAACCGTATCTAGCGCGCCACGCCCTCGACCACGCGGTCGACGCCGGCCAGGGAGTCGACCTCCTCGCCGATGCGGGGTTCCTCACAATCGCGGACTTTCCGCACGCGCTCGGCACGCTTGCCCGCGCCGACGAACGGGTCAGGTCCTGTGACGGGGCCGAAGTCGTTCGCCTAGCGGCGGGCAAGGCGCCTGCGCCGGGTTTCGACCGAAGTGTCCTGTTGTGCCTGACGGCCCGTCGTTTGGGGTGCGTCAGACTCGCAGACGCTGTATCGGCGTCCGTTCCGGACGGGCGATTGGTGCCGACCTGGGCGACGGGCGAGAACAGCCGCGGACCGCGGCACACCTTGACCGGCCACACCGCCGGGGTGACCGCGGGCGCCACCACCACCATCGGCGAGACCCCGGTCGCCGTCACCGGCAGCAACGATGGGCCGGTCCTGGTCTGGGACCTGGACACCGGCGAACGCCGGCACACCTTGACCGGCCACACCGGCTGGGTGACCGCGGTCGCCACCACCACCATCGGCGAGACCCCGGTCGCCGTCACCGGCAGCAACGATGGGCAGGTCCTGGTCTGGGACCTGGACACCGGCGAACGCCGGCACACCTTGACCGGCCACACCGGCGGGGTGACCGCGGTCGCCACCACCACCATCGGCGAGACCCCGGTCGCCGTCACCGGCAGCAACGATGGGCAGGTCCTGGTCTGGGACCTGGACACCGGCGAACGCCGGCACACCTTGACCGGCCACACCGGCTGGGTGACCGCGGTCGCCACCACCACCATCGGCGAGACCCCGGTCGCCGTCACCGGCAGCAACGATGGGCAGGTCCTGGTCTGGGACCTGGACACCGGCGAACGCCGGCACACCTTGACCGGCCACACCGACTGGGTGCGCGCGGTCGCCACCACCACCATCGGCGAGACCCCGGTCGCCGTCACCGGCAGCAACGATGGGCAGGTCCTGGGACCTGGACACCGGCGAACGCCGGCACACCTTGACCGGCCACACCGGCGGGGTGACCGCGGTCGCCACCACCACCATCGACCCCGGTCGCCGTCACCGGCAGCAACGATGGGCAGGTCCTGGTCTGGGACCTGGACACCGGCGAACGCCGGCACACCTTGACCGGCCACACCGGCTGGGTGACCGCGGTCGCCACCACCACCATCGGCGAGACCCCGCTCGCCGTCACCGGCAGCGTCGATGGGCAGGTCCTGGTCTGGGACCTGGACACCGGCGAACGCCGGCACACCTTGACCGGCCACACCGACTGGGTGCGCGCGGTCGCCACCACCACCATCGGCGAGACCCCGGTCGCCGTCACCGGCAAGTTCATGACGATGGGCAGGTCCTGGTCTGGGACCTGGACACCGGCGAACGCCGGCAGCCTTGACCGACTGACCCGGGTCCACACCGGCGGGGTGACGCCGGGCGCGGTGCGCCACCGGCGAACGCCGGCACACCTTGACCGGCCACACCGGCGGGGTGACGCGGTCGCCACCACCACCATCGGCGAGACCCCGGTCGCCGTCACCGGCAGCAACGATGGGCAGGTCCTGGTCTGGGACCTGGACACCGGCGAACGCCGGCACACCTTGACCGGCCACACCGCTGGGTGACCGCGGGCGCCACCACCACCATCGGCGAGACCCCGGTCGCCGTCACCGGCAGCAACGATGGGCCGGTCCTGGTCTGGGACCTGGACACCGGCGAACGCCGGCACACCTTGACCGGCCACACCGACTGGGTGCGCGCGGTCGCCACCACCACCATCGGCGAGACCCCGGTCGCCGTCACCGGCAAGCCTGGTCTGGGTGGACAGGCGAACGAATGGGCAGGGTCCGGTCGGTCATGGGACCTCGACACAGCGCGCCGTCGAACGCCGGCACACCTTGACCGGCCACACCGGCTGGGTGCGCGCGGTCGCCACCACCACCATCGGCGAGACCCCGGTCGCCGTCACCGGCAGCAACGATGGGCCGGTCCTGGTCTGGGACCTGGACACCGGCGAACGCCGGCACACCTTGACCGGCCACGCCGGCTGGGTGACCGCGGCGCGGCGCCCCGGTCGCCGTCACCGGCAGCATCATGGGCAGGTCCTGGTCTGGGACCTGGACACCGGCGAACGCCGGCACACCTCCGGCCACACCGGCTGGGTGACGCGGTCGCCACCACCACCATCGGCGAGACCCCGGTCGCCGTCACCGGCAGCGACGATGGGCAGGTCCTGGTCTGGGACCTGGACACCGGCGAACGCCGGCACACCTTGACCGGCCACACCGGCGGGGTGACCGCGGGCGCCACCACCACCATCGGCGAGACCCCGGTCGCCGTCACCGGCAGCAACGATGGGCCGGTCCTGGTCTGGGACCTCGCCGCTGGAGAAGTTCGGCAGCGAATCGTCCCACCCCAGTCCTGCGCTGATGTCGCCTGGTCGTTCACGGGTGGATTGGTCGTCGCTTTTGGGCGGGATATCGCCTACTTCGAACGCGTTCGATGACGTCGGTGCTTGGCGTCCACGGGGTCGGGAACTACGACCCGACGGCCACCGACGAGAGCCGAGCGGCTTCCTGGTCCGCATCGCTGCGCCACGGCTTCGGCGACGGACCGATACCCGCGTTCGATCTCGCGATCGCCTATTACGCCCCCGCCCTGCACCTCGCCACCGCGCAGGGGCCGCGCAATGTCGAGCAACTCACGGCGGACCAGGCCGACGATGTCTGGGAGTGGCTGGTGGCCAGCGGTCTGCCCCAAACCGCCACTCAGGGCCACGGCGCCAAGCCCATTCGGCAGGCCCTCGAATGGTTCGCGCGGACATTCGACCTCGACCAACGCGCTGTCGAACGCCTTGTCACCCGCTTCTTCCCCGAGGTCGGCACCTACCTCCACCCGAACCAGGCGAGGCGACGCGCCGAGGCGCGCGGGATTGTCGGGGAGGCGATCGATCGGCATACGCCACGAATCATCCTCGCCCATTCGCTCGGCAGTGTCGTCACTTATGAGGCGCTCTGGCAGAACGCGCATCCCGAGGTCGACTTGTTGATCACCCTCGGCTCCCCGTTGGCGATGCCGACCGTCGTCTATGACCGGCTCGACCCCTCGCCCCGCGACTCCCCCGCCCGCAAACCGCCGGGTGTGCGGCGCTGGGTCAACGTCGCCGATCCCGGCGATGTCGTCTCGATCCTGAGACCGATGACGAACTACTTCGACGGCATCGACCAACTCCTCGAGCCGTCCATCCACGTCGCCGACGTCCACTTCGCCCGCCACTACCTGTCCGCACCCGCGGTGGCGGCTCTGATCGGTGTCGAGCTGTCCCGCTGACGGTCCGGTACGCCTACTGCGGACCTGGGGGCGTGTGGTCAACCCTGGAGGTTCAGCCGATGGGGACGAGCAACAGTTGGGGCGCGCTGGGGTCAGTGCCCCAGAGGAAGCCGTAGGCCCGGCCGCCCGCGCTGAGCCCCGGGTCTGTGGCGGGGACCACCGGCTTGGACGCGCACACTTTGTCGACGCCCTCGGACGTCGAGCCCGTCTTGTTGATGCGGAACTGCTCGCCCGGATCGAGCACGACCGTCATGCCAGAGGTCCCGCCGATCAGCGAGAACGTGCTGGTGTCGGTGTGTTCCGTCCCATCACCGTCGAGGTAGCCGATGCATTTTCCGGCGGTGGTGGAGGCGAGATAGGTGGGGTAGTCAGTCGGCTCCTTGCCGGCATACTGCAGGGCGGTGGCGTTCAGCATCAGCGCTGCCTTGCCGGCCGGCGGCGTCCCCACGAGCATGCTCGACCAGTCCGTCGAGGATCCGGTTTCGTCGGCGAACACCTGAATGCTCGAACCGCCATCGCCATCGGGAGACGGGGGCAGAAGCACATAGGTCAGGACCAAACCGCTCGCCGACGTTTCACCTTGGTAGATGAGCTCGTCGTCTCGGACCGTCTTGCCCTCGGGATAGAACGACAGGTTGAAGGTCTTCTCCCCCTCGCCGGCGAAGAGCTTCTTCATAACGGGCACGACGAGGTCACTGACCGTGCCGGGCGCCACCGTCATCAGCTTCTTGCCGTCCTGCGCCGTCTCGGCGTAGACATCGATGGCTTGGCCGGTCGCCGAGTCCCCGGGGTGCCACAAGTTGACGACGCGGACTTTCATGTCGAGAGCCAGCCACTCACTGTCGTCTGCCGATGCCGACGTCGGGCTCGGAGTGTCGGACACCGCGTCCGAACTGGCCGGGCCGGCGGGCGTGCTCGTCGAGCTGGACGGTGTGGTGGTGGTCGATGAGCCTCCGCAAGCGGTCAAGCCGATCGCGAGCACCCCTGCGGCAGCCAGACGCCACCCTCGTGAAAGACGCAGGCCACCAGACACGCTGACTCCTTCGGACTCGTTGACGCACAATCAGATCGAGGCTTCCCTCTCGAGTCGGACGATAGGGCCGGTGTCACTGTCCCGCAGCGTTTCGGCGAAACTCGCGCGCAGGGGTGAGAACGCGGCATACGCCATGGCACCGACTCGCTCCGGCTTAAGACCGCGTTAAGCACCGTTCGCCACCCTTCGACCAGTCGACAACAGATGTCGGCATGACGAAGGAGCACAGAGATGCACGCACGGACGAGCGCAATCACGCGGGGCCTCGCGGCCGTGACCGTGGGCAGCCACGACCCTGACGCCCCACCTGTCTCGTCGTCGAGGTCGGAGGTCCGCGGTGAGGTCGCAGCTGCGCAGCTACGACCTCACCGCGAACCTCCGACCTCGCGCCGGCACAGTGGGGCGGGGGGAGGGAGCGGCATACGGACTCGCGAACTGCCGTCCCCGGCGAGCGTGTCGCGCGGGGACGCGGGTGAGCGGGTCTCGCTACAGTGACGGCGTGGACGTCGCGGTGCTCGGGGCTGGGTCGTGGGGCACCGCCATCGGGCGCATGCTGGGGGGCAAGGGATACGGCGTCCGGATGTGGGACATCGACACCGACCTCCTCGCGGCGATGACCGCCGACCACGAGAACCATCGTTATCTCCCCGGAATAGCGTTGCCCGACACCCTCGTCGGCGAGCCCGACCTCGCCGAGGCGCTCGACGGCGTGGGGCTGGTCGTGTTCGCCGTCCCGTCGCCGGCGATGCGGTCGGTCGCGCGGCAGGCGGCGGAGCATCTCGACCCGGGGATGCTGCTCTGCTCGGTCACCAAGGGGATCGAGGTCGACACCCTGATGACGATGAGCGAGGTGTTCCAGGACGTCCTGCCAATGCAGCTGCACTCCCGGCTGGCCTTCCTGTCGGGGCCGAGTTTCGCCGTCGAGGTCGCGCAGGAGCAGCCGACCGCAGTGACCGTGGCCGGCGCCGATCCCGTTGTCGCCGAAGGCGTTCAGCAGGCGTTCCACACGAGCTTCTTCCGGCCCTATGTCACCGACGATGTCGTCGGCGTCGAGATCGGCGGCTGCGCCAAGAACGTCATCGCCATCGCGATCGGGGCGTCCGACGGCCTCGGCTACGACAACAACACCCGGGCCGCGACGATCACCCGCGGGCTCGCCGAGATCACCCGGCTCGCCGTCGCGCGCGGCGGCAATCCCCTGACCCTCGCCGGGCTGGCCGGGGTCGGCGACCTCGTCCTGACGTGTTCGTCGCTGCGCTCGCGCAACTACCGGGTGGGCTACGCGCTTGGCCGGGGCCGCAGACTCGACGACATCCAGGCCGAACTCGGGCAGGTCGCCGAGGGAGTGCTCAACGCCAGGAGCGTCCGCGAACTCGCCCACCGCAGCGGCGTCGACATGCCGATCACCGAGATCGTCCATCGCCTGCTCTATGAGGGACTGACCCTCGCCGACATCGTCAGCAGTTATCGCGGCCGGCCGTTGCGCTCGGAGACCGAGGAGCACCACCGGAGGTGAGCCTCGCCATACGGGCGAATGACGGTGGTGAGCCCGGCTGACGGGCAGGGAAGCGGCCCTTCGACTCCCCTGAACCGGCCTCTCCCGCGCCGAGCGCAGGACCTAGACACCCCTGAACCGGCCTCTCGACGAGGGGGAAGGAGGGGCGGACGGCGAGCGCGGCCGCGGGCGTCGGATACCATCGTGACCGGAGTCGCCGTGAGGCGGCACCCCGCACGCACGAGGGGAAGCCGGTCGAAGTCCGGCGCTGACCCGCAGCCGTAGGCCGCCGAGAGGCGGCGAGCCGGATCACCTCGCGAGTGCCGGAGAGACCTGTCCACCGCCGAGGTATGCGGGCCCAGGCCCGGACACCGCGTGCCCGGACCGACGCTCCGCGCGAGGAGCAGCCCGTGACCACCCGCCCGCTGTTGGCGTCCCTGGCGATCGCCGCCGGGATGGTCGTCCTGCCCGGCGCGGCGGGAGCGGCCGACGGCTACGCACCCGCGGACTCGGCCCGCGCCGCGGGCGGCTTCCTCGCCGCACAACTCGCCGCGCACGGCCACGTCTATGACGCCCCCGGGACCGACACCCCCGACCTCGGCGTGACAATCGACGCGGTCCTCGGGCTCGCAGCCACGCACACGGCACCCGACGAGGCGCGCGCGGCGACGAAAGCCATCACCGTGGGCATCGACGGCTATCTCGGGCCGGGACTGGCGCCCACCGAGCTGTATGCCGGTCCGCTCGCCAAGACCGCCCTCCTCGCCATGACCGTCGGCGACGATCCGCACGCGTTCGGGGACTACGACCTCCTCGCCCGACTCGCCTCCCTCGAGACGAAGGACGGGCGATATGCCGACCACTCGGCATACGGCGACACGTCGAACACCTACACGCAGGCCCTCGCCCTCATGGCGGTCGAACGGGGCGGGCAGACACCGCCGGCGACGGCGGTGCAGTTCCTCACCGCGCAGCAGTGCGCGGACGGCGGGTTCCGGCTGTTCGTCGAGTCCGCCGACTGCGTGAGCAACCCCGACGCGACGTCGATGGCCGCGATCGCGTTGGCAGGCAACGATTCCGGGGCGGCGGGGCAGGCGCTCGACTTCCTCGAAGGCGCGATGAACGCGGCGGGTGGGATCGCCGGGGGCGTCGGCGCCGAAACACCCAACACCAACACGACAGGCCTGGCGGCCGCGGCCTTCGCCGTTGCGGGGCGCACGGAGGCGTTCGAGCGGGCCACGGGATTCCTCCGTTCGCTCCAGTTAGGTTGTGGCACAACGGAATCAGTGCGGGGAGCGATCGCCTACGACAAGGCGTCGTATGCCGCTCTGCTCGCCGCGGGCGCCTCCGCCACCGCCTCGGACCAGGAGCGTCGGGCGACGACACAGGCGGCGTTCGGCCTCGCCGGCGCCTCCCCCCTCACCGTCACCCTCGACGGCGCCACCCCCGCCTCCGACGAGTGCGCCTCGACCCCCTCCTCGTCCTCCACCTCCCCCACCTCGCCATCGGCCCCCACCTCCACCGCAACCGTGACGACCACGGTCACCCACACCACCACCACCACAGCGACAGCCCCCGCTCCGGCCGCGCCGGCCACCCCCCATCCCGCTTCGACCGTCACGGTGACCTCGACGACGACGATGACGACGACATCGACCTCGGGCGCGGGCGGGATGGGGTCGGCCCGGCTGGACGGGTCTGGCGGGACGGGTGAGGGCGCGCAGCGCCCGAGCCCGGATGGGGGCCGGGCCGACCCCGTCGCGCCGGCAACGGCGGCGGCGTCGCCGACCCCGCGGGCCGTGACCGGTGGACGCTCGGCCTATCTGCTGGCCGGTGGCCTCGTTCTCGCCGGTGCGGTCGCTGCCGCCCGGATCCTCACGCGTGGAAGGACGCACTGATGTTCCGACGCACTCCCCTGGCCGTGACGCTCGTTCTCGCGGCAGGCGCACCGCTGCTCGCGCTGGCTGGACCCGCAGCCGCGGTCTCTGCTGCCGGCGCCACGGCGGGCTCCACTGTCGCACAGCATGATTCATCTGCCCGAGCCGCCTGCCCACGCGGCAGCGGCGTGACCGTCCTCGTCGACTTCGGCGCGACGGAGTCGACCAGGTGCGCGACGGGCGACCCCCGGACCGGGCTCGCCGCGCTCAAGACGGCCGGCTTCACGGTGGCCATGGTCGCTCGGTTCCCGGGGGCGGTGTGCCGGATCAACGGCATACCGACGCCGGCGACGGACGCCTGCGTCGTCATGCCGCCGACGACGAAGTACTGGTCCTATTGGCACGCGCAACGCGGCGGGACGTGGACCTACTCGACCACGGGCGCCGGCACCTATGACCCGAAGCCGGGGACGGTCGAGGGTTGGTCGTATGGCGCGGGCAAGCCGCCGAGCATCCCGGTCCCGAAGTGAGGGTGCGCACGTGATCCGGCAGCGTTCGGTGACCATGCCCGCGCGCTTCGTCGCCGCAGCGGCGCTCGGCGTCGGCGCGCTGCTGCCCGTCGGCGCCGTGCCGGCGGAAGCGTCGACCTGTTCTGGCGCGTCGGGCGTCAGTGTCGTCGTCGACTTCGGCGGGAGCGTCCGGACCGGCTGTGCCGCAGGCGATCCCACGTCGGCGTGGGCAGCGCTGCAGTCGGCCGGGTTCACCGTGGAGGGGACGCAGCGGTTCCCGACGACGTTCGTCTGCCGGATCGACGGATACCCCGCCCCGGCGCAGGAGGCGTGCATCCAGACGCCGCCGGCGACCGCCTACTGGGCCTTGTGGTCGGCACCGGCGGGCGGTCAATGGACGTACGCGACGCTCGGGGCCGCCAGCCTCGACCCGGCGCCCGGCACGGCGATCGGGGTGGCGTTCGGGGCGGGTCGCAGCCCGTCCCTCGCTCCCCCGGCGGCCCCGACGAGCAGCACCACGCGGCCGCCGACGAGCACGACGAGCCGTCCGCCGGCCTCGTCCACGACGCGTCCGGCGTCGACGACCACCGGCGCCTCATCGCACTCGACCTCAGCCGGCACCACCACGCCACCCGGTTCCACGACACCCATCTCCGCGAGCACGTCGCCGCGCTCGCCGGCGACGAGCGCGACGACGGCGTCCGCCTCTTCGACCACGGCGGCACCGGGGGCGAGCGCGGGGGGTGAGCCCTCGGCATACGCAACGGGGACGACGGCGAAACCGGCCGGAGGCAACCCCGCGCTGATCGTCGGCGGCGGTGCCGGCGTCGGCGTCCTCCTCGTCGCCGGTGCCTATGCCGTTCGCCGCCAACGGGATCGGGCCACCCGGGAGTGACACGCCAGCTCCATCCGGTCGCTTGGTGGCTGTGGGCGATCGGGCTCGCGGTGGCCGCGGCGATGACGACGAATCCGCTCCTGCTCGGGCTCATCCTCATCGTCGTGACGTTCGTCGTCCTCGCCCGTCGGGACGGGTCGCCGTGGGGGCGCGCATTCCGGCTGTATGCCGTTCTCGGCACCGTCATCGTCCTCGCCCGGATCGTGCTGCACACCCTCGTCGGGCTGAAGTTCGGGACGATCCTGCTCCTGCCGCTGCCGGAGGCGACACTGCCCTCGTGGGCCGCGGGGATCCAACTCGGCGGGCACGTCTATCTCGAGGGACTGCTCGGCGCGGGGCTCGAGGGGGCCCGGCTCGGGACGATGATCGTCGCGATCGGTGCGGCGAACGCGCTGGCGAGCCCGAAGCGGCTGCTCAAGGTGTTCCCCGCGGCGCTGCACGAGATCGGCGCGGCGCTGGTCGTCGCCGTGACTGTGGCGCCGCAGCTCGCCGCGAGCGTTCAGCGGGTCCGGCGGGCGCGCCAGCTGCGCGGCGACGCCGGCGGGGGGCTGCGGGCGGTGCGGCGGATCGCGATGCCGGTGCTCCAGGACACCCTCGACCGGTCGCTGCTCCTCGCGGCGGCGATGGACGGGCGGGGATATGGCCGACGGATCGCGGGCGGCCGCCATCGGGTGACATCGGCGGTCACGCTGCTCGGCCTGCTGGGGGCGTGCGTGGGGAGCTACGGGTTGCTCGACACGACCTCGCCGCCGGCCCTCGGGCTGCCCGTGCTCACGAGCGGGGTGGCATTGTGCGTCGCCGGGCTGGTGCTCGGTGGGCGCGCGGTGCCGCGGACGATCTATCGGCGCGATCCGTGGGCGTGGCCGGAGTGGCTGACGGCCACGTGCGGGGCGGTGGCTGCGGCGGGGGTGTTGTGGACGATGCGGCACGACCCGACGAGCCTGGCGATGCCGCTCGTGCCGAGGATCGGCATACCGACCGTGCCGGGGGTGGCCGCAGTCGGTGTCCTCGCCGGGCTCGTGCCGGGGATCGCGACCCCGGTGCCGCCGCTGGCGAGCGCCCGGCCGAAGCGGGAGCGTGGACGCGGATGACGTTCGGCAACAGTGGATTCGGTGGCTTCGATGATGTGGCCGTCGAGATGCGGCAGGTGTCGGTCACCTATGCCGGGGAGGCGGCACCCGTCATACGGGATGTCAATCTGACGATCGAGGAAGGCGAACTCGTGCTCGTGTGCGGGCGGACGGGGTCGGGCAAGTCGACCCTCCTCGGGACGCTCAACGGGCACGTGCCGCACTTCACCGGGGGGCTGCTGCGCGGATCGGTGCGGGTGTTCGGGCGGGACACGGCGACGCACCGGCCGCGCGACCTCGCCGACGTGGTCGGGGTGGTGGGCCAGGATCCGTTGGCGGGCTTCGTCACCGACACGGTCGAGGAGGAACTCGCCTATGGGATGGAGCAGCTCGGCCTGCCCCCGGCGACGATGCGCAAGCGGGTCGAGGAGACGCTGGACGTGCTCGGGATCGCCGAGCTGCGAGCGGCGCCTCTGACCGACCTCTCCGGGGGGCAGCAGCAGCGGGTGGCGATCGGGTCCGTGCTGACAACGCACCCGCGACTGCTCGTGCTCGATGAGCCGACGTCCGCGCTCGACCCGACCGGGGCCGAGGAGGTGCTCGCGACGATCACGCGCCTCGTCCACGACCTCGGGGTGACCGTGGTGATCGCCGAGCACCGGCTGGAGCGGGTGGTGCAGTATGCCGACCGCATCCTTCACGTCGACCGCGGCCTGGTCACCTCGGGCGCGCCGGCCGACGTGATGACGTATGCCGCCGTCGCCCCTCCCGTGGTCGAACTCGGCCGGTGGGCGGGGTGGAGTCCGCTGCCGGTGAGCGTCCGGGATGCCCGCCGGGCGGCGCGGGAGGTGCGGGGACGGCTCGCGGCGGGTGGGGCGGCCGGGAGGGGCGGAGCTCTCGGGACGACGGGGGCGGCATACGAACTGGGCGGGACGCCGGGGGAGCCTCGAGAAGCCTCGGCCAACAAGGAGTCCTCAGCGCGGGCCGCATCGACAGGAGGGACCCGCGAACGCGAGCGGATGAGCCGCAGCACCCGCCCAGACGCCACCGGCATCGGGGCGTATGCCGTGCGCGTCGAGCACGGACGTGTCCTCGCGGTCGCGGGGGTCGACGTCGAGTTCGCCGTCGGGCGCGTGACGGCACTCATGGGCCGCAACGGGGCGGGCAAGTCCTCCCTTCTCTGGGCGCTGCAGGGCACCGGGACTCGGACGCGGGGGCGGGTGCGGCTCGCGGACGGCACCGACCCCGCCGCCCTCACCGCGCACATCCGCCGCCGGCGGGTCGGCCTCGTCCCCCAATCCGCCGGCGACCTCCTCTATCTCGACACTGTTGGCGCCGAGTGCAGCCAGGCCGATCGGGAGAGCGGGCGCGACCCCGGGACGTGCGCGGGGCATCTCGAGCGGTTGGCACCTGGCATACCTCCCGAACGGCACCCGGGCGACCTCTCCGAAGGTGGCCGGCTCGCCCTCGTCCTCGCCGTGCAGCTCACCGCCGGGCCCGAGGTCATCCTTCTCGACGAGCCGACCCGGGGTCTCGACTACTCCGCGAAGGCCGCCCTGGGCACGATGCTGTGCGACCTCGCCGCCGCCGGGCACACCGTCGTCGTCTCGACCCATGATGTCGAGTTCGTCGCCGAGACCGCCGACGATGTCATCCTGATGGCGCAGGGAGAGGTCGTCGCGCAGGGGCCGACCGCGGAGGTCGTCGCCGCGTCGCCCGCGTTCGCGCCTCAGGTCGCCAAGGTCTTCCACCCGCTCCCCCTGCTCACCCTCCGTGACGTTCGCGTCGCGCTCGGGGACGGCCGGGTCGCCCTCGGGGACGGCCGGGTCGCCCTCGGGGACGGCCCGAAGGGCGCGGGATGAGCCGCTTCGCGCGCCGGGGTCGCACCGCCGTCATCCGCCTGCGCCCGCGCTCCACCCTCGCACTCGCCCTCGTCAGCGTCGCCGGTCTGGTCGCCTTCGGCTGGCCGCTGCTGGTCGACCCGGGATCCGGTATGGCGCATGGCGGCGACGCGCCGTTCGTCTTCGCCCTGCTGCTCCCCCTCCTGCTCGCCGTCGTCGTCGCCGAGATCGCCGAGGGTGGGCTCGATGTCAAGGCCGTCGCGATGCTCGGGGTGCTCGCCGCGGTCGGTGCGGTGCTGCGGCCGATCGGGGCCGGCAGCGCCGGGGTCGAGATGGTCTTCTTCCTCCTCGTCCTCGCGGGGCGGGTGTTCGGGCCGGGGTTCGGGTTCGTCCTCGGGGCCGTGACGCTCTTCGCGTCGGCGCTCCTGACGGGGGGCGTCGGCCCGTGGCTGCCCTATCAGATGCTCGGCGCGGCCTGGGTCGGACTCGGAGCAGGTCTGTTGCCCCCTGCTCGGGGGAGGTGGGAGATCGGGCTGCTCGCGGCATACGGCGCGGTGGCCGGGCTGCTGTATGGGTGGACGCTCAATTTCTCGTTCTGGCCGTTCGCGATCGGGGCCGGGACGGGGCTGTCGTTCGAGGCCGGGGCACCGGTCCTGACCAACCTGCACCGGTTCGCGCTGTTCTCGCTCGCGACCAGCCTCGGGTGGGACCTCGGGCGGGCGGCGACCAATGTCGTCATGATTCTCTTGACAGGTCCGGCGGTTCTCGGGGCGCTGCGGCGGGCGTCGCGGCGCGCGGCATTCGACGCGGCGGTGACCTTCGAGCGCCCGGACCGGGCGGCCCCCAGCGTCGGCGCGGTGATAGAAACAGGCCCATGAACTGGCTGGACACCGACGCCCGCGCCCAGTGGCTCAGCAAGGAGGAACTCGACTCGGTCCGCGGCCGTATGCCGATCCTCTATGTCGAGGCGATCCCCGTCCGGGTCGACGGTGCCGGTGCCGTGACGGCGATCGGGTTGCTGTTGCGGGCGTCCGACGGTGGCCGCATCCAGCGCGAACTCGTCTCCGGTCGCGTGCTTTTTCACGAGCGCATCCGGGACGCGCTGCTGCGGCACCTGGAGAAGGACCTCGGGCCGATGGCGTTGCCGCGCATCCCGGTGAGCCCGCAGCCGTTCACCGTCGCGGAGTACTTCCCCACCCCCGGCGTCACCGCCTTCCACGACCCGCGCCAGCATGCCGTCGCGCTCGCCTACATCGTTCCGGTGCAGGGCGATTGCGCTCCGCAGCAGGATGCGCTCGATCTCGCCTGGCTTTCCCCGGACGAGGCGGGCGACCCGGGGATCCTCGCGGAGATGGACGGTGGCCACGGGGTGCTGCTGCGTCAGGCGCTGGCGCACCTGGGGCACCCCGTGTGAGGTCGCCGGGGCGTCACGTGGCGGGGCTGGGGCTTCAGCCCGCGGGGCCAGGTCGCCCTCAGGGGGCGGAGTCGCCCTCCGGGGGCGGGCGGGGTCGCCCTCCGGGGGCGGGCGGGGTCGCCCTCCGGGGGCGGGGTCATCAGTCCGCGGGCAGGCGGGGTCGCCCTCCGGGAGGCGGGGTCGCCCTCCGGGAAGCGGGGTCGCCCTCCGGGGGGCGGGGTCATCAGTCCGCGGGCAGAGACACGCCGTGTGCGCGCCGCGCACACGGCGTCGCTGCCCGCGGGGGGCGGGGTCCACCCTCCGCGGACTGACTCCACGCCCCGCGGACTGACTCCACGCCGCGCGGACTGACTCCACGCCGCGCGGACTGACTCCACGCCCCGAGGACGGACTCCACGACTGCCTGAGGGCTCAGGAGATGGCGCCGAAGTCGTAGTCCACCGTCACGGGCGCGTGGTCGCTCATCCGCACCCCGCCGACCTCGCGATCGACCCAGGCCACGCGGGCGGTGCGCGCGAGGCGAGGCGTCGCCAGGTGAAGGTCGATCCGCCAACCGGAGTCCGCGGCATACGTCCCGCCGAGCCAAGACCACCACGAGTAGGGACCCGGCACGCCGGGGTGGAGTCGCCGGACGACGTCGACCAGAGTGCGGGGACCGATCAACCCATCAAGCCACTCCCGTTCCGCCGGAAGGAAACCCACGGCATTGCGGGCTCGGCGCCAGGCGGCGACGTCGAGTTCGGTGTGGGCGGCGTTGAAGTCCCCCATGACCAGGAACTCCCGGCCCGCAGCCGCTGCGCGACGTCGGGCGCGATCGAGGTGGCTACGCAGTCCCGCGGCGAACCGCAGCTTCCGTTCGTATGCAGCTCCGCCGTCCGGCGCCTCCCGCATCCGCCCGGGGATCTGCAGGTGTGCGGGGAGACCACCCTTGGGGACGTAAACGGACGCGACGGTCAGGGGCGATTCGGCGAGGTCGACCTCGACATACCGGCCCTCGTCGGCGAAGTGTCGCAACTCGCGCGGGATCACGTGGTCGAACTCCTCGGGCGTGGTCCACGTGCGGACCGCGGCAGGTGGCGTCCGAGTCAGAATCGCGACGCCGTTGCGGCCAGCGCGGTTCCCCTCGTCGTATGCCGCGTGGTAGCCACCCCACGCCCCCTCCGGGAGTGCGCCCGCCGGGCAGCGGACCTCCTGGAGCGCGACGACGTCGGGGTCGGTTGTGGCGAGCCAGGTTCCGAAGCCGCGCCGGTGGGCCGCCCGGACCCCGTTGACATTGACCGTCGCGACCCGCAGCACGCCGGGGATCTTACGTCGTGCGCCTCCCCCGCCCCAGCGCCACGGCCGCGGCACTCACGACCCCGTGGCGACGATGCGGCGAGCGGGGGCGGCGAGGAACGAGTCGGCACCCCGAGCCGAGGAGGAGCCGCGGCACTCACGACCCCGTGGCGACGATGCGGCGAGCGGGGGCGGCGAGTCGGCACCCCGAGCCGAGGAGGAGCCGCGACGCTCACAACCCCGTGGCGACGATCGCCGAGCCGAGTCGGCACCCCGAGCCGACCCGCCGAGGCGGTGAGAAGCTGACGCAATCAAGAATTGAACTCGTCGTGGGTGCGGCTCATGTCGCGAAGGTCGAACTCGTGGGCTTCCTCAGGAGTGGGAGCGCGTCCGCCGAGCCGGGCCGGCAGGAAGCGGAGGTCCTCGCCGGTCAGCGTCGGGTACGCGAGTTGCTGCCTGTCCAGTTGGGTCCGCATGGCGGCTTTGACCTGCGCTGTCGCCTCGTCCACGTTCGAGCCGCGCGGCACCCAGATGGGCTCGCCGATCTCGATGAAGATCGGGATGCGGCTGCGGCCGCGGTGTTTCGGCGCGTCCTTGGTCCACACCCGGTGCGCCCCCCAGAGCGTCGTCGGGAGGATGGGGACACCGGCATCCCGCGCCATCCGGGCTGCTCCGGATTTGAACTCCTTGAGCTCGAAGCTGCGCGACATCGTCGCCTCGGGGAAAACCCCGACGATCTCACCCGACTTGAGGGCGTTGAGGGCCTCGCGATAAGAAGCAGCGCCGTTCTTGCGGTCCACGGGGATGTGTTTCATCCCGCGCATGAGCGGCCCGGCGATCCGGTGCTGGAAGATCGACTGCTTGGCCATGAACCGGACATAGCGCCGGCTCTTCTGCGCGCCGAGGCCCGCATAGGTGAAGTCGAAGTAGCTCGTGTGGTTGATCGCCATCACCGCCCCGCCCTGGAGAGGCACATGGTCCTCGCCGACGATGGTGAACTTCAGGCCCTGGGCCCGGAAGACGGTCTTGAACAAGCCGATGACGGGGGCATAGACGCGCTCCATGGCGCAAGGCTACGGCCACGTTCGCCGGCCCGGCCGGCGCCCGCCAGAACCGGGTTGTCGGTGGGCGTGTCTAGGGTTTGCCGTATGCCGCTGCACGTGCACCGCGCGACGCGGACCGACCTCCTCGCGGAGGGGTTGGCCGCGGTCCTCGCCGTGCCCGCCGCAGACCCGCTCGCGCAGGAGATCGTCGTCGTCCCGGCCAGGGGCGTCGAGCGGTGGCTGACCCAACGGCTCTCCCATCGTCTGGGTGCGGGCTCGGGCGGAGCCGACGGGGTGTGCGCAGGTGTGCGATTCCTCAGTCCCAACTCCCTGGTGACCCTCCTGCTCGGGACCGACCGCGACGACCCATGGCTGCCGGACAACCTGGCCTGGCCTTTGTTGGCGACGATGGACGAGCGCCTCGACGAGCCGTGGGCGGTTCAGCTGGCGCGACATCTCGGCCACGGCGACGCATCCGAACGCGGTCGGCTTCGGGCGGGCCGACGCTATTCGGTGGCGCGCCGACTCGCGGGCCTCTTCCATTCGTATGCCGTTCAGCGCCCCGCTCTTCTCGCCTCCTGGGAGGCGGGTCGCCCGGGCGACGGGAGCAGCCGGCCGGACGCGATCGGCGGGGGCAGCTGGCCGGACGGCATCGGCGGGACGCTCGATGCCGACCTCGCCTGGCAACCGCCGCTCTGGCGGGCGCTGATCGAGCGGATCGGGGGGACGACGCCGGTGGAGCGGCATACGCAAACGGTGATGCGCCTGCGCGACGGCGACCCGTCGCTCGATCTGCCCGAGCGGATGTCGCTGTTCGGGCACACGCGATTGGCCCGCACCGAGATCGAGCTGCTGTCCGCCCTGGGCGAGCGGCACCAGGTCGATCTCTGGCTCCCGCATCCGTCACCGGCCTTGTGGGCGAAGCTCATGCCCCTCGTCGGCGACGGGCCCGTCCCGCGCGATCGGGACGAGTCGGGGACGATCGTCGCGCACCCTCTGCTCGCCTCCCTCGGGCGCGATCTGCGGGAGTTGCAGCGCGCTGTCGCCCTCGCGTCGGCCGGCGACGAGGCGCGCCTGCACGCCGAGGCGGCACACCGGACCGACCCGGACCACGCGAGCGCCGGTGAGCGGGCCGAGTCGCAGCAGGCGGGACGACAGAGCTGGCTTGCTCACCTTCAGCATGATCTCGCCACCGACCACCCACCCACCCGCGACGAGGCGCGGGCCCGAGCCATCGGCGAGGACGACCGGAGCATCCAGATCCACGCCTGCCACGGCCCGGCCCGGCAGGTCGAAGTCCTCCGTGACGTGCTCGTCGGTCTCCTCGCCGACGACCCCAGCCTCGAGCCGCGCGACATCCTCGTCATGTGCCCTGACATCGAGACCTTCGCGCCGCTCATCCAGGCGGCGTTCGGGCTCGCCGACCTGCACTTCTCGGGCGAGACCCATCCCGCCCACGGCCTGCGCGTCCAGCTCGCCGACCGGTCGCGCACCGCGACGAATCCCCTGCTCGCCGTTGCCGCGCGGCTTGTCGACCTGAGCGGGGGGCGGATCACCGCCAGCGAGATCCTCGACCTCGCCGCGACCGTCCCGGTCAGGGCTCGGTTCGCGTTCAGCGAAGACGACCTCGAGCAGTTCGGGCGTTGGGTCGAGCAGTCCGGGGTCCGGTGGGGGCTGGACGGGGGGCATCGCACGCCATACGGCCTGGGCGGACTCGCCGCCAACACCTGGCGGGCCGGACTCGACCGCATCCTCCTCGGCGTGGCGAGGACGGAGGAACCCGATCATTGGGTGCGTCAGGTGCTGCCATTGGACGACGTCGACAGCGGCTCGATCGACCTCGCGGGACGGGTGAACGAGTTCGTCGACCGGGTGGACGCGATCCGAGACGCACTCCTGGCCGCCGGCACGGTCCGGTGCTGGACGGCGGCGCTCGCCGATGGCGTCGACGCGCTGGCCGAGGTCCCCCGCGACGACGCGTGGCAGCGAGCCGAACTCGGTCGGGAACTGGCCACCGTCGCCGCCCGAGCCGACCCGGCGACGCTGCTGCACGTCCCCGACGTCCGCGCGCTGCTCACTGATCGCGCCCAGGGCCGCCCGACCCGCGCCAACTTCCGGACCGGCGGCCTCACCGTCTGCACGATGGTCCCGATGCGCTCGGTGCCGCACCGCGTCGTCGCGCTCCTCGGGCTCGACGACGGGACTTTCCCGCGCGGGGGGGCCGTCGACGGTGATGATGCCCTCGCCCGCCATCCCGTCACCGGCGAACGCGATGTGCGCAGCGAAGACCGCCAACTGCTCCTCGACGCCATCTGCGCGGCCCGGGACACGCTGGTGGTGACCTACACCGGCGCCGACCCACACACCGGAGCGGTGCGCGCGCCGGCGGTTCCACTCGGGGAGGTCATCGACGCCGCGCGCGCCGCGCGCGGACTCGGGACCTCCGAGGATGACGCGCTGCTGGCGCCGGTGCGCCGGCACCGACTGCAACCCTTCGACGCGGTCAACCTCGACATCGGTGCCGGGCCGGCTTTCAGCTTCGATCCGCACGCGCTGGCGGCAGCCAAGGCGGCGCGCACCCCACGCCCACGGCCCGCGCCCGGTCTTCAGATCCTCCGGCCCCTGACCGCTCCCCCCCGCGAGGACGTCGACCTCGCCGATCTTCAGGACTTCTTCGCCAATCCCACACGAGCGTTCCTGCGCGACCGGCTCGATGTCGGAACTCCGCTCGAGGCGGACCCACCCCGCGATGCGATCCCCATCGACCTCGACGGGCTCGCCACCTGGCAGGTGGGCGACCGACTGCTGCGGGATCTGCTCGCCGGGGGCAGTGTGTCGGAGGTCCAGCAGTCGGAGTATCTCCGTGGCGAGCTCCCACCTGCCGCCCTCGGGCAGGCGGTTCTGAAGGCCATCGGCCCGGTGGCGCAGGCCATCGCTGCCGAAGCCGAGGCCGTCCTGCGCGCCGACGGCACGCCCCTGCCCGTCGGTGCGGTCGACATCGACGTCGACCTCGGCGAGGGCCGGCGCCTGACCGGGACCGTCGGCGGCGTCGCCGGGCGGGCCGCCCTGGTGTCGACCTATTCGCGCATCGCAGCCCGTCACCGGCTGCAGACGTGGATCACCCTGCTGGCCCTGACCGCCGGCACACCCCCCGGGTCAGGACCCTGGACGGCCCACGCGGTGGGGCGCGCCAAGGGCGTGGTGCATGTGGCCGTCGGTCCGATCGAACGCGATGCGGCGACCCAGGTCCTCCGCGATCTGGTCGCGGTGCGCGACCGGGGACAAGTCATCCCGATCCCGTTCTGCCCCAAGACGAGCCATGCCTATGCCGCCACCACCGTCGGGCGCGCTCGAGCGACGGAGGAGGTGCCGCTGATTCAGGCCCGCAAGGAATGGCTCGGGTCCGATCGCGTCCCGGGTGAGCGTGCCGACGTCTGGGTGACCCGGCTGTATGGCGACCACGCCCCCCTCGACGTCCTCCTGCGCGGCCTGACCGACGATGAACGCTGGCCCGGCCCACACGCCCTCGCCGGGCCGATCGAGTCCCGGCTCGGGCACTATGCGATGCGCATCTGGGCACCGGCCCTCGTCGCGGGAATCGGACGCTGATGACCCCGAGCACGCCGTCCACGCCCTCCGACCGTCCTGCCCTCCCCGACCGTCCTTCCTGCCCCGACCGGCCTTGTCTCCCCGACCGGCCGGAGCGCGGATTCGCGGGCTTCCGCGCGCCGGACGTCTTCGACGTCACGGCGCCTCTGCCCCGTGGGACGACGATCCTCGAGGCCAGCGCGGGCACCGGCAAGACGTGGACGATCGCCGCGCTCGTCGCCCGCTACGTCGCGGAGGGCACCCCGCTCGACCGGATGCTCGTGGTCACGTTCGGGCGGGCAGCCAGCCAGGAACTCCGCGAGCAGGTGCGCAAGCGGCTCCTACGGGTCGAGCATTTCCTCGCCGACCCCGGCCGCACGCCGGGCGACCGTCTCGAAGCAGCCCTCGTCGCCGACTGTTCACAAGACGAGATCCGCCTGCGGCACAGGCGAATCCGTGACGCCTTGGGCGCATTCGACGATGCCACCATCGCGACGATCCATCAGTTCTGCCAGCTGGTCCTGCGTAGCCTCGGTGTCGCGAGCGACACCGATTCCTCCGCGCGGCTCGTCGAGGATCTCGCCACCCTGCTCGGCGAGGTCGTCGACGACCTCTATCTCGCCCGGTTCGGCCACCAGGAGACACCACCGTTCACGCACGGCGCCGCCCGGGCGCTCGCCGAGGCCGCCGTTGCGGATCCAGCCGCGCGGATCGAGCCGGCGGAGGCGCCCGAGGAGTCTTCACCCGGCATACGTGTCGCCTTCGCTCGGGCCGTCCGGTCGGAGTTCGATGCCCGCAAGCGCCGGCTGGGCGTGCTCGGCTATGACGATCTCCTCGCTGATCTGGCTACGGCCCTCGACGCCCCCGGCTCGGCGGCCGGCGCACGCATGCGCGCACGATGGGACGTCGTCCTGGTCGATGAGTTCCAGGACACCGACCCGATTCAGTGGCAGGTCTTCGAGCGGGCCTTCCACGGCCACGCGACGATGGTGCTCATCGGCGATCCCAAGCAAGCCATCTATGCCTTCCGCGGCGGGGACGTCGACACCTATCTCGCCGCCCGACGGGTCGCGACCACCCAGGAGACGCTCGGAACGAACCGCCGATCGGACCCCCCGCTCGTGCTGGCCCTCGACGCGACGCTCGGCGGCATGGCGCTCGGCCACCCCGACATCGTCGTCCACCCGGTGGGTCCACATCTGACGACATGGCGCCTCGCCGGGGCACCGGTCCAGGAGCCGTGGCGGCTGCGGGTCGCCTTCGCGGGGCAGTTCGGGCTCGGCCCGCACGACAAGGTGCGAGTCGGGGACGCGCGCCCGGCCCTCGCCGCCGACGCCGCCGCCGATATCAAGCGGCTGTTGCTCGCCGGCGCGACGTTCGACGGCCTCCCTCTCCGACCGGGCCACGTCGCGGTCCTCTGTTCCACCGGAGCCCAACTCGCCTTGGTCCGGAACGCACTGCGGGACATCGAGGTTCCGGCCGTCCTCGGAGCGGACGAGAGCGTTTTCCACTCCCCGGCGGCGACCGAGTGGCTCACTCTTCTCGAAGCGATGGAGTCACCCAACCGCTCCCGTCGCGTCCGGGCCGCGGCCCTGACGTCCTTCTTCGGCCGCGGAATCGACGATCTCGACGTCGGTGGAGACCGGGTGACCGAGGAGACGGCGACCCGACTGCGTCGATGGGGCGAGTTGTATGCGTTGCGCGGCATACCGGCCGTGCTCGAGGCGGCCACCGTGGGCGCTCTGGCGTCCCGCGTCCTCGGCGTGGTCGGGGGCGAGCGCGACCTGACCGACCTGCGTCATCTCGCCGAGATCCTCCACGAGGAGGCGCTCGCACGCCACCATGGCGTCACGGGCCTGACGACGTGGCTGCGCGATCAAGCCGCGGCCGAACGGACTCGCGGCGTCACCACCAGAAGTCGTCGGCTCGACAGCGACGCGGCCGCGGTCCAACTCGCCACCATCCATGGAAGCAAGGGCCTCCAGTACCCGGTCGTCTATGCCCCCTTCCTCGGCGACCGGCATATCCAAGACGTGCCCAACCCGCTGCGCTACCACGATGCTCGAGGTCGCCGCTGCCTCGATCTCGGCGGCGCGGAGCCGCCGTCCGCGGACGCGGTCGCCCGCGCGCGCGCCGAGGACGACGGAGAGAGCCTGCGCCTGCTCTATGTCGCGCTCACCCGTGCGCAGAGTCAGGTCGTCACCTGGTGGGCGCCTCTGACGACAACCCCCGCCTCTCCCCTGCACCGAACCTTGTTCGGCCGCCGTCCCGACGGTGCCGGCCAGCCGGAGCCGAGCGTTCCGCTGCCCGGCCCGAGAGCCGTCCGCGACACGCTCAACGCGTGGTGCGCCGGGGGCGGCCCGGTCCCCGAGGATGCCGAGATTCCGGCGCGACCGCCGTCCGGACGGCTCGCCGCCCCGTCGAAGGTCCCGCTCGGGATCCGGTCCTTCACCCGCGGGGTCGACCTCGACTGGAGGCGGACGTCTTATACCGCCCTCACCCGGGTCCTCGACACCGGGCCGACCGAGCCGGATTCGGCGGCGGCGGAGCCCGAGATGCCACTGCGCGACGACGAGTCCCCGGTGGCCGAACCCGTCCCCCTGTCGTCTCACGATCCCGAGTTTCACGATCCCCGCCTCGATGCGGCCCGGCAGGTCGCCTCCCCCATGGCCCACCTGCCCGTCGGGGCGACCTTCGGCTCCCTCGTCCACGCCGTCCTCGAAGAGGCCGACCCCGATGCGCCCGACCTGCGCTCCGAACTCGCCGCCCGGATCGACGAGCAACTCCTGCGCTGGCCCGTGGAGCTGAGTCGAGCCGACCTGGCCGACGCCCTCGTGGCCGTCTGCCGCACTCCCCTCGGCCCGCTGGCCCCGGGCGTCTCCCTCGCCGACATCGGCCTCCGCAATCGCCTGTGCGAGATGGAATTCGAACTCCCGCTGGCTGGTGGGGACAGTCCCCGGATCGACCGTTCCCGGCATCGTGAATTGCGCCTGGGCGACCTCGCGCCGCTGCTCGACACGCACCTGCCCGCGGACGACCCGTTGCGCGGATTCGCCGATGCATTGCGCCTGCCAGAGCTCGGCGGCCAGCCCCTGCGGGGCTACCTCACCGGGTCCGTCGATGTCGTGCTCCGCATCGGCGAGCGCCATCTCGTGGTCGACTACAAGACCAACTGGCTCGGCCCCACCGACGTCCCGCTCACCGCCGCGGACTACCGCCCCGAAGCTCTGGTCGCGGCCATGGGCCACTCGTCCTATCCACTCCAGGCGCTTCTGTATGCCGTTGTCCTGCACCGCTTCCTGCGCTGGCGGTTGCCGGGTTACGACCCCGAGACGCACCTCGGTGGTGTCCTCTATCTCTATCTGCGGGGAATGTGCGGCCCGGACACCCCACTCATCGACGGCCACCCGACCGGGGTGTTCTCCTGGCGGCCGCCGTCCGCGCTCGTCCGGGCCGTGTCCGATCTCCTCGACGGGAGGAGAGGTGCCTGAGCCGGCTCTGACCCTCCCCCGCACCGACCACCGGGTAGCCCGGCGCGCGCGCGGCATCCTGCGCGACGGAACCACCGCGGGCCTCATCGTCGCCGCGGACGCCCACGTCGCCGATCGATTGGGTCAACTCGTCGGCGAGGACGACGAGCACGTCCTGCTCGCGCTCGCCCTCGCGGTCAGGGCGGTCCGCACCGGATCGGTCGCCTGCGACCTCGCGACCATCCGAGCGGTCGATCCCGACTTCGGCTGGCCCGACCTGGACGGCCCGGCGTGGCTCGACCGGGTCGCGGCAAGCCCGCTGTCCGCCGCGCAGGTCACACGCATCGAGTTCGGGCTGCTTTATCTCGATCGCTACTGGCAGCAGGAACGAGCGGTCGCCGGCAACCTTCGCGCCCGAGCCGCACTGCCGCCGCCTGAGGTCGACGAGCCGCTGCTGACGACGTCCCTCGACCGGCTCTTCCCCGACCCCCGAGACGCCGACCAGCGCCGGGCCGCCGGCTTCGCCACGCGCAACCAGACGACGATCGTCACCGGTGGGCCCGGCACCGGCAAGACGACGGTCATCGCGCGCATCCTCGCCCTCCTCGCCCAACAGGCGACCAGCCACCGCCCGGAGCAGTCGCTCCGTGTGGCCCTCGCCGCGCCCACGGCAAAGGCGGCGACACGGCTCGGCGAGGCGGTGGCGACGGCCACGGCCGGTCTTCCCGCGGATCTCAGGTCGCTCGTCCCGAGCGTCCGGGCGAGCACCCTCCACCGCCTGCTCGGCTGGACCCCCCAGTCCCGCAGTCGATTCCGGCACAACCGCGACAACCGCCTTCCGCACGACGTGGTCATCATCGATGAAGCGTCGATGATCTCATTGACGTTGATGTCCCGGCTGCTCGAGGCCCTGCGCCCCACCACCCGGCTCATCATCGTCGGCGACCCCGACCAACTCGCCTCGGTCGAGGCCGGGGCCGTCCTCGCCGACCTCGTGGCCGGACTCGACGCCATGACGACCGGCGAGGAGGCGACCTCATCGACCACCCAGACGACCGCCACGACGCCGGCGACCGCACTGCCGGTGACGACTGTGGCGTCACCCCGTCGTGCGACGACCACCCCGTCGGCGAGCCTGGGTGCGGTGGCGCGGCTGCGGCATACCTATCGGTTCGGTGGAGCGATCGACGCGCTCGCCCAGGCGATCCGCGACGGTGACGCCGACAAGGCGCTGAGTGTCCTCACCGCGGGCGACCCCACGGTCTCGCTTCTGCCCGACCCGGCCGACCGCCGCGGTCTCATGGTCGAGGGCGCGCTCGCTGCCCACCGGCACGCGGTCCGGGGAGAGGCGACCGACGCCCTCGCGGCGCTGTCCGCACACCGGCTCCTGTGTGCCCACCGGTCCGGACCGTTCGGCGTGTCCCACTGGAACCGTCGGATCGAGCAATGGATCTCGCAGGAGAGCGGAGAGGCCTTCCGCGCTCCCATGTATGCCGGGCGGCCGCTGCTCGTCACGACGAACGACTACGGTCTCGACCTCTACAACGGGGATACCGGCGTCGTCCTCGTCCGTGACGGCCGGTTGGTCGCCGCCTTCGACTCCGGAACCGGGGTCCGGGAGGTCGCCGCCGCTCGCCTGAGCGATGTCGAGACGATGTATGCCGCGACCGTCCACAAGAGTCAGGGCAGCCAGGCGCGGCGGGTCACCGTCCTCCTGCCGGAACTCGACTCGCCCCTGCTGACGCGGGAACTGCTCTACACGGCGGTCACGCGCGCGCAGGAGGAGATCGCCGTCATCGGCACCCCGGAGGTCGTCCGGGCCGCGCTCGACCATCGGATCCAACGGGCGAGCGGTCTGCGTCAACGTCTCATCGCCCCGTGATTTTCCGGCTGTCGGTAGGCTCGGTTACGTTGAGCGAATGAACAGTCCACTCGCCTCCGCGACGTGGCTGGGCGGGCTCACCGACGATCTCATCCAGCGCCACGTCGGAGGGCCGACGTGGGCCCGCGGCCGGGCCTATGCCGAGTCCGACATGGTCCGCAGCCTCACCGCCGCCGACCAGGGACGCGTGCTGCTCGCCGAGGTCGAGGGGACCTCCCGAGTCCCCTATCAGACGCTGATCACCGTGACGAGCCCGCGGGCGGACACCCGGGTGCGCTGGACCTCTCGCTGTTCATGTCCGATGCAGATCGACTGCAAGCACACAGTCGCCGTGCTGCTCGCGGCCCGAGAGCGCTATCGAGACACTGCCGGTGGGGCCCCCGAGTCGCCGGACTGGGAGCGACTCCTCGCCCCTCTCGTCGACGACACTCCGGAGAACGCCGACACCGGTGCCCGCCTGGCGCTCATCGTCGACCTCATCCACCACGCGACCTATGGCCGACCGACATCCCTCCAGCCCAAGCTCGTGCTCCGCCCCACGCGACGCACCAAGACCGGATGGGCGCGCAACTTCGGCTGGAACGACGTGGCCTCGCCGGCGTCTCGGCTCGCCCTCCACCGCGAACAGCAGGCGACGCTGCGGGCGATCCACGACCTTCACCGCATCCGGGACGCGCGTGACCTGGGCTTCTACGCCTATGGCGACGTCTCCCTCGCCGAGCTCGGCGCCAAGGTGTGGCCCCTGCTGCACACGGCCCTCGCCGCCGGCGTCGAGCTCCTGCCGGGCCCCAATCTCCCCGCCGGGGGCGTCCGGCTCGCGACCGAACCCGTCCACGTGATCCTCGACGTGACCCGGGCCCCGGAGGGGCTGACCGTCGTCGCCACCCTCGATGACGACGGAGAGATCGGGCGGCTCCACGGCCTCACCCCGATCGGCGACCCTCCGCACGGTTTCGCGCTGGCCGGAGCCGACGGTCTTGTCCTCGCGGCTCTCGACAAGCCACTCGACCCGCGCCTGGCCAGCCTCCTGATGGGCCGCCGAGAGTTGACGATCCCCGAGGCTGACGTCGAGCGTTTCCTCGGCCTCTATCTTCCGCGACTGCGCAATGTCACCCCGATCGTCTCCCACGACGGCAGCGTCGCCGTCCCGGAGCAGTCGCGCCCGGTGCTGCGGATCCGCGTGACCCAGCCGAGCACCATACGCCTCGACATCCTTTTCGATTTCGCGTATGCCGCACCCTCCGGCGTCCTTCTGACCCGCGACAGCGGCCCCCTCCCCCGCCACCGCGCCGCAGAGCAGTCACTCCTGGGCAGTCTCGACGTCCTCGACCGGATCCCGGGCGCACGGACACGTCCCAGCCTGCCGCCGGCCGGGCCCTGGCAACTGGCCGAGCGGGTCACGCTGACAGGCATGCAGGCGGTCCGCTTCGTCGACGAGGTGCTGCCCGACCTCGAGTTCGAGGCCGACATCCACGTGACATTCGACGGCGACCTCGTCACCTATGAGGAGGCGGCGGAAGCGCCGCTCATCGACGTCCGGCTCTCCGAGGCGAGTCTCGGCGGCACCGACTGGTTCGACCTCGGCGTGACCATCAGCGTCAGCGGGGAGCAGGTGCCCTTCGAGCCGCTCTTCCGGGCCCTCGTCGGCGGCGACGAGGCGATGATCCTCGACTCCGGAACGTGGTTCCGGCTCGACGATCCGGCACTGGACAGCCTGCGCCAACTCATCGCCGAGGCCCGCGAACTCGTCGAGCCGGGCGCGCCGATGCGCCTATCCCGTTATCACGTCTCGCTCTGGGATGAGCTGGCCGACCTGGGGATCTCGTCGGTGGACAGCGCGGCGTGGACCAGCAGTGTCGATCGCCTGCGCGGACTGGCCGGTGCCGACCCACCGCCCGATCCCCGCGGGCTCACGGCCGAGCTGCGGCCCTATCAACGCGCGGGCTTCCACTGGCTGCACGCGCTCTGGGAGGCGGGGCTCGGCGGCATCCTCGCCGACGACATGGGCCTCGGCAAGACGGTTCAGACTCTCGCCCTGCTCGAGCACGCCCGGGGCGCAGGCGAACTCACCGAGCCGGTCCTCGTCGTCGCCCCGACGAGCATGCTCGGTGTGTGGGCCGGCGAAGCCGCACGCTTCACGCCCGAGTTGCGAGTGGTCGTCCTCGGCGAGACGACGAAGCGCCGGGGCGAGTCGCTCGCCGAGACGGTCGCCGATGCCGACCTGGTGATCACCTCCTATGCGGTGGCGCGCATCGACGGCGACGCGTTCGGCGACCTGCAGTGGCGTGGGCTCATCCTCGACGAGGCGCAGTTCGTCAAGAATCACCATGGCAAGACCCATCACGTCCTGCGCGGTCTGCGGGCGCGGTTCCGGCTCGCCATGACCGGCACGCCGCTGGAGAACTCCCTCATGGACCTGTGGGCGCTGCTCGCACTCGTGGCCCCCGGGCTCTATCCTCGTGCGGACAAGTTCGCCGAGTTCTATCGCCGCCCCATCGAGGCCGGGAATGCGCCCGAGGTTCTCGATCGGCTACGCCGTCGAGTCAAGCCGCTCATGCTGCGCCGGACCAAAGAGATGGTTGCGACCGACCTGCCCGAGAAGCAGGAGCAGCAGCTCGCCGTCGACCTCAAACCGGTCCACCGGCGGATCTATGACCAGCACCTCCAACGCGAACGTCAGCGCGTCCTCGGGCTGCTCGACGATCCCGTCGGCAACCGGGTCGCGATCCTCGCCGCGCTCACCCGACTGCGCCAACTCAGCCTCGATCCGAGGCTGGTCGATCCCGACAAGGCGAGTCACGGCATACCGGCCAAGATCGAGACCCTCACCGAGCAGCTTGGCGAGTTGCATGCGGAAGGACACCGGGCGCTCGTCTTCAGTCAGTTCACGACCTTCCTCAAGCTCGTCCAGGACCATCTGACCGAGGCGGGGATCACGACCGAATATCTCGATGGGACGACCCGCAACCGGACCGCGGTCATCAAGCGGTTCAAGGAGGGCGCCGCGACCGCCTTCCTCATCAGTCTCAAGGCGGGTGGCGTCGGCCTGACCCTGACGGAGGCGGACTACGTCTATGTCCTCGATCCGTGGTGGAACCCCGCGGCCGAGGCGCAGGCGATCGATCGGGCGCACCGCATCGGTCAGGACAAGATGGTCATGGTCTATCGCTTGATCTCCGCCGGGACGATCGAGGAGAAGGTCGTCGCCCTGCAGCAGCGCAAACGCGACCTCTTTCAACGCGTCGTCGACGATGGGGGTGCGTTGAGTGGTCAGATCACCGCCGACGACATCCGCGCCCTCCTCGACGGGGAGTGAGGTCGCTCAGAGCACCGCGAGGTGATACTCCGGCGCTCGGATCGCCATGAGCCGCCGGGCCTCGGCGGGGTCGACATAGGCCGCGGTCGCCCAGACGTCCGCCCAGACGAGGTCGGGGCCGACGACGGTCGCCGAGCCCGGCCGCTCGACCCCGAGTCCGGTGCGCGGGTCGATGACGTGGGCGCCGCGAGCGGCCGAGCCCGACGTCGCGACGGCACCGGCAGTGATCTCGACGCTCCCGGCATAGGTCCCTGGTGCGAACGGACTCTCGATCCCGATCAACCACGCCGGCGCGCTGCCCTGGACGCCCGGGCCGGTGCCGACGACGAGGTCCCCGCCGGCACTGAGGCAGAACGAGATTCCCGGAACGACCCGGAGCATCTCGGCCGCCTTCTCGACCGCCCATCCCTTGACGATCCCCGTCGGGTCGTATGCCGCACGCCCACCCCGTGACGCCGCCCCCCCGCCTGGTGTGTGCCACGCCGTGAACAGCCCGTCGGTGAACTCCTCCGCCTCGAGAGCGAGTTCGAGGACCTCGGCCTGCCACGGGTGGCAATCGCCGGCGGCGATGTCGCCGACCTGGAGCTGGCGCAGTTCGCTATCGGCGCGCCACGTGCTGAACAGGTCGTCGACCTTGCGGAGGGTGGCGAACACATTCTCGGCAGCGGCCGCGATCTCCTCGCGGTCGACGTCGATCGCCTTGATGTGGAGGGAGATCGGCATCCCCATGATGACCTCGACGAAGGCGCGGCGTCGGACCCGAGGGGTGCCGCGGCGGATCGGGATGGGGGCGGTGTCGGCGTTCATGAGAGGTGGGCCTGGTCGATGGCGGACTGGAGCGAGGAGATGTAGCCGTCGGAGGTCACCGTCGCACCCGAGACCATGTCGATCTGGGAGGACTGAGCGGTGACGACCTCCTGGTTGAGGATGGGCACGGCATACGAGTTGATCTGCTGGTCACGCGGGTTGTCCCACGGGACCTGGACGACCTCGGACTTGGTGATCCTGCCGTCCTTGACGGTGATGGCGACCTGGACCAGTCCCCAGCGGGTCATGACCGAGTCGCCCGTGAACGTGCCGCCGGTCCCGCTGCTGCCCGAACCGGTCGTCGCGGTGTCGCTCGGGGTGCTGTCCTGGGTCGTGCTGTCCTGCGTCGGCGAGTCGCCGCTGGCCGTCGAGTCGTCCGCCGACCCCGGCCCGGCGGACGTGGTCGAGTCGCCGGACGAGCCGGCGTCCGTGGACTCTCCGGTCGAGGACGCGGTCGACCCCGAGGACGACGACTCCTGGTCGAGCGTCTGGACTGCGGCCTTCGTCTTGGCGTTGGTCGAGGTCGGGTAGCTGAACAGCAGCACCAGCGCGGAAAGGGTGCTCATCAGCCAGATGGTGATTCGGCGCATTGTCGATGTCCTAGTAGGCGAAGTGCTCGAGGTGGATGGCGGTGGACGGCACGCCGGCGGCCTTGGCGGCGACTTCGGCGGCGTCCATCCAGGCCGGCGCGCCGCAGATGTAGACCTCGCGGTCGGCGGCGTCGGGAACGATGTGGAGGAGGCCCTCGACGTCACTGAGGTGGGCGGCCTGCGCGGGAAGCCAGGTGTCGCGGCCCGGGACGCGGTGCCCTTCCACCACCACATAGCGGGCGCCGCGCTCGGCGGCGAGCCGGTCGATCTCGTCGCCGAGGACGAGGTCGGCGCGGGTGCCGATCCGGTGGAGGACGGTCACGTCGCCGGCGCCCTGCGGAAGCGCCTCGAGAAGGGCGCGCATCGGGGTGATCCCGATGCCGGCACCCATGAGGAGGACCTTGGGCCGGGTGCGCACGCCGGGGTGCATGCGACCATACGGTCCCTCGATGAGGACCGTGGTGCCGACCGGCAGGTGCGCGAGGCGGGTGCTACCGTCGCCGAGGTGCTTGACCGTGATCCGGAGGGTGTCATCGGTCGGCGCCGCGGACAGAGAGTAGGGGTTGGCGCGCGTCCAGCCGGGGCCGTCGAGGAAGCGCCAGTTGAAGAACTGGCCGGCCTGGGCACCGAGTTCGTTGATCCCGCGGCCCCGGACGGTGACCGTCGTGACGTCGGGGGCGTCGGCGCGGACATCGACGACCCGCAGACGCGTGTGGCGACTGAAGATGAGCGGCAGGGCGATCCGATAGACGAGGACGGCGGAGAGCGCCGCGCCATACAGACTCCACCAGAACACCGTCGAGGCGGTCGAGCGGAGAAAGTCCGCGCCGGTCCAGAGCTGGTGTGGCAGAGCGAGTCCGGCACCGAGGTAGGCGTAGAGGTGGATGAGGTGCCAGGACTCGTAGCGCAGTCTGGCCCGGGCCCGCTTCACCGAGGTGACGACGACCATGCAGAGGGCGGCCGTGCCGGCGATCGCGAGAAGCATGCCGGGGTAGTTGACGGTGAAGTCGACGATCGTGCCCCACAGGCCGAGGGGAGTGGTCGCGGCATACCCGAGCGTGATGAGCACGATGTGGGCGAGCATGAGGGTGAACGACGTGAACCCGATCAGGCGATGGGTACGCACGAGCTTGTCCTGACCCCACGCCTGCTCGACGAGGGGGATCCTCGCCATGAGGAACACCTGGACGAGCAGCAGCGCCGCGGAGACGAGCCCGGTCAGACGCCCGAACGTCGTCAGAAAACCGCCGATCGTGCCGACCGCGTCGAGCCCGCCGCCGGCCACCCACAGCGCGGTGACGAACAGCAACAGGCCCCAGAGGGCGGCGCCGGAGAAGTCACGCCACCATTGGGGTACGCGGCGCAGGGGGGTCGGCAGCGCGGGCTGCGCCGCGGGCGCGCGGCCGCCGGATTCGACGGTGCCCGACAGGGGCGCCGGGGCCAGGGAGATGCTCACGGTGAGAAGGTTCGCCAGCGAACCTGTGGGCATGCTGTGGGGCTCCCGTGGGTGGGCCAGGAGTTCCGCCCGCCTCGCGGTCGGTCAGAGGAGGCCCCACCCGAGTCGGATGATGAACCCGGCGACGACGCTGAGGAAGACTCCCCGGACGAAACGGGAGCCGAGGGCGACCGCGGTGCGGGCCCCGGCATACCCACCGGCCATGTTGGCGACGGCCATGACGGCGGCGAGCCGCCACAGGACGTGTCCACCCGGCGCGAACACCGCGAGCGCGCCGAGGTTGGTCGCAACGTTGACGATCTTGGCTTTGGCGGACGCCTCGAGGAAGGCGTAGCCGAGCAACCCGACGAGTGCGAACACGAGGAAGGATCCGGTGCCGGGGCCGAGCGCGCCGTCATACGCCCCGATGACGAGTCCGGTCGCTGCCGCGAGTGCCGTATGCCGCGTGCCCTCGTGCCGCAATTGCGTCACCGTCCCGAGATCGGGCTTGAGCAGCGTGTAGGTCCCGACGACGACGAGCATGACGAGGACGATCGGGTTGAATGCCGACTTCGGGATGTGGACGCCGACGACCGCACCCCCGGCGGCCCCTGCGAAGGCAACCGCGGCCATGGGAAGGGCGGTCCACAGGTCGGGGCGGACGCGCCGGTGATAGGTCAGGGCGCTGGAGGTGGTCCCGGCGATGGACGCCGCTTTGTTGGTCGCGAGGATCTGGGCGGGCTGGGCGCCGGGGACACCGAGGAGGAGCGCAGGAAGTTGGATGAGCCCGCCCCCGCCGACGACCGCGTCCACCCAACCGGCGACGAAGGCGGCGAGGCCGAGCCAGCCGTCAGTGGGCACGGGCCCGGCGCCAACGGTCGACGAGGTCGAGGATCTCGAGGAGGTCGTGGATGGTCGCGTCAGGGGTCACGTCCACCGGGACCACCTGGTCGGCGGGAAGATCCGAATGGGGGATCCAGATCGCGCGCATCCCGAGGGCCTGGGGTCCGTGGACGTCCTCGAAGAGCCGGTCCCCGACATAGACCGAGTGTTTCGCCCGCGCGCCGACCGCCGCGAGCGCCGCCTCGAACGCCGCTCGATGTGGCTTGACGACGTGGAGTTCCGACGAATAGACGTCGCCGTCGATGAGGTCGAGGACGCCGTCACGGGCGAAGATCCCGCGATGATAGTCACGCGTCCATATCGTGTTGGACAGCACCCCGATGCGAATCCCTCTGTCCCGCAGCCCCTCCCAGAGGGGTCGAACGTGCGGGTCGGTGTGGGTGTGCGGCTCCCAGAATCGGCGGTACGCCGCCAGGGCCAGGAGTGCGCGGTCGTGGTCCGGATCGAGACCGGCGTCGGTGAGGATGTCGTCGATGCGTGCGCTGGCTTGGTCGGCCCGACCCCTCCGCCAGGCCGCGTCCTCCGCGGCGAGAATACGGTCGGCGAGATCGTGGGCCGCGGCGAGATCGGCGGCGGGAACCTCGGGCGAGTCGATCGGTATGCCGTGCACCTCCCGCGCGTAGACCCTCCACTGCTCCCCGATGTCGACCTCGTGCCAGGGCGTCAGCGTCCCGCCCCAGTCGAAGATCACCGCGTCGATCGGCCCACTCGTCACCGGGCAACCTTAGGAGATCCCCCCGTCGAGTGGCCGGGAGGAGGTCAGGGGGCGGAGATCTCGGCCAGAACCTGCGCGACCGCATCACCGACGGCGACCTCGCGGCGCTCACCGGAACGACGATCCTTGATCTCGATGGTTCCGTCCGAGAGGCCACGCCCCACAACGACGATCGTCGGTATGCCGATCAACTCCGCGTCCTTGAACTTCACGCCCGGGCTGGCTTGTTTGCGGTCGTCATAGAGCACGCTGGCCCCCTCGGCCTCGAGCTCACGGGTCAGCTGCTCGGCGAACGCGAAGACCGCCGGGTCCTTGCCGGTCGCGACGATATGGACATCCGCGGGGCTGATGTGTCGCGGCCAGATCAGGCCGAGTTCGTCGTTGTTGCCCTCGGCGACGCAGGCGACCGCGCGGGAGACACCGACGCCATAGCTGCCCATGGTCACGGTCCGCAGCTTGCCGTTCTCGTCGAGCACCTTCAGGTCGAGCGCTTCGGCGTACTTGCGGCCGAGCTGGAAGATGTGGCCCATCTCGATCCCACGTGCCGCCTCGAGACCTTGGCCACACGACGGGCACGCGTCGCCCGGACGCACCTCGGCCGCCTCGATGACGCCGTCGGGCGTGAAGTCGCGCCCCGCGACGAGGTCGACCGCGTGGATGCCGGGGGCATTGCCACCGGCGACCCACCGGGTCCCGTCGACGACCCGCGGATCGACGAGGAACCGGATCCCGGTCGCCGATTCGGCGCCCAGCACCGTCGGTCCCATATAGCCCTTGACCAGCGCGGGATAGGGCGCGAAGTCCTTCTCCTCGAACGCCTCGACCCGCGCGGGCTCGACCTGCGCGGCGAGCCGCTTGTCGTCGACCTCCCGGTCCCCCGGAATCCCCATCGCCAGCGGCTCACGGGTTCCGTCGGGGTGAACGAGCATGACGAGATAAGTCTTGAGGGTGTCGGTGGCCGCCCACTCCCCTCCGTGCGGCGCCGTCCCGGGATAGAGCTCGTTGAGCCGCGCGACCAGGGCCGCGATGGTGGGGCTCTCGGGAGTGGACTCGTCGTGCGCGGGGGGCGCCTCGGCATACGGCACCGGGTCGGGGGCGGGCACCTGGACGGCCTCGACATTGGCGGCGTAGCCGCAGTTGCCGCAGCGGACATAGGTGTCCTCGCCGTTCTCGGCGGTCGCGAGGAACTCCTCCGACTTCGACCCGCCCATGGCGCCGGCCATGGCCTGGACGATGACGTAGTGGAAGCCGAGGCGGTCGAAGATGCGCACATAGGCGTCCCGGTGCAGCTGATAGCTCTTGTCGAGGCCCGCCTCGTCGATGTCGAAGGAGTAGGAGTCCTTCATGACGAACTCGCGCCCACGCAGGATCCCCGCGCGGGGACGCGCCTCGTCGCGATACTTGATCTGGATCTGATAAAGGCTGACGGGCAGGTCCTTGTAGGAGTTGAACATGTCCTTGACGGCGAGAGTGAACAACTCTTCGTGCGTGGGTCCGAGGAGGTAGTCCCCGCCCTTGCGGTCCTTGAGCCGGAAGATGGTGTCGCCGTATTCGGTCCAGCGACCGGACGCCTCATAGGGCTCGCGCGGGAGCAGCGCCGGGAAGAGGAGTTCCTGGGAGCCGATCGCGTCCATCTCCTCGCGCACGATCTGCTCGACCCGCTTGAGCACGCGCAGGCCGAGCGGCAGCCAGGTGTAGATCCCGGGCGAGACCCGGCGGATGTAGCCCGCGCGCACGAGAAGCTGGTGGCTCGGGACCTCCGCGTCCGCCGGGTTCTCGCGAAGGGTTCGCAGGAACAGGGTCGACATGCGCATGGCCACGGGCGGTCTCCTCGAGGTGGGTGGGCTCGTCAAGGATATTCCAGGCCGTATGCCGAGCCCTCCCCTTCGCGGGACACCCCGCCCGAGGTGACCCGTCAGTCGGTGGGGTGGCGCGCCCAGAGGTCGGGCCCGAACACTTCGTAGCCGATCCGCTCGTCGGGGATGCCCTTGGCCAGCAACGCCTTGCGGGCGGCGAGCATGAACGGCAACGGCCCGCACATGAAGATCTGGGCGTCGGCGGGAATCTCCTGGCCCGAGAGGTCCATCAGGCCTTTGATCGCGGCCTTGCGAGTCGGTGCCTTGTCAGCGCCCTCCTCATACCAGAACTGCCCCTGCGTGTCCTTCATCGTCAGGGCGAAGCCGAGCATCCGCTGATAGAGCGAGTGGTTGGCGTGGGAGCGGTCGGCGTGAAAGACCCGGACCATGCGCTTGGGCTGGTGGCGCGCGAGGTCCTCGAGGATCGCCGCCATCGGGGTGATGCCGATGCCCGCGGAGACGAGGACGAGCGGGTGGTCCCCTTCGTCGAGGATGACGTCGCCGCACGGCTGGGAGACCTCGAGCTCCGTGCCGATCTGGGCATTGTCGCCGAGCCAGTTCGAGACCTGACCGTCGGGCGCCCCGTCGACACCCCGCACGCGCTTGATGGTCACCCGGAATGACTGGCCGCCAGGGACGCCGGAGATGGTGTACTGACGCGGCTGGCGCTCGCCGCCAGGCAGGTCCACAGCGATCGCGACATACTGACCGGTCCGGTGGGGCGGCAGCGTCCCCTCGACGGGCGTGATCTCGAGTGAGAACGTCTCGGCCGTCTCGTCGACCCGGTCCGTCACGCGGTAGCGACGCCACGGGTGCTCCGGATCGGTGCCGCCGATGGCATAGAGCTTGGCCTCCTCGGCGACCAGTTGGAGGGCGAACAGCCAATAGACCTCGTCCCACGCCGCCGCGATCTCGGGCGTGACCGCATCGCCGAGCACCTCACCGATGGCCCACATGAGGTTCTGGCCGACGATCGTGTATTCGGTCGCTTTGATGCCCAACGACACGTGTTTGTGGGCGATCCGCTGCATGACGGGCGTGAAGTCGGGCGAGTCGGGGTCGATGAGCTGCACGGCATAGGCAACGACGGAGGCGGCGAGCGCCTTGGGCTGCTCCCCGATCGCCTGGTTGGCCTTGTTGAACACCCGCATGAGCTCCGGATGGGCGGCGAACATGTGCGGATAGAACGCGCGCGTGATGTTCTCCGCATTGGCTGAGACCACTCCGGCCGTTGCGGCGACGACGGCCGCGGACTTCTCGGACAGCAACACGGCAAGCTCCTCTGCTCACAACCGGGTCGGACGCATGTCAGACTAGCGAAGTCCACCGACAGCCACCGCCGGGGTGCATCCTGCGGAACACCACGCGAAGTGCGCAACGCCGATCAAGTCCCGCCTCTCCTCGCCCCCCAAGCTGGACGTATGACGCACCGAACCGACACCTTCGCCGCCTTCGTCGCGGTCCTCGCCGAGGGCCTCGACAGCGACCTCGACGGCACGACGTTCGCGCAGCGTCTGCACCTCTCGCGCTATCACCTGGACCGGATCGTCACCTCGGTGGCCGGCGAGCCGCCGCAGACGCTGCGCCGGCGCATCCTGCTGGAGCGGGCGGCCTACCGCCTGATCTCGACGGACCACACCGTGCTCGACGTCGCGACGGAAGCCGGGTATGCCTCGCACGAGGCGTTCACCCGCGCTTTCCGCCGAGCCTTCGGGCAGACGCCCGCCCGCTGGCGGCGAGCGCCGCGCGCGATCCGGATCGACGCGCCCAGTGAGGTGCACTTCCACCCACCGGGCAGCCTCCGGCTGCCGACGTCACGAAAGGTCACCGCCATGGATCTGCTCACGCGCATGGTCGAACACCACATCTGGCTCACCGGCGAGATGATCGAGGTCGCCGCCCGCCTGGACGACGCGACTCTCGACCGGGTCATCGACCTCTCGGTCGATGAGGAACGCCAGACGATCCGGTCGCTCCTGTCGCGGCTCGTCGGTCAGATGGGGATGTGGAACGCCGCCCTGGCGAACCGCGCATACGACTGGTCGGTCGAGGAGCACGAATCGGTGACCTCGCTGCGGCGGCGGCTCGCCGAGGAGGGTCCGGCATTCCTCAGTGCGGTCCGCGAGGTCGTCGACGGTCAACGACTCGACGACACCTTCGTCGACGCGTTGTGCGAGCCCGCAGAGGTCTTCACATATGGCGGGATGATCGCCCACGTCCTCACCTTCGCCGCTCATCGGCGCACGCTGGTCGCGCTCGCGCTCGACAGCGCCGGTGAGGGGCGCCTCGGGTGGGGCGACCCGATGCGGTGGGTCGCCCAGGACCCCGCCTGACCCGTCGAAAGGCCGCCTGCGTCCCGGCTGTCTCCTGCGCTCGGCGCGGGAAAGCAATCGGACGGACTCAGAATCGCCGGCGCGGCCGCGATCCGGAATCGGATCGTGGCCGGAACGTCCGGCGCGGACCCCGGATCGCCCGGCTCGGGCGCGGCGCGACGATTCCCTGCCAGACCTCGTCGGGGATCGGCATACCGGACGGCTCGGGACCCGCAGACCGCTCCCCCGCCGCGTCGACGCGTTGGGGGCGGATGGACAGGGCGACCTCGTCGATGATCCGCTCCATCGCTCGACGCTGGTGCGGAAGGGCAAGGGTGATGACCGAGCCGCCGGAGCCGGCCCGCGCGGTGCGCCCGGCCCGGTGGACATAGGTCTTGTGGTCGGCCGGGGGGTCGACCTGGACCACGAGCGTGATGTCATCGACGTGGATGCCGCGCGCGGCGACATCGGTGGCGACGAGGACATCGAGGCGGCCGTCTTTGAACGCGTCGAGGACCCGGCTGCGCACCGCCTGGGTGAGACCGCCGTGCAGAGCGCCGGCGAGGATGCCGGACTCGCGCAGCTGTTGGGCGACCCGGTCCGCGCCGAGTTGAGTCCGCACGAACACGAGGGTCTTGCCCGGCCGGCCGGAGATGCGCGCCGTCAGGGTCTTCTTCATCGACGGCTCGATGACGAGGACGGTGTGCTCCATCGTCGAGACCGCCGCTGTCGCCTCGTCGGTCGAATGGGTGACCGGGTCCGTGAGATAACGCTCCGCGAGTTCGTCGATGCCTCTGTCGAGGGTGGCGGAGAAGAGCAGTCGCTGTCCCCCGGGCGGGACGAGATCCATGATCGCCGTCACCTCGGGGAGAAAGCCCAGATCGGCCATGTGATCCGCCTCGTCGAGGACGACGATCTCGACCTCGTCGAGAACCGCGGCGCCGCGGTCGATGAGGTCCTGGAGGCGGCCCGGGGTGGCGACGACGACGTCGAGGCCACGCTCGAGGGCGGTGAGCTGGGGTGGATACGGCATACCGCCGGCGACGACCTTCTGGCGCAGGCCGAGGGCGCGGCTGACGGGCTCGAGGGCATCGGCGACCTGGAGGGCGAGCTCGCGCGTGGGGACCAGAACGAGCGCGCGCGGACGGTCGGGGCGCGCGGAACCGCCGCTCAGGCGGGCGAGCATCGGCAGGCCGAATCCGAGGGTCTTGCCGGAGCCCGTGCGGCCCCGGCCGAGCACGTCCCGACCGGCGAGCGCATCGGGAATGGTCGCCTGCTGGATCGGGAACGGGTGGTGAATCCCCTTCTGTGCCAGGGTCTTGGTGATCGCCTCGGGCAGGCCGAGATCGGCGAACGACGGGCCGTCGGCCGGTGGGCGGGCGGTCTCGGTTCGCGGGGCATCGGGGCGGCGCCAGGTCGTCTCCCCGGTCGCGTCGAGACCCTCACGGGATTCCCGTATGGCGCGCCCCTCCGTCTGACGGGGACGTTTCACCTCCCGGTCGTATGCCGTTCGCTCACCCCGCGCGCGAACGTCCCGTTCGGTGCGCCACGGCTCCCGTGATCCCGTCCGGCGATCTGGCGAGTCGTCGCGGAATCGGGTGGCCCCCACACGCTCGGGTCGAGTCCGGCCTGCTCCGTCCGTGCCCGAGCGGGTGGCGCGCCGCAGCGGCTGCTCGCGGTCAGCCCAGGACGGGCGGCGGTCGTCACGCCGGTCGAACTCACGCCGGTCGGCACCGCGACGGTCGAACCCACGACGGTCCGCACCTCGCCGCTCGTATCCGCGCCGATCCTCACCGCCGCGATCGAACCCACGCCGATCCTCACCACCGCGGTCGAACCCGGGCCGGCCGGCACCACGCCGCTCGAACCCGGGCCGATCCTCACCACCGCGATCGAACCCACTCCGGTCCGCACCACGCCGCTCGTATCCGCGCCGATCCTCACCGCCGCGATCGAACCCACTCCGGTCCGCACCACGCCGCTCGTATCCGCGCCGATCCTCACCGCCGCGATCGAACCCACGCCGATCGTCACCGCGACGGTCGTCGGCGCGACCCTCAGGCCTGGGCCGGTCAGATCCGCGGCTGCGGCCCGCGTCGGCACGCGGGGAGCGGTCGGCATACGTCGAGCGCTCACCCTCGTCGAACTCCCGAGCGCGACGCGGCTTGCCGCGGTCCGCGGACTCCGGCCGCGCGGGGCGCCCGTCGATCCAGCGGGCCCTCTTGGGGCGCGACTGCGCCGCCTCGCCGGCGTCCCGCTCGCGGTTCCGCTTGGGCTTGCCTTTGTCCCGGTCGATCGCGGCTTCGGCCTTGCGCGCCGCGGACTTCTGTGCGGAGGTCCAGCGGGCCTTCTTCGTCCCGGGCGCGCGCCGGCCTGTGGGGGGTTGCATGGGGGTCCTTCAATCGAGTGCCGCGCGAAGGGCAGCGGCGAAGCTCACCATGATACCGGCCGCGACGCCGCACCCGCGAACCGCCCGGCGCGGCGCACTTCGCCTTTCCTGCCACATCAGCCACGGACCAATCACTGCGGCCCGAGCACCGCCACGACGTGCCGGGCGATCGCGAACGCAGCGGTGGCGGCGGGCGAGGGGGCGTTGAGCACGAAGACGCAGGGCCCAGCGCGTTCGATGAGGAAATCGTCCACCAAGGCCCCGTCGCGGCGCAATGCCTGCGCCCGGACACCCGCCGCGGAGGGCAGCAGGTCCTCGTCGCGGATCGCCGGAAGGAGCCGCCGCAGGCTGTCCCCGAACCGCCGGCGCGACAAGGACCGCGCGAATTCCGTTCCGCCGGCGCGCCAATACCTGCGGGCTAGTCGCCAGGTCCCGGCATACGCGAGCGTCGTGGCGAGGTCCCGGGGCGCGATCGCCGACCAGCGATAGCCCTCCCGCGCGAGCGCGAGAACGGCGTTCGGACCGGCGTGAACGCCGCCGTCGATCCCCCGCGTCAGATGCACACCGAGGAACGGAAGGGCCGGATCGGGGACGGGATAGATGAGCCCGCGCACGAGCGGGCGGGCCTCCTCGCGCAGCGCGAAGTACTCCCCCCGGAACGGCACGATCCGCACGGACGGCCGATGCCCGAGTGCCCGGGCGACGAGATCGCTCTGCAGACCCGCACACACCACGACCCGGTCGCCGCCGATCTCCTCCCCGCTCGCGAGGCGTATGCCGATTCCCGCCCCCCGCGCCACCGCCCCGACGACGTGCGCCCCCAGTCGCAGGGTCACACCGCTGAGCGTCAAGCGGGTGGCGAGCACACGGCATACGGCGGCGTAGTCGATGATGCCGGTCTCGGGAATATGCAGTGCCGCAACGGCATTGACGTGCGGTTCGAACTCCCGCGCCTCGCCGGCCAGCACTTCCCGGACCGCGAGGCCGTTCGCCCGCCCGCGCTCGGCGAGCGCGCGCAATCTGGGAAGCTCGTCGGCCGAGGTGGCGACGACGAGCTTGCCGCGCACGGCATACGGAATGCCCTCATCGCGGGCGAAGGCGACCATGCGCGCCGCCCCGTCGCGGCACATCAGCGCCTTTGCCGACCCCGGCGGATAATAGAGGCCGGAGTGGATGACGCCGCTGTTGCGGCCGGTCTGGTGCGCCGCCCAGCTGGTCTCCTTCTCGACGACGACGACCGTGTCGGCCGGTCGGGTCTCGGTGAGTTCGCGGGCGACCGCCAGCCCGAGGATGCCGCCCCCGATGACGATGTGCCGCATGGTGATCCGTCAGAGCAGGACGGTGGCGAAGGTGCCGATCTGCTGCATGCCGATCCGCTCGTACATCGCCCGGGCGACCGTGTTGTAGTCGTTGACATAGAGCGTCGCTGTCGGTGCGATGTCGCGGAGGATGTGTTCGAGCGCGGCCGCCATCGCGCCAGTGCCGATGCCCTCCCCGCGCAGGTGCGGGGCGAGCCAGACCCCTTGGATCTGCGCGCACCCGAGCCCGACCGAGCCGACGTCCGCCTTGAAGATCACGGCGCCACGCTCGATGACGACATAGGTGTGGCCGCGTTCGATGAGATTGGACAGCAGGCCGCGGTAGCCACGAGAGGATCCCCGGAAGGGCGGATACCCGATCTCAGCGGTGAACATATGCGCCGCGGCTGGCAGGACGAGGTCGACTTCGTCGGGACGCGCGCGTCGCACGCGCTCATCGAGCCGTATGCCGAGTCGAGACGGCGCGGTCGAGGTCACCAGATGCGGTTGGTTGCGTCGGATCGCCCGGGCCGCGCCCCAGCTGGGCTCGAGGCGGTTCCACAGGTCGAGCACCTGGTCGGCGGGACCGAGCAGGGACGCGGCCCGGCCTCCGCGCATCCATCGGCGGGCCTTGTCGGCGATGGCCCGTCGAGCGGCGGGGGTCGTCTCGACGGGGACGATATTGGCGTTGCTCCAGCACAGGGAGGCCAGATCGCCGTCCTCCTCGAAGCCGACCAGGGTGCCCGCGCCATAGGAGAACCCCTCGAGGATGCGCGCGGCGACGAACACATTGTCGGCCGGATGACGTGCACAGATCTCGAGGGCGGCGTCCCGATCGCTGGCCCCGAGCAGGCGGGTCGGCGTCCGAGTTCGCAGCACGCGTCCCAGCCTGCCCCCTCCCGCGGGTTATGTCACGCGTTGCGGGTCGGTGTCGGCGCGTGGCCTGATCGCCCGCCCGCGCCCGCCATCAGGGGGCGACAGACACGGTCGGCGCGGCCTCGCCGTCCACCGGCTCGCCCATCTCCTCCGCGAGGCGCAACGCCTCCTCGATCAGGGTCTCGACGATCTGGGACTCGGGGACGGTCTTGATGACCTCACCCTTGACGAAGATCTGGCCTTTGCCGTTGCCGGACGCGACACCGAGGTCGGCCTCGCGGGCCTCGCCCGGGCCGTTGACGACACAGCCCATGACGGCGACGCGCAGCGGGACGGTCATGCCCTCGAGGCCTGCGGTGACCTCCTCGGCCAGCGTGTAGACGTCGACCTGGGCACGCCCGCAGCTCGGGCACGAGACGATCTCGAGCTTGCGCGGGCGCAGGTTGAGCGACTGGAGGATCTGGATGCCGACCTTGACCTCCTCGACCGGCGGGGCGGAGAGGGAGACCCGGATGGTGTCGCCGATGCCCTTGGAGAGGAGGGCGCCGAAGGCGGTCGCCGACTTGATCGTCCCCTGGAAGGCGGGCCCGGCCTCGGTGACGCCGAGATGGAGGGGCCAGTCGCCGCGCTCGGAGAGCAACTCATAGGCTCGGACCATCACGACCGGGTCGTTGTGCTTGACCGAGATCTTGAAGTCGTGGAAGTCGTGCTCCTCGAAGAGACTCGCCTCCCAGACCGCCGACTCGACGAGGGCCTCGGGGGTCGCCTTGCCGAATCTGGCGAGCAGCCGCTTATCGAGCGACCCCGCGTTGACGCCGATGCGGATGCTCGTGCCGCTCTCCTTGGCGCGCCGGGCGATCTCGGCGACCTGGTCGTCGAACTGGCGGATATTGCCGGGGTTGACCCGGACCGCGGCGCAGCCCGCGTCGATCGCCGCGAAGACGTACTTCGGCTGGAAGTGGATGTCGGCGATGACCGGGATCTGGGACTTCCGGGCGATCGCGGGCAGGGCGTCGGCATCGTCCTGACTCGGGCAGGCGACGCGGACGATGTCGCACCCCGCGGCCGTGAGTTCGGCGATCTGCTGGAGGGTCGCGTTGACATCGCTGGTCAGCGTCGTGGTCATCGACTGCACCGAGATCGGGGCGTCCCCGCCGACCTCGACCTTGCCGACCTTGATCTTGCGCGTCGGCCGCCGCGGCGCGAGCACGGGCGGGGGCAATGCGGGCAGTCCGAGCGAAACAGTCACGAGGGAGGATTATCCCTCACCGTCCCGGGTGCAGGCTGGACGCGGCCTCCCCCTCAGACCCGCCCCCGTCGAGAGGTCACATAAGAGGCGTCGAGAGGTCACATAAGAGGCGTCGAGAGGTCACATAAGAGGCGTCGAGAGATCAACTCGTCCACAGCTCCGCGGCGCGAGCGCGCAATCCTGACCCGTCGCAGAGGACTACGGCCCCCGGGGGTGCGCGACCCGCGAGGCGCATGCGACGGGTGAGCGGATGCGTGCGGCACTCTTGTCCGTATGCCGTCCCGCACCTCTCCCGTCGGCCCACCTTTGGGCGACCGGTCGTGGGCATCGGTGCGTGCGACCAGCGATCGACGCACCCGGGCGGCAGAGCTGACCGCCGAGGCGATGGTGCTCGAAGGACTCGTCGCGGCCGCGGAGCAGTCGCTCCAGGAGGCGGACGCGGCATACACAACGGAGCAGTCTGATGTCGACTCCCTCGAGAAGCGACGGCTCCCCCTCATCGGCGCCGCAGCGAAAGACCGGCACGAGGTCGCCCTGTGGACGGAGCGCGGCGAACGCGACGTCGCCGCCGATGTCGCCACCAGAGCGCGTGCCACACTGGCGGCCACCGAGGCGCAGTTGCACCGGGTGCGATTGGAGTTGGACTCGCTCGGCGACACCGAGACGCCGTTCGACATGGCCGTCCGGGCGTATGCCGCCGACGCCGTCGGTCCGCACGCGAGCGACCTGCGGAACGCGAACGGGGAGATCGCCCAGACTCGACGCGAACTCGCCCGGCTCGATGAGGCGCTCGTCGGCGGGTACGCCGCGCTCGACGTGCTCGACGAGGCCGACACGCTCCTGCGGTCCGCGCAGTTCTGGGGGCCCGCCGTTGGTTTGCTCGAGCTCTTCGAGACCCGTCACCAGCTCGATTACACGACCGACCTGCTCGGCGAGGCCGGACGGTGGCTGCAGCGATTCCGCGCCCAGACCACGCAGTGGCTCGATGTCGCCATTCCGCTCGGCCCGGCGAGCGGGGAGCTGTCCTCGCTCACGATCTGGGTCGACCAGATCCTCGGCCATCGCCTCCAGAGGCGGACGGATGAGGCGCTGGCCCGCGTCGCCGATGTCGTGGCTGGCCCCGAGAAGGCGATCAGCGAGCCGGAGGGAGTCAAAGACGGCCTTCACACCGAACTCGCCCAGCGCCTCGAGATCCGCGATCAGGTGCTCGACCGCGTTGAGGTTGGGCAGCGGCGACGGGGACGCGCCTGACGGACGCGGATCAAACGCGATAGAGGACGCGCATGTCGGGCCGCAGTGCGGCCAGGGGCACGATGTCCTTGCCGAAGGGGACGCACGACACGGGAATCATCTTGAGGTTGCCCAACGCGAGCGGGATGCCGATGATCGTGACCGCGCAGGCGATCGCGGTGACCAGGTGCCCGATCGCCAACCACCAGCCGCACAGGAGGAACCAGAGGAGATTCATCAGGGCGGAGCCCGCGCCGGCGGTCGGCTTGGCCACGATGACATTGCCGAAGGGCCAGAGGGCGAACAGCGCCATCCGGAAGCTTGCGATCCCGAACGGGATCGTCACGATGAGCAGGCACATGATCAGCCCGGCGCCGACATAGCCGACAGCGAGCCAGAAGCCCGCGCACACGAGCCAGATGAGATTGAGCAGCGTCTTCACGCGTTGTCTCCCAGGATGGAGCGATCGAGGGTGTCCGTCAGTTGGGCAGGCGGATCGGGTTGACGATGTCGGCATACATCAGCAGTGCCGACATGACGATGAGAAGGGAAGCCACGGCATACGCCAAGGGCAACGCCTTGGTCACGTCGACCGGTCCGGGGTCGGGACGCCCGAGGAGTGTGGCGCCGCGCCGCTTGACACCCTCCCAGAGCGCTCCGGCCACGTGTCCGCCGTCCAACGGCAGCAATGGCACCAGGTTGAAGACGAACAGCGCGAGGTTGAGTGAGCCGAGCATGCTGACAAGGATCAGCGCCTTGTCCGAAGCGTTGGCGATCGCGGCCGTGGAGGTCACCTCGCCGGCGACCCGCCCGACCCCGACGACGGAGATCGGTCCGTTGACGTCGCGGGGTCTGTCGCTGAACGCCGCCTTGGCCACCCCGACCATCTTCTGGGGGATCGCGAGGATCACGCCGGCCGTCTGTGTGAGTTGCTCGCCGATCAGGCCTGGCACCGCCGAGATCGGCTGCCTCACGACCTGCGGCGTCCCGGCGGCACCGAGGAAGCCCGCCTGCTCGGTCAGGACGTTGCCGTCGCCGTCGGTCTGCTCCTGCCCATATCTGTCATAGATCGGCAGCTTGACCGCCATGGGCGTCGCGGTGAGTGTCAGCGTCTGACCGCCACGATCGACGACGAGCATGATCGGCTTCCCGGCGTTGGCGCGGATCAGGGACCGGGCGTCGTCCCACGTCCTCAGGTGGGTGCCGTTGATCGAGACGACCCGATCCCCCGGTCTGAGGCCCGCCTCATTGGCCGGTGCCAGCGGCATGTCGGCCGCGCAGCTCGTGGTGCCGGACTTCCCCGCCTCTCGGACATCGACGCATCGGGAGACCGAGGACAACACAGGGCTCGTCTGGTTGATGCCGTGGAGGGTGAACAGTCCGGTGAACACGAGCGCGGCGATGAGGAGGTTCATGGTCGGCCCCCCGAGCATGATGACGACCTTGCGGGGCACCGACAGGTTATAGAACACGCGCTTCTCGTCGCCCGGCTGCAGCTCCGACAGGCTCTGATTGCGGGCCTCGTCACGCAGCTGGCTGAACCGTCCCGTGCTCGACGTCCGCACGGTGCCGGGATCCTGGCCGGGCTTCGGGGGATACATCCCGATCATGCGCACATAACCACCGAGCGGGATGGCCTTGACGCCGTATTCGGTCTCACCGCGCTTCATCGACCACAGTGTCGGCCCGAAACCGACCATGTATTGCGGCACGCGGACACCGAACCGTTTCGCCGGCACCAGGTGCCCGATCTCGTGCAGCGCGATGGACAGGCCGACGCCGAGGACGACGCTCAGCACCCCCAGGAGATACAGCATGTCCGTCCTTCACGGCTGGATCCGAGGCGCCCCACAGGCACCAATTCACATCAACGTCCGGTCGGAGCGATTCACTCCCGCGACTCTCACCTGAACCGGCCCGGCCGTCTTCAGGCTAACCGAGCCCTCCGACAACCCCCTCTATGCTCGGCATCCATGCGCTCGCTCACGGCCTCCGTCCTGCTTCGACGCCTGTCCGACGCACCGGCGACCGTCGTGGTTCCCGCGCCGCAACCCGGACCGGGCAACTGGGCCGGCGCGCCGTATGCCGTCTCCGAGGGCGACACCATCTGGCTCGCCTACCGCGTGCGTCGCCCTGAGGGGTCCGGTCGCGGACTCGCCAACGTTCTCGCCCGCTCCACCGACGGCGGGGTCGCCTTCGAGACCGTCGCTTCCCTGACCAGCACCGAGTTCGGGGCCGCCTCCCTCGAGCGCCCCGCCCTGGTCCGCCGCCCCGACGGCGGCTGGCGCCTCTATGTCAGCTGCGCGACCCCCGGCTCGAGGCACTGGTGGGTCGAGGCCCTCGACGCCGACACTGTCGCCGACCTCCCCGTCGGTGCCCGCACCGTCGTGCTCCCCGGCGACGAGTCCGAGGCGTGGAAAGACGTCGTCGTCGTGACCGACGACGACGGATGGCATCTGTGGGCCTGCCGCCATCCGCTCGACGACGGCGACGACGAGGCCGACCGGATGAGCACGTGGTACGCCACGAGTGCCGATGGCCTCGCCTGGACCTTCCACGGTCCCGCCCTCGAGCCCCGGCCGGGCGAATGGGACGCCCGCGGTGCCCGAGTGACGGACGTCCGCCGCACCGACACCGGCTGGCTCGCTCTCTATGACGGCCGGGCGAGCGCCGCCGAGAACTTCCACGAGCGGACCGGCGTCGCGGTCGGCGACTCCCCCACGACCTTGACGTATGCCGCGGGGCCGGCCCCCGCGGCATACGGCCGGGCGCTGCGCTATGCGAGCATCATCGAGACGTCCGCGGGACCGCGCGTCTACTACGAGACGGCGACCGAGGACGGGTCGCATCACCTCGTGACGGGGCTACTCGTCGAGGCGTAGCCGCCGCGCCGCCTCCCCGCGCGCCCACGCGTCGGCGGCGAGGACGCCGTCGACCGAGTTCGCGTCGCCGCCGGTGTGGACCTCCACGACCTCCCGCACCGTGTCGACGATGTCGAGGAAGCCGATCGCCCCCGCGTGGAAGGCGTCGACGCAGACCTCGTTGGCCGCGTTGTAGACCGCGGGGAAGGTGCCGCCCGCGATCCCGACCTGCCGGGCGAGCCGCACCGCCGGGAATGCCTCGTCGTCGAGCGGGTGAAAGTCCCACGTCTGCGGCGCGGTCCAGTCGCACGGGACGTCGACGTCGGCGAGCCGATCGGGCCACGACAGGCCGAGCGCGATGGGGACGAGCATCCGCGGCGGACCCATCTGGGCGATCGTCGACCCGTCGTGGAACTCGACCATGGAGTGGATCCACTGCTGCGGGTGGACGACGACGTCGATGCGCTCGAACGGGATGTCGAAGAGGAGATGCGCCTCGATGACCTCGAGTCCCTTGTTGACGAGGGTCGCCGAGTTCGTCGTGATGACCCGTCCCATCGCGTAATTCGGGTGGGCCAGCGCCTGCGCCGGTGTGACCTCGCGCAGCTGGTCACGGTTTCGGCCGCGGAACGGCCCTCCGCTGGCGGTGATGACGAGCCGTCGCACCTCCTCGGCGCGCCCGCCACGCAATGACTGCGCCACGGCCGAGTGCTCGGAGTCGACGGGGACGATCTGCCCGGGGCCGGCGGCGGCCTTGACCAGCGGGCCGCCGATGATGAGCGACTCCTTGTTGGCCAGGGCGAGGGTCGACCCGGCGGCGAGCGCGGCGAGCGTCGGCCGCAGGCCGATCGCCCCGGTGATCCCGTTGAGGACGACGTCGGCCCCCACCTGTGCCGCCCGGACGCTCGCGTCCTCCCCGACCACCACCTCCGGTTCGTATGCCGCATGGCCGGCCCGCGCGGCATACGCACCCAGCGTGGCGCGCACCGCGTCCGCGTCACCGCGTGCTGCGGCGACCAGGGGAACGTCGAACGCGACCGCCTGCTCGGCGAGGAAGTCGAGGTTGGCGCCGGCGCTGATCGCGACCACCCGGAACCGCTCGGGATTGCGCCCGATGACGTCGAGCGCCTGGGTGCCGATGGAGCCGGTGGAGCCGAGGAGGGCGACGGTGCGGGCGGTCACCCGGTCATTCTCCCGCGAGTGGTGGCAACACGCGGAGGAAACGCCTGGCCGCTCTGCCTGTTGCCACCACTCGGGTGGAGGGTGCGTCAGCGTTCGACGATGGCGGCGTGCATCTGGGGGTGATCGGCGGCGACATCGTCGAGGACTGCGACGATCGCGTCGAAGGTCGCGGGGTCCGCGGCCCGGAGGAACCGGGTGCCGTCCCAGACGAGGGTCCACGAGTCGCGTTGCCGCGCGGCATAGTCACCGAGCGAGTCGGCGAGGGCGTCGAGGTTGTGCCCGAAGTAGGCCGGGAAGCGCAGCACCTCGGCGAACAGCTGGAGTGTCTCGGCCTTGTCATCGCCCGCCGGCACGACGTGGACGGAGCGGCCCGCGGCCGCCTCCTGCCGGATGACCGCGGTGATCTGCGCGTCGGCGCCCCACCTGCGCACCCGGGAGCCCGTCGTGCGGGTCATCGCCCCTCCTCGATCTGCCGGAAACTGGCGTAGTGGTCGTCCGTGTAATAACGGTCGCCGGCCTCGCCGTCGATGATTCTCCGGGCCCCCCGGTCATCGGATCCCGGTGTCACGACGGTGTATTCACGGTAGTAGCCGCGCGGATGCGACGGCAGGATTCCCTCTCGGTTCGAGAAGACGCCGTCGTCGGCGGAGTAGGGATAGGGCCCACCGGCGCGGATGAGCGCGAGCGTATGTCGTGCCTCCCCCGGCAGCGCCGACTCGGTGACCGTCGGGAGCCCCGACGTCGGCGTCCTCTCGCCGCCAGGTGACGCGGGCGCAGTTCGGGACCCCGACGACGGCAACCCGCTTCGGGTCGAGCCGGGCAACGCCGAGGCGGTGGTCCTCGGAGCGCTCGTGTCCTGCCCGACCGACCCGCCTCCGAACCCCCACCAGAGAAGCGCCAGACAGATGGCGACGCCGATAAGGGCGATCAGTTGCCGGTCGGCCTTCTTCACCGCGCAAGCGTATGGCGCCCGCCCGCCCCCGCTCATGGCCTCCCGCCCCGTGGCGCGATGAGGCAGCGGTGAGCCGCGGTGAGGTCGTCGGTTGGCGGTGAGGTCGTCGGTGCGCACCGACGACCTCACCGCCAACCTCCGACCTCACCCGACGACAATCCCCCGGTTGGGGCCTGATCCAGTGGCATCAACCCCGGGACCGGCCGGAACCGCGCGGCCACCTCGGGCTCGAATCGCGATCGCAGGTCGGCGAACAGCCGGGCCGGTCGGCGAAGGTCGCGGGCGTCGCGGCGGCGAAGCTCGATGCCCAAGCGCCGCAGGTCGTCCTCGCGTCGCTTCTCCTCGATCAGCGGATCGAGCGGATCGGCTGAGCCCGGGGCGGCATACTTCTCCCGGCCGTCATACTCCTCGCCGATGACGGGCCGGCGCCCGCCGCCCCCGCGAGCCGCCCGCTCCCAGGCCAGGTCCACGAAGTTCAGCCGGTCACCCACCTCGACTTCGTATTGGCATTCGGGCGGCGGCGCGCCCCCGGCGAGCGCGACCCATCGTAGGGAGGACTCCCCGGGCGATTCGGACCAGCCGTTCATGGCGTCGACGACGGCGCGCTGCCGCACCACGAACCGATGCCCGCCCAGCTCCCGCACACGTTCCCGGATCTCCCCGGCGACGGCGTCGAGGCGCCGCTGGGAGGCGCTGCGAGCGAAGCGGTCGGGGCGGGCCAGGGCGCGCATGGCGCTGTCCGCGACGACCAGCCCCCAGCGCGGCGCCAGGAGGGCTGCGCAGTCCAGGAGGGTGCGCGGCAGGCTCGTCACCCATACCCCGGACGGCAGTCGAACGACATCGTCGCCGGGATCCGCGCGATGCCGCAACAGCCCGGGCGTGCCGTTATGTGGCCGGGTGGACGAGACGATGTGGACCAGGCCATCGCCGGGGACGCTCCAACATCCGTGCAGCATCGCCGCCGTGATGTGACTGAAGACGGGGTCCCCCAGCCGATGACCTGCGGCCGCGATCCTCCCCATCGCGAGCGCGGTCTCCCGCTCCCAGGCGTCCCCGGCGGGCCGGGCGACATACGCACCGCGCGCCACGCGCACGACTGACCCTCTCCGGGCAGCGGCCCGCAGCGCATCCTTGCCGTGCTCACTCGCCAGGAGCACCGGCGGGAGGACGCGCGGGGCGGGCCATCGCTGCATACGCCATCGTGGTCACTTATCGCCAGCCACCGCCACCGTCCGCCTCGGCCCCTGTGGACGACGACCGGTCGACACGCCCCGCACCCTGTGGACGAACCCGACGAGCCCGAGGTCGGAGGTTGGCGGTGAGGTCGTCGGTGCGCACCGACGACCTCACCGCCAACCTCCGACCTCACCCGGCTTCAGAGAGCGATGCCGACGTACTTCGTCTCCAGATACTCCTCGATCCCCTCGAACCCACCCTCACGACCGAAGCCCGAGGCCTTGACCCCACCGAACGGCGCGGCCGGGTTGGAGACGATGCCCTGGTTGATCCCGACCATCCCGAACTCCAGCGCCTCGGCGACCCGCAGCGCCCGCGAGAGATCCTTGGTGAAGAGGTAGCCGACCAACCCGAACTCCGTATCATTGGCCTTGGCGATGACCTCCTGCTCGGTCGCGAACGTCGTGATCGGCGCGACCGGCCCGAAGATCTCCTCCTGCATCATCCGCGCGGTCATCGGGACGCCGGTCAGGACGGTCGGCTGGAGGAAGTTGCCCGCGCCATCCAGGGCCGCGCCCCCGGTCAGCACCGTGGCTCCGCAGGCCTTGGCGTCCTCCACCAACTCCAACACGTCGGCCCGCGCCTTCGAGGTGATCAGCGGCCCGACGTCGACTCCAGCCTCGGTCCCCCTGCCCACGGTCAATCCAGCCATCCGCTCACCGAACGCCGTGGCGAACCGTTCGGCCACCGACTCCTGGACGAAGAAGCGGTTCGCCGCCGTGCAGGCCTCCCCGATGTTGCGCATCTTGGCGAGCATGGCCCCGGTGACCGCCGCGTCGATGTCGGCGTCCTCGAAGACGATGAACGGCGCATTGCCGCCCAACTCCATCGACACCCGCAGCAGGCCCTGCGCGGACTGTTCGACCAACCGGCGCCCGACGTTGGTCGAGCCGGTGAAGGTCAGCTTGCGCACCCGCGGGTCCCGGATCAACGGTTCCATGACAGCACCCGAGTGGGATGTCGTCACGACGTTGACGACCCCCGCCGGGAGGCCGAGGTCCGCGAGCAGCTTCGCCAGTGCCAGCATCGACAGCGGCGTCTCGTGGGCCGGCTTGACCACCATCGTGCACCCGGCGGCGATGGCTGGCCCGATCTTGCGGGTCCCCATCGCCAAGGGGAAGTTCCACGGCGTGATCATCAGCGTCGGCCCGACCGGCTGCTTCATCGTCACCAGCCGCGTCGCACCGTTGGGGGCCACGGCATAGCGTCCGTGGATCCGCACGGCCTCCTCACTGAACCACCGGAAGAATTCCGCCGCATAGGCGACCTCGCCCCGCGCCTCCGCGAGCGGCTTGCCCATCTCGAGGGTCATCAGGAGCGCGAACTCCTCGCTGCGCTCCGTGAGTTTGTCGTATGCCGCGCGCAACAGCTCCCCGCGCTCGCGCGGCGGCGTCCTGGCCCACTCCGACTGCGCCGCCACCGCGGCGTCCAGAGCTGCGGCCCCGTCAGTCACGCCGCCGTCGGCGACGCTCGCCAGCACCTGCCCGGTCGCGGGGTCGTGCACCTCCAGCGTCGCGCCGCCCTCGGCATCGCGCCACATTCCCCCGATGAACAACTGTGTCGGAACGGATTCCAGGAGCGCCTGCTGCGACGTTTCAGCCATACCCGGGATCGTATCGGACCGGTCAGCCGCCATTGCCGGAGTCGATGCCGGCCCGAGTCGGCGCGACTCGCCGCGCGTGTGACAGGCGCCGGCGAAGTACGCTGCCCATACCATCGCCCACGAGAAGGGTCGAAAAATGAACCGCAAGGCGCTCCCCCCTCGTCGCGGGCGGACTGATCCTCGCTATCTGCAACGGAGCTGAAGGATCGTCCCTCCCCGCAAGCTGCAGCAAGAGCGGCCACACGAACAACGCAACTGCCTACTATTCAACCAGCGGAAGCAATCACATCTGGAACTATGGGAGATTCACCCTTGGCGGATCCGGGACAGGCGGGAAAAGCAATATGACGTCGAAGGTCATCGCTAGTTCAGTTCCTGTTTTCACCTACATCTCACCGGACGATCTCGACAACGGGGTCACCTATGAGGCCGACTACAAGGATGCGGTCGTCGCAGCATCCAAGACCGAGTATGCCCTATTCACGGCCACGTTCGATGTGTTCGGCAGTGATCCCGTGTGCACGGCATACACCGACAAGGTCTGAGGTGGAGGCGGTCGATACACGCCCACCAGAGGCCCCGCGCGGAGGAGCGACTCGACGCGTGAGCCCGGGCCCGTGGCTTCGGCTAGGGGTCACGGTGGTCGCCTTGGCAGGGCTCGCCCTCGTGTTGTGGAACTTCTTCATGCGCGGTGGAACGAGCGTCGGCATTCCTCCCGCGGGCGGCCAGGACCCTGCGCTCGCCATCCTTGCCTTGGCGGACGAGTCAGGGGCGGTTGTCGTGACCGCCCAGCACTATCTCGGCATACGCCGCGACGGATCCATCGCCTGGCGGAACCCCGCCGCGTCCGAACTCGGACTTGGCGTCGCGTGCCGAACTCGCTGCCCGGACGTCATCCTCAGCGGCGGAATGCAGGCAACGAATGACCCCTCGGTGGGCACGCCACGCCCGACCGCGCCGATGGGCAGAGCGGCTCCCGCCTTCTCCGACTTCAGAGTCGCCGTCCTTGACGCCACGCCCGGACAGGAGCTGATCTTCAGGCAGGGCAGGAGTGGGCTGGCGTCTGTGGACCTCGGCGGAGGCCACACACTGAGCGTCGACGGATGGATCCCGCAGTGGTCCCGGTCATCCGACGGCTCTGCGGGACTTCTGCTCGCTCGAAATCCGCAGAGACAGCGGATCGGCTACTTCCTGACCAAGACGTCCTCAGGGTGGAGCCGCAGCGGCGAGAGAAACCTGAGCTCGATGTCAGGGTGCGCCGGCCCTGGCGGACGCTGGCTCGTCGCGGACCCGGTCCCCACCATACGGACGGCGACATCGGCGCACCCGGTGACGGGAGTCGCGGACCTCGGAAACTGCGCATTCGCGTCCGAGGGGGCGATCGTCGCGACCTACACCATGACATCCCAGGGAAGCGGATCCGCAGTGGCGATCGTCTCGGATTCGGGCGAAACACGGTGGTCCGAGACCGTCGGCTATGAGGCGCGTCTGGCCGCGAATCCACGCCGACCCCAGTTCGTGGCCGTCGGGCAGGGAAAGGCCGTCGTTCGCGGCCCTGACGGCCGCATCCTTGACACGGTCGAGAACGTGATCGATGCGACGTTCTCGCGAACCGGCACCCTCATCACTCTCTCGGCACAGGGCAACGTCACGTGGCATTGAACGATGCCGTGGTGTTCGCAGAGGCGACGCGTCGATATCCGTCCGGAACCACCGTCGGCCCGCTGAGTCTCTCCGTGACGAGCGGCAGTTGCCTGGGACTTGTCGGGGCCAACGGCGCCGGAAAGACCACGGCGTTGAGAATGCTCACGGGCCTGGAACCCATCGATGAGGGCTCCATCTCGGTGCTCGCGGCCGACGTCGTCTTCGGGGACATGCCGCGGGGAATCTCGGGACTGATCGAGGAGCCCCGCTTCTACAGAGACTTGAACGCGCGCAAGAACCTGCTGATCTGCCAAGCCGACGGCGAGAAGACCGACGCCCAGATTCGTGAGGTTCTCGGCCGCGTCGGGCTCAACGCCCCTGATTCGTTGCGCCTTCGCAGCTACAGCCAGGGAATGCGCCAACGGCTGGGCATCGCGCGTGTCCTCCTCAGCGGGGGCGAGATTCTCGTCTTCGACGAGCCGACCAACGGACTGGACCCGGTCGGGATCAGGTGGTTCCGTGGACTGGTCCGCGAGTTGGTGGGTTCGGGGCACACGGTCGTCCTCTCCAGCCATCAGCTTCACGAGGTGCAGGCCACGGCGGACACCTATGCCATGCTGCACGACGGCCAGATCGTGGCGCGCGGCGAGGTGTCCGAGCTGTCGCGCTCGGGATGTGTCTCCCTGGAGGACCTGTACTTCCGGATCTTCGACGCGTGAGGCACCTTCTCGTCGCGATCGTCACCCGGAGACCGGTGGTCTGGCTCGCCGTCCCCCTGGCCTGTGCCGCCGGCTGGGTTGCCCGGCCCACCGGGGTGGCCTCGTGGCCCGCGACGGTGGAACTGTTGTCAGGCCAGGTGGGCGTGCTGGCGCTCCCGATCGCGCTGGCGGGCGCGGCCTGGGTCTTCTGCGTGGACAGCGACGACGAGATGACCGGCGCCCTGCACCTCGCCGGCGTCCTGCCGGTCCGGTGGGCGACGCTTCGCACGTTGGTGGTCACCGGGATCACTGTGCTCGTCGCCGGTGCGTTCGCCATCGCGCCCCTGGTCAGCCAGGCCCTTGGAGGGCACAACCGCCCGTCGAGCAACACGCTGATCTCGTCGAGTCTGGTGCTGATGGCTCTGACGCTCGTCCTCACCCCGTTGTGGTGTTCCGCGCTGATCCTCGGACGATCCGCGCGGGTCTCATTGACTCTGGCCTTGGTCGTCCTCACCGCCGACACGTCTGTCTCGCTCGCCGGGTCGGACGGGCTTGCCGGTATCGCCCGCGCCTTGGTGCCGACATCGGGCCTGCGTCTCATCGCCGCCGGCAGCACGGGACGTGACCACGCGGCCGGAACCATCGCCGTCGCCGTCGTCGTGCTGGCAACGACCGCCTCCCTATGGCGGTTGTCCCACCCCGGTGCTCGACCTGTGGCCCATCGTCCACACCCCAGGCTCGGCCCGGTCGCTGCGTCCGGCCTGATCATCGGCTTCGCCGCGGGGTCCGGCTTCGTTCTCCCGGTCGCGCTTCGCGAGCAGCTGCCGTTCACCTGGCGACCATCCGTGCTGTTGGCCAGGGCATCAGGTCAAGCTCCCGAGCAACAGGTGACCCGCTTCTTCGACGGCGTCTGGGCGGGTGACCCTGGCCGCGTCGCTTCGCTGACAACGACCGGATCTCCGCTCGACCTCCTCGGAACACGACCCGACCTGCTCAGTCGTCCGGCATCGGCCACCTCGTTCTATCTGGCGGCGATGCCGGGCACCGACACCGCCGACGTGCGTGCGGACGGCTGGGCCGAGGCCCCGGCCTTCTGCCTGCGCAGAGTGGGCGATCGGTGGTTGCTCGACAGGCTGGCCGGCCCGGCGGGGTGCCCTCCGTGATCACCGACCACGGCCTGCGCCGCAGCCTTCTCGTGAACGGGTCCAGAACGCGAGCCGCCCTCGCTGCGTCCTCCCTCATCGGCGTCGTCTCGGCGATCTGGCCCGGTGGCATCCGTGGTCTCGATGTCGTGGTCTCCCCTGCCGCTGGTCTCTGGCTCGGCCTCACCGGCGCCTTGACCATGTCGCCGCTCGTCGTGCTCGGCTTCACGCTGCTCCTCGTCGGGGGTGATCGCGATCGCGGCCTCGACCGCGACTACCACCTCAGCCACTACCCCAGCGGCCGGAAGGTCGTCGAGGACGCGGTGGCGAGCCTCCTGTTGACGATGTCGACGTGGGTGGTCGCTGCGCTCGCGGGCTCGATCGCGGGCACCGGCGATTGGCTGCGCCGCGCGATCTCGGGCGAAGCAGCCGACGCGGTCGCTCTGCCGAGCATCCCGTGGGGCCTCCTGGCATCGTCGGCCTGCGTCTGGGCGGCGTCCTGTGCCCTCGTCGTCGCGTGCCGCCTCTCCGGGCGCGCCGCAGGAGGCGTGGCCCTTGCCCTGGTCGCCTCGTTCTGGTTGCTGTTGCGCGTGACCGTCGACCTGCCCGGACGATCGCTGCTGCTCCTCCACCCGCTGGCGCCGTGGTGGGCACTCGCCTTCGGTGGCCGTCCCCGCTACCGCCTCGACATCGGTCACGCAGCCTCGGCGGCGCTCCTCGTCGCCTGGATGGGGGTGCTCGCGGTCTGCGCGATCCGCGGATGGAGGCGTCGACTCGGCTAGGCCAGCGACTCAACCGTTCTCACTGGTCATGGTGGCCGAGGTGGCCATCGGGGATGGCGGCGGCACGTCCGGCGAGCAGGGGCAGAGAGGGATCCCAGCGGGTTCCCTCCCGGGCATCCCTGCGCCGCCGCGCGATCGCCGAAAGCGCCTCCAACACGACCCTGTTGGCGAGCGCCGCGGTGATATCGGCGTGGTCATAGGGCGGGCTGACCTCGACGACGTCCATCCCGCAGACCGGCAGCTCGAGGCAGATCCGCCGGACCGCGTCGAGCAACTGCCGTGCCGACAGCCCACCCGGCTCGGGCGTGCCGGTCCCCGGCGCATGCCCGGGGTCGCAGACATCGATGTCGACGGAGAGGAAGACCCCCTCGCACTCGTCGGTCGCGATGGCGAACGCCTCGGTCAGGCACTCCTCGAGCCCCCGGTGGACGATCTCGGTCATCTCGAAGGACCGCATCCGCTGCGCCGCCATCCACCCGAGCGTCTCGGGCCCCGGCCAATAGCCCCGCAGCCCGACCTGGAGGAAGCGATCGCCGCGCAGGGCCCCCGACTCGATCAGACGCCGCATCGGCTGACCGTGGCCCCACAGCGACCCGAACTCGATATCGCCGGTGTCGGCGTGGGCGTCGAAGTGGATCATCGAGACCCGCCCATGCCCGAGGACATTGGCGCAGCCCTTGGCGTCGGGGAAGGCGATCGAGTGATCGCCCCCGAGGACGATCGGGACCGCGCCCGCCGCGACGACCTTGGTCACCGCCGACTCGAGCGCGGGCAGCGCCCGCTCGATGTCCCCCGAATACATCTCGACGTCCCCCGCATCGACGACCCGCAGATCCTGCAGCCCATCGACACGCAGCGCCAGCGATGGCCGCGACCCGTCGTGCGGGAGGTAGTCGGTCATCCGGATCGCCTGCGGACCGAACCGGGTCCCCGGCCGGTGCGAGGTGCCCCCGTCGAAGGGCGCGCCGAGCACGACGACGTCGGCCTCGGCATACGACCCCGGGTCGTCGAGGTCGCAACGCTCGACCCCGAGGAAGGTGATATCGGGCCCGAACTGCGCACCATAGCGACTCATGACCGCATCCTAGGTTCCCCACCGACGCCGGTCCCGGAACGGGCCCCCTGGTCAGGCGGGAGCGCCTACGGGCGTAGAATGAAGGCGCGGTCATGAGACCGCCGGCTCCAGCGTCGTGGTCGTCAGATCACCCGAAAGGCTTCTCCCGCAATGATCACCGACCGGATTCGCCCGTATGCCGCGCGCCTGGTCGCCGAGGCCGGCGCCACCATCTCCCGCGCCCGTCTTCCGCACTACCACGCCGACCCCGAAGCCACCGCGCACAAGCTGGCCGCCCTTCTCGACGCGATGATGACCAGCCTCGACCACCACGAACCGCTTCACCTGGCCCGCCACGTCGATTCGCTCGCCACCGAGCGCTTCCTCGCGGGCTACCACGTCGAGGAGGTCCTCGCCTCATTCAACGCGCTCGAGAGCGCCCTCTGGCAACTCCTCGTCGAGGTCGTCCCCGCCGACACCCTCGTGCGCGACCTCGGTCGCATCGGGGCCGTCCTCGGCGCCGGCAAGGACCAGATCGCCAGCCGCTATGTCGAGCTCGCCACCCAGAGGCACAGCCACGGAGTCGACCTCCGACAGCTCGAAGCCGCCCTCTGAGCGCACGGCATTCGCGCCGAACCCCGCGCGACGAGGCCGCCCGTCCGCGAACCGGCCGGGCGGCCTCGACGCATCCGCCAGGTCAGCGTTCCTCCATCCCCCACGGCGTTCCGTATCCCTGCGGCTTGGGTGCGGCGAGCAGGTCCAGGAATGGCACGGCGTCGAAGGCCTCGGGACCGAGCACCCCGGCGCCCTTCCACACCCCGTTGGCGACGAGTTCGAGGGCAAGGATCGGGTTGACCGCCGTCTGCCAGACGATGCACTGCGCACCGTAGTCGCGCATCGTCACCTCGTTGTCGACGACGTGATAGAGGTAGGTCCGCCGCGGGTTGCCCTCCTTGTCCTCGCCTGTGACCAGCACGCCGGCGCAGGTCTTGCCGGTCAGCTGCGGACCGATGTCCGCGGGATCGGGCAGGACGGCGGCGACGATGTCGCGGGGCGCGACCTCGACCCCCTTGATCGTGATCGGGTCGGTGCTGTCCAGCCCCAGGGTGTGAAGGGCCGTGAGGATGGAGATCATCTGCTCGCCCAGACCGTATTTGAAGGTGACCCGCTCCGCCGGCAGCCATCGCGGCATCAGCAGGACCTCCTCGTGCTCGACATGGACGCACTCGACCGGGCCGATGCCCTCGGGGAAGTCGAAGATCTCGGGTTCGCTGAAGGCCGGGAGGGTGAAGAATCCGGCTTCTACGCCGCCACCCCGGGCCTCGGCGCGGGCCCGCTCCCACACGACCGGTGGGTTGAGGCATTCCTCGATGATCGTCCACATCGAGAAGCCGGGGGCGAACGCCTCCTGACCGTCCGGACCGAAGTAGGCGAGGTTGGCACCGTCGCGCGTCCCGAGCTCCTCCACCCGCGAGAACAGGTGATCGACGGCATACCGGGCGAAGACGTCGGACATCCCGGGCTCCACACCCATGCCGACGAGAGCGAGCAGGCCCGCCGCCTCCCACTCCGGCGCCAGGGCGAACTGTTCGTCGCCGAGTTTGACGTGAGTCTTGGAATAGGGCTTCTTCGGGTGTGGTCGCGACAGCGACATCGCCATGTCGACATAGTTCGCGCCCGACTCCAGGCATCCACGGAAGATCGGCATGACAAACCGTGGATCGACGGCATTGAGCACATGGGTCGCGCCGACGAGGCGCACCATGTCCGCGACATTCGCGGCACTGGAGGCGTCGACCTGGACCGCGTGGAAGCGGCGTTCACCGGGTCGGCGTCCCTGGACCGCACGAACGGTCCGTTGCGCGCGGCCGAGGTCGTAGTCGGCCACGACGAAGATGTCGAAGTAGTCACGTTCGACGGCGATCTTGGCGGCTGCATCACCGACGCCACCGGCGCCGATCATCAGGATCCGCATGGATTATCAGTCTCTTCTCTCAACTCGGAGGGTTGTCGGGGTTTTCGGGGTCGTATGCCGTGCGCTCCCGCCGCTGATAGATCGTCCCGGTCGCCGGATCGACCGCCTGGGCGCCGGGCGGGAGGTTGCCGAGGTCGGGCGCGATGACCGTGGCCTCGCGGGAGTCGGGCAGGGTGACCGGCTCGACCCCGAGCGGCAGTTCGCCGGCGAGGATGAGGTCGGCGGCGCTGCGTTGCGGCAGAGTCTCGCCGCGGAAGTAAGCCGGTGCAACCGCCCTCTGGATCGCGAGGAGGACGAAGCCGAATAGCAGCGAGAGGATGCCGACGACAGCGACCGCCCCGATGCCGAAGATCGTGACATTCTCGCCGGCGTCGTCGGTGAGGTAGTCGGCTGCGGCATACGTCTTGAGGGCATAGACGAACATCGTGAAGAGGAAGAGCCCGCCGGCCAGGGGAATGATTCCGCGGTTGAGGAGGTGGCGCGGCGAGCCGAGCGAGTGCCGATAGAACCACGCGCACGCGATCCCGGTGAGGCCGTAATAGAACGCGATCTGCAGGCCGATGGCGCCGATGAGGGCGGCCAGGATATTGGGGCTGATCGCGGTCATCAGCAGATAGAAGCCGGCGGAGACCAGCCCCATCCCGATGGTCGACCAGGTCGGGGTGAGATACCGCGGGTGGATCCGGGCGAACTTCCCAGGGATCGCTTTGTAGACCGCCATCGACAGCGCGGTGCGAGCCGTGGGCAGGATGGTCGTCTGAGTGGATGCCGAGGCGCTGGTCAGGATCGAGATCGCGAGAAGAGCAAGGCCGGCCTTGCCGAGCATGCTGTCGCCATACAACGTCGGGCCGATCGCGTTGAAGACGTCGGAAGCGTTGTCGGGGTTGGACAGGCCGTGCGCGGAGTCCCCGACGCCCGCAAAGGAGACCGCGGCGACGCTGACGAGGATGTACGTCACCAGGAGCAGCAGCGTCGAGATGACCGCGGCGCGGCCCGGGGTCTTGCCGGGGTCGTCCGCCTCCTCGTTCGTCGAGACGGCGGTGTCCCAGCCCCAATAGATGAAGACGGCGAGGAGCACCGTCGAGGAGAGGACGGGCATCGACAGGCCGCCGGGCCACAGCCACGAGAGCTGCGGATGCGCCGACCCCTCGGGGGCCGACCCGCCATAGACCTTGGCCAGGGCCACGACGGCGAAGACGACGAGGGTGACGATCTCGATTCCGAGCAGGCCATACTGCAGTCGCGCGGAGACTTCGATGCCGCGGTAGCAGATGTAGGTCATCAGGGCGATCCACACCAGGCCGGCGAATGTCGACCAGCCCGTGCTCTGATCGAGGCTGTTGTGCAGGCCGAGTTCATTGGCCAGGGTGAAGGAGTAGGCACCCGCGATCTGAGCGAGGTTCGCCATGACGATGACGTCGGCGGCGATGATGCCCCACCCTCCCATCCACCCGACGACCGGGCCGAATGCGCGCGTCGCCCACGTGAAGGTCGTCCCGCAGTCGGGCTCGGCCTCATTGAGTTCGCGGTAGGCGACGGCGATGAAATACATCGGGATGAAGGCGAGCAGCATGATCGCCGGAGCCTTGAAACCCGCCCCTCCCGCGACGACATAGCCGAGGGTGGCGGCCAGGCTGTAGGCCGGCGCGGTGGAGGCGATACCGACGATGACGCTGCCGACGAGGCCGAGGGCGCCGGCCTTGAGGCCTTTGCCACTCGACGATTCCGGGGCGGACGCCGGGTGGACGATCGTGGGGGAAGCGCTCACGATGACTCCGAGGTGGGATCGAGGATGGACTATTTCTTGCGGGCGTTGCCGACGACCTGACCGATCACGACCAGGAGGACGGCGATGAGGAACATCGAGAAACCGATGACATTCGCCTGAGCGGGGATCCCGCGCAGATAGGAGACATAGACGAACTTCGGGAACGTCGTCTCGTTGCCGGAGACGAAATTGGTGATGATGAAGTCGTCGAACGACAGGGAGAACGACAGCAGCGCCGCGCCGACGATGCCGGGGAGGACGAGAGGAAAGGTGACCTTCCAGAAGGTACCGGCGGGCCCGGCATACAGATCCTGCGCGGCTTCCTCGAGTCGGGGATCGAGGCTCTGCAGGCGTGCCTTGACGGTGACGACGACGAAACTGATGCAGAACATGATGTGCGCGATGACGATCGTCCAGAACCCCAACCGCAGGCCGACCTTGGCGAAACCCTGGACGAAGATCGTCAGCAGGCTCGCACCGAGGACGATCTCGGGAGTCGCCATCGGGATGAACACGAGGATGTTGCCGGTGCCCCGGCCGATGAACTTGTAGCGAACGAGGGCGAAGGCGAGCAGCGTGCCGAGAACCGTGGCCGCGCTTGTCGCCAGGGCCCCGATCTCGATCGACTTGACGAGGGATCCACACACACCAGGCGCGCCGCAGGGGTCCGCCCAGTGTTTGAGGGTCGGGCTGCCCTCGGGATTCCACGTGATATTGGACTTCCGGTAGTTGTTGAACGAGAAGACGAAGGTGTAGGCGACCGGGACGAAGAGATAGAGCAGGACGAGGATGGCCGCGATCATCGCGAAGCGGTCGGCGATCCACGCCTGGAGGCGCCGGCCGGTGGAGGGCCGGAACGGAACCCCGGGCCCCTGATCCACGAGCGCACTCACAGCAACTCCTCCGTGCCGAACCGGCGCACATAGATGAACACGAGCGCGAGAATCAGCGCCATGAGCGTGAAGGACAACGCGGCGGCCGTCGGAAAGCCACCGGGCACCTTGAAGAACTGACTCTCGATGACATTGCCGACCATCTTGGTGCTGCGGTCGGACCCGAGGAGTTCGGCGTTGACATAATCACCGGCGGCCGGGATGAAGGTGAGCAGAGTCCCGGCGAGGACCCCCGGCATACTCATCGGGAGAGTCACGGTGCGGAACGTCGTGAAGCCGTTGGCATAGAGGTCTCCCCCGGCCTCGATGATCCGCGGGTCGGCCCGCTCCAGCGAGGCATAGATCGGCAGGACCATGAACGGAAGGAAGTTGTAGGTCAGCCCGGCGACGACGGCCATCCACGTCTCGGTGATATGCCCACCGGGAAGCACGTGCAGGAAATTGAGCGTCTTGGCCACCGGGCCTTCGTCGGCGAGGATCTGGCGCCACGCGATGGTGCGGAGGATGAAGCTCGTGAAGAACGGCGCGATGACACAGATCATCATCAGCCCGCGCCACTTGCCCGCCTTGAAGGCCATGGCGTAGGCGAGCGGATAGGCGAGGCAGAAGGCGAAGAAGGTCGCCAGCCCGGCGAAGAGCAGTGACCGGCCGAAGTGAGGGCCGAACTCGGTGAGTGCGGCCCAGTAGTTCTTGACGTTGACATCGCGATAGTAGTAGCCGGGGTATTCGGGAAACTGCGACTGCAGGCTCACGGTGAAGAGCTGGATCAAGGGGACGACGAAGAAGATCAGCAGCCACAGCATGCCCGGCAGGAGCAGGAGATAGGGCAGGAGACTGGCCCGCTTCTCGACCGGCGGGCCGCCCGCGGCGGGCGCCCCTCCCGCGGCACCGACGTGGGCGAGGGCGCTCACGGCGCCTCCTCGTCATCGATGAGATCGGATGCCGTGGGCACGGCGACACCGTCGGCGGGGACGCCGAAGGCGTGTGCGGGATTCCACGTGAGCCAGACCTCATCTCCTGGCCGGAGGTCCTCGGGCTCGAGGTCGAGATTCTGTTCGTAGCAACTCCACACGGCTCCGCTCGGCAACTGCACGAGGAAATGCGTCGCGACGCCGATGAAGGAGACGTCGAGGACGGTGCCCCGGACATCGTTGCCCAGACCCGCGGCGTGCTCGCGGCTGAGGGACACCTTCTCCGGTCGTATGCCGAAGGTGATGTCGCCGGCCTCGACCGCGCTGCGGCGGCGCGGGATCCGCACCGTGCTCCCGTTGACGTGGGCGATGAGGAACTCTCCGTCGGTGCCGGCGATCCGTCCGACGCCGAGATTGGACTGGCCGACGAAGTTCGCGACGAAGGCGGTCTTGGGCAGGTCATACATCTCGACCGGCGGGCCCATCTGCTCGATCCGCCCGTGGTTCATCACCGCGACCGTGTCGGCCATCGTCATGGCTTCCTCCTGGTCGTGGGTGACGTGGATGAAGGTGAGGCCCACCTCGGTCTGGATCCGCTTGAGCTCGACCTGCATCTGTCGTCGCAGCTTGAGGTCGAGCGCGCCGAGCGGCTCGTCGAGCAGCAACACCTCAGGCCGGTTGACAAGAGCGCGTGCCACGGCGACGCGCTGCTGCTGCCCACCGGAGAGCTGGGCCGGCTTCCGGCTCGCGAGGTGCGGCAACTGAACGAGTTCGAGGGCCTGGTCGGCGAGGGTCATCGCTTCCTTCAGCCCACGACGTCTGGGGCCGAACGCGACGTTCTCGCGGATCGTCAGGTGCGGAAAGAGCGCATAGCTCTGGAAGACCGTGTTGACCGGCCGCTCATACGGCCGCGAGCCGGTCAGGTCGGTGTCCCCGATGAGAATGCGGCCACGGGTCGGCTGCTCCAACCCGGCGACCATGCGCAGGGTCGTGGTCTTGCCACATCCCGAGGGCCCGAGGAGGGCGAAGAACGAGCCGCGGGGCACGGTCAGCGTGAGATCGTCGACCGCCTTGAAGTCGCCGAACGCCTTGGTGACGTCCTCGATCCTCAGATCGCCGGTCGCCGTGCGGAAGCCCGGCATCAGTTGCCCACCACCTTGGCCCAGGCGGCGCTGTAGTCAGCGTCCTCCTGCGCCGTGAGCGCCCGGAAGCCCTGGACGTTGTGCTCGGCGATATAGTCGGCCGACGGGAAGATGAACGGCGAATCGGCCAGCTCGGGGTCGGTCTTGGCGAGGACCTCCTGCGCGCCGACGACCGGGCAGATGTAATTGACATAGGCCGCGACCTGGGCGGCCACCTCTGGCTCGTAGTAGTAGTTCATGAGGATCTCGGCATTTCGCCGGTGCGTCGAGGTGATCGGCACCATCATGTTGTCGCTCCAGAGGGTGCCACCCGAGTCGGGAAGGGTGAACTGCCAGTTGTCGTTCTCGGTCTCGGCTCGCAGGATGAACAGGTCACCGCTCCAGACGATCCCGGCGAGGGCGTTGCCACTCTTGAGGTCGTTGAGATACGAGTTGCCCTTGATCCGGCGGATGTAGTTGTCCGACACGAGTTGGTCGAACTTCGCCAGCGCCTTGTCGAACTCGGTCTTTCCCCAAGTGCCGGCGATATCGACGCCCTGCCACTGCATGATGAGGCCGAGCGTGTCGCGCATCTCGGACAAGACGACGACCTTGCCCTTGAGCTCGGGGGTGAAGAGGTCATCCAGGGTCTTCAGCTCCCGGCCCACCTTCTCGCGGTCATAGCCGATGCCGGCGAATCCGGATTGCCAGGTCAGGGAGTAGTTGCGTCCGGGGTCGAAGGAGACCTGCTTGAGCGGGGGCAGCAGATTGGCGGCATTGGGCATATAGATGAGCTCGAGGGGCTGGATCAGCCGGTCGCGGATCATCCGGTTCGCCATCCAGTCGGTCAGGGTGATGATGTCCTTGCCGATGTCCTGGCCGGCCTGAAGCTGCGGCTTGACCTTGGAAACGTAGCTGTCATTATCCTCGATGTCCTCCGAATAGGTCGCGCGGATCCCGGTCTTCTTGATGAAGGCCTCGAGGCTCGGATAGTTCTTGGCGTCCTCGTCGTAGTCGAGATAGGCAGTCCAGTTCGCCCAGTTGACGATCTTGTCCGTGCTCGAGACGTCGGTGGGCAGCTTCAGCGCCGCCACACCTCCCGCCGGCGGCTTCGGCGGGGCGCAGGCCGACAGCCCGGCCACTCCGGCCGAGAGCGCACCTGCGGACAACAGGGCACGTCGACTGACGGCGGACGCCTGAGCCGAGCGGATCAGGGCCCGCACGCCGGGGTCAGCGGGCGGCATACGGCTGATGGGCACGAAAGTCGTTCCTAGCTCTCGATATTGGCCATGACGTGCTTGATGCGGGTGTAGTCCTCGAAGCCATACATCGACAGATCCTTGCCGTAGCCCGAGCGCTTGAACCCGCCGTGCGGCATCTCGGCGACGAGCGGGATGTGGGTGTTGATCCAGACGCAGCCGAAGTCGAGCCGTTTGCTCATCCGCATCGCGCGCCCGAAGTCCTTCGTCCACACCGAGGAAGCGAGGCCGTAGTCGACACCATTGGCGAAGGCGACCGCCTCGTCTTCGTCGACGAACCGCTGGACGGTGATGACCGGCCCGAAGATCTCGTTCTGGATCGCCTCGTCCTCCTGCCGGAGACCGGAGACCACGGTGGGCTCGAGGAAGTAGCCGTCACCGAGTGCGGTGATCCGGTTGCCGCCGGCGGAGACGGTCGCGTGCGCGGGCAGCCGGTCGAGGAAGCCGGTGACATGAGCGAGCTGGTGGGCGTTGTTGACGGGACCGAAGAGCGCGTCGGGGTCGTCCGGCATACCGACCGGTGCGTTGTCCCTGGCGTATGCCGCGAGCGCGGCGACGAAGTCGTCGTGGACTCCCGGGGCGACCATGACCCGCGTCGCGGCCGTGCAGTCCTGTCCGGCGTTGAAGTAGCCGGCGATGGCGATGCCTTCGACCGCCGCATCGATATCGGCGTCGTCGAAGACGACGACCGGTGCCTTGCCGCCGAGTTCGAGGTGGACCCGCTTGACCTGCTGGCTGGCCGACTCGGCGACCTGGATGCCGGCGCGCACCGAGCCCGTGATGGCGACGAGCGCCGGAGTCGGATGCTCGACGAGCAGCCGGCCGGTCTCGCGGTCGCCGGTGATGACGTTGAACGTGCCCGCGGGGAGGAACTCCGAGGCGATCTCCGCGAGGAGGAGCGTCGTCTCGGGGGTGGTGTCGCTCGGCTTGAGGACGACGGTGTTGCCGGCGGCGAGCGCCGGGGCGATCTTCCAGACCGCCATCATCATCGGATAGTTCCACGGGGTGACCTGGCCGACGACGCCGATCGGCTCGCGGCGGATCCACGAGGTCATCCCTTTCATGTACTCCCCGGCCGCGCGGCCCTCGAGGACGCGTGCGGCACCGGCGAAGAAGCGGATCTGGTCGAGCATCGGAGGGATCTCTTCGCTCGTCGTCAGGGCGTGCGGCTTGCCGGTGTTCTCGGACTCCAGCGTGACGAACTCCTCGGCGCGCGCCTCGATGGCATCGGCGATCGCGAGAAGGGCCTTCTGCCGTTCGCTCGGCGTGGTCTGCCCCCACTCGGCGAAGGCAGCGCTCGCGCTGGCGTAGGCCGCGTCGACGTCCTCGGCCCGCGAGACCGGTGCGCTCGCGACGACGAGCCCCGTGGAGGGGTTGATCAGGTCGGTGCGGGCGTCGCTGCGGGCCTCGACAGAGGCGTTGCCGACGAAGTTCTTCAGTTCGCGTGGGCTGCTCACGGTGGTCTCCAGGGAGGGGGTCGACACGTCCTCGTTGACGGTTGACGCGAACTCTAGCCACGCCGCGGTAGCAGAGAACAGGCCCCGCGCATATGGAAACGACAGAATTTACGCAGATGACACAATCTCGGCGCAGTAACGACGGATTCCGAAGGCTCCGCCCTTGCGCCGGTGAGGAAAGCTACACCACGATGGAGCCCATGGCGCGCAACGACCGAGCCGCTGGCCCGAGTCGCCTCGATGAGGTGTCGAGGCGGATCATCGAGGCACTCCAGGCGGACGGCCGGGCGTCGTATGCCGCGATCGCCAAGCTCGTCGGACTGTCGGAGGCGGCGGTCCGCCAGCGAGTGCAGCGGCTCCTGGACTCGGGAGTCATGCAGATCGTCGCGGTGACCGACCCGCTCCAGGTGGGCTTCACACGGCAGGCGATGATCGGCATACGGGTCGATGGCGACATCGGACCGCCCGCCGAGGCGATCTCGGCGCTGCCGCAGGTGGCGTATGTCGTGACCACCGCCGGTAGCTTCGACATCCTCTGCGAAGTCGTGTGCGAGAACGACGACGAACTCCTCGAGATCATCAGTCGCCGGATCCGCCCGTTGCCGGGGGTCGCGACGACGGAGACCTTCGTCTATCTCAAGCTCAACAAGCAGCACTACAACTGGGGGACCCGATGACGGCACCGCGGGCGAGGGCGGCGATTCCGCCTCCAGCGGGAACGTCGCCGACGGAGGCGAGCGGCCATCGCTGAGGGCGGCGTCGGCGGGCCGGTCGATGCGGCCTCGGTCGGCGTCCCGTTGTGGTGGGCGGGGTATGCCGCACGCGCCCCCGCCGCGGACGTGCCGGACTCGTGCGATGTCGCCATCGTCGGCGGCGGATTCACCGGACTGTGGACCGCGTACTACCTCATGCGTGCGCGTCCGGATCTCGCGGTCGTCGTCCTCGAGGCCGAGCACGTGGGCTTCGGAGCGAGTGGCCGCAACGGCGGGTGGGTGTCCGCGCTCTTCCCCGTCGGAGCCGAGAGGTTGGCGCGGCGACACGGCACGGAGGCCACCAGGGCGTTGTCGCAGGAGCTGCGGCATACGGTCGAGGAAGTGGGGGATGTCGTTGCCGCGGAGGGAATCTCGGACGCGGGTTTCGTCCGCGGTGGCGCGTTGGTGGTGGCGCGCGGGGCGGCGCAAGAGGCGCGGGCGCGGGCGGTGGTCGCGGACGGGCGAACGTGGTCGGACGGGACCGTGTGGCTGGACGCGGCGGAGGCTCGGACGCGACTCGACGCGACCCGGGTGCGCGGGGCGACGTGGACTCCACACTGCGCGCGCGTGCAGCCGCGGGCGCTGGTCGAAGGGCTGGCCAGGGCAGTGCGGGCGCGGGGCGGGTCGATCGTCGAAGGCGCACGGGTCGGCGATGCCGGGCCCGGTCGAGTGGTCCTCGCCGACGGGCGCGTGGTGCGGGCCGGCCACGTCATCCGGGCCACGGAGGCATACACGGCACAGATGGCGCGGCTGCGGCGCCGCGTGGCCCCGGTGTACTCGCTCCTCGTCGCCACCGAACCATTGGCGGAATCCGTTTGGGCGACAGTGGGTCTCGCGCGCCGGGAGGTGTTCGCCGACCACCGTCACGTCGTCGTCTATGGTCAACGATCGGTTGACGACCGGCTCGTGTTCGGCGGTCGCGGGGCGCCCTATCACCTCGGCTCGGCGATCCGGCCGGAGTTCGACCGGAACGAGCGCGTGTTCGGATTGTTGCGGGCCGGGGTCGCCGAGCTCTTTCCGCAGCTGCGCGGGGTACGGTTCACCCACGCGTGGGGTGGGCCGCTGGCGATCCCGCGTGATTGGCATCCGTCGGTCGGGTATGACGCGCAGGCCCGGGTCGGGTGGGCTGGCGGATATGTCGGCGACGGCGTGGCGGCGAGCAACCTCGCGGGGCGCACGCTGGCTGATCTCATGTTGGATCGGCATACGGTGCGCACGGGGCTGCCGTGGGTCGGACACCGTTCTCCCGCATGGGAACCCGAGCCACTGCGCTGGCTGGGCGTCAACGCCGGGTTGCGGATCGCGGCACTCGCCGACGCCGAGGAACGACTCACCGGACGCCCGGCCCGGACGGGCAGGCTGCTCTCGTCCCTCACCGGTCACTGAGTCCGGGGCCGGCCCCTGGAGGCGGAGTCACGAGCCCCTGGGGTCAACGGCCTTCGCGGGGCGCATGTCGAGGTCGCCGACGTCCGCGACGACAAGACGGAGACAGCGGTCCAGCCGTTGCCCGTCACCATCACCCCGGCCCGCCTCCGCGACTGAGGCGGGACGGCCGGAGCGTAGCCTTCGGCGCATGGTCGACACCGCGACGCTGCGCGCCTACTGGAGCCATCGCCAGGGCCTGGACGGGTCGCTCACGGGCGCGCCAGGCGCCGCGGTCCTGGAGCGAGTCGGGTGGGCGCGCTCGGTCGGAGGCACCACTCCCTATCTCACCCTGTTCAGCCGAGCGGGCCTGGGCCGCGCGCAGGTGGACGCCGACGTCGCCGCCCTGCGCGTTCACGAATTGCCCTCGGCTCGCGACTGCACCTATGTCCTGCCCGCACGCGACTTCGCCCTCGCCCCGATGGTCGGCGGCGGCGCGAGCAGTCTCGCGGAACTGCGCGCCGCGGAAAAGCTCGGCGTCACGCGCGAGGAGGTCGACGTCCTCGCCGAGCGCGTCCTCGAGCAGTTGCACACTGGTGGCGCTGCGGACCCCGCCGCACTGCGGAAGTCACTGGGCGAGCACATCCGCAGTCTCGGCGACGCGGGCAAGCGCAAGGGCATCACGACGACCCTGCCCCTCGCCCTGGGGGTCCTCCAGGCCGACTGCCGGATCCGTCGCGTGCCCGTCGACGGGCGGCTCGACCAGCAGCGGTTCCGCTACACCCCCTGGCCCGACGTCCCCCACTTCCAGGGCACTCTCGACGGCGCGAGAGCGATTCTCGCCCAGCACTATTGGGAGTGGCTCGGCATCGCGAGCCGCGCGCATTTCCGGTGGTTCAGTGGATTCACGGTCACCGCGGTCAAGAAGGCCGTCGCGGAACTCGGCCTCGAGCCCGTGGCGGGCACCGACCTGCTGGGGACTCCAGCCTCGCTCACCGAACTCCGGTCGTATGCCGTGCCCCCGACCCCCCAGGTCGCCCTCATCGGGTGGCTTGACTCACTCGTGCTCCTTCGGCGCGACCTCGACGGGATCACCGACGAGGCCGACCGCGTCCATCCCCTGCTCGCCCCGGCCCGAGGCACCGCGGCCGGCGGGTCGCTGACGGACCTGCCTCACCAGGGCATCGTCGACAGGGGCCGGCTGATCGGATTGTGGGACTACGATCCCGGCGCGGAAGACGTCGTCTGGGCGCCGATCACGAGACTCACCGCGGCACAACGCCTGGCCACGCAGGACGCGGTGGCGCGGACCGCCGCATATGTGCGAGATGACCTCGGCGACAATCGCGGCATGAGCCTCGACAGCCCGAAGGCACGCGCGCCACGGCTCGCCGCCCTCCGCGCACACGCGGAATGACCGAGCCGCTACCCCATGCCGGGGTCGAGATCGAGACGGTTGCGGAACTCGATTCCGCACTCGCTGCGGGGATCGCCCCGTCGAGACTGCGCCTTCAGGACCTCGACCTGCGGGACTACCACGGCCTGGATGGGCGTCGGGATCTCGACGAACTCGTCGTCCTCGGTGGGCGACTGTCGCCGGCGCTCGACGCCTATCTGCGCGCACAAGGGGCGATCATCTTCCCCAATGATCCCGACGCGGCTCCCATCCGGCCCTATCGGTCGCGTCTCTATTCCGCGAACGAACTGTATGGCGATCTGGCCCAAGGATATTCGGCGACTCGGGATGCTCGTGCCTACGCTTGGTACGAGCAGGGCCGAACGCGCCCCGACGTGTTCTGCGCGCTGCTCCAGGCGATCCATGACGACTCCATCGGGGACGCGTTGGAGGAATTCATCGACGGCCATCCCGTGGTCGGGGTCATGGGCGGGCACGCGGTGGCCCGCGGAACACCGGCGTATGCCGCGGCCGCCCGCTTGGGATTCGCCCTGGCCGAGCGCGGTTTCATCGTCGCGACAGGCGGTGGGCCGGGGGCGATGGAGGCAGCGAATCTCGGTGCGGCAGCGCCGGATGCGTGTGCGCTCACGCGGGCGCTCGCGATCGTCGGCGAAGTCCCCGGCGTGGGCGATGTCACCGCGTGGGCGCGCAGCGGACTCGCGGCCCGCGCCCTGCTGGCGCAGTGCGGCGGGAGCGCGGAGCGGGGGCGGAGCCTCGGCATACCGACGTGGTTCTATGGACACGAACCCCCGAATGTCTTCGCCGACGGGATCGCGAAGTACTTCTCGAATGCCCTGCGCGAGGACAGGCTTCTGGCGTTGGCCGGCTCCGGCGTGATCGTGCTACCCGGAGCAGCCGGGACGGTGCAGGAGATCTTCCAGGTCGCGACCCGGGCGTACTACGCGGAGTCCTCTCCGCCGCCGCTCGTACTCGTGGGGCGCGAACACTGGACGCACACCATCCCGGTCTGGCCGGCCCTGGAAGCCCTGGGCCGGCATCGCCCGATGGGCGAGCGGATCGCGCTGGTCGACGACATCGAGGACGCGCTCGACCGGCTCACCTGATCCGCGACGGAAAGCTACCGGGGTCCGCTCAGAACTTCTCGGGAACGAAGGTCTGGTCCTGGATCGGCGGCCGGACATAGGGCATCTGCTTCATCTCGGGCAGGGTGATGACCTCGGGAGCGACGTCTTCGTAGTCGAACTGGCTCAGCAGGTGACTGATGCAGTTGAGCCGGGCTGCCTTCTTGTCGTCGGAGGGGACGACGAACCACGGGGCCTGCTTGATGTCGGTGTACTGGAAGGTGTTGTCCTTGGCCATGGAGTACTTGACATAGAGCTCGTGCTCGGCGAGGTCCATGTCAGAGAGCTTCCAGCGCTTCAGCGGCTCGGCATTGCGGGCCTCGAAGCGGGCCCGCTGCTCTTCGAAGGAGACGGAGAACCAGTATTTGATGACGACGATCCCGGACCGCACGAGCATCCGCTCGAACTCGGGGCAGCTGCGCAGGAACTCGGCATGCTCTTCCTCGCTGCAGAAGCCCATGACCCACTCGACGTTGGAGCGGTTGTACCACGACCGGTCGAAGAGGACCATCTCACCCGCGGCGGGGAGGTGCTCGACATACTTCTGGAAGTACCACTGGGTGCGCTGGCGCTCGGTCGGCTTCGGCAGCGCGACCACCCGGACGGTGCGCGGGGAGGTGCGTTCGGTGATCCGCTTGATGACGCCACCCTTGCCCGCCGATCCGCGGCCCTCGAAGATCACCAGGACCTTCAGGCCCTGGGACTGGATCCAGTACTGCAGCAGAACCAGTTGCTCCTGCAGCCGCTCCATCTCCGCCTCATAGACCGACGTCTTGAGGCGACCGTCCTTCTTGTAGTCCTCGGGGTTTCCCGTGCCGCCGGCGGCCGCCTTGCCGCTGTCGTCCGCTCCCTCGGGGAGGTTGGAATGCTTCTCCGACTTGCCCATCCGGAACCCTGCCCTTCCCCTGCCGGGGCGACCGGTCAGGACTTGGTGAACAACACGATGCCGAGGCACATCTCGTCGGTCGTGCCTTCGCCCCAGACCACATAGCGCTCTTTGGTTCCGGCGAACGCCGGGAGCCTATCGCGCAGCGACTGATCGTGGGTGCACGTCACTGTGAGGGTGTCCTCGGGCGTCAGCCTAACGGGCGCCGGAAGCGGGATCGACCCCTGGTTGTCGAAGTCCCAATTGGTGATGTCGAGAAGCGTCTTCTCGTTGGGCTGCCCCTTGTCGGCGACGACGGAGATGGAGCGGCCGAGCAGGTGCATGTGGCCCGCCACGGCCCGCACGACCATGGGCTGGCTGACCGGGCGGGTGCAACTCTGGGTCGGACCGACGGGCTCGGCTCCACACAGGAGATGGAGCAGGTCCGCGAGTTTCGACTCCAGTCCGAACCGCGCGGCGTTGTCGGCCATCGCGTCGTCGCGGTTGCACAGCTTGTTGGCGACGCCGGCCCGACACGGCAGCTCGACCGGTGCCGGGAGAAGCGTGGTGCGCAGGTAGTTGTACTTGCCGTCGTCGTCGGCGATGCGCAGCTTGGCGGCGCTCTGGTCCGGCGTGCTGCCGGTGAGCAGGTTGTAGTGGATCTGCATGACGATCTGGCTGCCCTTGGGCAGTTCGGTGCCGATCCCGGCCGGAGTCACTTTCTCGGTCCCACCCGGCGCCCAGGCCCCGAGCCACGGAGCCTCATCGATCTGTTGCGCGCCGGCTCCGCCCTCGATTCCGGTGCCACCGAAGCACGTCCACCCATCGCCGGCATCCGTGCCGTCGAGGGCCTTCGCCTTGGCGACCTGGTCGGGGTCGACCTTGTAGAGGATGACGTGGTGCACCTCCTTCGCGTTTGCGGGAAGGAAGTCGGTGCCCGTGATGACCGCGTTCCTGGTCAGCTTGGGGTCGAGGAGGAAGCAGCGGTATTCATCGGTGCCGATCGTCGCCACCTTGGGCGTGTAGGGGTGCGGCATCCGCAGCTCGAGGAAGCGCTCTCCCTTGCGAAGCGCGATCGGCTTGGCGCTGGCCGTGGGACCGGCCGTGGACGAGTTGGCCGACGCCGCGCCCGCGAAGCCGGTCGTGTGCCCGTGCGGCCCCGCGTTCGGCAGGGTTGCGGGGTCCCCGCCGCAGGCGGCCAGGGTGAGACCGGCCACGAGGGCACCGAGGGCAGCACGCATCCGCATCCGGCCAGGGTAAGCGGGCGCTCACCACGGATCAAGGCGCACCGGGACCGGTCGCACACTGGGACGCCACGGAGCCGGCTGGGACGTCACGGAGCCGGCTGTGGCGCCGCGATGGCGCGCAGGTCACCAGGCAGATGGGCGTATGCCGAGATGTCACCTCCCATGGCCGCCAGCACCTGCGCGGCGAGGGACGAGGCAGCGGGGTCGAGGGGGTGAGCGGCATACGTCTCCCGCAGGACGCAGAGGACGTCGGGAACTGGGGGCGCACCGCCGCGGACGCCTCCGCGCGCGGCCGAGTCGAGGGCCTCCCACTGGAGATGGAGACGAAGGAGGGGTTCGCGCAGGTGATACCAGGTCGTCCGCTGGTCGGTGCCGGGCACCTTGGCCGCGGTGACGAGATGGGCGTCGGTGAGGCGGCGCAGCGTCGTCCCGGTCACTTTGGCGTCCTGGCCGGTGTGGTCGGCGAGTTCGCCGACGCTCTGGGCGCCGGAACCGAGGGCGAGTTCGGTGACAAGGGCCTGTTGATCGGCCGGCAGCGCGCGCAGGCGAACCGTGAAATAGGCGGTCAGGCTGTCCCGGATCACGCGGACCGCGCCGGCGAAGTCGTCGAGCATGGCGACGTCGACCCGGTCTGCGACAACGGCCCACGCGCGCACCGAATCGCCGAGGAGGTGGCGCAGTGCGCGGACCCGCGCCAGGCCGGTGGGGGACTCGACGAACGAGGCGAGCCGCGTGTCCCTCCGCGCGTGCGCGGCTGCGAGGAGAAGCGCGCGTCCGTCCTCGTCGGTGAGCGTGCGCAGGCGCTCGGTGGCGAAATTGCCGAACCACGGCTCGTCGCGGGCCGTCACGTCGCGAAAGACCCTCGGCGTCGTCGCGATCACGAGCACCCGGCCGGAGGACTCCACCCAGCCCCTGAGGGCACCGGCGCCGCTGCGTCCGATCGCGCCGAAGACATGGTGGAGATTCTCGAGGACGAGCACGAGGACCCGGTCGCCGAGGCTCTGCTCGATGCGGCGCTCGAGCCCGACGTGGTTGCGGTCCCGGCGCAGTGTCGCGCTCCGGGGATCGAGGCCACCGAGGCGACGCTGGATGAGGAGGAGGAGATCGGCATACGACGAGAGGGCGACCGTGTCCTCGCCGATCCAGGCGACCGCGACCCGGCGCCGCAGCCGGGACCCCCCGAGCGTGCCGCCGACGGCCGAGTCGACGACGTGGGTCTTGCCGCTGCCCCGGGCACCGACGACGAGCGTGTGCGCGCGGGCAGGGCCCGTGGCCGCGTCGCGGATCCGCGCGGCGATCCGGGCCGCGACGTCCGCGTGGAGGTCGACGCCGGTCATCGGCGGCCGGCCAGCCAGGCCCGGCGGATGAGTGCGCTGCGCCAGCGGCTCCGGGCGATGTCGACGCGGTGGAGGTAGTGGTCCTGCTCGAGTTTCTCGATCCAGCGCACGAGCCGCGCCCGGCTCGGCTGCGGCTCGAGTCCCGCGACGGCCGCGGCCTGCCGGACGTCGTCGGCGGACAGCGGTGCGGTGCTCGCGGCGAAGCAATCGAGGACGGTGGCGACCGCCTCGGCGTCGGCGGTGCCGTAGTAGGGCTCGATTCGTTGGAGATAGTGCCGCAGATTCCAGGGATCGCCCGGGTCCGTCAACGCGGCGGCGACGACGGCGTCGACGTGGTCGGGCACGACGGCACCCCGGCGGCGCGAAAGGGCGAAGACGATCTGTTGCACGTAATACGGCACGTCCTCGGCGGTCGTCGCGATCCGGTCGGCGACCGCCGCGTCATCGACCGGCGTCACGCCGGAACCGAGCATGAGGCAGCGCGCGAGATAGGTCGCGTCGTCGTGGGAGATCGGGCCGACCGGCTCCTGGATGAGGTCGTTGAGCGTGCCCGGGGCGTCGTCGGAGACGTGATGGAAGCCGATCGAGCCGAGCAGCAGCATCGACAGGCGGCCGCTGCGCTCCTGGCGCAGGCGTCGCAGGGTGCCGAGCAGGGCGCCACCGGAACCGGGTTCCCGGGCATCGATCAGGCGCGCGAGTTCGGGGACCTCGTCGATGACGAGAACGAGGCTGACATCGTCATGGCCCGCCGTGGCCCGCGTGACGAGGTCATCGAGGGAGGCGGAGACGCGATCCCGCTCGAGTGTGAGCGGACCGAATTCGACTCCGACACTCCAGCGTTCGAGTTCACGGCGGGCCGCGCCCGTCGGGGTCGCCGCGAGCACCGCCTCGTGGAGGGCGCGGGCGAAGTCGGCCAGGGACTCCCGCTGCGCGCTGGTGCGGGCCACCCGGACGCCCGCCGCCGCGAGCCGCATCTCGACGAGCCGCGCCAAGGAGGTCTTGCCGACGCGCCGGTCGCCGGTCAGTACCACGCCGTGGGAGGTGCGTAGGAGGCCCGCGATCGTGTCGGCCTGCTCATCCCGGCCGATGACATTGCGCAGGTCGGGGATGCCGCCCAGGGAGAGCGGCATGGGCCGGACGGGACGCGGCGGCATACGGAAACACCTGCTTTCGTGTTATCCAACTCACGCGTTATATAACGTGTATGTCGTGTTCTAGCGAGTGTATCGGGCCCCGCCGACGCCCCCGCAGACCCGAGCCGATCGCCGTGCCGAGCACGATCGCGGCACCGGTGTCCGGGTGATCGAGGCGGGCGCCGGCGAGCGCGCACGCGCCGTCGTGCGCGATCCACAGCACGACTGGCCTGCCCGTATGCCGCGTCATCGCCTCCCCGAGTACCTCACCGAGCGGGATCTCACCGAGCGGCGCATACACACCGAGCTGCCCGGCATACGGCTGTCCGGCGGGATCGACATAGGTCGCCAGCGCGATCGAGACCGGCACCGGATCGACGACGCGACTCGCCGCGATGAGGGGCGCGGCGGCGGCGGCGATCGCCTCGACGACCGCACCGGCACTCACCCGCGCGGGCGTCGGCGTGACCTGGAGCAGCCCGGTCGGCCGCCCGCCGGCGACGGCGGTCGCCTTGAGCACGGTGCCGCCGCAGTCGAGCGCGACGCCGGCCTCGAGGCAACCGGCGGCCCCGCGCAGGACGAGTCGCTCGACGGGCAGCGCGAGGTCAAGGACGACATCGACCCCGTTGCGGGAGAGCACGTCTCCCGCGGCGACGTGGATGCGGCGGCCGAGTTCGCCGCGGAGGTTGCCGCCACCGAGGGCGATCCGGCGGGCGCCACTCCACCGTGCCCAGTGGGCGGCGGGCCAGTCCGGGCGGGCGGCCCGCGACGCCCCGTCACCACGCACGAGAGTGGCGGCGAGGCCACCCAGGGCGCGGCCGAGCCGGTCGGCGACGCGGGTGGCCGCGGCATACCCGACGGCCTGTGGCCCGGCGCTGACCATGGCGTCGAGCCCGGCGGGCCACGGCGTGGAAGCGGCCATCAGCTCCGGCGAGACCGGCCCGTCAGGCAGGTCTGGCAGCTCGCACCCGAGCGTGCGGATGCCGAGCACCGCCTCCGGCTCCGCACTCACCTGCCGCGCGAATCCCCACGTGGCGAGCCAGTCGTGCGCGAGGGAACCGGCAGCTCCCGCGGGCAGGCCGGGGAGGTCGGCGAGCGGCATACGGTTCAGGCTCGGGCTGAACTCCTGCGGCGGGATCGGGACGAACATCACTCAGCCACCGGCGACGCGACGCGGCAGGCGCGCCAGCGGGACGGGGAGCCTCGTCAGCACCCCACGAGGCGTGCGGCGAGATAGCCCTCGACCTGATCGAGCGCGACGCGCTCCTGGGCCATCGAGTCGCGCTCCCGGATCGTGACCGCCTGATCCTCGAGGGTGTCGAAGTCGACGGTGATGCAGAAGGGCGTGCCGATCTCGTCCTGTCGACGGTAGCGCCGGCCGATCGCCTGGGCGTCGTCGAAGTCGACATTCCACGTGCGCCGCAGCCGCGCCGCGAGATCACGGGCCTTGGGCGACAGGTCGGCGTTGCGGGACAGGGGCAGGACGGCCGCCTTGACGGGCGCGAGCCGCTTGTCGAGCCGCAGGACGATGCGCTTGTCGACGCCGCCCTTGGTGTTGGGGGCCTCGTCCTCGGCATAGGCATCGACGAGGAAGGTCATCAGCGAGCGCGACAGGCCGGCCGCGGGCTCGATGACATAGGGAGTGTATTTCTCCCCGGTCGTCTGGTCGAAGAACACGAGATCGGTGCCGGAGTGCGTGGAGTGCGTCCCGAGGTCGAAATCGGTCCGATTGGCGATGCCCTCCAACTCACCCCACTCGGACCCCGCGAACTGGAAGCGATATTCGATGTCGACGGTCCCTTTGGAATAGTGGGACAGCTTCTCCTTGGGGTGCTCGTAGTGCCGCAGATTGCCCGGATCGATACCGAGATCGACATACCACCGGGTCCGCTCGTCGATCCAATAGCGGTGCCAGTCCTCGTCCGTCCCAGGCTTGACGAAGAACTCCATCTCCATCTGCTCGAACTCCCGCGTCCGGAAGATGAAGTTGCCGGGGGTGATCTCGTTGCGGAAGCTCTTGCCGGTCTGGGCGATCCCGAAGGGCGGCTTCATCCGGGCGGCGTTCATGACATTGAGGAAGTTGATGAAGATGCCCTGGGCGGTCTCAGGCCGCAGATAGTGCAACCCCGACTCGTCCTCGACGACGCCGAGATGGGTGCGCAGCAGGCCGTTGAACTGCCGCGGCTCGGTCCAGCGGCCTCGGGTCCCGCAGTTGGGGCAGGCGATGACCTCCGGCGCGACGCGGTCGGGGTCGGTCTCCTTCCCCTTCTTCGCCTCCTTCTCCGCGACCGCCTCCTGGAGGTGGTCGAGCCGGAATCGCTTGTGGCAGCTGAGGCATTCGACGAGGGGATCGACGAAGGCGTCGACATGGCCGGATGCGCGCCAGACCTGCGGCGGGAGGATGACCGAGGAGTCGAGGCCGACGATGTCGTCGCGGCTGGTCACCATCGCGCGCCACCACTGCCGCCGGATGTTCTCCTTGAGCTCGACGCCCAGCGGGCCGTAGTCCCAGGCCGACCGCGTCCCGCCATAGATCTCCCCGCACGGGAAGACGAACCCGCGCCGCTTGCAGAGGTTGACGACGGTGTCGACGGTGGAAGGTGCCTGCGCCATGCGCGACAGGCTATCCGGCCCCTCCCGTGCCGCCCAAAAGCTCAGACGGTGGCGGCGAGCTGCCCGCAGGCCCCGTCGATGTCGCGTCCACGCGTGTCCCGCACCGTCGTCGGTATGCCGTGGGCCCGCACCCGCTCCACGAACTGCTGCTCGACTCCCGGCCTGCTGGCGGTCCACGGTGATCCCGGGGTCGGGTTGAGGGGGATCGGGTTGACATGGACCCAGCCACGGCCGCGCGCGGCGAGCTTCTCCCCGAGCAGGTCGGCACGCCATGCCTGGTCGTTGATGTCGCGGATGAGGGCGTATTCGATGCTGACCCGTCGCCCGGTCGCGGTGAAATAGCGATGGGCGGCATCGAGGGCCTCGTCGACCGTCCACCGAGTGTTGATCGGGACGAGGGTGTTGCGCAGGTCGTCGTCCGGGGCGTGCAGCGACAGCGCGAGGGTGAGGGGAATCCCTTCCGCCGCAAGCCGGTCGATGGCGGGCACGAGGCCGACGGTCGACATGGTCAGGCCACGAGCGGACATCCCGAAGCCGTCTGGTGCCCGGTCGGTCAGGCGACGGATGGCGCCGATCGCCGCCGGGTAGTTCGCCAGCGCCTCCCCCATCCCCATGAAGACGACATTCGTCACCCGGTCGTGACCGTATGCCGCGCCCTCCCCCGCGTCGCCCGCCTCGCCGCCGAGGTCGGCACCGTCGGTAGCGACCACGACGTCGGGGAGGGTGCCCGCGCGAAGGGAGCGCGCGGCATACGCCACCTGCTCGATGATCTCGGCGGTGCTGAGGTTGCGCGTGAGGCCGGCCTGGCCGGTGGCGCAGAAGGGGCAGTTCATCCCGCAGCCGGCCTGGCTCGAGATGCACAGGGTCGTTCGGCGGGGATAGCGCATGAGCACGGACTCGACGAGGGCGCCGTCGTGGAGGCGCCAGACGGTCTTGACCGTCGCACCACCGTCCGCGGTCAATTCCCGAACGGGCGTCAGCAGTTGCGGAAGGAGCCCGGCCACGAGGTCGGCCCGGCCGGACTTCGGCAGGTCGGTCATCGCGTCGGGGTCGCGGGTCAGGCGCTCGAAGTAGTGCACCGATAGCTGCTTCGCGCGGAATCCGGGCTGCCCGAGCGCCTCGACGGCTGCCTTGCGTCCCGCGGGGTCGAGGTCGGCGAGGTGCGCCGGCGGCTTGCCCCGCCTGGGGGCGGCGAAGGTCAACTGCCCAGGGCGCGGACGGCGCTCCGGGGTGCCGGCGTGGCGGGTGGCGGTCGGGTCGCTCACGAGACCGGTGCGAGCACGAGCAGGAGCGCCCAGCAGACCGGGGCGGTCATGACGAGGGAATCGAGCCTGTCCATCAGACCACCATGTCCCGGAAGGAGATTCGACATGTCCTTGATCCCGAGGTCACGTTTGATGCTCGATTCCATGAGGTCTCCGACGGTTGCGCAACCGGCCACGAGAACACCGAGCCCGGCACCGCCGAGCCAGGACCCGTGGAGGAGGAGGGTGACCGTGGTACCACCGGCGATCGCGCACGCGGCGACGGATCCCGCGAAGCCCTCCCAGGACTTCTTCGGCGACAACTTCGGGGCCATGGGGTGCTTCCCGAGAGTGACGCCCACGGCATAGCCGCCGATGTCGGAGCAGACCGTGGTGAGAATGAAGACGACCGTCCGTGCGATGCCGTCGTCTTCGGCGAGCATCATCGCGGCGAAGCCGCCGAGAAAGCCGGGATAGAGAGAGACGAAGATCCCGCCGGCGGCGTCGCGGGCGGCGCCGTCCACGCCGTCGATGAGCCGCCAGACGACGATGGCCAACGCAGTCAGGCCGAACGCGACGACGAGAGACTCGGCCCCCCGCGCGAGCGCCCCGAGGATCATGAGGATCGACCCCAGGGCGACCGGGACGAGCGGGACGCGGATGCCACGGTGCGCGAGCGCCTGGCGCATCTCCCACGCCCCGACGGCCATGGCGGCGGCGATGACATAACCGAACCAGGTCTTGTCGATCGCGAGCGTGCTGAGGACGAGCGCACCCAGCGCGACGCCGACGGCGATCGCCTGCGGGAGATTGCGCCCGGCCCGTGAGGTCGCGGACGCCCGCGCCGGCCGTGCGTGTCGGGCCGTCGCGTCCGTCCGGACCACGGGATCGCTCATGCCGGCGAATCAGACCTCGAGGAGTTCGGCTTCCTTGCGGTGCATGAGGTCATCGACCTGGTCGACATATCTCTTGGTGAGGGCGTCGAGGTCCTTCTCGCCACGCTTCCCGTCGTCCTCGCCGACCTCGCCGTCCTTGATGAGCTTGTCGAGATCGTGCATGGAATGCCGGCGGACGTTGCGGATGGCGACCTTGGCGTCCTCACCCTTGTGCTTGGCGATCTTGATGTATTCCCGGCGGCGTTCCTGGGTCAACTCGGGAAGGACGATCCGGATCACCTGGCCATCGTTGCTCGGGTTGGCTCCGAAATCGCTGTCGCGCAACGCCTTCTCGATATTGCGCATCGAGCCCTTGTCGAACGGGCTGATCAGCAGCACCCGCGCCTCGGGCACGGTGAAGGAGGCGAGTTGCTGCAGGGGAGTCGGGGCGCCGTAGTAGTCGACAGGCAACTTGGCGAACATCGCGGGGTTGGCCCGTCCGGTCCGGATGCCGGCGAAGTCCTCCTTGACCACCTCGACGGCCCGCTCCATCTTCAGCTCGGCCTCGAGCAGGGTCTCCTCGATCATCATCGACTCCGTTTCGTTCGTATGGCGCGCCGGCAGACGGGCTCCAGCGCAAAGTGTGTCACCTGCCGCACCCCGAAGGCTTCAGGCGGCAGTGACGAGGGTGCCGATGCGTTCGCCCCGGACGGCGCGGGTGATATTGCCCTCGCCCTCCATGCCGAAGACGATCATGTCCAGACCGTTGTCCATGCAGAGGCTGAACGCGGCGGCGTCGACAACCTTGAGGCCGCGCTGGAGAGCCTCCTGATAGGTCACCTTGTCGAACTTGCGGGCCTCGGGGTTGGTGCGCGGGTCGCTGTCGTAGACCCCGTCGACCCCGCTCTTGGACATCAGAACGGCGTCGCACTTGATCTCGAGGGCGCGCTGGGCGCTGACCGTGTCGGTGGAGAAGAACGGCATACCGGCACCGGCACCGAAGATGACGACGCGCCCCTTCTCGAGATGGCGGATGGCGCGCCGCGGGATATAGGGCTCGGCGACCTGTCCCATGGTGATCGCCGTCTGGACCCGGGTGTCGACGTCCTCGTGCTCGAGGAAATCCTGGAGGGCGAGGCAGTTCATCACGGTGCCGAGCATCCCCATGTAGTCGGCGCGGGTGCGGTCCATCCCCTTCTGCTGGAGTTCGGCGCCGCGGAAGAAGTTGCCGCCGCCGATGACGACGGCGACCTGGACACCTTCGTGGACGGCGAGGGCGATCTGGTGGGCGATTCCCCGCACGACGTCGGGGTCGAGTCCGACCCGGCCACCCCCGAACACCTCGCCGGAGAGCTTGAGCAGGACCCGGCGGTACTCCCCGTGGATCGGACCGGCGGCGTCGGTCGTGGGTGCCGGGCCGGTCGCCGGGTCGGTGGAGGTGCTCGGACCGGCCGTCAGGTCGGGGCTCGTCGTCACGGGATTCCTTCGCGCAGGGGGCACCGGCCGGATCGCGGTCGGGGTATGGGGATCGGCATAGATCTTCGCACACCGCTGGCCCGAGGCTCCTTCAGGAAGGGTCGTCGACGGCCCACGATGGCCAACGGCAGGCCCTCGATCTCACGCGGGAACGGCGTCGCCCAAGGGGCCCGTCGGCTTGGCAGCGACCCACTTGCGCGTGAACGCGGGCCTTGTCGGGCCGACCTGGTGGGGGATCGCCAGTCCGAGATAGCGTTCCTCCTCCCGGAGAACGAGGCGGCCCGCGACCAGTCGGCCGAGCGACTGCGCGACGTCGACCTCGGTGGCCCTCACCCTGGCCGCTATGCCGGCCACTGTCTTCGCCTCCCCCAGGGTCTCCTCGACCACCATTGCATCCAACCCGACCAGTTCGGTCACGACCGGCTCGCCGAACCGGCTGTCCACTATGCGCACGCCATCCGGAATGCGCTCGCATCCGAGGATCACCTCACGCTGCGCCTGGAGCGCCTTCCAGTGATCCACCTGCAGCACCAGCTGTGCGTAGACCTTGCGCAGCTGTCGGCTGGGGTTGAACGTTCGCTGGAAGTAGTAAGCGTAGGCCCCCAGATCGAATCCCGATCGCCTCAGGAATCCCGGCGAGAAGATCACGTCGTAGAGGGTCGCAGGACCTGCCCGCGCAATCCCGAACCGTTCCGGAGCCGCCTGCAGGGGAGCGAACCGCGTCACCTCGACGGGTTGGCAACCATGTGGGGGGTCCAAGTGGTAGAGCATGGGGATGAGGGAGGTCAAGGCTTCGTATTCAGCACGCTCGTCGAAGGGGAAGCCGAACAAGAAGTTCCAGTGGATACGCACCCCGTGGGACTTGCCCAGGACCAGTGTCTGGACATTACGAATCCCGCGCACTCCCTTGTCCATCTTCCGCAGGACGGATGTCGAGAAGGACTCGATCCCTGGCTGCACCTCCCGGAAGCCGGCCTCCGCCAGCTTATGGAACTTGCCCTCGTCGAGGTTGGCCTTGACCTCACACTCCAGGTGATAGCGCACGGACCGGGCGGCCAGTGCGGGGAGCAGCGAGTCGAAGTAGTGGTGCGGCAGGATGTAGTCGGAGAACCGGAAGCTCGTGACGCCGTAGCGTGAGTGCAGCTCATCGAGCATCTCGATGGCGGACTCCGGAGTGCGGGCGCGATAGTGCAGTGTCTCATCGTCGATCCCGCAGAACACGCAGTGGCTGCGTTGGCCCCACCAGCACCCGCGCGAGGTCTCGACCGGCAGGGTGTCGACCTCCACCTCCACTCGGTCGAGGTCACGCAGCTCCGCGAGGTCGGCGTAATAGTCGTCGAAGTCGGGGACGGGCACGGTGTCAAGGGCGACGAACGGGGCGCGGGTCGCAAGCGGCGCCCGGCGGGCGACCCCGTCAGCGGACCCTTGAAGAGGCAACCGGACGCGGCGGGCTTCGAGTCGGGTCAGGACATTGGGGATGCCCTCCAACGATCGCTGCCCGGCTGAAGCTCGTGCGAGCTCCACGATCGCCGGCTCGCCTTCACCGGCGCAGACAGCGTCGATCCACGGGAAGCAACGCAACAGCTCCGCACCGACCGGGCCTTCCAGGGCATATCCTCCGAGCACGATCGTGACGTCGGGCAGCAGAGCCCGGACCTGCTTCGCCAGCGCCACCGATGCGATCGTCTGGTCGAAAAGGCACGTGAGACCGACCAATGTGGGCTGGTATGCAGCCGTCCAGGACGCGCACGCCGCCATCCACTCGGTGAAGATCGTGGCCCGCGCATCGATGAGCGCAGACACCTGTTCATCGAGATCCTCACCCGGCAGGCGAAGCACACCCACGTCCCGCAGTTCCGCCAGGCGAGCCCGAGCGATTCGCCTCTGGGCGTCCGATACCCCTGAGTCCAGGTCGCCCGTGAAGACGAAGTCATTCAGCGCGTAGGCGTTGGCCAGCCCCACGTAGGTGCTGGCCCGGAGTCGGCGCAGGAGGAATACGTTGAAATGCCGCACGCGCGCCGGCACGCCGGCCTGCAGCAGGCAGGTCTTGAGGATGGCCAGACCCAGGGAGGGTTCGCCCAACGCGGCCCACGGCATGCTCGCCAGGAGTACCCGGGGGCCGCCGTCGTCAGAGTGCATCTCACAACTTCTGCAGGCCGGATCGGTCGAGCACGGGCAGATCGACTTCGTCGGACCACAGCACGATGACGATCGCCACAGCCACGGCGACGGCCGCCGGAGACATGACCTCACCACCGAGTCGTCCGGTGATGCCGGCGTCGCGAGTGGCGACGATCCGGTCGAGTGCATCCCGAGACACGTCGATGCCGAGTTTGCCCGCGACCTCGGTGGGTGCGATGACCCAATCCGCGATGAATCGGCCGTCCGCCACGACCGCCTTGTAGAAGTCCACGACCTCGCGTGCGACCCCGTCGTCGAGAGCATCGGACGACTTGGCCAGCCGGTGCAGCGCATTCTCGACACCCGGGCTCAACTCGAGCCCGAGGTGTTCGGACGCAGTCCGGGGGTCCCCCGCAACCGCGAACACGTCCATCTTCGCCGCGGCGGCTCGCTGGAGGAACGTCAGCGTCTCCTCGTCCAAGACGCTGCGCGAGAGCAGGCCCTCGACTGTTCGGCGAGGATCGACGGGAACGGGGAACGGGATCGGCGGCTTGCCCGTGGAGCCGCAGGTGAACCCGCCGTCCGCGTCCTGAAAGACCAAACCGTTCTCGGCGTCGATCTCGCCGACGAGGGCCTCGACCTGAGTGAGAACGCTGTGGGTGAGTTGGGTGAGCGGCTCGTCGAGGTGCCGGACCCGCGCTTCCTCGTCCAGGAGCATCCGGGCTCGCGCCAGTTGATTGAGACCCTTCAACTGCAGCCGCAGCGTCGGATCCCACGGGGGAATCGGCTCGATTCCTTTGGGTGTGATGCGAATTCCTCCCGCGTCCCCGCCGCCGAACAAGATGATCACGTGAACTCCTCCTCAAGGTGCACCCAGGCTCCGACAACCTGGTGACGCCGGTGAGCCAGAGGCCTTCGGCCCTCCTGACTTGACTGTAGGCGAGCTCAGGGAGCCTGTCCGGCGATCGGCGAAACCGGCCCGGGACGCCAGCGAAACCTGCCGCGATGTCGGTCGGAACCGAGATCGTGCCATCGCGGCCCGCCCTGCCGACGCAGGAGACCAAGCGACCGATGCGCGACCGTCCGAGGCCACAGCCCTTCGCACACCTCTGGCGCGAGACTCGGCCGAAGGCGTAGTATTGAGCAATCGCTCCAATCGATTGCTCAAGACAAGTCGGGAGGTTGCCATGGCGAAGCGCGGTGGTCACGGCGGTGCGGGTGCGGGTCCCGACCCACGCGGTGTGGCGACGCGCGCGGCGCTCGTCGACGCCGCGATCGAGGCGTTACGGGACGTCGGCTTCGCCGGGGCGAGCGCGCGCGAGATCGCCCGCCGCGCCGGCTGCCAGCAGAGCCAGGTCTTCTATCACTTCGGCTCGGTCTCGGGACTGGCGCTCGCGGCACTGGACGTGGTGTCGGCGCGGAGGCTCGCGGCATACGAACGACTCGTGGAGGAGGCGACCGACGCCACCGACCTCCTCGACGCCGCAGCCGAGGTCGTGCGGACGGACCTGGCCTCGGGCGACGTCACCGTCCTCGTGGAACTCCTCGCCGGTGCTCGCTTCGTGCCGGGGATGGCCGAGGAGGTGACAGCGCGGCTGCAGCCGTGGCAGGCGTTCGCCGAACGCGCGGTCGCCAAAGCACTGCCGGACGGGCCGCTGGCGCGGATAGCCCCGGTCAGCGATCTCGCCCATGCTGTGGTCGCCGGCATCCTCGGCCTCGAACTGCTCGCCCACACCAGCGGCGACCGTGACACCCCGGTCCGCGTCCTCGATCAGGCGGCGGGCGGGATCGCCCTGCTCGACCTGCTCACGCGACCTCGGAGGGCGCCATCATGAGTTCGTCACCGATCGCCGCGCGGGTGGGTTGGGGGCCCGTCGGACTCCTGGGTGTGTTCGCGGGGCTCGCGCTGCTGACGATCGGGGTGTTCGTTCTCCCGGTGGCGCTCGTCCTCGCGGCGGTGCTGCTGCTGAGGTATGGCGCGGATCGCGCCGCTGCGGGCGCGTTGCTCGTCGGCGCGGCGGCACCGGTCGGGTGGATGGCGTGGTTGAACCGCTTCGGCCCGGGAGCGTATTGCCGGACGACCGCCGACGGCGTCGGGTGCACGCAGATGTGGTCACCGTGGCCGTGGTTCGCCGTGGCCGTGATCCTCGTCGTCGCCGGCGTCGCCGTCGCAGTCCGGCGCCCGGCACACTGAGGCGCGTGGACGAGGTCGCGGTCGAACGGGTGTTGCGCGCGGTGGAGGCGATCCCGCGGGGGCGGGTCGCGGCATACGGCGACATCGGGGGGATCGTCGGCACCGGGCCACGGCAGGTCGGGTGGGTGATGCGGCACTACGGCGGCAACGTCCCGTGGTGGCGGGTGACCAATGCGTATGGCGATCTGCCCGCCCCGCTTCGGGAGGAGGCGCGCGTCCGGTGGGCCGAGGAGGGCATCCTCGTCAAGCCGAGCGGACCCGGCTGCCGAATCACCGACCACCGCGCGGATCTCGGGAGGTTGGCCGCGGCATACGACCGATCGGTGGCCGACCTGCCGGAGCCGGGGCTGACAGGGCGTAGGCCGGGGCAGCACTGAGGCCTGGTCGGCCGGGTTGGAACTGCGGAGAGTTCGGTCCCGGTCCGGACCAGGCCTCTGGCTCGTGGACGCCGCCAGGGCGCCGAGAGTGGTCAGGCGCCGACGCGGAAGCGGACGAACTCACCGGCGCGCGCACCGGCCTCGTCGAGCACCTTGGCGACGGTCTTCTTGGGGTCCTTGGCGAACGCCTGCTCGAGCAGGACGTTCTCCTTGAAGTAGCCGTTGACCCGGCCCTCGATGATCTTGGGCAGGGCGGCCTCGGGCTTGCCCTCCTCGCGGGCGGTGGCCTCAGCGAGCCGGCGCTCGTTGTCGACGGTCGTGGCGTCCACGTCCTCGCGAGTGAGGACCGTCGGGCTGAACGCGGCCACGTGCATCGCGACGTCGCGGGCGATGTGGTCATCCCCGCCCTCGGTCGCGATGAGGACGCCGATCTGCGGGGGCAGGTCGGGGCTGGTCCGGTGGAGGTAGGAGACGACGTGCTCGCCGGTGACCCGGGCGACCCGCTTGATCTCGATCTTCTCGCCGATGGTGGCGTTGGCGCCGTCGAGGAGTTCCTGGACGGTCTCGCCGTCCAGAGTGCTCGCGAGCAACGCGGCCGCGTCGGTCGCCTCGGTGGCGATCGCCTGGCCGAGGACCTTGTCGGCCAGTTCGATGAACTTCGGCGCCTTGGCGACGAAGTCGGTCTCGCAGAGGACCTCGACCATGGTGCCGACGCCGTTCTCCGCCTTGGCGGTGACCAGACCGTTGGAGGTCGTGCGGTGCTCGCGCTTGGTGACGCCCTTGAGGCCCTTGACCCGGAGGATTTCGGTCGCCTTGACGCGGTCGCCCGCAGCCTCGTCGAGTGCCTTCTTGACGTCCATCATGCCGGCGCCGGTCGCCTCGCGGAGCGCCTTGATGTCAGCGGCGGTGTAGTTCGCCATGTCTGTGCATGCCTTCTTTCGTGTCGTTCTTCGGCAGGTCAGGCCTCGGCCGGTGCCTCGGTCACCGCGGGCTGCTCGACCATCTCGGCGTCCTCGGCGACCGGAGCCTCGAGGGCCGGCTCGTCGACCGTCTCGCCCGGCTCCTGCGCCGGCTGGTCGGACTCCTCGGCGGCCTCGGCGGGCACGGCGGTGGCCTCCGCCGCGGCTACCGCGTCGGCACCGAGCAGCTCGCGCTCCCACTCGGCCATCGGCTCGTCGGCGGCGACACCCGGGGCCTCGGCACCGGCATTGGCGCGGGCCTGGCTGCGCTGGATGAGGCCGTCGGCGACGGCGTCGGCGATGACCCGGGTCAGCAGGGTGACGGAGCGGATCGCGTCGTCATTGCCGGGGATCTTGTAGTCGACCTCATCAGGGTCGCAGTTGGTGTCGAGGATCGCGATGACGGGCAGGCCCAGCTTGCGCGCCTCATCGACAGCGAGGTGCTCCTTCTTGGTGTCGACGACCCAGATGGCCGACGGAACCCGAGTCATATCCCGGATGCCGCCGAGGGTCTTCTCCAGCTTGTCCTTCTCGCGCTGGAGGATGAGGAGCTCCTTCTTGGTGTAGCCGGACCCGGCGACCTGGTCGAAGTTGATCTCCTCGAGTTCCTTCAGGCGCGCAAGACGCTTGGAGATCGTCGTGAAGTTGGTGAGCATGCCACCGAGCCAACGGTGGTTGACATAGGGCATGCCGACGCGGGTCGCCTGCTCGGCGACGGGCTCCTGGGCCTGCTTCTTGGTGCCGACGAACAGAATCGACCCACCGTGCGCGACGGTCTCGCGGACGAACTCGTAGGCCGAGTTGATGTAGGTGATCGACTGCTGGAGATCGATGATGTAGATGCCATTGCGCTCGGTCATGATGAAGCGCTTCATCTTGGGGTTCCAGCGACGGGTCTGGTGCCCGAAGTGGACGCCACTCTCGAGGAGCTGGCGCATGGTGACGACGGCCATGCCGGTCATTCCTTCTGTCGATGTGTCAGTTCCGTCGGCCGCGTCGCCACCCCGAAGGGACGGATCAGCGGCCTGCCTGGTGCCGGCATACGCACCCCGCGGCGATCGCTCGCGCGATCGCGGACTGGTGTGGTGCGCCCCGGATCGGACCGAAGTCGTCAACCGGTGAGAAGGCACGCGAATTCGAACAGCCGAAGCTGGTCGTGACCTCAGTCTATCCCCCGGCGCGACGCGGGAGCCAATCGGTTTGACGCCATGGGGATCAGAGGCGCTCGCGCAGCCATGCGAAGTCCGCCACGTGCTCCTCCGCTCCCCCGCGCGTCTCGCAGATCACCGGTGCGCCGGCTGCACGGACGAGATCGACGAAACCGGACTGGTCGATGTGGCCGGCGCCGAAGTTGGCATGCCGGTCGGCGCCGGAGTCGAATCCGTCGCGGCTGTCGTTGGCGTGGACGAGGTCGATGCGGCCGGTGATGCCGCGGATCTTGTCGACCGCCGTGTCGAGTTCGATCCCGCCCGCCCAGGCATGGCAGGTATCGAGGCAGAAACCGACCTGATCCGCGCCGGCCGCGGACGCGATGGCGTCCCAGACACCAGCGATCCGGTCGAGGTGGCGGGCCATCGCGTTGTCGCCGCCAGCGGTGTTCTCGAGCAGCAGCGGGATCTTGAGGTCCGTCGCCTCGATCGCCTTGCGCCAGTTGTCGAAACCGACAACCGGGTCGACGCCGCGGTCGACATGGCCTCCGTGGACGATCAGCCCCTTGGCGCCGATCGCGGCGGCGGCGTCCATGTGCTGCTGGAGGAGCCCCCGGCTCGGGATGCGGATGCGGTTGTTGGTCGTCGCGACGTTGACGACATAGGGCGCGTGGACATAGAGGTCGACGCCTGCGGCCTCCGCGTCGGCGCGCAATGCCTCGGGCCCGCCGGCATAGGCAACCACGGGCCCCTTGTAGCTCTGGGGCGCGCCGAGGAAGAACTGCACGACGGTCGTATGCCGCGCACGCGCCTCCGCCAGCGGGTCGTCCTGAGGGACGTGGGCACCGATCGGGATGGTCATGGGTCGAGTATCGCCGAAGGGCCCGACAACCCCGCTCGTCCACAGGGCCTCGGATCCTCGATCGTCGCCTGTCCACAGCGAGGTGGCGTCGCACTGGTGGCCGCGGCGTCGACCGCCGCAGAGTTGGGGCCATGACCCTCTCCCGAGTCCTTGTCAGTCTCGTCCTCGCGGTGACCGTCGCCGGCACCGCGAGTGACGCCGCCGCGGCCGGCACCCTCCCCGCCGCGGCGGCGGGTGCACGACCCGCGGGCGGCGACGCCGGTCGCGGCCGGCCCGTCTGGGGGTGGCCGATCTGGCCGGCCCCGCGGGTCGTGCACCCATTCGATCCCCCGCCCCAACCCTGGAACCCAGGGCACCGTGGGATCGACCTCGTGTCGGGTGCGGGCGTCGAGACCGTCCTCGCCGCCGATGACGGTGAGGTCACGCACGTGGGGGTGATCGCCGGACGGGGAACGGTGAGCATCCTCCACGCCGGGGATATCAAGAGCACCTATGAGCCGGTGACGAGCACGCTGCACGTGGGTGACCACGTGGCACGTGGCCAGGTCATCGGGGGCCTGGATCTCGCCGGCGGGCACTGTCTGCCGAGCCGCTGCCTGCACCTCGGCGGGCTCCGGCGAGACAGCCGCGGAGTCTGGAACTACTTCGATCCGCTGTTCCTGCTCGCGCCGATCGAGATCGTTCTGCTGCCGACGGGAGGGTGACGAGGGCGACCGGCCAGACCTGGCGGCCCGTTCAGGGTCGCACGGGTTCCGGGTCGCCCGGGTTCAGGGTCGCACGGGTCAGGTCAGCCGGGCGAGCCGCGTGACGGCCTCTCGCAGGACCTGGTCCCGTTTGCAGAAGGCGAACCGGATGAGCGAGGCGCCGGCGGTCGGGTCGTCGTGGAAGACCGACACGGGGATCGCGACGACACCGACCCGATGCGGCAGGTCGCGGCAGAAGGCCAGGGCGTCGGTCACCCCCAGGCAGGAGACGTCGGCGACGACGAAGTAGGTGCCGTCCGGCACCGACACGGCGAGGCCGGCGGAGCGGAGACCGTCGACGAGCAGGTCCCGCTTGCCGCGCAGGGAGGCGGCCAGATCGGCATACGTCCGGTCGGACAGACCGAGACCGTGGGCGATCGCGGGCTGGAACGGGCCGGAACCGACATAGGTGAGGAACTGCTTGACGCCACGGATCGCCGCGACCGCCTCTGCCGGCCCGCTGACCCAGCCGACCTTCCAGCCGGTCGTCGAGAACGTCTTGCCACCCGAGCTGATCGTCAGGGTGCGCCCGGCCATCCCGGGGAGGGTCGACACCGGAATGTGCTGAGCACCGAACGTCAGATGCTCATAGACCTCATCGGTGACCACCCAGACGTCGTGCTCCCGGGCCAGTCGAGCGATGAGCTCGAGCTCGGCTCGCGTGAAGACCTTGCCGGTCGGATTGTGCGGCGAGTTGAGAAGGATCAGTCGGGTCCGGTCGGAGAAGGCGGCCCGCAGGCTGGCCTCGTCGACGGCGAAGTCGGGAAAGCGCAGAACGCTCGTGCGGCGCGTGGCGCCGGCGAGCGCGATGGTCGCGGCGTAGGAGTCGTAGTAGGGCTCGAAGGTGACGACCTCGTCGCCGGGGGCGCAGAGAGCCAGGACGGTGGCGGCGATGGCTTCGGTGGCACCGACGGTCACGAGGATCTCGGCGCATGGGTCGAGGTCGATCCCATAGAAGCGGGCTTGGTGGGCGGCGATGGCGTCGAGGAGTTCCGGGTGTCCGGGACCGGGGGGGTACTGATTGCGGCCCTCCTCGATCGCGCGGATCGCCGCGGCGAGAACCTCGGGCGGACCGTCCGTGTCGGGAAAGCCCTGGCCGAGGTTGATCGCCCCCATCGACGCCGCGAGTGCGGACATCTCGGCGAAGATCGTGGTCCCGAAGCCGGCCAGTGCGGGATGGCCGAGAGGACGGCCACCCGCGGTCGAGGTCACCGGGGCCGCCTCAGCCGTTCTGCTGCGGCCAGGGCCACGCCGTGCAGCCCTGCAGACCCAGTGTCTGCTGCTGCATGATGGGGGCCTTCTGGCCGGTACCAGGGCAGTTCTCGTGCACCTGCCACAGTCCGTGCCCGACCTCGTGATTGATGAGATAGATGCGATAGTCCGCGAGGTCGGTGTAGTACTCGACGCCACCGGTCCACCGCATCGCGTTGATGACCGCCCGGCCGTTGTGGTTGCACGAGACCTTGCCCTCGGTCTGCAGGGGAGCGCACAGCTGATCGGTCAGGTGCGGACTGGCCAGCGTGATGCGGATGTCGGCGACCGCCCCGTCGGCGCGTTCCTTCGGAGAGAGGGCGACGAAATGAACACCCAGCTTGCTCTCCCAGCCACGCGCGTCACCGAGAACGGACCGGGCCTTGGCGGCGAACGCGGCCGGGTCGACACCGAGGCCCCCCTCGACGTCGACGCTGAACGTCACGCGGCGTCCGGTCCGGTCACTGTCAGCGCCGGGGATGGCGACGGCGACGAGCTTGCCGTCTCCCGACGCGGGAACCGATGTCGGATCACTCGTGGCCGACCGGGCCCCGGACGTCGACGCCTTCGCCGATGTCGCCGTGGTGGCCGAAGCGGCCGGGGCCTTGGTGGTGGTCGCGACATGTGCCGCGGCGGTCGATTTCGGGTCACCACCGCCGGCGAGCACCTTGATGGCGATCCACAGGAGGATGAGAAGGAGGCCTGCCCCGATGGCCAGGGTGCGCCGCAGCCGACGCTGACGTTCGAGACTCATCGGACGGTTGGCGGGCGGCGGCACTCCCGGGAGTGTGCGCACGGGACGCTCAGGCGCGTGGGTGGGCCCGGGCATACGACTCCTTCAGGCGCTCGATCGAGACGTGCGTATAGAGCTGGGTGGTCGCGAGGCTGCGGTGGCCCAGCAATTCCTGCACCATACGCAGATCCGCGCCGCCGTCGAGGATGTGCGTCGCTGCGGTGTGTCGCAGACCGTGGGGCGCGAGATCCGGCTGCCCGGGTATCCGGTCCATCGCCCTGTGCACGGCCTCGCGCACCTGGCGTTGACCGATCCGGTGGCCGCGGGCACCGAGGAAGAGGGCCGGCCCCGAGTCGGGGCGGGCCAGCCGGGGACGCCCCTCGCGCAGCCAGTCCACGACGGCTCGGACGGCGGGCGCACCGACGGGCACCACGCGTTCCCTCGCGCGTTTGCCGAAGACCCGCGCCAAGGCCGCGCCGCAGTCGACGTCATCGACGTCGAGGCCGGTCAACTCGGCGACCCGGATGCCGCTGGCATAGAGCAACTCGAGCATCGCATGGTCGCGCAGCGCGACCGGGTCGCCGTCGTCGGAGGCGACGGCGGCTGCGTCGAGGGTGTCGCTGGCCTGACCCGCGGTGAGAATAGCCGGCAGGGTGTGGCGGGGGCGCGCAGTCGAGAGCCGCAGCGCCGGATCGCGCTCCACGAGCCCGACTCGCACCGCCCAGGCGAAGAACGTCCGCGCACTCGCCGCACGCCTGCCGATCGTCGATCGCGATCGATTGGCTCGGGCCATGTCCCCCAGCCAGTCACGCAGGTCCGACAATTCGACTCGCAACAGGAGCGCGCCGCCGCCGACCATGTCGCTGTCGGGCTCTGCCCTCGGGAACGAGACCTCGGCGGGGTTGTCGACCAGGGCGAGGATGTGTGAGTCGGGGGCCGCGAGGTCAGGGGCAGCCGGGATCGCTGCATCTGGCGAAACGAAGGCGAGGAGGGCATGCAGATCGCCCAGATAGGCGCGGACGGTGTGCTCGGACCGCCCGCTCTCCACCCGAAGGTGACGCTCGAAAGCCGCCAGCACCTCCGCATCGCCCATGCCTCACCTTCGCACAGCCGACTGGAGGTCTCCGGCAGCAACAGGCCGTGTATTCGCCCCACGGCCGCGGCCGGTCCATCGGCGCAGTCACGAGCGACGCCCGGTCATGGTCTGCGCCACCGCCCCTCGGATCGGGTCGCGAGCCCGGCGAGTTCGAGGCCGCCGAGGGCGGCGGCGACGGCGCGCTCAGGCAGATTCGCGCGCAGCGCGAGCGATTCGACCGACGCGGGATGCGCCAGCGGCAGAACCTCCCAGACCTGCCGCTGGTCGCGCGGGAGCCGATCGGCCGCCGACTCGGGACCACGCGGGCTGACGGTGGCGTCCCGGCCGAGGTCTCCGACGAGTTCGGCCGCTTCGGCCGCATCGGTGACGAGCACGGCGAGGAGGTCGCGGATCGCCTGATGACACCCCGCGGACGCAACCGAGGTGACCGGGCCGGGCACCGCGCCCACGGGCCGCCCCAGATCCGCCGCCCGCCCCGCCGTCTGCAGCGATCCCGAGCGCAGCGCCGCCTCCACGACGATGACCCCGCCGGTGATGGCAGCGATGAGACGGTTGCGCTGGAGGAAGCGCGCACGATAGGGAGCGGACCCCGGCGGCAACTCGGTGACGATGGATCCGGTGCGCCCGATGGCGCTCAGCAGGTGAGCGTTGGCCAACGGATAGGCGCGATCGATCCCACACGCCAACACCGCCACCGTCACACCCTCCGCCGCCAACGCTCCTCGGTGGGCCGCGGCATCGACGCCGAAGGCCCCACCGGAGACCACGGTGAATCCGCGGGTGACCAGACCCGCGGCGATCTCGCCCGCCCGATCGATGCCGTATGCCGTGGCCGCCCGCGCGCCCACCACGGCCACACTGCGGCGGGTCACCGCCGCGAGATCGACCGGTCCGCGCACCCAGAGGCACAGCGGCGCCACGGCGAGATCGTTCAGGCCGACCGGCCATTCCCGGTCATCGGGAGTGAGGATGCGGGCACCCAACCGCTCGGCGATCCCGATGTCGTCAGGCACCCCCTCGACACCGCCCAGCCGGTCGAAGCGGGGCCACAGAACCTCCGCGAGTGTTCCGGACCGCCGCTCGATGAGCCCGGCGACCAGGGCGGACGGCTCGGTCGAGGCGAGGGCGCGGGCGAGGCGCTCATCGCCGGGTTCGGCCAGTCGAGCCAGCAGTGCCCGGGCTCGCCGGTCATCGATGATCCCATGACGGTTCACCCGACCCGTGGGCGCGGCCGGCGAGCCGGGGCTCATGCCGCCGTCCCCTGGTCGTTGATCCGCAACAGCAGGGCCATCCCGACGTCGTCGGCCGCCGGAACACTGCGTCCCCGCACGTCCGCCTGCGTCCACGCGAGGCGCAGGGTCCGGTCGTAGCCGCGCAGGGTCAAGCGCCCGGACTCCAACGCGAAGTCGAGTTCCCGCGTGACGTCGCGCGGCAACGCGAACCGCCCGGTCCGCAAGGCCGGCCCCGGCACATCGGCGTTGCGCTCCCAGCCGCCGCCTCGCCAGCGTTCGACGGCCGCTGCCCGCGCGTTCGCCACCCGTTGTGCGACGACGTCACTGGCCTCTCCCAGGGTGCCGACGCTTCGAGAGCGCGTCACCGCAGGGACGTGGACCTGCAGGTCCACCCGGTCGAGCAGTGGTCCGCGCAGGCGCGCGGCATACGCTCGCCGTCGCTGGGGCGTGCACGAGCAGTGGAGCGCCTTGCCGCTGCCCTGACCGCAGGGACACGGGTTGGCCGCGAGAACGAGTTGGAAGCGCGCGGGATAGGTCACTGTCTCTCGCGCCCGGGCGATGACGACCCGGCCACTCTCGAGCGGCTGCCGCAACGACTGCAGGACGTCGGTCCGGAACTCCGGGGCCTCATCGAGGAAGAGCAGACCCCGGTGGGCTGCCGATACTGCGCCCGGGCGAATCGTGCCCGAGCCGCCGCCCACCATCGCCGCGAGGCTCGACCCGTGATGGGGCGCGACAAAGGGGGGCCGCAGGTCGAGCCCCCCACCCGTCCGCGTGTCACCGCGCAGCGAGCGGATCGACAGCACCTCCACCGCTGCGTCGAAACCCAGCGGCGGCAACACTCCCACCATGCGCTCGGCGAGCATCGTCTTGCCCGAGCCAGGCGGCCCGGTGAAGAGCAGATGGTGGCCCCCGGCAGCGGCGAGTTCGAGAGCCAACCGCGCCTCGCTCTGGCCGACGATGTCGGTGAGATCCGCCACCTTCCGGGCCGCGACCGGCGCCGGCGCCACCATTGCGCAGGCCGGCCACTTCTCCGGTGCCCCGAGAACGGCATAGGCGCGAATGACCTCGGCCAGACTGCCGACCGGGTGGATCCGGATGCCCTCGATGATGCCGGCTTCGGCGCCGTTGTCGAGGGGGACGACGGCGTCGCGGAAACCGGAGTGCGCGGCAAACCGAATCGCCGGGAGTATGCCGCTGACCCCCCGCACCGATCCGTCGAGCCCGAGTTCGCCCAGGTGGACGACCCCTCCGCACCGGTCCTGCGGCACCGCACCGCCCGCCGCGAGAATCGCGAGCGCGATCCCGAGATCGAACCCCGTCCCCGCCTTGGGCACGCTCGCCGGCGACAGGTTGACGACGATCTTCTTCACCGGCAGGGGTGCGCCCGCCGAGTTGCACGCCGCGCGCACGCGCTCCGGCGCCTGCCGGCACGCCGCGTCCGGCAGTCCGCTGACGATCAGTCCAGGCAGGGAGTTCGACAGTTGCGCCTCGACCCTGACCGCGCGCCCCTCCAGACCCTCGAGTGCCACGGCGGTCGTCGCTCCGAGAATCACGGCACGACCTCCCGCAGATGATGGAACTGGCCGCCGTCGGGCCACAGGATGACCCCGACGACGTCGATGCGCACATGGCCGGACCGCCGGTCGGGATGCGCCTCGAGCCAGGCGCGCGCCAGGTGTCGCAGGCGCCGATGCTTGACCGGCGTCACCGCCTCCACGGGATCCCCCAGGCTCAGCCCGCGCCGCGTCTTGATCTCGCAGACGACAAGGTCGCCACCATCCTCGGCGACGACGTCGATCTCACCGGCTGGACATCGCCAGTTGCGGTCGAGAATCCGCCAGCCCGACTGCACGAGATAGCGAACGGCGAGATCTTCCCCGAACGCCCCGATCGACTGTCGTGTGCTCCCCCACGGTGCCGCCACCTCCATGACACTTCCCCCGTCCACTGGTTCGGTGACCAGCGTGCGGCAGCGAGCGGCATACGGCCAGCGCGAGGCGGGAAGCCTGTGGATGGACGCCGATCGAGCCGGCAACGCCCCTGTGGACAACCTCGCGGGTCGTCAGAATCCGTTCTTGGGGACCTCGAGATCGGGCTTGGCCAGCTCCTCGACGTTGACATCCTTGAAGGTGACAACGCGGACGGACTTCGCGAAGCGCGCGGGGCGATAGATGTCCCACACCCACGCGTCGGTCATCGTCACCTCGAAATAGACCTCGCTGCCCTGACCCCGCACCTGGACGTCGACACCGTTGGCGAGATAGAAGCGCCGCTCGGTCTCGACGACATGACTGAACAGGCCGACCACATCGCGATACTCGCGATAGAGGGCCAGCTCCATCTCGGTCTCGTACTTCTCGAGGTCTTCGGTGCTCATCAGGCGTCGGTTCCTTGGTCGCGGTCAGCGGACGTGTCGTCGGAGTCATTGCTATCACCCTGGCCAGGGAGGTGCCACGAACGACGGTGGAAGGTCGTGGGACCGTGTGCGACGAGGGCAGCAAGATGCTCGGGTGCGGCATACCCCTTGTTCTGTTCCCAGCCGTATGCCGCATGTGCCCCCGCGGTCGCCACCATCAGCGTGTCTCGGGTCACCTTGGCGAGGACGCTGGCCGCGGCGACCGAGGAACACGTCAGGTCCGCTTTGATCAATGTCGTCACCGGAGGTGTCGCCGGGTCACAGGTCAGGGCGAGCAGGCCGGCCTCGAGGGGGTCCGTCAGCCAGTCGTGGTTTCCGTCGAGGATCACGAGATCGGGAGTCATGGGCAGCTGCCCGAGCGCCCGGCGACCGGCGAGCCGCAGCGCGGCGATGATGCCGATCGCGTCGATCTCCGCGGGCCACGCGTGACCCACCGCATGGGCGATCGACCAGCGTTGGATCCGAGGCACCAGCCGCTCCCGCACCGCGGGTGCCAGCAGCTTCGAGTCCTTGACACCGACGGGCGCCGACCGGCACGACGCGTCCACGAGCACGACTCCGACGCTCACCGGGCCAGCGAGCGCACCCCGGCCGACCTCGTCCATGCCGGCGAGCACGGCATACCCCTGCCGTTGCAGGACGCGCTCGACGCGCAGGGACGGCTTGCGGGTGAGGGTCCGGACACTCATCCCGTGGGTCTGGCCGGCACCGAGGCGAAGGTGTCCGAGTGGTTCGAGAGCCAGGTGATGCGATTGAGTGGCCAGATCGTCGCCACGGCCCGCCCGACGACGAGCTTCTCGTCGATGGATCCCTCCGAGCCGGTGCCGCTCGGGTCGTGCAACCGGGAATCGCTCGAATGGCCGCGATTGTCGCCCATCACCCAGACGCGGCCGGCCGGCACGGTCACCTCGAAATCGATGTCACTCGGATTCTCGCCCGGCTTGATATAGCTCTCGCTCAGTGACGTCCCGTTGACCGTCAGATGCCCTTGAGTGTCGCAGCAGGCCACCTTGTCGCCTGGCAGCCCGATGACGCGCTTGATGAGGTGACCCTCCGAGCTGTTGGGCAGCAGACCGACAAAAGTCAGGGCGGAGCGGACGGCATTGCCGATGGTCCCGTGATTCTCGGATGCTGCGGGCGGGAGCCAGCCACCCGGATCCGCGAAAACGACGATGTCCCCCCGCTCGAGCGCGAAGGGCGCGGGGGTCAGCTTGGAGACGATGACCCGGTCACCCTTGACGAGCGTGTCCTCCATCGACTCCGACGGGATATAGAAGGGCTGGACGAGAAAGGTCTTGACCAGGAAGGACAGGACGATAGCGATCGCCGCGACCGTCACGAACTCCCGGACTGCGGCAACGAGATGCGCGGCCGCACCTCGACGGGGCTCCGCCGTCGCGCCCGGGTCTTCCCGCTGCGCAGTCTCCGGCGCGGGTCGCGTTGCGGCGCCGTTGCCGGGCCCGCCCCCGCATCCGTCACCGGCGTCGACCGCCTCCCCGACGTCGACCGCCTCCCCGGCGTCGACCGCCGACCCGGCGTCCGGCGCCGCCGATGAGGTCACTCCCGGCTCGTCGCCGTCCTCGACCCGGCGTGCCGCAGTCATCCGCCGGCCGCCGCGGATTCGGTGGCGGACGGCAACGTCCCGAACCGGCCGAACGGCCAATAACGCAGCAGCGGCTTGCCGACCACGTCGGATACCGGGACCATGCCACCGCCGGGGTCTCCGAGGTGGGCACGAGAGTCGGCGGAGTTGGACCGGTTGTCGCCCATGAGCCACAGCCGTCCCTCGGGCACCCTGACGTCGAACTCCACCAGGCTCGGCGCCATGCCGCTGACGAGATAGGGCTCCGCCAGCGGCTTGTCGTTGACGACCAGCCGGTGTTGGGCGTCGCAGCAGACGACGTGGTCGCCCGGCATACCGACGATGCGTTTGACGTAGTCCCGCTCGTTGACGTCGATCCCGAAGACCCGGGCGCCGGCGGCGACGACCTTGCCGATCCCCGAATCGAACCGCGTCACCGGGTTGCCCCCGAAGGTGTCGGTGCCGTCGAAGACGACGATGTCGCCGCGGTGCAGGGTCGTGTGGAACTTGCTGACCACCATGCGGTCGCCGACCTCGAGGGTCGGGATCATCGACCCCGACGGGACATAGAAGGACTGCACGACGAAGTTGCGCAACACGGCGACGAGAATCAGCGCGATGACGAGGTGGACCCAGACCGGCCACGGTCTGCGGGTGCGCCGCTTCGCGGTCCGGCGCGACTCGGAGGTCGTGGCATCGGCCGCCGAGGCGTCGGGAGGCACGGAAGTCATAGGACTGGCAGCCTAACGCCCGACCCTGGCAGTGGCCTGCACGCCAGGGCCCGGACGCGGGGTGCGTCCGGTCAGCCTGCGGTCGACTCGCGGCGCTCCCGGATGCGCGCGGCTTTGCCGCGCAGGTCGCGCAGGTAGTAGAGCTTGGCGCGGCGGACGTCACCGCGGGTGACGACCTCGATCTTGTCGATGATCGGCGTGTGCAGCGGGAAGGTCCGCTCCACGCCAACACCGAAGGAGACCTTGCGGACGGTGAAGGTCTCGCCGATCCCGCCGCCGTGACGCCGGATGACGACGCCCTGGAACACCTGGATCCGGGAGCGGTTGCCTTCGACGACCTTGACGTGCACCTTGACGGTGTCACCGGCGCGGAACGCCGGGAGGTCGGTCTTGAGGGAGGCCTGGTCGATCGCATCGAAACGCTGCATGGCAGTGTCCTTCTTCGGGCGCCACAGGTCGCCGCATCGGTGTGGATGTCGTCTGCCGTCCCCGCCGGCCGCACGAGGTGGCTCGCTCCCCCTGTGGCAGGGGCCGCTGACGCTGGGACGCAGGGGTCAATGGTGCCAGAGCAGGCGGGCCGGGCGGAAATCGGCGCCTATCGTGAGGCGTGTGACGATCTCCCCCGGTTGGCCCGTGGCGTGGGCGATCGCTCTCCTTCTGGTCATCACCCTCGGCGCGTATGCCGTGGGCCGCCTCCCCGGGCGCTGCATGCCGATTCTCGCGGCGGCCCGAGCGATCGCGCAGTTGAGCCTCGCCGCCCTGGTCATCACGGCGGTCATCCGCAGTCTGGCGTGGTCGCTCGTCGTGCTGTGCGTGATGTTCTCGATCGCGGTCGTGACGACAGTGCGCCGGGTGAAGGCGCCGACGGCATGGCCCTGGGCGACGGTGGCGATTCTCGCCGGGCTGCTGCCGGTCGCCGCCGTCATTCTCCTGACGCGGACGATTCCGCCGACCGGGCTCGCGCTGATCCCGGTCTTCGGGATCCTCATGGGCAACACGATGAACGGTCACACCTTGACCTGTCGACGCGCCTTCGCGGCGTTGCGGGAGGAGCGGGATCTGTATGACGCGTGGCTGGCCCTCGGGTTCCCGCGCGCACAGGCGATCGCGCGGATCGTCCACCGGCACATTCCGGAGGCGTTGATCCCGGGACTCGACCAGATCCGCACCGCGGGTGTTGTGACGCTGCCGGGGGCGTTCATCGGGGTGCTGCTCGGCGGCGGTTCGCCGGCGCAGGCAGCGGCGGCGCAGGTGCTCGTGCTCATGGGGATCATGGCGGCGCAGACCGTCACGGCGGTTGTCGCCGAGTGGCTGATGTGCCGCTCGCGCCTCCTGCCCGCCGACCTCCGGGAGTCGCTGCGGCCCTGATCGTGCGGACGGCATACGCGACGGAAACTTCTGGTTCGCAGCGGAAGATTCCCGGTGCCCACGGGACTCTTCGATATTGGGCGGACACGTAGGGGCCGGTGGGGTCAGCGGCGGGGTTTGGTGAGGTCGACGGTGGCGGGGTGGACCCGGGACTCCCAGGGCGCGACCCGGTAGCCCGCCTTCCGATAGATCCGCAGGTTGCGCGCGCTGGCCCGGCCGGTGTTGATCCACAAGGTGGTGACGTCGCTGGGAGCCTGGGCCTCGGCATAAGCGAGCACCTGGCGGCCGAGGCCGCGGCCGGCGAGGTCGGGGGCGACCATCAACCGCCCCACCTGCCACGTATGCCGATCCTGCGGGTCCCGCCGGCCCCGCACCGACGCGACGAGTCGCCCGCCGGCGCGCCACACCCAGGTCGTCCACTCGCCGAGGGCGGCGGTGAGTTCGGGGATGCCGTCAGTCATCGGCGGGAAGTCGAGCGTCCCCGCGGAGCGGGCCTCGGGCACCCAGCAGGCGCGGGTCAGGACGAGGAGTTCGGGCAGGTCGGAGGGGGTGGTGACGGCCGGCGACCCGAGGGTTGTCGTCGCGGCGGCCGCGTGCAGCAGGTCGGGTCGGCGCTCAGTGGTGCGGCCGAGCCGTTGCTGGTGACGCCAGGCGGCGATCCCGGCGTGGTCCCCGGAGAGCAGGACGGCCGGCACGTCGCGCGGCGTGCCCGGCGCCGCGGGCTCGGCCGGGGTCCACGTGGCGGGCTTGGTGTAGACGGGGTATTCCAGCAGACCGCCCTCGTGGGACTCCTCGACGAGTGACTCCGCGTTGCCCACCACGCCGGGGATCAGCCGTCCGATCGCCTCGACCATCGCGAGGACGGCGACCTCGCCCCCGTTGAGGACATAGTCCCCGAGGGAGACGGGGGTGACGCGCCAGCGGAGGTCGGACTCGGCATACGCGAAGACCCGCTCGTCGATGCCCTCGTATCTCCCGCACGCGAAGGCGAGCCACGGCTGCGTCGCGAGTTCCCGGGCGAGCGGCTGGGTGAAAGGAACACCGGACGGCGCGGGGACGAGGAGGCGGGGGGCGTCGGGAGCCAGCCCCGCGACATACGACAGCGCCTCGGCCCACGGCTGCGGTTTCATGACCATCCCGGCACCGCCGCCGCAGGGCGTGTCGTCGACTGTCCGGTGCCGGTCGTGGGTGAACGTGCGCAGGTCGTGGACGGCGAGGTCGATCAGTCCCGCGCGCCGCGCCTTCCCGATGAGCGAAAGCTCGAGCGGCGCGAGGTAGTCCGGGAAGATCGTGACGACATCGACGCGCACGCCTCAGCCCCCCCGGCCGAGGTCGAGCAGGCCGGGAGGTGCGTCGATGACGACCACTCCCCCGTCGATGTCGACGGTCGGGACGATCGCCTCGACGAACGGCACGAGCGCCTCCGCCCCGTCGGTCAGGCGGACGACGAGCCGGTCCTGGGCGGGGCCGATGTCGAGCCCGACGACCTCGCCGAGGGTCGCGCCCGCCGAGTCCACGACGCGCAGCCCGAGGAGGTCCTCCTCATAGAACCCGTCGGCGTCGTCGGCCTCCTCGGCATGGAGGCGCGCGCCGCGGAGCGACTCGGCGCCCGTCCGGTCGGGGATCTCCGCGAAGGCCAGAAGCCAGATCCCGTTGTGGACACGGGTGCTGCGCACGGTGAGCGCCCTGGGGACGCCGCTGCCGTGGGCGGCCTCGGTGGTCAGGACCGTGCCCGGGGCGAACCGCGCGCCGGGGTCATCGGTGTGGATCTGGACGGTCACCTCGCCGAGGAGGCCGTGGGGTTTGCCGATCCGGGCGACGAGGACACTCACCGGGACATCCTCGCAGGGGAACCACGGGACCGAAGCTGCACAGGACCTTCACACGTCGCCGCCCGTTCCGGCGCCGGCGCCTGTCTAGCCTGGCGGACATGACCGCCCGCCTTCTTGTCGTCGAGGACGAGCCGCTGATCAACCAGGCGGTCACCGATCGCCTCCGCGCCGAGGGGTATGCCGTGCGCCAGGCCTTCACCGGACCCGACGCCGTCGCGGCCGCGCTGGAGGAACCGCCGGACGCGCTCGTCCTCGACCTCATGCTGCCGGGCTTCGACGGCTTCGAGGTATGCCGCCGGGTCCAGTCCGCCCGGCCCGTCCCCGTCCTCATGCTCACCGCCCGCGACGACGAATCGGACATCCTCACCGGGCTGGGGGTCGGGGCGGATGACTATCTCACCAAGCCCTTCCGGATGCGGGAGCTCCTCGCCCGGGTCCACGCGTTGCTGCGCCGGGTCGAGCGGGCGGAGGTCCTTGCGCGACGCGAGGCACCGGTCGTCACGGTGGGATCGCTCGTCGTCGCGCATGGGCCGCGCCGGGTCAGCGTCGACGTGCGGGAGATCCACCTGACCCCGACCGAGTTCGACCTGCTCGCCGCCCTCGCGGCGGCGCCGGGGACGGTCCTGAGCCGGGAGCGGTTACTCCTCGACGTCTGGGGCTGGGCCGACGCCTCCGGGACCCGGACCGTCGACAGTCACATCAAGGCGTTGCGCGCCAAGCTCGGCGGGCACTGGGTGCGGACGGTGCACGGGGTGGGGTACGCGCTCGAACCGCAGGAGACGCGGTGACGTCCCGTCGCGCGGGGGCAGGGGCGGGGGTGCGGGCGACGTCGGCGCGACGCGAGCGGGGGAATCCCCTGCGCAACAGCACCTCGCTCAAGACCAAGCTCGGCGGGATCGTCGGTCTCAGCGTGCTCGTCGCGACCGTACTCGCCACCGCCGGGGCCTCCAGTGGCGTGACCGCCTGGCTCTTCATCCCCGTCGCCGTCCTCGCCGCCATGCTCGTCACCCAGCTCCTCGCGGCCGGCATGACGGCGCCGCTGCGCGCGATGACCGATGCGGCGACCCGGATGGCCGGCGGGGACTACGACACCCGGGTCGAGGTGTCCGGTCGGGACGAGGTCGCCGACCTGGCCCGGGCGTTCACCGCCATGGCCGGGGACCTCGAGGCGGTCGACCGCCACCGGCGCGAACTCATCGCGACGGTCGCCCACGAGCTGCGCACCCCGGTCGCCGCGATCCGGGCGGTGGCCGAGAACCTCGCCGACGGCGTCACCGCGCCGAGCCAGGAGGCGCTCGACGGCGTGGTTGCGCAGTCGGATCGGCTCGCCTCGCTGGTGGAGAACCTGCTCTCGCTCTCGCGGATCGACGCCGGGCACGCGCAGCTGGATCTCGCCCCCGTGCAGGTCGCTCTGCTCCTCGACGCCGCGGTGACGGAGGTGCGCGCCCTCGGGCGGCAGGTCGATTTCGCCGTCGAGATCACGCCACCGGACCTCGTCGTCCAGGCCGATCCCTCCCGCGTGCGCCAGATCCTCACCAACGTGCTCGACAACGCCTCCCGCCACAGCCCCGCCGGCACGATCGTGCGCATCCGGGGCACCGGTGCGTCGTCGGACCGCGCCGTCGATCCCGTTGGCACACCGGTGGGCGTCCGGGGTCCGGGACGGATCGGCGGTCCGCGGCCCGCACCCGATTCGCCGTATGCCGACCGCCCGGTCTGGACCCTGGACATCACGGACGAGGGCTGCGGGATCGCGCCCGCGGACCGGGTTCGCGTGTTCGAGCGGTTCGGCACCGCGTCGGCCGGCGGGACCGGCCTCGGCCTCGCCATCGCCCGCTGGATCGCCGAACTCCACGGCGGCCGCCTCGAGGCGGTCGATCCCGCCGGGGGTCGGGGAGCCTGCCTGCGCCTGACCCTCCCGCTCGTCCCGGAGAGCCGCGTCGGGCCCCCCGAGACGGCGCCGTCGACGCCGCCGATGACGCGTCAGGCTCCCGCCACCGCATCCCACGAGCTCGCCACGCCCACCCGCCCCGCGCCCGGCGGGGCGACCGGCGCGCCCATCCCCACACCCGAACTCCCGCGACCGACCACTCCAGGAGCAACCGTGTCCGCATCCGACCCCGCCACGACGACCCGGCCGGCGCCGCGGGGGGTGAGCACGCGGCATACGATCCAGGATGCGGCGACCCGCCCCGGACCGCCACCACCGACGATCGACGCACTGTTCGGCGCCCTCTGGCCCGAGCGCGACCTCCCCGGACGACCGCGGCTGCTGGCCCTCGCCGTCGGCGTGGGCGCGCTGGCCGCCGTTGTGGTTCCCCACCGCAACAACGGGATCGGTTCCACACTCGTCCTCGCGGCGGTCGCCGGCGCGGTCCTCGTCGCCGCCCGCTGGCGCGGCCTGACGACCATTGTGTGCGCCGCCCTCCTGCTCGGACTGATCCTCATCCCCACCCTGCGGGCCGCCGCCTGGCTGGTCCCGCTCGTCCTCCTCTCTGGCGCCGTCGTCCTCGTCGTCGCCGTGACCCCGGCCCGGTCCGTCTCCGCGCTGATCGGGGAGGCGGTCGCGTGGCCGCTATCGGGCCTGCGGGGACTCCCGTGGCTCGGGCGCAGCCTGCGGGTCGGCGGCTCGCGCCGGACGTGGTGGACGGCCGCGCGCACCCTTGCGCTCTCGGCCCTCGCGGGTGGCGTCTTCCTCGCGTTGTTCGCCTCCGCCGATGCCGTCCTCGGCTCGTGGATCGGCGCCCTGACTCCCGACCTGTCGATCGACGGATTCATCCTGCGCGCCTTCCTCTTCGGGTTCGTCTTCGGCGTGACCCTCGCGGGCGTCTATCTCGCGCTCAACCCGATTCCCGACGCGGCCCTCACCCTCCCGCCGGGGCGACCGACCCGGGTCGCGTGGGAGTGGCTGGTGCCCGTGGGGCTGGTCATCGCGGCATACGGACTGTTCATCGCCGCCCAGGCGACGGCGTGGCTGGCGGGACACGACTACGTCCGGAGGACGACCGGCCTGACGTATGCCGAGTACGTCCACCAGGGCTTCGGCCAGCTCACGGTCGCGAGCCTGCTCACCCTCGTCGTCGTCGCGGTGGCGGCCCGCAAGTCCCGGCGCACCGAGCCCGGCGACCTGCGGACGCGGCGGCTGGTCCTCGGGACGTTGTGCGCGCTCACCCTCGTCGTCGTCGCCTCCGCGCTCTATCGGATGCACCTCTATCAGCAGGCCTACGGCTACACGACCCAGCGGCTCGTCGTCGACCTGTTCGAACTGTGGGTCGGCCTCGTCGTCGTCCTCGTCATGGTGGGCGGCCTCACCCGGGACGGCCGGTGGGTGCCGCGGACCGCGGCTCTGACCGGGTCGGCGCTGATCCTCGGGCTCGGGCTGCTCAATCCCGAGGCGTGGGTGACGAACCGCAATATCGACCGCTACCTCGCCGACGGCGGCCACCCGCTCGACACGACCTATCTGAGTTCGTTGTCGGCCGACGCGACCCCGACGATCGTGCGCCGCCTCCCGGAGCGGGCCCGCGACTGCTCGATGACCTATCCGATCTGGTCAGACGTTGGGCCCGACGACGCCCTGGGCTGGAACCTCGGACGCGCCCGCGCCCGCAGCGCCCTGAGCGGCCTGACCATCGACCACAGAGGGACGGCGTGCACGGAGTTCGACGTCGACGAGACCGGGCTGCGGTAGCCGGCGCGCGGCATACGTCCCGGTGTTTCGGCGGCGCTTCGCGGGTCCCGCACAGTCCGCGGGCAGAGACACGCCGTATGCCGAGCCTCGCCACGGCGTGTCTCTGCCCGCGGACTCGCGGTAACCGCGCGAAAGGTTCCGGTCCGGGGCAACCAGGTTGGCACCTGCGGCGTCGGAAGGGTGAGTGCGCCCGGCTGCTGGGGGGCCGGGCAGTGAGAAATGTGAGGGGCCGGACGGCTCCTGCCGTCCGGCCCCTCACAAGTGATCCGGGTGTCAGCGCACCCGGTCGGTGTCGACGATGTCGATCCGCACGTTCTGCCCGCCGGCGAGGGCGGACATCACGGTCCGCAGCGCGCCTGCGGTGCGGCCGGAGCGGCCGATCACGCGGCCGAGGTCCTCGGGGTGCACCCGGACCTCGAGCAGGCTGCCACGGCGCAGGTCCTTCGTCCGCACGGCGACGTCGTCCTTGTGGTCGACGATGCCGGTGACGAGGTGCTCCAGCGCCTCCTCGAGGACGCTCACGCGTCCGCCTGGGTGGCGTCGGCGTCCGCGTCGACGCTCTGTGCGGCGGCGCCACTGCCGTCGGTGTCGGCGGCCGGGGCCTCCTCGGTGACCTTGCGGGCGCTCTTGCGCGGGGTCGTTGCGGACGGACCGGCGTCGGCGGTCTTGCCTGCGGCGGCGACGGCGGCCTCGTAGAGCTCCTTCTTGCTCGGCTTCGCCGGCGCGACCTTGAGGGTCGACCCGCCCGGCTCGCCCTTGAAGGCCTGCCAGTCACCGGTGATCTTGAGGAGGTTGACGACGGCCTCGGTCGGCTGGGCGCCCTGACGCAGCCAGTACTGCGCGCGCTCGGCGTCGATGTCGATGAGCGAGGGCTCCTCGGTGGGGTGGTACTTCCCGATCTCCTCGATCGCCCGGCCGTCCCGCTTGGTGCGGGAGTCCATGACGACGACGCGATAGAACGGGGTGCGGATCTTGCCCATCCGCTTGAGACGAATCTTGACGGCCACGGGTGTGGACCTCTCCATTTCAGTTCGTGAGCACGGCGAGACCGGGCCAGCAGCGCCCGGGGTGCCGGAACTCGGGGTAGGCATCCGTCCGGGAGACCCCGGCGGAAGGTGTACGCCCGCCGATTGTGCCAGAGGGCGTATGCCGCGAGCCAATCCACACCTGCCCGGGCCACTCGAATGACCTCTCGACGCCCGCTATATGACCTCTCGACGCATGCCCCCCGTCGAGAGGTCACATAAGAGCCGTCGAGAGGTCACATAAGAGCCGTCGAGAGATCATTCGGGCCCCAAGGGGCGGGGCGGGATGGCCGGGTCAGCGGTTGGCCCAGGCTCCGGGGGAGCTCGCGAGCGCCACCACGTGCTCGGGCAACGTCCCCGACGCGACGTCGGCGATGGTCACCTCGTCGAGGACTCGCCGCAGGCTGGCGCGCACCGCGACCCAGACGGTCGGCAGGTGTTCGGCGGACCCGGCATACGCCAGATCCTGGGGACGCAGCCCGCGCACCTCGGCGAGCGGACCGTCGACGACCCGGAACACCGCTCCCAGCGTGATCTCGTCCGCCGGACGCGCCAGCCGATACCCCCCGTGCGCGCCGCGCATGCTCATGACGAGCCCGCCGCGCCGCAGGTCGGACAGGATCGCCTCGAGGAACTTGCGCGGCAGCCCCTGCCGCTGCGCGAGGAAGTCGGCCGAGACCGCCGACCCGGTCGCGCCCACGTCAACCTCATCCGTCTCCGCGAGCGCGACGAGGGCACGGATCGCGTAGTCGGTCTTGGCGGAGATATCCATGGTGCGCTCAGGATACGGGGGCGCGTCGGCCCGACACGCTCAGCGGGTGACGGGATCGCGCAGCACCCCACGCAGGAACACCGCGACCGGTCCGTGCAACGCCCCGAGGTCGACGCGCGGATCCGCGCGCAGCACAAGGACATCGGCGTCGGCGCCCGCCTCGATGCCGGGTCGGCCCAGCCAGGTGCGGGCACGCCATAGGGCCGCGTCGAGGACCGCGAGCGGCGGCAGGCCCGCCCGGGCGAGCTCCAGCGCCTCATAGGGCGCCAGCCCGTGTCGCAGCGATCCGCCCGCGTCGGTGCCGAGATAGATCGGCACCCCTGCCTCGTATGCCGCTCCGATCGTCGCGTAGCGACGCTCCCAGATGTCCATCATCCGGTCGCGATACCGCGGGAACTTCTCCCGTGCCGGCTCGGCGATAGCTGGGAACGTCGCGATGTTGATCAGTGTTGGCACGATCGCGATGCCCTGTGCGGCAAAGAGTTCGATCGTCTCGGGCTCGAGCCCGCTGGCGTGTTCGACGCAGTCGATGCCGACCGCAGCGAGGTCGTGGAGGACATCCGGCCCGAAACAGTGGGCGGTCATCCGCGCGCCCTCCTCGTGCGCGGCGGCGAGCGCGGCGGCCACCGCCTCGCGCGGCCAGCACGGCCCGAGGTCCCCGGTGTCGCGGTCGATCCAGTCTCCGACGATCTTGACCCAGCCGTCCCCACGCCTCGCATGGGCACGCACCGTGTCGGCGAGCTGGTCGGGCTCGACCTCCTCGGCATAGTCCCGGATGTAGCGCCGCGTCCGCGCGATGTGCCGCCCGGCGCGGACGAGCTTGGGCAGGTCGTCGCGCTCATCGATCCACCGGGTGTCGGAGGGCGATCCCGCGTCGCGGATGAGCAGCGTCCCGTGCGCGCGGTCCATCGTGATCTGGCGCTCGGCCTCCGCGGCATCGACGGCCCCCCGCCCATCCAGGCCGACGTGGCAGTGCGCGTCGACGAGACCCGGGATGACCCAGCCCGCCACCGTCGTGACCTCGCCCGACGTCGGCGCCGTGAAGCTGACCCGCCCGTCGACGATCCACATCTCGCCGCGCACGTCCTCGGGTCCGACGAGAACGGGACCGGTCAGGTGATAGCTGGTGAGCGCCATGGGCACCGACAGTAGCGGCGCCCGGTTCAGGCGGCCAGCAGGCGCCGAAGGGTCGCGACGACGACGTCAGGGGCGTCCGTGTGGACCCAGTGCCCGGCGCCCTTGACGATCACCCGGCGCGCCGCCGGGAACAGCGCGCGCATCCGCGCGCCGTCCGCGTCCCGGACATATCCCGAGTCCCCGCCGACGAGCCACACCACCGGTTTCCCGTATGCCGCGGGCCAACCCCCCGCAGTCGCGTACGGGAAGTCGGCGATCACCGATCCCGCACCCCGTGCTGCGTCCGCGGCGACGAGGTCGAGATTGCACTGCCACGCCCACCCGCCCCCCTGCCGGCGCAGGTTCTGAAGGAGGAAGGCACGGATGCCCGGATCGGGTTCGACGAGAGCGAGCCGGGCGTCGGCGTCGGCGCGGCGGTCGAGTTCGTCGAGCGGCAGGGTACGCATCGCGTTGATATAGCCGGTGAACCGGTGCAGATCGCCATACCCTCTCGGGGCGATGTCGACGACGCACAGTTTGGCGATCGACTCGGGATGCTCGAGGGCGACGACCATCGCCGTCTTGCCGCCGAGGGAGTGCCCGACGAGGGTGACGGGTTCGTCGCCGGCCCACGCGGCCAGGGTGGCGGCGACGGCCTCGGCATACGCCCGATAGGAGAAGCGCTCGCTCCACGGAGACCGGCCGTGGTCGGGCAGGTCGATGAGGAGACAGCGCGCCTCGTCGCCGCGCGGTCCGGCCAGCGCCTTGGCGATCTGGTTCCAGTTGCGCCCCTGACCGAACAGCCCGTGGAGGAATGCCACCCGCGGCCCCTCGGCTCCCACTGTCAGGGTGTTCAGGCTCACCGGCTTCGTCGTCGGCTAGGGCCCTACCGCACCGCGACTGGACGTGGACGCGCGGCAGTCGAGGCCCGCTCAACCAGAGAACTCAGACTCTCGAAGTAGCGGGCATGCGTTCGTTCGAGCGTGGCTCGTGAGTCAGATGAGAGAACCACGACTTCGATGTCGTCCCCAGGGGCCAAGCGACGCTCGCACTCGAATCTCGCCCGCAAGGCCCCGCCCCCATCGGCGAACTCGTCGAGGCGGACCAACCGACCGGCGTGACGATCGAAGGCGATCAGATAGTGGGTCACGGCACCTCCTACGGGCTCTCGATCATAGTAAGCATCTGGCGCAGGGTGTCCAGGAGGTCCCCCTCCACTTGCTCCTGCATTGCCATGAGGCGCCTCCACTCCCTCTGCGCGAGATCGAGTTCCAGGCGGGACTCGAGCCGGGGATCGGCTGTCCATACCGGTCTTCACGGGTGTCAGTGTTCGAGAGCATCACCCGATCGAGGTCATCGAGTGCTCGCCTCATCCGACGCAGAACCTGACGCCTGACTTCGACCTCGGCGATGTGCTCACCAGCTCGCATCGCAAGCTGATACAGGTCCCTTCGGGTCAGCCCGGGCCGAAGCTCATGGTCAAGCGTCGTGTCGACTTGTCCGTACCGAAGTCCACGGCCCCAGCGATCGCCCATCCTCTCGATGATCTGGGCCCACCCGTTTTGAAGAATCGTCCGCACCTGGATCTCGACAGGAAGCGCCTGACACGTCACTACGACATGGACAGCGCGATACCCATGGTTGGGTTCGGGCCGACGGTCCTTGACGACGGATCCCTCCTCGAAGAGACGTCCGACTTGAAGGACGATGTCGTCCTGCTCATCGAGGTCAGCACAAGGGTCGAGGCGGATTCCTGCCACGTCCTGGATTGATGCGAGGGAACTGCCCGTTCGGATCTTGTCTATCAAGGTGTCGCGTGACTTGACCCGCGCCGTCAACTCAAAACCAACCTGCCGAAGGAGCTCCTGAGCTTCTACCGAGGCAAGTCGGTAGTGCTCGAGCACCTCATAGAGCTTCTCCCAGTCGGCCTCGGTCGCGGTCGACTTGGCCAGACGCCGACCGAGCGACTGGAGGGCGCTTCGACTGATGGGTAGGGGCACACGACCAGGCTAAGGAGAGGGTACGACAGCTCCGATTGTCTGGCGTCACCACACAACCCGAGCGTCAGCCGCCGAGGAACTTCTCGAATCCCTTGGGCAGCTTGCTCGGATCGAGCCCGGCCGCCGGGTCAGCGCCGCCGAGGCCGAAGGCCGAGCCGGCCCCGCCCGCGGGCCGGTTAGCGGCGGCCGACGCAGCGGCGCGCTCCTGCTCGGCCCGCCTGGCCGGGTTGCCGGACTTCGCCTTGCGACGCTGGGGCAGCTGCTTCTGCCCGCGCTTTCCCGGCCCGGTGATGCCGGGCATTCCCGGGACCCCGCCCTTGGCCAGTTGCTTCATCATCTTCTGCGCCTCGCCGAACCGGACGAGCAACTGGTTGACGTCGCCGATCTGCATGCCGGAACCGGCGGCGATGCGCTGGCGTCGCGAGCCGTTGATCTGCTTGGGGTGCGAACGCTCGAAGGGGGTCATCGACCGGATCATCGCCTCGACCCGGTCGAACTCCCGCTCATCGAGATTGTCCAGCTGCTCGCGCATCTGATTCATGCCGGGCATCATCCGCAGCATCCCCTTGAGGGAGCCCATCTTCTTGATCGCCGCGAGTTGTTGGAGGAAGTCGTCGAAGGTGAAGTCCTCGGCGGCGAGGAACTTGCGCTCCATTTCCTCGACCTGGCGGCGGTCGAACGCCCGCTCGGCCTGCTCGATGAGGGTGAGCATGTCGCCCATGTCGAGGATGCGCGAGGCCATCCGGTCGGGGTGGAAGATCTCGAAGTCCTTCACGCCCTCGCCGATGCTGGCGAACATGATCGGCCGGCCGGTGATCTTGGCGACCGACAATGCCGCACCACCGCGGGCGTCGCCGTCGAGCTTGGACAGGACGACCCCGCTGAAGTCGATGCCTTCCTGGAATGCCTTCGCCGTCTCGACGGCGTCCTGCCCGATCATCGCGTCGATGACGAAGAGGACCTCGTCGGGCTCGATGGCGTCCTTGATGTCGGCCGCCTGCTCCATCAACTCCTCGTCGACCGCGAGCCGGCCGGCGGTGTCGACGATGACGACGTTGTAGAGCTTGGAGACGGCATACTGAATCCCGTCTTCGGCGACCTCGACCGGGTCACCGAACGAGCGGGTCCCCTCCCCCGTCGGCCCGACGGCGTCGTGTCCGCCGACATTGCCCTTCTCGGGCGCGAAGACCGGGACCCCGGCCCGCTCACCCACGACCTGGAGCTGGGTGACGGCGTTGGGGCGCTGGAGGTCGGCGGCGATCAGGAGCGGGGTGTTGCCCTGGTCCTTGAACCACTTGCCGAGCTTGCCGGCCAGCGTCGTCTTGCCCGACCCCTGCAGCCCGGCCAGCATGATGACCGTCGGCGCGGTCTTGGCCAGCCGCAACGGCCGCGTGTGCTGGCCGAGGATGTCGATGAGTTCCTCGTTGACGATCTTGACGACCTGCTGGGCCGGGTTGAGCGCCTGCGAGACCTCGGCCCCGAGCGCGCGTTCGCGGATCGCGTGGGTGAAGTCCTTGACCACCGGCAGGGCGACATCGGCGTCGAGGAGCGCCATCCGGATGTCGCGGATCGTCTTGTTGACGTCCGACTCGCTCAGGCGCCCCTTGCCGCGGAGGTTCTTGAACGTCGCGGTGAGGCGATCGGAGAGTGAGGTGAACACGGGCAAAGCCTAACCGCGGTCAGCGGTGGCGGGGCGTGTCGCAGGCATCGATGCCCGTATGCCGATCGAGGACTCGAGCGTCTGCTCCCGCCCCTGGCCACACACCATCACCGATGCGATCAGGGGGTGCGCAGTTCCCTCAACGGGTCACGACGGGAGGCGATCACGGCCGGGATGACTCCCCCGATCAGGGCCGCGCACAGACTGAGGTAGGCGACCGCCAGGAAGAAGTCCCATCCGGGCAGAGGCTCGCTGCGCAGTCGGGACAGCACGAGGCAGGCACCCACACCCAACACCTGACCGATCCCCACCAGCAGCGCCACTTGCACGAGCAGGAGCGAGAGCACCATCCCTGAGGTGGCGCCCAGAGCGCGACGACGGCCGAAGTCCCGCCGCCGCAGTTGAACGAGAGCGAAAAGGATCAGCGTCACGAGCGCGGCCCCGGTGGACAGAACCACCACCAGCAGGCCCCGCCCGAAACTGGCCAGGTCAGCGTTCACTCTCTCCCGGAGGGCTGCCAGCCGGGAGCTCGATTCGATGGTGACCTTGCTGGGATCCGGGCTGACGGCCAGGCTCGCCACCGCTCTCAGTAGCGGCGCGACCGCCTCGGGAGATTCCGCTTCGACCGTCAGGCCGACCAACGGTGCCGTCGCTGTCGGTGCGGTCGGCACGAGGACCATGGGTTCGCCACGGGTCAGGCTCGTGGGTGGGTTCATCATGCCGACGATCGGATAGGTGTGGCCGGGGCCGACCGACACCGCCCCCGCCGGGTCGGCCAGACCGAGGAGGGCACGACCAGCCGGATCCACGTATGCCGCGTCGGCGACAGGTGACCGCGTGGTCAGGTGGAGCGGGGCGAGGGAGGTGGCATACACCCGGCGAACTCCTACCGCCTGACCGCCCGGCCGATTGAGGTTGTATCCATCCTCGGCCGGACCCACACCGATCGCCCACTCGACTCGCGAGAGGCCCCCGACCGCGGTGAGCAGGTCCGCGGACAGTCCCGCGTCCGCGGTCGCTCGGACGGTGATGCTGCGGGTGTCCTCGTGGTCGATGACCCGCAACACTTCACGCTGGGCCGCCGCGGCCCCCCCGGTCGTGCTGGCAATCGCCACCACCATTCCCGCGATGACCAGCATGAGCAGCGCAGAGGCGACGATCTGGCTGCGTGCTGTATGAGCCGCCTCTCGGATCAGCGCGAACGGCGGGCGCTCCATCACAGCTCGATCACCCGGTCACACAGATCGGCGACCTCCGGTGCGTGTGTGACGACGACCGCGACTGCTCCGCCGGCCACGGCGGACCGCAGCGCCGCCATGACCACGGCTGAGGAGCGCGGGTCGAGATTGCCGGTCGGCTCGTCCGCGAGCACCACCCGCGGCCGGTTGAGCAGGGCTCGACACAGCGCGATCCGCTGCGCCTGGCCGCCGGAGACCTGCCCGGGTCGTTGGTCCTCCTCGACATCGACATCGAACTCAGCGAGGAGTTCACGCGCTCTGAGCGCGGCTTCGCTGCGGGGTTGGCCTCGATAGAGGGCGGCCTCGACGATATTGTCCAGAACCGAGCGGGTGGGATCCAGAGCAGCGTCTTGGAATACGAAGCCGAAATGCGCTGCCCGATACCTGGCTCGATCACGGTCCGGTCGATCGGACAGCGGAAGACCGTCGATGGCGACGCTGCCCCGGCTCGGCCGCAGCATGAGACCGAGCAGATAAAGCAACGTTGACTTGCCCCGCCCGGACCGTCCGAGAATTGCTGTCATCGTGTCCGGCGGGAACTCTGCAGACCACCCGTTCAGCAACAGCCGGTCGGACCGATAACCGAACGTCAGGTCGGTCGCCACGAGCCCGGGTCCCACCTCAGCCTCCGACCGCGGGCGGTATGCGGACGCGTTGCCCGGGATCGACGCCGGTCACGCAGGCGATTCCGCCGACCGTGCCCCGAATGGTGACCGGAACGCGGCGTCCGTCCGCGAGCACCACGACGGACCCACCCGAGGCGTCCGTCGCGATCGTAGCGGCTGGGACGAGGCTTCCCGACAGGGGTGGGACGGTCACCGCCGAGGCGGCATACGTCGTGCTCGCGTCATAAGGCACAAGACTGCAGGTCGCCCCGCACACCGCCCCACCATCCGCGCCGACGAGCGAGACGATCGTCTGCCCGGAGCCAGGGTCCACGGCCACTCGACCGGCGCGAGCCATCCACGTGCCAGCGGCTTTGGCGTGCTGGATCGAGATGGCGACCGTCGAGGTCAATTGGGCCGCGATCTGATCCGTGGTGCGAACGGTGAATGTCGGACGCCGGCCGAATGCCCGCACCACGCGTTCGCCGCCCACGAGCTCGGCTCCAACACGGAGCACTCTGGTATCCACCTGGGCTCGGATGGGCAATGACGCGATCATCAGCACGCTCCCCGGCTGGATCACTCCGGTGACGGGGGCACCGAGGCTCCTTTGCCAGGCCCGGATCGCATCAACGGTGCCGCCACCGGCGACGCCATCGGCGGGCCCGGAATAGAAGCCTGTCGTCGCCAGGAAGCGCTGGACCTGGGCCACATCGGGCCCCCTCACACCTCCAGCTATGTCCCGAAACAGCGGCAGCTTCCCCTGCGCCACGACGACTGGTTCGAGATTGACCGCGAACAATGCGTCACCCGAGCGCACCGGGTCGCCCGTCGATACGTTCACCGCGGTGACCACGCCGGCGCGCCGGTTTGTCGCCAGTGGTCGCGTCGGCCACTGAGCCGTGACCGTCAGGGGGAGCTCGTCGGAGACCGTCCCCGATGTGACGGCCACGGTTACCGGTGGTGCCGCAACCTGGCCGGGGTCCGAGCGGTCGGTCACGTGACCCAAAGCCCAACCCGCTGCGCCGCCGGCAGCGAGGAGCACGAGGATGGCAAGGAGCCACCCCACCAAGCGTCGCATTCGTCAACCGCTCGCGGTCGCCGTTGTAAGCGGATGGAGCGCGGTGTATTCGGCGATGGACATCCCATCCCACATCACTGTGGATGGGGGCATCTGTGGGCACTCGCGTTCCAGCCGCGCCTCCATGGCATTGGTGATCCCGAACTCAGTGACGCGCGCATTCAGCTCGGTGTAGGGATAGAAGGCCTCTGCCGTTCCCCAGGTGTCGATGAACGAGGGTTCACTTGGCACGGGTGCCTCGAGCTCGTAGCCGTGGGCCTTCAGACAGGGAAGCAGGTAGCCCACGGTCCACTTATATGCCGCGCGCTTCTGGGCTTCACCCTGGGGTTGCGCGTATTTCGGCAGTATCGGGTAACGAAGCGTGCACACGTACATCGCGCGATAGAAGTCGTTGATGCGCGCAGGAGGCGTATCCATTGTGCCGTCCGCGTTCTTTGGAAAGCCTTGGCTGGCCACGCAGGAATCCATCAGATCCGGCAATTCCTCCGGTCGCACCCAGCGGACAGGAGTCACGTCGGGAGGGTCCGGAACGTGAACCGGGTCGGCAATGCTCTTCTTCAACGCCTCGAGCGCGAACGCCCTGGCTGCAGCGTCATCGACAAAGGTACTCCTGGGGGTCTGCGATGAGCCGCTCCCGGGCGAGGGTTGCGCACACGAACCAAGGAGGGCTGCACCCATCACCCCCAGAAGCGGAGCCACAACGACGCGTTGCATCATCGTCTTCACGCCGAACTCAGGCGACGCAAGAGGCCCCAGCACTGTTGATGAGGTCATCTGCCGATGTGGAAACCACCCAGTCGCCGCCAGGCGCGTTGAAGGTGTAACCGTGGCTCCCAGCCGAGTTCCACTGGACGCTTTGGCTACCGAGGCTATGGATCACCCAGATTGTTGAACCCACCATTGTCGTGTTGCTCGACACTCGCGCCTTACTCGTCGGATCGCATTCCACGTGACCACTTCTCTGGGCTGCCCAAGCGGGAGTGGCGGCGACAACGGGTGCCGCGGTTGACAGCAATACAACGGACGTTCTGCGCATGGATGCATCTTCTCGGCGCGGCGCCCCAATGGGCTCCAGATGCCACGTACTGTAGACGACTCGGGAGCAGCAGAGAGCAGGAGCGGGCGTCTCGACAGGGTCACCGACAGCCCGACGGGTTCGGCCGGCACAGCCGGTCACCCACGCGGCGCCTCGTCGCAGGTATCGATAACAGCGGCGACGGTCGCGGCCACCTTCCCCGGCGTCAGCGCGGCTCCCCCGAACTCCGTGAGATAGAAGGTGTCGAGCGTCTGCCCGGCATACGTCGCGATGTGGGCGGAGTGAACGGACAGGCCGGACTTCGCGAATGTCACCCCGAGGTCGTGGAGCAGGCCCAGCCGGTCCTGGCCGCGCACCTCGATGACCGTCGCGGTCGTGGCGGCGTCGTGGAGGACGAACGCACGCGTCTGGCGGTGCGGGTCCGGCGCGGCCGGCTTGGCGAACGTTCGGCGCCGGTGCAGCGAGGCGAGCGGCGACCGATCCCCGCGCGCGAGCCGGTCGAGCCCGCGGACGAGCCGGTCGAGGTCCGGAGCATCGCCGGACGGCGTCTCGACATGCCATTCGTTCGCGGCGATGCCGTCGGCCGTGCGCAGGACGGCGCTGCGCACGGTCAGCCCGAGCGCCGCGAACAACCCGGCCGTGTCGGCGAACAACCCGAGCCGGTCCCGGTCGAAGACATCGACACGGAAGGCCCCCGGCAGGTTCTGCAGGACGACGTGCGGCACACCCGACGCCAGCAGGGCCGGGATCTCCGCCGGGAGCCGATACTCGCCAGCGCCCGCGTCGGCCCGGGAGACAGCGCCGCCCGGCGGGTGCGCGGCCATGGCCCCCACGAGGGCGGCGAGCAGACTCGCCCGCCAGTCGGTCCACGCCGCCGGCCCGGCCGCCTTGGCGTCGGCGACGGTGAGGCAGCGCAAGAGGTCGAGGGTCTCGGAATCGTCGCCCGCCGCGCTCCAGGCCGCGGCGACGGTCGCCGGGTCGGCCAGATCGCGCCGGGTGGCGAGTCCGATCAACGTCAGGTGCTCGCGGACGAGCCGGGTCACGATCGCCGCGTCGGCGCTGGACACACCCATCCGGGCGAGGATCCCGGTCGTCCGGCCGGCGCCTTCGTGGCTGTGGTCGTGCGCGCCGTCGACCTTGCCGATGTCGTGGAGCAGCGCCGCGAGGAGCAGCAGGTCCGGCCGCGCGACGTCGCGCACCATCGTCCCGGCCTCGACGACGCACTCGAGCAGGTGCCGGTCGACCGTATGCCGATGCACCGGGCTGCGCTGTGGCCGCGAGTCGACCGCCGCCCATTCGGGGATCCAGCGATCGATGAGGCCGACCGAGTGCAAGCCCTCCCACACGGGAATGAGCCCGGGCCCCGCAGCGAGGAGGTCGGTGAACAGATCGCGCGCGAGCTCCGGCCACGGGATGGGCAGGTCCGGTGCCTCGGCGAGATTGGCCAGGGTCTGGGGTGCGAGCGGAAGGCCGGCCTGCGCCGCCACCGCGGCGGTCCGCAGCGGCAGGAGCGGGTCGCTGGTGCGAACCCCGGAGAGGACAGCCTCTTCGTCGTGCTCGTACACGCCATACCCGAGCGACGTCATCTGCGGGCGGCGAGGCCCGACGCGCAGGGTGCGCGCCCGCTGACTCTGCCCGGCGCGGCGCATCGTCCCCTCGACCGCGTTGGCGATGGTGCGCCCGCTGGAACTGACCATGGTCAGCAGCGCGTCGCTGTCGGCATACCCGAGCAGGGCGGCAACGGCGTCGTGGTCCTCGCGGCCGAGGCGGTCCCGACCGCGCCCGGTGACGACGTGGAGCGCGTCGCGCACGTCCAGCAGCCGGCCGTATGCCGCATCCACCGGCCCGTGCGGACGGTCCGTCAGCCAGGCGGCCACCAGGGCGCGGAGGATGGTCATGTCCCGCAGTCCGCCCCGGGCCTCCTTGAGGTCCGGCTCGATCGACTGCGACAACTCGCCGTGGCGGGCGTGGCGGGCGCGGACGTCCTCGGTCAGCAGCGGGAGCCGCTTGCGGGCGTTGGAGCGCCAGTCGTGGGCGAGGGTCGAGCGGATCGCCGCGACGAGCTGGGTGTCCCCGGCGACCGGGGCGATATCGAGCAGGCCGACCGCCGCGGACAGGTCATTGCTCGCGACCGACCGGCATTCGGCGAGGGTGCGGACGCTGTGGTCGAGGCGGAGCTTGGCGTCCCAGATCGGATACCAGAGCCGGTCGGCGAAGGTGACGAGGTCGCCCGTGGGCGTGCTCCGCCCGTCGTGGAGGAGGACGAGGTCGAGGTCGGACAGCGGCGCCGGCTCCTCGCGCCCGAGCGATCCGACCGCCGCGAGGGCGAGCCCAGGCGTCGCGCGGCCTCCGGACGCCGTGGTCCAGACCTCCTGCAGCCACGTCCGGGTGTAGTCGCTGATGGCCGCCCGACGCACCTCGCCGGCACCCGGGGCGGTGAAGGCCCGGGTGCCGGCGAGGTCGAGGCGGGCGCCGCTGACATCACCAGATGCGCGCATGTGCCGACTCTCTCTTCCGATGTTTCTCGTATGCCGCTCCCACCCGGCGCCTGTCCCGGGGCGGCGGCGGGGTCAGATCGCGTCGCTCCCGTGTTCGCCGGTGCGAACCCGGGCGACGTCGTCGACAGGGATGACCCACACCTTGCCGTCGCCGATCCGCCCGGTCTGCGCGGCCTTGACGATGACGTCGACCACGGAGCCGGCGTCCATGTCCTCGACGAGGACTTCGAGACGGATCTTGGGGACGAAGTCGACGGTGTACTCGGCTCCGCGATAGACCTCGGAGTGGCCGCGCTGGCGGCCATATCCGGAGGCCTCGCTGAGCGTCATACCGGCGATGCCATAGGCCTCGAGCGCCGTCTTGACCTCGTCGAGCTGGTGGGGCTTGATGATGGCGGTGACGAGCTTCATGCGGAGGCTCCTTCCTTGACGGCGGGCTCCTCGGTGCGGGTGAGACCCGCGAGGATCCCGGTGCTGCCGAGGCGACCACCACGGTCGATGAGGTCGTATGCCGATTCGGCGTGCTCGGCCATGTCGATCCCGGACAGCTCGTCGTCCTCGGTGATCCGCCAGCCCATGGTCGCCTTGAGGGCGAGGGCGATGACCAGCGTGACGACGCCGGAGACGGCGACCGAGACGAGGGCGATGAGGATCTGGATGACCGTCTGCTTGACCCCGTGACCATAGAACAGCCCGGTCGCGGTCGAGAGCAGACCGGCGCCGATCGTCCCCCAGAGGCCGGCGACGAGGTGGACGCCGACGACGTCGAGCGAGTCGTCGAAACCGAACCTGAACTTCAGGCCGACCGCGTAGGCCGAGAGCCCACCCGCGATGGCACCGAGGATGATCGAGCCGACCGGGGACAGGGCACCACAGGCGGGGGTGATGGCGACGAGACCGGCGACGACACCCGAGGCGGCACCGATGGACGTCGCGTGGCCGTCACGCAGCTTCTCCACGGTGAGCCAGCCGAGCATGGCGGCGCAGGTGGCGACGGTCGTGTTGATCCAGACGAGGGCGGCCGTGCCGTCGGGGGCGAGTTCGGAGCCGGCGTTGAAGCCGAACCACCCGAACCACAGCAGACCGGCGCCGATCATGACGAGTGGGACGTTGTGGGGGCGCATGGCCTGGGTGCCGAAGCCCAGGCGCTTGCCGATGACGAGCGCGAGGACGAGGCCCGCCATACCGGCGTTGATGTGGACGACCGTGCCACCGGCGAAGTCGATGGGCACGACGTCGGCGAGGCCGTCGGTGGCGCCGAAGATCTTGGCCGACAGGCCGTTGCTCGCGGCCGAGAGCAGCCCGCCGCCCCAGACCATGTGGGCCACGGGGAAGTAGCAGGCGGTCACCCACAGCCCCGAGAAGACCATCCAGGTCGAGAACTTGACGCGATCGGCGATGGCGCCGGAGATCAGGGCCACGGTGATCGCGGCGAAGGTGAGCTGGAAGCCGACGAAGGCGAGTTCGGGGACATAGCCGTAGCCGTCGTACCCGAACGGGTTGACCAGGCCGGAGGTGTCGTGGAGGCCGAACTTGCTGAAGGGGTTGGCGATGATGCCCGCGAGATCGCTCGGCCCGAACGACATCGAGTAGCCATAGAGGACATAGAGGATGCCGACGAGCCCGAAGGCCCCGAACGACATCATCATCATGTTGAGGACGGATTTGGCGCGGCTCATGCCGCCATAGAAAAGGGCGAGCGCCGGGGTGGTCATCAAGAGCACCATCGCGGCGCTGACGATGAGGAAACCCGACGACGCGAGGTCGATCGTGGGCTCGTCGGCGCTCGCCAGCGTGAGCAGTGTTCCGGTCATGGGAAGTAGCGTCCGCTGCACCGGTTTCGGGGCGAGACGCGACATGTTACGGGGATGTTGCCAAGTCCGCTCTCAGGTAAGCATCCCGTTTCCACGGACTCACGATCTCGTATGCCGAGACGCACCCCGCGCTCGTCCGAACCCATCGGCGGACCCTGGGTCGTGCGTCGTGCGGCCGATCGCGGGGCTCAGCCGACGATGGCGTCGACGAACTGCGCAGGGTCGAAGGGCGCAAGGTCGTCGGGACCCTCGCCGAGCCCGACGAGCTTGACCGGGACGCCGAGCTTGCGCTGGACCGCGACGACGATCCCGCCCTTGGCGGTGCCGTCGAGCTTGGTCAGGACGATCCCGGTGATGCCGACGACCTGGGCGAAGACCTCCGCCTGGCGCAGGCCGTTCTGCCCCGTGGTCGCGTCGAGGACGAGGAGAACCTCGTCGATCGGCGACTGCTTCTCGACGACGCGCTTGATCTTGCCGAGTTCGTCCATGAGGTTGGTCTTGTTGTGCAGCCGCCCGGCCGTGTCCAGCAGGACGACGTCGACTTCCAGCTCGATGCCCTGTTTGACGGCGTCGAAGGCGACCGCGGCCGGGTCGGCGCCATCCTTGTGTGAGCGCACCGTCGGGACCCCGACCCGGGCACCCCAGGTCTCCAACTGATCCGCGGCCGCCGCACGGAAGGTGTCGGCGGCCCCCAACAGGACGTCTTTGTCCTCCGCGACGAGCACCCGGGCGAGCTTGCCGACCGTCGTCGTCTTGCCCGTGCCGTTGACGCCGACCACGAGCACGACGGCCGGCCGGTCGCCGACACGCGTCGAGGCGATCGCCCGGTCCATGCTCGGATCGACCAGCGCGAGCAGATCGGTGCGCAGCCATCCCTTGACGGCGGCCTCGTCGCGGGTGCCGGCGACCTTGACCTGCGTTCGGAGGGAGTCGACGAGTTCGGTGCTCGCCTCGACGCCGAGATCGGCCCGGATCAAGGTCTCCTCGACCTCCTCCCAGACCCCCTCGTCCAGACCACCGCGGGTCAGGAGGTTGAGCAGGCCCTTTCCGAGCGCCGAGTTGCTCCGGGCCAGCCGGGCGCGCAGGCGCTGGAGCCGTCCGGCCGCGGCCTCGGGACGCTCCAGGCGAAGGAGTTCCTCGAGATCGCCCTCCTCGACGACCGTGTCGTCGACCGGCGGCGGGGGTTCGACGGGGCGCGGCGGGGCCGCGACGCCCCCGCCACGCTCCTCCGGCGTTGTCGATGGGGCGGGTGTCGTCGGTGTCGTCGGCCGGGTGGGCGGCGGAGTCGGCAGTTCTCGAGTGCCCCCGCCGCGCCCTGGGCGAAGGAAGGCGACCAACCCGCCGAGCAGGACGACGAGCAGCGCGCCCGCGACGATCAACCACTCCATCATGTTCACGGGTCAATACTCACATCGCGCACCGACAACCGGCCGCGCGCGTCCGCGCACGATCTCGCGATAGGCCGGTGAACGGCATACGGCCAGAGCGCCGGCGAACCCCGGGTCAGTGGCGGCGTTCCTTGGGCAGCACCCGGGCGACTCCGGCCGCGGCCTGCGACGCGAGCTCGCCCGCCTTCGGTCCGATCTCTCCCGCACCCGTCTTGACCCGCACGAAGACCGCCTCGCCGCGATCGGTGAGCAGGTCGCGTCCGGACCGCCGCGCCGGGATCGCGACCAGGGCGAGGACGACGACCGCGAGGACAAGGCAGATCAACAGGGGGATGAGGACGCCGAGCATAACCCCAAGGATTCCGGACCGAACGGGGTGGATTCAATTCCGACACACGACATGCGCAACTTCTTCGCGATCACGCGCTCTCGTCGACCTCACGCAACCGTTGCGAGACCACCGTGGTCACGCCGTCCCCGCGCATCGACACGCCATACAACGCGTCCGCGATCTCCATCGTCCGCTTCTGGTGGGTGATGACGATCAACTGGCTGGAATCGCGCAGCTCCTCGAACAACGTGAGCAGCCGACCGAGGTTGGTGTCGTCGAGGGCCGCCTCGACCTCATCCATGATATAGAACGGGCTCGGCCGGGCCTTGAAGATCGCGACGAGCAGCGCCACGGCCACGAGCGACCGCTCCCCACCCGACAACAGCGAGAGCCGCTTGATCTTCTTCCCCGGCGGCCGCGCCTCGACCTCGATCCCCGTGGTCAGCATGTCGTCCGGGTCGGTGAGCGTCAGGCGCCCCTCCCCACCCGGAAAAAGGCGATCGAAGACCCGCTCGAACTGCGCCGCCGTGTCGTGATACGCCTCGGTGAAGACCTGCTCGACCCGGGCGTCGACCTCCTTGACGATCTCGAGCAGGTCGCGCCGGGAGGACTTCAAGTCCTCCATCTGCTTGGTGAGGAAGGCATGGCGCTCCTCGAGCGCGGCATACTCCTCGAGCGCCAGCGGATTGATCCGGCCGAGTTCGCGCAGACCGCGTTCCGCGCGCCGGAGGCGCTTCTCCTGCACCTCGCGGACGTATGCCGCGGGCTCCCCCGGGTCCTCCCCCTCCGGCACCACGGCGGGCACCGGCTGGTGCGGACCGAAATCCTCGACGAGCACCTCGGGATCGATGCCGAGTTCGTCGACGGCGTGCGTGCGTAGTTGCTCGATCCGCGCCTGCGCCGCCGCACGCGCGATCTCGTCCCGGTGCAGGTCGTCGGTGAGGGCGCTCAGGTCCTCGCGGTGCCGGTCGATCTCCCCGCGCACCGCCGCCAGGTCGCGCTCGCGAACCTCCCGCTCGGCGTCAGCGCTCGCGACTTGCGCACCCGCCGTCTCGGCAGCCGGGCCGAGCCGCCCGACGCCGATCTCCGCCGCGGCGAGGACCGTCTGCGCGACGTCCGCCTCACGGCGGCGGCGTTCCTGCCGCGCCCGCAGCCGGTCGCGGGCGGCCTGCTCGTTGCGGGCCGCGCCTTCCAGGGACGCCGCGCGCCCGTGGACGGCCTTGGCGCGTTCCTCCTTGGTGCGCACCTGCAGGCGCGCGTCCGTCTCGGCGGCTCGCGCCGCGGCCGCCGCCGCGTCCAGCGCCGCCCGGTCGTCTGCGACCGCCTCATCCGAGGCCGCAGGCTCGGCCTGAGCGGCGTCGAGTCGCTCGGTGAGCCCGGCGAGTTCGGCCCGTGCCGCCTCGGCGCCCTCGCGGGCGGTCGCCGCGGAGCGCTCGTTGCGCGCGACCTCGGCGTTCGCCGCCCGGATGGCCGCCCCGAGCGCGCCGAGCCGCTCGGCGACGGCGGCCATCCGCGCGTCGGACTCGTGGAGGCGTTCGAGATGCGCGTCGACCGCCTCGCCGCTCTCGGCGAGCTCCTCCCTGGCCCGGACGAGGGCGAACCGGTTCTGCTCCGCCTCCGCCGTGCGTGCCTGGAGCCGCGCCTCGGCCTCGGCCACCGCGGCCTCGAGTTCGATCGGACTCGGCGCATCGAGGCTGCCCCCGCGGGCGACTCCCGGCCCGACCAGATCGCCGTCCGGTGTCACGGAAGTCAACTGGAGCCGGTCGGTCAGATCGAGGGCAGCGGCGAGGTCGGGGACGAGGACGACTCCCGCGAGCAGCCGGTCCAGTGCCGCCGACAGCGCCGGAGGCACGGTGACGACATCGCGGGCCCACGGCATACCGTCGGGAAGCGCCACCCGGGGGGGAGCCGAAACCGGCGGCGCATCGCCGGTCACCAGGCCTGCACGCCCCCCGTCCCGGGCACGCAACTCCCCCAGTGCGGCGATCGCCGCGGCCCCGTCGTCCACCGCGACCGCGTCGGCGGCCCATCCGAGCGCCGCCGCGATCGCGACCTCGTGCCCGGGGGTCACGCGCATGGCCTGGGCGAGGCTGCCGACGATCCCGGGAACCCCAGGGGCGTCACCGAGCAGCACCTCGGCGCCGTCGCGGCGACGCAGACTCAGGCGCAGCGCGTCGAGCCGGGCCACCAGCGCCAGGCGGTCGCGTTCGAGGCTCCGCTCCGTCTCGACGAGGTCGTCGACGCGGCGACACCGCTGGTCGTGGAGGGCCGCTGCCTGTTCGTATGCCGCATCCAGCCCCTCCTCCCCTTCCTCGTCGGCCGCGATCGACCCCTCCAACGCCTGGAATTGCTGCTCCGCCTCGACCGCTCGCGCCCGGGCCGCCGCGATCGCCTCCTCGAGCCGCCCCACCTCGGCCTCGGTCGCCTCGATCCGCGACGTCCGCGACGCGACTTGTCCGGTCAACCGGGCCAGTCCCTCACGCCGGTCGGCCTCCGCCCGGGCGAGTCGAGCGACACGCTGCTGCTCGGCATACGCCGCCTTCTCGGCCGCCTCACGTGCGCGCACGGCGAGGGCGAGCGCGGCGGCCGCGGACTCGACGTCGGCGGCGAGGGCCGCCTCTTGCTGCCGCGCCGCCGCAGCCTGCCGCAAGAGTTCCTCTGGGTCGCGCCCGCTCACCGTCTCCTCGGCATCGTCGCTGCGCAGCAACCGCAGCCGCTCCGAGGCGAGCGAGCGGGTCGCCTCCATCCGGTCCCGCAACGACCGTATGCCGATCCACCGCTCCCGCGCCGCCGCCAGCACCGGTGCCGCCTCGGCGGCCGCGAGTTCGAGCGTGGCGAGCCGCGCCCGCGCCCCCGCGAGCGCTGCCTCGAGCTCCGCGCGGCGGGCGATCAGCGCGCTCTCATCGGCGCTCTCCTGCTCCATGGCGGAGACGAGTTGGACCAGATCGTCGGCGAGCAGCCGCAGCCGCGCATCCCGCGCCTCCGCCTGGATGATCGCCGCCCTCCGTGCGGCCTCGGCCTGCCGGCCCAGCGGCCCCAACTGGCGGCGGATCTCGCCAGTGAGGTCGGCGACGCGGGTGAGATTGCCCTCCATCGACTCGAGTTTGCGCAGCGCGCGCTCCTTGCGGCGGCGGTGCTTGAGGACGCCGGCCGCCTCCTCGATGAAGCCGCGCCGCTCCTCCGGAGTGGCCCGCAGCACGGTGTCGAGCTGTCCCTGGCCGACGATGACGTGCATTTCACGCCCGAGGCCGCTGTCGGAGAGCAGTTCCTGGACGTCGAGCAGGCGCGCCGGGGTCCCGTTGATGGCGTAGTCGGATCCCCCGGTGCGGAACATCGTCCTCGAGATCGTCACCTCGGTGTAGTCGATGGGCAGGGCGCCGTCGGTGTTGTCGATCGTCATCGCGACCTCGGCCCGCCCGAGGGGGGCCCGCCCGGGCGTTCCCGCGAAGATGACGTCCTCCATCTTGCCGCCGCGCAGGCTCTTGGCGCCCTGCTCCCCCATCACCCACGCGAGGGCGTCGACGACATTGGATTTGCCCGAGCCGTTAGGACCGACGATGCAGGTCACACCGGGTTCGAGCCGCAGCGTGGTCGCCGACGCGAAGGACTTGAAGCCCTTCAGGGTCAGGGTCTTGACGAACACACGGGTCCTTCGGCGCGCACGGGGGATCGGCGCACCACTGTAACCGCCGGGCGGTCAGGCCCCCGGGGAGCCGTCCTCGACCGGCGAGCCGTGGGCGGCGCTGATCGCCTCGTGGTGCCGGATGACCTCGGCGATGATGAAGGCGAGGAACTTCTCGGCGAACTGCGGGTCGAGGCCGGCCTCCTGGGCGAGACTGCGCAGGCGGGCGATCTGACGCTCCTCGCGCGCGGGGTCCGCGGGCGGCATACCGGCAGAGGCCTTGAGCCGTCCCACCGCCTGGGTCGCCTTGAAGCGTTCGGCGAGGAGGTGGACCAGGGCCGCGTCGACATTGTCGATGGTCGCCCGCAGGCGCCGGAGGTCGTCGTCGGCGGTGGTCACCGGCGCGTTGTCGTCCACGGCCCACATCCTAGGGATCGGGCCGTATGCCGTCCGCCCCGTTCAGCGTTCGGCGAATCCCTCGACGCCGCGCGCCGCACCCCACTGCGGTCCGGAGACGAAGCGCACTCGGCCTGGCCGGCGGTGCGTCGAGGGCCACTCGGTGAGCCGTTCGACCAACAGCTCGCAGGCCGCACGGCTCCCCTCGGCGTCGACCTCGACGCGGCCGTCGTCGGTGTTGCGCGCGTGGCCGGTCAGGCCGAGTTCGAGGGCCTGGGCCCGGGTCCACCAGCGGAACCCGACTCCCTGGACGAGACCGGAGACGAAGACCACCATGCGGACGGAGTCATCCAATGCCGACGTCAATTCCCACCTCGCTCTTCTGCCCTTCCGCGTGGCTACCACGGCCTGTCGGTGCGCCACTTTACGGTGACTGCAGATGTCCATGGCCCACGAGCGAAGGAGGCGCCATGACCGCAGTCGCCGATCCGACCCGCCGAGCCGAGCCGTCCACCCGGCCCGCGCCGCGCCCGGCGAGCCGACGGGACAGCCGCCTGCCCGGCCTCGACGGCCTCCGCGCGCTCGCCATCGTCGCGGTCCTCGTCTTCCATCTCAACCCGGGCTGGCTGCCCGGCGGGTATCTCGGGGTCGACATCTTCTTCGTCGTCTCTGGCTTCCTCATCACGACGCTCCTCGTGCGCGAACGCGCGGACACCGGCCGGGTCGACCTGCCCGCATTCTGGGCGCGGCGAGCCCGGCGCCTTCTGCCGGCTCTCCTCATCTGCGTGCCGGTCAGCGTCGTCCTCGCCCGGCTCGTTCAGGCTGACCTGCTGGTCGGGATCGGCCGGCAGATCCTCGGCGCCCTCACCTTCTCGACCAACTGGCTCGAGATCGGCGCCGGGTCCGACTACTTCCACGCAACCACACCCCAGCTGTTCATGAACCTGTGGTCGCTGGCGGTCGAGGAGCAGTTCTATCTCGTCTGGCCGCTGGTCACCGTCGGGCTGCTCACCGCGGTGCGCAGCGCGCGGGCACGCGCGCTGATCGCCCTCGGAGCCGGGCTCACCTCCACCATCGCCATGGCGGTCAGGTTCGAGCCTGGCGCGGGGACGACGCGGGTCTACTACGGCACCGACACCCACCTCATGGGTCTGATGTTCGGTGCCGCACTGGCGTTCGCGTATGCCGGGCCCGACCGCTCCTTCTTCTCCTCCGAGCGCTGGGCCCGACTGCGCCACCCGGTGACCGTGAGCGCGCTCGCCGTCCTGGGCGCGTTGCTCTGGTTCGCCGACGAGGCGTCCTCCTGGACCTTCCGCGGCGGTCTGGCCGCGGCCTGTCTCGCGACCACGATCCTGGTCGCGGTCGCCGTGAGCACCCCGGGGACCTTCCAGCGAGTGCTCCAGCTTCCGGTCCTGCGGTGGATCGGCGAACGCTCCTACGCGATCTATCTGTGGCACTGGCCGGTCATCCTCGTCGTCAGCCAAGATATGCACACGACTCCCGGCGGTCCGGGCTTCCTCCCCTCCCGGGTCTTCGCCGTCGTCGTCACCCTGGCGCTGGCCGATCTCTCCCTCCGGTTCGTCGAGATGCCGGTGCGCCGACTCGGCTGGCGCGGTGCGTTCCGGCGGCTGCTGCGACTGCCGTCGCTCGGCCGGTTCACCCCGCTGCAATGGCTGGCGGGCATCATCGCGCTCGTCGTCCTCGTCATCGGCGGCATCGTGCTGACCGCCCCCGAGTCGACCTCGACCCAGCGCCGGATCGACGCCAACGCCGCAGCGGCCTCGGCCGGCAGCTCGCGAACCACCACGACCACGCCGGGCACCGTGAAGCAGTCGTGGGGGATGCCGAGCGGCAAGGCCCTCGACATCTATGGCGATTCGATGACGGTCGGCTCCGTTCCGGCGCTGCAGTACTACTTCCCGGGCGTGCGCATCGACGCCCGCTCCAACCGGCTCTGGAAGGACGGGCTCGCGGCTGTCGAGGCCTCGGGCACCAACATCCGGCGCGCCGTGATCCTCGACTTCGGGACCAACGGCGGGGTGGATGAGACGGCGCTGCGCGAGACCCTCCGCCTCCTCGGCCCGCAGCGGATGGTCGTCCTCGTCAACCTGCACGTCAACATGGCTCGGACGGCAACGGACAACGCGATCCTCGCCGAGGTCGCCAGCGAGAACGCCAATGTCATTGTCGCCGACTGGAACTCCGCGGTGACGGCCGAATCCGGCCAACTGCAGCCCGACGGCATCCACCCGAGCATGACCGGCCAGCACCTCTATGCCAAGGTCATCCGTCAAGCGCTCGCCGACCTCTCCGAGCGCCACACCGGCCGCAGCATCACCCTCAAGCCCCTCCCCATCCCCTGACGTCAGCTGACACGACGCGTTCCACGATCGTCTGCCTGTGCGGCAGCATTCGCTCCCTGGACGCTTCGACACTGCGTTCCTGGAGCAGACCCAATGCCACCGAGGCGGCGTCATCATGAGCGAAGCTGTCGCGGCACCGGCTGACAGCGGGGGCAGAAGAGCGGCGAGCGGTTCATGAAGTGCGCGCGCCGGATCGGGGTTCGGCAGCGGCGGAACGGCTCGCCCTCTCGACCGTATGCCGCCAGCGACCGGGAGAAGGAGCCCGACTTCACTCGTTTCCTACGTTCTGACTCAGGCACGATCGAAGGTTCGTGCTGCTAGCATTGCTGTCAGGAGGTGGTGAATGGTGGGCACCCTGACAATCCGGCAACTGAACGCCCACACGCACGCACGGCTGCGTGGTCGTGCAGCCAGGAACGGTCGATCCGTCGAGGCGGAGGTCCGTGCGATCTTGGACGCGGCGGTGGATCTTCCGGACGAGAACATCCTGCTGATGCTGCACGGGAGCTTCGCGGAGGCGGGCGGCATCGAGTTGCGGCTGCCGGAGCGTCACGATGCGCCGCGACAGATCGCCCTCTCGTGATCATCGCCGACACCAACGTCGTCTCGGAGTTCATGAAGGATGCTCCGGACCCGGACGTACTGGCGTGGGCGCAGACCCTGGACCCAACAGATCTGACCATCAGCGTCGTGACCGTCGAGGAGATCGACCGCGGCCTCGGGCGACTGGCCATGGGACGCCGCCGCAAGGACCTGGAGCGCCGTTGGGTGAGGTTGTTGGACACATTTGCGGACACCATCGCCACCTATGACCTTGCGGCGGCCCATGCCACGGCTCAGGTCCTCAGCGACGGCATGGATCACGGTCGGCCGATCTCCCTTGCCGACGCCCAGATCGCCGGAATCTGCCTTGCCCAGGGAGCCGCTCTGGCCACGAGGAACGTCAAGGATTTCGCCCAGCTGGCCGACCTGAACTTGATCAACCCTTTCGACAACCCGCCGGCGTAGGAGTGGTCTGCTGCCGAGACACGCCGGATCGGGGTTCCACAGCGGCGGCACGGCTCGCCGTCTCGACCGTATGCCGCCAGCGACCGGGAGAAGTAGCCCAACTTCACCGGAATCCTCCGTTCAGGAACCGATCAGGACCTGGGAGCCTCGCTCGTGAGAGCCGAAGGCCTTACCCGCCAGCCTGAAGAGCCGTCGGCGACGATCGGCGTGGCCGGCGGCACTGCCAAAGTCAGTGCGAAGGCCGCTCGATGAGCAGCCCGGCCCCGAACAGGACGAGGACGCCGCCGCTCCCACGGAGCAGTCTCTTCATCCATCGGCCGTTGCGTAGCAAGGTGCCCGCAGCGCCGAACAGCACGGCATACCCGACCAAGGACAAGAATCCGAGAAGGGCGAAGACGACACCCAAGACGAACGCATCCTTGGGAGCGCTGGACGCGCTGAGGAATTGGGGTATGACGCTCGCATACACAGTGACGGTCTTAGGGTTTGACAGATCGCTGAGGAAGCCCTCACTGAAGGCACGACGCCGGCTGACCGCCATGGCGCCCAGGACTTCGCCCGGCCCCTGCGAGGGATGCATGTCACGAGTGCGAAGCAGCTTGATGCCCAGGTAGATCAGGTAGGCCGCTCCAGCGAACCGCACGACGTCGAACGCCACCTGTGAGGACACGAGCAGGGCCGTGAGCCCGAGAACCGAAGCCGTCGCCCAGATGAGGTCCGCGACCAGCACCCCTGCTGCCGTGACGAGCGCCGTCCCACGACCGCGAAGGGTGGCGCTCTTGAGAACGAGGACGACAGCAGGACCCGGGATCACCACGAGGACGGCCGCCAGCGCCGCGAAGGTGAGGATGACGCTGGGATTCACAGGCGAGATGATGCCACGGCCTTCGGCCGAGGCGCAGGCTGGCAGCGGGGGCAGAAGTGCGACGAGCGGTTCATGAAGTGCTCCCGCCGGATCGGCGTCCCGCACCGCTCACGGGGCCGCCCCTCCTGCCCGTACGCCCGCAGCCGCCGGTCGAAGTACCCAACTTCACCCGTTTCCTACGCTCACCCTGGCGCGCGCACCCCGAGCGTTACCTCGCCAAGCCAAGGAAGATGACGACCAAGCGCTCGACGTCGGCCAGCTGCTGGCTGGTGAGCCGTCCGACCCGCTGGGGGAGGTTGCTGCGACGCACTGTCGTCGTCTTGTCGACCATGATGTCGCTGTCGTGTTGCAGACCGCTCAAGTCCGTGGCCTCGACACGGTGCCTGAGCAAGGGTGCGTCAATCAGGGTCGAAGTCAGTGGGACCACTGTCACGGAATCAGTGTGGTCGAACAGATCATCCTGGAGGATCAGCGCTGGCCTGGGCTTCGTTGCGTAGACGCCGCCTGCGACCGTCCAGAGTTCCCCTCGCCTCACTCCCCGTCCCAGTCAACCGAAATGGCTTCGACGAAGTCTTGGTCGTCGGTGGAGCGACCCCTGGCTGCGACCAGTTGAGCCTGCCGTCGGGCCTCACTTGCGAACTCACTCGTGCGGACGTCCGGAACCCACAGTTGCACAGGCCGATAGCCGCGGGCACGGAGGCGACGACGATGCTCACTGACGCGCTGCTGGACCGCCATGCCGCAAGTGTTACATGTAACGCGACGCCAGACAAAATCCAAGACACAGGTGCGGCGAGGGCTCGCGCGCGGACTGGCAGCACGCCTGCCCGTTGCTACTCACCCATTAGCGGTCTCCTCGATCCAGTCGACTACCTCATCCGCTAAGCACATCTCACCCGCGCGTAAACCCGCCCACCAGCGACTATCGCGCGATCCCCCAGTGATCGAAAGAAGCTCACTCGCGATGTCAGAAGGAAGCGGTTCCCCGTTGTGCTCAATGAGCCAGACCTGAGTCACCGAGGAGAGAAGCGGCCAGATCTGTGACATTTGCATGCTGCTCATCATCGACGCCCCGGCAACGGGCGCAACGGCGCCGCCGACATGAGGAGCGTGCTCAAGCGGCACCGGATCGATACGGCCAGAACGGACGCGCTCGGCGAGTCAACTGCGCCGCCTGGGCGGAGGCTGGCACTTGGGGCAGAAGAACGACGAGCGGTTCATGAAGTGCGCGCGCCGGATCGGGGTTCCGCAGCGGCGGCACGGCTCGCCGTCTCGACCGTATGCCGCCAGCGACCGGGAGAAGTAGCCCGACTCGCCGTTGACATTGACATAGAGGCTGTCGAAGCTGGTCCCGCCCTCGCCGAGGGCGTCGGTCATGACGGTGCGGGCGTGCTCCAGCAGCCGCACGACCGCGGGTTTGGTCAGCCGGTCCCCCGGGCGCTCACCATGGATCTGGGCGCGCCAGAGGGCTTCGTCCGCATAGATATTGCCGATGCCCGAAACGATGGTCTGATCGAGCAGTTGCCGCTTGATTCCCGAGGACCGGCCGACGATCCGCCGTGCCACCGCCAGAGCATCGAACTCCGCATCGAACGGATCGCGCGCGATATGGGACACCGGCAGGGGGATCCCCTCGGCGTCCATACCGACGAGGGCCAGGCCGCCGAAGGTCCGCTGGTCGACGAAACGCAACTCCAGCGGTTCCCGCGCGGGCGTCGGCGCGAAGGTGAAGCGCGCGTGCAGGTGCTTCGGGTCCGGCGCACCCGGCGGCGCGAGCAGCAACTGTCCGCTCATCCCCAGGTGCACGACAAGGGCATCGTCGCCGACGACCAGCCAGAGATACTTTCCCCGCCGTCGCGCCTCCGTGATGACGCGCCCGACGAGCCGGTACGCGAAGTCCTCGGGCCCGAGCACATGACGACGGAGCACGCGCGCGCCATACGTGCTGGTCGCGGCGATCTCACGACCGAGGACGTGCGCGGCGACCCCGCGCCGGACGACCTCGACCTCGGGAAGCTCCGGCATCGTCAGGCCGGCGCGGAGGGCAGCGGAACCTCCTGCAACGCCCGCCAGGCCATCGCCGCCGCCTCTTGTTCGGCGTCCTTCTTGGTCCGCCCGGTTCCGGTGCCATGCACCGTCCCGGCGACCACCGCCTGCGCGGTGAAGACCTTCTCGTGCTCCGGACCCGAATCATCGATGCGGTATTCGACGCCCCCGAGATCCCGGGCCGCGCACGCCTCCTGGAGCGAGGTCTTCCAGTCCAGGGCCGCGCCCAGGCCGGCGGAGTGAGCGAGCAACGGGTCGAGCAGATGATGGACGAGAAGCGCCGCGGCGTCCATCCCACAGCTGAGATAGACGGCCCCGATGACGGCCTCGGTCGTGTCCGCGAGGATGGACGCCTTGTCACGCCCTCCCGTGGTGACCTCACCGCGCCCCAGGCGCAGAAAATCCCCGAGACCGATCGTGCGCCCCACCTCGGCCAGCGCCCGCATGTTGACGACCGACGCCCGCAATTTGGCGAGGTGCCCCTCGCTCCGATCCGGGTGCGCGCGGAAGAGCGTGTCGGTGACGACGAGGCCGAGGACGGAGTCGCCGAGGAACTCCAGCCGCTCGTTGTGCGGGACCCCGCCGTTCTCGTAGGCGAACGAGCGATGGGTCACCGCCATGAGCACGAGTGGCTCCTCGATCGGCTCACCGGTGACCTCGGCAAGCTGCGCACACAACTGCGCGACCGGCCGCTCCATCACCGTGCCCCGGCTAGGCCTGGTGCTCGGTCCGCTCGGCCACGGCATACCGCCGGCCGTTGTAGGTCCCGCAGTTCGGGCAGGCGATGTGCGGCTGCGCGACAGACTTGCACGCGGGGCAGGTCGTCAGCGCGACCGGCGCCGCCTTCCAGTTGGCGCGGCGGGAACGGGTGTTGGATCGCGAGGTCTTCCGCTTGGGAACGGCCACGTCAGGTCCCTTTCGTCGGTGGATCCTCGGTCTGTGCCGGGGACGCCAGGTGTGCCAATGCCGACCACCGGGGGTCGGCCGTCTCGTGTGTGTGACCGGGATCGTCGGCCAGGGCCTGTCCGCATTCGACGCACAGCCCCGGGCAGTCGGCCCGGCATACGGGTTGGAAGGGCAGCGCAGGGACGAGCGCGTCGACCAGGACCGGTTCGAGATCGAACAGGTCGTCGACGAGGACGTATTCCTCCGTGTCTTCCTCGGTCGCTCCGACCTCGCGGTTGTGGGCGGCGCGGTCGGCATGGACGAACAGTTCCTGGAAGGGCGCGCTCACCGTGTCGGTGAGCGGTTCCAGGCACCGCACGCACAAGCCGGCCGCGAGCGCCTCGGCCGAACCCGAGACGAGCACACCTTCCATGACCGACTCCAGGCGCATCTCCACGTCGACCGGCGAACCGGCCGGCACGACGATGACCTCGGTGCCGACATTGTCGGGGAACTCCACCGTGCGAGAGAGGGTTCGCATCGATCCCGGTCGTCGGCTCAGCTCCGTGGTGTCCACCACCAGGGGCGAGCGGGGGTCGAGACGTTTCATGGCTCCAGCTCAGTGATCAGGGATTCGGGCACGCCACGACATCGACGCAGACCAAGGGTCAAGGATAAGGTGCGCGACTCCCGCGGCCCAAATCAGCCGACCTGGACGGACCCGCCGGAGGGACACACGTCGCGAACAGACGTCGTATGCCGCTCCGCTCGCCCCGCGCTCGGCCTACGCGCGCAGTGCCACCAGGGCGTCCCGGACGGGATCGGGCACCATCCCCCGCACCTCGCCGCCGAAGCGGGCGACCTCCTTGACCAGGCTGCTGGAGATGTGGGCCGTCGCGGGATCTCCGAGGAGAAAGAGCGTCTCGATCCCGGTCAGGGCGCGGTTCATGCTCGCCATCGGCACCTCGTAGGCGAAGTCGGTCTCGCTGCGCAGTCCCTTGAGCAGACAGGTGGCGCCCACCTCGCGCGCCACATCGACGATCAGCCTTCCGGCGTATGCCGCGACCCGCACCCCCGGCACCGCGCTGGTCGCCTCCTCGATGAAGGCGATCCGCCGCTCCACCGTGAACGCGCCCTGCTTCGCCGGGTTGTGGAGGATGGCGACGAGGACCTCGTCGAACAGGCCCGCCGCCCGGGTGATGACGTCGAGATGGCCGACGGTCACCGGGTCGAACGAGCCTGGACACAGGGCGAGGGACACGACGGCAACCTAGCAACTCGCCAGCCAGAGCGTGGTCTCGCCATAGCGACGGACCGCCTCGAAAGCCACGGCGGCCGGCCACGACGGCTCCGGCGACCGAATGGAGCGCTCGACCACGAGCAGCCCGCCGGGCTCGAGCAGACCCCCGGCCGCCAGGGCGGCCAGGTCCGAGGAGAGCTCGGACTCGGTCATCGGATAGGGCGGATCGGCCAGGACCAGCGCGAACGGCTCCTCCCTGGTCGACGCGAACTGGGCCACCGACATCGCGCGCACGTGGACGTCGAGCCCGAGACCGCGCGCGTTCCCCTCGATGAGTCGTGCTGTCGGCCGGTGGGATTCGACACAGACCACCCGGGATGCCCCCCGGCTCGCGGCCTCGAGCCCGAGGGCACCAGATCCAGCATACGCATCGAGCACGGCGACGCCGCCGGGCAGCCCACGGGCATCGAGGAGGTTGAACAGGGCTTCCCGGACCCGGTCCGACGTCGGGCGGGTCGCGCGTCCCCTCGGCACGGAGAGGGTCCGCCCGCCCACCGTCCCGCCGATGATCCTGGTCACCGTCTCAGCCCTTGTCGAGGAACTCGGCCTGGGCGGGTTCGAGCCAGGCCTCGGTGGCGAGCCGGAGCTCTGGGTGTCGCTCGAGCCCCGGATCGGCGGCGACGAGAGCGCGGGCGTCTGCGCGCGCGCCCTCGATGATCTCCTCGTGGTCGAGCAGGGAGAGGAAACGCAGCCGGCCGCCGCCGCTCTGCCGGGCGCCGAGGATGTCGCCCTCGCGCCGCTGCCTCAGGTCGAGCCTCGCCAACACGAAGCCGTCGGTGGTCGCCGCGACGGCGTCGAGACGATCGCGGGATGGTCCGGGCGGCGACCCGGTCATGAGGAGACACACTCCCGGTTCGTCGCCCCGGCCGACCCGGCCGCGTAGCTGATGCAGCTGGGAGACGCCGAATCGGTCGGCGTCGCGGATGACCATGATCGTCGCGCGCGAAACGTCGACACCGACCTCGATGACGCTGGTCGCGACGAGGACATCGAGTTCACCCGCGCCGAACGCCGTCATGACCTCATCCTTCTCGTCGGGCGGCATCCGGCCGTGAAGGATCCCGATGCGCAGCCCCGCGAGCGTCGGATTGTCCTGGAGTTCGGCGAAGGTCTCGACGACGCCGGCGGGTGGTCGCACCGGTGGCACGTCGAAGAGCACGTCCTCGGCGGCCGGCAGGTCATCCTCGATGCCTGCCTCGCCCCCGATCCGCGGGCAGACGACGTAGGCGGCACCTCCCTTGCGGCACTCCTCAGCCACCCGCTCCCACGTCCGCCGCACCCACGGGGCGAGTGAGTCATCGACGACGTGCGTCACCACGGGCGAGCGCCCGGCGGGCTTCTCGGTCAATGTGGAGACATCGAGGTCCCCGAACGCCGTCATCGCCACCGTCCGCGGGATGGGTGTGGCCGTCATCACGAGAACATGCGGCGCGGTCGCCGCCTTGGATCGCAGGACGTCCCGCTGCTCGACGCCGAACCGGTGCTGCTCGTCGACGACGACGAGGGCGAGGTCGGCGAAGGTCACCTTGTCCTGGAGCAGCGCATGGGTCCCGATGACGATCCCGGCATCTCCCGACGCGATGTCGAGCAGGACGGCGCGGCGCTGCGCCTGCGTGAGGGCGCCCGTGAGCAGCCGAACCCGGGTGCCGGCCGAGTTGCCGCCGAGCATGCCGCCCATCGCGAGGTCACCCAGCAGATCGGTGATCGTCCGATGGTGCTGGGTCGCCAGGACCTCGGTGGGTGCGAGCAGTGCCGCCTGCGCGCCGGCGTCGACGGCCGTGAGCATCGCCCGCAGCGCGAGGACGGTCTTGCCCGAGCCGACATCGCCCTGGAGGAGCCGATACATCGGATGCGGCGCGGCAAGATCCGCGGCGATCTCCGCCGCCACGGCCCGCTGGCCCTCGGTGAGGGTGAACGGCAGCCGGGCATCGAAGGCCGCCAGCCCCGCCCCGTCGACGGCGACCCGCGGCTGCGCCGCCTCGCGCTCGCGATCGGCGCGGTGCTGGGCGAGGACGGCCTGGAGAAGGAATGCCTCCTCATAGCGCATGCGCTGGCGAGCGGACTCGACCTGGACCCAGGAGTCGGGGCGATGAAGTGCGGCATACGCATCGCGGCGCGAGAGCAGGTGACGGCGCGCACGGACGGTCGCCGGGATCGGGTCCGGGATGTCGTCGACGGCGTCGAGGACGAGTTTCACCGCGCGCACGAGGTTCCAGTTGTGCAGCTTCGGGACCGCGGGATAGAGCGGGAAGAGGCCAGGACGCTCGGCCTCCTGGAGGTCGCTGAGGATCGTGTATCCCGGATGCGCGAGTTGAATCGTGTCGCGGAAGCGGCTGACCTGGCCACCCGCGATGACCTTGACCCCGGACCGCAACTTCGCCTCGTGGCCACGCGCGTTGAAGAATGTCATCTCGACCTCGCTGCGACCGTCGGTCAGGGCCGCGACGAGCATCTGCCCCTTGCGGTGACGCATGTAGCGCGTGCTCGCATGCCGCACTTCACCGACCACGACGACGAAATCGCCCTCGTGCAGGTCGCCGAGATCGCTGTCATAGCTGACATAGCGCGTGGGCAGGAACTCGAGCAGTTCCCCCGCCGTCTGTATGCCGCGGGCCTTCGCCAGCGCCGTCGCCGCCGTGCCGACGATCGGCCCCAATCGCGCATTGGGACCCGTCATCGCTTCCTCACCTCCCGTTCGACGACCGTGCCAGGGTCACCGGCAGACTACCGAGGGCCGGTGACAAGTCGTCCCACGCGGCGTCCTGTCCGCGAACCACGTCTGCGCGGTCCTGACCGCCGACTCGCCACGAGTGGACCCCGGCGTTTTGCCCCAGCGGCGCGGCGTCGGATAATCTTGTCCGGTTGCCCGTATGCCGTTCACCGGCCGTCGGCGCCCGACGACACCTTTCGAATCCCTCCTGAAGGAGCACCACCATGGCTGCCACCTGCGATGTCTGCGGCAAGGGCCCTGGCTTCGGTCACTCCATCTCGCACTCCCACCGGCGCACCAAGCGTCGCTGGAACCCCAACATTCAGCGGGTGCGCGCGATGGTCGGCGACGCCGGCAAGACCCCGAAGCGCGTGAACGTCTGCACCTCCTGCCTCAAGGCCGGCAAGGTCGCTCGCTGACGGTCCACGACCGGTTCGTGTCGATGCCCCCGGGGAGAACCCCGGGGGCATCGGCGTTCCCGCGAGCCGCCGCCTGCCGGTCAGGCCGTCCGGCCGGCGAAGTGGTCCCACCCGGCCGCCTCGACCGGCCGGCCGTCCAGGATCAGACCCTCGCCGGCGCGGACCTCGCCGATGACCCGCCACCAGGACGGCGGCGTCACCTCCGCCGGGAAGCACGCGAGGAGGCTGTGCTCCTCCCCGCCGCCGAGCACGCAGGCCCGCGCCACCGACCGGCTCACATGACGCTCGGCCCAGTTGAGGTCCGGCGCCAGCGCGGCGGAGTCGAGTGCGAGCGCGACTCCACTGGCCCGCGCGATCCGGTCCGCGTCCCGCAGGAGCCCGTCGGAGATGTCGATCATCGCGCTCGCCCCCGCCTGCGCGGCGACGGGTCCCTGACTCAGCGGGCTGCTCGGGCGGCGGTGGTGGGCGAGCGCGACGCGGGGCAGGGACGCGATGTCGACACCCTCCCGGTCGGCGTCGGCGAGCAGGGCGAACCCGACGGCCGACCGTCCGAGGGCGCCGGCCACGGCCACCCGGTCCCCCGGGCGAGCCCCGGATCGCAGCACCGGGTCACGTCCGTCGAGAACACCGATCGCCGTGACCGCGATGACCCGGCTCTCGTCCGGCGCGGACGAGAGATCGCCACCGGCGGCGGACACGGCATACCGCCGGCACTCCTGTCCGAACTGCGCCGCGAACCGCGTGACCCACTCCACGGTCGTATGCCGATCCAGCACGAGGCTCAACAGCAGCGACCGCGGCCTCGCCCCCATGGCGGCGAGGTCGGCGAGGTTCTGGACCACCGCCTTGACGGCGACGTCTTCCGGCGTCGACCAGTCGTCGCGCCAGTCGATATCGCGGACCAGCGTGTCGGTCGTGACGACCGCCGCACCGGGCAGGTCGAGCACCGCCGCATCATCGCCCGGACCGACCCGCTCCGGCTCTCCGATCGCCAGCAGGGGAAGGAGACGATCGAGCAGTTGGGCCTCCGTCAGATCGGCGACGAGGGGCTGGGGCGACCTGGGCATGACAGGCAAGGTAGCGTTCAGGCCAGGACAGCCGGGCGAGGGGCCCGGACAGGCAATGACCGGCCGCGGCCGGATCGAACGAAAGGACGGCCACGCGTGGTCCAGGCCTACATCCTCATCCAGACCGAGGTCGGCAAGTCCGCCGCGGTGACCGAGGCGATCTCCGCGATCCAGGGCGTCAGCTCCGCCGAGGACGTCACGGGGCCCTATGACTGCATCGCCCGCATCGAGGCCGAGTCGGTGGACGACCTCGGCAAGCTCGTGATCGCGCGGATCCAGGAAGTCCCCGGCATCACTCGGACACTGACCTGCACCGTCGTGCACGTCTGAGCCTCGCCGCGCTCACTGTCGCGCCGGCTGTCCTCCTCGTCGGCTGCGGCGGCGCGGTGCAGGTCGCTGCTGCCCCGAAGTCCACACATCCCGCGTGCTCGCGGATCGTGTGGCCCACCTCGGTCGCCGACCGTTCCCGGCGCGCGACGTCCCCGTTGGATCCATCGACGGCGGCGTGGGGCGACCCCGCGATCATCGCGCGTTGTGGGTATGCCGCACTCGCCCCGACCACCGCTGACTGTCTGTCCGTCGACGGCATCGACTGGATCATTCGCGAACTCACCGACGGGACCGCGTTCACGACCTATGGAACCGATCCCGCGGTCGAGGTTCTCGTCCCCGAGTCCTATGCGCCCGAGACGATGGTGCTCCCCGATTTCGACGACGCCGCGCGCACGCTGCCCCAGACCGGTCATCACTGCACGTGAACCAGAGGGTGAATGCTCCGGGCGACTATCGACCTCAGGTCAAGGGTGAGGATCAGCGCAGCCCGAGTGGCCGTTCCAGCGCAAGCGTGATCAGTTCGTCGATGAGCTGCGGATAGGTCAACCCGCTCGCCTGCCACATCTGCGGATACATCGAGTGCGGGGTGAAGCCCGGCATCGTGTTGATCTCGTTGACGAGCACGTCTCCGTCGGAGGTATAGAAGCAGTCCACCCGCGCCAGACCTTCGCACCCGAGTTCGGTGAACGCGCGGGCAGCGAACCCGCGCACCGCCTCGGAGACCTCCTCCGGCACATCTGCCGGACAACTCAACTGGACCGCATCGTCGTCGAGGTATTTCGCCTCGAAGTCATAGAACTCATGCCCGTGACCGGGACGGACGACGATCTCGCCCACACGCGAGGTCCGAGGTGGCGCCCCGTCATGCCCCTGGAGCACGGCGCACTCGATCTCGCGACCGACGATCGCCGCCTCGACGAGGACCTTGAGGTCGTGCGCGCGGGCCGCCTCGATCGCCGCGTCGAGATGGGCGAGGTCGGTGACCTTCGTGATCCCCATCGAACTGCCCGCGCGGGCGGGCTTGACGAACACCGGCAGCCCGAGCGCGGCGACCTCGTCCCGGACCGCCTCACGCTCATGCCGCCAGCGCGCGTCGGGAACGACGGCATACGGACCGACGGGCAGACCCGCGCCGGCGAAGACCACCTTCATGAAGTGCTTGTCCATCCCGACGGCGGAGGCGAGCACGCCCGATCCGACATAGCGGATGTCGGCGAGTTCGAGCAGTCCCTGAACGGTGCCGTCCTCGCCATACGGCCCATGCAGGACGGGGAAGACGACGTCGACCTCGCCCAGCTCACTCGGGATCTCGCCGGCGTCGAGGGCGCGCAGGGTCCGGTCCCGGGTGCTCGTCGGAACCAGGACGCTCGGAGCGTCGGCCGGGACCTCGGGACGGTTCGTCGCTGTCAGTTCCAGGGGTCGCGGGTCGTCCGCGACGACGACCCAGCGCCCGTCGGGGGCGATCCCGATGGGGATGATGTCGTATGCCGTGCGGTCGATCGCCCGCATCACCCCGGCCGCCGTCGCACACGACACGGCGTGCTCGGACGAACGTCCGCCGAAGAGAAGGGCGACCCGGACACGCCGGTGCTGCTGGTCGGAAGTCATCGCCTCCGACACTATCCCGGCCCGCCACACGACCCGGGCAACCCACACCGGCTGGATCTGAGTGCGTCCGCATGATCGAGGTACGACGTGAACTGCGACATCCACCAGCATGCGAGCGCGTCCGTGCCCGGACCGAACCCGCACCGCGTCGACGCCACCGCATCGCCCCGGCTGGACCGGACCGACGTCAGTACGCCCTGAATCCAAATCGTTCGCAACTGAGCCGGTCAGCACTGCGGGCCCTTGGCACGACGCACCAGTTCCCTCACCGAACTGTCGAGTGCCCAACTCCGATCATTTTCGAGCTCGTCCACGAACAACTCGTCGCCCTCCGTGCGCAAGTTCAGGTCAGAACGCACGGAATTGATTGCGCGACGGACGTCGACCTCGTCAGGGGCCCTCGACATCAACCGCGCAGGCGGGCGACCTGCACCGGCGTCACCCGGTCGATCGTCGTCCCGTCGCCGAGACGATGACGGACGTCTTGGTGCTCATCGTGACGGACCTTCGTCGGAGGATCACGTGGAAGGTCGTGGCACCCGGTGGGGTGACCCACCGATCGTCGCCCGAAGACCACCTCGACGCCCCACCGGAAAACGCGACATCTCCTCACCGGAATCGATGAGCGGCGCATCCGGAAGGCTCCCCCTAGGCTGGGGCGCGTGCCCGATACCGAGTCGACGTCACTGCAGCCCGCGACCCGGGTCGTCACCGGCGGCCGGCCCGCGCCCGAGCCCGGGGCCCCACTCGTCACGCCGATCACCCTGACCTCGACATATGCCGCGGACGGCCCCGACGTCTATGGCCGCAACTCGAATCCGACATGGACCGCGTTCGAGGACATCCTCGGCGGTCTCGAGGGGGGCCGTGCGCTGCTGTTCTCCTCCGGGATGGCGGCGATCAGCGCAGCCATCTCCCTCGTCCCGACCGGAGGAGCCGTCGTCGCGCCGTTCGGTCCCTACAACGGCACGTATGCCGTGCTGTCCGATGCGCACGCGGCCGGGGACCTCGACGTCCGCTGGGTGGACGCTCGCGACACGCGGGCCGTCGCCTCCGCCCTCGATGGCGCCGCGCTGTTGTGGATCGAGTCGCCCCTCAACCCGCTCCTCGAGACCTGCGACATCCCCACGCTGGTCGAGGCCGCTCATACTCGGGGCGCGATCGTCGTGTGCGACAACACCTTCGCGACCCCGCTCAACCAGCGGCCCCTGTCCGACGGCGCCGATGTCGTGGTCCACTCGGTGACGAAGTACCTCTCTGGGCATTCCGACCTCGTCCTGGGCGCCTGCGTGACCGCCCCGACCCCGGCGGGCGAGGATCTGCACGCCAGGCTCGCCCGGACGCGGCTGCTCTCCGGGGCGATCCCGGGGCCGACGGAGGCCTGGCTGGCGACGCGCGGCATACGGACCCTCGCCGTGCGCCTGACCCGGGCGTCCCGCAACGCCGCCGTGCTCGCCGCCCGGCTCGACGGCCACCCGCGGGTGGAGCGGGTGCGCTACCCCGGCTTCGGGGCGATGGTCTCGGTCGAGATCGCGGGCAGCGGCGACGACGCCGAGCGCGTATGCCGCTCCGCCCGCCTGATCAGTCGCTCCACCTCGCTCGGTGGCGTCGAAACGCAGTGGGAGCGCCGCCGCCGGCACCCGGCCGAGCCCGAGACGACGCCCGAGAACCTCGTGCGGATCTCGGTGGGCATCGAGGACGTCGACGATCTCTGGGCCGACATCACCGCCGCCTTGGAAGCCGGCCAGTCCACCTCCTAGCGGGTCGGCCGGCCGCTCCTCCGGTCATTGTCGAAACCGATGGCGACCAGGTCGTCCACCACGACCATCCGGTCCGCTCGCCCGGGCCGGGTGATGTTCGCGAGGGTGATCCGGCCGGCGCCCCCCAACTCGACGGAGGCCACGATGCTGCGGGCTGCGCGCCTTGCCGCTCGCAGGTCAACCCTCGTGGACGAGACCGGCGAGGTGAGTTGCGGATCGGCGATGTCGATGTGGATCGGCGCCCAGATCTCACGGGCGCCGCAGGGGTACTCAAGCGCGTGACGGCCGCCGCCGTCAAAGTGTCGGTCAACTCATCGGACGGCAGCGACCGAGCGCGTCAGCCGTTGAACAACCCGCGGCGCTTCGAAGCCGGCCGACCGAACTCGCCCTGACCGGATGCCCGGGTGTCGTAGCGCTCTGGCGGCGCGGTCTCTCCCCGGATCTGCTCCAACTGGCCGGTGATCGCGGCCATGATCCGTTCAGTCGCCTCCCGCGCCGCGACGGCCGCGGCCGGCTGGTCATAGAGGTCGTCCAGGGCGACCGGCGCCCCGACGATGATCCGCATCGTCTTGCGGGGGAACAAGCGCAACCTCCCGGAATAGGGGGCGATGATCTGTTCGGGCCCCCACATCGTCACCGGCAACACCGGACACCGGGTCTCGAGGGCCACCCGGGCCGCCCCCGTCTTGCCCTTCATCGGCCAGATGCCCGGGTCACGGGTCAGGGTCCCCTCGGGATACATGGCGACCGCCTTGCCGGCGCGCACGGCGGCCACGGCCGCACGATAGGCGTCGGCGGCCCGCTCGGTCCCCCGATAGACCGGGATCTGGTCGGCGGCGGTGATGATTCGGCCGATGACCGGGGTCTCGAAGAGCCCCGACTTGCCGAGGAAGTAGACCGGCCGCCCGGCGTCGACCATCAGGTGAGCGAGGGCGAGGAAATCGGCATACGACACGTGGTTGGGGCACACCAGGAAACCGCCGGTCCGGGGGAGGTTCTCCAGGCCCGACCAGTGGCGTCTCGTCACCCGCATCATGACCGGTCGCAGCGTCCGAACGACCCGGCGATAGGCGGGAGGCAGCGCGTCGGTGTGCTCGGTCCGTGTCATCACAGGGAGATCATCGCCCCCGGACGCCACTTCCCGGCGGAAGCTGCGGCAGAGAGGCCGAACGTGGCACGATCTGCGGCATGACCCCCTCGCCCGGACCGATTCCGTGGTGGGTGATCGTTCCCGTCAAGGGCGCGCCGGCCGGCAAGTCCCGACTCGACGGGGCCTATTCCGATCGCGCCGCCCTGAGCCGGGCGATCGCACTCGACACCCTCGAAGCCGTCGCCGGCGCCCTTCCGGCCGACCGGATCGTCCTGGTCTGCAGCGACGCGGCGATCGTCAAGTATGGCGAGGGCCGTGGCTTCGTGTGCGTCCCCGACCCGGCGACCGGTCTCAACGCCGCGATCCGACACGCGGACAGCGCCATCGGCGCCCGTGAGCGCCAACTCCCCCACGACCCTGACGAGATCCCGACAGCGGTCGCCGCCCTTCTGGGCGACCTGCCCTCGCTGCGCCCCCAGGATCTGGTCGACGCCCTGACCCTCGCGGCGTCCTATGACCGGGCCTTCGTCCCCGATCGCGACGGCACCGGCACGGTGCTGTTGACGGACCGCACCGGGACGCTGCACCCGCGCTTCGGCGAGGGGTCGGCGGAGCGCCACGAGAAGTCCGGGTATCTGAGGCTCGATCTCGACCTGCCCCATCTGCGCACGGATGTCGACACCGCAGCCGACCTCGCGATCGCGCTGCAACTCGGCTGTGGCGCCAAGCTCGCGACGATCCTCGCCGACCACTCGTCCGTGCCGCGTTAAGGTCGCAGGATGCAGGCGACGGTTCATCGCTTCGACCCCGACTCGTGGTCGGGCGAGGTCATCCTCGATGACGGCATCGTCCTGCCGTTCGGCCCGGACGCGCTTGTGGAGAGCGGGCTTCGGCTGGTCCGCGTCGGCCAGCGGCTCAGCCTCGAGACGACACCCACCGAGGGCGGTCGGCCCGGGATCGGTCGCCTGTGGATCGTCGGCATCGGCGAGGACGAGACGATCCGTTAGCGCCACGGCGCTCTGGTCTCGGCCGTCGGCCTGAGCCGCGAGCGAGCCCACGGCATACGGCCAGGGACGGACGATCTCAGTCGAGGACGTAGTCGGCGCCGAGCGCGTCGAGTTTGTCGGAGAAGCGCTCGTAGCCCCGATAGATCAACTCGGTGCCGTGCACCTTGGATGTGCCGTCGGCGGCGAGGGCGGCGATGAGATAGCTGAATCCCCCGCGCAGGTCAGGGACCTCGATCTCGGCCGCCCGCAGCGGTGTCGGACCCGAGACCACGACGGAATGCTGATAGTTCGCCTGCTGGAAGCGGCACGGCAAGCCGCCGAGGCACTCGCGATAGACCTGGATCCGGGCTCCCATCTCAACGAGCGCGGCGGTGAAGCCCATGCGGTTCTCATAGACCGTCTCGTGCACGATCGACAGGCCGCTGGTCTGCGTGAGCGCGACCACGAGCGGCTGCTGCCAGTCGGTCATGAAACCCGGATGGACATCCGTCTCGAGGACGATGGAGTCCAGTGGACGCCCAGGATGCCAGAACCGGATGCCGTCGTCGTCGATGTCGAAGGCACCGCCGACCTTGCGGAAGACGTTGAGGAAGGTCATCATCGGGCCCTGCTGGGCCCCGCGGACATAGATGTCGCCGCGGGTCGCGAGCGCCGCGCACGCCCACGATCCCGCCTCGATCCGGTCAGGGATGGCGCGATGGTCGAAGCCGCCCAGACGTTCCACGCCCTCGATCCGGATGACACGGTCGATGTCGACCGAGATGATCGCCCCCATCTTCTGAAGGATCGCGATGAGATCGAGGATCTCGGGTTCGATCGCGGCGTTGCGCAGCTCCGTTCGCCCGCCCGCTCGCACCGCCGTGAGGAGGACCTGCTCGGTCGCGCCGACAGACGGATAGGGAAGAACGACCTTGGTTCCGGTGAGCCCCCCGGGCGCGGTCAGGCGCAGTCCGTCGGGACGCTTCTCGATCTGCGCCCCGAATTGCCGCAGGACGTCGAGGTGGTAGTTGATCGGGCGTTCGCCGATCCGGCACCCGCCGAGATCGGGGATGAAGGCCTCGCCCAGCCGGTGCAGCAATGGTCCGCAGAGGAGCACCGGGACGCGGGAGGAACCCGCATGCGCGTCGATCCCGGCGAGGTGCGCCTGGGCGACATTGCTCGGGTCGAGGATCAGCTCGCCGTCCTCATCGGTGGAGTCGATGGCGACACCGTGGAGTTCGAGCAGTCCGGAGACGACCTGGACGTCGGAGATCTCCGGTATGCCGCGCAGCCGGCACCGGTCCTCCGCCAGGACGGTCGCGACCATCGCCTTGGAGACGAGATTCTTGGCCCCCCGCACCTCGACGTCACCGACGAGGGGGGTGCCCCCGTGGATGATGAGGGTCGACGCCATGACTCAAGCGTGCCAGACCGCGCGGTCGGACGCGCGGACGGGCACCGCCTCGGCGAGGCGATGCCCGTCCCTGACGCGCGGCCTGTCGGCCGCCTCGGGTCACGCCTTCTTGGCTCGGGTCGCCTTCTTGGCGACGGGCGCGGCCTTGGTGACCGTGGCCTTCCTGGGGGTCGCGGCCGTGGGTGCGGCAGCGGTCGTGGCCTTCGTCGCACGCTTGGCAACCGGCTTCGCGGCCGCCGCGACCGGCGCGCTCGACGCGGACGCCCGCGCCAGGAGCGGTCCGGCCTTCGGCATCGACTTGGGCGTCTTGACGTAGTCCTTGAACTTCACACTCGCGGAGAACCGCGGGACGGAGGTCTTGCGGATCTTGACCGTCTCACCCGTGCGCGGGTTGCGCCCGGTTCGGGGGGCGCGGGCGACCTTCTCGAAGGTGCCGAATCCCGTGAGGGAGACCCGATTTCCCTTCGCGACCTCGCGGACGATCGTCTCGAGAACGACCTCGACCGCGTCCACGGCCATCTTCCTGCTACCGAGGCGATCCTCGACCGCCTGTACCAGATCTGCCTTGTTCACTAGGCACACTCCATTGTGTCTCTCGCGCCGGCGGCCGCCGGCCATGCGGTGGATCGTCGCGGTTGCATGACCCAGGGATGACGGTAAAGCCGAATCGCGCTCGCGTCCACTTGTGTTCCGCGTTAGTGACGTTGTGTCGCAAGGAAATTTGACTCACATAGTCGTCAAACGCTCGGCACGGTGGGTTTGAACGCCGGCCGCCTGCTCTCGTATGCCGTGATCTCACCCTCGTGACGCAGCGTGAGACCGATGTCGTCCAGTCCCTCCAGAAGCCGCCAGCGGGTGTAGTCGTCGACCTCGAAGGAGGCGATGATGTCGCCGGCGGTGATGGTCCGCGAGACCAGGTCCACGGTCATGCTGGCGCCCGGTTCGTTCTCGAGGTACTTCCAGATGAGCTCGACATCGTCCTGGCTGACGATCCCCGTCAGGAGACCGGCCTTGCCCGAGTTGCCGCGGAAGATGTCCGCGAACCGGGAGGAGAGGACCACCCGGAAGCCGTAGTTCATCAGCGCCCAGACGGCGTGCTCACGCGAGGATCCGGTCCCGAAGTCGGGACCGGCGACGAGGACGGAGCCCGCGGCATACGACGGGTCGTTGAGGATGAAGGAATCGTCCCGGCGCCAGGCGGCGAACAACCCGTCCTCGAAACCGGAGCGGGTGACCCGCTTGAGGTACTCCGCCGGGATGATCTGATCGGTATCGACATTGCTGCGGCGCAGCGGGACACCGATTCCGGTGTGCGTGGTGAAGGCCTCCATCAGTTGCTCCCCTCGCTCGTGGTCGGCAGATCGGCCGGGCTCGACAATGTGCCGCGGACGGCGGTCGCCGCCGCGACGAGGGGGCTGACCAGGTGGGTCCGGCCGCCCTTGCCCTGTCGGCCCTCGAAGTTGCGGTTGCTCGTGCTGGCGCTGCGCTCCTGCGGCGCGAGTTTGTCGGGGTTCATCGCCAGGCACATCGAGCACCCGGGCAGGCGCCACTCGGCACCTGCCGCGGTGAATACGGCATCGAGGCCCTCGGCTACCGCTTGTTCGCGCACGCGCGCGGAACCGGGGACGACGAGCATCCGAACGCCGTCGGCGACCCGGCGCCCGGCCAGGACGCCGGCCACCGCGCGCAGATCCTCGATCCGGCCATTGGTGCAAGAGCCGACGAAGACGGTGTCGACCGCGATCTCCCGCAGCGGTGTCCCGGGCGTGAGACCCATATAGGCCAGGGCCGCCTCAGCGGCCCGCGCCTCGGTCTCGTCGGGGATGAGGGCGGGGTCGGGGACGGCGGCGCCCAGCGGCGCACCCTGTCCGGGGTTGGTCCCCCACGTGACGAACGGGGTCAGGCTCGAGGCCTCGAGGTCGATGACCGCGTCGAAGGTCGCGTCGTCGTCCGTGCACAGGGTGGACCAGTAGGCGACGGCGGCGTCCCAGTCCCCGCCCTGCGGCGAATGGGGACGCCCGGCGAGATAGTCGTAGGTCACCTGGTCGGGCGCGATCAAGCCGGCCCGCGCACCGGCCTCGATCGACATATTGCAGATCGTCATCCGGGCCTCCATGGACAGGGCACGGATGGCGCTTCCGCGGTATTCGAGGACATAGCCCTGTCCCCCGCCGGTCCCGATGCGCGCGATCACGGCGAGGATGACGTCCTTGGCGGTGACGCCGTCGGGCAGGTCGCCCTCGACATTGATCGCCATCGTCTTGAACGGTTTGAGCGGGAGGGTCTGGGTGGCGAGGACGTGCTCGACCTCTGAGGTGCCGATGCCGAAAGCGAGGGCGCCGAACGCACCATGGGTCGACGTGTGACTGTCCCCGCAGACGATGGTCATCCCCGGCTGGGTGAGGCCGAGCTGAGGGCCGACGACGTGGACGATGCCCTGCTCACGGTCGCCCATCGGATAGATGGTGACGCCGAACTCGGCACAGTTGCGGCGCAGGGTCTCGACCTGGGTCAGGCTGACCGGGTCGAGGATCGGGCCCGGGGTCGTCGGGACGTTGTGGTCCTCGGTCGCGAGGGTGAGCGCAGGGCGGCGCACCGGCCGGCCCGCGAGGCGCAATCCGTCGAACGCCTGAGGCGAGGTGACCTCGTGCACGAGATGGAGGTCGACATAGAGAATGTCCGGTTCGCCGTCGGCGGACCGGACGACATGGTCGGTCCAGATCTTCTCGGCCAGTGTGCGTCCCACGGCGTCCTCCTCGAGTCGTCTGCCGATTTCTCGCAGGTTCGCACGGCTTCTCGGCCCCTGGACTTGCGTCTCAGGCAATGAGACGGCAATATCAGGGCATGGACAGTTCCAGCGGGGTCGGTGTTCTCGACAAAGCCGCGATCGTCTTGGGGGCTTTGGAGGCGGGGCCGTCCACGTTGGCTCAGTTGGTCACCGCGACCGGCCTGGCCCGGCCGACCGCGCACCGTCTCGCTGTGGCCCTCGAACACCACCGGCTCGTCACCCGCGATCTCCAGGGGCGGTTCGTCCTCGGGCCGCGGCTCGCCGAGCTCGCTGCGTCAGCCGGTGAAGACCGACTGCTCGCCGCCGCCGGGCCCGTCCTCGGCGCCCTGCGCGACCACACGAACGAGAGCGCGCAGCTCTTCCGGCGTCAGGGCGACCACCGCGTCTGCGTCTCCGCGGCCGAGCGGCCGGTCGGCCTGCGCGACTCCATCCCCGTCGGGGCGACGATGACGATGCTCGCGGGCTCGGCGGCCCAGGTCCTTCTCGCCTGGGAAGAGCCCGACCGGCTCCACCGGGGCCTCCAGGGCGCGGCCTTCAACGCGACGACGCTCTCCGGCGTCCGGCGCCGCGGCTGGTCGCAGAGCGTGGGTGAGCGCGAGCCCGGCGTCGCGTCCGTCTCCGCCCCGGTCCGCTCGCCCTCCGGCCGGGTCATTGCGGCCGTCTCCATCTCCGGTCCGATCGAGCGGCTCTCCCGACAGCCCGGCCGGCTGCACGCGGCGACGGTCATCGCCGGCGCCAACAAACTCACCGAGGTGCTCGCTCGCCACGCCGCCGCCCAGGAAGCCGCCGCCCGGGCCCAGTCCGAATGACCCCACCGGCCCCACCCACCCCGACCTGTCCGTCCACTGCCGCTCACCGTCGCACAACGGAATCCCTCCGTCGCCGGAATCCCTCCGTCGCCCGATCGGGTGAGCGCCGCCCGATGTCCTCGGCACGGGGCACCGGGCATAGGACGAGGCCCCCTGCCAGATGACAGGGGGCCTCGGCTATCTGTAGCCCCGACGGGGTTCGAACCCGCGCTACCGCCTTGAGAGGGCGGCGTGCTAGACCGCTACACAACGGGGCCGTGCTGCGCGTTCCGGCTGTGGATCATCGACCGTGGCGCAGGGCAGCAACCCTACTCGAAGAGTTGGGCACTGCCGAAATTCGCCCGGCCGGGTCGCGGCCGGGTGAAGCTGGGGTACCAGGACTCGAACCTAGAATGAGTGAACCAGAATCACTAGTGTTGCCAATTACACTATACCCCAAGGGGTATCCCGCCCCTTCGTGCGGAGGCACGCGCGGGCGGTGAACCGAAGGGGAATACTACCCGTTCCCCCGCGACGCCCCAAAATCGCGGGTCAGTCGGTGACGCCGGTCACCGGCCCTTCCGCCCACAGAACCTCAGGGCGGACACCTCCCAGGTTCGCCACGACGGGAATCCCATGGCGCGCCGCCTCCGCGAGCGCGGTCGCCTCCGTCACCCCATCGCGCACGAGCCAGAACGCCGCGAGACCCGCGCCATGAGCGCCGAGCGCGTCGGGCCCGAGTTCGTCTCCGACGTAGGCCGTCTCCGAGGGCGCGACGCCGAGGCGGCGGCACGCCTCGTGGAAGGCGCGCGGGTCCGGCTTCCCAAAACCGAGCGTGTCCCGAGTGCACACGACGTCGGCGAGGTCGGCCAGCCCGGTGGCCGCGAGCTTCGCCGCGGTGTAGTCCTCCCCCGAGTTGGTCAGCAACCCCACCTCGATCCCGGCGCACCGCAGCGCCTCGACGCAGGGCCGCGCGTCGTCATGGGGCCGCAATGCGCGCATGAACACCTGGTCGTATGCCGCGACGAACCGCCCCGCGTCGCCCTCCTTCGGTGACACCCCGAGCCAGCGCGCGACATCACCGATCCGCGCCTCCCGCATGGCGGCGAAGGTCAGCTCGCCGCGGGTATAGGCGGTGAAGAATCCGCCCGGATCGTCACGGAACCGCTTCCCGGCCAGCGCCACGCGCGCCGGATCCGCCCACGGCCAGGTGTGCGCGGCACCGGCCGCGCCCGCGGCGTGCATCGCCGCCCGCGTCCCGATGAGCGTGTCGTCCACGTCGAAGAGGACGGCACGGACGGGACAGGCCCCGCGGGGGCGAGCATGCGGCATACGAGAAGGCCGGTCAAAGACTCGACCGCAACGAATGCAGGCGCGCCATCGTCGAGGTCTTGCCGAGGATCTCCATCGACTCGAACAACGGCGGCGAGATCTTCGCGCCGGAGACCGCCGTCCGGACCGGCCCGAACGCCGCCCGAGCCTTGAGCCCCAGTCCATCGACGAGTGCGGCCCGCAGGATCGCCTCGAGGTTCGCCGAATTCCAGGCCGTCCCGGCGACGAGATCGGCGAGGTGATCATCGACATTCCCGAGCGCGGTGATCGCCGCATCGAGCACGCGCGCCGCGTCCGGGCCGAGGTCCGCCCGCGCATCGTCGGCGATGACGAGTTGGTCGTCGGCGACGAAGAACGGCGCGACCAGCGGCACCGACTCGCTCAGCAGCCCGATCCGCGTCTGGATCAGGGCGGCCACGGACTTCAGGCGGCCCAGTTCCCCGAGTGACGGATTCCCCGACAGCACGCCCGCCCGCTCCAGATAGGGCAGCAACCGCGAGGTGAAGTCAGCGAGCTCCAGGTCACGGATATAGACCCCGTTGAGCCACTGCAACTTCTTGAGGTCGAAGATCGGCCCGACCGGGTTGACCTTTCCCCAGTCGAAACCGCGGGAGAAGTCGGCGAAGGTGAACTTCTCGACGTCATTGCCCTCGGCGTCCTGCGCCGGTGGATAGGCCAGCAGCGCCAGGAAGTTGACCAGAGCCTCGGGCAGGTAGCCCTGCTCGACGAACCACGTCAGTCGCGCGGCCGGGTTCTTGCGCTTGGAGATCTTGGACTTGTCGGCGTTCCGCAGTAGCGGCATGTGCGCGAACGCGGGCGCCTTCCACCCCAACCACGCATAGAGCAGGAGGTGTTTCGGCGTCGAGGAGATCCACTCCTCGCCGCGCACGACATGGGTGACCTCCATCTCGTGGTCGTCGACGACGACCGCGAGGTGATAGGTCGGGAACCCATCAGCTTTGAGGATGACCTGGTCATCGGGCCGGGGCGCGCTGACCTCCCCGCGGATCAGGTCCACGAAGGTCAACGGGACATCGCCGGGAATGAACATCCGCACGACCGGCTGCTCGGTGAACCCGGGGAGGGCTCGCCGCTCCTTCTCCGACTTGCCATGGCAGAGCCGGTCGTAGCCCGTCGGGAGCTTCCGGCGCTGCTGCTCCTCGCGCATCTCCTGGAGCCGCTCCGGGCTGCACCAGCACTTGTAGGCGTGGCCCGACTTGAGCAGCTTCTTGACCACCGGCCGGTAGGTGTCGAGCCGCTCGGACTGGCGGTATGGCCCGACCGGACCACCGACGTCCGGCCCCTCGTCCCAGGTCAGCCCGAGCCAGTGGAGGGTGTCGAAGACCTGCTGCTCGCTGTCGGCCCGGAACCGCGCCCGGTCGGTGTCCTCGATCCGCAGGAGGAACTGCCCGCCCTGCTGCCGCGCGAACGCGAGGTTGAACAACGACATATAGGCGGTGCCGACGTGCGGATCTCCGGTGGGCGACGGCGCCACCCGCAGGCGGACCGGACCGAGTCTGTGCTTGCTCACGGGGACGAAGTCTAGGGAGCCCGGCTCAGTCCCGGCGAACGAACGGATTCGCGAGTATGCCGATCCCCTCGATCTCGACCTCGACCCGGCTCCCGTGGTCCACGAGTCCGACCCCGGCCGGGGTCCCGGTGAGAATGACGTCGCCGGGGAGCAGCGTGAAGGCGGCCGAGAGGTGCTCGATGAGCGCCGGAATGTCGAAGATCATGTCGGCGGTCGTTCCGTCCTGCCGGACCTCGCCGTCGACGCGGGTGACCAGCCGCAGGTCCGACGGGTCGAGATCGGTGGCGATGGCCGGCCCGAGGGGGCAGAAGGTGTCCATCCCCTTGGCCCGCGCCCACTGCCCGTCACCGCGCTGGAAGTCGCGCGCGGTGACGTCATTGGCGCAGGTGTAGCCGAAGATCACCTCATGGGCGCGCGAGGCGGGGACATCCTTGCCGATGCGGCCGATGACGACGGCGAGCTCGCCCTCGTAGCTCACCTCGCGGGTGATCGCGGGGATGACGACGGGGTCGTCCGGCCCGACGACAGCGGTGTTGGGCACGAGGAAGACCAGCGGCTGCGCCGGCGGCTCGTTGCCCATCTCCCGGGCATGGTCGGCGTAGTTGCGGCCGATGCCGAGGATCTTGCTGCGCGGGATCACCGGTGCCAGCAGGCGCACGCTGTCGGCCGGCACTCGCCGTCCCGTGAACTGGACGCCGCGATAGAGCGGGTCGCCGACGATCTCCGCGATGACGAGTCCGGCCTCCTCCAGCACGCCGTATGCCGGGTCCTCCCCCGCCGTGAATCGCACGATCCGCATCCCGTCACCTTACGGGGCGATGCGCGACCTGCGGGGCTGGCCCCCAGGGTCAGGAAAGCCGGGCGGCGACGGCGTCGGTCATCACGGCATACCCCTGGTCGTTGGCGTGAATGTCCATGCGCAGGCACATCCAAGTCAGGCGGCAGATGGTCGCGACATTCGTCGGGATCTGCCCCCGCCCGGGGACCGAGACGAGGGACCAGTCGCCGCTCTTGAAGGCGCCGGAGATGTCGGCCACCCGGGCTTCGGCACCGACCGCCGCGCTCGTGATGATGCTCGTGAGGATGCGCTGGAGCAGCGCCGAGGTCTGGGCGAGCCGCTGGCCGTCGGGACCGGTCAGCCACAACGCGAGGAACGGGTTGTAGTAGTCGAGGACGACGACGCGTGCGTCGGGCGCCGCCGACCGCAGCTTGCCAAGAACCATCGGCAGGTCGGTGGCGATCGTCTTGAGGCCCTGGTCGACACAGGTGAGGTCGATCCCCGAGGCGACCACGCAGCGCTGGACATCGTTGGCGCCGATGTCGAGGGTGATGACCCGGGTGAACTTCCCGTGCGCATGGAGGAAGGCGAGGGCGGCGTCGAGCTGGGTCCCCTCGGCATACGTGCAGACGCCACCGCCGACCAGGGAGGTGACGGTCTCGCCGGAGCACGAAAGATTGTGCAGCCGAGTCTTGGGTGTGCCCGCCTGGATCGCGGTCAGCACTCCGCCCACATAGCCGCCCGTCTTGTCGTCCCCCTGCCCCGGTTGGTAGCCGGCGGCGAGAGAGTCACCGAGGGCGAGGTAGTAGCCGGTCGCCGTGTCCTGACCGGTCGTGCTGGGGTCGGCGGAGGCGGACCCCGCCCCAGCGACGAGGCAGACGGCGGCGAAGGCGGCGAGGGCGGGGACACGCGGCATACGAGAACTCCTCGGTGGTGCGTCGATCCCGGCAGGGTAACCCCCGCACCCGTGCGTCTAGCGTATGGACGTGCAGCCACTCCGTCTCCCGCCTGCGGACTGGCGGGCCCGGGAACGCGAACACGCGGCGCGTGTGGACGAGCGGGTGGACGCGCATCTCGCCCGGCGCCGCACGGGGCGGGCGCACCCGGTGGAGGACTTCCTGTTCGTCTACTACGCCAACTCGCCCGGCAGACTGCGCCGCTGGCACCCGGGTGCCGGGGTCGTCCTCGAGGACGCCGGACGTATGCCGCGTGCCTCCTGGCGCGGCTATGTCACCCGAGTGGACGGCGGAGTCGAGGTCGACGTGGCCGGGTTCGTCCGTGACCGAGCGGGCACGATCGACGTCGTCCGGCGCCTGCTGCGAGCGACGCTGGATCGACCCGCGTTCACCGGGTGCTTCGGGCTGCACGAATGGGCCATGGTCTATCGCCTGGCGCCGGAGGAGCTCCGGCACGCAGGCCTCCCGCTGCGCCTGTCGCCCGCTGAGACGGAAGCCGTCGTGGAGGCCCACCAGGTCCGGTGCTCGCACATCGACGCATACCGCTTCTTCACCCCGGCGGCGGTGTCCCGCAATCTGCTGCGGCCGACGCGTGCGACACAGGTCGAGATGGAGCAGCCCGGCTGCCTCCACGCCAACATGGATCTCTACAAGTGGGCCTATTCGCTCACGCCCCTCGTGCCCAGCGACCTCGTCCTCAACGCCTTCGACCTCGCTCGGGAGATCCGCGTCCTCGACATGCGGGCCTCGCCCTATGACCTGCGGACGATCGGCTTCGAGCCGGTTGCGATCGAGACCCCGGCCGGGAAGGCCGCCTATGTCGTCGCGCAGCGCGAGTTCGCCGACCGCGCGCAGGTCCTGCGTCGGCGACTCCTCGCGATCCTCGACCCCGCTGCCGCGCCGGCGCACTCCTGCGGAGGCGACGCCTGAACGGAGGGGAATTCGATCGCGGCCGCCCCTGGCGAATGACGACCCGTCCGCGGCCCACCCGGGCCCCGCATCGGTCAGTCGAAACTCAGTTGGGGTTCGGTCGAGACGGTCAAGCCGAGTCCGTCGAGGCGCGCCTGGATCACCTCCTCGGGAACCTCCATCGACTCGGCGAGTTCCTCGACGGTCAGGCCCATCTCGACCCCGTCGCGAAGCTCCTCGTCCTCCTGATCGCTCCAGGGATGACCCAGCGTCACCGCGGTCCGGGCGGAGGGTGCAGGCGGCGGATCGGTCGCCACGGGCTTGGCGTGGGCCGCCCCGTCGGCGTCGACCGACTCCGCGGTGGTCCCCGCGACGTCGGAGACCTCCGGCGGCGGCTCGCCACCGGGCGTCCGTCGTCCCGGCTCGGCGACCGGCCGCGGCGGCGGGGCCGTCTGGTCGAGGCGGGCGAGCGCCTGAAGGACCAGGGCCCGATCGGTCGTCGGCCAGAACGGCGGCAGCGACCGTTGGAGGAAGCCGGCATAGCGGGCGGACACCATTCGGGAATCGAGGAAGGCGACGACCCCGCGATCGTCGCCGCTGCGGATGAGCCGGCCTGCGCCCTGGGCCAGCCGGAGCGCCGCGTGGGTCGCGGACACCGCCATGAACCCGTTGCCGCCCATCCGCCCGATCGCCTCCGTCCGGGCGCTGGCGAGGGGATCGTCGGGACGCGGGAACGGGATGCGGTCGATGAGGACGAGTTGGCAACTCGAGCCGGGAACGTCGACGCCCTGCCAGAGCGTCAGCGTCCCGAAGAGGCAGGTCGTCGGCTCTCGGGCGAACTGGCGCACGAGCGTCGGCACCTGGTCCTCACCCTGACAGAGGATCTCGATGCCGCTCTCCCCCAGGCGATCCCGCATGGCCTCGGCCGCCTCCCGGGCGGCGCGCATCGAACTGAAGAGCCCGAGCGTGCGGCCGCCCGCGGCCCGCACGAGCGCCTCGATCTCGTCGAGCGCGGCATCGGACAGGCCGCTTCGCCCCGGCGGGGGCAGGTGGGCGGCGACATAGGCGATCGCCTGCCCGCGGTAGTCGAACGGGCTGCCGACATCGAGCCCGGCATAGCGCGGCGCCCCCTCCCCGCGCAGCCCGATCGTGCCCGCGAGCGCGTCGAAGCTGCCGCCGAGTTCGAGCGTGGCCGAGGTGAGGACCACGGTCCGGTCGGTGAAGATCCGGTCCCGCACGAGCATCGCCACGCTCATCGGCGCGACGTGGAGAACCGGGCCGCGCCGGGGATCGAGCCGGTTCCACAGGACGTCGAGATCCTGCTCGGCGAGCATGCGCTCGGCGTTGTCGAAGACCTCGTCCACCGCCGCGAGGGCGACCTGGCGCGCACCGTCGGGGGTCTCACCCGGTGGCGGTTTGAGTTCGCTCTGCAGAGCCCGCGCCGCGTCACGCACCGTCGCAAGGGCGAGCGCGAGCTGGTCAGGAATGCCGTCGATCCGGCTCTCGGGCAGTCGTTCCAGCGCCGACTCCAGCGCCAGCGCGGCGTCCTCGAGCCGGTCGGTGCCCTCGGCCCGCCCAGCCTTGCGCGCAGCCGACCGCACCATCCCGGCGGTCAGTTCGTCGGTGATCGTCGAGGTGATCCGGTCAACGAGTTCGTGGGCCTCGTCGACGACGAGGACCTCATGCTCGGGCAGCATGAACCGGCCCTCGAAGGCGTCGATCGCCATGAACGAGTGGTTGGTGACGACGACATCGACGCCCTTGGCCACCTCACGCGCGCGCTCGACGAAACACTCGCCGGCCATGGGGCACCGGCTGCCGAGACACTCCTCGGCCGAGACGCTGACCTGGCGCCACGCCCGCTCGGAGACGCCGGGGACGAGTTCGTCCCGGTCCCCCGAGTCGGTCTCCTCCGCCCACGTCCGCAGACGCACGACCTCGCCACCGAGCCGGGAGGCCGCGGACGCGGAGTCGGCGACCTCGAACAGCGTGTCGTCCTCCGGGGGGAAGCCGCCGCTGAGCTTGTGGCGGCAGACATAGTTGCGGCGACCCTTGACCAAGGCATAGCGCGGACGACGGCCGAGGAGCGGCGCGAGGGCACCCGCCAGCCGGGGCAGGTCGCGATCGACGATCTGGCCCTGCAGCGCCAGGGTCGCCGTCGCGACGATGACCGGCTTCCCGGTGGCCGAGGCGTGCAGGACGGCGGGCACGAGGTAGCCGAGGGACTTGCCGGTCCCCGTGCCGGCCTGGACAAGCAGGTGCTCCCCGGAGTCGATCGCCTGCTCGACCGCTTGCGCCATCCGGGTCTGTCCCGGGCGGTCGGCACCTCCGAGCGCCGCAACGGCGGCGGCGAGGGCGTCGGTGAGGCTCGGCATACCGGCCACTGTATGCCGCGGAACCGACACGGGCTCCGTGCCTGTGGATAACCCGGCCGCGTGCCCGCGCTGGCCTGTGCATGGATGTTTGATTGACTACGCCGTATGCCCGAAGCGCAGGTCAACGCAATCACTCTCCATTACGACGAGCGGGGTGAGGGGGAGCCGATGCTCCTCATCATGGGCCTCGCGACCCAGATGATCTCCTGGCCCCCGGCCTTCCTCGACGCCCTCGCCGCGCATGGATTCCGGGTCATCCGCTTCGACAACCGCGACATCGGCCTGTCGCACAAGCACCACGAGAGCCGCCCGCAACGCGCGGACGTCCTGCGCGGTCTGGCGGTCGGCCGGCTGGCGAAGGCGGACTATCTCCTTCGGGATATGGCCGACGATGCCGCTGGACTGCTCGACCACCTCGGCATCGACTCCGCCCACGTCGTCGGAGTCTCCATGGGCGGGATGATCGCCCAGGAACTGACCCTCGACCATCCCGGCCGGGTTCGCAGCCTCTGCTCGATCATGTCCAACACCGGCGACAAGATCCACGGCCGGCCCGCGCCGTCGATCATGCCGGGCCTCGGCCGGTCGATGGTCGCCCGACGCCCCACGGACCGCGACGCCGCGATCAGCCTCGGCGTCGAGACCTGGCGACAGATCTCCGGGCCGGGGTTCGACGAGGACGAGGTGCGCTCGATGGTGACACTGGCCGTCGAACGCGACCCCGAGCCCTATGGCCGGATCCGGCAACTCCTCGCCATCCAGGCGAGTCCGGACCGGACCGCGCGACTGCACTCGGTCACCGCGCCGACCCTCGTCGTGCACGGGCTGCTCGACCGGCTCGTCGTCCCGAGCGGCGGTATGGCGACGGCGCGCGCCATACCGGGCTCACGGTTGCTGATGTTCCCCGACATGGCCCACGACCTGCCGCGCACCCGGGTTGGGGAGATCGCGGACGCGATCGCTGCCAACGCGGCGCGCGCTCGAGCCGGTTCGGAGGCGATCGCGGGCTGACGGCCTGTCGCGAAACCCGGCTGCGCTAGTCGCCGAGGGCGCTGTGACAGACGGCCTCGATGTTGTTCCCGTCGGGGTCGCGCACGAATGCACCGAAATAGCCCGGGTGATATTCCGGCCACACCCGCGGCGCGTGAAGGCTCTCGGCGCCGAGTTCGATCGCCTTGTCATAGAACGCCTGAACGGTCTCGACGTCCGGTGCGGCGAAGGCCACGTGCATCTCGCGGTTGCACTCGGCGCCCGGCCACTTGCTGATCCAGAACTGCGGCTTGCCCTCGCTGCCATAGCCGATCGCCACGCCGAAATCCATCTCTCGACCGTGCCCGAGGACGGCGAGGACGCCGTCATAGAAGTGGGCACTCGCCTCGAAGTCGGAGCAGTTGATCCCGAAGTGGTCGATCATGCCTCGATCCTTTCACGGCAGCGGGCGGCGGGCGGGAGGGCGCGGCATACAGTGGCCTTGTCGGCACCCGAGGAAGGATGCGATGCGCGCGCTCGTCAAGACCAGTGCGGGACCCGGGCTGGACTGGGCCGAGGTCCCGGAGCCGCCCTGCGGCCCCACCGATGTCAAGGTTCGCGTGCTGCGGGCGGGCCTGTGCGGGACCGACCTGCACATCCGCGCGTGGGATCCATGGGCCGCCGCGACCCTGAATCCTCCACTCGTCGTCGGTCACGAGTTCTATGGCGAGGTCGTCGAGGTCGGCGAGGACGTCCCGGCCGGCACCGTGTCCATCGGCGACCGGGTCTCCGGCGAGGGTCACGTCGTCTGCGGGCACTGCCGCAACTGCCGGGCCGGCCGACGCCACCTCTGCATCAACACGGTCGGCATCGGCGTCAACCGGGACGGGGCCTTCGCCGACCTCGTCGTCATCCCGGCGAGCAACGCCTATGTCCAGCCCGCCAGTGTCGACCCCGACCTCGGGGCGATCTTCGATCCGTTCGGGAACGCCACGCACACGGCCCTCCAGTGGCCGATGGTCGGGGAGGACGTCCTCATCACCGGAGCCGGTCCGATCGGCGTCATCGCGACCGCCATCGCCCGGCACGCCGGTGCGCGGCACATCGTCGTCACCGACCTATCCGATGTCCGGCTCGACCTGGCGCGCGGCGCGGGCGCCGATCTCGTGGTCAACACCGGGCGGCAGAGCATCCGGGACGCGCAGGCAGCGCTCGGGATGCGCGAGGGCTTCGATATCGCGCTCGAGATGTCCGGCGCCCCGCGGGCGGTCGAGGAACTCATCGACAATATGAACCACGGCGGCCGGGTGGCGATGCTCGGACTGCCGCCCGCGGCATACGCGATCAACTGGGGCAAGGTCATCACACACATGCTGACGATCCGGGGGATCTATGGGCGGGAGATGTACGAGTCGTGGTACGCGATGGGTGCCATGCTCCAGACCTCACCGACGCTGACCGACGCCGTCCGGTCCGTCATCACGCACCGCGTCCCGGCCGGTGACTGGGCGCAGGCGTTCGATATCGCCGCGTCCGGTCAGTGCGGCAAGGTCGTCATGAACTGGGAGAACTGAGACGATGGATGACGCGATCCGGGCCGATCTCGCCGCCGAACTCGCGGGAATCGACGAGGCAGGGCTGACGAAATCCGAGCGGCTGCTCACCACACCACAGTCGGCGCACATCGCGACGACGGCGGGCGCGGCCCTCAATTTCTGCGCCAACAACTACCTCGGTCTCGCCGACCACCCCGAGGTGATCGCCGCAGCCCGGGAAGCGTTGGACCGGTGGGGATTCGGTATGGCGAGTGTCCGGTTCATCTGCGGCACCCAGGCCCCGCATCGCGACCTCGAACGCGCCCTCGCGACGCACCTCGGGACCGACGACACCATCCTCTATTCGTCCTGTTTCGACGCCAACGGCGGCCTCTTCGAGGTTCTCCTCGGCGAGCGCGACGCGGTCATCTCCGACGCCCTCAACCACGCCTCCCTCATCGACGGGATCCGGCTGTGCAAGGCCGCCCGGTATCGCTACGCCAACGCCGACATGGACGACCTGCGGGTCCAGTTGGAGACGGCCAGTGCGGCCGGCGCCCGGCGGATTCTCGTCGTCACCGACGGGGTGTTCTCGATGGACGGATCGTTCGCCCCGCTGCCGCGGATCTGCGATCTCGCCGAGGAGTTCGGCGCGTTGGTCATGGTCGACGACTCCCACGCGGTCGGGTTCATCGGCGCCACCGGGGCGGGCACACCGGAGCACTTCGGCGTCCGCGACCGGGTCGACATTCTCAGCGGGACGCTCGGGAAGGCCCTCGGCGGGGCGTCCGGTGGCTACATCAGCGGGCCTCGGGAGATCGTCGACCTCCTGCGCCAGCGCTCGCGGCCTTATCTGTTCTCCAATGCGGTCGCGCCGAGCGTCGTCGCGGGGTCACGGGCGGCACTGCGGCTGGCCACCGGGGCCGGCGAGGCCCGGGCGCGGCTCGAGGCCAATGCGGCCCTGTTCCGGGGACTGATGGGCGAGGCGGGCTTCGAGTTGCTCCCCGGCGAGCACCCGATCGTCCCGGTCATGTTCCGCGGGGAGGACGGGGCGCGGACGGCGACCCGGATCGCCGAGGCCATGCTCGCCGACGGGGTTTATGTCATCGCCTTCTCCTTCCCCGTGGTGCCGCGGGGCGCGGCCCGGATCCGCGTCCAGTTGTCGGCCGCGCATTCCGAGGCGGACGTCCGGCGGTGCGTCGAGAGCTTCGTCACAGCCCGTGCCCAGGTGACTGGATAGTCTGGCGAGGAGGCCAACAAGGCCGGCCATGCGGCATACGACCGGAGCCGGGTCACCAAGGAGGTGCCTCATGGGCAACTGGACCACGGACGACATCCCCGACCAGACCGGACGGGTGGCGATCGTCACCGGCGCGAACTCAGGGATCGGCCTGCAGACGGCGACGGCCTTGTGCGCCAAGGGAGCCCACGTCGTCTTCGCCTGTCGAAGCGTCGGCAAGGCGGACGCGGCGCGGCGCGCCATGCCCGGAAGTCACGAGACCCGACGACTCGATCTCGCCGACCTCGACTCGGTCAGGGCATTCGCCGACGGCGTGTGCGACTGGCGCATCGACCTGTTGATCAACAACGCGGGGATCATGGCGGTGCCGAAGCGGATGTCGGCACAGGGCCATGAGTCGCAGTTCGCGACCAACGTCCTCGGGCCATTCCTGCTGACCAACCTGTTGCTGCCGCGCGTGACCGATCGGGTCGTGACCTTGTCCTCCCTGATGCACCGAGCCGGGCGGCTCGACCTCGACGATCCCGACTTCGAACGCCGCCGTTATGCCGCCTGGTCCGCCTACGGCCAGAGCAAGCTCGCCGACCTCGTGTTCGCCTATGAACTCCAGCGGCGGTTGACCGCGGCGCATTCGCGGGTGCGCTCGATGGCGGCCCACCCGGGATATGCCGCGACCAACCTCCAGACCCACACGGAGACGCTGCAGGACCACGTCATGCGGTTCGCCAACCGATTCCCGTTCATCGCGCAACCGGCGGCGTTGGGAGCATTGCCGGTGCTGTATGCCGCGACCGTCCGTGATCTGCCCGGTGGCACCTATGCCGGACCCTCCGGCCTCGGCGAGACGCGGGGGTATCCGCGGCCGGTCGGATCGAGCGCGGCGTCCCACGACGCCGAGATCGGCCGGCGGTTGTGGGAGCTGTGCGAGCGGATGACCGGCCGGCCGTTCACGGTCTGAGGGCGCGAGCGGCCAGGACCGCAAGCGCTCAGGACAGCGGCAGGGCCACCCAGGTCAGGACCGGTCCGCTCGTGGTGGCGTTCGCCGTGACCTTGAGGAACGAGCGGACGTTGGTGTCCCCGTCGACAGTGATCCGCTGGAACTTCGTCGAGTAGCCCTTCACGCCATAGATCGAGAGCCATTTGGAGCCGGACGCGAGGGGGTAGTCGTTGCGGAACTCGTGGCTGTCACCGTTGAAGAGATAGACAGAGCCCTTGAACTGGTTGGTCTGGTCGATCAGCGTCTGGACGAGCGGTTTGTAGGCCGTGAGCCTGGCCGGCACGGGCGTGTGGGTCGGGTCGAACATGTCGACGTGCAGGAGAATGGTGACGGCCCGCGACCCGGTGTCCTTCGCCTGCTGGAACGCCGCCTGGATCGTGTGGATCGCGCTGGCCATCCGCTTGGCCTGCTCTGCTTTCTGGGCCGGGGTCGCGTTGGTGCGCCCTGCCCACGGCAGGAGGTCGTCGTTCTCACCAACGGTGTGGACGACGACGTAGACCACGCCGTCGCGGATCACCCGCACGTTCTCAGGAAAGCCTGTGCTGGACTGACTCGACAGGGGGATCGGCGCCTGGCCGAGGCTGCGTCCCGGCACGGGATACATCACCGAACGGAGCTTGGTCAGCCGCTCCAGCGGGTTGTAGCCACCGGAGACCGGCTGGCTGCAATCGGTCCAGTCGTTGTCCCCGGGGGTGTAGATGAGGGCGGTCTTGAACTTGTTGAACAGCCCGAGGATCTTGGTCATATAGGCGCTGTCGCAGCGCCGTTCGGACAGTTTGATGTCGCCGACGTGGAAGGTCATCACGGGGTTGGCGGCGTTCATCGTGGAGATCCACGCCGGAAACTGGGAGAGCTGGGTGGTCCCATAGGGCTGATCGCCGATGACGAGGAAGGAATAGGGCGCGAACTTCCCGCTCGAGGTGCCCGCCTCATCCGCTGGTGCGAAGCTCGGAGCCGCCTGGGCGGGGAGTAGTCCGGCCGCCAGAGCGGCGGTGAGAACGGCGGTGGTCGTGGCGGCGCGTAGACGCATGGGCGCTCCTTGGTGCGTTCGGGGGTCGGCCCGCATTGTGCGGTGCCTGCCTGGGAACGCCGTCACGGCCCCGCCTGGTCCGAACGAGCACCATGAACGGCGTCCAGGGTCCAGGCTAGACCGCGAATCGGGCGCTTCCCGCACCCCCTGGGCTTCAGCCCACGGAGCGGACGCCCGGCGGGACGTACTGCCCGAGGAAGTCCTGAGAGATGATGGCGCGATCGACGGCAGCCTGCCCCGAGTAGCAGATCCAGTGTCTCCCCGCGTGATCCTGACCGCGGCAGCCACCGGCCACGTGGTCGTCGACGATGAACTCGTAGCCGGCGCCGCGGTAGTCGTCGGGACCGACCGGGGCCATCTTGCCGGACCCCGGGTCAGGAGTGGACAGCGTCGGGTCACCGGGGGGTGGCGCCGAGGTCCGGCAGTCGAAGGTCACGCTGTCCGATGTCGTGCAGGTGGCGGTGACATCGCCGAAGACCAGGTTGCGCGTCAGAGCGACCTGAACCTGGTCGTCGCTGAAGAGACCGGCTGCGGCGGCCACGCCGGCCCCGAGGGTGCCAAGGGCGAGCGTGGCCGGCACGATCACGGCCTTCCGGCGCCAGGCGCTGCGGCAGGGAGCGCGGGGAGTCGCGACGAGATCGCGGGCGAAGGCACGCTCGAGGTCGTCGCCGAGGCGTGCGAGATCGCCGGGACGTGATGTCCGGGTGGAGTCGGTCGTGTGGTCGATCATGGCGTGTTCTCCGATTCGGCGAGTGCGGTGCGAAGACCGGCGAGCCCGCGATGGACGCGAATACGGGCGGCGGTCTCAGTGGTGTGGAGAGTGCGGGCGACTTCGGCGTATGACGCGTCCCCGACGACCCGCAGTTCGACGGCGCGGCGCTGCCCGCGCGGGAGGGCGGCGAGCGCAGCCTCGAGGTCGGCATCGAGTCCGGCGTCGGTGAGGATGGCCTCGGGGCTCGGGGCCGATTCGTCCGTGCGTCGGTCGAGCCCCAGGGCAACCACGGCGTCGAGTCGGAGGCGACGCTCCCGGGCGGCACGGGCGAGGACGTGCCGGACGATCCCGAACAGCCACGGTGCCGCGCTGCCGTTGCGCTGGTCGACGAACGTATGCCGCGAGCGCCACGCTTGACAGAAGGTCTCCGCAGTGACGTCGAGGGCGGTGTCGTGGTCGCCGCAGCGGCGTGCGGCGAACGCGTGGATGGGCTCGGCATACCGCTCATAGAGGAGGCGGAAGGCGTGCGGGTCGGTCTGTGCCCGGGAGACGAGGTCGGCGTCACTGAGCCGGTCGTATGCCGTGTGGTCCGGCGGGTCGGGTGCGCCGAGTCGGGCGCTGCGTCGTGATCTCACATCCCGTTCATGCGCGTTCGGGCCCACGGTGTTTCATTCTCGCTGAGCACGCCGAACGCCGCTCGGTCGCCTGGCAGGGGGCACGATACGAAGCGAGGATGGTTCTTGTTCATCGCGGTGCGTTCCCACCGCGGTGCGGCGTTGGGGCCGCCCGTCTAACGAGCGACCCCAACGATGCAGCTGTCGAATCGACCGCTCTCAGCTGCAGCCGGAGGTCGACCCGCAACCCTCGCAGACGTAGCAGGAGCCGGCGGGGCGCATCTTGGTCCCGCAGGTCATGCACATCGGCGCGTCGGCGGTCTTGCCCTGGAAGCGGGCGAGGAGGTCCTGCGAGGAGTGGATGTCGCCGGTCACCTCGCGGGCCGAGGCCGCGCCCGCCCCCGACTTGACCTGGTCGGCGTCGAGGTCGCGACTGTGGGCGGGGCGGTCACCACGCTTCGACGACGCGCCGACGCCCTGCGACAGGGACTCGATCTCGTCCTCGAGCTCCTCGTCGGACTCGGTGTCGGCGTCGATCGCGGCATACGACCCGGTCTCGAGCTGGCGAGCCCGCTCGGCGGCAGTGTGGATGCCCATGAACGAGCGCGTGTCGAAGTCGAGGTAGTCGAGCGCAAGGCGCCGGAAGACGTAGTCCATGAGGGACTGCGCCATCCGCACATCCGGGTCGTCCGTCATGCCGGCCGGCTCGAACCGCATATTGGTGAACTTCTCGACATAGGTCTCGAGCGGGACGCCGTACTGCAACGCCACCGAGATCGCGATCGAGAAGGCGTCCATGACACCGGCGAGGGTCGAGCCTTGCTTGCCGAACTTGAGGAAGAGCTCCCCGAGCCGGCCGTCGTCATAGGTGCCCGCCGTGAGATAGCCCTCCGCGCCACCCACGGTGAACGACGTGGTCTGGGACGCCCGGCGCTTCGGCAGGCGCTCGCGGACGGGGCGGTACTCGACGATCTTCTCGACCACCGGAGTCGCGGTCGCCGCGGCGGCGTTGTCCTTGGCGGTCGACCCGCCGTCGGACAGGGGCTGGCCCACCTTGCAGTTGTCGCGATAGACCGCGAGCGCCTTGAGGCCGAGCTTCCACCCCTGGATGTAGACGTCCTCGATCTCCTCGACAGTCGCCGTCTCCGGCAGGTTGACCGTCTTGGAGATGGCACCGGACAGGAACGGCTGGGTCGCCGCCATCATCCGGACGTGTCCCATCGGCGAGATCGCCCGGGCGCCCATCGCGGTGTCGAAGATCTCGTAGTGCTCGGTCTTGAGGCCGGGCGCATCAATGACGTGGCCCTTGTCGGCGATGTATTCGACGATCGCCTCGACGGTCTCCTCGGCATACCCGAGTTTGCGGAGTGCGCGCGGGATGGTCAGGTTGACGATCTGCATCGACCCGCCGCCGACGAGCTTCTTGAACTTGACCAGCGAGAAATCGGGCTCGATTCCCGTTGTGTCACAGTCCATCATGAACCCGATGGTGTTATGGCTGACGAAGCCGGCCGCGACATAGGTGACGTTCTCGGGCACGGACAGGTCATAGGTCGGCTGGACGCCGCCGTCCTCGTTGGCTCGAACCGACTCGAAGACGTAGCCGAGCGCACGCTCGAGGCGGGGATCACCAGTCACCGTGAACAGCTTGGTGGCCGTATCCCGGCTCACTCCTTGGCCGCGAGTGACCGCCTGACGCACGAGATCGCGAAGCGGAGAGCCGATCGGTGCGAGCTCGAGCCAGACATCACCGGGCAGGAAGATCCGGTCCTTGTGCGCGGACTGTGCCACAGGTCCCGACGCCACGAGCGCGGACTTGCGGCCACCCATGAACCCGATCTGGGAACCGAAACGGATCGCATGCCGGACGTTGCGAACGCGCACCACACGAACGGGTCCGCCCCGGCCGGATCGGGTGACGCGGGTCGTCGTCGGGTACCCGAGCGCGAGCAACATGCTGCGCAGGTCAGCGGCCAACGTCTCGGACGCCGTCGACACGCTGGGCACGCCTTCGAGCACCGCGCCGTCTGCCTCGAAGAGGCCCTTGAGGAACGCGGAATAAACGCTCCGGTCGTTGGACTCGAGGATCGCGGCCGGAACGCGCGGTGTCCAGCCCTTGCCGGAGTGGTCGACGCCGGGCAGCTCCTTGGCGAAACCGGCGGCCGACCACCACCGGGCGAGCCGCACCGACTGAAGTGTCACCTCGTGATAGCCCTGTGCCGGACTCACGACGGGCTGCAGGTTGAACAGCCCCTTGGACAGCACGCGAATGCGCTCGACCACGTCGAGGTCGGTGTCGGCGACACACAGGCGGACACCCTTGGCATGCAGGCTGCCGTCACCCATGAAGTAGCCGACGAGTTCGGCGAGTTCCGCATCAACCGACGCGGGGACGACGAGGTCACGATCCCCGGCGTAGTAGGCCTGGTCGAGGACCGGAAGCCCCACGGTGTTCGCGGTGCCGACGAGCGTGTTCAACTGCATCGGGATGACGTCCGACGGCGCGATCTCGGACAGCCGCTTCCAAATCCACTCTCCCGTCGACGGCTCGACGACCTTGATTCGGTGTGCGAGCGTGCCAGAGATCGTGTAGCCGCCCTCGGTGACCACACGCCGAACGGGCTCTTCACCGTTGACGAAGAATCTGGTGGCCGTGCGGGGACCTTCGTCGGTGGAGACGGTGAGCGCGAGGTCTTGCCACTTCTCGCCCCACACATCCCCGAGGTCGGACAGGCGCTGGAGGCCTCGGTCGGTCGTGACGAGCGCGTCGCCGGTGAGGCAGCCGGTCGGCGCGAGGAGACTGGCCTGAGCGTTGCGGTAGCCGTTCTTCTCACCGGTCTTGACGACCGCGTCCCAGGCCTTCGTCGCGAACCGGTGGATGTCTTCGTCCATCGCCCCGCGGGTGCGGAGGGCATCGTTGGCGGCCTGGTGCTTGCGCATGACCCGCTTGTGCGCCTCGGCGTTGCGGGCGTATCCGGCATAGGGACCCACGACGCCGGCCATCTCGGCCGAGCGCTTATAGGCCGCGGCCGTCAGGAGCGAGGTCACCGCCGCAGCGAGCGCCCGGCCACCTTCGGAGTCATAACCGTGCCCGGTCGCCATGAGGAGCGCACCGAGGTTGGCGTAGCCGACACCGAGTTGGCGGTAGTCGACCGTGGTCCTGGCGATCGCCTCGGTGGGGAAGTCCGCGAAGCAGATCGAGATGTCCATCGCCGTCGTGACCAGCTCGGTCACCTGCTGGAACTTCACCGTGTCGAAGGTGTTGTCCTCACGGAGGAACTTCAGGAGGTTGAGGCTTGCCAGGTTGCATGAGGAGTTGTCGAGCGACATGTATTCGGAGCAGGGATTGGACGCGGTGATGCGGCCGGTCTCGGGGTTGGTGTGCCACTCGTTGATCGTGTCGTCGTACTGGATGCCGGGGTCGGCGCACTCCCACGCGGCCGTGGCGATGCGACGCATCAGGGCGCGCGCGTCGACGGTGTCGATGACCTCGCCGGTCATGCGGGCCCGCAGGCCGAACTCGCGGCCCTCTTCGACCGCGCGCATGAACTCCTCGTTGACGCGGACCGAGTTGTTGGCGTTCTGGTATTGCACGCTGACGATGTCTCGGCCACCGAGGTCCATGTCGAATCCGGCGTCGCGGAGGGCGCGGATCTTGTCCTCCTCGCGCGCCTTGGTGTCGACGAACTCCTCGATGTCGGGGTGGTCCACGTCGAGGACGACCATCTTGGCGGCACGTCGCGTCGCACCGCCCGACTTGATGGTCCCGGCAGAGGCGTCCGCGCCCCGCATGAAGGACACCGGCCCGCTCGCCGTGCCGCCGCTGGACAGCAACTCCTTGGAGGACCGGATCCGGGAGAGGTTGAGGCCGGCGCCCGAGCCCCCCTGGAAGATCTTGCCCTCCTCCTTGTACCAGCCCAGGATCGAGTCCATCGAATCGTCGACAGCAAGGATGAAGCACGCCGAGACCTGCTGAGGGCTCCGCGTGCCGACGTTGAACCACACCGGGCTGTTGAAGCTGAAGACCTGGTGGAGCAGCGCATGGGTGAGTTCGTGCTCGAAGATCTCGGCATCCTGAGGCGTCGCGAAGTAGCCATGCTCCCGGCCTGCCTTGGTGTAGGTCAGCACGACCCGGTCGATCAGCTGCTTGAGACTGCGCTCGCGAGCCGGAGTGCCGACGGCGCCACGGAAATACTTCGTCGTGACGATCGTGCTCGCGTTGACCGACCAGAAGTCGGGGAACTCCACCCCCTTCTGGTCGAAGATGACCTCACCCGACTTCCAGTTGGTCTGGTTGATGTCGCGCAGCTCCCAGGTGACCTCGTCATAGGGGTGAACGCCGGGCGTGGTGTGGATGCGCTCGAAGGTCAGGCCTTTGGCCCGGCCGGAGCGAGCAGATCCCGAACGCGCGGTCTCGGTCATGTCATGCCTCTCTGGGTCATCTGAAAGGGTTGTGCAGCGTGATGGGGATGCTGTCACCGGGCACCGACACCGCTGAGTCGCCGGCGCTCGGGAGTTGTCTAGGGCGTGCCGGTCACCGATGGTTCACTGCCGGTGGGTTCTCGCTCGGCGCGCAGAAGAGCGATCGCCGACTCGAAGTCCTCGAGCGAGTCGAATCCCTGATACACACTGGCGAAGCGAAGGTAGGCGACCTCGTCGAGTTCGCGCAGGGGGCCGAGAATCGCCATGCCGACCTCATGCGCGTCGACCTCGGCGCTGCCCTGACCACGGATCGCCTCCTCGACCCGCTGGACCAGGATGGCGAGCTGGTCCTCGGTGACTGGCCTGCCCTGACAAGCCTTCCGCACGCCGAGGAGGACCTTGGTGCGGCTGAACGGTTCGGTCACGCCGGACCGCTTGACCACCGTCAGGCTGGCGGTCTCGATCGTCGTGAACCGGCGTCCGCATTCGGGACACTGACGCCGCCGCCGGATCTGTGAGCCGTCATCGGCTGTCCGAGAGTCGATGACTCGGGAGTCGGAGAACCGGCAGAAGGGGCAATGCATGGCGGTCTCCTTCCGGCTGCGCTGGGGACGAACTCGTGGATGAGGATGGGGATAACCTGTGGGCGAGTGGCTCAGGGTGTGCACTACATGTGGACGAACTACATCCGTGTAACCACTAGATCTGGGAATCTAATCCCTCACTCTCGACGACGCAAGCCCGCCACGCCGTGGGCCCGAAACACGCGCGGCCCGCGGCGCAGGAAGCGCCACGGGCCGCGAAACCGCCCGGTCCCGGGGCGGAGCGTGATGGTCCGAGCGTGCTCAGGGCTCGGGGATGACGAGGGGGTCGCCGGCGATGATGCGGTCGTTCTGCAAGCGGTTGGCCTGCTGAATCGCCTTGATCCCCTCGGCGATGGTGAGGTCGGGGAGATAGGTGACGGCGAGTTCGGACAGAGTCTGACCCGAGCGGACCGTGATGGTGTGCTGCGGCACGGCCGCGCTCGCGCCACCGAGGCCCGAGGTGGCGAGGTAGGTCGCCACGGCGAGAACCGACGCAGCGAAACCGGTCAGCGCCAGGCGCCCGGCACGAGTCACGTGCACTCCGCCGATCCGGCGATCGGCCGCGAGCGCGATGCGACGCCGGGCGATGACCGGTGCCGCCGCGCGCGCGGAACGCACACCGGGGCGCACGGCCGGGGCCGGATCGGACGGCATCGGCACCACCGTGAGGCGACGCTGGCGGCCCGTGCCGACCGGAGCCGTGAACTCCACACCATTCCACGCCAGTGCTGCAGTCATTGCCTGTCTCCTCTCGCCAGCGGGTCGAACCTGCGTTCGAACCGCATCACCTGATTGATAGCACGCCTGTTCGAAGAAATGCAAGACACGCTCGAACAGATGTCGGAGATCGGGTCGATGACGGCCTATGCTCGAGATGTCGGAATGAGCCTGACAGGGCCCACCGACAACCCCCTCGGCTCGCGCTGGGTCACGGGGGACGCGCCCGTCGAGGAGAGGTGTGCCTGGCATGACCAAGCCCAAGAGGACCCCGGTGAAGCGTGGGCCCGGACGTCCGCGCAATGATGCCCCCGAGCTTCAGGAGACCCCTGCCGAGCAGGCGGCGATCCGGGCCCTGCCCGAACGTGATCGTCCCGACGGACTCACCGTCCGCCAGCGGCGTGTCCTCGAGTGCATCCGGACCTCGATCGACGTCCGGGGCTATCCCCCCAGCATGCGCGAGATCGGTGAGTCGGTCGGTCTCGTGTCGCCGAGTTCGGTGTCCCATCAGCTGATCGCGCTCGAGAAGAAGGGCTACCTCCGCCGCGATCCGCATCGCCCACGTGCCATGGAGGTGGTCGCCCCGGATCAGCCGGCCGGCCGACGTGGATACCGGGGGGCGATGCCCGACATGGCGGACTTCGAGGACGACATGACCGACAGCGGCGACGCGCGGCCCGAGGCGTCGTATGTCCCGGTGCTCGGCCGGATCGCGGCTGGTGCTCCGATCATGGCCGAAGAAGTCGTCGAGGACGTCTTCCCGCTTCCCCGGCAGATCGTGGGCGAAGGCACACTCTTCCTCCTGCGCGTGGTCGGCGACTCGATGATCGAGGCCGCGATCTGCGATGGCGACTGGGTCGTCGTGCGGCAGCAGCCCACCGCCGAGAACGGCGAGATCGTCGCCGCGATGCTCGACAACGAGGCGACCGTCAAGACGTTCAAGCGCCGGGATGGCAAGGTCTGGCTCATGCCCGCCAATCCGGACTTCTCACCGATCGACGGCGATCACGCGACGATCCTCGGCAGGGTCACGGCGGTCCTGCGACGCATCTGAGCGTGGCCCAGGCACCTGACCGCCGGCTCGGCATCTGAGCACAGGCCAGGCACCTGACCGCCGGCTCGGCATCCGAGCGCAGGCCAGGCACCTGACCGCCGGCTCGGCATCTGAGCGCAGGCTAAGCATCTGAGTGCAGGCAGGGACGCTCGCCGACCTTCGCTGTCAGGGCAACCAACGTCGGAGTCAACGCAACATCGAGGCGAAGGGTGGCGAGGTCGTCACCCCGCGTGGCTCCGCGAGTCACGATCGCGATCGGTATGCCGCGCCGGGCCGCCTGCCGCACGAACCGCAGGCCGCTCATCACCGCGAGCGACGAGCCGAGGACGAGCAGGCTCGGTGCCCGGTCGGTGCGATCGACGCACTGGGCGACCCGATCGGGCGGGACGCTGCCCCCGAAGAAGACGACATCCGGTTTCAATGTGTCGGATCGGCATACGGCACACACGGGACTGTGAAAGTGCGCGACGGCGGCCTGGTCCAGGACGATATCGCCGTCCGGCCGGATCTGGCTGCCGACCTGGGACCCGTCGGGCGCCATCCCCCGGGAATGCCGCTCGAATCCGGCGTTCTCTGACGCCATGCGCTGCTGGAGCGCGTCGCGTCCGACAGCCGTGCCGCACGACAGGCAGACGACCCGGGACAACGACCCGTGGAGTTCGATGACATCAGGGCTTCCCGCCCGTTGATGCAACCCGTCGACATTCTGCGTGATGATGGTGCCGAGCGCGCGCGCCGACGCGAGACGCGCCAGCGCGCGGTGACCGTCGTTGGGGTCCGCCGCCGAGAAGCGCTGCCAGCCGATGAACGACCGCGCCCAGTAGCGCTGCCGAGCACCGCTCGACCCGACGAACTCCCCGTGTTGCATCGGCAGCGCCCGTCGGGTGCCATCGGGTCTGCGGTAGTCCGGGATGCCCGAATCTGTGCTCATGCCCGCGCCCGTCAACACGAGGGCGGGTCCCGCGCCGAGGAACTCGTGGAGCTGTGAAGCCGCGTCGTCGGGTTTCGGGGTCTGCACGGGCGACAGTATGCGCTGACGTGCCGCATGGCTACGCGATGTTTCTGATAATGACCTGAACATAACGCGACGTTATAGAGTGACCCGATGATCGATGTCGCCGGCCTGCGGGTGATGAAGGCGATCGCCGACGAAGGCAGCTTCACCGGCGCGGCGGCGGCGCTCGGCTATTCCCAGCCCGCGGTCTCCCAGATGGTCCGCCGCCTCGAGCAACGTGCCGGGACCGCGCTCGTCGACCGCGTCGGCCGCACGGTTCGGCTGACCGAGGCGGGCAGCGCGCTCGCTCGCCGCGCCAGCGACGTTCTCATGGCGATCGACGCCGCCGAGGAGGAGGTCGCGGCGATCGCCGGCCTTCGGGCCGGCCGGGTCCGTCTCGCGGCCTTTCCGTCGGCGTCGGCAACGCTCGTGCCGAAGGCGCTCGCCCTTGTCAAAGAGCGCTACCCCGACGTCGCCGTCTCCTTCACGGAGGCGGAGCCGCCGGAGTCGCTCGCGGCATTGCGGGCGGGTGAGTGCGACCTCGCCATCGCCTTCGCCTACGAAGGCACGGACGTCGGTCGCGGCGAAGAGGATCTCGATCTCTTCGTGACCCGGCACCTGCTGGACGACGAGGTATTGCTCGCTCTGCCGACCGGCCACGCGCTCGCTGGTGGGGGGGTGATCGACATCGACCAGTTGCGCGACGAGACGTGGATCGCGGGATGCCCACGCTGCCGTGGTCACCTGCTGTCGATGTGTCGCAGCGCCGATTTCACCCCGGACGTCGCATTCGAGACGGAGGACTATGTCGCGGTCGCCGGGTTGGTCGCGGCCGGCCTCGGGGTCGCCCTCATCCCCGACCTCATCGTCCGGACCGCGCACCATCCCGATGTCGTGACCACTCAGGTCCGGCCCGCGTCCAAGCGCCAGATCGTCGCGGTGACGACCGCCGACCTCGAGCGGGTGCCCGCCGTTGCGGCGACGCTCGACGCACTGTGCGAGGTCGCCCACTCCACCGCACTGGCCCCGACCTTCCCGTCGCCGGAACTCGACTACTACCTCTGAAGCCTCCTCACGGGGAGCCGCGCGCCGTCGCAGCCATGAGCGTGGCGCCCACCATCCAGAAGGCGACATCGCCGTCGCGATCGGTCCGATAGACCTGCATCCCTTCGCCTTTGAGAAGAGAGAGCGTGGAGGGGGCGGGGTGGCCGTAGTCGTTGTCCGCCCCGACGCTGATGACGGCGGCACGGGCGTGGACGGCGGCGAGCAGATCACGATCGAGATTGCTCGATCCGTGGTGCGGCGCCTTGAGCACCTCATAGGAGCCGAGCCGGGCGTATGCCGCCGGATCCCGTCGCAAGGCGAGCAGCAAGGCACGACCGGCTTCGCGCTCGATGTCTCCGGAGAGGAGGACATCGAGGTCACCGACGCTCGCATCGAGGACGACGCTCGCGTTGTTGGGCACCGAACCTTCGTGGATCGCCCTCTCCGGCCACCACACCCGGGCGCGCACATCCCCCCAGACGAAACGCTCGCCGACCTGGACGACGTCCATGGGTATGCCGCGTGCCTGCGCCAGCCGGTCGACCGTGGCCGCGCCATCGGGAGGGTCGGCGACGGGACTGACGACGATGCGCGAGACTCGTCGGCCCGCGATCGCTCCAAGGAGACCGTCGATGTGGTCGGCATGGAAGTGGGTCAGGACGACGGCATCGAGCGCCCGCACGCCGAGCCGGCCGAGGCAATGGTCGACGAGCCGGGAGTCGGGCCCGGCGTCGATGAGGACGGCGCGCCCCGGACCGCTGTGGAGGACGATGGCGTCCCCCTGACCGACATCGCAGGTGACCATCGCCCATGTCGTCGGTGGCCACAGCACCGGCGTCGTCGGCACGGCGATACCGACGCTCGCCGCCAGACATGCCGCTGCGGGGATCGGGCGCCGACGCGCGATGTCGGCGAGACGCGGGCCGACGAGCAGGAGCACGAGCGTGAGCCCAGCAAGACCCATGGCTCCCGTCGGGGACTTCGGCCACGGCATACTCCCCCACGCCTGATCCGCACCCCAGTGGGCGACCGCGCCGATGCCCAGCGCCGGCACCGCCGGGATCCAGGCCGCCAGGTGGGCGGCCGCCGGCCAGATCAGAGCCCCGAGCATGACGCCGATCCCGCCGAGTGTCACCGGCGCCACCAGCGGAGCGACGACGAGGTTCGCCGGCACCCCGACGAGGCTCACCGAGCCGGACAGCATGACGATCACCGGGGCACACATCGCCTGTGCCGCGATAGGAATGGCGAGGGCTTCAGCCAGCCCCGCGAGGCGGCATGGCAGCCACGGGCGCAGCCGAGCCGCCCACGGCCGGGTGAACAGCAACAGCCCGAGCGTCGCCAGCGTCGAGAGCGCGAAGCCGTAGCTCCGCGCGAGCCAGGGGTCGATGACGAGCAGGGCGAGGACCGCGCCGGCAAGCGCCGGCACACCCGCAGCGCGACGCGAGTTCTGGGTGCCGAGCAGTCCGATCGCACCCATCGCCGCCGCGCGGAGCACGCTGGGTTCGGGACGAGCGAGCAGGACGAAGGCGACCAGGAGGGCGCCGAGGACCGGGGGGCGCCAACGCCGACGGACTCCGACCACGCGGATCATCGGTGTGACCGCCGCGATCAGGATCGCGACATTGGCGCCGGAAACAGCCGACAGATGCGTGAGCCCCGTCGCGCGCATGTCCGCGGTGAGCTCCGGAGGCGATCGGGTCGTGTCTCCGATGACCATGCCCGGCACGAGCCCGGCCGCGTCACCCGGGAGTCCGGCCATCGCGTTGCGGAGAGCCGCCCGAGGTCGTTCGGACCAGGAGTAGACCCACCCGGCGCGGCGCGCGACGACCGGGGCGGCCAGCGCTCGCCCCGTCGCGAGGACATCGTCGGCCGCCCCCGCAGGGGAGAGGCGCAGCCGCGCCGAGATCCGGTCATGCCAGCCGAGCGACGACCAGCGGTGGTCGGCGACGACGAGCACGGGGGCCTGCACGCGGGAGGTCTGGCCGCGGCCGGTGATCGCGTCCACACGCACCCGCACGAAGACCCGATCGGCGCTGCGCCCCCCAGTCGACTTCGCCGAGACCGGCTCCCCGATCACGACGCCGGTGACCGTGGCGACCGCATGATCGGCGGCGAGTTCGGGAATCGTTCCGCTGCGCCGCAGTTCGTCGGCGCTAGCCGACGCCCCGATGACCAGGGCGAGCGCCGCGCCGGTGAGCCCGAGGAGAAGCCAGGCGCGGGACCTTCGGCCGTGGCGGGGGCGGCCCCGCCAGACGGCCAGGGCGGCGAGCACGGTGGCGCCGACGGCGACCGTCGCCTTGGCTTTCGGCGACCATCCGAGGGTGGAGGCACACGCCGCCCAGGCGGTCAGGGCGGGCAGGAGGAGCCGCAGGTCGACACGGAAGCGGCGCGTCGCGCTCTCCCGGTCGGGCAGGAGCCGTCGCACATGGCCGGCCGCATCGACCTGAACCCGCCCGTCCAGGGTCCGGCTGGCTCGGAGGGGAACCCAGGCCGCCGGGCCTGCGTCCGCCGATCGCGCGGCCCCGGACGTCCTCATCACGACCCGGGCTCAGACGGTCACGAGCGGACGCAGGTTGGCGAGCACCTTCTCACCGATGCCGGAGACCTCACCCAGCTCGTCGACGGAGGAGAAGCGGCCGTGCTCGGCCCGCCAACTGAGGATGCGACCCGCGAGCACCGGGCCCACGCCGGGGAGGGCATCCAGCGCGTTCAGGTCCGCGGTGTTGAGGTCGACCAGAACGGGTGCCGCAGTGGCGCCTCCTGGCGTTGCCGTCGCACTCGCACTCGACCCACCGGCGGGCGCAGACGACTGACCGGGCTTCGGGACGACGATCTGCTCGCCATCGACGAGCCGTCGGGCGAGATTGACGGCCGCGAGGTCCGCCCCGCTGCGGGCGCCCCCAGCCCTCGCGATCGCATCGACCACCCGGGATCCCGCCGCGAGCTCGACGACTCCCGGATGCCGCACCTGCCCGACGACGTCGACGACCACGCTACCGTCGGCCGCCTGCGCGGCGGCACCACCGCCGGAGGATCCACCCGCGCGTGCCGACGCCGGGTCCGGCGTGCCGGCGCTGTCGCCAGTCGCGGATCCTGGTCCCGAGGATGCGGTTCCCGACAACCCCGGAGCTGCCGCGGCCAACGGCCGGCCCGCCTGATGAGCCAGCAGCAGCCGCAGCCCGAACACCGCGACGAACGCCAGAACCACGGCGATGACCGCGAGGACCGCCGGCCGGACCACGCCGACGCGTCCTGCCCGGAGACCGGCGGGAACCGTCACCCACCCAGGACGGTCGGCCGATGCCCGCGTATGCCGCCCGGCCCGCCCCCGGTCTCCCGAGCCGGCGCGTTCCCCGGGTTCCGCCGACAGTGACTCATCGTCGCCGTCGCCTCCGCCGTGCTCATCGGAAGCGACGCTGACGGACGGCGCGCACTCATCCCACCGCGGATCGCCGACGCCGTCCCGGGAGGGGAATCTCGGCATACGGTCCGGCTCGCCTGCGCTCGCCCGGACGTCCGGAGCCAACTGCTGGACGTCTGCTCCCCAGCCGGCACCGAGACCGCCAGCCGACAGGGCCTCGGCGAGCCGGTCGGCGGCTTCGGTGCGGCGGGTGCGGGACATGCCCCCACGTTAGGCAGCGGCCCCCGACCGGGGCCAGCCACCCGCCCGGATCCTGTGGACGACGGTGATTCGAGGGTTCGCCGCCCTGTGGACGAGGTGGAAGAGACTACGCCGGAACGATATTGACGAGCCTCGGCGCCCGGACGATGACGCTCCGGATGCCTCCGGCGGTCGCCTCGATCACCTTGGGCCGCGCCAGCACCAACTCCCGCAGTGCGTCCTCGGCGATATCAGCCGGCACGTCGACCCGGTCGCGCACCTTGCCGCGGATCTGGACGACGCACGTCAACGTGTCGTCGGCCAGGTACCGCGCCTCGGCGACCGGGAACGTCTCGAAGGCCAGCGTCCGGTCGTGCCCGAGCCGCCGCCACAATTCCTCCCCGATGTGCGGCGCCATCGGCGACACCATGAGGACGAGAGCCTCCGCGGCCGCCCGCGGCACCACCTCGAGCCGCGTGAGCGCATTGTTGAGCTCGGTCAGCCGCGCGATGGCCGTGTTGAAGCTCAGCCCGGCATAGTCCGCCGACACGGCCGCGATCGTCCGGTGCAGGACCTTTGCCGTCTCGGCGTCGACCGGCGTGTCGACGACGCGCAGCGCTCCGGTCTCTTCGTCGATGACATTGCGCCACAGGCGCTGCAGGAAGCGCTGCGACCCGACGATGGCCCGGGTCTCCCACGGCTTCGACTGGTCCAGTGGCCCCATGCCCATCTCATAGAGCCGGAAGGTGTCGGCGCCGTAGGCGGCATACATGTCGTCGGGCGTGACGACATTCTTCAGCGACTTGCCCATCTTGCCGAACTCGCGGACGACCTCCTCGCCGTTCCAAGTCCACGACAGGCTCCCATCGGCGGCGACGGACTCGACCACCCCGGCGGCCGGCACGGTCTGGCCGCGCAGGTCGCGGTAGGCGTAGGCCTGGATATAGCCCTGGTTGTAGAGCCGGCGGAAGGGCTCCTCGCTCGAGACGTGCCCGAGGTCGAAGAGCACCTTGTGCCAGAACCGCGAATACAGCAGGTGGAGGACGGCATGCTCGACGCCGCCGACATACAGATCGACGCCGCCGACGTCCGTGGCACCGGCGGGGGCACCGGCGACCGGAGCGGCATACGGCCCCATCCAATAGCGCTCGACGTCGGGGTCGACGAACCGCTCGGTGTTGGCGGGGTCGAGATAACGCAGCTCGTACCAACAGGATCCCGCCCACTGCGGCATGACGTTGAGTTCACGGCGATAGGTCCTGACGCCATCGCCGAGGTCGAGGTCGACATTCGCCCAGTCGGCCGCCCGGGCCAGCGGCGGCACCGGCTCGGAGGTGACATCGTCGGGATCGAGCGCCTGCGGGCTGTAGTCGTCGACCTCCGGCAGCTCGACCGGCAGCATCGACTCCGGCAGCGCGATGGGGTGGCCGCCCTCGTCATAGACGATCGGGAACGGCTCGCCCCAATAGCGCTGCCGGCTGAAGAGCCAGTCACGCAGCTTGTAGGTGACGGTTCCTTCACCCAGACCTTTGGCCTCGAGCCACGCGATGATCGCGGCCTTGGCGTCGGCGACTCCGAGCCCGTCGAGACTGATCTCGTCGTTGGCGGAGTTGATCGCCGGCCCGTCGCCGACGAACGCCGTGTCGAGATCGTGCTCTGGGGTGGGCTGGACGGTCCGGATGATCGGCAGGTCGTATGCCGTGGCGAAGGCCCAGTCCCGCTCGTCCTGCGCGGGGACGGCCATGATCGCGCCCGTGCCGTAGCCCATCAGCACGTAGTCGGCGACGAACACCGGGATGCTCGCGCCATTGACCGGGTTGATCGCGAACCCCCCGGTGAAGACGCCGGTCTTGACCCGGGCATCCGCCTGCCGCTCGAGTTCCGTTCGGCGCGAGGCCAGTTCGCGGTATGCCGCCACTGCCGTCCCCGGGTCGGCCGCACCCCCCGTCCACGCCGGGCGGGTGCCCTCGGGCCACCCCCCGGCAGGCACGATCGTGTCGAGCAGCGGGTGCTCGGGAGCGAGCACCATGAATGTCGCTCCGAAGAGAGTGTCCGGCCGGGTCGTGAAGACCTCGATCGCCGTGTCCTGACCGACGACGGGGAAGGCGACCTGCGCACCCTGGCTGCGCCCGATCCAGTTGCGCTGCATGATCTTGACCTTTTCCGGCCAGTCCAGGCGGTCCAGGTCGTCGAGGAGGCGGTCGGCATACGTCGTGATGCGCATCATCCATTGGCGCAGGTTGCGCCGGAAGACGGGGAAGTTGCCGATGTCGGAGCGGCCCTCGGCGGTGACCTCCTCGTTGGCCAGCACCGTGCCCAGACCGGGACACCAGTTGACCGGTGCTTCGGAGACATAGGCGAGCCGGTGGGCGTCGATGACCGCCGCCTGCTCGGCCGTGGCGAGGTTCGCCCAGGGGCGACCGTCGGGCGTGGGGCGGGAGCCCGCGGCATACGCGTCGATGAGGTCTTGGATCGGGCGCGCACGTCCGACTCCCCCGTCGGCCTCGGCGTCGAACCACGCGTTGAAGATCTGAAGGAAGATCCACTGCGTCCACCGATAGAACTCGGGATCGGTGGTCGCCACGGAGCGCCGATCGTCGTGGGCGAGGCCGAGACGACGCAGCTGGCGGCGCATGTTGAGGATGTTGTCCTCGGTGGTCTTGCGGGGGTGCTGGCCGGTCTGGACGGCATACTGCTCCGCCGGCAGACCGAAAGCGTCGTAGCCGATGACGTGGAGGACGTTGCGTCCACACATCCGCTGGTAGCGGCCATAGACGTCGGTCGCGATGTAGCCGAGCGGATGGCCGACATGGAGGCCCGCGCCGCTGGGGTAGGGGAACATGTCGAGGACGAAGAGCTTCTCCCGGCCGGCGACCGCATCGGGTTGCGCCCAGGGCCCAGCGGGGTTGGGGGCGCGGAAGGTGCCGTCCTCCTCCCAGCGGTCCTGCCAGGCCAGCTCGATCTCGTCGGCCAGCGCGGCGGTGTAGCGGTGGGGCGTCTCGCTCATCGGATTCCTTCGTCGGGGTGGTCGCTGCTCGGGCAAAGAAAAACCCCTCTGGGCAGAGGGGCGAGCCGCGCTGACGTCCTTGGGGTGCGTCACCGCGGCTGACTAAGAAGCAGCGAACCTGCCATGAGCTCAGATTAGCGCAGCGGCGGGGAGGGACGCGGATGGTTCCGGCCCGCGACCCCCCTTCCGCCGTATGCCGTGCGCTGCCCGAGCGGTCAGGCCCAGCTGGGCGGGGGTGGCGGCGGCGTCGCCCCGCCGCCTTCGGCGACCTCGACGACCTCCTCCGGCACGTCGACGACGGTGCTCTGCGCCGGCGCGTCGGCGGCGACCGGTGCGCCGGCGGACGGCGTCCCCGGGGCAGCGTCCGGGGCCACGGGCGCGGGGAATCCTCCGCCCGGCGGCGGAGGCGGGGGCGGTGGCGCGAACCCCCCACCGGGGGGCGGGGGCGGAGCAGCCGACCCGGGAGGCGGGGGCGCGGCGGAAGCCTGGCCCGCGGCATACGAGGCCTTGACCGCACCGGGAGGCGGCGGGGGACCGCCGGGGGCGCCCATGGCCGGCGTCAGGCTGAGATTGAGCTGACCCTGCTGAGCCAGCTGCTGCAGCAAGGCCATGATCCGGTTGTAGTCGTCCGCGGACCCGGGAGTGCCGACCGCGTTGAGATAGGTGAGCACGCCGAGATCGCGCAGGAGCCGGTCGCCCTGGCCGCCGCTTCCGCCGGGAGCGCCCATCGGCGATCCACCCATCAGCCCGGAATTGCCCAGCGCAGTGTCCGCCTTGGCCTGCAGGTCCATCGCCGCGGCCTTGGCCTTGTCCAGAAAACCCATCGACAAACTCCTGTCGTCCGTTCAGAACATTTCAGCAGAAACAGGAGACGGGTGGGGCGGATTCGCCATACGGTTTGTCGCAGATCGCTCGGCCGACCGGACGGGCGCGATTCACGAAGGGGATGCACGGCAGATGACGATTCACGGCTCGCTGTTCACCGACTACAAGGAACGCGAGACCCAGGACCCGTTCTCGTTGCAGAACAAGAAGATGCTACGCGTGGACATGCGCTATGGCGAGGTCATGGCCAAGGCCGGGTCGATGGTCGCCTATCAGGGCGACGTCCGGTTCACCAAGCAGAGTTCCGGTCTCGGGCGGATGTTCAAGTCGGCCGTGACCGGTGAGGGTCTGACCCTCATGACCTGCGCCGGCCAGGGGGATCTCTTCCTCGCGGACTCGGCGAGCGAGATCCAGGTCATCTACCTTCAGGACGACGCCGTCTCGGTCAACGGCAACAACGTCCTCGCGTTCAGCAACTCGATCCAGTGGGACATCCACCGCATCCAGGCTCGCGGAGCGGCGATGACCGGTGGTCTCTACAACGTCTCACTGCGCGGCACGGGGTATGTCGCGATCACCACCAAGGGTGACCCGGTCGCGCTCGATGTCGCCAGTTCGCCGACGTTCGGCGACGCCCAGGCGGTCGTTCTCTGGACCGCAGGGGTCCACATGGACGTCCGGGTCGACACCGGCGGCATCGGCTCGCTCATTCGCGGTGGCACCGGCGAGATGCTCCAGATGGCGTTCTCCGGACAGGGTTATGTGCTCGTGCAGCCGAGCGAATCGGTCACCGAGGGCGGCCACCAGCAGTCCTCCGGCAGCTCGGGCAGCATGCTCGGCGGCCTGCTCAGCTGAGGTCAGCGGGCGGCGAGGTGGGCGAGCAGAGCCACCTCGGTGCCGGCGAGCCCGACCGAGAAGAACAGGACGCGCTGGGTCGGTGTGGTGCGGCCTGGTGCGCGTCCGGCCAGGACGTCGCCGAGCGCGACGAACCGTGTGGCCTGCGGCGTGCCCGCGAGGATGCACGGGGGATCGTATGCCGTGATCTGCGCCGGTGAGTCCGTCACGGTCACGTCGGCAGCGTCGACGAGGCGCGCGTCGAACTCGGCGCGCCCGATCTGTTTCGGACCGAGAGTGGTGACGAAGGCGCCGTCGGCGACCCACGCGGCGTCGAGCACCGGGGTGGGGCTGTCGGTGGCCAGGACGACGATGTGGGCATGGTGCACCGAGTCGTATGCCGTGTCCACCGCCTCCGCGGCCAGGCCGAGTTCTCGACGTGCCCGTGCGGCGAACGCGCCGCGCCTGGCCGGGGTCCGGGAGTGCACACGGACGCGTCGGAGGTGGCGGACCGAGGCGATGGCCGCGAGCTGGGTCCACGCCTGCGTGCCGGTCCCGATGAGTCCGAGATCGTCCGCATCGGGGTTGGCCAGCGCATCGACGGCGACGCCGCCGATGGCGCCGGTGCGCATCGGACCGAGGGCGTTGCCGAGAGCGAGAGCGCGCACTCGCCCGGTGCGGGCGTCGTGGAGGACGACGACCTGCTCCCCGGGGACGGCGCCGAGGCTGTCGTAGCTTCGGTAGCCGAACCACTCCCCCGGCGACTCGCCGGCGGTGACGATGATCCGCCCGCTCGCGAGTTGGGCGTGGACTCGTGGCGGTGCGACGAGGCGGCCCTCGGAGTGGGCGATGAGGGCGCTACGCAACGCGGCGACGGCGTCACCGGGCGCAAGTGCAGCGGACACGTCGGCGTCGGTGAACACACGCGGGCCCCGAGGGCCGGCCTCGGGGCCCGTGGACGTGGTCATCGCCGCGTCAGGCGATCACTCGGCATACCACGCTTTGGACTGGCCGTCGGTGCCGTCCGCCGTCGAGGCGCTCTCGGCTTCCGGGTGCGGCCAGCCGGTGGCGTCCGGAGTGTCGGCGGTCGCCTCGCCATAGGGGTGAGCCGGGAAGGCACTCGCGGTCTCGGTCGGGGACGGCTGGGCCGGCCACCCATCCCCGGACTCGGGCGCGGCGGGCCGCTGGTCGGCGACCTTGTCGACCACACCACCGACGGCGGCGCTGAACTTGATCGCCTTGTCGTGGTACTTGCCGTTGGTGCGCTGGTCCAGCGCATCTGTGGCTCTGGCGAGCAGCTCGTCGACCTTGTCGCGCTTGTCATGGGCGAGCGTCCCGGCCTGAGCCTTGACGTCGGCGACGGTCTTCTGGGCGAACTCACCGAGCTGCTGGAGCCGCCGGTCGAGGTCGAGGTCGTCGATCGTCTTCTTGAGGTTGTCGTTCAGAGTGGCCATGTCAGAGGTCCCCCTCGGTGAGTGCAGTCGGCGCCGATCGCGCCGTCTGGAACAACTCAGTATGGTCCGCTTCTGTTCCGTATGCCGCGTGCTGATCCCGGGCTGCGGGCCGTGATCCGGTGCCGATCCGGGGGCTCCCGGAGGAGCTCGCCGGGGCGTCGTCAGATCTCGCGCAGGCAGATGAGGTGAGCGACGAGTGCGGTCCAGCCGGTCTGGTGGGAGGCTCCGAGACCCGCTCCGGTGTCCCCGTGGAAGTATTCGCTGAACGTCGGGTGCGCCTGCCAGAGCGGACCGGTCGGCACATGCCGCGGATCGCTCGGACGCCGCCCGTCGGCGCCGATCCGGAAAAGGGAGACGAGGCGATCGTCGAGGTCGGCGGCCACCGCAGCGAGACCACGGAAATCGCCCGACCCCGTCGGATACTCCAGCTGAAGTGCCGAACCCATGCCAGCGGCATACGTCCTGAGGGCGTCCGTCAAGAGGACGTTGACGGGCATCCAGATCGGGCCGCGCCAGTTGGAGTTGCCGCCGAAGAGCCCGCTGTCGGACTCGCCGGGCACATAGTGGACCTCGAGGTCCGCTCCGTCGAGAGCGAGCGTGGTGCCCTCGCGATAGGCCGCGGACAGCGAGCGGATGCCATGGGGCGCGAGGAACTCCGCCGCGTCCGCGAGCCGTCGGACGAGGCGCACGAGCCGGTCGGCCGTCAGGACGGAGAGCGTGTCCTCGGTTCCATCGGCCAGGTGGACCAGTGCGTCGAGGAGTTCGGGTCGGCGCGCCGCGAGCCAGTCTCGATGCGCAGTGAAGTCCGGAAGGTCGGCATCCACCCAGGCCGGGATCGTGATGACGGCGATGAGCGGGAGCAATCCGACCATCGAGCGCAACCGCACCTTGGATGTACTTCCGTCCGCACCGACGAGGACGTCATAGAAGAACCCGTCATCCTCGTCCCAGAGGGAGACGTTGTCGGACCCGAAGGTCTCCATCGCTTCGGCGATGGCGAGGAAGTGCTCGAAGTACTTCGTCGCGACCGCATCCCAGGACCGGTCGGTGTGGGCGAGTTCCCAGGCGATCCGCAGCATCGCCAAGCAGGAGAACGCCATCCAACTCGTCGCATCGGACTGCTCGAGGCGGGCGCCGTCGGGCAGGGGCGCGCTCCGGTCGAACGGTCCGACGTTGTCCATCCCGAGGAATCCGCCCTCGAAGAGATTCGATCCGTCGGCGTCCTTGCGGTTGACCCACCAGCCGAAGTTGAACAGCAGCTTCGTATAGACGCGCGTGAGGAACTCACGATCGCGGCTGCCATCGATCCGATAGACGAGCCACGCGGCCCACGCGTGCACCGGCGGGTTGACGTCGGAGAAGTTCCATTCGTATGCCGGGATCTGCCCGTTCGGATGCATCGCCCACTCGCGGCACATGAGGACGAGTTGGCCCTTGGCGAACTCGGGGTCGATGTGGGCGAGCGCGACGCAGTGGAAGGCGAGATCCCACGCGGCGAACCAGGGGTACTCCCACTCGTCCGGCATGGAGATGACGTCGGCGAGGGAGAGTTGCTGCCAGGACGTATTGCGACCCATGGGTTGGCGCGCGATGCGGCGAGACGGTGGGGGTGGTCCGGCGGGGTCGCCCTCGAGCCATTGGCGCACGTCATACCGATAGATCTGGCGACACCAGAGGAGGCCGGCGAAGGCGCGCCTCGCGATGAAGGCGTCCTCGTCGCTCGTGCCGGGCGGCACGACAGCGGCATGGAAGGCGTCGGCGTCGGCGCGCCGGGCGGCCACGATGTCGTCGAAGTCGGCGAACGGGTCACCGGGCGTCGTGTCACCGTCGCGCGTCATCCGGAGCCGGACCCGGACGGTCTCGCCGGGCGGGACGGCCTCCCAGTGCCACCAGAACGCCGCCTTCGTGCCGTATGCCGCCCGCACGAGCGACGCATCACCCTCGACGACCGCCGCGTGGATGGCGCTCTTGGGGTGCGGGCTGCCGCCCGCGGTGCCGAAGGTGCGCCATACGTCGGTCTCGTTGTCGCAGAACAGGAGCGGTGGCTCGCCGTCGGCGACAACGCGGTAGCGCCCGAGGTATCCGTGCTCGGCGAGCACCGCGGACCGGCCGCCGGGACCCTGGATCCGGTGAATGCGCGGGATGCGTGGATCCCGACCCCAGGACCACGTGTTGCGGAACCAGACCTGCGGCAGCAGGTGAAGGGGCGCCGGATCGGCCCCGTGGTTGGTCGCGGCGAACTCGATGAGGAGGTCGTCGGGTGCGGACTTGGCGTGGGTGACGACCACGTCGAAGAAGCGGTCGCCGTCGAGGACGCCGGTGTCGGTGAGTTCCAGTTCCTCGTCCGCGCGGGTGCGGGCGGCCGACTCCGAGACGAGGTGGGCGTAGGGGAAGGCGGACTGGGGGTAGCGATAGAGAAACTGGGCGAAGGAGTGTGTCGGTATGGCGTCGAGATGCCACCAGTACTCCTTGGTGTCCTCGCCGTGGTTGCCCTGGGGGTTGGTGAGGCCGAAGAGTCGCTCCTTGAGCCGGTCGTCCCGCTCGTTCCACAGCGCGACGGCGACGTTGAGGAAGCCGTAGCGGTCCGTGAGGCCGGCGATCCCGTCCTCGCCCCACCGGTAGGCGCGGGTGTGGGCGTGGTCGAAGGGGAAGGACGCCCAGGCGTCACCATCGGCCGAGTAGTCCTCGCGAACGGTTCCCCACTGGCGGCCGGAGAGGTAGGGCCCCCAGAGGCGCCAGCGTGCGTCGGCGCCGACCGATTCGGCGAGGCGCGCGTGCTCCGCCGACGCGGGCTCCGCAGGGGTCGAATCTGCCGGGTCGTTCACACCCGCCACCCTCCCACGCCGAGGCGCCGAATCCCGCCAGCCTGCAGGACCCCGGGGGGCGCCTACGGTGAGCAGTTGCGAGCGCAGCGAGCCAGTGCGAGACGCCCGGGGAACCGCGAGCGGAGCGAGCCTGGTTCCCCGGAACAGAAGGAGTAGCGCGAGCGCAGCGAGCACCCGGCAGTCCGGGGGGGCGGGGGGCGAAGCCCCCCCGGGTGCCTGTGAATCCACCGAGAGTCGGGACTGTTCGCTGGGGGTTGTCGGTGGCCCGAATTAGAGTCGCACCATGGCGTTGCGTATGCCGCGGCTGCGGCCCCGTGTCGAGGAGCCCCCGTCGGGTGCTCTCCTCGATTCGGCGCGCTCAGGAGCGCCACAGGCCGAGACCGGCACCGGGGCGACCCCGGGTTCGGGCTCGATCCCCACCGCCGCCCGGTTCCGGCCGTGGGTCTCCTGGGTGTCCCTGGCCATCGTCGCGGTCCTCGCGGGTTGCGCCCTCTGGCGCACCTTCGACGTGCCGCCGCGCTACACCGACGCCCAGGCGAAGGCCGTCGCCTCCGCCGCGGTCGACGAGGCGAGGCGGCAGGACGCGAGCCGGCCGCCGGAGGCCGGGGCGGCATACGCCGCGATCGCGCCGTCAATGGTCGTGATTCGCACGCGGGGTGGCGCGGAGGACGGTCTCGGCGCGGGCTTCATCGCCAACGCCGATGGCCGGATTCTGACGGCGAACCACGTGGTGGCGGGTGGCGGGGAGATCGAGGTGACCTTCGCCGACGGCACCCGGTCCGCGGCCGTGGTCAAGGACGCCCAACCGGATCGCGACATCGCCGTGTTGACGCCCGCGTCGTTGCCCCCCGTCGTCACACCGGCAGTCCTGGCCGGGACAGGACGGATCGGCGACCCGGTGTTTGCGGTGGGCCACCCCCTGGGACTGACGTTCTCGCTCTCCGCGGGCGTGGTCTCCGGTCTCGATCGGACCATCGAGGTGCCCGGCCGTGACTTGACGGGCCTGATCCAGTTCGACGCCGCGGTCAATCCGGGCAACTCCGGTGGGCCGCTGCTCAACCGTGCCGGCCAGGTCGTCGGCATCGTCACCGCGCTCGCCAACCCGAGCAAACAAGCCTTCTTCGTCGGGATCGGCTTCGCCGTCCCCATCTCGCAGGCGGGCGGAGCCGCCGGAGCCCCGCCGCTGTGACCGCCAACATCGAGGAGAACGACATGGAGAGCCCGACCACGACCGACCGACGCCCCGCGCCTTCCGGTCCCGAGGCCGGCAGCCATCCGCTCGAGCGCACCCTCTATGAGGTCAAGAAGACCATCGTCGGCCAGGACGACCTCCTCGAGCGCATGATCGTCGCGCTGCTCGCTCGGGGTCACCTGCTTGTCGAGGGCGTGCCGGGGCTCGCCAAGACACTGGCGATCAAGGCTCTGGCCGAGGCGATCGGCGGCGACTTCAAGCGCATCCAGTTCACCCCTGACCTGGTGCCCGCCGATCTGATCGGCACTCGGATCTACAACCAGCAGAACGGCCAGTTCCAGGTCTCGCTGGGCCCGGTGTTCGCCCACCTCGTGCTCGCCGACGAGATCAATCGCGCACCTGCCAAGGTGCAGAGCGCCCTTCTCGAGGTCATGCAGGAGCGGCAGGTGACGATCGGGACGGAGACCTTCAAGGCGCCCGACCCGTTCCTCGTCATGGCGACCCAGAACCCGATCGAGTCCGAGGGCACCTATCCCCTGCCCGAGGCTCAGGTCGACCGGTTCATGTTCAAGGTGCGGGTCGGATATCCCTCGCCCGCCGAGGAGTTCGTCGTCGTCGAGCGCATGCTCGGCCTCGGTGATGCGACCGCGGCGGTCCTCGACCCCGACCGGCTGCGCGAGCTGCAGAAGGCCGCCGATTCCGTCTATGTCGATCCGGGGATCATTCAGTATGCCGTGACCCTCACCAACGCGACCCGCGATCCCGGCCTCGTGGGCCGGGCCGACCTCCAGCGGTTCATCACCTTCGGCGCAAGCCCCCGCGCCTCCATCAACATGGTGGTGGCGGGGCGTGCCCTCGCCTACCTCCGCGGCCGGACCTATGCGCGCCCGGAGGACGTGCGCGACCTCGCCCTCGACGTCCTGCGCCACCGCCTGGTTCTGTCCTATGAGGCCCTCGCTGACAACGTCGATCCCGACGCGATCCTCGGCCCGATCATCGCCTCGGTCCGCATGCCGGATCTCCAGGTCACTCCCCCGGCCGCGCCGCCCGTCGCGTCGCCGGGCCCGCCATCCTCCGGGAGGCAGGTCGCATGGCATCGCCCCTCGCCCTGACCGCCGAAGCCCTGCTGCGCCGCGTCGAGTGGACCGTCCTGCGGCCCCTCGACGGGCAGCTTCAGGGCGACTACCGGACCCTGTTCACCGGAGCCGGCCTCGACTTCCGGGAGCTGCGCGAATACGTCCCCGGGGATGACCTGCGGCGGATCGACTGGAATGTCACGGCGCGCATGGACGCGCCATACGTCCGGCAGTATGCCGAGGATCGTGAACTCACGGCCTGGTTCGTTCTCGATCGGTCGGGTTCCATGCGGTTCGGCCCGCAAGGACGCGGCAAGGAGGAGGTGCTGATCGAGTTCACCGCCACCCTGGCCCGGCTGCTCACTCGCGGCGGCAACCGGATCGGCGCTCTCCTGTCCGACGGCGGCCGGCCGGCCCCTGTGCCGTCGGGGTCGGGACGGCTCCATGTGCTCCGCCTGGTTCACCGCCTCCAACAGCCGCATGCGACAGCACCGGTCCCGACCGACCTCGCCGCGTTACTCGCCGCCAGCTCGGGCATGATCCTACAGCGCTCGCTCGTGGTGGTCGTGTCGGACTTCATCGCCGCGCCCGGGTGGGACCGTCCGCTCCGCCTGCTGGCGCAGCGCCACGACCTCGTTCCGGTTCAGATCGTCGATCCGCTCGAGACGACGCTTCCGGACGTCGGCGAGATCGTCCTCGAGGACGCCGAGACCGGTGAACGCGTGCTTGTCGACACCGCGGACGCCGGGTTCCGTGCGCGGCTGCGTGCCTTGGCCGACGCGGAGCAGGCCCAGGTGCGCGATCGGGTTCGAGCCTGCGGACTCGACCTGACGACGATCTCGACTGCCGACGATCTCGTGGCCGTCTTCCTTCGTCTCGCGGCTCGGCGGAAAGTGCGCCGATGACCTTCAGCTACCCGTGGGCACTCCTGGCCCTCCTCGTCCTGCCAGTGCTCGTCTGGCGCTACCAAGCGCTTCTCGCCGCGGAGCGGCGACGGCGGGCGGCCCTCGCCGCGACCGGCCTCGTGCTCACCGACCCGAGGGCCCGGCGGCGCGGCCGGGCTCTGGTTCCGGCGCTCCTCCTCGCGGCGCTGACGGCCCTCATCGCCGCGGCCGCCGGACCCACAGCGACCTTGACGCAACTCCATCGCGAGGGCACCGTCATCCTCGCGTTCGACACCTCCAACAGCATGTCCGCCACCGACCTGTCCCCCAGCCGCCTCGCGGCGGCCAAGACGGCGGCCAAGGAGTTCGTGGCGCGGCAGCCCCGCGGCATACGCCTGGGCGTCGTGGCGTTCAGTGACACCGGCAATGTCACCGCGGCCCCCACCGACGACCAGGCCGTCGTCACGGCAGCCATCGATCGCCTCACCTCGCATGGCGGGACCTCGCTCGGCCAGGGCATCTTCGCCTCGCTCAAGGCGATCGCGGGCGGCAAGCTCGCCGTCGACCCGGACCAGTTGACGACTAACCCGGACGGCGTCGACATCGGCTATTACGGCTCCGCGCGAATCGTTCTGCTCTCCGACGGCCAGAACACCGGCGAACTCGACCCGGCGGCGATGGCCCGGCTGGCGTCGGTCGCGGGGGTCCGCATCGAGACGATCGGCCTCGGAGACCCCGCCGGAACGACGGTCACCATCGGCGGGGTCTCCCAGCGGACGGCTCTGGATGAGCCAGCGTTGACCGCGATCGCCGACGCCACCGATGGCACGTATCAGCGGGCCGGCACCGCGGCGCAGCTGCGTGACGTCTATGCGGGTTTGACGCTCAATCTCGTCTCCCGGCGGGAGCCGACCGAACTCGCGCCCTATATGACACTGCTCGCCCTGCTCATTCTCGGTGCCGGCGTGGGCATCTCGCTGATCCGGACGGGGCGGGTGGTGTCGGGATGATCCTCGGCTGGCCCCTGGCCCTCCTGACGCTCGCGACGATCCCCGTCGTTCTGGGGCTCTATCTCTGGCGGGAGCGCCGCCTCCGGCAGGCACCCGTCCGCCATTCCCATATCGCTCTCGTGCGCGCAGCGCTGGGCGCCCGGCGGCGACCGTGGACCCGCCACCTCCCACTCGCCGGGGTGCTGCTGGCGCTGCTCGCCCTCGGTGTCGGCACGGCGCGACCAACCGTCGAGATGACCGTGCCCCAGGACCGCACAACGATCATGCTCGCCATCGACGTCTCCCGGTCGATGTGCTCGATCGACGTCGACCCCAATCGGATCGCGGCCGCCCAGAGCGCGGTGCGTGAGTTCATCGATGCCCAGCCCAGGGGCACCCGGATCGGTCTGATCGCCTTCGCCGGATATGCCGAGGAGATCGCCGCCCCGACGACCGACAAGGACGAACTGCGGGCCGCCGTCGACGGCCTGACCACCGGGCGCGGGACGGCGATCGGCGCCGCGATCCTGAAGGCCGTGGACGCGATCGCGTCGGTCAACCCCGGGGTCAAACCGATTCAGCCCGGGGAGGTCCCGGTCCCGGATCAGCTCGAGCAGACCGAGCCCCTTGCCCCGCCGGCCGACGTGGCCCCGCCCACGGCCCAGACGATCCCCGACATCGTCGTCCTGCTGACCGACGGCGCCAACACGCGGGGAGTCACACCGGTGGATGCGGCGAAGGCGGCGGGGGCACGCGGCATACGGGTCTATTCCATCGGTTTCGGGACGGCCGAGCCGACCCGGATGGTGTGCACGCGCGAGCAACTCGGGGCGGACGCGTTCGCCGAGGGCGGGCCCTATGGCGCAGGTGACGTCGCCCGCTTCCTCGTCGTCGACGACGCGACGATGAAGGCCGTCGCGACGGCCACCGGGGGAACATACTCGCCTGCCACCGACCGCGCCCAGCTCGAGTCGGTGCTGCAGAGGCTGCCTCGGCAGACCACCCTCGTCCACGAGAAGGTCGAGATCGCGCCGGCGCTCGCGGCCCTCGGGGCGCTCCTGCTTCTCGGCGCCTTGGCCGTCGCCGTGCGTCAGCGCCGGTTCCCCTGACCCGGGGGAATCCTCAGGCGGCGTAGGGCGCGAGCTCGGCCGCGAGGTCGGGACTCACCCGCGCCTGGACGCGCGTCCCCCGCTCGGTGTGGTCGCTGCCGAGCAACTCGCCCGTGTCGTGGATCCGAGAGAGCAGGTCCCCACGGTCATAGGGGATAAGAGCGTCAATCTCGACCGCGGGTCGCGGCAGTTCGTCGGCGATCAACGCGATCAGCTCGAGCAGTCCTCCGCCTGTGTGCGTGGACACCGCGAGCGCATGCTTCTCGTGGCGCAGGATCCGGTCGATGACCTCGGGATCGGCGATATCGGCCTTGTTGACGACGACGATCTCCTTGACGTCCGCGGCGTCGACATCGGCGAGGACGGCCCGGACGGCGCTGATCTGGCCTTCGGGGTCAGGGTGGGCGCCGTCGACGACATGCAGGAGCAGGTCGGCGTCGGCGACCTCCTCGAGCGTCGAGCGGAAGGCGTCGATGAGTTCGTGCGGCAGCTGCCGGACGAAGCCCACCGTGTCGGTGAGCGTGAACTCGCGTCCGTCCGGCGTCTGCGCCCGCCGGACCGTCGTGTCGAGGGTCGCGAAGAGCTGGTTCTCGACCAGCACGCCCGCCCCGGTGAGCCGGTTGAGGAGGGAGGACTTCCCCGCGTTGGTGTAGCCCGCGATGGCGACGCTCGGCGTCCCGTGGGCTCGCCGGGAGTGGCGCTTGGTGTCTCGGTGGGTCTTCATGTCGCGAATGTCGCGGCGCAACTTGGCGATCCGTGAGTTGATCCGCCGCCGGTCGAGCTCGATCTTGGTCTCACCCGGGCCACGTGAGCCGATGCCTTCACCGCCGGCGACCCGACCACCGGCCTGCCGGGACATCGACTCACCCCAGCCACGCAGGCGGGGCAGGAGGTATTGCAGCTGAGCCAGCTCCACCTGCGCCTTGCCCTCGCGGGACTTCGCGTGCTGGGCGAAGATATCGAGGATCAGGGCGGTCCGATCGATCACCTTGACCTTGACGATGTCCTCCAGTGCGCGACGCTGACTCGGCGCGAGTTCGGAGTCGCACACCACGGTGTCGGCGCCCTCGGCGAGGACGACGTCGCGCAGTTCCTCCGCCTTGCCGGACCCGAGCCAAGTGCCGGGGTCGGGCCGCTGCCGCCGTTGCATCAGGCCGGCGAGGACGGTGGATCCGGCCGTCTCGGCGAGCGCGGCGAGTTCGCGCAGGGAGTTCTCGGCGTCGCCTTGCGTCCCCTCGGTCCACACGGATGCGAGAACGACGCGTTCGAGCCGCAGCTGGCGGTACTCGACTTCGGTGATGTCCTCGAGCTCGGTCGAGAGACCCTCGATGCGGCGCAGCGCCGACCGCTCCTCGCGGTCGAGTTGCTCGCCGTCCCGTTCCCCATGGTCGTATGCCGTGTCGGCCAGCGCACTCGCCCGTCGCCCGAGGATGTCCTCGCCCGGGCCTGGCCCGGCACTGCGGGCGCCGGGTCCGATGTCGCTGCCCGCGTCGGCGCGGCTGTCGATGTCAGGTGCGTGTTCACTCATGCTGCGTCCACAGTCTCACGACCGGCCGCGCGGACGCACGTCAATTGCCCTCGGAATGTCGCCCCCGGCATCCCCGCCGAGTTCCCAGCCGGCTGGGCCGCGCGTTCAGCCGGTCGGCGCGGCCGTCCGCAGGCGCGCATCGCGGGCGGAGGTGCGTTCGGCGTTCGCCTCCTGGTCGTCCGGCATCTGCTGGCTGTCCCGTTCCGCCTCGACACGCGCGAGATACAGCTCGACCTCGGTGGCCGCCCGCTGGTCGTCCCACCCGAGGACGGGGGCGACGAGGTCGGCGACCGCCCTCGCCGAATCGGCTCCGCGGCTCGGTGTCTCGATCGAGATCCGGGTCCGTCGGGCGAGGATGTCGTCGAGGTGGAGGCCACCCTCGTGCGTGGCGCCATACAGGATCTCGACCATCAGATAGTCCTCGGCACCGGGCACCGGCTCGAGCAGCGTCGCGTCTGCTGCGGCGAGTTCGAACAACTCGTCGACCAGCGAGCCGTAGCGGTCGAGGAGGTGCTGGAGGCGCCAGACGGGCAGGTCGACCTTGCGGGAGAGCCGGTCGAGCTGGTTGACCAGCGCGGGATAGCCGTCGGCGCCGAGCAGCGGGATGTGTTCGGTGACACTGTCGGCGACCCCGGGACCGATGTCCTCGCGCGCCGCGTCGATCGCGTCGGCGGCCATGACCCGATATGTCGTGTACTTGCCCCCGGCGATGGAGATGAGCCCCGGCTGCGGCCGGGCGACGGCGTGCTCGCGGGAGAGCTGGGAGGTCTGCTCGTCCTCGCCGGCGAGGAGGGGGCGGAGCCCGGCATACACACCCTGGATATCGTCGTGTGTGAGCGGGGTGGTGAGCACCGAGTTGACCTGCCCGAGGAGGTAATCGATGTCGGCCTTGCTGGCCGCCGGGTGGGCGAGATCGAGATTCCAGTCGGTGTCCGTGGTGCCGATGATCCACCGTGTGCCCCACGGGACAACGAAGAGCACGGAGGTCGCGGTCCGCAGGATCAGCCCGACCTCGGAGTTGATCCGGTCGCGCGGGACGACGATGTGGACGCCCTTGGACGCCCGGACGTGGAACCGACCGCGGCCTCCGGCGAGCGTCTGAATGTCATCGGTCCAGACGCCGGTGCAGTTGACGACGACCCGGGCGCGGACCTCGACCCGGTTGCCCGTCTCGACGTCCTCGACGGTCGCACCGACGATCCGCTCCCCGGCCTTGGTGAGACCGACGACGCGGGCGGAGTTGAGGACGGACGCGCCATACGCCGCTGCGGTGCGGGCGAGCATGAGCGTGTGCCGCGCGTCGTCCGTCTGCGCGTCGTAGTAGAGCAGGGCACCTGCGAGGGCGTCCTTGCGCATGGCCGGGACAAGCCGCAGGGCGCCATTGCGGGTGAGTTGGCGATGACCCGGAACCGACCGGGCGCCACCCATGTTGTCGTACAACGTCAGGCCGGCGGTCACATACGGCCGCTCCCAGGCACGGTGGGTCAGCGGATAGAGGAACGGAACCGGCCGCACGAGGTGCGGGGCGAGCCGGGTCAGGGCCAGTTCCCGCTCCTTGAGCGCCTCACGCACGAGGCCGAAGTCCATCTGCTCGAGATAGCGCAGCCCGCCGTGCATGAGTTTGCTCGACCGGGAGGACGTGCCGGACGCGTAGTCGCGCTGCTCGACGAGAGCGACGGTCAGGCCACGGGTCGCCGCATCCAATGCGGCTCCGGTGCCGGTGACTCCGCCGCCGATGATGAGGACATCGAACTCGCGGGTCGCGAAGCGCCTCCAGGCACGCGCGCGGTAGCCGGGATCGAGCGGGATAGCCTTCGCCATACGGCCATTGTGCCTGCCCTCGGAGGGGCGTCTCGCCTCCGGAGTGGGCCGACGACTCGGCGAAGGAGCCCAAGGTGATCCTGCCCACATATGTCCTCGCGGTGGACCAGGGGACGACGAGCACGCGGGCGATCGTCTTCGACCACAACGGCCGGGTCGTCGCGTCCGACCAGCGCGAACACGCGCAGATCCTGCCTCGGCCCGGGTGGGTCGAGCACGACCCGATGGAGATCTGGGAGAACACCCGGCTCGTCATCGGGGGCGCCCTCGCGGAGGCGAACCTCGACGCGTCGGCCATCGCCGCGGTCGGGATCACCAACCAGCGGGAGACGACGGTCGTGTGGGATCGCACGACGGGGCTCCCGATCGCCAACGCGATCGTCTGGCAGGACACCCGCACCCAGCGGTTGTGCGACGAACTCGCCGGCGAGGAGGGGCTGCAGCGGTATGCCGCGCAGACCGGCCTCCCGCTCGCGACCTACTTCGCCGGCCCCAAGATCCGCTGGCTGCTCGACCACGTGGACGGGGCACGGGCGCGGGCGGACGCCGGTGACCTGCTCTTCGGCACGATGGACACATGGGTGGTGTGGAATCTCACCGGCGGGCCGGGGCGAGGTCTGCACCTGACCGATGTGACGAACGCGAGCCGGACACTCCTGATGGATCTGCGGACGCTGACCTGGGACGCGCGGCTGTGCGCCGCGCTCGGCGTGCCCATGGCGATGCTCCCCGAGATTCGCTCGTCGAGCGAGGTGTATGGCAGGTGCGGCCCGGGGATCCTCGACGGCACCGCGGTCGCCGGAATCCTCGGAGACCAGCAGGCCGCCACCTTCGGACAGGCCTGCCTGGAGCGCGGCAGCGCCAAGAACACCTATGGCACCGGCAATTTCATGTTGCTCAACACGGGCACCGAGATCGTCCCCTCGAGCAACGGGTTGCTGACCACGGTGTGTTACCGGCTCGGTGACGCGCCGGCCGTCTATGCGCTGGAGGGATCGGTGGCGGTGACCGGGTCTCTGGTCCAATGGCTGCGCGACAACCTCGGGCTGATTGCGAGCGCCCCCGAGATCGAGACCTTGGCAAGGACGGTCGCAGACAACGGCGGGACCTATGTCGTGCCCGCGTTTTCGGGACTCTTCGCCCCGCACTGGCGCCCGGACGCCCGCGGCGTCATCGTCGGGTTGACCCGGTTCGTCAACCGGGGGCATATCGCCCGCGCGGCGCTGGAGGCCACGGCCTACCAGAGCCTTGACGTCCTCGAGGCGATGAATGCGGATTCCGGTGTCGCACTGACGGAATTGAAGGTCGACGGCGGGATGACCGCCAACGAGACGCTCATGCAGTTCCAGGCCGACCTGCTCGGCGTCGACGTGATCCGGCCCGTGGTCGCCGAGACGACGGCGCTCGGGGCCGCGTATGCCGCCGGGCTGGCCGTCGGCTACTGGGCCGGCACCGACGACATCGTCGCGAACTGGGGCGAGGCGAAGCGGTGGAGACCGGCGATGGACGCGGAGACTCGGGAACGATTGCGCCGAGGCTGGGACAAGGCGGTCGCTCGGACTCTGGACTGGGTCGACGAGGATGTCGAGAATGCCTGAGGATGTCGAGAATGCCTGAGGGGCAATCGGATTCGGAGGAATCGGCGGCACCGGGACGCGGCTCGGGCACCGGGAGGGGTGGAGCTGAGCACTACTTCAGCGCCGCGCCGGCCGTGACGGCGCAGCTGCGCGAGCGACGGGTCATCCTCGCGGGCGCGGAGCGCGTGGTCACGGTCGCGTCGGGGATCTTCAGCCCCGAGGGCGTCGACCGTGGGACCGCGGTGCTGCTGGCCGAGGTCCCGGCGCCACCGCCGGAGGGCGACCTGCTGGACCTCGGGTGCGGATGGGGACCGATCGCGCTCACGCTCGCACTGCGGTCGCCAGCGGCGCGGGTCTGGGCCGTCGACGTCAACGAACGCGCGCTGGATCTGCTGCGGCGCAACGCGATCGCGCTCGAGTGCCCGGGCGTGCGGGCTGGCGGTCCGGACACGGTTCCGGACGAGGTCGCGTTCGACGTCATCTGGTCCAACCCGCCGATCCGGATCGGCAAGGTGGCCCTCCATGCCCTGCTCGCGCGGTGGATGCCACGCCTGCGGGCGGGGGGAACGGCATACCTCGTGGTGGCGAAGCAACTCGGCGCCGACTCGCTGCAGCGGTGGCTCGCGGAGAACTTCCCGACGTATGCCGTCTCTCGCCTCGCGACGGACAAGGGCTTCCGCGTCCTCGCAGTGCACCGGCCTGCCTCGGTTGACCCCGCCTGAGGCTGCGCGCGGTCAGCCTGCCACGCAGCACACCGTGGTCGGCATCGCGGGGTCGGGCCTGCGGCGGGCCCAGGTCTCAGAGGGCGGCCGGGTCGAGGGTGCCGTCGGCGACGAGGACGGCGGGGCCGGTGAGTTCGACGCCCTGGCCCGGCAGCAGCCGGACCCGCAGGCGCCCGCCCGGAACCTCCACACGCCACGGGACATCGCCATCGAGCCCGCCCGCCCACAGGTGGGTCGCGATCGCCGCGGCGCACACGCCGGTCCCGCAGGACGGGGTCTCCCCCACCCCCCGCTCATGGACCCGCATCCGCAGCGCCCCGGTGCCGAGCGGCTGGACGAACTCGACATTGGTCCCCGCGGTCGGATGCGGATTGACCGCCGGCGCCTCGCGCAGGTCGAGGTCGGCGAGGGCGACACTCGACGGAAGCGCGGCGACCGTGTGCGGATTGCCGAGGTCCAGGCGCAACGCCGAGAACGGGTCGTGCCCGGGGACGTGGACGAGCGCATCGATGCCGTCGACGGCGGCGGAGGGATCGGCATACGCCCAGGTGCCCATGTCGACGGTGACCTCGTCGCCCTCGAACCGGACCTGCTTGATCCCGCCCCGGGTCGCGACCGCGAATCCCTCCGCGGGGGCGAGCCCCTCGCGGAGCAGATAGGTCGCGAAGACGCGAACCCCGTTGCCGCACATCTCGGCGATGCTCCCGTCGGCGTTGCGGTAGTCCATGAACCATTCCGCGTCGCTCGCCTGGGCCTGCACCGCCGGATCGGTCGCCGACGCCGTCCGGCCCACCCGGATGACCCCGTCGCCGCCGATGCCGCGCCGCCGGTCCGCCAGCGCCGCGGCGAGCGAGGCGGTCAGCGGCTGGGTCCCGTCGCGGTCGTCGACGAGGACGAAGTCGTTGCGGGTCCCGTGGCCCTTGGCGAAGCGGATCATGCGGTCATTCTCCCGGACGGGCGCCCGTGCTCCGGACCGCGGAGAGGGCGCGGTCGAGGAGGTCGGGGGCGAGGGCGTCGAGCCAGACGATCCGCGGGTCCGGTCGCAACCAGCTCTCCTGGCGCCGGACGAATCGCCGGGTCGCCTGGGCCGTCTCGGCGATCGCGGCCGCCCGCGTGAGCCTGCCGTCGAGTTCGGCGAGGGCCTGCGGGTAGCCGATCGCCAGCGCGGCGGTCCGCCCCAGCCGCAGGCCCGCGGCGTCGAGTCGGCGCACCTCCTCGACCATCCCGGCCGCCCACATCCCCTCCGTCCGTATGCCGATCCGCTCGTCGAGCGCCTCCCTCGCCATGGTCAGGCCGAGCGTGAGCGTCGGGCGCCGATGGGTGCGCGCCGGTAGGCGCGCCCCGAACGGCGCTCCGGTCAGCTCGATGACCTCGAGCGCGCGGACCACGCGGCGGGTGTTCGCCGGGAGGATCTCCCGGCCGGCCACCGGATCACGGTCGGCGAGCGCGCGGTGGGCGGCGTCGGGGCCGTGCTGCTCGGCATACGTCTCCCAACGGGCCCGGACGCGGGGATCGGTCGGGGGGATGTCGAGGGCGTCGAGGGCCGCGCGGACATACAGACCGGAGCCGCCGACGAGGATCGGCACCCGGCCGCGGTCGGCGATCGCGTCGAGGTCGGCGCGCGCGTGCCGTTGATAGGCGGCGACGCTCGCCTCCTGCGTCACGTCGAGGACGTCGAGCTGATGATGCCGTATGCCGCGCCGCTCCCCCACCGCGACCTTGGCCGTTCCGATGTCCATCCCGCGATAGAGCTGCATCGCGTCCGCGTTGACGATCTCGCCACCGAGTGCGTCGGCCAGGTCGAGGGCGAGCGTGGACTTGCCGGTCGCGGTCGCGCCCACGACGGCGATGATCCTGTCGGTGTTCACCTGGACAGCCCTCGGTCAGTGCCCGAACGGGTCCTCGTCGACACCCGGCATCCAGCTGTGGCCCGGTGTCCCCCATCCCTCCGAACGGATGGTCCTGAGCGCCTTCTTGCGCCACTTGTCCGAGAGGCGGTCGACATAGAGGAATCCGTTGAGGTGGTCGTACTCGTGCTGCATGCACCGCGCGAACCAGCCGGTCGCCGTGAACGCGAGGTCGTTGCCCGCGCGGTCGCGACCGGTCACCTGGGCGGTGAGCCCACGGCGCAGCGGATAGTGGAGGCCGGGCACAGAGAGGCACCCCTCGGACTCGGAATCCTTGTCGGGCTCTCCTTCGGCGGGCCGGCTCGGGCGGACGAAGGGGTTGACGATCACACCGACCTCGGGGATGCCGTCCTCATTGGCGAGGTGCCAGGTGAAGATGCGCAACCCCACACCGACCTGTGGCGCGGCCAACCCCACCCCGTTGGAGGCCGTCTGGGTCGCGAACATGTCGTCGATGAGGGCCTGAAGGTCGGGACCGAAATCGGTGACCGGCTCGGCTCGGCGGTGCAACACCGGCTCGCCGGTGATGACGATGGGACGGACGGGCATATGGGCAATTCTCGCTCATGGCCCAGGGTTATCCGACCCACAGGATCCTCCCAGGGTCGCCGGGCTATTGTGTGCCGCAAGGAGCGTCAACCGGCGCCACCTCCCCGAGAGAGAGGAGATCGCACATGGGTATGTTCGACGAGATCAAGGGCAAAGCCGAAGAGCTGTTGCACGGCCACGCCGACAAGGTCGAAGAACTCAGCGACCAGGGCATCGCCAAGGCCACGGATGCTGCCGACAGTGCGACTGGCGGCAAGTACTCCGACCAGATCGACGCCGCGGGCGGCAAGGCTGACGAGCTCATCGGGGAGTGACCCCTCCTCTCAGTCGACAACGACGGGCGCCGGACCAGAACAGGTCCGGCGCCCGTTGTCGTGCCTCGGCCTGTTCCCCGACCCTCGGCCCGTTCCCCGACCGGCGACGTCGCGAGAATCACCCGGTGCTAACGGCCGAGAACTGGAATCTTTCAGGTAGACAGGGAGATGGGCGCCCGCTCGCCACCCCTGCCGGGCGGAGTGTTCGGGTCAGCCGGTGGGCCGCCGATCCCGGAGCGGGGAACGGCGACTCACCGGCACTCCCCGGTGTGCGTCAGCGGCAGGTCTGCGCGTGCGCAGGGGGTGGGGCGCCGACTGACGGCATGCCGAGCGACACGGCCGGTTTGGCGCTGGTGCCGGGGGCCGCGTCGGACGCGAGGGCGGCCCAGGCGTCGCCGCCCGGGGTGCGTCGCACGGCGTAGCCGCCACCAGCCGGCCCGGAGTCGGCGACGAGATGGTGGGGCGCGCCATATGTCACCGCCACCGTGACCATGTCACCGGGGCGCGGGACCGCGCTCCCCTCGGGCACGGTGAAATGGACGAGACGGTTGTCGCGGGCCCGACCGGACAGGCGGGCGTATGCCGAGTCCTTGCGCCCCTCGCCCGGCGCCACGAGCACCTCGACCTCACGGCCTTCCTGGGCTCGGTTGCCGGCCCACGAGATGTCCTCCTGGAGCGCGATGAGCCGGTCGAAGCGCTCCTGGACGACCTCCTTGGGGACCTGATCGGGCATCGTCGCGGCGGGGGTGCCGGGACGGATGGAGTACTGAAAGGTGAACGCCGAGGAGAAGCGTGCCGCCTCGACGACCCGCAGCGTCTCAGCGAAGTCGGCCTCGCTCTCGCCCGGGAAGCCGACGATGAGGTCGGTCGTGATCGCCGCGGCGGGGATCGCGACTCGGACGCGGTCGAGGATGCCGAGGAAGCGCTCGCCGCGATAGGAGCGTCGCATGGCCTTGAGCACGGCGTCGGAGCCCGACTGCAGCGGCATGTGGAGGCTCGGCATGACATTGGGCGTGTCCGCCATCGCCTCGATGACGTCGTCGGTGAAGGCGGCCGGGTGGGGGCTGGTGAAACGGACGCGCTCGAGGCCCTCGATGTCGCCGCAGGCGCGCAGCAACTTGGCGAAGGCGGCACGGTCGCCGAACTCGACGCCATAGGTGTTGACGTTCTGGCCGAGCAGGGTGACCTCCACGACGCCCTGAGCGACCAGCGCCTCGATCTCGGCGAGGATGTCGCCGGGGCGTCGGTCGGTCTCCCGGCCGCGCAGGCTGGGGACGATGCAGAAGGTGCACGTGTTGTTGCAGCCCACCGAGATCGACACCCACGCGGCGTAGGCCGAGTCTCGCCGCGTCGGGAGCGTGCTGGGGAAACGCTCGAGTGACTCGAGGATCTCGACCTCGGCGCGCTTGTTGTGCCGCGCTCGGTCGAGAAGCGCCGCGAGGGAGCCGATGTTATTGGTGCCGAACACGACATCGACCCAGGGCGCGCGCTTGACGATCGTCTCGCGATCCTTCTGCGCCAGGCAGCCGCCGACGGCGATCTGGAGGCCGGGATTGCGCAGCTTGGCCGGCCGCAGGTGGCCGAGATTGCCATAGAGCTTGTTGTCGGCGTTCTCGCGCACCGCACAGGTGTTGAAGACGACGACGTCAGCGACCTCGGGGCGCTCGTCGGCGGGCAGGCTGGCGATGTCGACATAGCCCGCCGTCTCGAGGAGGCCGGCGAGGCGCTCGGAATCGTGGACGTTCATCTGGCAGCCGTGCGTGCGGACGTCATAGAGCTTGGGTGTCATGGCAGGCACCAGGGTAAGCGCCCGCGCCGACATCCCCCCTCTCCCGGCCAGTCAACCCGGTTCGGGTCAGGCACGTGGAGGAGGTATGCCGCTCCGCTCCCGCACCCGCGCCCTTCTCGCCGCGACCGCCGCCGTCATGGCTGCCTGTAGCGGTGCGGGTGCCACGACCCCCGGTGCGCCTGCGGCGCCGCGGCACAGACGGCGGCGCGCGCCCTGGTCGGGCTGGCGGCCAACCCGGGAGCCGAGCCGGCAGCGCGGGTGCCGTTCGCGGCATACGTCCGTCTGGGACTCGGCCCGAATCTGCTCACGCGCAGGCCGCGCGCCTCACTCGCCGCCCCCGGCCGACCCCTGACGGACGGAGGGGTTGTCGGCGGGCGCGTCTAGGTTGGCCGTATGCCGCATCCTCCGCCCGCCGCCGGCCTCCGTCTCGAGGCGCTCGCCGCCCTCCGTCGCCTCGTGGGGCGCCCGGATGCCGACTTCCGTGAGGGGCAGCTGGCGGCGATCGAGGCGCTACTGGTTCAGCGGGCGCGGGTGCTCGTGGTCCAGCGGACCGGGTGGGGCAAGTCGGCGGTCTACTTCGTCTCCACGGTCCTGACCCGCGCCGCGGGGGCCGGGCCGACGGTCATCGTCTCGCCGCTGCTCGCGCTCATGCGCGACCAGATCGCCGCGGCCGAGCGTGCCGGGGTGCGGGCGGTCACGATGAACTCGGCCAACGCGACCGACTGGGAACAGGTGCGATCGGCCCTGAGCGCCGACGCGGTGGACGTCCTGCTGATCAGCCCGGAGCGGCTCAACAACCCGCGCTTCCGCGAGGAGCAGTTGCCCGATCTCGCCCGGCGCTGCGGGCTGCTCGTCGTCGACGAGGCCCACTGCATCAGCGACTGGGGGCACGATTTCCGGCCGGACTACCGGCGCATCCGGGACCTGCTGACCCAGCTGCCGTCGGATGTGCCGGTGCTCGCCACGACGGCGACCGCCAATGCCCGCGTCGTTGCCGATGTCGAGGCGCAACTCGGTGCGGGCGGCATTCCGGTGGTGACCGTCCGGGGCGGGCTCGCGCGTGCCTCGCTGCGGCTCGGCGTCACCCGGTCGATGTCCCCCGAGCAGCGCCTCGGCTGGCTGATGGCCCACCTCGGCGATCTCCCGGGCAGCGGGATCGTCTATGCGTTGACCGTGTCCGCCGCCGAGGACGTCGCGGCGTCGCTTCGGGAGGCCGGCCACCGGGTGCAGGCCTACACCGGGCGAACCGACCCCGTCGACCGGGAAAGGCTGGAGAATTCGCTGCGGCACAACGAGGTCAAGGCGCTCATCGCGACCTCGGCGCTCGGCATGGGATTCGACAAGCCCGACCTCGGGTTCGTCGTCCACCTCGGGGCGCCCGCGTCGCCGGTCGCCTACTACCAACAGGTCGGGCGAGCCGGGCGAGCCACCGAGCGGGCCGACGTCCTGCTGTTGCCGGGGCCCGAGGACGCCGACATCTGGCGCCATTTCGCCTCGGTGTCGATGCCCCGGGAAGACCAGGCTGCCGCGGTCCTCGCGACGTTGGCCGAGGCGTCCCGGCCGATGTCGACCGCGGCGATCGAGACGGCCGTCGACATCCGGCGGACCCGGCTCGAGCTGCTGCTCAAGGTCCTCGATGTCGACGGCGCGGTCCAGCGCGTCACCGGCGGCTGGCTCGGGACGGGACAGGCGTGGACCTACGACGCCGAACGCTATGCCTGGGTCGCCCGCGCCCGGGCCGCCGAGCAGGATCAGATGGTCACCTACGAGCGGACCTCCGAGTGCCGTATGGCGTTCCTCCAGCGGACACTCGATGACGAGAGCGCAGCGGACTGCGGCCGGTGTGACACCTGCGCGGGCGTGTGGTTCCCCACCGACGTCCCCGACCGGGTCATCCGCAGCGCCGAGGACCGACTGGCCCAGGTGGGCGTCGCCGTCGACCCGCGGACGATGTGGCCGACCGGGATGGACCGCCTCGGGGTCCCGCTCAAGGGGCGGATCGGCCCCGACGTCCAGGCCGAGCCCGGGCGAGTCATCGGCCGGATGAGCGACCTCGGCTGGGGTTCGCGCCTACGGCAACTGCTGCGGCAGGACGCGCCCGTTCCCGCGGAGGTGATGGACGCCGTCGTGCGGACCCTGGCCGCGTGGAGGTGGGTGCGGCGCCCGACGGGAGTGGTCGCCATACCGTCACGGGCGCGGCCGGAGTTGGTGGGCTCGCTCGCGGAGGGGATCGCCGGCATCGGCCGGCTGCCGCTGCTCGGGACCCTCGACCTCGTCGATGGCGGCCCGACCGGGGAGCCGGGCGGCAACAGCGCCTTCCGGCTCGCCGGTGTCTATGGCCGGTTCGCCGTGGGTCCGGACCTCAGGGAACGGCTCGCCGGTCACGACGGCCCGGTCCTGCTCGTCGACGACGTGGTGGATTCGCGCTGGACCCTCACCGAGGCGACCCGAACCCTGCGGGAGGCCGGCGCGGACTCGGTCCTCCCGTTCGCCCTCGCCGTCGAACACTGATCCCTGCCCCGACGAAGCTGGGCCGTCGCGGGATGGATCAACCCGCGTCGCCCTCGCTGCGGAGTTCGTCGATGATGACCTGTCCGTCCGACCTGGTGCCATAGGTCAGCACGAAGATCTGCGCCCAGTTGCCTGCCACGGCGGGACCACTGACCATCAGCACCGTGCTGCGCAGCGGATTCGAGCCGTCAAGGGCGCAGTGATCGCTCGCCCGCCACCAGTCCGTGCCGCGTGGCCAGGCGGCCAACGCCGAGGGTGACATGAGTGCGGCCAACGCGTCGACGTCATCGGCCACGGCCGCTTTGACGAAGGCTTCACACGTGGCCACCGCGTCACTTGACGACGGGGGACCGTCTCCATGCAGTCCGGTCATGCGGAGTTGGTCGCCCTCGAGCCTCAGATCGGCACTCCAGCGCCGCTCGAGGAAGTCCGGCCCGAACCCCCATGTCGACCACGAGAGGTGGATCATCCTGTCCGAGATGGTCATTCCCGTCACCTCGGCATGCTGGGCGTCCTCGACTGCGCGAGCGGGGTCGAACATCGCCCGCAGGACGATCTTGCCGCCAACCTTGGTGTAGACCGTCATGACATAGTCCATGCCTCCGGCTCCGCTGGTGGCCGCGATCACGGCAGCCGCGTCCCGGAAGCCATCCCCGGTCAGGTCACCCAGAGCGGGCGCTGCGCCCCCAGCGATCTCCAGCTGCACGAGCCCATTGCCTGATGGGTTCGGGAGGACGCCGTCACGGAGGTTCCCCGCCGGATTCCCTCGTAGAGCCGGCACGGGGGCGGCCCGCAGGTCGGGTCGCGTGACCTCGACGCTGGCGACGGCGCGCCCGATCTCCTTCAGGCCGGCGACGGCGAACTGGTCATCTCCAGGTTGCCCGCCGTGCCAGCACAACGTGCCCAGCCCGCCCGTGGTGCCAGTGATATTGAGGGTGCCACAGTCGATCGTCTCGGTTCCACCGAGTGACCCGATCTTGTTAGCCGACGCGAACGCCGACTCATGGGACACCACGAGGTCCCCCGCATTGCCCAGGGTCTCCTCCCAGTTGCCGAAAAAGCTCGTCGTCAGCCGGACCGATCCGGCGACCGCCCGAACGGGCACCGATCTGGGAAGCGACGGTAACGCCGTCAACTGTTTCGAGCCTGGAGTGAACGCATATGCCGCAGGAGACGTCACCACTGAGAGGAGATACGCACACGGCGAGGCGGGGGCCCCTCCCAGAATGGCACCACAGCTGGCGCTCGTGATCAGTGGTATGAGGACATTGCTCAGGTTCGATACGCCATACGCCTTGAGAAAAGTTCCGTGGTTAGGAGTGCCCATCATGACGACGTCGAGCAATCTGGATGCGGTGGACGAATCGCCGCCACAGGAGGGGCTCGCGGCACAGCGAACGGCAAGGCCACCCAGCGAATGACCGACGACGATGACCTTGCCACCCGCTGCCCGTGCAGACAGGGATGCGATTCGCCGGGCGAGGGCCGTTCCGATTTTCGGGTTGGTGACCCACTCAGTAGCTTCGGGACCGTAGTCGAAGGTGTCGATGCAGGTGCCGGACTGTGCGCCCAGCGTGTGCACCTGCTTCTTCCACGCGGCCGCCGAGGACATCCACCCATGGACGAGCAACACCGGAATGACATTCTGGTCCGAATCCCGGCATGTGGCGTAGTGATCCGCGGCGCCGGCATAGGCGGGATCCGCGAACGCGGTCCGCCCTTCCGCCGCCCCTATGAGGGCCATCGGGGCGGCGAGTGCCACGACGGCCGCGGTGCATCGTATGAGGACTGCCGACCAGGTCATCGTCGGACCGCCCCGATGACGCGCCAACCGTCCGGCTCCCTGATCACGATGACCGTCCAAGGTCCGGCGTTCTGTCGATCGCCGCTCACCGTGGCCGGGACTTCGAGGCGATCTTGATTCCGGACCGCCCCTAGTCGTGACGCATCAAGGGTGACTTTGGCTCCGGCGGCGAGGCCGGGCTTCGTTGACGCGCGCAGGGCATCACGCAGACTGGGATCGAGCACACTGTCAAAGGCAGCCGGATCGGCGCTGGACAGAGCTTCCGAGATGACCTTCGCGTCCGACTCATCGAATGACGAGAATTCGTCGGCTGCGCCCGTGGTCGGTGATGACACGGCGCTTGTCGATGGTCGCCCGCTATTACTGTCACTGTCGCTACAGCCGGCCAGCGCCGGCATCCAGAGCAGAAGAAGAACCGCCCGCCGATGGCGCGAGTCCATGCTGTCGCCTTTCCGATCCTCCTTGAGGAGGGCAAGAGTACTCTCGACCGATTCGCCGTCGTCACCCGCGGGCGCTCTGTCGCGGGCGTACGGTCACCTACGCACCGGGGCCCGGTGTCGGGATGGTCGAGGTCGACCGTTGAGTCGGCCAACCTCGATCCCGTCACCGGGCCTCGGTGGTTCTGAGGGGCCGCGGTCAGCGGAAAGCGTCCTTGGCGTCCTCCGCGGCGTCCTTGACCTTCTCTCCGGCCTGCTTGACGTTGGCCTTCGCCTGGTCTCCGACGCCTTCGGCCTCGAGACGCTCGTTGTCGGTGGCCTTCCCCGCGGCCTCCTTGACCTTGCCCGCGGCTTCTTCCGCAGCGTTGCTGATCTTGGCGCCGATACCCATGGGGGGCTCCCTTCGTTGTCGGTGCCTCCACCGTCGCAGATGGACGGCTCGGATTCGCGAATGGCGCCCAGGCAATCCGTCAGCCAGGCTCAGCGGCCCTCGCACTCACGGCCCTCGGCAAGGCGAGATCGGTCGATCTCGCGGGTGAACATCGGGAGGGTCACCTGCACGATCGGGCCGATAAGGACGGCATACAGGACGGTGCCGATGCCGACGACCCCGCCGAGCAGCCACCCGGCGACGAGGACGCTGAGTTCGATGGCCGTGCGCACGAGCCGCAGCGACAGGCCGGTCCGGCGGTGCAGGCCGGTCATCAGGCCGTCGCGGGGGCCAGGGCCGTACTGGCTGCCGATATAGAGCCCGCCCGCGATCCCGTTCGCGACGATGCCGCCGAGAAGGAGCGCCCAGCGGGCCGCCAGATTGCGCGGCGCGTCGAGGACCGAGAGGGTCGCGTCGGTGGCCAGGCCGATGAGCACCGAGTTGAGCAGGGTGCCGAGTCCGGGCCACTGACGCAACGGAATCCACAAGAGCAGCACCGCGAAACTGGTGACGATCACCACCGTCCCGAAACTGACGCCCCAGTGCTCCTGCACGCCCTGGTGGAAGACGTCCCAGGGATCGAGGCCGAGGCCACTGCGCAGCATCATCGCCATGGACACGCCATAGAGCGTCAGGCCCACGATCAGCTGGCTGAACCGGCGCGTCGTGTTACCCGCGCGCACCTGCTCGATCGGCGTCATCGGGTGCAACTCGACGTGGCGGCGCAGCCCGCGGCGCACCAGGGTGATCGGTGACATGACTCCATGGTGCCCGATAAGTGGACTTTAAATCGATAGCCAATTCTGGAAGACTGGCCCGATGAGTTCGTCGATCTCCGCGGCCCGGCTCGCCCGGCTGATCCCGGACGGAGACCTGCCACGGCCCGCCTACCGCTCCCTGGCCCGGGCACTGCGCACGCTCCTCGCCGACGGACGGATCCCGTCCGGAACCCGGCTGCCGAGCGAACGGGATCTCACCCTCACCCTCGGGTGCTCCCGGACCACCGTCACCCGGGCGTATGCCGTGTTGCGCGACGACGGCTACCTCACCTCGCGCCGAGGTGCCGGATCGGTTCTCTCCCTGCCCGATCGGCGCATGCTGGATCGGGCGAGCCGGGTCCTGTCCCCCGGCCGGGACCTCGACCCCGGGGTCATCGACCTCTCCTGCGCGGCGACTCGCGCCCCGGCGGGGATCGCCGACGCGATGGCCGCCGCGGTGGCCCTGCTGCCCGCCCACCTCGCCGACAACGGCTATGCGCCGGTGGGGTTGCCCGAACTGCGCGGGGTCCTGGCCGAGCGCTATCGGCGGCGGGGCCTTCCGACCTCTCCGGAGCAGATCCTCGTCACGTCGGGGGCGGTCGCCGGCCTGGCGATCGTCAGCCGCGCCCTGGTGCGGCCCGGCGCCCGGGTCCTCGTCGAGGACCCCACGTATCCCAACGCCCTCGAGGCGCTGGTCCGCTCCGGCGCCCGGCTCGAGACCATCCCCGTCGATCCCGAGGGCTGGGACCTCGGCGAGGCCGAACGGACGATCGCCGCCTCCCGCGCCCGCCTCGCCTACCTCATCCCGGACTTCCACAACCCGACCGGATCGCTCCTCGACGCCGACGGCCGGGCCCGGCTCGCCGCGGCACTGCGCGCCGCCGGAACCGTCCCCGTCGTCGACGAGACGATCGCCGACATCGACCTGCGCCCCGTCGGCTCACCCCCGATGCCCCCGCCGTTCGCCGCGCACGCGCCCGAGGCGATCACCCTGGGGAGCGCCGCCAAGAGTTTCTGGGGTGGCCTGCGCATCGGGTGGATGCGGGTGCCGGTCGCCCTCGCCGAACGGCTCCTCGATGCCCGAGCGACGCTCGACCTCGGCGCCCCCATCCTCGAGCAACTGGCGCTCACCGAGATGCTGCGCCGCTGGCCCGGCCTGCCGGACGGGCGCGCGGCGGAGCTGATCGCGGCTCGTGAGGCCACCATGTCGGCCCTGCGGCGGCGGATGCCGGCGGCGCGTCTGGTTCCGCCACCCGGTGGCCTGTCGCTGTGGATCGCGCACGACGCCATCGCCGCCGGCCCGATCGCGGAGGCGGCCGCGGAGCGCGGGCTCGTCATCGCCCCGGGTCCGCGGTTCACCGCCACGGGAGGCCATGAACGCTTCTTCCGACTCCCCTATGTCCACGCGCCCGACGTCATGGTCGCCGCCGTCGACCGGCTCGCGGCCGCCGCCGAGGCGGTGGCGGACGCGGGTGAGCCGTCCGAGTCCGGCGAACGACCGACTCGGCCGCGGCGAGCCCGGTTCGTCGCCTGACCACTTCGCGGCGACCCTCACCCGCCTGGGAGTCGTGATAGACACCGGTCATGACCGACGATCCGTTCCTGCGCCTCCACCACCTCCAGCTGGCGATCCCGCGGGGCGGCGAGCCGGCGAGCCGGGACTATTGGGTCGGTCTGCTCGGCCTGACGGAGGTCGCCAAGCCGGCGGCCATGGCGGCCCGCGGGGGCTGCTGGTTCCGCAGCGACAATGGAGACTTCGAGGTCCACATGGGCGTCGAGGAGCCCTTCGTCCCCGCCCGGAAGGCGCATCCCGCGATGATCGTCGACGACGTCGACGACGTGGCCACCCGACTCTTGGAGGCGGGCCACGACGTGCGCTGGAGCCAGGAGATCCCCGGGACTCGTCGCTTCCACACCGACGACCCGTTCGGCAATCGCCTGGAGATCATCGCCGTCGGATGACGCCAACGGCTACTTCGCGGCCGTCAACGCCGTCGCGACGGCCTGCCCATCCTGACCGGTGAAGCGGGCGAAGTCACCGGTCCCCTTCCCGTCATAGGCCTCTCCCTCGCCGATGCGCCCCTCGTCATAGGGCGCGACCGCCGCGCACCCAGGACCGTCCACGGCCGTCGCATTCGCGAGTCGAAGGCGAGTACGGCGACGTAACGATGCCCGACGACAAACCAAGGACATCCAGAGACCCTCAGCGCGCTCTCGGGCTTGTCACGACCGAATACCCAACCTCCCGCGCTGAAGCTGAAGCTGTCGGGAGGAGTTTGATAGAGGGCCTTCTGCCAATAGCGCGAATCGATTCGGACGGCGACTTCGCGACCGACAACACCCTCCCCCGCCGCGATCTCATCCGGCGAGGGCTCGACCCTGGCCTCGCTGGTGACCGTGAACGAGGCGAGCACACCACCATGGTCGCGCCAGTCCGCGATTCGATCTGCCGAATAGGCCTCGTCGGCCTCAGCAGCAACCCCCGAAGGGCCGGAGATCGGGCTGACGCCATCACCTGAATTATCGTGAGCACAGGAGGCTGGGAGCGACACGAGCACAGACGACAGTGAAATGGTCGCGACGGTAGCTGTGCGCAAGCGTCGAGTTCTAGTAGGCATTGTTGATCGCTAACATATTGTTGGGCCCCAAGTACGGATCGCCCCCCAGTGGCGTCCTCATGCACGAAAGACGACTGTCCGTGGACGCAATCCTCGGGCTCGCGTCGTTGCCATGCGTCAGACCGACTGCGTGACCCGTCTCGTGACATGCCAACTCTCGACTGACCGCGGTAAATCGGAATCTTACGTAATGTTGATCGCACACGACGGCGCTCGCGGCATCATTGCAGAAAGTGAACCCCACGGTGGATTACGCCCCCCCAAGGACTCGCTTCATGAACGACCACCGTAACAGTTGGACGCCAGGTCCACAGGGCCTGATTGCGGCAATCTCTCGCACATTCGACCCACGCCCTGTTTCAGTCCCGGCGGTGCTCGGCGCTTAGGTCGAGTTCCTCCAGGACGACGCGCATCACCAGTCCGGAGCCATAACCCTTGCGGGTGAGCAGCCCGGCGAGCCGTCGGATCTGCACGTCACGGTCGAGCCCGTGGAGTCGCGGAAGACGGGCGCGGACGAGTTGTCGAGCCCGCTCGCCCTCGAATGCCGGGTCCACCCGATCGAGCACGTCGCTCGCGATGTCCTCGGCGACCCCCTTGCGACGCAGGTCGTGCGCGAGCGCCTGCCGGGACAGGCCGCGGGTGACCTGTCTGGACCGGACATACATCTCCGCATACGCGGCGTCGTCGATGAGGCCGACCTCGGTCAGCCGGTCGAGCACGTCCTCCGCCACCGCCCGATCACAGCCGCGCTCAGCGAGCTTCGCCGCCAACTGAGACCGCGTCTTGGGCGAATTCTCCAACTGCCGCAGCACGATCGCCCGTGCCACGGCATGCGGATCGCGGGCCTCCTCACCCCCACCCGCCTGTCTGGACTCGCGGTCGCGCGGTCGAGCAACCGCCGTGCCGTCGTCGGACGGTGTGGCGTCCGGCGACGGTGTGGGCGGACGGGGGCGTGGTCTCCCGCCTGCCTGGATGCTGCCCATCGCGGCGCGCAGGGCGTCGAGGCCGGGGCGAGGGTCGACATCGGCCTGAGGGGCGCGAGGGGATCGGGCGGCCGACTCGCTCATGGCCGCCTCGCTCCCCACCGGTCATCACGGGCGAGAAACACGGCGCGCCCGCTCAGAACTCGACCGGGACCTCGGCGGGCGCGTCGATCCGCGGCCCCACGCCCAGCTTCTCCTTGATCCGCTTCTCGAGTTCGTCGGCGAGGTCGGGATTGTCCTTGAGGAAGTTGCGGGCGTTCTCCTTGCCCTGCCCGAGCTGGTCGCCGTCATAGGTATACCAAGCGCCGGACTTGCGCACGAAACCCTGGTCCACCCCCATGTCGATCAGACCGCCCTCGCGGGAGATGCCCTGGCCATAGAGGATGTCGAACTCCGCCTGCTTGAACGGTGGCGACACCTTGTTCTTGACGACCTTGACCCGGGTGCGGTTGCCGACGGGTTCGCTGCCATCCTTGAGGGTCTCGATCCGGCGGACGTCGAGGCGCACCGACGCATAGAACTTCAGCGCTTTGCCGCCGGTCGTCGTCTCGGGCGAACCGAACATCACCCCGATCTTCTCGCGCAGCTGGTTGATGAAGATCGCCGTCGTCCCCGTGGTGTTGAGGGCACCGGTGAGCTTGCGCAGGGCCTGGGACATCAGCCGGGCCTGGAGGCCGACGTGGCTCTCCCCCATCTCCCCCTCGATCTCGGCGCGCGGGACGAGGGCGGCGACCGAGTCGATGACGATGATGTCGAGGGCGCCGGAACGGATGAGCATGTCGGCGATCTCGAGGGCCTGCTCGCCCGTGTCGGGCTGGCTGACCAGGAGGGCGTCGGTGTCGACGCCGAGCTTCTTGGCATATTCGGGGTCGAGGGCGTGCTCGGCGTCGATGAATGCGGCGATCCCACCCGCGCGCTGGGCATTGGCGACCGCGTGCAGCGCGACGGTCGTCTTGCCGCTGGATTCCGGACCATAGATCTCGACGACCCGCCCTCGGGGCAGGCCACCGATCCCGAGTGCGACGTCGAGGGCGATCGAGCCGGTGGGGATCACCTCGATCGGCGGGCGGACGTCGTCGCCCAGGCGCATGACCGCGCCCTTGCCGAAGCTTTTCTCGATCTGTCCCATGACGCTCGCGAGCGCGCGCGCCTTGGGATCTGCATCGGATCTGGTCGCCGCGTCGGATCTGGTCGTCGTGTCCGGCTTGGTCGCCATGTCACACCTGCCTGTCTGCTTGTTTCGGGACGCGCCCACCGGCGACCCAGCCCGGCGGCATACGCCGAGTGAGTCAGACGCTAGAGGCGACCACCGACAACCCGCCTCTCCTGGCCCTCGGGCCTGTGGACGACGCGCGATCGTGAGTTTCGCACCCTGTGGATGGACACTACCCGAAAAGATGTTCGACTATTGCACCCTGGCGGCGCGGCGTGTCGCCACCGGCACGCGGCGCGGCGCCAACGCCGGACGGCCTCCCACCGTCACCCGGTAGCCTTGACCCCCGGCCCGCGCGCGGGCGACTTTCCCTCCGACCACGACGATCGCCGGTGACCCAGCAGACCCTGAGCAATCCCGACACGTCCGCCGCCCAACGCCCGGGCGGGGGTTTCCGACCCGACGTCGAAGGCCTGCGCGCGATCGCCGTCGGGACCGTCCTGTGGTACCACGCCGGCCTGCCGATCCTCTCCGGTGGCTTCGCCGGTGTCGACATCTTCTTCGTCATCTCGGGCTTCCTCATCACCGGCCAGCTCGTCCGCGAGGTCGAGCGCACCAACCGGATCAGCCTCCCCCGCTTCTATGCCCGCCGGGCCAAGCGGCTCTTCCCCGCAGCCGCCACGGCCCTGGTCGCCACGGCGATCCTCACCCGCCTGACCCTCTCCCGGATCGACTGGCAGACCTTCGGCGGCGACATCATGGCCGCGGCCGCCTATTTCGTGAACTGGCGCTTCGCCTCCCGCGCCGTCGACTATCTCGCCGAGGACGTCGCGCCGTCCCCGGTCCAGCACTTCTGGTCGCTCGCGGTCGAGGAGCAGTACTACATCGTCTGGCCACTCCTCCTGCTCGTTCTCGCGCTCGTCATCAGGCGCCGCAGCCTCCCGGTCCGCCCGACGATGGCCCTCGGCCTCGCCCTCATCGTCCTGCCCAGCCTCGCCTGGTCGATCCACCTCACCCAGGCCAACCCCGCCCGTGCCTACTTCGTCACCACGACCCGCCTGTGGGAACTCGGCGTCGGCGCGCTCGTCGCCGTCGGCACGTCCCTCTGGAGTCGTATGCCGCGCCCCGCCGCCGCGGCCATCGCCTGGTCCGGTCTCGCCCTCCTGAGCGTCGGCCTCCTGGTCCAGACCACGTCCACCCCCTGGCCGGGATCGGCCGCCCTGGTGCCCGTCCTCGGATCCGCCGCCGTCATCCTCGGGGGATTCGCGGCCGGCGAGGCGGGCCCGGTGCGGCTGCTCGGCATACGCCCCATGGTGTGGATCGGGGGACTGTCGTATTCGCTCTATCTCTGGCACTGGCCACTCGTCGTCGCCGCGACCGGACTATGGGGGAAGTTGTCCGACTGGCAGGGCGCCGCCGTCGTCACCGCGAGCCTCGTCCCCGCCTATCTGACCCACCGGTTCGTCGAAAACCCGCTCCGCTACCACAAGGCGGTCTCGGCGCGCTCCGCGGTCGCGCTCGGCCTCGGCGCGGCGTGCTCGCTGATCGGGGTCGGCGCGGGGGTGTGGCTGCATCATGCGGGCGGCACGAGCGGGTTCTCCACCGCCTCCGCCAGGAATGCCGTCGGCGCCGGCAGTCTCGGGACCGGCGCGACCCCGACGTCGGCACCGAGCATCGACATGCACCCCAAGGCGATGACCCCGGATCCGCTGAAGGCAACCCAGGACGTCCCTCAGCTCTATGCCGACGGTTGCCAGGTCGCGCAGCCGTCGACCGCCGTCATCTCGTGCACGTACGGCGACAGGTCCAGCCGCAAGATCATCGCCATGGTCGGGGATTCCAAGATGGGCCAGTGGCTGCCCGCGATCGACGCGATGGGCAAGGCCAGCGGCTGGCAGGTCCGCACCTACACCAAGTCGTCGTGCCCATGGAACCCCAACCCCATCCGGCACGAGAACAAGGCCTACACCGCCTGCGTGACCTGGGGGAAAGACGTTCTGCGGCGCCTGACCGGCCCGGAGAAGCCGATGCTCGTGCTGACCTCGGGGATCCGGAGCGCGGCATACGACACGCGGACCGGAGCGGAGGAACAGAGTCTGATGGTCAGCGGCTATGTCGACTACTGGGCCGCTCTCGGGAAGGCCGGCGTGCCGGTCATCGCCATCGCGGACACGCCGCAGCCGGGCAAGGTCGTCTATCAGTGTGTCCTCGATCACCCGAGTGATCTGATGACCGCGTGCAAGGGCGACTGGAACGACGGGACGGGAACCGCCGCCCTGAAGCAGGCCGCCGCCCAGGTCGAGACGGCCCGGTTCGTCGACTTCAACGACTGGATATGCCCCGCCCACCAGTGCTGGCCGGTGATCGGCGAGGTCCTCGTCTATCGGCAGGGCTCCCACATCACTGCGACGTATGCCGCCTCGCTCGCCCCCGAGGTCGCCCGTCAGATCGTGCCGCTCGCGCGGGAGTTGACCGACTCATGACGGCGCACCCGCGCCGGCGGATCGCGACCCTCGTCGGCGCGATCATCGCCGTCCTCATGGCAGGCGGGGCGATCATCGTCCCACTCGCCTCGGGAGCGGCGCGCTCGACCCCGGTAGCTGCGGCCTCGGCGAGGGCACCATCGCCCAGTCCCGCCACGCAGGCACCGGGTGCCGGAGCCGGCGTCCTCGACGGATCCCTGGGCGCCCGCCGCCCGAGCGATCCCCGCGTCCTCAACCCGCTGGGCGTGCCCGCTGCCGTGCTCGCCGACGACGCTGACCTGTCCGCACCGGACGACTTCTGTCAGATCGGGCGCGACGATGTCGCCGTCGTCACCTGCGGCGCCGGTGACCTCGGCAGCACCCGCATCATCGCCCTGGTCGGTGACTCCAAGATCGGGCAGTGGTTGCCCGCGCTCGATGCCCTGGGCCGCGAGCACGGGTGGCGCATCCGAACCTATGTCAAGAGTTCCTGCCCCTTCAGCGCCGCCACCGTGCGGTGGCGCGACCAACCCTATCCGCAGTGCCGGGCCTGGGCGAAGGCCGTGCTCGCCCGGTTGACCGGTCCTGAACGGCCGCAACTCGTGCTGACGTCGGCGGTGCGCGGCGCGGCATACGGACCGGACGGCGTCGAACACGAGTCGGATCTTGTCGCGGGCTATGCCGAGTTCTGGCGCCGGATGGCGAAGGCGGGCGTCCGCGTCGTCGCCCTCGCCGACACACCGCAGCCGCCGGTCGGCCGGGACATCCGCAGCTGCCTGGCGGGCCATCCGACGGACTTCATGACCCGGTGTTCCTATGCCTACGGTCCAGGTCTTGGCACCCCGGCGCTCAAGGCGGCGACCGACCTGGTGCCGGACTCCCGCTGGCTCGACTTGAGCACCAAGATCTGCCCGGCCGGCGCGTGCTGGCCGGTGATCGGTGACACGGTCGTCTATCGGCAGGGATCGCACCTGTCCAAGTCGTATGCCGCGTCGCTCGCCGCCCCGCTGTGGCGCGGGCTCGCCCGTCTCGCGCCGGAGACGATCACCGCCGGCTGAGCACGGCCCGAGCCCGGGGGCGAGGGGGTTGTCGGCGGGTCGTGGCAGGCTTCACCTCACCATGTCCGACGACGTCCTCGACCGCTTCTCCCCCGCCACCGCGAGTTGGTTCCGGGGCAGCTTCGTCGCGCCGACGCCGGCTCAGTCAGGCGCGTGGGAGGCGATCAGCTCCGGCCGGGACGCCCTGGTGGTCGCCCCGACCGGGTCCGGCAAGACCCTCGCCGCCTTTCTCTGGTCGCTCGATCGCCTCATCCGCGAGCCGGGGCCCGACGCGGCACTGACCCGATGCCGGGTCCTCTATGTGTCCCCCCTCAAGGCTCTGGCGGTCGACGTGGAGCGCAACCTGAGGGCGCCGCTGGTCGGCATCGGGCACGCGGCGCGGCGGCTGGGGCTGCCCGCGCCCGAGGTCTCGGTCGCCGTGCGGTCGGGTGACACGCCCACGGCGGAGCGACGCGCGTTCGCCAAGCGGCCGAGCGACATCCTCATCACGACGCCGGAGTCGCTCTTCCTCCTGCTGACGTCGTCGGCGCGCGCGGCCCTCGGGGGAGTCGAGACGGTCATCCTCGATGAGGTCCACGCCGTGGCCGCGACCAAGCGGGGCGCTCATCTGGCTGTGACCCTCGACCGCCTCGATGCGCTCCTGCCCCGGCCCGCCCAGCGGATCGGGCTGTCGGCGACGGTCCGCCCGATCGAGGAGGTCGCGCGCTATCTCGGCGGTGGCCGGCCCGTCGAGATCGTCGCGCCCGCGGCTGCCAAGGCATGGGATCTCGAGGTGGTCGTCCCGGTCGCCGACATGGGCGAACTCGGCTCGGCGACCGGCGACCTGTCGGGCGCGGCAGCCGGCCCCGAGCGCCGCAGCTCGATCTGGCCGCACGTCGAGGAGCGGATCGTCGACCTCGCCTCGCAGGCCCGCTCGACTCTCGTCTTCGCCAACTCGCGCCGCCTCGCGGAGCGGCTGACGGCGCGACTCAACGAGATCTGGGACGAGCGACGCTCGGGTGATGTCGCCGTGCTGGACGATCCCGCTGGCGTGTCAGCGGACGTGCTGCGACCGCGACCGGCCCGGACTCCAGCAGAGCTGATGGCGCAGGCCGGTGGCAGCTCGGGCGCTCCCGCCGTGTTCGCGCGTGCGCATCACGGGTCGGTCAGCAAGGAGTCGCGCGCCGAGATCGAGGAGGCACTCAAGACCGGGCGCCTGCCCGCCGTGGTCGCCACGAGCAGCCTGGAGCTCGGCATCGACATGGGCGCGGTCGATCTCGTCGTCCAGGTCGAGTCGCCACCCTCGGTCGCCAGCGGGCTGCAACGCGTGGGCCGGGCGGGCCACCAGGTCGGGGCGACCTCGCGTGGGGTGTTCTTCCCCAAGTACCGCGGCGATCTGGTCCAGACCGCGGTCGTCGTCGAGCGGATGCGGGCCGGCGGCATCGAGGCGCTGCACGTTCCCGCCAACCCACTGGACGTCCTCGCCCAGCAGATCGTCGCCATGGTCGCCCTCGACGAGTGGTCCGTGCCGGATCTCCTCGCCCTGCTCCGCCGCAGCGCACCCTATTCCACGCTCAGCCGGTCCATGCTCGACGCCGTCCTCGACATGCTCGCGGGGCGCTATCCGAGCACGGACTTCGCCGAGCTGCGTCCACGGATCGTGTGGGACCGGCTCGCAGACACGATCACGGCGCGTCGCGGCGCCCAGCACCTCGCCGTGACCAGCGGCGGGACGATTCCCGACCGGGGCCTGTTCGGAGTCTTCCTGGCCGGGGACGGCGCGGGGCGTCGCGTGGGCGAACTCGACGAGGAGATGGTGTATGAGTCTCGGGTCGGCGACGTCTTCACGCTGGGGACGTCGAGTTGGCGGATCGAGGAGATCACCCACGACCAGGTCCTCGTCACCCCAGCCCCGGGCGAGCCGGGCAAGCTGCCCTTCTGGAAGGGGGAGACCCAGGGACGCCCAGCGGAACTCGGGCGCGCGGTGGGGGCGTTCGTGCGCGAGATCGCCGGCGCTTCCGCGTCCGAAGCCCTGGCTCGCGTGACGGCCGCCGGACTCGACCCGTGGGCGGCCGACAACCTCATCGCCTATGTCGCCGAGCAGCGGGAGGCGACCGGGCACGTTCCCTCCGACCGGACCCTCGTCGTCGAACGCTTCCGCGACGAGATCGGGGACTGGCGGGTCGCGGTCCACTCGCCATACGGCATGCCCGTCCATGCACCATGGGCGCTCTGCGTCGCAGCCCGGATGCGCGAGCGCTTCGGGGTGGAAGTCCAAGCCATGGCGGCCGACGACGGGATCGTCTTCCGGTTGCCCGACATCGAGTTCGACGACGGCGCCGACGCGGGGGCCGACCTCGCGGCGCTCGTCTTCCTCGACGCCGACGAGATCGACGACCTCGTGACCACCCAGCTGCCGGGATCGGCGCTGTTCGCGTCGCGCTTTCGCGAGTGCGCGGCGCGAGCGCTGTTGCTGCCCCGCCGCCGGCCCGACCGGCGCCAGCCGCTGTGGCAGCAGCGGCAACGCGCGTCGCAGCTGCTTCAGGTCGCGGCCCGTTATCCCGACTTCCCCATCGTTCTGGAGACCGTCCGGGAGTGCGTGCAGGAGGTCTATGACGTTCCCGGTCTGCGCGCGCTGATGGCCTCGGTGGCGGCCCGCGAGATCGGCGCCGTCGATGTCGTCAGCACCCAGCCGTCGCCGTTCGCCCGGTCGCTGTTGTTCGGCTATGTCGCGCAATACCTTTATGAAGGCGACTCCCCCCTCGCCGAACGCCGCGCGGCGGCACTGACCCTCGACCCGAGCCTGCTGGCCGAGCTGCTCGGCCGGGGCGAGGGGCTGGCCCTGCGTGACCTGCTCGACGCCGCGGCGATCGCGCGAACCGTCGCCGACCTGCAGCGGCTGACCCCCGAGCGCCGGGCCCGTGATGCCGACGAGGTCACCGATCTGGTCCGGGTGCTCGGGCCGCTCACCACGACGGACATCGCCGAGCGGGCGACCGACGGGGTGTCGGCCGCACTCGGACAGATCCTCGACTCACTGGTCGCCGCCCGACGGATCATCATCGTCCGCATCTCCGGTGTCGAGCGGTATGCCGTGGCCGACGACGCCTCCCGCCTCCGGGACGCGCTCGGGGTCGCGCTGCCAGTGGGGTTGCCTGGGAGCTTCCTGGACCCCGTGCCGGACCCACTCGGGGATCTGCTGGCGCGCCATGCCCGCACGCACGGTCCGTTCCTCGCCGCAGACCTGGCCCACCAACTCGGTCTCGGCCCGGCGATCGTCATCGACGGGCTGCGTCGGCTGGTCGCCAGTGGCCGACTCGCCGAGGGCGAGTTCCTGCCCACCGGCACCGGCACGGAGTTCTGCGACGCCGAAGTCCTTCGGTTGCTGCGCCGGCGATCGCTGGCCGCGCTACGAGCCGAGGTCGAGCCGGTCGATGTGGTCGACTACGCCCGGTTTCTCCCGCAATGGCAGGGTCTCGGCGGTCAGCTGCGCGGCCCCGACGGGCTGCTTCGCGCCATCGAGCAGCTCAGCGGGGCGGTGCTCCCGGCCAGCGCCATCGAGACCCTCGTCCTGCCGAGCCGGATCGCCGACTACACCCCGGCCCTCCTCGACGAACTCCTCTCGGCCGGCGACGTCGTGTGGCAGGGACACGGGCCTCTCCCCGGCGACGACGGGTGGATCTCTCTTCACCTCGCCGAGACCGCGCCGCTGACCCTGCAGCCACCGAGCGGTCAGCCTGACGATGGTGTCGCGTCACGTCTCGCCGACTCGCTCGCCGGGGGCGGGGCCTACTTCTTCCGCTCGCTCGCCGACCTCGCTCCCGAGGAGTCGACGACCACGGTCACGACAGCGTTGTGGGATCTTGTCTGGGCCGGCCTCGTCACCGGGGACACCTTCGCTCCCGTGCGTGGCCTCCTCGCCGGGGGACGAAGCGCGCACAAGCGGGCCCCCATTCCCGCCCGGGCGACCCGCTACGGCCGGCGAGGATCACTGGCGAGCCTGCGAGGCGGCAGACCGGCCGGGCGTCTGCCGTCGACCGCCCTTCCCCCCTCGGTCGGCGGTCGCTGGTCCGCCCTCCCGCCGCTCGATCGCGACCCCACGGCGCGGGCACTGCTCGATGCCGAGATCCTCCTCGACCGCTATGGCGTGGTGACCCGCGGAGTCGCCGCCGTCGAGGAGACCGACGGGGGTTTCGCGGCGATCTATCGTGTCCTCGCTGCCGCGGAGGACAGCGGCCGGGTGCGGCGCGGCTACTTCGTCGAGTCACTCGGCGCGGCGCAATTCGCGACGACGGGGGCGATCGACCGGCTGCGGTCGCAGGCCGCCCCACCGGGCGGCGAGCCGGGCGGAACCCCACGGGACCGCGCCCTGGTCCTCGCGGCGACCGACCCCGCGAATCCCTATGGCGCGGCGATCCCCTGGCCCGAGCGTGCCGGGTCAGGCCACCTGCCCGGCCGCAAGGCCGGAGCGCTCGTCGTGCTCCTCGACGGAGCCCTCGTCCTCTATGTCGAGCGCGGCGGCCGGACACTGCTGTCGTGGGAGCGGCCGGAGGCGGAGCTTCGGGCGGCCGCCAACGCACTGGCGACGGCGGTCTCCCACGGCGCGCTCGGACGGCTCACCGTCGAGAAGGCCGACGGGGAGTCCGTCCTGACCGCCGGCAACCCCGTGGCCGCGGCCCTGGCCGACGCGGGGTTCCTGATGACCCCGCGCGGCCTTCGGCTGCGCCGGACAGGCGGGCGGTGAGGAGATCCCCGAAGGCGACACCGTCAAACGCACCGCCGACCGACTCCACCGGGCGCTCGCGGGCTACCCCCTGACCACCCTGGACCTGCGCTGGGGCGACCTCGGCGGGCGGGAGTTGCTGCCGGCCGCGACGGTCGAGGTGATCAGCCGGGGCAAGCACCTGCTCCACCGGGTCGACCGCGGACTGACCGTGCACACCCATCTCAAAATGGAGGGGTCCTGGCGCATCGAGTCGACAGCCTCCGTGACGGGTCGGCGACTCGCCGATCACCAGCTGCGCGCCGTCGCGGCGACGGCAAAGTGGACGGCGCTGGGGTTGCGGCTCGGTCTGGTCGAGGTATGGCCGACCGTCGACGAGGACCGCCACCTCGGCCACCTCGGGCCCGACATCCTCGGGCCCGACTGGGACCTCGACCGGGCCGTCGCGCGTATCCACGACTCTCCGTCGTCCACGCTCGGCTCCGCCCTCCTCGACCAGCGCACCCTCGCGGGCCTCGGCACGCTCTGGACGAGCGAGGCGTTGTATGCCGCCCGTCTCCCCCCATGGTCGCCACCCGCACTCGCCACTGCCGACAGCCTGCGCGCGCTCCTGACTCGCACGCAGCGCCAGATGCAGCAGGCGGCGGCGAACGGCATACAGTCGACGACCGGCCGCACGCGCCGGGGTGAGACGACGGCCGTGCATGGTCGGATCGGGCTGCCCTGCCTGCGCTGCGGAGCCACACTCCGGCTCGCCCCGATCGGTCCGCCGCTGCGGGTTCGCGTCCTCAGCTATTGCCCGGACTGCCAGGGCGGGCTCGCCCCCACCGACGACGGACGTTCGCAACGACCGCTGGGTTCCGCCCCGCGCGGCAGCTCCACGCGTCGCTGACGAGCGCGAGCAGAGCAGATCGCGCGGATGTCCGAACGTGCGCTGGTGTCGATAGATGAAGCGGCGATGTGCCGCGCACACCCCGGCTGCCGGCGCGACGACCCGTCTCGAGGGCGTGTCAGGCGGCCGCGACGACGCCCACAGGCGCCACCGGCAGCGTGATGGCCTCGCCCACGGACTCCGCAAGGGCCACTCGGCTCGACACATCACCGAGCAATTGCGACAGAGGGATGTCGAGGGCCTGACAGATCGATCCGAGGAGTTCGGAAGAGGCTTCCTTTTCTCCGCGTTCGATCTCGCTGAGATAGCCGAGCGAGACCGCCGCACCGGCGGACACCTGGCGCAGCGTGCGACCCTGGGCCAGGCGGCGAGCGCGCAGAGCTTCGCCGAGTTCCCTGCGGAGCAGGATCATCGAACGCCTCCTCGCATCGAGCGCCTCCTTGTGACCGGTGGATCGACAGACACGCTACCCCGCCCCACCGACGCCCGTCAGCAGGAGGGGGGGATCACGGTCGCGTCGGCGCCAACAGCTCCGATGGAGAGAAGATTCCCGAGCGGTCGCGATCCGGGCCGGGCCTCATCCCGGGCGTGTCGCGAGCGCCTGAGCCAGGAGATCAAGGGCCGCGGCCACCGTGGCCGCCCGAATGGCCGCGCGGTCCCCAGGCAGGTCGAGTTCCCGCACCGCGACCGGGTCATTGGTCGCGATATAGACCCGGCCCACCGGCTTGCCATCTGCCGCATCGGGGCCCGCGACCCCGGTGGTCGCCACCGCGAGATCCGCACCGACGACGCGCGCCGCCCCGAACGCCATGGCAACGGCGACCTCGGGGTCGACCGCCCCGCGGGCCGCGAGCAGGTCAGCCGGCACCCCGAGGACCGCGGCCTTGACCGCACTCGCGTAGCTGACCACACCACCGCGCACCACCGCCGACGCGCCCGGCACCCCGGTCAGTGCCGCTGCGACGAGGCCACCTGTGAGTGACTCGGCGGTCGCCACGGTCACCCCGCGCGCGGCCGCCTCCCGGATGACCCCTTCCGCGAGGACGTATGCCGTCTGCACCGTCCCAGCGCTGCTCTGCCCACCCGCGGTCATCGCGCGGCCCCCGCGCCCGAGCCCGGCGTCCCCGATCCCGCGTCCGGACCGCTCTCGTCACCGGTCCCGGCGACTGCTCGTCCGGCTCGTCGGACGGCCCGCGCCCGGTCCGCGGCATCGCGCGCCCGGTCCGCCGCCTCGCGGGCCCGGTCGGCCGCCTCGCGCGCCCGGTCCGCCGCCTCGCGAGCCCGGTCCCCGGCCACCCCCCGGGCACGCTCGACCGCCTCCCGGGCCCGGGCCGTTGCCTCGCGGGCCCGGTCGGCCGCCTCGCGGGCGCGCTCCGCGGCTTTCGCCGCCGCGAGCGCCGCCCGTCGCTCGCGCTTCATCTGCGCCCGCGGGCTCGTCTGCCGGAGGGTCAGCGCCTTGATGACATAGTCGATTCCGGTGACGACGGTGACGACGACGCTGACGATGAGGACGCTCCAGGTGACGGCACGCCATACGGACTCCAGCGGGAAGGTCCACAGGGGCAGGCTGAACAGCCCGAGACCGATCGACTGCAGCGTCGTCTTGAGCTTGCCCCCCCGCCCCGCGGGGATGACCCCGTGCCGGATGACGACCAGCCGCAGCAGGGTGATCCCCCATTCGCGGACGAGGACGACGATGGTGATCCACCACGGCAGGTCGCCGATGATCGAGAGCCCGACGAACGCCATACCCGTCAACGCCTTGTCGGCGATCGGGTCGGCGATCTTGCCGAAGTTCGTGATGAGGTTCCATGCGCGCGCGAGGTCCCCGTCGATGCGGTCCGTGACGATCGCGACGAGGAATATGCTCGCCGCCCACCACCGCCACACCGGATCGGTTCCGCCGTCGCGCAGCAGCAGCCACCCATAGACGGGCACGAGCAGGATCCGGCCCACCGTCAGGGCATTGGGCAGGTTCCAGTTGGAGACCCGGCGGGCCGGGGCGGTGCTCATCGAGGCACGGCCTCCAGGTCGACACCGTCCGACCCGACGATGCGCGCCGGCACGAGCGCCCCCACGCCGACGCCGGCCGCGAGCGGCAACGTGGTCTGCCCGTCGATGTCCGGCCCCTGCACGGCGGATCGCCCGACGGCGATCCCCGCCTCGACGTCGATCTCCTCGACGAGGATCTCGACGTCCTCGCCGATCCGGCGCGCCGCCCGCTCGGCGGTGAGCTGCTCGACCAGGTCGGTCAGCCGGGCGACCCGCTCCGCGACGGCGTCCGCGTCGAGCTTGTCCGGCAGAGCCGCGCCTTCGGTGCCGTCCTCGTCGCTGTAGCCGAACACCCCGACGACGTCGAGCGCCGCCTCCTCGAGGAACGCCTCGAGCTCGCGCACATCGTCCTCGGTCTCGCCGGGAAACCCGACGATGACATTGGAGCGGATTCCCGCCTCCGGCGTGAGGGTCCGGATCCGCTCGACGAGCCCGAGGAAGTCGCTGGTCCCCCCGAACCGTCGCATCCGCCGCAGCACCCCCGCGCTCGCATGCTGGAAGCTCACGTCGAACCACGGGACGACCCCCGCCGTCCCGGCCATCGCCTCGAGCAGGCCCGGCCGGATCTCCGCCGGCTGGAGATAGGACACGCGGACCCAGTCCAGCCCGTCGATCGCCGCGAGTCGCGGGAGCAGCTTCTCCAGCGCGGCGAGGTCGCCGCGGTCCTTGCCATAGGAGGTGGAGTTCTCGCTGACGAGGAAGGCCTCCCGCACGCCCTGCCCGGCGAGCCAGCGTGCCTCCCGCACGACCTCGTCGGGATCGCGCGAGACGAACGCCCCGCGGAAGCTCGGGATGGCGCAGAACGCGCACCGCCGGTCACACCCGCTGGCGATCTTCACCGGCGCCCACGGCCGGTCATCCAGGCGGGCCCGCACCACGGGCGGCCCACTCGCCGGCCCGACCGCCCCCACGGCATCCGCAGCGCCCACGGCGCCCGGCACCCCCATCCCCGGCACCGCGACGCCCGAGACCGCGCCAGGCCGCCGGGCCGGAGTGAGCGGCAGCAGCCGGCGCCGGTCGCGCGGAAGGTGACTCTCCGGCCGTCCCCCGGACAGGATGGTGCGCAGATGAGCCGAGAGATCGGCATACGCATCGAAACCGAGGACGGCGTCGGCCTCGGGGAGTTCGGCGGCGAGCTGCGCGCCATAACGCTCCGCGAGACAACCGACCGCGACGACCGCCTGCGTCCGCCCGTGGCCCTTGAGCTCGCTCGCCTCCAGGAGGGCGTCGATCGAGTCCTTCTTGGCCGCCTCGATGAACCCGCACGTGTTGACGAGCGCGACGTCGGCCTGTCCGGCGTCGTCGACGAGTTCCCAGCCGGCCGCCGCGAGCCGCCCCGCGAGTTCCTCGGAGTCGACCTCGTTGCGCGTGCACCCGAGCGTCACCAGGGCGACGCGGTTGGGCTGGGGCGCGCTCATACGGCCACTGTAGTTGCGCGCTCAACGCCGGACGTCGTGCTGCCCACGTGCCGTACCGTGGCCGCCGTGCGCTCCCCTCTCGTCACCGCGGTCCTCGCCCGGTCGCCGGTCTTCGACGGCCACAACGACCTACCGTGGGAGTTGCGCGAACTCGCCGGATACGACTTCGACGCGCTCGACGTGGGGGTGCGCGGCATACGCACCCACACCGACCTTCCACGGCTGCGCGAGGGCGGCGTCGGGGCGCAGTTCTGGTCGGTTTTCGTTCCCGCGACCCTCGCCCCGGTGGACGCCGTCACCGCCACGCTCGAACAGATCGACGCCGTCCACTCCCTCATCCGTCGGTATGCCGACCGCCTCGCCTTCGCCGACACCGCCGCCGACGTGCGCGCCGCCTGGGCGACCGGCCGGATCGCGTCGCTGCTGGGCGCCGAGGGCGGCCACTGCATCCACAACTCGCTCGGGACGCTGCGGATGCTGCGCCGGCTCGGCGTGCGCTATCTGACCCTGACCCACAACCAGAACACCGACTGGGCCGACGCGGCAACAGACGAGCCCCGCGTGGGTGGGCTCAGTGAATTCGGCCGCGAGGTGGTCCGCGAGATGAACCGGATCGGGATGCTCGTCGACCTCAGCCATGTCGCGCCATCGACGATGCACGCGGCCATGGACGTCGTCACGGCACCGCCGATCTTCTCCCACTCCAGCGCCCGTGCCGTCTGCGATCACCCGCGCAATGTCCCCGACGACGCCCTCGTCCGCCTCGCCGGGCTCGGCGGGGTCTGTATGGCGACCTTCGTCCCCGCGTTCGTCTCTCCCGCCGTCCTCGCCTGGGACGAGGAGGCCCGCGCGGTCGCGACCGCGGAGGGGCTCGACGTCCGCGACCATGCCGCGACGAGCGAGTTCCGACGGACTTATCGCGCGCGCCACCCCGCGCCCCACGCGACGATCGCCGACGTGGTCGCCCACCTCGAGCACATCCGCGAGGTCGCCGGCGTCGACCACGTCGGCCTCGGCGGCGACTACGACGGAACGGCCGACCTGCCCGTGGGGCTGGAGGATGTGACCGGGTATCCGCGGCTCCTCGACGCGCTCGCCGACCGCGGCTGGTCCGGAGCCGACCTCGCCAAGCTCACCAGCGGCAACATCCTGCGCGTCCTCGACGCCGCCGACGCGGCCGCCGCCGGCTGACCGTTCGCCCGTCCGGCCGACCCTTCCCCGGTCCGGCAGCTCCTCCCCCGCCGTCTGCCCCACCGGTCCCACCGTCCCTGGGCGGGGCCCGGGGGTCGCGGCGCCCGGTTTCGCCGCGCCGGGCCCTGGACCGGGCCCCTCCTATACTTCTGCGGTGTCTCCCCTCGTCGTCCCCGGCCTGCTGCTCGCCGCCGTCCTCGCGCTGAGCGGCGTCGCGAAGCTCGCGTCGCCCGAGGCCAACGCCGACGCCTTCCGCTCGCTGCGGGTGCCCGACCTCCTCACGCGACTGCGCGGCCCGCTCCTTCTGCCGTATGCCGAGCTCCTCCTCGCCCTCGCCCTCCTCGTCACGCCGGGCACGGCATACATCCTCGTCGCGAGCATCGGCCTGCTGCTCATGCTCGTCTACACCGCGGTCGTCGCCCGCGCCTTGACCTTCGCCGAGCCGGTCAGCTGTTCCTGCTTCGGCAGGCTCGGGCTCGGCGCGATCACCCGGTTGACCGTCATGCGCAATCTCCTCCTCGCTCTCGTCGCCGGGCTCGCCGTCGCCGACGCCGTCCGGCAGTCGCGCAGCATCGCCGCCCGCCTCCTCGACGCCGACCGCCACGCGTGGGGCTGGCTCGCCATCGTCGCGCTCGCCGTGGCGACCACCGGCCTCATCGCCCACTCGACCGCCGCCCCCGTCCCCGCCCCCCCGCCGGTCCCGAGGCCGGAGCCGTTCGACCGCGAGCTCGACTACGTCCGCCAACCGATCCCCTTCGGTCGGCTTCGCACGCCGGACGAGCGCCCCATCACCCTGCGCGAACTCGCGGCGACAGCGCCCCGTCTCCTGGTCTTCCTCAATCTCGGGTGCGGCTCCTGTCTGCGCACGATGGAGGCGCTTCCCTCGTTCATCGAGCGCAACCCCGAGGTCTCCGTGCACCCCGTTTTCCATGACGGCGTGAACCGAGAAGCCATCCCCGACTGGATGGACTATCTCCTGGACGAAGGCGCGGAGATCATGCACACATTCGGGGTCGCCACGCCCTCGGCCGTTCTTCTGGGGGCTGATGGACTGCTCGCCGGGGGCCCGGTCATCGGACAGGACGCGGTCTCGGAGTTCCTCGACGACATCTCCGAGGAACTGGTCGCCACGCGCGTCGAGGCCGGGCTCGTCGCGCCCACGACATCGGGCCTCGCACCCGTCTGACGGCTCGCCCAGCGAGCCTTCGGACTCCGGCCGCGCAGTCCCACGCTCACCCGCGCATCGGCTCGCGCCCCGTGAGCTGCCAGGCGTCCTCGCCGTCCTCGTCCTCGTCGCCGGCATAGTCGGTGGCCGGTGGCTCCTCCCCGCGCATGACCGCCAGCGTCGCCGCCAGGTCGTCCGGACGCACCAGGACATCCCGCGCCTTCGAGCCTTCCGACGGCCCCACCACACCGCGCGACTCCAGCAGGTCCATCAGCCGCCCGGCCTTGGCGAAGCCCACGCGCAGCTTGCGCTGCAGCATCGACGTCGACCCGAACTGGGTCGTCACGACCAACTCCGCGGCCTGGAGCAGGAGGTCGAGGTCGTCGCCGATCTCCTCGTCCAACTGCTTCCTGGCGGTCTCGACCGCGACGTCCTCGCGATAGCTCGGCGTCGACTGCTCCTTGACATGGGCGACGACCGCGTGGATCTCCGACTCGGTGACCCAGGCCCCCTGGACCCGCATCGGTTTGCTCGACCCCATCGGCAGGAAGAGCGCGTCCCCCTGCCCGAGGAGCTTCTCCGCGCCCGGCTGGTCCAGCACGACCCGGCTGTCGGCCAGGGACGACGTCGCGAACGCCATCCGTGACGGGACATTCGCCTTGATCAGGCCGGTGACGACGTCGACGGAGGGCCGCTGCGTCGCGAGCACGAGGTGGATGCCCGCCGCCCGCGCCAGCTGCGTGATCCGGACAATCGAGTCCTCGACGTCCCGCGGCGCGACCATCATGAGGTCGGCGAGTTCGTCGACGATGACGAGCAGATACGGATAGGGCTCGAGCGTCCGCTCCGACCCGGGAAGCGGCTTGGCCGCCCCCGACCGGACGGCCTTGTTGAAGTCGTCGACATGCTTGAACCCGAACGCCGCGAGGTCGTCGTAGCGGACGTCCATCTCCCGCACCACCCACTGCAGCGCCTCCGCCGCCTTCTTGGGGTTGGTGATGATCGGCGTGATCAGGTGCGGGATCCCGTCGTATGCCGTGAGCTCCACCCGCTTCGGGTCCACCAGGACCATGCGCACCTCATCGGGGGTCGCGCGCATGAGGATCGAGACGATCATCGAGTTGACGAAGCTCGACTTGCCGGCACCGGTCGCCCCCGCGACGAGCAGGTGCGGCATCTTCGCGAGGTTGGCGACGACATAGCCGCCCTCGACGTCCTTGCCGACTCCCATCGTCATCGGGTGGGTCGTGTTGTGCGCGGCGTTGCTGCGCAGGACGTCGCCGAGCGAGACGATCTCCTTGTCCGCGTTGGGGATCTCGATCCCGATCGCCGACTTGCCCGGGATGGGACTGAGGATGCGGACGTCGGCGGAGGCCACGGCATACGCGATGTTCTTGGACATCGACGTGACGCGTTCGACCTTGACCCCGGGCCCGAGCTCGACCTCGTAGCGGGTGACCGTCGGGCCACGGGTGAACCCCGTGACCTGCGCGTCGATCCCGAACTCGTCGAGGACACCGGTGAGGGCGGCGACGACGAGGTCGTTGGCGCTCGAGCGGGCCTTGGGCCGGGTGCCCTCCTTGAGGATGGCCGCCGCCGGCAGGGTGTAGGTGATCTCCCCGTCGAGGGAGAGTTGCTGCGCTGTCCGACCGATCGGGTGCGTCGGCGGCGGCGGCAATGGCGCCTTGGGCTCGTCCGTGACCGGCGCGGGGCTCGGGTCCGCAGGGCGGACGACCCCAGGCGCTGCGACGCCTGCGGGCGGCACGTCCGCGCTCTCGGGTCTGGGGGGCCGGCGACGCCGGCGCCCGGGCTTGTCCACCAGCGCCGCCTGGTCGTATGCCGTGTCCCCCTCGTAGCTGTCGACCTCGCCCCCCGTGGGCAGTCGCCTCGTCCGCGTCGGGGAGTCATCCTCGCGGGCGGCGCGGGCCGCGGCCTCCGGGGTCGCCGGGGCCGGCGAGTCGCCGTCGTGATGGGGATGGCGCAGGACGAGATCGCGCACCTGCCGGGCCCGCGCGGGAATCCGGTTGACCGGCGTCGCGGTGAGGACGAGCACGGCGAAGAAGGCGGCGAGAATGAGCAGGGCGGTCGCGGCATACACCCCCACGCCGCTGGTCAAGGGGCTCGAGGCGAGGAAGCCGATGATCCCGCCGGCGCCACGCAGGCCGTCGGCGCCCTTCTGCGGCGTGGGGATGCCCTTGGAGATGTGGACGAGGCCGCACGTGGCCGCGGTCAGGAAGGACAGGCCCACGGCGAGCCGGGTGTCCGCGGGGCCGGCCGACCTGGCCCGGATGACCCGGACGCCGAGAGCGAGGAAGACGAGCGGGAGGGCGAGGGCGACGAGCCCGAAGGTTCCGGCTGCGACGGCATGGATGCCGTCTCCGACAACGCCGTCGAGACCCCACCACTCGCGGACGGCGACGATCACGGCGAGGGCGATGAGGAGCAGCCCGATGCCGTCGCGCCGGTGCTCGGGCTCGAGGTCGACCCCGCTGACCCGTCGGACGCCGGACCCGACCACACGCGCCATGCCACTCAATAGGCGCCCGGCGCCACGCAGCGCCCCACCGAGGACCGAGCCGCGACGAGCGGAGGCGGTGGACCCACTGCGGGCGGGCGGCCGGGCCGGGGACTTCCGGGCTCCTGCGGCCGGACGGCTCGGCCCGCCACGAGCGGGAGTGCGCGCGCTCGCGCGCGCGGGAGCGGAGGGACGGGTCGCCATGAGCTCAGGCTACGCGACCGTCTCACCGATCCCGCGCGTCACACGCGCAACGACAGCCCTTCCGGCGACTCGAGCGCGGGCCACGCTCGACCTGCTGGAGCCTCAGGCCTCGACGACCGTCGGGATGATCATCGGGCGGCGCCGGATCCTGCGGCCCGCCCAGCTGCCGACGGCACGCCGGATGACCTGCTGCAACTCATAGGTGTCGCGGACACCGGAACCGGTCGCCTCGTCCAGCACCTTCTCCAGCTGCGGCCGGATGTCGGCGAAGATCTCGGCGTCCTCGGCGAACCCGCGTGCCGTGATCTCGGGTCCGGCGATGACCTTGCCACTGACGGAGTCGACGACGACGAAGATCGAGATGAACCCCTCGTCCCGCAGGATCCGCCGGTCCTTGAGCAGGGCCTCGTCGGCGCCCCCGACCGACGTCCCGTCGACGTAGACGTAGCCGCACGGGACGGTGCCGGCGACCCGCACCCGGCCCCGTCGCAGGTCGACCGCGACCCCGTCCTCGACGACGACGACGGACTCGGGAGCCACTCCGGTGGCGACGGCGAGCTTCCCGTTGGCGACGAGATGGCGCCACTCCCCGTGGACCGGCAGGACATTGCGCGGCTTGACGATGTTGTAGAGATAGAGCAGTTCTCCCGCCGCCGCGTGCCCGGACACGTGCACGCGGGCGTTGCCCTTGTGGACGACGTCCGCACCGAGCCGCATGAGCCCGTTGATGACGCGATAGACGGCGTTCTCGTTGCCGGGGATGAGCGAGGAGGCGAGCAGCACCGTGTCGCGCGGCCCGACCTCGATCTGGTGCTCGCGGTTCGCCATACGCGACAGGGCAGCCATCGGTTCGCCCTGGGAGCCGGTGCAGATGAGCACGACCTTGTCGTCGGGCAGGTCGCCGAGCCTCTTGGCGTCGACGAGGACGCCGTCGGGGACATGGAGATAGCCGAGGTCGGCGGCGATCCCCATATTGCGCACCATCGACCGTCCGATCATCGCGACCTTGCGGCCGGCCTTGGCCGCCGCGTCGAGCACCTGCTGGACCCGATGGACGTGGGAGGCGAAGCAGGCGACGATGATCCGCCTCTCCGCGTGCCGGAACACCTTGTCGATCGCTGAGGAGATCTCGCGTTCCGCCGTGACGAAGCCGGGCACCTCGGCATTCGTGGAGTCGGTGAGCAGCAGATCGACCCCCTCCTCACCCAGCCGTGCGAACGCGCGCAGGTCGGTCAACCGCCCGTCCAGCGGCAGCTGATCCATCTTGAAATCGCCCGTATGCAGCAGGGTCCCGCCCGGCGTCCTGACCGCCACGGCGAGCGCGTCGGGGATGGAGTGGTTGACGGCGACGAACTCGCAGTCGAACACCCCGAGCCGCTCGCGCTGCCCCTCGCGGACCGCGAGGGTATAAGGCGTGATCCGGTGCTCCTTCAGCTTCGCCTCGACGAGGGCGAGCGTCAGTTGGCTGCCGACGAGCGGGATGTCGGGCTTGAGCCGCAGGAGATAGGGCACCGCGCCGATGTGGTCCTCGTGCCCGTGGGTGAGGACGACGGCCTGGATCGCGTCGAGCCGGTCGGCGATCGAGTCGAAGTCGGGCAGGATCAGGTCGATGCCCGGGTGGTGCTCGTCGGGGAAGAGGACGCCGCAGTCGATGATGAGCAACTGGCCGCCGTGCTCGACCACCGTCATATTGCGACCGACCTCGCCGAGGCCGCCGAGCGGTGTCACCCGCACCGCTCCGTCTCGCAGCGGCGGGACCGGTCCGAGTTCGGGGTGCGGGTGGATCACGACAGGTCGGCTCCCGCGAGCGCCGCCCGCAGCTTCTCGAGGTGCGCGGGTGGGGACTCGACATAAGGCAGCCGGACCGTCGCGTGCGCGATGATGCCCTGCTCGACGAGGGCGGCCTTGGCCATGATCGCGCCCTGACTGGTGGTCATGATCGCCTCGACGAGCGGAATGAGGGCGGTGTGGATCCGGCGGGCCGTCACGAGGTCGCCGGCGTCGACGGCGGCGACCATCTCGGCATACCGCGCGCCGGCGAGGTGACCGACGACGCTGACGACCCCCGTCGCGCCCTGGGCGAGGTGGGCGAGGTTGACCTCGTCGGCACCGGAGAACCACAGCAGGTCGGTGGCAGCCATCACCTGGGTCGACGCCCACAGATCGCCCTTGGCGTCCTTGACGGCCTGGATGTTGGGGTGATCGGCGAGGGTGATGAGGGTGTCACTGGCGAACGGGACGCCGGTCCGGCCCGGAATGTCATAGAGCATGATCGGGAGGTCGGTGCTGTCGGCGACGGCGCGGCAGTGGGCGATCAGGCCGGTTTGGGTCGGCTTGTTGTAGTAGGGGGAGACGAGCAGCAGAGCCGCGGCGCCGGCGTCCTTCGCCCGTGCCGCCATCTCGACGCTGTGCGCGGTCGCATTGGATCCGACCCCGGCGACCACGACGATGTCGTCACCGACCGCGTCCGCGACGAGGCCGACCATCTCGATGCTCTCGTCGGCGCTCAGAGTCGGTGACTCACCGGTGGTCCCGTTGACGACGATGCCGTCGTGGCCGAGCCGAACGAGGTGCCGAGCCAGGGCGACCGCGCTCTCCTTGTCGAGGGAGCCGTCCGGGAGCATGGGCGAGACCATCGCCGTCAGGACGCGGCCGAAGGGTGAGGTGTGCGGCATACGTTTCAGGGTAGTCCGGTGTCTGCCCACAAACCGGGACGCGTCCGGCGTGCGGCGCCGCCTGCCGGGCTCCGGGCCTGTCGGGGGTGCCTGTTAGCGTCGCACTCATGCAGCCGTACCTCGACCTCATGACCCGCATTCTCGACGAGGGGACGCCACGCGACGACCGCACCGGGACCGGCACGATCGGGGTCTTCGGTCACCAGATGCGCTTCGACCTGGCCGTGGGCTTCCCCGTGCTCACGACGAAGCGACTGCATCTGCGCTCGATCATCGGCGAGTTGCTGTGGTTCCTCCGCGGTGACACCAACGTCCGGTGGCTGCAGGAGCGCGGCATCACGATCTGGGACGAGTGGGCGGACGAGGACGGCGACCTCGGGCCGGTCTATGGCTATCAGTGGCGCAGCTGGCCGACGCCCGACGGGCGGCACATCGACCAGATCGCCCAGGTCGTCGAGGCGATCCGGGCCGACCCGTTCAGCCGTCGGCACCTGGTCTCGGCGTGGAATGTCGCCGACGTCGACCGGATGGCGCTGCCCCCCTGCCACGCGTTGTTCCAGTTCCACGTCGCCGACGGGCGCCTGTCCTGCCAGCTCTATCAGCGCTCCGCCGACGTCTTCCTCGGGGTGCCGTTCAATATCGCCTCGTATGCCCTGCTCACCCACCTCGTCGCGCAGCAGACCGGTCTCGGGGTGGGTGACTTCGTCCACACTCTGGGAGACGCGCATCTCTATCGCAACCACATCGACCAGGCGCGCGAGCAGCTGACCCGCGAGCCGATGCCACTGCCCACGCTGCGGCTCACCCCGCGCGCGTCCCTCGACGCCTATGACATCGGCGACATCGAATTGGTCGGCTACCACGCGCACCCCTCGATCAAGGCTCCGATCGCCGTATGACACGGGTGACCCTGATCGCGGCGCTCGCCCGCAATCACGTCATCGGCGATCGCGGCGAGATCCCCTGGCGACTGCCCGGGGAACAGGCCCGGTTCAAGGCGACGACGATGGGTCACGTCCTGATCATGGGGCGGGTCACCTTCGACTCGATCGGGCGGGCCCTGCCGGGTCGGCGCACGATCGTCGTGACCCGCGACCCCGGGTGGGGGGCTCCCGGCGTGGAGACCGCGCCCGGCCTGGCGGAGGCGCTGGCCTTGGCCGGCCCGGTCGAGGAGGTCTTCGTGGCCGGTGGCGGCCAGATTTATGCCGAGGCGATCGCCATGGCGGACCGAATGATCCTCACCCTCGTCCCTGGGGAACCGGAGGGCGACGCCTTCTTTCCCGACTGGGATCAGGACGTGTGGCACGAGAGCGATCGGGCTTACGGATCGGGCTACGACGTCGTCACCTACGGCCGATCCGGTCATGCCGGCTGATCACCGCGGCAACCGCGCCTTATGCCGTCTCGAAAAGGCGGCCAGATGGCCGCGCGAGATGGATCACCCACGCCAGGGATGCCATCCGCCGGCGAGGAGCGGATGCGTGTCGTGAGCGCAGGTAGTCTCCGACCATGCCCATCCACACCGACCTTGCGGGCCACATCGCCACGATCACCATCGCCCGGCCCGAGCGGCGCAATGCGCTCAACGAGGCTCTGCTCGGTGAACTCGACGGGGCGATCACGGCCGTGGCTCCACGGGTCCGGGCGCTCGTCCTGACCGGGGCCGAGGGGCACTTCTGCGCCGGCGCCGACCTGACCGAACTCGAGGACGTCGCCTTCACGCAGCACCTCTCCGGCGTGCTCGACCGGCTCGCGTCCCTGCCGATCGTCACGGTCGCGGCCATCTCGGGCTCGTGCATGGGGCTCGGCATGCAGCTCGCGATCGCCTGTGACCTTCGGGTCGTCGCCGACGATGCCCGGTTCGCGGTCCCGGTCGCCAAACTCGGGCTCATGGTCGACTACTGGACCCTCGACCGGGTGCGCCGGTTCTGGGGCGAGGGGGCCGCCCGGCTCATGGCGCTGACCGCGACGGTCCTCACCGCCGACGACGCGTGGCGACTCGGTTTCGCCCAGGCCCGCGGCGATCTCGCGGTGGCGACCGAGCTTGCCACGACTGCGGTCGCGCTCGCGCCGTTGAGCCAGGAGGGGACGAAGCTCGGCTTCGACTGCGACGGCCCGCTCGAGGTGGCGCGCTATGACGCCGCATTCGCCCGCGCATGGGCGAGCGAAGATCTCCGTGAGGGGCGCTCCGCCTTCCGCGAGCGTCGGCTCCCACACTTCGCGGGCCGCTGATGCACGACCACGACGAGGCTCCCCTGGCGGACGCGAGCGTCCGTCCCGCCCGCGTGACGGACGCGCCGGCCATCGGACAGGTCCAGGCCCAGGTCTGGATCGACACGTATGCCGCCCACCTCCCTCCCGAGGTCAGCGCCGCCTTCGATCCTCGCGCCTTCGCCAAAGCGTGGAAGGCCGCCCTCGAATCACCACCCGAGGGTGTGCACCGTCTCCTCGTCGCGCTGGCCGGAGCACAGGTGGTGGGGTTGGCGGCATACGGCCCGAGTCAGGATCCCGACACCGGACAGGCGGCCGGTGAGGTCACCGTCCTCGCCGTGCATCCTCTCGCCCGCCGCCAAGGCCACGGCTCCCGCCTCCTCAACGCGGTCGTCGACGACCTGCGCGCCCACGGCGCGGACCTGGTCACCGCGTGGCTGCCGGCCGACGCCGAGGAGACGCGAGCCTTCCTCCTCGGGGCAGGGATGTGGCCGGACAGCGCCTATCGCGACCGGGTCGTCTCCCCTGAGGGAGACACGCTGCGCGAGATCCGGATGATCGCGACCTTGGATGAGGCGGAGGACACGACGTGAGCGCGGCGCCCGAAGCCCCGCTCACCGAGCAGCGCCGCCGGGCCGTCCGCAGCCAGGGCCTGTCGGTCGGCATCGCCACGGGGATGTATGGCGTGAGCTTCGGCGCTCTGTCCGTCGCCTCGGGCCTGTCCATCCTCCAGACCCAGGCACTGTCGGCCCTGCTTTTCTCGGGCGGGTCGCAGTTCGCCGTGGTCGGCATCCTCGGCGCCGGCGGGTCCGCCGTGTCGGCGATCGCGACGTCGACACTGCTCGGCATTCGCAACGGGCTCTATGGCCTGCAGGTGGCGCGGTTCATCGCCCTGCCCGGGCCGCGGCGTCTGCTCGCCGCTCACCTGACAATCGACGAGTCGACGGCAGTCGGCATCGCGCAGGAGGAGCCACCGGCGCAGCGACTCGGTTTCTGGGTCACCGGGATCGCGGTCTTCATCGGGTGGAACCTGATGACCCTGGTCGGGGCCATCGTCGGCAACGCCCTCGGCAAACCCCAGACGTGGGGCCTCGACGCCGCTGCGGCCGCTGCCTTCTGCGCGCTGCTCTGGCCGCGGTTGCGGACCGGGGACGGCCGGGCGACCGCGGTCCTCGCCGCGTTCATCGCGCTGGTCACGCTTCCGCTGGTGCCGGCCGGGATCCCGGTCATCCTCGCCGCGTTCGCCGCGGTCGTCGTGGGCTGGGTGGGGCCGGGCCGGCACGAACTGCCGTCCGTCGAGGACGGGTTCCCCGGATCGGATCCGGTGCCATGACGCTGTGGACCACCGTGCTGCTCTCGTGCGTGCTCGCCTATCTGACCAAGCTCGCTGGGTTCATCGTCCCCGCGGCGTGGCTCGAGGGCCCCCGGATCTCCCGGATCACCCGGCTCCTGCCGGCGGCGCTCCTGGCCGGCTTGATCGTGACGCAGACCTTCGGCGGAGCGTCTGGACATCTCGCGATCGACGCCCGGCTCGCCGCCGTCGGCGTCGCCGTCGTCCTGTTGATCCTGAGGGCGAACTTCCTCGTCGTCGTGTTCGGTGCGGCCTCGGCCGCCGCATTGCTGCGGTATGCCGGCTGGTCCTGACCCGCAGCCGCAGCGGTTGGGCTCGTGTCCGGCATACCGCCTCGACCGAGGACCCGCCGGTTCACTCGAGCGCGGTGATCGCTTCGACCAGCGCGGGAATCGCGCGCGCGGCCGACTCTCGCCAGCACAGGTGGGCCAAGTCCGAGATATCGGTCGATCGGGGGTTGACCTCGGCGACGAAGGCTCCACTCGCCCGGGCCACCGCGGGCAGGCCGGCCGCGGGATAGACCAGTCCCGACGTGCCGACGACGAGGACGAGTTCGGCGTTCTCGCAGGCGACAACCGCCTCCTCCCAGGGCTGCGGCGGCAGGCTCTCGCCGAACCAGACGACACCCGGCCGGACCAGCCCGAAGCACGCGGGGCAGGCGGGCGGGGGGATACGTTCGACCGGCTGAGGTGGGGCGAGGATCGGGTCGGGGAACGGGTGGTCACACTCGCTGCACCGGAAGGCGCTGATCGACCCGTGGAGATGGTGGACGGCCCGGCTTCCCGCACGTTCGTGCAGGTCGTCGACGTTCTGAGTGACGACAGTGACGGTGGCGAGGTCGAGGCCCTCCCACGCGGCGATCGCCGCATGACCGGCGTTGGGGGTCACATCGTGCGTGCGCTCGAAGCGCCAGAGGTACCACGCCCAGACGAGCGCGGGATCGGCGTCCCAGGCGGCCGGAGTGGCGAGGTCTTCGGGTCGGAAACGCTCCCAGAGACCGGTCTGAGGATCGCGGAAGGTCGCCAGACCACTCTCCGCCGACATCCCCGCTCCGGACAGGACGACGACGCGCCGCGCCGCGGACGCCACATCGACGAGGACCGACGGAGGCTGCGCGGCGGGCACGTCAATCCAGCCCGAGGAGGTGGTCGAGGCCGACGGTCAGCCCGGGGTGGGACCCGATCGCTCGGACGCCCGCGAGCACCCCGGGCATGAAGGACTCCCGGTCGAAGGAGTCGTGCCGGATGGTCAGCGTCTCCCCGGCCGACCCGAAGAGCACTTCCTGGTGGGCGACGAGCCCGCGCAGCCGCACCGCGTGAACCGGTATGCCGCTCTGCCGGCCCCCGCGCGCACCCGTCGGGTCTTGGGCGGTGGCGTCCGGGACGCCGCCGAGGCCGGCCTCGGCCCGGGCTGCGGCGATCAGGTCGGCGGTGCGGGCGGCGGTGCCCGACGGGGCGTCGACCTTGTCGGGGTGGTGGAGTTCGACGATTTCGACGGATTCATAGAAGCGAGCGGCCTGCTGGGCGAAACGCATCATGAGGATGGCGCCGATGGCGAAGTTCGGGGCGATGAGAACGCCGACGCCCGGGTGGGCGTCGAGGGTGGCGCGCAGGCTGTCGAGGCGGGCCGTGTCCCATCCTGTGGTGCCGACTACCACGTCGACGCCGCGCTCGACGCAGGCCGCGACATTGGCGAGGGAGACGGCCGGGAGGGCGAACTCGACGGCGACATCGGCGCCGCCGAGATCACCGAGGTCGTCGCCGACGTCGTAGGTCCCGACCAACTCGAGGTCGGGGGCGGCGGTGACTGCGCGGCATACGGTCGAACCCATGCGCCCCGCGGCACCGATGACGGCGACGCGGATCGGGACGGTCGAGGACGTCATGAGCCGATTCTTCCGTATCCGCGACCCTGACGTCAGTGCGACCGCAGGCGCGAGACACGCGCACAACCTCCCCCCGGGCTGGCGTGGGCCCCGGGTAGCGTGTGGGGACAACCGATTTCGCCGAGGAGCCAGCATGTCGACCCAGCCGCCCACGCCTCCCGGATCCGGCGCAGGCCCGAACCCTTATCCCCCGCCGACCTCGCCCACCGGGACGAGTCACCTTCCGGGACAAGGGTTCTTCGCCGCGCTGTTCGACTTCTCGTTCTCGCGGTTCATCACCCCGATGATCATCCGCTTCGTCTATATCCTCGCGACAGCGCTGATCGGGCTGACCTGGTTCGTCCTGCTCATCTCCTCCTTCGCTCAGAGCGCCGCGTCGGGCCTCGTGGTGCTCCTGCTGGGGCCGGTGATCGCGCTCGTCTATCTCGCCTTCATACGGATGACGCTGGAGATCTATCTCGCCGTGGTCCGGATGAGCGAGGACATCCACCAGCGGCTCCCGCAGGGCTGAGCGCCCACCGCCTCCCGTCTGGGTTCAGCCCCGTCTGAGTCCCGCGCTCTGCGCGGCAGAGGCCGGTTCAGGCCGTCGAGACGTCAGGCCGTGACCGCCTGAGCAAGGACGGCCCGCCCCGTTTCCGCGTTGCCGGACCAGGTCAGGCCAGTCTCATCGACCCGCTTCCAGAGGTGGAGCAGGAGGCGGTCGGCACGGCCGCGCAACGTCGCGACGATGTGGCCGGGATCGTCCCCGAGCACCCACGCCCCGCCCGTATCCACCGCTTCGAGGCGTATGCCGTCCGGCAGCTCCCCGAGCAACCCCCGCGCCCGCATCCGCGGGATGAAGACCTCGATGACCTCGGAGATCCCGTCGGCGGCGAGGGCAGAGTCGACGGTCTCCGGCGTCCCGACCGCCGCCTGCGCGTCCCACCGGTGGACGAGGTTCTCCTGCGCCTGCCGGCGCTGCCAGAAGCCGAGCCGGTCGTGACCGGGCTCTCGCGAGAAGCTCCACGCGGGCCGGTCCGGGTCCCCGTCGAGAGCCGCCCGGAGGACGAGCACTCCCTCGGTGAACCACTCGCGCAGGGCCACCGGGTCGCGGGGCGCAGGATCGGACGCGCCCCGGCCGTGTCCCTCGTCGATCGCCGTGACGACCCAGCGGTGCACGGAGCCGAGGTGATCGGTCAGGTCATAGAGCGTCCAGCCCGGGCAGCTGGCGACCGGACGGTCGAGCAGTGCCGGGTCGGCGACGGCGCGGGACAGGACCGCGGCATACGCGGCGCTCTCGGCACTCAGGTGGGCGGCCTGGTCGGGGGTCATGGCGCCATGCTCGCAGACATCCTCTCGCGCCCGGCGAATTCGGCTGCGTTGGCGCGGTACCCGCGGATACCGTGATGAGGTGTCCACGCTCGTGCTGTATGCCGATCCCGCCGCCTTCCTGGCCGTCGCCGAGCCGGTGCTCGCCGCGGACCCGGTCGGGACGACGGTCATCGGGGCGGCGGCGCAGCAGCTTGCGGCGGGCCTGGGCGACCAGCGCCTGCAGGGCGGGTGGTTCGCCACCGCGGCCGACACCGACGGACGGGTGCGCGGTCTCGCCATGCGAACCGGGAAGTACCCCCCGGCGCTCCACGACCTGTCCCCGACCACCGCGGCGGAGCTCGCCGATCGGGTGCTGGCCTCGGGCGAGACCCCGGACGGGGCTCAGGCCCAACGGGATTCGGCATTGGCCTTCGCCGAACGGGTCGCGGCGGCCACCGGCGGGGAAGTCCGCGTCGAGCGTGAATTGCGTCTGCACCGCCTCGGCACGTTGACGCCGCCGTCCGGGGTGCCCGGATACGCCCGCCGGGCAACCGAGGCCGACCTCGATCTCCTCGTCGACTGGATGCGGGCCTTTCTCATCGACGTCGGGGACGCTCTGCCGCCCCCGGCGGGGGACGAGGCGGAGCGGCGCGCCGCCGAGACCGAGGAACAGCGTCAGCGCCTGGACCACGCGTGGCTGTGGATCGACGCGGCCGGGGTGCCGGTGGCGCTGGCCGCGGGCCGACCGCCAGCGTTCGGGGTGGTCCGGGTCGGACCGGTCTATACCCCGTCGAACCAGCGCGGTCACGGGTATGCCGCCGCCGTCACCGCCCACGTGTCGGCCGTCGCCCGCGACGGCGGCAGTGAGGTCGTCCTGTTCACCGACCTCGCGAACCCGACGAGCAATGGCGTCTATCGGCGGATCGGGTTCGCCCCGGTCGGGGACCGCGTGTCGGTGCGGGTCGTCCGTGGCTGAATCGCTCGCCGTCGACCCGGCAGAGGCCTATCTCGAGAACTGGACCGACATCGCTCCCCTGGCGTTGCTGCGGAGCGACGGGAGCATGGTCCGTATGCCGCGTGGCGCCGCCGTCCGGGTCCTCCCCCGCTGCTCTATGCCGTGCCGTTCGGTTTGACCTGGCTGGTCGAGCGGGCGGCGCCGAGGTCGCTGCATCTGGGCGCCGCCGGTCGGGTGCTCGGGTGGGGTCTCGTCGTCGGCGGGGTGGCGCTCATGGGGTGGGCGGCGCTGACGCTCCGGCGGCTCGGGACCACGGTGATCCCGTGGGCGCAGGTGACCGCGCTCGTGGCTGCGGGCCCGTATCGCTTCTCCCGCAACCCGATCTATTTCGGCGACATCCGCGCCTATCTCGGCGCGAGCCTCGTCCTGGACTCCGCCTGGCCGCTGGTCCTGGCGCCGTTCATCGTGTCGGCGACCTTCCGCCTCGTCGTCCGGCACGAGGAGCGCTACCTCCTGCGCACCTTCGGGCGGCCGTATGCCGATTACCTCCGCCGCGTCCGCCGCTGGCTCTGACCCCGCCGCCTTTCCGCCGGGCAACGGAAAGTCCTTCGCGCAACGGAGGATTTCCGTTGCGCGAAGGACTCTCCGGCATTGGGCGGTGACGCTGTGACCCGTGAACTGGTCACGTCGGCACGGTCAGTCCTCGCGACGCTCGGCGTCGTGCGTGCGGCGGCGACGGCTGCGGGAGTGCTCGCGGCGCTCGCCCCGCTCACCCTCCGCGCGCTCGGTGCGCTCGGGGCGCCCCTCGGAGCCGCCCGCGGGAGCCGGCTCGCCACCCTCGGCCGCCTCACCGGCAGGGGCCTCGGTGCCCTCCGGCAGGACGGCGGCGAGGGAGAGCTTGCCGCGCGGGTCGATCTCCTTGAGCTCGACCTGGACCTTCTGGCCCACCGACAGCACGTCCTCAACCGCGTCGATTCGCCTGCCGCCGACGAGCTTGCGCACCTCGGAGATGTGCAGCAGGCCGTCCTTGCCGGGCAGCAGCGAGACGAACGCCCCGAAGGTCGTCGTCTTGACCACCGTCCCGAGGAAGCGCTCGCCGATCTCGGGCATCTGCGGGTTGGCGATCGCGTTGATCGCCGCGCGCGCGGCCTCGGCTGAGGGCCCGTCAGTCGCGCCGATGTAGACCGTGCCGTCGTCCTCGATCGAGATGTCGGCGCCGGTGTCCTCCTGGATCTGGTTGATCATCTTGCCCTTGGGCCCGATGACCTCACCGATCTTGTCGACCGGGACCTTGACCGAGATCACGCGCGGCGCGAACGGGGACATCTCGTCCGGCCCGTCGATCGCCTCGGCCATGACGTCGAGGATGTGCAGCCGGGCGTCGCGCGCCTGGGTCAGCGCACCGGCGAGGACGTCCGCGGGAATCCCGTCGAGCTTGGTGTCGAGCTGGATCGCGGTGACGAAGTCCTTCGTCCCGGCCACCTTGAAGTCCATGTCGCCGAAGGCGTCCTCGGCGCCGAGGATGTCGGTGAGTGCGGCATACGACATCTGGCCGTCGACCTCCGCGGAGACCAGGCCCATCGCGATCCCGGCGACCGGGGCGCGCAGCGGCACACCGGCGTTGAGCAGCGACAGGGTGGACGCACAGACCGAACCCATCGACGTCGAGCCATTGGACCCGAGCGCCTCGGACACCTGGCGGATGGCGTAGGGGAACTCCTCGCGCGTCGGCAGCACCGGCATGAGGGCCCGCTCGGCGAGCGCCCCGTGACCGATCTCGCGCCGCTTCGGCGACCCGACGCGGCCGGTCTCGCCGGTGCTGTAGGGCGGGAAGTTGTAGTTGTGCATGTAGCGCTTGCGGCTCACCGGCGACAGGGTGTCGATCTGCTGCTCCATCCGGAGCATGTTGAGCGTCGTCACGCCCATGATCTGGGTCTCGCCGCGCTCGAACAGCGCCGACCCGTGCACCCGCGGAAGCACCTCGACCTCGGCCGAGAGCGCCCGGATGTCGGCGAGCCCACGCCCGTCGATGCGGACCTTGTCGCGCAGGATCCGCTCGCGGACGAGCGTCTTCTGCACCGAGCGGTATGCCGCGCTGACCTCCTTCTGGCGGCCGGCGAACGGGCCGACCCGGCCCTCGGACGCCCCGTCGGAGTCACCGACGAGCTCGAGGTGGATCGCCGACTTCAGCTCGTTGAGCGCGTCCTCGCGTTCCTGCTTGCCCGCGATCGTGAGGATCTGGGCGAGCTTGCCGTCGCGGGACGCGGCGGCCTCGACCGCGGCATACACATCGTCCTGGTAGTCCAGGAAGCGCGGGAACTCCTCGACCGGCTTGGCGGCCTTGGTGGCGAGGTCGCTCTGGGCCTCGCACAGGGTCCGGATGAACGTCTTCGCGGCCTCGAGGCCCTGCGCGACGACCTCCTCGGTCGGCGCCTGCCGGCCCTCGTTGGTGACGAGGTTCCAGGTCGCGTCGGTGGCCTCGGCCTCGACCATCATGATCGCGACGTCGTCGCCCACGACGCGCCCGGCGACGACCATGTCGAAGGTCGAGTGCTCGGCGTCGGAGTAATTCGGGAAGGCGACCCACTGCCCGTCGATGAGGGCGACCCGCACGCCGCCGATCGGACCACTGAACGGCAGCCCCGAGATCTGGGTGGCGGCGCTCGCCGCGTTGATCGCGACGACGTCGTACTGGTGGTCGGGGTTGAGCGACAGCACGGTGATGACGACCTGGACCTCGTTGCGCAGGCCCTTGGCGAAGGACGGCCGCAGCGGCCGGTCGATGAGGCGGCAGGTGAGGATCGCCTCGGTCGAGGGTCGGCCCTCACGACGGAAGAAGCTGCCGGGGATGCGGCCGACGGCATACATCCGCTCCTCGACGTCGACCGTGAGTGGGAAGAAGTCGAACTGCTCCTTGGGCGTGCCACTCGCGGTGGTCGTCGCCAGGAGCATGGTCTCGCCGTCGAGGTAGGCGGCGACCGAGCCGCCCGCCTGCCGGGCGAGTCGTCCGGTCTCGAACCGGACGGTGCGGGTGCCGAAGCGGCCGTTGTCGATGACAGCCTCGGCGAAGGTGATCTCTGGACCCTCCATGGGCCCTCCATTTCTTCTGATCGTCCCCGGGCGCATCGTCGTTGTGGCCCGTGGGGGTGGTGCTCGATATTCGGTTGTCGGACATGCGAAGAAGCGGTCCTGGGAGCAGGACCGCTTCTCGAGTCACGGGGTCAACGACGCAGGCCGAGCCGCTTGATCAGCGCACGGTAGCGCTCGATGTCGACGCTCTCCAGGTAACGCAGGAGGCGGCGGCGGCGGCCGACGAGCAGCAGCAGGCCACGACGGCTGTGGTGGTCGTGCTTGTGCTCGCGGGCGTGCTCGGTCAGGTCCTTGATCCGCTGCGTGAGCAGCGCGATCTGCACCTCGGGGGAGCCGGTGTCGCCCTCGACGGTGGCGTACTCGGCCATGATGGTCTTCTTGACGTCGGCATCCAGGGGCATGCGTCGGCTCTCTTTCGTGGTGTCGTTGCGCGGCGCTCCCGGGCAGGTCCACCGGGGCTCTCTCGAATCCGCGGCCGTTCTCACGGCAACGCCTCAGGGTATCAGCGGGGGACGGCTCCCCCTAATCGGCGACTCGACGAAGGTGGGGCGGTCGCGAACCGGACCGGCGCGGGCGGTGTGGCGGCGGTGTCGCGCCACCCTCGGCCACGGACGTCCTCCTACGCCGCGCTGCTGATAGGCGCCGCTACTTGCTCGGCCGGCCGAGAGGACGCGAGATCGCCGCGACGAAGGCATCGACACTGGTGGCGACCACTTTCGTGACGAGAGTTCCGGTAGCGCCATCGATGCAATACCGCGAAACGTTGCCGGTCGAGGCGTCGATCGGGAAAACCCCGAGAATCCCCATCATCGCGAAACTTGGTATCCTACTGTCCGGGTCCGAACCCAGGAAGATGATGTACTCACCGTCAAGCGGAACATCTTTTGGTGGCGCCGTCAAGACGAATTCACGAGGAGCTGAATCACCCAACAGCAACCGAGATCCGCTGATCGCGAAGATGGCGTCTTGCTGTCCGTTCGGATACGCTACCAGCGATTGGTTTCTTTTCGACAGACTCGCCAGCACTGCGGCCGTGGACCCAGCCATTTCTTGGCCGAACGCATCGGTGCCGAGCTCAGGACAGGGACTCGGCGGAGGCGCACCATGGGACTGGATGCCGGGTGCTTTCTGGGCGCTCGTCCCACTGCCCCCGGTTTCCGACATATCCGACCATCCCCTCCCCTGGGGCGTCTCGCGCGAGCATCCACTCATCAGGATGAAAATTGCCGCAAGGGCGGCGCATCTCGCACCACGCATCACCATAACGGACTCGCATTGACCAGACATGAACCTGACGTGGTCGAGGAATAGGTGCGAACCGAGTTGTCCCCTGTGTTTTCAACAACGTAAGGGCGGCAAGGTGTAATGAACTTCGGTGCATCATTCGCCAAGTAAGCCTCGCCATGTGCAGGATCAACCCATGACGATGACACACGCAGCCGCACAGCCGGCGAGTAGTCGACCTTCTGAAAGCCTGGGTAAGAGCCTGCCCCGAAGCACGGCGCCGTCGCGCAAGTGCGATAAGCCTCCGTGACGGCGTAAGCCTTGTTTCCCAGTGCGTATGTGCCCGAGGTTACGTAGAGATCACTTCCAGGCAATTGCACGCTACTCAGAGTGGCTATCCATTTGGTTCCCCAGTGGTCGGACGTGCGTTCCAGGGCGAAGGTATGATTGCCAGTCAGTCCGCAGCCACCTGACGAGTCGAGGACCTGGTTTCCGGAGGAATCGTATGCCTGCACGAACCATTTGAGCCCGACGCACTCCGAATCGAGTGGCGGATCAGAAATGCCAGCTTGATAGAAGGTGCCGCTCTGCAGGAAGGTACCCACCCAGTAGAATTTGTATGGCGTACCGCCTGGGTACGGCGAACTCAGAGGCGGCTCGAAGATCAAGCTGCGCACCCCCGTCGTCGACCGCGAATCCAGACTCTTCGCGCCCAACTGAGCCCAGGACGCATCCGCGAGCGCCGGTGGGCCAGGGGCGAGCAGTCCTACGCCGAGCAAGCCGGTCAACAAACAAATAACGCGTGTTGGTCCCCCAGAGAATCCCATGTTCTGCCCTTTGCTCATTAAACTTGGCAATCGTGGCAATCGTGGCAATACTTTAGGGGCGGGCCCCGGCCATGTCAATGGGTCGCCGATGTCGAGCTTCCAGGCCGCCCCCCCCGTCGAGCGGCTCGGGGCCTTCGGCCCGGCGGGGTGGGAGGAATTGGGCCATTTACGTGTCAGAGGTGTCATGTGACCTCGCCCGCGCTGCACGTAGGACCGGGACGGAGATTCCACCCGGCGAGGCGCCAGCGACTGGCGGCGTCCGTTTCCACGAGGTCGGCCCACTGACAATTGCCGGGGCCGGCGAACAGTCGCGTGTGGGTCACCGGATCGATGCCGAGGAGCAGTCCGGAGATGATCCGGATGGTGCCCCCGTGGCTGACGACGACGCCACACTCCCCCGGCGCCAGGCTCGCGATCAGCGCGTCCAGGGCGGGGCGGACGCGCGCGGCGACCTGAGCCGGGCCCTCCCCGTCGATCCCGCGCCGCTGCTCCTCCCCCCGCAGCGCACGGGCCCGTTCTTCCGGGTTGCGGGCGATGACCTCGGCGCCGGACAGTCCGGTCCACCGGCCGACGTCGAACTCACGCCACCGGGCGTCGAGGTCGACCTTGACACCACACGCCGCCGCGACGGCCTCGGCGGTCCGGGCGGCCCGCTGGAGGTCTGAGGAGACGATCCGCACCGGTCCGTATGCCGCGAGCGCACCCCCCGCGGCCTTCGCCTGTCCCTGACCGGTCGCCGACAGCGGCACGTCCAGGTGACCCTGCCAGATCCCATCCCGATTGTGCGAAGTTTCGCCGTGGCGCAGGAGCAGGAGACGGCGAGGAGACGGCATACGGGAATCCTGCCGGATGCGGACGACCGTCGTCGACGGTCGTGGACGGACGTCCGGTCAGCGGGCCGGACGGACCCCGGCCCCGGCGATCTCCTCGGATCCGAGCACCCCGAGGTCGAGGGTCGGGCACTCGCGCCAGAGCCGCTCGAGGTCATAGAAGTGCCGCTCGTCCTCGTGGAAGACGTGGACGACGATGTCGCCGAAGTCGAGCAGGACCCAGCGGCCCTCGCGGGTCCCCTCACGACGCAGCACCTTGGCGCCGGCGAGCCGAACCCGCTCCTCCACCTCGTCGACGATGGCCCCGACCTGGCGCTCGTTGGTCGCCGACACGATCACGAAGACGTCCGTCAGCGGCATCTGGCCGCTCACGTCGATCCCGACGATGGTCGCGGCGATCTTGTCGGCGGCCGCCTCGGCGGCAGCACGGGCAAGGGCCCTGGCTCGGTCAGTCGCGGGCACGAGTCTCCTTCGCGGCATACAGCCGGTGTTTGTTGATGTATTGGACGACGCCGTCGGGCACGAGGTACCAGACCGGCTCGCCGGCCCCGACCCGGTCCCGGCAGTCGGTGGAACTGATCGCCATCGCCGGGACCTCCTGGAGGTGGACCCGGGCCGCGGGCAGGCCCTGCTCGGTCAGAACGTAGCCCGGGCGGGTCACGCCGATGAACTGCGCGAGCTCGAACAGCGCGTCCGCGTCCTTCCACGAGAGGATCTGAGCGAGGGCGTCGGCCCCGGTGATGAAGAACAACTCCGCCCCCGGCTGCTGTTCCCGCAGATCACGGAGGGTGTCGATGGTGTAGGTCGGGCCCGATCGGTCGATGTCCACGCGACTGACCGTGAACCGGGGATTGGACGCGGTCGCGATGACCGTCATCAGGTAGCGGTCCTCGGCCGAACTGACGTCCCGGTCCGCCTTCTGCCAGGGCTGGCCGGTGGGGACGAAGACGACCTCGTCAAGGTGGAAGAACGACTGGACCTCGCTCGCGGCGACGAGGTGACCGTGGTGAATGGGGTCGAAGGTGCCGCCCATCACCCCGATGCGCCGGGCGCCACCCCGGCGCCGAGCGGCCTCGTCCGTGCTCACGTCGAGCGCGCCGGAGTAGGGCGTGCCGGACTGGTGTGTGCCGGACTCGTGTGGGCTGGGCGACGGCCCCGCGCTCGTCAGTGGTGATCCGCCCGGTTGTGGCGCGGCTTGGTCGCGTCGCCGCGGATCGGGTCGCCCTGCCCGAGCTTGGCCGCCGTGCCGCGAAAGGCCCACGTCACCGCCAGCAACAATGCAAAGGCGATGAGCGCGATCACGGGATACATGATCGCCGGCATCGGCAGCTCGTGGGTCTTCTCCGCACCCTCGGCAGCAAGGGCGATCAGGCTCGTCGACATGAGAGAACAGTAGCGCCCACGTCGGCGACGGGTCGGAAGGGCTGCGCGCCATCCACCACTTTCACCCACAGGCCTGTGCATGACAGCGCTTCCACGCTCGCCGCCTGTTGACGATCGTGTGGATCACGACCGCTTGGCGACGAGTGGGTGACCTACGTTGCACCCAGGCCGCGGGAGCGGGTTCAATGTCGGCTACATCGTCACCGACGCGGTGTTTCCGCCCGGATCCTCCGTGCGTGGTGATCGTCAGTCCGACCGAGAAAACGAGGTGCACCCGGTGCGGCATCAGCCGTCCCGGGCCCGGCGGAGCCGGGGCGCAGGAACGTGCGCATGGACCACGCGACTCCGTCGAACTGTCGAGTGTCAGTGACTCACCGGGCCAGCCCGGAGGTGGCCAGCGTCCCCTGGCTTCCGGAGTCGCCATGGCGTTCCGGACCTGGCAGTCGACGTGAGCCCTCCGCGCCTCATACCGCGGGGGGCTCTCGTCGTCGGCGCGTCGCCGCTCGTCGCGGTTCACCCCGCAGGTCGTATGCCGCGCCCAGCCGCCGCACAGCTCCCCCACAGTGCCGCTCCCGTAGCCTGACCTCGTGCCCGCCTCCCCCAGTCCACCGGTGCTGAGCATCGTCGTGCCGATATTCAACGAGGAGAGCGTGCTCCCGTTGTTCATCGACCGGCTCCGGCCGGTCGCCGACGGGCTGGCCGCCGCCTATGAGGTCGTCGCCGTGGACGACGGCTCGAGCGACGGGACCGCCGTCGGCCTCCAGCGGGCGCGGCGCACCTGGCCCGAGCTGCGGGTGCTCCGGCTCCGGGCCAACGCGGGGCATCAGGCGGCGATCTCCGCCGGCCTCGCCCGGGCGCGCGGTGACTATGTGGTGACCCTGGACGCCGACCTCCAGGACCCGCCTGAAGTGATCGCGCGGATGCTCGCCATCGCGATCGCCGAGGGGGTCGATGTCGTCTATGGCGTCCGCTCCGACCGCTCGACCGACTCGGCGTTCAAGCGCGTGACGGCACGGTTGTTCTATCGGGGGATGGACCGCCTGTCCGGGACGAGCGCTCCGGCCGACGCGGGTGATTATCGACTCATGTCCCGGGCGACCGTGGCCGCCGTCAACGCCCTGCCGGAATACGGACGCGTGCTGCGCTTCGTGGTTCCGGCGCTCGGCTTCCCGTCGGCGACCGTCGACTACCGGCGCGCGGAGCGGGCGGCCGGGTCATCGAAGTATCCGTTCGCCAAGATGCTCCGCCTGTCCATCGACAGCGTGACGGCGTTCTCGCTGGCACCGCTGCGGTTCGCGACCTATATGGGCCTGGCCGGCGGAATCTTCGCGCTCGGCCTGCTGCTGTTCGCCCTCTATGCCCGCGCCACCGGTGAGGTCGTCGCCGGCTGGACCTCGACCGTCGTCATCGTGGCCGGGATGGGTGCGGTGCAGCTGCTCGCGCTGGGCATCCTCGGGGAATACGTCGGCAGACTGTATGCCGCGGCCCAGGCCCGGCCGACCTATCACCTCGCCTACGACTCGCTGGAGGACTCTCCAGCGACTACGGAAGGCCGCCTCGCCGGGTGATCGATTTTCGTCCGCTGCCGCAACGTCCTCGGTTCAGCGGAAATCTTCCGTTGCGCCGAGGAGGTTCCGGTGCCCGCTCTCCTAGGAGACTCGCCGGGGATAGCAGCGGCCGCCCGGGTCCCGGTCGTACTCGGCACACCCGTTCTTGGCCGACCCCTCGCTCGGGTAGCCGAGTTGACCGACGACCCAGTAGCCCCCGTTGAGGCCAGACAGGGCGTCGGAGTCGAGAACGACCAGCTGCTGCCCATGCTGGGTCATGATGTCGGCCATGACCTTGGCCTGATCGAGGTCCACCGCCCCTTTGGGCAGCGACTCGATGACGATGATCCATGTCGGGCTGGAGACCGAATCGACCAATTCGGCGGTCGGGGTGGGTGTCTCGGTGACCGTCGTGGTCTCGCCGGGCTGGTCACCGGCACCGGCCGTCTCCGTCACGGTCGAGGTGACGGTGCTCGTGGACGTGACGACGCCCCCGTCGGCCCCCAACGTGCTCGCCGACGCCGACGAAGAGCCACCCAGGCTCGCCGCGCCCAGCCAGCCGAGGCCGAGACCCAGCACCAGCGCGACGCCGGCCAACGGCCATTTCCCGAGGCGGTCCAGGCCCGCCGTGGCTCGGGCGACAGTCGTGGGCGTGACGACGCCACTGCTGGTGCTCCCCGAGGTGGTTCGGCCGCTCTGCCCGGAGCCGGTGGTCGCCGGCACCCCGCAGACTCGGCAGGGCGACCCCGAATCGGGTGCTCCGCACATCGGGCAATAACTCATCGCGCGCATCCTTCCCCACGCCCGTGCGTGACGTCCGGACTGTAGCGAGACGCCCGATCCCCATCGAACTCACCCCCGCACGATCCACCGCCTCGCCGGCCACTGTTGTCGTGCTTTTGTCCGTATTCCGTGCCCCCGCCCCTGCGCGGAGGCACCCGCACTGCGGCGACTCGGGGCCGGGGGGCGGGCGCACGCTGGTCAACGCCGCCCGGTTCACGGGCCGCGGTGTTCGGATCGCGCTGTGGCTGACGTCACGGATGGTCGACGTCACCCGTGGTCGGGCCGGTCCGCGGTGGTCAGGGGCGGGGCCGGGCGGTCACCATGAGCGTGACGCCGGGCAGGGCGCGCACGGGCACGTGTCGCTCGACGGTGACGACGGCCCGCAGGGCGACGTTGACGAGGGGGTGGATCTCCTCGAGGTCGCTCCCGCTGCTGACGCGTCGCCGCAGCGCGACGACCGGCCGCAGCAGGACGTTCCACGACCACAACGACTCGACGGCGAACCCATTGCGTTCGAGGACGTCACGCAGCGTCGCCTTGGTGTAGCGCCGCGCGTGATCGACGGCGACATCATGGGCCGACCACAGCCGCGGATCGCACGGGACCGCCACGAGGAAGGTGCCGCCGGGGCGGAGCACACGGCATACGTCCTGGACGCAGGCGTCGTGGTCGAGGAGATGCTCGAGCACGTCATAGGCGACCACGAGGTCGAGGCTGTGATCGGCGAGCGGGATCGCCGTGGCATCCGCGCGTATGACGTCGAGGCCGCGTTCCCGCCCGACGCGGGCGCCCTCCTGACCGTATTCGAGGGCGATGACGTCCCACCCGGCGGCCGCGAGCACGCGGGTGTTGCCGCCGCCGGCGGCCCCGATGTCGAGGGCGCGGCCGGGCGGGAGTGCGGCAATGGAGCGGCTCAGGAGATGGCGCCGCTCGGCATACCACCAGTGGGTGTCCTCGAGTTCGGTGAGCTTGCGGACCTCGGTGGCTTCCATCAGACCCGGACGTGCCCGTCGCCCTCGACGATCCACTTCGTCGTCGTGAGCTCGGGGAGAGCCATCGGGCCGCGGGCGTGCAGCTTCTGGGTGGAGATCCCGATCTCGGCGCCGAAGCCGAACTCGCCGCCGTCGGTGAAGCGGGTCGAGGCGTTGACCATGACCGCGGCGGCGTCGACCTCGGCGGTCCAGCGGCGAGCGGCCGCGCGGTCCTCGGTGACGATCGCCTCGGTGTGGCCGGAGCCATAGGTCCGGACATGGTCGAGGGCGGCGTCGAGCGAGTCGACGACCCCGACGGACATCTCTAGGGCGTGGAACTCGGTGGCGAAGTCCTCGTCGGTGGCATCGGCATACGGCACGCCGGCCTCGGTCGCGATGGCACTGGCCCGGGCGTCGGTGTGGAGGACGACACCGGCACCGGCGAGGTCGGTGAGCGCCTTGGGGAGGAAGTCGTCGGCGACCGCGGCGTGCACGAGGAGGGATTCGGCGGCGTTGCAGACGCTCGGGCGCTGAGTCTTGGCGTTGAGCGTGATCGCGAGCGCCTTGTCGAGGTCGGCGGCCCGATCGACGTAGACGTGGCAGTTGCCGATCCCGGTCTCGATCACGGGGACGGTCGAGTTGAGGACCACAGAGTTGATGAGGTCGGCGCCGCCGCGCGGGATGAGGAGGTCGACCAGGCCGCGAGCGGTCATGAGGGCCCGGACCGCGTCATGGCCGCCGCCGTCGAGGAGGCCGATGGCGTCGGGGTTGAGCCCCTGGTCGGCGAGGGAGTCCCGCAGGACGTCGACGAGGACGCGGTTGGAACTGGCCGCCGACGAGCCCCCACGGAGGATGACGGCGTTGCCGGACTTCAGTCCGAGCCCGGCGGCGTCGACGGTGACATTGGGGCGGGCCTCATAGATCATCCCGACGACGCCCATGGGGACGCGGACCTGGCGGATCTGGAGACCATTGGCGAGGGTGGAGCCGCGGACGATCTCACCGACCGGGTCGGGGAGGCCGGCGATATCGCGCAGGGCGTCGGCGATGGCGGCGACCCGCTCCGGGGTCAGGGCGAGGCGGTCGAGGAGGCTCTCGGACATCCCGCTGCCGCGGCCCCGCTGGAGATCCGTCGCATTGGCGGCGACGATCCGGTCGGTGGCGGCGTCGAGCGCGTCGGCGAGGGCGCGCAGCGCGGCGTCTTTCTCCGCGCGCGACATCAGCGCGAGTTCGCGCGCGGCGACCCGGGCCCGGCCGGCCAGATCGGCGACGGTCGCGGCCGCCTCGGGGGAGATGCTCGTCATGCGGACAAGGGTATGACGAGTCCACCCTCCCCCGGCTCATGCTCGGCCTGCGGACCCTCGAGCGAACTCTGGTCGCCGAGTTCGTCCACGCGCCTGCTGAGGCCTGGGCCGTATGGCGGCCGCGCGGAAGCGGCATACGGGAGAATGACGAGGTGACCACGATCGTCTCCATTCAGTCCTCTGTCGCCTACGGCCATGTCGGCAACTCGGCCGCTGTCTTCCCCATGCAGCGGCTGGGAGTCGAGGTGTGGCCGGTCCACACCGTGCACTTCTCCAATCACACGGGGTATGGCGCGTGGCGCGGCCCGCTGCTCGCCGCCGACGACGTGCGCGCGGTGATCACCGGGATGGAGGAGCGCGGAGCCTTCCCCGAGGTCGACGCGGTGTTGTCGGGTTATCAGGGCGGCATCCAGATCGGCGACGTCATCCTCGATGCGGTCGCCCGGGTCAAGGCTGCCAATCCCGCGGCGATCTATGCCTGCGATCCGGTGATGGGGAACGCCAAGAGCGGGTGCTTCGTCCACCCCGACATCCCGGTGTTGTTGCGCGAGCGCGTCGTGCCGGACGCGGACCTGATCACGCCGAACCAGTTCGAGTTGGGTTTCCTCACCGGGACCGAACCGGAGACATTGGAGGACACCCTCGACTCGGTGGACCGGGCCCGGGCGATGGGGCCGTCGACGGTGCTGGTCACCTCGGTGCTGCGGCCAGACCGGCCAGAGGGCACGATCGAGATGCTCGCGGTCCACGGCGACGAGGCCTGGCTCGTCCAGACACCGCACCTGCCGCTCAAGGCCAACGGGTCGGGTGATGTCACCGCGGCGCTGTTCACCGCGCACCTGCTCGACTCCGGACGCGCGGACGAGGCGCTGGCCAAGACGGTCTCGTCCGTCTATGCCCTGCTGAAGCGCACCCACGAGTCGGGCCGGCGCGAGTTGCAGCTGGTGCAGAGCCAGGAGGAGATCGCCCATCCGGAGATGGAGTTCACGCCGAAGCGAGTCCGCTGAGCACGGAGGTCGGCGCAGGTCTGGCGAGGCCCGCGGCGCGCTGCCATCATTCCCGTATGCCGCGTCGCAGCCGTCGCCATGCCCTCGCCATCTGCCTCACGCTCGTCGCCGGCGGCGCCCCCGCTTTCGCAGCGACCGCTGGGTCCGACCTCGCGCCCGCCGAATCGACTCGACCAGCGCGCGCCAGCGCGCTCCATGTCCAGACGGTCCAGACCGGACTGGACATTCCCTGGGATCTGACCTTCCTCTCGCCCACTCAGTACCTCCTCACCGAGCGCACTGGACGCTTGTGGCTGGGCAGCACGGTGGCCGGTACTCCCCTGAAGCGGGTCGCGGCGAACCTCTCGGACCTGACGGACACGACCGAGGTCGGACTGCTCGGGATCGTCGCCGATCCGGCATTCGCCGCCAACCGGCTCTTCTACACCTGCCAATCGCACCGCTCCCCCTCCGAGATGCGCGTCGTGCGCTGGCGCCTGTCGGCGAGCGGCACCCAGGCGACCCGCGTCGGCGCTCCGGTCATCGCCGGCATACCGCTCGGCCCGATGCATGCCGGGTGCCGGGTCCTGGTCGATGGCGGTGGCAAGCTCTTCGTCACCACCGGAGACAGCGCCGACGGACGCGCCCCGCAGAATCTGGACAATCTCGGAGGCAAGATCCTCCGCGTCAACCGAGACGGCACCATACCCTCGGACAATCCGTATGCCGCCTCCGTCACCCGCAAGCGCCGGTATGTGTGGAATTGGGGACACCGCAACCCCCAGGGCCTGGCGATGCGGCCCGGGACCGCCCAGATGTTCAGCGCCGAGCACGGTCCGGATCGCGACGACGAGGTGAATCGGGTTCTGCGGAAACGGAACTACGGTTGGGACCCGGTGTTTGCCGACGGCAGTCCCGGATACAACCAGAACGTCCCGATGACGAATCTGGTGAAATTTCCCAACGCCATACCGGCGGTCTGGTCCTCCGGCTTTCCGACCCTTGCGCCGAGCGGTATCGAGTTCACCTCAGGCAGGAAGTGGGGCACCTACGACGGCGCCCTCCTGATGGCTCTGCTCAAGGACACCGGTGTGCTGGCCTTGACCCTCGACGCCGCCGGCAACGTCGTCGCGACCGCCCAGGTGCCCGAGCTGAATGACACCTACGGGCGGATCCGCACGATCCGCCGGGCTCCGGACGGTTCGCTCTATGTCCTGACCTCCAACGGCGGCGGCACCGACGTCGTTCTGCGGGTGACCCCCGCCTGACCCCGCTCTGTCACAACCCGGATCGACACCGCGAACGTGACCGTCGGGTAGCCATTGACGACCTCGCTGAGAATCTGTCATCCTCGACCTAAATCGTTTTAGCTCCTGCCGGAAGCCAGCTCGAGCCGATCGATCACCCCGCGGCCGCGCGGCCGCAGCGTTCAATGAGGAGGCAGGATGAGTGATCTCAGTCGTCGGGTCGTTCTCGGTGCCGGGGGCCTGGCCGCAGTGGGCCTGTTCGGCGCCAATATCCCCCGGTTGACCGCCCGGGACATCCCCGGTCGCAACACCGATGCCCTCACCGTGGCTATCCTCGGGACGAACCAGGACGCGCAGGCACGAGCCAACCTCCTGACTGCCTTCAACAAGATCCACCCCGACATCAAGGTCCGGATCCAGGCGGTCCAGGGCCAGGACTGGTCCAACTTCTTCGCCAAGATCCTCACGATGGTCGCGGCCGGGAGCCCGCCTGACGTGTGCGTCGTGGCCACCGAGGGCGCCCAACTCTTCGCCGACCGGCTCGCCGAACCCCTCGATGACTACGTCAAGCGGGACGCCTCCGTCATGCAGGACTACTTCGGCGATGTCCACCCCAGCCTCATCGAGGCATTCATGTATCGCGGCCGGCTCTATCAGCTGCCGATCGACTTCAATGCCGCGAACGTCTACTACAACACCAGCACCTTCCAGAAGGCGGGCATCGAACGCCCGCCGGACACCTGGACAAAGGATGACTTCCTGAGCATCGCCAAGCAGTTGCGTCAGGGCAACCAGTCGCCGTTCGTTCCGTTCTACTGGACCAACCGCTTGTGGGGAGGGTGCGTGCCGTGGCTCTACATCAACGACACCAGCTTCCTGAAGGAGGCCAAAGCCCCTGGCGGGGAATGGCTCTGGTCGACCTTCTATGCCGACGACCCGGCCGCGCGGGGACGCACCGGCGGCTATCTGTGGGAGGAGAGCAATGCCCTCGAAAGCCGGGTGGAGGAGTCGTTCGAGTTCCTGCGCGAACTGGTCAGCGAGCGCCTGGGCACCAGTCCGGCGCAGGGCGGCGGCAACGAGTTGGTCGCCCAGTTCGCCGGCGGCAGCATCGGGATGACGCCGGCCGGTGGTTTCTGGGTCGACGGCCTCAATGCGGCGGGGATGAAGGAGAACGACTTCGATGTCCAGTTCTTCCCGAAGTGGCGCTCGCAGCATCACCAACTCGGTGCGGCCGGCTACGCGATCATGAAGACGTCCACGCGCAAGGACAAGGCCTGGGAGTGGGTGAAGTTCTGCACCTCCAGGGAGCGCATGCACCTCGCCTTCCCGGCGCCGAACACCACCCCGACCCGGCGCTCGATGTGCAACGAACAGCTCTATGGCGGCAAGGGCCCGGCCCACTGGCAGGTCTTCTACGACACCCTTGACAAGGTGGGGGCCTCCCCCATACCGGCACCACCGCAGCAAGCCGCCGTCGAGACGGCCCTCATCAAGAACGTCCTCGGAGCGGTCACCGCCGGTGACTCGACCGGTCTGCGCAACTCGCTGCGCACCCTCGACCGCGACCTCAACCTGGCCCTCGGGAGGTCCTGATGTCCGCCACTCCTGTCGAACCCGTTCTCTCCGAAGCAATCCGGGCCGATCCCAGCCGCGGTGACGTCGCCGCGCGCCGGCGCAAGAGCCAGGGGTTCGCGGCCCTGTTCCTGGCCCCGACGGTGATCGGCATCGGCCTGTTCACCGTCATCCCGATCATCGCCTCCTTCGTGCTGGCGTTCTTCGAGTGGGACATCATCAGTCCGCCGAAGTTCGTGGGTCTGGCCAACTTCACGGACATCGCCACCGGGAAGGTCGGCATCCCTGCCGTCCCCTGGTTGAACTCCGAGGGCGGGGCGATCGTCATGATCATCCTGGTCTACGTCTGGCAGAACTTCGGCTTCTCCTTCCTCCTCTTCCTCGGGGGTCTCGCCTCGGTGCCGAAGGAGGTCTATATGGCCAGTTCGATGGACGGCGCCACCGGCTGGCGGCAGTTCACCCGGATCACGATTCCCCTGATCAGTCCGACCATCCTGGTCGCATCGGTCATGGCGATCATCGCCGCACTGCAGATCTTCGACCAGCCCTACGTCATCACCCGTGGCGGGCCCGGCGACGCGACCCGGACCGCCGTCATGGTGATCTACGAATCCGCATTCCAGCAGTTGCGATTCGGCCGCGCCTCGGCGATCGGCATCGTCCTGACGGTGCTCATCATGCTGGTCACGGCACTGCAGTTCCGCCTCTCCCGCCGCTTCGTCTTCTACAGCTGAGGTGACCTCGTGACCACGCTTACCCCATCTGCCCCGGCCCGCACGCCCGGGATCCCGCACCACGCCTGGTATGCCCCGTCGAAGCTCGGCAAGTACGCCATCCTCGTCTTCTGCACGCTGTTGACCCTGGGACCCGTGCTCTGGACGATCTCGACGTCGATGCGTCCGGTCACCGAATCGCTCGGCGCCTCACCGAGTCTGATTCCGCGCAGTCTGGACACCGCGTCCTACAAGGACGTCTTCGACCAGGTCGACATGAAGCTGCTGATCCTCAACAGCATCCTGGTCACCGCGGCCTGCGCCCTTGGCCAGATGCTCACCGCGGCGATGGCCGGCTATGTTTCGCGAAGGTGGATTTCCGCGGGAAGAACGCGCTCTTCGCGATCGTCCTGGCGGCGATGATGGTGCCGATGCAGGTGACCATCGTCCCGGTCTTCATGCTCATTCGCGGTATGGGGCTCTCCGACACCCTGCTCGCCCTGATCCTCCCGGCGATCCCGACCGCCTTCGGCACCTTCTTGATGCGGCAGTACTTCCTGGGCCTCCCCGACGAGTTGTCCGAGGCCGCCCAGATCGACGGCGCCGGCCCGTGGCGGACGTTCTTCTCGATCTTCGCCCCGCTGGCCACGCCGGGGATGGCGATCGTCGGCATTCTGGCCTTCAACTACCACTGGAACGAGTTCTTCCGCCCCCTGATCATGACCATCAGCGAGGAGAACTTCACCCTCCCCCTCGGCTTGGTCTCCCTGCAGGGAAATATGGGAACCGGCAGTGTCGCAACGCTTCTCGCGGGCGTCGTCATCTCGATGATCCCCGCACTGGCGGTGTTCATCTTCGGGCAACGCACCCTGCGCGAGGGACTCACCGCGGGAAGTCACCGCTGAGATGTCCGAGTCCGGGACGCCCGGATCCGGTCCGGCGCAGCAGGTGCTCCCCCCGCTTCCATCTGCGCCCGGGCCGGGGCTGGATCAACCACCCCAACGCATTCGTGCGGCACGGCAGGCGATGGCATGTCTTCTTCCAGCACAATCCCGCCGCCCCGGTCCACCGGGCGATCGCCTGGGGCCACGCGTCGTCGGAAGATCTCGTCCACTGGTGCGAGCATCCGGTCGCGTTCACACCGACTCCGGGCGGACCGGATGCGTTCGGCTGCTGGTCGGGCGTCTTCGTCCACGGGCTCGACGGACCAGCGGTCGCCTACTCCGGCGTCGTCGACGAGTCGCAAGCGAGTACCACGCTGTTGCGGTGGGGCAGCGCCGATCTGGACTCCTGGAGCGCCCCGGTGGTGGTCGCCGCCACCCCCGTCGGGCAGGGGATCCGAGTCATGCGTGACCCCTTCGGCTTTTCGTGGCGCGGCCGCCGATGGGCACTGCACGGGGAGGGTTCGACAGCGGCGAACCCGCGGTGGCGATCTTCGCCGCCGACGACCCACTCGCGTGGACGTATGCCGGCCTGTTCGACGTCGGCGATCATCCCGACGAGGTGCATGAGCATCACGCGGACATCTGGGAGTGCCCGCAACTGATCGTCGGCTCGGGCGCTGACTCGGACGCGGCGCTGCTGATCCTGTCCCTGCAGCACGAGGGTCGGCTGGGCGATGTGATCGGCGTGGCCGGTCGGCTCGAGGACGTCGATGGCGTGCCGCGCTTCGCAGCGCGTCAGACGCGCCGAATCGACCTGGGCAATGCGTTCTACGCGCCGCAGGTGGCGCTCGACCCGGCCGGCGGCGACGCGCTCATGTTCGGCTGGTGCGACAAGGCGACCTGCCCGCGACCGCCCGCGTCTCCGGATGCCTGACCCTGCCGCGGCGGGTCAGGCTCAATGGGGACGAGGTGATCGTCGATCCTGCGACCGACCTCCTGAGCCGGAGCAGCGCGCGATCCACGAGCCAGAAATTGCTACCCGAGCACTGCCTCGTGGAAGCCATAGAGGACGATGTTCTCCTGACCGGATCCATTGCTGGACAACCGTATTCGATCCCTCTCACGCGAGCGGCACGCGCCTGGATCGACGCCGGCGTAGCAGAGATCTATCCCCCAGGCGGGCTGCCGACGACCGTCCGCGCCGATCCATCGACCTGGTCGGCTCGCGCCGCGACGCCGCACGGCCCCGGTCCGTGAGTGGCGGAGGTGGACACCATCGCCATCCACTGAGCCGGAACTGCGGCTCGGAACTCGGCACTGGGCGGCAGATCATCGACACTGAGGCGGCTCAGGTGCCGGCGACCGGATTCGGCGGTCCCACGGTGGCCCGCCGGACCAGGTGGAACGGAAGCAGTGTACGTCCGGGTTCGACCGGGCCGGCACCCCGCCCGGGGTCGATCAATGACTGAGCCGCATCAACTGCCCATACGCCCATCTCGACGTGGGGGAGCCGGAAGGTCGTCAGCGCGGGGACCAGTTGGTCGGCCAGCTCCTCCTGATCATCGACGCCGACGACTGATAGGTCCTCGGGAACGCACAGCCCCACCGACATCGCGCCCATGACGGCCCCCACGGCAACCCGGTCGTTCACGGCGAAGATCGCGGTTGGTCGGTCCCGCGCGGCGAGCAGCCGCCCGTTGCCGTCAAGGAGCACCCGCAATGCACCGGCGTGCCCGTCGCGGATGCCCCAGCCGGCGACGACGACCTCTCCAGCGCGACGGGCGATCTCGCACGCGCGGAGCCCAGTCAGAAATGCCTTCGCCCGCAACGGCCCAGCGACATTGCCGCGGTAGGGATCGTGGGAATCGCCGACACCTTGGCCGGAGAGCATGACCACCCGGCGGTGCCCCGCCTCGATGAGGAGGTGCGCCGCCTGCCGCCCGACCGACTCCTCGTCGGGAATCCCCGTGGGCCGCACGTCCTCGTCCTGGAAACAATTCGCGAGGACGAGCGGCAGCGATGTCGTGGGCAGGGCGTCGACCCGGCGCAGACCCATCGTCGCATAGATGATCGCGTCGACCCGGCGAGCCGCCAGATCGTCCGCCGTGTGTTGATCTCGCTCGGTGTCGAAGTGGCTGTCGTGCACGATGAGGACCTGGCCCAGCTCGGCGGCCCGCCGACCTGCGGCGGCCAGGAGCCGGCCGGCGAACGGGGAGGACGCGATGCCGTCGGTCATCAGTCCGAGGGCATGAGTCCGGTTGGCGCGCAGGCTCTGGGCCACGCGATTGGGCCGGTAGCCCAGCTCCGCTGCAGCAGCGAGGATCCGATCTCTCGTGGCTGCGGCGATATTGCCATCCGCCTTTCCGCCCAGCACGAAGGAGACCGCGGTGACCGAAACACCCGCCCGCGCTGCGACATCGGCGGCCCGTGCCGGACGTTGGTTCACTCCCGCATGGTACGCAGTGGGGACGGCACGCCCCAGCCGACGACGGCGTGCCGGTGGTCAGATCACTCCGGGCATGGCCGCGGTCGCGAACAGCTCGACCTGGGCGTCTCCGCGCGCGGCCAGCCACAATAGAGAATGCCGACACCGGACGAGACGAGCGACATCGCCCGCGAGGTGATGTCGGGGGCCGTGCCGCCGAGCGAGAGTGAGGCCACCCCGGCGATGGTCGCCGGATCCCGGGTGGGGACGTTGCACCGGCTCGGGACGCATGCGCCCGGCGGACAGCGAGACTCGGCGCCCGGCATACGAGATGACGTCGCCGGTCATGATGAGGGTGAGGATCTCCAACTGGTCCTCCAGGAGGTCGAATCGCTCGCCCGTCGCTGGCAACGGTATGCCGAGTGGCCGGTGCTCCGCCACGAACCGGGCGTCCCCGAGGCGACATCGAGACGGCCGTGGCTCGCGTGGTCGATGTGTTCGCCTCATGCGCGAACCCAGAGGGGTGGCGGGTAGGTGACGGCCAGCCTCGGCGCTGGCCGATGACCTCTCGACCCTTCTTATTTGATCTCTCGACGCGCCCTATTTGATCTCTCGACGGGGGTTATTTGATCTCTCGACGGGTCAGCGGACGACGAGGTTGTCGCGGTGGACGACCTCGCGTTCGTATTCGGGGCCGAGGTCGCGGGCGAGTTCCCTGGTCGAGCGGCCCATGAGCTTGGGCAGGTCGGCGGCGTCGTAGCTGACCAGGCCGCGCGCGAACACCGCGCCGTCGGGGCCGGCGATATCGACCGGGTCGCCGTCGTGGAAGTCGCCCGAGGCCGAGGTGATCCCCGCGGGCAGCAGGGACTTGCGCCGCTCGACGAGCGCGTGGACGGCGCCGGCATCAACGTGGAGTGTCCCGCGCGGGGTCGTCGCGTGGGCGATCCACAGCTTCCGTGACGCGCGCCCGGATCCGTTGGGCAGGAACAGGGTCCCGACGTCCTCCCCCAGCAGCGCCGGTCCGACCGCGTCGGCCGCACACAGCACGGCCAGCACCCCGGCCGAGTTGGCGATGGCGGCGGCCTCGATCTTGGTCGCCATCCCCCCCGTGCCGACCATCGATCCGGTCCCGCCGATCCGCACCGATTCCAGGTCGGTGAGCGACCTGATCACCGGGATCCGCTGCGTCCCAGGCTCACTCGGCGGGCCGTCATAGAGCCCGTCGACATCGGTCAACAGCACCAGTGCCTCCGCCTTGACCAGATGCGAGACGAGCGCGGCGAGCCGGTCGTTGTCGCCGAACCGAATCTCGTGGGTCGCGACGGTGTCGTTCTCGTTGATGATCGGGACGATGCCGAGGTCGAGTAGCCGGTCGAGCGTGCGCCGCGCGTTGGTGTAGTGCGAGCGCCGCGTCACATCGTCGGCAGTCAGCAGCACCTGCCCCACCGTCAGTCCGTATGCCGCGAACGCCCCCGTGTATGCCGCCAACAGTGCCCCCTGCCCCACCGACGCCGCGGCCTGCTGGGTGGCCAGGTCGCGCGGGCGGCGCACCAAACCGAGGGGGCCGATGCCCGCCGCGATGGCGCCGGAGGAGACGAGGACGACCTGCTCACCGGCCATGCGGCGTCGGGCGAGAGCGGAGACGAGGGCCTCGATCCTGGCCGGGTCGAGTCGTCGCCCCCCATCGGTCGTCAGCGACGATGAGCCGACCTTGACGACGACCCGCCCGTGCCCCGCCACTCGCGCGCGGGCCCGAGCGACCCGATCATCGTCGAGCCCGCCACCGACGACGCGAGTGTCGGCGGCGCCAACGGCGACCACCTCAGCGCCAGTCACCCCCGCGCCACCCAGACCCGAGCGAGCAGCCCCGGTCGCGGGGAGGCAGGCGGTGGCGAGGGCGGAATCGGCATACGAACCAGGGGTGTGTGCGGACACCGGATCATTCGCCCTCGACGCTCGGATCGTCCCAGTGACCGGCCCGCCGCTCGGCGTCGAGTTCCGCGCGGACGGCGGTGGCGGCGTCCTTGCGGGCGTGGAACTGCTTGCGGCGTTCGGGATTGGTGCGCCGGTGGTGGTCCTCCAGGCGCGCGTCGGTCCCACGGCCGCCGTGCAACTGCGCCTCACCGACCAGAGTCGGCTCCCAGTCGAAGACGACGGCGTTGTCCGCCGGGCCGATGAGGACCGTGGATCCCGCCACGGCGCCCGCCTTGAGCAGCGCCTCCTCGACCCCCGCACGCTGGAGCCGGTCGGCGAGGTAGCCGACCGCCTCGTCGTTGGTGAAGTCGGTCTGGCGCACCCACCGCGCGGTCTTGTCCCCCACAACGCGGAACACGCTCTCCCCACCGTCCTCCGCGCGCACGACGCTGAAGCCGGTCTCGTCGACCGCCTTGGGGCGCAGGACGATCCGCTGGGGGATGACCTCGGCCGCGAGTTCGGCGCGCGCCGACTCCACGGCCCGCGCCATCGCGAAGGTCAACTCCCGCAGCCCGGTGTGCGCGACCGCCGACACGACGAACACCTCGAGCCCCCGCGCCTCCAGGTCGGGTGCGACGAGTTCGGCCAGCTCGCGGGCCTCCGGGACATCGGCCTTGTTGAGGACGACCATCCGGAGCCGATCGGCGAGCGGCCGCCCGCCGAGAGTGCCGCTCGGGACATAGGCGGCCAACTCCTCCTCGATCACGTCGAGGTCGGTCAGCGGGTCACGCCCGGGTTCCAGGGTCGCGCAGTCGATGACGTGGACGAGCACAGAGCAGCGCTCGACGTGCCGGAGGAACTCGAGACCGAGCCCGCGACCCTCCGCGGCCCCGGGGATCAGCCCCGGCACGTCGGCGACGGTGAACCGCACCTCACCGGCCGTGACGACACCGAGGTTGGGGACGAGCGTCGTGAACGGATAATCGGCGACCTTCGGGCGTGCCGCGGAGATCACCGAGACGAGCGAGGACTTCCCGGCGCTCGGGAAGCCGATGAGGGCGACGTCGGCGAGGGACTTCAGTTCGAGGACGACGTCGACGCTCTCGCCGGGCTCTCCGAGGAGCGCGAAACCGGGCGCCTTGCGGCGCGGCGAGGCGAGGGCACGGTTGCCGAGCCCGCCGCGACCCCCACGAGCGATGGTGACCGAGGCGCCCGCGCCGACCAGGTCGGCGAGCAGCTCACCTCCGGGCGTCGTCACGACCGTCCCGTCGGGCACCGGCAGGACCAGCGCGGCCCCCGCGGCGCCGTCACGGTCGTCCCCGGCGCCGGGTCGACCGTTCTCCGCACGACGGTGCGGCGACCGGTGATAGTCGAGCAGGGTGTTGGCCTGGGGGTCGACGACGAGGACGACGTCGCCGCCATTGCCGCCATTGCCGCCGTCGGGTCCGCCGAGCGGCTTGAACTTCTCGCGCCTGATGGAGGCGACGCCATGGCCGCCGTCGCCCGCGCTCGCGTGCAGGATGACGCGATCGACGAAGGTGGTCACGAGGCACTCCGGGGTCGTTGTAGCGGGGGCGGGAAATACGGAACGGGGCGAGCCGCTGTGGCTCGCCCCGCATCCGGTGACGTATGGTGCGCGGCCGGGCTGCGCGGCATACGTCCCTGGGTCACTCGGCGGCCGCGGCCACCGGGACGATGTTGACGACGCGGCGACCGCGCTTGGCGCCGAACTCGACGGTGCCCGCGGTCAGCGCGAACAGCGTGTCGTCGCCACCACGACCGACGTTCTCACCCGGGTGGAAGTGGGTGCCGCGCTGGCGGACGATGATCTCGCCGCCGTTGACGAGCTGCCCGCCGAAGCGCTTGACGCCGAGCCGCTGCGCGTTGGAGTCGCGCCCGTTGCGGGAGGACGACGCGCCCTTCTTGTGTGCCATGTCAGATCAGTCCTTGTCGATGCTCGTGGCTCAGGCGTCGATCGCGGTGATCTTGACCTGGGTCAGGTGCTGGCGGTGGCCCTGACGCTTGCGGTAGCCGGTCTTGTTCTTGAACTTCATGATCGTGATCTTGGGTCCCTTGGCCGGGCCGACGACCTCGGCGGTGACGGCCACCTTGGCGAGCTTGGCGGCGTCGCTGGTCACGGTCGCGCCATCCACGAGCAGCAGCGGCTGGAAGTCGACGCGGTCCCCGGCCTGAGCCGAGACCTTGTCGATGAGCAGCACATCGCCGACGGACACCTTCTCCTGGCGTCCACCAGCGCGAACGATCGCGTACACGTTGAACTCACTTCCTGTGCAATGGGGGAGCGCACTCTCTAACCGGCCGACAGCGACCCCGTCGACAGACTCATCGAACGGGACGTCAACTCGGTGGGCGCACCGACGATCAAGCATACAGGGTGATCGGTGATGCTCGGGTCGTGCTCCGCGAGACGGGGGTCCGGCCGACCGTTGAGGCCGGGGCGGACCCCCGCCGCGAGGCTTCGTGGGTTTCAGAGCGTGCGCAGCTGAGTCTCGAGCTTGTGGGGCATTGCCGCGGTCGGTTGTGGCGGGGTGCCGCACCCGCCCGAGTAGTTGATCGTCGCCGGGTTGTTCCCGTTGTAGGTGAGCTGCACGTTCTGCATCCCGAATTGATTCCTGGGCGACACACACACAACGCGCAGGGGGCCGCGCGCGGGCCCGCCTCGGTGCGCGGCCTCGACCGGCGCATGCGGCGACGTCCGGACCGCCGCTAGCTAGGCTCCTGCAGGCCGTGGGGGTCCGGCCGGGGCGGTGGCCCGGCCTCGCCGGCGATTGCCCCGCGACCCGCGCGCGGATCGCGGCGCGCGCGCGCCGCCTTCGCCAGCGATCCCGAGCGTCCCGTCTGCCGTGACACCATCGTCCGCGGAGGAGTCCGGCTCTCCGGTGGTGACCCGCTCCCCGGCCGATCGGTCGTGGCTCTCGAGCCGGACGGGCGCCGCGCCGCCGGCCGCACCCACCGCAGCGGTCTCGGCAGATTCGCCGGATTCGACCGTGACAGGGTCGTGGACGTCCGACTCGCCGAGTTCGCCGAGCGCCTCGACCAGATCCGGATCGATCGCGTCCACAGTCTCCGGCGACGGCAGTTCCTGACGATTCTGGCTCTTGACCGCGGCGGCATGAGCGGCAGCGGCGATCTGGGCCGCCGTGGGACCGCCCCGGCTCGGCGCCGACGGCTCGGTCGCCCGTGCCTGGCCGGCGCCCTCGACGGAGGCGCCCCGACCGCGACGTGAACGGCCACCTCCGTCAGACGACCCCGACGGCGCGGATCCCGACGACCCGGACCCCGGAAGGCCGGTATCGAACGCCCCCGATCCCCCGTCCACGGCCCTGTCGACGGGATGCGATCGGACGATCACGCCCCGTCCCTCGCAGTGCTCGCAAATCTCGGAGAACACCTCCAGCAGCCCGGACGCGACCCGCTTTCGAGTCATCTGGACCAGCCCGAGCGAGGTCACCTCGGCGACCTGGTGCTTGGTCCGGTCTCGCCCGAGGCACTCCAGAAGCCGCCGGACGACGAGGTCGCGGTTGGATTCGAGCACCATGTCGATGAAGTCGATGACGATGATCCCGCCGATGTCGCGCAGGCGAAGTTGGCGGACGATCTCCTCAGCGGCTTCGAGGTTGTTCTTGGTGACTGTCTCCTCGAGGTTGCCGCCGGACCCCACGAACTTGCCGGTGTTGACGTCGACGACGGTCATCGCCTCGGTCCTGTCGATCACCAACGAGCCGCCCGAGGGCAGGTACACCTTGCGGTCGAGCGCTTTGGCGATCTGCTCGTCGATCCGGTGCGCCGCGAAGATGTCCTGCTCGGCCGTCCATTTCGCCATCCGCGGGGCGAGATCGGGCGCGACGTCCTCGATGTAGCCACTGATCTCGGCCCACACCTCGTCACCGGAGACCACGAGCGAGGCGAAGTCCTCGTTGAACACATCGCGGATGACGCGGACGGTGAGGTCGGGCTCGGCATACAGCAGGGTGGGCGTGTTGGCCTTGCGCCCGGTCTTCTGGGCCGACGCCGCGCTGATCCGCTCCCACGTCTTGGCGAGCCGCTCGACATCGCGCCGCAACTCGTCCTCGCTCGCTCCCTCGGCGGCGGTCCGGACGATGACGCCCGCGTCTGCGGGGACGATTTCGCGAAGAATGGACTTCAGCCGGCCTCGCTCGGTGTCCGGCAGTTTGCGCGAGATCCCGGTCATCGACCCCTGCGGGACATACACGAGATAGCGCCCCGGCAGCGAGACCTGCGAGGTCAGCCGCGCACCCTTGTGACCGATCGGGTCCTTGGTCACCTGGACCAGGACGGACTCGCCTGAGCTGAGCACATTCTCGATGCGCCTCGCCTCGCCGGACCGCAACCCGGCGCCATCCCAGTTGACCTCGCCGGCATAGAGCACGGCGTTGCGTCCACGGCCGATGTCCACGAAGGCGGCCTCCATCGACGGCAAGACGTTCTGGACCCGGCCGAGATAGACGTTGCCGGCCATCGAGGCGTTCGTGGTCCGGGAGACATAGTGCTCGACGAGGATGCCGTCTTCGAGGACGGCGATCTGGGTGCGGCCCTCCTGGCGGCGCACGACCATGACCCGCTCGACGCTCTCGCGGCGCGCGAGGAACTCCTTCTCGGTGATGATCGTCCGGCGGCGCCCGGCCTCGCGGCCCTCGCGGCGACGCAGCTTCTTCGCCTCCAGCCGGGTCGAACCCCTGACTCCCTGCGGCTCGTCCCGCTCACGCCGGGTCTCCCGAACCCGCGTCACGGTGCCCGGCGGGTCGTCTCCTTCGCCCGCAGCGCCCGAACGGCGCCGGCGCCGCCGTCGCCTGGCCGTGTTGGGGTCGCCCGAGAGGTCGTCCTCGGCCGCATCCGTCGCTTCGCCCGCGGCGTCGTCCACGCTCTCGTCCGTAGTCTCCTCGGTCGCCGAATCCTCCCCGGCCCTCGGCCGGCGACCGCGCCCGCCGCGACGCCGACGGCTGCGCGATCGGCCATCCGTCTCCGCCTGCGCTTGCTCATCCGGCTCCTCGGTCGGCTCGGCCGTGGTCTGCGCGGTGGGCTCCTCGTCCGCAGGGGCCGGGGCCTCATCCGTATGCCGCGTGCTCACGGCGCCCGCCGGCCGGCTCGCTCGCCGCGGTGCCGGTGGGGTCGGGGCCTGGAAGAAGAGGCCGAACGCCGACGCGAGAGGCGGGGCACCCGCGCTCGTGTCGTCTGCCGCGGGCTCCCCCTCCGGGTCCAGTTCGGTGCTGTCAGCCTCGACCACGTCCGCGTCGATCACGTCGACATCCATGGGGACGGCGTGTTCCCCGAATGATCTGGCCTCGAAGGCCCCGGCCTCGTCGTCCACCTCGACCACGACGGTCTCGACGACCTCGGCATCGATGATGCCCGCGATCTCGGCCGTGTCCTCGATGACCTCGAGGACAGCGACCTCCGCCACCTTCAGACCCTCGTCGGCCTCCCTCGTCGTCTCTGGACTCGCCTCTGCCGGCTCAGCGGTCAGGATCGGCTCGCCGGCCTGGTGGTCGTCGACCTCGAAGGTGGGGAGCACCTCGACCGCCGGGGCACTCGCGCGCCGACGCCGGCGGGGCCGCGGCGACTCGCCGGAGAGGGCCTCGGGCGGCACCTCGGCGGCGGCGCGCTTGGCCGCGCGCTTCGCGGGCTTGCGCCGTGCCTTGGGCGCAGCTCCGTCCGCCGCCGCCTCGCCGTCCACGGACGCCTCGCCGTTCACAAGCGCCGTGTCGTTCGCCGACGCAGCATCACTTCCGCTGGACTCAGTCGGCGTGTGGGGCGGGGCGGCAGCGGCATACGACGTCTCGATTGTGCCCGTCTCGACTTCGTTCGGGAGTTCCTCGTGGGGGCCGCCCGGCTGCAGCGTGTCGCCGTCGTTCTGGAAGTCGTCAGCCATGGTGTGGCCTTCCTGGCCACGCCGGCAACCCGGCCACGCCCAGGCGGTCAAGCCCCGGTTCGCCGCGTGGAATGCGGTCGTGGTCGGGGCGGGCGAGCCGCCCCGGAAGTCTGGACTCCGCGGACAGGCTCGCGCTAGGGCGCGTCACCTGCTGCGGCGGCGGCGTTCGCGTCGGCGGCCAGAGGATCGGCCACGTGCGCTGCGGCGGCGTCCCAGGGACCCTGAGCGATCCGAGTCACCTTCGGGGGGCTCGGCGCGTCGAACCGGGTCGCCTGACGCAGCGCTGACAGAACATCGTCGGGGCGGACGGCGGGCGTGGTGTGCCGTACGACCAAGTGCAGTATCGCACACCCCTCCCCCGCACCCACCTCGGCGGCCACGACTGCGGGCAGGACGTCGAAGGTCTTCTCGCCCGTCTTGAACATCCGCGTGACCAGGGCTTCCGGGAGATCGGTGAGCTCGCCGACGGCGGCGGCGAGGGACTCCGGCGACAACTCGGCGAACGCGATCTCCCACGCACTCGCCTCCAACAGCTCATTGAGGCTGCGCGCGCCCGCCTCGACGACCTCGACGATGTCCAGCCCGGCGGGGAGCGCGGCATCGAGCGCCGTGCGCACCTCGTCCGGGTCGCAGCGCTCTGCCAGCGCGATCTCGAGATACTCCGCCTCGCTCGCCATCCCGGTCGGGGCGCCCCCGGCATACGAGATCCGCGGATGTGGGTGGAACCCGGCGCTGAACGCCATCGGCACCCCGGCGCGTCGCAACGCGCGTTCGAGCGCGCGCGCGAAATCGCGCGTCGAGGTGAACCGCATCCGCCCGCGGCGGGCATAGCGGATCCGCAACCGCTGGACGACAGGCGCGGGTGGGGGTCCGTCGGGGGTTCGGGGGGCGGCCATCGCGCGGCAGGATAGCCCCTATCGTGTCGCCATGACGCCGGTTGACCGCTCCCGACTCACCACGCTCAACGCCGCCGAACGGGCGCGATACGAGGCGGAGCACCCGCGCAGCCGCGCGGCATACGCCTCGGCGACCAACCTCTTCGGACACGTCCCGATGACGTGGATGAACCGGTGGGCCGGCGGCTTCCCTCTTTATCTCGACCACGCGCGCGGGGCCCGGATCACCGACATCGACGGTCACACGTATGCCGATTTCGCCCTCGGCGATACCGGCGCCATGGCCGGGCACTCCCCCGCGCCGACGATCGCCGCCATCCAGCGGCGGCTCGCCGACCTCGGCGGCGCGACGACGATGCTTCCCACCGAGGATGCGCAGTGGGTCGCCGAGGAGCTGACCGCCCGATTCGGGATGCCGCGGTGGAGCTTCACCTTGTCGGCCACCGACGCGAACCGGTGGGCGATCCGGCTCGCGCGCCTCGCGACCGGGCGATCGAAGGTCCTCGTGTTCGGCTACTGCTACCACGGCAGCGTCGATGAGACCTTCGCCGTCACCAATCCGATCCACGGCGGCGTCGAGTCGCGGCCGGGCAATGTCGCCCCGCCGGTGCCGCTGGAGCTGACCACGCGGACGGCGACGTGGAACGACCTCGCGTCGGTCGAGCGGGCTCTCGCCCACGGCGACGTGGCGGCGATCCTCACCGAGCCGGCGCTGACGAACATCGGGATCGTCCTGCCCGAGCCGGGTTTCCTCGCAGGGGTGCGCGACCTGGCGACGCGGTATGGCGCATTGCTCATGATCGACGAGACCCACACCTTCTCGGTCGGCTGGGGCGGGGCGACCCGCGAGTGGGGGCTGGAGCCGGACATCTTCGTCATCGGCAAGTCGATCGGCGGGGGAATCCCCTGCGGCGCCTATGGATTGAGCGAGTCCGTGGCCGAGACGGTGACCCGGCACGCGGACGCGGGCACGGCAGACATCGTCGACGTCGGCGGGGTCGGGGGGACCCTGGCCGGCAATGCGCTTTCGCTGGCCGCCATGCGGGCGACTCTCGGGGAGGTGCTGACCCGGGATGCTTTCGACCGGATGATCGCGCTCGCCGGGGAGTTCGCCGAGGGGCTCGAGTCGGCGATCGGGGAGTTCGACCTGCCCTGGTCGGTCAGCCGGCTCGGCGCGCGAGCGGAGTATCGCTTCGCCTCCCCGGCCCCCCGCACGGGCGAGGAGTCGGCCGCCGCCGCGGACGAGGAGTTGGACGCCTATCTCCACCTCGGGCTGCTCAACCGGGGCTTCCTCATGACGCCCTTCCACAACATGGCGCTGATGTGCCCGGACACCGACCCCGGTGACGTGGCGCGGCATACGGACGCATTCCGGGAGGTCGTCGGCGCCCTGCGAGACTCACGGATCGTGACCGGGCGGTCGCGCTAGGTTGCGACCATGGAATGGGTCCATCGGTGGTGGCAGCACGAGATCGTCGACGGGCCGAAGGGACCGCTCCTGCTCGTGTTCGTCGCGTTCGTCACCACCTTCCTGGCGACGCGCGGGATCACGCGGTTGATCCGGGCCGGCAAGGGGCCGTTCCGCAATCTCAGCAGCGGGGGGGTCCATCTGCACCACTCGACGCCAGGGACGATCCTGCTGGTCACGGGGGCATTCTGCGCGGTCGGCGCCAACGGGCGGGCACCGATCAACTATCTCGGGGCCGCGTTCGTCGGGATCGGCGCGTCGCTCGTGCTCGACGAGTTCGCGATGATCTTCCATCTCCAGGACGTGTACTGGTCGCAGGAGGGTCAGCTCTCGGTCTATGTCGTGACGCTCTCGGCGGCCTGCCTCGGGTTGGCGATCGTCGGCGTCACGCCCGACACCTCGCCCCTCTCGTCCAGGGAGGCGACGGTGCGGGGAGGTGTCGCCGCCGCCCTGGTCGTTCACCTGGCGCTCGTCAGCCTCACGGCCCTCAAAGGGAAGTACCCGACCGCGTTGCTCGGCATCTTCCTCAGCCCGTTGGTGTGGGTCGGCGCGGTCCGGCTGGCCCGGCCGAGGTCACCCTGGGGACGCCACTTCTATTCGGCCAAGAAGGAGGCCCGGGCGAGCGAGCGGGCCACGAGGTTCGACGACCGATGGGGTCCGGTGCATCAGTGGTGGGCGGACTTCATCGGCGGCCGGCCGTCCCAGCCGAATCCGGCCGCCCCGCCGACGACGCCGTCGCACGCGCCCTAGATTCGGGCCGGTGGCCGAGGCGCCGGCAGGCGGCTATGCCCCGATGACCGTCGCACGGCTGGGCACTCACCGTCGAGCCGCCGCCCATGACGAACTCGGCGGCGGCTGGTGGTGGAGTTCCTCGAGGAGTTCTCCTTGGATCCGGTGGGCGAGCGAGTGAGTCTTCTCCCCGACAGACCAGCGACGACCGGAGACGAGCGCTGGGATGTCTTCCTCGCCGCACTCGCCGAGCACCTGGCGGGGCCAGACGTGCTCTGATCGCCGATGTTCACGTGATCGTCGGGGCCGCGTTCGCGATGGCCTACGACGCCCGGCACGCACACGCGATGTGGATGCGGTCTTCGAACCCCACGCAGCGGTGCTGGAACCTCGCGGGGAGATGCATGCGGTCCGCGGTGGCGGAACCCGTGCCAGCAGAGGTTCCTCAGCCAAACGCCCGGGGGCTAGTCGTCCAAGCGGGCGCGGATGTCGACCAGCTCGACGGCGTGGGCGTCGAGGGCGCGGTCCTCGTCGCTGACCGGGACCCAGGGCGGCGTGGGGAGCGCCCGGCGGTCGGCGTCGATCCCGACGAACACGGTGCGGCAGAACGTCGTCAGGGCCAGCTCACCGGTCGCCGGGTCGCCCGAGCGAACGTGGACACCGATGTGCATCGAGGTCCGGCCGGTATGCAGCAGGCGCGCCTCGACCTCGACGAGGTGCCCGATCCGAAGGGGCCGGTAGAACCGCACGCCGCCGGTGAAGATCGCGACATTGGCCGCCCTGCCCGTCCACGACGTCGCCAGCACATGTGCCGCCTCGTCGATCCACCGCATGACGATGCCGCCGTGGACCTTGCCGCCCCAATTGACGTCGGTCGGCGCGGCGAGGAAGCGCATGACGATGCGGGGCGCGGTCCCCGCGCCGGAGTAGGTCTGGCGGGCCATCTCCGCCTCCACCGCACCCCGGACCTCGGCCCGCCGCAACGCCCACGCCTCGAGCAGCCGTTCGGCCTCGCCGTTAGGGACCAGCGCCGGCACCGGAGCGGGCCTGCCCTCGGCATCGACGGAGACGAACACCATGAGGCAGAAGGTCGCCGCCGCAAGCTCCCCCGTGCTCGGTGGCCCGCTGAAGGTCTCGACCATGATGTGCATCGACGAGCGGCCGGTATGGACGACCCGCGCCCGGACCTCGACCAGGTGACCGACCTCCACGGGGCGGGTGAACCGGACGTTCCCGACATAGGCGGTCACGGAATAGGCGCCGCTCCAGCGTGCGGCGGCGGCGTAGCCGGCCTTGTCGATCCACTCGAGGACACGGCCGGCACTGACCGACCCGCTCTGTCCGGCATCGGTCGGCGCGGCGAGGAAGCGCAGGGTGATCTCGGCCCGAGTTCCGTCCTCCAGTCCGCTCACGCGCCCGCTCGCTCCCGAAGTCGTTGCACCTGATCAGGTTTTCCGAAGACGATCAGCGTAGCTCCCGGCTGCAGGACGAGGTCGTTGGCGGGGGTGGGAACGAAGTCGCCTTTGCGCGGCATACGGACAGCCAACAGGGTCGCGCCCGAGATCCCGGCGACGTCGACGTCGCCGACGGTCCGGCCGGCGAAGGGTGAACGGGTCGGCAGCCGCACCCCCTCGATCCGGTGCTCGAGATCGTCGTCATGCATGACCTCGTCGAGGAACTCGGCGACATCGGCGTGGAGGGCGAAACTCGCCATCCGCCGGCCGCCGATCAACTGCGGGTTGACCGCGCGGGTGGCGCCCGCGAGGACGAGCTTGGTCTTGCTGTCGATCGTCCGCGCGCGACTGATGATGACGAGATCGGGCCGTATGGCGCGGGCCGACAACGTCGCATACGTCGTCGCCACGTCGGTGTCGAGGGCGCAGATGAGCGCCCGCGCCCGCTCGATCCCGGCCGCCCGCAGGACGTCGTCGTTGGAGGCGTCGCCGACGACGAACGGCAGGGTGACCTCGTCCATCCGTTCCTCGTCGGTGTCGACCACGACGATCCGATAACCGAGATCGCGCAGGTGATCCGACGCCGACTTCCCGACCCGGCCGTAGCCGCAGACGACGATGTGGTCGCGCAGGCCGGCGATGTCCTGGTCCATGCGACGCCTCCAGAGGTATTCGCGCAGGTGGCCCTCGGTGACGGCCTCGACGAGGACCCCGAGGTTATAGAGGACCGTCCCGACGCCGAGCACGATGAGGATGATGGTGAAGACCTCGGCGGCCGGGGTCCGCTCATAGAGTTCGGAATAGCCGACGGTCGCCACGGTGAAGACGGTCTGATAGAGGGCCTCGATGACGGTGAGGCCGAGGATCATGTAGCCGACCGTCCCGAAAACGGTCACCGCCACCAGCCCGGCGACTGCGATGGCGACCCGGCGCAACGCCGCGGCTCCCTGAGGCACTCCCGAGAGCAGCGAGCGTCGCCGGTAGCTCTCGGACGGCCGTGTCACGGGCGTCATACTCCCACCACGCCGGGGCGCCCGGGAACAGTGGGCAGTCAGGTCGCGGACGGCGCGAAGCGATAGCCCATCCCCGGTTCGGTGAGCAGGTAGCGCGGGCGGGTCGGGACGGGCTCGAGTTTGCGGCGCAGCTGGGTCATATAGAGGCGAAGATTGGCGGGCTGGTCGACATAGGCCTCACCCCAGACCTGAGCGAGAAGGTAGCGCTGGCTGAGTAGCCTCCCGGGATTGCGGGCGAGGACGTCGAGCAGGTGCCACTCCGTCGGAGTCAGGTGCACATCCTCCCGTATGCCGTCCGCTCCCCTCCGGGCGACGGCCCGCCTCGCGAGGTCGATCGTCACGTCGCCGAGGGTGACCATCGGGTCGGCGGCGGCCGGGTCGGCGCTCACCGCTCGGCGGGTGACGGCGCGGACGCGGGCGAGGAGTTCCTCCATGCCGAAGGGCTTCGTGATGTAGTCGTCGGCGCCCGCGTCGAGAGCGGCGACCTTGTCCGGCCCGCCGGCGCGCCCGCTGAGGACGAGGATGGGCACGTCGCTCCACCCGCGGATGCCGTGGATGACGTCGATTCCGTCGCGGTCGGGTAGGCCGAGGTCGAGGAGGACGACGTCGGGTGCTTCCGCGCCCGCGGCGACGAGGGCCGCGGCGGCGGTCTCGGCCTCGAGGACGGCGTGTCCGCGGGCCTCGAGATTGATCCGCAGGGCGCGGACGATCTGGGGGTCGTCGTCGACGACGAGGACCTTCATGCGGCCGGCTCCGGACCCGGCGAGGGGAGCGGTTCGGGGATCTCACCCCTGGGCAGAGCGAGGCGCATCGTCAATCCCCCCCCGGGGGTGTCCTCGGCGTGGATGGTCCCGTGCATCGCCTCGACGAGCCCCCGCGAGAGGGCCAGCCCGAGGCCGAGACCGGTCCGGTTGTCGGTGTCGCCGAGCCGCTGGAACGGGACGAATGCCCGATCCCGATCGGAGGGCGGGATGCCGGGACCGTGATCGACGACGACGACCTCGACGGCCGAGTCGCTCTCGCGGACCAGGACCCGCGGCGGGCGCCCCTCGGGCGAGTGGCGCAGCGCGTTCCCGACGATATTGACCAGGGCGCGAGTGACCAGGGCTGCGTCGGCGACGACGGGCGGCACGTCCGCCGGCGCCTCGACCTCCACCCCCGCGGCGGCGTCACCGACCTCGGCGAGCGCGGGCCCGACGAGGTCGTCGAGCCAGACCAGATCCAGCACCGGCGCAAAGACCCCGGCCTGGAGCCGCGAGAGGTCGAGCAGGTCCCCCACCAGCCGCGCGAGCCGGGCGAGCGAGCGTTCCGCGGTGGCGAACAGCTCCTCCCGCTCCGACGGTGTCCACCGGATGTCGGTGGCCCGCAGGCTACTGACGGCCGCCGACGCCGAGGCGAGCGGGCTGCGCAGATCGTGCCCCACGGCCGCGAGGAGGGCGTTGCGGAACCGGTCGGCCGCCTCGAGCCGTGCGGCGTTGGCCGCCTCACGGGCCAGCCGGTCGCGCTCGAGCAGGCCCGCTGCCTGGGCCGCGAACGCATCGAGCACCCGGCGGTCACCGTCGCTGAGCGGCCGGCCGGCCATGACGAGAAGCAGGTCCGCGCCCGCCGGGACGACGACGTCGGCCTCCTCGGGGCGGGCGGGCGCGGGGCGGCCCGACGCCGCCTCGACCGACCAGCCGCCGCGGGGAGCGGGCGCGAGGAGGCTCGCACTCGTCATACCGAAGGAGCGGCGCAGTTCGCCGACCAAGGCTGGGAGGGCATCCTCGCCACGAATGATTCCGCCCGCCACGGCGGCGAGCGTACCCGCTTCTCCGGCAAGGCGATCCGCACGGTGGCTGACCGACATGGCCCGGTGGACGACCGACCCGACGAGGACGGCCGTGACGAGGAAGACGACGAGTTCGGTGACATTGTGCGCGGTGCTGACGCGCAGGGTGTGGACGGGCGGGACGAAGAAGTAGTTGAGCAGGCCGACCGAGACGACCGCGCAGGTCAGGGCCGGGACGAGCCCTCCGACGATGGCGGCGACCACGACGACGAGGAGATAGAGCAGGCCGTTGCCCCCCGACCCGACCCACGTGCTCGCGCGGGTCAGCAGCCACGTCAGGGCGCCGGGACCGAGGACGGCGAGCGCCATACCGGCGGCGAGCCGGCGCGGCCCGGGGCGGCGCAGGACCCGGGCGAACCGGCCACGATCGAGGCGCGAGGCGTCGACCAGCCCGATCGGGGCGTCCGGGATCTGCGACACGCCCCCAGCGTCGCACCCGCGGGCGTCGGGGGCCAGCGGCATACGGCGGGAAACCCTTGCGGAATCCTTGCGGCGCCCGGCGGCCGTCCTTGCAGGACCCTTTCACCACCCGGCCTAGCGTCGAGAGCGTGTATGCCGCAGCCACCGTCAAGCGACTCCTCGTCGGCCGGCCCCGTCCGCGCGGCGAGCTCGGCGAGACGCTCCTGTCGAAGCGCCTGGCCCTGCCGATCTTCGCCTCCGACCCCCTCTCGTCCGTCGCCTATGCGACCGAGGCGGTCCTCAAGGTCCTCGCGCTCGGCGGGCTCGCCTTCCTCTATCTCACGCCGTGGATCGCGCTCGGCGTCGTCGTCCTCCTCTCCGTCGTCGTCATCTCCTATCGCCAGGTCGTTCGTGCCTACCCGCAGGGCGGCGGGTCGTATGAGGTCGTCACGGAGAACCTCGGGCGCCTGCCCGGCATGGTCGTCGCCGCGTCGCTGATGGTCGACTACGTCATGACGGTCGCCGTGTCCGTGGCCGCCGGCGTCGACAACCTCGTCTCCGCCGTTCCGTCGCTGTATGGCGCGCGCGTCGCCCTCTCCGTCGCCTGCGTCGGTGTGCTCACCGCGGTCAACCTGCGCGGGGTGCGCGAGTCGGGCAAGGCGTTCGCCGCACCGACCTATGTCTTCGTTGCCGGCATCCTCGCGATGATCGGGGTCGGACTGGTGCGGACGATCGCCGGGCATGCCCCGGTGGCGGAGAGTGCGGCATACGGCATCCGGGCGGAGCATGTCGGGCTGACCGGATTCGCCCTGATCTTCCTTGCGCTGCAAGGGTTCTCGTCGGGGTGTACGGCGCTGACCGGAGTCGAGGCGATCAGCAACGGCGTGCCGGCGTTCAAGCCACCGAAGGCCCGAAACGCCGCCCGGACGCTGTCGGCGATGGGGCTGATCGCGGTGGCGATGTTCGTCGGGATCACCTGGCTCGCCGTGGTCGCCAAGGTCCACGTCGCAACGAACACCTGCGACCTCGTCGGCTTCCCGGGAGACTGTCGGGTCGACCCGCAATTGACCGTCATCGCGCAGCTCGCGTCGGCGGTGTTCGGCGGGACGAGCAGCCCGGCGTTCTATGTCATCCAGGCGAGCACCGCGCTCGTCCTCGTCCTCGCCGCCAACACGGCGTTCAACGGCTTCCCCATGCTCGCCTCGATTCTCGCGCAGCACGATCTGCTCCCGCGGCAGCTGCGCAATCGCGGGGACCGGCTCTCCTTCAGCAACGGGATCCTCGCGCTGGCGGCCATCGCCAGCCTGTTGCTCATCGGCTATCGCGCGGACGTGGACAACCTCCTCCACCTGTATATCCTCGGCGTCTTCACCTCCTTCACCCTGAGCCAGATCGGCATGGTCCGGCACTGGAACCGCGAACTGCGGTCGGTCACCGTCGCGGGCGTGCGGACGCAGGTGCAGGTGAGCCGGGTCATCAACGCCTTCGGCGCCGGGCTGACCGGTCTTGTCCTCGTCATCGTCCTGGCCACGAAGTTCACCGGTGGGGCCTATCTCGTCGTCATCGCCGTCCCCCTGCTCGTGCTCGGGATGCGCGCGATCGCACGCCACTATGCGAGCGTCCGCACCGAGCTCGTGCCGACGAGCCACGCGCGGCTCCTGCCGAGCCGGGTCAACGCGGTCGTTCTCGTCACCGCGGTCAATGAGCCGGCCCTGCGGGCGATCGGGTATGCGCGGGCCACCCGTCCGGCGCACCTGACCGCGCTCGTCGTCCAGGAGGACCCCGAGGCGACCGACGCCCTGCTCGATGCCTGGGCGGCGGCGGATCTGCCCATCCCCCTGACCGTGCTCGACTGCCCCTACCGCGACATCACGCGGCCGATCGTCGAGTATGTCGAGGCGATGCGGACCGAGAACCCGCGCGAACTCGTGTCGGTGTTCATGCCGGAGTATGTCGTCGCCCACTGGTGGCAGGAGTTGCTGCACAACCAGAGTGGGTTGCGCCTGAAGCTGCGGCTGCGTCTCCTGCGCGGCGTCATGCTGACGAGCGTCCCCTATCAGCTGGTCGGCGCCCCAGAGCTGGAGCAGACCTGGGTCGAGCCGCCCGCCCCGCCCGTGCGGGGCCGCGTGACCCCGGTCCCGGATCGGGTCGCGGAGCGGCCACAGGTCGTGGTCCTGGGCTCGCACAACTGACCCCTCGCCCCGGTTGACAAGCCGGTTCAGCCCCATCGAGGTCCTGCGCTCTGCGCGGGAGAGGCCGGTTCAGGGTCGTCCACCGGCCGGTCAAGCGCGCAGGTCGAGGCGCCTGAGATCGTCGGCGGGTCGGAACCCAGCGCGGCGATAGAGCGGGAGGGATATCTCGCTCGGGTTCAGCACGATCCGCTCCATATCCGCCTCGCGCGCCCACATCACGACGGCGTCCATGAGCAGGCCCCCGACGCCGCGGCGGCGGTCGGCCGGCTCGACCCAGACGTTGGCGACATAGGCCCACCGCGCCGGCGGCGCTGCCGGGCGCGGCATCCGCTCGAAGATCGCCGCATTCGCCATCCCCGCCGCCTTGCCCGTGTGCCGCCGGGCCACCCACGCGACCCGGCGCCCCGCCTCGGTCCCCCACCACCGCGCGAAGTCGGCGACGAAGGTCGCGTCCGGCTCCCCCGGCTCCCCGGTGGACCAGTGCACGCGCATTCGGGCCAGGTCGGCGAGGTCGGCGTCCGTCGTGGCACGAGCCACGGCATACGGCTGGGGAAGCACGGCGGTCACGCTAGGTGGGTCGCCGAGCCCGGTCAACCGGCCGCGGCACCGACGAGGGGACCTACGCTCGACGGATGGAGGAGATCGTGGACCGCGTGGCGGAGGCGTTCGCTGCGGTGCCACGCACGGGCTACCTCCGAGCGCAGGACCGGGGGCAGGCGGCATACGACGGGCCGATCGCCATCGGCGCCGGACAGACCAACAGCCAGCCCCGGACTGTCGCCGACATGCTGCGCCTGCTCGACGTCCGCGCGGGTCAGTCCATCCTCGACGTCGGCGCCGGGTCGGGCTGGACCACCGCGCTGCTCGGACACCTTGTCGGGTCGTCGGGCGCCGTCCTCGGCGTCGAACTGGTGCCCGCGCTCGCCGAGTTCGGTGCCGCCAACCTCGCCCGGGCCCGGATGCCGTGGAGTCGCCTCCTTCCCGCCACCCCCGGTGTGCTCGGGGCGCCGGAGGGAGCGCCATACGACCGGATCCTCGTCTCGGCGCAGCCACCGCGGCTGCCCGAGGCGCTCGTCGCGCAGCTGCGCGTCGGCGGGGTGCTGGTCATCCCCGTGGCCGGGCGGATGCTCCGGGTCACCCGCACCGCGACCAGCTACGAGGCGACCGAGCACGGTCGGTATCTGTTCGTCCCGCTCGTGGAGACGCAGTGAATCGGCCGCCGAATCACGCGCCAGCTCGCCGAGCTGTGGGGTGGTGCGCCGAGGTGGGTGTTGGCACCGCATTCTCGTCCATCCCCCCACACTCACCGACGATCCACCGCGACACGATGACTGGAGTCGACCGATCCGTTAGACGACGGTGAGCGGGAGGAGCGTCTTGCCGGTCGGGCCGGTCTGGATGTGCGTGCCCAGTTGCGGGCAGACGCCGCAGTCGAAGCACGGGGTCCAGCGGCAGTCCTCCTGCTCGACCTCGTCCAGCGCGTCCTGCCAGTCCGCCCACAGCCAGTCCTTGTCCAGACCCGAGTCGATGTGATCCCACGGGAGGACCTCGAGTTCGCTGCGTTCGCGCGTGGTGTACCAGTCGACATCGAGGCCGTATGCCGCGAGCTCCGTCGCGCACGCCGCCATCCACGCGTCATACGAGAAGTACTCGCGCCAGCCGTCGAACCGGCCGCCGGCCCGCCAGACGTGCTCGATGACCCGCCCGACGCGACGGTCGCCGCGCGAGAGCAGGCCCTCGACGATTCCCGGCTTGCCGTCGTGATAGCGGAAGCCGATGGCGCTGGCATACCGGCGGTCACCGCGGATGGCGTCGCGCAGCTTGGCCAGGCGCGCGTCGGTCTCGTCGGCGCCGAGCTGGCCGGCCCACTGGAACGGCGTGTGCGGCTTGGGCACGAACCCGCCGATCGAGACGGTGCAGCGGATGTCGCGGCGGCCGCTGGCCTGGCGCCCGGTGTCGATGACCTTCTTGGCGAGGTCGGCGATCTGGAGAACGTCCGCGTCGGTCTCGGTCGGCAGCCCGCACATGAAATAGAGCTTGACCTGCCGCCACCCCGCGCCGTATGCCGCGGCGACGGTGTCGATGAGGTCCTGCTCGCTGACCATCTTGTTGATGACCCGGCGCAGCCGCTCGCTGCCACCCTCGGGGGCGAAGGTCAGCCCGGAGCGCCGGCCGTTGCGCGTCAGCTCGTTGGCGAGGTCGATATTGAAGGCGTCCACGCGGGTGCTGGGGAGCGACAGACCGACCTGCTGCCCCTCATAGCGATCGGCGAGACCCTTGGTGATGCCGGCGATCTCGGAGTGGTCGGCACTGGAGAGCGACAGCAGGCCGACCTCCTCGAAACCCGTTGCGGCAAGCCCGCGTTCGACCATTTCACCGACACCCGTGATGGAGCGTTCGCGGACCGGCCGGGTGATCATGCCCGCCTGGCAGAAGCGGCAGCCGCGGGTGCACCCGCGGAAGATCTCGACGCTCATCCGCTCGTGGACGGCCTCGGCGAGCGGGACCAGCGGCTGCTTCGGATACGGCCACTCGTCCAGGTCCATGACGGTGTTCTTGGCGACCCGCCACGGGACGCCGGGCTCGGCCGGGACCACGCGGTGGATGCGGCCGTCGGGGAGGTAGCTCACGTCATAGAAGCTCGGGACATAGACGTTGCCGGTGTGGGCGAGTCGGCGCAGCACTTCCCGTCGCCCGCCGGGGCGGCCCTCGCCCTTCCACCCGGCGATGACGTCGGTGACCTGGAGGACCGCCTGCTCGCCGTCGCCGACGATGGCCGCGTCGATGAAGTCGGCGATCGGCTCGGGGTTGAAGGCCGCGTGCCCGCCGACGACGACGATCGGGTCGGCTTCGGTGCGTTCCGCGGCCCGTATGCCGATCCCCGCCAGGTCGAGCGCCGTCAGGAAGTTCGTGTAGCCGAGTTCGGTGGCGAAGGAGATGCCGAAGACGTCGAAGTCGCGGATCGCGCGGTGTCCGTCGACGGTGAACTGCGGCAGGCCCGCCGACCGGAGGGCGTCCTCCATGTCGGGCCACACGGCATACGTCCGCTCGGCGAGGGCGTCGGGGCGCTCGTTGAGGACTTCATAGAGGATCATCAGGCCCTGGTTGGGGACGCCGATCTCGTAGGCGTCGGGATACATCAGGGCCCAGCGGACGGTCAGCTCCGCACCGCCGGGGCCGCGGCCGCCGGCGTGCCAGTCCTTGACGGTGGAGTTGAGTTCGCCGCCGACATACTGGATCGGCTTGCGCACCCGCTCCAGCAGCGGCTCGAGGTCGGCGAACAGGGACTCTCCGGGCATCGCTCCAGGATAGGTGAGCCTTCCCTCCACCCCGAACACGGCGGCTTTCAGTCGCCGCGCAGCGACCTGTGCACCTGCCCGGCGAGACGCTGGAGGTCTTGGGCGATCACGCCAGTGAGCCACATGTGCACCTTGATGCGCAGGGCTTCGGACACGGACGGGGAGACCTCGCGACGAAGGACATCGAGGGTTTCGGAGAAGTCGGAGACAAGGTGGTCGATCTCGCGAACATGCCTCGGAGGCGACACCGTGAGGTAGTCGAGATCAACCGATAGGACAACGAGTTCCGGCGTGGTAGTGGCGTCGTTCGCCGCCCAGAAGGAGAACCCACGGTGAACCGCCGCCCCCAACCTGCTTTCGACCTGCAGCACGTAGGCGAGGGTGTCGGGGGTCCGCTCGTATAGGCGGGCGGTGTCGCGCCGGACCTCCTTCGGCCGTTTCAGGATCTGGAGCGAAACCTCCGCGGGCGGGTGGAATGACGACACCGCGACAGGCAGGGTCACCTCGATCAAATCCCGCACCCGGGTGGCGAGGACGCCGCGGTCCTCACCCCCGATCGCCAGGTCTCGTCGTATCTGCTCCAGCGCCATGGCGGCAGGGGTGCTCTGTGCGCCCAGACTCATGCGCACGAGCTCAATCGTGTCGATGGCCCGCTCGGCCACGAACGCCACGAAGGGTCCCGACAGGTCCTGATCGGCCGCCTCGAGAGCGTCGAGATACCGAGTCTTCTGGTCGGCGAAGATGACCAATGGCACGCCGGGGCGCCGATAGAGGAAGACCGCGGCGAGGGCGCGGGCCACGCGACCGTTGCCGTCCGCGAAAGGATGGATCCGCACGAACGCGTAGTGCGCGTAGGCCGCTTGGACGACCGGATGCGCCGCGAGGAACTCGGGCGACGCCAACTCCGCGACCAGCCGCGCCATCTCCGCAGGAGTGTCGATCGGCGGCGCGTAGTGGAAGACACGACCGGTGTCGGCGTTGGTCGGGTTGTTCGGTGCGAGCTTGTAGCTGCCTTTGGGCAGCGGCTGCTCCTGCAGCCCGAGCTCGGTCGCGACCGTGAACATCTCCTGGGAGGCACACAGCACCTCATGCAGCCGCCGGATCCACGCCTCGGTGAGCGGACGCGCCTGGGTGACGAGGTCGAGGACCATCTCGTAGCCGTTGAGCGCGTCCCCGATGGACCGCGCAACCTCCGGTCCGTGCTGACGGAGCGCCGCCTCCCAGGTCGCCGTCTGCTCGGCGATGGTCCGCGTGAATCCGCGGTTGGTCGCATAGAGGCCCTCGATCGCGCCGGTGTCGACCGCGGCATACCGCGTCGCCACGTTGACGGCGGCCTCCATCGCCTCGGGGGTCGCGGCCGCACGCGCGTCGGCGAGGCGCGCGGCATACACCTCGACCGTGACGGGATCGAAGTCCGCTGCCCAACCCGGGAAATTCGGGAAGGGCCGGTAGCTCTCCGGCGGGTCGTGGCTCACCAGGCGAGGCTATCCACTCACGCCGACAGCGTGGTGAAAGGCGAATGACGACGGCGGGCGGACCGCTCGCAGTGTCACCCCCGAGGGGACGGACGGCCTCAGCTGTAGAGCGCGTCCAGGTCCTTGCGATAGCGGTCAGTGACGACCTTGCGCTTCATCTTCAGGCTGGGGGTGAGTTCGCCGTTCTCGATGCTGAAATCACTGTCGAGGATGGAGAACTTCTTGACCTGCTCCCAGTTGTTGAGCGTCGCGTTGAGCTGGTCGACATAACCCTGGACCATGTCGTGCGCCTGCGGGGAGGAGACGATCTCCTCATACGACTTCCCGTCGAGCCCGTTTGCGGCGGCCCACGGCTTGATCCCGTCGGGGTCGAGCGTGACGAGGGCGCTGACGAACTTGCGGTCGTTGCCGTGGACGAGGATCTGGCTGACATACGGGCACAGCGCCTTGAAGGACGCCTCGATCTGCGAGGGCGCGACATACTTCCCGTTGGAGGTCTTGAACAGGTCCTTCTTGCGGTCGGTGATCCGCAGGAAGCCGCGGCCGTCGAGCTCGCCGATGTCACCGGTGTGGAACCAACCCTCCTCGTCGAGCACCTCGGCGGTCGCCTCGGGGTTGTTGTGATACCCCTGCATGATGCCTTCGCCGCGCAGGAGGATCTCCCCGTCCTCGGCGATCCGCGTCTCCAGGCCCGGCAGCGGCCAGCCCACCGAGCCGATCTTGTAGGCGACCACGCGATTGACGTATGCCGCGGAGCTCGTCTCGGTCAGACCGTAGCCTTCCGCGACCAACAGGCCGACGGAGTGGAACCACCGGGAGATCTCCGGGTTGAGCGCGGCGGAGCCGGAGATGAAGAAGCGGATATTGCCGCCGAAACGGTTGCGGACGGTCGAGAGGACGAGCCGGTCGGCGAGGGCGTGCTGGGCGCCGAGAACCATGCCCGGCGACTTGCCGGCGACCGTCAACTCGGAGACCTTGCCGCCGACGCCGGTGGCCCAGTTGAACAGCTTCTCCTTGACTCCGCCCTCCTTCTGCATCATGAGGGAGACATTGCCGTGGACCTTCTCGAAGATCCGCGGCACGGCGGCCATGAACGTCGGCTTGACCTTGGGGAGGTTCTCCACGATCTTGTCGACCCGCCCGTCGATGACGGTGGGGAAGCCGACGGCGAGCGGGATGGTGAGCAACTGCTTGCCGAAGACGTGGGCGAGCGGCAGCCAGAGGTACTGCAGGTCGTCGGGCTGGAGGATGCGGATCGCCGCGGTCGCCGATCCCTGGTAGGTCCACGCCTTGTGGAGCAACCGGACGCCCTTGGGGCGCCCGGTCGTCCCGGAGGTGTAGATGATCGTCGCCAGGTGATCCGGCTGGCTGGCGTCGATGCGCGCGTCGACGACTCCCGGGTCCTCGGCGAGCAACCCGGCACCGAGCGCCTCGAGTTCCGCGAGAGGCATGACCCAGTCGCCGTCGCCCTCGCCGTCGATGACGACGACCTTGCGGACACAGGGGATGGTGTCGCGGATGTCGCGCAGCTTCTCGACCTGCTTCGCGTCCTCGGCGAAGGCGATGACGCTGCCGGAGTCGGAGAGGATGAACGCGACGTCGTCGGCGATCGTCGACGGATAGATCGTCGTCGTCGTCGCCCCGGCGCACATATTGGCGAGATCGGCGAGCGCCCACTCGTAGCGGGTGCCCGAGGCGAGCGCAACCCGGTCCTCGGCCTGGACACCGAGTGTGATGAGCCCCGCGGCGAGGTCATAGACCCGCTCCTTGACCTGGGCCCAGGTGACCTTGGCGTAGTCCTCGCCCTCGGGATACCAGTAGGCGACCTTGTTGGGCGTCTTCTTGACGCGGTCCCGGAACATGTGACCGACGCTCTGCGCACGGTCGTCCAGATAGATTCGGTCGAGGTCCTCGTCGGCAGGGGTGGTGACCTGGGTGGGCATCGATGTCCACTCTTTCGTGTCGCGGGCGTTTGGTCCCTGATGGTGCCATGTGGAACGCGCCGAGTCACGCTCTGGTGCCCGGCCGGTCCACGAAAGACGACGACGCAGGCACAATCTGCCCTGTCGACCCAACCGAACATACCCGGGCCGCGTGAAGACAGGACATGATCGACGAATTCGACCTCGACCCCGCGGAGCGCGGGCTCGCCGTCGCCCTCCGTGCGGCGGCGGGAAGCGCCATACCCCCGGCGGCGGTCTCCGGTGCCCCCGCGCTGGACGTATGGCGCACCGGCCGTCGCCGGCAGCGCCTCCGTCAGGTGGTGGGCACCATGGCAGCGGTGGTCGCGCTCGTCGGTGGGTTGGTCCTCTGGCCGGGGTGGCCGGTGACCCGACCGCAACCCCCGGCGACTCCGGCCCCGACCACCCTGCAGCTGCCCGACCGGATCGTCCAGATCGTGAACGGGGCGCGGAAGGCGACCCACGAGGATCCGGTCGGGCCGGTGTCGGTGGCCTACCAGACGGTGTGGGACGGGGACGGTTGGTTCTCCTCGCCGACCGATGCCGTGGTCGGAGTCAGCGGCGCGACCGGCGAGCCGCGCGTATGTCGCGTGCTGGATCGGGGACGGGAATCCGACGCGCGAGACGAGCCGATGGGTGACCGGTGTCGCGATCTATGACACGTCGACGGCGCGCGTGCGGACGTGGAAGCCGGCTGGACGGGTCGCGCCCGACTCGCTGTTCTTCTCTGGCGCCGGGAGCCCCGACCTCGTCTTTCGCTACAGCACCCCGATGGCCGGATCGGAGACCGCCGGGCAGTTGGCGCCGACGATGCACTGGCCGCTCGAGGCGACGACGCCGGAACGCTTCGGGGACCTGACGGCGGCCGAGGAGTATGTCGCCGGGCCCGGTCCCACACCCCCGGTCCGGACGGAGACGGGCGTCGACGTGGTCATGGACATCGGGTCTGGCGCCCGGGTCGAACTGACCGCCCCCGAGGGCATCGGCGACATCGTGTTCCGGCCCGACGGGTTCGCCGCCGTCGCGACCTACGGCGGGAGCGCTCCCTTCCCGATGGTCGCGGCCACGTGGGACGAGACGCGGACCGGTCGCCTCGCGATGCACCCGATCCCCGGGGAGGCACTGGCGTATGCCGTGTATGGCTTTCGCGACCGGACTCGCGTCGTCGCGGCCCTCGACGGCAGCCCGGGAGTCCGCACGATCGACGTCCTCACCGGCGACACCGAGACGCTGATCCAGGGCGGCGTCGGGGGTATGGCGTTCGCCACCGACGCCCTGCCCGGCCCGATCGTCCACGCGCCGGTTCCCGACGGTCGACGCGCCGCCGTATGGCGTTGGACCGGCCTCGCCGGAGTCGTCCTCGGCAGCGGCGTGCTGGTGGTCATGTGGCGGAGGCGCCGTGCGCTCCGCTGACGCGCGCGCCGGGTTCGAGGAGTTCGTCACCGCCCGCCGGGACGCGCTCTTCCGGTCTGCCTACCTGCTGACCGGCAATGCGGCCGACGCCGACGACCTCGTCCAGACCGCCCTGCTGGCCGCGGTGCCCCGGTGGAGTCGGATCCGGGAGCGTCCGGAGCCCTATCTGCGCCGGGTCATGGTCAACGCCCACATCTCCCGGTGGCGGCGGCACCGGGGCCGGGAACGTCTCGGCGATGCGCCCCCGGAAGTCGCGGCCGCCGCCTCGGGGGTGAGCCGCGAGGAGAGTCTCGACCTGCTCGCCGCCCTCAAGCGTCTCACCCCGCGACAGCGGGCGGTCATCGTCCTGCGCTATCACGCGGGCTGCTCGGAACGCGAGATCGCCGAGACACTCCAGATCGCGACCGGGACGGTCAAGTCGACGGCGAGTGACGGCATACGGCGGCTGCGGGAATTGCTCGGTGACTGGGACGCGGAACCAGCGGACCCTCAGCCGAGCAGCCGGTGACACTCCCGGACGTCCTGCGCCATCGCGTCGAGGAGTTCCTCGATCGAGGAGAACTTCAGCGTCGGGCGGATCCGGGCGACGAAGTCGATGGCGACCTCCTCGTCATACAGATCGAGGTCGGTCCGGTCGAGGCAGTAGGCCTCGACCGTGCGATCGGTGCCGTCGAAGGTCGGGTTGGTCCCGACCGAGATCGCCGCGGGGAGGCGCCAGTCGGCGCTGGCGGGGTCGCGGTCGAGGCGGGTGAGCCACCCGGCATACACCCCGTCGGCGGGGACGACGCCACGGGATCGGCGCTCGAGATTCGCGGTGGGATAGCCGAGTTCGCGGCCACGGTGGAAGCCGTGGACGACGACACCGACGACCCGGTGGGGCCGGCCGAGGATCTCGGCGGCCGCCTCGACATCGCCGTCACGCAGGTGGGCGCGGACGGCGCTGGAGGACCAGCGCTCCCCCTCGCCGAGGTCGTCCAGGACGACGACGTCGAAGCCATAGCGCTCCCCCAGCTCGCGCAGGAGATCGACGTCCCCGGTGTAGCCGACACCGAAACCCTTGGTATCGCGCCCGACGACGAGGGCCACGGCGTGCAGGCCGTCGACGAAGGTCGACCGGATGTAGTCGTCCGCGCCCTGCTGGGCGTAGTCCCACGTGAACGGGATGACGAGCAGCCCGTCGATGCCCGTCTCCTCCAGCAGATCCCAGTGGAGCCGGCCGGGGCTGATGAGTTCGGGGGCGCGCTCGGGGTGGAGGACTTGGACGGGGTGGGGCTCGAAGGTGACCGCGACGGTCGGCAGCCCCCGGCGCGCCCCCTCCGCGCGCACCGCGGCGATGACCGCCTGGTGACCGCGGTGCACACCGTCGAAGTTGCCGAAGGTCGCGACGCACGGCCGCAGTTCGGGCGGCGTCTGCGCGGCGTCGGTCCATCGGAGCACGGGGCACACTCTACGAACTCGCCGGGGCGAACACGACGTGCGCCCGTGCGGTGGACCGGGACTCATCGAGCATCGCGACGAGCCGGCCGTCAGGGTCGAGAGCGGCGACGGCCTCGGTGCGACCCGGCTGCGCGGCGGGGATGCGGCGGCCGAAGGAGAGGTGGCGGGCCTCGTCCGCGGTGAGCCCGCGCGTCGGGAAGCCGGTCGCGGCCTGGTCGAGAGTCGCCATCGGCAGGGGCGCTCCGGCGTCGCGGGCCGCCGCGAGGGCCTCGAGGGTCGTGCACTCGGCGAGGGTGAAGCGGCCGACGCGGGTGCGCCGCAGCGCGGTCAGGTGGCCGCCGACGCCGAGGGCGGCACCGAGGTCGCGGGCGAGGGCGCGGACATACGTCCCGGAGGACACGTCGACCTCGACGTCGACATCGAGGAGCCGTATGCCGTCCACCTCCACCGCGCGCCGCTCGCCGATCGCGAACCGCGACACCGTCACCCGGCGCGCCGGGAGGGCGACATCCTCGCCGCCGCGGACCCGGGCGTAGGCGCGCTTCCCGTCGACCTTGATCGCGCTGACGGCGCTGGGCACCTGGGCGATCGCACCGGTGAGGCCGGTGACGGCGGCCTCCAGCGCGCCGGGGGCGAGGTCGACGGCGGTGGTCGCCGTGATCGCGCCCTCGGCGTCGTCGGTGACGGTGGTGGCCCCGAGACGGATGGTCGCGGCATAGGACTTGTCGCAGCCGACGAGGAAGGTCAGCAGCTTCGTGGCCCGGCCGAGGCCGAGGACGAGCACGCCGGTCGCCATCGGGTCGAGCGTGCCGGCGTGGCCGACGCGGCGGGTGCCCGCCAGGCGCCGGACGCGCGCGACGACGTCGTGGCTGGTCCAGCCCGCGGGCTTGTCGAGGAGAAGCAGGCCCTCCGGCTGCGCGTCCGCCGGCGCGGCCGGCTGCGCGGCCGGCTGCGCGGCCAGCGGCGCGGCCAGCGGCGCGGCCGGCGGCGCGGCGCCGTCAGGCGTCGGCACGGGCGCCTGCGCGGCCAGCGGCGCGGCGCCGTCAGGCGTCGGCACGGGCGGCGGCGTCCTCGTCGATGTCCTCGTCGTGCTTGTAGGGGTCGGCGTCCCCGGCGTACGCCGCGCCTTCGGCGCTCGCGGCGACCTCGGCGTCGCGGGCGCGGGCCTCGCGCAGCAGGTCATCGATATGCGCCGCGGAGTCGGGGAGCGCATCGGCGACGAACTCCAGCGTCGGGGTCAGGCGGATGCCGAGGTGCTTGCCGACGAGGCTGCGCAGGCGGCCGGTGTTGGCGGCGAGCAGCTTGGCGGTGTGGGCGCGCTGGGCGTCGTCGCCGAGGACCGTATAGAACGCGGACGCCTGCTGAAGATCGCCGGTGACCCGGACGTCGGTGATGGTGACGAACCCGAGATTGGGGTCCTTGATGATCTGCTCGAGATTGCCGGCGATGACATCCTTGATGCGCTCGGCGACACGGCGGGCGCGGGCTTGATCGGCCACGGCCTTCTCCTCACTGGGCGACGGGGTGGGGGGACCTCCCACCTTAACCACCAGCCCCGGGTTTCCCGCCCTCGCCACTGTCCCCTGACGGCTCGTCCAGATGCGGGGGCGCGGTGGACCGCTCGCGGGCTGTCGCAGGCGCCTGCCTATGCTGGCGGCATGACGGGGCCCGGCGTCGGGTGGCCGCGAGGCGTGCGCGCCGCGGCCCTCGCCGCCCTGTCGGTCGGCCTCGCGGGCATCGGGCACTCCGTCATCGGCCGTATGCCGCTTCCGCCCGCCGGCGCCCTCGCCGCCGTCCTCCTCGTCGCCCCCCTGATGTGGGCAACCACGGGACGACGCCTGCGGTTCGGTCCGCTCGTCGCCCTCCTCGGTGCCGGTCAGGTCATCGCCCACGTCACCTTCACCATCGTTCACGGCGTCATCGCGAGCGCCGGGACGCCCGCGATGACGCGGATGCCGACGCCGATGACCGGCGCGGCCACCTGCGTCGCCGCGGGGCACGTCGCCGCCGGGTCGCATATGGCGCACGACATGGGCATGACGGCCGGCCCACCCCCGGCCGCCCACGCCATGGGGCTGCTGCCCAGCGGCCGGATGCTCCTCGGGCACCTCGCCGCGACCCTCCTGCTCGCCGCCGTCCTCGCCTTGGGCGAACGCATCCTCTGGCAGGTCCGGCGCCTCATCCCGCGGTGGGTGACCGCGACGCGGTTCCCGGCCACGGGAGCGGGGCCGACTGCGGGGGGCGAGCGGTCGGCATACGTCCAGGGCGTATGCCGTTGTCCCCGCCTCACCCGCGGCCCCCCGGCCCTCACCGCCAGCTGACGTCCCCATCCGCCGTCCGAACCGACGGCACCGTGCGACGCCCCGCGGGCCCAGCCCGGCGGTTCGCATCTCCCAGTCCACCGCCCGAAAGGCATCCCCATGTTCACGACCCCACGCTCCCGCGCGGCCACGGCCGCGCTCGCCCTGACCCTCCTCGCCGGATGCGGCGCGTCCGACAATGCGGCCAGCACGACCGCGACGTCCTCGTCGACGTCCTCCCCCACGTCCAATACCGCCGGTGCCTCGACCGCTGTCTCGGTCACGGATCCCTGGTGCAAGGCGACCGAGAAGGCCGGCGCGATGACCGGCTGCTTCGCCACGCTGCACAACGACACCGACGCGGCGATCCACATCACCGGCGGCACCTCGGGCGCCGCCGGGATGGTGGAACTGCACGAGACGGTCAAGAACGACGCCGGCGAAATGCAGATGCAGCCGGCGGCAGGCGGCTTCACCCTCGAACCGGCCGAGTCGCTACTGCTGGAACCGGGCGGCAACCACATCATGCTCATGCAGGTCCATGACGTGCTCGAGAACGGCATCTCGGTGAGCGCGACACTGACCTCGAGCGCGGGGGACATCCCGATCACCTTCGTCGTGCGGACCTATCCGGGCGCCAACGAGAGCTACGCCTCCGGGTCGAGTTCCTCGTGACCGAGACGCCACGGCGGACGGCCATCCTCTCGGGCCTCGCGGGTCTCGGGGGGCTGGCCGCCCTCGGCGCGTGCACCGAGGGCGGCACCGGCCCGGACAGGTCGGCCCCCACGACACCCGAGCGGACCATCGGCGACCGGGCCCTGCCAGGGCCGGGAACGGCATCCCGTGCCTTTCGAGGCGAGCACCAGGCGGGCATCGTCGAGGACCCGCAGCCGTACGCCGCGTTCGTCGCCCTCGACCTCCCCCACGGCACCACCCGGGACGCGATCCGGCGCCTGTTCGCCGTGTGGACCGACGACATCGAGCGGCTCACCTCCGGTCGCGGCACCCTCGTCGATCAGGAGGCGGAACTCGCCGCGGTGACCGCCCGGTTGACGGTGACCCTCGGCGTGGGCCCGCGAGTCCCGGCCATCACCGGCGCGACCGCGCCGGAGTGGCTCGCTCCGCTGCCCGCGTTCCCCGAGATCGATCGCCTCGACGACCGCTGGGGACAGGCCGATCTGCTCCTCCAGGTCTGCGCGGACAGCCCGACGACGGTGGCCCACGCACAACGCCGCCTCATCACCTCCGCCGGGCCGCTGGTCACCCTCCGCTGGGTTCAGCGCGGTTTCCGGGAGCCGTATGCCGTTCCCGGCGGCGTTCCCATGCGCAACCTCTTCGGGCAGGTCGACGGCACGGTCCAGCCCGCGGTGACGGGCGTCGATGCGCCGCTGCTGTGGATCGGGGACGAGGGCCCGGAGTGGCTGCGCGGCGGGTCGGCGCTCGTCGTGCGCCGGATCGCCATGGCCCTCGACACATGGGATCGGGCCGACCGCCGCTCACGCGAGAATGCGATCGGACGGCGCCTGGACTCCGGGGCGCCCCTGACCGGGACGACGCTGACCGACACCCCGAACCTCGACGCCCTCGACGACCTCGGCTTCCACGTCATCGATGACGCCGCCCACGTCCGGCGCGCGCACGGGTCCGGGGCCGAGCGCTTCCTGCGCCGTCCCTACACCTATGACGACGCCCCCGAGGGCGACGCGGTGAGCAACAGCGGGCTGTTGTTCGCGGCCTACTGCGCCGACCCGGTGACCCAGTTCGTCCCAGTGCAGCGGCGGATCGCCGAGAAGGACCTGCTCAACCTGTGGACGACCCCGATCGGATCGGCGGTCTTCGCCATCCCCCCGGGCGCCCGGGACGGCGAGATCCTCGGTCAGGCCCTGGTGGCCTGAGCAACGAAAAGTCCTGCGGGCAACGGAGGATTTCCGTTGCCCGCAGGACTTTCCGGCAGTGGGCGGACGAGCCGAGGGAGTTACGCCCGGGGCTTCTCCCGCATCTCGTAGGTCGTGATGAGGTCTTCGAGCTGCAGGTCGTTGAAGGACCCGAGGTTGATACCGCACTCGTAGCCCTCGCGGACCTCGGTGACATCCTCCTTGAACCGCCGTAGGCCGGCGACCTCGACGTTCTCGGCGATGACGACACCGCGGCGCGTGATCCGCGCCTTGGCGCCGCGCCGGATCTCGCCACTGCGGACGATGGAACCGGCGATATTGCCGAACTTGCTCGACCGGAAGATCTCGCGGATCTCAGCGGAGCCGAGCTGGACCTCTTCGAACTCCGGCTTGAGCATGCCCTTGAGGGCGGCCTCGACCTCTTCGATCGCCTGATAGATGACCGTGTAGTAGCGGATCTCGACGCCTTCACGCTCGGCATACTCCGCGTTCTGGCCCTCGGCCCGGACGTTGAATCCGATGATGATCGCGTTGGAGGCCATCGCGAGGTTGATGTTGTTCATCGTGATGGCACCGACACCCCGGTCGATGATCCGCAGGTCGACCTCGTCGCCGACGTCGATCTGGAGCAACGCGTCTTCGAGCGCCTCGACCGAACCCGACACATCGCCCTTGAGGATGAGGTTGAGGGTGTCGATCCGGCCCGCGGCGAGAGCGGCGTCGAGGTTCTCCAGGGAGATCCGCTTGCGCGCCTTCGCGAGGCTCGCCTGGCGGTCCGCCGCCTCGCGCCGCTCGGCGATCTGGCGGGCGGTGCGGTCGTCGGGAGCGACGACGAAGGTGTCGCCGGCCCGGGGGACCGAGGAGAGACCGAGGACCTGGACCGGGCGGGATGGCCCGGCCACGTCAACCGGCTTGCCGTGCTCATCGAGCATCGCCCGGACGCGGCCGTGGGCCGAGCCGGTGACGATCGCGTCGCCGACGTGCAGCGTCCCGGACTGGACCAGGACCGTCGCCGTGGCGCCACGGCCGCGGTCGAGGTTGGCCTCGATCGCGACACCGCGCGCGTCCCGTTCGGGGTTGGCCCGCAGGTCGAGCGCGGCATCCGCCGTGAGCAGGACGGCCTCGAGGAGATCCTCGATGCCGAGCCGCTGTTTGGCGGAGACGTCGACGAACATCGTCTCGCCGCCGTATTCCTCGGCGACGAGGTTGTACTCGGTCAACTGCTGCCGGACCTTGCTCGGGTTGGCGCCCTCGACGTCGATCTTGTTGACGGCGACGACGATCGGGACATCGGCCGCCTGCGCGTGGTTGAGCGCCTCGATCGTCTGCGGCATGACACCATCGTCGGCCGCCACCACGAGGATCGCGATGTCGGTGACCTTGGCACCACGGGCACGCATGGCGGTGAACGCCTCGTGACCGGGGGTGTCGATGAAGGTGATCGCCCGGTCGACGCCCTCGTGCTCCTTGTGGATCTGATAGGCACCGATGTGCTGGGTGATGCCACCGTGCTCGCCGGCGACGACATTGGCGTTGCGAATCGCGTCGAGGAGCTTGGTCTTGCCGTGGTCGACGTGACCCATGACGGTCACGACCGGCGGCCGCTCAACCAGATCGTCGTCCTCCTCGACATCGACGCCGAACTCGAGGTCGATGTTGAAGGACTCGAACAGCTCGCGCTCCTCGTCCTCCGGGGAGACGATCTGGATGACATAGCCGAGTTCGGCCCCGAGGAGCTTGAAAGTCTCCTCATCGAGGCTCTGAGTGGCGGTCGCCATCTCACCGAGGTGGAACAGGACCGTGACCAGCGACGCCGGGTTGGCGTTGATGCGCTCGGCGAAGTCGGTCAGCGTGGCGCCCTGACGGATCCGCACGGTCGTCGTGCCATCACCGCGCGGAACCGTCACGCCGCCGATCGTCGGCGCATCCATCTGCTCGAATTCCTGGCGCTTCGCGCGCTTGGACTTGCGCTGCTTGTTGCGGCCGCCGCCCTTGCCGAACGCACCCTGGGTGCCGCCACGGCCACCGGGACCGCCGCCGGGACGGCCCCCGAAGCCACCGCCTCCGCCGGGACGGCCACCGAAGCCGCCGCCGGCACCGCCGGGACGGCCGGGGGCACCGGGACGACCGGGGCCACCAGCGCCCGGACGCGCCGGACGCTCGCCCGGACGGCCGATCGCGCTGCGATCGGGCATGTTGACCGGCGACGGGCGGGGACCACCCGGACGCGGACCACCCGGTCCCGCCGGAGCACCCGGACGGGGACCGCGGGACTGGGGACGCGGCATACCCTGGCTGGCCGCGAACGGGTTGTTGCCCGGTCGCGGTGCGCCACCCTGGCCCATCCCCTGACGAGACGAGAATGGGTTGTTGCCGGGCCGGGGGGCCGCCGGGCGAGGGGCACCGGGGACGCTGCTCGGCGTCGATCGCGGGCCGGGGGTCGGTCGTGAGCCGTCACCGGGACGAGGCCCCGAGGGCGCGGGCGCGGCCGGACGCGGTCCCGCCGGGGCGGCCGACCGAGCCGCAGCCGGGGCAGCCGGGGCTGCCGCCGGACGCGGACCGGGTGACGGTATGCCGCTCCGCTCCGGAGCGCGCGTCGGTGTCGGCGCGCTCGGGGCGGGGGTGGTCGTCGTCGCCGGGGCGTCCGGAACCGCCGGCGGGGAAGCGGGCGCGACCGGCGCCTGAGGCACCCCGGTGCGGGGCGCGGCGGGCGCCGGCGTGGGCGTCGCCGGAACTGGTGCCGACGGGCGCGGGCCAGCGGGCGTGGGCTGGACCGCGGACGGCATCACCCGGCCGGACGGCGCCGGGTTCGACGGCGTGCCGGTGCCGGAGTTCGCCGAAGGGGCGCTCCCGGACGCGGGATAGCGCTCCTTGTAGCGACGCACCACGGGCGCCTCGACGGTCGAGCTCGCGCTCTTGACGTATTCGCCCATCTCGTTGAGGCGCTCGAGGAGGACCTTGCTGGTCACTCCCACATCTTTGGCGAGCGCAGAGACACGGACTTTGGACACTTCTCTCCTGTCTCGGTCCGTGCCGGGACAGGCGCGGACCGCGTTATGGCTGGGTGGAGCTCATTGCTGAGTACTCATCGGAGGCTCATTGCGGATTCCCGCTTTCGAATCTCGTTGGGCACGACGGTCGGTGTTCCCTTCAGCGGGCAGCGCGTCGATCCACGCCATGACCGCCGTCGCATCGGCCGGGAGGCTCACGCGGAGCGCCCGTCCGAACGCACGGCGCCGGATGGCGAGGTCGAGGCAGTCGCGTGTCGGGTGCAGCCAGCAGCCACGACCCGGCAGGCGACGACGGGGGTCGGGGACGAGGGGGATCTCCCCCTCCTCCGTGGCGCCCGCCACCACTCGCAGAAGCACCGACCGGCTATCCGGTGCACGACATCCGATGCACGTGCGGGTCGGGCCCGATCGCAGCGTCGGCTGTGCACCCCGGAGTCCAGTCCGGTCGGCATCGTTCATTCTAGCGGGTCAGTGTCCGGGCGAGCGCGGCCCGTCCCGGCGAGGACCTCGACCCGGGTCGCCGGTGCCACGTCCCGGCTGGGCACCACCACCGGAGGACGGGCGATATCCGCCTCCGCTCGGACGCACTGCGCCACCCCCGCGGGGACCCGAGGAGCCCACGCCCGGGCGAGACGTCCCACCCGACGTGCGCCGCCCATCCCGGGCTGACGGCCTGATCGCGCCGCCGCTCTCCTCGGGCCCGACGGCGTGCGAGGGCCGCGTCGTGCCTCCGGCCGCCTCGCTCTCGACGTCGGGCCGGATATCGATGCGCCAGCCGGTGAGCTTGGCGGCGAGCCGGGCGTTCTGACCCTCACGGCCGATCGCGAGCGAGAGCTGATAGTCGGGGACGATGACCCTGGCGCTGCGTTCCTTGGTGCTGACGATGGTCACCGACTCCACCCGTGCGGGCGACAAGGCGGCGGCGATGAACTCGGCCGGGTCCTCGGAGTAGTCGACGATGTCGATCTTCTCCCCCCCGAGCTCGGTCATGACCGCACGCACGCGCGCGCCCATCGGCCCGATGCAGGCACCCTTGGCGTTGAGCCCGGCGACCTTGGTGTGGACGGCGATCTTGGTCCGGTGCCCCGCCTCGCGGGCGAGGGAGGCGATCTCGACGGCTCCGCTTGCGACCTCGGGGACCTCGAGAGCGAAGAGCTTCTTGACGAGGTTGGGGTGGGTGCGAGAGAGGTCGATCTGCGGGCCGCGCGGACCGCGCTTGGTCGCGACGACATAGCAGCGGATGCGGTCACCGTGCCGATAGCTCTCGCCCGGCACCTGCTCCGCCAAGGGGAGGATGCCCTCGACCGCCCCGAAGCTCACCGTCACATAGCGCGGGTTCGCGCTCTGCTGGACGATGCCGGCGACGATGTCGCCCTCGCGCCCCTTGAACTCCCCGAGGATCTGCTCGTCCTCGATCTCCCGCAGGCGACCGACGATGACCTGCCGGGCGGTCGCGGCGGCGACGCGGCCGAAGTCGGCGGGCGTGTCGTCGAACTCGGGGCCGAGATCCGTGCGGATCCGTGGTCGCGCGGGTTCGGTTGCCTCATCGACGCCCTCCGCGACGCTCTCGTCGTATGCCGCGGGCTCCTCGACCGCGAATTCCTCCCGCGCCCAGATGGTCACCCGCCCGGTCTTGCGGTCGAGTTCGGCGCGCGCGTGGCGGTAGTGCCCGTCGGTCTTCTCATAGGCCATGACGAGGGCTTTCTCGATGGCCTCGACGAGGACCTCCATGGAGATCCCCCGCTCGTGTTCCAGGGCGCGCAATTGTGCGGGGTCGATGTCCATCGCGTCAGTTCCTCTCGTCCGCGGCGTCCGCGTCGTCGTCGTCGGCGTCCACGTTCGCGTCGTCATCGGCCGGGTCGGCGGCCTCGTCCGAGTCGTCGTGGGCGTCCACGTCACCGTCGTCATCGTCGTGACCGGCGGCGTCGTCCGAGTCCGCCGTCGCACTGCCGAACTCCACCTCGACGTGCGCGCGGGTGAGGGCGGCATACGGCAGCGTGCTCTCGCTTCGGCCGCCCGCGACGTCCCGCACCGACAGCACCACCGAGTCCGGACCGGCCCGCACGACCCGGCCAGTGACCGGGCCCTCCTCGGTCTGTGCGACGAGGATGCGGCCGACATTGCGCTGGAAATGCCGTGGCTCACGCAGGGGGCGGCCGACGCCGGGGGAGCTGACCTCGAGCACATACGGCGCACTGCCCAGGCCCGTCGCCCCGTCGAGGGCCGCGCTGATCGCGCGACTGACGTCGGCGACGTCATCGAGAGACAGCGGCTCGGTGGGTGAACTGGTCCAGCCGTCGGGTCCGGCCACCGGGGCGCGGTCGAGGGTGACCCGCACGAGGCGGCGCTTGCCGGCGGCGGTGATGTCGAGTCCGTCGAGGACCAGGCCGTGCGCCGCGGCGACCGGCCCGACCAGGGCCGTCACCTGTTCCTGCGTACTCATCGACCCGGATCCTCTCTTGATGTGTGACCTCCCACTCTAAGCGCCGGAGGTGTCGACCGGGTTCCCGGTGGTGACCCGTGCCATCATCGGCGGGTGCACTCGGGGAGCCGTCCATCGCGCCGCCTGGCGCTCGTAGCGGTCGCGGGCGTGCTGGGGCTGTCGGGTTGCGGCGTCCACCTCGAGGAGGACGCCCCGGCGATCCCGCTCATCCCCAAGCGGACCCCGATCGGCGGCGAGAGTGCCCTCCTGACGCTGCTGCACGCAACCCAGGAACTCGCCGACGCGTTGCGCTCAGGAGAGGGCGGGCGTCGGGCGCACGCGTTCGCCGACGTGCACACGCATCAGGCCGCTGTCCTCGACAGTGCGCTGCGGCGCAAGGGAGTCCCCGCGGATCTGCTGGCGCCACCCACGTCGGCGACCGGAGGCGGGGCGGTTCTCGACCGCGAGCGGGCGGCGCTGGCCCTCGTCCATGATCTGTATGCCGCCGCCCCCCTCGATCTGCTGCCGACCCTCGCCTCGCTCGCCGCCGCCCGCACCGTCGTCTGCCGCGCGCTCACCTCGGACGGCACCTCCGCCGGCTCGTCATCCGGCTCCGGCACCTCGTCGCCCACCGATCCCGCATCGGCTATCGGCACTGAGGCGTCGGGTTCCGGAACCGCGACCTCGGATATCGGCACGGGGTCGGCGAGCGCGCAGACACCAGCCGAACCCGGCCTCGCCGGACTCCCCGCGCTCGCATCCCCCGCGGCCGCGCTGCCCTATCTCGCGGCCAGCCGGGCGGCGGTCTATGGTCTGGAGGTCGTCGCGGCGCGGACGCACAAAGACCTTCGCACGGCCGCGGCGACCACGCTGGAATCCGTCCGCGGACTCGCCCTGGCCCAGGAGAGCGCGGCCGGGGCGGACGCGCCGCCGGCTCCCACGGCATACCGACTGCCGTTGAACGCGGATGACGAGGAGAGCGGACGACGGCTCGCGGAGTACCTCGCCGGCCGCCTCGTCGATGCGTATGCGGCCGCGCTCACCACCACGACCGATGCGGGCACGCACGCGTCGACGGAGCAGATAGCGGCGGCACGCACCGATGTGGCGGTCGGGGCGGCCTGGCTCGCCGACGCGGCCCTCCTGGCGGACGACTGGGGGTTGGCGCTCGCCCCCTTCCCCGGCCTGACCTGACCTCGCTCGCTCTGCCTCGCCACCGCGCCGCCCCAAGCCCCCGCCACCGCGCCCCCCAAAGCCCCCGCCACCGCGCCGCCCAAAGCCCCCGCCACCGCGCCGCCCAAAGCCCCGGCTACCGCCTGGTAAGTCGGGTGATCACCCCACTTACCAGGCGGTAGCTTGCGAGGTATGGCGCGACGTCACGGCTGGTGTTTCCTCATTTCCTACTTCTCCGGTATGTTTCACCGCTGTAGCCAACTACCCCCGGAAGGGACTGCACCACATGAGCACCGTCACCCGCACGGCCACCGCCCTCGTCGGCCTCCTCGCCGTCACCGGCCTGACCGCCTGCGGCTCGTCCTCGGACTCCAAGAGCAGCAGCGGCACCGCCGCCACCAGCGCCTCGGCACCCAAAGAAGTGCGCCTCGGCTACTTCCCCAACGTCACCCACGCCGTGCCGATCGTCGCGGACGCGGAGGGCTTCTACACCAAGCACCTCGGCACCACCGCGCTCAAGGTCTCGACCTTCAACGCCGGCCCCGCCGCCATGGAGGCGCTGAAGTCCGGGGCCATCGATGCGACCTACGTCGGCCCCGGCCCGGCCACCTCGGCCTATCTCAACTCCAAGGGCGAAGCGGTCCGCGTCGTCGCGGGTGCCGCCCTCGGGGGCAGCGCGCTCGTCGTCGACAGCTCGATCACCTCTCCGGACCAGTTGAAGGGCACGAAGATCGCGACGCCTCAGCTGGGCAACACCCAGGACATCGCGCTGCGCTTCTATCTGAAGGAGAAGGGCTTCACGACCGATCTCCAGGGCGGCGGGGATGTCACCATCGCCCCTCAGGAGAACTCGGCGATCCTCGATTCGTTCGGACAGAAGGCGATCAATGGCGCCTGGGTGCCCGAGCCGTATGTCACCCGCCTCGTCGCCCTCGGCGGCCACGTCCTCGTCGACGAGAAGACTCTCTGGCCCGACGGGAAGTTCCCGACGACCGTTCTCGCGGTCAACCCGAAGTTCCTCACGGACCACCCCGACACGGTCAAGGCGATCCTCGCGGGCCAGCTCGACGCCGAATCCTTCATCTCCTCCTCCGCCGACCAGGCGCAGAAAGACGTCGGCACGGTCATCGCCAAGGTCTCCGGCAAGGCCCTCGCCCCCGAGGTCATCTCGGGCGCGTGGAAGAACCTTCAGTTCACCAACGACCCGGTCGCCGGCGCCATCGCGACCGGCGCCGATCACGCCTATGCCGTCGGCATCCTCACGAGCAAGCCGGACCTGGCGAACCTCGTCGACCTCTCCCTCCTCAACTCCGTCCTCAAGGCGGCCGGCAAACCCGAGGTGGCGTCATGACGGCCGTGCTCTCCGGCCAGCCCGCGGTCGACACCACGAAGGACGGTCAGTCGTATGCCGTGACCCTCCGCGGCGTGTCCAAGCGCTATGGCGGTGGTCCCCTCGGCCTCGCCCTCGACCGCATCGAACTCGCCGTCCCGACGGGTCAGTTCCTGTGCATCGTCGGCGCGTCCGGGTGCGGCAAGTCCACCTTACTCAACCTCGTCAGCGGCCTCGACACGCCGTCGGCCGGGGAGATCGGCGTGGCCTCACGGCCCACGCTGATGTTCCAGGAGCACGCCCTACTGCCCTGGCTCTCGGCCCTCGACAATGTGGCCCTGCCCTTGCGTCTCGCCGGGGTGGGCAAGGTCGAACGCGAGGACAAGGCGGCCGACTATCTGCGGACGGTCCACCTCGGCGACGTCCTGCACAAGCGCCCGCACGAGCTGTCCGGCGGCATGCGCCAGCGCGTCGCGATCGCCCGGACGCTGGCGACCGAATCCAAGGTCCTCCTCATGGACGAGCCGTTCGGTGCGCTGGACGCGATGACCCGCGACCTGCTCCACGACGAGCTCGAGTCGATCTGGCAGGCCCGCCGGCTGACCATCCTCTTCGTCACCCACAACGTCCGCGAGGCCGTCCGGCTGGGCGACCGCGTGGTCCTCCTGTCCTCTCGTCCCGGCCGCGTGGTCGCGGACTTCCCGGTGAACCTGCCGCGCCCGCGCAGCTTCAGCGACCCCGCAGTCACCGCGGCCAGCGGCGAGATCACCGCGGCCCTGCGCAAGGAAGTGGCCCGCCATGCCCAGCACTGATGCCACCGCGGCACCCGCCCTCGTCGCCGACTCCGAGCCGACCCTCGCCGCCGAACTCAAGGGCCTCGACGCTCTCGACACGGCCGTCGCCACGACGTCCTGGCGAGCGCGCCTGTGGGCCGGGACCTGGCCGAAGCTCACCGCGATCGGCCTCTTCCTCGCCTTCTGGCAGCTCGTCGTCACCCTGAAGCTCAAGCCGGAATACGTCCTGCCCTCCCCGCGCAGCGCCCTCGGCGAGTTCGCCCACCAGCTGACCCAGAGCACCTTCTGGCACGCGACGGCGATCACGGTCACGCGTGGCCTCATCGGATTCGCCATCGCGGCGGTCATCGGCCTCGCGCTCGGTGTCGCGACGTCCCGCTGGCGGCCGTTGCGCTCGGGAGTCGGGGCCCTCATCACCGGCCTCCAGACGATGCCGTCGATCGCGTGGTTCCCGCTCGCCATCCTCCTGTTCCAGTTGAGCGAGAAGGCGATTCTCTTCGTCATCCTCATCGGCGCGGTCCCGTCGATCGCCAATGGCGTCATCAGCGGCGTCGACTACGTCCCGCCGCTGCTCATCCGCGCCGGCCGCAACCTCGGCGCCAACGGTCTCGCCCTCTATCGGCACGTCATCCTCCCGGCCGCCCTGCCGAGCATCGTCTCGGGTCTGAAACAGGGCTGGGCCTTCGCCTGGCGCTCGCTGCTCGCCGGGGAGCTCATCGTCGCCATCGCCAACCGGCCGAGCCTCGGGGCGTTCCTGTCCAACAGCCGGGAACTCGGCCAGCCCGCCTACATGATCGCCCTCATGATCGGCATCCTCCTCATCGGCGTCCTGGTCGACACGGCGTTCACGGCCGCCGACAACACCATTCGTCGACGCCGGGGGGTCGCGGCGACGACCAACTGAGGACACGGCATACGGCCGTATGGCGACCGCTCGGGACGCAGTGCAACCACCCTCGAGCGGGTGGGCGCGGGGGTGGCGGGGGCTCCCCTGGGCCGCGGGGCGCCCGGTTTCGCCCGGCCGCGCCGTTCCGCTGCGCGGGGCGGGGGGGCGGCATACGGAATCCGGCGGCGCCCCGAGACGTTGGGACCGGCATGTTCTCCTCTCGCAAGGCCCAGCCGATGCCCACCCGCGAGAGCGCGCTGCCCGGGCGACCCGAGCGGATCTTCCGGGTGCCGCGGGTGCACGAGGTGCTCCATACGCCGTTGGAGGGGCCCTGGCCGGACGGGACCGAGGTCCTCCATGTGGCCATGGGCTGCTTCTGGGGGGCCGAGCGGATCATGTGGCGGCTGCCGGGGGTGGTCACGACCGCGGCCGGCTACATGGGCGGATTCACGCCCAACCCGACGTATGAGGAGACGTGCACCGGCCGGACCGGCCACACCGAGACCGTCCTCGTCGCCTATGATCCCGCGGCTACCACGCCCGAGCTCATCCTCAAGGCGTTCTGGGAGAACCACGACCCGACGACGGCCGACCGGCAGGGCAATGACGTCGGAACGCAGTACCGCTCGGCGATCTTCTGGACCACCCCCGGGCAGGAGGCGGCCGCCCGCGCGACGCGGGCCGCCTTCCAGGGCGAACTGACCAGACACGGCTTCGGGGACATCAGCACCCAACTGGCCTCCACCTCCGAGGTGGGGCGGTTCTGGTATGCCGAGGACTACCACCAGCAGTACCTCCACAAGAACCCGGCCGGCTATTGCAACCACGGTCCCAACGGGCTCAGCTGTCCCGTCGGCGTCGCGAATCTCCCCGCGCAGCAGGACATCCTGCCGCCCTCGCCGTGAGGGGCCCGAGACCACCGTGAGTGGTGGCAACACGCTGACGAACGCGATCTCTCGTCAGCGTGTTGCCACCACTCACGGTTAGGGGCCCGTGCGACGGTCGCCAGTCGTGTCGAAGGCGAGCGATCGCGCCTGAGTGAAGACGGCGTCGAGCATCGACTCGGTGAGCCGTCCGGTGAAGGTGTTCTGCTGGCTCACGTGGTAGCTCCCCACCAAGCGCACCACGACGCCGTCCCCGCGAGCGAGGTCGACCACGCTCCCGTGCCCGAAGCGCGGTTTCGGCCTCGGCACCGACCACCCGAGCCGCCGGGCGGCGCCGAGCGCGGCGTCCCAGCCGATCCCACCGAGCGCGAGGAGCACCCGCACACCCACGAGCAACTCCATCTCCCGGTCCAGCCAGGGCGCGCACGTATGCCGCTCCCCCGCCGTCGGCGCATTGCCCGGCGGCGCGCAGTGGACGGCGGCCGTGATCCGCACTCCGGTCAGCGTGAGCCCGTCACCCGCTGCGACCGACGCCGCCCGGTCGGCGAACCCGGCGCGGTGGAGTGCGGCATACAGCCAGTCGCCGGAGCGGTCCCCGGTGAACATCCGGCCGGTCCGGTTCGCCCCGTGCGCGGCGGGCGCGAGCCCGACGACGAGGAGCCGCGGATTCGGGTCACCGAAGCTCGGCGCGGGCCGGCCCCAATACGGCTCGATTCCGTATGCCGCGCGCTTCCCGTCCCGCGCAACGCTTTCCCGCCACTGCACCAGCCTCGGGCACGCCCGGCACGCGGAGACTCGCGCGGCCAGCTCACCCACCGACGCGGCCCCGGACGCCAGCGCGACCACCTCCGCTTCCGACCGCGCGACCGGCGTCCCCTCGTCCGCCGGGTCGCCCGGCCAGCCGGCCCCGACCGGCACCGGCGAGTCGAACGCACCTCCGACGACCGGGTGCGGGCGACGGGAGTCCACGCCAGCGACGGTAGCAAGCAGGCGGCATACGATCCGCCTGTGCACCCGGCGGAGTTCGTCCTCGATGTCGCCGATCAGGGGCATGCCCGCGACTTCTATACGGCGGTGCTCGGTGCACAGCCGTCGCTCGACGTTCCGGGGATGACCGAGTTCGACCTCGGCGGCGCCACCCTCGGGCTCATGCCCGACGCGGGGATCGGCCGCCTCCTCCCCGGCCTCGACACCCGCGGCGCCCAGCGGGCTGAGCTGTACCTGCGCCGCCTCGACGCCGCCGCTGACCTCGAGCGGGCCCTTGTCCGCGGGCGCCCGCCTGCTCGACCCGGTCCGGGCGCGCGACTGGGGCGAGCGCGTCGGCTACGTCCTCGATCCCGACGGACACGTCCTCACCCTCGCCGAGCAGAGCTGAGAGGGCGGGCCGGCCTTCCGAGCCGTGCCGAAAGGTGGTCGAGGGCACGGCATACGGAATGAAAGAATCCGAGACCATGACCACCACACCCGCCACGCCTCGTGCCATCCCCGAGCGGCCCACGCTCGACGGACTCGAGGAGAAGTGGGGGGCCGTATGGCAGCAACAGGGCACCTTCGCCTTCGATCGCGAGCGCGCGCTCGCCCTCCCCCGCGAGCAGGTCTTCGCGATCGACACCCCCCCGCCGACCGCGAGCGGCAGCCTGCACATGGGCCACGTCTTCAGCTTCACCCACACCGACTGCATGGCCCGCTATCAGCGGATGCAGGGCAAGGAGGTGTTCTATCCGATCGGCTGGGACGACAACGGACTGCCGACCGAGAAGCGCGTGCAGAACTTCTACGGCGTGCGCGGCGATGCCACCTTGCCGTATGTCGAGGGCTACGAGCCGCCGCATCGCGGCACCGCGAAGTCGATCAAGGCCGCCGACGAGCAGCCGATCAGCCGCCGCAACTTCCTCGAGCTGTGCGAGGAGCGGACGATCGAGGACGAGAAGAGCTTCGAGGCTCTCTTCCGCCGCCTCGGCCTCTCCTTCGACTGGGAGCAGACCTATCGCACCATCGACGACCGCTCACGCGCGATCTGCCAGTGGGCGTTCATCCGCAATGTCCAGCGGGGCGAGGCCTATCAGTCCGAGGCGCCGGGCCTGTGGGATGTGACCTTCCAGACCGCCGTGGCGCAGGCCGAGCTGGAAGCCCGCGACTACCCCGGCCACTATCACCGCGTCGCCTTCCACGCTCCGGACGGCCCCGTCCACATCGAGACCACCCGCCCCGAGCTGATCCCGTCCGTCGTCGCCCTGATCGCCCACCCCGACGACGAGCGGTATGCCGCCCGCTTCGGCACCACGGTGACCTCACCGCTGTTCGGGGTCGAGATCCCCGTCCTGGCGCACCCGGCCGCAGAGATGGACAAGGGCGCCGGCATCGCCATGTGCTGCACCTTCGGCGACCTCACAGACGTCCTGTGGTGGCGCGAGTTGCGCCTGCCCACCCGCTCACTGATCACCCGCACCGGCCGAATGCACCACGAGAACCCGGAGTGGCTGATCGGGACCCCGGGCGAGCGGCTCTACGCCGACCAGGTGGCGGGCAAGACGGCATACGGGGCCCGGGAGGCGATCGTCGCCGCGCTGCGCGCGTCCGGCGACCTCGACGGCGAGCCGACGCCGACCCAGCGCAAGGCGAACTTCTACGAGCGCGGCGAGAAGCCGCTCGAGATCGTCACGACCCGGCAGTGGTACATCCGCAATGGCGGTCGCGACGCCGACCTCAACGCCGAACTCGTCGCGCGCGGTGACCAGATCGCCTTCCACCCCGCGTTCATGCGCAGCCGCTACGCCAACTGGGTCGCCGGGCTCAATGGCGACTGGCTGGTCTCACGGCAGCGCTTCTTCGGCCCGTCGATCCCCGTCTGGTATCCACTGGACGGCGACGGAGAACCGGTGTGGGACGACTACATTCTGCCGACTGAGGAGATGCTCCCGGTCGACCCCATGGCCCAGCCGGCGCCGGGCTACACCGAGGAGCAGCGCGGGGTGCCCGGCGGCTTCATCGGCGACCCCGACGTCTTCGACACCTGGGCCACCTCGTCGCTGACCCCCCAGATCGCCCTCGGCTGGCGCTCCGACGAGGAGCTCTTCGGGCACCTCTTCCCGATGGACATGCGCCCGCAGGCGCACGACATCATCCGGACCTGGCTCTTCGCGACCGTCGTTCGGGCGCACTGGGAGTTCGACTCGATCCCGTGGACGAATGCCGCGATCTCCGGCTTCATCCTCGACCCGGACCGCAAGAAGATGAGCAAGTCCAAGGGCAATGTCGTCACGCCCGAAGACACCCTCAAGGAGCACAGCTCCGACGCCGTGCGCTACTGGGCGGCGAGCGGGCGGCTCGGCACCGACGCGGCCTACGACATCGGGCAGATGAAGGTCGGCCGGCGGCTCGCGATCAAGCTGCTCAACGCGACGAAGTTCGCCCTCGGCTGGGGCGAGGTCGCCGGCGACCTCGCCGACGCGGTCACCGAGCCGCTCGATCTCGCCATGCTCGCCGGCTTGCGCGACGTCGTGGACCGAGCCACCGTGGGCTTCGAGGCGTGGGACTTCACCCGCAGCCTGGAGGTCACCGAGAGCTTCTTCTGGACCTTCTGCGACGACTACCTCGAACTGGTCAAGGACCGGGCGTATGGCGGCCAGGGCGAGGGTCCCGCGGCGAGCGCGCGCGCGGCGCTGCGGCTGGGACTCGATGTGCTGCTGCGCCTGCTGGCGCCGATCCTGCCCTATGCCACCGAAGAGGTCTGGTCGTGGTGGCACGACGGCTCGATCCACCGCGCCTCCTGGCCGACGGTCGAGGAGTTGCCCGCGGGCGGCGACCCCTCGCTGCTCGTCGCCGTCGGATCGGCCCTCGCTGCCGTGCGGAAGGCGAAGTCCGAGGCCAGAGTCGGCATGCGGGCCGAGGTCACCTCGATCACCTTCACCGGCCCCGAGACGGCCCTCGACCGGATCCGTTCCGCCGAGGCTGATCTGCGCGCCACCGGACGCATCACCGTCGACCCGGCGTATGCCGTCTCCGACACCCTCGGTGCCACCGGCGTCGCCCTCGTCCCGGTCGAGAAGCCCACCCGCTGATCCCGACGTCCGCGCTCACTGCCGGAAAGTCCTCCGGGCCACGGAATTCGTCCGTTTGCCCGGAGGACTTTCCGTGGCCAACCCCCACGTGACCACCGGGGCAGGCACACTCGACGGGGTGAGCGCACAAACTGGACGTGACCGGCCGCGATCGGCGCTGGTGCCGGCGCTCGCCCGCGCGGCGGCGTTGCTCGTCGTCGCGGTCATCCTCATCCTCGGCCTGATCGTCGCGACCGGCGGCGTCGTCCATGTCGTCGGGGCGCCCTATCGCGACCTCGCCATTCCGATTCCGACACCGAAACCGAGGAGAGTGCCGGGCCCGCCGCCCGACGGGCGGATCCCGACCGATTCCGCCCCGGCCTCACTTCGGCTACTGGTCCTCGCCCTGGTCGTCGCCACCCTCATCGCCGCCGTCGTCCTGCTCTGGCGAGCGTGGGTATGGCGCATCCGCCGTCCCGGCTTCGTGCCCGTTCCGACACCTGGAGTCGCCGAGACGGTCCTCGCCGACGCCCCCGCCCAGATCGCCGCGCTCCGCGCCGGGACCCCGAGCAACGCCATCATCGCGTGCTGGCAGCGCCTGGAAACGGCCATCGACCGGGCCGGCCGCCCGGCATACGCCTGGGAGACCCCGACCGAGGTGACCGAAGCCGTCCTGCGGGAGTTCGACGTCGACCGGGACTGCCTCGCGGATCTCCTCGCCCTGTATCGGGAGGCGCGGTTCAGCCGCCACCCGCTCGGCGAGGCCGAGCGTGACCGGGCCCTCGCGGCACTGGACCGACTGCACGCGGGGCTGGCACGGCATACGACCGAGGCGGCGCCGGACGCCCACGACACCAGGACCGAGGCGGCGCGGACGTGACGCGACCACATACCGAGAGCCCGCCCGCCCACGCCTGGCCCCCGGGGCGTCCGGGGCGCGTCCCCCTGTTCTCCCCGCGCGTGGTCGTCAACCTCGGTCTGCTCAGCGCGGGAGTCGCCGCCCTCACGTGGTATTCCTTCGCCCCCGCGCCCGACTATGTCCTTCTCGTGACGATCATCGTCGTCGGCTGGACCCTGCTGTGGATCGCCGCGAACCTGCGCACCGCCGCCCACGAGCAGACCTGGCAGCCCTATCGCCCGCTCGCCGGGCGCCGCCGCGGACGCGACTCTCGAGTCTCCCAACTCCGCTCGCTGGTCCAGGAGTCCTCGGATCCGGCCCGCGCCGACGCCCTCCACGACGTCATCGACGCCGTCACCCGCGACCGCCTCGCGGCCCGTGGCGTCGACCCCGCCGGCCGCGAGGAACTCCTGGCCCTCTGCGGGCCCGACCTGCTCACCTATCTCGACGCCCCGCCCGGCGCCCGCCGACGCCACGTGCGCGACCTCGACCAGTACCTCGCCCGGATCGAGAGGATCTGACATGGATCTGCCCACCGTCTCCCGGCTCGCCGGTGCGGTCCTGGACGAGGTCGAGACCGCCGTCGTCGGGAAACGCCGCCCCCTCACCCTCCTCCTCGCCGGTGTCCTCGCGGGCGGGCACGTCCTCCTGGAGGACTACCCGGGTCTCGGCAAGACCCTCGCCGCTCGCAGCCTCGCCGCGGCCCTCGGCCTCGACTTCGCCCGGGCCCAGTTCACCCCCGACCTGCTTCCCGCCGACCTGACCGGATCATTCGTCTATGACCAGCGGAGCGCGACCTTCGAGTTTCGGCGCGGGCCGATCTTCACGGGTCTCCTGCTCGCCGACGAGATCAACCGGACGCCGCCGAAGACCCAGTCCGCGCTGCTCGAGGCGATGCAGGAGCATCAGGTGACGATCGAGGGCACGACCTTCCCCCTTCCCAGGCCGTTCCACGTGCTCGCGACGGCCAACCCGATCGAATACGAGGGCACCTATCCCCTGCCCGAGGCGCAACTCGACCGTTTCCTCGTGCGGCTCGCCTTCGGCTATCCGAGCCTCACCGAGGAGTGGCAGGTCCTCACCGGCCGGATGGCCCGGCGGACCGAGGACCACGCCATCAGGGCCATCACCGACGGCGCCGGCGTGCTCGCCATGCAGGCGGCGATCGAGACGGTCACGGTCGACGACGGCGTCAGTCAGTACTGCGTCCAGCTCGCCACCGCGACCCGGCGGCACGCGCACGTCCTCGTCGGCGCCTCCCCGCGCGGTTCGCTCGCACTCCTGCTCTGCAGTCGGGCGTATGCCGTTCTCTCGCAACGTGATTACGTCACCCCCGAGGATGTCAAGGCCGTCGCCCACCCCGTGCTCGACCACCGGATCACCCTCAAACCGGAACTGTGGGCGAGTGACGTCACCCCTGCCGGGGTCGTCGATGAGGTCCTCGGGTCGACGCCGACCCCCGGCAGCGGCCGGAGCCCCGCCGACCCATCCCGATGGTCCTCGCCGTGACCCCCCGCGCGGACGAGGCGGCCTGGGTGCCCACGCGTGCTCACGTGGGCGCGATCCTCGTCGCGCTGATCGTCCTGCCGATCGCGCTGCTCGCCCGCCGGCCCGATGTCTTTCTTCTCGCCGTTCCGGCGACGATCCTCGCGGCGTGGGGGGTCGCGACGAGGCCGGCCCGCACGCCATCGGTCCGCACGCACCTCAGCCCGACGGTCGTCAGCGAAGGCGGCCGCCTCGGCTGGCACGCCTATGTCACCGCCCCGGCCGGAGCCCGCGATGTCTGTGTCGCGGTCGCGCCGACCCCCTACCTCCTGCCCGACGGGCCTCCGGCGCTCGCCGCCGACGTGCCCCAGCCCACGGGGGACCCCGAACCGATCGAACTCGTCCTCTCGCTCGTGGCGACGCGCTGGGGGCGCTATGAGGCCGGTGCCGCGATCCTCGCGCTCACCTCCGATCTCGGCGCGTTCCGGTGGAGCCCCGGGCAGTTGCCCGACGCTCCGATCATCGTCCTGCCGTCGAAGGAGTCCTTCACCAGCCGCACCGGTATGCCGCATCCCCGCGGTGTCATCGGCCGCAACCGCAGCCAACGCCGCGGCGAGGGAAGCGACTTCGCGGCCGTGCGTGCCTATGGTCCGGGCGACCGGCTCGCTCGGATCGATTGGCGCGTCTCCACCCGCACGGGCGTCCTCCAGGTCAGCGCGATGCACGCTGATCTCGACACGCAGGTTCTCCTCGTCGTCGACGCCTTCCACGACCTCGGCGCGAGTGGCGGGATCGCGGGAGCGGCGAGCAGCCTCGACACTTCGGTCCGGGCGGCGACCGCGCTCGCGGAGCACTATCTGCGGGTCGGTGAGCGGGTCGGCCTCCTCGTGCTCGGGGTGAGCGGGGTCGCGCCGGTGCGCGCGCGCGCCGGGCAGGTCCAGTTCCGGCGGATCCGGGACTCCCTCGCGCGCGTCCGTCCGGGCACGGTGTTCGGCAGCGAGGACCGCGCGACCTCGGCCCTTATCGCGCGGATCCCCGCCGGCGCCATGGTTCTTCTGCTCACCCCCGGCATCTCGGGGGCGGCGCTCGGGCGGGCCAGCACGCTCGCCGCGTCCGGACTGACCGTCCTCGTCGTCGACACGCTTCCTCGGGCCGCCACGGCGCCCGACCGGTTGAGCCTCGCCGACCTCGACGCCATCGCCCCGCTGGAGTCCGCACGGGATGCGGGCGTGACCCGGCTCGCCTGGCGGTTGCGGCTGCTCGAGCGACAGGCGCAGCTCGACCGGCTGCGGGAGAACGGGGTTCCCATCGTGACGTGGGTCGGCCCGGGCTCGCTCGACGACGTCCTGCGGCAACTCCAGCGCCAGGCCCGCGCGCCCCGGATGGTGCGCCGGTGATCGCGCGCGCGGACCTGCGGGCCGCGATCGCCGCCGAGGGCCCGGCCAGGCTCGTCCTGCGCTCGGCCATCGTCGTGCTCGGTATCGCGGCGGCGACAGTGACGGTCATCGCCGGCGGGACCGCACGGCCGACCGGCCAGACCCTCCTGCTGGTCCTCACATTGGCTGCGGCGGCGGTGCCCGACAGCGTCTTTCCGGCCGGGGTGGTCGTCGCCGTCGCGGTTCTCTGGGGCAGCACCGTTCCCCGCCCGGACCGGCCCGCCGACCTCGTTCCGGCCCTCGTCGCCGCGCTGCTGCTCCTGGGACTCCACCTCGCGGCGACCGCCTTGACCGTGTGGCCTCCCGGCGCGCCCATCCCGGCGGCCGCGCGGCGCCGGTGGCTGGGACAGGGACTCGTCGTGGCCGCGGGCACCGCCGCCACCACGGCCCTCGGCGGGCTGCTGCTCGACGCGCGCCTACCCGGGACCGCGCTGGTGAGCATCGCGGCACTGGTCGCGATCGCGGGGGGCGGGCTCGCGGCATACGTCCTGAGCACGCGGTGACGACCGAGCCTGCGGACACACCGGTCCCAACAGGTGACTCGCGTGGCCAGTGGGGCGAGAGTCGGTTCCGGGTTACCCTCATGCCTGGCCGCGGCGCCGTCCCGGCCGGACAGACGCACTTCCGGAGGGAACCCCATGACCAGCACCACCCGCCGCGCGACCGCCGCCATCGGCGCCGCCCTCGCCGCCGCGACCCTCGCGACGGCCGCTCCCGCCCAAGCCACAGCACCGGCGCCTTCGGACAAGGCCACTGGGCTGACGTATGACGCTCTGGTCGCGATGTTCGGGTCCGGGTGGATCGGCGACCGCGCCACCGTCGAGGCCGGCCTGCCCTCCCTCCAGGCGCAGATGCGTCAGGGCAGCATCAACAACCCCTCGCGGCGCGCGGCCTTCCTCGCCACGCTCGTCTCAGAGTCGGGGATGCTCTACAACGCGGACGAGTGGGGCACGACCTACACCTATCGCGGCCGCGGCTACATGCAGCTGACCGGCGACTTCAACTACAAGGACGCGGGCACCTACTTCGGCATCAACCTCCTCGGCAAGCCTGATCTCGCCAAGAGCCTGCGCTGGAGCGCGCCGATCGCGCGGTGGTACTGGACCGTCGCGCGCACCACGACGAATGCGTATGCCGACGCTCACGACATGAACGGCGTCAACCGCAATATCGGCTTCGCGTGGAGCTACGAGGAGGCCAAGCGCCGCTGCCAGCGGTTCAAGTCGGCCTACAAGTACCTCACCGGGATCTATCCGGCGCACACGATCTGCTACCCCGCGCGGCTACCCCGGACGGGGGACACCAACTGGTATCTCCACCCCGAGCGCGGCGACCGGGCCTGAGGCCGCACGGCGCGTCGCGCTCCAGGGCGGTCAGGCGGGCGACGCCTCGGCGAAGCTCGGCGCCAGGGAGCGGCTGCGCGCCTGCCGCAGCCCGGTCGGCTGGACGCTGATCCAGGCGCGATTCCATCCGCCGAGACCGACGGCACTGGCGACGAACTCCGCCCGGTCCAGTTGCTCGACCACGCCCGCCGAGGGCTCGTAGACCTCGAGATTGCCGTCTCCGCGGTCGGGCAGGATCAGGCACACATGCCGCGGGATGAGGCGGTCACCGACATAGAGGAGCGCCGGCTCGCCATCGGCGACGAGTTCCAGCAGCCGGCTGTAGTGCGCATCCAGACCCGAACGCCGGTGGTGGCGCAGCACCTCGACGTCATAGCGGGTGCCTCGGCGGGCCGCGCCGAACTCCAGTTCGGCCTTCGCCCCCCAAGGCGGTGTCCCGAGGGCCTGCGGCCACGGCAGGTTGATCCGGCCTCCCCCGGCCCGCACGCTGTTGGTGCGTCGGTGGACGATCCGTTCGTATGCCGCGAATCGCCCCGCCATGTCGCTCCCCTGCGCCTGCCCCGCCGCGGGGCCTTCCCCGGTGAGGATCCAGTGGGCGAACAACGGGTCCACGAGCATCCGGGCGATCGTCAGGCAGGCCGACCCGCAGGTGGTCCGGCTCTGCTGCCGTGGCGCGGAGTCGCCGGGGGTCAGGCGGAAAGGCGGCGTCACGTGCCCATCTTCACCTGTGCGGGATGCCGACCGCCACCTCGCCCGCACGACCCCGGTCGAGGGGCCGGTTCAGATCAGTCGAGAAGCCGACTCAGGCCTCTCGACGACAAACGTGGGCTCAGGCGGAGCGCCGGCGGGGGGCACGCTTGCGCGGCTGGAGCTGATTCTGGCGGACGATGGTCGGCAGGACGTTGCCGAGGACGGTCTCCTGCGTGACGACCACCCGGGCGATGTCGTCGTCGCTGGGGACGTCGAACATCACCGGCATGAGGACTTCCTCCATGATCGCGCGCAGGCCGCGCGCGCCGGTGCCGCGCTTGAGGGCCTGGTCCGCGATCGCCTCGAGGGCATCGGGGGAGAACTCCAGCTCGACGCCGTCGAGCTCGAACATTTTTGCGTATTGCTTGATGAGCGCGTTCTTGGGCTCGCTGAGGATCCGGACAAGTGCGTCGCGATCGAGTGGGGAGACCGTCGTGATGACCGGGAGGCGGCCGATGAACTCGGGGATCAGCCCGAACTTCATCAGATCCTCGGGCATGACGTCGACGATCGAGTCGGCGAGGTCCTTGGGCGTGTGGAGCTGTGAGCCGAAGCCCAGGCCCTTCTTGCCGTTGCGCGACTCGATGAGCTTCTCCAGGCCCGCGAACGCGCCGCCGACTATGAACAGGACGTTCGTCGTGTCGATCTGGATGAACTCCTGGTGCGGGTGCTTGCGCCCGCCCTGCGGGGGCACGCTCGCGGTGGTCCCCTCGAGGATCTTCAGCAGCGCCTGCTGGACGCCCTCGCCCGAGACATCACGGGTGATCGACGGGTTCTCGGACTTGCGGGCGATCTTGTCGACCTCGTCGATGTAGATGATCCCCGTCTCGGCCTTCTTGACGTCGTAGTCGGCGGCCTGGATGAGCTTGAGCAGGATGTTCTCGACGTCCTCGCCGACATAGCCGGCCTCGGTCAGGGCGGTCGCGTCGGCGATGGCGAACGGCACGTTGAGCATCTTGGCGAGGGTCTGAGCGAGATAGGTCTTGCCGCAGCCGGTGGGGCCGATGAGGAGGATGTTGGACTTGGCGATCTCGACGTGGTCGGCGTCGCGGCGGTTGGCGCTCTCGCCGGCCTGGATCCGCTTGTAGTGGTTGTAGACCGCGACGGCGAGCGCCTTCTTGGCCGGCTCCTGGCCGACGATATAGGTCTGGAGGAAGTCGAAGATCTCGCGCGGCTTGGGCAGCTCGTCCAACCCGAGGTCGCTGGACTCGGCCAACTCCTCCTCGATGATCTCGTTGCAGAGGTCGATGCACTCGTCACAGATGTAGACCATGGGCCCGGCGATGAGCTTCTTGACCTGCTTCTGGGACTTGCCGCAGAAGGAGCATTTCAGCAGGTCACCGCTGTCCCCTGTCCGTGCCACGAGCGGATCCCTTCTGCCGTCAGTCCATGTGGTGCACCGGCAGCGAACCTACCCGGCTGCGCTGCCCCGCCCTGCTATTGAACCGGACAAACCCCGGCGCGTCGCGTCAGTTCCGCTCACAGCGCAAGCTCTGGCCGCCGTATGCCGCCCGCCCACACGGAGGGCTCACCACCGCCGCTCGCCCCGCGAACTGGGAACCGACTGGCATCTTGCCCCATGGAGGCTCGAATCGATGCCGGTGGCCGCTTGTCGGTGCCGAAGGCGCTCCGGGATGCCCTGGGTCTCGCACCCGGGTCGATCGTCGACATCTCGGCATACGGTCGAGCGCTCCAGGTCGTTCCCGGTGGTCGAACCGCGACACTGCACACCGAACCCGGTGGTCGATTGGTGGCGGTCGGGGACTCCCCGGTCACTGACGAGCTCACTTTCGCCTTGATCGACGCCGGACGCCGGTGACCTCACCGCTCGCGGTCGATACCAGCGTCGCCGTCCCTCTGCTCACCGCCACCCACGAGGCACATGCGGTCGTGCTGGAGTGGGCCTCCGGACGCTCCCTCGACTTGTGCGGGCATGCGCTCGCCGAGACCTATTCGGTGTTGACCCGGCTGCCCGGCAGTTCCCGGGTCTCCCCCGACGATGCCGTCCGCCTGATCGACAGCAACTTCGAGGTGCGGCTGCCACTCCCCGAGGCCGTTGCCACGCAGGCACACCACGTGTTCGCGCGTGTGGGGATCGAGGGCGGTGCGATCTACGACGGCCTGGTCGCCCTGGCCGCACTGGGGCCGGGGCAACGGTCGCGACCCGGGATGCGCGCGCCCGGAGCACCTACGAGAGACTCGGCGTCGCCGTCCTCCTGGTCTGACCTGACTCGTGCCATGTTGGACGCCTTTGAGGGATCCGATGATCTTGGGTCTGCCCCAGCTCGCCTTGACCTCGACGTGCTGCTCGCGCGCGAATACCCTCAACTCCTCGCAGGCCTGACCCACCCCCCGACGCCGCTCATCGGGACTGCGCGGGTTGGCCGGCGTCGGCGTGAGCGATGTGGCCGAGTTGGCGCCATACGAGAGCGAGGGTGAGCCCCGAACCTACGGCCGCGAACCAGAACGGCGCGGTCAGTCCCCAGCGCTGCGCGATGACACCACCGAGGGCCTGTCCGACGACGAGCCCGCCCATGAGCCCGACGAGATAGACGCTGCTGACCCGTCCCTGGAACTCCGTCGGGACCGCTCGCTGTCGGACTGCGGTCGAGAGCGTGCCCCACACGAAGGCGTAGGCCCCGAAGACCACCATGATGCCGATCGCCATCCACCCCTTCGTCGCCAGCGCGAGGGCGAGGTGCGTGCCCACCTCGAGTGACAGGCACGTGCGCATCAGTCCCGCCAGGGGGAAGCGGCGTTCGAGCCAGCCGTATGCCGTGGTGCCCCCGAGTCCTCCGGCCGCGGCTGCCGTCGTCAGGAGGCCGTAGCCGACCGCTCCCATGTGAAGGTGGTTGAGCGCATACAGGACGAGGACGGACCAGGCCGCGCCCCAGGTGACATTGAAGGCGAGGATGACCAGGGCGAGGGTGCGCACCGGTGGAGAGCTCAGAAGCCAGCGGACACCCTCAGCGATGTCGCGCCGAACGTGCGTGTAGACGGTCTCGCGCTCGGCGCGCAATGGGCGGCGGATCCGGAGAATGAGGGCGAGGGCGAGGGCGAGGGTGACGATCTGGGTCACGAACGGCCACGCCATACCGGCCGCGAAGAGAAGCGCGCCGACCGGTGGTCCGACGAGTTGATTCGCGGTGAGGAATCCGGCCATGAGGCGGGCATTGCCGATCCCGAGGTCCGACCGGTCGACGAGCATCGGGAGGATCGCCCCCGACGCGGTGTCGGCGAACATCTCTGCGCAGCCGAGGAGGAACATCGTCCCCAGGACGACGCCGATGCTCACCGACCCGGTGACGAGGGTGACGACGAGGGCGCCCACGACGACAACGCGGCTCGCGTCCGCGAGCACGACGACGCGGCGCCGGTCGAACCGGTCGGCGATGGCGCCCGCAACCAGGCCGAAGAGCAGCGTCGGGAGGCGTTGGAGGGCGGCGGCGAGGGCGACGAGGAGCGCGTTGCGGGTCTGCGAGGCGACGAGCAACGGGCCGGCGGCCAGTGCGATCCCGTCGCCGATGTTGCCGATCCAGGACGAGGACATGAGCCAGCGGAAGTCCCGGCCCATCCGGGCCGGTGCGACCCTCTCCCCCAGCGTGCTCACAAGTGAGGGAGGCTAACCGATCGGGACGACCGGCGACGAACGCCATGGACCCAGGCGCTGACCCTGCGGCGGACGTGTGCGGCGGACGGAGGCGCGACCGATGTATCCCTGGGGGCGCGGCATACGTCAATGGAGGGACGGTGCCGGATCGGCCGGCCGTCCTCGTGGAAGGAAGCCCAAGTCATGGGTCAGAACGTCGGCAGCACCGACAAGATCATCCGCCTCGTTCTCGCTGCGGCAGTAGCGGTCGTCGCCTTCGTGACCGGTGCCGGATCGCCGCTCGGGATCGTGCTCCTCATCGTGGCCGCGGTCCTCGCGGTGACGGCATTCGTCGGGTTCTGCCCGCTCTATCGGCTCGTCGGCGTCAACACCTGCAAGGTGCCGCAGCGCTGACCCGGCCGCCACGCCTCCCCGATCCCGCACCGGCGTGACGGCATACCCTCGGGGGGTGAGTGGTGGACCGGTGACCGGTGACGCGATCGTGGCCGAACTGCCGGCTCTGCTGCGGTATGCCCGCGCGCTGACCGGGAACGATATCGACGCCGAAGACCTCGTCCAGGACACCGCGGTCCGCGCACTCGAGCGGGCGGAGGGGTTCCGAGGCGAGAGCAGCCTGGCGACCTGGCTGCACCGCATCCTCCACCACCGGTTCGTCGACGAGACGCGACGGCGGCGGCCCGGCCTCGTCGACGACGAGGTCCTCGTTGCGGCCGTCGAGGCGGCGTGGCGCGACGACGACTACACCATGGACGCGCCCACCGTCGTCCAGCGGGCGGAGGACCGGGACCGTCTCTTCGACGCGCTCGCTCACCTGCCGGCCATCCTCCGGTCGGCGGTCGTCCTCCATGACATGGACGGGCGCACCTCGGCGGAGGTCGCCCAGATCCACGGGATCGGCCTGCCCGCGGCGAAGCAGCGGCTGCGGCGCGGCCGGGCGCTGCTCCTCGCGGTGCTCGCCGAGGACGAGGAACGGCGGAAGGCGTTGCGGGGCATACCGATGCGGTGTTGGCAGGCGCGGGCGCGGATCGGGGACTATCTCGATAACGAACTCGACCAGGGCCAGCGGCACGCGCTCGAGACCCACCTCGCCGCGTGCCCGACCTGCCCCGGCCTGTATGCCGCGGTCGTCGGTGTCACGGACGTCCTCGGTCGCCTTCGCGACCCCGACACCGTCGTCCCACCCGCCCTCGCCGACCGCCTCCACGTCGCCCTCGATCGGAGTGGACACCAGCGGCGGCGGGTGCCCGCCCCAACGCATGGGAATGGGTGACCGCGGCGCGACGTGCACGGCATCGCAACGCGAAGTCCTGGTCGCGACGGAAGCTTCCGTCGCGACCAGGAATAGGCGGCGTGAGGCGGAGAAGTCGTGACGCGCGGCAAGCAGCGCTGCTGCCGGGAGTCAGCTCTCGAAGGATGCCTTGCGGGAGGCGAGGACCTCGTCGATGAGGCCGTATTCCTTGGCCTCGGCTGCCGAGAGGATCTTGTCGCGCTCGATGTCGTGACGGACCTGCTCGACGGTGCGGCCGGAGTGCTTGGCCCAGGTCTCCTCGAGCCACTCGCGCATCCGGAGGACCTCTTTGGCCTGGATCTCCAGGTCGGAGGCCTGACCGTAGTCGCCCCCCATGAGCGCCGGCTGGTGAATGAGGACCCGGGCGTTGGGGAGCGCGAACCGCTTCCCCGGCGCTCCGGCACCGAGAAGCACCGCCGCCGCAGAGGCGGCCTGGCCGATGACGAACGTCTGCACATCGGGCCGGATGTATTGCATCGTGTCGTAGATCGCCGTCATCGCGGTGAACGAGCCACCGGGGCTGTTGATGTACATCAGGATGTCCCGGTCAGGATCCTGCGACTCGAGCACGATGAGCTGGGCGATGATGTCGTCCGCGCTCGCGTCGTCGACCTGCACCCCGAGGAAGATGATCCGGTCCTCGAAGAGCTTGGTGTAGGGGTCGAGCCGCTTCATCCCATAGGACGTGCGCTCCTCGAACTGCGGGAGAATATAGCGGCTGCTGGGGCCGGGCACGTGGAGGCGACCGGTCGCCATAGCGTCGAAAGTCATGTCTGTCTTCGTCCTTAGTCCGTATGCCGCGGTCAGTCGGTCACGGGGTTGTCGTCGACGCCGGCCTGCTCGGCCCGCTGGAAGACGTGGTCGACGAAGCCATAGGCCTTCGCCTCCTCGGCGGTGAACCAGCGGTCACGGTCGGAGTCGGCCTCGATCTGCTCGAGCGTCTGCCCCGTGTGCTGGGCGATGAGTTCGGCCATCTGCTTCTTGATGAAGAGCATCTGCTCGGCCTGGATCTTGATGTCGGAGGCGGTGCCGCCGATGCCACCGGAGGGTTGATGCATCATGACGCGGGCGTGGGGAGTCGCATAGCGCTTGCCGGGCGTGCCGGCGGAGAGCAGGAACTGACCCATGGAGGCGGCCATGCCCATGGCGACGGTCGCGACGTCGTTGGGCACCCAGTTCATCGTGTCGAAGATCGCCATGCCGGCCGTCACGGAACCGCCGGGGCTGTTGATATAGAGCCAGATGTCGGACTTCGGGTCCTCCGCCGCGAGGAGGAGCATCTGTGCGCAGATCGCGTTGGCGTTCTCGTCGCGCACCTCGGAGCCGAGGAAGATGATGCGCTCCTTGAGCAGCCGCTGGTAGATGTGGTCGTCGAGCCCGAACTGCCCACCCTGGGCAGCCGCGCTGGGGCTGTTGGTCACGCGGGTCTCCATCCTGACACTGCGCTCGATCGGTGATGTCATGGTGACCCTAACGTCCGCCCCCCGGCGCATACTCCCGTCCGCTTGCCGTGTTCGCCGTGAGCGCAAGGCGGTCGCAATCCGTTTGCTCCCCCAGCGGTGGCCAACCGGGACACCCACGTCCCGACTCCCCTCCGTCGAGAGGCCGGTTCAGGGTCGCCGAGAGGCCGGTTCAGGGTCGTCGAAAGGCCGGCGCGACCTCGGGCTCGCGCACCGACGGCACCATCAACAGCGCCAGGACCGCGCCGACACCCACGACGAGCAGCGACTTCAGCACGCCGACGTGGTCGCCCAGAAAGCCCAGTAGCGGGGGGCCTGCGATGAAGGCGGCATACCCGATGGTCGCGACGACGGACATCCGCGAGGCGGCGCGAGCGGGATCGTCGGCCGACGCGCTCATGCCGACAGGGAAGCCCAGCGCGGCTCCCACTCCCCAGATCGCGGCGCCGACGAAGGCGAGCACAGCGCCTCCGAAGATGACCAGCAGTGCGCCGACGACGGCCAGGCCGAAGCTGATGCGCAGTACCGGCACTCGGCCATGCCGGTCGAGCAGGCTGGTGCCGACGAGCCGGCCGACCGTCATGAAGGTCAGGAATGTCGCGAAGGCGAGTACCCCCGCCCAGGTGGGCAGGTCGTAACCCTCGTGGAAGGCAACCGCGAGCCAGTCATTGGCCGTGCCTTCGGTGAAGGCGGCCACGAGGACGACGAAACCGATCAACAAGGTGCGCGGCTCGGTCCACGCCGAGGGGGCCTTGGTCCGCGCCCCCGCATGGTGAGCCGCCGCCGCACCGGCCGCCGTGGCGTCATGAGGCAGCAGCGAGCGCAGCGACCAGCTCCCGACAACGACGACGAGCACCGCGATGGCGACCATGTGGACGAGGATGCGGACACCGGCCCAGGACAGGGCGGCGCCGAGGAGAGCGGAGACCACCGTTCCTCCGGAGAAGGCCGCGTGGAAGTGCGGCATGATCGCCCGCCCCAGGTGCCGCTCGACGTCGGCGCCCTCCAGGTTCATCCCGACGTCCCAAGAGCCCACCCCCAGGCCGGCGAGGAAGAGCCCGGCCATCAACAGCCCGCGAGAATGCACGACGTCCACGCCGACACCGATCACGACCACCCCGGTCGCGGCAACCGCCAGAGCCGTGCTCACCACTGACCGCAACCCGTAGCGCTCGATGAGTCTGCCCGTGGACGGCAGCGCCAAGACCGAGCCGAGCGACATCGCGAACAACGTGGCGCCGAGTTCGCCCGCGCTCAGGCCGAGTTCGAGCTTGGCATCGGCGATCCGCGAGGCCCACCCGGCGAATGCGAGCCCCGCGAGGGTGAACAGGACGAACACGCTGGAACGCGCGGCGAGGGCGATCGGCCGATCGACGGCAGCGGCGGTCATCTGAACGGAACTCCTCGTCGGGTTCTGGGGAGAGATCTGAACACGGATCGAAACGATTCGATTCGAAACGATTCGACTAGTGTCGCCCCCATGTCGCCCCACGTCAACTTCGCGCGCCCCGGCCGAGACCGCCCCTCATCTGAGCCCGCCGGCGCGGTCACGCGGGCCCCGACGCCACCCGGCACTCCGGCATGGCGAGCCCACCCCCGAGGGGAGTCGTTGACATGACCACGAGCCCGAGATCCGGTCGCCCGCGCCGCCCGACCCTGCGTGACGTCGCCGATCGCGCTGGCGTGTCGATCTCGACTGCCTCACTGGCCTTCAGCGGCCGGGGCCCCGTCTCCGTCGCGACAGCCGAACGGGTCCGCGCCGCGGCCAGCGACCTGGCGTATGCCGGTCCCGACCCCCTCGCGTCCTCCCTCCGACAGGGCCGCACCGGCACCGTGGCAGTCGTCGTCGAAGGCCGACTCGGGGACGCCTTCGGGGACCCCTTCGCCCTGTCCGTGCTCGACGGACTCGCCCGCGAACTCGACACAATCCCCGCTGCTCTGCTCCTGCTTGCCCGAGTTCCGGGTGACGACGCTCGCCTCCTCGCCCAACTCACGACCGCCGCCTGCGATGCCGTGGTCTTCCCCCTGTGTGGCCCGAGCGACGATCCCGCGGTCGACCTGCTGGCTGGTCGCGGCATCCCGATGGTCGGCGCTGGATCCCCGACCGATCCCCGGGTGCCGCAGGTGCTCGTCGACGAGCGGGGCGCGAGCGCCGGAGTGACGAGGCACCTTCGCGACCTCGGCCATCGACGCATCGGCCACATCACCATGCCACTCTCCTCAGCCGCCACGACGCGCGCGATCGCACCCGGCGACATCGATGCCGCTCGCTACCCTGATGCCCGGGGACGCGCCCTCGGCGTGCTCGACGTCGCTCCCGGCGCCTGGCTCGTCGAGGCCGCCTCACTGGCCATCACGGCTGGCGAGCGGGCGGCCCGCATCCTGCTCGACACGGCGAGCGGAACCCGGCCCACCGCCGTCGTCGCGCAGTCCGACCTGCTCGCCGCGGGCGCGATCCGCGCGGCGGGAGATCTCGGCATACGGGTGCCGGAGGAGTTGTCGGTGACCGGATTCGACGGTCTCGACCTCCCCTGGCTCGACCATCGACTGACGACGGTCGTCCAGGACGGCCGCGCCAAGGGGCAGGCGCTCGGGCTCATGATCGCGCGCGCGCTTGCCGGCCTTCCCGTCACGACGCAGCCGTTCCCGACGCACCTGCGCCTCGGTTCGACCACCGCCCCCCCGCCCCGCGACCCGATCTGATCGTCCGAGGGGACGAGACCGCCCGCCGGGTCATCCCCGGCGGGCGTCGGTCGTCGTATGCAGCGTGCTCGCCTCAGGCGTTGTCCTCCGCGGCCCCGCTCGACTCCCCCTCCGTGGTCGCGTCATCGGCCACGGCTGCTGCACCGGTCTCGACGTCCCCGGTCTCGACGACGTCCCCGGTCTCGACGTCCCCGGTCTCGACGTCCCCGTCCTCGCCGTCAACGAACTCGACGTCCTCGCCATCCTCGCCCTCGTCACCGGGGGCGAGCAGCTCCAGGTCGACGACATTGCCCGACGCGTCGGTGATCGTCGCGCGGTCGAGCACGCTCGCCAGCGCCTTCCGGCGCGCGACCTCGGCGACGATCGCCGGGACCTGGCCATCGGCGTCCAGCGCCCGGGCGAACTCGTTGGGGTCCATACGGTACTGCTGCGCCTGCAGCAGGAGGTACTCGACGAACTCCTCCTGGCTGACCTCGACCTCACTCTGCTCGGCGAGCGCGTCGAGGAGGAACTGGGTCTTGAGGGAGCGGCGGGTCGACTCGTCGACCTCGGCACGATGCTCGTCGTCCTCCAACCGACCCTCGCCCTCGAGGTGCCGATTGACCTCGGCGAGGATGAGGCCTTCGGGCAGCGGCACGTCGGTCGCCTCGAGGAGGTGCTCGAGGATGCGGTCGCGCGCCTGGATTCCCTGCTCGAACTTCTTGGCCTGCTCGACCCCGGACGAGAGATCCGCGCGCAGCTCGTCGAGCGTGTCGAACTCGGAGGCGAGCTGGGCGAAGTCGTCATCGAGCTCCGGCAGGACACGCTCCTTGACCGACTGCACCGTGATCGTGCACTCGGCGTCCTGCCCCTGGTGGTCACCGCCCGCCAGCGGCGCCGTGAAGGTCCGGGTCTCGCCCGCCGCAAGGCCGATGAGTGCCTCGTCCATGCCCGGCAGCATCGTGCCGGACCCCACCTCATAGGACACGCCGCTGACCGAGTCGATCTCCTCGTCCCCGATGGAGGCGCTCAGGTCGATGGAAACGAAGTCGCCGTCCTGCACGGAGCGGTCGACCGCGGTGAGGGTGCCGAACCGCTCGCGCAGCGTCTGGACGCGCTCATCGACGTCGTCATCGCTCACCTCGACGTCGTCGACCGACACGGCGATGGCGTCCAGGTCGGGGAGGGTGATCTCGGGCCGGACATCGACCTCCGCGGTGAAGGCGAGGTCCTGGCCCTCCTCCATGGGCACCTGCGTGATCTCGACATCGGGCTGACCGATCGGCCGCACGTCGCTCTCCTCGACCGCCTGGCCGAAGAAGCCGGGGAGGGCCTCGTTGATCGCCTCCTGGAGCACGGCGCCGCGACCGACGCGCTGCTCGATGATCCGCGTCGGGACATGTCCCTTGCGGAACCCGGGCACGGCGATCTGCTGTCCGATCGTCTTGAAGGCGGCGTCGATGCTCGGCTGCAACTCGGCATACGGGACCTCGACGGTCAGTTTGACCCGCGTGGGGTTCAGGGTCTCGACGGCGCTCTTCACTGGGCGGTTCTCCACTGGGATTGACGGTCAGATGCGAGCGGGCGACGAGAATCGAACTCGCGTAATCAGTTTGGAAGACTGAGGCTCTACCATTGAGCTACGCCCGCGCTGCCCGGTGCCGGGATGGCACAGAGCACGGGGTAGCCTACTGCCCGCCGCCCCAGCAGTTGAAATCGTCGCGCGAGCGCGAGTGGGGCGGCATACGGGGTATGGCGCAGCTTGGTAGCGCGTCCGCTTTGGGAGCGGAAGGCCGCCGGTTCGAATCCGGCTACCCCGACAACCACGCCGTTCCCATGCCGCTCGCCCGGCCCCGCGCATCCCCGGGGCCGACTGGTCCGCCCGCCCGTCAGAGCGGGCCGGATCCCCCGGTGCCGTCGCTGGTAGAATGGCAGGGAGTAGGTGGCCGGCTCGCGTCCGCCGTCGCTCCCCGGTCGCCGGAGTCGGTTGGCCCACATTCAATCCACCGATCGCGCGAGGACAGACAGATGGCACGTCGGACCCGATCCCGGCTGACCGGAGTCGCGCTGCCCCTCCTCGTCTTGGGCGGTGTCTCGGCCGGTGTGATCGCGCCGTCGGTCGCCGCCGCGGGCAACTCCCCGGCATTCGTGCTCGCGGCCGACACGACGACCGACACCACGACCACCGACCCGACGATGACCTCGCCGCCGGTGACGACCACGAGCACCTACACCCCGCCGACGTCGACTACCGAGACCTCCACGTCGACCAGCACCACCGAGACCTCCACCTCGACCAGCACCACCGAGACCTCCACGTCGACCAGCACCACCGAGACCTCCACGTCGACCAGCACCACGGACACCTCGACGACGACCTACACCACGCCGCCCACCTCGACGACGTCGACCTATACGCCGCCGACGTCGACGACCACCTCGACCGACACCCCGCCGACGACCACGTCCACGACGTCGACGTCCACTGCGGCCACCAGCGCTCCGACGAGCACCGACTCCGTCGGTTCGACGACGTCATCGACGAGTTCCTCCGTCGTGCCCAACGCCACATCCACCAACAGCCCGGCCCCGGTCGATGACCCGGCGACGACGTCGGACAGTTCGTCCGGCGGTGCCGCGGCCACGAAGTCGTCCACGTCCCCAGGAGAGGCCCCCGGCGTCGCCGAGAAGGTCGCGTCGGTCGCGAGCAGCATCTTCGGCGGCAACGCCGACTGGGACCTGCTCAAGAAGACCTTCATCGCCGTGGCACTCGGTGGCCTGGGCTGGCTGGCGCTCGTGGTGATGCGCCCACGCCGGCACTGATCCCTGTTCCGGGCGGCACACTCACCAGAGTGTTCGGTCATCACGCCGACGCTGTGCGTGCCTCCAGATAGACCGGCGGACGCCCGGCCGCCAGTCCCTTCTCCTCGAATCCTTCGACCGGCTTCCACGCCGGACGCTGGACCGGGCGCACGGTGAAGCGGGGGTGAACGCGCAATTGTGTGCGGGCGTGGTCGGCATACACGGGGTGGTCGGTCGCCACCAGGAGGGTGCCTCCGGGGACCAATACATCGGCGATCCGATCGAGCGTATGCCGTTGCACGAGACGGCGTTTCTCGTGCCGTCGTTTCGGCCACGGGTCGGGGAAGAACACGTGCACGCGCGCGAGGCTGCCGTCTGGCAGTCCGCCGGTGAGCAGGTCGAGCGCGTCTCCGACATAGACCCGCAGATTCCGCACACCGACCTCATCGGCGGCGGCGAGCATGCGCGCCACGCCCGGCACATGGACCTCGGCGGCCAGCACGTCGTGCTCGGGATGGGTGTCGGCATAGGCGATCGCCGCGCCACCGTGGCCCGAGCCGATCTCCAGGACCGTCTCAGCGGGCCGACCGAATACGTCTTCCGGGTTCACGGGGAGCGCGGTCACGCCATACGCCGGCAACAGGGAGTCGAGCCGTGACCGCGTCAGGTCGGAGACGCGGAACCGGGGGGTGTAGCTGCGCACCGCCTGCGTCCTGCGCGGAGGCAGCCAGAGCGTGGGTCGGGCCGGCACCCGCCGAGGGTACCGGCCCGATCGCGAGGTGACCTACTCCGGCGAGCGCAGTCGCGTCCCGCCCTTGACGACCCGTCCGGGAGGCGCGGCGGGGTCGAGCGTGACCTTGTCGCGCGCGGCGATTGTCGTGAGTCTGGCCGAGTCCATCTTGAGCGTGCTCCAGTACGGCGAACTCGTGTAGAACGTGAACCCCACCATCCCGTACGACGAGTAGGAGTCGTAGCCCGACCACAGCGTCCGCCCGTTGATGGAGAAGGCGAAGAAGTCGTTCTGGGCAACGACCTTCATGGTCTTCCAGATGGCCGTCGTCAGGAACGAGTAGTAGGTCCAGTCCATGAGCCTGGTCTCCCCGCCGCCGGAGTCCACGAGCCACACGGAGACATAGCCGGTGTTGGTGAACGAGAACAGATAGGACGGCGACCACTCACCCGTGCTGTCGAGGCCATAGGGGTTGCCGCGAATGACGAGGGAGTTGTTCCAGAACCCACCTCCGTTGCCGTCCCGGCGCACCTTCGCCTGATAGACGAAGTTCGACCAGTAGCCTCCGTGCTTCGTCGAAGTCCAGTAGTCCTGGAGACCGTCGGCGCGCCACATCCCGCCCGAGCGGTACCACGGCCCCCGAACGGCGCTCCAGCCCCTGCTGTTGTAAGTGAAATCGTTCGACCAGCCGGCCAGCCGGGCGTTGTCGGCCGCGTTGGCGCTCTGAGTGCCGGCCATCCCGGTCGCACCCGCGACCAGCGACCCGGCCGTTCCGAGCAGGAAACTCCTGCGTTCCATGTCTCTCTCCTTCCGCAGATCGCCGCCTGCGACGAAGCGAACGGTTCGCTTCCTGGACAAGAAGACCAGCAGATCCGCCGCCTGTCTCGCGATTGGCGAAAATCGCCACAGAGCTGAATCGACGCGCCGGCGACGAACCAGCGGCACGGCACCCCAGGAAGGAGTGCCGGCCCACCGATCCCGCGTGTTCGCTGGCGAATTGCCGGCGTGCCCGCAACGGGCCCGTGCCAGCGGTCAGTACTCGACAGATCCCTTGAGCCGGTTCTGCGGGTCGTATGCCGCCTTCACCGCACGCAGCCGTGTCAGGTTGGGCCCGAAGTAGGTCGCGACCGCGCGGCCCGGCTCGACATAGTTGACATAGCCGCCCGCGCTCAGGGCGCCGAGCCGGGTGTGCGCGTAGTCGATCCACCCGCGAGCCGCCGTATAGGCGGTCGTCGCCCCCGTCGGGAGCGGGCAGAACCATTGGATCAGCGCCGCGTGATTGCGATAGGGAAACGCCGTCGCGGTCGCGGACACCGACCGGGTGGCGCCGGTCAGCGGCCCGATCAGGGTCTGGTAGTTCACCTTCCGTCGCAGGCCCTCGTTGAGGACGTCGATGATCGCCGTGATGCTTGCTGGGGTGACCGTCTGGAGGACGTCGCTGCCGGCCGTGAAGTCGCGGCGCGGCGGGGTCGGGTCGCCGTTCGCGAAATCCAGCACGGCGTCCATGTAGGACAGCTGCGTCGTGTGGCGCTTGAGCGGCGTGACCCCGACCATGGCGGCGAGCGCGTCGCAGTCCGCATCCTCGTCGCCGACGGCCGTGACCCCGTGCAGCCCGACGCTGAAGGCCGTCTTGGTCGCGTTGGCGTTCAACGTCATCGTCACCTTGGTGCTGTTGTGACTGCTGGCGCTGTCGGCCGCCCAGGCGGCGATGACCTGCGCCGCTGCCGAGGGTGGGTAGGCGAGGGTGAATTCGCCCAGCCAGTCCGCCGGGTGGGTGAGATAGGTGAGGTCGGTGACCACGGCGGTCTGTGCCCCCCCACCTCCACGGAGGCTCCAGAAGAGGTCGGCGTTCTGCGTGGCCGACGCGGTGATCAAGGAGCCGTCGACGGTGACGCAGCGCGCCGACACGAGCCGGTCAGCCGTCGTGCCGCGCAGGCGCAGTTCCGGGCCGATGCCTCCGCCGAGGGTCAGCCCCGCCGCCCCGACGGTCGGGCAGGTGCCGGTCGGAATGGTCTTCCCCGCCTTCGCGAGCGCCACATGCACGTTGTAGAGGCCCGACCCCGAGCCGATCCTCGCCTGCGTCTTGGCGGCGTTGAGCGCGACGGATCTGAGGGCGCGGACGTCGAGGACCATGACCCCGTTCCCCGTCGAACTCCCGACATAACAGTGGCCGCCGGACCGCGGCGCCACGACCAGCCCATAGCTCGCCGAGAACCGCATCGCCTCCTGCACGTCTGCAACGGTGTTCGGCTGGACGACCGCGAGCGGCACCATGACATCCCACCGCGGGTTGTAGAGCTGCTTCGCGGTCGGGTAAGCCGAGGCGCTCGGGACCAAGACGCGCCCGGCCATCCGGGCATCGAGTGCCGCCCAGGCGCTCGGAGGCGGATCGGAACGCCGGCTGGCGGCGAAGGCGTCGGGTGCTTCCCAGCCCAGGGCGAGCAGGCCGGTGGACCCGGCGAGAACATGACGTCGTGTCGGTGCACTCATACCCCGCACGCTAGGTCGAGCACGCTCCGGATGTCAGCCGTCTGACCGGAAACGGCCACTTCCTGACCCGCCCCCCGATCGACGCCCGCGAGGCAGTGCCGCGGCCGGGTCAGCCCCGCCAGATCAACAGGACGGCGCGGTCGTCCTCGGTGCCGCCCTGCGCCGCACGACACAGCTTGGCGGCGACGCCGGGCAGCCCGGTCACCCCTTCCCGCTCGATCGCCCCGAGCATCCAGTCGATGCCGTCGGCGAGTTGGTTGGTGCGGCTCTCGATGACCCCGTCCGTATAGAGCAGCAGGGCGTCCCCCGATGCCAGCACCCGCCGCGTCTGCGGGAAGCTCATCCCGTCCATCACGCCGAGCACAGGACCCGAACGGGTCAGCACCGGCTCCCACACGCCATGTTCGGCGTCGAAGTGAATGGCCGGCGGGTGCCCTGCGGACCCGATCTCGAACTCGCCCGTCGCCAGATCCAGATCGACATGGACGGCCGTGGCGAATCCCTCGCGCCAGTTCTCGCGAATGAGATAGTCGTTGGCGGCCTCGAGGAAGCGCTGTCCGGGGACCTGGCCCAGCAATCCGCTGAGGGCGCTCGACAGCATGAGCGCGCGGGTCCCGGCCTGCGCCCCCTTGCCGCTGACGTCGACAAGGACGACCTCGGCTCGTTCCTCGCCTCCGTAAGACCACAGGAGGAAGTCGCCCGAGAAGGACTCCCCGCGGGCCCCGGCGATCGCGTGCTCCGCCGACCAGCCCGCGGGCAGAGGTGGGATCGTGGCCAGGGCGCGCTGCCGCTCCCGCAGGTCCACGAGCATCCGTTCACCGACGAAGCCGACGAGACCAAGGGTGGCCCGCGCCGCGGAGAGCAGATACATGACGACCATCGTCGCGAGGATCGCGGCATACCCCATGAGCCCCTGCGACCGGCTCTCGGGCACCACGATCAACCCTGCCGTGACCCAGGCGAGGACATAGACGAAACTGATCAGCAGCGCTCCCGGAGGCAGGAACAACCCTCCGAGCAGCAGCGTGGGGACGAAGACGACCCGGGGGAAGGCGTTGGGCCAGGTCATGAAGGCCACCCCGGTGATGCTGATGGCAGCGAGGAGGAGCAGGAGCCGGGCGCGCACGCTCAGGCCCTGCCGGAGAAGCCATTCCCACCTGCTCTGCAGGTGACGCCGCGTGCGCCCCATGACGGTGCTGATGGCACCGTGGGCGTGCGTCGTCACGTGAAGCGCGAATCGCTCAGTCGGGAAGGGCGGGCAGGACCCCGTCCGCCTCGTATGCCGCGAGCAGCCCGATCCGCCGCGCGTGCCGCGGCTCGGTGCTGAACGCGGTTTCGAGGAAGGTTCTGACCATCGATCTCGCCTGCTCGACGGTGTTCATGCGGGCGCCGATGCTGATGATCTGCGCGTTGTTGTGCTGGCGCGCGAGGCTGGCGAGTTCGTCGTTGTAGCACAGCGCCGCGCGGATGCCGCGCACCTTGTTGGCGGCGATCTGCTCACCATTGCCGGAGCCGCCGAGGACGATCCCGAGCGACCCCGGGTCGGCGGCGACTGCCTCCGCCGCCCGAAGGACGTACACGGGATAGTCGTCCTCCGCGTCATAGGCGAACGGGCCGTGGTTGGTCACCTCGTGCCCCTCCTCGCCGAGGAACGCGACGAGGTCCGCGAGCAGGTCGTATGCCGCGTGGTCGCCACCGATATGAACGCGCACGTCCGCTTCCTCCTAGGTGAAGATCGGCGAACGCGTGCGCGTCCGCTTGAGTTCGAAGAATCCGTCGGTGCCGGCGACGAGGACGCATCCGTCCCACAGTCGCCCCGCGGCCTCGCCGCGCGGCGCCGGGCTGACGACCGGACCGAAGAAGGCGACCCCCTCGACCTCGATGACCGGCGTGCCCACGTCGTCGCCGACAAGGTCGATCGCCCGTGCGTGGCTGGCCCTCAGCTCCTCGTCCCACTGGGTCGACCTCGCGGCCTCCGCGAGGTCCGCTGGCAGGCCCACCTCGGCGAGGGACTGCGCGATGACCGCGTCGAAGTCCGTGTTCTGCCCGAGGTGAATGCGCGTCCCCATCGCGTCATAGAGCGTCTTGACGACGCCGTCGCCATGGGCCGCACGCGCCGCGATGATGACGCGGACCGGACCCCACGCGCGCTCCATCAGCGCCATGTAGTCGGGGTTGAGGTCGCGGCCCTCGTTGAGCACCGAGAGGCTCATCACCGACCAGGTGACCGTCACGGGGCGGACGCGCTCGACCTCCATCAGCCAGCGTGAGGTCATCCAGGCCCATGGGCAGACGGGGTCGAACCACATCTCGGCCCGCTCGACGCGGTGACCCGCTGCGGGCGGGGCCTCGGACGGCGCGGGGGTCGGCATACGGGCCATTGTGCCATCCCGGGCCGTGGCAGGATGGCCACGTCGCGCCCGCCCGGGACGGGCGAGCGCGCCTTCGACCTCGAGGAGTCACGCGTGCCGGGATCCAATCTCACTCAGGACGAAGCGGCGGAACGCGCGGCGCTGCTCACCGTCTCGTCGTATGCCGTGGACCTCGACCTGACAACATCCCCAGAAACCTTCCGCAGCCAGACCAGGGCGCGCTTCTCCTGCACCTCCCCGGGCAGCGCGACCTTCATCGATCTCGTCGCGCCGTCGGTCTCCTCGATCACCCTGAACGGGACAGCCCTGGACCCGGCGACCCACTTCGACGGCGCGCGAATCCAACTCCCGCTCCTTGCGGCCGACAACGAACTCGTCGTCGACGCGACCTGTGCCTTCATGAACACCGGCGAGGGCCTGCACCGGCTCGTCGACCCGGTGGATGGGGAGGTCTATCTCTACACGCAGTTCGAGGTCCCCGACAGCCGGCGCGTGTTCACCGTCTTCGAGCAGCCGGATCTCAAGGCCGAGTTCACGTTCACCGTCACCGGCCCGGACCACTGGCAGGTCATCTCCAACTGCCCGACGCCGCCCGCCGAGGCTGTCCGGGAGGGGGTGGCGACCTGGCGCTTCGCCCCCACCCCCCGCCTGCCGAGTTATGTCACCGCACTCGTCGCCGGGCCCTACGACGTGGTCCGCGACGAGGTCGAGACGCGCGCCGGGACGATCCCCCTCGGGGTGTTCTGTCGTCGATCGATGACTCCGCATCTCGATGCTGACAATGTCCTCGCCTGCACGAAGGCGGGATTCGCGTTCTTCGAGGAGATGTTCGACCTCGACTATCCGTTCGCGAAGTACGACCAGATCTTCACGCCCGAATACAACGGCGGTGCGATGGAGAACGCCGGCTGCGTGACCATCCACGAGATGTATGTCTTCCGGGGGCGGGTCACCGAAGCGCTCGTCGAGCGGCGGGCGCTGACCATCCTCCATGAACTCGCCCACATGTGGTTCGGCGACCTGGTGACGATGCGCTGGTGGGATGATCTGTGGCTCAACGAGTCGTTCGCCGAGTGGGCCTCGACCACGTGCCAGGCCGAGGCGACGCAATGGTCCTCCGCATGGACGACCTATTGCACTCACGAGAAGACGTGGGCCTATCGCCAGGACCAGCTCTCCTCGACCCATCCTGTCGTCGCGCCGATCCGCGACCTCCACGACGTCGAGGTCAACTTCGACGGCATCACCTATGCCAAGGGTGCGTCGGTCCTCAAGCAGTTGGTCGCCTATGTCGGCCGCGACGCGTTCGTCGCCGGGCTGCGCAGCTATTTCCGCCGCCACGCCTGGGGCAACACCCGGCTCGACGACCTCCTCGCCGAGTTGGAGGCATCGTCCGGCCGTGATCTGCGTGAGTGGTCGCGGATGTGGCTCGAGACCGCCGGAGTCAACACGCTGCGCCCCGTGATCGAGTCGGACGACCGGGGCCTGATGCGCGCGGCGACGATCGAGCAGACCGTGGCCTCCGGCGATGACCTCCTGCGCCCGCACCGTCTGGCGGTCGGGCTCTATGACCGCTCGGACGACGCCGGCACCCTCACACGCACCGACCGCTTCGAGCTGGACGTCGCGGGCCCGGTGACGCAGCTGCCTCAGCTCGTCGGCCGATCTCATCCGGCGCTCGTCCTCGTCAACGACCTCGACCTCGCCTATGCCAAGATCCGCCTCGACCCCCGCTCGCTCGCGACGGCGCTGGCACACCCGCGCGGACTCGACGACAGCCTCGCGCACGCGCTCGTCGTCTCGTGCGTCTGGGATATGACGCGCGACGGCGAGATGGCGGCGTCCGACTACCTGCCCTATGCCCTCGACGTGATCGCCGGCGAGCGGGACTCGACCCTCCTGAGAACCCTGCTCGCGCAGGTCCACACGTGCCTGGTCGCCTATGTCGCACCGGAACGGCGGGACGCGGCATACGGCCTCGTGCTGGGACGTCTGCAGGAGTTGCTCACCTCGGCCGAACCGGGCAGCGACGCCCAACTCCAACTCGTCACTGCGTATGCCGGGCTGCTGCGCCCCGGCGACGACACCAGTCTGGTCGCCGGTCTCCTCGACGGCAGCCACCCGTTCGAGGGCCTCTCCCTCGACACCGACATGCGATGGACCCTTCTGACCGCACTGGTCGCCGCGGGCACGGCCGACCTCGCCGACATCGACGCCGAACTCGCCCGCGACGACACGGCCACCGGTCGCGAGCGACACGCGCGAGCCCGCGCGAGCCGGCCCACGGCCGAGGCAAAGGAGGCGGCCTGGGTCGAAGGCGTCGACACCGAGTCCACCCCGAACTCCGTCATCCAGGCGCTCGCCCTCGGATTCGGCCACCCCGGTGCCCGCGACCTTCTCCATCCGTATGCCGCGCGCTTCCTCGACTTCGCCCTCACGGCGTGGCAGACGCGCACGTTCGCCACACTGGAGGAGATCAACGGCTTCTATCCCTGGATCCTCGCCGACCGCGACCTGCTCGAGCGGACCGAGGACTGGCTGACCCGGCATACGGACACGCCGGCGGCGTTGCGGCGGAGCATCGCCGAGAATCGTGACGTCGTCGCCCGCGCGCTTCGCGCCCAGGAGCGCGACCAGGCGGAGGCGTGAGCGGCCCGGCAGGGCTCGATCCCACGCACCTGCCGAGCTTCGCCGGCGTGAGCGGGGCGCAGTTCTGGGACTGGTTCGACGGGGCCCCCATCCGCATCTTCGCGACAGTCATCGGCGCGGTCGTCCTGCGCTGGGTGCTCCACCGCCTGATCCGGCGCAGCATCGACATGGCTATCTCGCGCGGGGAGCGCGAGGGCCGTCCGCGGGCCGAGCGGGCGCTCGCCCACGTGGCCGGCTGGAGCGCGCAGCGGCATCGTCAACGGCTGGCGACCCTCGGGACGCTGCTGCGCAGCGGGGTGACCGCCCTCGTCGGCGGCATCGCCACGCTGACCATCATGTCGCTGGCCGGCATCCCCCTCGGACCCTTTCTCGCGTCGGCCGGCGTCGGCGGCGTCGCCCTCGGCTTCGGCGCGCAGAGCCTCGTCAAGGACTTCCTCTCCGGCATCTTCATGATCGTCGAGGATCAGTACGGCGTGGGCGACGATGTCGACACGGGCACCATCAAGGGCATCGTTGAGGATGTGTCCCTCCGGATCACCTCGATCCGGGATCGCACGGGCGTGCTGTGGCATGTGCGCAACGGAGAGATCCTCATGCTCGGCAACAAGAGCCAGGGCTGGGGGCAGGCGCTCGTCGAGATCCCGATCGCCTACGACGCGCCGTTGCCCACGGCCCTCGATGTCCTGGCCAAGGTCGTCGACGCCTTCGCCGACGACCCGAAGTGGTCGACCAAGATCGTCGAACGTCCTCAGGTTCTCGGGGTCGAGCGGGTCGAAGGGGCGTCCGTGACGCTGAGCATCCTGCTGCGCTGCATCCCGGGCGAAGAGTTCGATGCCCAGCGCGCGATGCGGCGGCGGGCCAAGGTCGCGCTCGACGCCGCCGGCATCCCCGGCCCGCGCCTCCTTCCGGGCGCCCTCGGCCAGCCGGGCGCCACTCCCCCGACGGGCAGGCCGGCGACGGGGGCGACGCCATGAGCTTCTATGACGAGATCGGCGGGAACGCGACCTTCGAACGGCTCGTCGCCGGGTTCTATGCCGGAGTCGCCGACGATGGACCATTGCGCGCGCTCTATCCCGAGGACGACCTCAGGCCGGCGGCCGTGCGGCTGCGAATGTTCCTCGAGCAGTACTGGGGCGGCCCGACGACCTATTCCGAGCACCGTGGGCACCCGCGGCTGCGGATGCGGCACGCGCCGTATGCCGTCACCCCTGATATGCGGGACCGCTGGCTCAGGCACATGCTCGTGGCCGTGGACGGCCTGGGTCTCGACCCGGCGCACGACGCGACCCTGCGGGACTATCTGGTGCGCGCGGCCTACTCCCTCGTCAACTCGATGGGAGACGAGCCGAGCGACCACGGAGGCGGACTCACAGGCCGCGGATAGGGCCGGATCAGGCGCGGCCCAGAATGGCGCGGAACTCTCGGGGGAATCACCATCACCGAGAAGGAGTCCCCATGGTCCTCACGAAACTCCGCGCCTATACCGCGGCCATCCTCGCCGGCACCGCCGTCGGTGGCGCCGCCGTCGGCGTCCACCTCGCGGCGGGACGATCCGCCGACGCGGCCGTCGCCACCGCGAGCACCGCGGCGGCAACCCTGCCATCCGACCGGCTCGGTGTCCGCCAGGGCCGGTCCCTCCCCACCCCTCCCGGCGTCGACGACCTCCTGTCGGGCGACTCCGCTGCAGCCCGGCAGGACGGTCAGGACCGCCAGAGCACCCAGGACGACCAGAACACCCAGAGCGGCACGAGTGCCCAGGGCGGGACGAGTCCGCAGACCAGCCAGGGCTCGACGTCGAACCAGGGCTCGTCGACGAGCCAGGGCGGCTTCCAACAGGTCCCGCCGCTGGGCATGGGCGGTCCCGGCGGCACTCCAGGCGGCAACACCGGAGGCTCCTGACCCTCTCCTCGTCGAAAGGCCGGTTCAGCCCCGTCGAAAGGCCGATCAATAGTCCGGGTCCGCCATCGCTGATGGCGGGCCGGACTCAGGCGCGCCCGAGCGGGTGGCCGCGGTCGGCGAAGACCGCACGCAGGACGTCGATCCGGTCACTGACCAGGCCGTCGACCCCGAGGTCGAGCAGGCGTTCCATCTCGGGCCGGTCGTCCACGGTCCAGACATGGACGTGCTTGCCGAGTCGGTGCACTCGACGCAGGAGTCCCTCGTTGAAAATCAGCACGTCCCGCCCCGCGACCCGCATCGTCAACGGGATCTGGAAGACCGGCGCCGCCGAGTGGAGCAACCGGGTGACCAGCCCCGGCGTGAAGCGCATCGCCGCCACTCCGCGCGTCCCCGCTGCCGTGGCGAGGCCGGGCCCCAGCGCCCGTCGCACCGCGGTGAGTCGCTTCGTCGAGAAGGATCCGACGCAGACGCGATCGACCGCATGGTGTCGCCGCACTGCCTCGACCAGTGGCGCTACGGCCGGTTCGGTCTTGCAGTCGATATTGAAGCGCGTCTCCGGGAACGTCTCCAGCACCTCATCGAGCGTCGGGATCTGGTCGCCGGCGACGGTGCGGGCGTGCCTGATGTCGGCATACGTCTGCTCGGCGATCACGCCCCGACGGTCGGTGACGCGCTCGAGCCGGTCGTCATGGAAGACGAGCAGGACCCCGTCGGCCGTCGACTGGACGTCGGTCTCGATATAGCCGTAGCCGAGCGCGACCGCATGCGCGAACGCGGCGATGGTGTTCTCCCGTCCGAGATTGGGCGCAAAGAACGACCCGCCACGGTGAGCGAGCGCGACGGGGCGATCGCTGCGGAAATAGGGATGGTCGGAGGCGCGCATGACCTAGGACGGCAGCCCGGCCCACACCGCGGTGTCGGTCGGCACCCGCCCGTCGACGATCGCGTCGGAGGCGACCAGCACGACCGCGCCCTCCGGCAGGGGCACGTCCTGCTCACCGAAATTGAGCACCACCAGCGTCGGGTAGGTATCGTCCTTGCCGGTGTTGACATAGGCGAGAACGTCGTCGCCGTAGTCGGTGACGAAAGACAGGCTGCCCAGGCCGAGTTCCCGGTCGCGACGCACCCTCAGGAGCGAGCGATAGAGCTCGAGCGTCGACCCGTCGACGCCCTCCTGCGCATCGGCGGCCAGCGCGGCATACGACTCCGGCTGCGGCAGCCAGGTCGCGGCCGTCGGACCGAAGCCGAGCCCCGGGGCATCCGCGACCCACGGGAGCGGCACGCGGCACCCGTCACGGCCCAACTGCTGCTTGCCGGTGCGGAGATAGACCGGGTCCTCCCGCAGCTCATCCGGCAGGGACGTGGCCTCGGGAAGGCCGAGTTCCTCCCCCTGATAGAGGTATGCCGATCCCGTCAGACCGAGCATCATCGTCGTTCCCGCACGGGCTCGGCGCAGGCCGAGTGCCTGGTCCGGTTGCGGGTCGCCGGCCCCGATTCCGTTGGGTCGCGCTTCTCCCACCGGCAGCGCGAGCCGCGTCGCATGCCGGACCACATCGTGGTTGCTCAGGACCCACGTCGCCGGAGCGCCGACGGAGTCGCACACCTCGAGCGACCTGGTGATGACGCGCCGATAGTCCCGGGCGCGCCACGGGCAGTCGAGGAAATCGAAGTTGAACGCCTGGTGGAACTCGTTGCGCCGGACATAGAGCGCGGCCCGCTCCGGCGGGTGGACCCAGGCTTCGGCGCAGAGGATGCGGTCCGGGACGCCGTAGCCGTCGAGGAGCCTGCGCCAGGCCTGAAAGATCTCGTGGACTCCGTCCTGATCCCACATCGGGGCCGCCGAGGTCGGCAGCCGGTCCTCCTCGGGCCCCAGCTGGTCGTGCGGCCGGTCCCAGTCGCGCAGCGTCTGGTCCTTGACCAGACCCGCCGCGACGTCCACGCGAAAGCCCGCCACTCCGCGTTGCACCCAGAACTCGAGGATGTCGAGAAATTCCTGGCGGACTTCGGTATTCGTCCAGTCGAAGTCCGGCTGCGTCGTGTCGAACAGGTGGAGATACCACTGACCGGGCGAGCCGTCCGGCTCCGTCACCCGCGTCCATCCCGGGCCCCCGAAGACCGACTTCCAGTCGTTGGGCGGAAGCTCGCCGTGCTCGCCCCGCCCGTCGCGGAACAGATACCGCGCCCGCTCGGGAGATCCGGGCGCGGCCGCGAGCGCGGCCCGGAACCAGGGGTGCTCGCTGGAGGAGTGATTGGGGACGAGGTCGACGATCACCTCGAGCCCGAGCGCGTTCGCGTCCTCGAGGAGGCCCTCGAAGTCGGCGAGCGTGCCGAAAAGCGGGTCGATGTCGCGGTAGTCCGCCACGTCGTAGCCGGCATCCGCCTGCGGCGAGACATAAAAGGGCGAGAACCAGACCGCGTCGACGCCGAGGGCGAGGAGATACGGCAGTTTCGCCCGCGCTGCGGGCAGGTCGCCGATGCCATTGCCCGTGGAGTCCGCGAAGGACCGGGGATAGATCTGATAGATGACCGCGTGCCGCCACCACGCCGCGTCCGAGCGGTCGTGGGCGTGCAGAGGGCTCAGGTGCAGGTCGGTGAACGGCGAGGCCGCGACGGCGAAGGTCTGGGTCACGAGGAGCTATCCCACCACATCCGGGCACGGTCAACGGGGGACGTGCGCGGCCGGCTCCCGGGGCGGGCCGGCCCTGCTCGCTCAGGCGGAGCTGAGCAGGTCGGCGAGCGTGTCGACGATCCGGGTCGCGCCGGCGAGGTGCCACCGGAAGCCGCGGTGCTGGACGACCCGCGTCGACCCGCCGACCCCGTGGACGAGCGCCACCCCCGGATACCAGTCCCAGTCGGCGGTCGAGTGCTGGAGAAAGCCCCCCAGGCGGCCTGCAGCGACACGCGCGATATCGCAGGACCCGGAGCCGAGCATCCGCAACGTTGCGGTGCCGCCACACGCGGCGAGCCACGGCTCCATGACGTCGGGATCGCCGAAGCGGGTCGGGTGGAGATAGGTCGCCACCGCGATCTCGTGCAGCGCGCGGTCGGGCAGCGGCGCGAGCCGGACGCCGTTGCGCCACGCCTCGGCGCGCCCGTCCGGCCCCACCCGGCCGGTCCAGGTCTCGTCAGCCGAATCCTGCCGGATGGCGCCGATCAGGGCCTCGCCCGGTCCGCGCAGTGCGATCGCACTGCACCAGTGCTCGAGGCCGGATGCGTAGTTGTAGGTGCCGTCGATCGGGTCGATGATCCACGAGCGCCCCGATCGACCGGCCGCCGACGCGCCCTCCTCGCCGAGGATCGCGTCCCCGGGTCGCAGTTGCGTGAGGGCGGCGACGATATCGGATTCGGCCCGGGCATCCGCCTCGGTGAAGAAGTCGGACACCGAGGTCTTCCGGGTGCGGGTCAGCGGACGGCCCTGCCAGTGGGCCCCGATCGCCGCTCCGCGGCGGACGAGCGCCTCCGCGAGCGCGAGATCGTCCTCCTGGCATTCACCGGCAGCCAGGCCGGCGATCCAGTCCCCGGTCTCGGACAACCTCTTTTCCGGCTCCGACCTCATGGCTCGACCCTAGCGGTCGCGTCGCCACCCCACGGGCTCCGCACGGGCTGAGAAGGCTCACCGGCCGAGAAGGCTCACCGGCCGAGCGCGTGCCCGATCGGCGTGGTGAGCCGCCACCAGGTGCCCGCGCGGCTCAGCCGCGCGGGCTCGCCCGCGCGGACGAACCCCAGTCCGTATGCCGCGAACGCCAGTCCGCGCGGCGCCGGGGTCCCCTCGGCGAAGGGTGCCGACCAGACCCGCGCGCGCAGGGCCTCGACCTGCGCAGCGAGGCCAGTACCTGCCGCGGCGATCTCGGCGATGCCCTCCTGCGCCGCGAGTTCCAGGCTCGCTGCGTCGAGGTCGCCGATGACCGACCATCCGGTCCGCGGCGGGGCGACGCCCGCCCACGAGACGAAGACCGACACCGGCGGGACCGGGAGCGTGAACGGACCGCCGGGCCGTGGGGTGCGCGCGAGCCGATCGAGAATCGCCGAGGCCGGGACCGTGGCGTCCACCTGGGCCGGCTTGGCGAGGGTGAGGATCCGCAGGCCGATCACGGCACCGGACCCGGTGACCCCCCGCCCGGGCAGGACGCCAGCGTAGGCCGCCAACAGGCCGCCCGATGCGTGGAGGCGAAGCGCACCGTCGGGATCGAGGCGGCGCAGGCGCGCGGCATACGTCCGGAGGTCGGTGAGGCTCGCGGCGTCGGGAAAGACGAGGACGCTCACGAGCGCCGCCGCCACCGGAAGGTGACCGGATCACCGGCGAGCGCGGTGAGGCGTTCGCGGTGCTCGGCCGTGAGCCGGCGGGGCCGGGAACCGGCGAGATCGTAGGCGACGAGGCCAGTCTCGGCACGGGCATACACCGACTCCCCCACGTCGGGTGGGTCGCCGATCGCATAGGCGACGTCGAAGCCGACGGCGCTGATCGCTGTGGGCCACAACCGGATCCGCACGGGGGCGGGCCGGAACACGAGCGGGGCGAGATATTCGATCTCGTGCCGGCTGACGATGACGCCGGCATCGAGCATCCCCATGTCCCCGAACCACTTCTCGATCGCAACGACCCGGGCGTCCTCGAGCAACCGGAGGTACTGGACATTGTTGACGTGGCCATAGGCGTCCATATCGCTCCACCGGAGCGGGACGTCGACGGCGAGGGGTTCGGTCATGGTGCTATTGGACACCGTCGGCGACCTCTTAGGGTGGGGCTTGTGCCCCTCGACGACACCGATCCCATGCACGGACTGCTTCGGCTCCTCGATCTCGCGGAGGTGGGCGAGGCGCGGATCGCCGTCTCGGGCGCAGCCGACGCCATCCAGGACGCGGAGCGAGGCATGCGGGTCTTCGTCGGGCCGAGCCAGCGGACTCCGCAGGAGCGGGTCTTCGGCGGACAGGTGCTGGCCCAGTGTGTGATCGCCGCCGGACGCACTGTCGCCGACGTCGCGCCCACCCGCCGAATCCACAGCCTCCACGGCTATTTCATCCGCCCGGGTGACGACAAGCATCCCATCCGGTTCGCCGTGGAAAGCCTCCGTGACGGAAACTCCTTCTCCACCAGGCGCGTTCACGCCCTTCAACATGGGCACGCGATTCTCTCGATGATCACCTCGTTCCAGGAGCCGGCGGTCGGACTCGACCACCAGGACCCGATGCCCGATGTCGCGCCACCGGAGGAGGTGGAGCCGTGGCCACCGGCCGTGGGCGAGGAGTATGCCGAATGGCGGCGTCGCCGTCTCGTCGAGCTTCGGCACGTCGAGGGGCACCTGTTCCGGGACGCCATCGAACCCGTCAGTGCCAGCCAGCACGTGTGGATGAAGACGATCGCCCCGCTGCCGGACGACCCGCTGCTGCATGCGGCAGTGCTTGCGTTCGCCTCCGACTACACCCTCCTCGAGGGCGTGCTGCGCCGGCATGGCCTCGGCTGGACCGACCCGCGTCTGCGGGTGGCCAGCCTCGACCACGCCATGTGGTTCCACCGGCCCGCTCGCGCCGACGAGTGGCTGCTGTATGCCGAGCACTCCCCCTCCGCGCAGGGCGGCCGGGGTCTGGGCCGGGGCCGGATGTATGCCCGAGACGGCGTTCTCGTCGCGAGCGTCGCTCAGGAGGGAATGGTCCGGGTCAAGGGCGAGTAGGCCGAACCCCGGGGCGGGGTGAGCCCGCGGTCGACGAGACCACGCAGCACGACGAGGCTGCGCGCCTCGGCGCGAACCGTTGTGCCGGCCCGGCGCACGCGGCGACTCACCGCCTCCGCGGCCGTGTCGATCTCGACGCGCCACGAGGAGCCGTACTGCCGGCTCGGCAGGGTGAAATCGAGCGGCTCGTAGTGCCCGTTGAAGATGAGCAGGAAGCTGTCGCCGACGATGCGCTGACCGCGCCGGTCGGGCTCCGGGATCGCCCGCCCGTTGAGGAAGACCATGACCGACTTCGCATAGCCATTGCGCCAGTCGTCGTCGGCCATCTCGGTCCCCGCCGTGGTGAACCACGAGATGTCGTGAACGTCGCTCTCGCCGCCGTGGTCGGGGCTGCCGGCAAAGAACCGGCGCCGCCGGAAAACCGGATTCTCGCGGCGCAATTCGACCAGGCGACGGGTGAACTCGAGAAGGTCGGCCTGAGTCTCGGTGAGCTCCCAGTCCATCCAGGTGATCTCGTTGTCCTGGCAGTACGCGTTGTTGTTGCCGCCCTGGGTCCGGCCGATCTCGTCGCCGTGGGCGATCATCGGGACACCCTGCGAGAGCAGCAGGGTCGACATGAGGTTCTTGTGCTGGCGGGTGCGCAGCGCGAGGACATCGGGGTCGGGGGTCGGGCCCTCGACGCCGCAGTTCCACGAGCGGTTGTGGCTCTCCCCGTCGCGGTTGTCCTCGCCATTGGCCTCGTTGTGCTTCTCGTTGTAGGCCACCAGGTCCGCCATCGTGAACCCATCGTGGGCGACGACGAAGTTGATCGACGCGATCGGTTTGCGGCCCGAATGCTCATAGAGGTCGGAGCTGCCGGTCAGCCGCGAGGCGAACTCCCCGAGGGTCGCCGCCTCACCGCGCCAGAAGTCGCGCACGGTGTCGCGGAACTTCCCGTTCCACTCCGTCCACAGGGGCGGGAAGTTGCCGACCTGATAGCCCCCCTCGCCGATGTCCCACGGCTCGGCGATGAGCTTGACCTGGCTGACGACCGGGTCCTGCTGGCACAGGTCGAAGAAGGCCGACAGCCGGTCGACCTCGTGGAACTGACGGGCGAGGGTCGCCGCGAGGTCGAAGCGGAACCCGTCGACGTGCATCTCGGTGACCCAGTAGCGCAGCGAATCCATGATGAGTTGCAGGACATGGGGATTGCGCATGAGCAGGCTGTTGCCGGTGCCCGTGGTGTCGTAGTAATGCGCGAGATTGCTCGTGACGAGGCGGTAGTAGGCGTTGTTGTCGATGCCACGGAAGGCAAGCGTCGGGCCGAGGTGGTTGCCCTCCGCCGTGTGGTTGTAGACGACGTCGAGGATGACCTCGATCCCCGCCTCGTGGAGCGCCTTGACCATTGCCTTGAACTCGAGGACCTGTTCACCGCGGGTGCCGTATGCCGCATAGCCGTTGTGCGGGGCGAAGAAGCCGATCGTGTTGTATCCCCAATAGTTCGCCAGACCCTTGTCCTGGAGGTGGAAGTCGTTGACGAACTGGTGGACGGGCATGAGTTCGATGGCGGTGATGCCGAGGTCGACGAGGTGCTGGATGGTCGCGGGATGGGCGATCCCGGCATACGTCCCCCGAATCGCTTCCGGCACTTCGGGGTTGCGCATCGTCATGCCCTTGACGTGCGCCTCATAGATGACGGTGTTGTGGTACTCGTGCCGTGGCGGGCGGTCCTGACCCCAATCGAAGAACGGGTTGACGACCACGGACAGAAGCGTGTGTCCGAGACTGTCGAAGCCGTTGCGGATGTCGCTGATCCCGCGCGCCTCGTCCACCATGTCATAGCTGAAGAGCGAGACGTCACCGTCCATGGTGCCGTCGATGGCGCGGGCATAGGGGTCGAGCAGGAGCTTCGCGGGATCGCAGCGGTGACCGCGCGCAGGGGCATACGGCCCGTGGACGCGGAAGCCATAGCGTTGCCCGGGCAGGACTCCCGGCAGGTAGGCGTGCCAGACGAAACCGTCGACCTCCGGCAGGCGGATCCGCTGCTCCCCCCCGTCGTCGTCGATCAGGCAGAGTTCGACGGCGTCGGCGATCTCGGAGAAGACCGCGAAATTGACGCCGGAGCCGTCGTAGGTGGCTCCCAGGGGGTAGGGCCGACCGGGCCAGATCTCCACGAATGCCCCTCGCTATGGTGGCGGGTGAGAAGTCCCCAACCTATCCGAGTGAAGTAGGAGCGCAAAGATGAGCAACACACGGGCCGCGGTCGTCACGGGGGCCGCACGGGGAATCGGTGCCGCCACGGCACAGCGCCTGGCGACGGACGGGTATGCCGTGGCCGTCGTCGACCTGGACGAAACCGCTTGCGCGGGCACCGTCGAGGCGATCACGGCCGCCGGTGGGTCGGCGATCGCCGTGGGGTGTGATGTCGCCGACGCCGCGCAGGTCGAGGCTGCGATCGCGCGGATCGCCGCCGAACTCGGGGCCCCCGTCGTCCTCGTCAACAATGCCGGGATCATCCGCGACAACCTCATCTTCCGGATGACCGAGGACGACTGGGATGCGGTCATGAACGTCCACCTCAAGGGGGCCTTCCTCATGACCAAGGGGTGCCAGGCGTTCATGACCGCCGAGAAGTTCGGCCGGATCGTCAACCTCTCCTCGTCCTCGGCGCAGGGCAACCGGGGTCAGGCCAACTATTCGGCGGCGAAGGCCGGCCTCCAGGGGTTCACCAAGACCCTCGCGATCGAGCTGGGCAAGTTCGGGGTGACGGCCAATGCGGTCGCCCCGGGCTTCATCCAGACCGACATGACCGCCGCGACAGCCGCCCGGGTGGGGGTGCCCTTCGAGGACTTCATCAAGGGTGCCGCGGCGCAGATCCCCGTGGCCAGGGTCGGGCAGCCCGAGGACATCGCCGCGACGATCAGCTTCCTGTGCAGTGAGGGTGCGGGGTTCGTCTCCGGTCAGGTCATCTATGTCGCCGGTGGCCCGCTGGACTGACGCGTCCGCGAGGGCGTCAGGCCGCCTCGGTCAGGCCGCCTCGGTCAGGCCGCCTCGGTCAGGTCGCCGACGCGGCGGCCGCCGAGCGATAGAACCCGCTGAGGCGGGCGCGGATGCGCGCCTCGAGCACTCCGTCGGCTGTGGCCCGGTCGAGCAGCGGCCGGGCGAACGCGGCGAGATCGATGGCGAGCCGTTCGGGGTCGGCCCCGAGGTCGGTGAGCAGGGCGGCGACCTGGCACTCGGCATACGCCTCGAGGAGACTGCTCAACCAGCGTTGGACCACGGGCGTGAGAAGGCCCGAGGCGAGGACACGTTGGGCGAGTGCTCCCATCGTGACAGTGAGCGACTCGAGGTCGGCGTCGGTGACGATGTCGACGCCGGTGGCCAGTGGATGGCGAGCGATATCAGTCCAGGCCTCGTCGACGAGGTCGTGGAGTGTCGCCGCGTCGAGCGTGGATTCGAGATAACGCCGGCTGTCGCGCAGGGTGTCCCCGATGTTGGCCTGGACGAAGGCGGAGAGCCGTTTGTCGACGGCGTCCTCGAGCTTCGGCGCGGCCGCATTGAGACCCCGCTGGCCGAGCTTGACCATGGAGGAGGCCCCGGGGAGCCGGCGGGCGAAGACGTTCTCGGTCAGGACATAGCCCTTGATCCCGTGATAGAGCACGTGCGCGACGAGCCGGTGGTATGCCGTGCTCTCGGTGAATGCGCGAATCGCCTCGTTGCGTAGGGCCTCCATCCCCGCGATCTGGTCGATGACGTCATCGAGGTCTGCGCGGCCGAGCAGGTCGGCCGGCGCGAGGCCGCTGTCGGCAGCGGCCGACCGAGCCGACAGGACAGCGTCGACGATCAGCCCGATCAACTCGTCGGTGAGCGGGGTGGCGGCGATCGCCGACGCCACCCGTTCGGAGGTCGGAGCCGCCGGGGCGAGGTCGGCGACGGTCACTCGCTCCAGCCACTCCCACACGGCGGCGACCTCGTCGCGCAGCGCAGAGGCGAGGGCGTCCGGAGACCACGAGGCGAGTTCGTGGGCGACATGCGCCTCGAGGAGGCGGTCCAGGTCAGCGGTCTCCATGCCGTTCAGCCAACCACACGCGGTCGGCCACCCGGACGCGGCTCACAGGCCGGAGTTGAGGGTGACCCCGCCGTCGACGATGATCGTCTGCCCGGTGATCCACGCAGCGTCGCCGGAGAGCAGGAAGCTCACCGCGCCGGCGATGTCGTCCGGGATGCCGAGTCGCCGCATCGGGTAGGGGGCGGCCGCCTTGGCCTCGTCCGCGGCATACAGCGCCTCGGCGAACTTCGTCTTGACGACCGCGGGGGCGACGGCGTTGACCCGGACGGCCGGAGCGAGCTGGTAGCCCATCTCGAGGGTCAGGTGGATGAGGGCGGCCTTGGAGACGCCATACATCCCGATGACACCGGTCGCGCCGATGCCGGCGATCGAGGCGATGTTGACCACCGCCCCGGGCCGGTCCCTGCCCAGCCCCGCGGCGACCGCCTTCTGGGTCCACGCGAAGGCGGCCAGAACGTTGGTGTCCATGATCTTGCGCGCGGCATCGAGGGGCGTGTCGAGGATCGGGCCATAGACCGGGTTGATCCCGGTGTTGTTGACCAGTAGGTTCACCGGGCCATAGACCCGGGCCGCGGTCGCCAGCGCCTCCTCCTGATGGGCCTCGACGGAGGTGAACCCGGCGACCGCGGTCGCGTGCTCGGGGCCGCCGAGCCGCGTGACCGCGTCGGCGAGGGCGTCGGGCTTGCGGGCGGTGATGACCACCCGCGCCCCCTCGGCGACCAATCGCTGGGCGATCGCGAACCCGATGCCCCGCGAGGCACCGGTCACGACCGCGACGGAGCCGTCGTGCCGACCCGTCACAGGCCGAGGTCCCGGCCGATGAGTTCCTTCATGATCTCGTTGGTGCCGGCCCAGATCTTGTGGACGCGAGCGTCCTTCCAGGCGCGGGCGACGCGGTATTCGTTCATGAAGCCGTAGCCGCCGTGGAGCTGAACGCATTCGTCGAGGACATCGCACTGGACCTGCGAGGACCACCACTTCGCCTTGGCGGCGTCGACGGGCGTCAGCTTGTGCTCGGTGTGGGCGAGGACGCAGTCATCGATATAGGCCTCGGCGACCTCGACCATCGTGACGAGCTCGGCGATCTTGAACTTGTTGTACTGGAAGGTCCCGATCGGCTGGCCGAACGCCTTGCGGTCCTTGGTGTACTGGATCGTCTCGAGCAGGATCTGCTTGGCGTTGGCGATATTGCCGACGGCCGCGCCGATCCGCTCCTGCGGCAGGTGCATCATCATCTGGATGAAGCCCATACCCTCGGGGCCGAGCAGATTGGCGGCGGGCACGCGGACGTTCTCGAAGAAGAGCTCGGAGGTGTCGGATTCGGGCTGGCCGACCTTGTCGAGCTTGTTGCCCTTGGTGAAGCCCGGCATGTCCGCCTCGAGGACGAACAGGGAGATGCCCTTGGCGCCCTTGGTCGGGTCGGTGCGGGCGGCGACGATCGCGAGGTCGCACTGGTGGCCGTTGGTGATGAACGTCTTGGAGCCGTTGAGGATCCAGTCGTCGCCGTCACGCACGGCGATGCTCTTGAGGGCGGCGAGGTCGGACCCGCCGGACGGCTCGGTCATGCCGATGGCGAGGATCTTCTCGCCGGAGGCGACGCCGGGCAGCCAGCGGGCCTTCTGCTCCGCGGTGCCGAGGTGGACGATGTAGGGCGCGCAGATGTCGGCGTGGATGCCGAAGCACGAGGCCGCGGAGGCGGTGAACTTCGAGATCTCCTCGCCGAACACGGCGTTGAAGCGGTAGTCGTCGATGCCCGCCCCGCCGTACTCCTCCGGGATGTTGAGGCCGAAGAAGCCCTGCTTGCCGGCCTCGATCCAGATGCCGCGCTCGATGACCTTGTCCTTGATCATCTGCTCGGCGACGGGCTTGAGGGTGCGCTCCACGAACTCCCGCACCGACTCGCGGAAGGCCTCGTGGTCCGGACCGTAGATATTGCGGGGCATGGCGGGCTCCTGACACGTCCTCGTGGGTTTCTAAGCGCTTGCTTAGTCTAGTGGGCGGCGCGCGGCGCGTCACGGGGTCCGATGCGGCATATTTGGTGCCATGGCTGAGGTGACGGGGTCGGCGCCGCGCTTCCGGACGTATGCCGTGCCCGCCATCCCGCTGACGGAAGGCGTCACCTCCACCGCCCTCCGGCTCATGGAAGCGGCGGCAGATGCGTTCTCCGACTTGGGATTCCATGGGACGACGACCCGTGATATCGCGAGTCGCGCCGGCCTGTCACCGGCGGGGGTCTATGTCCACTTCGCCTCCAAGGAGGACCTCCTCTTCAGCATCTGTGAACGTGGACACACCGCCGCCCGCGACATGCTCGTCGAGGCCGCGCTGACGTCGCCGACCCCCACGGACGCTCTCCTCGCGATCGTCGCCAACTTCTCCCGCTGGCACGCCGAGCACTACCGGGTGGGCCGGATCGTGCAGTACGAGTTCGGTCATCTGACCGAGGAGCACCAGGAGATCGTGATGCGGCTGCGCAAGGAGATCAACGCGGCCGTCCAGGACGTGCTGACCCACGGGGTCGCCGCCGGCGAGTTCGACGTGCCCGACATCCCGGCGACGGTCCTCGCCGTCCTGTCGCTGTGCATCGACGTCGCGCGGTGGTATCAGCCGGGCATCCGCCGGCGCCCCGAGGAGATCGGCGCCACCAACGCCGCCCTCGCCCTCCGCCTGGTCGGCGGCACCTGACCTCGTCGAGAGGCCGGTTCAGCCCCGCCGATAGGCCGGTTCAGCCCCGTGGAAAGCCCGGTTCAGCACGGGCTGGAGCCGTCTGCTCGGCGCGGGTGACCCCCTGACCTGACCACACTCTGAGACGTGGAGCCGCCCACCCCCGGCTCTCACCGGCGACGACCTCGTCACAGTCCGGACTCGGATGCATCGCGACAGGGTACTTTGGAGGCGTGGAGGTCGAACAGGATGACCTGAGTCGGCCACAGGTCAGACGACTCTTGGCCGAGCACCACGAAGAGGTGCACGGAATGCCGATGCTCGATGACGAGGTCGGCCCGTCCATGGACGGGCTCGCCGACCCCGATCAGACGGTCTGGTCCGTCTGGCGGGATGGCCACCTCATGGGACTGGGTACTCTCAAGGAATTGCCGGACGGCAACGGTGAGATCGAGTCGATGCGCACGCCGCTGGAGCACCGCGGTCAGGGCGTGGCGACCTTCGTCCTCAAGAAGCTGCTCGACGAGGCCCGCGACCGGGGATACCACCGGGTGAGCGTCCAGACGAGCACCAGGCCCGCCTTCGAGACCGCCCGCCGGTTGTATGCGCGTCACGGCTTCGTCCCCTGCGGCCCGTTCGCCGATTGGGAGGACGACCCGCAGAGCGTGTTCCTGACCTTGGATCTGATGGCAGTCCAGGTCACGTCCTGAGGTGCCCCTTCTCGGTCGTATGCCGAGCACACGGCATACGACGGGAGCGCGTCAGTCGCGGTGGAGTTTGCGGTAGGTGACCCGGTGCGGCCGGGCGGCCTCCTCACCGAGCCGCTCGACCTTGTTCCTCTCGTAGGCCTCGAAATTGCCTTCGAACCAGAACCACTTGCTCGGGTCCTCGTCGTCCCCTTCATAGGCGAGGATGTGGGTGGCGACCCGGTCGAGGAACCATCGGTCGTGGCTGATCACGACGGCGCAGCCGGGGAAGTCCAGGAGCGCGTTCTCGAGTGAGCCCAGGGTCTCGACATCGAGGTCGTTGGTCGGTTCGTCGAGGAGCAGGAGATTGCCGCCCTGCTTCAACGTCAACGCGAGGTTGAGCCGGTTGCGCTCTCCGCCGGAGAGCACCCCGGCCTTCTTCTGCTGGTCGGGACCCTTGAAGCCGAACTGCGAGACATAGGCCCGCGATGGGATCTCGACCTGCCCGACCTTGATGTGATCGAGGCCGTCGGAGACGACCTCCCACAGGTTCTTGTCCGGGTCGATGCCGGCGCGGCCCTGGTCGACATAGGAGATCTTCACCGTCTCACCGACCCTGACGGAGCCGGCGTCCGGCTCCTCCAGGCCGACGATCGTCTTGAAGAGGGTCGTCTTACCGACGCCATTGGGGCCGATGACACCGACGATGCCGTTGCGGGGAAGCGTGAACGAGAGGTCATCGATCAGGTCACGGTCACCGAAGCCCTTGCGCAGCGTGCTGACCTCGATGACCTGCGAACCCAGCCGAGGCCCCGGCGGGATCACGATCTCCTCGAAGTCGAGCTTCCGGGTCCGCTCGGCCTCCGCGGCCATTTCCTCGTATCGCGCGAGCCGCGCCTTGGACTTGGTCTGTTTGGCCTTGGCGTTGGAGCGCACCCACTCGAGCTCTTCGGCGAGGCGCTTGGCGAGCTTGGCGTCCTTCTTTCCCTGGACCTCGAGGCGGGCGCGCTTCTTCTCGAGATAGGTCGAGTAGTTCCCTTCGTAGGGGTAGGCCCGACCGCGGTCGAGTTCGAGGATCCACTCAGCGACATTGTCCATGAAATAGCGGTCGTGGGTGACGGCGACAACGCAGCCGTGATAGGCAGCGAGGTGCTGCTCGAGCCAGAGGACGGACTCGGCATCGAGGTGGTTGGTCGGCTCGTCCAGGAGCAGGAGGTCGGGCTTCTGGAGGAGCAGCTTGCACAAGGCGACCCGGCGCTTCTCTCCACCGGAGAGAACCGAGACGTCGGCATCCGGGGGCGGACAGCGCAGCGCGTCCATGGCCTGCTCGAGCTGGGAGTCGAGGTCCCAGGCGTCGGCGGCGTCGATCTTCTCCTGCAGCTGCCCCATCTCCGTCATCAGGGCGTCGAAATCGGCGTCCGGGTCGGCCATGAGCTCGGAGATCTCGTTGTAGCGGTCGAGCGCGCCTTTGATCTCGCCCGCGCCTTCCTCGACGTTGCCCAGGACGGTCTTGGTCTCATCGAGCTGTGGCTCCTGCATGAGGATACCGACGCTGTATCCGGGGGTCAGCCGGGCCTCGCCATTGGATGGTTGCTCCAGCCCGGCCATGATCTTCAGGACAGTCGATTTGCCTGCGCCGTTGGGGCCGACCACGCCGATCTTGGCCCCCGGCAGGAAGGACAGAGTCACGTCGTCGAGGATGACCTTGTCCCCGTGAGCCTTGCGCGCGCGCGAGAAGACATAGATGAACTCAGGCATGCGCGCAAGGCTACTGGCGGGGGCGGGCCCCACCGAATCGACGGTTGTCCACAGGCGGCGCGACGGCACGATTCACGGTCATCCACAGGCCGGCTGGGTTCTTCTGGCTGTATGCCGTTCCCTCCCCCACCATGGAAACGCAGCCCGGCGGGATTCACCCACCGGAACGAGGAGAGGTGGGGGAATGAACGAGACCTACGTGACGGTGACCGGCAACGCCTGCGCGGACCCCGAACGCATGATCGGCGCGAGCGGGGTGGTCTTCACGAAGTTCCGGGTCGCGTCGACGCCCCGCTACCACAGACGACAGACCGATCGGTGGGAGGACGGGATCACCAGCTTCTTCTCGGTTCTCGCCTTCGCCCAACTCGCCGAGAACATCGTGTCGTCGGTGAAGAAGGGGCATCCGCTCGTCGTGCATGGCCGACAGACGGTCAAGACCTTCCGCCGCGACGATGGATCGAGTGCCGTGCAGGTCGAGATCGAGGCCCAGCACATCGGACATGACCTGACCAAGGGTGCGACCACCTTCCTCAAGGGCGGCCGGCTGACGGTCAACCCCGACGATCGAACGACGGATCCCGTGATCAACGAGCTTCGCGTCCGCGATGATGCGGCGATGCGTGGTGCCTGGGGCGCACCGCGGGAGCGGACGCAGCTGTGGCCGGGGGGTCCGACGCCGACGGGATCGATGCCTTATGGGCAGGACCTCCCCTCCATGCCATATGCCGAGGGCCCACCCGCCGCGCATCCCCGTCAGGTCGACCCTCCCGACCACGCGTTCGGCTGTGACGACCCCGGGGACTGGGTCGGGCTGGACGAGGTCGTGCCGGACGAGGCCGTGCCGGAAGACGAGCCGGACGAGGACGAGCAGGATGACGAGCCAGCGGAGGGGGCGAACCACGACGCAGGGCGTCCGGACGGGATGACGCCGACCGATCTCGTCCCCGTGTGACCCGTCGCCGTCTCAGGGCCCGCGGTCAGCGGCGCGCGGCGTCGAGTTGGGTGCGGGTCAGGCGGTGACGGTCGAGCACATCGGCGACGGGACCGAGGATGAATCCGGTGGCGACGCTCTTGACCGCCTCATCGAGCCGGCGGCGCGCGGCCCGGGCCGCCCGGCGAGATCCGACCCCGGCGAACCATCGAGACAGCAGCGCGAGCAGCCACCCGGCCAGCAGACCACCGACGAGAAGCACCAGCGGCAGCGAGACGGGGCCGACATAGATCGACGGGAGCTGGATCAACCCGCCGGTCCCCAGCAGCAGCTGCACGAGCGACCAGGCGAGCCCCACCAGGGTGATCAGCGCGAACACCCACTGGAGCAGCCGGACAACCGTCCACCACACCGGCTGGCGCCCGCGCAGGCGGGTGCGGACGATGGCTTGGTCGAGTTCGTCCGCGAGCCGCTCCTGCGGCGGGAGTGCGGCAGCGGCGACGGCTTCGGCCCACCGGCGCGGCAACCCATCGGCCGCGGCGTCGGCGAGGCGCCGGGCGGCCAGATCCACGGCGGCCCGCGCCGCAGGCGTCGCCTGGGGCAGGGAGGAACGCCCCACGGCACGACGGATGTCGGTGTCGATCGACGGCGAGGTGTCGCGGTCGAGCCGGAGCCGTCTGAGGGGGTCCGGGCGCAGACGCGCGACCCATCGCGTGAACGGCCAGCCTCCCGAGGCGAGCGCGCCCCGCCGATAATCGTGGGCGACCGCGTCGACGACCGCCGGGACGCCGCTGGCGCGCCCGAGCGCGTCGACGAGTTTGGCGGTCCCTTCCTGCGACACGCTCACCTCCTCGTCCCCCACACCTCGGCGCAGTGTGTCGGCCGCTGTTCTCACATCGGCGTCCAGGCGCGTGCGCGCGGCTTTCGCGCCGGCAACGGCCTCCGCCAGGCGCGAACGCAACGCGGCGACACCCAGCCCCGTGCGGGCCGACGTCGCGAGCACGTCCGCATTGGTCAGACCGTCGAGGTGGAGGAGCCGGCGCAGATCTCCGGCGCACTGGTCGAGCTGACCGGGGGTCAACCGGTCAGCCTGGTTGAGGACGACGAGCGTGACCGCGTCGTAGTGGCGCATGGCCGAGACGTAGTCGTCGTGGAGGCGAGCATCGGCATACTTCTGCGGGTCCGTGACCCAGACGAAGACGTCGACGAACTCGAGCACACGCTCCGCCTCGAGGCGGTTCGCGCTCTCACGAGAGTCGAAGTCGGGCAGGTCGAGGAGCACCAACCCGTCGAGTGGAGTGCCCGGCTCGGTCGTGACCTGATGTCGCGACCCGACCTCGAGCCAGTCGAGCAGGTCACCGGCGGGCGCTGGTCCCCACACGGCAGCGGTGGGCGTGGAGGTCGTCGGACGGCGGGCGCCGATGGTCGCGACGTTCCCGCCGACGACTGCGTTGAACAGGGAAGACTTGCCACTCCCCGTCGCGCCGGCGAGGGCGACCACGGTGTGGGCGCCGGTATGCCGGCCCCGCTCAGTCACCTTGGTCAACACCCCGCGGGCACGGGCCACCTCCTCGTGCGGCAGTTGCGCACCCCCGCTGACGAGTGCGTCCTCGAGGGCGGCGGCGTGCGCGCGGAGGGACTCCGCGGTCACCGCCGCGGAGCCCCCGCCGCGGCCGAGGGTGAACGGGCTCATCGGGCCGCCTGCACCCGGTCGAGCGCGCGGGAGAGTCGGTCGGCCTGGTCCGGGGGGACGTGGACGGTGCCGATGGCCTCGGCATACCGCCGCGCTTCCGCGTCCATCAGGGCGTCGGTCCGCGCTTGCAGCGCGGACCGGGCCTTCGCCGCCATCGTCCGGACCGCCTGGTCGCCGAAGATCGCCTCGAGGACGCGCTGCGCGAGCACCGCCGTGCCACCGGCGATGCCGACCTCCGCGCCCGTGAGTCCCGCCGTGTGGGTGAACACGACGAGCATCAGGAACATGCCGACCCCGTTGATGCCGTATGCCGCGATCCGCGCATTCGTACGCCGGCTCCCGCCCTCCGAGCGGACCAGATCGAGGACGTCACCCTGCCAGGCGCGCACCGCCGCGTCGACCTCCGCCGACAGACCAGAGGAAGCCCGGGCGAGGCCGGGATGGACCGCGAGGATCTCCTCCCCGGCCGGAAGGCCACGCCAGGCCCGCGCGATCTCGATCGCCGCGCTGTCGGCGTTGGCCTCGATCAGCTGCGCCACCCCGGTCTGCAGGGCGTTGTCCACCGCCTCCGGGGCCGGCGCGACCCTTCCGTGGAACACATCGCCGATGCGGTCACGCAGCCGCGAGACCCCGGCCTCGACCCTGCGGAAGAAGTCGCCGGTCCCGACGTAGTCCTGCCACCGGGCCAGCACCTCCCCGCGCAGGAGCCGCCCGTCGCTCATTCCCTGCTCGATGCCCTGCCGGGCGCCGCGGTGGGCCACGTCGACGACCTGTTGGAGTTCGCCGACGACCCGCTGTTGGGTGCGGCTGGCCACGACGAGTTCCTCCGAGCGTTCGTCCAGCGAGGCCAAGGCCCCACTGAGCGTCTGACGCACGACGGTCTCACGGGCTGCGGCATCCGAGGCGAGGTCGTTCAGCCACGTCCGCAGACGGGAGATGTCGCTGTCCGGGATGAGCCCGTCGGCGTCCAGGGTCGTCTCCGGCACCGGGAAGACCGGGGCGGTGCCGAGACCCTGCTCGCGCAGCATCTCGACGAGATGCGGCCGAACCTCTCCCATGATCTCCGGCGGCACTCGGTCCAGGACGATGGCGACCGCCGTCCCCCGGTCCGAGGCCTGGCGCAGCAGATCCCAGGGGACGGCATCGGCATATCGCGCCGCGGTCGTGACGAAGAGCCAGAGATCGGCGGCGGCGAGCAACTGCCGGGCGAGGCCACGGTTGGCGGAGACGACCGAATCGATGTCCGGTGCGTCCAGGAGGGCCATGCCCGGCGGCAGCCGGTCGGCCTCGACGAGGCGCACCGTGTCGGGCTGGTGATCGAGCGGCGCGACTCCCGTGACCCGCGCGAGGCTCGGGAGGATGCGCGTGTCGGTGAACCAGTGCGCGTCCTTGGCGTGGTGGATGAGGATCGGGCTCGTGGTCGTCGGCCGGATGACACCCATCCGCGACACCTCCCGCCCGAGGATCGAGTTGACCAACGTCGACTTCCCCGCACCCGTCGACCCGCCTACCACCGCGAGCAACGGGGCGTCGATCGAGGAGAGCCGCGGGATGACGTAGTCGTCGAGTTGGCGCAACAGCGCGGCGCGGTTCTCCTTGGCCGCAGCGGTACTCGGCAGATCGAGCGGGAGCCGGGAACCGGCGACGACATCGCGGAAGGCCCGGACCGCAGCGAGCAGATCAGCGGTGTCGGAACGTTCCGTGCTCACAGCCGCTCAGCGTAGGCCATGCGGCCTACCACGACCCGGTCCACACGTCAGCGCCGAATCGTGGCAACCCCTCCTGTGCGGCATACCCGAGATAGGGAAGACCGAACAGGTCCTCCGTCGAGGCGAGTAGGGAGTAGTGGTTGTAGTCCTGTGTCGATGTCGTGCCCGGCGCGACGAACCGGCTCAGGACGAGCGCGCCCACCCGGCCGCCGCCGAGCCCGGTGATCCCGGGCAACGCGGCGTTGGGCGCGGGACCCTCCCCGCAACAAGCACTCGCGTCGGCCTTGGGGCTGTCCGCCTCGTCGGCGGTGATGATCAGTGCCCCGTCCTGCGTGAAGGCGGGGCTGGCGAGAATCCTGGGCACCCACACCTTCAGCCACGCATCGACGCTGGTCAGCCCGCCGGGACGCCCGTCCACGCACGGCGCGTCATGGCCGTCGTTGCAGAGGTTGGGCGTGATGTAGGCGTAGTTGGGGGTCGTCGCCACCCGGCCGAGGTCGCCAGTCAGCCGGCTCAGGTCGACCACCCGCTTGGCGCAGGTGGTCGAGTCGATGATGCCGCGGAAGTAGACGAACGGGTTGTGCCGGACGGCATACATGTCCCCGATCTGGGCATGCTGCGTGGTGTCGCTGGCACCGAGGGCGGGATGCCGACACGCCGTCCCCATGTCCTCGAAATACCCCTTCCAGGTCAGCCCGGCGGCCGTCAGCTGCCCCGGCAGGTGTGGCACGGCCTTCGGGAAGACGCATCCGGATCCGACGAACTGGCCCGGCGCGGCCGTGCCGGTGGCCTTGAAGGGAATGAAGATCTGACAGTCCGACTGCATCTTGCGGTTGGGACCCTGTCCGGAGATCTGCCCGATGTAGTCGGGCTGGCTGTTGTGCGCGGTGCCGTAGTAGTTCGTCAAGAGCACGCCCTGGGACCGCAGCGTCCGCGACAGATAGGGCGCCTTCGACGTCGCGCCCCAGGTGCGCTCGAACCCCTTGTTCTCGATGTTGATGATGAACAAGTGCCGCACCGGAGGCAAGGCCGATGCCCACGCGGACGCCGTGGCACCCGCGCCCAGGGGACGCGCGGCGGCCGGTCCTTCGAGACCCACGACCACGGTCAGCAACGCCGCCATGACAGCGAGCATCAGTCGAATTCGTCGCATCCACTATCTCCCCGAATGTCGAGCCCACACACCCGCGCCCCCGGCAGGACTCGAACCTGCGACCTCGGGATTAGAAGGCCCTTGCTCTATCCAGCTGAGCTACGGGGGCAACGAGGCAGCAGTCTACGGGCCCTTCGGCGTGGATCGAGCGAGACCGTGATGGCGCGACAGCGGACGCGCGGCCGAGCACTGAGGAGGCGAAGCCGTGAACCCGCGGCGTCAGCTGGTCACATCCTTGCCGGCGAATCGCGCCCATGCCGCGAGCAGGAACACCAGGGCGTATGCCGCATCCACACCGAGCCCGGTCCTGATCGTTCCCCACTGGGGCGGGTCACGCAGGAGATCGGCGAAGGCGGGCCAGCGATCGACCAACAACCAGGGGTGCAGCCAGGCGACCTGCGGGATCGCGTCGAGGATCCACGATCCGGCCACGACGACCATGACCATGACGACCACGGCGATCGGTTGTTCCGTCACCGTCGAGAGAAAGAGCCCGATCGCCGCGACCGCGGCCATCCCGGCGGCGACATAGAGCGTGGCCAGGAGGATGCGCCATATGGTCTCGCCCACGCCGATCCGCGTCCCAGAAAGGGTGGTCGCCGACCCGGTGCCGAACAGCGCCGACCCCACCACGCCACCGGTGAAGGCGACCATCGCGGTGCCGGCGAGACCGGTGAGGACGAGGGCGGCATACTTCACGGCCAGCAGCCGGACGCGGGCGACGGGCACCGTCAGGACATAGCGCAATGTCCCCGCCTGAGCCTCGCCAGCGATCGCGTCACCGCTGACCAGCGCGAGTCCCATGGGCAGGAACAGCCCGATCTCGACCCCCAGAGCGGCGAGCGCGACGAAGAGCCCGTTGCTGGTGATCTGGTCGAAGAAGTCCGGGCCGCCCCGGTTGTCGCCACCGTGGCGCGACGACTCCTTGGTCGCGATCGCGATCAGCACGGGCAGGGACATCAGGACGAGCAGGCCGACCTGGTTGCGCCGCCGACCGGCGATGAGGCGCAGTTCGGAGCGCAGGGCCCGCAGGAAGCTACCCATCGACCTCGAATCCCTCCCCCGTCAACTCGACGAAGAGGTCCTCCAGGCTCGGCCGGCGAGCGACGAACCCGTCGACGGGCACGCCGTCCGCGACCAAGGCAGCGACGATGTCCGCGGGCCGCTGCCGCGTCGGTATGCCGCTCGCCCCCTCCCCGAACACGCTCACCTCGGCGAGACCCAGACGGCGCAGGACGCCGCCAGCCGCCTCGGGCCGGTTGGTGGTCACCACGACGGTCGGGGTCTGGGCGGAACGCAGTTCCTCGACCCGCCCCTGCGCGACGAGCCGTCCGTTGTTCATGATCCCGATGTGGCTGCAGACCTGCTCGATCTCCGACAGCAGGTGACTGGAGATGAGGACGGTCACCCCGTCCGCGCCCAGCGCGCCGACGAGGGCGCGGACCTCCCTGGTGCCCTGGGGATCCAGCCCGTTGGTCGGCTCGTCGAGAATGAGCAGGTCACGCGGGACGAGGAGCGCGGCGGCGATGGCGAGCCGCTGCTTCATCCCGAGGGAGTACTGCCGGAACTTCTTCCCCGCGGCCGAGGTCAGTCCGACCCGGTCGAGCGCCGCGGCGATCCGGGCATCCGAGCCCGCTGGAGCCGCGGTCGCGTCGAGCCGGTCGAGGCGGCGCAGGTTGTCCCGCCCGGACAGGTAGGGGTGGAAACCCGGTCCCTCCACGAGGGCGCCGACACGCGGGAGGGCGACCTGGGCCCGGCCGGGCATCGGCTCGCCGAGCAGTTCGACGCTCCCCGCCGCCGGATTGACGAGGCCCAGGAGCATCCGGATCGTCGTCGTCTTGCCCGACCCGTTGGGCCCGAGGAAGCCATAGACGGCTCCCTGCGGCACCTCGAGATCGAGCTCCCGCACGACCGTCCGCCCGCCGAACGCCTTGGTCAGGCCGCGCGTGCAGAGCGCGGCCTGGGCCGCTTGCGCCGCGGTCTCCGGGTCGGCCGAGGGCGGCATACCGTCTCAGCCGAGGGCGGCATACAGGGCGTCGGGCGCGACCATCCCCATGGCGAGCCGGCCGTCGCTGGTCAGCACGGCACTGACCAGGGCGGTGTCGAGCAGGTGCCCCGACCCCCATGAACCGTTGACGCGCGGCAGCAGGTCGAGGCCCCCTGCCAGCGGACCGGTCGTCGCACTCTGGAGGGCGTGCGTGGGCAGGGTGACGACGGCGACCGTGTCCCAGCCTGTCCCGACGATCCGCGGCGGTGTCGGGTTGGTGGCGTCGGTCTTGGGGGCGCTCGCCTTGGGCGTCCCGCCGAACCAGCCCCGCTCTTCGGATCCGCCGAGGGTCTTGGTCGTGACCTTGGTGCCCGGTGGCGGAGTGAAGGCGAAGACGGAGGGGTCGGGTGCGGCATACGTGATCGCGGTGTAGGCGACGTCGATCGCCGGCTTCGTCGCCCCGCGGGCGGTGACGCTCACCGCGAGCGGCAGCTTCGTCTGCGCGTCGACCGAGAGGTGGATCGACCCGACCTTCGTCGTCGTCGAGCGCGGTGTCACGACGAGGCCGTATGCCGCCCGCCCCGCCACGCTGTCCGTCGACGTCGTCTCGACTCGCGTGGTCGGGTCGAGCGCAGTCAGGACGAACGCCGCCGCCTGCTGCGGGTCGGCGAGGCTCGCCGCGAGCTGGCTGGGGAGAGCCGGCGCGGGGTGCGTCTTGCCCGTGGAGGCGGGCACGACGATGTGGGTGGCGGTGCGGTCGGCACTCGACCACACCCATACGTCGGATCCGGAGTGGATGATGTCGCTCTCGGCCGCGCCGTCGACGAGGGCGAGACGCGCCTTGTCGGCGCCGTCGGACCACACCCGCCAGTCGTGGGTCCCGCTGATCAGCGACGTGAGCCTGGCCCCGCCGGAGCCGCCGAGGGACGGAATCTGGGGCAGCCCGAGGTCGAGCGTGGTCTGCGCCTCGCCGCTGAAGGGCACCGGCGTGGCTTGCTGGAGGGCGACGAGCAGGTCCCGCGCGGTCAGCGGCGGAGCGTCACCACCCGCCCCCGACGCGGCCTGGGACACCGCGACGCCACCGACGAGGGCGACAACCGCGGCACCGGGAACGGCCCACCGAAGCCGCGGGTGACGAACGAGTGCCTGCATGCGCCCAGTGTGCGCCGCGAACCTGACTATTCCACCCCCTCCCGGTGAAGATTCCGTGCAGATCGCCGCGCCCGGCAAGCGCCTCGCCGCTCGACCACCTCACCCGGACGGCGCGGCGCTGCCACCCGAGCGGTCAGCGCGGGTCGCGCAGACGGCGGAGGGCGACCTCGGTGAGCAGGAGTGCCTGGTCGGGCAGGACCGCGTCGTCGAAATGCGCGCGGGGCGAGTGGTTGTCGGGTGCGGTCGTGGGGTCACCGGCCGGGCACGCGGAGAGGAAGACGTAGGCCGAGGGAACCCGTTGCGCGACATACGAGAAATCCTCGGCGCCGGCCTCGGGATGCGGCATGAGGTAGTGCCGGTCGGCCCCGAACAGGTCCTCCACCGTCGCCTGAAGGAAGGCGTATTCCGTGTCGTCGTTGACCGTCACCGGATAGCCCATCGACGTCGTCGTCTCGCCGGTCATCCCGTGCGCGGCGGTGATGCCGTCGACGACCCGCCGGATCGCGTCGTGGACGCGGTCGCGGTTGGCCTGGGAGAAGGTCCGGACGGTCAGTTCGAGGGTCGCGTCGTCGGGGATGATGTTGTCCTTCGTCCCCCCGCTGATCCGCCCGACGGTGACGACCATGGGATCCATCGCGTCGAACTGCCGGGTCACCATGAGCTGGAGCGCCAGGACGATCTCGCAGGCGACCGGTACGGGGTCCTTGGCGAGATGCGGCTGCGATCCGTGGCCGCCCGCGCCGACGACCCGGATCACGCATTCGTCGGCTGCGGCCATCTGTGGCCCCGGGCGGCCGAACCACATTCCCCGGGGGTGACCCGCCGACGACACATGGAGGCTGTATGCCGCGATCACCGGCCCACCGCTCGCCTCGAGGACGCCCTCGTCGAGCATGACCGCCGCACCTCCGGGTCCCTCCTCTCCCGGCTGGAACATGAAGACGACATCCCCGCGGAGCTCGTCGCGCCGCGCGTGGAGCAGGTGAACCGCGCCGACCAGGCCCGCCACGTGAAGGTCGTGTCCGCACGCGTGCATGACGCCCGATCGCACCGACGCGTAGTCGACGTCGAGGACCTCCTGGAGCGGCAGCGCGTCCATGTCGCCGCGCAGGAGCACCGCCCGCCGCGGCGAGCCATCCGGCACCGCCCCCCCACGCAGGACCGCGACGACCGAATCGAGGTCGCGCCCGAGCGTGATCTCGAGGTCGAGGCCGTCGAGCGCGGACAGCACCCGCTGGCGAGTGCGAGGCAGCGACATGCCGATCTCGGGATCTCGATGGAGATCACGCCGCAGGGCGACGAGATCATCCCGCAGGTCCTGGGGGAAGCCGGCGGGCGGTGTGTGTGTCGACGCGGTCACGGTGCGGCGATCCTTTCTGGGAGCGATCAACGCGCCGGGGCGCCCACGAACACGGCGCGCGCGGCGGTCAGCTCACCGAGCAGGCGACGTTCGTCGGCGAGCGCCTGGGCGTCGGCCGCCTGGTGATACATCCGCTGGCGCAGCAGCGCGAGTTCGGAGGCGGCATCCTGGAACGCGCGCATCGACGCCAGGCCCGGGCGACCGGCGTTGGTGCGCGCCCAGATCCGCGCCTCACGGCGATGGGCCATGCTCGAGAGCATGACGACCTCGCTCGGCGTGAGCCAGCCGGCATCGGCATACGGACTCAGTTGCCGGCCGATCAGTCGACCCTCCCGCCGGCGCACCCAGACGATCAGGCCGATGAACGCGAAGAAGAGCGGCAGACCGACGAGGAGATAGCCGACCAGGAGCCCCGATCCGCCGGTGACCGCCGACAGATTCCACAGCCCGTGGGCCGTCGCGGCGAGGGCGAGCCCGATCAGCGGCGCGACGAGCCGGACGACGCCGCTGCGGGAGGTCGCGGCGATCCCGACGCCGACCCCCGTCAGGACGGTGAACATCGGATGGGCGAACGGGCTGAACAACCCACGGGCGACGAAGGTCGCGGCGAGCAATTCGCGGCCGCCCTCGCTGTAGGCCTGCCCGAGATACTGGATGTTCTCGGTGAAAGCGAAACCCGCGGCGGTGATCCCGGCATAGACCATGCCGTCGGTGATCCCGTCGAACTCGCGTCGGCGCAGCCGCCAGATGAGGACGACGAACAGTCCTTTGCAGGTCTCCTCGACGATCGGGGCGACGACCGTCGCGGTGGTGATCTGGGCGGCGCTCGGATCGGTGACCGCCTGGATCACCAGCAGCGCCGAGGAGTTGAAGATCGCCGCGACCATGGCGGCGACGAGCGCGCCCCAGAGGAAGGCGGCGATGAGATAGCGCGTCGGTTCCGCCTCGAAGCGGTCGAGCCAGAGGAAGGTCGGGACGACGATACCGACCGGGATGACGGCCAGCGCGACTCCGAGCAGCGCCGTGACGACCCCGAGGGATGCGTGGAAATAGGCGGTGGTCGCCAGCGCCGCGAGCGCGAACCCGACCACGACGACGCCGGTGAGGAGCCAGCGCCGGATGCCGCCCCGCGCCGTTCCCTGGGATCCGGCCGTGCCGAGCCCGGGATCGTATGCCGGTGGCCCGCCCGCCGAGACCGGCGCGCCGGGCTGCGGGTTGGGCCAGGACATGACCGCCAGGGTAGTGCAGGTGGGCTCGGACCCCTGAGTCGTGTGACGAGTCGTGTGAAGGCGAGCACGACGCCCGTCTCGGTTGCGCCGTAAGGTGGGCGCTGTGACCGACCCAGACGCCTCCGCTGGCTCCCACGACCGCGCGAGCAAGGACCGAATCGTCTGGATCGACTGCGAGATGACCGGCCTCGATCTCGAGACGGATGCCCTCATCGAGGTGGCGGCGTTGGTCACCGACTCCGAGCTCAACCAGCTCGGCGAGGGAGTCGATCTCGTCATCGCGCCGCCGCCGGAGGCGCTCACCGCCATGACCGATGTGGTCCGGCAGATGCACACGACCTCCGGGCTGCTCGACGAACTCGCGAGGGGCGTGACCCTCGAGGAGGCCACCGCGGCCGTTCTCGACTATGTCCGCACGTGGGTGCCCGAGCCCCGCAAGGCGCCGCTGGGCGGCAACACGGTCGGGACGGATCGCGCCTTCCTCGCCCGGGACATGCCCGAGCTCGACACCTGGCTCCACTACCGGATCATCGACGTCTCGTCGATCAAGGAACTCGTCCGCCGGTGGTATCCACGGGCCTATTTCGCCGCCCCGGCCAAGAACGGCGGCCACCGTGCCCTCGCCGACATCACCGAATCGATCGCCGAACTGCGGTATTACCGCGAGGCGATCTTCGTGCCCCAGCCCGGGCCCGACAGCCCGACGGCGCGGGCGATCGCGGCGCGGCACAGGATCGGCGCGCCGGCGCACTGACCCCGTGCGCTGAGGCGAGGGGGCGGCCGGTTGCGCACGGCATACGGCCAGGTGCACATGGACACAGCCCGCCGCACGCGTCGACAGGCTGTGATGGGGTCCCTTCGTAGCACATTCGCCAACTTTGCCCCTCGACTAAACACCCTGGTCACACGGTGGAAGCGGGGTGTTTACAGGGTCGCGAAGAGGCCGGAGAACGGCTCGATTCGGGATTCTCGCGGGCCTGTGGTGCGGAGGATTGAGAATCTTCAAACTATTGTCACCGCCTCCGAGGTCGACCGTCTCGTGGACGATTATCTCGCCGGAGCGAGCGTCAACGAGTTGGCCGAGCGGTTCGGCGTGCACCGGGCCACGGTGTCCCCGCATCTGTCCCGTCGCCGGGTTGTGAGGCGTCGGCCGGGATTGGGAGTCGAGGAAGCAGCCGAGGCGGTGAAGCTCCACCAGGGAGGCGTCTCGATGCGGGCGATCGCACACAGCATGGGAGTGGACCGCAAGGCGGCACGGCGGGCTTTGGTTGAGGCGTCCGCGATCAGTGCGTGAGACGCAAAGGCCACCGGAATGAGTTCCCGGTGGCCCTGCGTTCGCCCCGTTGCGTGGTCATTCCGATGGTTGTTCTGCTCGGTGGTCGTAGGCGGCAGCGAGTCTGCGAATGAGGCTGCGCAGGAAGGGGTTCGCCATGATGGCTTCCTCGCTGATCGCGTGGGGCGCGATGCCGACGTCCCTGAACGCAGCGAGGGTCTGCTTGTAGGAGTTGGGGTGGCGGCCGAGCCGGTAGAGGTGGGTGACGATGAGGTCGGTCACGTTCCGCTCGGCTGCTTCGTGGAGCGGGGCGTTCAGGCCATCTCGGCTGTGTCCCGTGTCGACGTACCCGCCGGTGATGACCAGTCCATGTTCGTGGGCGTAGTCCTTGCACTGCCCCCGCTGCCCGGCGAGGTTCATGCGGCCTGGTTGCGCGGAATGCAAGTAGATCGCGGTGGTCATTGTGCTGCTCCTACCGGGATCGTGTCGTAGATGGCATCGCCGGTCGCGTCCTGGTCAGAGGTGCGCTCGGCGTCGCGGCGTGCTTTCGCTTCCTGGTGACGGACCCGGATGAGCAGGACGAGGCTGACCGGGCCGAGCCAGAGCATCTTGAAGGCATCCCAGATGAACCAGATGACCAGGAGATTGAGCCAGCCGGGGCCGCCGTGGCTGAGGATGGTGGTGCAGGTCGCGGCGGCGTAGAAGAACGGCATGGCCAGGAACATCGCGGGCATGCCCCACTTCATGCCGCGCCTGGTGTTGCGGACAGCGTTGACCAGCAGGTTGGTGGGTGCGTAGCGGAACCAGCTGTAGCCGTGTGTGCTGATCGCCATAGAACGGCGGACATGATGGGCCTCTCATCATCGGAAGAGCGCGACGGCGAACCGTCGAGGAGGCGCCTGTTGATGAGTATCCGGTGAGGGGCGATCCCAAAGGACCACTGAACTTGATGAACCTGCCCCGTCCGTCAGCCTACGACCGACCCGCGACAGGCGGAACCCTCTGCTGCGTGCGCCCGTGTACCTGGCCGGTGACCGCAGAGAGGGGCACCGATCATGGCGATGCTGGCGGAGCAGGTACCGGGTGAACGTCAGGCGCGGGTCGCGCTGTCGATGATCGCCGAGCCGAACGACCCGACCACCGGGTATGTCCTGGCCCGTCACGGAGGGTTGAGACGCTGCGGCTGATCGAGTCCGACGACGACATACCTGGCCTGGCACGGGTGGACGCGATGATGTGGCGCGAGCACCTGACCCCACGGATCACACCTGGCATGCTCCACCGGACGCCGATGCTCAGGGTGGCGACCTACCCCGAGTCCGGGTCGTATCCCAACGACGGCAACGGCTCCGATCACGACTCGCTGGGTTTGTTCCAGATGCGCCCACAGTCCGGGTGGGGCACCGTCGCTGAGCTGATGGATACCACCTATCAGGCCAGGGCGTTCTTCGGCGGCCCGGAGGGCCCCAACCACGGCTCGAGACGAAGACGCACCGGCCCTGGTCGGCGAGGTCGCGCATGAAGTCGCGCAACCAGATGATGCCGGGCGGGTCGAGTCCCTTGGTGGGCGCGTCGAAGAGGATCACCCGGGGATCGCCGAGCATCGCGGGGGCCTGCTGGACATTCCCGACTTGCAGCAGATGGACCCCGGTGCCGCCGCCCAAGCCGTCGAGGTCTCCGCCTACCCGGACAGGTATCAGAACTACCCGCCGGTCGCCGAGTCCATCCTGAACGCCCTCACCAACACCGGCGGTGCGGGCAGGCCGAGCACCGCCATACCGGCGGCGTCGGCGGGTTCGTCGCGGGTGGTGTTCCCGCTGCCGGAGGGCACCTGGACGATGACCTCCCCGTTCGGGCCGCGCGTGCATCCGATCACCGGCCAGCAGTCCGTACACACGGGCACGGACTTCGCGGCCCCGGCCGGCACTCCAATCCTCGCTGCCGCGGACGGGAACGTGACCTTCGCCGGAGCCTCCGGCGGGACGGAAACCTCTTCGTGATCGAGCACCAGATCGACGGCGCCACGGTCGCGACCGCGTATGCGCATATGTGGGACCCGGGCATCCACGTCCGTGTCGGGGACCTGGTAAGTGCAGGACAGCACATCGGTGACGTGGGCAGCAACGGCAACAGCACTGGCCCACTTGCACTTCGAGCTGCGGCCCGGCGGCAGCAACGCGACCGCCGTCGACCCGGTGCCCAGGCTCAACGCCCACCACGCCGCGAACCTGCCCGAGGCCGCCGGCGACGCCTCTGCCGGCTGCAACACCAGCAGCGCCGGGTTCGACCCGGACACCGGCGTCGCCACGCCCTCCAAGGGCGCGGACGGAACCTGGCCGGTCGAGTCGTGCACGGTGCCGGACCCGACCCAGACGCGCCGTCAGGGCGCGTGCGTCACCCCGCGCACCGCGAGGATCGTGCAGCAGATCGAGGCGATGGGCGTCGGGCACAACGGCATCTCCTGCTGGGACCCGCATACCTGGAACCCCACCTCGGACCATCCGCGCGCCAAGGCGTGTGACGTGGTGTTCGGCAGCCTCGGGAAGTTCCCCAGCGGGACGGACAAGACCAACGGGGATCAACTAGCGGGCTGGCTAGTCGCGAACGCGCAGACCTGGGGCGTGCCCTACGTGATCTGGCAGGGCCGCATCTGGAGCTCATCGCACGCCGACGAAGGCTGGTGCCCCTACACCGGCGGCGGCATCTACGACCCCAGCGACCCCACGGGCGGGCACCATGACCATGTTCACCTCAGCCTTGAATAGTTGTCGTTATTGCACCTGCGGGATAGGATGTGGGCATGACTGTTCGTCCGCTCGCCACGACGCTCGATCCGCTCGACCCGGAGGTGCGGTCGGCTGCGCGACGTCTGTCGGCCGCGTTCGACGATGATGGTTCCCCGGTGGGGCAGGTGATCGCGTCGATGCTGCGCGATGTGGCCGGCGGTGAGCCGGTGGTGGTGTTGCGTGGCGCCGAGGAGCTGACCCCGGCTCAGGCGGCGGAGATGTTGGGCGTGACCCGCCAGTACGTCGACCGGCTGTGCGCCGACGGGGTGCTGCCGTTCCGGCGGCTGCCGGGCAGCCGCCATCGCCGTATCCGGGTGCAGGATGTGGCCGAGGCCGCCGCCGAACGCGACCGCCGCCGCAAGGGCCATGCCGCGTTGCGCGACGCGCTGGACGACGCTGGGCTGCTGGACGAGAACTGACCGTTGCCTGATGCCATACGGGTCGAGCGGGTGTTCATCGACACCAACGAGCTGTTCCCGTTCACCGTCATGGACGTGCTGCTCACACTGTCCGAGGGCAGGCTGTTCGACTGGGTATGGACCGACGAGCTGCTGGATGAGTGGGAGAGCGTGATCGTGCGACAGAAGCGCCGCGATGCAGCCTCGGCCCGATCCATCACCAACACGGTGCGCACCTGGTTCGGTACTAGCCGCCTCGACCCGACCGACTACCGGCACCTCATCACCGACGAACTGTCCCCCGACGAGGCCGACCGAGCCCATGTCGCCGCGTGCCTGGGCGGTCGGGTGAATGTCCTGCTCACCCGTAACACCAAAGACTTCCCCCAGCCTCTGCTGGCAACCGCAGGGGTGCGCATCATGACCGCGGACGACTACCTGGTCGGGCTGCTGCACCGGCACTCCCGAGTAGTGGTCGATGCCTGCGCCGGGCTCGCCGCCACCAAGACCCGCCCACCGGTCACCTCCTGCGAACTGACCGAGCGACTGCACCGGGCCGGCGCCTCCCGGTTCGCCGCACGCCTCGCCGCCCGGCTGGACTGCCCGCCACCCACGTAGGACCCCGCCACACTCCCGCATGTGGTCCCGCGCACCTGACCGGCATGCAGGTGTTGCCCGACTTCGGCGGATTGGGCGGGGTCGGTGACTCGCTCCGTGCTGTCCGCGTCCGGCCCGCCCCCCTTGTCGTTGGGGGCGGGCCTTTCTCCTGCCCGGACTCCTGCCTGGACGGGGCGCCGCTCGGGCATCGAGGCGCCTGTGCGGGGTGGTGGGTGCACCTGGGGTCAGAACCCCATTCGTGTCCGCGTGAAGGAGAGCGCCGTGATCGACATTGACCCCAACAGCAACGGCCTGCCCGGCATCGAACAGCTCCGCAACATCGTCAGCGCCGTGATGACCGTGGGCCTCATTCTGAGCGTCCTGGCGTTGATCGTCTCGGCGGTGGTCTGGGCTTACGGCGCCAACAGCTCGAACCCGCATCTGGCCGGGCGCGCAAGTTGGGCGTGCTGATTTCCTGCGGTGCCGCGGTGATCTGTGGTGCGGCGGTGGCGCTCGTGAACTTCTTCTGGAACGTCGGCCAGGCCGTATAGCCGGCCCATCACAGCAGGAGATTCGTGATGGGTGTCTGCGATGTGCCGATCATCTCGACGGTGTGCGACGTGGCCGGCGAGGCCGCCGCAACGGTGGTGGCCGCACCGTTCGACTGGCTGGCGAACGCGATCGGCGGCGCGGCGGGCTGGCTGATCGAGGCCATGTGGAGCGTGTTCGACACGACCACCCTGGGTTGACGTCAAGACCGCCGGATTCACTTCGGTCTACAACCTGATCTTCGGGATCGGGGTGTTTCTCGTCCTGATCTTCTTCTGCCTCCAACTCATCACCGGGTTGGTGAAACGCGACCCGACCGCGTTATCCAGAGCCGCACTCGGCGCGGGCAAGTCGATACTCGGCGCGTTCGTGGTCGTCACGATCACCGCGCTCGTCCTGGAAATCGTGGACCAGCATCTGCACCGGGCTGATCCAGGCGGCCGGGGAGACGACCGGGACGATGGGCGACAAGATCATCCTGCTGGCCGCCGGGCTGACCGGCATCAACATTTCCGCGTTCGCGCCGTACATGGTCTATCGGTTCGTGTCGTTCATCGGCCCGAGGCCGGCGCGGAAGCAGGCGCGGGCACCGAGGCAGGAGCCGGTGCCAGCGCCGGGGCGGGTGCGGCGTCCGGGCCGGCGGTGTCTGGTATCGGGTCCAGGCCGTGCTCGACGCCCACAAGTCCGCCGCCGACGCCACGCAGATTCACGATCACTACTTGAAGGGCACCGTGTACTGCGGCCAGTGTGGGGCACGGCTCATCATCTGCAACGCCCGCAACAAGCAGGGCAACATCTACCCGTACTTCGTGTGCTCAGGCCGCCACCGCGGCACGGGCGACTGCACCCGTCAGGCCATGCTGATCGAGGACGTGGAGCACCTGATCGAGACCCTGCACGAGACGATCCAGGTCAGCGGCGAGACCCGGCAGAACCTTGCCGGGATGCTGCACGCGGAGTTCGACCGGCTGATGGCGTCCGAGACCAAGGAACTGGCCCGGCTGACCAAGGACCGCGACCGGCTGGACGGTGAGCGGGTCACGCTGCTGCAAGCTCACTAAGCCGGTGCGGTGCCGTTGGACCTGCTCAAGAAGGAACAGGACCGGATCAGCGCGCAGCTGGACGCGATCAACAATCGGATCGCGGCCCACCATGACGAGTACGCTGCGGCCCGCGCGAACGTGGACGACTCGCTCGGGCTGTTGGCGGATGTCGCGGACATTTACCGGCGCTGTGATGACGCGAACCGCCGGTTGTGCAACCAGGCGTTCTTCACCGCCATCTCGATCGATGAGGACGGGGAACCGCAGGTCGCGCACCAGCACCCGTTCGACGCGTTGTGCGATCCGGGCGTGCAGGGCAACGCGCTGACCTGGGCGGCGGAGGCGAAGAAGAAGGGCGAGGTTCAAACCGGGACCAGGGTGGTTCCTCTGGTCGAAAGCCTGAACCTCGCCCACATGGGGTGAGCGACGGGGCTCGAACCCGCGACATCCTGGACCACAACCAGGTGCTCTACCAGCTGAGCTACGCCCACCACGGGACCGTTTTGGCGTCGCTCTGGACTGCGGCCCGAGTGCGCCATCAGGGACTCGAACCCCGAACCCGCTGATTAAGAGTCAGCTGCTCTGCCAATTGAGCTAATGGCGCGCGAGGGAAGACATTAGCACCCCCGCAGGGCCGTCCCCTAATCGGTTCCGGGGTCGCGGCGACGCTGGGCGAGCACGGCGCCGGCCCCCGCCAGGACCGCCAGGACGGCGACACCCATGGCGATGAGGAGGGCGAGGTGACCGGAGGATTTCTGGGCATCGGTCCGGGGCGCGACGGCCGGTGAGGACGACGCCGCCGACGGGGTCGTCGCGGACGTCGAGGACGACGAACTGCTGCCGTTGACCGGCGGGACGACGACGGGATCGGATGGGTCGAGCGTCGTCGGCGTGGAACTGGACACCGATGTGGGGATGACGAAGGAGTAACCGTCGCTGACCGGATGGCCGTCGGCGCTGGTCACTTTGAACGCGACGAGATAGGACCCGGCGTGCAGGTCCGTTCGCAGCTTCTGGGTGACCGTGGTGCCCGAAACGACCGCCTCTCCCTCGGTCATCGCGAGTCCCTCGCCGTCGGTGACCCGGATGGTGGCGAGTCCCGGTGCGACGTCCTCGTTGAAAGTGAGGACGACCTCGGTCGGCACGCTGGTCACCTTCTCGCCCGCGGCCGGGGTCGCCTTGACCAGGGCGGAATGGCCGTATGCCGCGCTCCCCGGCACCAGCGCGGCCAGCGCCAGCACCAGCGTCGCCAGGACGACGAACGGGCGGATACCTGAGAACGGCTGTGGGCGACGGATGGCGGTCGGACGGCTGATCACTCCCCCATTGTCCGCCCTCCCCCGGCGGGGCCGGGCCCGGTGTGGGCATCCGGTCGCCGTGGCGCGGCATACAGTGGCGCGGTGACCCTCCCCGCGTTCCCCGGACTGGACTCCCTCCCCGTCGAGGGCCACACCCACCTGGTGGCGCCGGCCGTCGCGGCCGTGCTCGCCGCGCATCCGTATCTCGCCGCGCGACTTGCGGTCGTCGAGATCGATCCGGGGTCGGCCGACACGGAGGCGATGACGACGGCATACGACCTGCCGCTGCCGGCGAGCGCGAACTGCGTCGTCATCTCGGGACGGCGCGACGGGGTCGAGCGGATCGCCGCGTGTGTGGTCGCCGCGGATACGAGGGCGGACGTCAACAACCTCGCCAAGCGTCGGCTCGACGTCCGGAAGGCCTCGTTCCACCCGATGGACCGGGCGGTGGCCGAGACGGGCATGGAGTATGGCGGGATCACGCCGATCGGGTTGCCTCCGCAGTGGCGGTTGTTCGTCGACGCGCGGCTGTTGGGTCAGGAGAAGGCGATCATCGGCAGCGGCCTGCGCCGCAGCAAACTGCTGCTGCCGGGGACGGCGTTCGCGGACATCCCGGGCGTCGAGATCGTCCCGGACCTTGGCATCTGACGGACCGACGAGGGTTCATCCCACTCGACCGGGAGTGCCGGCGCCGAGTGGGGATACGCTGAGCGCCCGGCCCCATTGGGGAGCCGAACCGAGGAGGTGGGGACATGGCGATGCCCAAGCCTGCGGCACCGGCGAAGCTTCCGATGATGCGGGCGCTCGCGCTGAATGAGCACCCGGGCCACGAGGCCCGCGATCGTCTCGTCGCTTTCGCCGCGCTGGCGTTCTTCCTGCTCGCCGCATTCTGGCTGCCCACGCTGCGCTGACGTCGCTCGGGCGCCGAGGCCGCCCGGTCAGGTGCAGATCTCGGCGTTCGTCGCCCATACGCCCGTTCCGACGTGGATGGCGGCGACACTGGCGAATCCCTGGGCCAATTGGTCCGGATCGTCCGTGTCGAGTTCCATGCCGATGCCGCCGCCGTCGGGTCCGCGAGCGACGACCCCGGTCGTGCCCTCCCCGAAGTCGCGGTCGACGTGTTTCTCGAGGGGAATACCGGCGAAGGCGTCCTCGATGAAGGTGAGCAAGCTGTCGTGGGTGATGCCCCCGAGATAGGTCTGATAGCCCTGAAGGGACGGCGGGTCGATCCGCGCCACCAGGCCGGTGGCGGTGTCGACGGTCGCCACCGGGTCCTCGGTGGACTTGGTGTAGACAGCGCACGGCGGAGAGTCGGCGGCCGTGTGGGAGTAGCCGAGACCAGCCAGCTCTGTCGGCGTCATGCCGAGCCGGACGTCGCCGATCCGGTCGAAGAGGATGTCCGTCGGGCCGACGAGATGGTGGATTTCGGTCGCCCTCAGATGGCCGTCCCGGAGCACGACGTCGAAGGTCGCGCTGCCGGACGCGCAGCAGCCGTAATCATACTTGCGGGCGTCGCCGCCCGCGAGGTGGAGGGCCTGATCGGCATAGGTGATCGACGTGATTCCGTCGCGGGCCGCGCCGGTCGCCTCGGAGACGGACATCGAGCCCAGGACCGTCAGCGTGCCCCGTCCGCGCGTCCACGCGACGACCTCGTTCGGCCATCCCACTCCGCCCTGGCTGCACGTGACGACCGCGGCCGCGTCGCCGCGACCGTCTCCGTCGAGATCGCCCAGCGCGACGAGGCCCTGCCCGGTCAGCTCGACTGGGCCCAATTCACCGGCAACCTCCGGAAGCCGACCGTCGACGAGCGTCCCGGGACTGTGGTCGCACAGCGACGGCACCGGCGCCGTCGAGAGGTCGTCGACGGTGACCGGTTGCCGCGACCAGATGTCGTCGGCGACCTCGCCGGTCGCGTCGTTGGTCAGCTCGATGCTGCGCATGAGTTGAGTGTGGAAACACGGAGTGGAGAAGGAGGCCCAGGGGGCTCTCGCGACGTCCGCTTCGGAGACCACGTGGGCCGCGAGTCCGACAGCGTCCGTGGCGCCGCGCACCACACTGAGCTGGAAGGCGCAGGACACCGACTGTCCGTCCGTCGCCCCGCTCAGAGCCGAGTCGGCGGTGACGACGATGTCCCCGACGTCAATGCTGTCCGTCGCCCAGGGCGCGGCGAACCACCCGAGCTTCGCCACACGGAAGTCGCTGCGCCCGGCCAGTGCGACGAGACGTATGCCGCGTGGCCACGGCTTCAGCTCGGACAGTTGCGCGGATCCGTGGCGAAGTGCCCTGCCGGCAGCCGAGTCGAACGCCCGCACCTGGGCGGGCAGAACGTCACACAGTGTGCCGCTCTCGAGCGACGCGGACGAGAGCCGCCCGCACTGGGCGAGGATGAGACGCACCACCGCCAAGGACGGTGCGGTCGCCGCCGAGGCGTTCGCGGCCCCGTCTGCGAGGAGGGCCGCGAGGGACCCCTTCTCCGGGGTTCCGAGAGTGACCACGGTGCTGATCTCCGCGGCCCGGTCGCGCGCCTTGCCGGTCGGGTGCGTGGCGGCATACCGAGCGATGAGTCCGCCGAGCGAATGACCGACGAGGATGACCCGCTCACCGCTGGCCCGATGAAGGCAGTCGACGACCTTCCCCAACGCCGGGCCGAGATGAACGTCGTCGACCCAGCGAGCGGAGTACTGGTGATAGTCGAAGGTGAAGACCGCGACCCCCTCGATCCGCTGCAGTTGCCCGATGAGCGAGCGCGGCACGCGGACCTTGGGCGCCACGCGATTCGCCGTGAGGTCGATGACATGAGAGAACGCACCGTCGCGGGTCGTCGTATGGGTCGCACGCGATGTCCAGCCGTGGACGACGATGACCGGGGTGTAGCGGCCACGGCTGTCCGGGCTGATCGCGACGGGCGTCTTGTCGGGGTTGAGATCCGGATCCGACGGGAGCCTCGGGGCCAGCTCGACGACGTCGGAATCGAGGCCGAGCGCCTTCGCTGAGCACGTGGCCGCCCAGTCCGTCGGGGATGAGGCCGCCGCGGACGAGCGGTGCCGAGCGGACGCCGGGACCGCCGCGACCCTGCCACGCGCCGTGGCCGAGGAGCGGGTGACCGGCGCAGACGCCCCGGCCGCTGGGTCGGGCGCAACCGTCACGCCGGCCAGCACGAGCAGCGCGGCGCTCAGGCAGCCCAGCAACCACCTCGGTGTTGTCCACACGAGTCGCACGGTAGGCCGGCGCAGCGCAGCGCTGACAAGACCCACATTCGGGGGACAGTCTCGGCGCCGGGCCGGGTCCGGAGCGGCCAGTCGCCGCCGATCACCTACAGGTGGACCGAGGCCGATGCCCATCGTCGTGCGGGACGGCCGGGGCTCGAGGTCAGTACCAGTGCGGGTAGCGGCTGTTCCACGCGCCGAGGGCGGCGCACGGGCTGCCATAGGACGCCTTGATGTACTGCAGACCCCAGGTGATCTGTGTCGCCGGGTTGGTCCGCCAGTCGGCGGCCACCGTGGCCATCTTGGAGCCCGGCAGCGCCTGGGGGATGCCATAGGCACCCGACGAGGCGTTGGCGGCGGTGTAATTCCAGCCGCTCTCGCCGTTCCAGAGCGTCTCAAGGCATTGCCACTGGCCCGACCCGAATCCGTAGTCGGCGAGCAGGCTCTGGGCGACGGCCTTGGGGTTCTTCTGGGCGTGGGCCAGCGCCTTCGCCTTCTTGGCGGCGGCCTTCCTGGCCGCAGCCTTCCTGGCGGCCGCCTTCTCGGCGGCGACCTGGCGCGCCTTGATGTCGCTGCGCTGCTGCGCGGCGCGAGAGGCGGCGGTCTCCGCCCGCTCGGCTGCGAGAGCGGTGTCGCTGATGGAGGTGGTCTTGGCGGCAGCCGCCCCGCCCGCGCCGGCGGCGGTCTCCGCGGCATCGGACGGGGAGATGCCGAAGGCGCCGATGACGACCGAGGCGGCGACGGCCACGCCGGTGGTCGCGAGCACATGCGGCTGGGTGAGCGTATGCCGCGCGGCTCGGGCGCGCTCGACCGGCGCGGTGAAGCGCGTGGGCAGGGTGAACATGGGGAGGATCTCCTCGATCAGGGGACCGGCCGCAGTCGGGGGTCGCGCGCCGGGCGGGCCGCGTCGGCGCGGCCGGGGCACGCCATACGCGCGCCGTTATCGAAACGAGATCTTACCCTGTTGTTGAATGCGCGATCAAATCGAGGCGTCGACCCTCCCGCGGTGCCACTCAGAGATCGATGCCCTCGAGCAGGTCGGTGACGAGGGCGGCGATCGGGCTGCGTTCCGACCGCGTCAGCGTCATGTGGGCGAACAGGGGATGCCCCTTGAGCGTCTCGATGACCGCCGCGACCCCGTCGTGCCGGCCGACGCGCAGGTTGTCGCGCTGGGCGACGTCGTGGGTGAGGACGACCTTGGAGTTCTGGCCGATCCGGGACAGGACCGTCAGCAAGACGTTGCGTTCGAGCGACTGCGCCTCGTCGACGATGACGAAAGCGTCGTGGAGGGACCGGCCGCGGATATGGGTGAGGGGGAGAACCTCGAGCAGCCCCCGGTCGAGGATCTCCTCGACGACCTCGGTGCTGACGACGGCGGAGAGGGTGTCGAACACCGCCTGCCCCCAGGGCCCCATCTTCTCGGCCTCGGTCCCGGGGAGATATCCGAGGTCCTGGCCGCCCACGGCATACAACGGGCGGAAGACCATGACGCGCCGATGCGCCCGCCGCTCCATGACCGCTTCGAGACCGGCGCACAGGGCGAGCGCCGACTTGCCGGTGCCGGCCCGGCCACCCAGGGAGACGATGCCGACATCGGGGTCGAGCAGCAGCTCGAGAGCGATCCGCTGCTCGGCGCTGCGTCCGTGGAGCCCGAAGGCGTCGCGATCCCCGCGCACGAGGCGCACCTGCTTGTCCGCGCCGACCCGCCCGAGCGCGGAGCCGCGCGGCGAGAGCAACCGCAGACCGGTGTGACAGGGCATCTCGGCGGCGGCCGCCGACTCGAGCCGACCGTTGGCATAGAGCCCGTCCAACTCCTCCGCGGCGACGTCGATCTCGGCGAAGCCGGTCCACCCGGACTCGACGGCCATCTCGTTGCGGTACTCCTCCGCGTCGAGCCCGACCGCCGACGCCTTGACCCGCAACGGCAGGTCCTTGCTGACGACGGTGACGAGGCACCCGTCGACGGCGAGATTCTTGGCGACCGAGAGGATGCGAGTGTCGTTGTCCCCCAGACGGAATCCGTCAGGAAGCGCGCCCGGGTCGGTGTGATTGAGCTCGACCCGCAGGCTGCCGCCCTCGGTCCCGAGCGGGACGGGAGCGTCGAGCCGGCCGTGCTCGATGCGCAGATCGTCGAGCAGCCGAAGCGCGGTCCGGGCGAAATAGCCCAGCTCCGGGTGATGCCGTTTGCCCTCGAGCTCGCTGATGACGACGACGGGGAGGACGACCTCGTGTTCCTTGAACTTGAGGATCGCCCGGGGGTCGGAGAGCAGGACTGAGGTGTCCACGACATACGTCCGGCGACGCTCCCCCGACGCGCTCACCCCCGCCCCCGACGTCGTCCGCGCCGACCGGCGCCGGGTGGTGGTGGAGCCGGTGGCTGTCGCCATTGGCGCTCTCCTCACGCTCCGGCCCTGTGCCGGTGCCTTGCCGCGAAGCTACGTCGCGGACATGGACGGTCGGGGGATTTGTCGCGTCGTGTCGGGGACTTTTCGCCGGACGGCGGCATCGCAGGCCGGCACGTCCGATGCCGATTCAGCACCCCACGGGTTCTGCTGCGCGGCCTCGCCCGCGCAGCGCGAAGAACCGGATCGGCATCTCGACGGGGCTGAATCGGCCTCTCGACGGGCGGCGCGGGCGGCCGGGCGGGCGGCGCGGGCGGGGCCGGTCAGCCGCCGAAGCGGCGGTGGCGGTCGGCATACGAGCGCAGAGCGCGCAGGAAGTCGACCCGGCGGAAGTCGGGCCAGTAGGCCTCGCAGAAATAGAACTCGCTGTGGGCGCTCTGCCACAGCATGAACCCCGACAGACGCTGCTCCCCCGAGGTCCGGATGACGAGGTCGGGGTCGGGCTGGCCGGAGGTATAGAGGTGGGTCGCGATGTCTTCCGCCGTCAGGGTCGCGGCGACCTCCGCGAGCGTGGCTCCCGCCTCCGCGCGCGCCGCGAGCAGCGCCCGAACGGCGTCGGTGATCTCCTGCCGTCCGCCATAGCCGACCGCGACGTTGACCGTCATCCCGCTGACCAGCGCGGTCCGGGCGCCGCTGTCACGGAGGCCGGTCGCGGTGCCGTCGGGGAGGAGGTCGAGCGCGCCGACGGGATTGATCCGCCAACGCCCACTCTCGGCGAGGTCGGCCACGGCGGTCTCGATGATCTGCAGCAGCGGCGCGAGTTCGCGCTCCGGGCGGGAGAGGTTGTCCGTCGACAGCAACCACAGTGTGACGACCTCGACCCCGAGATCCTCGCACCAGCCGAGGAAACCGGCGATATTGTCGGCCCCCGCCTGGTGCCCGGTCCTGCTGTCCTTGCCGCGCAGCTTTGCCCACCGGCGGTTGCCGTCCAGCATGACCCCGACGTGGCGGGGCAGGCTGTCCCGGTCGAGGCTGCGGGCGAGGCGGCGTTCGTATGCCGCATAGACGACGTCGCCGACGGACACCGGCGAACCTCAGGCGCGGTCTGGCGGGTCGGGCCAGTGCCTGTCCGACGGCGGGGGCGTCTCGTCGCGCACATGCGCGCCCGGTCCGGCTTCGCCGCTCATCGGCAGCCCGGTGACGATCTGTCCCGCGCGTTCGGCCTCCTCGTGCTCGTGACGGTAGTTCATCCTTCGCAGACGGCCGGTGAGATTGCGCACGAGCAGATAGACGGCGACAGCGAGAGCGAAGACGACGACGAACCCCAAGAACCCGGAGGAGTGCTCCTGGTTGTCGACGGCGGCCGGGAGGGCGCGCAGAGCGGCATACGGCACGGGTCCGATCATACGGCGACGACCCGCGCGACCCGCTCGTCATAGGCGAGCGGAGGCGCAGATGTCGCGAGCGCGTCCGCGTCTCCGGGCCCCGGCACTCCGGCGAACAGGTCGTCCTCGGTCTCGACGATCGGCACGACGGACGCCGCCGCTTCGTAGTCGTCCCACGGCCACACCTGCGCCTGCGTCTCGCGGGACACGGAGAAGAAGAAGCCGTCGGGATCGATCTGGGTCGCGTGCGCGAGCAGGGCCCGGTCGCGCTGCTCGAACCAGGCCGCGCAGTCGATCCGCGTGGTGACCCGGCGCTGGGGGCGGTCGGCGAGGCGGGCGAGCCACTCGGCATACGGACTCTCGCGACCGGCGTCGAGAAGCGCCTGGTGATAGGCCTCGATCCGGGCGCGACTGAACCCGCCGTTGTAATAGAGCTTCAGCGGCTGCCACGCCGGCCCCGCCGTCGGGAAGCGTGCGGGGTCGCCGGAGGCGTCGAAGGCGGCCGTCGAGACGTCGTGGCACATGATGTGGTCGGGATGGGGATAGCCACCCTGCTCGTCATAGGTCGTCATCACATGCGGCCGGAAGCGGCGGATCTCACGCACCAACGCCTCCGTGGTGACCTCGAGCGGTTCCAGCGCGAAGCATCCTTCGGGCAGTGGCGGCAGTGGATCCCCTTCGGGCAGACCGGAATCGACGAAACCCAGCCAGGTATGCCCGACGCCGAGGATCTCCTGCGCGGCCCGCATCTCATCGCGCCGCACCTGGGCGAGATCACGGAGGATCGCCGGATCGCCCTTCAGCCGCGGGTTGAGGATGTCGCCCCGTTCCCCGCCGGTGCACGAGACGACGAGGACATCGACGCCGCGGTCGACATATTTCGCCATTGTGGCCGCGCCCTTGCTCGACTCGTCGTCCGGATGTGCGTGGACGCACATCAGGCGCAGGCCGGAGGGCATGGGCAGGTCCTTTCGCCGGGATGACATGATCGGCACATCCTCTCACCGCACCCGGGAGTCCATCGTGGCCACAGCCCATTCCCCGCGCTTCTGGTGGACGATCGGCATCCTCGGCTGCCTCGCGATGACCGCGGTCGCCGTGTGGTGGGGCGTGTCGGCGACCGTCGGCCGCATCCAGTGGCAGATGCAGTCGTATGCCGTGGTCAGCCCCGCCGAAGTCACGGTCACCTACCGCATCGATCGCCCCCGCGACACGGCGGTCGTCTGCTCGCTGAAGGCCCTCGACTCGAGCTTCGGGGCGGTCGGGATCGCCGAAGTCACCATCCCCGCGGGTCCGGATCGTCAGGTGACACAGACGAGCACCATCCGGACTCGGGCCCTCGCCGTCACCGGCACCGTCGACACCTGTCGGCGGGCCTGAGCCGGCCCACGCGCGTCGACACGCTAGACTGGACGGTCTACCGCAGCGCGGTGCCACCCGACAACAGTCGACCGGCGCCGCTGCGCCACCCCCGAGCCGACGGTTCCGCGTCCGCGGAGTCCGGCCTCGGCATACCCTGAACGACCGCAAGGAGACCACCATGACCGAGAGCGCGACCCAGGTCACTGGCGCCTACCTCACGCAGGAGGCCCATGACCGGCTGCAGGCGGAACTGAAGGACCTCCAGGGTCCACGGCGCGCCGAGGTGGTCCGGCGCATCGAGGCGGCCCGCGCCGAGGGCGACCTCAAGGAGAACGGCGGCTATCACGCCGCGCGGGAGGAGCAGGGCAAGCTCGAGCTGCGCATCCGGCAGCTCACGCAACTGCTCCAGACGGCTGTCGTCCGCGACACCCCGCCGCCGGACGACGGCGTCGTCGAGCCGGGGATGGTCGTGACTGTCGAGTTGTTCGGCGACGAGGAGACCTTCCTGCTCGGCTCGCGCGAGATCGCCGACGGGTCCATTCAGGTGTTCTCGGAGAATTCGCCCCTGGGCGCCGCGATCAATGGCAAGAAGGTCGGCGACACGACGAGCTATCTGGCGCCCAACGGCAAGTCGATCGAGGTCACGATCACCGGCGCGAAACCCTTCGCCGGCTGATCCTGGTCCGGGCGCCGTCGGGCGTCTAGTTTGACGGCATGAACGCCGCGACCGTGACGTATGCCGATGTCCTCGCCGCCCGCGACCAGTTGGGCAGCCTCGTGCGGCCGACGCCGATGCTGCATTCGCGCGTGCTGTCGGAGCGGCTGGGCACGACCGTCCTGCTCAAGTGCGAGAACCTCAACCGGGCGGGGTCCTTCAAGATCCGCGGGGCGTTCACGCGCATCTCGCGATTGTCGCAGGAGGAGAAGTCCCGTGGGGTTGTGGCGGCGAGCGCGGGCAACCACGCCCAGGGCGTCGCGCTGGCGAGCCAGAAGCTCGGGATCGCGGCCAAGGTCTATATGCCCGTCGGCGCATCCATGCCCAAGCTCAACGCGACCCGCGGATACGGCGCGACGGTCGAGCAGTTCGGCGCGACGCTCGACGAGGCGATCGTCAAGGCGCAGGCATATGCCGCGCAGACCGGCGCCGTCTTCATCCACCCCTTTGATCACCCGGATATCGTTGCGGGACAGGGCACCTGCGGCCTGGAGATCGTCGAGCAGTGCCCCGAGGTGAAGACCGTCGTCGTCAGTCTCGGCGGCGGCGGACTGCTGGCCGGGGTCGCCCTGGCGATGCGGGAGCTGCGCCCCGAGGCGGGGATCGTCGGCGTGCAGGCCGAGGCGGCCGCTGCCTACCCCATGTCGCTCGCCGCCGGGCATCCGATCGCCGCGGACAAGATGGCGACGATGGCCGACGGGATCGCCGTGGGGCTGCCGGGGAAGGTCCCGTTCGAGTTGATCCGTGGCCTGGTGGACCGGGTCGACACGGTGTCGGAGGATGCGCTGTCGCGAGCGCTGCTCCAACTGCTCGAACACAACAAACTCGTCGTCGAACCAGCCGGCGCCGCGGCGGCGGCCCGGTTGAACGAAACCCCCGAACTCGGTTGGGAAGGGCCGGTCGTCTGCGTGCTCTCCGGCGGCAATATCGATCCCCTTCTCCTGCTGCGGATCATTCGGCACGGCATGGCGGCGGCGGGGCGCTATCTGCAGTTCCGGGTGGTCATGCCCGACCGTCCCGGCTCGCTCGCCCGGCTGATCTCCGACTGCGCGTCCGCGGACGCCAATGTCATCGAGGTCGAGCACCAGCGGCACGACCCCAGCCTGCGCGTGGACGAGGTCGACATCCTGGTGCAGCTGGAGACCAAGGGCCCCGAGCACTGCCAGTCCGTCCTGACCTCCCTGCGCGCCGCGGGATATCGACTCAAGTTCGCCTGACACCCCTCCCCGCCCGCCCGCCCGGCCCCCGCCCGCCCACCCCCGTCGAGAGGTCAAATAAGAGCACACGAGTGTGGCGGTTATCCACAGGCGCCGGAATCCGGCGCGCGAGCCGCGTGAGCGAGCCACACACTCGTGACATGAGCAGCTCGCGACGTGACACGGACTCGCCCCTGGCCGACCCGGCATACGTGCCTCCACCGCCGGACAACCTGCCGGCGCTGCGGCACATCGCCGACTCCATCCATGTGCCGTTCGCCTTCTCCCACGTCACGGCCGCGCACATCCTCGCCTGGCCGATGCCGTGGCGGTCCGACGTCACGCGCGACATTCATGTCATCTCGGACAGCAGCCTCAATCAGGTCCGCCGACCCGGCTTCATCGGCCATCGAGGGCTCGAGTCTCGAGAGATCACCTTTCTACACGGACTGCCGGTCATCACGCCTGCCCACACATGGACGGATCTGGGCGAGCTGGTGGGACTGGGGCGCCCCTTCGGCCTCGACGACATCATCGCCGCCGGGGATCAGGCCCTCAACAGTGGCTGCACCCACGAGCAACTTCGATCGACCGTGGAGTCCCGGGTGCGGCCGCGGGGGAAGCGCACGCTGATCCCTGCCATTCCCGTGTGCGCCCGAGGGGCCGAGTCGCGACCCGAGACGTTCTGGCGCCTCGCGATCCGGCGCGCTCGCCTTCCGAGCCCGGTCCTCAATCGGAATGTGTATGACGCGAACTCGGATTTCCTGTTCCGACCGGACGCGTCCTGGCCGGCCAAGAAGGTCGCCACGGAGTACCAGGGCGAGGAATGGCACGACGATCCGGCATCGCACGAGGCCGACGGGCGCCGCATGGCCATGGCGAAGCGCCATGGGTGGACGGTCTTGGAGGTCCGCTCCGAGCACCTCTGGCAGAAGGCATCCCGAGACGCGGCGCTTCGGCAACTCGCCGACGCTCTCGACTTCCCTCAGAGTCGCCTGGACCTGGCCATGGCCGAGCCTCAATTCTTCTCCGCGGAGTCCGCGGCCACACTCGCCGAGAACCTGGAGCGGCGCCTACGCAGGGAGCGGGCACGTTTCGCGGGCGGGCGATGACCTCTCGATGCCCCTTATGTGACCTCTCGACGCCCCTTATGTGACCTCTCGACGGGGTGGGGGGTAGGGGTGGGGCAGGTGGGGTGGGTGGGGTGGGTGGAGGGGGGTGTTTTTCCAATATGAATGTGTTAAAATTTGGCCAGCGCGGAATCGCCAGGACCACCGGCCCGGCTCAACCGACTCGATGCCCGCGCCGGCATCATCGCGGAACCCGCACCGGTCCGGGTGCCCGGCGATCGACGCCAGGGTGGGTGACCCGGCCATGACCGAGACTCCTCGCACCGAGACGGTCGAATCGCGCGCACCGACGGACATCGCGGACCGCCTGGACCAGGACGCCGCGACCCGCGCCGCCATCAGTCGCCAGATCTGGGAAGGCGGTCCGGTCGTCCGCGAAACCGACCTCCGACCCGCGTGATCCCACCCCCTCTGAACTCTTGCGCGCGAACCCCCGCGACTGAACTCCTGCGGCCAACGGAAGCCGCGGGTCAGCGTCCGACGGCGCTCCCCGCGAGTAATGTGCGCGCGAGCCGCTCCGCCACAGCCGGGTGCTCGTCCGCGAGCAGGCCCACGGCGAACAGGACGTATGCCGCATCCACCCGTCCCAGGGCCGACCGCGGCACGAGCCACCCGCCGCCGTGATCCCCCGACACCGCGGTCAGCACCCGATCGGCCGAGCCCGCCGGCGCGTGTCGCAGCACCCCACCCGAGCCGATGACGACCCCGACGTCACGCAACGCCCGCGGCGCCTCACCCGGCCCCGCGGGCCGCCCGTGGCGCCGGGCCGCGACGACCGCGGCGACGGAGGCGAGCGACAGTTCGCACTCCCACTCCCCCAGAGTCAGCGGCACGTGGGTGACATCGTGGAGGACGGCCTCGGCATACGCCCGAGTCGTCGCGTCGAGCGTCAGGTGCTCCCGGTCGGCTGCCTCGACGACGCCCAGGGCCGACCAGCGCATCCCGAGATCCGCCTCGACGGTGCGCGAGAAGCGCAACTGCGGCGCCACCTCACGGACGATCTCCACGTCCTCGCCGCTGGGCGTGACCGCCGAATAGACGTCCGTCGTCGCTCCGCCGATGTCGATCGTCAGCGCATCCCCGACGCCGCACATGGCGAGCACCTCGACCCCACGCAGCACCGCATCGGGCGTCGCGCACCGCGCGAGCCGGACGAAGTCGGCCGAGCGCGAGAGGTGCTTGCCGCCGATGACGTGCTGGAGGAAGGCCGCCCGGATCGCCGAGCGGGCCGATTCCGGCGCGATGACCCCGATCCGTGGGAGGACATTGTCGGCGACGACCACCGTACGGCCCGTGCGTTCGAGCGCCGCCCGCGCCCGATCGGCGACATTCGCATTCCCGGCGAGGACGACCGGCGCCGTGAACCGAGCCGAACCGAGCCGCGTCGCATTGTGCAGCAGCACATCGGCGTTGCCGCCGTCAGTTCCGCCGACGAGCAGCACGAGATCGGGCCGGCTCGCCCGCAGGTCCGCCATCGAGGTCCGGTCGAGCCGGCCCGCGAAGACGTGGACGACCCGGGCCCCCGCCGACAGACCGACCCGGTGTCCGGCGAGCGCCGTGACGCTCGCCTCGTAGCCGACCACCGCCAGCCGCAGCCCGCCCCCGGCACTCGAGCAGGCGAGAACGGGGACGTCCGGACCCGCGCCGACGAGCGCCCGCACCTCCTCGATGCCGTCGAGGACATCGGTGGCGAGGGTCGTGGGGACGGCGGCGGAGCGGCATACGGACCCGTCTGCGCCGACGAGCAGCCCTTTGGTGAACGTCGATCCGACATCGACGCACAACATCCCCCCACCCCCGGTCACAGCGATCGCCAGCGATCCACCATCGTGTCCACGTCGACCAGTGGTGCCACCAGCGGCGGCACGCGCGGGTCACGCGGCCGCAGCCGATCGGCCGTCACCCGCGCGTTGTAGTCCTCGAGCACCGCGCGCACGCTCGCCTCCGTCCGCAGCTCCCGCAATGACTCGGGGTAGGCCGCGGCCTCCTTGCGCAGCGAGACCACCACCGGCAGGGCTGCGCCGACGTCGAGGCCCTCCGCTCGCATCTTTGCCTTGATCCACCAATCGGGATCGTCGGGGTTGCCCAGGGCGAGCGGCCGTCCTGCGCCCGGAAGATTGTCGAACTCCCCGCGCTCCGTCGCCTCGCGGATGAGGCGCTCGATATGGGACTCGCGCGACGGCATACGGTCAGCCTGCCACCTCAGGCGAGGCGGGTCATCTCCACCTCGACGAACATCGACGACGTCCGCACGCCGGTGAAGATGCCCCGCAGCGGCGTGACGTCACGGTAGTCGCGGCCGTAACCGACATCCACGGCGAAATCGTCAGGCACCTGCCCGTTGGTCGGGTCGAAGGCGAGCCACTCCCCGCCCCACCACTGGAGCCACGCGTGCGACTCCCCCGTCGCCGGGACGCCCAGCGCTGCCGTCCGCAACGGGAGGACATAACCCGAGACATAGCGCGCCGGAATGCCCACCGTCCGCAGCATCCCCAGGGCGAGGTGAACGTGATCCTGGCAGACCCCTCGCCGCCCGGCCCATGCATCGGCGGCCTGCGTGTGCACGCCCGTGGCACCCGGCTGATAGCTCATCTCACGGCGCAGGTGACCGACCGCGGCAGCGACGAACTCCGCCGGGGTGCCCGCCTGGGCGGCCAGCGCCAGCGTCTCCGCGCGCAGTTCCGCACCCGGGTCGGTGAGCGGGGTGACCTCGAGCCACTCCCCCCGCACGCCGGTCACCTCGGGTGAGCGCAGCAGGTCCCAGCTCGCCGTCGCCTGCTTCCCCTGGTCACGCCGGACCTCGACCGTGCTCGTCGCGACCAGTTGGAGGCGCTCGTGGCGTTCGTGCAATTCGAAGGCCGTGACCGCGGTGCCGAAGTAGTCGACATACGAATAGGTCCACGGTTTGGGGCTGATGTCGATCCGTGAATGGAGGACCACCTGGTCGGTGTTGGACTGGGGCGTCATCCGGGCCTCGTTGTAGGACGCGTGCGCCCCACCGGGATAGGTGTAGCCCGTCCGGTGGACGACCTTCAACTGTGTGCTCACCAGGCACCTCCGTGCCACTGCATCGCTGCCGCCCCCTCGAAGTAGCGAGCCGAGATCGCCTGCCCGGCCACCGCGCAGGCCGTCTCGACGCGTTGCATCGCCGTGGGGAGGTCGGCGAGGACGTCGTCGAGAGGGGCGAACTCGAGGGCGGCCCGCGCCCGGCCGAGGGCCCGGGAGGCATCTCCGGAGACACCCGCCCGCCGCTCGCCGGCATCGAGATCGGCGAGCGCCTGCTCGGCCTCGCTGAGCGCGTGCACCAGTGAGCGCGGGAAGAGCCGGTCGAGCAGGAGGAATTCGGCGGCGCTGCGGTCGGACACGCTGCCCTGTGAATAGCGGGTGAAGGCGTGATGCGCCCCGCACGCCCGCAGCGTCGTCGGCCAGGCATATGGCGAACTGGTCGTGAAGGCCGCCGAGGAGATCATCCGCGCGGTCATGTCGGCGCGTTCCAGGGCGCGCCCGAGGATGAGGAAGAGCCAGCCCTCGTCATGGCTCATCGTCCCGTCGGTGATGCCGCTGATGACGGCGACCCGCTCCCGGACCATCTTGAACGCCTCCGAGGGGCGCAGTTGCTCGAGCACGCCCTCGCGGACGGCGAGATAAAAGGTGTTGACCGCCTCCCACACATCGGTCGAGACGGTCTCCCGGGACCGTCTGGCCGCCTCCCGGGCTCCGTCCACGGAGGCGACGATCGAGCAGGGGGAGGCCTCGTCATACGCCAGGAGCCGCAGGACCGTCGGGAAGGTGCGGGGGGTGTCGGGGCCGGGCTCGACTCCCATCACGGCCAGCAGGCCGTCGACCTGGGCCTCGGGGTCGACCAGGGGGTCCTCGATCAGAAGTTGCTGGTGGACGTCCAGGAGGCGGGAGGTGTCCTCCGCCCGCTCGAGATAGCGCCCGATCCAATAGAGCGACTCGGCAATGCGGCTCAGCACGGCACACCTCCGCTCTGTTGCTGCTGTTGTTGCTGTTCCTGCTGCTGCGCCGGCCGTATGCCGTCCCCCTCCACCGCGGTCGACGTCGCGACCCGGGGTCGCACCCGGATCGGTTCCGTCGGCGGTTCCTGGCCGCGGGCGAAGCCGGAGCCCGACATGACCCAGGTGTCCTTGGAGCCCCCGCCCTGGGAGGAGTTGACGATGAGCTGGCCTTCCTTGAGCGCGACCCGGGTCAGGCCGCCCGGGAGCACCCAGACGTCGCCGCCGTTGTTGACGGCGAAGGGGCGCAGGTCGACATGCCGCGGGCTGGCGATGTCCCCGGCGAGGGTCGGGACGGTCGAGAGCTGGATGACCGGCTGGGCGATCCAGCCGCGCGGGTCGTCGACGATCTTGGCGCGGATCATCTCGATCTCGTCGCGGCTCGCCTGTGGCCCGATGACGATGCCTTTGCCTCCCGAGCCGTCGACGGGTTTGAGGACGAGTTCGTCGAGCCGGTCGAGGACCTCCTCGCGGTGCCGCGGGTCCTCGAGTCGCCAGGTGTCGACGTTGGGAAGGATCGGGTCCTCAGCGAGGTAGTAGCGCACGAGGTCGGGCAGATAGGTGTAGACGAGCTTGTCGTCGCTGACCCCGTTGCCGATCGCGTTGGCGATGGTCACGTTCCCGGCACGGACGGCGTTGACCAGGCCGGCGCACCCGAGGAGGGAGTCCTTGCGGAAATACACCGGGTCGAGGAAGTCGTCGTCGACGCGTCGATAGATGACGTGGACCGGGCGCAGCCCCTGGGTCGTGCGCATCATGACCCGCCCGGACTGACACACGAGGTCGCGGCCCTCGACGAGCCAGCACCCCATGAGCCGGGCGAGGAGAGCGTGCTCGAAATAGGCCGAGTTGTAGACCCCCGGCGTGAGGACGACGACGGTCGGGTTCGTGATGCCCGCGGGGGCCGCGGCGCGCAGGGCCGCGAGGAGGCGTTCGGGATAGCGGTCGACCGGTTTGATGCGGTGGGAGGAGAGCACCTCGGGAAGCGCTGCCGAGATGACCCGCCGGTTGGTCAGGACGTAGGACACGCCAGACGGGATGCGGGCGTTGTCCTCGAGCACCCGGAAACGCCCGTCGCCGTCGCGGATGAGGTCGATCCCGGAGACATGGACGCGCACGCCGTTGGGCGGGGTGATTCCGGCGACGACCCGGTGGAAGTGGGGGCTCGAGGTGACCACGCTGCGCGGCATGACGCCGTCGCGGAAGACGGCGCCCGCGCCATACACATCGTCGAGGAACGCCTCGAGGGTCCGGACCCGCTGAGAGACACCGGACTCCACCGTCTTCCAGTCCCTGGCCGAGATGACCCGCGGGACGAGATCGATGGGAAACGGACTCTCGACACCACCGACGTCGAAGGTGACGCCCTCGTTCAGATAAGAGCTCGCGAGGAAGTCCGCGCGCGAGGCGACCTCGTCAGGGCGCAGCCGCTGCATCGTGGTATAGATCGCGGTGTAGGTGGAGCGCACCATCGGTCCGTCGAACATCTCGTCAAAGGTGGCCGGCGTCGGTGCATAGCCGTCGAAGAGACCGTTCACGCCGAGAACGCTAAAACGTTCGTGTTACAGGGGCGTAACCAGCCGGCGACGCCCGCGGGACGTCCTCCCGGCCTGGCCAAGTGTCGGGAAGGTCACGATTGTGTGGATTCCCGGGCGCGGCGTGAATCTTTGCGGCCTCTTCGGCGTCTATCTGACAGAACGGGGGTTGCATGGGCGTCAGACGTGCGTTCCTGTTGTCACACGAGTCTTGGAGGCGACCATGGGACGAGCCCGACGGGCCCGGCGCATCGCCGCGACCGCGGCATACGGCGGCGGAGGCCTGGCCGCGACGGCGGGCGCGCTCGGTGCACTCGGCTATGGACTGATCAAGGTCGAGGCGCGGATCGCACGGCGGATCGTCGGGCGGCCCTTCGACGGCGCACCGGACGACGACCGGACGTATGGCGCGGGCGTCGGCACCGCGATCGACGTCGTCATGCTCGGCGACTCCTCGGCCGCGGGGATGGGCGCCGACACCGGGGAGCAGACAGTCGGCGGCATCGTCTGCGGCGGCCTGGCGGCCTTGACCGGGCGGCCGGTGCGGCTGACCAACGAGGCGGTCATCGGGTCGGAGTCGGGGGACCTGGAGCGGCAACTCGCCAATGCCCTGGACCGGCTCGATCGGGCGCCCGATGTCGCCCTCATCCTGGTCGGCGCGAACGATGTCACCCATCGGATCGACCGGTCGACGGCCGTCCGCCACCTCGAAGGCGTCGTGCGGCGGCTGCGCGGCGGCGGGACCGAGGTCGTCGTCGGGACCTGCCCCGATCTCGGCACGGTGCAGCCGATCCCGCACCCGCTCAAGGCACTGTTGCGGCGGTGGAGCCGCGATCTCGCGGCGGCGCAGACGGTCGCGGTGGTCGAGGCCGGCGGGCGGACGGTGTCGCTCGGCGACCTGCTCGGGGCCGAGTTCGAGACGAGCCCGGCCGTGCTGTTCAGCAAGGACCAGTTCCATCCGTCGCCGGCGGGATATGCGCGGGTGGCGGCCGTGCTGCTGCCCACAGTGTGCGCTGCTCTCGGGATCTGGACCGCCCCCGGGCAGGCCACGGACCGTATGCCGCTGCCGCGCCGCGGCGAGGCGGTCACCCCGGTGGCGGTGGCCGCCGGAGCGGCCGTGCGTCGTCCCGGCACCGAGGTCAGTGGCACCGACGTCGGTGGCACCGCCCGTGGTCCCCGCGGGCGCTGGGCGGTGCGGTTGCGACGGGGCCAGGCTCCCGTTCCGGCAGAGCGGGTTGGGCCGGGGGGCGCGGAGCCGGCGGACGCGCGGGCGGAAGGGATCGCGGGCGGGCCGGTGGGCGGACGGCCGGAGGGCATGGGGCCGGGGCCGGGCGCCGTCGATCGGGACGCAGGCGAACCGAGTTCGGCTCGGCCGGGCGGAGCCGACGACGCTGGAGCGCCGCCCGCGCATACGGGAGCCGAGGCGGCGAACGGCTCGTGACGAGGCCGCCGTAGCGGTGCGTCGTGGCAACACGCCGCCGGGCGCCCCACGGAGGTGGTCACCCACCCGCGAGCGTATGCCGCAGGCGCACCAGGTCGGCCTCGGCGACGCCGGCCGTCAGCACGCCGGCGAGCAGAGCGTCATAGGTCACGACCGTCATCTGGTCCGCCACCACGGCGGGTCCGAGGTCGGGGACGGCGACGTCGGGGTGGACGAGGGCGGCATACCGCTCGATCAGCGCCCGGAGCGCCGGGGAGAAGGCGACCGCCTGGTCCAGCGGCAGCAGATGCCACCGCCGGACCAGGCGGGTCAGTTCGGTCGCGACCCCGTCGGGCAGGGCCGTCACGGGCGGGCGCCGATCGGGACGCGGGTCAGTTGTCGCGCAGCCGGGCGAGGAGGCGGAGGAACTCGATATAGAGCCAGACCAGCGTGACGATGAGGCCGTGAGCGAGCAGCCAGGAGTACTGCTGCGGGGCGCCGCTGCGGATCGCCCTGTCGATCGCGTCGAAGTCGAGCGCGAGGGAGACGGAAGCGAGCCCGACCGCGAACAGCGAGATGACGATGCCCAGACCGCCGGTGCCGCCGAAGCCGAACGGCGTGTTGCTGACCATGGCGAAGATGAAGTTGACGACAGCGAAGATCGCATAGCCGAAGATCATCAGCGTGACGATCCGCCGGAACTTGTCGGTGACCTTGATCAGGCCGAACTTGAAGGCGAGGAACATCCCGGCGAAGGTCGCCAGCGTCGCGACGACCGCTGTGCTGACCAGGCCCTGGCCATAGAAGTCGTTGAAGAAGTTGCTGACGGCGCCGACGAAGAGTCCCTCGAGGGCGGCATACGCGAGGATGAGGGGGACGCTGATCGTCTTCTTGAAGGCGATGACGAGGCCGAGGATGAGGGTGCCGATCATCCCGCCCATCCAGAACATCTGGCCGAGGGCGCGGTTCTGATCGGACATGATCCAGCCGAAGGCGCCGACGCCGACCACGATCGCGAAGAGGGTGAGCGTCTTCATGATGACGTCGTCCATCGTGACCCGGCCGGTCTGGATGGGGCCCGCCGAGGGGCGGTTGTACATATCCTGCAGGTGCCGGTCAGAGACCTGCCCCGAGTAGCCGCCCGGGTAGGGCGTCTGCTGCGCGGGCGCACTGCCGAAACCGGCATACCCCGTGCGGGCGTCCTTGTCGATCCGGTCGAACACCGGGTTGCTTGCCATGGGTGAGTCCCTCCAGAGGACGTGGTCGGGGCGCCGCGGCGGCACCCGTGGTGACAGATGGAGCGTATGGTGCACAGCTTTTGTTCCCGGGACGCACTGACGGTCCTGCCTGTCGCGTGGTGCCCCCGACGGGAATCGAACCCGCACTGAGGCGATTTTAAGTCGCCTGCCTCTGCCGGTTGGGCTACGGGGACGGGTCCACCTTATGCGGATGCTCCGCTCCCGCGGCCGGATTCGGCGATCGTCGCCGGTGTCGTATGCCGATCCCCACCCACGCGAGGAGCAAGGTCACCGCGACCAGATGCAGCCACCACCATCCGAGGACGTTGTCGGGCGTGGCGAACCCGGTGCCCTCGCCGGCGAATGCATCGGCAGCGACGAGGAGACTGCCGATGTGTCGTGTGGGGTGGATGAGCATCGCCGTGTGTTTCCAGGACTGACTCCCGCCGCCGGCCCTCCACTGCGTCCGATCGGTGACGACGAGCGCGTTTCCGTCGAGAATGGCGGGGCCTGAACCGACGGGCACGAGCCCGTCCGCTGCGGACATTGCGTCGCCGAGCGTCGCAGCATACGGCTGATCCGGCTGCGCGTTCGCCAGCGCGACCCGGCCGGACGAGTCGACGCTCAAGCGCAGCACCCTCGTTCCACTCGCGTCACCCCCATCGTCCGCGAGCCAGAGGGTGCGCCGGTCGGCGCTCAGCCGTGGCGTCCACTGGCCCAGTCCGAACCAGGGCTGTGCGGTGGAGGTGGTGATTCCCGGGATCTCGAGTCGTTGCTCGGTGCGCGCCCTGCTGGTTGTGTCGAGGACGACGACGCGCAGGGTCAGGGGGCAGCCCTTCGCGTTCGCGCAGTTCGTCGCATCGGTCGGCTCGAGGAAGAGATAGCGCCGGTCGTCGAGCCAGCCGGCCCCCCAACTCGGCAGGCCGGTGAACTCGGTCATGGACCCCTCCGGGCCGAGGACCAGGTCGACGAAGTCCTCGTGCAGGGATTGGTTGCCCACGACCATGAGGTCCCCGCTCGGGGAGAACCACTGCGGCCACTGTTGCCCGCCTTCGGGATAGAGCATGACGCCATCTCCCCGCCGCGTCTCGTGGCTCTTCGTCACCGGGAAGAAGGCACCGTCACCGGTCACGAGGTTGCGGACGACCCAGCCCGAGGTCGCACTGGGAATCGTCGCGAGCCAGACGCCGTCGTCACTGAGGGCGGGATAGACGCCTGTGCGACTCATGTGGGGCAATCGCCAGACGTGGCCCTGGGCGTCGAACCCAAGCCAACCGCCCGCCCCGTCCTGCCATGGCCAGCCCGTGTTGCCCTGGAACAGTCCTGCGAGGGGACCGGGTCGCGCCGGCAACGGCCGGGGCGGGATGAGGCTCGGGCCGATCCGCTTGGGGTAGGCCGAGACCCCCACGGCAGCGCCCCGTCCGCCGTCGTCGCCCGCAGGCGGCTGCGACCGGCGGCCGAGGTCAACGCCCCCCGTCACGGCGACGAAGAGGAGGGCGAGCGCGACCACCGTGGCCCCGGCACCCGCCAGTCGCGCGCGCCAGCGTCGCCGTATGCCGCGCCGCCACGCCGCCCCGGCGATCGCCCGGGCGTCCGGCTCCGGCCCGTTGCCGGCCCAGCGGCCGGGCTCGGCGTCCGCGTCGGCCCAGGTATCGAGGTCGGTGGCGGCCCGCATGGCCTCCCGCAGTCGTGTCATCATCGGGTCTCCCCTCGCGTGGCCGGCGGGTCGGGGTGGCAGACGGTGCCTGGGCTCGCCGGTGCGGGCCGCGCTGCCGGCGCACGGCCGGCAGCACTCGCCTCCGTCATCGCTGCCGGCGGCGGTTGAACTCGACTCTGCGGCGCGAAGTCGGCCAGCAGGTCTGGCGCGAGTTCCCGAAGCCGGCGGAGTGCGTGCCGGGCCTGCGACTTCACCGTGTTGACAGAGCACCCGAGCAGGGCGGCCGTCTCGACCTCGGTCCGGTCCTCCCAATAGCGCAGGACGAGGACTGCGCGCTGGCGACGCGTGAGGCGAGCCAGCGCCTGACGAAGGACGACCCGGTCTTCGGCGACCCCTGCCGACAGGGGGCCGGTCGGGCGGGGGACGGATGCGGCATACGGCTCGAGGTCGGGGGTGGGCGACTCGGGCCGACGGCCGCGGGCGCGCCAGCGGTCGACCGCGAGGCGATAGAGGACGGTCCGGGAGTAGGCCAGCGGGTCGCCGCCCTGCCGCACGATGACCGGCCAGCGCTGCGCGACCCGCGCATAGGTCTCCTGGACCAGATCCTGGGCGTGGTGATGGTCACTCGTGAGCAGGATGGCGGCGCGCAGCAGCGGGCGGTGGCTGGCGCGCACGAACGCCTCGAAGTCCGGCTCCATGCTCACACCGTTGTAGACGTCGACAGCGGTCCCGCCGGGTGGAACCGGTCCACCCACGGGCAGGGGCACGGCATACGGTGATCCTGCCCTGATGCGGCCGAGGCGGCCCGAAGGCTCGCCAGCACGACAGCACTCCGCACGCGTGCCATGCTGAGCGCAGCCATCTGGAAGGACCTTCGAGCCGTCATGTCAGCGCCGTCCACCTCGCCACCCGTCGCCCGCCGGGGACGCCGGGGCCCCCTGCCCGGATCCCCGCGTGGACCCCGGTTGAGCCGGCTCGAGCGCGAGCGGCAGATCGTTTCGATCGCCGAGCGGATCTTCGGGGAGCACGGATTCGCCAACACGACCATGGAGATGGTCGCCGACGCGGCGGGAATCACCAAGCCGGTCATCTATGACCACTTCGGGTCCAAGGAGGGCCTGCTCACCGCGGTCATCGAGAACGCCCGCGACGAACTCAAGGACACGATCGTCGCCGCGTGGAGGTCGGCGGAAGGCCAGAAGTCGCTCAAGGCGAGCTACCGGGCCGGCCTCGTGGCGTTCTTCACCGTCATGGACCAGCACCGCAACGGCTGGCGCAGCCTGATGCGGCAGGGCGGCATCGGCTCCCTCGCGATCGACGAGGCCCGTGAGGCGCAGACCGCCAGCGTGCTGCTCGCGATGAGCCAGTTCCCCGCGCTGCAGGGCCTGTCCCAGCCACTTCTCGCGGGCGCCATCGAAGGACTGATCGGGGCCTGCGAACGCATCTCGATCTGGCGGGCCGATCGCGACGATGTGCCGCCGGAGATGGCGGCCGAGATCGTCATGGGATTGACGTGGTACGGCGTGTCCAGCCTCATCCAGGGGCGTGTGGACTGACCGGCCCGTCCCCGTCACCCGAGGCGACGACGCCGGGGACGAGCGACAACGCGATCCCGTCCAGAATGTCGTGCTCGGAGGTGACGATGGGAAGCTGCCCGGACCGCGCCACCACCGCCTCGACGATCGCGTCCCAGATCAGCGCACCCGCCCCGATGACGTCGACCCGGCCGGGGTGCATGAACGGCAGGGCGGCCCGCTCGCCCCGGGTGCGCGACAGCAGGTCACGCGCGGCTGCGCGAGTCACCCCCGCCGGCAGCGTCGCGAGGTGGATCCGGGTGGAGTCGTATGCCGTGAGCCCCAGTGCGTGGGCCGTCACCGTGGTGACACTCCCGGCGAGACCGACGAGGGTCCCGAGGCCGTCGAACGGCACTGCAGTCGCCGCTTCGGCGATGAGCGCGCCGGCGTCGGCGCGAGCGGCGGCGATCTCCGCCGGCGTCGGCGGGTCGGATCGCAGGTGGCGCTCGGTGAACCGGACGCAGCCCATGTCGAGGGAGACCGCGGCCTCGACGCGGTCGTGCCCACGGACGAATTCGGTGGAACCCCCGCCGATGTCGACAACGAGATAGGGCTCGGGCAGGAGAGCCGACCGGAGATCGCCGGTGGCACCGAGGAAGGAGAGCCGCGCCTCCTCCGCACCGGTGATGACCTCGGGACCGATCCCGGAGTCGGCGAAAGCGGCCTCGACCCCGGCGACGAATTCCGCCGCGTTGGCGGCGTCCCGGGAGGCCGAGGTGGCGACGAACCGCACGGCCGAGACGTCGAACTCGCGGCAGCGCGCGGCATAGGTCCCGGCCATGGCGAGGGCGGCGGCCATCCGGTCCGGATCGAGACGCCCGGTCTCATCGACGCCCGCTCCGAGGCGGACGACGGCGAGGTCGCGCACCACGTCCGTGACGACGCGCGTGGCCGGATCGATGTCGGCGATGAGGAGGCGAATCGAGTTCGTCCCGCAGTCGACGGCGCCGACCCGCATGTCAGCCGTCCTCCCGGCAGGCGGCCACGCACGAGTGCCGCTCCCACCACGGGTCGAGGCGAGCGAGCGTCGCGTCGCCGACCGGATTGACGCCGGGACCGCGGGCGAGCGCGTGCCCGGCGAGGGCGTGAAGGCACTTGACCCGCCGCGGCATGCCGCCGGCGGACACGCCGTCGATCTCGGGAACGGGACCGACGCCCGCGTCCGCGGCGATCGCATCCCTGGCGGCGAGATAGGCGTCATGCGCCCGGGCGTATGCCGCGGCGAGCCCCGCGTCGCCGGCCAGCCGCTCCTGGAACTCCCGCATGAGCCCGTCGGACTCCAGCCCGCTCAACGCCGCGGTCAGCCGGGGACAGGTGGCATAGAACGTTGTCGGGAACGGGGTTCCGTCGGGCAGGCGGGGCATCGTCGCGACGACGTCGGGGGCGCCGCACGGGCACCGGTGGGCGATCGCGGCGATGCCGCGCGGCTCACGACCGAGTTGCCAGGTGACGACGGCGACGTCCCCGGGATCGAGAGCGGGACTCGTCTGCGACGGGTCGTTCGCCCGGTTCACTGGCAGGGGATCGCACGCCGCCGGTCAGCGACCGGCCGCGAGCTGAGGGTTGTCGGCGAGTTTGGCGGATTCCCAGATCTGGCCGTACCACGGATGGCTCGCCGCGATCGTGCTGGCCCGCTCGACGAGCTTCTCCTCCATGGTCGGCGTCGCGTCGAGCACGACATAGGACTTCTCGCCGGGCATCACCATGCCGAGGCGCTCGCGCGCCTGCGTCCGGACATAGCTGTCGTCGCTCCACAACTGCTTCTCGTGCTCCATCGCCGCGACATCGGCCTTCTGTGCCGCCACCTGCGTCTGCAGCGCGGCGATGTCGGCGCGCTGGCTGAAATAGGTCTTCATCGTCGGACCCAGGAGGACCAGGAGCAACAGCGCGACGGAAGCGATGGCCATGAAGCGCTGCACCGACCAGGCTGAGCGAGCTCCGGTCTCCTCGGCCGGAGCCGGCACCCGGGGCAGACCACGGGGAGGCTGGCGCTCACCGCCGGCCCGCCCCTTGGGGCGGGTGGCGGGCGGGCGGCGAGCGGCGGTGGGCACGGCGGGGATCAGGCCTTGGCGGCGAAGCGGGGGAACGCGCCGGCCCCGGCATACATGGCCGCGGCGTCGAGCTCCTCCTCGATGCGCAGGAGTTGATTGTATTTGGCGACGCGCTCGGACCGTGCCGGGGCGCCGGTCTTGATCTGGCCGCAATTGGTCGCGACAGCGAGATCGGCGATCGTCGTGTCTTCGGTCTCGCCCGAGCGGTGGCTCATCATGCACGTGTAGCCGGCGCGATGGGCCATGTCGACGGCGTCGAGAGTCTCGGACAGCGAGCCGATCTGGTTGACCTTGACCAGCAGCGCGTTGGCCGTGCCCTCGGCGATGCCTCGGGCGAGACGCTCGGGGTTGGTGACGAACAGGTCGTCGCCGACGAGCTGAACCTTGCCACCGAGACGCTCGGTGATCGCGTGCCAACCCTCCCAGTCGTCCTCGTTGAGCGGGTCCTCGATGGAGACCAGGGGGTAGTTCTCGACGAGGCCGGCGTAGTAGTCGATCATCTCGGCCGCGCTCTTGGTGCCGCCCTCGAAGGAGTAGGACCCGTCCTTGTGGAACTCGCTGGCCGCGACGTCAAGGGCGAGCGCGATGTCGCGCCCCGGCTCGTAACCGGCCTTCTTGATCGCCTCGAGGATGAGGTCGAGCGCGGCGGCGTTGGATTCGAGGTTGGGCGCGAAGCCGCCCTCGTCACCGAGGCCCGTGGCGAGTCCCTTGTCGTGGAGGACGCCCTTGAGCGCGTGATAGACCTCGGCGCCCCAGCGCAGCGCCTCGCGGAAGGAGGCGGCGCCGATCGGGGCGATCATGAACTCCTGGATGTCGACATTGGAGTCGGCGTGGGAGCCGCCGTTGAGGATGTTCATCATCGGGACCGGCAGGACGCGGGCGTTGGGGCCGCCGACATAGCGGAACAGCGGAAGGCCGGCCGAGTCGGCGGCGGCGCGGGCGACGGCGAGGGAGACGCCGAGGATGGCGTTGGCGCCGAGTTCGCCCTTGTTGGCGGTCCCGTCGAGGCTGAGCATCTCGGCGTCGACGAGGCGCTGATCGGTGGCGTCGAAGCCATAGAGCTTCGGGGCGATCTCCTCGGTGACGGCCTCGACGGCCTGCTCGACGCCCTTGCCGCCATAACGACCCTTGTCGCCGTCGCGGCGCTCAACGGCCTCGAAGGCGCCGGTCGATGCGCCGCTGGGAACGGCCGCTCGGCCGATGGTGCCGTCGTCGAGACCCACCTCGACTTCGACGGTCGGGTTGCCACGCGAGTCGAGAATCTCGCGGGCGATGATTGCCTCGATGATGGCCACGGCGAACTCCTGGTGAGGGTGGTGGATGTCTGTGCGCCAGCCTAACCAACGCCTCTGACAGCCGCGCGGACGCCGCGCCGAACTTCACACGCCCGCGGTCGCCTCCGTTCGGACACAGGCGTCACTTCGGGGCGATGCCCCGCCAGACCGCGTCGAGACCCCTGGGGTCGGCGAGGAGGAGGGGCTCGGCATACGGCCACGCTGTGTCGCCAGCACCGCCCGTGGCCGTGACCGACACGACGGGCGGACAACCGAGTTCGGCGCGGACGGAGATGCGCCCGCCCTGCGCCGTCGTGAGGACGAAGGAATCGCGGGCCTCGCCGCGATACGGACAGTGACCGAGATACTGCGGTTGGCCGTATGCCGCGCCCAGCCACCAGGTCAGCGCTCTGATCGACGCCTCATCGGTGAGCGTCCCCTGGGTCACCGCGCCCGTGCGCGTCGGGTCGGATGGCCGCAGGTGGACGATCTCGTAGTCGACGCGGATCACCTCCTGCAGCAGCGCCGAGAGGACGTTGGCCTCCCGCCACGAGGTCGCCGCCTGGATCCGATAGAGCACCTGGCCGGACCCCGTCGCGATGACGCTGAGGTCGAGCAGGGGGGTGGTGTGGCCCGGGTTGTCGGAGGCCACATAGGCGAGGGTGAGGAGGCGGCCAACCGGGTAGTCGTTCCACTGCGGATCCGTCTCTCGGTCGGTGACGCCGGCCGGCACGTGCGCGCGCAGATAGGCGAGGGTCTGCTCGGCGGTGCCGGGGACGGCATACCAGCGCTCGGCATAGACCTGGTTCGTGGAGTAGGTCATCAGATCGTCGCCGCCCTTTCGGGCGGGGATGGCCCGGGCCCCCGGGGGCCGTGGCGCGTCAGCGACCAGGCGGGCGACGACCTCGGTCGCGACCGCCTCGTTGCGCGCACGTCCGGCCTCCCGGAGCGACTCGACCCGCGCCCGCTCCTGCGCACTGCGCTGCGCCACCACGGGCGCGCTCGACGATGACCGGCCGGTCGTCGACGAGGATGCCGCCGCGTTGCTCGTATGCCGATCGCTCCAGACCGCGGCCGCGCCCACCCCCAGCGCGACCACGGATGCGGCAGCGAGCCCGGCCACCCAGCGGCGGGTGCGCGGGCGGGCGCCGCCGGCACCCACGGTGTCGACCACGGTGGCGGCGAGGTGACGCGCCCGGTCGGGGTCGGCGAGGTGGTCGTGCGCGGCGAAGGTGGCGCGCAGCATACGGTCGAGGTCGTCGTCGGTGAGGCTGGGCATGGTCACAACTCCTCGGGCGGCAGGTCGGCGAGGCGCTCGCGGAGGGTGGCGAGCGCGCGGAAGGCGGTGGACCGGACGGTGCTCTCCCCGCAGCCGAGGAGGTCCGCGATGTCGCGATCGGGCAGATCCTCGTAGTAGCGCAGGACGAGGACGGCCCGCTGACGCGGCGGCAGCGTGGTGAGGTGCTGCCACATGGCCCCGAGGGCGGGCGGGGGTGCGGGGTCGGGCGCGGGCGCGTCGTCGAGGGCCGGGGCGAGGGTCGGGCGGCGACCGCGAGCGCGGAGGCCCTGCAGGTGGGCGTTGACGAGGATGCGGCGCAGGTAGGCCGCGGGGGCGGACATCCGCACCAGGGCGTCCCGGTGCCGGTGGGCCTGGAGGAGCGTCGTCTGCAGCAGATCCTCGGCGTCGGCGCGGTTGCCCGTGAGCATGACGGCGGTCCGCAGCAGGGCGGGCGCCCGGGCCGCGACGAGGTCCTCGAACGACGTGCTCACGCTCGTGCTCACACCCCCTTCAATGCCGTCGAGGCCGCCCGCGTTGCACCAGGACGGCAGGGTCAGGTGCGGGCGCGAAGGGCTCCTTCGGCGAGGAGGTACTGCCCGGCGGTGTAGGTCGCCATGACCGCGGCGCCGAGGGCGGCGGGCGGATCCTCGAGGAGGAACTGGCCGAGCCCGAGGAGAGTGTCGGAGGCGAGGAACAGCAGCGCCCCGGCCAGGCTCGCGCGACGGGCGCCGACGCCGAGGGCCGGGTCGAGGCGGGCGGCGCAGGCGGCAGTGGTGGTGAGCAGAGCGGCATAGGCGAGGACGCCGACGCCGATCGCGGGCTCCTGCCGGAACGCGCCGTAGGCCATGACCGGGCCGGCCAGGGCATACACTCCGGCAAGCGCGCGGACGGTCGGGTCGGCGACGAGCCGGCCGGGGCGGCGATGCGCGCGGAAGCCGCGGATGTAGGCCGCGTGGCCCGCCGCGAATGCCCCCATCCCCGTCGCGAACGGCACGAATCCCGTCCGCAGCAGCGCGACGTCGCCGACCCAGGCGCACGCCTGCGCGACACCGGTCGTATGCCGCAGCGCCGACCTCCGCGACCGCGCGTCGGTCGCGAACGACGCGGCGAGGAGCGGCATGAGGAGGGACTTCGTCACGACGCGGGCGCGATCGGCGTGGTGGCCGCCAACGCCGGCGAGGGTGGTGTCGGCGACGGCGAGGGCGGCATACGTCAGGCGCAGGGCACCGGCGAGGCTCGGACGCCGCCGCGTGGTCATCGCGCGGACCAGGCGCGGGCCAGCGCGGCACCGACCCGGGCGTTGTTGCGGACCAGGGCGATATTGGTGCGCAGTGAGGCGCCGTCGGTGAGTTCGACGACGCGGGCGAGGAGATAGGGCGTGATGTCCTTGCCGGTGATGCCCCGCCCGGCGCAGTCGGCGAGCGCCCGGTCGATGACGGCGGCCATCTCGGTCGGGGGGATCTCCTCCTCTGCCGGAACGGGATTGGCGATCGAGATCCCTCCGTGCAGGCCGAGATCCCACTTGGCCCGCATGAGCGCGGCGACCTCGTCGACGGTGTCGAGCCGCATCGGCACCCGGTGCCCGGAGGTGCGCGAGAAGAACGAGGGGAACTCGTCAGTCCCGAACCCGACCACGGGCACCCCGAGCGTCTCGAGCACCTCGAGGGTGCGCCCGATGTCGAGAATCGATTTGACGCCGGCGCTGATGACGGCGACATCCGTGGTCCCGAGTTCGGTCAGATCGGCGCTCACGTCCATCGTCGATTCCCCGCCGCGATGCACCCCACCGAGACCGCCGGTCACGAAGATCCGGATGCCGGCGAGCGCGGCCAAGCGCATCGTCGCGGCGACGGTGGTGGCCCCGTGACGCCGCGTGGCGATCACCTGGGGCAGGTCCCGGACGCTCACTTTGAGGACGGAGGGGTCGCTGGCGAGGAGTTCGAGGTCGTCGGGTCCGAGGCCGATCCGGGGGACGCCGTCGAGCACGGCGATCGTCGCCGGCGTCGCACCGCCCGTCCGGATGAGGTCCTCGACCTCGCGCGCCATCGCGACATTGTCGGGATAGGGCATGCCGTGGCTGATGATCGTCGACTCGAGCGCGACGACGGGCGCGCCGGTGGCGAGGGCCTGCGCGACGTCGTCGGTGAGGCGGAGCCGTGGATGCGTCATTGCGTGCCTCCCGCGGCGGCGCGACGGACGAGATCGAGGGTCAGATCCGGCCGGACGGTGTGATCACTCGCCACCGTCAGCGCCGAGACGACATGGCCGTATGCCGCGGCCTCCCCCTCCGCACGTCCGTCCAGCAACGCGCGGATGAAGCCGGCGAGCAGGGCGTCACCGGCGCCGGTCACGTCGGCGACCTCGACCACCGGAGCGGCCAAGGCGACGGCGGTCGGGTTTCCGCCGCCGTCGGCCGTGACGAGGACGCTGCCGGTCGGGCCGAGCTTGACCCAGACGTGGGTGACCCCCTCGGCGATGAGCGGAGCGGCGACCGCGGGGATGTCCCGGAGTGTCAGGGGGCGGCCGGTGAGGGCCTGGAGTTCGGCGACATTGGGGGTGAGCATCCAGGGGCGCGGGGTGAGGGCCGCCCACATCCGCGGTCCCTTGGCCACGCTCACCGGGTCGGCGATGAGCCGGACGCCGGCCTCGTGGACGGCACAGGCGACGGCGGAGACGACCGGGGGCGGGACATTGGCGTCGAGGACGACCAGGTCGTCGGGGGTGAGGTCGGCCAGGGCGAGCCGCACGGCGTCCGGTTCGAGGGACTCGGTCGCGTGCATGTCGTTGACCGCGAGGGCGAGTTCGCCCTCGTGGGTGAGCAGAGCGGCATACCGACCGGTGGGCAGGGGGGTGGAGACCGCGTGGGTGAGCCCGATGCCGGTGGCGGCCGCGTTGTCCCGAAGGACATCCCCCGCGCGGTCCTTGCCAATGGCGGCGATCAATTCGACGGGGACGGCGAGGCGGGCGAGGTTCTCGGCGACATTGCGCCCCACCCCGCCGGGGCGCTCGAGCGCGGTGCCGGGGTTGGAGGCGTTGGGGACGAGAGGGCCGGTCGAGCGGGCGACGAGGTCGAGGTTCGCCCCGCCGACGACGAAGACGCGAGCGGACACGGGCGGAGCCTAATCGGACGCGGGGATCTCGGGGGCCAACCGCGCCGTGCCGCGCGTCCCGGGGCGGCTGGCGATCCTGCGCAACGGGACCGCCCGCGTCGCACCGGAGGATCTCCGCCGCGAGGACAATCGACCGGCAGTGGATTGACGAGTGCCGGCGCGTGGGTCAGGTGGGGCGGGTGGCCTTCTCGGCGGCCTTGATCGCCGCCCACTGGGCCTCGACCTCTTCGGGGGTGCTCGCGGTGCTGTCGGCGAAGACATGGGGGTGGCGGCGAACAAGCTTGGCCACCAGGCCTGCGGCGACATCGTCGATGTCGAAGGGGGCCTGCGGGTCCTCCTCCCCCACCCGGGCGTGGAAGAGCACCTGGAGGAGGACGTCGCCGAGTTCCTCGGCCAGGTGGGCGCGGTCGCCGGACTCGATCGCCTCGACGGCCTCCTGGGCCTCCTCGGTCAGGAACGGGGCGAGCGTGGTGTGGGTCTGTTGCGCATCCCACGGGCACCCGCCGGGAGAACGGAGGCGGTCCATGACCGCGACCGCGTCGAGCAGCCGCGCCCCAGGGACGTCCCACGAGCCGACGAGCACCTCGACGGCCGGCGGTGACCCGAGGGCGGTGACATCCGCCGCGATCGCGTCGGTCAGCCCGGGGTCGCCGTCGGCGCTGCCGAGCCAGACGACGGCCGCCTCGGTCGCCGTCCCCACCAACTCCCGGGCGAGGTCGGGGACGTGGGCAGGCGCGGCCAGGGTCACGACGATCCCCGATGCGCGGACCGCCTCGACGAGCGGCTGGTCGTCGTCGCGCCCGAGAACGTATGCCGCACCCTCCACCGCGTGCCAGGCGTCGCGGGAGAGGAGTCCGGCGGGCACGCGGGGGCTCGTCAGCAGCAGCGTCAGCCCTGGCTCGGAGCGAAGCGCGTGCGGGCCGGGCTCAGGGCTGGCCAACGACCCAGTTGGGCGTGACCGGCACCATCTCGAGGGTGGCGGCGTCGAAGCGGCCATAACGCGGATTGACCGTGATCTTGGCTTTCTTCAACTCGGCGATGACCTGGTCGATCATGGTCGGGTCGGTCTGCTCCATCTGATAGAGCGCGTAGTTGGCCCGGACCACCTCGACCGTCGCATCGGACGGGTCGACCTTGGTCAGCGACTCACGGGCGGCGGCAGCGGGGACCGGCTGCCCCTTGGCCTGCGCCACGTCCAGGATGAACGGCGCCTTGACCAGCCAGGTGGCCGCTTGGCCGGTCGTCAGCGGCTGCTGTAGGTCGAAGGCCTCGTTGATCTGCGCAGCCGTCGTCCGGGCCGTGGCCTCGGAGATGTCGTGGCCGTTCACGCGAGCGGCGACATCGGCACCGCCGATCCCGGAGCCGCACCCTCCGAGCACGAGCGTGCCTCCGATGGTGGCCGCGGTCAGCGCCCCGCGCAGTGATCGTGTCACTGTCGTTCCTTCCTCACGTCGATCGGATCGAGCAGCACCGAGCGCAGCACAGTGGCGGCCCAGTCCAGCACCGCGAGGTCACGCAGGGGCTTGCCGCCCACGCGCGCCGTCATCGGCTTCGGCACCAGCATGTTACGGACTCCCTCCTTATACAGCGACTTCGGGTAGAGCCGTTGGAGGCGCAGCACCTGGCTCTCGCGCAGCGTCACTGGCGCGAACCGCACGACCGTGCCCTGCACGGCGATCTCGGAGACACCCGCCTGGCGCGCCAGCACCCGCAACCGGGCGACGGCGACGAGGTTGGACACCGGCTCGGGCAGCGCGCCATAACGGTCGATCAGCTCGGCTTCGACCTCGGCCAACTCGCTGTCGCTCGTGACCGCGGCGAGCTTCTTGTAGGCCTCCAGCCGCAGGCGCTCACCCGGGATGTAGGTATGCGGCAGGTGGGCATCGACGGGCAATTCGATGCTCAGCTCCCCGACCGGCTCCTCCTCCACGTCACCGCGGAAGGCCGCCACGGCCTCACCGACGAGCCGGACATAGAGGTCGAAGCCGACCCCCTCGATGTGCCCGGACTGCTCGCCACCGAGCAGATTCCCGGCGCCGCGGATCTCCAGATCCTTCATCGCCACCGCCATCCCGGCCCCGAGATCGGTGTTGCTCGCGATGGTCTGGAGCCGCTCGATCGCCGTCTCGGTCAACGGTTTCTCGGGCGGATAGAGAAAATAGGAGTAGGCCCGCTCCCGGCCCCGCCCGACCCGCCCGCGCAATTGGTGCAGCTGCGAGAGACCCAGCTGGTCGGCCCGCTCGACGATCAGCGTGTTGGCATTGGAGATATCGAGGCCGGTCTCGACGATCGTCGTGCAGACGAGGACGTCGAAGCGTCGTTCCCAGAAGTCGAGGACCACCTGCTCCAGCTTGTGCTCGCCCATCTTGCCGTGGGCGGTCTCGATCCGGGCCTCGGGCACCAACTCGCGCAGACGCGCCGCCGCCTTCTCGATCGTCGAGACCTTGTTGTGGACATAGAAGACCTGGCCGTCGCGCAGCAGCTCCCGTCGAATCGCTGCGGTGATCTGCTTCTCGTCATAGCCCCCGACGAACGTCAAAACCGGATGGCGTTCCTCCGGCGGCGTCGCGAGCGTCGACATCTCGCGGATCCCGGTCACCGCCATCTCGAGGGTGCGCGGGATCGGGGTCGCCGACATCGACAGGACGTCGACCGCCGTCCGCATCGCCTTGAGCTGTTCCTTGTGCTCGACCCCGAATCGCTGCTCCTCATCGACGACGACGAGCCCGAGGTCCTTGAACGTCACCGAGGCACCGAGCAACCGGTGGGTGCCGATCACGAGATCGACGCTGCCATCGGCGAGTCCGTCGAGGACCTGCCGCGCCTCCTTGTCGGTCTGGAAACGGGAGAGGGCCTTGACGATGACAGGGAACCCGGCATACCGCTCGGAGAACGTCGTGAAGTGCTGCTGGACCAGCAGGGTCGTCGGGACGAGGACGGCGACCTGCTTGCCGTCCTGGATCGCCTTGAACGCCGCCCGGACGGCGATCTCGGTCTTGCCATAGCCGACGTCCCCGCAGATGAGCCGGTCCATCGGGACCGATCGCTCCATGTCGGCCTTGACCTCGTCGATCGAGGAGAGCTGGTCGGGGGTCTCGACATAGGCGAAGGCGTCCTCGAGCTCGCGCTGCCACGGGGTGTCGGGACCGAACGCATGGCCGGTCGTCGCCATCCGGGCGCTGTAGAGCCGGATGAGCTCGGCGGCGATCTGCCGGACGTGGCGGCGGGCCCGGGCCTTCGTCTGCTGCCAGTCGGCCCCACCGAGCCGGTTGATCGTCGGTGCCTCCCCGCCGACATAGCGGGTGACGAGGTCGAGTTGGTCGGTCGGGACGAAGAGCCGGTCGGCCGGCTGGCCCCGCTTGGAGGCGGCGTACTCGATCACCAGATATTCACGGGTCGCCCCCGCCACGGTCCGCTGCATCATCTCCACGAACCGGCCGACGCCGTGCTGCTCGTGGACGACGAAGTCGCCGGGTCGCAGCTGGAGCGGGTCGACCTGCGCGCGGCGGCGAGAGGGCATCCGCCGCATGTCACGCGTCGATCCCCCACCGGCGGCGGTCGAGCCCATGAGGTCGGCCTCGGTGAGCACCGCCAGCCGCGCACCGGGCAGCAGGAATCCGCGCCCGAGCGCGCCGACCGCGAGGGTGACGACGCCCGGGACCAGTTCGGCGCCGTCGCGCACCGCGAGCCCGCGTTCGCGCAGCACCTCGCCGATCCGCTGGGTCAGGCCGTGGCCCTCGGTGACGATCTGGATCGCCCAACTCTCGTGCGTCCACGCGGCGAGGTCGGCAACGGCCTTCTCGGTGTTGCCGCGGTATGCCGTGGGGTCCGCCCCCGAGATCCGTGCCGCGGGGGGCGCGTCCGCGCCGAAGTCGTCGAGTTCCGCATCCACCTCGAAGCCGCCGAGAACCCACCACCGCAGGTCGAGCAGGTCGGCCTGCTCACGCGCCTGAGCGAGGCTCCAGTAGGACGCGCTCCCGAGCACCCCGCGCAGGTCGATCGGCACGGCGTTGCCGGCGGCGGCATTGGACCAGGACGCGTCGAGGAACTCCTCGCTCGTCGCGACCAGATCGTGGGCTCGCGCCCGGACCCGCTCGGGGTCGACGAGCGCGACCGCGCTCCCGGCGGGAAGGACGTCGAGGATCGTTTCCATCCCGTCGACGAGAACGGGCGCGAGGGACTCCATGCCCTCGACGGCGATCCCCTCGGCGACCCTGTGGAGCAGTTCGCCGACCCCGGGAAGCTGGTCGGCGAGCCGCTCGGCTCGCGCCCGCACCTCGTCGGTCAGCAGCACCTCCCGGCACGGCGGCGCCCATAGCCCGTGCGGCGCGATCTCGAGACTGCGCTGGTCGGCGACCTTGAACCAGCGGATCTCCTCGACGACATCGCCCCAGAACTCCACCCGCAACGGGTGCTCCTCGGTAGGGGGAAAGACGTCGAGGATGCCGCCGCGCACGGCAAACTCGCCTCGCCGCTCGACGAGGTCGGTCCGGGCGTATGCCGCGGCCGACAGCGCCTCGGCGACCTCGCCGAGGGGCCGCTGGTCACCCGCGCGCAGGGCAACGGGCACGAGGTCGCCCAGCCCGCGCACGATCGGCTGCAGCAACGCCCGCACCGAGCAGGTGACGACCCGAAGCGGCCCCAGGGCCGGGTCGTCCGGGTCGGGATGGGCGAGGCGACGCAGGACCGCGAGGCGGCGACCGACGGTGTCACTGCGGGGTGAGAGCCGCTCGTGGGGAAGCGTCTCCCAGCTCGGGAAGGTCGCGACGGCATCGGCCGGCAGCAGCGCACCCAGCGCGGCCGCGAGGTCCTCGGCCTCCCGGGCCGTCGCCGAGACGACGAGCGTCGTCGCCGCCTCGGGCCCGGCCAGAGCCAGGAGTGGGGCGCGCATCCCCGGTGGGAGCGCGACCTCCGTCGGCCCGTCCGACGCCACGAGCACCGCGACCGCGGCGCGGACCTCCGCGGCCTCGCCGAGCCCGTCGAGAAGTCCCGCCAGGTGGGCCTCGGCCGGCGCGCTCATCGGCCCGCCCCCGGCGCGTGGTGGCGCTGTTGCGCGGCGGGGAGGCCGTCGACGACCACGTCCTCGACAGCGTCCGCGGCCTCGACGACGGACACCGCGATCTCGGGCCGCTCGGCCGCACCGAAGTCCCGGAGGACGAAGTCCGCCGGGTCCATCCGTCCCGGCGGTCGGCCGATGCCGACCCGAACGCGATGGTAGTCGCGGGTCCCGAGCAGCGCGCTGACCGAACGCAGGCCGTTGTGACCGCCCTCGCCGCCCCCGAGCTTGAGGCGCACGAGGCCGAAGTCGATGTCGAGTTCGTCGTGGACGACGACGATCCGCTCGGGCGGGATCTTGTAGAACCGCGCCAGATCGCGCACCGGCTCCCCCGAGAGATTCATGAACGACGTCGGGACCGCGAGGATGACCGGGACCCGCTCGGGCCCGACGGCGACCTTGGCCGCGGTCGCGCCCCCCTTGTGACGCGACAGCGTCACCCGGTGACGGGCGGCGAGTTCGGCGACCACGTGCGCGCCGATGTTGTGGCGATTGGCGGCATACCGACTGCCGGGGTTGCCGAGTCCGGCCACGAGCCAGGGATCCATGACCGCCTCCTTTCAGCGAGCGAGGGTAGCCGCGTACACCGACAACACCTCGTCGGTCACCGCATCCCAGTCATATCGGGCCAGCACGTCCGTCCGCAGCGCTGCCGCGCCGCGCCGCCCCGCGGCCGGATCACCCAACTCGGCGATGATCGCGTCGGTGAGCGCGGACGCGGAGTCACGCCGGAAGATCCGGTGCCCGGGGCCGCTCACTCGGAGGATCTCGAGATGCGGCGGGATGTCGCTGGCGACCACCGGCCGGCCGTATGCCGCGGCCTCCAGAATCGTGATCGGCATCCCTTCGAGGGTGGACGGCTGGACGAAGACGGCCGCCGACGTCATCAGTTCCGCGAGATCGCGCCCGAAGAGATAGCCGGGAAGGACGACCCGAGGATCACGTCGCGCCAGCCGGCGCACCGCGCGGGTGAAGGCGTCGGTGTTGGACGAGCCCCCGACGACGACGAGCCGGGTGTCTCCGGGAATGCCGGCGAAGGCACGCACGAGCAGATCGGGCTGCTTCTCGGGGACCAGCCGGCCCAGGAAGACGACATAGTCGCCGGGAGTCAGGCCGAGCCGCGCGAGCGTCCGGCCGGGCGGCTCGGGCGTCACCCGGGGCGCGCCATTGGGGATATAGGTCGCCTCGCGGTGGTGCCGCTCGCGATAGACGCGGGCGATCTCACGGGAGACGACGATGACCTCGTGGGGGACGGTGGTCGACAGGGCCCGCCCCAGCCGCAGCGTCGTCTGTGCCGCCACGGACCACTTCGCCCGCTCATCGTCGAGCGCATGGATGGTCTGGACGACGTGCGCATCGGACAGATAGCGCGGGATCGGCGAGAACAGCCCCGGACCCATCGCGTGGAAGTGGACGATGTCATAGGCCCGCGACCACGTCGTGTGCGTCGCGCTGAGGGCAGAGTGGACCGCCGACTCGAGGTGCTTGCCGCCCGGTGTCGGCAGATTGCGCAGGATCATCCCCCGGTAGTGCCCCAGTGCGCCATCCATCGGCGGGAGGTAGGCCGCCTCGGGCGGCACGTCGACGCCGGCGGTGGAATAGGCGGAGCGGCAATAGATCGTCACCTCATGCCCGCGCGCCGCCAGGCGGGAGCCGAGCTCCTCGACGTGCTTCTCGACGCCGCCGTAGGTCGCGGGGAGACCGCGCAGCCCGATCATCGCGACCCTCATCCCGCGGCTCCCGCGCCGCCCAGAGCGGCGATGGCGGCGGCATAGACGGCGTCCAGGCTGCGCAGGTGGGCCGCCGGGGCGTGGTGGGACTCGGCATACGCCCGCGCGGCGGCGCCCTCGCGAACCGACCTGTCCGGGTCGGTGAGATAGGCGCGCAGCGCCCCGGCCAGGGCGACCGGGTCGTCATGCGGCACGAGCGTGCCCGTCTCCCCCGGCACGACGAGTTCCGGTATGCCGCCCAGCCGGCTCCCGATGACCGGAACCTGGGCGGCGAACGACTCGAGCACCGCCAGAGGCTGATTCTCGAGCCACCGTGCCGGCAGCGCGGTGACGCGCGCTGCCGAGACGACGTCGTGCACGTCCGTGGCGGCCAGCCGGCCGTGGAAGCGGACCCGGCCGGGCGCGACCCGGTCGGCGAGGGCAGCCAACGCCGATCGCTCAGGCCCGTCGCCGATGATGTCGAGGACCGCTCCGCCGGCCGCCGGTCCGTCGATCAGGCCGGCGGCCCGGATGAGGACGTCGACGCCCTTCTCGGGCGAGAGCCGTCCCGCATAGGCGACACCCCGGCCGGCGCCGGAGCGGCGGGGGACCTCGAGCGGGGTGAAATTGGGGACGTGGACCAGCCGATCGGGGAACACCCCCGCCTCCGTGAGCCGGTCGAGCACGAAGCTGCTTGGGCAGACGAAGGTGGCCACCGCGGCATACGCCCCCAGGAGGCGATGGGTGCCGAGCTCGATGGCGGCCATCGTGCTCGCGGCGAGGCTGCCGTCGCGGCAGCGGCGGCGGACGGCCTGGCGCAGGCCGCCGTGGATGCACGCGGTGCAGATCCGGTCGTGGTCGAGGAAGCGATACGTCGGGCAGGCGAGTTTGTAGTCGTGGACGGTCATCACCATGGGGACGCCCGCCCGGCGGCCCGCGGCGATCACCGACGGCGAGAGCTGGTGATAGATGTTGTGGAGGTGGATGACATCGGGCCGGAACCGCGCGAGTACCGCTCGCATCCCCCGGGCCGCGGCCGGCGACCACACCATCCGGCCGGCGAGACCGGCTCGCGCGCGGAGGCCGGCAGGGGGCGGGTCGAACTCGGCATACGGCGCGAAGTGGCGCTCGAAGGGCAGCCGGGGGTTGTCGGGATGGGTCATCCCGAAGAACGCGACCTCGTCCCCCCGGGCACGCTGGAGGTCCGCCAGGTCGAGGAGATGGGCCTCGGCCCCTCCCCGGCGGTGCAGGAATTTGCCGACGTGGAGGACGCGCACACTCAGCCCTCGGCGGGCCCGGTGGCCGCGCCGTCGAGGCGCCGACGGCGAAGATAGGCACCGGAGGAGAGGGCGAGGAGGGTCACGGCATACATCATGACGACGACCTGCGACATGAGGTTGGCGACGAGGCTCAAGACGGCGACCCCCAGGGCCGTGACGAACGCCGCCTCGGTGACGGCACGTTCGAGCCCACCGAGGCGTCGGCGGCTCGCGTCGACGGCCGCCGTCAGGCTGCCCCACACCATCAGGGCGAGGAGGACGACATAGGAGAGGAGTCCCGGTATGCCGAGTTCGACATAGGCTCGGACCAGGTCGTTGTGCGGCTGCTTGGCCGCCGTCGTCGTCGTCGCGACGGTGCGCAGGCCCACCCCGGCGATCGGGCTGGGCTCGGCGATCTCGAGCGACTGCTTCCAGTAGTCGATCCGCCACGACAGCGAGTTCGCCGGCTTGCCCGAGACCTGGGACGCCGTCTCGAGGTCGGCGAAGCGGGACTGGACCGGAGGGCTGACGGCGACCAGGACGAGCAGCGCGCAGCCGATGGCGACCGCGACATAGGAGCGATGCCGGAAGGTGAGGACGAGCAAACCGATGACGGCGACGAGCCAGGCACTGCGGGTGAAAGAGAAGAGGATGAGCCCGGTCGTCAGGACCAGGACGACGCCGACTCCGTGCCGCGGTGTGCCCCGCACGACCGGATAGGCGGCGAGCATGAGGAACCACGCGAAGACGGCGAAGTAGGCGAGTGGGTTGCTGTGGACGAAGGTGCCGGTGATCCGGTGGAACCCTCCGGCGACGCGCAGGCCCGAGCCGGTGCCGAGTTGCCAGATCGCGAATGCCGACGGGACGAGAACGGATAGACCGATGGCGGCGAGGAAGCGGCCCATCCCTGCCCCGCGGGCGGCGAACTGCTCGACGATGAGGAAGACGACCGCGATGCTGGCGATTCGCGACCATTCGGCGAGGGCGATGCGCGGGGTCGGGGAGGTGAGAATGCCGAGAACGGCGACGCCGGCGAAAGCGACGAAGGCGCTCCCCAGCCGGGAGGCCGGCATGGCGTCCCCGAGCTTCATCCGGCGGTTGACCAGCCAGAGCCCGCCGAGTCCGAGAAGGAGCAACCCGAGGATGGCACTGGGACTGGTCGCGTGATCGGCGCCCTTGAAGACATCGAGACTGGACCGGATGGCGATCGCGATGAGGACGAACGTCTCGAGGTCGTTGAGCGCGACGATCGTCAGGGCGACCGCGAGGACGATCGCCGCGGGGAGGGCGACGAGGGGGCGCGCGACATCGGCATACAGGGTGATCGTCGAATAGACGGTCAGCGCGACCCCGATGAGCGCGCCGGCGAGCAGGGCCATCGGCGTGGTCGCGGGGCGTTCGTCGGCGCGCCCCGGACGGGTGAGCGAACGCCGGATCGTCTCCACGTGCGGGTTCCTCCTGGCCGCTGGGCGGCCGTCGATGAGTCGGTCAGGGATCGTCGGAAATCGCCCACCGGGCGGGGGAACGACGTAGTGCCAGGAGGCCGAGCCCCGCGCTGACCCCCACCCCGGCGACGCAGGCGAGGACCACCACGACACCCTGGTGCGGGCGGCCGCCCGTCCACAGGACCAGCCAGGCGGTCCCGGCACCGAGAAGTCCGGGAAGCAGACTACCCGCAACCGCGCGGGCCGACCCCGTCGCGGCCAGTCCCGGCAGCCGACGGACCCGCCACCAGGCGTGGACGACGTTGACATATTGCGCGATGGTGTAGGCGGCCGGGACCACGGCGATGGCGTCGGGCGAGCCCGCGGCGAGCGGATAGAGCCCGAGGAGCAGTCCCGCGTTGGCGATCAGGCCGTATGCCGTGTTGCGCAGTGGCGTGCGCGTGTCCCGGAGGGCATAGAACGGCGCGAGGAGCGCCCGCTGGAGGCCCGATCCAGCGAAGCTGAGGGCATAGATCGCCATCAGCCACCCCAGCCGGGAGGACCCGGCCGCCCCGCCCAGCCCGAAGACGAGCGTGGTGACGGCAGGCGCGAGGACGACCCCGAGGGTCGTCATCGGCACGGACAGATAGGAGAGGAGCCGAACGCCGCGTCGGGTCAGGTCGGCCAGGGATCGGACGTCGCCAGCCGCCGCGGCGCCCGCGAGGCGCGGAACCAGGGCAACCATGACCGAGCGGAAGACGACGGTGCCGCCGAGTGCACTGGTCAGGCGATTGCCGTAGTGGATGAAGGTCGCCGAACCCACCGGAAGAAAGCTGACGACGATGCCCTCGATCAGGCGCATGAGGGGGTTCATGCCGGCACCCACGCCCGGCCGCACGGCGAGGGCGAGCGTATGCCGCACGGCTGGGTCCCGAAGCGACGGTCGGGCGGGAGTCCACCCGTGGTGCCGGGCGATGGCCGCCATGGCGAGGACCTGGACGAGGGCGCCCGCGAGATAGGCGATGCCGACGGTGGTGATCTGGGCGGGGCCCCACACGACGATCGGGAGCCCGGTCACGTTGAGGAGCAGGGACATCATCGCGGGGGGCCCGATGACGAGGCGCGCGGTGAGCCAGCTGCGGAAGACCTCGGCGGCGGCGAGGCAGGGGACGTAGGCCGCCAGGACCCGGGTCAGGGCGGCGGCGGCGTCGAGTTTGGCGGCGGACCAGTCCGGGGAGAGGAGATACATCAGCGGACGCGCGCCCAGGACGATGAGCAGAGCGAGCGCGGCGGCAGCGGCGACGAAGCACACGAGCACGCCGGCGGTGGCACGGGCATCCTCGGCGCGGGTGCGGGTCGCGGACCAGGTCGTGAACGTCGGGACGAGGACCTGGCTGCCCAGGACGACGACGACTGCGGCGAGCGCGACCGGCAGGCGGAGGGCGAGCGCGACGGCGTCGGTCGCGTCACCGAGACCGAGCCGGTGCCACCAGGCGAGATCGAGGGCGAAACCGCTGGCCACGCCGGCGATGGCGACGATTCCGGTGATTGCGCTCTGGCGGACGAGGCCGCCGCCGCGGCTGCGGTCCGGGTCGGTGGCGACGGTCACGCCGTCGGGGCCCGAGTGGCCTCACGAAGGCGCTCGGAGAGGTCGTCGCAGAGGGCCCGGACGCGCGGGTCGAGGTCGAGCCGAGCGGGGCGGCGGACGGGCGGGAGGCGGACGGATGGAACCGCGTCGGGGTGGGGGGACAGTCCGGAGGCCGCGCAGATCCGGTCCCACTCCCCGGCCGGGTCGGCGACGAGATCCTCGTGGCGCGCGAGCGTGACGTCGGGCCGGGCGTCGAGACCGGTTGTGTGGACGAGGGTGTTGCGCACCCACCAGAAGAGCGCCGCGCCATCGAGGGGTGTCAGCCGAGCCGGGTCGAGGTCGCGGAGAGTGGCGAGGATCTCGGGAGTCATCCCCCCGGCCTGCCAGGACTCGTCGAGACCGTTGCGGGCGAGCCGGGCAAGGACGTCGCGGTTGACTGGCCCGAACTTCGCGACCGCCGAGCGGGCTCGGGCGTCGGGTTCGCGCCAGACCCAGAGGGCGCGAGGGGCGGGGGCGGCGCCCGTCGTGGGCGTTGAGGGGGCGTTGTGGCCGGGGGGGGCGTTGTGAGCGGGGGGGGCGTTGTGAGCGGGGGTGGTCCCCGGAGCGGGGGTGGTCCCCGTGGCGGGGGCGGCCGCCGGGGCGGGGGTGGTCCCCGGGGCGGGGGCGGCCGCGTCGAGGAGGTGCGCGGTCAGGTGGCTGTCGCACAGGGGCTTGACGACGACCACGTCGTGACGTGACGCGCCCACGCGGGCGAGGAGCAGGTCCGGTGAGCGGAGTCGGAAGCGAGTGAACAGGCGGGGGTCGTTCTCGGCATACGGCTCGACCTCGGGGAGGGAGGCGAGGGCGCGAAGCACCAGGTTGGTGCCGGATCGTTGAACGCCGACGACGAGGACGAGGCGCGCCGATCCGGGTTCGCGCGGGTGGTCACGGCGCCACTGCCACCGGGCGCGGGCGCGCCGGGCGCGGTCGACGGGGTCGAGGCCGTCCTCCTCGACCAGGCGGGCCGGGCCCTCGGCGCGGACCCAGCCCGCGTGCCGGGCCAGGCGTATGCCGGCGCGTGCCCCCACACCTCGCTCCTCCGGGAGCCGGCGCTCTCCGGTCATACGGCCCACCGCCTGGTCCCCAGAGGAAGTTCTGCCAGCACAGGTTAGCCGCCTGCCGGCGCCGGTTTGTGCGCAGTGGAGAACGCGCCCACAGGAGAACACTGCGGATTCGCCGACGATGGTCGGGTGTGGGCCGCGCCAGCGGACCACGCCCGGCCATGAGGAGTCGAATCCAGACGAAGTTCGCCGACGATGGCCGGGTGTGGGCCGCGCCAGCGGACCACGCCCGGCCATGAGGAGTCAGATCAAACAAGCATCAGTGCCCGTGGCCGTGGCCGGCCGCGGGTGCGGGCTCCTCGTCCTTCTTCTCCACCACGAGGGTGTCGGTGGTCAGGACCATCGATGCGATCGACGCGGCGTTGCGCAGCGCGGAGCGGGTGACCTTGACCGGGTCGACGACCCCGGCGGCGACGAGATCGACATAGTCGCCGGTGGCCGCGTCGAGGCCCTGGCCGATCGGGAGTTCGGCGACCTTGGCGACCGCGACATAGCCCTCGATTCCGGCGTTCTCGGCGATCCAGCGCAGCGGCTCGGCCGCGGCCTTGCGGACGATGTTGGAGCCGGTCAGCTCGTCACCGGTCAGGCCGAGGGAGTCGAGCGCGGGCAGCGCGTGGACGAGGGCGGTGCCACCACCGGCGACGATGCCTTCCTCGATCGCGGCGCGGGTGGCCGAGATCGCGTCCTCGATCCGGTGCTTCTTCTCCTTGAGTTCGACCTCGGTGTGGGCGCCGACCTTGATGACGCACACGCCACCGGCCAGCTTGGCCAGGCGCTCCTGGAGCTTCTCGCGGTCCCAGTCGGAGTCGGTCCGCTCGATCTCGGCCTTGATCGTGTTGATCCGGCCGGCGACCTCGTCGGCGTTGCCGGCGCCGTCGACGATCGTCGTGTTGTCCTTGGTCACCACGACGCGGCGCGCCTGGCCGAGCAGGTCGAGGCTGACCTGATCGAGCTTGAGGCCGACCTCTTCGGAGATGACCTGGCCACCGGTGAGGGTCGCCATGTCCTGGAGCATCGCTTTGCGGCGGTCGCCGAAACCGGGCGCCTTGACGGCGACCGCATTGAACGTCCCGCGCAGCTTATTGACGACGAGCGTCGACAGCGCCTCGCCGTCGACGTCTTCGGCGATGATGACCAGCGGCTTGCCGGTCTTCATGACCTTCTCCAGGACCGGGAGGATGTCGGCGATCGTCGAGATCTTGGCCTGGTGGATCAGGAGGTAGGCGTCCTCGAGGACGGCCTCCATCCGCTCCGGATCGGTGACGAAGTAGGGGCTGATGTAGCCCTTGTCGAACTGCATCCCCTCGGTGAACTCGAGGACGGTCTCGGCGGTCGAGGACTCCTCGACGGTGATGACGCCGTCCTTGCCGACCTTGTCGAATGCCTCGGCGATGATCTCGCCGATGTTGGTGTCCTGAGCGGAGAGCGCGGCGACGGAGGAGATCTCCTCCTTGCCGCCGACCTCGCGGGCGTTGGCGAGGAGTTGGTCGTTGAGCGCCTCGACGGCCTTGTCCATGCCGCGCTTGAGACTCGACGGCGCCGCGCCCGCGGCGACATTGCGCAGGCCCTCCTTGACCATCGCCTGGGCGAGGACCGTCGCGGTCGTCGTCCCGTCACCAGCGATGTCGTTGGTCTTGGTGGCGACCTCCTTGGCGAGCTGCGCGCCGAGGTTCTCATAGGGGTCCTCGAGCTCGACCTCGCGCGCGATCGTCACGCCGTCGTTGGTGATCGTCGGGGCGCCCCACTTCTTGTCGATGACGACATTGCGGCCCTTGGGGCCGAGCGTCACCTTGACCGCGTTGGCGAGGGCGTCGACGCCTCGCTCGAGCGACTTGCGGGCGGAGTCGTTGAACTCCAGTTCCTTGGCCATTGGTGTCCTTTGAACGTCAGTCTTGCGTGGTGGTTCATGACGTATGCCGTGGGCTCACCCCGTCCCGCGGGACCGCGGGGGTGAGCCCACGGCATACGTTCAGAGGTGGTGTGGTGCGCTGCTCACTCGACCACGGCGAGCACGTCGCGCGCCGAGAGGATGAGGTACTCCTCGCCGGCGTGCTTGATCTCGGTGCCGCCGTACTTGCTGAAGATCACGCGGTCGCCGACCTTGACGTCGAGCGGGACGCGGTTGCCGTTGTCATCGATACGACCGGGGCCGACGGCGAGAACCTCGCCCTGCTGCGGCTTCTCCTTGGCCGTGTCCGGGATGACGAGGCCGGATGCGGTGGTCTGCTCGGCCTCGAGGGACTTGATGACGATGCGGTCTTCGAGCGGCTTGATGGAAACCGACACGATGACTCCTTCACTTGAATCGACTGCGGATGAGGAAGAACGGGGTGTGCCGGAGCGAACTCGCCGTCGCGGGGGTCGAGACCGTCGTGCACGGGGCTGGCACTCCCATGTCGAGAGTGCCAATCTCAATCTATGCGGCGGTTAGCACTCGGTCAACTTGAGTGCCAGATTCAGACCTTCGGACGATCGCGGGCCCCGCCGGTGCTGATTGGATGTCGCCCGTGGATGTCGCGGCGGTGCGCTGGCTCGGCTCGCCTGAGGGCCGGGCGATGCTCGGGGCACTCCCGCCGTATGCCGAATCCGCCGCCCTCCCCCTCCTGACCGCGTTGCGGACCCAGGGTGTGCCCGCCGAGCACGCGTCGGCCCTGATCACCCAGCAGCGGCTGCGCGACCGGGCCAGGGTGAAGTTCGGGGCGTTCGCCGACGGCATGCTGTTCACTCCGGACGGCCTCGAGCAGGCGACCCGCCTCGAGGTCGCGGCGATCCACGCTCAGCGGTATGCCGAGGCCTCCCTCGCCACCGTCCACGATCTCGGCTGCGGCATCGGGTCGGATGCGATGGCGCTGGCCGCATTCGGCGTGACTGTCGCCGGCGTCGACGTCGACCCCGTCACCGCCGCCATCGCCGACACCAACCTCCGGCCCTGGCCGGACTCGCGGGCCCGCGTCGGCCGAGCCGAGGACTTCCGCCCACCCGCCGGAGCCGGGCGGGACCGGATCGGTGCCTGGCTCGATCCGGCCCGCCGGACTCCCGGGGTCGCGGACGTCGCGGGGCGGACCCGGCGGGTCTTCCGGCTCGGCGACCTCTCGCCGACCTGGGACACGGTCCTGGCCATTGCCGCCGAGGTTCCCGCGACGGGGGCGAAGCTCTCCCCATCCTTCCCGCACGACCGCCTCCCCCGCGGAGCCGAGGCCCAATGGACGTCGTATGGCGGTGACGTCCTGGAGTGCGCCCTCTGGTGGGGTCCGCTCGTGCGCGCCGGCGGCCGGAGCGCGCGCGTCCTTCGCGCCTCCGGCCCGCCGATCACGGTGACCGAGGACCAGGCGGTGGCCGTTGCGCCGTCCACCGATGGGCTGTCCGCGATCGGGCGCTGGCTCTATGAGACCGACCGGGCGGTCAGCCTCGCCGGGCTCACCGGGGCGGTGACGGCGGTGACGGACGGGACCGAGCTGGAACCGGGGCTGGGGTATGTCACGGCGGACGCGGCATACGACCTCGGGTTCGCCCGCCGGTATGCCGTGCGGGAGGCGATGCCGTTCACGGTCAAGGAGGTCCGGGCCTGGCTGCGCCGGGCTGGCGTCTCGGGCCTGACCATCAAGAAGCGGGGGGTGCGGCTGGACGAGGACGCGCTTCGTCGCCAGCTCAAGGTGCGCTCCGGGGCCGACGCGACCATCCTGCTGACGCGGGTGGCCGGCCACCAGTGCGTGCTTGTCCTCGACCCGGCCCCACACTGACCGATCGACAGCTCGCTTGATGTGCCCTTGATACCCGGGCCACTACCGTCCGCCAATGGCTCACCTGCGCCGTTTCATCCTCCTGACCGTATCCGCCATGGCGGTCCTGTGCATGACCACCGCTCCACCGATGGCCCCGACCGCCGGCACACCGATAGCCCCGGCGGCCCGCACACCGTCGCTCCTGCCCCGCCACGGACCGGACGCAGTCCGACTGATCCGCGCACTCGACGGGACGAGCCTCGTCCTGACGGAGCGGGAGGCGACACTGACCACCGGGCCGGTGCCCCCGACAGGCGGACTCCACATCCAACGCACCGGCACCGGCACCGGCACGTATGCCGTGCCGCAGCGCCTCGCCTCCGTGTTCGGCACGCGGCTCGACACCGGTCTGTTCGACGTCGAGTCGCTCGCTGCCGCGCCCCGCTCCGGCCTGCCGGTCACGATCGCGTATGCCGATTCTGCGGCGCCCACGCCGGTCCCCGGCGTCGTGGTGACCAGGCGAGCCGGGACGACCGGAGCGGGCGTCGTCACCGACGCAAGCAAGTCCGCGCTCGGTCGGGCGCTCGCGCGCACTCCCGCGACCCTGCTCTTCGCCGGGGTTGCGTCGGTGCGGCCGACGGTTCTGCCCCGGCGGACGGCTGGGAGACCGGCCCGGTGGCCGATGCACACCCTTGTCATTCGCGCGATCAACGCCCAGGGCGGGCCGTTGGACGGTGCCCGCGACGGCGCATACGGCTACCTCGTCAATGTCGACGATCCTGCTCGCTTCGGCTCGTGGGTGTTCTTCTATCGGGGTGAAGCGCGCGTCAGCGTGCCCGCAGGGACGTACTCTCTCGATGTGCTCACGGGTAATCGCTTGCAGCGCAATGAGTCTCGCCTCTTGTTCGCACTGGAGACCCGGGTCTGCGGGCCGACGACGATGACCATCGATGCCCGAGCCGCGCGCATCCCCGCGCGCTTCGAGGCGGACGAACCCACCTATCAGGACCTGGTCGCTGTCGCCTTCGGGCGCTTCGATGCGGCGCGGACAGGCGGATCGTCGGGCCTGGCCTCCGGGGGCAGCGGTTGGCGCCTGTTGGTGACTCCTACCCGGCCGGTTCGAACGGGAGTGGCGGCATTCCTGGCGTTCGGTCTCCTGCATCCGATCAGAGCCGCCACCGAACGGTATTCACTCGTTCGGGATCTCGGCGGGCGGCTCGTGGCGCCGGTCGGCGACCACGTCGTGAGGGACGACCTCGCCTCGATCCCGCAGGAGCGCTATCACCGAGGAGTTGTCGACGGATTCCTCGTGCGCACGTTCTATCTTCCGGAATTCGCGGCCTCGTTCGGGGTGTCCGATGCCCCTCGTTTCACCGAATTGGTGACGGCGAATGTGGCCTCGCTGGAGTCCGCTGTGACAGGGGTCGACCGATCGACCGGCACCTTCGCGGACACCTATCTCGCCGGGCGCGCGATCGAGCCGACGGGACCGGCGCCGGTCCGGCGGTGGGGTCGGGCGCCGATGGGCCCGGTGCTGAGCGAGGACGCCCTCGTTCCGCCCGTGATATGCCCCGCGTGCGTGTCGGGAACGGTCCTGACGGTCCTCGCCGGGGCGTTCGGCGACGCCGACGGGCACCTCGGTCTGCCGTCGCCCTTCTCCTCGGAATCCTCGGCCTGGGAGGTGTCTGCAGACGGCGTCACACTGGGGACCGGGGCGGGCGAGCCGGCGGCGGTCTTCGACCTGTGGCCGGGCACGAGCCGGGTCGCGGTCACGATCACCACCGGCGGGACGCCGAGTGGTTCCGGACCGGCCTCCTCGACATCCACCCGCTGGGATGCCCCACTCGGCTCCGCGACCGACCCCGCTCCGGGCGACTGGTGGTGCCAGACGGGTGGGGAGCCCTGCCGCACCCTGCCGCTGCTGCGGCCCGAGTTCGACGTGCCAGTCGGCCTCGACACTGTCGTGCGCGGGCGGCAGGCACTGATGCGATTGACCCGAGTGGATCGGTCTCGCCCACCGCAGATCACGGCGGCGACGCTGGATGTGAGCTACGACGATGCGGCCACGTGGGCCGCGGCAAGCCTTGCAGCCGACGGAACGGGCGCGTATGCCGTGACCTTGCCCCCGGCGCCGACACCGGGACTGTGGCCGGTCGCCCTGCGAGTGCACGCGGTGGACGCACGTTCGGGGACACTCGACCAGACGATCACCCGGGCGTTCGATCTCGCCTCCTGAACCGCACCGGGCTGGTATCCCGGGTGCCGTCGGCCCCGCGAGCACAGTCCGCGGGCAGAGACACGCCGTGGCGAGGCACGGCATACGGCGTGTCTCTGCCCGCGGACGGCGGACTGCCCCACCGAAGCGCCCACGGGATCGCGGATCGGGGCCCCGGCTCAGCCGGCGTTGAGGGCGTCGCGCCAGGCGAGCCAGGGCTCGACCACCGAGAGGTCGTATGCCGGGCCGCCCAGCCCGATCGTGAACAGCGAGGCACCGAGGTCCCGCAGGGGCCGGCCCTCGACCTCGGGCGGGTCGGGCAGACGCCCCTCACGTCCGCGCCCGCCCACGCCGACCGAGACCTCGATCTCGGCCGGGTCGCGCCCCTCCCGGGCGCAGTGCCCGCGCAGGACCTCGATCTTGTGGGCCAGGTCCGCCCCCTGGACGAAGGTATGCCAGATGTCGGCGTGCCGGGCGACGAACCTCAGCGTCTTCTTCTCGCCCCCGCCGCCGATGAGCACCGGGATCTTCCGGGTCGGCGGCGGCACGAGCGTCTTCCACCGCTCCTCGATCAGCGGCAACGCCTCGCCGAGCGCATCGAGCCGGCCGCCGGCGGTGCCGAAGTCGTAGCCGTATTCGGTGTAGTCCCGCTCGAACCAGCCCGACCCGATGCCGAGGATGAGCCGGCCGGCGCTGATGTGGTCGACCGTGCGCGCCATGTCGGCGAGCAACTGCGGATTGCGGTAGCTGTTGCAGGTGACCAGGGCGCCGATCTCGACCCGTCGGGTCTGCTGCGCCCAGGCGGCCAGCATCGTCCAGCATTCGAAGTGCCGGCCGTCGGGATCGCCATACAGCGGGAAGAAGTGATCCCAGTTGAACAGGACGTCGACGCCCATCTCCTCGGCGGCGGCGACGGCGTCTCGGATCGTGGCGTAGTCGGCCTGCTGCGGATGGAGTTGGACGCCGATGCGGACAGGACGAGTCATGCGGCTCACCCTAGGCGCGGATCAGACCCGCAGCCACTCCCGCCAGCCGCCGTTGAGGACGAGCCAGGCGATGAGGCCGTAGCCCGCCTGACCGGGGTGCTCGGCGACCTTGGCCGCGGCAAGATCCGACTCCCACTGGTCGTGACCGAGCAATGGCCGGAAGCAGTCGACGAAATGGACGCCGCGCCGCGAGCACACATCGGCCTGGGCATCGACGAAGACCTCGAGCAGGGCGTTGGTCGAGGCGTCGGTCACCGGCGGCGGACTGACGACGAATGTCGCGATGCCGGTGCTTGCCGCGTCATCGAGGATGGTCGCGAGGTTGAGCCGGTGGCGGGCGACGCTGACGTGCTTGTCCACGTCATTGCGCCCGACGGAGACGACGAGGCGGCGCTCGCCACGCCCGGCGAACCGCGGTGGGCATTCGTCCCGGAAGCGGTCGAGGACGTCCGCCGAGGAGGCCCCCCGCACCCCGAGGTTGTATGCCGTGAGCTCCAGGTCGTCGGTCTGGCTGCGGGCGACCACGCGGGTCACCCAACCCTGCCCGCGGGGGTCGCCGAGGCCGTTGACCAGGGAGTCGCCGAGGAAGACGAGACCGACGTCGCGGGGGTGCCAGGCAGTGGGGTCGACAGTCACGGGGCCCACCATAGTTGCGACCACCGTCGCCGGCCTACTCGGGTTCATCGACGCGGCCGGCGTCCCGGCCCGGGCGTCCCGGCCCACCGGCCGGCCGCCGTTCAGCGACCGAGGCGGCCGTCGCGTTGGGCGCCGTGGTGAGTGACGGCCTCCGCGCCCGCCGCGCTCGCGGCGGTCAGGGCCTCCTCGCGGCTCGCCCCACGGGCCAGGGCCGCGGCGAGCGCACCGACGAAGGCGTCGCCCGCCCCCGTCGTGTCCCGCACCTGCTCGGGCCCGAGCCGGACCGCGGGGACGACCGCGCCGTCCCAGACCGCACCGTTGCGCCCCAGGGTGACCAGGAGTGAGGAGGCCGTGGCACCCGAGTCCGCCAACAGCAGCGCCTCGTGCTCGTTGGCCACGACTGGGTCGGCGAGCGCGAGGACGGCGGTGGGCAGATCGGCATACGGCGCGACATTGAGGACGACGCGCGCGCCGACGTCGTGGGCCCGCTCGGCGGCCCACCGGACGTCGTCGAGCGGGATCTCCAACTGGAGGACCACCACGTCCTCGCGGGTCAGCTCGGGGAAGCCGCCCGGCCACGATGCCGAGACCGCCGCATTGGCCCCCGGCACGACGACGATCGTGTTCTCGCGTTCCTCGTCGACGACGATGTAGGCGGCGCCGGTCGGCTGGTCGGGGCTGATGGCGACGTGCCTGATGTCGACCCCCCGGTCCGCGAGCCGCCGGCGATAGGCCCGACCCGGGTCGTCGTCGCCGACGCAGCCGACCATGAGGACCTCGGCCCCGGCGGCCGCCGCGGCGACGGCCTGGTTGGCTCCCTTGCCGCCGGCGAGTTGCTCGTGACCGAGGGCGAGCACCGTCTCCCCGGGTTTCGGGTGCCGCTCGACCCGGGCGACCTGGTCGACATTGACCGATCCCACGACGATGACCCGTCCCATCAGCGTTCCCCTCTGATCGTGGTGCGCCACAACGCGGCATAGCGTGTTCCGTCGACGCCGAGGGCGACGTCGACGACGACGTCGGACTGGCCGTGCGGATCGTGGGTGAGATCGCCCTCCCAGTCGCGATGGTCGACGATCGTCCGCCCGCGCGTATAGCGGCCGGTCAGTTCGACCCGGACCGGCAGGGTCACGGTCGCCAGTCCCCCCGGGTCGACGGCCGCACAGACCGCGCCCGCGTCCCCGATCGTCGCCGCGTCCGATCCGAACCTCTCGCACTGGAAGGCGATCAACTCCCCCGCGAGGCCGGCAGGCCCCTCGGGGTCGGCGGCGCTGAGTGCCGCCGCCTCCTCCCGGGTGATCACGGGGTCATAGAACACGTCGAGGCCATACATCGTCACCGGGACACCGAGGTCCGCGCTCGCGTCGAGGACGATCGCCGCCGCCTCGGGGTCGTGGAAGACATTGAACTCCGCGGAGGCGGTCGCATTGCCCGACGCGGCCGCTCCGCCCATGAAGAGAATCCGCTCGATCCCCTGGGCCACGTCGGGATGAGTGCGCAGCAGCAGGGCGATATTGGTCAAGGGGGCGAGCGGGATGAGCGTGACACGTGTCCCACGGAGCGCCGCGTCGCGCAGGACGTCACGCATGAGTTCGATGGCGTGGCGCTGGTCGGGGCGGCGGATCGACCAGGGGCGACCGAGGTCACCCATTCCGTCCTGGCCGTGGACGTGCCGGGCATCGACCGGATCCTCGAGCAACGGCCGGCCCGCGCCGGCGGCCACCGGCACGTCCGGCCGCCCGAGCACATCGAGCACGGTCAGGGTGTTGCGGACGACATCGGCGAGGGAGGCGTTGCCACCGACACAGGTCACCGCCCGGAGGTCGATGCCGGGGTGCCGTGCGGCGAAGAGGATGGCGCACGCGTCGTCGACTCCGGTGTCGACGTCGAGGATGACTGGCAGCGGCGCGGGCACGTCCGGCAGCCTAGGGGTTGGCGTCTATCGTTGCGGCGTGTTGAGTCTGCGCCGGTATGCCGTGGCCGCCGCGACCGCCGCGACGGTCGCCCTCGGGAGCGCCTGCACCTCGGAGGGTTCGGCGGCGTCGTCCTCGTCCACGCCGGGTGGGGCGATGTCCATGACCGTCGCATCGTCCGGCGGTCCGTCGAGTGGCTCGGGGTCGGCCCCGTCGAGCCCGGCACCGAGCAGCACCTCCGCCGCCGACCCCGTCGCCACCTGCGTCGCGAGGTTGGCGGACGGTCTCTCGGCGCGCCGCCGCGCGGGCCAGCTCGTCATGGTCGCCCTCATGCCGACCGACTCGTTGGCGACGATGGGCGATCGGGTGACCCGCGGCGACATCGGCGGGATCATCTATCTCGGAGGCTGGTCCGGCGGGACCGCGGTCAAGGCGGCGGCCGACCGCCTGCAGGCCGCGGCGACGGTGGGGAACGGCATACGCCTGCTCGTCGCGGCCGATCAGGAGGGTGGGCAGGTCCAGCAGCTGACCGGAGCGGGCTTCAGCGTCATACCGTCGGCGACCGAGCAGGGAACGTGGACGCCCGACGCCCTGACGGGCGCGGCGACGACGTGGGCGCAGGAACTCGCCGCCGTCGGGGTCAATATCGACCTCGCGCCCGTCGCCGATACCGTCCCCACATCGATCGGTACCACCAACGGGCCGATCGGGAAGTGGCACCGGGAGTTCGGCGCGACGCCCGAGGTCGTCGCCCCGCGGGTCGCGGCCTTCGTCACCGGCATGCACGCCGGGGGCATCGCGGCCACGGTCAAGCACTTCCCCGGAATCGGGCGGATCACCGGCAACACCGATTCCAGCGCCTCCGGGATCACGGACTCCACGGCGACGGTGGACGATCCGTTCCTGAAACCGTTCGCGGCCGGGGTCGAAGCGGGGGCCGATGTCGTCATGGTGTCCTCCGCGCGCTATCCGGGCCTCGACCCCGACAATCAGGCCGTCTTCTCCACGGCCATCGTCACCGATCTGCTCCGGACGAAGCTGGGCTTCGGCGGCGTCGTCGTCACCGACGATGTCGGCGCCGCCGCGGCGGTCGCGGCGGTGCCGGTGGCGGACCGGGCCACGCGCTTCGTCAGCGCCGGGGGCGACATCGTCCTGACCGCGGTCGCCGCCGACGTGACGCCGATGGTGGCGGCGATCGCGGACCGGGCGGCCGCCGACCCGGAGTTCGCCGCTCGGGTCGACGCGGCCGTCACCCGGGTCCTCACCCTCAAGACCGACCGCGGCCTGACCTCCTGTTCCTCCTGACGGCGCGCCCGCTCCCGGCAGACGGGCGGTCAGGCCTGGACGAGCGTGACGGGCATCGAGGAGTCGGCGGGCAGGTCCAGGGCCGAGGGCGGCGCCCCACGGGCCACCAGCTGCGCGCCGAGGGCGGCGACCATGGCCCCGTTGTCGGTGCACAGTCCCGGACGCGGCACCCGCAGCCGAATGCCGTTGGCCTCGCACCGCTCCTGCGCCAGCGCCCGCAGGCGCGAGTTGGCGGCGACGCCGCCCCCGATCTGCAGGTCCTCGACACCATGGGCGCGGGCCGCCGCGATCGCTTTGCGGGTGAGCACGTCGACGACCGCCTCCTGGAATGATGCAGCGACATCGTGAACGGGAACCGTTCTCCCGGAGGCGCGTTCGCTCTCGACCCAACGCGCGACCGCGGTCTTGAGCCCCGAGAAGGAGAAGTCGAAGCGGTGCCGTTCGAGATCCCGCCCGGTTGTCAGACCGCGCGGGAAGTCGATGGTGATCCGTCCGTCCCGCGCGGCGCGATCGATGTGCGGCCCACCGGGGAAGGGCAGCCCGAGGACCCGCGCGACCTTGTCGAAGGCCTCCCCTGCGGCGTCGTCGATGGTCGACCCGAGAGACCGGACGTCGCTGGTCACGTCGGGTACGAGCAGCAGCGACGAATGCCCACCCGAGACCAGCAGCGCGAGAACGGGTTCCGGCAGCGGCCCGTGTTCGAGGATGTCGACCGCGATATGCGCGGCGAGGTGGTTGACGCCATACAGCGGTATGCCGAGGGCGAGCGACAGCGCCTTCGCCGCCGCCACGCCGACCATGAGCGTTCCGGCGAGGCCCGGACCCGAGGTCACGGCGATCGCGTCGAGGTCGCCGGGGCGAACGCCGGCGCTCGCGCAGGCACGATCCAGCGTCGGGAGCATCGCCTCGACGTGCGCTCGACTGGCGACCTCGGGCACGACACCGCCGAACCGCGCGTGCTCCTCGACGCTGCTGGCGACCGCGTCGACGAGCAGCGTCTCGCCGCGCACGATGCCGACGCCGGTCTCATCGCACGAGGTCTCGATCCCGAGGACGAGCGGGTTCCCGGATGTCGTCATGATCCGATCTCCTTCCCCGGCAACAGCTTCCGCAGGACGAGCGCGTCGACATCGCCGGGTTGGTAATACTTGCGGCGGGTCTGGAGCACGGCATACCCATGCCGGTCATAGAGCCGTCGCGCCGGCGCATTGTCTGCGCGGACCTCGAGGAGGATCGCCTCGGCACCCGCCTGCACCGCCCGCGCCTCCAGGTGCCCGAGAAGGCGGTCACCGAGCCCGCTGCCCCGCGCCCACGGGGCGACGGCGATCGTCATGACGTCGGCGACATCGCCGGCGAGATCGAGACCGGCATACCCGGCGATCCCCGCCCCCGCCCCGGCGACGACATAGTCGCGCCGGGGACGCTGGGCGAGTTCCGCCCACCAGGACGCCGCGCTCCACGCGTCGTCGGCGAACAGTTCCGCTTCCAGCGCGACCAGTGCGTCGATGTCGGTCCACCCCATCGGCCGGATGCCGGGTGCCCCGTTCATGACGAAACCCCCGGCAGGAGTGTCGGCTTCGGCCCGGAGTTCGGGTTGACGTCGGGACGCCGCAGATAGAGTGGCCGCACGGGCTGCTCCGTTCCCGCATCGAGCCGTCGCCGCGCCACCCGTCCGAGCGCGCCCGCAGACACATCGAGGGGACCTACCCGGTGCGGCAGCAGGTCGGGATAGAGCAGTCCCCCCCGCCCGACCGCGGGGAGGGCCCGGACGTCGTCGGGCAGGTCGGCGGGTCGGCATACGGCGGGATCGGTGAGCCGGTGCGCCACACCATCGTCCACGCGATAGCCGGCCCAATAGACCTCCTTGCGCCGGGCATCCGTCGCAACGACGAACTCGCCATCGGCGTCACCGGCGAACTGCTCGGCGAGCGCGTCGAGCGAGCACACGCCATACGCCGGTATGCCGCGGGCGAACCCCAGCGTCGTCGCCGTCACGATCCCGACCCGCAGCCCCGTGAACGGTCCCGGTCCGATGCCGACCGCCACCGCAGTCAGGTCGGCGACGGCGATATCCGCCTCGCGGAGAACGGATTCCACCGTCGGTGCGAGCACCTCGCTGTGCCGCCGCGGGTCGATGACCGCGCGCTCGGCGCGGACGACACCGTCGAGCAGCACAGCGGCGCTGATCGCCGACGTGGCGGTGTCGAGGGCGAGCAGAACCCGGCTCATCCGTCCTCCTGTGACACCAGCGCCGCGAGCGCGGCGCGCGCCCCCGGCGTCGACCACCGCGGCCCGACGCCGGTGAGCGTGACCCGGCGCGTCTCCGTGGCCGGATCGGCGACGAGCGATACCGCCAGGTGGCTCTCGTCAAGATCTTCCGCGAGACCCTCGCCCCACTCGACGACCGTGACGCTCTCGGCCAGCGCGGAGTCGAGGTCCATGTCGTCGAGCTCGGCGATCGAGCCGAGCCGGTAGGCATCGACGTGGACCAGGGCCGGCCCGTCCCCGAGGCTCGGGTGCACACGCGCGATGACGAATGTCGGCGAGGTCACCCCGCCCCGCACGCCTAGACCGGCCCCGATGCCCTGGGTCAGCGTCGTCTTCCCGGCGCCGAGGTCGCCGGTGAGGACGAGCAGGTCACCCGCACGCAGTACCGTGGCGAGCGCCCGCCCCAGCGCACGGACGTCATCGGCCTCCGGAAAGACCCCGGGCCCGCACACCACGCTCACACCGACTCCCCCGACGCGACCTCGGCCGTGGTCTGTCGCCGGCGCCGCACGGAACCGCGCCGCGCCGGCTTCGCCCGCCGGGCGCGGACCGTCTCGACCAGCCCGCTGCGCCGCTCATCGGCGACCTCGGTCACGCCGGCGCGGACGGTCGCGGCGTGCGCCTCGGCGACCCGGTCGACCAGTCCGAGGAGGTGGAGATTGACCAGGCCCGGGTGCTCGAGCATGACGAGATGCCCGGCCTCGGCGATGAGCAGGTGCTCCGCGGCCGGGTTGGCCGCGACGAGCGCGGCGCTGTGCTCCGGCGGCGTCAGCACGTCGCCCGCACCGTTGACGACCAGCTCGGGCAGGGACGCGAAGACATCGAGGGCCGCGTTCTTGTCGTGCACCTCGAAGGTGGCCAGGAATGCCCCCACGACCTCGAGATCGGTGCTCAGCAGCATGTCCGCGCAGAAGCGGACGGTCGCGTCCGACACCGGTGAGGCGAACGAGAAGCGTTGGACAAAAAGGGATTCCACGTCCCGGCCGATCGTCCGCGTCCGCTGCCACAACCCTGGGCGCGCGGCGATCCCGGACAGCAGGCGCGGCCCGAATCTCGTCAGCGCCCCGCCGAAGACCCGGCCGAACCCGAGCGAGAGCAACCCCTGCCCGCCCGGACTGGTCGCGACGAAGACGACCGCCCGTACCCGTCGCGCGACCTCCTCCGCGAACTGGTCGCCGAACGACATGACGGTCATCCCGCCCATCGAATGCCCGACGAGGACGAGCGGCCCCTCGGGGGTCGTCGCCTCGATCACGCGCGCGAGGTCACGGCCGAGCTGGTCGATGGTGCACTGCTCGACAGCACCCGAGCCCGAGCGGCCGTGGCCGCGCTGGTCCCACAGGACGCACCGATAGCCCGCATCGACCAGCGCCCGGCGCTGATGGATCCACGATCCGGCCGCGAGGCAGAAGCCGTGCGAGAAGACGACGGTCGGGCGTGCCTGGTGACCCGCGGGCTCGTCGATCTCGGCATACAGCCGGGTGCCGTCGTCGGCGGTGACCCACATCGTCGCGTCCGGCGTCCAGGTGAACGGGTCGTCGACCTGCACGTCGAGTTCGTCGATTCCGTTGAGCGCCAACCGATCCTTCGTCGCGGCCCGGACCACGGCGACCGCCGCTCCGGTGACACCGGCGACGGCCGCGACGCCGAGGGAGCTGACGACGACCGAGCGCATCCGCGGCATGGGCTCAGGCCTCCCGATAGACGCGCGGGAGGCGCGCGGACATCCGCGTCACGATCTCGTAGCTGATCGTCCCCGTCGCCTCCGCCCAGTCCTGCGCGGTCGGTTCACCGTCGGCGGCCCGCCCGAACAGCACGACCGGATCGCCCGGCAGCTCGACGGCATCCGGCCCGAGATCGAGCACGAGCTGGTCCATGCAGACCCGTCCGGCGATCGTCAGGCGCCGACGACCGACCTGCATCGGCGCGACATTCGACGCCGCGCGCGGGATCCCGTCGGCATACCCGAGCGGGACCAGTCCCACCCTCGTGTCGTATGCCGTGTGGTAGGTGTGCCCGTAGCTCACGCCCGCGCCCTGCGGCACGTCCTTGACGAGCACCAGCCGCGCCACGACCCGCATCGCCTCGCGAAGACCGAGGTCGGCGCTGCCGCGCAGGTCGGGGACCGGGGAGAGCCCATAGATCGCCAGGCCGGGCCGGACGAGATCATAATGCGCGGACGGATTCGTCAGTGTCGCCGCCGAATTTGCCAGGTGCCTGCGGACGTCGGTCACCCCGGCGCGGCCGAGTTCGGCGACCGCCTCCTCGAAGACGACCTGCTGGGCCCGGACGGTCGGGTGGTCCGGGGCATCGGCATACGCGAAATGCGACCAGACCCCGACGATTTCGACGCTGCCCTCGGCGTGGGCGCGGACGGCGGCGTCGACGAGTGCGGTCCAGCCCGAGCCGAGGGCACCGCCGCGCGTGAGCCCGGTGTCGACCTTGAGGTGAATGCGTGCCCGGACGCCGCGCCTGCGGCCCGCCGCGGAGACCGCCTCCAGCGCCCACGGCGCGGCGACACTGAGGTCGAGGCCGGCCAGCAGCGCGGCGTCGAAGTCGGCCCCGGGCGCATAGAGCCAGGTGAGCAGCGGCGCGCCGATCCCGGCGGCGCGGACGGCGAGCGCCTCATCGAGCTGGGCGATCCCGAGCCAGGTCGCGCCCCCGGCGAGGGCCGCCCGCGCGGCGGGAACGGCGCCGTGGCCGTATCCGTCGGCCTTCACGACGGCCATGACCTCGGCCCCCTCCGCCAGGATGGCGAGGGTGCGGACGTTGTCGGCGATGGCACCGAGATCGACCTCGACATGGCCGGTCGTGCCGGCGACCTCGGGTGGGGGCACGAGCGCAGGCTCGTCAGGCGGCGAATGGCTGTCCATGAGACCGCCAGTTTAGGAGCCCCGGGCCTCGCGCCCGCACCGGCGGACCGGCGCGGGCCGTCAGCCGGCCACCGGCCGCGCCATGGGCTCGACCTCGGCGGCCGGCGCCCGACGGCGCCCGGCGGGACGGAAGACGAGGCGGGACTGCACGGCATACGAGACGAAGAAGAGCAGGCTCTCGGTGACGACCTTGGCGAGCAGCAATCCGGCCCCGAGCCAGACGAAGAGCACATGCATGAGCGCCCAGTTGGCGGCGAGGACGGCCAGCACCAGAGCGGCATACCGCCGGCCGGACCCCGCGTCGCTGCGGCCGAAGACGAAGCGGCGGTTGGCGAGATAGTTCGCCCCCGCGCTCGTCGCCCGCGCGCCGACGACCGCGGTCACGAGGCTGCCGGTGGCGCCGAACAGGAGGAAGAGGGCGGCATAGTCGATCACGGCCGCCACGGCCGAGGAGGCACCGAAGCGCACCATCGGCGCATAGACCCGGGCGGAATCCTGGAGCGGCCGGAAGTGCGAGGAGGCGTTGCCGTCGAGATAGATCGTCGCGATCGGGACCTCGACGATGCCGAGACCGGCGTCGCCCGCCCGGAGCAGCAGCTCGAGCTCGTATTCGAAGCGCTCGCCGGGCACCTCGACGAGCCAGGGGACCATCGACGCGGGATATCCGCGCAACCCGGTCTGAGTGTCCGTGAGGTCCTGGCCGGTGGTGAGGAAGAACAGCCGGCGGGTGATCCCGTTGCCGAGCCGCGAGCGCGTCGGCACCGGACCGGTGAACTGACGGGCGCCCAGAACCATCGCCGCCCGATCTCGCGCGACGCGATCCGCGACCGCGAGGATGTCCGGGACGGTGTGCTGCCCGTCCGAGTCCGCGCAGACGATGTCCTCCCCGGGCCACAGCGCCGCCGCGGTCCAGAAACCCGTCTTGAGTGCCCGGCCCTTGCCGCGGTTCTGCTCGTGGCGGACCACGACCGCGCCGGCATCCCCGGCCGCGTCGAACAGCGGCCGGTATGCCGCGCCCGACCCGTCGTCCACCACCAGCACCTCGAGTCGTGGTGCCGCGGAACGGATCTCGCGGACGAGGGCGACCAGTCGTTCGTCGGGCTCGTAGGACGGGATGAGGACGATCATGGCGGGCTCCTGGGTGCGGGTCGGACTCGATTGCCTCGACCCTGACGAGCCACGCTGTGGCCCGCCTGTCACGGCGCCATGGCGGCGCGATGACCTGCACTGATGGACTCAAAGGCCGGTGACCGACCGGTCACAGCGACCCCACAGGCACCCCCGGATGAATGGTCGTCGACAACCTCCATCCGTCCCCACGAACCACTCGGAGCCCCCCATGACTTCCGCCGCCGTCCTCGTCTACACCGCGAATGTCGTCGCGATCCTCGTCCTCGTCTTCGGCCTCTATTTCCCACGTCACCGCCGCCGTGATCTCGTCGCCGCCTATCTCGGCGTCAACGTCGGTGTCATGGCTGTCGCCTCCGCGCTCCTGGACAGCGCGGTCAGCGCCGGCCTCGGGCTCGGTCTCTTCGGGGTCCTCTCGATCATCCGGCTGCGCTCGGACGAACTGGCCCAGCATGAGGTCGCCTACTACTTCAGCGCCCTCTCCCTCGGCCTGCTCAGCGGGCTCTCGGTTGGCCCGGTCTGGCTGCCCGCGGCCCTGATGGCCGTCATCGTCGGGGTCATGTGGGCCGGCGATCACCCGCGCCTGTTGCCGGACTACCGCCGCCAGGTCATGGTCCTCGACCGGGCGTTCGACGACGAGCGGGCCCTCGTCGCGCACCTCGAGCAGCGGCTCGGCGGACGCGTCCACGGCGTCTCGGTCCGCAAGGTCGACCACGTCAACGACTCCACGACCGTCGAGGTCCGCTACGAACTCGGCCGGCACGCGACGCCGGCGCCGGCGGCCGCACCGGCGGCGATCCACGCCGAGGCGGGTGCGCACCGGTGACACCCACGATCCGGCGTCCGGGAGTCATCGAAGACCTCGCCCCCGTCGGCCTCGACGAACTCCTCGCGACCGCCGAACTCCAGACCCGCGTCGACCGCAAGTACGCCCTGACCACCGGCGATCTCACCATGCTGCTCGACCTCCTCCCGCCGGAGGTTCGCGTCCTGGATATCGGCGGTGCCCGCGAATTCGGTTATGCGAGTGTCTATTTCGACACACCCGACCGCGAGAGCTTCCGCGCTGCGGCGCATCGGCGCCGGCGCCGCTTCAAGGTCCGCACCCGGACCTATCTCGCCAGCGGCGCTGACTACCTCGAGGTCAAGACCCGCGACCGCGGGGCGACTGTCAAGGACCGGTTGGCAGGGCGGCATACGGAACACGGCCGGTTGTCACCCACCGGCTCCGGGTTCGTCTGCCGCATCCTCGCCGCCGGGGGCATCGACCCCACCCCGGTGGCCGGCCTGCGCCCCGCGCTCACCACGACCTATCGCCGCACCACGCTGCTGCTGCCCGGAGACGGCGCACGCGTCACCCTCGACACCGCCCTCGCCTGGTCGACCCCCGACGGTGGATCGCTGACGCGACCCGGCCTCGCCATCGTCGAGACCAAATCGCCGGGCCGCGCGAGCGAACTCGACCATGTGTTGTGGTCGCTCGGCTTCCGGCCGGACCGGATCAGCAAATTCGGCACGGGCCTCGCCGCGATGCACCCGGAACTGCCGCACAACACGTGGGCCCGGACCCTGCGGACCCACTTCGCCCAGGGGTGACCGGCCCGCGCCGGGCGCGGGTTCAGGCCGTCCGAAGCAGCCGCGCGATCGTCTGCGGAAGGGCGTTCGCGACCGCGAGCGCCCGGACCGGACCCCCGGGATTGGCGTCGTCGGCGGCGACCCCGTGCACCAGGGCGGCGAGCGCGGCGGCGTCGGCGAGCGGCATACGAGAGGCGGCGAGGGCACCGAGGAGACCGGCGAGGACGTCGCCGGCACCCGCGGTCGCGAGCCACGATGGTGCGTCGCTCTGGGCGTATGCCGTGTCCACCCCCGGCGCGGTCACCAGCGTCGTCGCGCCCTTGAGCAGGACCACGGCGCCGAGGCGTTCGGCGAGTTCGCGGGCGTGCGCGCGCGGTGCGGAGGTGACGTCGTGCCGGCTCACCGGACCGGATCGTGTCGATCCGTTCGCGCGCAACCGGGTCAGCAGCCGGGCCGCCTCACCGGCGTGCGGGGTGAGGACGGTCTCGCCCGGGCGGGGACCCGTCACGAGGTCGAGACCGCCCGCGTCGATGACGACACGGGCATCCGACGCCAGGACGTCTCGGACGACCCTGAGCTGGATGCCGGCTTCCTCGCCCGGTGCCGCCGCATCGAGGCCGGGGCCGACGACCCAGGCCTGAACCTGGCCGACACCGTGGACGGCCTCGGGCACGGCCGCCCGGACGAGCGCCTCGGGCGTGGGAGTGCCGACATAGCGGACCATCCCGACACCCGCGTTCACCGCCGCGGTGCAGGCGAGAACCGCTGCACCCGTGTAGTTCTCGCCTCCCGCGATGATGCCGACGACCCCCCGCGAATACTTGTCGTCCGCGGGTCCGGGAACCGGCCAGAGATCCGGGACATCGGTGCGGTCGAGGCGCCGGACCCAGGGAACGGCCCCCCGCGGAGCGGCGATGCCGATGTCGATGATCGTCAGCAGCCCACACGCGGCTTCGGTCGAGGGCAGGAGGTGGACCGGCTTCGCCAGGGAGAAGGTCAGCGTCTCGTCGGCCCACACACCGGCCGGATCCGCCTTCTCCCCCATGGGATCCTGGCCCGAGGGGAGATCCACCGCGAGGACGTGTGCCGTGTCCGCGATCGACGCGACCCACGGCTGAGCGAAGTCCGGCAGCCCCGGGCGGCCGCCGATGCCGACGATCCCATCGAGGATGAGGTCGGCGCGTTCGACGACGGCACCCGCCGCGTCCGCGGGGCTCTGGGGGCGCACCGGTTTGAGCACGACCCCGGCCGCGATCGCCGCCGCCAGCGCGCCTCGGTGCACCTTCCCGTCGAGATAGACCGCAGCGGAATCGAATCCGGCCCGGGCGAGGGAGGCCGCGGCATACAGCGCGTCTCCGCCGTTGTTTCCGGGGCCGACGAGGGCGACCACGCGCCGGGCACCCCCCGCACGCAGTCGCGCGCTCGCGATCTCCACCAGACCCGCCACAGCCCGCGCCATCAACTCCCCGTCGGCGAGGCCGGTCATCGCGACCGCTTCCGCGGCATAGACGTCGGGGATGGCGAAGGCGTCGAGCATCACGGATTCCGTTCACAGACAACGACGGCGGAGGCGATTCCGGCGTCATGGGAAAGGGAGAGATGGACGGTGGTGATCTCGAGTTCCGCCACGCGTGCGGCGACCGTGCCCTCGAACCGGAAGTGCGGGCGGCGGTCCTGGCCCCGGACCACCTCCGCATGCTGCCAGTCCAGCCCGACCGGCGCGCCGAGCGCCTTGGCGAACGCCTCCTTCGCGGCGAACCGCGCCGCGAGTGAGGCGACCGACAGTTCCCGCTCCTTCGGCGTGAACAGACGATCGCGCAATCGCGATGTGCGCGCGAGCGACTCGCTGAATCGGCTGATGTCGACGACGTCGATGCCGACTCCGACGATCACTGCCCACCCCCGGCCTGAGGCCTCACTCGACGGTCACGCTCTTGGCGAGATTGCGCGGTTGGTCGACGTCGAGGCCCTTGGCTGTCGACAGGTGCAGCGCGAAGACCTGAAGCGGCACCACGGTCAACAGCGGCTGCAGCAGCGGCGAGCATTGCGGCACCCGGATGACCTCGTCCGCGAAGGGCACGACGTCCTCGTCACCGTCGACGGCGATGACCAGCGTGCGCGCACCCCGGGCCCGGATCTCCTGGATATTGGAGACGACCTTCTTGTGCAGTTCGTGTGGGGTGTCGGGCGAGGGCACGATGATGAAGACCGGCTGGCCGGCGTCGATCAGGGCGATCGGGCCATGTTTGAGCTCGCCGGCGGCGAACCCTTCGGCATGGATATAGGCCAGCTCCTTGAGTTTGAGCGCCCCCTCCATCGCCACGGGGTAGCCGACATTGCGGCCGAGGAAGAGCACCGAGCGGGTGTCGGCCATGAAGCGCGCGATCTCCTTGACCCGGTCCATGCGGCCGAGCAGGTCGGCGATCTTGGCCGGGATCTCCTGCAACTCACGCATGACCGATGCGGCGTCGTCCGCAAAGGTGCCGCCGCGCAGTTGCGCGAGATAGAGCCCGAGGATGTAGCACGCGGTGATCTGGGCGAGGAACGCCTTGGTCGACGCCACCGCGATCTCCGGCCCGGCATGGGTGTAGAGCACCGCGTCGGACTCGCGCGGGATCGTCGACCCGTGCGTGTTGCACACCGAGATCGTCAGCGCGCCAAGGTCGTTCGCATGCTTGACGGCCATGAGCGTATCCATGGTCTCGCCCGACTGGCTGATCGAGACGACCAGGGTGCGCTCGTCGACGACGGGATCGGCATACCGGAACTCGTGGGCGAGCGCGACTTCGACGGGGATCCGCGCCCAGTGTTCGATGGCGTATTTGGCGACCGTGCCGGCATACGCCGCGGTTCCGCAGGCGACGACGACGATCTTGTCCACGGCGCGCATCTGCTCCTCGCTGATCCGCAATTCATCGAGCACAAGCCGGTCGTTCTCGTCGGTGCGCCCGAGGAGGGTGTCGGCGACCGCGTGCGGTTGCTCGTTGATCTCCTTCTCCATGAAGGTCGCATAGCCGCCCTTCTCGGCGGCCGCGGCGTCCCAGGTGACCTCGTAATGCTTCCCCTCGGCCGGGGCACCGTCGAACCCGATGACGTCATATCCGTCCGGGGTGATCGTGACGATCTGGTCCTGGCCGAGCTCGAGCGCGTGGCGGGTGTGCCCGATGAAGGCGGCGACATCGGAGCCGAGGAAGTTCTCGCCCTCGCCGAGCCCCACCACCAGCGGGCTGTTGCGCCGGGCGCCGACCACGACGCCCGGCTGGTCGGCGTGCACCGCGAGCAGGGTGAACGCGCCCTCGAGCCGCTGCACCGCGGCGAGCATCGCCGCGGTCAGGTCACCCGTGCGATCGAACTCGCGCCCGACCATCTTGGCGGCGACCTCGGTATCGGTCTCGGAGGCGAACTGCGTTTCCTCGGCGAGCAGTTCGCGCTTGAGGAGGTGGAAATTCTCGATGATCCCGTTGTGGATGAGGGCGAGCTTGTCCTCCATCCCGCCGCGATGCGGATGGGCATTGCCGTCCGTGGGTCCGCCATGAGTGGCCCACCGGGTATGCCCGATCGCGGTGCGGGAGGCGTGCAGGGGATGGGCGTCGAGCGCGGCCCGGAGGTTGGCCAACTTGCCCGCGCGCTTCTCCGAATCGACACCGGTCTCGGTGATGAGGGCCACACCGGCGGAGTCGTATCCGCGATATTCGAGGCGGGCGAGGCCCTCCATGACGACGTCCAGCGCTCTGGTGTCGGCATGGGGCCCGACGTATCCGACGATTCCACACATGGGGGTCAGCCTAGGTCGTGCCGTCCGCGGGCCGCCGGACCCGGGTGGCGTGGCGACCCGGACCATCGGCATACGGACAGGACGTGGGAGGATGGCGCCCGTGACGGCGACAGCGAGGCCCGCGCCGACGCTGGCCTCCCCCTACGTCGAACTCACGCGTGCCGAGTGGGCTCGGCTGCGCGACAACCACCCGATGACACTGGACCGGGAGGATGTCGAGCGGCTGGCCGGGCTCGGCGAGCGGATCGACGTGACCGAGGTCGAGGAGATCTATCTCCCGCTCTCGCGGCTGCTGGCCCACTATGTCGGTGAGACGACGCGCCTGCACCAGATCACCGGGGAGTTCCTCGGCGACCGCCCGGCCAAGACGCCGTTCGTCATCGGGGTCGCCGGATCGGTGGCCGTGGGCAAGTCCACCACCTCGCGGGTCCTGCGCGAGATGCTGCGGCGCTGGCCGGAGTCGCCGCGCGTCGACCTCATCACGACCGACGGGTTCCTCCTGCCCAATGCCGACTTGGAGGCACGGGGGCTGTTGCAGCGCAAGGGTTTCCCGGAGTCTTATGACCGAGCCGGCCTCTTGCGCTTCCTCACCGAGGTCAAGTCCGGGGTGCCCGAGGTCGAGGCGCCTGTCTATTCGCACCTCACCTATGACATCGTCCCCGGCGAGTCGGTCGTCATCAGCCACCCGGACGTGCTGATCGTCGAGGGCCTCAACGTCCTCCAGGTCCCCGCCCCCGACGCGGCCGGCCGCTCCAGCCTGGCCGTCAGCGACTTCTTCGATTTCTCTGTCTATGTCGATGCCGACCTCGACTTCATCCGGCACTGGTATGTCGAGCGCTTCCTGCGCCTTCGCGAAACGGCGTTCGCCCAGCCCGAGTCCTATTTCCGCAGGTATGCCGCACTCTCCGACGCCCAGGCCCGCGCCACCGCCCGGGACATCTGGGCGCGGATCAACGAGCCCAACCTGCTGCAGAACATCCAGCCCACCCGCGGCCGGGCGACGCTCGTCCTCACCAAGGGCGAGTTGCACCGGGTCGAGCGGATCGGTCTGCGCAAGCTCTGACTCGCCCTCAGAGATAGAGCCCCGACGGCCCCTCGCTCACCCGCTCGGCCGCGATGGCATGCAGGTCACGCTCGCGCAGCAAGAGATAGTCCCGTCCCTGGATCTCGACCTCGGCGCGATCCTCGGGATCGAAGAGGACCCGGTCACCCGCCTCGACCTGCCGCGCATTCGGTCCGGTCGCGACGACCGATCCCCACGAGAGGCGCTTGCCGACGCTCGCCGTGGCGGGGATGAGGATGCCGCCGCCGCTGCGCCGCTCGCCCGGCTCGCCCTCGAGAGCGACGAGAAGGCGGTCGTGCAGCATACGGATCGGCAGGCCCCCCGCGGATCCGGCCTTCCTGGCCACGTGGCGTCAGCCGGCGCGACGCCGCAGGAGGCAGCGGACGACGAGGAGGACCACGACCGCCGCAGCCACAGCCGCGATGCGCTCGGTGCGCAGGTCCCCGGCCGGGGTGCGGGTGGCCGCCGCGAATCGCGCCTTGGCGTTCTCCTTCTCGCGGTCGAGAAGGGCCCTGGGTGCCGCCTTGGTCGTCAACGCGTCGACCGTGCCCGCCAGGCGCGCACGCGTGGCCTCGATCTGCGCCTGAAGGTCCGCGACGGACGGCTGGCTGGAGTTCTGCTCGCTCATCGCGTGCCTCCCTGGTCGAGTCCGAGGTCGCGCCGCAGCTTGGCGACGTGTCCCGTTGCCCTGACGTTGTACCACGCGTGGGACACCAGCCCGGACTCGTCGATCACGACCGTGGAGCGGATCACACCCTGGACGGTCTTGCCGTAATTCTGCTTCTCACCGAAGGCCCCCCATGCGGTGAGCACCTCCTTGGCGGGATCGGACAGCAACCGGATGGTCAGGCCGTCGCGCGACCGGAACTTCGCGAGCGAGGCGGGGCTGTCCGGGGAGATCCCGACGACCTCATAGCCGTCGGCGCGCAGCGAGTCGAGCGACGCCGAGAAATCGCAAGCCTGGGTCGTGCAGCCCGGGGTCATCGCCCGGGGATAGAAATAGACGATCACGCGTCGTCCGCGCAGGTCATGCAGGGACACCGGCGCGCCCGTGTCGTCGGTCAGGGTGAAGTCCGGGGCCGTGTCGCCCGGCTCGAGCCGCTGAGTCACTGGTCCTCCTGTGACGGGTGGTCTGCCGGTCAACCTATCCCAGCCGTATGCCGCCCGCCCTCTCGGGCACGCCCGCGTATCGTTGCCTTCCGCGCGCGAGTGGCGGAATTGGCAGACGCGCCAGATTTAGGTTCTGGTGCCTTCGGGTGTGCGGGTTCGAGTCCCGCCTCGCGCACAGGTGGAGAGACAGCGCCCACTGTCCGTGCGCGAGTCCGATCTCACGCCGGCGACGTCGGCGCTGCGTGTGACGATGGCCGTATGGCGATTCCCCCCGGCGACTACGACCTCACCGCCGACAACGCGGCCCTGCTCCTGCACACGCGCACCGATGGCGTCGCGGCGGCGATGGGACACAACCTGACGATCGAGGCCACGTCGTGGTCGGCGTCGGCCCACGTGGGGGACACCGCGGCGGCCTCGTCGGTCACCGCCACCGCGGATCTGACGAGCCTGCAGATCGTCTCGGGCGAGGGCGGCGCCAAACCTCTCACGGACGGGGACCGGACCAGGATCCTCGAGAACGCGGCACAGATCCTCGACGTCCGCCGCCACCCGACCGCCGAGTTCGTCGCCGACACGATAGACGGCGACTGGGCCGCCGGCACGGTTCGCGGCCGGCTGACCATCCACGGGAGGACGAACCCGATCGACCTGACTCTCGACTCCCCCGAGGCCGGCAGCCTCCGCCTCAGCGGGACGCTCTCGCAGAAGGCGTTCGGGATCAAGCCGTTCTCGGCTCTCATGGGCACCCTCAAGCTCCACGACGAGATCACCGTCGACGTCACCGTGCCGTTCGCGTGATCGAGGGGCGGATCAGGGGCGCGCGAGACGCTCCCGCAAGACCGACTCCATCGCGCGGAAGGCGTTGCCGCGGTGGGAGATCTCGTTCTTCTCGGCATCGGTGAACTCGGCGAGCGTGCGCGCCGGATCGGTGTCGGGGACGAAGACCGGGTCGTAGCCGAAGCCGTTGGCGCCCCGGGGCATACGGCCGAGGCGTCCGGTCACCCGCCCCTCGCGGACCACCGGCTCGGCGCCCGGCACGGCCAGCACCGCCGCGCAGACGAACGCCGCCCCGCGGTGCGCGTCGGGGACGTCGGCGACCTGCTCGAGGAGCAGGGCGAGGTTGGCCCGGTCCCGCTCCTCCCGACTGGCGTCCGCTCCGGCCTGCGACCCCGACCAGCGCGCACTGAACACGCCCGGGCAGCCGCCGAGCACGTCCACCGCCAGCCCCGAGTCGTCCGCCAGCGCGGGCAGTCCGGTCGCCGCCGCGAGCGTCACGGCCTTCACGCGCGCGTTCCCCGCGAAGGTCACCTCGGTCTCCGCGACATCCGGCACATCGGGGAAGGCGGCCGCGGAGACGATTTCGAGGTCGAGGTCACGGCAGACGGCCGCGAGGATCTGGCGCAGTTCGTGCACCTTGTGCTCGTTGCGCGTGGCGAGAACGATCCGACGGGTCACGCAAGCCGTTCCCGTGCCGGCGCGGCGAGGGCGGCCTTCTGGGCCGCTGTGAGGGCCGCGCAGCCGGCGACGCCGAGATCGAGGAGCCGGTCGAGGAGGTCCCGATCGAAGGCGGCGCCCTCGGCGGTTCCCTGGACCTCGATGAAGCGGCCGTCCCCGGTCATGACGATGTTCATGTCCGTCTGCGCGGTCGAGTCCTCCGGATAGTCCAGGTCGAGCACCGGCACGCCGTCGACGACCCCGACGCTCACGGCGGCGACCGACCCCGCCAGCGGGGCGGCGCTCGCCTTGAGCAGCCCACGCGCGCGCGCGTCGGTGATCGCGTCGACGAGCGCGACATAGGCGCCGGTGATCGACGCCGTCCGGGTGCCGCCATCCGCCTGGAGGACGTCACAGTCGAGCACGATCGTGTTCTCGCCCAGGGCCTTCGTGTCGATGATCGCCCTCAGCGAGCGGCCGATCAGTCGCGAGATCTCGTGCGTGCGACCGCCGACGCGCCCCTTGCGCGACTCGCGGTCGCTTCGGGTGTTGGTCGACCGCGGGAGCATCTCGTATTCCGCCGTCACCCACCCCTTCCCCTGCCCCTTGAGCCACCGCGGCACGCCCTCGGTGAACGAGGCGGCACACAGGACACGGGTCCGGCCGAATTCGACGAGGACGCTCCCCTCGGCGTGATCGAGCCAGTTGCGCGTGATGCGGATGTCGCGGAGTGCGTCGGCGGCGCGGCCGTCGTGTCGGGTCATGAGGGGAGATCGTATGCCGCATCCGGCCGGGCGAGTTCCACGTCACCGGGCCAGACCTCGGCGGCCTGGGCACGGCATACGTCCGGATCGTTCCACGAGGGGATGTGGGTGAGCATCAGGCGCCGGGCGCCGGCCGCGGCGGCGATCTCCGCCGCCCGCCGGCCGGTCAGGTGAATCCCGCGGTCCGCATCCCGGCCCTCGACGAACGCGCTGTCGAAGAGCGCCAGATCCACACCGGCGGCAAGGTCGACGAGTGCGTCGCAGGAATCGGAGTCCCCCGAATAGGTCAACGAGGCGCCGTCCGCCTCGATCCGGAATCCGTAGGTCTCGACCGGGTGGTTGACCCGCCGGGCCGTGATCCGCAGCGGGCCGTTCTCGACGAGTGCGCCGTCGGCGAGGTCGAGGAAGTCGAACTGCCGGTCGAGCGCGCCTGGCGCCAGCCCCTCGAAGGCCCCCAGCATCCGGGTCCGCGACCCGCTGGGGCAATGCACGGGCAGGGCGGTCCGCGCCGGACCCGTGGGCCGGTAGTTCCGATACACATAGAGGCTGGTCAGGTCGATTGCGTGGTCGGGGTGGAGGTGGCTGAGCACGAGCGCGTCGAGGTCGATGGGGTCGAGATGACGTTGGAGTGCCCCGAGCGAGCCGTTGCCGAGGTCGAAGACGACCGACCAGGTCCGCTCGCCGTCGTGCGCCTGGACGAGGTAGCACGAGGCGGGCGACGCCGGGCCGGCGAACGAGCCCGAGCAGCCGACGATGGTGAGTTTCACGAGGCCTCCACTCGGATCGGTGCGGCGAGATTGCCGAAGACGTGGTCGACCTCGGGACCGAGGAATCGGCGGGCGAGCCGCCGGAACTCCTCCGGATCGCCGGTCGTGGAGAAACTGTGCGACGGCGGCGGCAACTCGTCCGGCCGCAGCGCATCGGCGTCGGCGAGCACCCGATAGACATCCTTGGCCGTCTCCTCCGCCGACGAGACCAGCGTGACGCCCTCCCCCATGACATAGGAGATGACGCCCGTCAGCAGCGGATAGTGCGTGCACCCCAGGACGAGGGTGTCGATCTGCTTGCGGGACAACGGATCGAGATAATCGTGGGCGACCCTGAGGAGTTCCGGACCGCCGGTGACCCCCGCTTCGACGAAGTCGACGAAGCGCGCGCACGGGCGCGAGAGGACCGTGACGTCGGGTGCGGCGGCGAAGGCATCGAGATAGGCACCGGAGCGGTGGGTGCCCTTGGTCGAGATCACCCCGATCCGTTTGTTGCGGGTCGCGGCGGCGGCACGGCGGACGGCGGGCCGGATGACCTCGACGACGTCGACGGCATACCGCTCCCGGGCGTCGTGAAGGACCGCGGCGGACGCGGTGTTGCAAGCGATCACGAGGATCTTGACGCCGTGATCGACGAGGCGGTCGAGACATTCGAGGGCGAACTGGCGCGTCTGCGCGATGGGCCGTGGGCCGTATGGCGCGCGCGCCGTGTCCCCGAGATAGGCGATCGACTCGTTCGGCAGCTGGTCGAGGACGGCACGCGCGACGGTGAGCCCGCCGTATCCGGAATCGAAGATCCCGATGGGCGCGTCCGTCACATCGGTGAGCCTAGCCAGCGTCGGCGGTCAACCGAGCATCGACGTGGCCAGGGTCTCCTGGAGCCAGGTCAGGAAGTCATAGACCGCGATGGCGTAGGCCGTGGGATCGTCCGTGGCCAGACTCGCCGCCACCTCGTCCAGCCGGGCCGCGTCGGCGTCCTCGCGCAGCCCGAGCCGGTCGCCGATGACGAGCCGGACGTCGGTGAGGGCGACGACGAAGGTCTGCGCCTGCGCGGGAGTGAGTTCGAGGATGTCCCCGCGCACGCCCCGCAGGACGTCGATGGCCGTGGTGAGGCCTGCGACCTTCCGCGCGCGCAGGGAGGACTCGGTCAGCCGGCGGAACTCCGCAGCGGCATCCGCGTCGGTGCGGTTGGCGCTGGGGAAGAGCCGGTCCAGGGCCGGGTCGCGCGGCTCGTGCGGCAGGCCGCGTCCGGTCAGGCCCTCCGGGGAGTCGGGGACCGTGAGCGAGCCGAAGTCCTTGCCGAGACCGGCGACGATCGCGTCGAAGTCGTCGGTGGGGCGGGGCTCCTGCGGGACCTCGCCACCGGGGGCGATCAACTCGCGGACCTGGCGGAGGAGTTCGACGACGACGCCGCGTTCGTCGGAATCGAGCTGCGCGGCATACCGCAGATCATCGCCGCGTCCGCGGCGGGTGAAGGCGCGGGCCACGTCACACGTCCTTCTGGAAGGTCGCCCACAGGCCGAAGCCCTGGAGCGCCTCGGTGTCGATCTCCATCTTCTCCCGAGGGCCGGTCGCGACCACCGCCTTGCCCTTGTGATGAACGTCGAGCATGAGGATCTCGGCCTTCTCGCGGGAGTAGCCGAAGTAGCTCTGGAAGACGTAGGTCACATAGGACATCAGGTTGACGGGGTCGTTCCAGACCAGGGTGATCCACGGGACGTCCACGGCCTCGTCGGTGCCGGCGGAGGTGATCTCCTGCTCGACGGGGGCGATGGACATTGCCCCAGCTTAGGCCCGGCCCGAGTGCGGGAAGTCAGGTCAGGGGCGTGTTCCAGGACAGGAGGTAGCGACCGTCGTCGCAGGCGAGTCCGCCCTCGCCCAGGTCGAGGGGCTTGAAGGTGTCGACCATGACCGCGAGTTCGTCGAAGCGGTCGATGCCGATGGAACGCTCGTAGGCGCCGGGCTGGGGGCCGTGCGCGTGGCCGCCCGGGTGGAGGGAGATCGAGCCGTTGCCGATGCCGGATCCCTTGCGTGCCTCGTAGTCGCCGTCGACATAGAACATGACCTCGTCCGAGTCGACATTGGAGTGGTAATAGGGCACGGGGATGGCGAGCGGGTGGTAGTCGACCTTGCGCGGCACGAAGTTGCAGACGACGAAGTTCCCGCCCTCCCAGACCTGATGCGCCGGTGGCGGCTGGTGAACGCGCCCGGTGATCGGCTCGAAGTCGGCGATATTGAACGCATAAGGATAGAGGCAGCCATCCCAGCCCACGACGTCGAGGACGTGGAACGGATGGGTGTGGATGGTCCCGGCCAGCCCGCTCGGGCCGGGGCCGCGGTGCTTGATATAGACGCGCGTCTCGGCGTCGCCGGCTTCGCCGATGTCCTCGGCGAGCAGCGGCTGGCCGGGGAGGCGGAAGTCCCGTTCGCAGAACGGGGAGTGCTCGAGCAGTTGGCCGTAGCGCGAGAGGTAGCGCTTCGGCGGGGTGATGTGGCTGGATGCCTCGATGAAGCAGGCCCGCAGCGGCTCGCCATCCGGGTCATCCGTCGCGGCCGCGGGCAGCCAGCGGTGGGTCGTCGATCGGGGAATGATGACGTAGTCGCCGCGACCGACATCGAGCACGCCGAAGACGGTCTCGAGGCGCGCCGTGCCCCGCTCGACATAGACGCACTCGTCGCCGATGGCATTGCGATAGAAGGGACTCGGGGCGTCGGCTACGGCATACGAGATGCGGACGTCGCTGTTTCCGAGAACGAGGCGCCGCCCGGTGACCGCGTCGACGCCGGTCGAGTCCGGCGGGAAGAGGTCATGCAGGGGCAGGTGGAGCGGCCGAAGCGGGTGGTTCGGAGCCAGGGTCTGGTCGGGCAACTCCCAGGTCTCGGCGGCGCTCACGGTGCTCGGGAGGTTGCGGTGATAGAGCAGCGAGGAGTCGGAAGAAAAGCCCTCCTCGCCCATCAACTCCTCGAAATAGAGCCGCCCCTCCGGGTCGCGATGTTGCGTATGCCGCTTCGCCGGCACCGATCCTCGGCACAGGTAGTGCGCCACTGGTCACCCCTTCGTGAACTCGCCCGAGGGTCTCCCGGGAGCCCCTTCACTGTAGGCCCCGCCGCCGACACCCGCGCCGCCCCGTCGAGCGGCCGGTTCAAGGGTCGTCTGGGACCTGCGCACTGCGCGGGCAGGCCGGTGCTTCTGCGCGGGCAGGCCGGTGCTTCTGCGCGGGCGTCGCCGATCAGGCGAGGTGACATGATCTCTCGACGCTGCTTATTTGATCTCTCGACGTGTCTTATGTGACCTCTCGACGTGTCTTATGTGACCTCTCGACGGGGGTGGGCGACGGCGGGAGGGGAGGATGGGGGCATGACGGACTGGGTGTTCCACGTGGACATGGACCAGTTCATCGCCGCGGTCGAGATCCTGCGACGGCCCGAACTCGCCGGACGACCGGTCGTCGTCGGCGGCCGGGGCGACCCGAGCGAAAGGGCGGTGGTGTCGACGGCGAGCTACGAGGCCCGGGCGTTCGGCGTCCGCTCCGGTATGGCGCTGCGCCTCGCCGCCCGGCGGCTCCCGGACGACGCCGTATTCCTCCCCGTCGACGCCCCCGCGTACGACGCGGTGTCGGGCGCGGTCTTCGCCGCCATCCGGCGCCTCGGTTTCGTCGTCGAGATCCTCGGCTGGGACGAAGCCTTCGTCGCTGTCCCCGGCGCCGACGCCCCCGCTGACGATCCCGAGACGGTGGCCCGCACCATCCAGGCCGCGGTGCTCCACGACACCGCACTCCATTGCTCGATCGGCATCGGGGACAACCGGATCCGCGCCAAGAACGCGACGGACTTCGGCAAGCCCCGCGGCACTTTCCGCCTCACCTGCGACAACTGGCTCGACGTCCTCGGCGACCACCCGGTCATCGACCTGTGGGGCGTCGGCACCCGGATATCCGCGCGGTTGGGAGCACACGGCATACGGACCGTGAACGACCTCGCGCGCGCGAACGTGGACACCCTCATCGCCGAGTTCGGACCGCGGATGGGCACGTGGTATGCCGCGCTCGGCCGCGGGGAGGGCTCCGCCGTCGTCGACGACACCCCGTGGGTCGCGCGCAGCCACAGCCGTGAGACGACCTATCAGGAGAACCTCCGCACCCCCGATGAGATCCGCGCCGCCCTCGAGGTCCTCACCGACCAGGTGGTCGCCGACTGCGCCGTCGAGGGGCGCCCCATTCAGCGGGTCGGGCTCAAGGTGCGGTACGCCCCGTTCTTCACCGTCAACCGGATCCGCAAACTCCCCGCAGCCACCGCCGACCGTCAGCCGGTCCTCGACGCCGTCCTCGCCCTCGCCGCTGGGATGGAGCCGGGACGGGAGGTGCGGCTGCTCGGCGTCCGCGGTGAGATGACCCTCCCCGACGAACCCGACGACCCGGTCGAGCGGACCCCGACCCGCGGGCGCGGATAGCCGGATACGGTGGGGCGGTGCCCGCCCTACCCCGCGCGCTGGTGACCGGCCTCATCGACGACGCCGCCGTGTTCCCCCCCGCGCACCTGAGCCTCGTCGCCGCCCTCAACCAGCACCACACCCACCGCACGGGGCCGTATGCCGATCTGGTCGGCCCCCTCCTGCTGCCCCCGGACATGGTGGAGCCGGCCGCACAACTGTGGTCGGGCACCGGTGCGGACACGCCCCTCGGACTCGTCGTCGTCTCCCGCCCGGGCGGCGACCTCACCGCGCTCCGCGAGGCTGCGGAGACGGCCGTCACCGACGACCGGCTCGACCTGCGCGGCGTCGAACTCGGCTGGCGCGCCGACTGGCGCAACGCCGGAATCGACGCCCCCCAGATCGTCCTCGAACTCCCCCGCGGCCTCGAGCAGGCCCTCGCCCTCACCGACGCCGCGACCGCGATCGCCGAGGCCGGCCCGCTCGACCCGCGGGTCCTCGTCAAGTTCCGCACCGGCGAGACGCCCGCGTGGCCGTGGCCGGACGAGAACGAACTCGCCGAGGTCCTCAGCGGTGTCGTCGCGATGGCCGTGCCAGTCAAGCTCACCGGCGGTCTCCACCACGCCATCCGCGGCGAGCACCCGCTGCCCGACGCGCCGGGGGTCACCGCCCCGCAACACGGCTTCCTCAACATCCTCGCGGCCGTCGCCGCCGCCGCCACCGGTATGCCGCGCCCCGTCCTCGCCACGTGGCTCACGACCCGAGACGCCGCCCCGCTCGTCGAGGCGCTCGCCGCCCTGACCCCCGCGGCGGTGAGCCGGGTGCGGGGGTTGTTCACGGCATACGGCTGCTGCGCCGTCACCGATCCGATCGCCGGGCTCCTCGAACTCGGCCTGCTCCAGGAGGAGACGAGCGCATGACCTGGTGGCGCGAGTTGCCCGCCGACGAGCCGTTCGGGCTCGACAATCTCCCGTATGCCGTGGCCGACCTCCCCGGCGGCACTCGCGTCGTCTCCCGGGTCGCCGGGCACGCGGTCGACCTCGCGCGGCTCGCCGAAGAGGCGGGGATGGAGTCCGGGGTCGTCTGGGACGCCCCGTCCCTGATCCCCTTCCTCGACGCCGGCCCGGACGCGTGGGGGGCCGCGCGGACCTGGCTCCAGGAGATCCTCCGCAGTCCCGAACACGACGAGCGCGTCGCCGAGCACCTGTATGCCGTCCCCGGCCTCACCCTGCGGCTGCCGGTGGAGATCGGCGACTACGTCGACTTCTATGCGAGCGAGCATCACGCGACCAACGTCGGGCGGATGTTCCGGCCCGACTCGGCGCCGTTGACGCCGAACTGGAAGCATCTGCCCATCGGCTACCACGGCCGGTCCGGCACGGTCGTCGTCAGCGGGACCGACATCGTCCGGCCGTGCGGTCAGCGGAAGGGGACCGCCGACCCGGCACCGGTCTTCGGGCCGAGCGTGCGGCTCGACATCGAATGCGAACTCGGCTTCGTCGTCGGCGGTGCGAGCGCCCTCGGCAGCCCGGTGCCGCTCGCGCAGGCGTGGGACCACATCTTCGGCGTCGTCCTTCTCGACGACTGGAGCGCGCGGGACATCCAGGCGTGGGAGTACGTCCCCCTCGGCCCGTTCCTCGGCAAGAGCTTCGCGACCTCGATCAGCGCCTGGGTGGTGCCGATGGCCGCCCTGGATGCGGCCCGCGTCGCCCTGCCGGGGCAGGACCCGGCGCCGCTGCCGTACCTCGCCGGCGATGCGGCATACGGACTGGACGTGCGGTGTGACATCGAATGGAACGGGACCGTCGTGTCGCGGCCGAGCTATGCCGACATGTACTGGTCGCCGGCGCAGATGCTCGCGCACCTGACTGTCAACGGGGCGAGCATCCGCAGCGGAGACCTGTTCGGCTCGGGGACGATCTCGGGTCCGGACAAGGGGTCCCGTGGGTGTTTCCTCGAGCTGACGTGGAGCGGCGCGGAGCCGGTGACCCTTGCGGACGGGTCGACCCGGACCTTCCTCGAGGACGGCGACACCGTGGTCCTCCGCGCGACCGCCCCCGGCCCCGGCGGCACCGTCGTCGGACTCGGCGACTGCGTCGGTCGCGTCCTCCCCGCAGCGGCCGGCTGAGACGCCCGGCCGAGACGCGGCTCAGGTGCGCTGGCGCGGCGGCTGGGCTCCCCGGACGACCTGAGTCCGGGCGAGCTTGTCGTGGAGTGCTTGACGCTTCGGATCCCACAGCGGCAGAAGGACATCGGCCAGGGTCACCAGCGTTCCGAGCAGGCTGACGCCGCCCGGGACCATGCCGAGGAGCGCGGCGCCGAAGGCGATCACCTGCCGCTTCACCGCGCTGTCGAGCGAGAGCGCGCCCGGCCGGTCGACGAGCCGCACGCTGATCCCGGTCGCCTTCTTGCCCGGGGTCGCCCCCGAACGCGTGAGGAAGAACAGGTGATAGCCCAGCTGGACCACAACGGTGACGACGACGAACGCGACGAAATACCCTCCGCTCAGGTAGTCGTAGACATTGGCGTTGAGGTTGTCGAGCGCCGTCTGGTCGTGCTTCTCCGCGGCATCGAGGACCTGCTGGAACCACGGGGCGATGGACTTCCACAGCAGCCAGCCACCGAGGACGCTCGAGATCAGGCCAGCGAGCAGCGTGTCGATGACGGAGGCGCCCACCCGCTGCCAGTAGCTCGCCAGGGGCACTCCGTCCACCGTCCGCGGGCCCGCGACGGGTCCCGTCGCTTGCTGCCACTGCGGTTGCTGCCACTGCGGCGCGTTCCACTGCTGACCGGGGGACCGCGGCGGCGGGCTCGGCGAACGCCAGCCATAGGGGTCGGCAGTGGGTGGCGGCGGCGCCGACGCGTCCTGCGGCGGCGGGGTCGCCTCCCGGGTGCGCCGAGGCTCGACATGCGCGGTCCAGACGATCCCGTCGAAGTAGCGCAACTGGTCGGCCTGGTGCGGATCGTCATACCAGCCCGGCGAGGTCGGCGTCATGGCGCGATTCTCCCATGGGCTCCCCCGCCCTCCGGAAATCGCGCTGTCACACGGCGGGCCTAAACTCCCTCCATGATCGAGCAGCGCCGTATTCTCGCCACCGCCATCCCCGGCCCGCAATCGCAGGCCCTCGCCGCCCGCAAGGTGGCCGCGGTCTCGGCCGGTGTCGGCACCGGGCTGCCTGTCTATATCGAAGCGGCTCAGGACGGCATCCTTCGTGACGTCGACGGGAACCAGCTCATCGACTTCGGCTCCGGGATCGCCGTGACGAGCGTCGGCAATGGCAACGCCCGGGTCGTCGAGGCGGTCCAGCGGCAGATTGCCGACTTCGCTCACACATGTTTCATGGTGACGCCGTATGAGGAGTACGTCGCCGTCGCCGAGAAGCTCGCCGAACTCACCCCGGGCGAGCACGAGAAACGGTCCGCCCTGTTCAACTCCGGCGCGGAGGCGGTCGAGAACGCCGTCAAGATCGCCCGGTCGGCGACGGGCCGGCAGGCGGTCGTCGCCTTCGACCACGCCTATCACGGCCGGACCAACCTGACGATGGGGTTGACCGCCAAGAACATGCCCTACAAGCATCGGTTCGGCCCGTTCGCCTCCGAGATCCACCGGGTGCCCATGGCCTATCCCTACCGCTGGCCGACGAGTCCCGAGCGTTGCCTCGAGGAGGCGTATGCCGAGTTCGTCGACCTCGTCCACGCCCAGGTGGGCGAGGACAACACCGCCGCCGTGATCATCGAGCCGATCCAGGGCGAGGGCGGCTTCATCGTCCCGCCGGACGGGTTCCTCACCCGGATCGCCGACTTCTGCCGCGAGCACGGCATCGTGTTCATCGCCGATGAGGTCCAGTCCGGGTTCTGCCGCACCGGCGACTGGTTCGCCTGCGACCACGAGGGCGTCGTCCCCGATCTGGTGACGACGGCCAAGGGCATCGCCGGGGGCCTCCCGCTCGCTGCCGTCACCGGCCGCGCCGAGATCATGGACGCGGTGCACTCGGGCGGGCTCGGCGGGACCTATGGCGGCAATCCCGTGGCCTGCGCGGCGGCGCTCGCGGCGATGGAGTCGATGCGCGAGGACGACCTGTGCGCCCGGGCCCGGGCGATCGAGGACACGATCGTCCCGCGCCTGAAGGAGATCGCCGACCGGACCGGGGTCATCGGCGACATCCGCGGCCGCGGGGCGATGCTCGCCGTCGAACTTGTCACCGACCAGGAGCGCAAGACACCCGCCGCAGCCCTGACCGGCGCCGTCAACAAGGCCTGCCACGCGCGTGGACTCGTGACGCTGACCTGCGGGACGTTCGGCAATGTCTTCCGCTTCCTCCCGCCGTTGACGATCGCCGACGACCTGCTCGCCGAGGGACTCGACATTCTCGACGAGGCGTTCACCGAGGCGCTCGGCTGACCCGGCACCCGCGGCTCGACCTCAGGAGTTCTCCGTGCGCGTGCCCGCAGAGGCGCCCAGTCCGTGACGTTCGCGTCCGGAGGCGCCTGGGCTCAGAGGTTGCCGCGCTTGTCCTGCTCGCGCTCGATCGACTCGAAGAGCGCCTTGAAGTTCCCCTTGCCGAAGCCGAGCGACCCGTGCCGCTCGATGATCTCGAAGAAGACCGTCGGCCGGTCGCCCAGCGGCTTGGTGAAGATCTGCAGGAGGTAGCCGTCCTCGTCGCGGTCGACGAGGATGCGCCGGCTCTTCAACTCCTCGATCGGCACCCGGACGTGGCCGATCCGGGCCCGCAGCTCGGGGTCGTCGTAGTAGGCGTCCGGCGTGTCGAGGAACTCCACGCCCTCCTTCGCCAGCGCGTCGACCGTTGCGAGGATGTCGTTGGTCGCCAGCGCCAGATGCTGGGCGCCAGGTCCGGCATAGAAGTCCAGGTATTCATCGATCTGACTGCGCTTCTTGGCGATCGCCGGCTCGTTGAGCGGGAACTTCACCCGGTGGTTGCCGTTGGCGACGACCTTGGACATCAGCGCCGAGTAGTCGGTCGCGATGTCGTCGCCGACGAATTCCGCCATGTTCACGAAGCCCATGACCGTGTTGTAGAACGCGACCCAGTCGTCCATCCGGCCGAGTTCGACATTGCCGACGACATGGTCGAGCGCCTGGAAGAGCCGCTTCGGCGCGCCCTCCCGCTTGACGAACCCCGAGGAGCGCGGGACATATCCGGGGACATGGGGACCGGCGTAGCGGACCCCGTCGATGACCCGTTGGACGAGCGTATGCCGAGTCTCGCCATACGTCGCGATGGCCGCCAGGCGGACGGTCCCGAACTCGTCGGAGACGTCATACGGCTCGGCGAGGATGGTGGCACCGGCTGAGCGCGCCTGGGCGATGCACCGGTCGACGTCGGGCACTTCGAGGCCGATGTCAACGACGCCGTCGCCGTGGCGCGCGTGGTGGGCGACGAGCGGACTGTCCGGAGCGACCGCGCCCTTGACGACGAACCGGATCGACCCCGAGCGCAGGACGAACGCCTTGTGGTCGCGGTTGCCGGTCTCCGGGCCGGAGTAGGCGATCAACTCCATACCCCAGGCCGACTGGTAGTAGTGCGCCGTCTGCGTCGCATTCCCGACGACGAAGACGATCGCATCCCAGCCGGTGACCGGGAAGGGGTCCTTGCTGGCGTCGTATTCGACGAGGCCGACCAGTTCCCGCAGCTGCCGCAGGTCCAGGCCGGCCTCGGTCTCCTGCTCGGTGAGGGGGACTTCCGGGAGAACACCACTGTCCGTCATATGCCGAGAGTGGCGCCAAGAAGGCATAGTGCGCAATACGGTCGCCAATGACTGCACAACTCGCCCAATACCTTGCCGGTATGCCGCGGCATCCTGGACAATGTGACACATGTCACCGACCGGCCCGGGCCAGGGCGTCGACGCCCTCGACGCCCGCATCATCGCCGCTTTCACCGAGGATCCCGCTATCGGAGTCCTCGGCGCGTCACGAGCCCTCGGCGTCGCCCGGGGCACCATCCAGGCACGCCTGGACCGGCTCGCGGCCCGTGGCGTCATCACGTCCTTCGCGCCGACGATCGACCCGGCTGCCCTCGGTTTCCCGGTGACGGCGTTCTGCACCCTGGAGATCCGGCAGCGGACCGGTCACGAGAAGGTCGTCGAGCACCTGGGCGCCATTCCCCAGGTGCTCGAGATCCATCAGGTGACCGGTCAGGCGGACCTGATCATCCGGATCGTCGCGCGGGACAATGTCGACCTCGGCCACGTCATCGACGCCGTGGTCGACGACGTCCACGTCATCCGGGCCAATACCGCGATCTCGCTGCGCACACACCTGCGACACCGGACCTCTCCCCTGGTCGCGTATGCCGCGCACCCCTGACCGCGCGGACGTGACGACGGGACGCACCCGGATGAGTGCGCCCCGTCGCGTTCCCGCGTCAGCCGCGGTAGGTGTTCCACATCTTGACCATGCGGGCCTTCTGGCCGGCGCTGAACTCATACATGCAGGAGTCGTAGGTGTAGTCCATGAAGTTGTGGATCGGGTCGGCGCCGGGGGCGGAGCAGGTGTTGCGCCCCGTCGGGCACTCGAACGCGGGGCTGGCCTCGGCCGGCGTGTCGGCGACCATGTCGCCGGGAGCGGCGCAGCCACCCTGGAACGTGTGCCACAGGCCCATCCAGTGACCGACCTCGTGGGTCGCGGTGTCACCGAGGTTGTAGTTCGTGACGTTGCCGCCCGGGAGGGACTCGTTGAGGAGGACGACGCCGTCCATCTTGTCGCCGGCGTTGCCGTCGAACGGGAAGGTCGCCCAGCCGAGCAACCCGCCCCCGAGGTTGGCGGTGTAGATGTTGAGAGCATTGGTGCCGCCCTGGCGCAGCGCCGTCTTCATCGCGGTCTCGGCCGAGGTCTCGGGAGCGACGTTGTACCAGTTCGCGTTGTTGACCCGCTTGACGCCCATGAGCTTGAAGGTGAAGCCGGCCGACTTGTAGGCGTTGTTGAGAACCGTCATCTGCTTGGTGATCCGGGTGGCCGTGACGTTGCCCCGAGTGCCCGACGTGATGACGTTGAAATAGACCGGGACGGTCGCGGCCGGAGCGACACGGCCGCTCTTGTCGACGACCCGGCCGGCGGCGTCGGTGTGCAGGCCTCGCGCTTTCATGGCGGCCTGGAAGGCCTTCTCGGCGTTGGCAACCTCGGCATTGCTCAGGGTGTTGACGTCCTTGGCGGTGCTGCCTTTGGCGAGACGGGCGTTGCTGTGGTCGACACAGATGCGGCTGGTGCCCGGGTCGGCGGCGCCGAACGGACGGGCGTTGGCCGGGAGTGCCCCGACGCCGATGGCCAGCAGAGCCGCGCCGGGAAGCGCGACAGCAAGACGAACGCGTGACATGGGTGATGGTGTCCTTTCGATCCCCTCGACGACGCCCGCGGCGCCGTTCGGCGCTAGAAACCTAACCGAAGAGTCGGCGTCGCGCAGCCATTTGGCCCACAAGAATTTCACCCGGAAGGGCGCAGGCGCGCGAAGGACTCAGTCCGCACCGTCCTGCGGCGCCCGCAATCCGTCATAGATCTCCTTGCACATCGGGCACACCGGGAACTTCTTGGGGTCGCGCCCAGGCACCCACACCTTGCCGCAGAGCGCGACGACCGGCTCCCCCGACAGCGCCGACTCGAGGATCTTCTCCTTGCGGACGTAGTGGGCGAAGCGCTCATGGTCGCCCGGCTCCTGGACCTGCGGAAGGGTCTCGGTGCGTTCGAGGACGGACGTCGCGGTCGACGGACCGGGGGGTGCATCGAGGCCGGGCTCGAGGTCGCTGCTCATGCCCCGGGAGTCTAGGCCGTCGGACCCCGAACCCGGCCGCGTCGGGTCAGTTCATCGACGGATCGTCGGGGAAGTTGGCGACGAGCGCCAACGGACCGGGTTGACGGATGAGCACGTCGTGCCACAGGTCGTCCGCCGCCTCGGTCAGCGCGTCGGTGTCGCAGCGATCCACGACATACCAACTGCCGGAACGGATCTCCTCATCGAGTTGCCCGGGCGACCATCCGGCATATCCGACGAAGACCCGCACCGCGCCGGCGAGGATGTCCAGATCGGCCGGGTCGGCATCGAGGTCGACGAGGCCGAGCTCGTCATAGAGCCGCGTGACCGCGTGGTGCGGCGGCGCGTCCACCGGAAGCAGGCCCACGCCGAGCGCCGAGTCAGCCCCGACCGGCCCGCCGTAGTAGACGTGTCGGTCGCGCACCGTCACGGCACCCCAGTCCGGGAGGATCGACCCGACCTCGGTCTCGAGCCGGCGGTTGAGGATGAGCCCCTGGGCACCTTCGTCGCTGTGGTGGAGCAGCAACACGACGCTGCGACGGAAGAGGCCCTCGCCGATCTCCGGGGTCGCGACCAGCAGCTGTCCGGTCAGGTCGCCCTCGCTCATGCCTCCTATTCTTCCGTATGCCGCAACACCCGCCCCGCAGCGAACCACGCCAGGGCGATGCCGACCGTGTCCGCCGCGAGGTCGCCCACCGACGCCGAACGGGTCGCGGACTCGAGGGTGCCCTGGATCACTTCCGTCGAGACGGCATACGCACACAGGAGGGGCAGGAGGATGCGCGCACGCCAGCCACCGAGCAACCCGAGGAACGTGGGCACGCCGAAGAGAAGCACGTGCACGACCTTGTCCTCGTTGGGAAAGGCCGGGACGCTGGGCGGATTGGGCAGGAATACCGCCACGGCATTGGCGATGAGCGCGACGACAGCGAGGGCCCGGAGATGGCCGGGGCGCAGGCGCGCGAGCGTGCGGGTGATCATCGAAGGGCTCTGGATCGGGGGCGGGTCGCCGCCACTCTGCCCCACCATGCCGTATGCCGCGAAATCGCCCGCGGACGCGGGCTACCCTTGCCGCCCATGGAGACGTTCGTCGAGATGACGGGAACCGGGACCGCCTCGGCGGCGCCCGATGTGGTGGCCCTCGATCTGGGAGTCCGCTGCCCGGGCGCGTCCGTGGCGGCAGCACTCGGGGAGGCCGACGTCAAGATGGCCGGCATCATCGCCGGCGCCCAGGCCGCGGGGGTGGTCGGCCGCGACGTGCAGACCACGGGAGCGAGCGTCTATCCGCAGTACGACCGTGACGGGACCGATGTCGTCGGCTATATCGCCTCCCAGTCGTTGCGGCTGCGCGTGCGCGACCGCGCTCAGGTCGGGAGCCTCATCGCGAGCTTCTCCGAGACGGCGGGCAACAGCCTGACCATCGACACCATCTCACTCCAGTTGAGCGACCCGTCAGCCCTGCTCAGCGAGGCACGGGAGGCCGCTTTCGCGGACGCCGAGACCAAAGCCCGCCAGTTCGCGCGACTGTCCCACCGGGAGTTGGACAAGGTCGTCTTCGTCGTCGACACCCCCGGCGGGCCGGTCATGCCGGCACCAGCGATGCGGATGGCCTACAAGGACGCGGCGATGGGTGGTTCGATGCCGGTGGAGGCGGGCGAGAGCAGCGTGACGGCGACCGTGCTCGTGCGCTGGTCCTGGCTTTGAGTCGCGGGTGAGCCTGCTCGACGCCCTCGGGTGGGCGGGTTCGGCGCTGCTCGTCGTGTCGGTGATGCAGACGCGCCTCCTGCGGCTGCGCTGGCTCAACCTCGCCGCGACACTGATCCTGCTCCTCTTCAACATCGGAATCGCCGTGTGGCCGATGGTGGCGATGAATGCCGTTCTCGCCGCCATCAATGTGTGGTTCATCGTCAAGCTCATCCGCGAGAAGGGCGAGGCGGGCGCGAGCGCGTATGCCGTCCTCCCCGTCGCCGTCGACGACAGCTTTCTGCGCTACTTCCTCGCGACGCAGCGGCGTGACATCGCCGCGTTCTTCCCCCACTTCGAGGCGGACGAGGCCGCCGGCCGGCGCGCCTTCCTCGTCCTCCACGGTCACGAGACCGCGGGCGTGGTTGTCGTGCGGGACCTCGGCGACGGCGTCGGCCAAGTCGAACTCGACTATGTGACACCCGCCTACCGCGACTTCACCCCCGGCGAATATGTCTATCGGACCAGCCGCATCCTGCGGGACCAGGGGTGGCGCCGGGTGCTGACGCCAGCGGGCATGGTGGCGCCGTATTACGAACGATTGGGGTTCCGGCGCGAGGGCGAACAGTTCGCGCTCGACCTGACCTGACCGGCGACCTGACCTCCAAGGGAGGCAACGGCGTTCACGGCGATGGGCTGCCCGAGTGGTGCTGCGTGGAGGTGGCGGGAATCGAACCCGCGTCCACTGACGGCGAACCAGGACTTCTCCGGGTGCAGTGCGCTGTGGATTTTCTCGGCCCCAGGGCTCGCGCGCACACGTTCCCTGACAGGCCCAGTCGGATTGGCGTCCCGCGCCGCCCCCCGACAAGAGCGACGCGGCAAGTTTCCTAGCTGACGCCAGGCACTGAGACGGAAACTAGCTCAGGCTGACGGACTTCGAGGCTCGCTCAGGCGGCGAGGGCGAAGTCGGTGCGCTTGGAGTTGGCACCTATTGGTTTGCACGGAGCGTTGACGAGATAACCGTGCGTCCTCGACCCGCTTCCCCTGGAAGACCGACCAATGTCGAAACCGATCACCCCCTGGGAGTGGGCAGACCCATCGCTGTGAACTTGTCAATCCGGCCCGTCGCCGGGCCGGTTCTCCAGTATGCCGCGTCAACGCCTCCGCACCCAAGTCGATTCCCAGGTGACTGCCGGGGTGGATGCGGCAGTGGGGCTTACCAGGTGCCGCCGGAGGAGCCGGAGCCTCCACCTCCGGAGAAGCCGCCCCCGAATCCCCCGCCGAAGCCGCCGCCACCGCCGTCGAAGACGGAGGTGCCGGACGAGCCCGGCGTCGAGATGAACGTCCCGGCCGCCTGGGTGGCGAAGTCGTCGACGCCGGAGGTCACCGAGTCGAAGAAGCCGCCGTCACCCCAGCTCGGCCCGACATACCAGATCGGCGGGCTGATGACGACGCCCGACGCCGCCGCGGCCGCCGCCACCTGTTCGAAGGTCTTGGCCCACTTCTCGGCGACCCCGAAGACGATGGCATAGGGCAGATAGCGCGAGAAGATGTCCTGGGCCTCCTCGAACCGGATCTGATTCGCCTCCGCGGTGACGAGATACTGCTTGAAGCCCAGCGATTGGGCGAGCATCGCGCTTCCCTCGGCGGTCCGGGACGCCATCCGGCGCCCGAGAACCCGCACGATGATCCCGCTGATCGCGAGCCCGAGCGCCAACAGAGTGGGCCCCGACAGCGGAATTGCGGCGACCGGCCGAGGACCGCTTGGCGCGACATTGCCGAGGAAGAAGAAGGCGAGGAAGCCGAGAAAGATCAGGACCATCCCGAATCCGCCCCAGGCATCGCGCTGGGACTGCGGCGAACGGCGGAACCAGCCGCGGCGGACGACCTCGGCATACATCGAGCCCTTCACCGCAGCGAGGGTCCGGGCGAAGGTGTTCTTCAGGTCCGACAACCGCACCGGAGAGCCGCCGGCGAAGAGCGCATCGACGAGCATCTGCTCATAGTCCGACAGGGCCGCGACCCCGCGCGACGGCGTGGTCCGGGTCAGCTCCCAGTCGGTTCGTCCGAAGCTCTTCTCCGTCTCGGTGATCGTGAGATGGCCGCGGACGGCGAGGTCGAGGATCGTCGCCGTCACGTCGACGGTGTTGGCCTCCTCGTCGATCAGGGTCCCCACCATTCCCGGCTGCACCCCGGGCGGCGGAGTGAACTGCACGGCGATCGGCGCGGGGCGGGCCTGCCGGACGGTGGGTATCGCGTCGCCCCGGCCGGGTGACAGACCGGGAGTCAACCCCGCATACGCCTCGTCCCGGCCCCGGGTCCACACCAGCGTTGACATGCCGGCCAGGGCGAGCACGGGCAGGAAGCCGCCGACCCCGGCGAGCAGGCGCCCGAACAGTTGGGCGGTGGCCGGCGACACCCCGCTGTCGGTGGGATACGCGGGATCTGTGTTCTCGTTGGCGGTCGAGTCCTCGATGAGCTCGGGTGCGAGGTCGCCGAACGCCGCCCGGTCCATCGACACCGCGGCGGTCATCGCGTCCCCCGGCGCCAGGTCGGTGTGGGCGAAGCGCGCCGGGTTGCCCTGGGTCGCCTCACACAACGAGCCCGACCCGGCCGGCCCGTAGTTGCAGCCCACCTGCAGCACGTTCCCGGGCGCCGTCACGCTGGCGGCCACCCTGTCATAGGCCTGTTCGTTCGCCGCCCCGACCACGTCGTGGACGAACTCCGCATGGGTCGAGTCGATCTCGTTGACGATGTGCGCGAGGCGATAGGAGATGACATAGGTCTGCGTCCCGCTCACGGTCTCGTCTGGACTGCCGATCCGCAGGTGGGCATAGGCCCCCAGCTCGTCCTGCGTCACCTCGGCCGGGGCGCCGGTGGGCGAACTGACCGTCAGGTCCGTGAGCCGATAGAGCCGATAGACGTCCTCGCGATTCTGATAGCCCGCCCGGATCCGGATGTCGCGGGTGATCCCGTGCCGCTCGACGCCCTCGGGGAAGACCTGCGTCAGGGTCTCGGTGATCGTCGCCGAGCCGTCCTCATCGAGGACGATCGCGACGCGGAAGTCGCTGATCCGCTCCCCGTCGCTCGCCCCGACGAACCCCCGGTCCACCTGACCGTATGCCGCCTGCGCTCCCCCCGCGAACCCGGCCAGCGCACACAGAGCGGCAAGGCACCAGAGGGCGAACACGGCATACGGACGAGCCCGACGCACTCAGCCACGCTCCCGCGAGTGCAGAGCGCGGGCGGTCTCGCGGGCGTCCTGACGCTCCCGCAACGACTGACGTTTGTCATAGGTCTTCTTGCCCTTGGCGAGGCCGATCTCGACCTTGGCGCGCCCGTCCTTGAAATAAAGCGCGAGGGGCACGATGGTCTTGCCGGACTCCCGGGTGGCGACCAGGAGCTTGTCGAGCTCGAGCCGGTTCAGAAGCAGCTTGCGCCGGCGCCGCGGGGTGTGATTGGTCCATGTCCCCGAGATGTATTCGGGGATATGGACCCCCTCGAGCCACAGTTCGTCGCCATAAAAGACGGCATAGCCGTCGACAAGCGACGCCCGCCCCATGCGCAGCGACTTCACCTCGGTGCCCATGAGCGCGATCCCCGCCTCGAAGGTGCGCTCGATCAGGTAGTCGTGTCGCGCCTTGCGATTGCTCGCGACGAGCTTGCGTCCGGTCTCCTTGGCCACGCGCTCACGTTACCCGGCCGTATGCCGCATGACCCCGAAGTTTGCGTGCCACCGGTGTCCGCCGTGTCAGAGCCAGCGGCGCGGATCCACCGGGACGCCATTCTCACGGGTCTCGAAGTGAAGATGACACCCGGTCGACAGGCCGGTGGTTCCCACATAGCCGACCAGTTGGCCACGCGCGATGGAGCCGCCGTAGGCGACGATCTGGCTCATGTGGTTGTAGGTCGTCGCCAGCGAGACCCCGCGTTGGACGCCGTGCGAGAGCACGACCTGATTGCCATAACCGCCGCCCCAGCCGGCCGAGACGACGACCCCGGGCGCCGCGGCATAGATCGGCGTCCCACACGCGGCCGCGTAATCACGGCCGCTGTGCAGGCGCCAGTAGTGAAGGATCGGATGCCAGCGCATCCCGAACTCCGAAGAGATCCAGCCGGACGACGGAGCGGACAGGAAGCCGCCCGAGGTCGGTGGCGGATTGCTGGTCGACGGTGAATCGTTGGTCCCTGAGCCGTGATTCTGGGCTGCGGCTGCCGCCGCCGCGGCGGCATCGGCCTCCGCCTTCTGCTGGCGGGCAATCACGGCGAGCCTCGCCCGCAGGCCGTCGGATTGGGCCGTCAGGGCGTCGAGGCGGGCCTTCTCCTTGGCCGACTCCTGGTCCAATGAGGCCGCGGCCGCCTGCTGGGTGGCCAGGAGCGACTCGAGCTCGGCCTGGGCCTGCTCGGCCTGGACCTGCGCGGCCTGGGCAGAGGCCGCCGCCACGGCGGTGGCCGCCTGGGCATCGGCGACCTGTCTGCGGGTCGCGGTGAGCCGCGCCTGCTTTCCGGCCAGATCCGCCGCCGACGCCGAGAGGGTCGACAGCGCCTGCGCCTGGATGTCGGCGACATTGTCGGCCATCGACATGCGATCGGCGAGATCCTGGGCGTCGGTGGCGCTGAACTGAGCCGCCAGCGAGCCGAGGCCCTGCTCCTGATACATCTGCGCGGCGAACCCGGCCACCTGGGACCGGGTGCGCGTCAGTTTCGTCGTCGTGTCGGCGAGGTCACTCGCAGCCTCAGCCTCGGCCGCCTTGGCGAGCGCGAGGTCGGCGATGGCCTGCTGGTTGCGCTGCTGCGCCAGCGCCGCATTGGTCCGGGCGAGAGCGACCGCGTTCTGTGCCGCCGGCAGCCGCCCGCGGGTCGCCGACACATCTGCGTATGCCGCTTTCAACGCCGCCGAGGTGTCGGCGAGATCGTCCTTGGCCGCGTCGAGCTTGTCCCGGGTCGCGGCGAGTTGCTTGCCGACCTTGGCCTTCTGGTCGCCCAGGTCCGCGCTCGCCGGAAGGGAGAACGTCAGGCTCGCCCCGAGGGCGGCGGCGAGGGCCGCTCCGGTCAGGGCGATCGGGGCGCGGCGAGTGCGGGGCGTCGAGGACATCGGCGCCAGGATAGGCGCACGATCACCATGTTTCCGGACACCGACACGATGTCGGGGTGTCGCCGAGCCCCGCTCAGGTCAGACGCGCAGATAGCGCCAGAGCGTGACCGTGGCAGTGACGACGGCGAGGACGACGACGCCGCCGAGCAGATACGGCGTGATCGCCCAGACATCCTGCGCGGAGATGAGGGCCTGGTTGAGGACGATATTGGTCAGATAGCGATAGAAGATGAAGTGGACCGTGGCCCACAACAATCCGACGGCGAGACCCGCGCCCGCCAGCGCGGCGATCAGCACCTCGACGATGAAGGGTGTGCGGATGGCGAAGTTCGATGCCCCCACCAGCCGCATGATGCCGATCTCGCGCCGCCTGCTGAAGGCCGCTTGTCGGATGGTCGTCGCCATCAGGAGGGTGGAGCAGAGGACCATGAGTCCGGCGACGATGACGGCGAAGAGCGTCACATAGTTGATGACGGTGAAGAACTTCTTGAGGACTTTCTCCTGGTCTTGGACCGAGGCGACCCCAGGGGCGTTCTCGAAGGCGCTCGCGACGATCTCATAGCGCGTCGGGTCGGACAACTGCACCCGATAGCTCGACGGGATATCGCCCACCGAGATATTGCCCGCGAGCGGGGAGTTCTTGAACTGCTCGCTGAAGCGCTGGAAGGCCTCCGCCTCCGACTCGAAGAAGACCTGCTTGACAAGGGGTTTCATCTCGTCCAACTGGGCTTTGATGGTCGCTTTCTGGTCCTCGGTCACCGGGAGACCACCACAGTTGGGCTGGAGGGAGCCGCGTGAGCAGAGGAAGACCGAGACCTGGACTCGGTCGTACCAATAGCCCTTCATCGCATCGGCCTGACGTTGGGCGAGCAGGCCGAGCCCGAGGAGATAGAGCGAGACCATCGTCACAAGGACGACGGAGACTGCCATGGAGAGGTTGCGACGCAGGCCGACCCATACGTCGCCGGCGAGAAAACGAAGACGCACGGATCAGCCCTCCCCTCGGACGACCTCGTCGGCCCAGTCGCCGCGATCAGGGTCGGCCCACAGGTCGTCGGGATCGAGTTCGGGAGCGGGTGCCGCGGTGGGCGCCTCGGCGGGGACATAAAGGCCCTGGGCCTCGTCGCGGACGACGCGCCCGTCGTCGAGTTCGACGACTCGGCGCCGGAACTCGTCGACGATGACGTTGTCGTGCGTCGCCATCAGCACGGTCGTGCCCGAGGCGTTGATGGTGGCAAGCAGGCGGACGATGTCGAGGCTGGTGGCGGGGTCGAGGTTGCCGGTCGGCTCGTCGGCGAGCAGAACCGCCGGGTTGTTGACGACCGCGCGGGCGATGGCCACCCGCTGTTGCTCGCCGCCGGAGAGTTCATGCGGCATACGCCGCCCCTTGCCCTCCAACCCGACCATCTCGAGCGTCTGGGGCACGAGGGTGCGGATCTGACGGTTGGGCTTGCCGAGAACCTGCAGGGCGAAGGCGACGTTCTGCGCGACCGTCTTGTTGGGCAGGAGACGGAAGTCCTGGAAGACCGTGCCGATCTGCCGCCGAAGGCGCGGGACCTTGCGCGGCGGGAGGAGGCCGAGATCGTGTCCGGCGACGAGGACCGAGCCCGACGTCGTCGGCTCCTCGCGGATGACCAGACGCAGGACCGTCGACTTGCCCGAGCCGGACGGGCCGACGAGGAAGACGAACTGGCCGCGTTCGATCTCGAGGGAGACGTTCTGGAGGGCGGGCCGGTTCCCGCGGGGATAGACCTTGGTGACGTTCTCGAACCGGATCACTCGGTGGTCTCCTCCTGGCCACGCCGCCAGCGGATGCCGGCCTCGATGAAGTCGTCGATGTCGCCGTCGAAGACGGCCTGAGGGTTGCCGACCTCGTGATTGGTCCGCAGATCCTTGACCATCTGATACGGCTGCAGGACATAGGAGCGCATCTGATCGCCCCAACTCGCCTTGATGTCACCGGCGAGTTCCTTCTTGGCCGCGGCCTCCTCGGCCTTGCGCTGGAGGAGTAGGCGTGACTGGAGCACCCGCAAGGCCGCGGCGCGGTTCTGGATCTGGGACTTCTCGTCCTGCATCGAGACGACGATGCCGGTGGGGATGTGCGTCATCCTGACGGCCGAGTCCGTCGTGTTGACGCTCTGCCCACCGGGCCCGCTGGAGCGGAAGACATCGACCTTGATCTCGTTCTCGGGAATCTCGATGTGGTCGGTGCTCTCGATGATCGGGATGACTTCCACGGCCGCGAAACTCGTCTGTCGGCGCCCCTGGTTGTCGAACGGGCTGATCCGCACCAAGCGGTGCGTGCCGCCCTCGACGGAGAGGTTGCCGTAGGCGTAGGGCACATCGATCTCGAAGGTCGTGCTCTTCAGCCCGGCTTCTTCGGCGTATGACGTGTCGAGGAACTTCACGGGGTAGCCATGCCGCTCGGCCCAGCGGGCATACATCCGCGACAGCATGTGGGCGAAATCGGCCGCGTCGACGCCCCCGGCGCCCGAGCGGATGGTGATGACGGCGCCGCGCTCGTCGTACTCGCCGGCCAGCAGCGTGCGAACCTCGAGCTCGCCGACCGCCTTGGTGATCGAGGTCAGCTCGCGCTCGGCCTCGGCGAGGGTGGCCTCGTCGCCCTCCTCGGTGCCCAACTCGACGAGCACCTCAAGGTCGTCGATCCGTGCGTCCATCTCCAGGATGCGGTCGCGTTCGGCGATCGCACGCGAGAGATTGGACGTCACCTTCTGGGCGTTCTCGGGGTCGTCCCAGAGGTCAGGGGCGCCGGCGGCGGCTTCGAGTGCGGCGATCCGGGTGGCCAGCCGGTCGAGCCCGACGACCTCGCGCACGGACGCCATGGTCGTGCGCAGGGCGCGGATCTCGTTTGGATAGTCGGTGGCCACGAAGTGACAGCCTACGTCAGCGGTGGGGAGGCGCTCTCCCCACCGCTGGACGCGGTGGCCGGGACCCGGCGCCGCTCAGGAATGCCGACGGGGCACGGCGCTGCCAGCCTTGGTCTTGGCCGTGGTGCCGTTGACCGAGGTCGCTTGGATCGCCCACAGCTGAGCCGTGACCGGCATGGCGACGCCCGACATGCAGGTCACAGACACAAGGGAGTCTGCGGGGAGAAAGAGCGCCGCTGTTTGGGTCCTCATGGTGTCGTCGGAGAGAACGACGTTCGGCGACCCGCTGCCGTTGGTGGCGATGCCGCAGGCAACTCCTGGCGTGCTGGGGGCGTCCGCTCTCATTGTCGCGGTGACCAAGTACGTGCCGGCGGGCACCCAGTAGCTGGCGATGGGGGACTGCCCGCCGGGCTGGACGGTGGCATGCCCTTCTGCCAGAAACGCCGTCACCCCACTGGGGCCGGCCGGACCCGCAGGCCCCTGCGGGCCCGTGGCCCCATCGGCGCCGGCCGGACCAGCAGGGCCCTGCGGACCGGCTGGTCCGGCGACACCGTCAGCGCCAGCGGGACCCGTCGCGCCGGTCGCGCCCTTGGCCGCGAGAACCTGCCAGTTGGACCCGGGCGGCTGCTGTTTGTTCCCGGCCGTCAGCGAGACATAGCTCGTCCCGTTGCTCGTCACGGCGTCGCGAACGGCATATGTCGCGCTGCTCTGCCAGGTCCCGCGCCAGACCAGGCCGGGACGGCCGTACTGGTTCCACTTGAGCGCGATCTCGCTGCTCGTGCAGTTCTGGGTGGCCCGTCGATCACCCGCAGCGCCCCGCTGGTGCGCAGCGCGCATCCATGGATGACGCCATTGCCGTCCGGGATGGACATCGCCGTCAGGCCCAATCAGCGTCAGCCCGATCCCGGCGACCGCGCCGAGCACACCCTGTGCCGTCTCCCCACTCGTCCCTTCCATATCGACCGAGACCGCGCACCGCGGTCGCTTGACACTATTGGCAAGGTGGCAGCGCCCGCAGACGAATGGAGAAATCCGGCCGCACGAACTCCGTCCGGCCTTCCCTGCCCTCAGGCGAGGAGCGCCGGCAGGAGCTCCCGGGCTGCCGCGACGACGTCATACGGGGAACGAGTGAAGCCGTGGGCGCCAGCCACTCGATGGACCGTCCCCGAGGTGCCCAGGACCCCCGCGATGTCGTCCGGACTCCCCCACGGATCCCGCTCGCCCTGGATCACGTGCACGGGTATGCCGCGCTCGCCCGGCATCCTCAGCTCAGCCGCCCGCGACCTCTCGGGCCTTCCCGGAGGGTGCAGCGGAAAGGCGAGCGCGAGAACCCCGGCGGCGCCGGTGCCCGCCGCCGTGCGGCAGGCCACCCGGGCGCCCGCACTGCGGCCGCCGGTGATCATCGGGCCGGCGAGTCCCTCGAGGCCGGCGATTCCGGCCAGGATCGGCACCCACCCGATGTCGAGGTTCTCGGTGCGCCCGGCCGAACGCATGCCGGCCACCCGCCACGGCTGCTCGACCAGCACGACGGTGTAGCCGGCGGCGGGCAGGTCGCGGGCGAGGAGTGCGAGGTCGGGCGCCGCGATCCCGCCGCCGAACCCGTGGCCGAGGACGAGGGTCGCCAGCGGTGCGTCCGCGGCATACACGTGCGCCCGCCCCGGCCCCAGCGGCGTCTCGATCTCCCGCGTGACCGCCATCCCCGCCCCTCCTGTCACTGGTTCCGCGCCCGGTGCCACGTCCCGATTCGTCTGCCCCGCAGGCCTTCCGCGCGCAGGTCGATCAGAGACCGTGCACCGTATGGACGCCCGCCCGGTAACGGGCGATGATCTCGGCCGCCGAGTCGGTGTCGCTCGGCTCGGTCTCGGCGACGATCGAGACATCCCAGTGGGGCGGCTCGTCCGCGCCCGAGAGCACCCACGCGGCCTGACGCGCGGCCCCGATCCCGACATACTCGCCCGGAGCCGGCACGGCCACCGGCACCCCGAACAACTGCGGGGCGATCCGCTGGACGGCCGGAGACACCCCGGCGCCGCCGATGACGATGATCCGCTCCACCGCCACGCCGTGCTCCCGAAGGGCGTCCACCCCGGCGACGAGGTTGAGCAGCATGCCCTCCACCACGGCGCGGGCGAGGTTCTCGGGCGTCGCATTGGTCCGGGTCAGTCCGAGCAGGGTGCCCGTCGCATCCGGGAGGTTGGGGGTCCGCTCGGCGTCGAGATAGGGCAGCAGCGTGAGCCCACCCGCCCCCGGCTCCGCCGCCAGCGCGAGCCGGTCGAGTTCGGCGAAGTCGACGCCGAGCATCGTCGTCCCGGCATTCATCACCCGCGCCGCGTTGAGCGTGCACAGCAACGGGAGGTAGCCCCCCTCGGCATCGGCGAACGACTGCAGGGCACCACTCGCGTCCGCCACCGGATCGCCGTTGCGGGCGAACACGGTCCCGCTGGTCCCCAGCGAGACGACGACGTCGCCGGGCGCCAGCCCGAGCCCCAGCGCCGCCCCCATATTGTCCCCGGTCCCCGGTCCGACGAGCATCCCCGACGAGGTCCGGCCCGCGGCGGCATTCGGCGCCAGCACGGTCGGGACGCCGAGCGTGCGACCCGTCGCCAACTCCATGACGTCGGGCCGGTAGCTCTGGGTGAACGCCGACCAGTAGCCGGTCCCCGACGCATCCCCCCGGTCGGTCGTCCACTCGCTGAACCCGCCGCCCTCCTGGAGGATCCGACCGGTCATCCAGTCGTGCGGCAGCACGCAGGTCCGCGTCCGGGCGAGGTTGTCCGGCTCGTTCCGGGCGAGCCAGCGCAGTTTGGTCACGGTGATCGCGGCCACCGGCACGATGCCGATCTGCTCGGCCCACACGCTCGGTCCGCCGAACTCCTCGACGAGGTCGTTAGCCGCGCGCGCCGAGCGGGTGTCGTTCCACAGCAGAGCCGGTCGGACCACGTCCCCGGCCGCGTCGAGGGTCACCATCCCGTGCTGCTGACCACCCACGGCGACGGCCTCGACGCCTTCGAGTATGCCGCTGGCACCCGCCTGCTCCCACGCCTCCCACCACGCGCTCGGGTCGACCTCCGTCCCATCGGGGTGGGCGGCCCGGGCCGTGCGCACGACCGCACCACTCTCGGCGTCGCAGACGACGATCTTGCAGGACTGGGTCGAGCTGTCGACCCCGGCGACCAGCGAACGGCTGCTCATGACGCTCCTCACGATGGCGTTCTCGTCATGTTAGGGGACCGGAAACGACCGGGCCGGGGCATGGCACCCGGCCCGGTCGTCGCCGATCGGTGAACGGTCAGTTCTCGAGTTCCTCCAGAGTCGCCCGCGCCCCCTTCTCGTGGAGGGAGGCGAGGAAACGCCGATAGACGCCCGTGAACCGCTCGTCCTGGGCGAGATCACCGAAGAAGTCCGCGTCTCGGACGAAGGCGAGGTCGTCATCGGCCTGCGCCGCGGCCGCGGCCATCACCTTGTCCTTGAAGCGGTCGACGACCTCGATGGCCTCGCCCTGCTCGTCGGCGCCCTCGGCATACCGCGCCCAGGAGGCGACGACGAGTGCCGACCGATCGATCTGCCCGCCCGAAGCGAGGTTCTGCTTGATCACCGGGACCAGCCACTTGGGGATCCGGTCCGAACTCTCGGCGCACAGACGGGCAAGGGTGTCCCGGACTTCGGGGTTGGCGAACCGTTCGACGAGCTGGTGGCGATAGGCGTCGAGATCGACCCCGGGCACCGGCGGCAGCGTCGGGCTTCCCTCGTTCTCCATGTAGCCAAGAAGGAACTTGACGAACAGCGGGTCCTGGCACACCTCATGGGCGTAGCGGTAGCCACTGAGATAGCCGAGGTAGCACAGCGCCTGGTGACTGGCGTTGAGCAGCCGCAGTTTCATCAGTTCATACGGGACGACGTCCGCGACGATCTGCACCCCGACTTCCTCGTATGCCGGGCGGCCGTCACTGAAGTGATCCTCGAGCACCCACTGGGTGTAGGGCTCACAGACGACGGGCCAGGCGTCGGCGACGCCGAAACGCTCGGCCAGGTCGTCGATGTCCGCCTGCTGCGTGACCGGCGTGATGCGGTCGACCATGCAGTTGGGGAACGGGACGTTGGCCTCCATGAAGTCAGCCAGCTCGGGGTCCTTCATCCGCGCGAAGGCGAGGATCATCTTCTTGGCGACGTCCCCGTTGCCGGGCAGGTTGTCGCACGACATGACCGTGAATGGGGTCGTGCCCGCGTCCCGGCGCATCCGCGCGGCCTCGGCGATGAACCCGAAAACACTCTGCGGCAGCCCGCCGCCCGCGAGGTCCGCCTCGAGCGCGGCGCCCTTGGGATCGAACTCCCCCGTCACCTGGTTGACGTGGTAGCCGCCTTCGGTGACGGTGAGCGAGACGATCCGGGTGGCCGGGTCGGCGAGCCGGTCCAGAACCGCCTGGGGGTCGTCGGGCGCGAAGAGGTAGTCGATCATGGAGCCGATGACCTCGGCGTCCCGCGAGCCGTCCGGGTGCTTGATGACGAGGGTATAGAGGCAGTCCTGCGCCTTCATCGCATCGCGCATCCGGGCGTCGCCGGGCATGGTCCCGACGCCGACGATGCCGAAGGCGAGGTCGCGTCCGGTGTTCATCAGGCGTTCGAGATACATCGCCTGGTGGGCGCGGAAGAAGCCCCCCACGCCGAAGTGGACCATGCCCGGGGTGACGGCCGAGCGGTCGTATGCCGGCACGGCCACCTCGGCGGGGAGCCCGCCGAGGGTGGCCGCGCTCAGGGCGATCGGCCCGCTCATCAGCGAACCGCACCCATGGACAGACCCTGGACCAGTTTGTCCTGCGCCGCGAATCCCGCGATGAGGACCGGCAGCGAGACCACGAGAGAGGCCGCGCAGACCTTGGCGAGGAACAGGCCCTGGCTGGTGACGAATCCGGTGAGGTACACCGGTGCCGTCTGCGACACGGTGCCGGTGAGCACGCGGGCGAAGAGCAGTTCGTTCCAACTGAAGATGAAGCAGATCAGCGCAGCGGACGCCAGACCCGGCATGACCACCGGGGCGACGACCTTGCGCAGCGTGAGGATCAGCCCGGCGCCGTCGACCTCGGCCGCCTCGAGCATCTCGGAGGGGACTTCGGCGAGGAAGGAGCGCAACATCCAGATCGCGATCGGGAGGTTCATCACCGTATAGAAGATGATGAGCAGCCAGATGTTGTCCAGCAGGTGCACCTTCTGCGCGAAGAGATAGATCGGCAGCAGGCCGGCGACGACCGGGAGGAACTTCGTCGACAGGAGGAAGAACAGCACGTCGTTCCAGCGCTTGACCGGCCGGATCGACAGGGCGTATGCCGCGGGGAAGGCGAGCACGAGCACCAAGACTGTCGAGACCACCGACGCCATGACCGAGTTGATGATCGACGGCCACGGACCGGACTCGAAGAACGACCGGTAGCCGGCGAGTGTCAGCGGTGCAGTGAAGCTCGGCGGGTTCGTCGCCGCGTCCGGTTCGCTGTGGAAGCTGGTGAGGATCATCCACAGGACCGGGGAGACGAACAACAGACCCACGATCCACGCCCCGACAGAGAGCAGCATCCCCGCGCGGTTCGGCTGCTTGTGGTTGACCGTCTGGCCGTTGGCCAGTGTCGTGGTCTTGACACTCATCGCTTCTCCTCCCGGAAGATGCTGAAGACCGTCCGGAGGGCGATCGTGCTGACGATATTGGTGAGAATGACGACGATGACACCGGCCGCCGAGGCGAGGCCGTAGTCGTGGGCGGTGTAGAAGGTCTGGTAGATGTAGTACGGCAGGTTCGCCGTGCCCAGGCCACCACCGGTGATCGTGAACACGTGGTCGAAGTTCTGGACCACATAGATCGAGCCGAGCAGGCCGGCCAGTTCGATGTACTGCCGCAGGTGCGGCAGCGTCATGTGCGTGAAGATCTGCCAGTTGCTCGCACCGTCGATCTTCGCGGCCTCGACGACGTCCATCGGCCGGGACTGCAGGCCGGCCAGGATGATGAGCATCATGAACGGGGTCCACTGCCAGACGATGGCGAAGATGACCGACCACATCGGATGCTGGGAGATCCAGTCCGGCTGGGGTGCGCCCTTCCCGAACAGCTTGGTCAGCATGCCGTTGAACAGGCCGTATTCCGGGTTGTAGAGCGCGTGCTTCCACAGGAGGGCGGCGGCGACGGGAACCACGAGGAAGGGCGTGATCATCATCGTCCGGACGATGCCCTGACCGAGGAACTTCCGGTCGAGGAGCAGCGCGATCAGGAGGCCGAGGAGGAGCGAGATCAGGACGACGGCGACGGTCAGGAGCACGGTGACCCAGATGGCCTTGCGGGCACCGGAGTCGGTCAACACCGTCTTGTAGTTCGCCAGTCCACCGAACCCGCGCTCGTCGGGGTAGTAGGCGTTCCAGTTCATGAACGACGCGATGATCGTGAAGAGGAACGGCAACTGGGTGACCACGAGGACCAGGACCATCGCCGGAAGCAAGGGCATCCTGCGCGCCCAGTCGCCTGAGCGCTGCAGGGCGACCCGCTTCGGAGCGACGGCCCCGGCCCCCGGCGTGGGGGCCGAGGTCATCGGCTTACTTCTTGTACTTCGCCGAGACGGCCTCGGCGAGCTTCTGGCCCTCGTCGAGTGCCTGGTCGACGGTGGTCTGGCCGGCGATGGCATTGCTGACCAGCTGGCTCACCTTGGTCCCGAGGTCGGGGAACTCGGGGATGTCGATGAACTGGATACCCGGGGCCGGACGCTTCTGAACGCCGGCGTTGTTCGGGTCAGCGCCTTCGATCGCGGCCTTGGTGGCCTCGGCGAAGGCTCCGGCCTCCTTCAGGTAGTCGGCGTTGGCGTAGGTCGAGGACCGCTTGCCCGCCGGGACGCGACTCCAGCCGAGTTCCTTGCCGACCAGCTCTTCGTATTCCTTCGAGGACGCCCACGCGATGAACTTCCAGGCGTTGTCCTGGTTCTTCGAGGCCTTCTGGATGGCCCAGGCCCAGGTGTAGAGCCAGCCGGAGCTCGCCGTCTTCTCGACCGGGGCGGCGACATACCCGAACTTGCCCTTGTTGGGGCTGTCGGCGGACTCGAGCGACCCTGCCGCCGAGGTGGCGTCGTACCACATCGCCGTCTTGCCCTGCATCGTGTTGTTGAGGCACTCGGTGAAGCCGGCCTGCGGGGCACCGGCCTCGCCGTGGGCCTTGACGAGGTCGACGTAGAAGTTGACCGCGGCCTTGAACTCCGGCGCGTTGACGCCCGGGGTCCAGTCCTCGTTGAACCAGGTGCCACCGTAGGTGTTGACGACCGTGGTGAGCGGGGCGAAGATCTGGCCCCAGCCCGGCATACCGCGCAGGCAGATGCCCTTGGTGGTGCCGTCGTCGAGCTTGGCGGCGAGGTCGGCGACCTCGGACCACTTCGGCTTGTCGGGCATCGTCAGGCCCTTGGCCTCGAGGAGGTCCTTGCGGTACATCAGGAACGACGACTCGCCATAGAACGGCTCTCCATAGATCTTGCTCTCATAGGAGAGCGAGTCCGTCATGGACTTCATGATGTCGCCCTGGTTGAAGGCCGAGTCTCCGTTGGCCTTGTCGGTCAGGTCGGCGACCCAGCCGTTCTTGGCATAGATCGGGATCTCGAAGTTCGACAGGGACGCGACGTCGTACTGCCCGGCCTGAGCCGAGAACTCCTGGGAGATCTTGTCCCGGACGTCGTTCTCGGGGAGGACGGTGTAGTTCACCTTGATGCCGGTGGCCTTGGTGAAGTTGGCGTCCGTGAGCTTCTGGAGATCGACCATCTGGGGGTTGTTGACCATCAGGACGTTGACAGCGCCGCCACCGCCGCCGCTCGTCCCGCCACCGCCACCACCGCCGCCGCCCGCGCCGGAACATCCGGCCAGGGCAGTCGCCGCCATCGCTGTCGCGGTGGTGAGCACGAGCCACTTCTTCGAAGCCATGCGTCCTCCTCATTGAGTGACCATCCCCGAGCGGGATTGGTCTCGTCCCGCTCACTTGAGCGGAATGGCGCACATATGAGTAAAGTGTCAGCTGCATCTCTTGTCAATCGTTCAGACCTGCAGATGGACGTGGGCGTCGTGGCGATGGAGCTCGGACCTGCCGAAATGGTGATGACGGCTGCCGTCGCGCGGCGCTACTACCTGGCCGGCGAGTCGAAGGTGGAGATCGCCGCCGCGCTCGGGATCAGCCGCTTCAAGGTCGCCCGTCTCCTCGACCTCGCCCGAGAAATCGGGTTGGTACGCATCGAGATTGCTTCCCACGGGGCCCTCGACACGGCGTTGTCGGCGGCCCTTCAGGAGGCCTATGATCTGCGGCACTGTGTGGTCGTCCTGTCCACCGGGACACCGGACGCAGCGCCGCAGGTCGGCACGGCCGCCGCGGAACTCGTTGCCGAAATCGTTACAAAGGACGACGTCCTGGGATTGCCCTGGGCACGCACCGTGGCCGACGTCATCTCCGCCCTGCCGGCCCTGCCCCGCATCCCCGTCGTCCAGTTGAGCGGCTCGCTCGTGGTGCCGGATCAGACCAGCCCGGTCGACCTCGTCCGACGGGCCTCCCGGCTCGCCGGTGGGGAGAGCCATATGTTCTATGCCCCGATGCTCCTCGACGACGCCGAGTCCACCGAGGCACTCATGCGCCAGCCGAGCGTCGCCGAGGCGATGGACCAGATCGACCGCATCACGCTCGCGATCGTCGGCATCGGCGCCTGGGCTCCGCGCGTCTCGACGATCTATGACGCCTGCAGCCCCGCCGACCGGTCCGCGGTCGCCGCCGCCGGCGTGGTCGGCGAGGTCGCCGGCGTCTTCTTCGACGCCGCCGGTCGCCCCGTCGAGACCGTCCTCGGTGAACGCCTCGTAACGGTCCAGGCGGAGCAGCTGCGCGGCATACCGGAAGTGATCGGCGTGGCCTACGGCGAGGCCAAAGCCGCCGCCGTGCGGGCCAGCGTCCTCAACGGACTCGTCGACTCCCTCGTCGTGAACGACACGATCGCCCGCTTCATGCTCGAAGGCTGAGGTGCGAGCCGGTCAACCGATCACCTCACCAGTGGTGGGATCGAGCACCCCGACAAGGTCGCCAGCGGCCGCAGGGAGCAGCAACTCCGGACCGTTGCCCCGAATAGAACTCACGGCGCGCGAGACGGGGTAGGCAGCGAACCGGCCGGGAGCGGCATACGCCAGCAGGTCGGCGACCGCGTCCGGATCGGTCAGGGTCGGGTCGAGCCAGCGCGCCCAGTCCGCACGGTCCAACACCAGGGGCTGACGGTCATGGATGCGGTCAAGGCCCGGCTCGGCGGCGGTCGTGACCACGGCGAAACTGACGAGCCACGCGTCGGGGTCGTCGGGATCGGCGACCGAGCGATCCCGCCAGAACTCATAGAGCCCCGCCATGGCGAGTGGCGCACCGTCCGCTCGGTGAATGAAGAACGGCTGTCTGCGGGGCCGGCCCCGGCTGTCGGTGGCGGTCGGGGAGGCCTGCCATTCGTACCACCCCTCGGCGGGAACCAGTGCCCGCCGGCTGGCCAACGCCTTGGCGAAGGCGGGCTTCTGTGCGACCGTGTCCGCCCGCGCGTTGATCATGCGGGCACCGACGGACGGGTCCTTCGCCCACGACGGGACCAGTCCCCAGGTCAGCAGGCGCAACTGCCGGTGCGGCTGCCCACTGTCCCGGTCCGCTCGCGTGAGGACGACCGGAGCCTGCTTCGTCGGCGCCATGTTCCAGTCCGGTGTGCCTGCGGGCGGGTTCTGGGGATTCTTCAGGACCGTCCGCGTGGGCTCGTCATGACGATCGACGGCGACGTCGAACTCCTCGACCAACTCCGCGAGATCGGCGCTCGCGGCATACCGACCGCACATCACGCTGCCTCCATCTCCATCCGGTTCTCCGAGCGTTTACGGTAGAACCTTCCACGCACACACCACCGAAGGAGCACCCTCATGAGTGTGGTTCGCAAGATCGCTCGCCCGATGCTCGCCTCCGTCTTCGTCGTTTCCGGGCTGAACGCTCTGCGCCACCCCGGTCCCCTGACGACGCGGGCCCGGCCGTTCGTCTCGACCGTCTCGGGTCCGCTCGGTATCCCCGACGACCCCGAACTGCTCGTCCGGGCCAACGGCGCGGCGATGCTGGCGGGCGGCGGTCTGCTCGCCCTCGGGCGCATCCCCCGGATCAGCTCGCTCGCCCTCGCGGCCACATTGGTCCCGACGACGCTGGCGGGTCACGCCTTCTGGGAGGACACCGATCCCACCACGCGCGCCCAGAATCGGACGCAGTTCCTCAAGAACGTCGGATTGCTCGGCGGGCTTCTCCTGGCGTCCGTTGACACCGAGGGCCGGCCGGGTCTCGCCTACCGCGCGCGAATGGTCGGAGACAGCACACGGCGGACCGCAGAGTCCGCCCGCAAAGACGCTCGGTATGCCGCACGGACCGCCCGTCGTGAGGCCAAGTTGCGAGTCGCGCAAGCGCACGATGCCCTCCGCTGATACCGGCGACTGGCCGGCTCCCAGGGCAGCCGGTCCGGTCGTCGCCGAGGTCCCCCTTCCCGGAAGCAAGTCCCTGACCAACCGCTTCCTCGTGCTTGCCGCCCTCGCGGACGAGCCGTCCCGGCTGCGCCGCCCCCTGCGTTCCCGGGACACCGTGCTGATGGCTCAGGCCCTGCGGACCCTCGGCACCAAGATCGAGGACATCGGCGACCAGGACTGGCTCGTCAAGCCCAGGACCTTCAAGGGCGACCTATCCGTCGACTGCGGACTCGCGGGGAATGTCATGCGCTTCGTCCCGCCGATCGCCGGCCTCGCACGGGGACCGGTTCATTTCGACGGCGATCCCCACGCGCGGCGGCGTCCCATGGCGCCGATCCTCGACGCCCTGCGCGCCGTTGGCGTCGAGATCACGCACGGCGCGGAGGGTCTGCCGTTCACGGTGCAGGGTCGCGGCTCGGTGCACGGTGGCGAGGTCACGATCGATGCCTCGGCGTCATCCCAGTTCATCTCGGGCCTCCTGCTCGCCGGCGCGCGCTATGACGAGGGGGTCACCGTGCATCACGACGGCAAGTTCCTCCCCAGCCTCCCGCACATCGAGATGACCGTCGAGACGCTCCGCGACGCGGGTGTCGTGGTCGACGATTCGGACGTCCACACATGGCGGGTGGAGCCCGGCGAGGTCGGTGCCCTCGACGTCAGGATCGAGCCGGACCTCTCCAACGCCGCAGCCTTCCTCGCGGCCGCAGCCGTCACCGGCGGCCGGGTTCATGTTCCCCGGTGGCCGCAGTGGACGACGCAGGGCGGCGATGCCATCCGGGACATCCTCGACATGATGGGTGCCGACGTCCATCTCGACCGGTCGGGCCTCACCGTCACCGGCACCGGACCCCTCTCGGGTCTGGACATCGACCTCGGGGAGTCGAGCGAACTCACCCCCGTGGTGGCGGCCCTCTGTGCCCTCGCCGACGGCCCGAGTGTCATCCGGGGCGTCGGGCACATCCGAGGCCACGAGACCGATCGCCTGGCGGCCCTCGCGCGCGAACTCAATCGCCTCGGTGGGGACGTCGAGGAGACCGACGACGGTCTGCGGATCCGTCCTCGGCGCCTGCGCGGCGAGATGTTCCGGACGTATGACGATCATCGCCTGGTCATGGCCGCGGCGGTGCTCGGCCTTGTCGTCAAGGGCATCGTTGTCGAGAACGTCGCCACCGTCGGCAAGACGCTGCCGCAGTTCCCGGGGATGTGGGGGGCGATGCTGCGCCGGTCCGGCGGCAAGCGGTGAGCGCCCGGCGCGCGTATGACGAGGATGACGTCCGGATCCGCCCCAATCCGCGCGGGTCAAGGCCACGATCGAAGGACCGTCCCCGCCACGAGGACGCGGTCATCGGCATCGTCGTGGCCGTTGATCGGGGGCGCTACACCACCCTTGTCGGCGCCCACCAGGACGAGCGCGTCGTCACCGCGATGAAGTCCCGGGAACTGGGCCGCAACGCAGTCGTCGTCGGGGACCGTGTGGGGCTGGTCGGAGATGTCAGCGGAAGGGCCGATACCCTCGCCCGCATCGTGCGGATCGAAGAGCGCAGGTCGACCCTGCGTCGAACGGCGGACGACACCGATCCGGTCGAGCGAGTCATCGTCGCCAACGCCGATCAGTTGGCCGTCGTCACGTCACTGGCCGACCCCGAGCCACGGCCGCGGCTGATCGACCGGTGCCTGGTCGCGGCATACGACGCGGGACTCGATCCCCTCCTCGTCCTGACCAAGGCCGACCTCACCGCTCCCGAGGACTTCCTCGCCGCCTATGCGCCCCTGGACGTGCCGTGGGTCATCACATCGAGCCACGGTGCCGAGGGGGCATTCGACGGGCTCGACGCGGTCAGGGACCGGCTGCACGGTCGCACCACAGTCCTCGTCGGACATTCCGGGGTCGGGAAATCGACGCTCGTCAACGCCCTGGTTCCCGATGCGGGACGCGCGACCGGCCGGGTGAACAGCGTGACGGGGCGAGGTCGGCATACGTCGACGTCCGCGGTCGTACTCCCCGTGCCCGGCGAAGGCTGGGTGGTCGACACCCCCGGGATCCGGTCGTTCGGACTGGCGCATGTCGACCCGGCTCGGATCATCGTCCATTTCCCCGACCTCGAACCGGGCACGGCGCAATGCCCCCGCGGCTGCACCCACGACGAAGAGGAATGCGCCCTCGACGCCTACGTCGCCGAGGGGCACGCCGGCGCGGCCGGGCCCTCACGCCTGGACAGCCTGCGGCGGCTTCTGCGGGCCCGGGTGGGATCGGAGTCGGGCACCCTGGGGTGAGCGCAGCCTAGGCCTTCGGCGGAAAGTCGTCCTGAACCACGTGCTCGGCGTAGTCATCGGCCTCGCGGTCGAGCAGACCCGTCCGCAGAGAATCGACGCCGGCATCGGCGACCGGCTCGGTCAGAGCCTCGGCGTCCGGCGGCCTGTCGGGGTCGGCGACGTCGGACATGTCGGTCGTGCCCTTGTCGAAGAGCATCCCCGAGTTGTCGGCTCTCGTGGTGTCGATGACGGCACGGACCTCGGCGAAGTGGCAGGCGGAGAGATGCTGTCCGACGCCGTCGGGACGCAGGATGAGTTCGGGCACCTCGGTCCGGCACCGGTCCTGGGCCCGCCAGCAGCGGGTGTGGAAGCGGCAGCCTGACGGCGGATTCGCCGGTGAGGGCACATCGCCGGTGAGGACGATCTGTTCGCGCTTGCCCCGCAGCGTGGGGTCGGGGACGGGGACCGCCGAGAGCAGCGCCTGGGTGTAGGGGTGGGTCGGGCGGTCATAGACCTCGTCCTCCTCCCCGAGTTCGGCGACCTTGCCGAGATACATGACCGCGACCCGGTCGGAGATATGCCGGACGACCGAGAGGTCGTGGGCGATGAACACATAGGACAGACCCAGCTCGTTCTGCAGCTTCTCCATCAGGTTGACGACCTGGGCCTGCACCGAGACGTCGAGCGCGGAGACCGGCTCGTCGCAGATGAGCACTTTGGGATTGAGGGCGATGCCGCGAGCGATGCCGATGCGCTGACGCTGACCACCGGAGAACTGATGGGGGAAGCGGTTGATGTGCTCGGGATTGAGGCCGACCTTCTCGAGGAGATCCTGGACCGCCCGACGGGCGCCACTCTTGGGGACCACGTCCGGGTGGATCTCGAACGGCTCGCCGATGATGTCGCCGACCGTCTTGCGCGGATTGAGTGAGGTGTAGGGATCCTGGAAGACGATCTGGATGTCGCGTCGCATGCGGCGCATCTCGGACGACGACTGCTTGTGCATGTCGCGGCCCTGGAACTCCACCGAGCCCGAGGTCGGCTCCTCCAGGCGCATGAGGAGGCGCCCGAGGGTCGACTTGCCACAGCCGGACTCGCCGACCACGCCGAGGGTCTCGCCCTGGAGGAGCTCGAAACTGACCCCGTCGACGGCTTTGACGTAGCCGACCGTGCGGCGCAGGATGCCCCCCTTGATCGGGTAGTGCTTGACCAGGTCCGTCGCCTTGAGAATGACGTCAGGCACCGAGCACCTCCTTGCTGAAGTGGCAGGCGGCCTTGCGGTTGGGGCCGATGTCGAGCAGCAGCGGCCGGTCCCGGCGGCAGACGTCCTGCGCCATCGTGCAGCGGGGGTTGAAGGCACAGCCCGGTGGGATCTTCATGAGGTTCGGCGGGAGACCACCGATCGCGGCGAGTTCCTGGCCCTTGAGGTCGAGGCGCGGGATCGACTCGAGAAGACCCTTGGTGTAGGGATGCGCGGGGCGGGCGTAGATGTCGCGCACGTCGGCCTGCTCGACGATTCGCCCGGCATACATGACGGCGATCCGGTCGGCGACGTCGGCGACGACGCCGAGGTCGTGGGTGATGAGGATCAAGCCCATCTGGCGCTCATGCTGGAGGTCTTGCAGCAGCGACATGATCTGCGCCTGCACGGTGACATCGAGGGCCGTGGTGGGCTCGTCGGCGATGAGAATCGCCGGGTCCAGCGAGATGGCCATGGCAATCATGATGCGCTGGCGCATGCCGCCCGAGAACTGGTGCGGATAGGCCTTGACTCGCTCCTTGGCGGCCGGAATCGAGACCCGCTCCATGAGCATGATGGCCTGGGCATAGGCGTCGGATTTGTTCATGCCTCGGTGCTCGCGGAACATCTCGGCGATCTGCCAACCGACCGGGAAGGTCGGGTTGAGGGCCGAGAGAGCATCCTGGAAGATCATCGAGATCTCGGGGCCGCGGGTTTTGCGCCGCCGATCCTCGGGCATCGTCAGCAGGTCATGACCGCAGTATTTGACACTGCCCTCGGGGATGCTCGCCGGCGGCATGTCGAGAATGCCCATGATCGCCTGCGCCGTCACGGACTTGCCCGAGCCCGACTCGCCGAGGATCGCGAGACACTCCCCCTGGCGCAGGGTGAAGTCGACGCCGTTGATCGCCTTGGCCACGCCATAACGGGTGTGGAACTCGACGTGGAGGTTCTCGACCTCGAGAAGGAGGCCGTCCTGAGCGTGATACGGGGAAGATGTCCCCGTGGTCTCCGTCACCGTGACCATGGTCACCGGCCTTTCGGGTCGAAGGCGTCCCGCACGGCATCGCCGAGCATGATGAACGCGAGGACGGCGAGGCTGAGGAAGATGCTGGGGAAGAACAGCACCCACGGGGCGACTCGGATCAGGTTGAGGGAATCGGAGATCGCGACACCCCAGCTGATCGCCGGCGGCACCAGGCCGATACCGAGGAAGCTCAGCGACGCCTCGGCGGCGATATAGGCGCCGAGGTTGATCATTGAGACGACCATGACGGGGGCGATGGCGTTGGGGAGGATGTGGCTGCGGATGATCCGCCACGGACTCGCCCCCAGGGCTCGGGCGGCCTGGACGTAGTCATTGGGTTTGACCTGGAGAACCGCCCCCCGCATGAGGCGGGCGATACCCGGCCAGCCGAGGATCGACAGGGCGAGGACGACCTTGCCGACGACCGACCAGTAGCTCGAGTTGACCGTGTTGGGGAAGGTCGACATGAAAAGGATGCCGCCGAGCAGGAACGGGATCGCGAAGAAGATGTCGGTCAAGCGCATGACGAGCGTGTCGAGGATCCCGCCGTAATAGGCGGCGATGGTCCCGATGAAGACCCCGATGAGACCCGTGACGATCGTCGTCATGACACCGACGATGATCGATGCGCGGGCGCCGTAGATTGTCCGCGCGAACACGTCATAGCCCTGGAGGTCCCGGCCGAACCACTGCGACGACGACGGCGCGGTGTTGCTCAGCTTCAGGACGAACGAATTCGGGTCCGTGCGCGTGAACAGGCTCGGGAAGGCCGCCATCAGCAGGAATATCGCGATGAGGACCAGCGAGATGACGAAGAGAGGATTGCGACGCAGTTCGCGCCACGCCTCCTGGGACAGGGACTGGGCCTGACCGACGGTCTCGGCTTCCTGTGCGGTCGCGCCTTCGGCGACGATGACTCCGGTCTGGTCAGTCATGGCTGATCCTTGGGTCGAGAACGCCGTAGAGCAGGTCGACGAGGAGGTTCATGAGGAGATAGACGATGACGAGCATGGTGACGGCGCCGACCACGGCGGTGCCGTCGCGGGAATGGATGCTCTGGAAGATGTAGCCGCCGACTCCTCGGATGTTGAAGATCCGTTCGGTGATGATCGCGCCACCGAGGAGCCCACCGAAGTCGGCGCCGAGGAAGGTGACGACGGGAATCAGGGAGTTGCGCAGCGTGTGCACGCCGATCACCCTGGACCGAGACAGCCCCTTGGCCACCGCGGTCCGGACATAGTCTGCGCGGAGGTTCTCGGCGAGGTTGGTGCGGGTGAGCCGAGCGGCATACGCCAGAGACAGGGAGCCGAGCACGAGACCGGGCAGCAGAAGGTCATACCAGCCCGGGTTGCTCTTGACGGTGACCGGGAACCAGTGCAACTTGACGCCGAAGATGGTCTGGGAGACCGATCCGATCACGAACGTCGGGATGGAGATGACGACCAGAGTCGAGACCAGCACGAGGTTGTCGATGAACTTGCCCTTGCGGATGCCCGCGAGCACGCCGGCGAGCACGCCGATCACGGCCTCGAAGAGCATAGCGATGACGGCGAGCTTGACCGTGATGACGTAGCGCTTCTGCAACTCGTCGAGGATGTTGAGGCCCTGATAGGTCGTGCCGAGATTGCCGTGGGCCAGATCCCCGAGGTATTTGACGTAGCGGATCAGCAGTGGGTCATCGAGGTTGTGCTCGAGACGGAATTGGGCGACGAACGCTGCGGGACACGGGCGCTCACCGCACTTGCCGCGGAGGGGATCGCCGGGGAGGGCGAAGACCATCGCGAAGATGAGGAAGGTCGACCCGATGATCACCGGGATCATCTGGAGCAGCCGGCGGATGACGTACTTGGTCATCGTGCCCTCCTGGCTCGTGGGGTGCTGGTGACAACTGCGGGGGTGTCCGAACACTACCCGTCTGCGGAGCCGGACACACGGGAGGCCAGAACAGGCTTTCGCGAGGAAGCCACCCTGCGCCGGACGCTTGACGGAAACGTCGCGGCCCACCGAAGGATCGGCGGGCCGCGACGCCTCTTCATGGAGTCTGCGTCCGCGGGCGCCCGGGTGGGCGCCCGGGCGGAAGCGTCAGGCCTTCTTGGTCACCGACAGAACGTCGATCGTCCCGAACGGAGTGATCTTGACGTTGTCGACGTTCTCGGACCAACCGGCGATGGTCTTGCCGTACCACATCGGGATCGACGGGAAGTCAACCGCGAGCTGAGCCTCGGCCTCCTGGTACTTCGCGTTGGCCTCTGCCGGGTCGCCGGCCGCCGCCGCCTCCTTGAGGAGGTTGTCGAACTTGGCGCTCGAGTAGTCACCGTCGTTGGAGCCGGCACCGGTGCCATAGATCGGGGCGAGGAAGTTCTCGATCGACGGGTAGTCCATCTGCCAGCCGGTGCGGAACATGCCCTTCATCTTGCGGTCGGTGATGAGCGTGCGGAAGGTCGCGAAGTCGGTGTAGGGCGTCGCCTTGCACTCGATGCCGAGGGCGTCCTTGATCGAGTTGCAGGTGGCTTCGGTCCACGCCTTGTGGGGCGCATCCGCGTTGTAGCCGAGCGTCAGGGTGCCCTTGTAGCCGCCGGCCTTCTCCAGCATCGCCTTGGCCGCGGCCGGGTCGTACTTGCAGGACGCACCGCAGGCGTCGGCCTTGTAGCCGTCGACGATCGGGGAGACCCAGCCGGTGGCGACGGTGCGCGTTCCGGCGAGGATCGTCTTGACGATGGTGTCGCGGTCGATGGCCATCGAGATGGCCTTGCGCAGGTCGGGGTTCTCGAGCGACGGGTCGACCTTGACTGGGGCGAAGGTGATCGTCTGGATCGTGCCGGCCGCCTTCTCCGCGTTGCGGTCGGGCAGGTCGGTTTTGTACTTCTCACCCTGGATGGCGCTGTCCGGCAGACCTGCGAGGAGGTCGGTGGTGTTGGCCATGACGTCCTTGTAGGCCGCCTCGGTGTCCTGATAGATCTTGAAGGTGATCTGGTCGGCCTGGCCGGCGAATTTGCCGGTGTAGCTCGGGTTCTTGGTGAGCACCGCGCCGGTGGCGGGGTCATAGGACTTCATGATGTAGGGGCCGGCGCCGATCGGCGCCTTGCCGTAGGCCTTGCCGTTGTCGGCGAAGAAGGAGTCCGGGAGCGGGGCGAAGGCGGAGTAGCCGAGTCGCACCTGCAGATTGGAGACCTTCTCAGTGGTCTTGATCGTGAAGGTGTAGTCGTCGACGATCTTGAGGCCGGAGAGTTCCTCGGTCTTGGCCGGCTTCTTGTCGCAGTCGGGGACTTCGTTGCCGTCCTTGTCCTTGTCCAGGCCACAGTCCATGTCGGCGGAGCCGTCGATCATGTCGAAGAAGTACGAGTTCAGCGTGCCGTTCTTGCCGGCGCGGTTCCAGTTCCACGCCTTGACGAAGTTCGCGGCCTTGACTTCCGTGCCATCGGAGAACTTCTGCCCCTTCTTGAGGGTGACGGTGAAGTTCTGGTTGTCCGTGCTCTCGATGGACTGGGCCAGGTCGAGTTCGGGGGCGGCGGTGTCCGAGTTGTAGTGGACGAGGCGAGCGAGCACGGGCTCGAGCATGTCGCCACCGCAGGTCTCGTTGGTCATCGCGGGAATGAACGGGTTCTGCGGAGTACAGCCCGCAATACTGATCTCCCCGCCGCCCTTGCCGGCCGTGCCCGTGGTCGTGCTGGAGCCCTTGTCGCTGCTGCTGCACGCCGCCGTCAGCAGCGCGAGGGCCGACATGCCGGCCACGGCGACGGTGCGAGTGGTTGCCCGCATGGATGTTCCTCCTACATGGAATGTCATCGCCTCGTGCCGAGGCGCTGTGTCGAACCCGTCCCCCCGGTCGAAGGTCCGGCTCGTGATGCGGGGCATCGGCCCCACACGAGGCTCACTTTAAGTCCCTCGGCTGGTCGGGCGGACCCACTGACAGACGGTCCGAGACAGAAATGTGACCCGAACGTAGCCTTCGGCGACGAATTCTGCGCCGTTTCGTCCCACGAGTTGACAATTGACGCGCGGCGGCGAGGGTCCCCGGCCGTGGGGCCGATGGGCACTACCTTGTGGCCATGCCCGGTTATGACGACGATCTCCGGTTGGCGCATGTCCTCGCGGACGCCGTCGAGCGCGTCACCATGACCCGCTTCCGGGCCGAGGACCTCCATGTCGAGACAAAGCCGGATCTGACCTGGGTGAGCGACGCGGACCGCACCGCGGAGGAGGTGATCCGCGCGCAACTCGGCCGGACCCGGCCGCGCGATGCCGTCCACGGTGAGGAACTCCCAGATACCGGGCACGGACCCCGGCGCTGGGTCATCGACCCGATCGACGGCACCAACAACTTCGTGCGGGGCGTTCCCGTCTGGGCGACCCTCATCTCCCTGCTCGACGGCGCCGAAGCCGTCATGGGCCTGGTCGCCGCCCCGGCCCTCGGACGACGCTGGTGGGCGAGCAGGGGCACGGGCGCCTGGACCGGGCGGTCGCTGACGTCCGCCAAGCCCCTTCGGGTCTCCGGGGTGGCGCAGTTGTCCGATGCGTCGATCTCGATCTCCGATGTCGTCTCGTGGCGGGCGAGTGATCGCCTGGACGCGATGCTCGGGTTGATGGACAGCTGCTGGCGCAATCGCGCCTATGGCGACTTCTGGTCCTACATGCTGCTCGCCGAAGGCGCGGTCGACATCGCCGCGGAGCCCGAGTTGGCGCTGCACGACATGGCTGCGCTCGTCCCGATCATCACCGAAGCGGGCGGCCGGTTCACCTCGCTGGAGGGACGCCCGGGCCCGTTCGGAGGCAGCGCAATCGCCACCAACGGACGCCTCCACGACGACGTGCTCCGCAGGCTCACGCCCGAGTTGCGCTGACTGCCGTCGCCCGAGCGTGGGGCGGCTTCAGTTGGCGACCACGGACACGGTGCCACGGCCGAGCGCGCGGACGCGATCGGCATACGCACTGGCATCGCCGACCACGACGATCGTCCACTGCCCGTTCACGAACCGGTTGTATGCCGCGCTCAGCGCCTCCGGGGTCAGGGTCGCCATCGCCTCGAGATTGCCCGTGGTGAAGGACAGCGGGAGCCCGTCCAGGACGAGGCCTGCGGCCTCGTCGGCGACCGCGTCCGCTGTGGCGAAGCGGCTCGGCGCCGTATTGCGGAGGAAATCCACCCCGGCGCTGCACTCGGTCGCAGTGAACCCGTCCCGGACATCCGCGAGGATGCTCAGGAGCAGGTCGAGCGCCTCCACGGTGACCTCGGTGCGCACCGATCCGGAGGTGAGGAAGAGACCGCCGCTGCGTCGCGGCCGGAAGGCCGACCGCATGCCATAGGTGTAGCCCTTGTCCTCGCGCAGAACCGCGTCGACCCGGGCATTCGGTGAGCCGCCGACGACGAAGGACAGCACGGAGTAGGCCGACCAGGTGGGCTCGACCCGGCGATCCGGGCCGGCACATCCGACGACGATCTCGCTCTGCACCGACCCGGGCCGGTCGACGAGCACGACCCGATGCGCGTCGGGAGCCACCGGCGCCGGGGCCCGGTCGGCCTCGGTGGCCAGCACCGGACTCGGCGTCCAGTCACCCAATGTCCCGGTGAGCAGCCCGAGGACGTCAAGCCCGGCGAGATCCCCCGCGACCACGACGGTCGCCGCATTGGGGGCGACGTGGGTCCCGTGGAAGGTGACGACGTCGTCGCGAGTCAGGCCGCTGACGGTCTCAGCGGAACCGGCCGTGGGCCGCGAGGCGCGCGCGGCCGGATCGAAGTACGTCGCGGCGAACTCGCGCATCGCCCGGTGCGGGGCTGACGCCCGCTCCTGCTCGATCTCGGCGAGGCGGGTGCGGACCAGACGGTTGACCTCCTTGTCGGGGAAGCTCGGCGTCGCGAGGGCCTCTCGGACCAGGTCGAGGGCGGGCCCGAGGTTGCGTTTGGGCACCTCGACATGCACCGTCAGCCCCGACTCGGACAGGCCGGCGCCGAAGTCGATGCCGCGACGCTCCAGCAGTTCGGTGAACTCATCCGTCGAATGCACATCGGTGCCTTCGTCGAGGAGGCGCGCCATCAGCGTGGCGACACCCTCGCGGTCCCGTGGCTCGGCGCGGGTCGAGAGGGGCACGACGACTCGGACGGAGACGACATACTGCCCCGGGATGTCGTAGGCCAGGACACCGAGCCCGTTGTCGAGCCGGCTCGTCACCGGTTCGGGGAAGGCCCATCGCCCGGGTGGGCTGACCGCCGGCCGTATCGCGGGCGCGGTCTCGGGGGCGGCGTTGGCCTCGGTTTCGGACATCACGCGACGTCCTCCTCTCCGGTGAGATAAGCGACGACGGCGCGCGACCCGGGAGCCAGCCATTGCTGCGCCGCAGCCTGGACCTGCTCGGCGGACACGGCGGCGAGTTCGTCGAGAAAGCGGTTGACATAGTCGGGATCGTCGTGGAGCAGCGCCTGATGGCTCAGGGCGTCGGCGCGCTGATCCTGAGCGGCGAGGTCGCTGAGCCAGCCCCGCTCGGCGGCGGCGAGGGCGGCCTCCAGCTCCACCTCGCTCGGTCCTCCGGCGGCGAAGGCGCGCAGCTCCTCGAGCACGCTCTCCTCGACGGCGTCCGGATCGACGCCCTCGGCGACGTCGATGGCGAGCAGGCCGAGCGAGACCCCGTCGACGAACCCCATCGTGTGCCCCTGGACGCTCGTCGCCGACTGGTCGCCACGCACGAGACGCCGCACCATACGCGACATCGACAACCCGGCGAGGGCTTCGAGCGCCAGAGCCGAGGCGAGGAACTGCGGATCGCGCTCGACCGGGAGCCGGAAACCGAGATAGAGGCGGTCGTTGGGAACGGCACCGACGACCGTATGCCGCGCCGGCTCGGCGAGCGGCGGCAGCTGCGGCAGGTTGGGTCGCGCCACGTGCCCGGTCGCGGGGAGCGGACCGAAGTGGTGGGCGACCCGGGCGAGCGCATCCTCGGGGGCGATGTCCCCGACGAGGGTCAGGACGGTGTTGTCCGGGCCGTAGTGGGCTCGGAAGAAGGCGTGGACGTCCTCGACCGACGCCGCGTCGAGGTCGGCCATCGACCCGATCGTCGGGTGGTGATAGGGGTGATCCTCCGGGAAGACGGTCGCATAGAGGTCGCGCAGGGCGTTGCCATAGGGCACGTTGTCGTAGCGCTGACGCTTCTCCTCCTTGACCACGTCACGCTGGTTGTCGAGATTCGCCTGGTTGACGGCATCGAGCAGGTATCCGTGGCGGTCGGCCTCGAGCCACAGCGCGAGGTCCAGGGCACCGGACGGGACGGTCTCGAAGTAGTTCGTCCGGTCGAACCACGTCGTCGCATTGAGCCGGCCACCGGCGGCCATGAGCGAGGAGAAGTGTTCACCGCTCGCGACATTGCGCGAGCCCTGGAACATCAGGTGTTCGAAGAGGTGAGCGAAGCCCGTCCGGCCGGGGACCTCGTGCCGGGATCCGACGTCGACCCAGAGGTTGACGGTGACGGCCGGGATGCTGTGGTCGGGTGAGACGACGACGCGCAGGCCGTTGGGCAGGGTGTGGCGAACGACCGGATAGTCCAGCGGCATGGAGGACACCCTAGGACGCCGTGGTCAGTTGCCGGGACCGCGCCCGCCGCGGGAGGCGCGGGACGGCATACGGCAGAAGGCCCCCGACGGACATCGGGGGCCTTCTCACCTGCGGTTGGTAGCGGGGGCAGGATTTGAACCTGCGACCTCCGGGTTATGAGCCCGGCGAGCTACCGAGCTGCTCCACCCCGCGTCGGTGACACCACCATACGTGTCCCGACGGCCGGCGACCAAATCCCCACCCGGGCGGATGCCGTGTGGGTCAGTTCGTGACGGAGGCCGTCCCGCCCTTGGGTGCGGCGGCGATCGCCCGGGCGAGGGCCTCCTGAGCCGCCTTCTGGGCCTCGCCGTACTTCGCGAAGTCGCCCGCCTTCAGAGCCGCCTGGCCGTCGGCGAATGCCTTCTGAAGGTCCTGGAGCGCCTGGTTCAGGGCGGCGGCATCTCCCGGCGTGGGCTTCCCCGGCGTCTGCGGTGTGGTCGGCGTGGTGGGGGTCGTCGGCGTGGTCGGCGCTCCATCGCCCTGATAATCGCCACCGAACAGCCCGTTGAGCGCGTCCTCGAGGGTGTAGGCCCAGGCGAGCTTGTCCCCGAACGCGACCACAGTGACCCGGGAGAGGGGATAGGCCGACGTCGTGTTGGCGCTGACATAGATCGGCTCGACATACAACAGCCCGCCGCCGACCGGCAGGGTCAGAAGATTGCCCAGGGTCACCTTGGACCCGGCACTGCGGTTGGTGTTGAGGAACTGCGACAGGGTGAGCGCGACGTCCTTGGAACTCGAATTGTCGTTGGAGGAGTTGATGTCGTTCTGCACCTGGCCCGGACCCTTGACGCTCGAGTCGCGGGGCAGGACGAGCAGGCGCAACTTGCCATAGGTCGGCGCCTTGACGCCGTCCTGGCTGCCGGCGTCGGAGTCGACGGCGAGGAATCCGGAGAGGACCTCGCGGTCACCGGTCGGCATGAAGGTCGTCGTCAGCGAGAAGGCCGGCCGGTCCTGCTCCGGCATCTGGAGGGTGAGGTAATAGGGGGGCTGGAAGACGTTCTGGCCCTCCTGCGCCGGGTCGTCCGGGACCTTCCAGAAGTCGTTGCCGCCGAAGAAGTCCTCGGCCTTCTCGACGTGATAGCGGCTCAGCAGCTGCCGCTGGACCTTGAACAGGTCCTCGGGATAGCGCAGGTGCGACATCAGCTCACCCGAGATCGCCGCCGTCGGCTCGACCGTCCCGGGAAAGACCTTCATCCACGTGCGCAGGACCGGGTCCGACTCGTCCCACGCAAAGAGCCTGACGGTGCCGTCGTAGGCGTCGACCGTCGCCTTGACGGAGTTGCGGAGATAGTTGACATTGCCGGCGGTGATCGCCGTGACGCTGCTCAACCGCTCCGTCGTCGAGTCCGAGGTCGCCTGGTCGAGATTCTGCAGCGAGGAATAGGGGTAGTGATCCGAGGTCGTGTAGCCGTCCACGACCCACTGGATCCGGCCGCCGACGATCGTCGGATACGGGTTGCCGTCGAGCGTCAGCCACGGCGCGACGCGCTTGACGCGGTCGAGCGGCGTGCGGTGATCGAGCAGCCGGGACTGCGAGCCCACGGTGTTGGACAGCAGGAAGTTGACCTCACGATATTTGATCGCGTACGCCGCCTGCCGCACCAGCGAGCCGATGGGAACGCCGCCGGTCCCGGCATACGTCGTGTTCTTCTGTCCCGCCTTGTCCTGATAGTCGAACTCGAGCGGCCGGTCCTTGGTCGAGCCGCCGACGATCGAATAGTCGGGCGACTGCTCGCCGAAATAGATGCGCGGCTCGAACCGCGGCAGGTCGCCGGTCGAGGGGATATTGCGCTCGGCGAACACCGGTCCCCCGTCTGAGGCGCGCCGGTTGCCATAGGCGGCGACGAGCCCGAAGCCGTGGGTGTAGACCGTGTGGTCGTTGAGCCAGTTGCGCTGCGCCGCCGGGACCCCGTCGAGATTGAGTTCCCGCACGGCGACGACCATGTCGGACTCCCGGCCCTCGATCTGATAGCGATCGATGTCGAGGGCGTCGGGGAAGGCGTAATAATCCTTCAGCGCCTGCAGCTGCCGGAAGGTCGGCGCCACGACGATCGGGTCGACGAGTCGGATCCCCGGGATCGTCTCGGCATCGTCCCGCAACTGACCGGCGGTCGCCGTCGTCTTGGCGTCATAACGCGGGGTGACCTCGATGTCGTCCAGGCCGTATGCCGCTCTGGTCGCGTCGATATTCTTCTGCAGATAGGGCGTCTCCAGGGACTTCTGGGACGGGTTGACCTTGACCGACTGGACGATCGCCGGATAGATCGTCCCGACGACCACGGTGAGGATCGCCAGCAGGGCCACGCCGATCAATGGCAGGCGCCACGATTGGGTGACGATGACCGACAGGAACAGGAGCGCGCAGACGACAGCGGCGAAGGCGAGGATCGCCCGCGTCGGAAGGATCGCATGATCGTCGGTGTAGCCGATGCCGGTCATGAGGGCGGATTGCTTGACCGAGAGGGCATAGCGGCCATACCAGAACGCGGCGGCCCGCACGAGGGCGAGCGCGGCCCCGAGGATGCCGAGCTGGACCAGGGCTGCGCGCGTGGATGGGCCGCGACCGGGCAGACGCAACCCGGCATAGACATAGTTGGTGAAGCCGCTGGCCAGAAGGGCGGCGATGAGGACCATCGTGAGATAGGAGATGAGTGTCAGGGTCCACGGCAGCGAGAAGACGAAGAAGCCGATGTCCTTGCCGAAATGGGCGTCGTCGGTGCCGAACCTGACCTGGTCACGCCACAGCAGATAGGTCCGCCACTGCGCCGACAGCGCCGCGCCGGCGAGTCCGCCCACGACCACCGGAACGCCGATGGCGAGCCAGCGGCGCACGGGTTCGATCGCCTCGCGGTACTGCTCGAGCGTCTCGTTCGACTCGGCGACGGGGACATAGAAAGGGCGGTGGCGATGGGCGAGCATGAGACTGGCCCCGACAAGCACCGCCGCCACGACGAATCCGATGACGAACAGCAGAACCCGGGTGAACAGGAGCGTCGTGAAGACTTCGGAGAATCCGACCGAGCGATACCACAGCAGGTCGGTCCACAGGCCTGAGAATCCGCTCGCCCCCATGGCGAGCGCGACGAGGATGATGAGCGTGGGCACCAGGGCGCCGCGCCGGCGGGGGGCGCCGAGGTTGCGGGCCGGCCGCGATGGACGCCGCCGCTTCTCGCCGTCGCCGTCCTCGGCCTCGAACTCCTCGTTCCAGTCAGACGCACTCACGAGGGCAACCTAACCCGCGCAGCTGACGGTCGGCGTCCTCGGGCACGATTGGCCGTATGACGATCCCCCACTCCCCCGTGCCCGACACCCTCACCCGGGTCGCCGTCGAGGTCGAGTCGTATGTCGCGCAACTGGGCTGGGACCAACGCCCTCGGCTCTTCGCACTGGTCCCGACGGCGGAGTTGCTCGCCGTCGCCGACGATGTCGCCCGGGGCGGATCAGCAGCCGGCGCCGAGGGTGACAGGCCCGTCGCCGAGGATGGGCAGGGGCCCGACGATTTGAGCGCCGTCGAACAGGAGTGGTCCCCCGGCACCGACTTGGAGGCCGCACTCGCCCGCATCGCCTGGCCCGAGTCGGTGGCCGGCGTCGCCCTCGCGATCGAGCGCATCGTCGTCCCGCCGGAGGCCGAGCACGACCTGCCCGGCGACCCGGAGGCCGCCATGGCGGCACTCGCCGCGCACCCTGATCGCCGGGACGTGCGGCTCGTCGCGGCGGTCACCCGTGGCGCCGCGAGGACCTGCCTGCTGCGGCAACGGGCCTATGACTCCGCAGACATGGTGGCCACGGGCCCGGAGATCGCCTCGGGCCTCCTGAACGCGCTCGCGGCGACCCTCCTGGACTGAGGGTGGCGGCGGTCCAGCCCGCACCGGTCAGCCGCAGGTGGGCAGGCTGTCGGTCCTGCCGGCGGCGATCGCCTCGACCGCCCCGAGCGCGTCGGTGAACGCCTGAACCTTGACCACACGGATGCCGTCGGGGGTGTGGCCGGACAGGTCGGCACAGTTCTGGGCAGGAGCGAGGAAGTAGTCGGCCCCGGACGACTTCGCGCCGACCACCTTCTGCCGGATGCCGCCGATCGGACCGACCGCGCCCGAGTCGTCGATGGTGCCGGTGCCGGCGATCCGCTTCCCCCCGGTGAGATCGCCGGTGGTCAGGACGTCGCGGACGGCGAGGGTGAACATCAGACCCGCGGACGGACCACCGACATCGCCGGCGTTGATCGTGACCGCGAATGGGAAATCGTAGTCGGTGGTCAACACGATGCCGAGGGCGACGCGACCACCGACGTCCGTCGTGCGCGTCGTGACGTCACGGCGGGCGCCGGCGCGTTCGATGGTGAGGGTGATCTCGTTCCCGGCGCTGTGCGCCTGGACGAGGCGGCGGATGTCAGCGAGAGCGGAGATCGTCGTGCCGTCCACGGCGAGGATCCGGTCGCCGGACTTCAGGACGCTCCGGGCCGGGGCGGTGTCGGCGACCTGAGCCACGGCATACCGCTCGGTGACGGTCTTGCCGAGGCTGCGCAGGGCGACCGCGACCGCGGCCTCCTGAGAACCGGTCATCTCGGCGGTGTTCTCGTCCTTGACCTCGTCCTTGGTGACGCCCTTGGGGAAGAATGCCTCCTCGTCATAGACGTCGTCGTGCGGGCTCAGCCAGGCGCCGAGGAGATCCCAGACGCTGACGCGGGCGCCGGGGCCGCCTTGGACGGAGACAGTGGTGAAGTCGAGGGCGCCCTTGGCGGGATAGCTGGGGGCGCCGCTGACCTCGACCAGTGGTCTCCCGTCCTCACCGGTGCCGAGGGTGTTGATGGCGGGACCGGGGCGGAGCACGGCATACGGAAGGGGGATCAGGGCGAGGATCGCCGCGAGCGCCATGCCGAGGAAGGCGGCCGCCAGGAGGGTCCGGGAGCGCCGGCTCGGGCGATAGGGGTCGGGCGGACGGGCCGTCTCGGAGTCCGGGGCCAAGTCGAAGCGTGGCTCGCTCACGGCAGGCCGACCCAGCTGTCGGTGCCGTCGGCATAGGTCTGGTGTTTCCAGATCGGGACGCTGGACTTCAGGGTGTCGATGAGGTCGCGGGCGGCGGCGAACGCCTCGCCGCGATGGGGGGCGGCGACCCCGACGATGACGGCGAGGTCCCCGATCGCCAGGTCACCGACCCGGTGGACGGCCGCGAGGGCGGGGACGTGGTGGCGGGCGGCGACGGTGCGGCATACGGCCCGCATCGCCTCCTCGGCATCGGTGTGCGCGGAATAGCCGAGCCCGAGAACCTCGCGGGCGTGGTCGTGATCGCGGACCCGGCCGAGGAAGAGAACCTGGCCGCCGCACGCGGGATCGGCGAGCGCAGCGAGCACCTCATCGGCCGACAACGCATCCCCGCGAATGGCGCACAGACGCACCGGATCGGTCATGGACACGAGCCCTTCGGGTGGGACGGGTGGGAACCAGCGCGGGTGTGGCGTGGTTATTGTGAGTGACACATTCTCACAGGCACCGAGGAGCAACCTGTGCCCGAGCACGACCTTCCCGTGCCCAGCGATCCCGACGACGCCGGAGGTTCCGGCGATGACGCATCCGTCGGGCTCCCACCGGAGATGGCCGACCTGCTGCGCCGGATGACCGGTGGCGCGGACCTGCCGCCCGAAGTGCTGCAGCAACTCGGGGACATGGGGCTCGGCGCGATCCCGGTGGATCAGTTCGAGTCGATGCTCGGTCAGTTCCAGGCGATGATGAACGCCCCCGACGAGGGACCGGTGTCGGAGACCGTCGTCACCGATGTCGCGCGCAAGCTCGTCTCGGCGGCCGGAGACAGCTCGATGGGCGAGCGCGAGCGGCGACTCGCCGCCGAGGCCGGCCATGTCGCGGACCTGTGGCTGGGCGCCGTCACCGGGCTGGAAGCGCCCGGCCTGGCCGGCGTCGCCTGGTCGCGGTCGGAATGGATCGAGGGCACCGTCGATGTCTGGCGCGAACTCGTCGCGCCCGTCGGCGAGGGGGTCACCGGAGCCCTCGGGGGCGCGATCGCGGCGCAGTTCGCCAATGCCGACCTCGACGCCCTGCCGCCGGGACTGGTGCCACCGGGGACGAACCCGGCCGTCGTCATGGGGCAGCTCGAGCCGATGCTGCGTCGGGCCGGTTCGTCGATGTTCTCGATGCAGGTGGGCCAGGGTCTGGCGGCCCTCGCCGGGGAGACGCTGACGGGGACGGAGGTGTCGCTCCCGCTGACACCCGACGGACTGTTGGTGCTCGTGCCATCCAATATCGCCGCCTTCGCCGAGGGGCTGGAGATCGACCTCGACGAGGTCTGGCTCTATCTCGCGGTTCGGGAGGCTGCGCGGCTGCGGCTCTTCGACGGCGCCCCGTGGCTGGGCCCGCAGTTGCTGACAGCAGTCCAGGACTATGCCCGCGGCATCGAACTCGACACGGAGGGAATCGAGTCGGCGATGACCGGCATCGACCCGACCGATCCCGAGGCGATGCAGCGGCAGCTGACCGACAAGCTGTTCGCACCCAGGCCCTCGGCCGCCCAGCAGGCGGCGCTCGGCCGGTTGGAGACCTGGCTCGCGCTCATCGAAGGCTGGGTCGACGTCGTGACCGACCGGGCGGCGACGGCGCACCTGCCGCACGCGGCCGCACTCGCCGAGACGGTGCGCCGGCGGCGGGCGACGGGTGGACCGGCGGAGAAGACGTTCGCCGGCCTGGTCGGGCTGGAACTGCGCCCGCGCCGGCTGCGGGACGCGGCGAACCTCTTTGCGGCGTTGGAGGCCTCGGGGGGCGCGGAGTTGCGGGACGCCAGTTGGGCGCATCCGGACCTCGCGCCGACGGCAGCGGATCTCGACGACGTGCTCGCCTATGTCGAACGACGCACCGACGCGCCCGCGGCTGACGAGATGGACGCCGCACTGGCGGAGTTGCTGGGGGGCGGTTCCGGTGCGGACGACGGGGATGTCCCGGCGGACCCGGCGTGAGCGGACACGCACCCCCTGCGGTGCGCCATCTGTATGACGATGCCCTCGCCACGCTGCTCGCCTGGCGGGGGCCGGACGAGGGACAGGAGGCGCTACGACGGGGGTTTCTGCACGCGCTCGGGGCCGATCCCAACTGCGTATCGAAGACCGGGCCGCCGACCCATCTGACTGCTTCCTGCCTGGTCATGACTCCCGACGGCGAGTCGGTGCTGCTGCACCGGCACCGGAAGGCAGGGATGTGGCTGCAGTTCGGAGGACACCTGGAGCACGGCGACGCCGGGTTGCGTGACGCGGCCGAGCGGGAGGCGCGCGAGGAGTCGGGGGTGGCGCAGATCGGCATACGTCCGGATCCGATCGACCTCGACCGCCACGTCCTCGGGCCGCGCTTCGGTCCGTGCCGCGAACACCTCGATGTGCGCTATCTCGCGGTCGCGCCACGGGAATCTCGCCCCGCGGCGAGCGCGGAGTCCGAGGACGTGCGGTGGTTCGCCGCCGACGGGCTGCCCGAGGGCGTCGGATCCGATGTGCCCCGCCTGGTCCGGGTGGCGCGGACGGTTCTGTCATCGGGCGGACGCGGGTGACCTGTCAATCGGTCTCGATCTCGGGTGCGGGGTCGATCGCGAGGTGGGCGGCCGCGGCATACCCATCGAGGTAGCCGCGGGCCCGCTCGGTCTGGGGATAACGCTCGACCCAGGACCAGAACGCGGGCGAGTGGTCCGCGTGCAGCAGGTGGGCGAGTTCGTGGACGAGCACATAGTCGATGACGTAGTCGGGCATCGACCGAAGCCGGTCGGAGAGCCGGATCTCCCCAGTGGCCGGCGTGCAACTCCCCCAGCGACGGTTCTGATTGCCGACCCAGGTGACGGACGTGGGCTTGGCGCGACCGTCCAGGTGCGCGCGGGAGAGCCTGTACGCGCGCGAAGCGAGTGCGGAGCGCGTGGCACCGGGGTCTGCGTCACCGCCCGTGCGTCGGCGGCGCCGCGCCTCCTGCCGCTCGAGCTTCGTCAGCATCGATTCGACCCAGCGGGCTTCCTCGGCCTGACTCAGGCCAGCGGGCATGAGGACGACCGTCCGGTCGCCCTCGCGGCGGGCAGAGACGGTCCGGGTCCGCCGGGAGCTGCGCCGAATCTCGACGTCAGGGCGGGGTCGGGTCACAGGGGATGAGCCTAGATCGCCCGCCGGCGCGAAGGCGCCACTCGGCGCTCGATCCGACATCGACCCGGATCGTCGCTTAGGGTGGTTTCGGCTTCGCGGCCCGTCCGCGAAGAATCCCGCCCCAAACTCAAGGAGAAGTACCCCCATGGCTGACGAGACCTGGACTGGCGAGTTCTACTGCGTCAAGTGCAAGGAGAAGCGCGAGGCCGAAGGCAAGGTCGTCACGACCGAGAACGGCCGCCGCATGGCCAAGGGCGTGTGCCCGGTCTGTGGCACCAACCTCAACCGCATCCTGGCCAAGGCCTGAGCCGCCCGGTCTGCACGGACCGACCACGCCGCATCGGATCGGTTCGAGAAATCGCCCTCGTCGCCCGCGGACCGCGGGTGACGAGGGCGTTTCCGGTATGTGGCACGAGTTGTCCACAGGCCTGTGGACGGTCCGCGACGCACTGTCGGTCGCCTCTGGGAGAGTGAGTGCGATCGGGCGGAGGACCGCTCGGCGGACCAGGCGGGGGGACTGTCATGGCGGAGCGGTGGCCGCGGATCAGCAGGCGAGCGCAGCCGATGGTGCGCAACGACGGGAGCGTCCAGTTCGGCCTCGAACCGGAGGGAGGCATCCGCCTCGTCGGCCTGAGCAGTGACGAGGTCGCCTGGTTGGCCGCCCTCGACGGCAACCGGGATCCGACCGATTCGGCCGGCGAGGCTCGCATCTCGCCGGGCCGGGTCGACGTGATCCTCACCACACTGACCCGCGAGGGAGTTCTGCTCCCACCGCCGGAGCCCGGGCAGACATGGCGCTTCCACGGCCGAAGTTTCGAGCACGAGGTCGCGGGAGCGGGCCGCGCAGCCGAGATCGGGGATGCCCGGGCCGCGGTGCTGGCCCGCGCGCAGGCCTGCGTTCGCGTGCTGGGTCGAGGCGCATTGGCATCCACCCTCGCCGACATCCTGCGCCAGTCCGGCGTCGGAGACGTGGATCGAGATCCGCTCGACGCGACCTCGCTCAGGCGGCGGCGACGGCCGACGATCGTCGTCCTCACCACGGCCGGCCCACTCGCGGAAGGAAGCGGGGAGGCGTGGCGGGCGCGCGGCATACCGCATCTGCCCGTGACCATCACGCCCGCCCGAGTCGCCGTCGGGCCGCTCGTGGTCCCCGGGCGGGGACCGTGTCTCGCGTGCCTCGACCGGGTCCGCTGCGACCTCGATCCGTCGTGGGTGTGGCTGCGTGAGCAGGCCCACGCACCCGACACGGTCGCGGAGGGAGAGTCCGCCCTGACCGCGGTCGGCGCCGGCCTCGCCGCACGGATGGCGCTGGCTCACCTCGACGGCTATCCCGTCCCGGTCGGAGTCGGGTTCGAGGTCGCCACCCCGTGGCCCGACCCCGTCGCCCGGCAATGGCCGGCACACCCCGATTGTGTGGCGTGCCGCCCGATGACGCTCCGACCAGTGACAATGATGGCGTGAGTGAACTGCCCCGACGCACCGCGGCGCGGACGGCCAAGCTGGTCGGCCTGCCGCTCGGTGTCGCCGGTCGCACGGCTCTCGGCATCGGCAAGCGGGTGGGTGGCCGCCCGGCGGAGGTCGTCGCGGCCGAGATCCAGGCGCGCACCGCCGAGCAGGTGTTCACCGTCCTCGGAGAGCTCAAGGGCGGTGCGATGAAGGTCGGCCAGGCGCTGTCCGTCATGGAGGCGGCCATGCCCGAGGAGTGGGCGGGGCCGTATCGCGCAACGCTGACCAGACTCCAGGAGGCGGCTCCGCCGCTGCCGCCCGCATCGGTACACGAGGTGCTCGCCCGCGAACTCGGGCCGCGCTGGCGGACGGCGAAGTTCCGGGATTTCGACGACGTGCCGGCGGCGGCCGCGTCGATCGGGCAGGTCCACAAAGCGGTGTGGCGTGACGGCCGGACCGTCGCGGTCAAGATTCAGTACCCCGGCGCCCGGCAGGCCCTGCTCAGCGATCTGCGGCAACTGAGCCGGGTCGCCCGCGTATCGGCCGGGTGGGTGCCGGGGCTGGATATCAAGCCGATCATGGCCGAGTTGACCTCGCGGATGAGCGAGGAACTCGACTATCACTTGGAGGCGACGCACCAGAAGGCGTTCGCGCGGGCCTTCCGGGGTGATCCGGACTATGCGATCCCCGAGGTCGTCCATGCGTCCGCCGAGGTCCTCGTCTCGGAGTGGCTGACCGGGGTGCCGCTCTCGCGGATCATCGCCGAGGGCGACCAGGCGACGCGGGACGCCGCGGCCCAGCTCTACCTCGAGTTCCTGCTGGCCGGGCCGCAGAAGGCTGGCCAGTTGCACGCCGATCCACACCCGGGGAACTTCCGGATCACCCCGGACGGCCGGCTCGGCATCCTCGACTTCGGGGCGGTGAACCGGTTGCCCGGGGGGCTTCCGCCGGCGATGGGTCGGCTGCTCACCCATGCCCTCGCCGGAGACGCCGACCTCATGGTCGGGGGGTTGCGAGGCGAGGGATTCATCAAACCGAGTATCGACGTGGATCCCGAGTCGGTGCTGACGTATCTGCAGATGTTCCTCGAGCCCCTGGAGTTCGCCAGGTTCCGGTTCGATCGCGCCTGGCTGCGGTCTGTGGCATTGCGGATGAACGACGTCCGTCGCCCGGACTGGACGGTCGGGATCAAGCTCAACCTGCCGCCGGAGTACCTTTTGATCCACCGCGTCTGGCTCGGCGGGATCGGGGTGTTGTGCCAGATCGGCGGCGAGGTCTCGCCCCGAGACGCCCTGGCGCACTACCTGCCGGAGTTCGACATCACGCGGTTGCCGCCGGCCCGCTGAGCGGCGTGCCTCGGTCGCGGCCAGTCTCGGGCCGGGCGGATCAGGCCTGCTTCGCGGCGGCCTTGGCCGCCTTCTTGAACTCGCGCACCTTCTGCAGGGAGTCGTCGTCGACGACGTCGGCGACGGACCGGAAGGAGGATGGCTCGGCATACGGTCCGATGGTCTCGCGCCACCCCTCAGGCCGTATGCCGCACTGCTTGCCCAGGAGCGCGGCGAAGATGCGGGCCTTCTGGTCGCCGAAGCCCGGGAGCCCCCTCAGTCGGGCGAGCAGGCTCGCCGTGTCCGGGGCCGTGGTCCAGATCGCGGCCGCGTCACCGGCGTAGTCGGTCACGACAACGTGGGCCAGGGCCTGGATCCGGGCGGCCATGGACCGGCCATAGCGATGAATGGCCGGCGGGGTCGCGCAGAGGTCGGCGAAAGCTCCCGGGTCGGCGGTCGCGATCGCGCCCGGCTCGAGCGTGCCGAAACGATCCAGGATCTTCGCCGGGCCGGCGAACGCGCGTTCCATCGGGAACTGCTGGTCCAGGAGCATGCCGGTGAGCAGCGCGAACGGATCATCGCTGAGCACCTGGTCGGCGTGGGCGTCCTGGGCGATCCGGATCGTCGGCATCGGGACAGGCTAAACCCTCCATCCGGGGCCTCGAAGCGGTTCAGACTCCGAGATAGATCAGCCCCGGACCCTCGTCGCGATAGGCGACGCCGAGGGCGTCGAGCGCGGACGTCCACGAGCCCGTCACAGCCGGGTCGCTCGCCTCGAAGCCGTGGTCGGCAGTCAGCAGGATCGTCACCTCGTCGAGCGCCCCCTCACGCTCGAGGTGATCGAGGAAGACCACCAGCCGGGCGTCGGACTGCTTCAGCGACGCGATGGCGATATCCGACCGGGGACCGCCGCCGTGGTGGCCGGCGTCACTGACGACATTGGCCCACCAGGTCAGCCGGGGGGCGAGGTCGGCGTCGCCCCACAGCTGCAGCACCTGCTGCAACCCGAGGTCGTCGACCTGGACGCCCCACGAGAAATAGTCGTCGTCCAGGTGCGCGGCGACCAGGTTGAACGGTGAGGCGTGCGGATCCGGCAACTGGTCATCGAGACCGCCGGCGCCCCGCTCGTTGCCCGACGCGCGGATCAGTTGCATCGTCGAATAGTCCGCCCCCCGGTCGATCGCCTCATCGATGCTCACCGCCCGCGGCAGCCCGACATCCGGCACGTGGTCCGCGACCATCTCGAAGACGGTCCGGACGTGCCCGGCCAACCACTCGCCGCTGCGATGCCAGGTCGTCGCGTCGTTGGGGACGACTCGCTCGCCGGTGGCGCGATCGAAATACACATTGCCGAGCACGCCGTGCCGGCCCGGCCCGACGCCGGTGAGGATCGACGTGTGGTTGGTCAGGGTGACGCTGGGGAACTGGGCGACGGCCCCGCCCCGCAGAGCGACCCCGCGCTCGATCAGCCGGGCCACCCCGGGTAACTCCCCCGCCTCGGCCAGCCGGAGCACCTCGCCGCTGTGCGCCCCGTCCCAGAGGATGCCCACCACACGACCGGGCTCGCCGTCGGCGAGATATTCCCGCAGCACCCGCCCATCGAGCCCGTCCCCGTTCCGGTCGACGAGATCCTCCGACGGAACCCCGGCGATGTGGGCGAGGGTCGCGCCCACGTCGACGAGTCGCGCATGCGCGTCGGCATACCCCCGGCTGGCGACGCGGCGCCCGGAGAGGATAAGCGGAGCGCGGGACTGGATGACATCGAGTGAGCCGTGCTCCCCGACGTGCCCGCCCGCCTCGGGGAAGTAGTGCCGCGGAGTGTGGACGATCGCGAGATCCGGGCTCCGGTCCGGATGACTGAAGAAGGACAGCAGCCGTTGGGCGGCATACGGATAGGCGTTGTCCGTCGACCGGCGGGGCGAGGGGGAGGCGAGTTCCTCGGCATAGGGCAGGAAGGCCATCGGGTCCTCGCTGCCGATCGGGTCGGCCCCGGCAAGGATGTCGCGGGACCCGTCGGGATGGAGGCGGACCGTGCCAACGCTGTTGGCGGCGTATGCCGTGGGCTCGCCGGCCTCGTCGTCTGCGACCCAGACGACGAGGTCGACGATGTCCGCGAGTTCGGGGGTCGTCAGGGCGTCGACGACCCGATCGTGGTCGGGATGAAGAGCGCGCACGGCCGCAGCCTACGCAGCAACGGCGTCCTTGCGTGGCCGGCCGCGAGGCCGCTTGCGGGCGACGACGACCCCGTCGACGAAGTATTGCCCACCCCAGACGCCGGCCGCCTCGCCCCGAGCGAGGGCGCCGGCGAGGCAGGCGTCCATCATGGGGCAACTGACGCAGAGCGCCTTGGCGAACTCCACGCCGTCCGGCGTGTCGGCGAACCAGAGATCCGGTTCGTTGCTCTGGCACGGGATCTCCCCGTCCAGGACCGTGGCGCGCGCGCCGTGGTCGAGCAGCTGGGCGAGCTGCATGGGGTCGTTCACCTCCCTGGTCGTGCCCCCAGGGTGTGGGGGCGGATGTGGTGCGCCTCGTCGGGCGCGGGTTCCGGTCGGTATCGGCATCTCGGTGGTGGGGGTTGTCGGGGTTCGGACAAGACGAAGGCCGCGGATCCCGATGGGGATCCGCGGCCTGGACGTGGTCTGCCGGTGACTAGGTCGTCATCCGGAACGTCCAGGCGAAAGTGCGGCGGAGCCCCACGTGGCCGGGCGGGCGCCGGCCGTGGTCTTGACGGCGACGGCGTGGGAGCCGGACGTCACGGAGGCAGGGAGCAGCGCCAGGAAGGCCTGGTTGGGGATCATCGTGAAGGTGCTCACCCGATGCCTCCTCGTGGTGCTGGTCGTGGTCCCGGGCGCGGGCGCGCCGCGGGCGTGCGTTCAGGGTAGACGCACTCATCCGCGCTTCGCCACCGAATTGACCGTATGCCGCGAAAAAAGTTCGCGGGACCGCCTCACCCGGCGCCGCGGGCGGCGACCACGGCCGGGTCCTCGCCGCCGAGCACGGCCCGGACCTGCTCGGCATACGCCGTCAATTTGCGTTGTCCCACACCGGGAATCGCCACGAAATCGGCATCGGTCGAAGGGGCCTGCTCGGCGATGGCGGTCAGGGTGGCGTCGGTGAAGACGACATAGGCGGGGACGCTGGCCGCCTTGGCGACGAGTCCACGCCAGGTGCGCAGCGCCTCATAGGTCGCCTCGTCATAGGTCGGCGGGCAGGTCCCGCAACGGCGGGTGGTCCGCTCGGCGGCGGAGGAGAGCGGGGCGCCGCAGACGCGGCATACGGCCTGTTTCGCGGGCTTGGCGGCGGCTCTGGACCGGCGGCCACCCGCGGGTGCGGCCGGTCCGGAGTCGGTGCCGAGGAGACCGTCGAGGAACCGGGAAGTGCGCCGCGTCGGGGCGTTGCCGGGGGTCCGCGCGCGGGCCCAGGTCAGGTGGAGTTCGCGGCGCGCGCGGGTGAGGCCGACATAGAGGAGCCGGCGTTCCTCCTCGATCTCCTCGCCGAGCTGCGCCATCGTGATCGGGATCAGGCCGTCGGAGCAGCCGGCGATGACGACGGCTTCCCATTCGAGGCCCTTGGCGGCGTGGAGCGAGGCGAGGGTGACGCCCTCGACGCTGGGGGCGTGCTGGGCGGCGATGCGCTCGTCGAGTTCGCGCACGAGGTCACCGAGCCGGGCGCCGGGGCTGGCGGCGACGATCTGGTCCGCGAGCCCTGCGAGCGCATCGAGAGACTCCCAGCGTTCGCGGGCGGTCCCCGTGGTCGCCGGAGGCACGCGAGACCAGCCGGCTCCGGTGAGGAGATCACGCACGAGGTCGGGCAGCGGGGTCTCGCCGTCATCGGCGCGGACGCCGCCACGGAAGAGGACGATCGCCGCGCGGACCTCGCGCCGGTGAAAGAAGCGCTCACCGCCCCGGACGAGATAGGGGATACCGCGTTCGGCCAGGGCGGTCTCGAGGGCCTCGCTCTGGGCGTTGATTCGATAGAGGACGGCGATCCCCCCGGTCCGTATGCCGCGCTCCTGCAGCCCCGCGACGAGGCTCGCGATCCCGTCGGCCTCCGCGACGTCGTCGGGAAAGGCATGCAGGCGCGGCTCCGGCCCGCGGTCGTTCTGGGCGATGAGGGCGGCACCGCCCCAGCGCCGGACACCGCCGGGCTTGGTCGCGACCGCGTTGGCGAGCCGGAGGACCTGCGGGGTCGAGCGGTAGTTGCGGACCAGACTCACCTGCCGCGCACTCGGGTGGGCGCGCGCGAACCCCTGGAGGTGGACCGCCGAGGCCCCGGTGAACGAATAGATCGTCTGGGCGGGATCGCCGACGACACAGAGTTCGTCCCGGCCGCCGAGCCACTGCTCGAGCAAGCGCTGCTGGAGGGCGTTGACATCCTGATACTCGTCGACGACGAAGTGGCGGTACTGCTCGCGGACGACGGCGGCGATGTCATCGCGGTCGCGGAGGAGGCCGAGCGTGAGCAGCAGGACGTCCTCGAAGTCGATGACGCCCCTGGCCTGCTTGACCTCCTCATAGGTCGTCAGGAGACGGGCCATCGCGGTGGCGTCGAGACTCGGGGGGACGCGACCGACACGGGTGACGGCCGCGGCATACGTCTCCGCGGTCACGAGGCTGACCTTGGCCCACTCGATCTCGGCGGCGAGATCGCGAAGTTCGCTGCCCTGGAACCGGATCCGCAGGCGTCCGGCAGCCTCGGCGACGAGCGGCGCCTTCTGGGCGAGGACCTCGGGCGCGGCGCCGCCGACCGCCTGGGGCCAGAAGTAGTGAAGCTGCCGCAGGGCCGCCGAGTGGAAGGTGCGGGCCTGGACCCCGAGAACACCGAGCTCGCGAAGGCGGGTGCGCATCTCGCCCGCGGCCCGGGCGGTGAAGGTGAGCGCGAGGACGCGGGGCGCGGCATACGACCCCGAGCGGACGGCATAGGCGATCCGGTGGGTGATCGCTCGGGTCTTGCCGGTGCCGGCGCCGGCGACGACGACCATCGGTCCGAGTGGATGCGCGGCCACCTCGCGCTGCTCGGGATCGAGGCGCGCGAGGATCGCGTCGGCGTCGGTGGGCGACGAGGTCACACCAGGGAAGGTACGGTGCGGCACCGACGTTGTCCCAACCGACGCCAATTCGACACGCTTCCAGGAAGGCTCCTTGCCCATGACCGTCTCGATCCCGCCCGCGGGCTCCGTCACCATGTTCACGACGACCTGGTGCGGATACTGCCGGCGCCTCAAGGCACAGATGGATCGCGAAGGAATCGCGTATGCCGAGATCGACATCGAGCAGGACCCGGCCAGTGCCGAGTTCGTCATGCGTGCCAACGACGGCAACCAGACGGTGCCGACCCTGCTGTTCCCCGACGGATCGACCGCGACCAATCCGTCGATCATCGCGGTGCGCAAGCGCCTCGCGTGACGCCGGTCAGCCGGTCGCGAGCCAGCGTAGGACGAGCCGGCGGGAGATGGACAGACTCGTGCCGGCGAGCAACTCGCCGGACGCGACGAGCTCGCGGTAGCCGTCGCGCGTGACCCAACGCGCTTCGGCGATCTCGGTGGGGTCGAGGGTGAGGTCGGCGCCGTCGGCGCGAGCCTCGAAGCCGAGCATGAGCGAGGCCGGAAACGGCCACGGCTGGTCGCCGAGGTAGCGGACGTGGGACAGCGTCACACCGACCTCCTCCAAGACCTCCCGGCGGACGCACTGGGCGAGCGACTCCCCCGGCTCGACGAAGCCGGCGAGGACTGACATCCGCCCGACCGGCCAGGCCGGGTGGCGGGCCAGCAGGAGGCGATCGTCCGGATCGAGGACGGCGACGATGATGGCCGGGTCGGTGCGAGGAAAGTGCTCGGTCCCGTCGGCGGTGCAGCGGCGGGTCCAGCCGGCGTTGTGCGGGCGGGTCGGGGCGCCGCAGCGCGGGCAGAACCGGTGGGTCGCGTGCCAGTTGGCGAGAGCGACGGCGGCGGTGAGGGCGCCACCGTCGCTCGGCGTCAGTTGTGCGCCGGCCGCTCGCAGAGCGAGCCAGTCGCCGGGTGCCGGTCGGGTGAGATTCAGCAGGGCGACGTGGTGGCGCCCGTGGTCGTCGGCCCCGAGGTAGGCGCCGACGAGGTCGGGAGCGTCTGGGGCTTCGAGATCGTCGGGAGCGGGGGCGCGCCAGGCCAGGCGTCCCGGGTCACGGGCCGGGGCCCGGCCGTCGGCGATGTCGAGGACCCGGGTGGCCGGGTCCGCGAGTAGCCGAGTCAGCAGCTCGGAGTCGGCGCGATGCTCCGCGTGCCGGTCAAGGGCGGGTCCGGTCAGCGGTATGCCGTCGAGCAGCACCGGGGCGAAACGACCGTCGGTCGCGGGTGTCCCGGAGTCGTGCAGTTCGGAGGGCGTCACACGAGCGATCCTCGCCCGTGCGGCATACGGCCCACAAGGCTGGGGGCACGCGTGCGAGGCGTGCGCAGCCACGAGAGCGCAGATCCGACACCGGGGCGGGCACACGGCATACGGTGACGGGGTGACCCGAACGCCCCTCACTCTCGCCGCGCTGGCGAGCGCCGCCGTCCCTGGCCTCGACCCGGTCACCGTCGCCTCCCTCGCGACCGCGAGTGCCGCGCCCTATGACGCGGCTGTCGTCACCGACGCGGATAATCGGAAGTGGGTCGTCCGGGCACCGCTCTCCGCGGCCGGCGCCGCAGAACTCGACGCGGCCGCCGCGATCGTCACGCTCCTGAGCCGGCACCTGTCCTTCGGGCTGCCGACGCCGGTGGGATTCGCCGCGTCGCGCGAGGGCGGGCGGGCCGCGGTCCATGCACTGTTGCCCGGCTCCGGGATCAACCTGGACGAACTTGGTCCCGAGGACGACCTGGTCGGGGCGATCGGACGAGCCCTCGCGGAGATCCACAATCTCGAGCCGGGCCTTCTCGAGAGCGCGGGACTGGAGACCTACACTGCCGACGAATACCGTCAGCGACACCTGTCGGACCTCGATCGTGCGGCCGCGAGTGGACGGGTCCCGGCCGCATTGCTCTCCCGCTGGGAGCGCGCGCTCGAGAACGTCGCGATCTGGCAGTTCGCCCCGACGCCGATTCATGGCGGCATCGACGGACGTCACCTGCTCGTCCAGGTCCACGAGGCCACGCCGAAGCTCACCGGGATCACGGGCTGGCGCCGGGCCAAAGTCGCCGACCCCGCGGACGACTTCGCGGCGATCGTCCGCGACGGCGACGCCGACACCGCGACCGAGATCGCGCGCGCGTATGCCAAGGCGCGGACCTCTCGACCCGACCGGCACCTGCTCACCCGCGCCCAGCTGATCGGTGAGCTCGGCTATGTGACGAACCTCTTCGACGCCCTCGCAGCTGGATATCCCGACCGGGTCACGCAGGCGGTGCACTGGTTGGAGCAGCTCGCCGACGACCTGGGCGAGGAGGATCTCGTCCACTGAGGGACTGCTCAACGGGGCCGGGGGCCGGGGCGCATCGCGGTCGCCACCCGATCGCCATACCGATGTCGTCACGTTCCACGTCGAGCGTGATGCCCGCGCCGCGGCCATGACCTGGGCCACGCGCGGACAGCGACACCCGGCAATGACCTCTCGACCTCCGCTATTTGACCTCTCGACCTCCGCTATTTGACCTCTCGACGTCCGCTATTTGACCTCTCGACGGAGCAGGTGGCTGGGGCCCGGGGAAGGAAGAGGAACAGAGGAGGAGAGGAAGCGAGGAAGGGGGAAAGAGAGAACCTCACCAAGGAGGTGGAGGAGGTCACGCAGGAGCCGTCAGGCGTCGGCGCGGACCAGCCGCTCGAGCTCCGCCTGCGAAATGGGTTCCGGGACAAGGGTCCGTCCGGCTCCGGCGTAGTAGAACGCGGTCGTCACGCGCTCAGGGTCGAGGCCACGCAGCCGGGAGTACGCCAGTCGATAGACCGCGAGTTGGACCGCTTGTGCCCGGGCCTGCGGGCCGCGCGGCGCAGCGCCGGTCTTCCAGTCGACCAGGACGACATCGCTTCCGTCCTCGAAGACCGCGTCGATGCGCCCTCGGACAGCGACACCGGCGATCACGGTCTCGACGGCGACCTCGACCTCGAGAGGCTCCCGCCCAGCCCACGGGCTCGCCTCGAATCGCGCGATCATCCTCGCGAGATCCTCACCATCATCGGGCTCCGGGTCGGCACTGCCTGGCAGATCGTCGGGCTCGAGCAGGGCAGCCCGCCGGTAGTGGCGCTCGATCCACGCGTGAAAAGCCGTGCCTCGGCGAGTCTCGGGCGACGGGGGAAGCGGCATCGGACGTCGGCGCGTCAGCCGGAATTCGTCGGCGTCAGTGGCGAGCGCGACCAGGTCCGCGGCGGACCGGTGATTGGTGCGAGGTGCGGTCGGCGCCGGCCGCTCGCGCTGGGCCCGCCTCTCTGCGAGCAGGACGGCAATCGCCGGATCCAGGCCGTATGCCGCGCCCTCCCCCGCGCTGGCGGTGTCGGCGTTCCCCCCACCCCCACGCGCATCGACGAATGCGGCACCCGCCCCGTCGACACGAGTCCGGTCTCCACCAGTCCGCTCGGCACCCGCCCAGGCGATACCCGACTGCTCGAGGCGAGCCCACGCTTCGCGAACGCGGTCAGCGGCCTCCTGGACCTGCGGCGCGACGACATGGGGAGCCGGCCAGAGACCCTGAAGTGGCTGCGACAGCCGCGGATTCGGTGCCGTCGCGTCGGGGTCCGGACACCAAGACCCCACGGCGATCTCGTCGGCGCAGTCCTCCAGGACTTCGAGCAGGAAGCGCGACGGCACCCGTGGGGAGGTCTGGGTCGACCAGACCGGCGCGGTGAGCAGAAGGCGGTGGCGGGCGCGGGTCAACGCGACGTAGGCGAGGCGGCGCTCCTCCTCGATGCCTCGCGCCCCGGCCGCCTCCCGGAATGCCTTGCGCCGATCGTCGATCTCCTTCGCCGTCTGCGCGGTCCGCCAGTCGAAGCCCGGCAGCGCCGCCCGGTCTCCGCGCAGGTCATAGGGCAGGGAGTCGATGCCCCGCGTCCACGCGCCGTCGGTCGGCTGCCCGACCCGCCACCGGCCAGTGCCCTCATCCCAGGTCGACGTCGTCGCCGTGTGGACCGGGAATGTCCCCTCGACGAGCCCGGGCACGGCGACCGCGTCCCACTCGAGCCCCTTGGCCGCGTGGACGGTCAGGACATGGACCGCGCCCGGGGCCACCTCGATGGTCCCGCGATCGAGTCCCCGCTCCTCCTCGACCGCCGCCTCGAGCCAGGCGAGGAAGCCGCCCAGGGTCGGTCGGTCGCTCGACATCGAGAACCCGGCGGCGATATCGGTGAACGCATCCAGGTGAGCGCGCGCCGCGGCCGGCCCGAACTGGGGACGGGCCAGTGCCTCGACGTCCAACCCCAGTGCCCGCTCGGTCTCGTCGACGAGGTCGGCCAGGCCGAGACCGGCGTGCCGTCGAATGTGGGCGAGGGCATCCGCGAGTTCGCGGAGGCGCCGAAGTCCGAGTGCACCGATGCCGGTCCCGGCCCGCGTGCCCTCATCCGCGCGGTCGAGGTCGATGAGCGCCTCGACGAGGCTGACCCGGTCTCCGGACGAGGCCGACAGATCGCTTCCCCGGGAACCCGCGCCCCGCCGGTCGGCGGGCAACTGGGTCTGTCGCGCCCAGGCGTGGAAGCGGTCGAGATCGGCGGCGCCGAGACGCACGACCGGGCCGGTCAACAGTCGCATCAGCCGATCCCCACGGCCGGCGTCGTGCGCGACGCTGAGCAGCGCGACGACATCCTGCACTTCGGGGGTCAACAGCAGCCCGCCGAGGCCGACGACTTCGTAGGGCAGGCGAGCCGCCTCGAGCGCCTCGACCATCGGCGCGAACTGGCTCCGCTTGCGGCACAGGATCGCCGCCGATCGGGCTCCACCGCGCCGCTGTGCGGCGATCCACTCCACCACGGCCGCTGCCTCGGCCTCGACCGTCTCCTGGCGCGTGACGTCGATCCGACCCGCCGGCGCACTCGGCGCCGGCACCAATGCGGCGACGGGAACCAGCGCCTCCGCCCGCAGCGGCGCCGCGACCGCGTTGGCGACCGCCAGCACCCGGGTGTCGTTGCGCCAGGTCTGGCTCAGGGGCAGGATGTCGGCGCGCCCGGCGCCGAAGGCCGCGGGAAAGGCGGCGAGAGTCGAGGCACTCGCGCCGCGCCACGCATAGATCGACTGGTTGGGGTCGCCGACAGCCGTGACCGGATGGGCACCGGCCCCCGTCGCGAAGAGCGCGGTCAGCAACTCCAACTGCGCGTGCGAGGTGTCTTGGAACTCATCGAGCAAGACCGCCCCGAACCGTTCGCGCTCGATCGCCCCGACGACAGGGAAGCGGCGCACGAGGTGTGCCGCCACGGACATCTGGTCGGCGAAGTCCATCGCCCCGCGCTCGCGTTTGAGCCGGTCGTATGCCGTCAGCACCGGCACGAGGAGGCGTCGCGCGCGCAGGTCGGCGCGCATCGTGCGGGTCTCGGTGAGCAGGGGGCGCCCGGCCGCCTCGATGCCCGCCAGCCGCTCCTCGACGGCGTCGAGCCAGTCTCCGAGCTGGTCCGGGGTGACGAGGTGCTCGGCCAACTCCCCGGCGAGGTCCACCACAGCATTGACGACGGTCGACTCGGCACGCCCGACCGCCTCGAGCGGGCCGTCGTATGCGGCCACCACCTCGCTCGCGAACTGCCACGCCGCGCTCTCCGAGAGCAGACGCGACTCCGGCTCCCGACCGACCCGCAGCGCGTGCTCGCGGACGAGACGGCCGGCATAGGCATGGTAGGTCGAGACGCTGGGCCCCGCGATCGCGAGGCCCCCCGCGTCGTCCGGCACCCACAACCCGGTGGCACGGAGCCCGGCGAGGCGGGCGGCGACGCGGGCGCCGAGTTCGGCGGCGGCCTTGCGGGTGAAGGTGAGACCGAGGACGCGGTCCGGCGCGACGTGCCCGTTGGCGACCAGCCACACGACACGGGCCGACATCGTCTCGGTCTTGCCGGACCCGGCACCGGCGACGACCAGCAGCGGTCCCGGCGGATGCTCGATGATGCGGGCCTGCTCCGGGGTGGGTGGGTTCGTGCCGAGTGCCCGCGCGATGTCGGAAGCGGAGATCGTCGTCATGCCAGCCTCGCCCCCTCGGGGACGACCGGGCAGCTGCCCTTGACCGCGCAGGTGCGGCACCACTCGCCCGGGGTCGCGGCGAACCGCGCTCCGGCCATCGCCTCTGCCGAGTCGGACACCAGCGCACTCGCCCACCGCGGATCCTCGTCGTCCGCGAGTGGTGGCTGCGCCTGAATCGCCCGGGTGATGTCACGGGTGCTCGCCTTGCCCAACTGGACCAACGCCGCGCCGCCCGACGCCACGCCCGCCCCGAACGCACCCGCCTCCAACGCGACCTGATAGCACCCGAGCTGCGGATGGCGGGCGACCTCACTCATCTTGGGCTTGCTGCTGCCGGTTTTGTAGTCGATCACCCGCACCGCCCCCGACGGCGCACGCTCGAGCCGGTCGACGACACCGGTGAGGACCGCCCGTCCGAGCGTATGCCGCATGGTCACCTCGGCGCCGATCCGCACCCATCCGTCCCGGCGCGCCGCGGCGAAATAGGCGGCGGCCCGCTCGAGCATCGCCTCGGCGTCCGCGCGCTTGGCGCGGCCGGTCCAGCCGTCGCCCAGGCCGAGCCTGGCCCACTGATCACCCAAGCGCATCCGAAGGATGTCGGCGTCGGCGTCATCGCACTCGGCCAACACCTCATGGACGAGCGTGCCGATCGCGGCCGAACCGATCGGGGGTCCTTCGCCGCCGAGTCGCCCCAACAACCAGCGCACCTGGCAATGACCGAACTCGACCAGGCCGGACGGGGACACCGGCACCGGATCGCGGTCGCGGACCCGGGGCGCGGTGCTGGTCGGCTCCCGCAACGCCCACCAGCCGTCGGGATCGGCGCCCCGCACACCCGCGCGGGCCAGCACGGCGAGGGTTCTCGCGGCCTCGATGGCTCCGCGGCTGGCCAGGGGCGAGCGGCGCTCGACGGCATGCCGCGGCCCCGCCACCTCGTCCACCCCCAAGGTCGCCCCGGTGCCGGGAACCTCCGCGGCGGACCGCCGCAGTGCGCCGACGGTGCCCACCAGGGTGAGGGGGCGTTCGACCTCGGTGAATGGGCGCTCGGCCCCATCCGGCCGGGGGTCGAGGAGGTCGAGATAGGGCGAGGGCTGCTCGTCCTCACTCCGGACGGCGGTGACGATCAGCCGCTCGGAGGCGCGCGACACCGCGACGTGGAAGAGCCGCGCCTCGTCGTGCCGGACAGCCGCCTGAGCCGCCGCATTCGAGCGATCCCGCCCGGCGATCGCGTCGACGAGATGCTCGGACCCGAGCAGCGACCCGCGCAGCCGCAGATCGGGCCAGCCGCCCTCCTGAACCCCGGCGACGACGACCAGGCGCCACTCGCGCCCGGCGGCGGCGTGCGGCGTCACCACCTGAACGCATTGCTCCGTGGGACTGCGCGCGGCGATCGAGTCGGCGGCGACCTCCTCCGCGCCCAGCCGATCGAGGAATGCCTCGGTGTCGCTTCGGGGCAACCGGTCCGCCAGGGCGGCCGCGGCCGCGAAGAGTTCGACGACAGCGTCGAGATCCCGGTCGGCCCGCGCCCCCGAGCGCCCGCCGGCGAGGGCGGTCGCCCGCCAGGAGTCGGCCACCGCGGCACTCGACCAGATCTCCCAGAGAACGTTCTCGGCGCTGGCGCGAGGCTCGCGACTCAGGTGCCGCACCGCGGCCTCCATCATCGCGGCGATCCGCCTGGCGCCGTCTCCTTCCGCGCCGACGTCCGAGAGGCGGCCCGGCTGGGCCAGGGCGCGCGCGACGAGCGCATCCCCCACCGACGCGGCTGCACCGGCCTCCTCGACGGCCGCACGCCGCAGCGCCCGCCGCAGCCGCCGCAGCGTCACCGCGTCGGCCCCGGCATAGGGCGAGGTCAGCAGGTCCACCGCGACCTCCGGTCGCAGCGTCCAGCCGGCATCGGGATCGGCGTCGAGGCACTCGGGCGACGCCGCGGCCCGAACGGCCCGGCGCTCGAGGGCCACCCGCAAGACGGTCAGCAGGGGGCGGACCGCCTCCTCGTCCCGCACCGGTCCGCCCGTGTCATCCGGCGCGACCGGGACATGCGCCGACGAGAGCACTCGCCGGATGGTTGCCGCACGCGCCTGGCCGCGGACGACGACCGCCATCGCCGACCAGGGAACCCCGCCGAGCAGGTGCGCCCGCCGCGCCACATCGGCGACGAACCCCGCCTCTGCCGCGGCCGATCGGAACTGATGCACCGCGACGTCTCCACCCGCGCGGGCCGCAACGGGCGCCCGATGTCGCGCGCCGCCCACGGCGCCGACGAGGCCCGGCACCCGGGCCACGACCTCGGAGACGGCCGAAGGGAGGCGGTGACCGCGCCTCAACCGAACGGTCTCCGCCCCGGGGTGCAGGTCTCGCCACCCATGCCCGAGGAACTCCGGATCGGCTCCCCGGAAGGTCTGCACCGCGCAGTCCGGGTCGCCGAGAAGCACGATCGACACACCCGCCCGAGCAAGGATGCCGAGCAGCCGCGCCCCGGACGCCGTCACCTCCTGGGCGTCGTCCACGACCACGAGGCGCACCTGCCGGCGTAGCCCGTCGAGCAGACCCGGCACATCCTCGAGGGCGTCCGAGGCGCCCGTCACGATCCATGCGGGGTCATAGGCACCCGGCCGGGACAGGGCCGTCACCTCGTCGTATTCGCGCAGCACCTGCGCCGCCGCCACCCACTCCGGCCGGCCGACCCGCTCCCCGAGCCCCGCCAACTCCTCTGGGTTCACGCCCCGCTCCACTGCCCGCATGAGCAGGTCGCGCAGCTCGGCACGGAATCCGCGCGTCGTCAGCGCCTCGCCCAGGTCATCCGGCCAGGCCGGCGCGGACCGGGGATCGAGCCGGTGCCCTGCGAGCAGTTCTCCGAGGATCACATCCTGCTCGGGTCCGCTCAGCAGCCGGGGCGTCGGCAGGTCGGCGAGCACGGCCGCCCGGCGCAGGATGCCGAAACCCAGAGAGGCGAACGTCCGAGCGAGCGGTTCACGCGTGGTCGCCGCCAACCGCATCGTCACCGCGTCGCGCAGGCCCCCCGCCGAGCGCCGGCTCGCGGCGAGGAGCAGGCACTCCTCGGCCGACAGCTCTCCCGTGGCCACGCGCGTCGCAACGATCTCGACCGCCAGGCGCGTCTTGCCGGTTCCGGGCGCACCGAGGACCCGCAGCGACGGTCCGCGATGCGCGAGGGCCCGCACCCACTCGGCGTCCACCACGAGAGGACCGGGCACGTCGGCGGCGGCCCGGTCAGGCGCAGTGGAATCGGTCATGACGGCATTCCATCACCGGCCACCGACAACCCCCTGACCAGCGCGTATGTCGTTCAGGACGGCTCCACGACCGGGCCTCCCGCCGCCCGCCAAGCGGCGATACCGCCCTCCAGATCACGCGCCGCGATCCCCCTCCCGTCGAGAACCGCCAGGGCCCGTTGCGAGCGCACGCCACCCGCGCAGTAGGCGACGAGGTCCCCGTCCGGGAGATCGGCCTCGGCCAACTCCCCAAGCCGTATGGCGTGTGCCCCCGCGATCATGCCGGTCGCCCACTCCTGCGGTTCCCGCACATCGATCAGGGTGACCGCCCTCGCCTCCACCAGCGCGGCGAGGTCCGCCGTCGCCAGCCGCCGCCCCGCCGCGACCGGCGCCGGCGCGCACGCGGCGAGCACCCCCTCCCCCGGTTCGCGCACGGTCGCCTCCGGTCCGCACAGCGCGCAGCCGGGGTTGGGACGGAGGGGAAGTTCGCCATACGTCTGCTCGAGCGCGTCGTGGACGAGCAGGCGACCGACGAGCGGACGTCCCATCCCGACCAGCACTTTGACCGCCTCGGTGCTGCACACCGCGCCGATCGTCGCGCACAGGGACCCGAGCACCCCCGCTTCCGCGCACGACAGGACGCTGCCCGCCGGCGGCGGTGCCGGGAACACGCACCGATAGCAGGGGCCGTGGGGCGGCCACCAGACGCTCGCCTGCCCGTCGAACCGCAGAATCGAACCCCACACGTGCGGCCGTCCCTCGAGCACGCAGGCGTCGCCGACGACATAGCGCGTCGCGAAGTTGTCCGCCCCATCCACGACCAGGTCGTATGTCGCGACCAACCCCCGCGCGTTGCCCGCCTCCAGACGCTCCCGGTGCCGCACGATCCGAACGTGCGGGTTGATCTGGGCGAGCCGGTCGGCGGCCGAGTCGACCTTGGCCCGGCCGAGGTCGCGTTCCCCGTGGATGACCTGCCGGTGGAGATTCGAGACGTCGACGACGTCGTCGTCGACCAGGCCGATCGTGCCGACGCCCGCCGCGGCGAGATAGGTCGCCGTCACCGACCCCAGTCCGCCGGCCCCGATGATGAGCACGCGGGCCCCAGCGAGCCGTTCCTGGCCGGCGGGACCGAGCTCCGGCAGCATCGTCTGGCGCGCATAGCGCGCCTCCTGCGCTCCCCCGAGCACGCGCTGCGGCCCGGCGGTCGAGGCCACGTCCATGACCGTTCACCCTACCCGTGCGTAGGATGAGCCGACACGACGACGAGGAGGGGCGATGACAGCCGGATCGACCGGGCGCGACGGCACTCGCGGGCATCGGCTTCCGCGCATGCAGCGGCGCGCCCAACTCCTCCAGGCGGCGCAGGGCGTCTTCGTCGAGAAGGGCTACCACGCGGCCGGGATGGAAGACATCGCCGATCGCGCCGGCGTCTCCAAACCCGTTCTTTATCAGCACTTCCCGGGCAAACTCGAGCTCTACCTCGCGCTGGTGGATCAGCATACGGCCACTCTGGTCGAACTCGTCGAGGCGAGCCTGGACAGCACCGAGGACCACCGCGAGCGGACGTTCGCGAGCATCGCCGCCTACTTCGAGTTCGTCGCCCGCGAGGACTCCGCCTATCGCCTCGTCTTCGAATCCGATCTCAACGAGGTCGCCGCCGTCCGCGAGCGGATCCTGTGGTGTCAGTCGGCCTGTTCCGATGCCGTCGCGCGCCGGATCGTCGTCGACACGGCGATGCCCCTGCCGCTCGCCCGCCTCGTCGCACAGGGCCTGACCGGCATGTCGCAGATCGCCGCCCGCGCCTGGCTGCGCGACGGCAGCCTTTCCAAGGACGACGCCGTCCGGGTCATCGGGCAACTCGCGTGGCGCGGGGTCGGGGGATATCCCGCGAAACCGAGCACGCAAGACCCTCGCCCTGCTCCTGAGGCCGCGCCTGCCACCTGAGCGGAATCTCCCGGTGCGCCGGGACGTTGCTCCGGCCGTATGCCGCGGGACACCCCCGCGCTCCACGTCACCAACGCCCGAGAAAGGCCCCTTGAATGGAAGTGAAGATCGGCATCGCGAATGTTGCGCGCGAGATCAGCATCGAACCCGAGATGACCAGTGCTCAGGTGCAGGAGGCCGTTGCGGAGGCGATCTCCTCGGGCAGCACGCTGCGCTTGGAGGACGCCAAGGGCCGGGTCGTGCTCGTCCCCGGTGCGGCCATCGGGTTCATCGACATCGGCGAGAGCACGAAGTCGCGGGTCGGGTTCGGCGCCTGACCACCGGCGAGCCGGGGGGATCCCTGCAACCGGTGTGACACGAGTGAAATCCACCCGACGCTAAAGCCCGGCGGCCGCGCCAACGCATGACAGAGTTCGAGGTGGCACAGGTCACCCCCTGACGCCTCAAGTTCGAGAAGCTGCCGCGAGGCAGAAAGGACCTCTCCCGTGATCACGGCAATCATCGGCGCCATCATCGCCGGCCTCATCATCGGCGCCCTTGCGCGCCTCATTCTGCCCGGCAAGCAGAACATCAGCCTTCCCATCACGATCATCATCGGCATCCTGGGGTCGGTCATCACGACCCTCATCACGGTCAAGCTCTTCAACTACGACAACAAGAGTGGCGTCCCGTGGATCCAGTGGATCCTCAGCGTCATCGTGGCCGCGGGCCTGATCGTTCTGTATGGCAATGTGACGGGTCGGCGCGAGATTCGCTGATCCGACCTGGACGACCAGAAACGGCCGGGCCTTCGGGTCCGGCCGTTTCTGCGTGGTCCCTCAGGCGGTGAGCCCGAGCCGTTCCATGCGTGCGACATGCGCATCGGTCAGCCGTGCGAACATCCGCCCCATCTCGGCGAGGTCGGCACCCGCGCCCCCATAGGTCCCCGCCAGCAGCGCAGTCAGGCCGTCCCGCTCGACCGCGACCGCCTGGGCCTGGGTCAGGGCCTCACCGAGAAGCCGGCGCGCCCACAGGGCGAGCCGGCCGGAGGTGCCGGGATCGGCTGCCATCGCCTCCCGCGCGATGCGGACGAGATAGTCCGTGCGCTCCTGGTCATCGAGGGCACGCTCGACCAGCGCCCTCGTCGGATCGTCGACGTAGGCCGCGATCTCGCGATAGAAGTCCGCCGCGATACCTTCTCCCACATAGGCTTTGACAACACCCTCCAGCCAGGTGCTCGGCCTGGTCCGCTCATTGAAGGTGTCGAAGTGCGCACTGAACCCCGCCATCGCCGTCTCCGGGTCCACTCCCCGGGTCGTGAGTTCATCGGCGAGCAGACGGAAATGCTCGTATTCCCGCACCGCGAGCCCGGCCATCCCCGCTCGCACCCCGAACGACGGCGCAGTTTCGGCATCGGCCGCAAGCCGGGAGAACGCCGCCAACTCCCCACAGGCGAGCAGCCCGAGAAGCTCGGCGACAGCCGACCGGTATCCGGGGGAGTCCACAGGCTCGGTCACGACCGGTGAGCCTATCGGGCTAGAATCGACCTCGACATCCGGTGCCCGGTCGGCCCGTCGACGCGAATTGCTTGACCGCCCAGCCTGGGCGGGACCCCACGGGTGAGCACGCGGCATACGCCAGCAACACGGCATACGCCACGATCACCCGCCGAAAACCTCCGATCGGCTCCGCCCACCACTCCGTCGCCGCGCGCGATCGGAGCCGATCGAACGAGAGTTTCGTGACCGAGCAGTCCTTCGCCGATTTCGGCGTCCATCCCCAGATCGTGACGGCCCTCGCCAAGGCGGGCATCACGACGCCCTTCCCGATCCAGGCCATGACCCTTCCGGTCGCCCTCGCGGGCCACGACATCATCGGGCAGGCCAAGACCGGCACCGGCAAGACGCTCGGATTCGGCATACCGATCCTCCAGCGTGTCGCCGTTCCCGGGGAGGAGGCGTATGCCGCTCTGCCCGCCCCCGGGCTCCCCCAGGCACTCGCGGTGGCCCCGACCCGTGAACTCGCCGTCCAGGTGGCCGCCGACCTCGAGCGGGCCGGCGCCGACCGTGGCGTGCGGGTCCTGACGGTCTATGGCGGGCGGGCCTACGAGCCGCAGGTCGAGGCGCTGCGCCGCGGAGTCGACGTGGTCGTCGGGACGCCCGGGCGCCTCCTCGACCTCGCCAACCAGGGTCACCTCACTCTCGGGCACGCGCGGATCGTCGTCCTCGACGAGGCCGACGAGATGCTCGACCTCGGATTCCTGCCGGACGTCGAGAAGCTGCTGGCGCTGACCCCGGCAGGCCGGCAGACGATGCTCTTCTCCGCGACGATGCCGGGCGCCGTCGTCGCCCTCGCGCGGCGCTATATGACCCAGCCGACGCACATCCGCGCGATGCACGAGGACGGCGACGAGGGGGCGACGGTCAAGGCGATCGAGCAGTTCGTCTATCGCGCGCACGCCCTCGACAAGACCGAGATGCTCGCGCGGATCCTCCAGGCGCGCGGTCGCGGTCTGACGATCGTCTTCAGCCGGACGAAGCGGACGGCGGCCAAGGTCTCCGACGAACTGACCGAGCGCGGGTTCGCCGCGGCGGCCCTTCACGGGGACCTCGGGCAGGGGGCGCGGGAGCAGGCGCTGCGCGCCTTCCGCAATGGCAAGGTCGACGTCCTCGTCGCGACCGATGTCGCAGCCCGCGGGATCGACGTCGAGAACGTCACCCACGTCATCAACTTCCAGTGCCCCGAGGACGAGAAGACCTATCTGCACCGGATCGGGCGCACCGGGCGGGCCGGCAACACCGGGGTGGCGGTGACCTTCGTCGACTGGGAGGACACCACCCGCTGGGCGATGATCAACAAGGCGCTCGACCTGGGGATGCCCGAGGCGGAGGAGACGTATTCGTCGTCCGACCACCTCTATGCGGAGCTGGACATCCCGCGGGAGGCCAAGGGGCGGCTGCCCCGGGAGGCTCGCACCCGGGCGGGTCTCGCGGCCGAAGAGGTCGAGGACATCGAGGGCCCGCGCAAGTCCGCCGGACGCGGCCGTGGCCGCAGCCGCACAGGTTCCCGCGGCGGGTCGGACGGGCGCGGGGCGACGGGATCGCCGGCCGAGACCGGGGCCGAATCCGGCGAATCGACGCGCCCCCGACGCGCCCGCAACCGCCGCCGCACCCGTGGGGGCCAGCCCCAGCAACCGGCCGGCGAGGTCAGCTGAGCAGCGGGAGGCTCGTCGGCGCGCTCGTGGTCGAAGTGCGGAGCGGAATCACCGCGGTCAACTCCCACCCAGGGTCCGCCGGTCTTCCGGCCAGCGAACCGCCGAGCGCCTCGGCACGTTCGCGCAGGGAGCGCAGGCCGAACCCCTCTCGCGGCTCCCGTTGCCCGATCCCGTTGTCCCGTATGGCGATCCGCACCTTCCCCGGTTCCTCGGCGATATCCACGTCGACCCGGGTCGCCTGGGCGTGACGGAGCACATTCGTCAACCCTTCCTGGACAAGTCGCGTGAGGAAGACCCCGGCCGGGCCACTCAACAGGTCGGCACGTCCAGCCTCGCCACCGCCGTCGACCACCAGCCCCTGGTGCGTCACTCGCACGTCGAGGCCCGTCCCCCGGAAGGCATCGGCGATCGCCTCGAACGACGCCGCACCCCTGGCGCCTCCCCCCGCCGCTGGATCCAGCGCCACCGCCCACAGGCGCACCACGTCGAGCGCCCGCGCGTTCGTCTGCGCAGCGTTGTCGATCTCCGCCCACGCGAGGTCGGGCTTCTTCTCCCGCATCTTGAGCGCGAACTGCAGCGACATCGAGGTGAGGGTCAGCCGATGGCCGAGCCCATCGTGCAACTCCCGCGCCGCCCGGGCCCGCTCCTGCGCCAGCACGAGTTCGCGTTCGAGGCTCATCGACGCGCGGAGCCGTTCGTTGGCCCGGGCGATCCGCGCTTCTCGCTCGACCGCGACGGCGCGGGCCTCCTGGACCCCGCGCAGGAGCGCCCCAGAGCCGCCGAGGAAGACCAACAACGTCGCCGCAAGCCCGCCCGAGAGAATCGACCTGGCGGCCGGTTCGCCGAGGCGGACGCTGAGGATCGACTCGGCCCCACCGACGATCACACTCGCCACCAGCGCCTCGCGGAACATCCCGCTCAGACCGAGCAATCCCGACCCGAGGAACAGCGTGACGAATCCGAGCGCGGTCGCCTGGGGAACCACCGGGAGGAACGTCGCTGCCCCCGTGCCGAAGATCGCCCACGCCGCCCACTTCGACCGGCCCCGCCACCACCACGCGATCCAAGCCGACACCCCGATGATATGGCCGGCCAGATAGATCCAGAACAGCACCCGATGGCTGACGTGGTAGGAGCGCAGATCCGCAGAGCCCACCAGGACGAGGAACACCGTGAGGGCGATCAGCGCCAAACGCCACCAGCGGTTGGCCAGCGACAGGTCGAGCGGGATCGGCCGTTCTGCCGACCCGCCGGCGCTCGACCCCCGACTCCGGTCTCGCCGCGAGGTCACGGGCACCCGGCACTCACCCGAGGTACCTGCTCAGGAGCAGCGCCAGCCCCGTGCGATCCCGCTGATCGAGCTTGCGCAGGAGCGCCGACACATGGTTCTTCACCGTGCCCTCGGCGATGACGAGCCGCTCGGCGATCTCCCCGTTCGTCGCGCCCGTCGCGACCAGTTCCGCGACACCCCGCTCCGCGCGCGTCAGAACCGCGAGCGGACTCGCCGGACCGCCCGGCCCGCCCGACCGTGACCCCGCCGCACCACTCAAGGCCGCGCGTGCCACGCGCGGGTCGATGACCAGCCCACCGGCCAGAGCGGACCGCATCGCGTGGACCAGGTCGGCGATCGAAGAGTCCTTGAGCATGAACCCCGCCGCCCCCGCCGCGAGGGCACGCTGCACGAGATCGTGGTCATCGAAGGTCGTGAGAATGACGGCCGGCAGACCCGGATGCGCGCGGGCCAGGGAGGCGACGAGATCGACGCCGTCCATGATCGGCATACGGGCATCGGTGAGAACGACATCGGGACACGTGCGCGGGACGAGGGCGAGCGCCTCGCGTCCCTCGGATGCCTCACCGACCACGTCGACGTCGTCCTCGGTCGACAGGAGCATCGTCAGGCCGCGGCGCATCAGTTCCTGGTCGTCGACGACGAGCACCCGCACGGCCGCTCAGCCTTCCCAGTCGAGCGGCAGCACGGCCGCGATCTCGGACCCGCCGGTGACCGGCGCATCGACGACGAGACGCCCACCGAGGGCGACGGCGCGCTCGCGCAGGGACCGCAGGCCGAAGCCCTCGGTGGGCACGACCAATCCGACGCCGTCGTCGCGCACCGCGATCCGCACCTGATACCGGCTCTGGACGATGTCGATGTCGACGCGGCGGGCCCGCGCGTGCCGCAGGACGTTGGTCAGCCCCTCCTGGATCAATCGGGTCGCGAAGACCCCGACCGGACCCGGGAGCGACTCCTCGTCACCGTGGTGACTGACCCGGACGTCGAGGCCGGTGCCCCGGAACGCCTCGGCCACGTCGTCGAACGCCGCGGCACCCCCGACGCCGTATGCCGTGCTCGGCGGGTTGAGTGCCCGCGCCCACAGGCGCATGGTCTCGAGGGCCTCGGTGTTGGTCGCCGCCGCGCGCGCGATCGCCTGCCAGGCTCGGTCCGGTGCCGTCTCGCGCTCCCCGCGCGCGGCCTCGATCGAGGAACCGACCAGGGCGAGGCCACGGCTGAGCCCGTCGTGGAGTTCCCGGGCGGTCCGAGCCCGCTCCTGGGCGAGCACGAGGTCCCGCTCCAGCGGCATCCGCGCCCGCAGCCGGGCGTTGGCCGCGGACAGTTCGGCGCCGCGCTCGACAGCGACGTTGCGGGCTCGTTCGAGCTTCCCGAACAACGCACCGAAGCCCGCGAGCCCGGCGAAGAGGACGAAGGACACGGTGGCGTCGATGGTCCCGGAATACCAGCCGCTCTGGTAGGTCGTGATGACGAAGGCCGCCATGCAGTCGAGACCGATGATCACCAGTGCCAACCCGCCGCGCCCGCTCAGACCGAGCATCGCCGAGCCGAGCAGCATCCCGACCAGCGCCACGAAGTCGGCGAGCCCCGCGGGCACGGTGAGGATGATCGAGGACGCGAGCATGACGGCCAGAGCGGCATACGCGGCGCGGCCCCGCCACCACCACCGCCACCAGCCGGCGCACAGCACGGGCAGGAGGACGAGGACCAGGACCCGCGCGCACCCGGAAACGACCGTGTCGTCGATGGCGTTCGGAGCCGGCAGGACCCCCAGGACCACCAGGCCGGCGAGCAGGAGGGTCAGGCCGATGCGGCCCACGCGCCAGGCGCGCGCGGTGCCCGACTCCATCGCCCAGGGCGAGGCCAGCAGCGGCGCCGCTCCGTCTCGCCCGCGCGCCCTGAACACCCCCTCACCGTAGGTCACCCGGCGGACGGCGACATGTGACCCCGGTCATGGTCGGGCTCCGTCGACTCGTGACTCTCGCACGGGAATCCGTGACGTCCGCGGGAGGCGGCCGCCGGTCTGCCGCGGACAGGCTGACCGCATGACGACGACGCTGCCTGAGCACACGGCATACGACACCGGCGACGGGACATCGCCAGCGCTCATCGAGGCGCGCGACGTGACCAAGGCGTATCGCGCGGGCAAGCGCGAGGTCGAGATCCTCCACGGCATCTCCCTCTCGGTGCACGCCGGGGAGATGTGCGCGGTCATGGGGCCCTCGGGGTCGGGGAAGTCGACGCTGCTCTATACGCTGGCCGGGCTCGAGGCCCCGACCACGGGGACGGTGAGCCTGCTCGGGCACCCGACCTCGACGATGTCCCGGACCGATCTGGCGAAGCTGCGCCGCAGCGACGTCGGGTTCGTCTTCCAGAGCTACAACCTCGTGCCGACGCTGACGGCATACGAGAATGTCGCTCTTCCCCACCGCCTCCGCGGGGAGCGACCGCCGCGCGACCGGATCCTCGCGATGCTCTCGACCGTCGGCCTCGACGGCCTCGCCGAGTCCCGGCCCGTGGTCATGTCCGGCGGTGAGCAGCAGCGGGTCGCGCTCGCCCGCGTCCTCGCGCAACGCCCGCGGATCGTCTTCGCCGACGAGCCCACCGGCGCCCTCGACACCCACACCGGTGCCATCGTCCTCGCCGAACTGCGCCGGATCGCCCACGAGAGCGACCAGTGCGTCCTGACCGTCACCCACGACCCGACGGTCGCCGCGTCGTGCGACCGGGTGCTGTTCATCCAGGACGGCTACCTCGTGCGTGAGGTGATCCGCCCCGAGGCCGCCCAGGTCGCCGCCCTGCTCACCGACCTCGGCTCGCGCGCGGGCACGCCGTCATGACCCGGCTCTCGCTCGCCGACCTGCGCGAGTCGTGGCTCGCCTGGCTCGGTGTCTCCCTCGCCTTCGTCGTCACGAACGCCGCCCTCGCCCTCGCGATCATCGTCAGCACCTCCGGGCACGCCGCGGGCCATTCCCGGATCCTCGACACGGACGGCTCCGCCCTCCTCGGGTCGTATGCCGTGCTCAACCTCGTCCTGTGCGCCCTTGTCGGCCTCGCGGTCATCGGCGCCTCGACCAGCCTTGTGGTGACCTCACGCCGGGGCGCGGTCGCGCGGCTCCTTCTCGCCGGCACCACGCCCGGGCAGGTGACCCGCCTCCTGACCGTCCAGGTCGCCGCGGTCGCGGTCGCCGGCGTCGTGATCGGTGACCTCGTCGCGCTCGTCGCGGCTCAGCCGGTGCTCGACGCGATCAGCCGCGACCGGGAGCTGCCCCACGTCCCGGCGGCCTTCTCGGCCGGCTGGCTGCTCCTCGGCAACCTCGGCTGTGTCCTCCTCTGCGCCCTCGGCGGGCTCCGGCAGGCCCGGGCGGCCAGCCGGATCCCGCCCGTGGAGGCCCTGCGCGAGTCGACCGGCGGCGTCACGCGGCGCGAGGGGCCGGTCCGCCGGGCGCTTCGGGTGGCCCGAGTCGTCCTCGGCGCCGGTGTCGTCGTCGCGATGTTCCCCGGGTTCAAAGCGGCGGCGCCGCACCTGAAGGAGGACGCCGTCGCCAATCTCATCCAGATGGCCATGCTCGCCATCCCGCTGACCGGATTCGCCCTGACCGCGCTCCTGCCGTGGATCGTCGGACCGGTCACTCGCGCGTGGACCGGGGCACTGCCGATCCGGTCCGCGGCGTGGCACCTGGCACGGCATACGGTCACGGCGAAGTCGGATCGGCTCGTCCGGTCGATCATCCCGGTCATGTTCTCGGTGGGGCTGCTCTTCGGGATGATGTCCGCCGGCGACACGTTCATCGCGACCCTGCGGTTGATGCACAAGGACATTCAGCTCGAGGGCACGTCCGCGATGAGCCTGCTCTCGCTCATCGGGCTCTCCCTCTGCATCGCCGTCGCCGGCGCCGTCGGCAACCTCGTCATGATGTCGCGGCAGCGCAGCGCCGAACTCGCCCTTGACGGCGTCGTCGGCACGACCCCGCGGCAGCAGCTGCTCATCCCGGTGTTCGAGGCGCTCATCGTCACGCTGACGGCGACGATCCTCGGGGTCGCCATGGCCGGCGCGAGCGGGGCGCTGATCGCCTATGGACTCGGGATCCTCCTTCCTCAGTCGAGACTGTCGATGCCGTGGGGGTTGCTCGGATGGGTCGCGGGGTCCTGTTTCGTCGTCGTGCTGCTCGCGACCGTCGTCCCGGTGATCCGTTCGCTGCGCGAGCCGGCCCCCAAGGTCATCGCCCGCCTGGTCGCCGCCTGACGCCGCACGAGTGGCGCCGCATGCCGCAGGGGGGCGTGCGGCGCCGGTCGTGCCGACTGCGCGCGAGTCGGCCCCTCCCCGGACTCGCGGCCGGGTGTCCGCCGCCGCTCAGCCGGGGATGGTCGCCGTGTCGATGACGCACCGATAGCGCACGTCCCCGGCCACGACACGGTCCCACGCGGCGTCGACGTCGGCGGGGTCGGAGGCGTCGACGAGCTCGATCGTCGCGCCGAGGCCGTGCTCGGCACAGAAGTCGAGCATCTCCTGCGTCTCGGCGATCCCGCCGATCTGGCTGCCGGTCAGCACCTTGTTGCCGCCGATCAGGCCGAAGGGAAAGACCGAGTAGGGCTCCATCGGCAGTCCGACATTGCACAGGACGCCATTGGGCTTGAGCAGCTTGAGGTAGTCGTCCATGGCCAGGTCCGCGCTCACCGTGTTGAGGATGAGGTCGAAGGACCTGCGGGCCGCCTTCATCGCCGCGGCGTCCCCGGTGGCGATGTGGTGGCTCGCGCCCATGGCGGCGGCCTCCTGCGCCTTGGCGTCGGTCCGGGACATCGAGGTCACCTCGGCCCCCATCGCGGCCGCGATCTTGACGCCCATGTGGCCGAGGCCGCCGACGCCGACGATGGCGACCTTCGTGCCCGGGCCGGCGCCCCAGCGCTTGAGCGGCGAGAACGTCGTGATCCCCGCGCACAGCAGCGGGGCGGCGACGTCGAGTCCGATCTCCTCGGGAATCGCGAGCACGAAGCGCTCGGAGACGACGACCTGCTTGGCGTAGCCGCCCGCGGTCCACTCCCCGTCATACCCCTGGCTGTTGTAGGTCCCGATGGACGGCTTCGTGCAGAACATCTCCTGGCCGTCCTTGCACGACTCGCACGTCCCGCAGCTGTCGACCAGGCAGCCGACGCCGACGCGGTCGCCGACCTTGTGCCGCGTGACGGCCGATCCGACAGCGGTGACGGTTCCGGCGATCTCGTGGCCGGGCGTCAGCGGATAGTGCGCGGCGCCCCACTCGTCGCGCCCGGTGTGGATGTCGGAGTGGCAGATTCCGGCGTAGGCGATGTCGATGAGGATGTCGTCGTCGCGCAGGTCGCGGCGTTCGAGGGCGATCGCCTCGAAGGGAGCACCGGCGGACGGGAGGGACAGGGCGGGGGTGGTGGTCGGCATACGGCAAGGGTATGGCGCATCCCGCCCACTGGGACGACGCGCCGCTCGGTTCGTCAACCTACGACACCGTAGGTTACGGTCACGTAGGTTACGGAACCGTAGCTTCGCCTCAGCACGACAAGGTCGTGATCGCATGGCTTCGCATCCGGCACTCATTCAAGGCGGCATGGGGGTGGGGATCTCCGATTGGCGGCTCGCGCGCGCCGTGTCGGAGACCGGTCAACTCGGCGTGGTCTCGGGAACCGCGCTCGAGGTGCTCCTGACCCGGCGCCTGCAGGACGGCGATCCCGGCGGGGATGCCCGCCGCGCGCTCGCGCAGTTCCCGAGACCGGCTGTGGCCCAGTGGATTCTCGCGTCGTACTTCGTCGAGGGCGGGATCGGGCCGGACGAGCGCTACCGCCAGGTGCCGCGGCATACGCTCGAAACGTCGGTGCGGTTGCTCGAACTCACCGTCGCCGCGAACTTCGCCGAGGTGTGGCTGGCCAAGGAGGGACACACCGGGCTCGTCGGGATCAACTACCTGCGCAAGATCGAGTTGCCACTCCCGGCGGCGCTGTATGGCGCGATGCTCGCCGGAGTCGACTACGTCCTCGTCGGCGCCGGGAGTCCCGCGGACATTCCCGGGCTCGCGCGCGACCTCGCCCGGCATCGCCCCGTGACGATCTCCGTGCGCGTCCAGGGCGCCCGGTCGAGCGACGGGCTCGGTGACGTCACCTTCGATCCCGCGCAGGTGCTGCCCGAGGGGCGTATGCCGCTCGCCCGCCCCCGCGTCCTGGCCATCGTCGCCTCGACCGACCTCGCGACCGCCCTGGCCACCGATCCCGCGAGCCGTCCCGACGGGATCGTCATCGAGGCGCCGTGCGCCGGCGGACACAATGCGCCGCCGCGCGGTCCGCGGGTCATCGACGCGCTCGGCCAGCCCGTGTATGACGCGCGCGACGACGTCGATCTCGACGCGGTCGTCGCGCTCGGGCTGCCGGTGTGGCTGGCTGGTGGGCATGCGACGCCGCAGGCGTTCGTGGACGCACGGGCGCACGGGGCCGCGGGCGTCCAGGTCGGGACGGCGTTCGCCTACTGCGACGAGTCCGGGCTCGACGCGGGGCTCAAGGACCGGATGCGGTCCGCCGTCGCGGACGGGACGGCGACGTCGCGGGCGGACTGGCGGGCCTCGCCGACCGGATTCCCCTTCCGTGTGGTCGACCTGCCCGGGACGTGGACCGACGCCGACGCGGTGCGGGACCGTGTCCCGGTCTGTGACCTCGGCGTGTTGCGCGGGCCGTTCCGGACCGAGGACGGCGGGGTCGACTACCGCTGTCCCGCCGAGCCGGCGGCGCAGTATGCCCGCAAGGGTGGCCGGGCGGTCAACATGGACGGCCGGGTGTGCCTGTGCAATGCGCTATTCGCCACAGCCGGATTTGCCCAGCGCCGCCCGGGCGGGCGGGTCGAACCCCCGCTGGTGACGTCGGGAGCCGATCTGGCGCCGGTCCGGGCGCTGCTCGCCGGCCATGGCAGCTACACCGCGCGGCAGGTCGTCGACTTCGTGCTGGGCGGCGTGGGGGCGGTCGCCTGACGCTGTTTCAGCCGACGCGGGTGAGAATGTCCGTGGCGACGGCGCGGTAGGCCTTGGCCCCCTTGCTTGTCCGCGCGGTCTCGAGGATCGAGCGCCCAACCGCGGGCGCCTCGGCGAAGCGGACGGTCCGCGGGATCGGCGGGGTCAGCACGGGGAGGCCGTAGCGCTCCCCGACATCGGCGAGCACTTCCTGCTGATGGGCGCTGCGCCCGTCGAACATCGTCGGCAGGACCCCGATGACGGTGAGCCTCTTGTTGAGGATCTTCTTGACATCGCGGACGGTGTCGAGAAGTTGGCCGACGCCCCGGTGACCCAGCATCTCGCACGGCATCGGGATGATCAGGCCGTCTGCCGCGGTCAACGCCCCCAGCGTCAGCACGCCGAGGCTCGGCGAACAGTCGAGCAGGACGATGTCGTAGGTCTTGGCCTCCGCCGCGAGGGCATTGCCGAGGATGAACTCGCGCCCGGGCCGCCCGAGCAGCACGGCCTCGGTCCCGGCGAGGTCGATCGAACTCGGCGCGAGATCCACGCCGTCGGCGCACTCGAGGAGGATGTCGCCCAGTTCGGAGCGGCCGGTGAGGACGTCGTGCATCGACGCCTCGACGGTCTCGGGGTCGACGCCGAGGCTGAAGGTCAGGCAGGCCTGCGGGTCGAGGTCGACGAGAAGGACCCGTTTGCCGAGCTCGGCGAAGGCGGCGCCGAGCGAGGCGACGGAGGTGGTCTTGGCGACTCCGCCCTTCTGGTTGGCGACGGCGATGACGGTGGCGCCCTTGCGTGGACGTGGTGGCACTTCGCTGGCCTTTCGGTGGCCGGTCCCGGCGGGTCTGCACCGGCGTTCGGTCGTATGGCGTTCCCGCCCAGTCTGCCCGCCTCCCCATCCCGCTTCCCGGCGCGACACGGCCTGACCTCGCGTGACCTTCTCCACCCCGCCGATCTGCCCAGCCGCGTGGCACGTGCGGTCACCGCCGGGCGGGGGCGGCGGCCACCCGTGCCGCCCCCCCGTTGAGAGGTCAAATAGCGCGCGTCGAGAGGTCAAATAGCGCGCGTCGAGAGGTCAAATAGCGCGCGTCGAGAGGTCAAATACCCAAGGCGCTGAGCAGAGAGGGTGCCGGGCGGTACGGGACGACGCCGGGGCAGGGCCGGCAGGGCCAGCCCAGGGACGGCAAACGCCCATCGGCACGCCAAGACCTCCCGGCCGAGCCGAGCGCCGCCACCGAGCACCGCGACACCCACCCGACGAGACCCGCGCACCCCTGCCTGAACCGCCCTGGGTTGGTCACGTGCCGCTGCCGAAATACCGAATACGAGACCCCGGCGCGGCGCCGCAGGCGATCAGCACCCGAAAGCAACACATGGCCACCGAGATCGACGATGTGCGCGTCGCCCCACTCCCGGCGTGCACCCTCCGAAACTGGCTTCAGCGGGGCGTCGGGGGCGGTGCCGTCGGGGCGGGGGTGCGGGCTCGGGCGCCGGCGAGGACGAACCGGCGGAAGGCGTCGGCGGCCGGAAGCAGCCGCCGCTCGACCAACCAGGTCAGCCCGATGTCCCGGCGCGCGCCGGCATCGGTCAGCGGGACGAAGCGCACCGGCCCGAGCACCGCCGGCGCATCCCGGCCCAGGGCGGGCACGACCGCGACCCCGAGCCCGGCGCCGACGAAACCACGCACGGTCGGGAGGTCGTCCACCTCATACGACACGATGGGTGAGAACCCCGCCGCATTGCACAGGCCGACGACCTGATCGCGCATGCTCGACGGCCGGCGCCGCATGACGAACGGCTCGGTCGCCACCGCCGCCAGCGACGTCGAGGAGGACCGCGCCAGCCGGTGGTCGAGCGGCACACACAACAACAGCGGCTCGATGGCGACCCGCTGCCACTCGACATCCGGGTGGGACACCCGCGCCGTCGTGATCTCGAGGTCGACCTCGCCGGTCAGCAGCAGCTTCGACGGCTCCCCCGGCTCACCGACCGCTGTTCGCTGCAGGGCGAACTGTGCGCGCGGCCGCCGACGTCCGAAGTCCCGGATCAACTGCGGCACGAACCACGTCCCCAGACTCAATGGAAACCCCAGACTGACAAGTCCTCCCTCGGGATCGAGCAGTTGCTCAACCGCGGCGAGCCCGTCGTCGAGGTCGCTGATCAGCGCGTCGACATGCCGCTTGAACGCCGCCCCCGCATGCGTCAGCCGCAGCACTCGCCCGGACCGGCGCAGCAACGGGGTCCCCACCTCCTCTTCGAGCCTGGCGAGGGCACGGGAGACGCCGGGCTGGCTCACGGCATACGTCTCCGCGACCTCGGTGACGGTCATCCCGTCGGCGACGAGTTGGAACCACCGCATCGTGTCCGTGTCCACGTTCATGACGCTAGCGCATGGGTTCCATCAATGCAGCCTATTGGACGTATTGATTGCTCCATCGGAGAATTGATGGCATGACCGCCAAGTCCTTCATCACCGACATCCGCGACCGCCATGCCGCCGCCACCCACCGGCGCGACCTGGAACGTCAGCTCTCGGTGTATGCCGCCCCAGCCGAGATCGAGGACCTCCTCGCCACGCTCGATGGCGAAGAGGGCACCGACGCCGACATCGTTCGCGACATCCTCCTCGACAATCTCGCCTCGCACCACCGCCGCGGATCGATCCACAACCGCGCCCCGCTGTCGGCCTGAACACCGTGTCGGGCAGGCGAATTCCCGCCCGCCCTCGCGCCGTACGGTGGTGCCCCCTACGCTGACCGTGTGTCGACGCGCGTATATGTTGCCGCCAGCGACGAAGCCGCCGGAAAGTCGGGAATCGCCCTCGGGCTGGTCAGTGCGCTGGCCGCGGAGGCGGGCCGTGTCGGCATCTTCAGGCCGGTCGTCCCGAGCCTGACCGAGCCCGATCCAGCCGTCGCGCTGCTCAACACTCGCCTGGCCGCACCGATGGACCCGGCGAGCGCCCTCGGCGTCACCTATGAGGCCGTCCACCAGGACAAGACCGCCGCGATGGAAGCCATCGTCGCCCGATTCCACGCGGCCGCAGCCGATCGCGACTTCATGGTCGTGATCGGCTCCGATTTCTCGGACGTGACCACGCCGACCGAGTTCAGCTTCAACGCCGACATCGCCGCGAACCTCGACGCCCCGATGCTCCTCGTCGTCTCGGGCGCCGGTCGCGGTGCCGACGAGATCGCGACCGCGGCGTCCATCTCGGTCGCCGAGGCCCGTGCTCACCACGCCCACGTGCTTGCCGTCGTCGCCAACCGTGTCACCGGCGCGCTCGCAGAGGCGACCACCGCGCTCGGCGTGGCCGCCGGGGAACTGCCGCACTTCGCCGTCCCCGACATCCCGCTGCTGCGGGCACCGAGCGTCCGCCAACTCGCCGACGCGGTGAACGGCACCCTCCTGTATGGCGATCCCGCCCGCCTCGACGACAGTTGCCTCGAGTTCGTGGTCGCCGCGATGACGATGCCGCACGTCCTCGACCGGCTCGTCCCCGGTGCCGCGGTCATCACCCCAGGCGACCGGGAGGATGTCGTCCTCGGTGTCCTGCTCGCCCAGGCCGCACGGACCTTCCCGACGCCATCAGCCGTCTTCCTCAATGGCGGGTTCGCGCTGCCGACGCAGGTGCAGCGGCTCATCGAGGGCATCCGGCCCGACCTCCCGGTCATCTCGTGCCCGGGCGGCACGATGGCGACGGCGTCGGCGCTCGCCGCCGTGCGCGGGGACATGCTCACCGACACCGCGCGCAAGACCGAGGCCGCCGAACGCGCCTTCTCCGACCACGTCGACGCCGCCGCTCTGCTGACCCGGCTCGGCGCGACCGCACCGGGTGCCCTGACCCCCCTGATGTTCGAGCAGCGCCTCATCACCGACGCGCGCGCCGCGAACGCCCACATCGTCCTCCCCGAGGGTGACGACGACCGCATCCTCGACGCGGCCGATCGCATCCTCCACCGCGGCGCGGCGCGGCTGACGATCCTCGGGGACCCGGACGGCATACGCGCGCGGGCGGCGGCCCTCGGACTCACTCTCGACGGCGCGACCCTGCTCTCCCCCACCGATTCCGCGCACATCGATCGGTATGCCGCCGAGTACGCCCGCCTGCGCGCGCACAAGGGCATCACCCCGGAGTCGGCGCGCGATGTCGTCGTCGACGTCTCCTTCTTCGGGACGATGATGGTTCTCCTCGGCGAGGCCGACGGGATGGTCTCCGGTGCCGCGCATACGACCGCCCACACGATCCGCCCCGCACTCGAGGTCATCAAGACCGTCCCCGGCGTGTCGATTGTCAGCAGCGTCTTCCTCATGTGCCTCGCCGACCGCGTCCTCGCGTTCGGCGACTGTGCGGTCAACCCCGAACCCACCGCTGAGCAGCTCGCCGACATCGCGATCTCGTCGGCACACACGGCGCGGCAGTTCGGGATCGATCCGCGGGTGGCGATGCTGTCCTATTCGACCGGCAGCTCCGGCTCCGGCGTCGACGTCGAGAAGGTCAGGGCCGCAACGGAACTCGTGCGCGCCCGGGAGCCCGACCTGCTCGTCGAGGGCCCGATCCAGTATGACGCGGCCGTCGACCCCGACGTCGGCGCTGCCAAGCTCAAGGGCTCGCCGGTGGCCGGCCGGGCGACGGTCCTGATCTTCCCCGACCTCAACACGGGCAACAACACCTACAAAGCAGTCCAGCGCTCCGCGGGCGCGGTCGCGATCGGGCCGGTCCTCCAGGGCCTGCGGCGGCCGGTCAACGACCTCTCCCGCGGCGCGCTCGTCCGCGACATCGTCAACACCATCGCCATCACGGCGATCCAGGCAGGGGGTTCCAGGTGAGTCGGGTTCTTGTCGTCAATGCCGGGTCGTCCTCGGTGAAATACCAGTTCCTCGAGGCGGATTCGGCGACCGTGCTCGCGGTCGGGCTGATCGAGCAGATCGGGGAGCGGCAGGGGCACCTGCGGCATACGACCGGGGAGTCGGTCTTCAAGGCGACGCTGCCGATCCCGGACCACGAGGCGGCGTTCGCGTTGCTCAGCCGGGCGTTCGCCGAGCAGGGGCCGGATCTCGACGCCGAGCCGCCGGTCGCCGTCGGGCACCGGGTCGTCCACGGCGGGACGCGATTCCAGTCCGCGACGGTCATCGATGACAGTGTCCTGGCCACCCTGCAGGAACTGACTCCCCTTGCGCCGCTGCACAATCCGGCCAATATCGTCGGCATCCGCGCCGCCATGGCGAGCTTCCCGGACGTCCCGCACGTCGCGGTGTTCGACACGGCCTTCCACCGGACACTCCCGCCAGCGGCGTTCACGTATGCCGTGCCCCGCGACTGGCGCGACACCCACCAGGTGCGCCGCTATGGCTTCCACGGGACGTCGCATCAGTATGTCTCGCAGCGGGTTTCGGCCATTCTCGGGCGCCACGACCTGGCGACGATCGTCCTCCACCTCGGCAACGGGTGCAGCGCGTGCGCGGTCCTCGACGGCGAGAGCGTCGAGACGTCGATGGGCCTCACCCCGCTGGAGGGCCTCGTCATGGGCACCCGGTGCGGCGACATCGACCCGGCCATCCCGTTCCACCTCGCCCGGACCATGGGCCTGTCGATCGACGACCTCGACGCCGCACTCAACAAGGCGAGCGGCCTGAAAGCCCTGGCCGGAGAGAATGATTTCCGGTCCATCGCGGACCGCGCCGCGGATGGTGAGGCCGATGCGGCGCTCGCCATCGACGTCGTCGTCCACCGCCTCGTCAAGTACGTCGGGGCGTATGCCGCGGCCATGGGCCGGCTCGACGTCCTCGCCTTCACCGGGGGCATCGGCGAGCACAGCGACCTCCTGCGCGAGCGGGTCCTCACCGCGCTCACCGTCTTCGGCGTCGAACTCGACGCCGCCGCCAACGCCGCCGTCTCGGGCGAGACTCTGGTGACGGGGCCCGGGAGCCGGGTCGCGGCATACGTCATCCCGACGAACGAGGAACTCCAGATCGCCCGCGAGTCCCTCGGGCTGTTGGCGGACTGACACCGGGCGGACGTGCGACCGGCGTTCGTCATCGCGCCCCTTGTGAGCCAGACCACGCGGCCCTAGGCTGTCGTCCCGGCAATGGAGCGTATGACGAAACGAGTTGCGACATGAGCAACACTGATGCGGCACGGCGGCGACTGCTCACGCACGCGCGCTTCGAGATCCTCCCGACGGCGACCATCGAGGACAAGGTGCTCGCGTCAGTCCCGCTCGATACGACCGTGACGATCACGGCGTCGCCGGCCAAGCCCCTCGACGTCACCCTCGCCACTGCCGAGCGCCTGCGCGCCGCCGGGTATGCCGTCGTCCCCCACCTCGCCGCCCGAATGATCCACGGGCGCAGCGAGCTCGGTGAGATCGTCGACCGGCTCACCGCTGCCCGCATCGACTCGATCTTCGTTCCCGGCGGCGACGCGACGCCGGAGGAAGGCTGCTATCACTCGGCCGCCGACCTCCTCGACGACCTCGCGACGATGACCCATCCGTTCTCGACCATCGGCGTCACCGGCTACCCCGAATCCCACCCGACGATCCACGACGACGTGACCATCCAGGCGATGTGGGACAAGCGTCGGCACGCGACCCAGATCGTCAGCAATATGACCTTCGACGCCGCGGGCACCGCGAAATGGGTCGAGCGGGTGCGCAAGCGGGGGGTCGGCATACCGATCCTCATCGGCCTTCCGGGCCCGGTTGAACGGACCAAGCTGCTGACCATGGGGACCAAAGTGGGGGTCGGGGAGTCCCTGCGCTTCCTCAACAAGCAGAAGGGCGTGTTCGCGCGGATCGCCGCGCCGGGCTACAGCCCGGAATCGTTCCTGCACAAGATCGCTCGCGTCGCCGCCGACCCGGAGATGAAGGTCGAGGGCCTGCACCTCTTCACCTTCAACCAGGTCGCCGAGACCCAGGCCTGGCGCGATCGACTGCTCGCGGGCGGGGGCTGACGCCAGAGACAGGTCGCCGGTTCAGACTGACAGACACCTTTTGTCCCGAATGTACATCTCGTACTTCGTAGGCGTAAGCTGTCTTCATGTCTGAACTCACCTCCGCGTTGAGCGTCGCCGACTTGCGGACCGGACTGAGCGACGCGATCAACCGAGCCGCCTACGCCAACGAAAGGGTCGGCATCACGCGTCGCGGCCGAGTGACGGCCGTCCTGATCGGGGTCGCTGACCTCGAACGGCTCGAAGCTTTCGAGGACGCGGACGACCTTGCCGCCTATCGGCGGGCCAAGGCTGACGACGACGGCATCCGAGTCGGCCTCGACGAACTACTTGCCGAGGTCAACGAGATTCGTTGAGCCGGTATCGAGTCCAGTTCACTGGGGCGTCGGCAAGGGAACTCTGCCGGCTTGATGTGTCCATCCGTCGACGCCTACTCAGATCGATAGCCGAGTTGGAGGCCGACCCGCGGCCCGCGGGCGTACGCAAGTTGGCCGGCGCGGATCACGCGTGGCGGATCCGGGTCGGTGACTATCGCGTGATCTATGAGATCCATGACGACGGCCTTCTCGTCCTGGTCGTCCGCGTCGCGCATCGGCGGGAGGTCTACCGCTGACCCGCGGCGATCCTGAGGCGACGGGGGTGGATTTGATCTCTCGACGCCGCTTATGTGATCTCTCGACGGTGCGAGGGGGAGGTCGGGCTATGGCGTGACGGGGTCGATGTCGACGGTGAAGACGTCATTGGCCCGGATCGGAGCCCACTCCCCCACCGGCGCGTCGTCTTTGACAATGTTGTTGGCGCCGGTCCCGATGAGGATGGTGCGCAGGTCCGCGCTGGCCCGGATCCGGTCGAGCGCGGAGTTCAACGGCACGCCCTGACTGTTCACCGTGACCCGGGTCTGGCCCCGGGTTAACCGGTTGTACACATACAGGTCGGCCGGGATGAAGTACGGCGACGGCTTGCGCCGCATGCACCCCAGCAACAGTTTCGACCCGTCATGGTTGACCCCCTTGGCCCCGGCCAACGCGGTCAAGCCCGTGTTCTCCTGGGTCAGGACCTGCTCCACCGCCAGATCCGACACCCGTGACACCTGCACCACCCGGACGAGTTCGCTCACATTCCACGCCGCGACGACAAGCTTGCCGTTCCCGGACAGGTACACCCCCTGGCTGCCGTTGGCGAACGTCGGGCCCACCCCTCGCGGCGCGGGAATGAGCCGCCGCGTCCCGGTCGCCACATCCACCACGATCGGGACCTGACCGGAGGAGCCGATGTTCTCCGACCCGGTCACCACCGACCCGTCCGCGCTGACCTTGCTCACGTTGGTCTCCGGCGCAAGGAACGGCAGCGGATGGAACCGGACCGAGGGCCACTCAACGAGCCAGGCCTGGCGCGATCGACTGCTCGCGGGCGGGGGCTGACTCCCGGTCAACCCGGCGAGATCTTGGTGTCAGTCGTGACTCCACAGCGAGTTGACGGGACGCCCATCGGGGCGGTCCGCGAGCGTTGACTTGCCCACCTGGCGGGCGCCCTCTCCGCCGCAGCAATATGACCTTCGACGCCGCGGGCACCGCGAAATGGGTCGAGCGGGTGCGCAAGCGGGGGGTCGGCATACCGATCCTCATCGGCCTTCCGGGCCCGGTTGAACGGACCAAGCTGCTGACCATGGGGACCAAAGTGGGGGTCGGGGAGTCGCTGCGCTTCCTCAACAAGCAGAAGGGCGTGTTCGCGCGGATCGCCGCGCCGGGCTACAGCCCGGAATCGTTCCTGCACAAGATCGCTCGCGTCGCCGCCGACCCGGAGATGAAGGTCGAGGGCTTGCACCTCTTCACCTTCAACCAGGTCGCCGAGACCCAGGCCTGGCGCGATCGACTGCTCGCGGGCCGGAGTTGACCCCCGGTCAATTCCGGGCAGTTGTCTCACCAGTCATGACTCCACAGTGAGTTGACGGTGGCGCCCATCGGGGCGCGGTCCGAGAACCTTGACTTGCGTGTTTGCAGCTGCCTCCCCGCCGTAGCGCTGGTCCGGATTCGCTGTTCCCTCAGTCCGGATTCGCTGAACCAGCGAGGCTGGATTCACCGTGGCCAGTCCCGGAGAAGTAGGCCCAACACCTGCGGGGTCGAGCCCGACGGGCTGGGTGACCTCTCGACATCGTTCCGTCGCCGAGACTCAGGGCGCGAGCACCTCAAGGTCACGTTCCTCCTTCCTCAGCATCGTCCTGACTGCCATGAATAGCCTCGAGCACCAGTCGAGCGGTCTCTTCCGGCAATAGGTCCGCTGCAAGCGCATCGAGGGTCCCGGGAGGGACGCGGGAGGACAGCTCGCGAAGCGCCGTCACGTCGATGCGCATCTGCGGAACTCCCAAACCCATCCGGATCGCGAGGGCACGAATGTGCAGACTGGCCGCGCGCTCGGCGTCGCCTCGAGCGGACTCGAGTCTTCCCATCTGTGAGTAGCTGGTGGCCATGCCGGCCTGGTTGCCGAGCCGCTCGAAGATGGTGAGGGATTGCTGGTAGCGGGCCTCGGCGGTGGCGTAGTCGCCGCGGTCCTGGGCGAGGATCCCGAGCTGGTGGTAGCTGGTGGCCATGCCGGCCTGGTTGCCGAGCCGCTCGTTGATGGTGAGGGATTGCTGGTAGCGGGCCTCGGCGGTGGCGTAGTCGCCGCGGGCCTGGGCGAGGATCCCGAGCTGGTGGATCCAGGCGGGCATGCGAGGATGGTCGGCGGGCAGCACGCTCAACTGCTCAGCGATCAGGGCGGCCTCGTCATCCCACGCGCCTTGCTGGTCGAGGATCGAACAGGCAGACTCGGTCACGCTATTGGCTCCGTCGCTGTCGCCAGCGCGGAGCAGATGGTAGCGGGCCTCACGGAGGTCGTGGACGTCGGCTTCCCGGTCCTGTGGCCACGCCGCCACCCGCCATTGCCAATATCGGGCCGCTCGGATGTGGAGTTCGGTTCCGAGGGGCGCCTCGGGTGGAGGGTTGCGCCAAATGAAGTCGGCGGTCCATCGGTGGACGTAGTAGGCAGGCCCGCCCACTGCATCCAGTTCGGTCAGGAGTGAACTGCGGACCAACTCCACCAGGACAGGTTCGATCGACCCCGTGAACCGTCGGCCCGGGGATGGCGGTGTGGACAGAATGCGCATGGCCTCGTCGAACTCCGCCCGCGCGTTGGAGGTGGCGAACTGAAGTTGCTTTGTCGCGGCATCTTGACGAATATCACCCGACCCGGCGAGCCGCTCCACAGTGGCATTTGCTGCCGTCCAGTCGGGCCGCCGCTCGCTGCCTGGGTCGTCTATGCCAATCGCGAACAGCAGTCCCGCCTCGCCGACCGGTTCTCGGATGACCGCGAGCGCGGCGAGCAGGCCACGGGCCTCGGGAGAGAGGGCCGCGAGAAGATCAGGCAGGACCACGTCGTCCGCCGCGACTGTCACGGCGTCCGCGATTGCGGCATCGAGTTGCCGGTCTCGGTCGAGCCACGCCTCGGCACTGCTCTTGGATCCGAGCGTGGCGGTCAGGGCCCGCTCGAGCCGCTCCTGGACGTGCGGCATACGACCGACGCCATGGGCCAACAATGCGTCGACCGTCTCGAGGGTGCGGGGGTGACCACCGACCGCGGCCCAGACACGCTTCAAGTCTTCATCGGGCAGGTCATCCAGCGCGGGGAGACTCCAGACGAGCTTCATCGCCTCGGCATACGAGAGTGGACCGAGTTGGTGGAAAAGCAGGCGTGACTCGGCGCCCTCGGGCAGCGTGAACGGGAATCGGCTCGTGATGAGCACCGTTCCCCGGCCCGGGTCCATCGCGAACGCGGCGAGGAAGGCGGCGAGTTCGCCATCCCGGACAGCCCGTTGCGCTGTGGAGTACTCGTCAGACGCCGAGACGTCAGTGAGGTTGTCTTCGAAGTTGTCGAGGATGAGCAGGACGGCCATGTTCTCCAGAACGCTTGCCCGGAGAACGCCCAGGCGCTCTCGCCAGGGAGTGTCACCGCGTTCGAGGGATCCGACCAAGGGCAGGTACTCGTCGAGTATGCCCACGGACGCGAGAAGCTCCCTGAGTCGGCGCGAAATAGCGAGAAGGATCTGCTCGGTCCCGCAGGCGCCGGTCAGGGCGACGGGCAGGGTCTGGTTGTCGACCTCGCAGGTTCGTTGAACCAGTTCGGCCGCCAACGTCGTCTTGCCGATGCCGCCGATGCCGTGCACCACGACTCCCGCGATCCCAGCCTCGCCCCCGGACAGGATGCGTCGGAGACCGTGCTGTTCGAAGCGACGACCGACGAAGTCTCCGACCGGAAGTGCGAGCAGGGCTTGTCCGAGGGAAGCGCGTGGTCTGGGGGTCGGCGTCGGGAGAGCAGGGATCGTGTGCTTGTCATCGACGAGGTTGCGCCCGGCACTCGAGGCGAGCACCGTGACGATGGCCCACTCATCGAGGAGCGCGACGGCGGCATCTCTCGGGTCGGGGCTGCCGGCTAGGGTCATGGCCAGTTCTCGGCGGGCCCGCGACAGGGCCGCGACCGGATCGGCGTGCTGGGCGCGTGCGAGTTCGCGATACATCTGCGCGAAGATCGCCGTGGCATAGCGATCCGAGATACTCGCCTCTGTGGCGACGACCGTGGGGCAACCCGCGGCGACCAACCCCGCCGCGAACGACGGCGCAGCATCGCCACTCGTGGTGGCCACATTCGTCGAGCACGCGGCCAGTGTGACGACCGGTGGCATCTTCCCGGCCGGAATCGCCTGATCGACGAACTTCGCCGCGTCGACGAGCACCTCGCGGCCATTTTCGTCCTCGAGCGCGAGGACGCCGGGCGCGGCATGCCCCGAGATGTGCAGAATGTGGATGTCCCCTTCATCGAGCGTCGCCCTGATGGCTCCTGGGGTGGCGAACGGAATGACCCGGACCTCCGCCTGCCCGGCTCGGGCGCCCTTGACCGCGGTCAGGACGTTGCGCAGTTCCCGTTCGTAGTCGAGGAGCGCACCACCCCCGGCGATCGGGGACGCGATCGCCACGGCGATCCGAAGCGGCCCCGGGACCTGCCGCCCCCTGGCCCCTCCCGCAACGCGCCGGAACGCCGTCACCAGCGGATGCAGGGCAAGGGGACGGTCCACCCCTGCGGCGTCCGGGGAGCTGAGCGCCTCCCAAGGCAGGCGCGCCAACGCGGCCGCCTCCACCTCGATCGCGAGATGAACGGGCATCGTCACCCGCTGTGCCTCCGCGAGCACCGTGGTGAGCGCCGCCCGGACATCACCGCGGACGAAGGCGTTCTCCATGTGCCGACGCAGGTCGGTCAGTGCGGCGCTGTCCCGGCTCACGGTCGCCTCGTCACTGCCATGCCGCTCCTGATGGGGGCGCAATCCTCGAGCGCGCTCGACGTCGATGGCCAGCGAACGCAGGCGATGGGTGAATCCGTCGTGTGGCGCGGACGCGTCAATGCCGAGTTGAGGGCAGGAGAGGGACACCCGGGTCGCATCGATGCAAAACAGCACCTCGGCCGGTTCCTGGAGCTCGACGCGGCCGGACACCGGCAGGGAAGCGAGGCCGGAACTCGACCACACGAGATCGAGGTCCTCGATCCGGCTCACCCAGACCGAGTCGCGGGCCCAGCCATCGGCGGAGTTGTATCGGCCGGAGACCTGCCCCACGACCGCACCATCGGCCCGCCGAATGACGGGCGAACCCGACAAGCCCGGCAGTGCGCCGGAGCCGGCCAGGACGCCCAGCCGGGTGCCGTCCGAATGCACGGCCGCGCCCGACCACGTCGCGGCCGTTTCCCAGTACGCCAGGGCCGCGCGGGCCGGATCCTCCAAGACGGCATACCCCGCCAGCGCCAACGGTTCGCCGATCGTCACCGGATCGCTCGCTGCGACCGCCGGCACGGCGCACGGCCATGTGCCCGTCGATATCCGCAGGATCGCGAGGTCGCTCGTGGCGTCCAGACCGACAACGTGAGCGGTTGTCGGTGGAAACGCGACCCCGGGGCGCATCGGCTCGACCGTCACCGACGAGCCAGGGACCTCGGGATCTTCCGGGTCCCAGACCGCCGGAATCGTCCCAGCAGCCTCGGCGATGACATGACGCGCCGTCACGAGCAACCCCCGCGCAGCTACCCAACACGTCCCGACCGGTGCGCCGTTGCCGTCGAGGACCCGGCCGAGATAGCCCGCGGGAAGGCCGTCAGGCATGGTTGTCGGGCTCTGGTCGCTTGTAGGTCACCGTCACCGCCAAGGACGCCTCGGCGGAGGCCGCCGCGAAGATGATCGACCCCTCGGTGGAGATGCTCAGTCCGAACTCCACCGACACCTCGTCAGGGTGCGCGCCCCGCGCGGCCATCGTCTCGACCGCGTCGGCGACCTTGCCGCCCAACTCGACCATGACGTCGCGAGCCTTGTCGAAGGCATCGACGAGGCGGTCCGCCGCCGAGCCCGCGGTCTGTTGCGTTCCGGGGGTCTGCACCGCGGACACCCACACGTCCGTATCCCCGATGCGGGTGTGGACCAACTTCGTCGCCTGCGCCATGGCGTCAGTCTGGCACCCGGGCGGTCGCCTCCGCAGCCACCCCCGGCCGTCCGCCAGCAGCCCGCGAGGCCGGAATCCAGGGCGCCGTCGCGGGTGGCGACGACGGTCAACGGGAGCCGCAGCAGGCCCGCGACGCGATCGGCCTCTGCCCGCAGGTCGCTGTCGGGGTCCTGCGCCAACCAGATGACCCGGGTGAAGTGGCGGAAGTAGTCCTCGTGCAACTGCGGATAGCGGTCGAGGCCGAGTTCACGCCATACGGTCCGGTCGAAGGACTTGACCAGGAAGTCGGTGAGAAAGAACGTCCCCGGCTGCTCGGCCAGCCACCCCTCGATCCGATCCGCGCCGGCGAACAGGTCGTAGCAGTGCAGCCCCGGCAGGCGCGCGATCCCGTGCCGCTCGCAGACCGCGTCGAGGGCCCCATAGGTGCCGCAATCGGCATACCCGACAACGACTTTTTCGTATGCCGAGACCAACCCCGCAAAGCTCCAGTCTGGATTCGCTGTTCCTTGAGTCTGGATTCGCTGAACCAGCGAGTAGGGCTGCACCGTGGCCAGTCCCGAGAAGTGGGTCGCGCCTGCGGGTCGAACCCGGCGTCGCACTGTTGATCTCTCGACGGCGCTTATTTGCACTCTCGACGGCGCTTATTTGCACTCTCGACGGGGTGGGGGGAGGGCGGGAGGGCTGAGACGGCGTGGGTCACGTATCTCGGGGCGACTCCATCAACACGGCGAGGGCCGACTCCAGGGCGCCGTCGCCGGTGGTGACGACGGTCAGCGGGAGCCGCAACAAAGCCGCGACGCGGTCGGCCTCAACCCGCAGATCGCCGTCGGGGTCCTGCGCCAGCCAGATGACCCGGGTGAAGTGGCGGAAGTAGTCCTCGTGCAACTGCGGATAGCGGTCGAGGCCGAGTTCACGCCATACGGTCCGGTCGAAGGACTTGACGAGGAAGTCGGTGAGAAAGAAGGTCCCCGGCTGCTCGGCCAGCCACCCCTCGATCCGGTCCGCGCCGGCGAACAGGTCGTAGCAGTGCAGACCCGGCAGGCGCGCGATCCCGTGCCGCTCGCAGACCGCGTCGAGGGCCCCATAGGTGCCGCAATCGGCATACCCGACAACGACTTTTTCGTATGCCGAGACCAACCCCGCGAGGTGCGCCTCCACCTCCGGTGCGATCCGCTGCGGGTGGTTGTGCAGCAACGGCGGCAGAGGCTGAACGTCAAGCTCCCATTGACGGCGGCGGGCGATGTCCGCGATGTGCAGCGCGATCGCCCCGCAGGCGAGAACGGCGACTCGGCCACTGCGGTCGGCGTCAGCCGGGGAAGGCGAGCTGCTCGACGAAGCGGTCGTTGAAGTCGGCGCGGTCGGAGAGCTCGACATACTGCACCTCCTCCAGCAGCGCGTCGGCACCGGCGCGCTCACGCGACGACAGCAACACCATCTTGGCCCCCTCCCCCGCGACATTGCCGGCGGACACGATGCGCAGCACCGACAGCGTCGGCACCAGGCCGATCCGGATCGCGGCGGCGGGCGAGAGATAGGACCCGAACGACCCGGCCAGGAGCACCTGCTGGATGTCGGCCGGGTCGAGCCCGATCTCCTCGCAGAGCAACCGCCAGCCGGTCGCGATCGCCGCCTTGGCGAACTGCAGCTCGCGAATATCCCTCTGGGACAGATAGACACAGTCCTCGGGCGGCGCGTCGGGCGTCGATCGATGGAGGACGAACACCCGCTCCTGGCCGACCTTGGTCAACCGGCCGGCGAGGGTCGGCGCGATCCCCGCCGCGTCCTCGTCGGGGACGAACCGGCCACTGTGGTCGAGCAGCCCGACGCGGACGAGTTCGGCGACCGCGTCGACCAGCCCGGACCCGCACAGACCGACGGCCTCGACCCCGCCGATGACGCCGAGTTCGACGTCGTCGCCGAGTTTGACGACCTCGATCGCGCCGTCCGCGGCCCGCATTCCCCGTCGTATGGCGCCACCCTCGAACGCCGGACCCGCCGGCGCCGCGGTGGCCACCAGCCGCTCGCCGTCGGACAGGACGATCTCGCAGTTGGTCCCGACGTCGACGAAGAGCCGGGCCCGTTTGTCGCGGTCCATCCCGGTCGCGATCATGCCGGCGACGATGTCGCCGCCGACATAGGCGCCGAGGGCGGGGAAGAGTTCCACGCGGGCACCGGGGTGGAGATCGAGCCCGATCTCGCTCGCGTGGATGACCGGGAAGTGGTCGTGGGTCATGATGAACGGCGCGACCCCGAGCGGCTCCGGGTCGATGCCGAGCAGGAGGGCGATCATCGTCGCATTGCCGGCGATGGCGACCTCATAGACGTTCGTCGCCGCGACCCCTGCCTCCTCGAGCACCTGGGCGGCGAGCTCGGCGAGCGTCGATGCGGCGGCCTGCTGGAGCCGGCCGGCCGCCTCGGGGTCCATCATCGTCGCGCTGATCCGGGTGATGACGTCGCCGCCGAACGGCTGCTGCCGGTTGAGCATCGACGCGACCGCGCACGGGGTTCCGGTGGAGAGATCGAGAAGGGTCGCGACCACGGTCGTCGTCCCGAGGTCGACCGCGAGCCCATGGCGCAGTGCGGTCGTGTCGCCGCCCTCGACGTCGATGAGCGTCTCGTCGACGATCACCGCCGTGACCTTGAAGTCGTTGTCCCGCAAGACCTTCGGCATCCGGCGCAGGGCATACAGATCGGGATGGAGGTCGAGGTCGTCGATCGCGTCGAGCACCCGGCGCAGGTCGGTGCGCTGATCGCCGAGGTGGGGCTCGTCGAGTTCGAGATAGCGCTTCTGGACGGCGGGCCGGAGGATGACCTGCCGCCCGACGCCCACGGTCGCCGCCTTGGGCCGGGTGACCAGCGGGGGCACCTCGACGTCGAGATCGCGCGTCGCGGTGACGAGGCACGCGAGCCGCCACCCGCCGGCCAGCTCCGGCTCGGTGAACGTCCGCCGGTCGTGCGAGGTGATCGGCGCGCTCCCCCGGGTGATCCGCACCTTGCACTTGCGGCAGGTCCCGTGACCCCCACACGTCGAGTCGATGGCGATGCCATTCCACGACGCCGCGTCGAACACCGAGACCCCCGGCGGCACCCGGTGCTCGCGTCCGGCCGGGCGGAACGCGAGCGTCACCCGCCCGGTCCCGTCCACGGTCGCGAATTCGCCTGCGCCCGAACCGGACTCGTGGGCCGCCGGCGGGTCGAGCAGGCCTTCGCGGCGCAGCCCGGCGACCACGGCGTCCGCGGTCACCGGTGCATCCGGACCCGTCGTCGATCGCGTGGTCTCGGCGGGGTCCGACGGCGAATCGGGGCGTTGGGTCACGGCCGGTCAGCCTACGCGCCGCTCCCGGCGCCCGGCGCCTGCGCCGCGGCGGCCGTCGCCGCCTGCTTCGCGCGGTGCATCCGGATCCACGTCCCGCCCCACTCGTCATGTCCGAGAAGGAGATCGGCGGCGCGCACGGACTCGACGACCTGCGGTGTCCGGGCGTCCATGATCGCGCTCGTCATCCCCGCACCCATGGCGAGCGGCAGCCAGGCGGCGTTGATCGCGTGGCGACCCGGCATACCGAAGGAGACATTGGAGGCACCGCACGTCATATTGAGCCCCCAGCGGGCCTTGATCTCGCGGATCGTCGTCAGCGCGGACTGCCCGACCGAGGAGTCGGCGCCGATCGGCATGGCGAGCGGGTCGATGACGATGTCCTCGATGGCGATGCCATACTCCTGCGTCGCCACCCGAACGATCTTGCCCACCAACTCGATCCGCTTCTCGGCCTCCATCGGGATCTCGTCGGCGTCGTTGGGGAGGGCGATGACCGCGGCGTCGTACTTCTTGACCAGCGGCAGGATCGCCGCCATCCGCTCGTCCTCCGCGGTGATCGAGTTGACCAGCGCCCGTCCCTCGTAGGCCGCGAGCCCCGCCTCGAGCGCCTCCACGACGGAGGAGTCGATGCAGATCGGCAGGTCCGTCAACGACTGGACGAGCCGAATCGCCTTCTCCAGCAACTCCGCTTCGTCGGTGAGCGGCACGCCCATGTTGACATCGAGGACGTCGGCGCCCCCGGCGACCTGGGCCGCGACATCCTTCTCGATGAGGGAGAGATCCCCGGCCCGCAGCGCCTCCTGGAAGATCTTGCGCCCGGTCGGGTTGATCCGCTCCCCGATGATGCAGAACGGCCGCTCGTGCCCGATGACGACTTCCTTGGTCGCCGAGCGAATCACCGTCTCCCGCAGGGCGTATGCCGCTCCGCTCACGACCCCGCTCCGACCAGCGCACGCTTGCCGGCGAGGAGGTCCTTGGCCTTCTTCACGGTGGCGGACGCGTCCGCGGCGTAGCCGTCGGCGCCGACGGCGTCGGCATACTCCTGCGTCACCGGCGCCCCGCCGACCATGACGATGACCTGGTCACGCAGGCCCGCCTTCTCCAGCGCGTTGAGATTCGCCTTGAACATCGGCATCGTCGTGGTGAGGAAGGCGGAGAAGCCGACGATGTCGGGCTGGTGCTCCTCGATCGCGGCGACGAATTTCTCGGGCTTGACCTGGACGCCGAGGTCGATGACCTCGAAGCCGGCGCCCTCGAGCATGATGTTGACGAGGTTCTTGCCGATGTCGTGCACGTCGCCCTGGACGGTGCCCATGACGAACTTGCCGACGGTCTCGACACCGGTGTCGGCGAGCAGCGGGCGCAGCCGCTCCATCGCCCCGGCCATCGCGCGCCCGGCGATGAGCATCTCAGGGACGAAGAAGTCGCCACGCTCGAACCGCGCCCCGACCTCCTCGAGGCTCGGGATGAGCGCGTCGAAGAGCAGCGTCCCCGGCTCCATCCCCATCTCGAGGGCCTGGTTGGTCAGCGACAGCACCTCCGGGCCGTTGCCGACGAGGGTCTGCTCATAGAGTCCGGTGAGGATCTCCTCGGGAGTCATGCGGCACCTTCCTGGGTGTGTGTGGTGAGGCGGGCGGACAGCGTGCGGGCGTGCTCGCGCAGGAGCACGGCATCGCGATCGAAGGCGGCGACCATCCGGTCACCGGGACCGGACAGGCCGAGTGCGGCGACCGGCCGGCCGGCGGCGTCGAGGACGGGGACGGCGATGCCGGCGAGACCGATCTCCAATTCGTCGACCGTCGTCGCGACCCCGGTTCGCCGTATGCCGTGACCCGCCCGGTCGAGGGCCTCCCGCCGCGCGAGGGACTTCGGTGTCGGGGTGGCGAGGCGCCCGGCCGGCAGGGGCAATGCGCCGTAGGCATAAAGAACCTTGCCGAGCGCCGAGCAGTGGGGCGGGACCTCGACACCGACCCACTCGCGGGAGCCGAGGACGAACTGGGCATCCACCTGGGCGATCTGGACGACGGCGTCACCGCGGGCGACGGCGAGGTTGACCGTCTCGCCGGTGAGGTCGCCGAGGGAGTCCATGACCGGTTCGGCGGCGGCGAGGAGAGCGGACTCGGGGCGGTGGCGGGCGGCATACGCGACGAAGAGGGCGCCTGGGGTGAACGCACCGGAGGACGTGCGGGCGAGCATGCCCTGGCGTTCGAGCGCCGACAGCAGCCGGGATGTCGTCGAGCGCGGAAGGCCGCTGCGGAGCTGGATCTCGCTGAAGGACAGTGGGTTCGGCGAGCGGACGACAAGGGCGACGAGGTCGGCCGCGCGGTCGATGGCCTGGGTGCCGGTGGCGTTCTCGGTGCTCATGAGACCGCCCGCCGGCCGCGCGACCCCGCTCCGACCCCCGCTCTCCACTTAGCTCCCACAGTGTGGAACACCGATTCCATATCGTGAGGCTAGGATGTGGCGCACGTCTCAGTCAAGATGGACCCGCGAACTGGACCCCCAGCCGCAGTGCCCCAGAACCGCAGTTGCTCGAAAGGACGCCGATGTTCCGCAACACGATGCCGCGCTACGAGATCCTCAGCGAGGACGCGATGGCCACCCTCGACGCGGGCTGGCGGCGCCTGATCAGCGAGGTCGGGGTCGAGTTCATGAGTGAGGAGGCGCTGCGACTCTTCCGCGAGGCGGGGCAGAAGGTCGAGGACAACACCGTCTTCTTCGACCCGGAGTTCATCCTCGAGCAGGTCGCCAAGGCGCCGCGGGAGTTCGACATGCAGGCGCGCAACCCCGCCAACAATGTCCACATCGGCGGGGACGCGATGGTCTTCGGGGCGGTCTATGGCCCCCCGTTCGTCCGCGAGGGCGCGGTCCGGCGCGACGGGACGATGGCGGACTTCGAGAACTTCTCCCGGCTCGCGCAGTCGTTCGGCGTCCTCGACAGCGCCGGCGGGGTCGTCTGCGAGCCCAACGACACGCCGCTCGACAGCCGCCACCTCGACATGACCTATGCCCTGCAGACCCTGACCGACAAGATCTACATGGGCAATGTCGTCTCCGGGGTCAACGCCCGGGACACGATCGCCATGGGCGAGATCGTCTTCGGCGGACGCGAGTCGATCGAGAAGACGCCCGTGTCGATCTCGCTGGTCAACTGCAACTCCCCGTTGCGCTGGGATGACCGGATGCTCGACGCGCTGTTCGAGTACTGCAAGGCGGCCCAGCCCGTCGTCCTCACCCCGTTCATCCTCATGGGCGCGATGTCGCCGGTGACGATCCCGGCCGCCCTGGTCCAGCAGATCACCGAGGCCCTGTCGGGAATCGCTCTGGCCCAACTGATCCGGCCGGGCTGCCCGGTCGTCTTCGGGTCGTTCCTGTCCAATATCGACATGCAGTCGGGGTCGCCGACGTTCGGGACGCCCGAGTCGGGGATCGGCCTGCTGTGCACGGGGCAGATCGCGCGGCGCTTCGGCCTGCCCTTCCGCACCGGTGGCGGCCTGACGTCGTCGCAGGTGCCCGACGCGCAGGCCGGCTATGAGGCGCTGATGACCCTCATGCCGACCTTCCTCGCCGGGACCAACTTCGTCATGCACACCGCGGGCTGGCTCGAGGGCGGGCTCGTCGCCGGCTTCGAGAAGTTCGTCATCGACGCCCAGATCACCGAGATGCTCCGGCACGAGTTCACGCCGTTGGAGATCGACGAGGCGTCGCTCGCGTATGACGCGCACGTCGAGGTCGGCCACGGTGGCCACTTCCTCGGGGCCATGCACACGATGGAGCGCTTCCGGACCTGCTTCTATCGCCCGTTCCTGTCCAGCTCGGAGAACTACGAGCGGTGGATGCGCAATGGCGGCAAGGACACCGCCACCCGCGCGGGCGAGATCTGGCGCAAGCGCCTCGAGGACTATGTCGAGCCGCCGATGGACGAGGCCGTCAAGGCACAGTTGCAGGAGTTCGTGGCGCGCCGACGCGCCGAACTCGGCGACTGAACCTCGTTCTCCCGGAGTCAGTCTCGGATGCCGAGGTCGACCAGGGCGGCGGTGATCTCGCGGTCGACGACGTCCGACAGCGTCTCGACATAGGTCGCCGTCAGATGCGCGCTCTGCCGCCACACGAGCACGTGTCCGATGACCGGCCAGCACTGCTCCTGCGGGCAGACCCACGGGTTGAAGTCGAGCAAGCGTGACGTCGCGACGGCGGCGACGGCCTCCTCGAGCGCCGGCCCGCCGGAACCGCGGTTCCAGGCGCCGCGGCATACGGTCATGAAGTCGTCCGGATGGTCGAGGACGCACGCGTATGCCGTGAGCCCCGGTTGCGGGGTGTCCGCGATGGCCACCACGGGGATGCCGAGACGACCGAGCCGGGTCCAGTAGTCGGCATACGCCGCGACCATGGTCGCGACCTGCTCGGTCCCGTCCGGGCCGTATGCCGTGCTCCGGATCCCCGAGGTCACCACGACGGTCGGCTTCTCGGGACCGGTGAGACGGTCGAGGACGGCGTGCCCCCAGGTCCGGCACGCGGCATACCGATGGTCGGGGGTGGGGCCGCCATAGATGAGCGCGGGGCTCCACGGGCAACTGGACTTCAGATAGGTCCGCAGGGTCCAGCCGCGGGTCGTTGCAAACCGTTCGAGTGCCGGAAACCACTGCGCCGCTTTGGAATCGCCGACAAGTGCGAGGACCTTGGTCGATCCCGGGACGCCGTAGGTGCAGGTCGTCACTTCGGTGGCCGCGAGTTCGGCTTGGCAGCCGTCGGCATACAGGCGCGGGGCGTCCTCGGGGGCGCGGAGGGGGTCGGGCGTGACGCCGACCGGGCGCTGGTCGATGGCGACCCGGGCGGGCTCGGCACCGGAACCGAGGAGTTGCCCACCGGCCTGGCCGGGCGGGAGGGCGCGAAGGTCGATCGCGGCGAAGCCGCTGTGGCTGCCCGCGCGCAGGAGGGCACCGCCGGCCGCGACACCGAGGAGGGAGCAGGCGAGGCCGAGCGCGAGGGCATTGCGGGTGCGTCCGGCGATGGCCGGGTGGAAGCGCAGGGGGTTCTCGATGACGGTGCGCGTGGCCCACGCCGGGGGGATGGCCGCGGTCACGACCAGTGCGCGCTGCCAGGCCGTCAGGCCGCCCCAGTGCTGCGTCGCGACGACGACGAACGACCAGTGCCAGAGATAGAGCGAATACGAGAGACCGCCGATCCAGACGAGGGGCGCGCGCCCGAGGAGCCGCACGGGGCCGAGGTCGCCCGCGCTGTGCCCGCCGGCGATGACGGCGGCCGTCCCGAGGACGGGGACGAGCGCGGCGGAACCGGGCCACGGCGTCGAGGTGGATTGGAGCAGCAGTCCGGCACCGACGAGGGCGAGGCCGGACCACGCGAGGGTTGCCCCCGCGCGGGCGGGGAGCCCACGGCATACGGTCGAAGCGACGGCGACGAGCGCGCCGATCCCCAACTCCCACAGGCGCGTCGTCGTGACGAAGTAGGCGCGAGCGGGGTCGGCGGCGGTGAGGTGGACCGACCAGGCGAGGGAGGGGATGGTGATCGCGGCGAGACCGAGCGCCATCGTCGGGCGGACCGGCAGCCGGCGGCGGCTGATGACGAGGGCGAGGAGGAGCAGGAGGATCGGCCAGAGGAGGTAGTACTGCTCCTCGACCGCGAGGCTCCAGAAGTGCTGGACCGGGGAGTGCGCGGTGTCGGTCGCGAGATAGTCGACGGAGCGGGCGGCGAGGCGCCAGTTGATGACATAGGCGGCCGCCGCGACGATATCGCCGCCGGTGTCGCGCCAGGTGACCTTGGGCAGGGCCAGCCACGTCAGGAGCGCGGTGGTGAGCAGGACGGTGGCGGCGGCGGGGAAGAGGCGTTTGGCGCGCCGGGCATAGAAGCGCGGGAGCGAGATGCGGCCGCCCGCCTCGGTCTCGCGGACGAGTTGACCGGTGATGAGGAAGCCGGAGATGACGAAGAAGATGTCGACGCCAGCGAACCCGCCGGTGAGGCCACCGAGACCGGCGTGGAACCACATGACGGAGAGGACGGCGACGGCCCGCAGGCCCTCGACGTCGGGCCGGAAGCCGGAGGCGCGAGGCTCCCTCCCAGGGCGCGTGCGCGCTCGTCCCGGGTGGGCGGTGCTGGTCGAAGGGGAGTTGGTTGGGCCGGTCACGGACGTCTTCCCGCCAGGGTCGTGGGCCTGACCAGGCTAGCCATCCGGCTCAGTCGAAGACGACCGTCCGGTCCCCGGCGAGGAAGACGCGCGAGTCGCAGTGCCAGCGCAATGCGCGGGTGAGGACCCGCGCCTCGACCTCCTCGCCGGCACGGACGATCTCGTCGGCGACCATCCGGTGATCGACACGGATCACGTCCTGCTCGATGATCGGCCCCTCGTCGAGGTCCGCGGTGACATAGTGCGCCGTCGCGCCCACGAGCTTGACTCCCCGCGCGAACGCCTGGTGATAGGGCTTGGCTCCCTTGAACGACGGCAGGAACGAGTGGTGGATGTTGATGATTCGCCCCGACATCCGCGTGGCGAGCTCGTCGGACAGGACCTGCATATAGCGCGCGAGCACGACGAGGTGGATATCGAGATCGTCGACCAACTTCAGCAGGGCCGACTCGGCCTCGGGCTTGGTGTCGGGAGTCACCGGAATGTGGTGATACGGAATGCCATAGGACCGCGCAAGCGGCTCCATGTCGGGGTGATTGGAGACGATCGCGGGGATCTCCATGTTGAGCGCACCGCTCTTCCACCGATAGAGCAGGTCGTTGAGGCAGTGCCCGAACTTGCTCACCATGATCAGCGTCCGGTATGGCGCCCGCGCATCCCACAGCGACCATTCCATGCCGAACTGCGTTCCGACAGAGTCGAATCCCTCGCGCAACCCATCGAGCGACCGGGCGCCTTCCACCGCCTCCACGTTGACCCGCATGAAGAACTGGCCCGTCCGGCGGTCGTCGAACTGCTGGCTCTCGGTGATATTGCACCCCGAACTCGCGAGGTAGCTCGCCACGGCGGCGACGATCCCGGGTCGATCGGGGCAGGACAGGGTGAGGACGTACTCCGGGGTCATGCGCAGCGATCGTAGACGGCTGAGGAGCACTGCACCATACGCATCACGGATTCGTCCTGCGCAACGCTCGCACGCAACCGGCCACCCCGGCGCAGAGCGCTGGACCCAGACAGGGCTGAACCGGCCTCCACGGGCCTGAACCGGCCTTTCGACGGGGGGTGCTTGACCGAGGGGCGTATGCCGTTCATGCTGTTCCGCAGTGCAACTCACGTTGCATATTGCGCAACACTAGTGGAGGTCTCCCGCGTGCCCGAACTCTTCCTCGACGGACGCTGGAGCGCGGCGGCGGACGGGGGCCGGCGCACCATCGTCTGTCCGGCCACGGGCGAGCCGGTCGGTGACGTCGACGAGGCCACCGACACCGACACCCTCGCCGCCATCGCCGCGGCCGACCGGGCGTTCGCCGATGGCACCGGAGCCTGGCCGACGACGCCGGTCGCCGACCGCGCCGCCCTCCTCGCGCGCGTCGCCGACCTCCTCGTTCGCGACAAGGACGCCATCGCCCGCGCCGAGGCCCTCGACACCGGCAAGCGCCTGGCCGAGGCGGAGTACGACATCGACGACGTCGTCTCCGTCTTTCGCCACTACGCCGCGCTCGGCACCACCCTCGCCGACCGCCGCCGGGTCGACACCGGCCGCGACGGCATCGACAGCGTGATCGTCAAGGAACCGATCGGCGTCTGCAGCCTCATCACGCCGTGGAACTACCCTCTCCTGCAGGCGAGCTGGAAGGTCGCCCCGGGCCTGCTCGCCGGCGACACCCTCGTCCTCAAGCCGAGCGAGCTGACGCCCCACTCGACGATCCAGCTCCTGCGCATCCTCGACGAGGCGGGCCTGCCGGCGGGGGTCGCCAACCTCGTCCTCGGCACCGGCCCCGGGTGCGGCGGACCTCTGTCAACCGACCCCCGGGTGGCCCTCGTCTCCTTCACCGGCAGCCTCGCGGTCGGCCGCCATCTCATGGCCCAGGCCGCCCCGACAGTCAAACGGGTCGCCCTCGAACTCGGCGGCAAGAACCCCAATATCGTCTTCGCCGACGCCGACCGCGAAGCCGCCCTCGACAACGCCCTCACGGCCGTCTTCCTCCATTCCGGGCAGGTCTGCTCCGCCGGTGCGCGCCTGCTCATCCAGGAGTCCATCGCGGACGACTTCGTCGACGACCTCGTGGAGCGGGCCCGCGGCATACGGCCCGGGTTGCCGTTCGATCCTCAAGCACAGACCGGATCCCTCACCAGCGCAGCGCATCTCGCCAAGGTCGAGGCGTATGTCGCACGCGGACTCGCCGAGGGGGCCCGCCTACGCTGCGGCGGCGCCCGGCCCGCCGATCCGGCACTCGCTGGCGGCGCGTTCTATCTCCCGACGGTCCTCGACCAGTGCCGCGGCGATATGGACATCGTCCAGGAGGAGTCCTTCGGCCCGGTCCTGACCGTCGAGACGTTCACCACCGACGACGAAGCGATCCGGCTCGCCAACAACACGATCTATGGCCTCGCCGGCGCCGTCTGGACCAGCGATCCCGCCCGCGCCGATCGCGTCGCTGCGCGCCTGCGCCTCGGCACGGTGTGGATCAACGACTACCACCCCTATGTCGCGCCGGCCGAATGGGGCGGCTACAAGCAGTCCGGCATCGGCCGCGAACTCGGTGACCTCGGCCTCGAGGAATACCAGGAGACCAAGCACATCTGGCGCAACACCGCGCCCGCGCCCTCGGGATGGTTCGCATGACCGACCGTCTGCCGCCCCCCTCCCCTCGGAGCCGGCTCACCTCCGCATCCCGCACCTCCCGCGCCGGCCTCGCAGCCGCGACCGCCCGCGCCCGCGGCGCGACGACGCTCGGTCCCGCTCCCCGGCGGGTCGACGTCGTCATCGTCGGCGGCGGCAGCGCGGGCTGCGTCCTCGCCAACCGGCTCTCCGCAGACTCGGCGACCTCGGTCCTCGTCCTCGAGGCCGGCCGGGCCGACCTCATCCTCGACCCGATCATCCACATGCCCGCGGCGTTGCCGTTCGGGATCGGCAACCCGCTCTATGACTGGCGATATGAGTCCGAGCCCGAGCCATTCATGAACAACCGCCGGATCTATCACGCGCGCGGCAAGGTTCTCGGCGGCTCCAGCTCGATCAACGGGATGATCTTCCAGCGCGGCAACCCGATGGACTACGAGCGGTGGGCCGCCGATCCCGGCATGGAGACCTGGGACTACGCCCACTGCCTGCCCTACTTCAAGCGGATGGAGACCTGCCTCGCCGGTGCAGACGACTGGCGTGGCGGCGACGGCCCGCTCGTCCTCGAACGCGGGCCTGCCGCCAATCCCCTGTTCGGGGCGTTCTTCGACGCCGCCGTCGAGGCGGGCTATCCCCGCACCCCCGACATCAACGGCTATCGCCAGGAGGGCTTCGCCCCATTCGACCGGACCATTCACCGCGGCCGTCGCCTGTCCGCGGCCCGCGCCTATCTCCACCCGGTCATGCATCGCCCCAACCTCCACGTGCGCACCCTCGCCCACGCGACTCGCATCCGCTTCTCCGGGACTCGCGCGGTCGGAATCGACTATGTCGCACTGGGACAGCGGCATACGGTCGAAGCCGGGGAGATCGTCCTGGCCGGCGGCGCGATCAACACCCCCCAACTGCTGCAACTCTCGGGTGTCGGTGACCCCGCCCTCCTGCGTCCCTATGGGATCCCCGTCGTCGCCGGTCTCACCGGCGTCGGCGACCACCTCCAGGACCACCTCGAGGTCTATATCCAGCACGCGAGCCGGCTCCCCGTCTCGATCGCGCCCGGCCTGAAATGGCGCAACCGGCCGAAGCTCGCCAGCGACTGGCTGTTCTTCCGATCCGGGCTCGGCGCGACCAACCATTTCGAGGGTGGCGGGTTCGTCCGCAGCAACGACGACGTGGACTACCCCAACCTCATGTTCCACTTCCTGCCGATCGCCATACGATATGACGGGTCTCGGCCGATCGAGGGCCACGGCTATCAGGTCCACATCGGACCGATGTATTCGGACGCCCGCGGCACCTGCACGATCCGCAGCACCGACCCGCGGGTCAAACCGTCGTTGCGGTTCAATTACCTCTCCACCGACCAGGACCGGCGGGAGTGGGTCGAGGCGATCCACGTTGCCCGCGACATCCTCGCCCGCCCCGCCCTCGCGGCCTACAACGCCGGCGAGGTCTCCCCCGGCCCGGGGGTCGAGAGCGACGCCGAGATCCTCGACTGGGTCCGCGCCGACGCCGAGACCGCGCTGCACCCGAGTTGCACGGCCCGGATGGGCGTGGACGACGCTTCCGTCCTCGACCCCACGACGCTGGGCGTCCACGGCACGACCGGACTGCGGGTCGCCGACGCGAGCGCCATGCCATATGTGACCAATGGCAACATCTATGCCCCCGTCATCATGCTCGCCGAGAAGGCCGCCGATCTCATCAGCGGCGCGTCACCACTCGCCCCGTCGCGCGCGCCGTGGTACAACCACCGTGCCGGAAGTCCACTCGATCCGCCCCACGCGTCCACCGCGCGACAACCCGCCGGTCACCCGGCCTGATCGGAGCCACGGATGACGACCACCGACTCGGCCCTCGAGGTGCGCGGCCTCTGGAAGATCTTCGGCGCCAATGCCGAGCGCCTGATCGGCACGCCGGATGCCGCCCTGTCCCGCAAGGATCTCCAGGCCAAGTCGGGTCATGTGATCGGCGTGCGCGATGTGTCCTTCGACGTCGCGCCCGGTGAGGTCTTCGTCGTCATGGGCCTCTCGGGCTCGGGCAAGTCCACCCTCGTGCGGCTGCTCACCCGCCTCATCGAGCCCACGGCGGGCACCGTCCGCCTCGACGGCGTCGACCTCACCGCGATGGACGAGAGCGCGCTGCGCGAGGTCCGCCGACGCAAGGTGTCGATGGTCTTTCAGCACTTCGGACTGCTGCCCCACCGCAAGGTCATCGACAATGTCGCCTTCGGCCTCGAGGTGCGCGGTGACACCAAGACCGACCGACGAGTCCGGGCTCAGAACATGATCGACCTCGTCGGCCTGTCCGGTTATGAGCAGAACTTCCCCGACCAACTCTCCGGCGGCATGCAGCAGCGCGTCGGGCTCGCCCGTGCCCTCGCCGGTGACCCCGCGGTCCTCATGTTCGACGAGCCGTTCAGTGCCCTCGACCCGCTCATCCGGCGGGACATGCAGAAGGAGGTCATCCGGCTCCACCACGAGGTCGGCAAGACGATGGTCTTCATCACCCACGACCTCGACGAGGCCCTCAAACTCGGCGACCGCATTCTCATCATGCGCGACGGCGAGATCGTCCAGATCGGACCGCCGGACGAGATCATCGCCGCACCGGCCGACGACTACGTCAAAGACTTCGTCGCCGATGTCAACAAGAGCCATGTCCTGACGCTGCGCTGGGTGATGCGGCCACCGGGGTCGGCGGACGAGGGCGTCGGCGCCCCGACCCTGCGCGATTCGACGATCGTCCGCGAGGCGGCCCGCACCGTGCTCGCCCATCAAGGCGTCGTCCGCGTCGTCGACGCCGACGACCGCTTCGTCGGGGTCGTCGACGATGAGGACATCCTCCGCGTCGTCGTCGCCGAGCAGGATGCCTGAAGGGGGAGGATGAGGTGAGCACCCAGGCCCCCGATCGCCCGCGCGTTATCCGGCGCGGTCGCGCCAGCGATGCACCTCCGGTCCGCGACGAGGGAACGCCGCGCTGGCAGCCGGCCCTGCTCATCGTCCTCGCCTGGCTGCTGGTCTGGCTCGTCCTGCGCGGTCACGACACTCTCGTCCTGCACGGGCGTGATCAGACCGGGGTCATGCACGCACTCAACGACTTCCGCGACTCGATGTTGCGCGGGCGCGAGACCAACCCGGTGATGCGCCTGACCGGGGCGATCGCTGACGGCTTCCGTGGCCTCGTCGGCTGGCTGCAACGCCTGATCTCCATCCCGGCCGAGCCGCGCCCGGTCCCCCAGATCGGCTGGCTGGGCGTGACCGCCGTCGCGACGTGGATCGGCTATGCCGCGGCCAACTGGCGCATCGCCTTGCTCGCCCTCGGCACTTTCGTCTCGTACGGCGCGCTGGGCTACTGGTCGGACTCGATGGACCTGCTCATCATCGTCGGCATCTCCGTCCTCGTCTGCGTCGTCGTCGGCCTCCCCCTCGGCGTTCTCGCCGGCACCAGCCGCCGCGCCAATGCCGTCATCGAACCCCTTCTCGACCTCCTCCAGACGATGCCGACCTTCGTCTATCTCCTCCCGATCGTCCTGTTCTTCGGCATCGGCGCCGCCTCCGCGGTCGTCGCGACCGTGCTGTATGCCGCCCCGCCCCTCATCCGGATCGCCGCCCACGGCATCCGCTCGGTGCCCGTCGCCATGCTCGAGGTCGGACAGTCCCTCGGGCAGACCCGTCGGCAACGCCTGCTCGGCGTCCAGATCCCCCTGGCGAAGCGGACCATCATCGTCGGCCTCAACCAGACGACCATGGCGGCCCTGTCGATGGCGACGATCGCCTCCTTCGTCGACGGCCCCGGCCTCGGCAAACCCGTCCTCGCCGGGCTGCGGATCAACGACGTCGGCACCGCCCTGGTCCCCGGCCTGCTCATCGTCGCCACGGCGATCATGCTCGACCGGGCGACCACAGCGGCGAGCGAACGCGCCGACGTGATCGCCCGCGGGGGCGGGCTACCCGCTCGGGTGCACCGCGGCATACTCCTCGGTGGTGCGCTCCTGACGCTGGTCGCGCTCTATCTGTCCCGGCAGATGTTCTGGGCCGCCGAGTTCGCCGACCGGGGCTGGGGCCGACGGTTCGCGGACGCCACCGACGGCGCCGTCGACTCGGCGACCACGGCGATCTCACCGGTGACGAGCGCGATCAAAGACGGCATCACCTACGCCCTGCTCAATCCCCTGCAGGACTTCATCGCCGAGTCGCCCTGGTGGCTCGCCTTCGCGGCGATCGCCGCGATCGCCTTCGTCCTCGGTGGCTGGCGGGCATTCGTCCCCGCAGTGGCCTGCCTCGCCGGCATGCGGGTCTTCGGCGAGTGGCACAACGCGATGATCACCCTCGCGATGACCCTCGTCGCGACCCTCCTGTGCATGGCGCTCGCCGTCGTCGTCGGCGTGGCGATGGCCCGGCGCCGCCGCGTCGATCTCGCCGTGCGCCCGATTCTCGATGCGGGACAGACGATTCCGGCCTTCGTCTATCTCGTCCCCGTGCTCGCGCTCTTTGGCCCGTCGCGGTTCACCGGCATCGTCGCCGCGTTGGCGTATGCCGCCCCGGTCTCGATCAAACTCGTCGCCGACGGCGTCAAGGGCGTCTCCGCGACGACCATGGAGGCCGCTCGCTCGACGGGCGCCTCGCGGATGCAGCAGATTCGCCTCGTTCAGTTGCCGATGGCGAAGTCGTCGCTCGTCCTCGCCACCAACCAGGGCCTGCTCTTCGTCCTCGCCATGGCGGTCATCGCCGGCATGGTCGGCGCGGGCGCCCTCGGCTACGAGGTCGTCCTCGGCTCCTCCCGCAGCGAGGAGTGGGGCAAGGGCGCGGCCGCCGGCATCACGATCGTGCTGCTGGGCATCCTCCTCGACCGGATCGCGAGGCGGGCGGCGGAACCGCCGGCCAGGGAGACCACCTGGCTGCGACTGCCGAAGCGCCCCTGGGCATGAGCGCGACGGCGGCACCACACGACCCATCACCCACCCGCACACCCCGACGCGTTAGGAGCGCACTATGCAGGTGAAGAAGACCCGGCCCCTCGGGGCCCTGGCGGCGTTGTCCGCCGTCGCGCTCGTCGCGACGGCATGCGGCGGCGGCGAGATCTCGAAGGCCGAGCAGTCCAATGCCTCAGTCTCCTCCTCGGCCGCCGGCAAGAAGTGCGCCACGATCAATATGGCGGTCAACCCGTGGGTGAGCTACGAGGCGAGCGCCTATGTCGCCGGTGAGGTCGCCAAGGCCAAGCTCGGCTGCACCGTCAATTACAAGGAACTCAAGGAGGACGTCTCCTGGCAGGGTTTCGGCACCGGCGAGGTCGACGTCGTCATCGAGGACTGGGGTCACCCGGACCTCGAGAAGAAGTTCTTCACGGATAAGGGCGGCGACGGCTCGGCCATCGACGGCGGCCCCAACGGCAACAAGGGGATCATCCACTGGTATGTCCCGCCATGGCTCGCCACCGAACACCCGGACATCCTCGACTACACCAACCTCAACAAGTACGCCGACAAGTTCAAGACCAGCGAGTCCGGCGACAAGGGTCAGTTCCTCGGCTCCGACCCGAGCTACGTCCAGTTCGACGAGGCAATCATCAGTAACCTCAAGTTGAACTTCAAGGTCGTCTTCTCCGGCGGTGAGGCCGCGTCTCTCGAGGCGTTCAAGAAGGCCGAGGCCAACAAGGAGTGGCTCATCGGTTATTTCTGGGAGCCGCAGTACCTCTTCGCCGATGTGCCGCTCAAGGCGGTGAAGCTGCCGCCCTACACCGCCGGCTGCCAGGACGATCCCGCCAAGGTCGCCTGCGACTATCCCGAGACCGTGCTCAAGAAGGTCTATTCGTCCAAGTGGGCGGGCCAGGCCGACGACGCCGGGGTGGCCATGATCAAGAAGTTCCAGTGGGACAACGAGGATCAGAACACCGTCGCGAAATACATCGCCGTCGACAAGATGAAGCCGGAGGACGCGGCGAAGAAGTGGATCGACGCCAACCCCGACAAGGTCAACGCCTGGCTCGGCTGAGCGTCGGCCCACCCCGCTCCGGCCGGGCCCGTCCAGCGCGACTAGCGTTCTCACCATGCGCAACAGCACCGAGCGGGACAGCCCGGTCCAATCCGTGGACCGGGCGGTCACCATCCTCGATCTGCTCGCCGACGCGGGCGAGCTCGGCGTCACCGAGCTCGCCCGCCGGCTCGACGTGCACAAGAGCACGGCGAGCCGTCTCGTCGCGGCTCTGGAGCGGTGGGATCTTGTCGAGCAGATCGATGGCCGCGGCAAGTACCGCCTCGGTGTCGGCCTCCTCAGGCTCGCCGGCACGGCGGTCGCCGGTCTCGATGTGGTCGAGCAGGCTCGGCCCGTATGCCGCCGGCTCGCCGCCGAGACCGGCCTCACCGTCAATCTCGCGGTGCTCTCCGACCAGCAGGCGCTCTATCTCGACCAGGTCGCCGGCACCTCGGCGCTGCAGTCCTACAACTGGGTCGGACAGCGGATCCCGCTCCACGCCACCAGCAATGGCAAGGTGCTGCTCAGCGGCGTGGATCGGCATACGGCACGAGCGCTGGCGGGCGAGCTCACGGCATACACCGACAAGACGATCGTCGATCTCACGCGGCTCGAGGCGGAACTCGCCGCGACGCGTCGGGACGGCTACGCGACCGCCGTCGACGAACTCGAGGACGGGCTCTCCGCGATCGCCGCGCCGGTGCGTAATGCGCACGGAGAGGTCGTCAACTCATTGAGCCTGTCGGGACCCACCTTCCGCCTCGACGCGGCGCGACTGCTCAGCCTGCGCACCCTTCTCCTGCCCGCCGCGGGCGAGGTCTCGCGGCGGCTCGGGTGGCGCGACCAACGCTGACCCGCGCGAACTCTTGACCCGATGATGTGATCACGGCCACACTGGCGTTGCGCATTCAGCGTGCCAGTTGCGTATTACGCACCTTCGAAGGGGCAGGGTATGGCGACACAGGATTCGGCGACCGTCCATCACGAGAAACCACGCACGGACAGAGCGGTGTTCGGGATCGCGGCGGCGCTCTCGCTCATCTTCCTCATCTATGGCGCGGTCGCGAGCAAGAACTTCAACAAGACCGGCGGGTCGGTCCTCAACTGGATCACCAGCAACTTCGGCTGGTTCTTCGTGCTCACCAGTGCCGCCTTCGTCGCATTCTCGATGTTCCTCGCCTTCACGCGCTACGGCAATATCAAGCTCGGGCCCGACGACATGGAGCCGGAGTTCACCACGTTCTCGTGGGTCTCCATGATGTTCGCCACCGGGATGGGCATCGGCCTGATGTTCTATGGCGTCGCCGAGCCGCTGACGCACCTCAACACGCCCCCGATGGGTATGGCCGAGCCGGGCAGTGACAAGGCCGCCCACCTCGCGATGGAATACACCTTCTTCCACTGGGGCTTCCACCCCTGGGCGATGTATGCCGTGATCGGCCTCGCGATCGCCTACTTCGCCTACCGCAAGGGCCGGGGCAATCTCATCTCGGCGGCCTTCGGTCCGCTGATCGGCCGGCACGCGGAGGGCGCACCCGGCAAGGCCATCGACGTCGTCGCCATCCTCGCGACGCTCTTCGGCTCGGCGACCTCGCTCGGCCTCGGCGCACTCCAGATCACCGGCGGCCTCGCCAATGCCTTCGGCCACGCGAAATACGGCAGCACCGCCGCCGTCCTCGTCATCGCCGTCCTGACCGGCTGCTTCGTCATCTCCGCGGTCTCCGGGATCGACAAGGGCGTCAAGATTCTCTCCAATGCCAATGCCGTCGCCGCGGCCCTGCTCGTCCTCTTCCTCTTCGTCGTCGGGCCCACGGTGTTCATCCTCGGGACCTTCACCGAGTCCCTCGGCGGCTATCTCACCCAACTTCCGGCGATGAGCTTCCGGACCGGGGTCTTCGGCGGCAGCTCGTGGCTGTCGGGGTGGACGATCTTCTACTGGGCGTGGTGGGTATCCTGGACGCCCTTCGTCGGGATGTTCATCGCCCGGATCTCCAAGGGCCGCACGATCCGCCAGTTCGTCGTCTATGTCATCCTCATCCCGAGCTTCGTCTCCTTCCTCTGGTTCTCGATCCTCGGCGGGTCGGCCTTCGACCTCCAGCTGCGGGAAGGCCGAGACATGAAGGCCCTGATCGACTCCGGCCTGGAGAACACGCTGTTCGGGACGCTGCGCGACTTCCCGCTGTCGGGATTCACGGTCGGCCTGACGGTTTTCCTCATCGCCATCTTTTTCGTGACCGGGGCCGACTCGGCGTCGATCGTCATGGGGATGCTGAGCCAGGGGGGCAACGAGGAGCCCAACAAGCTCATGGTCGTCTTCTGGGGGGTCGCCACCGGAGCGATCGCGACGGTCCTGCTCCTGGCCGACCCCGAGAACGGGCTCCAGGCGCTGCAGACGGGCGTCATCATCGTCGGCTTCCCCTTCCTGTTCGTCCTCATCGGGCTGTGCGTCTCGCTGTGGAAGTCGTTGCGTCAGGAACCCTTCGAGGCCACCCTGCGCGGCCGCCTGCGCTCGACGCTGCGCACGCACGACCGGGAGATCGACGAACTCGAGGACGAGATCGAGGAACTCGAATCGGAGTTGCGCGAGCGCCGCAGCGATCCGGCGACCTCCTGAGGAACCCGCGGCGGCGAGCCCTCGGCAGCGAGGCTCGCCGCCGCTACCATTGGTGCACATCGTGAGTTGAGTTGCGGCATACGCAACTCGGATAGGGAGTGACATGGCAACCGTGCCCGCCACGGCCAAGTGCGTCGTCATCGGCGCCGGCATCGTCGGCAATGGTCTCGTCTACCACCTCGCCAACCTCGGGTGGCGCGACATCGTCCAGATCGACAAGGGACCACTGCCCAACCCGGGCGGGTCGACCGGCCACGCGAGCAACTTCATCTTCCCCGTCGACCACTCCCGCGAGTTCGCCGACATCACGGCCGACTCGGTGAAGCAGTATCAGGAGATGGGCGTCTTCACCCAGTCCGGCGGCATCGAGGTCGCCCGGACCGAGGAGCGGATGGAGGAACTGCGCCGCCGGATGAGCAGCGCCAAGGCCTGGAGCATCCCCGCCGAACTCCTCACGCCCGAACAGGTCCAGGAGAAGGTGCCCTTCCTCGACCCGTCGGTCATTGTCGGCGGCGCCTGGTTCCCGACCGTCGGCGTCGTCGACTCCCTGCGCGCCGGGACGATATTCCGCGAGAAGGCGCAGGAACTCGGCGCCCTGACCCTCGCGCCCAATGTCGAGGTCACGGGCATGGTCGTCGAGAACGGCCGGATCACCGCAGTGGAGACGACTGGCGGGACGATCGAGGCCCAGACGGTCGTCATCGCGTGCGGCGTCTGGAGCCCCAAGCTCGCCCGGATGGCCGGCGCCCACATTCCCCTGACCCCCGCGGTCCACCAGATGATCTCCGTCGGCCCGTGCGCGCAGCTCGCCGCGATCCCCGGGGAGATCTCCTTCCCCATCGTCCGAGACATGGACACCTTCTGCTATGAGCGCCAGCACGGCTCCGACATGGAGGTCGGGTCCTATGCGCACCGGCCGATCCTCATGGATGCCGAGGAGATCCCGAGCATCGAGCAGTCCAAGCTCTCCCCCACCGAGATGCCGTTCACCTCGGACGACTTCGACCCCCAGCTCGAGCAGGCCCTCGAGCTCATGCCCGAGCTCCTCGGCGACGAGCGCGCCGAGATCCGCTATGCGATCAACGGCCTGCTCTCCCTGACCCCCGACGGGTTCCCGATCCTCGGCGAGACCCCCGAGGTCAAGGGCCTGTGGGCGGCCGCGGCCGTGTGGATCAAGGAGGGCCCGGGCACCTCACGTGCCGTTGCCGAGTGGATGGTTCACGGCAACCCCGAGATCGACCTGGGGCACAGCGATATCGCCCGGTTCTATCCCCACCAGAAGACCCGCGAGCACATCCGCGCGCGGACCTCGGAGGCGTTCAACAAGACCTACGGCATCGTCCACCCGAGCGAGCAGTATGCCTCCTCGCGCGATATCCGGCTCGCCCCGATGCACGCGTCGGAGAAGGAGCTCGGCGCGGTCTTCTTCGAGACCGCCGGCTGGGAGCGCCCGCACTGGTATGAGTCGAACGCCGGGCTCGTCGAGAAATTCGGCGACGCCTGTATGCCGCGCGAGCACGAGTGGGACGCGCGGTGGTGGAGCCCGATCATCAATGCCGAGCACCTCCAGATGCGCGAGAGCGCCGGGCTGGTCGACCTGTCGGCCTTCTGCGTCTTCGATATCGTCGGCCCGAGCGCGCTCGAGGCCGTCCAGCGGATCATCGTCGCCCAGGCCGACGTCAAGATCGGGCGGGTGATCTATACCCCGGTCCTCGACGAGCGCGGCGGCTTCCGCTCCGACCTGACGGTCATGCGCCTGGCCCACGACCGGTTCCGGGTGGTCACCGGCGGCGCGCACGGGATGGCCGACCTCAAGTGGTTCGCCGACCGTATGCCGCAGGGAGCCGTCGTCGTCGACCTCACCTCCTCCTTCACCACCATCGGCCTCTGGGGGCCCAACGCCCGCGACATCCTCGCCTCGGTGACCCGCGACGACGTCTCGCGGGAGGGCTTCGCCTTCGGCACCTGCCGCGAGATCGAGGTCGGCAACCTCTCCGTCCTCGCCTCGCGGATCTCCTATGTCGGGGAATACGGGTGGGAGCTCTACACCCCGATCGAGAACGGCGCAGCCCTGTGGGCGAAGCTGCTCGAGGCGGGGGCCGGCCACGGGCTCATCCCCGTCGGCATCGGGGTCTATGGCACGACCGGGCGGATCGAGAAGGGGTATCGCGCCTACGGCTACGAACTCGACACCGAGCGCACCCTCGCCGAGGCCGGGATGCAGCGGCCCAAGATCAAGGACCAGGACTTCATCGGTAAGGAGGCGATCGTCGCTCAGGCGGCCGAAGCGCCCAAGGCGGTCCTCTGCTCGCTGACGGTCGACGACCACACGAGCCGGTCGGGCGTCAAGCGCTACATGCTCGGTGGCGAGCCGATCATGACCCGCGATGGCGCGGAACTCGCCGGGACGCACGGCTGGCATCCGTATGTGACGACCGCCGGCTCGGCGCCGAGCCTCGGCAAACACGTCCTGATGGCCTATCTGCCGCCGGACCATGCCGCCATCGGCGAGGAGCTCGCCGTCTGCTACATGGATGAGCTCTATCCGGTCACCGTCGCCGCCAACGACGCGACCCCGCTCTTCGACCCCGCCAACGACCGCATCAAGGGGAACGCATGACCAGGGCACCTCAACCCGTCGCGGCCGGTCGGGAAGTGACCCGATGACCGACGTCCTCGTCTGCATCAAGCGCGTCCCCGAGGCCACCGGCGAGATCTCGCTGACCGCCGACGGCCTCGGCATCGACGGCAGCCACGCGGGATACACGATCAGCCCCAACGAGGAGTGCGCCGTCGAACTCGCCGTCCAGGCCGCCGATGGGGGCCGGGCGACGGTCCTCACGCTCGGCCCCGGCGACGCCCTTGACCAGCTCCGGTCGGCGCTCGCCGTGGGGATGACCGACGCGGTCCACGTCGAAGCCGACGCGGACGCCTTCGGCCCAACGGATGTCGCCCGCGAGATCGCCGCGGTGGTGACTTCGCGGGCGGCGGAGGGCACGGCATACGAGTTGGTGTTGCTGGGGAACGACGCCGCCGACACCGGCGACTTCCAAGTCGGGGTGCGGCTCGCCTACGCACTCGGCTGGCCGGTCGTGACCGGCATCCAGAACGTCAGCATCGACGGTGACGAGGCTGTCCTGCGCGGCGAAGGGCCAGACGGGACGGAGACCTATCGGGTCGCGCTGCCCGCCGTCGTCACCATCCTCGAGGGCGGTGTCGAGCCGCGGTATCCGTCGGTCATGGGGCGGATGAAGGCCAAGAAGGCGCCCGTCGAGACGGTGCCGCCGACGGCCACCCCGGTGGGTTCGGGGCGCCAGGCACTGACCGTGCCGCCGCCCCCGCCGAACCAGGTCCGGATCCTCGGGGACGGGCCGGCTGCGGGCCCGGCCTTCGTCGAGACCCTCGTGGAGTTGGGAGTGATCCGATGATTCTCGTTCTCGTCGAAGTCGAGGAGGGCCGTGCGGCCCTGGTGTCGCAGGAGGCGCTGACCTTCGCGCGGCGCCTCGGCGGACCGGTGGACGCGGTCGTGTTGGCCCCGCCAGGAACCGATCTGTCCGGGGTCGTCGCCGACTGCGCGACGCAGGGTGTCGCGACCGTGCACGTCGCCGACAGTGCTGATCTCGCGTCGTATGCCGCGGCGGCCTGGGCGAGTGTCGTCGCCGGGTTGCTCGGGTCGAGCGGCGCGACGGCGCTGGTCGCCGGCGGGAGCCCACGCGGCGGGGAGGTCCTCGCCCACGTCGCGGCGCGCCTCGACCTGCCGATGGCGGCGAATGCCGTGTCGGTGACGGCCGACGGTCCGGCCCTGGTCATCCAGCGCCAGGTGGTCGGCGGTGCCGTCGTCGAGACGACGGTCCTGCGGCTCACGCCGGCCATCCTCACCGTGGCCGGGCACGCTCTGGATCCGTCCCCCGCCAACGCGCCCGGCGCGGCGACGGTCGCGACGGTGGCGACGTCGATCCACCCTGAGGACCTGCGGGCCCGAGTGGCCTCGGTCGCTCCGCGGTCGGGCGGCGACGGCGCGAGCCTGACGAAGGCGAAGGTCGTCGTCGGGGCGGGGCGTGGCGCCGGCGGCCCGGACGGGTTCGGCGGGGTCGACGCTCTGGCGGCGAAGCTCGGTGGCGTCGTCGGCGTCTCCCGGGTCGTCACCTCGCTGGGCTGGCGTCCGCATCACGAGCAGGTCGGCCAGACGGGCAACCGGATCAACCCCGATCTCTATGTCCCGTGCGGCATCTCCGGCGCCATCCAGCACTGGGCCGGCTGCGCCTCGTCCAAGACGATCATCGCCATCAACACCGACGCCGAGGCGCCCATGGTGACCAAGGCGGCCTATGCCATCGTCGGCGACATGCACGAGGTCATCCCCGCCATCCTCGCCGAACTCGACAAGCGCGGCTGACCCCGAACCCCGGGTTTCCACCCACCGCGCCATCCCCTCCTCGGAACGGACGTCCGCTGCGACCCCACTAGGCTGCGCGCGGAACACCCGCGCGCATGAGGAGACCGGATGACGCCCGACACGGCATACGACGTCGTCCTCCTGTTGCTGCCCATCCTGGTCATCGCCCCGGCGGTCGTGTGGTTCCGTCGGCGGCGGCGCGACGAGGTCTTCGCCGGGATCACGCCCGGGGAACTGCCCGGCGTGGGCCAGCAGGCGATGCGGCGCCGGGTCGGGGGTGGGCGGTCGGAGTGGTCCGGGCCGATCGCGGTCCGGTTCACCCCGCCCGATGGGATGACGCCTGGGCTCGTCGGCACGGTCATCGACGGGTCGGCGGATGTCGTCGATGTCAGTGCGACGCTCATCGATCTGGCGGTGCGTGGCTACCTCCGGTTGCACGCGGAGCCGGTCGATCCGGCGGCCCCGCCGCCACCACCTCCCCCACCCGGCCGAGCGCCGACGTCAGCCGCTCGTGACGAGGCACCCGGCCGGGATTGGCGGCTCACCCGGGTCAGTCCGGCGCCGGCCGGCCCATTGCGTCCGTTCGAGCAGCACCTCCTCGACCGGGTGTTCGCCGACGGCGACTCGGTGACGGTCGCCGAACTGAAGCGGCGCGGCTTCGACCTGACCATGCGCGAGGCACAGATCGGTCTGTATCGCGAGGTGATCGATCGCGGGTGGTATGGCAGGCATCCGCGCGATCGCAACCGGCGGCTCGGCTGCCTCGGCGCGCCGGTGCTGCTCGCGGGACTCGCACTCATCGGCGGTGGGATCGCGGCCGGTGAGATGACGACGGCGGCGAGGCACGCGGCATACGCCCTGGGTGCGGGGGTCGTGATCGCTGCGGTCGTCCTCTTCCTCGGGATGCGCGGGCGCACGCCGCGAACCGCGGAGGGGACGGCTGCGCGGGTGCAGGCGTTGGGCTTCCGGGAGTACCTCACCAAGGCCGAGGCGAACCAGATCCGGTTCGAGGAGGCGCGCGATCTGTTCTCGCGGTATCTGCCCTATGCCATGGTGTTCGGCGTCGCCGACCGGTGGGCACGGACGTTCGCGCAGGTCGCGGCGCAGGCCTACGCGAGCGGCGTCGGCGATGCCTTCTTCGACCTGACGTGGCTCGACGGCATCGACCTGCTCGGCCATGTGGCCGGCGCGGTCGTCGACCTCGGCGATGTCGGCGACCTCGTCGGCGGCGTGGGCGACCTGACGGACGGGTTCGATCTCGACCTGTCCGGCCTGACCGACGTCCTCGGGGACGGGCTCGGCGAGGTGACGAGCGCCGCGGGAGACTTCCTCAGCTCCGCGGGTGACCTGCTCGACTTCGGTGACGGATGCGGCGGGTGTGACGGCTGCGACGGGTGCGACCTGTTCTGAGGTGCCCGCTCAGTTCTCGTCGGGATGCGCGAGGATCGCGGCGGCCACGCCGGCGAGCGCGAGAGCGCACACCGGCAGCCCGATGAGGACGCCGTTCCCACGGATCACCGAGAACGACACCGGGACCAGCAGGGCGTTGACGACGAGGGTCGCCATCCGCGGCCAGGCCGCGCCTGCCCGCCACGCCCGCGCCATCGCGGCCAGCAGAGCGGCCCCGACGAGGAACATCACCAGAGAGGCGAGCGTGCGCGCGAGGCTGTCCTCGGTGCGCCGGACGATGCCCACGGCATACGCCAGCGCCAGAACGACGAGCGCGAGCGCCTCGATGCCGCACACGAATCCGGCGAACAGGGATGCGGAACCGGTGCCGGAAGGGGTGGTTTTGCTCACGAATCCCAGGCTAGACGAGGCCGGAGGGAAGAAAATTGAGCGCTGAACCATTGTTACTTCCGTCTTTGTCCGAGACAATGATCTCTGCCCTTCACCACGGGCTCCCCCGAGACCACGAGTTTCACCGGCACGACGACTGTGCCATCCTGCCCCCGCTACAAGGAGTACCCCCACATGGACTGGCGCGACCGCGCTGCCTGCCTCGACGAGGACCCCGAGCTGTTCTTCCCCATCGGGAACACCGGTCCGGCCATCCTCCAGATCGAGCAGGCCAAGGCCGTCTGCCGCCGGTGCGACGTCATCGAGACCTGCCTCAAGTGGGCCATCGACACCGGCCAGGACTCGGGCGTCTGGGGCGGACTCTCCGAAGACGAACGCCGCGCCCTCAAGCGCCGCAACGCCCGGGCCCGCCGCGCCGGCTGAGTTGGATTCTGGGTTCAGCTCCTCCTCCGCTCGGCTGGCCCCGCGCTGGCGCGCGTGCCCACCCTCCCGTCATCGTCGCCGAACCTGGCCGGTCCAGCGGACAATGAGCAGGCACTCCGCTCGGCTGGCCCCGCGCTGGCGCGCGTGCCCACCCTCCCGTCATCGTCGCTGAACGAGATCGCCTACTCGTCCTCGCGCGTCAACGGACGCAGCCGGATCGAGAAGCGCACCCGCGTACCGTGTGGCTGGGCATCCTCCCACCGGATCGCCCCCCGCAGGTCCTGCACCAACGAGATCACAATCTGCGTCCCCAATCCCGCCCGGCTGGGCCGGAAGCCGTTCGGCAGGCCGGCCCCGTCATCCGAGACCGACACCTCGAGCACATCACCGTCGGGGTCGGCGTCGCGGTGCCCCGTGACCCGGATCGTGCCCCCCGTCTCGGCGAGCCCGTGCTCGGCCGCGTTCTGGATCAGCTCCGACAGGATGAGCGCGAGCGCCATCGCGTCCTCGGCGCGCATCCGGCCGTAGGCCCCGCTGACCTCGGAGGCGATCGCCTGCTCTGTCGTCGTCGCGACCTCGACCACGACCCGGAGACTGCGACGGACGACTTCGTCGAAATCCACGGTCTCGTCGAAGCCTTGACTCAGCGTCTCGTGGACGAGGGCGATCGTGCCGACCCTCCGGACCGACTCATCGAGCGCGTCCCGGCCCGCCCCCTGCGGCAGCCGGCGCGCCTGAAGCCGCAACAAGGCGGCGACCGTCTGGAGGTTGTTCTTGACCCGGTGGTGGATCTCCCGGATCGTCGCCTCCTTGGAGAGCATCTCGTGCTCCCGGCGGCGCAGTTCGGACACATCGCGCAGCAGGATGATCGCGCCCGTACGCTCACCGTCCTCGGTCAGCGGGACCGCCCGGAACGCAACGGCCCCGCTGCGCGTCCCGACATCGGAGCGCCAAGCGGCCCGCCCCGCCAGAACGATCGCCAACGATTCGTCGACGGCGATCCGGTCGGTGAGGACCCCGGTGATGACCTGGCTGAACACCTCACCGATGACATCCCCGACGTGTCCGAGTCGATGCACCGCACTCAAGGCATTCGGCGTCGCATAGAGCACGAGCCCATCGGTGTTGAGATGGACGACGCCGTCACTCACGCGCGGCGCCCCCCGACGGAACCCCGTCGGCGCACCCGCCTGAGGCCACTCCCCTGCGCTGAGCATGCGAACCAATGCACCCGCGAGCGCTTGGAAGCTCAACTCCAGTCGGCTCGGGGTCGGCATCGCCGCGAGATTCGTATGCCGCGTGACGACTCCGATGATCCCCGCGCCTCCGCGGACGGGAATGGCCTCCTCCCGGATCGCCTGATCCCGGTCGAGCACCGGTCCCCCGCGCCGCAGCACCTCCTCCTCGTTGTAGGCCCGGCGCAGGAGCACGGCGCGGTCGCCGACGGCATACTGCCCGACGATGTCCTCGAAGAAGACCATCTGACCCGTTGTCGGACGCACGTGGCCGACAGCCCGCCACCGGTCATCGAGGACCCGCACCCACAGGACGAGGTCGGCGAACGAGAGGTCGGCGAGCAACTGCCAGTCGCCCATGAGCAGGTGCAGCCACTCGATCCCCGCCTCGCCGAGCGAGGTCTCCGTCCGTAGTTGTTCGCCGAGGGTGCCCACCACGACTCGAGCCTAGGCCGTATGCCGCGTGCTGCTCATTCGCCTCGCCGCCAAGCCTCGCCGGTGCCGATCGCGGGACGCAGCGACCCGGAACCGGCCTCTCGAGACCTGAACCGGCCGGTGGCCGAGTCAGCCGGCGCGCACGACCGACCGGAGGGTCCGCAAGGCGACCGACATGGCGGCGATCGTCGGCTTCTCCAGTCGCTCGATCCCCGCGAGCGCGCGCCGGGCGCGTGCGAGGTTCTCGCGGTTGGTCTCGGTCCAGGTCTCCACCCGCACCTGAGGCGGCGCGCCCGCATCGGTCGCCTCCAGCACATTGTGGGTGAGCGCCTTCAGCACGCCATACAGGTCGTCGCGCAGGGCACCCCGAGCGAGCGCATCCCACCGGTCACCGCGTGGCAGCGAGGTGATCCGGTGCAGCAGGGCGTCGACCCCGAAACATTCCGACACCCGGAAATAGAGCGGGATGACCTCGTCCGGCGACTCACCGGTCGAGGCGCACAGGTCCGTGCAGTCGAGCAGCGAGAACGCGTCGAGGAGTCCCGCGGTGGCGAGGGCAAGTGACTCGGGGACGCCGTCCTCGGAATACCGCCGGGCCGACGAACGCAGTCGCTCCCCCTCGCTGCCGACGAGCAGGTCCGCGAGGCGAGGACTCCAGTCGCGGACGACCGCGGCATACCGATCGAGTTCTCCGGCGACGTCGAGGCCGACGGGACGATTCGCGAGGAACCAGCGCGCCGACCGGTCCAGCAGGCGACGGAACTCGAGATAGAGGCGCGTCTGCGTGCTCGCCGGGACCACATTGTCGAGCGCCTCGACCGCCGTGACGAAGTCCGGGAGGGCGAACACCTCCCGCGCGATGACGAACGCCCGCGCGATCTGCTCGGCGCCGGCGCCGGTCTCTTCCATCGCCCGATAGACGAAGGTGATCCCGCCCCGGTTGACCAGGGAATTGGCGACCGCGTTGGTGATGATCTCGCGGCGCAGGGGGTGAGTCGCGATCGCCTCGGCGAAGCCGTCCTGGATCGGTCCGGGGAAATAGCGCCGGAGGGTCTGCTGGAACCACGGGTCGTCGGGCAGCCCGGTCGGCAGGAGATCGTGTTTGAGCGCGAGCTTGGCATAGGCGACGAGGACGGCGAACTCCGGCGAGGTCAGGCCGCGGCCCGCCTCGGCGCGTTCGGCGAGGGCGATGTCGGAGGGGAGATGCTCGAGTTCGCGGTCGAGATCACCACGCTCCTCGAGCCAGTGAATGAGTCGCGTGTGGACGTCGAGCATGTCGAACTGCTGCGCGCGGGCGTTGCCCAGGAGGACGTTCTGCTCATAGTTGTCTCGCAACACCTGCGCCGCGACCTCGTCGGTCATCGACGCGAGGAGGGTGTTGCGTTGCTTGAGTGTCAGGTCCTCCTGCCGGACGACCTCGCGCAGGAGGATCTTGATGTTGACCTCGTGGTCGGAGGTGTCGACCCCGGCGGAGTTGTCGATGGCGTCAGTGTTGACTCGGACCCCGGCGAGCGCCGCCTCGATCCGGCCGCGCTGGGAGAGGCCGAGGTTGCCGCCCTCGCCGACGACCCGGACGCGCAAGTGCCCACCATCGACGCGGATGGCATCGTTGGCCCGGTCGCCGACGTCGTCATTGGTCTCTTCGGCGGCCTTGACATAGGTCCCGATCCCGCCGTTCCACAACAGGTCGACCGGCGCGAGCAGGATCGCGTGGATGAGGTCGTTGGGCGTCATCGTCGTCACATCGTCGGCGAGGCCGAGCACGGCGCGCATGGGCGCGCTGACCGGGATCGCCTTGAGCGAGCGCGCCCACACCCCGCCGCCCTCGCTGATCAGCGCGGAGTCATAGCTCGCCCACGACGATCCGGGGAGATCGAAGAGGCGGCGGCGCTCGGCATACGACACCGCCGGGTCGGGATCGGGGTCGACGAAGACATGGCGGTGGTCGAAGGCCGCGACGAGCCGGATGTGCTCCGAGAGGAGCATCCCGTTGCCGAAGACGTCGCCGCTCATGTCCCCGACGCCGACGACGGTGAAGTCCTCGGTCTGGGTGTCGAGGCCCATCTCGCGGAAGTGCCGCTTGACGGACTCCCACGCACCGCGGGCCGTGATCCCCATCGCCTTGTGGTCATATCCGCTGGACCCGCCCGAGGCGAACGCGTCGTCGAGCCAGAACCGGTAATCCTGAGATACGGCGTTGGCGATGTCGGAGAACGTCGCCGTGCCCTTATCAGCGGCGACGACGAGATAGGGGTCGTCGCCGTCGTGACGCACCGTGCGCTCCGGCGCGACGATGTCCTCGCCGACGCGGTTGTCGGTCAGGTCGAGCAGTCCCGAGATGAAGATCCGGTATGCCGCGATACCCTCCTCCCGCTTCCCGGCCGCGTCCTCCGGAAGCTGCTTGGGATAGAACCCGCCCTTGCTGCCGGTCGGGACGATGACGGCGTTCTTGACCATCTGGGCCTTGACCAGACCGAGGATCTCGGTGCGGAAGTCCTCGCGCCGGTCGCTCCACCGCAGGCCGCCGCGGGCGACCGGACCGAAGCGCAGGTGAACGCCCTCGACGCGCGGGCTGTAGACCCAGATCTCGAACGCCGGTCGGGGCGCCGGGAGGTCGGGGACGATGCGGGGGTCGAGTTTGACCGACAGATAGTCCTTGGACTGCCCGGCGGCGTCGCGCTGGTAGTAATTGGTGCGCAGGGTGGCCCGGATCACACCGAGGAAGGCGCGGATGATCCGGTCCTCGTCGAGGCTCGCGACGTCGTCGAGGGCCTCGGTGATCTGCGCGGCGAGCCGGTCCTGCTCGGCGTCCCGGGCCTCGTCGGGCCGCTCGGGATCGAAGCGCGCCTCGAAGAGCGCGACGAGCTGCGTGGCGATCTGCCAGTTGTGCAGGAGGGCGGCCTCGACATAGCTCTGGCTGAACGCCGAGCGCGTCTGGCGCAGATATTTGGCGATCGCCCGGAGGATGACGATCTGGCGCCACGTCAGCTGCGCCCGCAGGACCAGCGCGTTGAACCCGTCGGACTCGGCATGCCCGTGCCAGACGGCGTCGACGGCGCTCTCGAAGAGTTCCCGCAGACGGGCGTGGGTCATCGACGTCCATAGGGTGTCGTCCTTGACCCGCAGGCCGAAGTCATAGACGTACTGCTCCTGGCCGTCGCGGCGAGTCAGGGCGTAGGGACGCTCGTCAACGACCTCGACGCCCATGTGGGTGAACAGCGGCAGGACCTGGGTCAGCGACAGAGGAGCTCGGCGGAAGAGCTTGAATCGACGGATCGTCTCGGGGTTCCACCGGGGTTTGTAGAGCACGAGCGCGGTCGCGTCCGCGTCGCCGAGCGCGTCGAGGTGGCGGATGTCGGCGATTCCCTGCTTGACAGAGAAGTCCTCCTTGTATGACGTGGGAAACGCCCGGCCATAGAGGCCGGCCACCCGGGCGGTCGCCTCTTCGCCGAGTTCGCGGATAGCGGCGTCGACGAGATCCTCGTCCCAGGTGCGGGTCGCATCGGCGATCTTGCTCTCGAGGGCCGCCGCGTCGACCGCGAGGCGGTGGGACTTCGCGGGGAGCCGGAGAACGAAGTGGACCTGCGCGAGGGCGGACTCCGAGACGCGCGTGGTGAAGTCGACACTCGTGGCGCCATACGCCTCGGCGAGGATCGCCTCCATGCGGTGGCGGACGGCGGTGTTGTAACGATCGCGCGGGATGAAGACGAGGGCCGAGACGAACCTGCCGAAGTCATCGAGCCGGCAGAACAGCCGGCAGCGGCGCTTCTCCTTGAGGTGAACGACCTGGGACGCGACGTCGAGCAGTTGGGCGGTGCTCGCCTGGAAGACCTCGTCTCGGGGGTAGTTCTCGAGGATGCCGAGCAGGTCCTTGCCCGAGTGCGATTCCGCGGGGAACCCGGAGGCCGCCATGACGTCGGCGACCTTGTCCTTGACGTAGGGAATGCGTAAGACGGAATCGGCATACGCACTGGCGGTGAAGAGGCCGAGGAAGCGGTGTTCGCCGATCACCGCACCGTCGCCGTCGAAGCGCCGAATGCCGATGTAGTCGAGATAGACCGCCCGGTGGACCGTGGCGCGCGAGTTCGCCTTGGTGATGAAGAGGACGCGGCGTTCGAGCGCTTTGTCGAGGGCGGTGCCGGAGAGGGTGGTGAGCTGGCGGGCCATCGCGGGATCGGAGCGGAGCAGGCCGAGGCCCGAGCCGGATGCGGTGGTCAGATGCGCGCCGCCCTTGCCCGGGACGAGGGAGTAGTCACGCGCGCCGAGGAAGGTGAAGTTGTTGGCGACCATCCAGTCGAGGAAGTCGGCCGCCTGGATGGCCTCCGACCCGGGAATGCCCTTGGGCGAGTGGGCGCGGAGGTCGTCGGCGAGGGCCTGAGCGCGGGCCCGCATCTTGGGCCAGTCCTCGACAGCCTCACGGACATCGGAGAGAACTTTGGTCAGGCCGGAGACGAGCGCGCGCCGGGCGGCGTCATCGCTCTCGCGGGAGATCTCGAGGTGAATCCAGGACTCCCGCAACTCGCCATAGGAATGCGAGGCGACCGATTCGGGCACCGACTGGTCCTCGTCGAGAACCAGGTCCTCGAGCTGACCGTCGGCGCTGCGCCGGACGACCATGACCGGGTGGATGACGGCATGGATGGGTCGGTCCACCATCTCGAGGTGCGCGGTGACCGAGTCGACGAGGAAGGGGCGGTCGTCGGTGACGATCTGGACGACACTGTGCGGACTGCTCCAGCCCTCGGACTCGATGGACGGGTTGACGCAGGTGACCGTGGCGGTGCCGACCGGACGCGAGCGGGCGAGATCACGGTGGGCGAGAGCCATGGAGAGCAGATCGTCGGCGCTGCGGGCGAGGATCTCCTCCGCCGGAACGTGGCGGTAGTAGGCGGTGAGGAAGTCCGATAGTGGCGGGCCGCCCTTCGCCTGGCCGCGCCGGGCGGCGTCCTCGAGGCGTTCCCTGCGTGCGGCCTCGTGCTGGGGCACGGCTCTCCACTCCATTCATGGTCGGTTCCGGCGCCATTGCCGGGGTCCACTTCGAGGGTATCGGTTTCCCATGCTGAGCGGAAAACTCGCGGGGCGGCCGTCTGTGGACGAGAAGTCTTTCGGCGCCATCCGCCCAGGGCGGCGGGTCCGCGGTCACCGCAGTGACGATTTCCGTGCGATTCCGTCACCGCAGGCGGGCGGCGATGGTCGCAGCGATGGCGGTATGCCGCGTCAGCTCCACCCGCAGTTCGTCGCCCAGTCGCGACTCCTCCTCCGCCAGAAGCAGCAGGCGCCGCCGAATCCTCCCCTGGGCCTCGCGAGCGGCGACCTCGGCGATGGGATCGGTGACCGCGCGCACTCCGGACGGCGGCAGGACGTCGCCCACATCGATGCGCAGGCCGTGCCGCAGGGCCTCGGATTCGAGAAGGGCGCGGTCGCGGTCGAGGGCGGCTGCGGCATAGGCATAGGTCGCCAGAGCCGACCCGCACGCATCGGCGACCCGGCCGAGGTCGACGGCGCCGGCGTGGGCCAGACGCGCGTCCGCCCGCAGCGCGGGCGGGCAGCCGACGTCCTCATCCGCGGGGCCACCGGTCGCCGCGGCGAGCCCCCCGGCGAGGGAGCGCAGCCGCGAACTCAGGGCGCTGAGGGAAGGCGCATCGAAGGATGTCAACGCCGTGGCCGAGCGGGCCCGCCCGCTCGCTCGCTCGTCCGGGGCGCCGACACCTGCCCGCGCGCGGATCCCGCGGGCCAGGCCGCCGCGACGTAGTCCGCCTGGCCGGCGAGCAGGCGCAGTGCATCGGCCAACTGCTCCACCGAGGCCTCGATCACCCGTTGGGTCGCCCGATCCCGAACCGCAGGCATCGCAGCCAGGAGATCCTCGGCGGCAAGCCGTGACACCAGCCCCACCGCCACGACGGCATCTCTGGAGAGCCCCTGACCCCGCGCCATGAACCAACTGTAACGAGGACCACCCACAAAGGGTCGGGAGTTATCCACACCCCCGACGGCTACGCCCCCGGGGCCCGCCGAAACCCCCGGGTGCTGGACCGGGGAACCGCGAGCGGAGCGAGAATGGTTTCCCGGAACGGAGGGTGTGGCGCGAGCACCGCGTGCACCGCGCTTTCCAGGGGGGATCCGGGGGACGGAGTCCCCCGGAGGTGCACCGCGAGCACCGCGCCTTCCAGGGGGGATCCGGGGGACGGAGTCCCCGGGAGGTGTCAGTCGAAGAGCCACTCGTTGAGCAGCAGCGCCTCGATGTCGAAGCCGGCGTCGACCGCGGGCATGGCAAGCTTCTCGATTCTGCCGCCGAGCAAGGGGATGTTGGCGCGCAGGTCGCCGTCGAGGGTCTGGATGGAGCCGGAGCCGGCGGGGTTGGGGCGAATGCGCACCTCGCCGATGAGGGCCATGGGAAGGCCGTCGAGGACCAGCTTCACCGCTGCCGAGCGGGAGCCGTCGGCGTCGGCGGGTCCCCAGTCCTGGATCTCGTCGATGACGAGGCGGCTGCCGACGATGGACTTGGCGGTGTCCGGGAAGGCGTCCGTCGGCATGGTCCGGCGGGTTCGGATGACGGTGTGGTCATCCGCTACGTCGATCTCGACCGCATGGTCGACGGCGCGGCTGGCCACGCACTTGGCTTCCTGGAACGCGGCGCTCGCCCGGACTCTGAAGACGGCGTCCGGCGCACCCAGGAGTTCCACCGTCTTGGCGATCCGCATGGGCGAGAAGCTTACTGATCGGCGTCCTCGAGGAGAGCACGGACTACGGCCGCCTCCGTGACGTCGTACCAGAGCAGATCCCCGAGGTCGCCGCGCGCCGTCTCGTCCACGTGGAACGAGGCGATCTCGCGCAGCGGCACGTCGGCGGTCAGCCGCATTAGCGGTCCGTCGCCGACCGCATCGATCACCGACTCGGAGACGTCGGCGGCGACGACGACGCGTCGCGCCCCGCCGGCCAGCGCCCGCGCCACGCCGGCCGCCTCGACGAAGGCGAGATACTCGCGCTCCTCCTGGTCGGCCCGGGGGGTGGCGGCGACGAGGGCGGGTGTGACGGCATACGCGAATCGTCCAGTCCACGACAGTCGTCCGTTCGCCGCGAGGTCATCGAGATCCGCGGCGAGGACGGCGAGATAGACGCGTATGCCGCTCATGTCGCAGCCGAGTTCATCAGTTCGGCGAGCGCGTCCCGGATGAGGTCCGCCAGGACCTCCAGGTCCGGCATGGCGGCCCGGTCAGCGAACAGGCCATAGAAGACCCGGCCGTGATAGCTGGTCAGCCCGATGGCGAGCGCATGCCCGGGCGCGAGCGGCGGGACGGGATAGGTCTCCTGCAGCACCGCCGGCCCACAGAGGAGTTCCCGTTGGGGCCCGGGAACATTCGTGATCGCCAGGTCGAAGAGTCGCCGCCCGAGCGCCCCGCCGACGCGGGCACCGAGGGAGTGGAGGGTGGGTGCCGAGAATCCGCTGAGGCCAGCGATCCGGTGCGCGCTGAGGCTGTCCGCACTCAGGTGCATCCGCATCGCGTGAGCCACCTGCAGGAGGCGCACACTCGGCGAGTTCTCCCCGATCGGCAGCTCGATGAAGACCGGTTGCACCGACGCCCCCAGCCCGGCCCCATGGGAGACGGTGACGGGGACGACGGCCCGCATCGTCGTCGACGAGCGGACGAACTGGCCGCGCGTCTCCATCCATCCCCGCAGGGCGCCGGTGATCGTCGCGAGGGCGATGTCGTTGATGTCGACATCCCCTCCGGATTCGGCGAGGCGCGTCCGGATCTCGCGATAGCCCTGCAGATCCGTGTCGACCACGGCGAACCGTCGCGCCGCGCCCGGGTCGACGGCGAGCGGCGTCGTCGGACCCGGGCGCCACGCCCGGGCCAGCGTCGTCGTGACGCCCAACGCGCGGCGCCCGTTCTCACTCAGATCGCTCAGACCGTTCCGGACGGTGCCGACGAGGTTGGCCGGGCTGCTGAGCGCGTCCTTGACGGCCTGCCCGATGAGCTGCGCCTGGCCGGGGGCCGGACGTGGTGACCACGGCCTGGTCGACGCCGGCACCGCGGTCTGTTCGTCGAGGTCGAGGACGAGTCCGGCGATGTCGAGCGCGGTGACCTCGTCGATGACAGCCTGGTGGGTCTTGGTCACGACGGCGAACCGGTCCCCCGCCAGCCCGTCGACGACATAGACCTCCCAGAGTGGCCGGCTCCGGTCGAGGAGGCGCGCGTTGACTCGCGCCACGAACTCGGTCAACTGCTCGGTCGAACCCGGGCTCGGCAGGGCGGACCGGCGGACGTGATAGCTGAGATCGAAGTGTTCGTCGTCCACCCACACCGGATTGGCCAGCCGCCCCGGCACCGAACGCACCCGTTGCCGAAGACGCGGATTGGCCTCGAGCCGGCTCGCGATGCGGCCCGCGATGCCGCTGGTCTCGAACCCCAGTGGGCGACTGAAGACGAGCACCTGGCCCACGTGCATCGGCGTGTGCCGATCCTCCAGAGTGAGGAACGAGACGTCCAGAGCGGTTAGGCGGTCGACCACCGGCCCATCGTGACAGACCTGGGCAGCCATCGCGGCCGCCGGGTGGACAGTGACGGTGTGACCTCGGGAACGAGCGCGTCGGCGAGTTGCCGAAGCCGCTCTCGGACGACCGACCCGGGCGCCTCCTCGGCGAGCACACGACCGGCCAGGAGTGCCCGGTCCAGGGTGGCGCGATCCTCCGGGACGTATGACGTGACCTCCACCCCCGCGAACCTCGCCAGTGCCTCCCCCACCCGGCGCTCGGGCGCGGAACCGACCGCGGTCGCGCGGACCCGGTTGACGACGATTCGCGGCGTCGGCGCCACGACGGCCTCGAGATCCTGCAATGCCCGCACGAGTCGTTGGAGCCCCACCGGGTCGGCTCCGGCGACGGCGACGAGTTGGTCGGCCGCGGCGAGTGCGGCGAGCGTGGCGCCATTGCGTCGCGGTGCGCGCGTGTCGTAGCTGAGTTCCTCGTCGTCGTCCAGACAGAACGCGCAGTCGACGATGATGACGTCGACGAGGCCGCGCGCCAGGTCGATGATGTGGGTCATCGAGGCCGACCGCAGCTCGCTCCACCGGCCCGATGTCGGCAGTCCGGTCAGGACGCGGAAGCCGGTGGCGACCGTCGGGGAGATGCGGGCGAGGGTGGGCAGGTCGAGCGTGCCCAATTCGGCGGCGCGTGCCGCAGCCGCCAACCCGGGGGCCTCGTCGAGCAGGCCGAGGACCTGGGCGACGCAGGCGCCATAGGTATCGGCGTCGATGAGCAGGCAGGCGCTGCCGCGGGCCGCGATCTCGGCCGCGAGATTGACGGCGACAGTGGTCCGCCCCGGGGCCCCCGCCGGCCCCCAGACGGCGATGACCTCGCCGTGGTGCTCATCGTCGCCGATCTCGTCGCCGTCGGCGGGGACCGCGGCCGAACCGAGTGGATCGAGGCCGGCCTCGAGGGCGGCGAGTTCGGCATCGACGTCGAGCGCGTCGGGCCCACGATCGTCCGCTGGGACCACCACCCTTTTGGCCAGCCGCTCGAGCAGGGCCGGCAACTCCTCCACCGCCTCGGCGATGGGGACCACATTGTCGATGCCGAGCTGGCGCAGCCGCCGATCGGACGACTCGTCGCCGTCGATGACACCCACGACGACGACGTCGGCCTCGCCGAGGTGGGCCACGGCGTCGAGGTCCAGACCGCGCACGGTGCCGGAGACCAGGGCCACGTCGCCGAGGCCGGCCGCGGCGGCGGCGAGCAGATCCGCGAGATCCGGGCAGCGCCGGACGACCTCGAGATCGCGACGGCCGGTCAGGGTTGTCGCCACGCGGTCCTCGTGCCGGTGGTCGAGGGCGGTCAGGACCCGCAGGGTCATGATCGGTCCGCCTGAAGGGCCCCTGGGACCGCCACCAGCGTGACCTTTGCACCGGCGTTCACGAGCCCGATGGTCTCGGCGACCTTGCCCGTCGGGATGAGGAGTTGGGCGAATGCATGACTCGTGGAGCCGAGACCGGATCCCCCGGTCGAGACCTTGGCGACATAGACCCGCTCGAGAACGCGTTGGGGGCCGGCGAACCGAGTGGCGCCGGAATCGGTGGTGGGCTTGTCGGCATACACATCCACGAGAGACCCGGAGACCAGCGTCGTCGCCGACACCGCATCGATGCTCACGGCCAGTGGCGCCACGTCGACCTGGGCGGCGGTCCCGAGGGCTGACTTCGGCACGAGTTCCCCTGGACGCACCTCCCGCAGGATGTAGCCGGTGCTGGGCAGGCCATGGTCGGCCGCGACATAGGCCTCGCCGGTGCGCTCGACCTGGACCTCGACCGTGGTGAGCATCGAGGGATCGAGCCGCTGCCCGGGCACGAGGGTCGTCTTGGCGACGACGACCGGAACCCGACGATCGGCCGCCCGCAGGCCGGCGGCACCGAGCCCCGTGGCGAGCAGGACCAGCACGAGGCCGACCACGAGCCGGGCGTCCTTCCACGACGGGCGGCGCAGGCGGCCGGCGATCGGGGCAGCCAGTGCAGTCATCGATATCCCCCTTCGAATGAATCTCGTCTCGATCTTGCCTCAGCGCTCTGACATCGGCATCTCGAAGAGGCGTTATCCACAGGCTGTCGGTGTGATGAGGCAGACTTCGTCCCATGACGAAGCGCTTCATCCAACTCGCCGAGGTTGCGGAGGTTCTCGACATCTCCGCAGCTCAGGCTTATGCCTTGGTCCGGTCGGGCGACCTTCCGGCGATCAAGGTCGGCGGCCGCGGCCAGTGGCGTGTGGAGAGGAGTGCCCTCGAGGATTACATCCAGCGGATGTATGCCGAGACGCGCACATTCGTCGCGGCGCACCCCCTCGGAGGCGGCGCCGACGACGAGTGACGGCCCTCAGCCGGTCTGCACGCAGGCGAGGCCGGCGAAGGGGATGGTGCGGATGGCACGGACGTTCGGAGTCCGGCGTGCCTCATCGACAGGGTGTTCGGCGAGGTCGAGATGGTCTTTCCCGACAACATCGATCGTTCCTTCGTATGCCGTTCCCAGGACATCGGTGACCGTCACCGGCATGCGGTCCCGACTGATCTCCCGGAGGGCATAGCCGAGCCCGAACCGTCGAGCCGGTGAGGCCAGTTCGGTCCGTCGGCTCAGTCCGCCGACCGACACGACCGCGGCGGTCGGGATGACGAAAGCGCGGGCCGCACCGGCGGCTACGGCGATCCAGTCCGTGCCCATGTCGACCAGGCGGCCCTCGACCCGCAACGCACCGAGAAGACGCATCTCGATACGCGCGCCGCGCTGCGCGCCCAGGCGGGCGGCCAGGGGGATCGTCGCGCGGTCTCGTCGGGTGCGATCGGCGACCTCGCTGTCCCGGACGCGGCGTTCCTGCGCTTCGAAGGCGAGTTCCAGATCGGCGAAGAGCCGGGTCCACCGCTGCTCCCAGGACATATCCCCAGCCTACGGAGACGCGATCGTGCTCGCTGTTGACGTATCGCTCGGTCGTGCGCAAACATAGGTAAACGCACCTTAATCGTGTCAATGGAGGGGAAATGCGCGGACGGTTCTGCGGCGTGGTGGGGGCTCTGGGCCTGACGACCACCGTGTTGATCCTCAGCGGGATCCAGGTGGCGGCCCGGGCGCTCGCGGACCCCACCCAGACAGACCTCCAGGCGCTCCTTCCCCGCCTCGCCATCGCCGCGGCTCTGGTCGTCGCCGGCCTCTTCCTGTTCCGCGTGACGGCTGAGACCGTGCGCTGTGCCCGGCGCGCGGAGGCGGGCGTCTGGCGTGAGCCGCGTCCCGGTCCGCGGCGCCTGGTCGCCTATGTCGCCACCGGCCTCGTGGGGCTGGCCACCGCTCCACCGGCGCAGGCACACGCGCCTGCGCGGGTCACGGCTTCCGCCGCCCTCGTCAGCGGGGCCGGCGCCTCCACCTCCACGGCGCCCGACCCGATCTGGCACCGGACGCCTGAGGCCGAGGCCACGACAACGCCCCAGATCCGCCTGGTCGGCGGGGCGTCGCGCACCGAGGACGAGGCGGGCGGTTCGGTGACGGTGCGCCGCGGCGACTGTCTGTGGGATCTCGTCAGCCGTGCGCTCGGCCCGGACGCCGACGATGCGCAGATCGCGTCCGCCTGGCCGCGGTGGTATGCCGCGAATCGTGACGTCATCGGGTCCGACCCGGATCTGCTCCTGCCCGGTCAGATCCTCCACGCGCCGGCGAGTCCCCGATGAACGCGCCGATCCGCGTCCTGCCGATCCCGGACCACCGCCCGCCGGCGCTGCTACCCGGGGAACGCCCGGTCCCGGCAATCCATCCGATGTATGTCCAGGAGGGCCTCGCCCTCGACTTCCGCAGTGACGCGCCGCCGGCGCCGCCCGTGGCCGACCGGGAACTGCCCGACCCGGCGGTGTGGTCGCGCGGTGTCGCGCAGGCGCTCATCGAAGTCATGGCAGGTCAGCGACCGCCGGCGAGTGTCGTCCGGCTGACGACGCCGCAGGTGTATCTCGCCGTCTCGAGGCGCTATGGCGTGATCGCCCGCCGCGCGGAAGCCGCCGCGGGCCGTGGCCATCCGGCTGCGAATCCCTTCGCGCGGCGACTCGCCGTGCTCCGCATCCGGTGCTGCCGCAGCCGCCACGAGCGCGCCGAGGTCGCCGTGGTGCTCCAGGACGGACACCGGGTGCGCGCGATGGCACTGGAATTGGTGGCCTTCGAGACCACCTGGCGGGTCGCAACCCTTCAGATCGCCTGACACTCCTCGCGGGCGCGGACGTGACCGCGGCTACTGGCCGCGGCCGTGGCACATCTTGTATTTCCTGCCCGACAGGCAGGGGCAGGGCTCGTTGCGCTTGGCCATCGCGAGTTGGTCGGTGGTGAGCGGGGCCAGGCCGGGTGACTCGTCGCGCTCCTCGACGCCCCCGTCCTCGGTCGGCGACGAGTAGTGAAGGCGGGCGCGTGACGGGTGCTCGTCGAGCCCCTTCGCGGTGACGTGCGGGGCAACCTCAGCGGTCGCTTCGGGAGCGGCCGCGACGCCCGCGGGAACCGACGCGAGCCCGGCGACCTCGCTCGTCTCAGTCCCGGCCACCTGGGGCGCGTCCTCGGCGTCGAGGCCGCGGAGCATGTCGCCGATGGCGACCGGCTGCAGGGGCGCCGGCGCGGCTGGCGGGGCGACCTGGACCTCGGTGTTGAAGAGGAAGCCGACGGTCTCCTCCTTGATGGCCTCGTTCATCGCCTCGAACAGCTGATATCCCTCGCGCTGATACTCGACGAGCGGGTCGCGCTGAGCCATCGCCCGGAGGCCGATGCCCTCCTTCAGATAGTCCATCTCATAGAGGTGCTCGCGCCACTTGCGGTCAAGTACGGACAGGACCACCCGGCGCTCGAGCTCCCGAGCGACGCCGGGAGTCAGCGCCTGTTCCCGCTCGTCATACGCATGATGGACGTCGGAGACGAGTTCCTCGCGCAACGAGTCGGTCGTGACCCGGGCGGGCCCACCGGCGGCCGCCTCGATCTGGTCCCAGGACACGCCCACCGGATAGAGCGCCTTGAGCGCGCTCCACAGACGGTCGACATCCCAGTTCTCGGCGAACCCCTCGCCTGTCTCGGCGTCGACATAGCCGCCGACCACGTCGGTCATGAAGTTGCGGATCTGCTCCTCGAGGTCCTCGCCCTCGAGGACGAGGCGCCGCTCCTCATACACGACCTGACGCTGACGGTTGAGGACGTCGTCGTACTTGAGGACGTTCTTGCGGATCTCGTAGTTCTGCCCCTCGATCTGGCTCTGTGCGCTCTCGATCGAGCGGGACAGCAACTTGCCCTCGATCGGGGTGTCGTCGTCGATCCGCGCCGACTGCATGACGCGGTCGACGAACCCGGCGTTGAACAACCGCATGAGGTTGTCCTGGAGCGACAGATAGAAACGAGACTCCCCCGGGTCACCCTGGCGACCGGAACGGCCACGCAACTGGTTGTCGATGCGCCGCGACTCGTGGCGCTCGGTCCCGAGGACATAGAGGCCGCCGAGCGTGGTGACCTCGTCATGCTCGGCCGCGACCGCCTTCTCGGCGGCGGCCAGCGTGTCGTCCCAGGCGGCTTCGTAGTCCTCCGGGGTCTCCTCGGGATCGAGCCCGCGCGCCTTGAGGTTGGCGACGGCCATGAACTCGGGGTTGCCACCGAGCATGATGTCGGTGCCTCGGCCGGCCATATTGGTCGCCACCGTGACGGCGCCCTTGCGCCCCGCCTCGGCGACGACCGACGCCTCACGCTCATGCTGCTTGGCGTTGAGAACCTGGTGGGGAATGCCGCGGGACTTCAACTGATCGGAGAGGTACTCGCTCTTCTCCACCGAGACGGTGCCGACGAGGATCGGCTGGCCCTTCTCGTGGCGGGTGGCGATGTCCTCGACCACGGCGGCATACTTCGCCTCTTCCGTCCGATAGACGAGATCGGCCTGGTCGGCGCGGATCATCGGCATATTCGTCGGGATCGGGACCACGCCGAGCTGATAGATCGAGTGGAGTTCGGCGGCCTCGGTCTGGGCCGTGCCGGTCATGCCGGAGAGTTTGGAATACATCCGGAAGTAGTTCTGGAGGGTGATGGTCGCCAGCGTCTGGTTCTCATTCTTGATCTCCACCCCCTCCTTGGCCTCGATGGCCTGGTGCATGCCCTCGTTGTAGCGCCGGCCGGCGAGGATGCGGCCGGTGTGCTCGTCGACGATGAGGATCTCGCCGTTCATGACGACGTAGTCCTTGTCCCGGTGGAAGAGCTCTTTGGCCTTGATCGCGTTGTTGAGGTAGCCGATGAGCGGGGTGTTGACCGACTCGTAGAGGTTGTCGATCCCGAGGTAGTCCTCGACCTTCTCGATGCCGGACTCGAGGACACCGACGGTCTTCTTCTTCTCGTCGACCTCATAATCCCCACGGCCGGACTCGAATTCACCACGGTGCAGTCGGGTGACCATCTTGGCGAACTCGGAATACCATTTCGTCGGCTGGTCCGCGGGGCCGGAGATGATCAGCGGGGTCCGCGCCTCGTCGATGAGGATGGAGTCGACCTCGTCGACGATGGCGAAGTTGTGGCCGCGCTGGACGAGTTCGTCGGTCGACCAGGCCATATTGTCGCGGAGGTAGTCGAACCCGAACTCGTTGTTGGTGCCATAGGTGATGTCCTTGGCGTACTCGACCCGCCGCTCCTCCGGGGTCATCGAGGAGAGGATGCAGCCGGTCTCGAGCCCGAGGGCGCGGTGGACGCGGCCCATGAGTTCGGACTGATAGCCGGCGAGATAGTCGTTGACGGTGACGACATGGACGCCCTCGCCACTGAGGGCGTTGAGATAGGACGGCAGGGTCGCGACGAGCGTCTTGCCCTCACCGGTCTTCATCTCGGCGACATTGCCCATGTGGAGGGCGGCGCCGCCCATGATCTGGACGTCGAAATGCCGCTTCCCGAGGGTGCGCTTGGAGGCCTCACGCACAGCCGCGAACGCCTCCGGGAGGATGCCATCGAGGGTCTCGCCGGCGGCGAGGCGCTCGCGGAACTTGTCGGTCTCTGCCCGCAACTCGGCATCGGTCAGCTTCTCGAAGTCCTCCTCGATGGCGTTGACCTGCGCGGCGATGTTCTCCAACCGCTTGACCGTGCGGCCTTCACCGGCGCGCAACAGCCTCTCGACGAACTTGGGGGGCACGCGTCACTCCTGAGGGTCGACATGGGTCCCGCCTAGCGTAATCGAGGGACCACCTGCCGCTAACGCCTCGCGTCGCTCACCGGTTCCGGCGAACTCGGTGGCGGCGGCATACGCCGCAGTGAACACTTGGCCGTATGCCGTTCCCCGACTGCGTCCCCGAACTCACCGACGGTGTCGTGCGGCTGCGCGCCCATCGTCTCGACGACGTCGACGGGATCGTCGAGCAGTCCGTCGATCCCGAGTCGCTGCGCTGGACGACCATCCCGAGCCCGTATGCGGAGCTTCAGGCCCGCGACTTCCTCGACCGCATCGAGCAACAGTGGAACGCCGATCCGGTCGAACCGCACTGGGCGGTGTGCGCGGCCGACGACCCGGACGGCCGCTATCTCGGGACGATCGACCTGCGGCGCCGCGGCGGGAGCCTGGCGGCGGTCGGGTATGGCCTGTGCCCGGAGGGTCGCGGCCGGCATCTGATGTCGGGCGCGCTGCGGCTCGTCGTGCGCTGGTGGTTCGACACGCAGGCGGGCACCCGGATCACGTGGACGGCCTTCGGCGGCAACCTGGCCTCATGGGCGGTGGCACGGTCGGCCGGCTTCCGCTTCGACACGGTCCAGTCGGGCTGCGCGACCTTCCGCACGGGCGAGATCACCGACGAGTGGCACGGTTCGATCGACGCGGGCGAGCCGGCGGGGCCACGCGCACCGTGGTTCGACCCCCCCGTGCTGGAGGGGCACGGCATACGCCTGCGGCCGTGGCGGGATGAGGACGGCGCCGCGGTCGAGCCGCCGCGGCATCCGAGCCATTTCGTCCCGGAGGCCGGCATCCCGACGCCTTCGACGTTTCCCGCTTGGCTGGCACGACGGAGGCTGAGTCTCGCGCGCGGCGTGGGGCTCAACTGGTGCATCGCGGACTCGGTGACGGACCGGGCCCTCGGGGACGTCTGCGTGTTCGTCCACGCCGGTGCGCTCGCCCCCGGCGGCGAAGCGGAATTCGGCTACCTGGTCTTCCCCAGCGCCCGGGGCAGGGGTGTCGGTGCGGCGGCGGCACAGTTGGCCGTCCGGCATGCGCTCACCCCGGTGGCGCCGGGCGACCTCACGGGCCGAAGCGGGCTCGGCGTCAGGAGGCTGGTGGCGGTCACCGCCGCGGACAACGATGCGAGCAACCGGATCCTCGAGCGCGCCGGTTTCACGGTGTGGGGGCGCGAGGGCGCCGCCGAGGCGCCGGACGCCAGCGTCGGGCCCGCGCTCCACTGGGAGGTGCTCGCCTAGCGAATGACGAGCCCCGCCCAAAGGCCCGGTTCGGCCCAGACCGTGAGCTACCGCCTGGTAAGTGGGGCGATCACCCCCCTTACCAAGCGGTAGCCCGGTGCATGGGCGCCGCTGCGCACCCACGCCGCTGCCCCGCCGGGTGCGCGCGCGTCAGGTGAGGCGGAGGAAGGTGGCGAGCAGGTGGAGTTCGGCCTCGAGTTCGGCGAGGTCGATCGGACCACCGCGGCCGGGCTCCCAGGTCAGGCGCTGGACGCGGAGCGCGCCGGCAGAGCGGTCGGATTTGAGATCGACCCGACCGACCAGGTCGTCGCCGAGGAGGAACGGGAGGACGTAGTAGCCGTGGACCCGCTGCGGCGCGGGGACATAGATCTCGAGCCGGTAGTCGAAGTCGAACAGTGCCGCGACCCGCTCCCGGGTCCACACGAGAGAGTCGAACGGGCTGAGCAGCGCACGGGCCTGGACCCGCCGGGGTCGCCTCGCGTCGCAGTGAACGTATGCCGTGCGCCTCCACCCATCGACCGTCACTGCACGGAGTGTCCCTTGCCCGACAAGGGATTCCACAGCCCTACCGGCACCGGCCAACGGGAGCCGGAAATAGTCGCGGAGGCATTGGAACGTCGCCACTCCGTGAGCCCGCGCCGCGATCTCGACGAGGCGGGCGAACGCCTCCTCCTCCGCCGGGCGGTCGGCTGGGTCGAGCGCGACCGCGTGGACGGACGGCGGAAGGACGCGGGTGAGCGCGGCATACCGACGCTCGAACTGAGTCGTTCGACCGGCAGAGGCGATCTCGCCCGCCCAGAACAGGTGTTCGAGGGCGTTCTTGACCAGCGACCAGTTCCAGCCCCAATGCTCGCGTCCGCGCGGCACGTCGTGTTGGAGCGCGGCCTCGACCTCCCGCGAGGTCAGCGGGCCGCGCGCCTCGACCTCCTCCCGGACAGCAGCGACGAGGTCGGGGTGCTCGCGGACGACCCGCTGCATGCCGCCCCATGAGTCGGCGTGCGCTCGGCGCATCCGGAAGTCGAGCAACGGCCACGTCGACGGCGGGATCAGGCTCGCCTCGTGCGCCCAGTATTCAACGACCCTCCTCGGCGCGCGGTCACGCGCACGGTCGAGAAGCGCGGCGTCAAAGGGCCCGAGACGCGAGAAGAACGGGAGGTATTGGCTGCGGCAGACGACGTTGACGCTGTCGATCTGGACGACACCGACCGTGTCGATCACGCGCTGGATGTCCCGGACGGTCGGTGCCGCCGCTGGCCGGGCTCGCGCGAACCCCTGCGCCGCGAGCGCGATCCGGCGGGCCGCGGGCCGGCTAAGACGCAGCGGAGTCGACCGCCGTAGCCGCGACGTCGAGGTGAATGACGCCGTAGTTCCAGCCCCGCCGGCGATAGACCACGCTCGGCTGCCGCGTCTCGGAGTCGACGAACAGGAAGAAGTCATGACCGACGAGTTCCATCTCACGCAGCGCGTCGCTGAGGGTCATGGGAGCGCTCGCGTGGACCTTCTCGCGGACCTCGATCGGGGAATCGCCGACCGCTCCGAAGAGGTCACGCTCCTCCTGCGAACCTGCATCGACACTCGCGGAGGCGGTCGCCGCATCCTCAGGTGGGCTGATCCGGCCCGTGGCCGCCGCGACAGACTCGGGCGTGCGCCGACCCCGGCTGACCCGGCGCTTGTCGCCGGCCCGGCGCAGCCGCTCGGTCAGCTTGTCCATCGCCATCTCGAATGCGGCGTACTTGTCGTCGTGGCAGGCCTCCGCGCGAATGACCGGACCGCGGGCGTGGCAGGTCACCTCCACCCGCTCGGACGCCTTGGCCTGACGGGGATTGGGCTCATGAGTCACCAGAACATCCACGCGAAGGGTTCGGGGAGCCAGTTGCTCGACCTTCCCCAACCGATCCGCGACATGCGCGCGGAAGCGATCGCTGAGCTGGATGTGACGACCGGTGACGACAAGGTCCATGGAGACGCTCCTTCGAGAACTGGGTGAATCGCGGTGAGACGGGTTCAGTGGATCAAGTGCCCTGCTGCATCCACCACCCCCTCCTCGCCACCGGAATCCGCGCTCGAAGGTCCCATGTCGAAACGCTATACCTTTTCGCCGGGCCGCTTCCCCGGGAGGGGAATCTCGTCGGTCTCAGGCCGCGTCGGAACGCGTCGGGGGCGCCCTCGGCGTGGCGGCCAGAGCAGCCGCACACACGACCTCGCCTCCGGACGCGCGGATGGCGCGGGCTCCCTCGACGAGGGTGGATCCCGTCGTGACGACGTCGTCGCACAGCAGCGCCCGCCACGGCCCACGCCTCGCATCCCACCGGCGCTCGGGAGCCACCTGCATCGCGCCGCGGACATTGGCCGCACGACCCCCCGCGGTGAGGCCGGCCTGGTCGGCCGGCCGCCCGGTGAGGCGCAATACGGGCGACACCGGCAGCCCCGCATCCACCGCGGCGACGCGAACGAGATCGGCCACGGGGTCGTCGCCGCGCATCCGGACCGCCCGCGCGGAACTCGGCATCGGCACGACCACCGGCGCGGCGCCGGCGAGCGGAGCCGTCATGACCACGGACGTCAACACCCGCGAGAGCAGGGCGGCGAGCAGCAGCCGAAGGTCGCGGCGCTCGCCGTCCTTGTAAGCGCGCAGGAGCCGCCCGAGCACCCCGGCATAGGGCCCGGCGACCACGACCGGCATCATCGCGGCGGGAGCCGGGTCCGGCCGCACCCACGCGGGGCCGCCGATGAACAGCCCGGCGACCAACCGGCTCAGGCAGCGGTCACACACGGATTCGTCCGACGGCACCCCGCATGCTCCGCAACTGCGCGGCAGCACCAGATCAACCGCCGCCGCCACCCGATCCAAACCGACTCCGCCCACGCGCGCCCCCCCTTCAGCCGTTCCTCCCCGTCAGCGTGCCGCACTCAGCGCCGGAACGCACGCACTCGTGGCAGCCCCTGTGGACAAACGACGATCGAGGATTCGCACGCCCCGTGGACAACTCCCGCCGGTCAGCGGGCCGGGGCGATCAGCTCACTCGCGCTGGGCGGCAGCGCCTGCCAGTGGTCACCGGCGCGAACGAAAACATGGCCCTGGTCGGAGGTGATCGCGAGGTTGCGCGAGCCGCCGAGTGTGGTGATCGACTGGGCCCGGTCGATCGGCGCGAGCGCGGTGATCTCATCACCGAGGGTCACCAGATAGGGCAGGGCCTTCGTGTCCCGGCCGGCGAGGACGGCCAGCTCCGTGGGCGAGGTCCACACGACATCGCGGATGTGATCGAGGGTCGCGCCCAGCTGCATCGCCATCGAGGAGACCGCGGTGGGCGAGCCGGCCGCATCACGCCCCAGGCCGGCCACGTCGAGTCGCGCAGCCCGGCCCTTGTCGTCGGTGGAGACCACCGCGATCCGCGCACCGTCGACGGACACGGCGACCGCGAGGGGTAGCCGGTCGACAAGCCAGGACACCAGGACAGGGCGGGCGGGGACCGAGGCGTCGAAAGGCTCCTCGTTGCTGTCAACCGTCCACAGCCGTGCCGCCGACTTGCCGTCATAGGGCGTACCCCCGACCCAGATGACGCCGAAGCGATCGTAAGTGGGATCCGTCAGATTGCGCGCGAAACCCTCGGCCTCCACGGACTGGCCGTTGCGGTAGCGGGCCATCCCCGTCCCGTCCCGCCCGACCGCGGCGAGTTCCTCCCCCGTGAAGGAGAGGGCGAGCCCGGTCCAGGCCGTCGGGATCGCCGGGAAATCGGAGGTGCGATCGACCGGGTCGACCTCTGAGCGGAGAAGCCGGTCGAGATCGGTCGAGAACACCTCCTTGCCGAATCGGACGACCGGGTTGACACCAGTGGCGGCCCCGAGGTCGCGGAAGCCGAGTTCCTCGGCCGACAGGACCGGCGGCACGGCGTTGGCCGCCGCCAACGGCGCACCGTCCACGGTGACCACCACTCCCGAGATGCTCGGCGACTGCGTGAGCGTCTGGACCAGCTGCCCCCAGATGTCGGTGCGCGTCCGGGTGTCGTTGTAGGCAGCGGCGGCCACCAGCGGGACGGTCGCGATCCCGCCGCGGACACTCACGGCGACCACACTGAGGCGAGCGTCACCGAGACCCGTGCGGACGGCGTCGCCGAGATAGGTAGGCGGCTGCCCGAGGAGCGCCCGGGTCAGCCCCGTCGCCAGGCTCGTCACCGGTAGCCAGCGCACATCGGGGACGAGGCTGCGTCCCACGCTCGTCGGATAATAGAGCGGGACCGGGCGGAGCACCTGATCGAGGCTGGTCGTGCGCACCCAGCGCCCGAAGTCGTCGTCCGTTCGGTCGACGCGCCACTCGCCGTCCACCTGGACCAGATGCATCGAGACCTTGGCCGAGGTCTTCGGCGGGGCAGAGTGGGCACGGCCGTCGGAGTCGATCGTGGCCACGAGAGGCGCGGACACGGCATACCACCCCCCGCCCTTGTCATCCACCCGAAGAGTGCCTGCGGGGTCGATGACCTTCGTGGCGACGCCCGGGTCCCAGGTGCCGACGAGCGCCTTGGTGAGGAAGGACTGGGCGACGCTCAGACGCTCGGCGGTGACTTCATCGGCGTGGAGGAAGCCGGTGATGATGGCACTGGGCGAATCTCCCGACGCCGGACCCGAGGGCAGGAAGTAGACCGGATCGGGCAGCGGCTCCTCGACGGTCAGTCCCGTCCTGACGGAGTCATCGGGCCGTATGCCGAGACAACCCCCGAGCAGGAGCACGGTCACCAGGGCGCCCACCACCCGGCCCCGGCCCCGGTTCAGGCGTCCTGCGCCCGTCCCGAATCCTGCCCGGGTTCGGATTCGGCCGGGGCCTGCGGACCGGAGCGACGCCAGGCGGTGTGATCTCATGCTTGCGACCTCTCCCGCCGGTGCGGACGGAGTTTCGTCGTCGCATCGGGTTCCTCCGCCGCCTCGGCGATGCGCTCGGCCGCCGGCAGCAGGTGCAGGGGGGAAGACTCGATCGGTTCACCGACCGTGCGCGGCAGGGTGAGCCGGAAGACCGATCCCTCCCCCGGTCTGCCCCACGCCTCGAGCCAGCCGTTGTGGAGGCGGGCGTCCTCCAACGAGATCGCCAGGCCGAGGCCCGTTCCCCCGGTCGTGCGGGCGCGCGCGGGATCGGCGCGCCAGAACCGGTTGAACACCAGTGCGGACTCACCGGGTCGCAGACCCACGCCGTGATCACGGACCGACACCGCGACGGCGCTCCGGTTGCCGGCGACGGTGACGGTGACGGGCAGTCCTTCCCCGTGCTCGACGGCGTTGACGAGCAGATTGCGCAGGATGCGTTCGACCCGGCGGACGTCGACCTCGGCGATGACCTCGGCGCGCGGGGCCTGGAGGCGGATGCGGCTGCCCTTGGCCTGCGCCAGCGTCTCGACGGCCTGGATCGAACGCCTCACGACACCCGCCACGTCGACCGGGTCCGCCTCCAGGTCGGCGGCCCGTGCGTCGAACCGGCTGATCTCGAGCAGGTCGGCGAGGAGGTTCTCGAATCGGTCGAGCTCGGTGCTGAGCAGCTCTGCGCTGCGGGCGAGGTCGGGGGTGAAATCGGCGCGCCGATCGTGGATGACGTCGGCGGCCATCCGGATGGTGGTCAGCGGGGTGCGCAGCTCGTGGGAGACATCGGAGACGAAGATCTGCTGCACCTGGGACAGGTCTTCGAGCTGCCGGATCTGGCTCTGGAGGTGGTCGGCCATGTCATTGAACGAGCGCCCGAGGACGGCCAACTCGTCGTCGCCTGTGCTCGGCATCCGTTCGTTGAGGTTGCCCGCAGCCAGACGTTCGGCGACGTCGGCGGCGCGCTCGACGGGCCGCACGACCTGCCGGGTGGCGAGCCACGAGATCCCCGCGAGGAAGGTCAGCAGCGCCAGGAGCCCGACGAGGAAGACACGGCGAATCAGGGCGAGGGTGTTCTCCTCGCGATCCATCGGATAGATGAAGAAGATCTCGTGGGGTCCGGCCGATCGGACATCGAGTTGGGTGCCGACCACCACCGCGGCGATCGTCGTCAGACCCGAGGAGTCGGCGGCCGATTCGGCGAGCAGCGCGGAGCGGTCGAGCTCGATGACCATGGTGCTCTGATGGCTCGGGTCCTTGTCGACCGCCTGCCGCAACGCCAACGGCACCGGCGAGGTGATCAGCCCCCCGGCGAACACGCTGGTCAGCCGTCCGGGACTGCGATTGGTGAGCGCGGGCATCAACGCGACGAACCGCGACGCCTCGGGCGGCGGCGGGACGAGCGACTGGATCTGAGCGCGGGCGAAGGAGTTGAGGTCGACCAGGCTCTGGGTGTCGTTGTTGTCGAAATCGTCCTTGGCGGTCTTGGCCAGGGATCGCGCCTCCTGCTGGGCGATCCGGACCCGGTCGGACTTCAGCCCGTCGGCGAGCTGCTGATAGAGATAGGCACCCACGCCGGACACCGCGAGCAGGCCGGCAGCAACGGTGGATATCACGACCCGACGCTGCAGGGAGGAGCGCCACAGCCGGGTCAACCACCGCAGCGGGTGTGGCCGGCGGCCGCCGTCGGACGGCATGGTCAGCCGGGACCGGCCTTGTAGCCGACGCCCCGCACCGTGACGACGATCTGCGGGTTCTCGGGGTCGTGCTCGATCTTGGAACGCAGGCGCTGGACATGGACGTTGACGAGGCGCGTGTCGCCGGCGTGGCGGTACCCCCAGACCTGCTCCAGGAGCACCTCGCGGGTATAGACCATCCACGGTTTGCGGGCGAGAGCGAGGAGAAGATCGAACTCGAGCGGCGTCAGCGGGATGTTCTGCCCGCCGCGGCGCACGGAGTGACCGGCGACGTCGATGGACAGGTCGCCGATGTCGAGGCGCTCCGGCTCGGACTCATCCGCCCGGCGCAGGCGCGCCCGGACGCGGGCGACGAGTTCAGCGGGCTTGAACGGCTTGACGACGTAGTCGTCCGCGCCCGACTCGAGGCCGACGACGACATCCACGGTGTCGGTGCGCGCGGTGAGCATGACGATCGGGACGCCCGACTCGGCACGGATGCGGCGGCATACCTGAATCCCGTCGAGTCCCGGGAGCATGACGTCGAGGAGCACGAGATCGGGTTTGGTCTCGCGGAAGACGGTCAGGGCGGACGAGCCGTCGGCGACGTGCGCCACGTCGAGCCCCTCGCCCCGCAGGACGATCCCCAGCATCTCGGAGAGGGCCAAGTCGTCATCGACGATGAGTACCCGGGACTTCACCGGCAGCGCTTCCTTTCACACCCTCTGGAGTTGGGCTCATTGTCACACAGTGATAACGACGTGCCGTGCACCCTGGCCGTATGCCGTGTGGCTCGGTCCCGGGGTGGGGTGGGGGAACGGACATCACGTGCGAAGCCGTGAGGTCCGTCCCCGACGAGGAGGAGCGGAATCGAAAACGACTCGGACCGGCGAGACGCCAGCCAGACCCGGCCACCCACGCAAGCCGACCGCGGATTCCGCGACGATGCGGCGGGAACGGACATCACGTGCGAAGCCGTGAGGTCCGTCCCCGACGAGGAGGAGCGGAATCAGTAACGATAGTGCTCGGGCTTGTAGGGGCCGGCGACGTCGACGCCGAGGTACTCGGCCTGGTCCTTGCGCAACTCGGTGAGTTCGACGCCGAGGGCGTCGAGGTGGAGGCGGGCGACCTTCTCGTCGAGGTGCTTGGGCAGGGTGGTGACGGTCGGGGAGCCGTTCTCGTCGGCATACGCCTCGGGGTGGTTGAACAACTCGATCTGGGCGATCGTCTGGTTGGAGAAGCTGTTGGACATCACGAAGCTCGGATGGCCGGTGGCGTTGCCGAGGTTCATCAGGCGGCCCTCGGACAGGACGATGATCGAGTGGCCGTCGGCATAGGTCCACTCGTGGACCTGCGGCTTGATCTCGGTCTTGGTGACGCCTGCGGTCGCGGCGAGGCCGGCCATGTCGATCTCGTTGTCGAAGTGGCCGATATTGCCCACGATGGCTTTGTTCTTCATCTTCGCCATGTGATCGGCGGTGATGACGTCGAAACAGCCGGTCGCGGTGATGAAGATGTCGCCGTAGCCGACGGCCTGCTCCATCGTCGTGACCTGGAAGCCCTCCATCGCCGCCTGAAGCGCGCAGATGGGGTCGATCTCGGTGACCACGACGCGGGCGCCCTGGCCGGCGAGGGACTGGGCGCAGCCCTTGCCGACATCGCCATAGCCCGCGACGACTGCGACCTTGCCGCCGATGAGGACGTCGGTGGCGCGGTTGAGGCCGTCGACGAGGGAGTGGCGGCAGCCGTACTTGTTGTCGAACTTGCTCTTGGTGACCGAGTCGTTGACGTTGATCGCCGGGAAGAGAAGCTCGCCGGCCTCGGCGAGCTGATAGAGGCGGTGGACGCCGGTGGTGGTCTCCTCGGTGACTCCCTTGATGCCGTCGGCGATGCGGGTCCACTTCAGCGGGTCGGCGGCGATGGTCGTGCGGACGAGGGCCTTGAAGACCGCGAACTCCTCGGAGTCGGCCTCGGTGGTGGGCGGCACCTGGCCGGCCTGCTCCCACTCGCGGCCCTTGTGGACGAGCATCGTCGCGTCGCCGCCGTCGTCGAGGATCATGTTGGGACCCTCGCCGCCCGGCCAGGTGAGGATGGCGTCGGTGCACTCCCAGTACTCGGGGAGGCTCTCGCCCTTCCACGCGAACACGGGCACGCCCTGCGGGTCGTCGGGCGTGCCGTGGGGACCGACGGCGACGGCGGCGGCCGCCTCGTCCTGCGTCGAGAAGATGTTGCAGCTGGCCCAGCGGACCTGCGCGCCGAGGGCGACGAGGGTCTCGATGAGGACCGCGGTCTGGACGGTCATGTGGAGGGAGCCGGCAATGCGGGCACCGGCGAGAGGCTGGGCGGCGCCGAACTCCTCGCGCAGCGCCATGAGGCCGGGCATCTCGTGCTCGGCGAGGCGGATCTGGTGGCGGCCGGCGGTCGCGAGGGTCAGGTCGGCGACCCGGAAGTCGGGGAGGGCGGGGGTGTCGAGCGGCATGAGAAATCCTTGTGGATGGATGCGGACGGCAACGCGCCGTGCGGGGGGGTGTCGCCGCGGACGTGCGCATATGCCGTTGTGGTCACCGGCGCCGCCGCTCTCGGCGCGCGGGTCATCACCCACGCCGGGGAAGTCCAGTCTAACGGCGTCGGAGCGAGGCGACCGCCGGGGAACTCGAGGGGTCGAGGCCGAGGGCGAGGGCGAGGTAGGCCGCCGCGAAGTCGAGATGAGCGATCAGGTCGGCGAGTCGCACCAGGGGGCCGGCAGGCGCCGCGGGAAGCAATTCGCGGACCTCGACGCCACGGTTCTCGGCGAGGTCGACGACGCCCTGAGCGACATTGTGGCGCTGAGCCTCGGAGGGCGCGGGCGCCTCCTCGAGGAGATCCCGGAGGGCGAGGAGAGCGATCCGGGTCGACGGCGTGTCGAGATAGGGGTCGGCGAAGATGTCCCGCCCTCCGTCCACCGCGGGCGCGAACGGCCCGTCGAGACAGGCGACGAGCGCGGCCGCGGCGTCGGGGAGCTGACCATGGAAGGACGGCGTGCGCGCGGTCCGCGCGAGCATCGCGCCCGCCCGCCGAGCCGCGACCCCCGTCAATGGACCGTCGCCGAGAATGAGCGGGAGGCGGCCCGCGAGGTCGGCGGCGAGGATCTTGGCCGGATTGACGAACGACTCGGACGAGGGCCGGCAGGCGGCCGCGACCTCGTCCAGCCGGTCGGCGAGGGCGGGGAGTTGGGCGGCGGGGCCGGAGAGCACGGCATACGCCTCCAGGGCCAACACGGTCGAGGCGACCAGTGACCAGGCCGCCGTCCGGGACGCCTGCGCGGGCTCACTCAGCGGCAGATGGAGGCCGCGGGCTCGCCCGACGGCATAGGCCAACGGAGAATCCGGCGCACTGACCCCGACGACGGTCGACCCGCGCCGGCCGGCCTCGTCGGCGAGTTGGACAGGCCCTGGAGCACTTCCCGAGACGGACACGGCGAGAACGAGATCGAGCGGCCCGACCCACCCGGGGAGCGGCCCACCCCGGACGTGGGTGATCCCGATCGGGGACGACGCAGCGGCGAGCGTCGCCGCGACATCCGCGACGAGATCGTCTGCCCCCATCGCGGCGACGACGACGGCCCGCGGCCGCTCGCCCGACCCCGCGGGGGGAAGTGTGGACTCGGTCGCGACCGTCGTCGCCCGCCGCACCTGGGCGCCCGCGCTCGCGAGCGCGCGGAGGAAGTCCTCACGGTCGAGGGCGGCGAGCCGCTCGGCATCGTCGAGCAGGTCGGCGTCGAAGCTGGTCATCGGTCAGCCCGCCGCGCGCGCCTCGTCGATGAGGAGAACGGGAATGCCGTCGGTGACCGGATAGATCCGGGCGCACGCCTCGTCGGTGCAGGCGAGTTCCGGCCCACGGCCGTCGTCGGTGTCGCGGAGGACCCCGAGACAGGCCGGGCAACGGAGGATCGCGCGCACCCATGGTGCGATGCCGGTGACGACGTCGGCCGCGGCCGCCTCCGCCTGTGCTTCCGGGACGTCGCCGACTGCCGGGGCGTCCATCGTCACCAGCGGCGCCGCCGCGGGGGCCGGCGAAGCGGTGCCCTGGCCCCGGACGAGCGCGAGCACCTCGTCACGGACGCGCGCCATCGTCTCGGCGTCGGATGCCTCGACGTTCAGGCGCAGCAGCGGCTCGGTGTTGGACGCGCGGAGGTTGAGCCACCACATCGACGAGCCGGCGATCGCGGGGTGGCTGATGGTGAGCCCGTCCGTCTCCTCCCCGACCAGGCCCTGGGCCGCTGCCCAGTCGAGCACCCGCGCCGTGGCCGCCGGCACATCGGCGACGGTCGAGTTGATCTCGCCGGACGCGGCATACGGCGAGAATTCGGCGACCAGACCGGAGAGCGGCTGGTCCTGCTCCCCAAGCGCCGCGAGGACGTGCAGGGCGGCGAGCATCCCCGTATCGGCGAACCAGAACTCCCGGAAGTAGTAGTGCGCACTGTGCTCTCCCCCGAACACCGCTCCAGCAGAGGCCATTTCGGCCTTGATGAAGGAGTGGCCGACGCGTGTCCGCACCGGGACGGCGCCGCGCGCGACGATGAGCTCGGGGACCGCGAGGCTGCTGATGACGTTGTGCACGATGTGGACCTCGCCGACGGGCACGCCCGCGGCGACCTCCTTGGCGATCGCACGCGAGGCGACCAGGCCCGTGATCGCGCTGGGCGAGACCGGCTCGCCGCGTTCGTCGACGACGAAGCACCGGTCGGCGTCGCCGTCGAAGGCGAGTCCGAGGTCGGCCCCGTGCTCGACGACCGCGCGCTGGAGGTCGACGAGGTTGGCGGGGTCGAGCGGGTTGGCCTCGTGATTGGGGAAGGTGCCATCGAGCTCGAAATACAGCGGGATGATCTCCAGCGGCAGGGGCGCCAGCCCCGCCGCGGTCCCGAGCACGGCGGGGACGGTCAGGCCGGCCATTCCGTTGGCGGCATCGACGACGACCTTCAGGGGTCGTATGCCGCTCAGGTCGACCAGCCCGCGCAGGAACGTTCCGTAGTCCCCGAGGAGATCCCGCGTCGTCGCCGCACCCATGCGGCCGGCACTCACGCTGCCTCGCCCCTCGGCGAGGATCGCCGCCGCCCGCTCGCGGATCGCCGGGAGCCCGGAGTCCTGGCCGACCGGGCGGGCACCGGCGCGGGTGAGCTTGGCTCCGTTGTACTGGGCCGGGTTGTGGCTCGCCGTGAACATCGCACCGGGGAGGTCGAGACGCCCGCTGGCGAAATAGAGCCCATCGGTGCTGGCGAGGCCGATCGCGACGGTGTCCACACCGGCGGCGCGGGCGCCGGCGGCGAAGGCCTCGGACAGGTCCGGCGACGAGGCCCGCATGTCATGGCCGACGACGATCGCGCTCGCGCCGTCCGCGACGGCGATGACTTCGGCGAACGCGGCGCCGAGCGCCCACGCCACGTCGGCGTCGAACTGGCTGGGGACGAGGCCGCGGACGTCGTAGGCCTTGACGAGGTCGCTCAGATCACGGGGGGACACGAGAGTTCAGCCTACCGTCGGCGGGGCTCCGCGCCCCGTTGGCCGCACTCCTGGTCGCCGGTCCGTGGGAGAGTCGCTCAGTCCGCGGGTGGGGAGACGACCCGCAGGTGCGTCGCCCGCGGAATCCCTCCGCGGGTGGTCGTGCGTGGCGTCGTGATCCGGGGAGGGCCCGGCCGCGCCGGCGCGGGCCGCGCGCCGCGGACGGAGTCGTCGGCGGGCCGGGGATCGTGCCGGGCCTCGCGGACGACATTGGCGAGCGCGACGAGATCGTCGTGAGTCTGCGGGAGCGAATCGGCGGCGAGCCGGACGACCTCCCAGCCACGGGGCGCGGTCAGTCGCTCGGCGTGCGACTCGCACAGGTCGTAGGAGTGGGGCTCGGCATACGTGGCGAGGGGACCGAGCACGGCGACCGAATCGGCATACACATAGGTGAGCGTCGCGACGGCTGCTCGCCCGCAGGCCGTTCGCGAGCATTTCCGGGACAGGGTCACGCGGGGCAGCCTAGGCCATGGCATTGACAACGGTGCTCACTCGGGTGTGCGACATACCATGCGGGCATGCGTCGAGTGAGCCGGGACCGGCATGGACGGGGTGTCCGGGGCCCGATGGCGTGGCCGCCGGTGCCGGCGATGACGTCGCGGGCCGACGCCTTCGACGACCTCGTGGTCGACACTGCGGCGCGGCTCGAGTCGGCCCTCGGGACCCGGTATGCCGGGACCGAGTTCGCCGTCGAGGACGTCCCGCCGAGCGATCCCGCGCCGTGGGAGACCCACAGTGTGCTTCTCGGCCGGTTGTTCCCCCCCGCCGGGCGCCTGCCTGCGCGGATCGTCGTCTATCGGCGCCCGATCGAGGCCCGAGCACAGGACGAGGCCGAGCGTGTCCTCCTGGTCGAGGAGGTGCTCACCGAGCACGTCGCCGCGCTTCTGGGTGTGGCACCCGAAGACCTCACGGACGACTGAGCCGCAGGCACCCGGCCGCGCGACGGTGGGGGTGGGCTATTGACGCGCCTGCACGACCGGCAGGTCGCGGCCGGCGAACCGGGCGGAGACCAGACTGCGGACGCTGATCACGGCGTCGGCGCCGGTGCCCGCGGAGGTCACCACGCCCGCCCGCAACTGGCCACCGCCGGTCACCGGGGTGACCCAGACCGAGGTGGCGCTGCTGACGTCGAGGGTGGTCGCCGTGTCAGAGGCCAAGCGGACGCGGGTCGTCCGCGGCACGCCGTCGGCGTCGACGAGCGTGATGTCCGCCTCGGCCCGTCCCCCGGAGGCGAGCAGGGAGAGGGTGCGCGTCGCGGCGGTGTCACCGACGGCGAGCGGCCGGAAGGTGGTCCCCGCCGCGGCACGCAGCGCCGGGACCGAAACACTCCAGCCGAAATCCGTGATCCCGTCCCCGGTCGACCGGCTGGACATCGCCGCGGCGACCACCGGCTGATCGGCGACGACCTCGACGCCGACGACATCCTTGGGGAGGGCGGGGATGGCGACGTCACGCGTGGCCCCCGCGGGAACCTTCAGGATGCCGCTGCCGCCGCTCAGCGGGACGCGCCCCTGCCGGGTGATCAAGCGAACCTGAGCGACGGCATCGGTGGTTCCCGTGGCCGCGACCCGGACGACGGCTGCCCCCGGTCCGGCGACCGCGGGGATCAGTTGGCGCAGGGCCGGGACGGCCGCGGGCCCACTCGCGTCCAGACCGCGGGGCGTGACGCCATCGACCCAGGTGTCGACGAGGGTGGCCCCCACGAGGCCGGAGCGGGCGCTGATCTGGACGACGGGAGACTTCTCGTCCGGCGCCAGGGCGTCGAGGAGCAGGGCAGCGCGCCCGTGGGCCGGAACGGTCACGACCTTGCCACCGGCGGTGTCCACGGGTCCGTCCGAACCGTGCAACACGACCTCCGCTGTCGCCGGATTGGCCCCGGCGTTGACCAACAGCAACCGTTCCTGCCGGCCCGCGCCACTTCCGCCGCCGGCGAGCCACGCGTCGGCAGTGGGATCCATGCAGGTCGTCGAGACCAGTCCGCGTATGCCGTGTGCCTCCGCCCTCGAGTCCGTCACCAGGCTCTCCTGCGCCCCGACGACGCCGACCCCGCGGCTTCCCTGGCCGACCACCGCAAGTGGTCCGGACACCGTTGTCCGCCAGGCGATCTCGCCAGCTTTGGCGGTGCTGATCCGGCCGTCCGGCGGACTCGCGTGCCCGACGTCGACGAGCGGCACGATGCGCAGACCAGCGGTGCCGCGGGGGGTCACCTCGGCAGCCGCGATGACCGAGGCGGGCGCGGTGTCCGCGGTGACGAGCGGTGAGGTGACGACGTCGTCGACCCCGGTGACGCCCGTCAGCTCGGGTCCGGGGCAGGTGAGCGTCGTCGCGGTCAGGGCGATGCGCGACTCGGCGTCGGCATCGGGCGGCGACCCGAGCGTCACGGTGCGCTCAGTCAGCGTGGACGCGCCGAGGACGGCGCCCCCGGCACCGAGGACGAGAAGTGTGCGCGCGACGGCGGTGAGTCCGGGGCGGCTCATGCCGTGGTCCAGGGGACACGGGGCCGGGAGCCGAGCGGCACGGCGAGATAGAGGAGGAAGGCGAGCGCCGCGGCATACACCCACAGGAGCGTGGGTGCCCGGCTCGGGACGCGGATGGTCAGGTCGACGTCGCCCGCCGGCAGGTTGTATGCCGTGTGCCCACCCACCGAGGTCGCCGTGAGTTCGTGGCCGTCGGCGCGGACGACGCTGTGCTCGGCCCAGGAGGCGGGCTCGGCGACCACGAGGCGGGCCCCGGCGGGGACGGCCGCGAGCCGGGTGTCGGTGGCGGCATGCTGCCCCCACACCGGAACCGTCCCGGCACCGTCACCGGTGACCAGCCGCACGCGGGACGGCGCGGGGAGACCGGCTCCGGCCGCTTGCGGCTCGATCCGCCAGACGGCCGAATCGCCGTAGTTCCCGATCCGGCTCAGGCCATCGGTGGCGTCGAGGCGGTGTTCGACGGCGGGGGGCACCGGGGGCTGGACGACCAGGAAGCCTACCGCCCACTCCGCCAGGGTGGTGACGGCAGAGACGGGCGGGGCCCCGCCCGAATCCGTGAGATCTCCGACCGCTGTGTCGACAGCCGGGACGGTCACGGGATCTGGTGTGAGGTCACGCGCCGGGATGGCCGGCTCGCGCCCGATGACCGCATAGCCGATGCCTGCGTGCGTCGCGCTGACGACGAGCGTCCGGCTGGCCGCCGGGCCGCTCGACTGATCGGTGGCGACGACCGGACGGGGGTCGCGCGCTGGGGAGAGCGCCGCGCCGAGGCCGGTGAGTGCGAAGCCGGTGACGACGGCTCCGGTGGCGAGCGTGGCAAGCCCCGCGCGCAGCCAGCGGAGCCGAGGACGGACCTCGGCATCGCTCGCGTGGAGGGCAGCCACGAGCAGGCCGGCGAGAGCCACGAGCAGACCGGGTCCCGCCCAGCCGGCAACGAGGTCGCCCCCCTGCCGAATCCAGATGCGGGGGAAGGCGACCGCGGCGGTGAGGCCGAGAATGACGAGGCCGGCGCCGAGCCACGCCGGGCCCGACGGCGCGCCGCGTCGCACCAAGGCGAGCAGACCGAGGACGACGATCGGGGCAGTCCACCAGAGGGCGATCCCGTGCACCCCTGACGGATGCAGCAGGGCGAGCGCCAGTGGCTCGGGGCGGGTGTCGGGCGCTCCGAGCAAGCCCCACCCGGTGAGCAGCCGCGCGGGTTCGGCGGCGACGTATCGGATGACCGGTGCCGCCCCGATCGCCAGGGCGAGGACATAGCCGATGATCCGCCGTGCCGTGCGGGCGCATCCGGCGCACGCCATGGCGAGTCCGAGGATCGGCAGCAGCACGAGGACCGAGGGGACAACGGCCGCGAGGAGAACCGCCGGGATCGCTGCCGCCACGGCGCTCCCCCCGCGCTCGCTGCGCGTCAGCGTCGCGAGACCGGCGAGGGCCGGCGGCAGGAGCACCAGCAGGGCGAGCAGGCCGATCCGCCCCTGCCCCACGCCGGCCGCGGCGAGGGGGGAGCACGACCAGACGAGACCAGCGAAGGCGCGGGCCCAGCGGCGGCGGGTCAGTGTGCGGGCGCTGACATAGGCGGACAGGGCGGCGAGCGGGCCGGCCAGGAGGATGCTGAGGCCGATCAGCCCACCGAGCGGGTCGGCACCGGCGTCGTGAAAGGGCACATGATCCCAGAGCCAGACGAGTCCGGCAAGGACCGGCAGGCCGCCCGAGCCGGGCCCGGCGTCGCCGAATCCCGGGCCGCGCCAGCCATCGATCCAGCTGTGCCAGAGCGCACCTGCCGTGCCTCGGCTCGCGGTCAGTTCCCCTCCGGAGAAGCCGTCTCGCAGGCCCGAGGCGAGTCCGTTGGGGAGCGTGCGGCCGGCCGCGAAGGCCGCGATCGTGGTGAGGATGACCGCCCAGAGGCCGGGGTTGCGGACGGCCTGCGCGTGCTCCGCGGGCCCGCCCATCGCGTCCTCGGTGTCGGGGTCGGCCCCGGCCGCCGTGTCCGCCGCGGGGTCGCCCGTGGCCTGACGGGACGGGACGATGAGGTCGTGAAGCCGGTCGGCGGACTGGCGCACCACCGTCCCGAGGGGCACGAACAGGCCGAGGAGGCTGTGCCGCCCTGCCTTCCGCTGCGAGCGGGCCCGCCACCGTGCCGGTATGCCACGGAGCGGGTCCGCGACGACCGCGAGATCGGCGAACTCGCGGGCGGCACCCCGCGGGCGCTTGAGCAGGAGCAGGAGCAGGCCGGTGGCGAGCGATCCGAGGAGCACCCACAGCGTGAGGAAGGGTGCGAGGACGATCGGGCACCGGGTGAGCGCGACCCGTCGCGCGGCCCGCCGGTCGGCGACGGTGGTCGGGTGCGCGAAGCGCTCACCGATACGCACTCGGGCCCCGGGGGCGAGGACGACCCGCCGGCCGCTGCGCTGAGCGCGCCAGCCGAGATCGAGGTCCGCCGCGAGTCCGGTGAACGCTCGATCGAATCCACCCAGATCGATGAGCGACTCGCGTCGCACGAGCGCGCCCTCGGTGGGGACGGCGAGCGCGTCGAGGCGATCGTCATACTGCTGCTGGTCCGGTTCGCCAGCGCGTGGACGCAGCCGAAGCCGGCCCGTCCGCGTCGTCTGGATGCCGAACCGCTGCAGCCGGCCCGGACGGTCCCAGTCGATCAGCTTGGGGCCGGCGAGCGCGCCGTGGCGCGTGCCGAACAGCGCGGCGCTGAGGATGCGCAAGGCATCGGGTTCGGGACAGGTGTGTCCGGTCAGGGCCCAGACCGCGTCGGTGTCGAGCTCGGCCGCGGTGCTCGCGAGGGCGTCGCGAAGGTCCGTGCCCGGAGCCAGCCGCTCGACCGTCATCGAGGGGAGGTCGTCGCCGAGGCCCACGTTGCGAGCGAGGCGCTCGGCGAGATCACCGGCAGGCGTGGCGTCGAGGATGCGGACGCACTCGGGCCGGCGTGTCTGGTCGGCGAGGCCGAGGAGGCTGTCGACGAGGCGATGGTCGATGGTCGTGACGAGGACCACCGCGGCCACCGACGGAGTGGGTGGAGTGGGCGCGGCGGCGGCAGAGGCGGGTGCCTCGAGGGCGGCCATCACGGGTGGCATCGAGCGGTATGCCGATCGGCTGGGCGAGCGCCCGGCCGATCAGACCGCCCGCTTCTTGAGCTTGCGGCGCTCGCGCTCGGACAGCCCGCCCCAGATCCCGAAGCGCTCGTCGTTGGCGAGCGCGAAGGTCAGGCATTCGGCGCGGACCTCACAGCCGACACAGACCTTCTTGGCCTCGCGGGTCGAGCCCCCCTTTTCGGGGAAGAACGCCTCCGGGTCGGTCTGGGCGCACAGTGATCGTTCCTGCCAGGAGAGTTCCTCGTTGCCGACACTCCCCAGCAGCACGAGATCACGCATGCGCCTGCCTCACCTTCGATAACGATTTGACCGAGACCCGAGTGTCCCGTTGACCACACCAGTGGAATTACACGCGTGTAACGCCCCGGAAGTCAAGCGCTGGTCACGAATGGGCGAGGATGATCGCATGAAGATCGCCGCCCTGGCCGGGGGCGTCGGCGGGGCCCGCTTCCTGCGGGGCCTACGCGACGCACTCGACGCCGATTCCGCCCTCGCCGACTCCGAACTGACCGTCATCGCCAACACCGGAGACGACATCACGCTCTTCGGACTGCGCGTGTGTCCTGATGTCGACACACTGCTCTACACCCTGGGCGGCGGCGGCAACGATGAGCAGGGGTGGGGCCGCGCGGACGAGACGTTCACGGTGCAGGCAGAACTCGCGGCATACGACGTGCAACCGCAGTGGTTCGGTCTCGGCGACAAGGATTTCGGGACCCATATCGCTCGATCCCAGTGGCTCGGGCAGGGCCTGACACCGTCTCGGGTCACCGAGCGGCTCGCGGCGCGCTGGGGACTGCCGGATCGCGGCATACGGCTGTTGCCGATGACGGATGCGCCGGTGGAGACGCACGTGGTCGTCGAACGGGACGGCGAGCCGGTGGCGATCCACTTCCAGGAATGGTGGGTCGCGGAGCGGGCGGCGACACCGCCGCAGCGATTCGTCGTTGCGGGTTTGGACCGGGCGGCGGCGGGGCCGGGCGTGCTCGATGCGCTGCGCGAGGCGGACCTGATCGTCCTGCCGCCGAGCAATCCCGTGGTGTCGATCGGCATCATCCTCGGGGTGCCCGGGGTGCGCGACGCGCTCCGCGGCTCACCGGCGCCGGTGGTCGGGGTCTCGCCGCTCATCGGAGGGCGGCCGGTGCGGGGGCATGCCGATGTGTGTCTCCAGGCGATCGGGGTCGACTCTTCGGCCATGGCGGTCGCGGGGTTGTATGCCGATTTTCTCGACGCGTGGCTCGTCGACCCGGCTGATCTGCCTGCGACCCTGCCCGTATCACCTCGAGTGGCGGCGTACGCCGGACCCCTCCTCATGCGCGACCGCGGCACGGCCGCCGAGATCGCCCGAGCAACCCTCGACCTTGGGTTGAGCGTGAAGCCGGCGTGATCGGTCAGGAGGTCGACGCGAACCTGAGGGTGTGGGCGCTTCGCGGTATCCCTGAAGTCGAGACCGGTGCGGATGTGGGGATGCTGATCGCCCACAGCCTCGAGGCGAGTGGGCTCGCCCTCGAGGACGGGGACGTCCTCGTCATCACGTCCAAGATCGTCTCGAAGGCGCTGGGCCTGCGGGTGCCGGGAGTGGCGTCGCGGCGGGATGTGGTGGCCGCCGAGACGGTGCGAATCGTCGCCGAGCGGGCGACGTCGACCGGCCCGACACGGATCGTCGAGGGGCGCTCCGGGGTGGTCGCGGCGGCGGCCGGGGTCGATGCCTCCAACACCGGGCCGGGCGGCGAGATCCTCCTGCTGCCACACCGTCCGGACGAGGTCGCGGCCAAGATCCACGCGGAGATCGCGGATCTCCACCCACACCTTCGGCACTTCGGGGTGATCCTCAGCGACACCGCGGGGCGGCCTTGGCGCGGCGGTCAGACCGACTTCGCCCTGGGGGCGCACGGACTGCGCGTCCTCGACGACTACCGCGGGCGCGTCGATGCCGACGGACGCGCGTTGTCGGTCACGGCGATCGCGGTGGCCGACGAACTCGCCGCCGCGGGCGACCTGGTCAAGCGCAAGGCGACAGGGATGCCGGTGGCGCTCGTCCGTGGGGCGGGAGTGTGGGTGCTGCCTCAGGAGGTCCGGCCGGAGCGCGATCCCCCGGAGGGCGAGTCGACCGAGACCGCGGATCGGTGGCGAGCGGGTGCGGCCCGGCTGCTGCGCACGGGCCCAGGGGACTGGTTCGCCCTCGGGCACGTCGAGGCGGCACGGGCCGCACTCGGGGTGGAGCCGGGGAGCGCGCGGAGCCGGGAGATCGGCATACGGTCGGTGAATCGGGAGCCGCTCGAGGCACGGGTGCGCCGGGCGCTCGCCCTGGCCGGCGCAGACGGCGCCGACATCGGGCCGAAGGAGGCTGGCGGCGACACGGCCAGCGCGTCGATCGCCGTCACCGATCCGTATGCCGCGGGTCGGCTCGTCGCCCGTCTGGAGGTCGCGCTGTGGTCGGAGGACCTGGCCGGCGCGGTGACGTGGACGGCTTGCGGCCTGACCGTGCGCGCGTGGGAGAGCTGACCGCGCACCGGGGAAGTACTCGACTCGGCGTCAGCCGGGGAGGTGGGTGGGGAGGGTGAAACGCGGGCCGCGGCGGGGGCGGCGGGAGCCACCCATAAGGGCGAGGCTGGCCGCGCGGTGGCGGTGACCGGAATAGGGCTCGAGGAGAACACGCAGCTCGTCGTCGTCGATGTCGTGGCCGAGCAGGGCCCACCCGACCTCCTTGGCGAGGTGGTAGTCGCCGAAGCTCGGAGCGTCGGGGTCGCCGAGCGCCCGCTGAGCGACCTCGGCTGCGGTCCACTCCCCCACGCCGGGAATGGCACGGAGGCGGGCGTGGGCGGCGGGGAGCGGCAGCCCGACACACTCCTCGAGCCGGCCGGCGACCTGGGCACACCGGACGACCGTCGCCGAGCGTTGTGGCGTCACCCCTGCACGGAGGAACTCCCAGGACGGAATGGCGCGCCAGGCCGCCGCGGTCGGGGCCAGCCGCAGGCGCTCCCGCGGCCCCGGCGCCGGCTCGCCGAACTTCCACACCAGCGCGCGGTAGCCGGCGAAGGCCTCCTTGCCCGTCACCTTCTGCTCGATGACCGCCGGGATGAGGGAGTCGAGGACCAGGCGCGAGCGGCCGATCCGCCAGCCGGGGAAGGCCCGCCGCGCGTCGGCGATCTGCCGGTGATGGGCGACGAACCCGGTCCAGTCGTCGTCGCCCCCGAGCAACGCCGGGAGTCCGCCGAGGAGCCAGTCAGCGCCGGGACCCCACGCCTCGCCGACGATGTCCCCGTCGGTCTCGACCCGCACGAGGAGGGTGCCCGGTCCCTCGGGCGTATGCCGCCCAAGCCACGTCCCCGCCTCGTCTCGCCCGAACGTCGGGTCGCCTCCCCCGTGCCGCAGCACGCCGAGAACCGCACCGACGGCGAGCGGGTGCCCGGGGCGGTGGCGACGAGTGCGCGGGAGGGTGGTGGGCGGCATACGGACCGATCGGGTGGGCGTCGCGGACGAATCAGACCGGCCGCGGCGCGACCCGGAGCATCGGCCCCTCGGGGCCGCGAGTGCGCCCGAAACCGACCCAGATATAGGTCGGCACGAGGGGCATGGCCGCGGCGAGCACCGGCTCGGGGATCCGGGCCGCCCACCCGGGGATGAGATCGTCTCCGGCGAAGGCCTCGGCGTCGGCGAGCACCGGCAGGGTGTAGTCCCACAGGTCGAACTCGGCGAACAGATGCCTCAACCCGGCCCGGGTGTAGTAGTGCTCGTAGTAATGCTCACCCTTGCGGGTGACCCGCAGATAGCGGTCGGCCGCCCGCTGAGGAAGCCAGGAGAGGAACGGCAACCGGTGGTGCGGCTCGAGGATCTGGTGGCGATGCCCGACCCCGAGATAGACGGCGCCGTCGCGGGAGAGGACACGACGGATGTCGGCGACGACCGCCTCGGGGTCGACGACGTGCTCATAGATGTGGTTGAAGACGACGATGTCGAAGCTTCGGTCGGGAAAGGGCAGCGCCTCCCCCCGCGCGAGCCGGAAGTCGACCCGGTCGCCGAACCGCTCCCGCGCCGAGGCCAGTCCCGGCTCATCGATGTCCACGCCGACCGTGTCGGCACCGGCCAGGGCGAGTTCGTCGGCGATGAACCCCGCCGAGCACCCGACGTCGAGCGCGCGCAGCCCGCCGAGGTCCGCGACGCCGAGGGCGTGGCGCAGGACGGCGATGATCTTGCGCGCCTTGGTCCGCCGCCCGTCCTCGTCGAGCATCTTGTCCATGAGCTCGGAATAGGCGAGTTGCTCCTGCCGCGCACCCGGCTCGGGCGATCCGCCGGTTCCCGGCACCTGTGGTCCCATGTCCGGCGATCCTAGGCGGCGGGTCCGACAAGGTGCCGGGCGCGGGCCCAGCGCCAGCCGAGTGCGGCATACGCGACGTCGGCGATGGTGGTGACGAACCGGATGACGACGGCGATCGCCGCCGCCGCGGGCACGGGCAGGAGCGTCCCCAGGAGGAGGACGAGCAGCCCGTCGCGGATCCCGACTCCCGCGGGGAGGAGGACGACGAGCATCCCGGCGCACGAGGCGAGCGCGAACCCGCAGACAGCGACGACGAGCAGATCCCGTATGCCGAGCCCCGGCTTGAGGTCGCGCGCGAGGACAGCGACGCTGGCGCCCGCGAAGGTCCACCCGAGGAGGAACCACCCCGACATGACGGCAACGGCCCGCCGGGAGAGCGGGTGTTCGAGCGGCTCGCGGCGCAGCAGGCGCAGGCCACGGGCGATCATGGCGTTGAGGACCGGCGGATGGATGGCCACGGCGAGCGCGGGGAGGGCGAGCAGGACCAGAACCAGGACGGACCGGGTGTCGTCCCGGCGCAGCAGCAGGGGGAGGGCCGGCAGTCCGACCGCCAGTCCGGTCAGAACCGACAACCCGACGCTGACCAGGCCGGCGACGGCCGACCGCCGTCGCGGAATCCGCAGCCGCGCGCCCATCTCCGCCTGCGCCAGCACCGTCCACACCGAGCCGGGGACGAACTTCCCCAGTTGCCCGACGAAGAAGATGCCCGCGGCGGGCCGGACCGGCAGCGGCGTCCCAAGGTCGGCGAGCACCGCCCGCCACCCGAGCATGGTCACCCAGGGCGCGCCGAGCCCGCAGACGACGCAGGCCGCGAGCGCTCCGGCCGACACCTTCCGCAGATCCCCCGAGACCGCCCCCCAGTTCTGGACGAGGGCCAGGACAACCGCGGCCAGGACGACGACGGCGAGGACGATCCGCGCATAGGCGATGACCCCTCGCCCCCTGGCCGGCGCCGGGTCCGGCGTCGCCGCGGGAGTGTCTGCGGTCACCGGCGACGCCAGGTCAGCCGCGCCAGGCCGTATGCCGCCCGCGGATCCCGCGCGTGCCGTTGCGCCCGGCGCATGGTCGCCGTGAGGTCGCCGTCGAGGTCGCCGACGAGACGCAACCCGGCGTTGTCGGCCTGGGCGAGGACCGCGCGGACGTCCGCCGCCCCGAGGGTGCCGGGCACGGTGCTCGGCCCGAGCGCGAAGGTCGTGATGAGCAGGCCCCCCGGCCGCAGCGCCCACGCCGCCTGCCCGAACAGATCGAGGACGTCGGCGGCCTCGACGTCGGCCGGGTGGAGCCGGGTCATGACGTCGAGGGACTCGGGCTCGACGTCGAGTTCCGTCGCCGGCTCGGTCTCCACCGGCGCGAACCCGATCGCCCGCGCCCACTCGACGAACGGGCTCGCCCCGCCCGAGCGGTCGAGGATGATCGAGGACCGCTTCCCGTCATCGCGGACGCGAAGCACGGCCGCGAGTCCGCCGAGCGCCGCCCACGCCTCGACCCGCGACCCCCTCCGCGGCAGCCCGAGCGAACGCGCGAGCGCCCGCGCCGCGTCCGCGTCCTCGTCGCGGGCGAGCACATCCGTCGGCCGAACCCACTCCGGCAGGTCCGCCGGCGCCAGGTCGACCCGGGGACGCGCCGCGGCGACCAGGCCACGGACGCCGTCGATGACCCGGCCGGCGACGCGGGCCGCCAGCGGGAGGGGAGCGGTCGGCATACGGCCGTCGGCAGCGTCCGCGCCCGCGTCGTCGCCGGCCTCGACGACCGCCGCAACCCCGTCGGCGGCGAACGCTTCGATCGCCCCGACATAGTCCGCCCAGGGGCCCGAGAGGTTGACCTCCGGCGCCGCCGCCATGAGCCGGTCGACCTCGGCCCGGTCGGCGAGATGACGCAGCGCCTCGACGATCCCCTCGACGTCTCCCGGCGGCACCAGGAGCCCGTCGACGCCGTCGTGGACGTCGTGCGGGAAGCTCCCGACGGCACTCGCGAGCACCGCGAGACCGTGCGCCTGGCCGAGAAGAGCGTTCTGCGAGGCGGTCGCGGAGGTGTAGGTCAGCGCCATGACGTCGTGGGCCGCCAGCAGGGGCGCAATGCGTGCCGCTGGGACATAGCCCTCACGGAGGGTCACGCGCCCCGCGAGTTCCGGCCGCCCGGCCAGCTCCCGGAGCCGATCGCCGAGGTCACCCCAGACCTCTCCGGCGATCGTCAGGGTGAGGTCCGGGACCTGCGCGAGCGCGGCGAGGAGAAGGTCGAGACCCTTGTAGGGCCGGACGATGCCGAGCGCGACGAGGCGGGCCGGCCCGGCATACGGCGCCCGCGTCGCCGGGGGCCCGCCCGGGAGATGCGGCGGGAGGACGAGGGTGCGGACGTGCTCGGCACCGAGCGAGATCGCGACATTGGCCTGCTGCTTCGTGTGCACGATCACCCCATCGACGCGGGTGAGGAAGGCACGCATGAGGGACTCGTCGCCCGGCTTCGGCTCGTGCGGGAGGACGTTGTGGACGAGCGCGACGATGCGCGGCGGCGTGGGCCCGGCGGTCGCCGCCCGGATCAGCGTCAGATGCGCGGGGACGACCTGCGGGATGACGTGGACGACGAGCACGAGGTCGTATGCCGCCAACTCCCGACCAGCCCGCCGCCAGCCGAGCGGACGGGCCCAGTGGAGCGGCCGGGTGGTCGCCGGGAACGGCGTCACCTCGGGTTGGTCGGTGGGGACGGTCGTCTCACCGGGATACAGCCGCGTGGGATAGAGCTGCGACCACGAGACGAGGGTGACGTCATGACCCGCGGCCCGCAGATGGTGGGCGAGTTCGGTCGTGTGGACGGCCACCCCGCCCTTGATCGGGTGGGTCGGGCCGACGACGGCGATCCGCAGCGCCGCGGGGTCGAGCCGCCCGATGCCCGCGGAGCCGGACGCCGGGATCACACCCCGTCCCTCGACCGGACGACGAGGTCCGCCAGGAGGGCGAGCGAGCCGATCATGATTCCGCTGACGACGAGCAGGACGGTGTTGGCAGGGAAATAGAAGGGGTGACGAACCATGTCGACGACCCCCTTGACGACCCCGATGACGACGAGCCACAGCGCCATCGGCATGAGCACCTTGAGCGGATCGAAGTACATGACCATCCGCAGCACCTGGAGGATGTAGCGGTAGGCGTCGCGCACGAAATGGAACTTGCTCGTGCCGGCCCGCTTCGCATAGCTGGTCGGCACATAGAGGATGTCGTGCTGGTTGGACAGGAAGGCGATGGTGATCGTCGTGACGCAGGAGAAACCCGCCGGCAGCAGCCGCAGATAGGGCAGGGACACGCCGCGCCGGAACGCGCGGAGGCCGGAATTGAGATCGGGGATCTTCTGGTTGGTCAGGCGCTCGGCGATCTTGCGGATGAGCCACTTCGCCGGCACCCGAAGCCACTTGTGGGTGCCCTCCTCGGTGGTCCGGGCGCCGACGACCTGGTCATAGGTCGGGTCGTCGAGGAGGTGGCGGACCAGTTCGGGGATCCGCTCGTTCTCATAGGTCATGTCGGCGTCGGTCCACACGACGATCTCGCCGCGGGCCTGCTGGGTGCCGATCCGGCGGGCCGTGCCCGACCCGCCGTTGCGGCGGAACGGCATGAGCCGGATGTTGGGATAGTCGCGCTCGGCCCCACGGAGAACCTCGAGGGTGTTGTCAGTGGAGGCGTCGTCGATGCAGAGCAATTCATAGGTGAGGCCGCTCGCCAGCATCACCCGGGTGATCCGGTCGATCTCCAGGAGCACATGCTCGCCCTCGTTGTAACAGGGCAGGACGATCGTCACCAGCGGGGCGGCGGGGGTCGCGGGCGAAGGCCCGGGGGCGGTGGCGGTGGTCGCGGCGATCTCGGTCATATCGGGTCCGAGACTACCCGCGCAGCCTCAGGAAGCCTGGCACGCAGCGCCGCACCGTGCCGCCCGGCGGTCCCGCCCGCCCGTGACCGAGCAGGCGCGGAACACCCGGTTCAGCATCTGGTTACTGTAGGTAGCATCCGCGCCATGTCTGCCGTGAGTCGCCGTTCCGTCCTCGCCGCCACCACCACCGCAGGGCTCTGGACGAGCCGGCCGGCGACGGCGGCGGAGATCACCGCGGCCGGTCTGGGGTCGCCGCCCACCCTGCCGGGCGGCCTCGTGCCGTATGTCGCGGCCTACGTCAACTGGTCCGGCGAGGTCCGCATCGACTCCGCATGGCGCGTCACGGCCGGCACGGCGCCCCAGGTCGCCGACCTCGCCAACTGGGCTGCCGGGGCGGGCTGGCGGCTGCGCGCCGTCGGTTATGGACACAACTGGTCACCACTCATCGCCGACCCCGCGCGCAGCGACCTCGCCCGGGTGCTCCTCGTCGACGTCCGGGCCGGGCTCGGCTCCGTACGCGTGGACACCGCGACGAGCCGGGTGACCGCCGGTGCCGGCGCCTCCCTCGACGCCATCCACGAGGCCCTCATCGGTGCCCGCCTCGCGTTCGCGCACGCCCCCGCCATCGGCGGGATCACCATCGGTGGCGCGCTGGCGATCGGCGCGCACGGGAGCGGCATACCGGCGAAGGGCGAGGCGGGGCGCGCGGGCTGGACCTTCGGCTCGCTGTCCAACGCCGTCGTCTCGCTCGACGCCGTCGTCTGGGACACCGCGACGGGCCGGTATGCCGTGACGACCTTCACCCGCGCCGACCCGCGCACGCCTGCCCTCCTGTGTCACCTCGGGCGCGCATTCGTCACCTCGGTGACGCTCCAGGCGGGCGCGTCGACGAAGCTGCGCTGCCAGAGCACGACGTCGTATTCGATGGACGCCCTCTGTGCGGCACCGGGGAGTTGGTCATTGTTCGCAGGGCCCACCCTCAGCTCGCTGCTCGACCGGTGCGGGCGGGTCGAGATCCAGCTCTTCCCGTTCACCAGCACGCCATGGGTCAAGATGTGGTCCCTCGCGCCGAGTTGGCCGCTGCTGAGCCGGCCGGTCAGTTCGCCCTATAACTACGCCTTCGCTGACAACCCGCCGACCGACATCCTCGATCTCATCGCCGGCTCACCGTCACAGACCCCGATGCTCGGTCAGCTCATGCTGACGACAACCTCGACGAGCCTGTCCACCGGGATGCTCACCGACCTGTGGGGCGAGCCCGGGGACGTCCAACGCTATGTCCGGTCGACGACGCTCAAGGTCGCCGAGGGCGCGTGGGCGGTCGTCTGCCGGCGCGCGGACGTGCAGCGCGTCGTCTCGGAGTTCTGGTCGGCGCACAGGTCGCGCCTCAACCGGTATGCCGCGGCTGGTCGCTATCCGATCGACAGCGTCGTCGAGATCCGGGTCACCGGGACCGACCGGCCGTCGGAGGCACCCGGGGGTGGGGCGGCACCGCTGTTGTCGGCGACGTCGCCGGTCGCCGGACGGCCGGAGCTCGACACGGTCGTCTGGATGTCGGTCCTGACGACCCCGGGCAAGGCGTGGTCGGCGCCGTTCTTCACCGAGATGGAGGCGTGGATGTTCGCCAACTACGCCACGTATGCCGTCACCCGCGTCGAGTGGTCGAAGGACTGGGCGTTCACCGCGACCGGGCCATGGACGGACACCACGACGCTCGGTGCGCGGATCCCAGGGTCGTTCGGGGCGGCATACGGAACGGCGCGCAGCACCCTCGACGCGCTCGATCCGCGCCGGATCTATGCGAGCCCGCTCCTCGACGCGCTCCTGTGAGCGTGGGCACCAGACAGGTCAGGGGCGTTCGACCGGCTGCAGCCAGACCCGGATCGGCAGGTCGACGAGATGGTCGGGGCGGCGTTCGAGGAGCCGGTCGTCCTCGCGGACGGTGACATCCGTCGCGAGGTCGTATGCCGCGCCCCCGAGTCCGGTGAACGCCTCCGGTGAGTCGGCGGCGAGCAGGACGAGCCGTCCGCCCGCGGGCAGTCCGGCGGCGATCCGCGCGACCGCCCCGGCGAGCGCGACCCGGTCGCCGCGCAGGGCCCCCGTCGTCGACAGCGCCGGATGGGCGCACATCCCGCGGATGACCTGGGGCCACTCGTTCGCGGCCCGGGAGTCGACAGCGAGGACGACGTCGCCGGGGTGGAGGGAGCGGCATACGGACGCGACGGCAGTGGACTCGCCGCGTTCGACCCGCTCCCCCAGATGCGGCCAGGTCGCCTGCGCGGCGGCGACGAGCGTCGAGGCGACGATCGCCGCCTCGAGCGCGCGCCCCACGCCGGACTCACGGCGTGACGCCCACGCGGCCGCCGCGACACACGCGACGACGATCAGGGGGATGGCGATCAGCAGCCGTCGCTCCGCCCACGGGTGATCGGGGGTGATCCCCGGACGCCACAGAGTGAGCAGCGTCGACCCGAGCGCGACGACGAGCGGCGCCGACCAGGCTGGCAACGGACGCTGATCGCGCCAGGCGTGGGCGAGCCGCCCGCCGAGCGCGGCGAGCGAGAGGAGGGCGATCGCCAGAGCGAGCGGCCCGAGCCACCAGGAGAGCCAGGTGACGGTGTGTTCGGCATACGTCCGGCCGCCGTCGACGGTCAGCCCCTGGCGGGCCTGCAGTCCGGCGACCACTCGCGCCCCGGGGTCGGTTGCCGATTGGCGGACCGTCATGAACCAGGGGCGGGCCGTGAGCAGGAGACCGAGCGCGACGACACCGACCCGCACCGCCCACGGCAGCCCGCGGCGCAGGGGCTCCGGCAGAGCGATCCCGCGACGGCCGGCGATGACAACCCCGACGGAGGCGACGGTGAACGCGACCCCGAGCGCGGCGAGGGGGACCAGGCTCGCCGCGATGTCGCCGAGGTAGCGATAGCTCAGCGCCCACCCCGCCGCCAGCGCGACGACGGTCCCGACCGCCGCGCCGGTCAGCGCCGGGCGAGGCCACCGGGCGCCGCGCACAGCGGCGAGGGCGGCGACGGGGATGAGGAGGATCGTCTCGCGCAGACCGTCGATCCGCACCAGTGCCGTGCCGCCGACGAGCAGGCCGGAGACGAGGGCCGTATGCCGTTCCACCATCACCCGCTGATCGGCGCGCGCGGCGAGGACGAGCGCGAGCAGGCCGGCACCGAGGGTGACCATGGCGAGGGGCTCGGAATAGGTCGACCGGCCGGTGTGGACGATCGGGAAGGTGATCGCCACCCCCGCAGCGGCGAGCGAGCCCCACCACGGGCCGATGACGAGGGCGGCGATGAGGCCGATCGCGAGCAGCCCCACCGCGGTCAGCCACGGCGCCTGCCACCAGATGGTCCCAGTCCCACCGAACCAGCGGCCAAGCGAATAGACCGCCGCAGGCCCGATGACGAACTGCGGCTGGACGGCCGGGTGGGTAGCGCTGCCGACCTCATAGAAGGCCGGGCTCGCGAGGGTGACGCCGGGGAGATCGAGGACGCCGGGGCCGCCGATGGATGCGGCCGGCACGCGGAGGATGCGGCGCCCGGTGTCGGCGAGGGCGATCGCGGCCTGGAGGTTGCTGCCCGAGTCGCGGCGCGGGAGGACCTGTGAGCTGAACGTCGCGCTCAGCCAGGCCCCGGCCGCGGCACACACGACGAGCAGCGCGGCGACGGGGGCGGCGGGAAGCGGAGCCAGCGGCATACGGCCGACGCGGCGGGCGAGAACGACGGCCGCGAGCAGGAGGAGGGGGACGACGAGCCATGGGCGCCACCACCCGAGGGCTCCGAGCACCGCCGCGAGCAGCGAGGTGACGAGGACGAGCAGGCCGGCGACGAGGACGAGGCCTTGCGCCGCCGCGCCCAGCGCTACCGTCGATCTCGCCTGCGCCACAGACGGGGACACTACCCGGGCTAGATTGCCCGGATGCGACCCGACGCGCTGCTGCCCGCCCTCCTGCGTTCCGATCCGGCCCGGCCCCGGATCACGTGCTATGACGATGGCACCGGGGAGCGGATCGAGTTGTCCGCGCGCGTCCTCGCCAACTGGGTCGCCAAGGCGGCGAACCTGCTGCAGGACGAGTTCGAGGTCGGTCCCGGGAGCGTCGTCGCCCTCGACCTGCCGCCACACTGGCGAACGCTCTACTGGGCGCTGGCCGTATGGCGCACCGGCGCCGCCGTCCTTCTCCCGCCGCTCGGTGAGGCCACCTCGGCAGACGTGGCCGTGACGACAGGCGACCGGGCCGCGGCGGGCGCGGACTCCTGGGGCGGCGCGGCGGTGATCGCGGTGACCCTGGCCGCGCTGGCCCGCCGCAGCCCGGTGGCACTGCCGGCCGGGGTGCTCGACGAGGCCGCGGATCTCGCGACCTTCCCCGACGTCGTCGAGCCGTTCGACGAGGCGAGCGACGACGCGCCGGCGCTGATCGTGGGAGGTGAGCATGCGGCATACGGCATGGTGGTGGTGACGGGCGGGACACCCGGGGAGCGAGTGCACACAGCGACCACCGACGCCGGCGACTTCCTCAGGCTCGCCCTGCGGACGTATGCCGCGGACGGCTCCCTTGTCCTCTCGATCGCCCCCGACCCCGCCCGGCTGCCGGCACGCCTCGACGCCGAAGGGGTCAGCCGCTCAACTTGACGAACCGGGCGTAGTCGGCCTTGGCCTTGTCGATGACTCGCTCCAGTTCCCGCCCGGCCTCGGTCATCCGCATTCGCGACCGTAGCTCGGCGTCGAGCGCCGCCCACGTCGTCGGGCCGATCGCTCCGTCTGGCGTGAAGCCGTATTTGGTCTGGATCTTCTTGACCTTCCGGAACATCACATCGCCGAAGATCCCGTCCTGCGGGAGTTGAAGGGCCCACTCCGCGGCCTTGACCGCATCGCCCGTCGCGCCTCTCTTGAGGATGACCGTCTTGCGGTACTTGATGAGCGGGTACTGCAGCTGTTCCATCGTGTTCCAGACCGCGCGAGTGACGAGGCCGGTGACCTTGAGACCGTGCGTCGTCTGGAAGGTTTTGACCGCGGCGAGTGTCTGCGGCCCGAAGTCACCGTCGACCACGACGCCGGGGAGATTGGACTGCGCGACCTTGACTGCGTCCCCGGTGGCCCCGAGCGCGAGGACGACGTCCTTGAGCTTGGTGAACTCCGTGTCGACGGTGACGAGCGGGGTGGTGCTGCACGTCGCGAGGTTAGGGGCCGTCAGGGCCCGCCCGGTCCACCACGACGTCCGCTTGCACGCGCCGTCCCAGGCGAAGCTGAAGTGGACGTGGTCGGTGTGCGGGACCGAGCCGGTGTAGGTCGTCCACGTGTTGATGTCCCGATAGGACTTCCACGTCTTGTGGTTCCAGATGATGTACATGATGCCGAGGCGCCGCGCCCACGACCCGTAGTTGCCCGCCGCGTCCTTCGCCGACAGCCAGGTGGTCACCGCGTCGGCGATGGCCTTGTCCGCCGGGTTATTGACGTCGAGCATCCAGTCGAGCGCCCGGCCGTCGTAGTGCTCGCTCACGTCGGACAGACACGGCCGGATCGTGCCATAGGTCGGGCGGCTGTAGTAGGCCGAGACGAGTTTGGCGAAGTCGGCGACCCCCGGTTTGGTCGTCTGGCTGCAGAAGCTCTGCCCCTCATAGGGCATCGGGACGTCGTCCGCCGTCGGCATGGTGATGGGCGGCTTCGGCGGCGGAGGCACGGCGGCCTGCGCGGGCGTCGCGACGGCCACGGCGGCGGTGGCGCCGACGACGCCGGCGAGGACGGATCGGATCGAGGTCATATGTGCGCTGCCTTCCAGCACGGGGCGCGGATCCCGAGAGGGTCCGGCCGTGGCTCGCCGAGTCCTCGTCGACACCGGCGGTGGTCTGCCATTGCGCCACGATCCTGCCGTATGGCGCAACCCCCCTACGGCTTCCACAGCCACGGACCCCTCATCGCCCTGATGACCCTCTCCCTCGGCCACACCAAACCGGTCCTCCCCGGCCGAAAATGACCCACACCAACAACAGGAGATCCCTTATTTGATCTCTCGACGGGGGGAGGCGAGCTCGCGGGCGAGCCGGGGCGGGCTGGCGAGATACCCGGCCCCCCAGGCCCAGTGCATGATCGCCAACGCGAGGGGTGTGCGGACGCGGACCCCGACCGGTTCGCCCGCCGAGATCGCGACGCCCCCGGCGACGACGGCCGCGGCATACGTCGCCGGAACGGCCCACGCGGGCCGCCACCAGAATCCGGCCACGATCGCCCCCAGCGTCCCGACCACCATCGCCGGCGGCGCGAGATAGCGCAGGTTGATCGACCCTGCGTGGTGGCGGGCGATGACGTGCCGCCAGGTGCCGTACTGGAAGTACTGCCGGGCCAGCGCTCGCGGACTGCTGCGCGGCCGATACGTGACGACGAGGTCGGGGGTGAACCAGATCCGCCCACCTGTCCGACGGATTCGCAGGTTCATCTCCCAATCCTGAGCCCGCTGGAAGTGCTCATCGAAGCCGCCCACACGCTCCACCGCAGCCCGCCGGAACACCCCGAGATAGACCGTGTCCGCCTCGCCGGGCGTCCCGCCGACGTGGAACGCCGCGTTCCCGACGCCCAGACGGCTGCGCATCGCCGCAGCGACCGCGCGTTCGAACGGGGTGCGACCAACGGCATACATCACCCCGCCGACATTGTCGGCGTTCTCCTCCCGAAGCGTCCGGACCGCGATCCGCAGATAGTCCGCCGGAATCTCCGCGTGCCCGTCCACCCGCGCGACGATCTCCCCGGTCGAGGCAGCGATGGCGGCGTTGAGCGCGGCCGGCGTCCGCCCGCTCGGATTCCTGACGGTCCGCACCCGCGGATCCGCCGCCGCGAGGCCTGCGGCCACTTCGTCGGTCCGATCCTTCGACGGCCCCAGAGCAAGGACGATCTCGACCGGCCCCGGATAGTCCTGCCCCGCGATCATCGCCACCGCGTCGGCGAGATGCGCCTCCTCGTTCAGGACGGGCACCACCACCGACACGGTCGGCCAGGCCGGCGCGGGCGCGGTTTCGGCGGTGGGCACGTCCGCGATTATCGGGTATGCCGCCCGCTCACCTCGCGCGCCCCACCGGCGCGCCGCTGCCCAGTCAGGTGCAGGTGCGGCGTCTACCCTGTCAAGCATGACCGACCGCACCCCTGGCCGGCCCGAGCGCTCCGACGAGGTTCGGGCCATCCCCCAGGGGCGCCGCACCGGTCCGACCCCGCGACACCGCGGCGCCGCGCCCCCGCCGCCGACCGGCCCGCGCCAGCGCCGTCTCGGCGACCGGACCCGCCCCATCGGCGTCGTGCCGGCGTCGGCTCGCACGGAGTGGCTCGAGACCGATCCCGTCCGGACCCAGGCGATGCCCGCGGCCCGTGACGAGGCGACGGCCATCCCTATCGGGCCACGCACTTCGTCGACGACCTCCACCGTCGCGCCCACCGAACCCCACACCGTGCCACCACGGCGACCCGACGGCCCCCCGCGCGTGCCCACCGGACGGCCCGGGCTCGTCGCACCGAAGCCGCCGCGCAAGCGGCATCGCGTGCGCACCAGCCTCCTCGCCGCCCTCTCCCTCGTCCTCGCCTGGGGCGGCGCCGAAGCCTGGGCCGTGAACTCGAGCTGGTCGCACGTCGGCCGGGTCGCCGACACGCCCGCGTCCGGGCACATCGCCGCGACCAAGGGGCACAACACGCTCATGGTCGGCTCTGACGCCCGCTCCGACCTCACGCCGCAGCAGCGCAACGAACTCGGCACCGGCATGGCGGAGGGCGCGCGGACCGACACGATCATGGTGCTCCACACGGGCGACGGCGATCCCACCCTGCTCTCGATCCCGCGCGACTCGTATGTCGAGATTCCCGGCCACGGGATGAACAAGATCAACGCCGCCTTCTCCATCGGCGGTGCGCCGCTGCTGTCCGAGACCGTCGAGAAGGCGACCGGGCTGCGGATCGATGGGTATGTCGAGATCGGGTTCGGCGGTTTCGCCAAGCTCGTCGACTCCGTCGGCGGGGTCCGGATGTGCCTCAAGGCACCGATCAACGACGAGAAGGCGCATATCGACCTGCCCGCGGGCTGTCAGACGCTCAACGGAAAGAACGCGCTCGGCTATGTCCGGATGCGCTACTCCGACCCCGAGGGTGACCTCGGCCGGGTCAAGCGCCAACGGCAGTTCCTCAGCGCCCTCATGGGCAAGGTCGCGACGCCGACGACCGTCCTGCTGCCATGGAGGCTGCACTCGGCGGGCACCTCGGCCGCCTCCGCTGTGGCCGTCGGCGAGGACGACTCGATGACGGAGACCGCGTCCGCCTTCCTCGGCCTGCGGACGATCTCCCAGGGCAAGGGGCATTCGGTGACGGTCCCGGTCGCCGACGCCGGTCTGCAGACACCCGCCGGCCTCGCGGTTCAGTGGGACGCCGCCGCGGCCAGCGCGCTGTTCCAGCAGTTGCGCACCGACTCGACCGTCACTGCCCCCTCGACCTCCTGATGAGGCGTCCCTGGCCCTTCGGCTACTTCACTGGTTTCAGCGACGCGGAAAGGGTGACGTGAGGCGACGCGGCCGCGTCCTCGGCAGTCTGCTCCGTCTTGACCGTGATTGTCAGAACGTCGTCTTCGGTGTCCCGGCCCCACGCTGTCACCGGAATGCTGCCCAGCAGCACGCCCTGCGGATGCGCGTCCAGGGTCTTGAGCCAAACCTCGACTTCACCATCCGCCGGCAGGTAGGTCGTCAACTCTGGAAGGGCGCCATCGTCCTCCGAGAAGGCTCCGTTCAGGGCAACCGCATCGTTCAATCCGGCCGGGATGGCTGTCCCCAGGGCGTATGCCGTGCCGCGCCAGCTCTCGGGCACGACGAAGCGCACGGCTGCTAGCCGCAACGAGGCGAGGACTTTCGGGTCGGTGACGTCGGGGTTGAGCACCGCAGCCGTCCGGGAAGGGGTCGATACCTGCTGGGGCGCGCCCCGACGCGCCAGATTCGTGATCGCGCTGGCGTAGGTGTCACCGAGCCGAGCCCGATACGGCTCGGTGAGGCCCTCGAACGCACAGTCCCGATGAAGAACGGATCACCGTCGGCGGGATCAACCAGAACATATGCCACGCGCTGGTAGCCCGCGCTGTCGATCCCGGCATAGACCTCCGCACTATGCGCCCAAGCCCACCTCAGCCCGGCGATATTCGAGGCGTGGATATGAACGGTTCGGAGGTTCCCACGTCATCAGGCTGATCAGCCGAGTCTATGGATAGCGGCAGATCGACCATTCTCGTCACGTCGAAATCCTTGGGCAGATCCCCGCTCAATAGTCGTACCCGGCGCAGATGCTCGCGATCGAACAGGACTTTCGTGCCTTGCTGCTCGCCTGGGATCCCCTGCACGCAGGCACCAAGATCGCGCTCGACCTGAGCACGTTCTTCGCCAGCGATGCCTCCCGAAGGTGCACAGGCAGCGACAGTCATGCCCACCAAGGACCAAGAGAGAAGCGAGCGCAGGGTGATTTTCATGACGTGACTTCTGCCCCCAACACCACGCTTCCCCGCGCGGTTCAACCTGCGTCCGATCAGCGCCCGAGCACCTGCCGCGCCATGACGATGCGCTGGACCTGGTTGGTGCCCTCATAGATCTGCGTGATCTTGGCGTCGCGCATCATCCGCTCGACCGGGAAGTCCTTGACATATCCGGCCCCACCCAGCAACTGGACCGCGTCCGTCGTCACCTTCATCGCGACATCGGAGGCGAAGCACTTCGCCGCCGCTCCGAAGAACGACAGGTCCCGGTCACCCCGCTCGGACTTCGCCGCCGCGACATACACCAGCTGCCGGGCCGCCTCCAGTTCCATCGCCATGTCGGCGAGCATGAACTGCAACCCCTGAAACTCCGCGATCGCCTTCCCGAACTGCTTGCGCTCCTTGACATAGGCGACCGCGACGTCGAGCGCCCCCTGCGCCACCCCGACCGCCTGGGCGCCGATCGTGATCCGGGTGTGGTCGAGGGTCTTCAGCGCGATCTTGAGTCCCTCGCCGCGTGCCCCGATCATCCGGTCCGCCGGGATCGTGCAGTTGTCGAAGAGCAGTTCCCGCGTCGGCGATCCCTTGATCCCGAGTTTGCGCTCCTTCTCACCGAAGGTGAACCCCGGGTCGGACTTCTCGACGACGAACGCCGACACATTGGCGCCGCGGCGCCCCTCCGGGTCGGTCACCGCCATGACCGTATAGAGCTCCGCCACACCGGCATTGGTGATCCACGCCTTGCCGCCGTTGAGGGTGAAGGTGCCGTCGCCGTTGTCGCGGGCCTGACACGTCATACCGGCGGTGTCGCTGCCCGCCTCCCGTTCCGAGAGTCCGTAGGCGAACGCCTCGCCCGCCGCGAGCCGCGGGAGGTAGGCCTGCTTGATCTCCTCGCTCCCCCCGAGGATGACCGGCATCGACCCGAGCTTGTTGACCGCCGGGATCAGCGAGGCGGACACATCGGCCCGGGCGACCTCCTCGATGACGATGCACGTCGCGAGCGCGTCGGCGCCCACCCCGCCATACGCCTCCGGGACGTGCGGCGCGAAGAACTCGCTCTCGATGAGCGCGTCGTGCGCCTCCTGGGGATAGCGCGCGTTCTCATCGACATCCGCGGCGTATGGCGCGATCTTGTCCTTGGCGATGTCGCGCACGGCGTCGCGGATGGCCCGGTGGTCGTCGTTGAGGCGGAAGCCGTCGAAGTCAGGGTTCACCCTCCGCAGACTAGACCCGCCCCGCCACGCCGTGCCCGCCCCTGTGACCCGACTCCCCTGTGATCCGGCCGACGCTGCGCGCCCGCATCGCCGCCCTCACCGTGGCCCGGGGCTGCGCTGGTGGGTCAGTTGAACCCGGGCAGGTGCCAGCGGTGGTGGTGCTCCTCCTCCGGCCGGACGTCGGCGAGCGCGGGGATGACCTGCTGCTCGAACAACTCCACCCCCGAGAGGTCGTATGCCGCCTCGGCGAAGTACGTGATCGCATAGGTCATTCCGAGCGCCTCCAGCGACGCGAGCCGCTCGACGATCTGCTCCGGAGTCCCGACCGCGGGCCCGTTCTCGATCCCCGGCCGCTGCCTGTCGATGACGTCCTGCGGCACACCGGCTTTGCGCAGATGGTCGACGAGCCAGTCGATGCGGTCCGCGACCTCCCGGGACGTCTCCCCGATGACGACGTTGTAGTTCGCTGACCGGACGATCTCGCCGAAGTCCCGCCCGATGTCGGCGCAGTGCTGCCGGAGGATCTCCGACTTCGCCGCGAACCCCTCGGGCGCCCCGTCGAAGTTCGTGTAGTCGGCATACTCCGCCGCGATCCGCAGCGTCTTGCGCTCGCCACCCCCCGCGACCCATATCGGTATGCCGTTGCGCGCCGACCCCGGTGCGCTCGTCCCCTGCAGGGGCCGGGGATAGCACCGGGCGCCGTCGACCTGGTAGTGCTCCCCGGCATACGTTCCCCGGCCGGTGGTCCACATCTGCCGGAAGATCTCGACGCCCTCGCGCAGCCGCGCCAGCCGCTCCCCCGCGCCGGGGAAGCCGTAGCCATAGGCGCGCCACTCGTCCTCATACCACCCCGCCCCGATGCCCATCTCGAGCCGCCCCTCGGAGACGACGTCGACGGTCGCGGCGACCTTGGCGAGATAGGCCGGATCGCGGTAGCTCATGCACGTGCACATCTGCCCCAGCCGCACCCTCCCGGTGACCCCCGCGAACGCCGCCATGAGCGTCCACGCCTCGTGCGTCGCCTCCTCGCTCGGCACGGGGACCGTGTGAAAGTGGTCATAGACCCAGATCGACTCCCAGTCGTGGTTGCCGTCGAAGCGCCTGGCCAGGCCGGCCATGACCCCCCAGTGCTGGGCGGGATCGATGCCGGCCAGGTCGAAGCGCCAGCCCTGCGGGACGAAGATGCCGAACCTCATGGGCCAGACGCTACCCTTCCGCCCCGACATAGACTTCCCGCTCGTGGCACCCACCTCCCCCGCCCGGATCGCCGTCGTCGGCACCTCGTATGTCGGCCTCTCCCTGGCTGTCCTGCTCGCCCGCCACAATCACGTCGTCGCCCACGACATCGACGCCGCCAAGATCGCGCTCCTGCGCTCCGGACGCAGCCCGATCAGCGATCCCGACATCGAGCGCTTCCTCGCCGAGGAACACCTCGATCTCGCCTTCACGACGATCCCGGAGGAGGCGTATGCCGAGGCCGAGTTCGTCATCATCGCCACCCCCACGAACTATGACGAGGTGACGAACTACTTCGACACCCGGTCGGTCGAGTCCGTGATCCGCGACGTCATGCGGATCAACCCCGCCGCGGTCATGGTCGTCAAGTCGACGATCCCGGTCGGATTCACCGCGGCGACCCGCGAGCGCCTGGGAACCGGCAACCTCCTCTTCTCCCCCGAGTTCCTCCGCGAGGGCCGTGCCCTCCACGACAACCTCCACCCGTCGCGGATCGTCGTCGGCGAGGTCAGTGAGCGGGGAAGGCGCTTCGCCGATCTCCTCGTGGCGGCGAGCGAGGACGACGCCACCCCCGTTCTCCTCACCGGCTCGACCGAGGCCGAGGCGATCAAGCTGTTCGCCAACACCTACCTCGCCATGCGCGTGGCCTACTTCAACGAGCTCGACACCTTCGCCTCCACCCACGGCCTCGACACCCGACAGATCATCGACGGCGTCGGTCTCGACCCGCGGATCGGCACGCACTACAACAACCCGTCCTTCGGCTATGGCGGCTACTGCCTGCCCAAGGACACCAGGCAACTCCTGGCGAACTATCGCGACGTCCCCCAGACCCTCATCAGCGCGATCGTCGACGCCAACACGACGCGCAAGGACTTCGTCGCCAGCGACATCGTGTCCCGCCGCCCGCAGACGGTGGGGATCTATCGGCTCATCATGAAGGCCGGCTCCGACAACTTCCGCTCCTCGAGCGTCCAGGGGATCATGAAGCGGATCAAGGCCAAGGGGATCTCGGTCATCGTCTATGAGCCCGAGCTCGCGGACGACCGCTTCTATGGCTCCGAGGTCGTGCGGGACTTCGCCGAGTTCACAGCGCGCAGCGACCTCATCGTCGCCAACCGCCGCACCCGCGAGCTGGCCGAGGTCGATGACAAGGTCTATACCCGCGACCTCTTCGGCTCCGACTGACCGCCGGGCCTGCCACACTGGCCCGATGGCGATGGCGCACCAGAACGACCCCGACCTCATCCGCAAACTGCTCTTCGATCCGGGAGTGTGGGCGGTCGTCGGCCTCTCCGCCAATCGCGACCGCGACGCGTGGAAGGTCTCGCGCTGGCTCAAGCACGAGCATGGCAAGGTCATCATCCCGATCCACCCCAGCGCCGAGACGGTCCACGGCGAGCAGGGCTACGCGAGCTTGAGTGACCTGCCCGACGGCACCGACCTCAAGGTCGTCGAGTGCTTCGTCAACTCCAGCCGGGTCGGGGCGGTCGTCGACGAGGCGATCGCCAACAAGGAGCGCCTCGACATCGACGCGATCTGGATGCAGAAGGGCGTCGTCGACCCCGCGGCCGCCGAGCGCGCCCGGCGCGCCGGGATCGGTGTCGTCATGGACACCTGCCCGCGGATCGAGTTCCCGCGGATCGCCCCCGGCAACTGAGACTCAGGCCCAAGCGGCGCGCGCCCGGGCGCGCAGTGCCGCCCCCTTGGCGTATGCCGTGTCCCGCAGCGCCGACTGGAAGCTCACCATCGCCTCGCGCACCCGGACGGCTTCCGCGTCCGTGCCGCTGGCGAGGATCCGTGCCGCCAACAGTCCCGCGTTGCGCGCTCCGCCGATCGAGACCGTCGCCACCGGAACCCCGGCGGGCATCTGGACGATCGAGAGCAGCGAGTCCATCCCGTCGAGGTAGCTCAGTGGAACGGGCACCCCGATGACCGGCAGGGGCGTGACCGAGGCGAGCATCCCCGGCAGGTGGGCGGCCCCACCGGCACCGGCGATGAGAACCCGCACCCCGCGCCCGGCGGCCTCCCGGCCATAGCGGATCATGTCCTCGGGCATGCGGTGCGCGGAGACGACATCCGCCTCATACGCAATCCCGAACTCCGCCAATGCGATCGCCGCCTGCTCGAGCACGGGCCAGTCACTGTCGCTGCCCATGACGACCCCGACGATGGGTGCAGTCATTCGGTGATCACTCCTCTGATGTAGTCCGCGGCATGCTGCGCGCGCTCGGCCAATTCCGCCGCGTCGGTCCCACTGACGTTGACGTGCCCGATCTTGCGTCCCGGGCGCACACCCTTGCCATAGAGATGGACCTTGACCGCGGGATCGCGCGCCATGACATGCCGGTATGCCGAATACAGCTCCTCATGCTCCCCACCGAGGATATTGGCCATGACCGTCACCGGCTCGCGTGTGCGCGGCGACCCCAGCGGCAGGTCGAGCACGGCCCGCAGGTGCTGCTCGAACTGCCCGGTCACCGCCCCGTCCATGCTCCAATGGCCGCTGTTGTGCGGCCGCATCGCCAACTCGTTGACGACGAACCGCTCCCCGTCGACGTCGAACAGTTCGACGGCGAGCACGCCCGTGACCCCGAGTTCGCCGGCGATCCGCAGTCCCGCCTCGGTCGCCCGCGCCGCCAATCCGGCGTCGAGTCCCGGAGCGGGGGCGATGACCTCCGTGCAGATCCCCTCGGTCTGGACGGTCTCGACGACCGGCCACGTCGCCGCCTGGCCCGAGGGCGACCGGGCGAGCAGCACGGCGAGTTCCCGGTGGAACTCGACCTGCTCCTCGAGGAGCACGGGTCCGTTCGCCAGCCAGCCGGCCAGGTCGGCGGGCGAGTCCGCCACGAGGACGCCTTTCCCGTCATACCCCCCGCGTGGGGCCTTGGCGATCAGCGGCCAGCCGACCTCGGCCCCGAAGTCCTCCGCCTCCTCGGCGCTCTTGACCGCCCGCCACCGCGGACACGGTATGCCGATCTCCCCCAGCCGCACCCGCATCGCCACCTTGTCCTGGGCGAACACGAGCGCCTCGGGCGACGGGTGGAGCCGCGCCCCGGCCTCGACCAGCGCGGCGAGAACATCCGGCGGAACGTGCTCGTGGTCGAAGGTGACCACGTCGCAATCCGCGGCGAACTCGAGAACCGACTCGACGTCGGTGTGGTCCCCCACCGGCGCGCACCGCACCACCTGAGCCGCGGACGCGTCGTGCGCCTCGGCGAGGACCGCGAGGGTGAGGCCGAGTTCGGCGGCCGGCCCCGCGCACATACGGGCCAGCTGCCCGCCGCCGATGATCCCGACGACCGGGAACCCGCCCGGAGACCGGAGGGGCCGAGTCGCGGCGGGTTGGTCCACGAGGCGTGAGGATACCGGCCGCGCACAGACTGGACGCTTAAGGTGGTGCGGTGACCCCCTCCTCGTCCCGACTGACCGCCTGGCTGCAGGGGGCGCTCTCGACGATCTGGCGCGAGGTGCTCAAATTCGGCATCATCGGCGCGATCGCCTTCGTCATCGACGTCGGCGTGATGAACCTCCTGCGTCACACGGTCATGGAGGACAAGCCGACCACGGCCAAGATCGTCTCCGCGAGCGTCGCGACGGTCTTCGCGTGGATCGGCAACCGCGAGTGGACCTTCCGGCACCGCCGCAATCGAGCGGCGCATCACGAGTTCTCGCTGTTCGTCCTGACCAATGGTGTCGCGCTGGCCATCGGGGCGGGCGCGATCGCGTTCTCTCACTACGGCCTCGGCCAGAAGACCCTGCTCGCCGACAATGTCGCCAATATCGTCGGCATCGCCCTCGGCACCCTCTTCCGGTTCTGGGCTTATCGCGCGTTCGTCTTCTCAGGCGAGCTCGAGGACGGCGCCTCGGCCTCGGCCTCGGAGACGAACAACGCGAACACCGCGGGCTCGGCGCGCACCAGTTCCAGCCGTCCGTAGTTCTGCTCGGCGAGGTCGCGCGCCAGAGCGAGCCCCAGGCCGCTGCCCTTGGAGGAGACCCGCCGCTCGAAGATGCGCGGAGCGAGCTCGGCGGGGATCCCGCTTCCCTGGTCGCTCACCTCGACGATGACCGACGGGCCACTTCGGCGGGCGTCGACCGAGAGGGTTCCCCGGCCGTGGGCGAGGGAGTTCTCGACGAGGGTGGAGAGGATCTGGGTGAGGGCGGCCCGGCTGATCTGGACCCGCAGCCCGCGCTGGCCCGCCACCCGCATGCTGCGGCGCGCGTTGGCGAAAGCCGGCTGCCATTCGCGCTGCAGCGTCGCGAGGACCGAGTCCAGGGAGACGATGCTGCGCGGCTGTGGGCCGCGCCGCGGCTGGCCGAGAAGGTCGTCCACCACGCCACTGAGCCGGTCCACCTGGGCCATCGCGATCTGCGCCTCCTCGCGGACGACGACCGGATCGTCGGTGAGGGCGATCTCCTCGAGGCGCAGCAGCAGCGCCGCGAGTGGCGTGCGCAACTGGTGGCTCGCGTTGGAGGCGAACTCCCGCTCGGCGATGAGCGCCCGGGTCATCTCGTTGGAACTCGCCGCGAGCACCTGGCTGATCCGGTCCACCTCGACGATCCCGGTCGTGAGGGGCTCGAGGGTGCCCGTGCCTTCGCGCAGTCGCTCGGCCATGGTGCTCAGCTCGGTCAGTGGCGCCCCCAGCCGTTCGGCTTCACGACGGGCCACGAGCAGCCCCAGCCAGAGCGCGAGCAGACCGAGCACGGCGAAGGTGACGACGATCCCGAATGCGAGCTGGGGTCCGGTCACCCGGTTGTAGATGAAGCGCTGGCCCGGCTCCCGGATGGCGAACACCAGCAGGGTCGCCAGCGTCGGGATGGTCATCGCGAGTAGCGCCGCGCCCACGGCGATCGTCATCGAGCGGACGAGAACGGGCCGCACCGGAACTCAGTCGGGGTCAAGATCGAGACGAAACCCGATCCCACGGACGGTCGTGATGTGCCGGGGCTGGGCCGCATCGTCCCCGAGTTTGCGGCGCAGGAAGGAGATGTGCATGTCGAGCGTCTTGGTCGAGCCGTACCAGACGGCATCCCACACCTCGCGCATGAGCTGGTCCCGGGGCACGACCTTGCCCCGCTCGCGATAGAGGAGCTCCAGGACGGCGAACTCCTTGCCGGTCAGGTGCAGTTCCTCGCCATGGAGATACGCCCGCCGCGCCTCCGTGTCGACGACGAGAACGTTCGCGCCGTCCATGTTCTCGATCGGCCCACGGCGGAGGAGCGCACGCGTGCGGGCGATGAGTTCGGCGAGACGGAAGGGCTTGGTGACATAGTCGTCGGCGCCGGCGTCCAGGGCGACGACCGTGTCGACTTCGTCGGCGCGCGCGGTGAGGATGAGCACCGGGACAGCCGACCCTGCGGCCCGAAGCCGGCGGCATACCTCCAAGCCGTCGAGACGAGGCAGGCCGAGATCGAGCACGACGAGATCGACTCCGCGAAGGGCGCGGTCGAGCGCCGTCTCGCCGTTCGCGGCGACCTCGACGTCGTAGCCCTCGCGTGTGAGCGCCCGATGGAGGGGATCGGAGATCGCCTCGTCGTCCTCGGCGAGCAACACCCGGGTCATGACCGCATGGTAGGAGGTCGACCCGTGAGCCGCTGACCTGGTTCAGGCGCCGACCAGCGCATTCGGCACCCGCGCCCCTCGGGATCTGGTGACATCGCACGGCGTGACCAGGCCGATCCCGCGCAGGTGGCGGCGCCGCAGGGGGTGGAGGTCGAAGCCGGACAGCGCGGCGAGTCGGGCCGCCAGTGGCTCGTCTGCGAGGACCCGGCCCGTCGGCGCGACGGCGGTGAGCCGGGAGGCGCGGTTCACGGTGGTGCCGAACACATCGCCCATCCGGGAGAGCACCGGGCCATAGGAGACTCCGACGCGGACCTGCGGGAGCATGGGTTCTTCGGCCATCGCGTCGACGAGGTCGAGCGCGATGGCCGTCCCAGCGAGAGGTTCGACGGCGACGAACAGCACCTCGTCGCCGACCGTCTTGATGACCCGTCCGCCGTGGGCCGTCACGACATCGGAGGCGAGGCGCTCGAAGCGCTGGACCATCGTCGCCAGCTGTCGCTCACTGGCCCGGCGCACCACTGCCGTGAAGTTGACCAGGTCGGCGAAGCCGACGACGCGCGTGGTCCCGATTCCCTCCTCGTGCTCCGGTGCGGCATCACTCATGATCCGGGTCAGCGCGGCCATGAGGTGGCGGCGCCACGCATAGGTGAGCAGGGGCTCGAGCTCGTCGGCGAGATAGAAGAAGCTGCTCGCCAGGGCGGTCGCGACCGCGGGATCGGCCCGGCCTATGTCGACATCCTCCCCGGACTCGGGCAGCAGGCTCTCGGCGACGAGTTGCGCCTGCCACACCGCGAGCCGCTCGGTCGACCGCGCGACCGCGCGGGTCATCGACAGGGCGAGTTCGCGGCCGAGGATTCCCTCGTCGACCAGCCCGATGATCCGGTCGAGCGCCCGAGCGTCGGCCTCGGTGAAGTCCATCTCGTCCCAGTCCTGGGGCTGGGGGAAGCCGAGGGCATGCCAGAACCGACGTGCCGCCGGGATCAGTTCGTCCTCGGTCGTGCGGCGCTCCTCGAGGGTCACGGGATCGCCGAGGAGGCGCCGCTGCAACTGCTCGAGGACCCGGTCGCCGGGACCTGGCTCCTCCTCCACCGGTGGCCTCCTGCGGGCGGGTCCGCCTAGGTCAGAGGGCGAACGTGATGGACGTCACCCGCAGAAACCGTAGCGCGTCCCGCCGGGCCGTCAACAACCAGCCGACCCAGGTCGTCCACCGCGACCGCCTCCCCCTCCCAGCGCCGCCCACCCTCCTCGACGACGACACGGCTGTGGAGCGTGGCGCAGGCGGCGCGATAGTCGGCGCGCAGTCGTGCCGCCGCGTCCCCACCCGCCATCAGGGCCGTATGCCGCAGGGCCACCTCCCGCAGGAACCTCCCCGCGAGTTCCTCCCGGCTCGCCACCCCCGCCTCCTGCGGAGTGCGGACGAGGGCGAGCGAGGTCGCCGTCGGGACCGGGAGTTCGGCCTCGGCGTGGTCGATGTTGAGGCCGGCGCCGATGACCACACCGGCGGGGATCAATTCGCAGAGAATGCCGGCGAGTTTGCGGCCCGACCCCGGATCGAGGAGGTCGTTGGGCCACTTGAGGTCTGCGGCATACCCCGTCGCGTCGAGAACCGCCTGCCGCAGCGCGAGACCGGTGGCGAGCGGAACCCAGCCCGGATTCGCCCGCGGAACCGGGAGGAGGACGCTGACGGCCAGACCGGCATACGGCACGTCCTGCCAGACCCGCCCGAGGCGACCGCGGCCGGCCGTCTGGGTCTCCGCGAGGACCGCCAGGCCGATCCGGCCGCGGCGCTGGACCTCGGCGTTGGTGGAGTCGATCCGGTCGAGGACGACGACCTCCGTGACGGACGTCTCGGCCGTCCAGGGCCCGATCAGGTCACTCGTGAGTGGCGCGCGCATGAGGCAACGCTAGGCTCGGCGCATGGCCGCCGAAGACGTCGCTCCCGACATCGACCTCCATACGACCAAGGGCAAGCTTGCGGACCTCAAGCGCCGGGTCGCCGAGGTCGCCAACGCCGGCTCGGTGGGGGCCGTCGAGAAGCAGCATGCCAAGGGCAAGATGACCGCGCGCGAGCGGATCGCCATGCTGCTCGACGAGGGCACGTTCATCGAGATGGACAAGTACGCCCGCCACCGCAGCAACCAGTTCGGCCAGGAGAAGCACCGGCCGTATGGCGACGGTGTCGTCACGGGGTATGGCCAGGTGGACGGGCGGACGGTCGCCGTGTTCGCCCAGGACTTCACGGTCTTCGGCGGGTCGCTCGGTGAGGTCTTCGGCGAGAAGATCGTCAAGGTCATGGACTTCGCCATGAAGATCGGGTGCCCGGTCGTCGGGCTCAACGACTCCGGCGGCGCGCGCATCCAGGAGGGCGTGGTCTCCCTCGGGCTCTATGGCGAGATCTTCTATCGCAATGTCCTCGCCTCCGGCGTCATCCCCCAGATCTCGCTGATCATGGGCCCGTGCGCGGGCGGCGCCGTCTATTCGCCGGCGATCACCGACTTCACGGTCATGGTCGACAAGACCTCGCACATGTTCATCACCGGCCCCGACGTCATCAAGACGGTCACCGGCGAAGAGGTCGCGATGGAGGACCTCGGTGGTGGACGCGCGCACAACACGAAGTCCGGCAACGCGCATTACCTCGGGACGGACGAGGCGGACGCCATCGACTATGTCAAGGCGCTGCTGTCCTATCTGCCGTCCAACAACCTCGAGGAGCCGCCGAGCTTCGGCATCGAGAGCGACCTCGACGTCACCGACCTCGACCGTGAACTCGACACCCTCATCCCGGACTCGGCCAACCAGCCCTATGACATGAAAGTCGTCATCGAGCATGTCGTCGACGACGAGGAGTTCCTCGAGGTGATGGCGCTCTATGCGCCCAATATCCTCGTCGGCTTCGGGCGGATCGAGGGGCGCAGCGTCGGGATCGTCGCCAACCAGCCGATGCAGTTCGCCGGAACCCTCGACATCGACGCCTCCGAGAAGGCGGCCCGGTTCGTCCGGACCTGTGATGCCTTCAATGTGCCGGTGCTGACCTTCGTCGATGTCCCTGGCTTCCTCCCGGGGACGGACCAGGAGTGGAATGGCATCATCCGCCGCGGCGCCAAGCTCATCTATGCGTATGCCGAGGCCACCGTCCCCAAGGTCACCGTCATCACCCGCAAGGCCTATGGCGGGGCCTATGACGTCATGGGCTCCAAGCACCTTGGCGCCGACATCAACCTCGCCTGGCCGACCGGGCAGATCGCCGTCATGGGCGCCCAGGGCGCGGTCAACATCCTCTATCGCAAGGAGATCGCCGCCGCGCAGAAGGCCGGCGAGGACATCGCCGCAGTGCGGCAGCGGTTCGTCACCGAATACGAGGACACCCTCGCCAATCCCTATATCGCGGCCGAGCGCGGCTATATCGACACCGTCATCACCCCGTCCAACACGCGGATGAATGTCACCCGGGCTCTGCGGGCGCTGCGCAACAAACGCCAGAGTCTGCCGCCCAAGAAGCACGGGAACATCCCGCTGTGACCGACCGTATGCCGCCCGCTCCCGACCCCGCATCGGCCCCCGTCCTGCGGGTGCTCGCCGGCAACCCCACGGCCGAGGAACTCGCGGTCGTCGTCGCCGTCCTGACCGCGACGGGCGGCGGGGGTGCTGTGGAGGCGACCACGCGGCATACGAGCGAGTGGGCGAGTCCGGCCCGGCACGTGCGCGGCGCCTTCGCCGCCGGCCCCCGGGCCTGGACCCACTCGGCCTGGCCGGCCTGATCCCTGCGCCTCAGGCCTGAGGTGCGGCGACCACCCGGGACAGGATCCAGGCGTGCTTTCCGACTTGACGCACCCGGGTGAAGTCGAGGTCCTCGAGGAGTTCGGCCGTCGCGGAGAACAGGAAGCGCCCGTGGGCCACGCGGCCGTCGGTGGTCTCGCTGATCGCCTCGACGCGGCCGCCGCCGGCCGCGGCGATGAGGTCGAGTGCGCCCTCGACCGCGAGTCTCGCCAGGCCGCGGCCGCGATGCTTCGGGTCGACGTAGACACAGGTGATCCGCCAGTCCGGGACCGGTGGTGGCTCCTTGTCGTAGGCGCGCCTGTGCTTGATTCCCGGGAGTTCGTCGACGGACCCGAACTGCGCCCAGGCATGGGCCCGGCCGCTCTCGTCCAGGACCAGGGCGGCGTGGGCCGCATCGCTGAAGACCAGATCGCGCTTGGCCACCTCGTGGTCGAGCACCAGCTTGCGCTCCAGGTGGAAGCCGATGCACCAGCACCCGCCGAAGATGCCGTTGTTGCGGCGCACCAACTCGGCGAACTCCGCCCACGTCTGCGGCCCGAGCGGGACCACCCGCATCCCCGTGGGATCGGCGCCCGGCTGCGGGGTCATCGGTGCCCCCACGGGTCGAGCGCCCGGGCTGCCGCGGCCCAGTGCCGGTCGGGTTGTCCGATCAGCGGCTCGGGGACGTCCATCGCACCATGCTGGCACGGGAGATCGCGCCGAGCCTGCCTATGCCGCGAACAGGCGGGTGAGGCGATCTTCGAGAGGGCTGAGTGGGCCGTATGCCGTGACTGCGGCAACGGAGATGGACGCGGGGTCGTCGACCGTGAGCTGCGCGTCCTCGAGGATGCCCAGGTGGTCGCTGGGGTAGCTGGTGTGCGTCCGGCCGACCGGGTCGGTCCAGGTGACGGTCAGGTCGGGGTGGATCGCGACCGACCAGCCGGGTGACTGCTTGAGCCGGTGGTGTCGTCGGCAGAGGGCCATCAGGTTCGCCGGGCTGGTCGGCCCGTCCGGCCAGGCGATGACGTGGTCGAGGTCGCAGAAGCGGGAACTGATCGCGCACCCGGGGAAGCGGCATTGCCGGTCCCGGAACCGGACCAGCCTGGCCATCGACTCGGGGATCCGATAGCGCGGATCCGTCTGGTCGCCGGTGACACGGCGGGTGCTCGCGCGGGTGAACCCCTTGGCGATGGCGCCGTCGAGGATGGCGCCGGAGTCGGGATGACAGGTCACGGGCTCGTCTATGACGGCTCGCCCGGAGGCGAGGGCATCGGCGAGCCACCTGCGGCGCACATGCACGAACCCGGGACCGCCGAATCCGCCGACCTCGATCACCGGCTCCGCCTTCGTCGGATGGCCCGAGCCCTTCGTGGGAGGGCCCGAGCCCTCCGTCCGCTCACGCACAGCGTCGGGCCCAGTCCGATACGAGTCTTGCCCGGAATCGGGGGCGGGCACCGGCGCCGCGGCTGCCTGGACGACGCGCAGCTCGGCTGCCTGTCCGGCGGGGGTGGTGGCGTGCAGGTGCACCGTCGCCGCGGCTGCCTGGACGACGCTCAGCTCGGCTGCCTGTCCGGCGGGGGTGGTGGCGTGCAGGTGCACCGTCGCGTCGCAATGCCCGAGAAGCAACGCCATGTGCGCATCGGCGCGCGCCTGCGCCACATTGTCCGCCTGTCCCGATTTCACCAGTTCGTGGGCGAGGTCGTCGATGGCGGCCCACGCCATCCGGGAGTCTTCGACGTGATAGAGCCCGTCCCAGCGATCCAGGCATTCGGACTGCCCGCGCTTGTGCAACCCCCGCTGATCCCGCGCGGCCGCAACCCGGGCGGCGAGCACCTCAGGAGCCAATGTCGCCAGCACGCTGCGGGTGCGCCGCAGCACGGGGCCCGCGCTCTCGCGCCAGCCGCCGGCCCGGTCCGCCCGCGCGATCAGCCGCTCGATGATCAGGTCTTCGATGTGCCCGGGCGCGTCCGAGAGCTCCTGATGGATCAGGCCCGCCCGGAACGCATCCAATCGACCCGACCGCATCTCCGCCACCAGCTCCGGGGCCCGCTCCGCAAGCTCCAGGGCCGTCACGACCCGGTTCTCGGCGACGCGCACACTGACCCCCAGACACGGGGCCACCAGCTCCGGCGCCTGCGAATGTTGCGCGACCCGGCCGATGAAATCCGCGCCGAACTCCTCGCCCGGGAACTCCTCCCGCATCGCCGCGTCCTCGACTCGCGCCAGCGCCACGAATACGTCATTGACCAGCCCGTCGAGCCGGTTGCGCAACGCCTGGACATCGCCGACCAATGCCACCAGCCCGGCCACCCCGTGCGGCAGCTCGCCGCACGGGATGGAAGCGACCGCGCGTAAGGCGGTTGCGACGGCGAGCGATGGGTCCATACGCTCGATTCTACTCGAACACCTGTTCTATTGCAACCCTCGCGGTGGCCCATTCTGGGCTTTTCCAGGGCCCGTCCCCGGCCGCGATGGCCAGGTCATCGGGTGGAGGTCTTCAACGAGATCCGGCGCGATGCCAGGGTCTCGCCCGGTGCCGCCGCCGCGCCAGCCGGCAAGGGGACGTCGCGGCATTCGCGCCTGGTGGTGACGTCCAGCCCGCGGTACGACCACCTCGAGCCGGCCGCGACCACCGGGAATACGGCCGAGAACGCGCGCGGATCCAGTCCTCAAACGTCACGTCCCTCTCTCCCCGAACGACGCTTACTCGCCCTCCGTTGCCGGCACGACCTTCATGACCTCGTCCCCGTAGTCGTTGATCACCTTGACCGCGATCTTGCCGGTCGAGGGCGGGGCGAAGGGACGCGACACGGTTCCATAGAGCGATGCCCAGGCATCGGCGTCCACCTCGGCCTTGAGCGCCGTCTTCAGCTTCTTGAACGGGTCCCCACCACCGGTGAAATAGCAGTGCCGCACAAAGAAGCTGTCCCCGTTGTAGTCGGTGTCGATCATCCACAGCGCGATCCGGTCAGTGTTCCGCGACCTGACCTCACCGGTCGTCGGGTCATAGACGTCGACACCGCGAAGTTCGACAACCACCTGGCCATCACCGGTACGCCGCACGTCGAGATCGGGCTCGCCGAACACCGTGAACAGGTTGCCGGAGCCCGTCTTCTTCAACTCCTCCCCCATCAACAGATCGACGTTCATCCGCACCAGCAGCATCTTGATCCGGCCGAACGCCCGCTCCTGAGCCACCTCGGCGAACCCCGCGCGCGAGGTCTCCACGGTCACCCCGTCGGCCTCGGTCACCTCCGCCGCGGTCGCGTCGAAGGCGAAGCCGAGGACGCACAACAGGTCGATGTCGCCGGCCGCGATCGCCTCCTTGACCGCGCTCGCCGCGAACTTCTGGCTCACCGTGCCGTACTGCGGCCCCAGCGCGATGGCGATCTTCAGCGGTATGCCTGGGTGGACCTCCCGCTCGCGGGGGACCGCTCCCCCGCCGCTGTCACCCCCGCGCACCTTCTGGGTCGCCACGGCCTGGAGGTAGGTCCCGGCGTAGGGCTCGATGGACTCGAACTCGATCCGCTCCCCCTTGAGGCCGTTCTGGATGCCGGCCTTGGCGAGGTTCTCGAGGATGGAGGCCTCGAATTGCGGTGCGTCGGGCTGCTCCTCGCCCGCCCGCTCGGTTTCGCTTTGGTATGCCGTGTGGTCCGGTCCCCCGGCGAAGGCCAGGCTGCGGTGGGGGCTGAGGGACTCGACGGTGAACGGTCCGGCGACGCGGACGGCGGACTTGTCTTCGTAGGGCCGGTCGTAGAGGGTCTCGAAGTCGGCGTGCTTCTTGATGGCCGCGTCGATGGCCTCGCGGGTCATGCCCTCGACGATGTCGGGGTTGTTGGCGATCGACTTCAGGGTGATGTGCTGGACCCGCTCGTAGACGAAGCCGTGCCGAATGTCGTTGGTGGACGCCCCTCCTGCCCGCGGGTGACCGCTGACCTCGGCCTCCTTGACCTTGCCCTTGTCGGAGTCGGCAAGGAGGTACATCGGGTACTTCGCGCCCATGATCCGTTGCCGAGCCAGGGCGAGTGCGACCCGTGAGGTGTCGATGGTGATCCAGCGGCGACCCCACTGCTCGGCGACGTATGCCGTGGTGCCCGAGCCACACGTCGGGTCAAGGACGAGGTCGCCCGGGTCGGTGCACATCAGCATGCAGCGTTGGATTACCTTTGCGACGGTCTGGACGACGTAGATCTTCTCGTCGACGAAGCCCGCCGTGCTGTCCAACCAAACGTTGTTCATGGGCTGAACGGTCAAAGTCGTCGAAGAAGCGCGCATAGCGAAGGTTTGTGGAGGCAACTATCCGCTTGGCATGGGCCAATTTCGACATCCCCCGTAGGTGCGTCTTCCAGTGACCGTTGGCCCCCGGTCGATAGGCCTGCCCCTCGAACTCGAAGGACTGGCTGCCCTCAGTCGTTGCTCCTTGCGAGACCAGGTTGTCCATCATGAAGAGGCGTCCTTCGGGGATCCCCGACCCCCCAGACCGCTCCTGCCTGGTGAGTGGTCTGCGCGCGCCTTCCGGCAACTCAATAAAGTTGAAGCCCCACCCACCCGTCGCTTTTGGCTCTTTGGGTAGATACAGCCCTCGATACTTGAGCGCTCTGGCCGACTTTGCATACCAGACCGCCGTATCAGTTACGGACCCGATCGCCGTCGCAGTCTGGGAGCTGGTGGTAGCGAAAATCATCTGACTCACGAAGTTTTCGGGGCCGAAGACTTCGTCCATGAGGCTTCGGACGAGGTGGACGTTCTCGTCGCCGATCTGGACGAAGCAACTCCCCGACTCCGTGAGGAGCTCGCGGGCGACGAGGAGGCGGTCGCGCAGGTACGACAGGTAGCTGTGGATGCCGAGCTCCCAGGTGTCGCGGAAGGCTTTGATCTGCTCGGCCTCCCGGGCCGCGTCCTCGACCTTGCCGTCCTTGACGTCGCGCTTGCGGGCGCTGGCCTGCCAGTTGGAGCCGAACTTGATGCCATAGGGCGGGTCGATATAGACCATCTGGACCTGGCCGCGCAGGTCCTCGCGCTCGGCGAGCGAGCCCATCACCTGGAGCGAGTCGCCGAGGATCATCCGGTTCGACCAGTTCGCCTGGTGTTTGTAGAACTCGATCAGGTCGAGGTCCTCGAGCCCGTCGAAGGAGTCGAAGAGCGTCAGCTCCGGCTCGTCCTGCGGCCGGGCCGCGGTGCGGCGCAGATTCTCGATGAGCACCCGCGGGTCGATCTTCTCCTGCACATAGATCGGCGGCGCGTCGGCGACGAGGTCAGTCGCGTTGGCGGGGTCGTCGTCGGGGAACTTCCCCCGCCACACGAGCTGCGGGTCGAGGGTCGCGTCGCGTGCGACGACGATCTGGCGGGCCTGCTCGACCTCCGGCGTGACGAGTTGCTGTGCGTCCGCAGTGGGGAGGTTGGTGCGCTTGTCCTTGTGCTGCACCGAGTCGATCGGCGTCGGACCGGCGGGCTTGCGGGATCGGGGCGGCATACGGGATCAGTTCCTTCGCACGTCGAGGAGGTCGGGGTCACCGATGATCGGGCCGTCGGCATACAGGGCGCGGATGGCGTCGTCGAGGGCGGGCTTGATGTCGAGCGGGTTGGTGATCTCGACGTATCCCCAGCGGCCGAAGCCGCCGTGGTTGTTCACGGCCGTGCACCACGACTGTCGGGCCGTCGTCGCCTTGACCTTGACCGAGCCGGGTGAGTGCTTGGACTTCTGGCCGCCGGAGACCTCGATGACGAGGACGCGGTCGAAGTCCTCCCCGTCGCGCCGCTTGAGGCGGACGAGGAAGTCGGGGACGTAGTCGTGGCTCTTGCCCTCGTGGATGTAGGGGATCGAGAAGCCGAGGTGGTCGTTCTTGGCGTAGGCCGCAACGTCCCGGTTGTGCTCGCACTCCTCCTTGACGAGCTGCTCCCAGGTATTGCCACCAATGCCGTCGAGGACGACATGGCTGATCTCGCAGCGATCGTCCGCGGCGGGCAGGACGCTCTTGCGGGTGGAGAAGCTGACCTTTCCCGTGTCGCCTCGAGGGTCGTGACGGCTCAATATCGGCCGCAACGACGCCCGGCGGTTGCCCTGCTGACTGGTGATCGCGGCATACACCGCATCACACGCGCGCGCCTGCCACTGGGCGTATTTCGCGAGATGCCCGAGGTGCCAGCCCCTCTCGATGACGACGGCCCGCTCGATCCACCGGGTGCACAGGTCGACGAGGCGCGGGAAGAGCCAGTGGCGCGGCTCGGCCCGGACCTCGTCCTCGACGATCGTCTCGCCGAGGGCGAACTGATTGTGAACGAGACGTTTCGCCAGCAGGAAGGCCACCGCACGCGGACGAATCTCGGTGATCTCGTCCTCGATCAGCTCGGGCTCGCCGACGACCGGAGCCGACTGCGTCCAGGACGGGACGGTGCCCGGTCCGATGACGAACGGCGTGACCTCCTCCGGCAGCCAGAGCTCCTCGTCGGCGACTTCCAGACGGTAGCCGTCGAGCTTGGGGAAGGTGATCCGCGCGGCTTCGCGCCCCTCGACCGTATGGACGTGTGTCGCCGGCAGCGGGGGCGGAGTGTCCTTGGGCGGCGTGCCTCCGATGAACATGAAGGGGACGCCATAGACATTGGCGTACTCCGCCTCGAAACGCCCCTCGTCGTTCACGGCATACGACCGGCGACGAAGGCCACGGCCGACGACCTGCTCGCAGAGAAGCTGGGACTTGAAGGCGCGGATGCCGAGGATGTGGGTGACGGTGTTGGCGTCCCAGCCCTCGGTCAGCATGGCGACCGAGACGACGCACCGCACATCCGCGCCGAGCATGCCCTTCTTGCCGACGGTGTTCATGACCTCGCGGAGCAGGTCCTCGTCGGTGAGGGCGTCGGCGTCGGCGCCGGGGTTGCGCCGGCGGAACTCGGCCTTGAAGGCCTCGATCTCGGCGGCCGCAGCGGCCTTGAAGTCGGCCTTCATCGCCTCGCCCGACTCCAACTGAGCGGAGTCGATGAGGATCGTGCGCGGCTTGGCGTGCGCACGACCCGTCTCCGCGTCGACGTTGGCGAAGTGCGGGAGCCGTCCCGCGGCATACGCGGTGGTGCCGTCGTCTCGCCGGACATCGGTCCCGGCGATCCAGTCGTGGACGAGCTTGCTGACCGCCGTGTTGGGGCAGACGACGATGAAGACCGGGGGTGGCTCGTCGAGGGGCGCCAGCACCTGCTGCCAGTGCGCGTATGCCGCCTCATACGAGCGATAGAGGGAGTGCAACGCCGATTCGAGCTCGGCGGGCATGGTCCACGTGGTGATGTCCGTCTGAGCACGGGCTCGCTTGGGCAGGTCCTTGCCGACGACGTCCCACAGGTTGCGGAACGTGACGACGTCGACGGTGGTGTCGTCATCGACCGGGATGCGCGGGGCCTTGACGATGCCGGACTCGATCGCGTCCATGAGCGAGAAGTCGCTGACGGTCCACGGGAAGATATAGCCCTCTTTGTAGCCGCTGCCACCGAGATAGAAGGGCGTGGCGGACAGGTCGTAGACCGCCTTGACGCCGACAGTCTCCTGGATGGCGCGGATGCCCTTGAACCAGACGCGGGCGTCCTCATTGCGTGCCTTGTCGTCGGCGTCGGCGGCCTCGACACCATCGGCCTGAGCTTCGGGGGTCAGCGGCTTGTCGATGTAGCAGTGGTGGGCTTCGTCGTTGAGGATGACAATCTCGCCGGACTGCTTGCCGCCGCCGAAGCCGCGGAGAACGCGCGACACCATGGCCGCCTCGGTCTCCTTGAAGACATCGAGGCTGCGGCCACTGGCGAGCAGCTTCTTGGTGGTCATCGAGACGCCTTTGAACTCCTTGCCCTCCTTGAGGAGGAAGGAGTGATAGTTCGTGATGATGATCTGGGCCTTGCCGAGCAGGCCCGTGAGGTCATCGGGGACGATGCCGCGGGCGTTGTAATAGTTGCCCGGGTCGTTGGGCTGCAGCACGCGAAGCCGGTCGCGGATCGTGATGCCAGGGGTGATGACGAGGAAGCGTTTGGCGTAGCGGGGGTTGCTCGGGCTCGCGACCTTGTTGAGGGTCTGCCAGGCGATGAGCATCGCCATGACGACGGTCTTGCCGGAGCCGGTCGCCATCTTCAGGGCGATCCGCGGGATGCCGTCGTTGTGGATGGAGTTGTGCTCGTCGATCTCGTTTCCCCACCGGCGCGTGGCCTGCCGCCGGCTGGCGATCTCGGCGAGATAGATCGCCGTTTCCGCTGCCTCGCGCTGCGCGAAGAGGATGCGGTTCTCGCTGTGCGGGTCTGCCCAATGGCGTAGCAGCTTGGTCGAGATGGCGGTCGCGCCCGCATAGCCGCGGTTGCGCCAGATCTCGACGTCCCTGCGGATGGCGTTGATGAGGGCGTTCTCCTGGCGCGTCTCCTCGGTGATCGCCAGCGAGAGTTGCTGCGCCGCGGCGCCGTTCGCGACTCGGCCCGGTGCCCGTCCCTTGCGCACCGGCGGGACGGGGATGAAGGACTCGCTCGGCCGCCGGCCGGCGACGATCTCGCCCGTCGGGCCCCGGGGACCGATGACGAAGTGGCGGGAGGGCGCGTCATACGGCCCGTTGAGCACGGGCGTGTCGAGCGGCATCTCCTGCTGGGGCACGGCGTGGTCGCCTCCTGGTGAGGTGGGTTCATCGGCAACCTATCCAACGAGGCGCCCATGACGGGGTGCCACGCGGGATCTGCCGCCGGGCGCGTCACGACGTCCTCTCCAGCCCGGGACCAGGGCAGGCCATAGAGTTCGATCCCATGGCCTCCCCCGTCGTCCTGTCCGTCAACGTCGGCCAAGAACGTCCGCAGGGACCCAAGGGGCGGCCGACCGGCATCGACAAGCACCCGGTCGACGTCCTCGAGGTCCGCGCCCCCGGCCCGAAGCGCGGCGGACTCGGCAGCGGCGTCGTCGGCGACTTCGTCGGCGACCGGCGCCACCACGGCGGCGACGGCCAGGCGGTGTATGCCGTCGCGCGTGAGGAACTCGACTGGTGGGCCGCCGAACTCGGCCGCGACCTGCCCTCCGGCTTCTTCGGCGAGAACCTCACGACCGCGGCCTTCGACGTCGACGGCGCCTGCCTGGGGGACGTATGCCGCATCGGTGCCGCCCTCCTCGAGGTCACCGGGCCGCGGGTTCCGTGCTCGACCTTCGCCGCCCAGATGGGCGTCCCGCAGTGGGTGCGCCGCTTCACCGAGCGCGGCCGCACCGGCGCCTACTTCGCTGTGCGCGAACCCGGCTCGATTCGCGCCGGCGACGCGATCGAGGTCATCGAGCGGGCGACCCACGGCATCACCGTGCCCATGGCGTTCCGCGCCTGGATGGGCGACGCCGGCCTGCGCGACCGGATCCTCGCCACCGGTGCCGGCCGCGACGACCTCCGCGCCGAGCTCGCCGCCAGGGCACCGCGCTCGAGCCCTGACGTGCCGCAGCGCGTCGGGTAGGTTCGAGCGGTGACCGACACCACCGTGCGCCCACCCACGCCCATCGATGCGATCGCCGACGAGCACTTCGCCGCCGAGATGGCCCTCTCGCCGATCGCGGCGACCCAGCAGGGGGAGCCCGGCCACGACCACCTCCTCGACGACTTCTCCCCGCAGGGCTTCGCAGCGACCTCCGCGCTGCGCCGCGCCACCCTCGCGAAACTCACCGACGCCACCCCCGTCGACGACGTCGACACGGTCACCCTCGCCGCCATGCGCGAGCGCCTCGGCCTCGCCGAGGAGATGTATGCCGCGGGTCTCGACGAGATGGAATGCAATGTCCTCTCCTCCCCCATGCAGAGCATCCGCAGTGTCTTCGACCTCATGCCCACCAACACCGACACCCAGTGGTCGACCTTCGGCGAGCGCCTGACCCGAGTTCCCACGGCCCTGACCCAATGGGTCGGCACCCTCGCCGACAGTGCCGATCGCGGCCTGGTCACCCCGCGCCGGCAGGTCCTCGCCAATATCGGCCAGTGCGAACAGTTCATCGCCGACGACGGCTATTTCGCGACCCTCGCCGCCAACGCCAAGGCGGCGACGTCGATGTCAGAGGCGACCCGAGACCGAGTCCTGGCGGGAATCGGGACGGCGCGCGCGGCATACGGACAACTCGCGACGGACCTGCGCGACCGCCTCCTCCCCCATGCCCCCGACGCAGACCCTTGCGGGCCGGAACGCTATTCGCTCTATTCCCGCTACTTCCTCGGGACCACCGTCGACTTCGCCGAGACCTATGCCTGGGGGCAGGAGGAACTCGCCCGGATCGAGGCGATGCGGGCCGAGGTGGCGCATGAGGTCTCCCCGGGGGCGACCCCCGCCGAGGCCATCGCTCTCCTCGACGCCGACCCGCGCTACCAGCTCCACGGCCTCGACGCCCTCCAGGCGTGGATGCAAGCGAAGGGCGACGACGCGATCGACGCCCTCGCCGACGTCCATTTCGACATCCCGGGGCCGGTCCGCATTCTCGAGGGATGCATCGCCCCGACCCAACTCGGCGGCATCTATTACACCGGGCCGAGCGACGACTTCAGCCGCCCCGGGCGCATGTGGTGGTCGGTCCCCAAGGGCGTCACCGAGTTCACGACCTGGCGCGAACTGACCACCGTCTATCACGAGGGCGTCCCCGGCCATCATCTCCAGGTCGCCCAGACGGTCTTTCGCAAGGACGTCCTCAACAAGTGGCGGCGACTGTCCGCATGGACCTCCGGTCACGGCGAGGGCTGGGCGCTGTATGCCGAGCGGCTCATGGACGAACTCGGCTTCATGACCGACCCGGGGAACCGCCTCGGCTGGCTCGACGGGCAGTCGTTGCGCGCGGCCCGGGTCGTCATCGACATCGGCGTCCACTGCCGCTTCCCCGCGCCCGCCGAGGTCGGCGGCGGCGAGTGGACCTATGACAAGGCGTGGGCGTATCTCACCGCCCACGCCAACATGGAGCACAAGGTCCTCCGCTTCGAACTCGACCGCTATCTCGGGTGGCCGGGACAGGCGCCCAGCTACAAGATCGGCGAGCGGCTCTGGCTGCAGCTGCGCGAGGAATCGGCGGCCCGGGCGGGAGAAGCCTTCGACCTCAAGGACTTCCACCGCCGGGCCCTCGACATCGGCGGTGTCGGCCTCGACACGCTGCGGTCGGCGGTGCTCGGCGAGCTGTGAGCCCGCGGCGTCAGAGCGTCCAGCAGTTCGAGAACTGCGGCAGCCCGGCGAAGCGCGCCTCGAGGAAGGCATACGCCCGCGGCGCGTAGTCCACGAGATCCGCGCCGACGTGGGTCGGCGCCAGCGTCGTGTCGAAATAGACGTTCGCGCCCTTGCCGCACCAACTCTTCGCCATGGACCGCCCCACGGCATACGGGATGACGTCGTCGAGAGCCGAGTGCACGACATACACCGGCATCGCCGGCTTGATCGTGCCGATCCGCTGCTGGGCGACCATCGTCGTGAACGGCTCCTGCGTGAGCAGCACCGACGCCGGCGTCCCTGTGCTCGACAGGCTCGACGTCGTCACGAAGGCGTGGTTGGCGAGGTCGGTGACACACTCACCCTCGACCGCGTCCATCGCCTGGCGCCCGGCGGCATTGAGATAGGGCGCGAGATCGACGCCATACCCCGCGGCCAGCCCACGCATCCCATAGAGCGCGAACTCGGCATACAGGCCGCCGTCGAGGTTGGTCAGGACCGCGGCGAGATCCGCCGGGACGGCGCCCGCGACGACGCCCTTGACGGCGAGCTCCGGCGCGTATGCCGCGGCGAGTTCCGCCGCTGATGCCGCACCTCCGCCACCCTGCGAGTAGCCGACGATGCCGACCGGGTTCGCGGCCGAGAGTCCCGATCCGTTCAGCCGCTGCGCGGCCCGCACCGAGTCGAGGACCGCGCGGCCCTGGACGAGCCGGTTCATATAGGTGTGGACCCCCGCGGTCCCGAGTCCCTGATAGTCGGTGACGGCCACGGCATACCCGCGCTCGATCAGGCCCTTGATCATGAGGGATTCGTATTCGAGGCCCTCGGACTGCTGCCGCGACGGCGCGCACCGGTCGGCGAGACCCTGGGTGCCCACGGCGTACCCGATGATCGGGCGGCGGCCGGCGCCGACCCACGGGGTCTTGGGCACGAGGACGCTGCCGGTGACGGCGTACTTCGCGCCGGTGCGGTCGGTGGAGACATACATGATCCGCGTCGAGGTCATGACGAGCGCACTGAGTCCGGCCGGGTCGACCGAGAACGTCAACGGCTCGCTGCGGATGACGTCGCCGGCCGCGCCGGAGATCGATGCCGGCGCGGCATAGAACGCCGGCCGGGGCGGCTCGGTCGCCGCGGACACGGGTATCGCCACACCGGCGGTCAGGGTGACGGTGAGGGCGGCGAGGGCCAGACGGCGCATGGGGACTCCTGGGATCGGGACGGGCGGGTCGATCCCGCGGCATCGAACAAGCTACTGGCCGGTAGCGTAGCGAAACCCGGCCGTCCTGGCGAGATGCGCTGGCTCTGGCCCTCGGGCCGCCGCACAATGCCCGAGTGAACCTGGCCATGACCCTCGTGGCGATCGCCGCCACCGTCATCCTCGTCGCCCGGCTGAATGAGCCGACGCGGATCCCGACTCCGCTGGCCCTCCTCGGCGTCGGCGTCGTCGCGTCGTATGTCCCCGGCATACCCGAGGTCGCGATGTCGCCCGAGGTGGTGCTCTTCGGCCTCCTGCCTCCCCTGCTGTATGCCGCGGCGCTCGGCACCTCCCTCATCGACGTCCGGCGCTTCCTGGTCCCGATCATCAGCCTGTCGGTCGGGCTGGTGCTGTTCACGGCCGCCGGGGTGGGCCTCGTCGTCAACCACCTGCTGCCGGTGAGCTTCGCGGTCGCCTTCGCCATCGGCGCCATCGTCGCGCCGCCGGACGCGGTCGCCGCCACTGCGGTCGCCCGGCAGATCGGCCTCCCGCGCCGGACCACGACCATCCTCGAAGGTGAGTCGTTGCTCAATGACGCGACCGCGCTCGTCTCGCTGCGGACGGCGATCGCCGCCGCCGGACTGGCGTCGGCGCACGGGGCGGCACAGCATACGGATGTCAGTTTCGTGAGTGTCGCCGAGGACTTCGGACGGGCGGTGATCGGCGGGGTCGGCGTCGGCTGGCTCGTCTTCCTCCTCGTCGGGCTGGTGCGCAAGCACCTGACCGAAACGGCAGCGGACACCGCGCTGTCCTTTGCCGTCCCCTTCCTCGCCTATGTCCCCGCGGAGAAGGTCCACGCGTCCGGCGTGCTCGCCGTCGTCACCGCGGGGCTGCTGCTCGCGCACCGCGCCCCGATCCTCCAGAGCGCCTCCTCTCGCCTGTCGGAACGGATCAACTGGGCCAGCATCACCTTCCTCCTGGAGAACGCCGTCTTCCTGCTCATCGGCCTCCAGATGAAGTCGATCATCGCCGACGTCCAAGCCGGCCAGACCACCCTCGGGCGCAGCGTCCTGGTCGGTGTCGCGGTCCTGCTCGCCTGTCTCGTGCTGCGGCCCCTGTGGATCTTCCCCGTCATGTGGCTGACCTCCCGGCTGCGCCCGACGGCCCCGCGCCCGAACCTCTCGGCACTCGCCGTGACGTCCTGGGCCGGGATGCGCGGCGTGGTCACCCTCGCCGCGGCGCTCACCCTGCCCGATGACACGCCCATGCGCCCCGTGCTGGTCCTGGTGGCGCTCATCGTCACGGTCGGCACGCTGGTCCTCCAAGGGCTCAGCCTGCCCGCACTCGCCCGCGCTCTCGATGTCCGCGGGCCCGATCCACGCGAGGACGCCCTCATCGAGGCGACCGTGGTCGGGGCGGCGACCGGCGCCGGGCTGCGCGCCGTCGAGTCAGCGCCGGACGCCGACCCGCGGACGGTCGACCTCATCCGGGAGCAGTCGGCCGCGCGGGTCAACCGGATCTGGGAGCAGTTGGGCGGCGATGCGATCACCCCCAGCGAGCTCTATCGCAATGCCCGGCTGACCATGATCGCCGCCGAACGCGCGGAACTTCTCGACATGCGCAATACCGGCGACATCGACCAGCACGTGCTGCGCGGGGTCCTCAACACTCTCGACGCCGAGGAGGCCGCCCTCTCCTTCGGCGAGCGCAAGGCGAGCCGCCTGCGGGACACGCCCCTGCGCCCGCCCGATGCCGTCGCCGCCGCCTGCCCCCACCTCGCCGCTCCAATCGTCTGCGTCGTCCCCGACGCCCCCGATGGCTGTCCCGCCTGCCTCGAGATCGGCCAGGAGTGGGTCCACCTGCGGATGTGCACCGAGTGCGGCCACGTCGGCTGCTGCGACTCCTCACCGGGCCAGCACGCGACCGCCCACTTCCACGCGAGCGGTCACCCCGTCATGCGCTCTCTGGAGCCGGGCGAGGCCTGGCGCTGGTGCTTCGTGGACGACGCTCTCGGCTGACGAAAATCACTTGCGCCGTCCCCGCCCCCGCCTCAAGCTGGGGTCGCACACCCGTCATCGAGCGAAGGAGGCCGACATGACCGTCTCGGGCCTTGTCCTGCCCCGCCCCGAATCCTTCGCCATCACGGAGACCCTCACCCATGCATCCCCGATCGGACGACTCGTCCTTCGCGATCGACACCTTCCCTGACGCCCCGCCGGAGGGCGAACGCTGGTCCTCCTGGGACGGCGCGACCCACGGCCCCAAACCCCGACCCGACTGGGTCATCACCGAACTCGGCGCCGTCGAGCAGGACCTCGGGGTCCTCAAGACCGGCAAGGAGGCCGACGTCCACGTCATCCGCCGCTGGCTGCCGGATGGCACCGACTCCCCCGCCCGCGACTGTCTCATGGCGGCCAAGCGCTTCCGGCCCGCCGAGCGGCGGCTCTTCCACCGCGACGCCGGCTATCTCGAGGGCCGGCGCGTGCGCCGCTCGCGTGAGATGCGCGCCATGGCCAAACGCACCGAGTTCGGTCGCGAGATCATCGCCGGCCAGTGGGCGTATGCCGAGTTCGAGGCGCTCATCGCCCTCACTGACCTCGGCCTGCCCGTTCCCTATCCGGTCCAGCACGACGGCACCGAGATGCTCATGGAGTTCATCGGCACCGACGGCGTCGCCGCACCCCGCCTCGCTGCCGCGCGGGTCGAGCGCGCCGGCCTGCCCGATCTCTTCGAGCAGGCCCGCGACACCCTCGTCACGCTGGCGGGCGAGGGCTGGGCGCACGGCGACCTCTCGGCCTACAACATCCTGCTCCACGACGGCCGGCTCGTCTTCATCGACTGGCCCCAGATCGTCGACATCATCGGCAACCCCCAGGGGTTCGACTTCCTTCGCCGCGACACCCACAACCTCGTGAGCTGGTTCGCCGGCAAGGGTCTCGACGTGGACGAGGAGCATCTGTTCGGCGATCTCGTCGCCGCGGCGACCGCACGCTGGTGACCCTCACCAGGCGCCGCGGATCACCGCCAGCGCATCCGCGAGCCCGAGGCCCGACCGCCGCGCGGCCCCGACGAAGAGCATCGCCGCAGCCGTCACCTCCGCGTCGGCGGCGACCACGGGGGGCGTCGCGACGACTGTCCCATTGCGCCCGTTGGTCGCGACGAAGCCGTCCGATTCCAACTGCCGATACGCCTTCGCCACGGTATTCGGCGCGAGGCCGAGGTCACCCGCGAGTTGTCGCACCGTCGGCAACCGCGTTCCGGGAGAAAGCGATCCGCGACGCACTGCGGTCACCACCTGGGTGACGATCTGCTCGTATGCGGGGGCCACCGATCCCGGGTCCACCGTCAGGATCATGCATGCACCCCGGCGAGCGCGTGCTCGCGCACCCAGCCGAAGTGTTGGTCGGCGAGGCCGGCGACCAGCAGAGCGGCGATGACGAGGAAAGCGACGATCAACAGCCCGTATGCCGCGACCACGAACCACTCCGGCCACCCTGCCGAAACCCCGCTCGTGGTGACGAGGACGCCGGCACCACCCCCGGACGCCGCCAGGGCCGCACACCCGAGGAGATCCCGCAGCGTCTGCGCGCGGACCACCTCCTCCCAGGCCAGCCCGGTCGGGGTGCCGAGTTCGACCGGCCGGGCGAGATTGTCGCCCAGGGTGCGCCGCATGAGCAACACCGCACCCGCGATCGCCACCATCCCCAAGCCGGCGAGCACGACGGCCCGCACCGACGGGGAGCCGGCCACGGCACCGACGATCAGCACGACGGGAGCCACGGCCGCGAGCGCGCCCGCGCCCCGGGCGATGGTCAACTCGCCGGGCGTCACATAGTCGGTGAGCTCGCGTGGCCGCAGGTGCGCCAATCGCGGTCGCGCACCGGCGGAACCGGGTCGCAGGTGCCCGAGGCCGGTCCCCAGTGCCGCGGCGACCGGCATGACGATGGCGATCCACGGCGCCGGGATCTCGCCGCGCCAAGCCGCCACCAGCCCGCCGACGGCGAGCATCGCCGCCAGGCCGAGCACCCGCCCCGACTGGCGCACGCGCATGCGTGCGATCAGCCGCGGGCGGTCGATCCCGGGGTCGGGCAACCCGGCCAGGCGCTGCAGTCGCCGAACTTCCTTCTCCACCAGTTGGTCCCGGACGAACCAGAGGATCCCCATGACCGGCACCACGACGATCAGCAACAGGATGACGCGCCCGGTCACCGCACCGAACTGAACGGTGAACTCCGCTGTCAGAGCCGCACTCCGAGCCATGACTCGTCCTTTCGTCCCACTTTGTACTGCTACAAACAGTAGCACCTCCGCGACGCGGGTCAAGGGGCCCCGGGGAGAAGGGTTACGCTTCTCGCCGACCCAGCCGAGGAGCCGCGAGTCCGTATGCCGACGCGTCGCCACGTCCTCACCGGCGCCACCCTCGCCGTCCTCATCACGACCGGTTGCGACCGGACGCCGTCGACATCGTCGCCGACGATGTCGTCACCCGGTGTCTCGCCAGGTCACGGCGTGGTGACCGTCAACGGCACCCTGACGTCACGGCATACGCCCGGGGCGACGCCGACCTGGCGGATCGTCATGCCGGCCGAGGGGACCGCACGCGGGCTCGTCATCGCGTTGCACGGCTATGGCTCGGACGGGCCGCGGATGGTCGACTCCCTCGGGCTCGGCGACCACGTCGCCCGCACGCGGCTCGCGGTCGCCGCCGTCAGCGGCGGCAACGGGTACTGGCACGCCCGCCGGGGCGGCACGGATACCGGCGCGATGGTCCTCGACGACGTCATCCCGCCAGGCGAATCGCGCCCTCGCCGCCCGGCTGCCGCACGCGCAGGCGACCTTCGACGCGGGGGGGCACACGACCGACTACTGGCGCACGCACGCGGGCGCCCAGATGGACTGGCTCGCCGCGCGCGCCCCCAGGACCTGACGCGAACTCGGCTAGTGCGCCGCGGTGATCGCCTCGTGGGTGGCGAGGATGCGACGGGCGATGTCGACGTGGAGGTTCTCCACCATCTTGCCGTTGTAGGTCACGACACCGCTGCCGGCACCGGCCTCCCACGCCTCGAGCATGCCCTGCGCGTCGGCAACTTCGGCCTCACTCGGCGCGAACGTCGAGTTGCACACGTCGACCTGGCCGGGGTGGATCAGCGTCTTGCCGTCGAATCCGAACTGCCGCCCCTGGACGCACTCGGCCGCGAACCCGTCGGCATCTTTGACGTCGTTGTAGACCCCGTCGAGGCACGCGATCCCGGCCCGGCGTGCCGCGAGCAGCGCCATCGACAGCGACGTCAGCAGCGGTGCCCGGCCCGGGACGATCTGCGCCTGGAGTTCCTTGACGAGGTCGTTGGTCCCGAGCACGAAACAGGCGAGCCGGTCGGAGGCCCCCGCGATCTTCCGGGCATTGAAGATCGCTTCCGGGGTCTCGATCATCGCCCAGAGCTTCGTGTGCTTCGGGGCGTGGAAGTGATGCATCGCCTTGACGAGCCGCTCCACCTCCCGGGCGGTGTTGACCTTGGGGACGACGATCCCGTCGGGTCCGGCGTGGCACGCCGCCGCAAGGTCGTCTTCGTGCCATTTCGTCCCGATGCCGTTGACCCGTATGGTGATCTCCCGTCGCCCGTAGTCACCGGACTTCGCTGCCGCACAGGCGTTCTCGCGTGCGGCTTCCTTGAAGTCGGGGCCGACGGCGTCCTCCAGGTCGAGGATCAGCCCGTCCACCGGGAGGGTTTTGGCCTTGTCCAGGGCGCGCTCGTTGGAGCTCGGCATATAGAGGACGGACCGACGCGGACGATAGGTCGTCTTGCTCATCACGCACCCGCTTCCGCGGTCGCCGCCGGCGCATAGAGCGCGGCGAGGTCGGGGTCGCCGGCGGCCAGCTGGTCGGCGAGGGCGAGGATGACGAGGCACTGCTTGAGGCTGGCGTCGTCCTCCATCTTGCCATCCAGCATCACGGCCCCCGTCCCGTCGCCCATCGCCTCCTTGACCCGGCGCGCGTGCGCGACGTCGGCGGCGCTCGGCGAGAACACCTTCTTGGCGATGGCGATCTGGGCCGGGTGCAGCGACCACGCGCCGACACAGCCGAGGAGGAAGGCGTTGCGGAACTGGTCCTCGCAGGCGACGACGTCCTTGATGTCGCCGAACGGCCCGTAATAGGGGAAGATCCCGTTCATCGCGCAGGCGTCGACCATACGAGCGATCGTGTAGTGCCACAGATCCTGTTGATAGACGCTCCGGTCGGCGTTGATCGCGTCATCGACTCCCGCCGGCGGATCCTGCCGCACGAGATATCCGGGGTGCCCGCCGCCGACGCGCGTCGTCTTCATCCGCCGGTCCGCCGCGAGATCGGCCGGACCGAGGGAGATCCCCTGCATGCGCGGCGACGCCGCCGCGATCTCCTCGACATTGGCCATACCCCGCGCCGTCTCGAGAATTGCGTGGACGAGGATCGGCCGGCTCACTCCCGCCCGCGCCTCGAGTTGAGCGAGCAACCGGTCGACGTAGTGGATGTCCTCGGGTCCCTGGACCTTGGGCACCATGATGACGTCGAGCCGCTCGCCGATCTCGGTGACGAGTGTGATCAGGTCGTCGAGGACCCACGGGCTGTCGAGGCTGTTGACGCGCGTCCACAGCTGGGTCGCGCCACCGAAATCCGTCGCCTTCGCGATCGACACGAGGCCGGCGCGCGCGGCCTCCTTGCGGTCGGCCTTGACGGCGTCCTCGAGATTGCCGAGAAGGACATCGACCGTCCCCACGAGGCTCGGGACCTTGGCCGCCATCTTCTCGTTGCTCGGGTCGAAGAAGTGGATCATCCGGCTGGGCCGGGCGGGTACCTCCCGGACAGGCGTGGGGGCACCGACGGCGAGGGGCGCGAAAAAGGCCTTTGCACTACGCATATTCGGCAAGCTAGCAGCGGGGGACGCGAGAATACATGGTCCCCTGACGGGACGTGTGACACAGTGGCGAGCATGACCGAGCCGGCCGGCGAGACGTCCGCCACACCCACCCTCAACCTCTCGGCACTGCTCGCCGAGGCGCTCGCCAAATCCTCCGTCTGCTGGGTCGAGAGCGGTGGTCAAACGCGGGCGGCGTGGTTCGCCATACAGGAGGGAACCGTCCTCCTCGTCACCGGACCCGGCGAGCAGCGCCTGCCGCCCCTGGGCGACGACGCCCGCCTCCTCCTGCGCAGCAAGGACTCCGGTGGGCGCCTCCTCGAGGTCGCCGCCGCGGTCCGCGTCCTCGATCCCGACGACAGCGCATGGGAGCCCGCGGTCTCCGCGCTCGCCGCCGAACGCCTCAACGCCACCGACGATCTCCCGACGCGCTGGCGCGAGTCGGGCACGGTCTATGCGCTGCGCCCATACGGAGCTCCGCTCCAGTCCCCCGGGACGTATGCCGACCACTCCGGTTCCGCTCCGTTCTCACCCGCCGACTCGACCACCGGTGGCTGGCGCCCGTTCCACCTCGGCGGTCGTCCCGAGCGCCGCAGACACCTCTGACGCGCCCTCGGTCCCGGCAAGCGGCGCGCGTCACCATCGTGACGGCCGGGTCGGTCCCGCGCGACGGCTAGCCTGTGGTCGTGAGTGCCCCCACACGCGTGTTCGTCGGCCGGCTGGCCCGGCTGCGCGTGTTCGACCCCCTCGGCGATCAGGTGGGCCGCGTCCGGGACGTGGTCGTGCACTTCTCCCCGCAGCGGCGGCCACGCGTGATCGGACTCGTCGTCGAAGTCCCCGGCCGCCGCCGGGTGTTCGTCCCGATGACCCGCGTCACCTCCGTCGACGGTGGCCAGGTCATCACGACCGGGCTGGTCAACATGCGGCGGTTCGAGCAGCGCGCGACCGAGACCCTCGTGCTCGCCGAACTCATCGAGCGACCGGTGCTCGCCCGGACCGACCACGGCACGGTCGAGGCGATCGTCGAGGACATCGGCATCGAATGGGAACGCAACCGGGACTGGTGGATCACCAAGGTGTTCTGCCGCGAACGCCTCCCGCGGACCGCGCTCGGTCGCCTGCGGAGCCGGTCGGGCGCGACCTTCGTCGTCGGCGTGGACGCCGTCAGCGGCCTGCATGTCACATCAGAAGAACAGTCCGTTGCGCGTCTTCTCGAGGAGTTCGCCGAGTTCAACGCCGCGGACCTCGCGGAGGCGATCGCCGATCTCGCCCCCAAGCGCCGGGCCGAAGTCGTCGCCGCACTCGATGACGACCGCCTCGCCGACATGCTCGCCGAGCTTCCCGACGCCGACCAGGTCGACATCGTCACCTCGATGCCGCTCGACCGGGCCGCTGACATCCTCGAGGAGATGGAGCCCGACGACGCGGCCGACCTCCTGAAAGATCTGCCCCCCGAGCGCGCCGAGGAACTTCTCACCCTCATGGAGCCGGACGAGGCGGCTCCCCTGCGGCGCCTCATCTCCTATGACGAGAACACCGCCGGTGGTCTGATGACGACCGAGCCCATCATCCTCGGCCCCGAGGCGAGCGTCGCCGAAGCCCTTGCACTGGTGCGGCGTTCGGAGATCCAGACGACGATCGCGACATCGGTGTTCGTCTGCCGCGCGCCTCTCGAGCCGCCGACCGGCAAGTACCTCGGCCTGGTCCACCTTCAACAACTCCTGCGCGAGCCGCCACACGCCTCGGTCGGTGACTTCCTCGACAAGGACACCGAGCCGGTCCCGGTCAACGCGAGCCTCGCCCAGGTCACGCGGACCTTCGCGACCTATGACCTCGTCTCCATTCCGGTGGTGGATGACCAGAAACGCCTGCTCGGCGCGGTCACGGTCGACGACGTTCTCGACCACATCCTCCCCGACCACTGGCGTGGTGACCGGCACGGGGTGACCCATGGCTGAGCGCCGACCAGCTCGGCTCGATCAGCCCCTGGAACCGAGGACTGGCTTCCGGCTGCCCGCCCTCGACACCGAGGAGCGCTTCGGGGTCCTGTCGGAGAAGTTCGCTCGCTTCATGGGGACGGCCACCTTCCTGATCGGCATGACCTTCTTCGTGGCCGCCTGGGTGGGCTGGAATATCTTCGCCCCCAAGGGGCTGCGGTTCGACAACTACCCCTTCATCTTCCTGACCCTGATGCTCAGTCTCCAGGCGTCGTATGCCGCTCCCCTCATCCTGCTCGCGCAGAACCGCCAGGCCGACCGCGACCGCGTCGCGCTCGAGCAGGACCGCTCTCGTGACGAGCGCAACCTCGCCGACACCGAGTTCCTCACCCGCGAGGTCGCCGCCCTGCGAATCGCTTTGCGGGAGACGACGACTCGTGACTTTGTCCGAGGCGAGCTGCGTGACCTGCTCGATGAGTTGGAGGGCCGAGACGCCCGGGTCAAGGCCCGCGCCAAGGCCAAGGCGAAGCGCAAGGCCAAAGCCGCGGCCGTGGCCGCCCGCGCCGACCGTGCGCGCAGGCGTGCGGCCAAGGCGGCCGCTGCGGCCACCGAGAGCCCGCCCGGTTCCTGACTAGAGTGGCGGGGTGAGTGAGCCCAGCCTCGACGCCATCCGCACCGCCCTGGCCGGAGTCGACGATCCCGAGATTCGTCGCCCGATCACCGACCTCGGCATGGTCGAGGATGTCACCGTCGACGCCACCGGCGTCGTCGCCGTCACGGTCCTGTTGACGGTCGCCGCCTGTCCACTCAAGGACACCCTGACGCGCGACGTCACGGCTGCGGTCGCTGCTGTCCCCGGCGTGACCGACGTCGAGGTGACCCTCGGGGTCATGACCGACGAGCAGCGGGCCGCACTGCGCACCCAGTTGCGCGGCGGTGCACCTGAGAAGGACATCCCCTTCGCGCGGCCGGGGTCCCTCACACGGGTGTATGCCGTGGCCTCGGGCAAGGGCGGCGTCGGCAAGTCCTCGGTCACCGCCAACCTCGCCGCGGCGCTTGCCCGGCAGGGCCTCAAGGTCGGCGTCGTCGACGCGGACATCTATGGCTTCTCGATTCCCCGCATGCTCGGGGTGACCGGGTCGCCGACCCAGGTCGACGACATGATCCTGCCGCCGATCGCCCACGACGTGAAGGTCATCTCCATCGGGATGTTCGTCCCGGGCAACCAGCCGGTCGTCTGGCGCGGCCCGATGCTCCACCGGGCGCTCAACCAGTTCCTCGCCGACGTCTTCTGGGGCGACCTCGATGTGCTCCTGCTCGACCTGCCTCCAGGGACGGGCGATGTCGCGATCTCCGTAGCTCAGTTGGTGCCCAACGCCGAGATCCTCGTCGTCACCACCCCCCAGGCGGCCGCCGCCGAGGTCGCCGAGCGGGCCGGGTCGATCGCCGTTCAGACCCGTCAGCGGATCGCCGGCGTCATCGAGAACATGTCGTGGCTCGAGCTGCCCGACGGCACGCGCCAGGAGATCTTCGGCACCGGCGGCGGCACTCAGGTCGCCGACTCACTCACCCGCCTGCTCGGTGCCGAGGTTCCGCTCCTCGGCCAGATCCCCCTCGACGTCAGCCTCCGCGAGGGCGCCGACGCGGGCGACCCTGTCGTGCTGGGAGACTCGACAGGGCCGGCCGCGACGGCATTGCGCGCCATCGCCCGCGGACTCGCCAGCCGCAGCCGGGGGCTCGCGGGGCGGTCCCTGGGTCTGCGGCCCGCGGGCCGCTGAGTCACGTCAACTGACGGGGTCAGGTCGCTTCGAGGTCGTATGGCGTGTGCCAGCCCGGCGCACCGTCGTCCGCCGCGTCGCGCATCGGCGTCGCATAGTCCGCATCGGTGTGGTGATCGTCATCGGGCGGCAGATGCCCGGTCAGGGAATCGCCGCGCGTCAGTTCGCGGGTCGAGGTGCGGACGGACTCGAGTTCGGCACCGACGGGTCCCCACGCCTCCTGGATCGGCTCGCGCAGGGCGTCGCGGACGATCTTGCGCGGGTCATACAGCCGCGGGTCGTACTGCCGCCAGTTGATCTCGTCGAACTCCGGGCCCATCTGCTCCTTGAGCTGCGCCTTGGCTCCGTCCGCCATCACCCGGAACTGGCGTATGCCGCGGGCCAGTTTCGCGGCATACTCCGGCATCCGCTGTGGCCCGATGATCACCATGATGAGCACGAACACGACAACCCACTCGCTCCAGTCCATGATCATGGGGCGGGGTCCTTCGGTCCGGGGGGCGGGGCGTGTGCGGCGAGCAGGGCAGTCACGGGGGCCGCATCAGTTCTTCGGGGCGGCTTGCAGAGTCATTGTGACATCCAGCGTCCGTCCGCCCCGGCGAACCGTCAACGCGACGGTGTCGCCGACGTCACGGGCGCGGATCGCGACGATCAGGTCGCTCGAGTCACCGATCTCGCGTCCGTCGAACCGGACGATCACGTCGCCGGGCTTGATCCCGGCCTTGGCTGCGGGACCGTCGGCCGTCACCGGTTCGACGCCCGACGCGGCGTCGCGCACCCGTGCGCCGGGCCCGGAATAGGCCTCGTCGAGGAGAACCCCGATCACGGGATGCTCGGCATGGCCGCTGCGGATCAGTTCATTGGCGGTCTTGACGACCTGGTCGCTCGGGATGGCGAAGCCGAGACCGATGTTGCCCGAGGACCCTGTCACCGCGCCAGGCGGTGTCGCGATCGCCGAGTTCACGCCGATGACCCGTCCCGCGGCGTCGAGCAACGGGCCACCGCTGTTGCCGGGATTGATCGCGGCATCCGTCTGGATCGCGTTGAGATAGGACCGGCTCGCGGACTCCCCGGCGACGACGGGGCGATCGACGGCCGAGACGATGCCCGCGGTCACGGTGCTCGACAAACCGAGCGGGGCGCCCATGGCGAGCACGGTGTCACCGACAACCACGGCCTCGCTGTCCCCCATCGGCAGTGGCTTCAGTCCTGTGCGGTCGGTGGCGAGGACGGCGATGTCGTATGCCGCGTCCGTCCCCACCACGCTCGCCTCGATCCGCTCCCCCGAGCCCAGCACGACAACGATGTTCGCGCCGACGCCTGCCACGACGTGGTTGTTGGTGACGACATGACCGGCCCGGTCATAGACGAATCCCGATCCAGTCGCGCCCGATGCCGTGTCGGCGGACCTGATCGTCACGACGCTCGGGAGGGCCTCGGCGGCGATGCGCGCGAGACTTCCCTCCGGCCGGGCGGTGCTCGCCGAGGAGACGGTGGGCAACTGCCCCGGCAGGCCGCCCGCGAGTCCGGCGCCGAACAGACCGCCCGCAAGGGCCGCAGTCAGACCCGTCACCCCCGCGATCGCGAGAACGGCCGCCCAGCCGGGTCCCCGGCCAGGACCTGGCCGCCCGCCGGTCAGGGTGCCGGCCACGGCTCCCGGCACGCCCTGCCAGCCGGCAGCCGGTGACGTCTGCGAGGCGATGACCGCCGACGGCCCCGGGACATCTTCCGGCAGTCCGTATGCCGTAGGCACCCCACCCCGGGCCGGCGCCCCCCAGTTCCATTCGTCCCAGGCGCTCGCGTCCCGCGCTCCGCCCGGGTTCCCCCCGGGCGGGGCCGCCCGACCGGAGTCGAAGCCAGGACCTGAGGATGGTCCTGGGCGCTGGTCACTGCCGCCCCAGAGAGGTGTGCGTGCGGACCCCTGCGCGGCGGAGTCGTCGCTCTCGTCGCTCCACCACGTCATGGGGTCGATTGTGCCCCGTTGCTGCGCCGGGTGCCGACCACCTCGTTGACGAGGACCGTGGAACCCACGCTGGTGAAGCCGGCGGGGCGCTCGTTGACGGGGCGGGAGGGCAGGGTCGTGGGCGTGAACCGGGCGGTCGTCGTGCCCGGCGCGACGGACATGCCCCAGACCGCGGCGGCGGAGGCGCCGGCGGCCGCGGTCGCGAACAACGCGGCGCGCAACGCCGAGCGGTGCTGGGCCGGTGCCCCCTGGGCGAGGACGACGAGGCCGAGGTCCGGCGCCGGCCGACTGGGCCCCGGCGCCGGTCGCACGGCACTCAGGCTGGGAACCGGTCCCCGCGCCAGTCCCACGACGGGCCTGGTCGCCGGGACGGCGACCGGGATCTCCTGCGACACCGACAGCAGCAGCGCGCGCAGGTCGGGCGGGACCGCGGGGGCGCTGCGCAGGGTGGCGCGAAGGCGACGTTCGAGGTCGGCGGATCCGCGGCAGGTGAGGCAGGCGACGAGGTGACGGTCCCACATGATCTGCTCGTCGTCCGCAAGCACGCCGCCGACATAGTCGCCGACGCGGTCACCGAGGCAGGCGCGCGCCTGCGGCCAGGTCATCGAGCACCCACCGGCGCGAGTCGTCCCCCGGCCAGCCCGGTCGCCGAGGTCGATGCGCGGCGCACGTCCGGGGCCCGGTGGGCGAGGGCCTCGCGCAGCAGCGCTCGCCCGCGATGGATACGTGACCGCACCGTCCCGAGCTTGACGCCGAGCGTCGCCGAGATCTCCTCATACGACAGCCCCTCGATGTCGCAGAGGACGACCGCCGCGCGGAAGTCCGGCGGCAGGGTGTCCAGCGCGCGCTGGACGTCGTGGTCGAAGTGGCTGTCGGCATACGCCTGCTCCGGCGACGGCTCGCGACTCGGGAGGCGCGCCGACGACTCATCGGTCAGGGCGTCGAACCGGATACGTTGCTTGCGGCGCATCTTGTCGAGGAAGACGTTGGTGGTGATGCGGTGGAGCCAGCCCTCGAAGTTGCCCGGGGAATACGACCCGAGCGAGCGGAAGACGCGGATGAAGACGTCATGGGTGAGGTCCTCGGCGTCGTGGACGTTGCCGGTCAAGCGGTAAGCGAGGCGATAGACGCGCCCCGAATGCTCCTCGACGATGGTCTCCCAGCTGGGCGGCGCCCACGGGGCCGCCTCGGTGGCGTCCTGAATCGTGTCGGTCATCGTCTTCCTCCAGAGTCGGTGTGCGCAGATCCCCCGGGTGCGCTGGTGTGTCATACGCACGCGCTCCGTCAATCGTTCCCCAGAATGCTGGAGAATTCCTGAGTTCCACGCAGCCGATGTCCCGCGTGGAGGGTCGGGGTCCACGGTCTGCGCACTAGGCTTGCCCCTCATGAGTGGACAGCGGCTCGCGAGCTGGGCGTATGCCGAGGACTTCGTCGCCGAGGGGAGTGTCGCCGACGAGGCTCGCCGGTCCGGGACGGAGTTCGGGGCGACCCCGGTGCAGGGTGGCGCCGGCGCGGCCCTGCGGATGCTCGCCGCCGCCAACGCCGCCAAGGCCGTCGTCGAGATCGGGACCGGGGCCGGCACCTCGGGCCTGTGGCTGCTGGCCGGCATGCCGGCGGATGGAGTCCTGACGACGATCGATGCCGCCCTGGAGCACTCCCGGGCCGCCCGCGCGGCATATGCGGCCGCCGGCATCGCCCACCAGCGAACCCGGGTCATCACCGGCGCCGCGCTGGACGTGCTGCCGCGGATGACGGACGCGGCATACGACCTCGTGTTCGTCGACGCCGACAAGGCGAGCTATCCGGCGTATGCCGAGCACGCCATCCGCCTACTCCGCCCCGGTGGGGTCCTCGCGATGGACAATATGCTCTGGCATGACAAGGTGGCCGACCCGGCGGCACGCGACGAGACGACCACGGTGCTGCGCGAGTTGGGCAAGTCCCTGCGCGACGACGAGCGGCTCCTCACGACGCTGCTCGCCGTGGGCGACGGCCTGCTGGTGGCCGTCAAGCGCTGAGCGACCGTCCGCGGGCAGAGACACGCCGTGCGCGGAGTCCGCGCACGGCGTGTCTCTGCCCGCGGACTGGGGTCACCCAGGAGAACGGCGCGGGGACTAGCCGTGTCCGGGGCCGGCGCCGCGGCGGAACTTGGCCGGGCCCTCGGCGACCGCGACGACCTCGAAGGTCTCGATGACCCGCGGGATCGCCCCGATCAGGTGACTCACGGGTGACTGGGCCAGCCCGGCCTCGAAATCGCGCCGGAAGGCGTCGCGCTCGGCTGCGCTGTCGAAGACATAGGTGCCCTCGAACCACTCCCCCTCGCGCATCCGCCACACCTTGAACGCGAGCCCGTCGAGGAACATGAACCGCGCCAACGAGGTCCCGACGACGTATTCGCGCAGCCGGCCCGAGATCTCGGGCCGGGTGTTCTCGAGGGACCAGCGCACAGCCAGCCCGAATCCCGCATTCATCTCGGGCTACTCCTTTGTCAGCCAGCGCAACAGACCACGGGCACCGTAGCCGGTCGCGCCGATGTTGACGATGCCCGTATCGGTGTCCGAACGCCCGGGTCCGGCGATGTCGAGATGGACCCAGGGGACATCGCCGACGAACTCGCGCAGGAAGAGCGCGGCGAGGATCGACCCCGCGTTGGGCTTGCCCAACGGGCCCACGTTGGTGAGGTCGGCGATCGGGGAGTCGAGCTGGTTGCGATAGTCCTCGATCAGCGGCATCGGCCACACGGGTTCACCCGCCTCGGCGAGTTCGAGACGGACGGCGTTGTGGAGGACCTCGTCCGTCGCATAGGACGCGGCGAGGACCTCGGACAGGGCGATCTTGGCGTGCCCGGTCAGGGTCGCGATGTCGACGAGGGCCCGCGGGGCGAGGTGAGTCACGGCATACGCGAGGGCGTCGGCGAGGACGAGTCGCCCCTCGGCGTCCGTGTTGACGACTTCGACTGTCCGCCCGCCGAACTGGGTGATGACGTCGCCCGGACGGTATGCCGTGCTCCCGACCGCATTCTCCGCCAACGGAAGCAGCCCGATAACCCGGTGTGGGACGCCGAGCGCGCGGCACCCGGCGAGCACGGCGAGGACGATCGCCGCGCCCGACATGTCGGTTTTCATCCCCAGCATTCCCGCCGCCGGCTTGATGTCGAGTCCACCGGTGTCGAAGGTGATTCCCTTGCCGACGAGGACGATCGGCGGCGCGTCGTCGGCTCCGTCGGGCACGTGGTCGAGGCGGACGAGCCGTGGCGGCGTCGCCGATCCCTGTCCGACGGCGAGGATTCCGCCGAACCCCTCGGCCGCGAGCTGGTTCTCGTCCCACACGGTGATCGCGAGCCCGCTGTCCTGCGCGACCTCGGCCGCCGCGTCGGCGAGCCAGGCCGGGTTCTTGACATTGCTCGGCGTGGCGGCGAGCGCCCGGGCGAGGAGGGTCGCGGCGCAGCCGGCCCGGCCGAGCGCGACGTCGCCCGGTGACCGGTCACCGAGGAGGATGATCCGCCGGAGGGTGCGTTCGGCATACGGACCGTCGGCGGTCCATGACAGTGGCCGGGCACTGCCGAGGACCGCGCCCTCGACGAGCGCATCGGCGGCGACGTCCGCGGGAGTGTCGAGGAGGACTGTTGTCGCCTTCGGCACGGCGCGCACCGCGGCCGCCGCGGCCAGCCGCACCTCGCGCGCGCTCCCCTCGCCGCATCCGGCGAAGACGACCAGCCGGACCGGGCCGTCCGCGAGCGGGACCACCGTGGCGCCGAGGGCCGTGGGTGCCTCGAACGCCTCCGCGAGCGCGGCAACGGGGAGAGAGAGTGCGCGCGCCCGTCCCTGGGCGGCCTCCCCCCACGGGTGTCTGCGTGTCTGCTGCACCAGGCAGATGTATGCCGTGATCTCCCCACCCGCGGTTCCTGCACCCGGGCCAGCGCTCGGCAGCGTCGCAGCGGCGGCGTCCGCGGCGGCGCAGACGATGTCGGGCAGGGGGGGTCGCAGCGGTTGAAGCACCGAAGCACCATACCCGCCGCACACGACGAAGGCGCCCGGGGCAGTCACCCCGGGCGCCTTCGATCCGTCACGCGGAGGCGGTCACTTGAGTCCTTCACAGTTGGCGATGGCATCGCCAAGTGCACGGACCTCGTCGGGCGTCATCTCCACGACAAGCCGGCCGCCGCCCTCCAGCGGCATCCGCAGCACGATGCCGCGGCCTTCCTTGGTGACTTCCAGGGGACCGTCTCCGGTCCGGGGCTTCATCGCCGCCATGGGCCTTCCTTCCTTGTCACGTGCGTGGCGTGCGCGTCCGTGACCTCAGCTCTGACGAGGACCAGGTGCCCCATCGCTGCCTCGTATTATCTCCCGGGACACGCCCGTTCGTGAAATCGCGCTCCTCACAGCCGATCGTGCTGTTGCTCAGGGTGGGGACGCTCCCCACGGGACGTAGGTGAGCAGGGTGGCTGTCCACCAGAACATCCCGGCGACCAGGGGAATCACGATCAGGGCGACTCGGCGGCGCCAATGCGGGACGATCGGGCCGCCGCTGGAGGTGCGCATGGCGACGCTGGCCAGCAGCGCGGCGATCGGGAAGTCGAGCACGAGGAAGCGCCACATGCTCGTGATCGGCCGGACGACGGCGAAGAGATAGAGCGGGTAGGCATAGGCCCAGGCACGGACCTCCAGCGGGAGCCACCGGCCATGCCGCCCGGCGACGAGGATGACGTATGCCGCGAGGCACCCCACGAGAAGCAGCACGCCGAAGAACCCGTGCAGTCCCCACGCCCAGACGATCCACTGGACGAAGGGTCCCATTTCGGGGCGCTGCCCCCAGACGGCCTGCACGTCATAGAACGCGGACGCCCGGCCGGTGGCCAGCCCGACGATGACCGGCCACTCGGTCGCCGACACGGCGACCGCCGCCGCGAGCGCGGCGAGCCGGACGCGTTCGCCGGCGAAGGCCGCACGCCAGGACATCGGCTGATCGCGCAGGCGGGCGATGAGGTGAACGAGGACGACGACCCCAACCGCCGGCGCGACCGCCCGCGTGAAGCCGAGCAGGAGGATGACGCCGGCCGCCCCGAGATACCGCCGGCGCATGATGAGCAGGATCGACCCGGCCGTCAGGACGAGGGCGAGCGCCTCACTGTAGGGCATGACGAGAATCCCCGTCGCCGGATAGAGGCACCAGAGGCAGGTCGCGACCAGGGCCAGACGGTCCCGGTGCGCCTGCGGTGCGGCGTGGGTCGCCATCCGGCTGATGAGCCAGACGAGGACGGTCCCACCGGCGCCGAGGAGGAGGTTGAGCGTGACGGCCGCGACGGTGAAGTCGACCCCGAGTGTCACGAAGGCCTTGACGATCATCGGGAACAGCGGGAAGAACGCCCACGCGCTGTAGGTGATCTGGCCGGTCTCCGGGTCGGTGGGCAGCGCCGTCGGGTAGCCGTCGAAGACGACCCGTCGATACCATCGTGCGTCCCACAGCCGCAGAATGTCGCCTATCCCCGGGTGCAGGTGACCGACTCCGGCGGGCGTCTGGAACCACGTCGCGGCGACCCACATCGCCACGAATACGAGGATGCGGCTGACGACGTAGACCACCAGGGCGGCTCGGGCTGGATGGGCCAGCGCCCTGGCGAAGAGTTCGTCTCGAGCCGAGCTCGTCCGCACGGCGCTGGCGACCCTCCCGAGAGGCGATCGCTCAGCGGCCGATCCCGATGTCAGTCCCCTTCTTCGCGCACTGGGCGTGGAGGACGGAACTGGCGAGTGGTCGTCCCCTCCATCCCACACATCAGCCACCCCCCGATCTTGGCGACTCGACGGCGATACTGCGAACCCAGTGTCCTGGGGGACACGTGATCGTGACGATGCTGTGACTCCACTGGAGCGGGATCAGTCGAGATTCAGTGCGCTTCCGGTTGCGGGCTGAGTCGAGGGATGCAAGGGTCGGCACGGCCCAGGCAACCGGGGCCGACACCAACGAAGGAGGAAGCATGACAACGTCTCGTGCGCGAGTCACCGCGGTAGCCACCGCGTCGGTTCTCGCGGCCTTGTTCAGTTCCCCCCCGAGCATTCGCATCGTCATCAGGTAGGTCGGACACCTGCCCCAGTTGGGCGTGCGGGAGTGCCACGATCACCTTCCAGGACGCCTACACTCTCAATCCGGTCACCATGAGCGTTCGCGACACTGCGTGCAACGGGTCGCTGGCCTTCGTCCACATCCACGTCTACTACAGCGACGGAACTGGAGACCGCACGACGAAGCACTACGACGATTCGGTCTGCGACACGCTGTACAAGTCCTTCAACGGCCTGCACTTCGACGCAACGAAACGCATCAAGGGTTTTGCTGTGCTCATCGGAGATTCCAAGAATGGCGAGGTTGAGGGCAACTTTGTCGACAACCCATACACGCAACCTCGACGACGTCGACGCGTGAGGCTGACGGCTGAGTGACGACATGACATCATGCGTGTTTGCTCGTCGCCACACCACCCGTCCAGGACGTGCAAGGTGATTCCGTTGACCCGTGGAGTGGCGCTTCTTGGAGTCGCCGCCGCTCCACGGGTCACCCGGAGAACGCCATGAGACGCGCTGGATCGTCGGCTGCCATGGTCGCGGCCGGTCTCCCGATCGCCGTCGCGACTGCGCTGAACCTGGCCGGGCTCTTCCCGCACGGGTCGTGGCGCCGGGGATACGACCTCGACATCTACCTTCGAGCCGTGCGAGCCTGGGCAGCCGGACAGAACCCTTACTCCGTCGAGACAGCTGACCGGCATCTCGGCTTCACCTACCCCCCGTTGGCACTCATACCGTTCCGAGCCCTGACGGCGATCGACACCACGGTCCTCCACGTGGTCTGGACGCTGGGGATCGCCGCGTGCGCGGTCGTGTGCCTGTGGTCACTGCAGCGGACCCGTCCAACGAACCCACCGTGGCGATTGGCTCTGGCGGCGACCGTGCTGGCCTTCGGCGACCCCATCTACGATTCCATGACCCTGGGGCAGCTCAGTCCGCTCATCGGCCTTCTCGGAATTCTGGCGATCTGTGGGGACCGACCGCCCTGGGCCTCGCTGGGAGGACTCGGCGGGGCGCTCAAGCTCACGCCGCTCGGACTCGCGGTCCATCTGCCGCTCATTCGTCACCCGCTGCGCCGGCTGGCCTGGATGATCGCCGGGTTCCTCGTGCCGACGACCGCCGTGGCGCTGGTCCTGCCGCACCTGTCTCGCGCGTACTGGACCGACTATGTGCTGGACACGACCAGGGTCGGGGCGATCGGCTCGTCATCCAACACGTCGATGGCGGGCGCGCTGGCGCACCTCGGCGTCCCTGACAAGGCGGCCGAGGTGGGCGGCCTCGTGTTGACCGCGGTCTTGACCCTCCTATGGCTCAGACGCCACCGGTCGGCGACCCGGACAACCGGGGCCCTACCGGAGCCGATCGATCTCGCGGTCGGCGCTGGCTGCCTCGTCGTGCTCGCGACGCCACTCGCCTGGTCCCACCATGCCTTGGCCGCGACCGCGGGATGCGCGCTCCTCATCCTCGGTGATCGGGTTGCTCTCGGAGTGGCGCTCGGATTGTTGTGGATCCTGCCGCTGTTCCTCTGGGCCGGGGATGTCGGCGGTATCTGGGGGGTCGCACTCTCTCTGGTGAGGCCCGTGTCGCTGGTCGCGCTTGTGCTGCTCTTCACCTCGACGCACCGTGCGACGACCGCGATCGCAGCCGAGACGGCACGTGAGTGACGGCGTGACCGTCACGAAGGCCGCCACGGCGGCCGGCGTCGCGCGCGTGCTCGTGCCCTGACTGCCTCCCCGGGGCGGCTGGGTGGTCCACTGTGCCCCCTGCCCGTACCGCCGGAATACCACTGGAGGCGCGTGAAGCCGATGGTGAGCGTGGATGCCGGGGCGCGCCGCGGCATACGTATTCCGGCGGCACGGACGGGTGCCGGCTGGGGTCTCCGTGGCTCCCCGGGAGAAGCCAGGAGAGCGTCGAGGGTGTGGGCGAAGAGGCGGCGGCCGGCCCAGGCGGAGAGCGGGCCGGTGACGGCGGGGAGCGGGTCGAGCCGAGGCCCGAGTTCTTCCGTCCAGGTCACCCGGGTCGAGGCGTCCGAGGTGCCGGCAACGGACACCTCCGCCCAGCCGCGCAGCCAGCGGCCGATCTTGACGATCCGGAACCGGCCGTCGGTGCGGCCGTCACCTGGCGGGTCGTATGCCGTCAGGACCATCGGGTCGGCGAACGCCACCGGCCCGATGCCGGTGATCCCGGCGAACTCCCAGCCCACGCGGGGTGACCCCGGGTCGAGCCGCATCCGGGTCAGGGGCACCGCCTCGCCGTGGCCGGCGAAGTCGGTCAGACGGGCCCACGTCTCCTCGACCGACAGCGGGACGACCCGGGTGACTGTGAAAACGCTCACGAGTGCCCGGAATCGGGCGCTGCGCCCTCGACGGGCACCTCGTCGGGCGCCTCACCAGTGGAGTGGACCGGGGCGAGTTCGCCGGTGGCGGGGCCGCCTCGCGGGCCGTGCAACTCGGCGAATCGCTTCTCGTAACTCGCCAGCCGCGCCTGCAGTTGATCGAGCACCTCATCGACCTGATCCATCCGGTAGCCGCGGAAGGCCGTGTCGAAGTGAAGGTCGTCGATGTCGGCGGCGTGTGCCCGGTCGGGCAGCGCGACCAGCGGCCTGGTGTGCGTCGGCGGCGGCATCGGGTCGTATGGCGCCCGCCCCAGCAGGGCGGCCGCGGCATACGCGGCGACGACGACGGCGATGCACAGGAAGAACACCCAGATCATGCGTTCGCCCCCGGTCTCGGGCGCCCCACCCGGGGCTCGGTCTCCAGGATGATCCGGACCGCCTCGTCCGGGTCGTCGGTGAGGTGCAGGAGCGCGAGGTCACCCGCGTTGATCGTCCCCTCGGTCAGCGCCGTCTGCCGCAGCCAGTCGAGGAGCCCGCTCCAATAGTCCGTGCCCAGCAACACGATCGGGAACGAGGTGACCTTCTGCGTCTGGACGAGCGTGACCGCCTCGAAGAGTTCGTCGAGGGTCCCGAAGCCGCCGGGCAGGACGACGAAGCCCTCGGCATACTTGACGAACATCGTCTTGCGGACAAAGAAGTAGCGGAAGTTGACGCCGAGATCGACGAACTCGTTGAGCCCCGCCTCGAACGGCAACTCGATGCCGAGTCCGATCGACATCCCACCTTGGGACAATGCACCCTTGTTGGCCGCCTCCATCATCCCGGGCCCGCCGCCGGTGATCACGGCGTAGCCGGCGCGGGCGACCGCCGCACCGACGCGCACCCCGAGGTCGTATGCCGCGCTCCCCCGCTCCGTGCGCGCCGACCCGAACACCGAGATCGCCGGCCCGACCTCGGCAAGCCCGCCGAAGCCCTCGACGAACTCGCTCTGGATGCGTAGGACTCGCCACGGGTCCGTGTGGACCCAGTCGCTCGGGCCGCGGCCGTCGAGGAGGCGCTGGTCGGTCGTGCTCTCCGGCACCTGAGAGCGCCGCAACGTGATCGGACCCCGGTGATACACGTTCTCGGGGGACGGGGGTTTCACCGAAGCCATCGCCGCATCGCCTCCTCGCAGACGGAGTACTGCGCGACCGGACACCGTTCGTCGTCCATGTGGGCGAGGTTGGGGTCGCCCGGGCCGAAGTTGACCGCCGGCACGCCCATCGCCGAGAAGCGGGCGACATCGGTCCATCCCTGCTTCGCCGTGACCGGCACTCCGAGGGCCGCGACGAACGCCTGGGCGGCAGGCAGATTCAGCCCCGGTCGCGCGCCGGCGGCGTTGTCGACCACGGTGAGGTCGAAGCCGGCGAAGACCTGCCGCACGTGCGCCTCGGCCTCCTGCGCGGAGACGGACGGCGCATAGCGGTAGTTGACCGTCACGACGCACCGATCGGGGATGACATTCGTCGCCGTGCCACCGGAGATGAGGACCGCGTTGAGGGCCTCGGGGTAGTCGAGACCGTCGACCTCCCGCGTCTGCGCCTGGTAAGTCGCCAGCCGCGCCAGGATCTCGGCCGCGTCGTGGATCGCGTTGTGCCCCTTCCACGGCCGGGCCGAGTGGGCGGCGATGCCCTTGGTCGTGATCTCGGCTCGGAGGGTGCCCTTGCACCCTCCCTCCACGGCCGCGCCGGTCGGTTCCATGAGGACGGCGAAGTCGGCATCGGTGAGGAGGTCGGGGCGCTGGGCCTGGACGAGACCGAGCCCGTTGAACCGGCTGTCGATCTCCTCGGCCTCATAGAAGACATAGGTGACATCCCGGCTCGGCTCGGCGACCTCATGGGCGAGGCGCAGCATGACCGCGCACCCGCCCTTCATGTCGACGGTGCCGCGCCCGCGCAGGATCTCGCCGTCGGGGCCCGGCTCGCGGCGGGTCGGCAGGTTGGGCGGGTCGGTGGTCAGGGGGACGGTGTCGATGTGGCCGGCGATGACGACGCGCTCGGACCGGCCGAGGCCGGTGCGGGCGACGATGGTGTTCTGGATGCGGGTCACGCTCAGGTGCGCCAGCGCCCGCAGGGCCGACTCGATCGCGTCGGCGAGGGTCGCCTCGTCCTGGCTCACGGACGCGATATCGCAGAGGTCCGCGGTCAGGGTGGCGACGTCGCGCGTGAGATCGAGGGTGGGCGGGTTCGGCATGGCGCCCACGATAACGGCGCGAGGTGACACGCGCGGGAGCGCCGCGGCGAGCGCGGCCACCACCCCCAGTCGCGGACTCGACAGCACCGGTATGCCGCGCGTCAAGGTCGCACCTCCCCCGGGGTCGCTCGCCACCGCGCCCGCCATGCTCGCCTGCGCGAGCACGACGACATCGGCGTCGGCGGCGACCTCCGGCAGCGCCTCGGCGATCGCCGCGCGATAGCCGGACAGGTTCCCCGCCGCGAACCGATCCCAGGCGCCGGGGACGATGTGGGTGACGATGTCGACCTCGACGCCCGCCGCCGCGGCCCGCTCGGCGACGAGCGTTCGGGTCGGCGCGAGCGTCGACTCCAGCGCGGCCACCACGGCGATGCGGCGCCCGATGGCCACCGCGGCGTCCGCCATGGCCTGATCGACGCGCTGGACGGGCACTGCCGGGTCGGGCACGACGGTCGCCAGTCCCCCGATCGTCGAACACGTGCAGACGACGACGTCCGCGCGCCCGGCGAGGTCGCGAACCGCGGCCGCGACGCGCGCGGGCAGGTCGCCGCCGAGTCCGCTGGCCAGGGCGTCGGTGAGCAGCGACTCGTCCGTATGGTGCAACGCCGTCGCCTCCGGTGCCGCCTCGGCGAGGAGCGCCTCGAACGTCGACTCGTGCACGGGCGAGGTGTGAAGGAAGGCGATCGTCGGCGGCATACGGGCATTGTCACCGTATGCCGCGTGCGTCCCGCACTCTTCACAGCCTCGTGACAGGTTCGCCACCGATCATCGACAGCGGATGCGGCCGCGGACCGGCGGCGGCATGGACGAAGGGACGGCTCATGGCATCGCTCAACTCCAAGGTCAAGGCCGGCGCGGTCGGCGTCGTCGCCGCGGTGGCGGCCGGAATCGGGATCTCCCAGGCGATGGCCGCGTCCCCGGCGCCGTCACCGAGCTCGAGCTCGAGCGGTGGCGCGGCGTCGGCGAATTCCGGGCAGGCAGGGCCGGGGATGGGCGGGCCGGGGGGATCGGCATACGGCATGGGCGGTCGCATGGGCCACCACGGCGATCGCGGCATGGGCGGCGGGTTCATGCTCGGGCGCGGCGCCGACCTGAGCGCGCTGGCGACCGCACTCGGCGTTGACCAGGCCAAGCTCACCGCCGCCCTGCAGAAGGTCGGGCAGTCGCTGCACGACCAGTACGAGGGCCAGGAGCACCAGGGCACCGCGCCGACGGAGGCCGAGCGCACGGCGCGGCTCGACGCCTTCGCGACCGCGCTGGCCAAGGAACTCGGCATTGACAAGGCCAAGGTGACCGCCGCCCTCACCGCGGCGCAGGCGGACCGCCGGGCAACGGAGAAGGCCGCGCTGACCGCACGTCTGGACGCCGCGGTGAAGGCCGGAAAGCTCACCGAGGCGGACAAGGCCGCGGTCCTCAAGGCGTTCGACGCCGGGGTCCTCGGCGGTCCCGGTCGCGACTGAGCGTCGGACGACGCACCTACGATGGGCGCATGACGAGCGCTCCCTCTCGACCCGCGTGGGCCTACGGCCTCGCGACGACCACCGACGCCGGCCAGGTGCTCGACACCTGGTTCCCCGAGCCCGCGCTCGGACCGCGCCCGGAGCAGGCCGTCGCACCGGCCGATCTCACCGCGCTCGGCGGCGTGGACGAGGCGCGCGGGGTGACGCTCGAGGTCATCCTCGTCGAGATCGACCTCGACGCCCCGCCGGCGCGCACGAGCGACGCCTATCTGCGCCTGCACCTGCTCAGCCACCGCCTCGCCGCACCCAACAGCATCAACCTCGACGGCATCTTCGCGACGCTGCCCAATGTCGTGTGGACCAGCTCGGGCCCGTGCGGCGTCGAGGGATTCGAGACGACCCGGGCGCGGTTGCGCCGGCGCGGCCCGGTCGCGGTCTATGGCGTCGATAAGTTCCCGCGGATGGTCGACTACGTCGTCCCGTCCGGCGTCCGGATCGGCGACGCCGACCGGGTGCGGCTCGGCGCCCACCTGGCGAGCGGGACGACGGTCATGCACGAGGGCTTCGTCAACTTCAACGCCGGCACCCTCGGCACCTCCATGATCGAGGGCCGGATCAGTCAGGGCGTCGTCGTCGGCGACGGCTCCGACATCGGCGGCGGCGCCTCGACGATGGGGACGCTGTCCGGCGGCGGGACCGAGCGCGTCCGGATCGGCGAGCGCTGCCTCCTCGGCGCAGAGTCCGGGCTCGGGATCGCGCTCGGCGACGACTGCGTCGTCGAGGCGGGGCTCTATCTCACGGCGGGCACCAAGGTGACCATGCCCGACGGGAGGGTCGTCAAGGCACGCGAACTCTCCGGCGGCTCCAACATGCTGTTCATCCGCGACTCCGTCACCGGGCGCGTCGAGGTGCGGGCACGCGACAGGGGCATCGACCTCAACGAGGCCCTCCACGCCAATGACTGACCCCCGATGACCGGAGGGCCACCCGCTCACCGGCCCCGGCACGATCGTCGTCATCGCCTGCGCCGCACTGCGGTCGTCGTCGGCCTCATCGTTTTCGTCACGCTCATCGCGACCCTGGGTCATTTCACCTACCGCGCCTACACCGGAGCGACCTGCCGGGTCACCGCGGGCGGCCAGAGCTTCGGTTTCACCCCCGAGCAGGCGCGCAATGCCGCGACGATCACCGCGATCGCGATGAAGCGCGGGTTGCCCGCCCGGGCGGCGACGATCGCGCTCGCGACCTCACTTCAGGAGTCGAACCTCCAGAACGTCCGCTATGGCGACCGCGACTCCCTCGGCCTCTTCCAGCAGCGCCCGTCGCAGGGCTGGGGGACCGAGGCGGAGGTCCTCGATCCGGTCCACGCGACCAATGCGTTCTATGACGCGCTGGTCAAGATCGACGGCTACCCGACAATGGAGATCACCAAGGTCGCCCAGGAGGTCCAGCGATCGGCATACCCCGCGGCGTATGCCGACCACGAGGGTCAGGGACGGGTCCTCGCCTCGACGCTGTCCGGCCACTCCCCCGCGGGACTCGGCTGCCGCCTCGGTCAGTCGCCCGCGCCCGTGGCCGCGGACCGGCTGACGACGGCGCTCCTCGCCGAGACCGGGCAGACCGGGGTGGCCGCCGGGGACGGGCGGACGGTCACGGTCCACACGAGCGACGAGCAGTCCGCCTGGGGCGTGGCGGAATGGGCCGTGGCGAGCGCCGACGCCTTCGCCGTGGCCCGGGTCGACGTCGCCGACCGGTCCTGGCGCCGCGACCGCGGCCGCCGGGCCCTCGACTGGGTCACCACCGACGGCCCCCGCGACGGGACGACGGTCACCATCACCCTCGCCTGAGCCCGGTGGTCGTGAGCGGGCCTCAGCGGTCGGCGAGGGCGACGAACTGGCGTTCGGGCTCGCCGACATAGACCTGCCGCGGCCGGCCGATCTTGGTCGTCGGGTCGTTGATCATCTCGCGCCACTGGGCGATCCAGCCGGGCAGGCGCCCGAGCGCGAAAAGGACGGTGAACATCCGCGTCGGGAAGCCCATCGCCTTGTAGATCAAGCCGGTGTAGAAGTCAACATTGGGATAGAGGCGACGCTCGACGAAATAGTCGTCCGCCAGGGCGATCTCCTCCAACTCCTGCGCGATCGCCAGCAGCGGGTCGTCGGCCCCGAGTTTGCCGAGGATGTCGTCGGCGGTTTTCTTGATGATCGACGCGCGCGGGTCGTAGTTCTTGTAGACCCGGTGCCCGAAGCCCATGAGCTTCTGCTTCGTCTCCTTGTTCTTGACATGCATCATGAAGTCCTTGGGGCTCTCGCCCGAGTTCTTCACTCGCGTCAGCATCTCGAGCACCTGCTGATTGGCCCCCCCATGCAGCGGGCCGAACAATGCGTTGATTCCCGCCGACACGGAGGCGAAGAGGTTCGCGTGCGACGATCCGACGAGGCGCACCGTCGAGGTCGAGCAGTTCTGCTCGTGGTCGGCGTGCAGGAGCAGCAACAGATCGAGACCCTGCACGACGACCGGATCGAACTCATAGGGTTCGGCCGGGAAACCGAACGTCATCCGCAGGAAGTTCTCGGTCAGCGACAACGAGTTGTCCGGATAGAGGAAGGGCTGACCGACGCTCTTCTTGTAGGCGTAGGCGGCGATCGTCGGGAGCTTCGCCAGCAACCGGAAGGTCGAGATCTCGACCTGATCGGCGTCGAACGGGTCGAGACTGTCCTGATAGAAGGTCGACAGCGCCGACACCGCCGAGGACAAGACCGGCATCGGGTGAGCGTCGCGGGGGAAGCCGTTGAAGAAGTCCTTGAGGTCCTCGTGCAGGAGCGTGTGCCGGCGGATCTTGGCATCGAAGGCGGCGAACTCCGCCTGGGTCGGCAGGTGGCCATAGATGAGAAGGTAGGCCGTCTCGAGATAGGTCGAGTGCTCCGCCAGTTGCTCGATCGGATAGCCGCGATAGCGCAGGATCCCCTTGTCGCCGTCGATGAAGGTGATCGAGCTGGTGCAGGCCGCCGTGTTGACGAAGCCCGCGTCCATCGTCACATCGCCGGTCTCCTTCAGGAGCGCCGAGATGTCGAGTCCGTCATTGCCCTCGGTGGCGCGCACCCGCCCGAGGGTCAGGTCCTTGTCGCCGACACGCAGGGTTCCGTCAGTGGGCTCGGTCATGCGGCGAACCTACCGCAGCCCCCTCGCGTGCGCACCGCCCGTTCCCCGGGATTCCCCGGCCCGCACTTCACGCCGCACCCGCGAGGCGAGCGGCCGCGGCGGCGATCCGTTCGTCGCTGGCGGTCAGCGCGATCCGCACATGCCGCGCGCCGGCGGTGCCATAGAACGCGCCCGGCGCGGCGAGGAGGCCGAGGTCGGCGAGCCGGCCGAGCGTCGTCCAGCAGTCCTCGTCCGCGCTCGCCCACAGATAGAGACCCGCCTCCGAGTCGTCGATTCTCAGGCCGTATGCCGTGACGCCCGCCATCAGCTTCGCCCGCCGCGCGGCATACGTCGCCTTCTGTGCGATGACGTGGGTCTCGTCGGCGAGGGCGGCGATCATCGCCCGCTGGACCGGCCAGGGCATCATCATCCCGGCGTGCTTGCGCACCTCGAGCAGTCGCTTGACCAGAGCCGGGTCACCGGCGACGAACGCCGCGCGGTAGCCCGCGAGGTTGGACTGCTTCGACAGCGAATAGACACAGAGCAGGCCCTCATGCGAGCCGCCGGTCACCCGCGGGTCGAGGATCGACGGGGTCGTGGGTGGCTCCCGCTGGGCCGCGGGGTCGCGCGCGCGCCAGTCGAGTTCGGCATAGCACTCGTCGGAGGCGACGACCACCCCGTGCCGACGGGCCCAGCCGACGACCTTGGCGAGATGCTCGATCCCGAGGACCTTCCCCGTCGGATTGCTCGGGCTGTTCAGCCACAACAGTTTCGGCGTCGTCGACGGCGTGAGCGGGCCGAGCGCGGTCAGCGAGTCGACGGGCTGGGGGGTGGCACCGGCGAGGCGAGCGCCCACGTCATACGTCGGGTAGGCAGCACGGGGGAAGGCGACGATGTCGCCGGGCCCGAGACCGAGGAGGGTGGGCAACCAGGCGACGAGTTCCTTCGACCCGATCGTCGGCAGGACTCCGCCGGGGTCGACCCGCTCCACCCCGCGCCGGGCGGCGAACCAAGTCGCGACCGCCTCGCGGAGGTCGGCGGTTCCCCAGGTCTGCGGGTAGCCGGGGGCATCGGCGGCCGCGCGCAGTGCCTCCTGGACCGACGGCGGCGTCGGATCGACGGGCGTCCCGACCGACAGGTCGACAAGGCCGCCGACATGAGAACTCGCCCGGGCCTTGAACGGCGCGAGCGAGTCCCAGGGGAAGTCGGGGAGGTCGAGCACGTCAGCCGGCGTCACCCTGCGGCGGGAGGGCCGCGATGATCGGGTGGTCCTTGGGGATCATGCCGAGCTTGGCTGCGCCGCCCGGGCTGCCGAGGTCGTCGAAGAACTCGACATTGGCCTTGTAGTAGTCGGCCCACTGCTCGGGCACATCGTCCTCGTAATAGATCGCCTCGACCGGGCACACCGGCTCGCAGGCGCCGCAGTCGACGCACTCGTCGGGGTGGATATAGAGGCTGCGCTCGCCCTCATAGATGCAGTCGACCGGACACTCCTCGATGCACGCCTTGTCCTTGACGTCGACGCACGGCTGGGCGATCACATAGGTCATGCCGGGCATTCTAGGACGTCGGCGCGGGGCGCAGGGGAGACCGGCCACGGCCCGGTCGGCGGGTGCGGTGAGTCGGCACGGCATACTCGACCGGTGAGCATCGTCCCCGCTGCCGTGACTGTCCCGACGAGCGCCGGGGACCTGCCCGCCCGGTTGTGGCTGCCTGCGGGCGGTCGCGGGCCGGGGATCGTCCTGTGCCAGGAGATCTTCGGCGTCAGCCCCTATATCGAGCGGCGGGCGGCCGACCTCGCCGCGCTCGGCTATGCGGTGCTCGCGCCCGAGTTCTATTGGCGGATCGGCGCGAGCGGTGTGCCGAACGGGCCGGACATGCTCGCCGAGGGGCTGGCCCTGGCGCAGCGGTTCGACTGGGGGGCGGGGGTCGAGGACGGGGCTGCGGCATACGACTGGCTGTGTGCGCGGCCGGAGGTGAGCGGGCCGGTCGGGCTCGTCGGGTTCTGTTTCGGGGGCGGGCTCGCCTACAACATCGCGGCGGTCCGCGCGCCCGCGCTGCTGGTCAGCTACTACGGCTCGGCGCTGCCGGGGCTCGTCGACAGCGTGGCGGTGGACGTGCCGAGCCTCCACCACTTCGGGAAGGCGGACAGCTATATCGACCTCCCGACGGTCGAGCGGATCCGGGCCGCGGTGGCCGGCGACGACGTCGAGTTCTATGTCTATCCCGAGGCCGACCACGCCTTCGACAACGACGACTTCGCCGGCTATCACGAGGAGGCGTCGACGATCGCGTGGGCGCTGACGGAGAAGTTTCTCCGGACGTATCTCCCCGCGTGAGCGAGTCACCGAGCGGCACCGACGTCGGGGCGCGGGCGACGGTGCGTTATCGCCTCGACCCCGCGCCCCCGGCGGGCGAGCCCCAGTTGACGGACGCGGTCGGGACCGTGCTCGCGAACGGCGCAGAGGCGATCGTCCTCGAGACGCGGTCCGGACGGTTGACGATTCCGCGGCGGCTCGTCGTCGCGACCCGGATCGTCCCGGCGGCCCGCCCGCGGCGCGGCGTCGTCGGTGCCGACCGCACCCCGCTCGCCCTGCACGACCTGGTCGCCGGGGCGTGGCCGGCGATGGAGACGGCGCGGCTGGGCGGCTGGCTGCTGCGGGCCTCGTGCGGTTTCACCGCCCGCGGGAACTCCGTTGTCCCTGTTGGCGATCCGGGGATGCCGCTCGGTGCGGCGGTCGAGGCCGTGGAGGAGTGGTATGCCGCGCGCTCCCTCCCCGCGAATTTCACCCTCACCGACGCCCACCCGGCGGCGAGGGTGACGGGCGAGGTCACGGTGGATGGGCGCCGGGATCCGCTCGGGGCGCTCCTGCTCGACCGGGGGTATGCCGTGTCCGACCCCAGCCTGTTCCTCACCGCATCCGTGGCCGGGGTGCGAAGGCGAGTGGGGGCGGCCGGGGAAGGCGGCTCGGGTGGCGGGCCGCGGAGTGGGTTCACCGTGCGGACCGGACGGGATCTGACCGAGGGGTGGCTCGCGGCATACGACGGGTATCGCGCCGGCGATCGCGCTGCGCTGGAGGCGATCCTGACCGGCACGCCGGTGCGGTCGTTCGCGGAGGCTCGGGACGGCGAGCGGACCGTCGGAGTCGGCCGGCTCGGGGTGACCGGCCCCTGGGGCGGGCTCGCGGCGATGTGGGTGGACCCGGCATACCGCCGCCGGGGGGTCGCCGTCGCGATGTTCGTCGCCCTCGTCGACGCGGCCGCGTCCGCGGGCGTCGCGAGCCTCCACCTCCAGGTGTGGGCTCACAACGCCCCGGCCAGGGCGCTGTATGAGCGGCTCGGCTTCCGTCGCCACCACGCCTACGTCAACGCCGGCCTCGCCCCCTGAATCCCCGTCGCGTGGCCGGTTCAGTCCCGTCTGGGTCCTGCGCGTTGCGCGGGAGTGGCCGGTTCAGCCGCAGATGACGAGGTCCTCGGGGATGTAGTGCGTCGTGAATGACGAGGACTTCACGACCTTGCCGTCCTGCTTGAGGATCCGCCCGACCGTGACGTCGAAGCCGTCCGATGGGGACTGCGGCACGCACCCGGCGCTGGTGTCGTGGATGGTCTTGGGCGCGGTGATATTGATGCGGGGGCCGAGGGTGGCCTCCACGTCATACGTCTTGCGGCCATAGAACGTCACCGTGATCGAGTCGGCGTCCACCTTCGTCTTGATGATGATGCCGCCCTTGGTCGTGTTGGTGAACTTCTGGTCGACATCGGGCCAGGAGATGGTCGCCTCGCGGCCCATCGGATAGCGCGAGATATAGAAGCTGTGCGGGTGGAACTCGTCGATCTGTGCACCGGAGAAGAACACGGCGTTGAACAGCGTCGTCGAGACCTGCGAGATGCCCCCGCCGTAGTCGGTGGTCAGCCGCCCGTCATAGATGACGGGGGCGCCGCGATAACCCTTCTCCGGCGTCCGCTGGCCGAGCAACCCATTGAGTGAGAACTGTTCTCCCGGAGCGACATAGACCCCGTTGAGCGTCCCGGCCGCGAGGGTGATGTTGTGGGTCCGGTCGGGGTTATCGGGGAAGTGGGTCGTGAAGGTCGAGATGACGCCCGTCGGGACCGTCGCCTTGGCCTGCGCCGTGGTGAACTTCGCGGGAGCGACCTTGGAGGTGACCTCCGCCGACCGCGACTCGGACGTGATCGCCGCCTTCACCGCGGCCACCGCAGACGGTCCGTCCACGTCGAGCCCGTCCTCGGACGGTATGACGCGATACGACCCCTCTGCGGAGGTGACACTCGCATCCTTCCCGGCCCGCAATGCCCCGGCCTTCTGCCCCGCCGCCCGAACCGCGGCGACGAGTGCTTTGGTGTCATAGGTCCCGACGATCGTGCCGTCCTTCACCGGGAAGGACACGGTCTTGGCGATGGCGTCGGCGGTGACATCGAACGACGACCCATTGACCGACAAGGTGATCGGTCCGGCGAGGATCTTGTCGGCGACGCCGCTCTTGACGGCGGCGACCTCCGCATCGGTGACCGCCGGCTCCGCCGTCATCGTGACCCCGGCGATTCGCGCCAGACGCAGCCAGCCGTCCGCGACCGCGTCGGTGCTCTTGGGGACGTCCACCCTCAGGCCGGCCGCGGCGGGGCTCGTGACGACCTTGCCGTCCCTGATCGCGATCGTCGCGTCCTTGGGCGTGGTCTCGACGCTCGCCGCCTGTCCCCGCAGCGCGGCCGCGACCCCCTCCTTCTGGATGGTCAGGCTCGCCTCCCGGGTGACAGTCCCGCGCAACTTCGCGATCACATCGGCCGGGTTCAGCGTGAACCCGGTGAGCCCGTCGACCGACCCGGCGTAGTCGACCGCGAGCCCAGCGGCCTTGGGGTCGATGGTCACCTGTCGGGTGCCGAACGCCACCGGCACCGGCGCGGCCGCTCTGCCCTCCAGTGCGGTCCGCAACTTCGCCTCCGCGGTCGTCCGGTCGAGCCCACCGAGGTCGACGCCCGCGATCGTCGTGTGGGCGGGGGTGTCCCCGGCCGTCGACGCGGCGACGGCGACGTAGCCGCCGGCCCCGAGGAGGACCAGCCCGGCGACCACCCAGGGCCAGCGTTTCCGGCGCCGGCGCGGCGACGTCGGAATCGGTCGTGCATCAGTCATTCCAGGCTCCCAAAACGATTGCGGTAGTAGACGAGTGCGGCGTCCGGATCGTCGGCCAAGGTGATCGCGAGAACCTCAGCGACGACGAGCGAGTGATCGCCGGCGGGATAGACGGCCCAGGTGGCACAATCGAGCGTCGCGAGACTCTCGTCGAGGAGGACGACACCGGATGGAGCCCGGTGCACCGGGACGCGGTCGAGCTGGCCGATGATCGGCCGGCCGGGCGTCGCGAGCCAGTCGGCGTGCGCCCGTTGCGCCATCGTGAGGATGCTGATGCCGAGAATCCCCGACTCGATGACGGCGTCGTGGAACCGGGCGGCCACCTCGATCGACGCAAGCACGAGCGGCGGGTCGAGCGAGACCGAGCACACGGCGCTCGCCGTCATCGCGTGGTCGTGGGTGCCCAGTCGCGTCGACAACACGGTGACCCCGCCGGCCAGCCGCGACATCGCCCGCCGGAAATCGCTCTGCAGCGGCGTCATCCGCCCTCCTCGGGCGCCTGCAGCAGGCCGGTGACCGGGTCGAGCGCCGCCCAGGCCTCCCGCCCGGGGAGCCGCTGCGCAATGTCATTGGACAGCGTGAACCAGCCCTCGTGCACCGTCACTTGGGTCGCGTGGGCGCGCAGTGCCGCCTCCTGACGCGCCAGGGCGGTCGCCGACTCGTGGACCACGGCGGCGAGGTCACCCGGGAGGACGGACTCGGCATACGGCTCCTCGGGGGACGGTATGCCGATCCCCGGCGCTCGCACGTGCCTCGCCACCCAGGCGCGATCCTCGCGTGCCCACAGCTCGGGGGTGAACACGGCATACGTCCGCAGCGGCCTCGTCATGCTCGCGATCGCCGCACAGGTGAGCCGGTGGGTCTGGATGTGGTCGGGGTGGGCGTAGCCGCCCCGGTTCTCATAGGTGACGACGACGTCCGGGGCGACCGCGTCGAGGACCTCCCGGATCAACCCGATCGCCTCGGCCGGGTCGGCGTTGACGAAGGCGTCGGGACGCGCGGCGCTCGGCGAGCCCGCCATCCCCGAGTCGCGATAGCGACTGAGCCGCTCCCCGCTCGCCCCGAGCACGTGTCCCCGGGCGCCCAGCGCCTCCAGCGCGGCCCGCAGCTCACCGATTCGATACTCCCCCAACGCATCGTCGTGATCGGCGTCGAGATGAACCAGCTCGGGTGGGATCACCTCGCCCTGCTCCCCCAGGGTGGCTGTCAGGACGTGCACCTCGTGCCCGGCTTCGGCGAGCGCAGCGATCGAGAGCCCGGTCGCGATCGACTCGTCGTCCGGGTGCGCGTGCACGAAGAGGGCGCGCACGGTTCAGGAGTTCCTGGCCCTGGCTGCGGAGCGGGCGCGCAGCGTCTGGTCGAGTTCGACCTTGCGGATGCGGACGGCCTCGGGGGTCACCTCGACGCACTCGTCCTCGCGGCAGAACTCGAGGCTCTGCTCGAGCGAGAGCCGTCGTGGCGGGACGAGCCGCTCGAGCACCTCCGCGGTCGAAGACCGGACGTTGGTGAGCTTCTTCTCCTTGGTGATGTTGACGTCCATGTCGTCGGCGCGCGAGTTCTCGCCGACGATCATCCCCTCATAGACCTCGGTCGCCGGCTCGACGAGGAGGGTCCCGCGCTCCTGGAGGTTGAACATCGCGTATGACGTGGCCAGCCCCGACCGGTCGGCCACCAGCGAGCCGGTCATCCGGGTCGTGATCGTCCCCGCCCAGGGCTCGTAGCCGTGGAAGACATGGTGAGCGATCCCGGTGCCCTTGGTCTCGGTGAGGAACTCGGTCCGGAAGCCGATCAGCCCGCGCGAGGGGACATGGAACTCCATCCGCACCCACCCGGTCCCATGGTTGCTCATCTGGCTCATCCGGCCCTTCCGGGCGGCGAGGATCTGGGTGATCGCCCCGAGGAACTCCTCGGGCGCATCGATGGTCAGATGCTCGACCGGCTCGTGCAAGCGGCCGTCGACCTCGCGCGTGACGACCTGCGGCTTGCCGACGGTGAGTTCATAACCCTCGCGCCGCATCTGTTCGACGAGGATGGCGAGGGCGAGTTCGCCACGCCCCTGGACCTCCCAGGCGTCAGGACGATCGACACCCAGAACGCGGAGCGAGACATTGCCGACGAGTTCGCGGTCGAGACGCTCCTTGACCAGCCGCGCGGTGACCTTGGCCCCACGGACGCGGCCGGCCATCGGCGAGGTGTTGGTCCCGATGAGCATCGAGATCGCCGGCTCGTCGACGGTGATGAGCGGCAGCGGTCGCGGGTCGTCAGGGTCGGCGAGGGTGTCGCCGATCATGATCTCGGGGATGCCGGCGATGGCGATGATGTCGCCGGGGCCGGCGGACTCGACGGGCTTGCGGTCGAGCGCCTCGGTCATGAGCAGTTCGGTGACCTTGACCCGGGCGATGCTGCCGTCGTGACGGCACCAGGCGACCTGCTGGCCCTTGCGGATCTCGCCGTTGTGGACGCGCAGCAGCGCGAGCCGGCCGAGGAAGTTGGAGGCATCGAGGTTGGTGACATGGGCCTGCAGGGGGGCCTCGTCGTCATACGTCGGAGCCGGGATCGTCTCGAGGATGGTCTGGAAGAGCGGCTCGAGGTCGCCCTCCGACGGCAGATCACCGTCCGACGGACGGGTCAGCGAGGCGCGCCCCGCCTTGGCGGACGCATAGACGATCGGGAAGTCGAGGACGTGCTCGGCATTGCCGCCGTCCTCCATGAGGTCCATGAACAGTTCATAGACCTCGTCGACCACCTCGGTGATTCGCGCGTCGGGACGGTCGACCTTGTTGATGCACAGGACGACCGGAAGATGGGCTCCGAGCGCCTTGCGCAGGACGAACCGGGTCTGCGGCAGCGGCCCCTCGGACGCGTCCACGAGGAGGACGACACCGTCGACCATCGACAGGCCGCGCTCGACCTCGCCGCCGAAGTCCGCGTGCCCGGGCGTGTCGATGATGTTGATCGTGACCCCGTCGGCGTGGCCGGCCTCGGCGGCGGCCTTCCCGGCGTAGCGGATCGCCGTGTTCTTGGCGAGGATGGTGATGCCCTTCTCGCGCTCGAGGTCGCCGGAGTCCATGGCCCGCTCATCGACGTGCTGGTGGGCGCCGAAGGCGCCGGCCTGCCAGAGCATCTTGTCGACGAGGGTGGTCTTGCCGTGGTCGACGTGGGCGACGATGGCGACATTGCGGATGTCGCTGCGGGACTGCGTGGGCATTGTCCGATTCTCCCAGGCCATCCGCAATTCCTCCCAATCGCCAGTGCTGGCCCCTCCCGCGGCCGCTCGGGCTGCCTCCCGGTCGACGTCCTGCGGCGAGCGACGTCGAGAGATCAAATAAGCGACGTCGAGAGATCAAATAGGCGACGTCGAGAGATCAATCCCACCCACTCGGATTCGGTGTGGGTTCCGGCGCGTACGGCCGTCCACGACTGGCCGCGTAGCCTGTGTCGTGTGCCGACCCGTCTCGTCCTCGCCTCCGCCTCCCCCGCGCGCCGGGAACTGTTGCGGCGGGCGGGTGTCGAGGCGAGCGTCCAGGTCAGCGACGTGGACGAGGAGGCGGTGCTGCGCGGCATACGACAGGCGTATGGCGACCTGGAACCCGCCGACGAAGTGCTCGCCCTCGCCCGGGCCAAAGCCGAGGACGTGGCTCGGTCGGCACCGGACGCGCTCGTCCTCGGGTGTGACTCCATGCTCGAACTCGACGGAGCCGTGCACGGCAAGCCGGCCGACGCGGCCGAGGCGGTCGCCCGCTGGCAGCGCATGCGGGGGCGGGAGGGGACGCTGCACACGGGCCACTGGCTCATCGACAACCGCGAGGACGGCAGCGGAGGACTCCTGGGCGCGACGGCATCGACGCTGGTGCGGTTCGCCGACCTCGACGACGCCGAAATCGAGGCGTATGTCGCGACCGGCGAGCCGCTGCGGGTGGCCGGAGCGTTCACCATCGACGGGCTCGGGGCGCCGTTCATCGACCGGATCGAGGGCGATCACACCAACGTCATCGGCCTATCGCTCCCGCTGCTGCGCGAGCTGCTCGGCGAGCTCGGGCTCGCCTGGCGCGACCTCAGGGAGCCGACCTCACCCTGACGGGTCGACACGGCATCGACATCCGCTGTTCTGGGGCGGTCGCGAGCCCGGCTCAGGCGCGGACGAGGAAGTCGCCGTACATGTCCTTGGCGTGGGTGAGCGCCGCGACATAGCCGGCCCGCTCGAACTCGGCGGCATCGACCTCGTCGCCGAGCGCGAGCAGGCCGCGGACGTCGCCGACGGAGGCGAACCCCTTGCGCTCCATCCAGCCGGTCAGCTCCGCGAGCAGCGTTGTCGCATAACCGGGTCCATGCCGCATGAGCGCGGAGGCGGTCATCACGACGTCGGCGCCTGCCAAGAGGTACTTGACGACGTCGGCTCCGCTCTCGACGCCCGTCGTCGCCGCGAGGGACGCCGAGACCCGGCCGCAGAGGATCGCGATCCAGGTCCGGGCGATGCCCGACTCGACGGGTGACGACAAGGTCACCGACGGGCCGACGGTCAGGGCTTCGATGTCGATGTCGGGCTGGAGGAAGCGGTTGAACAGGACGAGCCCGTCCACCCCGGCCCGGTCGAGTTCGCGGCACATCGTGCCGGTCGCGCTGAAGAACGGGCTGAGCTTCATCGCCACCGGGATCGTCACGGCCTCCTTGACGGCATGGACGATCTCGACATGTCGTTGCTCGACCGAGGCGCCGGAGACCCGAGTGTCGCCGGGCACGGCATACGGATTGACCTCGATCGCCGCGGCGCCGGCCTCCTCCATCTGCCGGGCACACTGCGCCCACCCGTCGAGGCTGGCACCGTTGAGGCTGCCGAGCACCGGGATGTCCACGGCCGCAACGCAGTTCTCGAGGTGCCGCAGATAGGGCGTTGCACCGCCCGCGGAGATATCGACCTCCGGGAAGTAGCTCGTCGCCTCCCCGAAGGAGTCCTCGTGCATCGCCACGAGTTCGAAGTCGGCGACCTCTTGGCGGCGGATCTGCTCCTCGAACAGTGAATAGAGGACGACCGCGCCGACGCCCGCGTCGGCGAGCGCACGGACGTCATCGGTCGTCTGCGACAGCGGCGACGCCGACGCGACGAGCGGGTTGCGCAGCGCAAGACCGAGATAGGTCGTGGACAGGTCCATCATTTCCTCTTCCTCGCATCGGGCATGAACTGGCTGGCGCCGCGGGTCGCCATCTCCTCATAGACCGCCCACCGCTGGTCGACGGCGTGCTGCGCCAGACCGAGCAGCCGCTCGGCCTCCTCGGGCGCCGTCTGCCGGAGCATGCGATAGCGCAGCTCCTTGTAGATGTAGTCGGAAAGCGGGATCGTCGGGCGCGGGCTGTCGAGGAAGAAGGGATTGTCGCCGCGGTCGCGGATCGTCGGGTCGTAGCGCATCAACGGCCAGTGCCCGGAGTTGACCGCCCGCTTCTGCTGCTCGAGGCCCTTGCTCATCTCGATGCCGTGAGCGATGCAGTGGCTGTAGGCGATGATCAGTGACGTCCCGTCATAGGCCTCGGCCTCGCGGAAGGCGCGCAGCGTCTGCTGCGGGTCGGCACCGAGGGCGACCCGGGCGACATACACCGAGCCGTATGCCGTGGCCTGCAGTGCGAGGTCCTTCTTGGCCACCGTCTTGCCCGCCGCGGCGAACTTCGCCACTGCCGCGATGGGCGTCGCCTTGGAGGACTGGCCGCCGGTGTTGGAATAGACCTCGGTGTCCATCACGAGGATGTTGACATTGCGACCGCTGGCCAGCACGTGGTCGAGACCGCCGGAGCCGATGTCATAGGCCCAGCCGTCGCCGCCGACGATCCACACGCTGCGCCGCACGAGATGGTCGGCGACGCTGCGCAGGTCCTCGGCGACCCGGCCCTCGACCCCGTCGAGCCGGCGCAGGAGTTCCTCGACCCGGCCGCGCTGCGCGGCGAGTTCGGACTCCCGAATCTGGGGCGCGGCGAGGATCTCCGCGACGAGGTCGGAGCCGACCTGATCGCCGAGCATCGTCAGCCGCTCCCGGGCGAGCCGGGTGTGGAGGTCGGCGGCCATCTGCAGGCCCAGCCCGAACTCGGCGTTGTCCTCGAAGAGGCTGTTGGACCAGGCCGGCCCGCGGCCCGCGGCATTGCGGGTCCATGGCGTCGTCGGGAGGTTGCCGCCATAGATCGACGAGCAGCCGGTCGCATTGGCGACCGTGAGCCGGTCGCCGAAGAGCTGGCTCAGCAGCTTGAGATAGGGCGTCTCGCCGCACCCGGAGCAGGCCCCGGAGAACTCGAAGAGCGGCTGGAGGAACTGCGCCCCACGCACGGTGCCGAAATCGACCCGGGCCCGCTCGTTCTGCGGGATCGACTCGAAGAAGCCGACATTGGTGACGCCGCGCTCCATGACCTCCTCGTCGGCGCTGAGGTTGATCGCCTTGCGCGTCGAGCCGATCACCGGGGTGACCGGGCAGGCCGCGACACACAGGCCGCAGCCGGTGCAGTCCTCGGTGTAGACCTGGAGGGTGTAGCGGCTCTGCGGCAGGCCGGCCGCGTTCAGCGGCGCCGACTCGAAGCCCTCCGGCGCGCCGTCGAGCGCGGTCTGGTCATAGAACTTCGAGCGCAGGACGGCGTGCGGGCAGACGAACGCGCAATTGCCGCACTGGATGCAGCCGGTCGGATCCCATTGCGCCACAAGGTCACTGATCCGCCGTTTCTCGTATGCTGTGGTCCCACTCGGGAACGTCCCGTCCACCGGGAGGGCACTGACCGGGAGGTCGTCACCGCGCCCGGCCATCATCGCCGCCGTCACGGTGCGGACGAACTCGGGGGCGTCGTCACTGACGATCGCGCGCGGAGCGCGCTCGGAGGTGGCCGCCTCGGGAACGTCGATCCGGTGCAGTTGGGCGAGCGTCGCGTCGACCGCGGCCTCGTTGCGCCGGACGACCTCGGGGCCGCGCCGGCCATAGGTCTTGCGGATCGACTTCTTGATCGCCTCGATCGCCTCCTCGCGTGGCATGACGCCGGAGATCGCGAAGAAGCAGGTCTGGAGGATCGTGTTGGTGCGGCCCGGCAGACCCGCACCGCGGGCGACGCTGTCGGCATCGATCGCATAGAGCTGGAGGTCCTTGGCGAGGATCTCCTGCTGGGCCGGGCGCGAGAGCGCCTCCCAGACCTCCTCTTTCGGCATGGAGGCGTTGAGCAGCAGCACCCCGCCGGGCCTCGCGAGGCCGAGCACGTCGAGCTTGTCGAGCAGCCCGAAGTGGTGGCAGCCGACGAAGCCGGCGCTGCCGACGAGATAGGGCGCCTTGATCGGGTGTGGCCCGAAGCGCAGGTGCGAGATCGTCGAGCCGCCGGACTTCTTGGAGTCATAGACGAAGTAGGCCTGCGCATTGCGCCGCGGGTCCTCGCCGAGGATCTTGATGGTGTTCTTGTTGGCGCCGACGGTGCCATCCGAGCCGAGGCCGAAGAAGACCGCCCGCAGGGTCTGATCGTCCTCGATGTGCAATCCCCGGTCGTAGTCGATCGACGTGCCCGACACGTCGTCGGTGATGCCGACGGTGAACCCGGTGGGGGGCCGGTCGGCGGCGAGGGCGGCATACACGCCCGCGACCATCGCCGGCGTGAATTCCTTGCTGGACAGGCCATAGCGGCCCCCGACGACGCGGGGCATGGTCGCGAGGCGGCCCTCGGCATACGCCGACGACAGGGCCGCGACGACGTCGAGATAGAGGGGTTCGCCGCCGCTGCCCGGCTCCTTGGTGCGGTCGAGGACCCCGACGACTCGCGCGGTCGGCGGCAACGCGGCCACGAGTTCCGCCGCGGGGAAGGGGCGATAGAGCCGCACACGCACGACGCCGACCTTCTCCCCCTGGGCGACAAGGTGATTGACCGTCTCCTCGACGGTCTCGCCTCCCGAACCCATGATGACGATGACCCGCTCGGCGTCGGGAGCCCCGGCATACTCGATGAGGTGATAGGCCCGCCCGGTCTGGGCGGCGAGGTCGTCCATGACGCCCTGGACGATGCCGGGCGTCGCGGCATAGAACGGATTGACCGTCTCGCGGGCCTGGAAATAGACGTCGGGGTTCTGGGCCGTCCCACGCACGAACGGTCGCTCGGGTGACAGCCCGCGCATCCGGTGCTCGTGGACGAGGCTCTCGGGGACGAGCGCGTGCAACACGGAGTCGTCGAGCAACTCGATGGTGTTCAACTCGTGCGAGGTCCGGAAGCCGTCGAAGAAGTGGACGAATGGGATGCGGCTGCGCAGCGTCGCCGCGTGCGCGACGAGGGCGAGATCGTGCGCCTCCTGCACCGACCCGGAGGACAGCAGGGCGAATCCGGTCTGCCGCACCGCCATCACGTCCTGATGGTCCCCGAAGATCGACAGTCCCTGTGCCGCAAGGGATCGCGCCGCGACGTGCAGAACCGCGGAGGTGAGTTCCCCGGCGATCTTGTACATATTGGGGATCATCAGCAGCAGGCCCTGCGAGGCCGTGAACGTCGTGCTCAGGGCCCCGCCCTGAAGGGCGCCATGGAGGGCCCCCGCCGCGCCGCCCTCGCTCTGCATCTCGATGACGGTCGGGACCGTCCCCCAGATATTGGTCCGGCCCTTGGCCGACCAGTCGTCGGCGAGTTCGGCCATCGTGGAGGACGGGGTGATCGGATAGATCGCGCACAGCTCGCTGAGCCGGTGAGCGACGTGGACGGTCGCCTCGTTGCCGTCGATCGTCGTGCGGGTCATCGCTGCGCTCCTGCGTCCCGGATCGTGAGGGCTTCGGGGGCGATGAAGGCGTTGGCGGGCACGGGGGCGTGCTCGCCGATCATCTCGATCGCGTGGACGGGGCATTGACGGGCGCAGGTGCCACACCCGGTGCACTTCTCATAATCGAACCGATAACGATGTCCGACACCGAGTTTGACGATGGCGTCGTCGGGACAGGACCCGAGGCAGCCGTCGCACTCGAAGCAGTTGCCGCACGACAGGCAGCGCCCGGCCTCGAAGGTCGCCTCGTCGCGGCCGAGACCGGCGACGACCTCGGTGAAGACCGTGGCGCGGGCGCGCGGGTCGAGTTCCGGCTGCGCGCTGCGCTGGTGGTCGCCGAAGTACCACAGGTGCAACTTGTGCAGATCACCGATCGGGTGCTTCGCCCCCGGGTCGTATGCCGTTCCCCGCAGATACGCATCGATCGCCCGGGCTGCCTTCTTGCCGTGTCCGACACCGACGGTCACCGTGCGCTCACTCGGAACCGCGTCGCCGCCGGCGAAGACGCCGGGCGCCCCGGTCATCAGCGTGACCGGGTCGACCTGGACGACGTCGCCGTCGAAGGCGATCCCCGGCAGCGACTTCAGGAAGGCGGTGTCGGATTCCTGGCCGAGCGCGAGGATCACGGTGTCGGCCTCCAGCCTCTCGAACCGGCCTGTCCCCCGCGGCTTTCCGCTCTCGTCCAGCTCCTGGATCTCCACGGTCAGGTCGTCCTCGCCCATGGAGGCGATCGTCCGCAGCCAGTTGATCCGGATGCCCTCCTCCTCCGCGTCGGCGGCCTCGTCCTCGTGGGCGGGCATCTGATCGCGGGTGCGGCGATAGACGATGATCGTGTCGTCCGCCCCGAGCCGGCGGGCCACTCGCGCGGCATCCATCGCCGTGTTGCCGCCGCCATAGACCGCCACCTTGCCGGTCAGCCCGGTCCGCTCCCCCTCCTCGACATCCCGGAGGAAGGACACGGCGTCGAGGACGCGGCCGGCGTCGCCATTGGGGATGTCGACCCGCTTGGACAGGTGCGCACCGACCGCGACGAATGCGGCGTCGAAGCCTTCGGCCAGTTCGGACTGGAGGTCGGTGACGGTGTGGTTCTGTTCGAAGGTCACCCCGAAGGCGACGAGCCGAGCGATCTCGGCATCGATGACGTCCCGCGGCAGGCGATAGGCGGGGATGCCGTAGCGCATCATCCCGCCCGGCAGTTCACTGTTGTCCCGCACCGTGACCCGGTGACCGAGCCGGGTGAGGTGATAGGCGGCGGACAGGCCGCTCGGCCCGGCGCCCACGACGAGAACGCGACGGCCGCTCGTGGGGGCGGACGCGGCATACGTCCAGTTCTCGGCGATCGCGGTGTCCCCGAGGTGGCGCTCGACGGCGTGGATCGACACGGCGCCGTCCATGAGCGCGCGATTGCACGCGGTCTCGCACGGGTGATAGCAAACCCGGCCGTGGATGGCCGGGAACGGGTTGTCCTGCGTGAGCTGATCCCAGGCACCGCGGACGTCACCACGCTTGGCCAGGGCCAGCCATGCCTGGATGTTCTCGCCCGCCGGGCAGCCAGCGTTGCACGGCGGCAGCAGGTCGACATAGACGGGCCGTTGGTGGCGCACCGGCCCGGATCGCTGGCGTCCGCTGCCCAGCGCGGACAGAGGGGTCAGGTCGTTGTCCCGCTCGATCATCGCAGTCTCTCCTGGGGGCCTGAGCACGTGGCGTTCGCCCGCGCCGGCCCTGTCGCCGACCCTAGTGCCGACGCCGCGGCGAGGTCACGTCCGGCCATTTTGGGCAGGGTTCACGCTGCCTGGTGTCCACCATGTGGCGCGCCGCTCCCCTGGGCATAGCCTTGAGCTGCCGCTCGAGTCTGCAGGAGCCGTCCATGTGCGCCGATTCCCTGACCTTCCTCGGTGCCGCCCGCACCGTCACCGGGTCCAGATACCTCCTCGATCTCGATGGGCGCCGGCTGCTCGTGGACGCGGGCATGTTCCAGGGGGAGAAGCAGTGGCGACTGCGCAACTGGGCGGACTTCCCGGTGCCACCCGACACGATCGGCGACATCGTCCTGACGCACGCCCACATGGATCACTGCGGGTATCTCCCCGCGCTCGTCGCCCGCGGTTTCTCGGGGGCCGTATGGTGCACCCCCGGCACCCGCGACCTCGCCGCGATCGTGTTGCGCGACGCGGGTTTTCTCGCCGAGCGGGAGGCTCGCGATGCCGCCGCGGGCGGCTGGTCCAAGCACACGCCACCGCTTCCGCTCTATAGCGGTGCCGACGTCGAGCGGACGCTGCCGCTGCTGCGCCCGGTCGAGTTCGACACCGACGCCGACCTCGGCGATGGGGTGTCGGTGCGGTTCACCCGGGCGGGGCACATCCTCGGGTCGGCGTCGGTGACCGTGCGGACACGGCATACGTCCGTGCTGTTCTCGGGTGACCTCGGTCGGCACGACCATCCCGTCCTGCGCCCGCGGGACACGCCGCCGGGGGCGCCGTTCGTCGTCGTGGAGTCCACGTATGGCGATCGCGAACACCCCGAACCCCGCAACCTCCCGCACGAGGCATTGGCGGACGCGATCCGGCGCACCGTGCAGCGGGGCGGCTCGGTGCTCGTCCCCGCGTTCGCGATCGACCGGACCGAGGTCGTCCTGCGGACGCTCGCCGAACTGCGGGCGGAGGGACGGATCCCGTCGGTGCCGATCTATGTCAACTCACCGATGGCGACCGCTGCGCTGGAGGTCTATCGGCGGGCGAGCGGGGAACTGCGTCCGGACATCGACATCGGCGAGTTCACCCGGATGGACAATGTCCACCTCGTGGGCTCAGCGGAGGAATCGATGGCGCTGACGACCGGACGGCACCGCGGCCCAAGCATCGTCATCAGTTCGTCGGGGATGGTCAACGGCGGGCGGGTGCTGCACCATCTCGAGCGGATGCTGCCGGACGCGCGCAACTGCATCGTGCTGACCGGCTATCAGGCAGTGGGGACACGCGGGCGGGCGCTGATGGAGGGGGCCAGGCAACTGAAGATGCACGGTGTGTATCTCCCGGTCAAGGCCGAGATCGTCGCCGACCAGGAGTTCTCGGTGCACGCGGATGCCTCGGACCTCCTCGACTGGGTCCGGGATCTGACCCCGCCGCCGACGACGGTGTTCGTCACCCACGGGGAGGAGTCGTCGGCGGGGGCGCTGGCCGCGCGGATCGATGAGGAGTTGGATCTCGCGACGGTCGTGCCGGCGTATGGCGAGCGCGTCGTCCTCGCCTCCGGCGCACCTTCCGCGGCCCCGAAGGAGGATCGCGAGGCAGCCCCCGGGGACTCCGCGCCGGAGCCACCCGCTGGCTCCGAATCCGCCGAGGTCCCAGTGGCGGCCGCGCTCGGCGACGGGTTCGCCGCCGGCCTCGCCGGAGCACACGTGGAGTCGGACCTGACGGTGCGCACGCGCGACGCGGAGGTGATCGTCCTGGAGGGGAGCATCACCATACGGCTCGCCCGGCGATGACCAGAGCCGCGATGACTAGACCGGGGGGACGTCGCGGCGCTTGGCGGAGAAGTGCCGGTCGCGATGTGCGGCATACGCCAGACGGGCGATCAGCTCGGCCCGGAGCGAGTCTGCCTCGATGATCTGGTCGATGACCAGGTCGGCGGCGAGGCGCTCGATGTCGACGTCCTCCTCATACTCCCGCCGCTTCTGCGCGACATAGGCCGCACGCGTGTCGGGGTCGGCGATCTCGGCGATCTTGTTGGCATAGACCGCATTCACCGCCGCCTCGGGGCCCATGACGGCGATGCGGGCGGTGGGCAGGACGATGGTCGCATCCGGCCCGAACCCGGGGCCGCCCATCGCATAGAGCCCCGCGCCATACGCCTTGCGGATGACGACGCAGAACTGCGGGACGGTCGCCGACGCGACGGCCGAGACCATCTTGGCGCCGTGGCGGATGATGCCGCCGCGCTCGACCTCGGAGCCGATCATGAAGCCGGGGACGTCCGCGAGATAGATGAGGGGGATCGAGAAGGCGTCGCAGAGCCAGATGAACCGGGCGGCCTTGTCGGCGCTGTCGGTGAACAGGACCCCGCCCTTGACGGCCGAGTTGTTGGCGAGGATGCCGACGCTCTCGCCGTTCATCCGGCCGAACCCGACGACGAGTTCGCCGGCGAAGAGCGGCTTGAGTTCGAAGAAGCTGTGCTGGTCCACGAGGCCGTCGATGACGTCGTGGACGTCGAAGGGCACGCTCTCGCGCTCGGGGATCGTATGCCGCGTCAACGGTTCCGACGGCTCCTCGGCGTGATACGTGGGCGCCGGGGAGTGCCAGTTCAGGGGGACATAGGAGAAATAGAGCTTGGCGAGTTCGATGGCCTCGGTGTCGTCGTGGGCGAGCAGGTCGCCGACGCCGGAGACGGTGCAGTGCATCCGGGCACCGCCCATCTCCTCGAGGGAGACCTTCTCACCGACGACCATCTCCGCCATGCGGGGGCTGCCGAGATACATCGACGCGTTGCCGTCGACCATGATGATGAGGTCGCAGAAGCTCGGGATGTAGGCGCCGCCGGCCGCGCTCGGGCCGAAGAGACAACAGATCTGCGGGACCTTGCCCGACAGGGCGACCTGGTTGTGGAAGATCCGGCCGGCGCCGCGGCGGCCGGGGAACATCTCGACCTGGTCGGTGATCCGCGCGCCGGCGCTGTCGACGAACCAGAAGACCGGAAGTTCTTCTCGCAGCGCCATCTCCGTCGCGCGGACGATCTTCTCGACAGTCCGCGCACCCCACGACCCCGCCTTGACCGTCGGGTCGTTGGCGATGACGATGACCGGCCGGCCGTCGACGAGCCCGCGGCCGGTGACGACACCGTCGGCCGGCAGGTCACCGGCGAGGGCGTTGGCGAACCGGCCGTCCTCGACGAAGCTGCCCTCGTCGACGAGGAGGGCGATCCGGTCGCGGACATAGAGCTTGTTCTGCTTGGCGAGTTTGGCGGCGGCGCCGTCCGGGGGGCGCTCGGACGCGGCATACGCCCGGGCGAGGCGCTCGCGGACGTCGGTGACCTTGGGGTCGGAACCGGCGTCGGCACCGGTGGCGAAGGGGGCGGCCGGAAGCGGCATACGACTCACGCCTGCGGAAGGCCGAGGTGACGGGCGATGACCATCTTCTGGACTTCGGAGGTGCCCTCGCCGACCTCGAGGATCTTGGCGTCGCGATAGAAGCGAGCGACCGGGAACTCTTCCATGAAACCGTTTCCACCGAAGATCTGGGTGGCGATCCGGGTGGCCGTGACGGCGGCCTCGGTGGCATAGAGCTTGCAATAGGACGAGGCCTGCTTGACCTCGGCGATGCTGCGCCGGCCGAGGTCGTATTCGTCCTTGATCCAGGCGGCCTTGTAGGTGAGGACGCGGGCGGCCTCGACCATGGTCGCAAGGTCGGCGAGCTGGAAGGAGACGCCCTGGTTGACCCCGATGGGGCGGCCGAAGGCGATGCGGGTCTTTGCGTATTCCGTCGCCTGCTCGAGACACGCCCGCAGCAGGCCGAGGGACAGCGCGGAGATCGCGATGCGGCCGTCGTCGAGGGTCTTGAGGAACTGCTTGAACCCGTCGCCCTCTTGGCCGAGGAGGTTGCCATAAGGGACACGGCAGTCGGCGAAGGTCAGGCCGTGGGTGTCGGAGATATGCCAGCCGAGCTTGTGATAGGCGGGCTCGACGGTGAAACCGGGCGTGCCGTTGGGGACCATGATCGCGCTGATCTGCGGCGAGCCGTCGGGGTTGGTGCCGGTGCGCGCGGTGACCGTGTTGACCGACGTGATCGGGGTGCCGCTGTTGGTGATGAACGCCTTGGCGCCGTTGATGACCCACTCGTCGCCGTCGCGGGTCGCCCGGGTGCGCGTGGCGCCGGCGTCGGAGCCGGCCTCGGGCTCGGTGAGGCCGAACCCCGCCATCGCGCGGCCGGCGACAAGGTCGGGCAGCCAGCGCTCCTTCTGCTCCGGGCTGCCATAGGTGAGGATCGGGTTGATGCCGAGCCCGACGCCCGCGGACAACGTGATGCCGATCGACTGGTCGACCCGGCCGAGTTCCTCGATGGCGACGCAGAGGGCGGTGAAGGGGCCGCCCTCGTCGTGCCGATGCCCGCCGTATTCCTCCGGGACGACGAGGCCGAAGAGTCCGAGGTCGCCCATCTTGGGGACGAGGTCGACGGGGAAGTATTCGTCGCGGTCCCATTGAGCGACGTGCGGCGCGACCTCCCGCTCCGCGAAGTCCCGCACCGCCGCGCGGAAATCCTCGTGCTCCTTGCTCAGCTCGAACACCGGTGTCGCCCTCTTCCTTGACTGGCTCGTGTCGTCCCGTGATTGACGTTTACGTAAACGTAAGGCATCCTGGGGCGCATGGCAACTCGGGTGAGCGAGCCCACAGGGGACGCTGAGGCGGTGGTCGTCGACATGGGTGACGGGACGTGGACGATCGCGCAGATCGCCGAGGAGTTCGGGATCACCCACCGGACGGTGCGCCACTATGAGGACCTCGGCCTGATCACCCCCGAGCGGCGGGGGACGGTGCGGCTCTATCACCGCCGCGACCGCACCCGGCTCAATCTCATCCTGCGCGGGAAGCGGCTCGGGTTCCCGCTCGAGGAGATCCGCACGATCATCGACCTGTATGACGCGCCCCGCGGCAAGCGCAGCCAGCTGGAGTATGTGCTTGGCCAGATCGACGACCGCCGCGCCGATCTGGAGCAGCGCCGCCGGGACATCGAGGACGCCCTCGCCGAACTCGACACCTTCGAGGCCCGCTGCCGCGCCGACCTCGGCGGCGGGCACACGTTCGCAGCGCCCTGACCGCCCCGGGGCCATGATCTGACCACGGCCGTCACGGCCGGGTGTCAGGACACCGGGACAGTCAACGTGCATCAATTGATGCTAGATTTGACGCATGCGAACGACGGTCACTCTTGATGACGCCCTGCTGGCGACCGCGGAGGGGCTCACCGGAATCACGGAGCGAGCGACCCTGATCCGGACGGCCCTCGAGACGCTGATCGCCACGGAGAGTGCTCGACGGCTGGCCCGCCTCGGTGGCAGTGATCCGAATGCAACCGCCGGCCTCCGTCGTGGCACGCCGGCAGGCTGACGCGTGGGGATCCCGTCTCGACCCGGCTCGGATCTGCTCGTCGATTCGTCCGTCTGGATCGATCACCTCCACCGCTCAGACACGACTCTCGTCGCCGCACTCGAGGAGGGCAGGGTCCGAGGTCACCCACTCGTGGTCGAGGAACTGGCGACGGGCAGCATCGCCGATCGATCCGTGGTTCTCGACCTCCTCGACCTGCTTCCCCGGGCGGCGGTCATCGATCACCACGAATTCATGACGTTCGCCTCTGCTCATCACCTGTGGGGGCAGGGCCTGAGCCCGACCGACATTCATCTCCTCGGGTCGGCATTCGTCACACCCGACCTTCGAATCTGGACGCGGGATCGGCGCCTGCGTGACGCCGGTCAGCGGCTCGGCCTCGACAGTAGCCTCGCGTGATCGCCGACGGTCGAAGGGGCGAGCACGCGGCATACTGACGCGATGGCGAGCGCGGAGGACCTGGACCGGATCGCACGGTCCTTCGAGGGCGTGACCGTCGGGAAGTACTGGGACGATCCGGCCGCCTACCTCCTGCCCGGGCGCGGCGGGCGCGGGTTCGTCATGAAGCGCAGCCCCCGGCGCCAGGAGGGTGTCGTTGACCCGGTCACCAGCGAGCCGTATGCCGATCTCATCGTCGTCGCGATCGCCACCGCCGAGGCGCAGCGCGAGGCCTTCGCCATCTTCCCGTCCGAGGTCGTCTTCACCATCCCCCACTTCGCCGGCGGCTCCGCCGTTCTCGCCCACCTCGACGCCATCACCGTCGAGCAACTGGAGGACCTCCTCGACCTCTGCTGGCACAGCAAGCAGCGCTGAGTTCCTAGCGGCGGGCGAGGCGGGCGGCGTCAAGGAGGGCGTTCTCGACCAGTTCCATCGCGGCCGGGTGGATCCACAGCGGCGTCGCGGCGGCGTCCATCGCGGTCAGGCCGCGGGTGACCGCATCCACGAGCGGCTGGATCAGCGAGGACGCGAACGGCGCCATGATCTGCGCACCGAGCACGATCCCGCTCCCCCGCTCCGCCACGACCGTGCACACCGAGGTCGTGTCCTCCAGTGCCCAGCCGTATGCCGTGTCCGACAGCGGCCGCGTCGCCGACACGATGTCGAGCCCCTCCGCCTGGGCCGCTTCCGGCGTCAGCCCGACCACGGCGATCTGCGGGTCACCGAAGATCGCGCTGGGAATCGCTTTGGTGCGCAAGGGTTCCAGCGCGTCCGGGTGCAGGAGGTTGTGTCGTATGGTGCGGGCCTGGCTGTTGGCGAGATGCTTGAGTTCGACGTCGGTCGAGACGTCGCCCAGCGCCCAGACACCCGCTGCCGTGGTCCGGCCGAAGTCGTCGACGACGACCCGCCCCGACTCCGCGTCCGCCTGGACGCCCGCCAGGTCGAGCCCGAGACCGGTCGTGTTGGGGCGACGCCCAGCCGCGACGAGTAGCCGATCCCCGACCAACGACGCCCCGTCGCTCAGGCGCAGGTGGATCCCATCCGCTCGGCGCTCGACGCCAGTCACCGTGACCCCGGTGTGCACCGCCCACCGCTCGCGGGCGAGCGCCGTGAAGCGGCGCCCGATGTCCTCGCCCGCGCGGCGGGCGAGCGTCGCCCCCTGAGTCACCATCGTGATCTCGGATCCCAGGGCGCCGAACACGCTCGCCATCTCGATGCCGATCACCCCTCCACCGAGGACGAGCAACCGTCGCGGCAACTCATCGATCCGCATGATCGTGTCGGACGTATCAGCCTGGATTCCGCTCTCCCGCACTACATCCGGGATCATCGGATGCGCACCCGTGGCGATGACGATCAGGTCCGCGCTGACCTCGATCGGCCCGCTCGGCAGGTCGAGCCGCACCCGCCGCTCCCCCACGAACTCGGCCCGGCCCTCATACGCGTCGATCCCCGCCTCGCGCGCGCCGGCCGGCCCGGACGCGGCATACGGGTCGATCCGCCCGAACACCCGGCCCCGGATGTCCGCCCACCGCACCCCGTCGAGGCGCGCGTCGATCCCGAACCGCGCCGCGTCGCGAATCGTCGCGGCCACCTCCGCTGCGTGGACGAACATCTTGCTCGGGATGCACCCGCGGTTGAGGCAGGTGCCGCCATATGCCCCCCTGTCGACGATGGCCGTATGCCGCCCGCTCACCACCGCGTCATTGAGCACCATCCGCCCCGATCCGGCCCCGATCACGAGGATGTCGTAGTGCGGACCGGAAGGGGGCGTCATACGCACCGAGGCTAGGCCCACGAGCGCGGCCCGTGGCGCGACACACGCCGCCGGCGCGCGGACCACGGTTGGGCGACGTGGCAGGCTGGCCGGGTGACCGACGCCCCTGCTGCCCCAGCGCAAGCCCCGCGATTCGCCTCGGTCGACGACGTCGCGGCCCGGCTCGCCGCGGCCGGCTATCTCGCCTCCGATGCCATCGCGACGACCGTCTTCCTCGCCGACCGGCTCGCCAAGCCCCTCCTCATCGAAGGCCCGGCCGGGGTCGGCAAGACCGAACTCGCCAAGGCCGTCGCCCGCGCCATCGACGGGGAACTGATCCGGCTCCAGTGCTACGAGGGGGTCGACGAGGCGCGGGCCCTGTATGAGTGGAACCACGCCAAGCAACTCCTGCGGATCACTGCGGGCCAGGACGCGTCGTGGGACGAACTCAAGAGCGACATCTTCGCCGAGGAGTTCCTCCTCCCCCGCCCGCTGCTCAAGGCGATCCGCGCGCACGGCGAGACGGTCTTGCTCATCGACGAACTCGACAAGGCCGACCAGGAGATCGAGGGCCTCCTCCTCGAAGTCCTCGGCGACTTCCAGGTCACCGTCCCCGAACTCGGGACGATCCACGCAACCCATCCCCCGCTCGTCGTCCTCACCTCCAATGCGACCCGCGAGCTGTCCGAGGCCCTGCGGCGGCGCTGCCTGTTCCTCCACATCGACTATCCCGAGCCCGACCTCGAACAGCGGATCGTCGAACTCCAGGTCCCCGGACTCACCTCCGGCCTCGCCGAATCCGTTGTCCGCCTGGTCAATCGGCTTCGCCTCCTCAAGCTGCGCAAGGCACCGTCGGTCGCCGAGACGGTCGACTGGGGTCGCACCCTGGTCGCCCTCGGCGCCGATGACATGACCCCCGACCACGTCGGTGCCAACCTCGGAGTTCTCCTCAAACACCAGGACGACATCGTCCGCGCCCGCCACGCTCTCGACCTCTGAGCGCCCACCACCGAGCCGTCCGTATGCCGATCCCGACCTCCCCCGGCCGCCATCCCCCGCGCGACGCTCTCGCCGGGCGACTGGTCGCCTTCGGCGCGGCGCTGCGCGGCCACGGCCTGGCGGTCGGCAGTGCCGATATCGCCGACGCGGGACGGGCGGCAGAGGCGCTCGGGTTCGAGGACCGCGACCGGCTGCGCGAGGCGTTCGCGGCAACACTCCTGCGCCGCGGGGGTCAGCGGCGGGTCTATGACGACCTCTTCGACGTCTTCTTCCCCGCGGCCGTCGGGGCGCGCATGGGCCTCGGCGACGACTCCCTCGACGCCACCCCCACCGACGCCGCCGCACGCCGCGAGATCGCGGCGCGGCTGCGCGAGGAGTTGGCCGGGGCCCTCGCCCGCGGCGACGCCTCCGCCCTCGACCGCCTCGCGGCCGAGGTCGTTGCCCGCCTCGGCCGCCTGCCCAACCAGGCGACCCTCGGGGCCTACTCCGCCGGCCAGGCCCTCGACACGCTCAACCCCCAGACCGCCATCGCCGACGCCGAATCCCTTGCCCGAGGGCAGAACGTCGGCCAGGGCGCGGGGGCCGCAGGCGGCGGCACCGGGATGGCCGCCCGCTTCTCGCGCGACGAACTCCGCGCCGAGGTCGCCGCCTTCCGTCGCCGCGTCGAGACCGAGACCCGTCGCCGCAACGCCGAGGTCCGCGGCACCGAGCGGATCTCCCGGTATGCCGTCCGCTCCCCCGCCGAACAGACCAGCTTCGTCCTCGCCGGCCCCGACGAACTCCACGAACTGCGCCGCGCGATCGGCCCCCTGTCGCGCAAGCTCGCGACCCGGCTGGCCGCCCGCCGTCGGCTCGGCCGCGGCGCCCCGATCGACATGCGCCGCACGCTGCGCCGGGCGATGGGCACCGGCGGGGTGTCGATGCGGCCGGCCTTCCAACGGCATACGAAAAGCCGGATCGACCTCGTCCTCATCTGCGATCTGTCGAGCTCGGTCGCGGGTTTCTCGCGGTTCACGATCCTCCTCATGCAGGCGATGTCGGCGCAGTTCCGGCGCGTGCGGATCTTCGGTTTCGTCAATGTCATCGATGACCTGACCGACACCATCCTCCGGGCGGCCCCGGGCGCGGATCTGACCAAGGAGTTCGCGGACACCTCACGAATGACGCGCTGGCACACCAACTCCGACTACGGCAGCGCTCTGACCGACTTCGCCGATCATCACCTCGACGCGGTCGGGCACCGCAGCGTCGTCCTCATTCTCGGGGACGCGCGGACCAATCACACCTACCCGGGGCTCGACGCCCTCCACGCGATCAACGAACGCGCCAAGGCGGTCATCTGGCTCAATCCCGAGCCGGCGCGGCAGTGGAACTCCGGCGACTCTGTCGCCCATGCGTATGCCGAGGTGGTCGACATGCACGAGTGCCGCAACCTCGCGCAGTTGCGCGCCTTCGTCACCCGGCAACTGCCCGTCTGAACCACTCCATCGTCACAGAGTAGTTTGCGGCGGACGCTCGCGCTCCCAGCGGTCGAGCGCGGCGGCATACGCACCGGAGCGGAAGCGAAAGCCGATGTCGCCGTATTCGAATCCCCCGTAGCCGCGGTAGCGGACGAGATCGGTCCACGTCACCCAGTCGCGGCCGACGTCGATGCGCGCGCAGAGGGGACCGCACCCGATCACGGTGCACACGCACCCGAGCAGCGCGACGCGGCCGTCGAAGTCCTCCGACGAATCGCCCGACCACGTGCCGAGGAGCAGACCACGCAGGTCGTCGGTGACGTGGTGGCCGAGGTACTCGCGGGCGCGCCCACGCACTTTCCCGCCGCGAGCGGCGATCTCGATCGGGGCGACCCAGTCGACGAGATCCCGGCCGTCGAGCACGAGGTCGACGGTGTCGTAGCCATGCGACTCGTCCCAGGGCAGGACCCCGGGCCGCACGCGGAGGTCGAGGCGGGTGATGTCGTGGATCGGCATACGGACCATGATCGCCATCGGACGGGTGCCGCCGCGAGGGAGATTCGGGGAGCGCGGTTAGGCTCGACGCCGTGACCGAGAACCGCCTGACCACCCTCCTCGCCGGCCGGCCCGCCATCGTCGACGGCGGCTACGGGTGGCTGCTCCAGGAGCGCGGCCTGCCCCCGGGTGCGGTCGCCGAGCTGTGGAATGTCGAGAATCCCGACGCGATCGAGGCGCTGCACGAGGAGTATGCCGAGGCCGGCGCGACGATCCTCACCACCAATACGTTCGGCGGCACCCGGCCCCGTCTCGCGATGAACGATCTCGAGGACCGGCTCGCCGAACTCGTCACCGCGGGCGCGCGCCTCGCGCGGCGGGTCGCCGACCGTCACGGCATCCTCGTCGCCGGCGACCTCGGCCCGACCGGAGAACTCCTCGAACCCCTCGGCACGATGACCCCCACGGGGGCCATCGCCTGCTTCGAGGAGCAGATCCGGGCCCTCGTCGCCGGGGGCGTCGACCTCATCCTCATCGAGACCATGAGTGACCTCGCCGAGGCCACCGCGGCTATCGCAGCGGCGAAAGCCGTTGCGCCCCACCTGCCCATCGTCGCGACGATGAGCTTCGACACCAACCTCCGGACGATGATGGGGGTGACCCCGGCGGCGGCGGTCGCCGCCCTCGCCGACGCTGGCGCGGACGCGGTCGGCGCCAATTGCGGGCGTGGGCCGGAGGAGATGGCGACGATCGCCGAGCAACTGGTCGCCGCCCGGGCGGGGCGAGACGGCGGGGCCGGGACCGGGCGCGAGAGCGCGGCCGGCGGGTTGCTTCTCGTCGCCCAGTCGAACGCCGGGCTGCCAGAAGTGTCCGGCGACTCCTTCGCCTACACCGTCGACCCGCCGGCGCTCGCCGCCCACGCGGTCGTCCTGCGGGATCTCGGCATCGACGTCATCGGCGCCTGCTGCGGCTCCTCGCCGGATCACACGCGAGCCATCGCTGCTGCGCTGGCCTGACTCGCCAGCCGCGCCGCGGGCCCATTCCCTGAGGTCTGGTGGTCAGCCCTCGAAGTGGTCGGGGTCCGGTCCAGTCCGGAAACCCTGGTCCAGGCCGGCGAAGTCCGCCAGGTCCGCCTCGTCCAGGCGCACGTCCGCGGCGGCGAAGTTCTCGGCGATCCGGCTCGGCGTCACCGACTTCGGGATGACGACATTGCCGAGCGTCAGGTGCCACCCGATGATCGCCTGGGCGGGTGTCACGTCGTGTTTGACGGCGATCCGCCCCACCACCGGGTCCTCGAGGACCCGCTTACCCGACGCGAGTGGACTCCACGCCTCAGTGACGATCCCGTTCGCCCCGTGGAAAGCGCGGAGCGCGGTCTGCTGGAGATAGGGGTGCAATTCGACCTGGTTGAGGCACGGCAACTCGCCGGTCTCGTCGGCCAGCCGCTGCAGGTGCTCATCGGTGAAGTTCGAGACCCCCACGGCCCGCACCCGGCCGCTGTCGCGCAACTCCAACAGCGCACGCCACGCCTCGACATACTGTCCGCGCCCGGGCGCTGGCCAATGGAGGAGGAAGAGGTCGAGGACGTCGAGCCCCAGCCGCGCCATCGTCCCCTCGAACGACGCGTGCGCCGCGTCCCGGGTGAAGTCGCTCGGCCACAGTTTCGAGGTCACGAACACCTCCTCGCGCGGTATGCCGCTCTCCCGCACCGCGCGTCCGGTCCCCTCCTCGTTGTCATAGAGCCGGGCCGTGTCGACATGCCGGTAGCCGACCCGAAGCGCCTCGGCGACGGCGACGGCGGCCTCGTCGTCGGCAACCTGCCAGACGCCGAACCCGAGTTGCGGGATGGTGACAGGGGTCGAACCGGAGCGAAGGGGGATGGCGGGAATCGGCATACGGACCAGGGTAGGTGCACCGCCACGGCCCCGGGTCGTCGTCGGGGGCCGGTCCGACCGGAAACCGCGGCCCCTCGACCACTCCCGCGTTATGACGCAGGTCAAGCGCGGAGGGCGTGCAGCGCGCGGGGGCGGGCCGCTAGGCTCGCAAGCTATGGCCCCCATCTCCAAGGTCCTCATCGCCAACCGCGGTGAGATCGCCGTCCGCATCGCCCGCGCCTGCAAGGACAGCGGCATCGGATCGGTCGCCGTGTATGCCGATCCCGACCGCGACGCGCTCCACGTGAAGGTCGCCGACGAGGCCTACGCCTTGAACGGGTCGACCCCGGGCGACAGCTATCTGCGCCAGGACAAACTCCTCGCCATCGCCAAGGAGTCCGGCGCTGACGCCGTCCACCCCGGCTATGGCTTTCTCGCCGAGAACGCCGGGTTCGCCCAGGCGGTCATCGACGCGGGTCTGATCTGGATCGGCCCCGGACCGGAGGCAATCGACTCCCTCGGCGACAAGGTCAAGGCGCGACACATCGCCCTGGCCGCCGACGCCCCCCTGGTCCCCGGCACCCCCGACCCGGTGAACGGGCCCGACGAGGTCGTCGCGTTCGCCGAGAAGTACGGGCTGCCGGTGGCGATCAAAGCGGCATACGGCGGCGGCGGACGCGGCCTCAAGGTCGCGCGGGAGATGGAGGAGATCCCCCACCTTTATGAAAGCGCGGTGCGCGAGGCGGTCACCGCGTTCGGGCGCGGCGAATGCTTCGTCGAGCGCTTCCTCGACCACCCGCGGCACGTCGAGACCCAGTGCCTCGCCGACCAGCACGGCAATGTCGTCGTCGTCTCGACTCGCGACTGCTCACTCCAGCGGCGCAACCAGAAACTCGTCGAGGAGGCCCCGGCGCCCTTCATCACCGACGAGCAGCACACCGAACTCCTCCGCGCGAGCAAGGCGATCCTCAAAGCCGCCGGCTATGTCGGCGCCGGGACGTGCGAGTTCCTCGTCGGCCCCCAGGGCGACATCTCCTTCCTCGAGGTCAACACCCGGCTCCAGGTCGAGCACCCGGTCTCGGAGGAGGTCACCGGCATCGACCTCGTCCGCCAGCAGTTCCGGATCGCCAACGGCGAGGCCCTCGACTTCACCGACCCCGAGCCGCACGCCCACTCGATCGAGTTCCGGATCAACGGCGAGGACGCCGGCCGCGGCTTCCTCCCCTCCCCCGGCACGGTCACCAAGATGAACGTTCCCCAGGGTCCGGGCGTCCGCTGGGACGCCGGCATCGTCGAGGGCGACACGATCGCCGGGGCCTTCGACTCGATGATCGCCAAACTCATCGTCACCGGCCGCACCCGTCAGGAGGCGCTGGAGCGCTCCCGTCGCGCGCTCGCCGAACTCGTCATCGACGGTATGCCGACCGTCACCCCGTTCCACCGCAAGGTCGTCGAGGACCTCGACTTCGCGCCCCTCGACGCGGACGAGAAGTTCACGATCCACACCCGCTGGATCGAGACCGAGTTCGTCAACGACATCGCGGCGTATGCCGGTGGGTCGGCCGACGCCCCCGATGCCCAGGAACGCCAGACGATCGTCGTGGAGGTCGGCGGCAAGCGCGTCGAGGTCTCGCTGCCCGGTGGCCTGTCGCTCGGGACGGGTGGCGGTGGCGGCGGAGCCGCCAAGAAGGTCGCCCCCCGTCGCTCGGGCGGCGCCAAGGCCGGAGCCGCGGCCTCTGGGGACTCCCTCACCGCGCCGATGCAGGGCACGATCGTCAAGATCGCCGTCGAGGAGGGCCAGCAGGTCGCCGCCGGCGATCTCATCCTCGTCCTCGAGGCGATGAAGATGGAGCAGCCGATCACCGCCCACAAGGCCGGGACGATCACCGGGCTCAAGGCCGAGGTCGGCGCCACCGTCACCAACGGCCAGGTGCTCGCCGACATCAAGGACTGAGTGGCGCCGGCCAACCGCCGGCCACTGATCGACGCGGGGCGTAGGCTCGCAGATATGGCTGCTGTCATCGAGACCCGGGGGCTGATCAAGCGATTCGGGCAGGTCACAGCCCTGGACGGCCTCGACCTCACGGTCGAGCAGGGCGAAGTCCACGGCTTCCTCGGCCCCAACGGCGCGGGCAAGTCGACGACCATCCGCGTGCTCCTCGGCCTCCTGCGCTCCGACGGCGGGACCGCGACCGTCCTCGGCCGGGACGCCTGGACCGACGCGACCGAGGTCCACCGGCACCTCGCCTATGTCCCCGGCGATGTCACGCTGTGGCCCAATCTCACCGGTGGTGAGGTGATCGACCTCCTCGGTCGCCTGCGCGGCAGACTCGACCCGGCGCGGCGGGCGAGCCTCATCGAGCGCTTCGAACTCGACCCGACCAAGAAGGGCCGCTCGTATTCCAAGGGCAACCGCCAGAAGGTCGCCCTCGTCGCCGCCCTCTCCAGCGACGTCCCGCTCCTCATCCTCGACGAGCCGACCGCCGGGCTCGACCCCCTCATGGAGCGGGTCTTCCAGGACGAGTTGCGCGCCCGGCGGGACGAGGGCCTCACCGTGCTGCTGTCGAGCCACATCCTCAGCGAGGTCGAGCGCGCCGCCGAGCGGGTCTCCATCGTCCGCGCGGGCCGGATCGTCGACTCGGGCAGCCTCGCCGACCTGCGCCACCTCACGCGGACCCACGTCGAGGCCACGCTCGCGCGCCCCATCGCCGCCGACCGGCTCGTCACGCTCCCGGGACTCCACGACCTCACCCTCGACGGCGAGCGAGTGACCTTCTCGGTCGAGACCGCGGACATCGGCGCGGCGATCCGGCTCCTCGACGAGCAGGGCCTGACGACCCTGACGAGCACCCCGCCGAGTCTCGAGGATCTGTTCCTCGCGCACTATGACAAGGCGGCCGCCGGGCGATGAGCGCCTACACGGGCACCGGTCAGCTGCTCCGGCTCGCCTGGCGCCGAGACCGGATCCTCATCCCGGTCTGCGTCGCCACCCTCACCGCCCTCTCGGTGGGGTCGGCGCAGGCGACCCTCGCGCTCTATCCGACCGACGCCGCCGCGCAGAAGGGACTCGGCGGCATCCTCTCCAATCCCGCAGTCGAGGCGATGTATGGCCCAGTCGTCCCCACCCTCGGCGGGCTGTCGGTGTTCAAGACGATCATGTTGGGCGCGGTCTTCCTCGGGATCCTCACGCACGCGCTGGTGCGCCGGCATACGCGCGTGGAAGAAGAGGAGGGCCGGTTCGAGCTGATCGGCGCCGGGGTCGTCGGACGCCGCGCGCCGCTGACGGCCGCGGTCGTCCTCGCCGTCGTCGTCAGTCTCGTCACCGCGCTGTTGTCCGTCGCCGGGCTCGCCGCCCTTGGCCTCGACGTCACCGGGTCGATCGCCTTCGGCGTGAGTTGGCTCGTCGCGGGGCTCGTCATGACCGGCGTCGCCGCCGTCGCCGCGCAGTTGACGACGAGCGCGCGGGCGGCGTCGGGGATCGGCCTGGGCACCCTCGGGGCCATGTTCCTCCTCCGCGCGGTCGGCGACACGGAGGCCGATGCCGCGCTCCTGTCGTGGATCTCGCCGATCGGGTGGGTCGGTCAGGTCCGGCCGTATGGCGCGAACCGCCTCTGGGTGCTCGCGCTCGCCGTGGTCGTCACCGGGGCGTGCCTCGGGGCCGCCTTCGCGCTGTTGGGTCACCGCGACCTCGGCGCGGGGTTGATGTCGGCGCGCCCGGGGCGGGCCACCGCCCCCGCCTCGCTGCGCAGTCCACTATCGCTCGCCTGGCGGATCGACCGCGGCACGGTCCTCGGGTGGTCGATCACGTATGCCGTCCTCGCCGCCGTCGTCGGCAACCTCGTCAAGTCGGTGGCGGACATGGCGAGCGACCCGCAGATCGAGGACATGTTGCGCAAGATGGGCGGCAGCGCGGGGACGTTGACGGACATCTATTTCGCGACCGAACTGCGGTTCTGTGCCGCGGGCGCCGCCGCGGCGGGCATCGTCCTCGCCACCCGGATGGCGAGCGAGGAACGACTCGGACGCACCGAGCCCGTCCTCGCCACCGCCACCAGCCGCACCCGGGTGTATGCCGCACGCCTCCTCGGCGGATTCGCCCTGCCCCTGCTCCTGATGACCCTCGTCGGCGTCGTCGCCGGGGCCATCGCCAACGCTGCCGGCGTCGAGGGACCGACGACCCTCGCCCTCACCGAGGCGGCCTGGTCGATGCTCCCGGCGGCGTGGCTGCTCGTCGGGGTGGGGTTCGCCGCATACGGTCTGGCGCACCGGTGGACGGCACCGGTGGGCTGGGCGGCGCTCGCTGTCGCGCTTGTGCTCGGCGAGTTCGGGCCGATCCTCGACCTGCCCGGGTGGCTCGTCGGGATCTCGCCGCTGGACCATCTCTCGCAGCTGCCGGGCGGCACGTTCGCCGCCACCCCCGCGCTCGTCATGACCGCTATCGCAGTCGCGCTCGCCATCGGCGGGCTCGTCGCGTTCCGCCGGCGCGACGTGGGCTGACGGCTACGCTCACCCAGCAGGAGGTGGGGAGCATGCGGCATACGGCACTGGCGGTGGTCCTGGCGGGCGGGCTGATGGCGGGCGGGCTCGTTGTGGGCGGAGCAGCGCACGCGCGCCCGGCGGCCGCACGCCCGGTGCCGGTCGTCCGCGACGGACAGGCGCAGCCGGTCTACTCGGCGGACGCTCGCACGTGGATCCAGGGGCGGGTGTGGGTCCAGGTGCCGACCGACTCCGACCGCGACGGCAAGCCCGACCGCGTCGAGGTCCGGTTCGCGCGGAGCAAGGACGCGCCGGCCCGGGTGCCGGTCATCATGGAGGCGAGCCCCTATTGGGCCGGCGTCAACGACGTCAAGAACCACAACGTCGACCACGACCTCTATCACCCGACGGCACGGAGGGGCGCGGCCGGCGGGATCCTCGACACGTGGTCGGCCACCACGTGGATCACCCGGGGATTCGCGTGGGCTGAAGTCGACTCGATCGGGACCGGCGGGTCGACCGGGTGCCCGACGACCGGCGGAGTCGCGGAGACGCTCGGGGTCAAGGCGGTCATCGACTGGCTGAACGGGCGCGCGTCCGCGGTCGATGCGGGGGGCGCGCCGGTGCGCGCGCCGTGGACGACCGGCGATGTCGGGATGATCGGCACGTCATACGACGGGACGCTGCCGAATGCGGTCGCGACCACCGGCGTCGAGGGGCTGAAGGCGATCATCCCGATCTCGGCGATCAGCGACTGGTACGACTACTACCGCGCCGGCGGCGCCGTGGTCGCTCCGGAGGGCTATCAGGGCGAGGACGCCGACATCCTCGCGAAATTCGTTCTCACCCGGGCGAATCCGCAGATCTGTGCGCCGGTGATCGCCGACCTCGCGCGGCGGCAGGACCGCCGGACCGGGGATATGAGCCGGTTCTGGCAGTCGCGCAGCTATCTCGCCGATGTCGCCCGGGTCAAGGCCGCGGTGTATGTCGCGCACGGCCTGACCGACTGGAACGTCAAGCCGTCGCAGGCCGGGCGTTGGTACGCCGCGCTGGTCGACCAGGGCACGCCGGCCAAGCTGTACTGGCAGCCCGGCGGGCACGGCGGTCCGCCGCCGCTCGCCGAGCAGATCCGGTGGTTCACGCGCTATGTCCTCGGCGTCGACAACGGGGTCGAGAACGAGTTGCCGGTCCTCGTCGCCGACTGGTCCGGTCACATCCGGCGGTATGCCGCGTGGCCCGTCCCCGGCACCACCGCCAGGAGCGTGCCGCTCGCCGACCTGACCCTCCGGACCGGTCCGATGGCACGACGGCTCACCTTCACCGACCGGCCCGACCAGACGCTGCCCGGGTTCACCGCCCACCCGATGCGGGCCAACGGACTCGCCTTCGCCTCCGGGGTGTTGACGGTGGACACGCGCCTGTCGGGATTCGCCTCGGCGTCGGTCCGTATGGCGCTCGGCCAGGACGCCGCGAACCTCTCCCTCGCCATCCTCGACCTGCCCCCGACCGGGGCACCCGAGTTGGTGACGATGGGTTTCGCCGATCCCCAGAATCGGAATTCGTTGTGGCGCACCGACCCGATCACCCCGGGGAGGTGGCTGACGGTGCCGCTCGACTTCGAGGCGACCGAGCACGTCTTCCCCGCCGGCCACCGCCTCGCCGTCACCGTCCTCCAGACGGAGCACGACTTCACCATCCGCCCGCCCGCCGGCAACACGATGACCATCGACACGGCATACAGCACGGTGCGGTTGCCGCTCTCCCGGCCGCTCCCCTGAATCCGCTCCGGACGTCGGCAACGGAACGTCGAGGTTGGTCCACCCCCCTGTGAGCGACCCCACGCCCCCGCGGGTGGAGGCGAGGCGGCCGCGGCGGGGAGGATGGAACGTCACGACGACGCGAAGGAGCGATGGGGTCATGCAGTTCGGGCGCAGCTACGAGGAGTTCGAGGTCGGAGCCACCTACAAGCACTGGCCCGGCAAGACGGTGACCGAGTATGACGACCACCTCTTCTGCCTGCTGACGATGAACCACCACCCGCTGCACATGGACGTCCACTACGCCGAGGAGACGACCCAGTTCGGCAAGAACGTCGTCGTCGGGAACTACGTCTATTCGATCCTCCTCGGGATGTCGGTCCCCGACATCAGCGGCAAGGCGATCGCCAACCTCGAGATCGAGTCGCTGCGCCACGTCGCGCCGACCTTCCACGGCGACACGCTGTATGGCGAGACCAAGGTCCTCGACAAATGGGAGTCCTCGTCCAAGGACGACCGGGGAGTGGTCTATGTCGAGACCATCGGCTACAACCAGGACGGCAAGGTCGTGTGCATCTTCCGCCGGAAGGTGATGGTGCCGAAGGCGAACTACCTGGAGGCGCGCGGCGGCGAGCAGCCCGGTCGTCCGGTTCCCCAACCGGACAAGAACTGGCCCGGGGCCTGAATTTCTGCCCCCCGTCAGCGCGATACGCCTGTCCCCTGAAAGGGTGACTTGCGCGTGTCAAAACCCCTCTGGGATCGTGATATCCCCCCTGACCGGCCGGCGCTCGAACCGCGGCGGGATCGAGCGTCGGCCTACCTCCACAGGCCGACTGGGCGCCGTCCACAGGCCCACGTGCCTGGGATTCGCGTCATCGGGGCTGGAGCGGGGGTCCCGGAGCGGTTGGCGTGACCGCTGCGCGTCGAGTGTGGGGAGAATGGACGAAACTCCGTGCTTGGGCGCGCGGTCTCGTCCGATTTCCCCACACTCGTCACCGGGACCCACACTCGCGTCCGGGGGCGAGGCCCCGGAGGTAGCATCCGACGATGAGCGAGGAACAGAAGGTCGCGGACAACCGGTCGCGGGAGACCACGGATGAGTTGCGCGCGTTCATCCGGCAGGGGTGGGCGCCGCGCTCCGACGTGAGGCCAGCTCTCTCCCCCGCCGCCCCGTATGCCGCGGCTCGCCGTGCCGCGCTCAGCGCCGCCTACTCGGGCGATCGCCTCGTGATACCCGCAGGCGGGTTGAAGGTCCGCAGCAATGACACGGACTATGTCTTCCGGCCGCACACGGCGTTCGCTTATCTCACCGGTCTGGGGGCGGACCGCGAACCGGACGCCGTCCTCGTTCTCGAACCGACCCCGACCGGTCACGACGCCATCCTCTATTTCCGGCCTCTCGCCGCACGGGAGAGCGACGAGTTCTTCGACAACGCCCGTTTCGGGGAGTTCTGGGTCGGCCCGCGCCCCACGCTCGAGGACGTCGAGGCCGAACTCGCCCTGACCGCGCGCCATATCGACGACTTCCTCGACGCGACAACCAAGGACGCCGCCGAGACGCTGGTCCGCGTGGTGCGGGACGCCGACCGCACGCTCACCGTCGAACTCGACCAGCGCCGGACCGCCGAGGGCCGGGAACAGGCGGCGACTGAGGAGGCGGACGACGAACTCGCGCATACGATCTCACTCGCGCGCATGGTGAAGGACGAGCACGAGGTCGCCGCGATGCGGGAGGCGATCGAGGCCACCCAGGCCGGATTCGAGGCCGTCATCGCCGAACTCCCCCAGCTGCCCGGTATGGCGCGCGGCGAGCGCTGGGTCGAGGGCCAGTTCGGCCTCCACGCGCGCCACAAGGGCAATGGCGTCGGCTACGACTCGATCTGTGCGGCCGGCGATCACGCCAACACTCTCCACTGGGTCCGCAACACCGGCGACATCGCCGAGGACGACCTCATCCTCCTCGACGCCGGTGTGGAGGTCGATGCGCTCTATACCGCCGACATCACCCGGACCCTCCCCGTCTCCGGGACCTTCACCGATGCGCAGGCCGAGGTCTACGACGCGGTGTATGCCGCGCAGCAGGCCGGTCTCGCCGCCGTCAAGCCCGGCGCGACCTTCTCCGACATCCACGCGGCGGCGATCCGGGTCATCGCCGAACACCTCGAGGCCTGGGGTCTGCTGCCCGACGGCATCGACGTCGAGGCGACCCTCGACAAGGAGCACGGGCAGTACCACCGGCGCTGGATGGTCCACGGCACGAGCCATCACCTCGGGCTCGACGTTCATGACTGCGCGCTGGCGACCCGCGAGGAGTACAAGGAAGGCACGCTCGCGCCGGGGATGATCCTCACCGTCGAGCCCGGCCTCTATTTCAAGGCCGACGACCTCCTGGCGCCGGAGCGGTTCCGTGGGATCGGCATACGGATCGAGGACGATGTGCTCGTCACCGAGGACGGCCACGAGAACCTTTCCGCCCGTATGCCGCGGGCCCGCCCCGACGTGGAAGCCTGGATCCGCGCGGTGCGAGCGCGTGCCGCGGCTCGCGCGTGACACTCGTCCGTGGTGGCGCTTTCACTCTGTTTGAAAGCGTTTCCATAACAATCCGGACACTGAACGGTTGCAGTCGACCGCCACGCCGCGGAAGAGCTTGACGCCTGGTGGGCATTAGAGGATCGTTCGACCGTCACAGCCCGTGGTGGGCACTGACAGGGACGCGACGCCGCCTCTCCACGAACTGGCGGCACGCGCCCGCGTACACCAGTCAAGGAGAGTCATTTATGGGCGCTAAGCGCTACGTCATGGCAGCCGTGGCACTCGGGGCGGTCGCCTCGACCACGGGCTGCCTCGGAGGCGGTGGGGGCTCCAGCTCCAACACCGCGACCACTGCCGCCTCCGGGTCGGGCAAGGCGACCGTTGAGGTCATGTACGGCTTCGGCAACGAGCAGGAAACCGCGTTCCAGAAGGACCTCACCGCCTTCGCCGACAAGAACGGGTTCAAGATCAAGTTCACCAAGGCCGGATCCTGGGACACCGAGATCAAGACTCGCGTCGCCGGTGGCAGCCCGCCCGACGTCGGCCTCTTCCCGCAGCCCGGCCTCATGTGCGACCTCGCCAAGCAGGGCAAGCTCATCGCCTTCGACGACGCCACCGTCACCACCGACAAGCAGACCCTCGTTCCCGGCTTCGCCGAGTCCGGCACCTGCGCGGGCAAGGTCTATGGCCTCCCGTCCGCCGTGAGCGTCAAGTCCCTCCTGTGGTACGACCAGGCCGCCTGGAAGGCGACCGGGCTCGACTTCCCCAAGACGATGGACGAACTCGTTACGGTCACCGACAAGCTGCGCAGCGACGGCAAAACCCCGTGGTGCATCGCGGCCGAGTCCGGCCAGGCCACCGGCTGGCCGATCACCGACTGGATCGAGGACCTCGTCCTGCGCGTCGCGGGCCCGGAGAACTACGACAAGTGGGTCACCGGCCAGCTGAAGTTCAACAGCCCCGAGATCAAGGCGGCGTTCGACTACTTCCACACGCTCGCCTTCACCGACGGCAACGTCCTCGGCGGCACCAAGGCCATCGTCTCGACGAACTTCCAGACCGGCGGCAACTCGCTGTTCAAGAGCCCGCCCGGCTGCTACCTGTTCAAGCAGGCGACCTTCATCGCCGGCAAGGGCGGGTTCCCGGACGACGTTCTCGCCCAGCTCGACACCAAGGTCGGCGTCGCCGCCTTCCCGCCCAAGGAGGCTGGCAACAACCCGGTCCTCGTCGGTGGTGACCTCGCCGCCGCCTTCAACAACGACAAGAACACCCTTGCCCTGCGCGACTTCATCGCGAGCAAGGAGAACGGCACGGAGGTCGGCAAGGCCGGCTACTTCTCGCCGCACAAGTCGTTCGATGTCGCGCTCTACCCGAGCAAGACCCTCCAGACGATCGCCAAGGATGTTCTTTACGCCTCCTCGGCCGCGCGTTTCGACGGGTCCGACCTGATGCCGGCCAAGGTTGGCGCGGGCACCTTCTGGACCGAGCCCACGAAGTGGATCTCGGGCCAGGAGGACGAGACCCAGATGCTCGACAACATTGACAAGAGCTGGCCTTCGTCCTGAGTGAGTGTGGAGCCCGGGGCACACCCACAGTGGTGAGCGCCCTGGGCTCCACCCCTCTCCACACACTCGCACAGAAAGGACAACAGGCTTGGCAGTCAAGATTCTCAACGCGCTCATCGCGATCGCCGGCGGTATCGGCGGCGCGATGGTCATCTTCTGGATCCTCAACAAGCTGGCCGAGTCGCTCAAGGGCAAGTGGGAGGACCGCGTCAAGCCGTGGGCCTTCGCCGGCCCGGCCATTCTCGCGATCGCCGTGTACCTGATCTACCCAGCCGTCGTGACGATCCAGTACTCCTTCGCGAACGCCGACTCAACGGCATACGTCGGATTCAAGAACTACAAGGACATCCTCACCGACAGCACCTTCCTCCAGGTGTTGTTCAACAACCTCCTGTGGATCATCATCGTCCCGGCGATGGTCGTCATCCTCGGTCTCGGGGTCGCGACCCTGGCCGACCGGATGCAGCCACGAGGCGAGAAGCTGTCCAAGACGGTCATCTTCCTCCCGATGGCGATCAGCATGGTCGGTGCGGCGACGATCTGGCGGTCGATCTACGACTACCAGCCCAAGGGCACTCCCCAGACCGGTCTGCTCAACGCCTTCATGGAACTCTTCGGGCGCGACCCGGTCTATTGGTACGGCACGAGCAAGCTCCACTTCAACAGCCTCCTGCTGATGATCATCTTCATCTGGACGCAGGTCGGCTATGCGATGGTTCTTCTCTCGGCCGCCATCAAGTCGGTTCCCGAGGACACGATCGAGGCTGGCCGCATCGACGGCGCGGGCGAGAAGCGGATCTTCTTCAGCATCATCCTGCCCCAGGTCTGGGGCACCGTGCTGACCGTCTTCATCACCGTCCTCATCGGCGTCATGAAGATCTTCGACATCGTGTATGTCACGACCAATGGTGGGTTCAACACCGACGTCATCGGCCGCCGCTTCTACTTCGAGATGTTCACCGACAACAACAACGGCTATGCGGCCGCCATCGTCGTGCTCCTCATGATCGCGATCATCCCGGTCCTGATCTACCAGGTGCACCACTTCAAGGCTGAGGAGGCCAACCGATGAGCACCGCGGCGACCACGGCCCCCGGCACGACTCAGGTCATCAAGCAGAGCAAGCCCAACAGCGGGGCCGGCAGCGCCGGCTGGGCGGTCCGGGTGGGCCTGGGCATCCTCTGCGTCATGTGGATGATTCCCGTCCTCGGCCTGCTCATCAGCTCCTTCCGCACCCGTGACGCGCAGTTCAACTCCGGCTGGTGGAGTGCGCTGAAGAGCCCGCTCGACGCGACGCAGTGGACCCTGAAGAACTACAGCCAGGTTCTCGGCGACAACCAGTCCGGCGTCAACATGGGCAAGGCGTTCATCAACAGCTTCATCGTCACGGTTCCCGCGACGGTGATCCCCATCCTGATCGCCGCCTTCGCCGCCTACGCCTTCACCTTCATGGAATGGCGTGGTCGCGACATCATGTTCGTCGTCATCGTCGGACTCCTCGTCGTGCCCAACCAGGTCGCGCTCGTCCCGCTGCTCAAGCTCTATGGCCAGCTCGGGATGAACAACACCTTCCCCGCGGTCTGGCTCGCGCATATCGGTTTCGGTATGCCGCTCGCCGTCTACATCCTTCGCAACTACATGGCCGGCCTCCCCAAGGCCATCATCGAGTCGGCGAAGATCGACGGTGCCAGCCACTTCACGACCTTCTGGAAGCTCATCATCCCGATGAGCACCCCTGCGCTCGCATCGTTCGCGATCTTCCAGTTCCTCTGGGTCTGGAATGACCTGCTCGTCTCCCTGATCTTCCTCGGCCGCGGTGAGAACACCATCCTCACCGTCGCGCTGCAGGGACTCCAGGGCCAGACCGGCCAGGGCCGGGAGCTCATCCCCTCGGCGGGTTTCGTGACGATCATCGTCCCGATCCTCGTCTTCCTGTCGCTGCAGCGGTACTTCATCCGCGGCATGACCTCCGGCGCCGTCAAGGGCTGACGCCCGCGATCTACGCCTACGACGGGCCCGCTCCTCCCTGGGGAGCGGGCCCGTAGTGTGTCCGCCGTGCAGCTCCTTCCCACCCGCGGTCGGTATGCCGCGGGCGAACCCGTCCACATCGAGATCCGAGGCGCCGACGGACCGGGGATGCTGCGGATCTGGCACCTGGGCGTGGAGGTGGGCGGAGCGGCATACGACCGAGACGGGGTGGTCGCCCTCGGACCGCTCGACGCGGGCGGGTTCGGTGTCGAGGCCGTCGACCCCGCCGGGAACGTCCTCGCGCGCACCGCGGTTCACGTCCAGGCCGACGACTGCGGAGAGTCCGTATGCCGCTACGGCTTCGTCGCGAACTATCGCCCGGGACGGGACCTCGCGCCGGTCGCGGATCTCGCGCGGCGCCTGCACCTGACGGCGATCCAGTGCTACGACTGGGCGTTCCGGCACGCCGACCTCATGGGCGGCGGCGAGACGTATGCCGATGCTCTCGGCAATCCCGTCTCCCTCGCCACCGTCCGGCGGCTCGTCGCCGCGGCGCACGCCGTCGGCGCGGATGCGATCGGGTATGCCGCGGTCTATGGGGTCGGGGCCGCGGAGTGGCCGGCGTGGGCGGACCTGGCGCTGCTCGATGCGGAGGGATCGGCATACGCCCTCGGGGATTTCCTGCGGGTCGTCGACCCGGCGGCGCCGCGGTGGCTCGACCACGTCACCGGGGACTTGCGGGCGGCGGTGGAGGGGGTCGGCTTCGACGGCTTCCACCTCGATCAGTACGGCTGGCCGAAGGCGGCGATCCGGGCCGACGGGGCCGCTGTCGACGTCGCGGTGAGCTTCGGCACCCTACTGCGAGCAGCTCGGGTCGCGTTGCCGAAGTCCCGGCTGATCTTCAACAATGTCAACGACTTTCCGACGTGGGCGACGGCGGGCGAGCCGACCGACGTCGTCTATGTCGAGGTGTGGTCGCCGCATGACCGGCTCGCCGACCTCGCGGCCGTGGTGGCGAGGGCGCGGGCCGTGGGCGCGGGGAAGCCGGTGGTCATCGCGGCCTACCTGAGCGTGTTCCTGACGGCCGCCCGGGTCGAGGCGGAGCAGGCGCTGCGGTTGATCTCGGCGACCCTGTGGTCGCACGGCGCCACGCACCTGATCGCCGGCGAGGACGGGCGCCTGCTCGTCGATCCGTACTACGTGCGCAATCTCGCCGCCGTCCCCGAGACTCTCGACATCCTCGCGCGCTGGTCGGACTTCCTCCTCGCCCATCACGATCTGCTCCTGGACCCGGCGATCACCGACGTCACGGGGGCGTATGCCGGGCCCTACAACGACGACGTCGATGTCACCTTCCCGGGGGTTCGGGTCGGCGGGATCGCCGAGGCGGGCACGGTGTGGCGGCGGGTGACGGACACGGCATACGGACTGGTCGTGCACCTGGTCAACCTCACGAACGTGGCGGACCCGCGGTGGGACGCACCGCATCCGGTGCCCGGCGAGATCGTCGACGGCGTGCTGCGAGTGCGCCGGGTCGGGCCGGGCGCAGTGGAGGTGGGGGCAGCGGACCCCGACGGCAGTTGCCGACTCGAACCTCTGGATTCGGTGATCGCCGGCACCCACGCGCGCGTGGACCTGCCGCCGCTGCGGACGTGGCTGGTGGTTCTCATCCGGACGCGGTGAGTCGGTTGGAGGGGCTGGCTCACCGGCGGGTGACGAGGTCGAGGAGGAGCGCGTGGTCGACACCAACGGCCTTGCCACCCTCGCCGAGAATCCACGTGATGAGCTCGCGCGGTTTGGGGAAGGCGTCCGGCAGCGCCGAGTTGTATGCCGCGTGCTCCTCGAGCGACGCCACGGCCCGGTCGATCTGCGTCGAGACGTCGACGAAGTGGGTCGGGTTCGGCGAGCCACCGAACGCGAGGTAGCGGACGTTCCAGGGGTCGAGCCCCTCGTCGAGGAGCTCGGGGAAGATCCAGCGGTTGCCGGCGTCGGCGACGGCGTCGACGCAGGCGAGCCCGACGGCGCGATGGTCGGCCTGGTTGAGCATCCCGGCGACGAACCGGTCGTGGTAGTCGCCGGTGACGACGAGGTCGGGCCGGCGGCGCCGGATCTCGCGGGCGATGTCGCGTCGCAGGTCCAGGCCGTATTCGACAACCCCGTCGTGGTGGTCGCCGAATTCGACGACGTCGACACCGACGACCGCGCTCGCGGCACGCTGTTCGGCCTCGCGGGTCGGGCCGGCCTCGGACGGCGGCATCGAGTCGATGCCCGCCTCGCCGCGGGTCGCCAGCCAATAGGTCACGGTCTTGCCGGCATCGGTCCACTTGGCGACTGCGGCGGAGGTGCCGTACTCGATGTCGTCGGGGTGCGCGACGACACACAGGACGCTGCCGAAGTCGTCGGGGAACGGCTCGAGGGCCGGGCGTTCGGTCATCCCCAGACGATAGGTGAGGACGGCCGTATGCCGCAGGATTTCCGGCGGACTCCTTCCCGGCTCACCGAGCCCGACCGTGAGGGCTCAGGAAGCCGGCGGGGGTGGGGGGACGTCGGCGACCCGGGCCTGCTGTGCGGCCTGAGCCTCGGCATACGCCCGGGCCTGGGCCTCGGCGACCTGCGCCTGGGCAGCCTTCATCGGGTCCATCCGGGTGAGGAGATCGCGTGCCTGCTGGACGAACTTGTGCTCGGTCAGCACCTCATAGCGCGTCGCGACGACCTGTGACACGGAGGTGAAATCGCGCTGACCGCGGGTGAAGGCGTAGCCGATGAGCGCCCACACGAGCCCGAACAGGGCACCGAAGAGCACCGTGCTCGCGATCCGCAGGAAGGTCGAGCCGTCCTCGAACATCGAGAAGATCAGGCCGACGAACATCCCGAGCCAGGCACCGGACAGCGCACCGCCCATCGCCACCCGCCCGCGGGTCAGCCGCCCGGTGACCCGCTCGACCTGCTTGAGATCGGTGCCGACGATGAGGACGTTCTGCACCGGAAAACCATTGTCGGAGAGGTAGTCGACGGCCTTCTGCGCCTCGCCGTAGCTGTCGTACACGCCGAGCGACATCGGGTAGTCGAGCGTGAACGCCCCCTGCGCGAGGGGTCCACGGGGACCGAGCGGTTGCGTCGTCATGGAGTCAGTGTCTCAAGAATCCCTGGACGATCGCTGAACGGCTCTAGAACCGCACCTGGGCGCCCATGACGACCGTGCGCCCGATCGGCAGCCGGAAGTAGTCGACCGGCGTCGCCGCGTTGTGCGCGAGCCCGACGAACAGCCGTTTGCGCCACCCCGCCATCCCCGGGCGATCCGAGCGGTGGATGGTGATCTTGGACACGAAATAGACCGCGCTGTCGAGTTCGGCGTCGAGCCCTTGCTCGATGGCCAGCGCCAAGGCGGCGGGGACGTCCTGATCGTCCTGGAAGCCGAAGGCGAGCGCCACGTGCGAGATGTGGTCATAGGGATCGCCCAATGTGTCGATCGCGATTCGCTCGCCGAGCGGGATGTGCGGAACATTCCGCACCCGCGCCGACACGATGACCGTGCGTGCGTGGATGACCTGATTGAAGTTGATGTTCTCCCGCAGGGCCAGGGGCACGGTCTCGGCATTGGGATGGAGGAAGAAGGCAGTGCCGTCGACATGCGCGAGGTGTCCCGAATGCATGACGTCGAGGAAGGGGAGCAGCTCACCCTCGAGGCTGACGCGGCGCGCGGTGACCAGGGTCGTCCCCCGCCGCCACGTCATCATGACGAGGCTGATGGTCGCGGCGACCAGGAGCGGCAGCCATCCGCCGTGGAGGACTTTCGCGGCGTTGCCGGCGAAGAAGTTGACCTCGAGAACCCCGAACGACAGGGCGAACGCGGCGATCTGCCAATGCTGCCAGCGGTGGCGCGCCGCGGCATACACACAGAAGAGGCCCGTGGTGAGCATGAGGTCGAGGGTGACCGCGACGCCGTATGCCGTGGCGAGCTTCTCGGAGGCCCGGAACGTCAGCATGAGCAACAGGACGCCGCCGAAGAGGAGCCAGTTGACCGACGCGATATAGATCTGTCCGCTCTCGCTGTGGGACGTATGCCGCACGGTCAGGCGAGGCAGGTAACCGAGCCGTTCCGCCTGGCGTGCGACCGAGAACGCACCGGAGATGACCGCCTGGCTCGCGATGATCGTGGCGGCGGTCGCCAGCACGACGAGCGGCAGCGACATCCAGTCGGGCGCGAGATGGAAGAAGGGCGAGACCGCGGTCTCGGGGTGATGGAGGATCTGCTGCGCCTGACCGAGGTAGTTGAGCGTCAGGCACGGGAAGACGAGCCAGAACCACGCGCGGAGGATCGGGGTGCGGCCGAAGTGGCCCATGTCGGCATACAGCGCCTCGGCACCGGTGACCGACAGGACGACCGCGCCCATGGCGATGAACGCGATGAACGGGTGGCGGAAGGCGAAGCCCACGGCGTGATGGGGCGAGAGCGCCCCGAGCACGTGCGGGTCCGCGATGATGTGCGGGATCCCGAGCGCGCCGAGGGCGAGGAACCAGATGACCATGACCGGCCCGAAGAGCCGCCCGACCTTCTCGGTCCCGAACCGCTGTCCGGCGAACAACACGGCGATGATCGTCACGCCGATCGGTAGGACGTACTTCTCCAGTCCCGGCGAGGCGACCTTGAGGCCCTCCACCGCGGAGAGCACCGAGATGGCCGGCGTGATGAGGCTGTCGCCGAAGAACAGCGAGGCCCCGATGACCCCAAGGATCATGACCAACCCGAAGCGTCGCCCACCCTGGGGCACGAAGCGCCGGGTCAGATAGGCGAGCGAGAGGATGCCGCCCTCGCCGTCGTTGTCGGCCTTGAGGATGAACATCAACTGCTTGATCGAGACGATCAGCGTGATCGACCAGAACACCATCGAGATGACGCCATAGACATTGGCCTCGGTCGGCTTCACCGCCCCGTCGTCGATCGTGAAGACGGTCTGCATCGCATAGAGCGGGCTGGTGCCGATGTCACCGAAGACGACGCCGAGCGCCGCGAGGACGAGGGCGGACACGTTGCCGTGTCCGCCGCCGTGCCCGGTCTCGTCAACTGAGTGCGACGGCTCCGTCGCGGCTGTGGTCACGAGGCCACATGGTATGCCGCCGGTCGTCCTCGAGCGCCGTCAGGCGGTGTTCATCCAGGTGCGGACGTTCTCGAGGACCTCCTCGCTGAGCCGGACCCCGAAGTTGGTCTCGAGTTCCGGGTCACCGGCCACGTGGACTCCGACGATCGTCTTGCCGATGGGGAGTTCCAGGTCGGCGACGATGGCCGCGCCGCTCTCTCCCCGGAAGGTGTTGATCCGATAGAAGAGGAAGTGCTCGAGATCCTCGGGGCGGATCGGGCCCATGTCGGTCCACATCGTGTCTGCCGGCCGCTTGTCGCCCGGATAGCCGGTGATCCGGGCGAGATCCGGCAACTCGATATCGCCCGCGGCATACATCCCCATGATGGGATTCGGAAGGGCGTCGCGCAGCCGGACCACGGCGTAGTCGTACGTATACAGAGTGACGTCTCCGACATTGCCCCCCGACTCGTTGGGGTTGGGCGGACTCTTGGTGAAGTAGTCCTCGGTGATGAACGCCCGGGTCGCCGGGACGAATCCTCCAGGGAGGGTGTCGCCGTCTCGGCTCCGGGCGAACCAGATATTCCTCGCCCAGCCGCCGATATCGTTTCCGAAGACGTTGTGCGCGGCCGTGAGGAGGTGGTGGCGGTCGATCAGGGTGGCCGTCCCCGTGTAACGCCCCCCATTGGGGAAATCCATGATCAATTGGCCGAATGTGGACCACGGATACGTCGTGGTATCGGTCACGCGGCGTCGCGTGTCGGGGGGAAAGACGATCTGGGGCAGCGGGCCCGCTTCTGCGGACGTGGGGGTCGTGGCTCCGGTCCATGCAGTCCCGGCAAGCGCGTGACCCGCGCGCTGGAAGGTCGAGGTCTGTGCGGTCATTCCTTGCTCCTTGGAATCTCTTGCCGGCTGGCGGTCAGCTCGACCACATATGTGGCCGGCGCCGTGCCCAGCCGGGCGATGATGTCCTGCCGCAATCGCGAGTAGACCGTCTCGTTCAAGGTCATCTGGACCGAGCGGAACTGCGCGAGAAAGGCCAGGGACCAGGTGAAGAACGTGGTCAGCTCCTGGTGGAGCTGCCAGGCGACAGCCACGGCGGCGATCGTCGGATCGCGTGTGGCCAGCGCAGCCGCGGGGATGAACATGGCACGGTCGGCGCCGGCGATGCTGCGACCCCAGACCTTCATGCCCGGAGCGGTGGGGGGCAGCTTCTGGGCCACCGCCATCCCCCCGGCGCACAGCTGGGCGGCCGATGTCGGCAGCAGACCCGTGACGAGTGCCGGCCACTCCGTCCCGAGGGGAAGCTCGCGACCCGGTGGCCGGTTGTCGCGTTCGACGATCCAGCCGACGCCCTGCAGCACGTCGAGCCACACGCTCATCCATGCGTCTGGTGCGGTGCGCCGGTCATTCTGCGCGTCTGCCGCCAGCTGGGCGAACAACAGCGAATAGGTCACATCCGCGGCAGGTTGAGTGGGCATGGCGCTGTCGTAGGCGATCAGGATGCCCTGATTGACCTGCGTGCTTCCCCCGACCGCGACCACCGCCGGTTCGGGGTGGTCACTTGCCGCGGTGGCGGCGGGTGGCAGGCCGCCGAGCTCGATCGACGCGATGTCGGCCGGGTTCATCGCCACGACCGACTCAGCTCGGGAACTTCAGTGGAATGTTGAGGACCAGGTCCTTGGCGAGGTCACCGAGGCGTTCGACGATCTCCTTGCGCACCGTCTTGTAGACGTCGTCGTTCAGCACGAACTTGCCGGCGGCCTGCTCGATCTTGACCGATGTCTTGCTCCACTCGAACCACAGGAACCGGGAGGTGACCTTGTTCGCGGTGAATTGCAGGCCCGCCAGGACCATGACCACATCGCCGTTGGGCAGCTGGTCGACGGGGAAGATCTGGAAGGTGCCATTGCTCCCGTTGTTGGAGTTGGAGTCCCAGACTGCGATCTGCTTGGAGTCATCGGACAGGCTCTTGAGTCCGTCCATGGTCGCCGCGACGATGGCGACCTCGTTCGCCGTCGCGATGGCGGCCAGGATGTCAAGCACGGCCTCGTTCATCGTGAACGTGGACTTCTCTGAATTGTAGGCCTTGAAGGCGAAGGCGGGGTTGATCCAGCCGATCTGGCCGAGCACCTCGGTGTACCGAAGATACCACTTCATCGGATCGGTGAACTTGTCGTAATCGTAGTTCGCGGCGAGTTGGGCGAAGAGTGTCGAGTTCTGGACATCGCTCTTGCCCTGGCCGCTGAGCTTCTCGGTGAACGAGGTCAGACTGCCGGCGTTGACACTACCGCTCTTGGTGTTATCGGCCGCGAGCGAGCCGTCATCCTGCCCGTCCGCCATGGCGCGGGCCGCGGCGATCCGGTCCAGCATTTCTGCGAGGTCGTCGCGGGTGGGAAGTTGGGTCTGGCGAACGAAGTCCAGGGCTTTGTCGGACATACCTGTTCCTTTCCTCGGTGAGCCATTTCGGCCTGCCCTGTCACCGTGCTGCCATTCGCAGGTGGGCGTCAATCCCGGAAACCGATGGAAAAGATGGGAGAATACTGGAGGCGGGCGGAGGAGCACGGGGACATCGTCTGGACATCGACCAGCGGATGCGAAACCACGGAGACCTCGCTAGGGTCGCCATCACGGTCAGGGCACGGCCGCGATCCCGAGGAGGGCGATGTCGACGTGGTGGAGGGTCCGCCCATTCGGCTGACGCTCTTCGGACCACTCGCGCTCACCGTCGAGGGGGAGCCGGTTCGCGGCCTGCGTAGCCGCAAGGCTGTCCTCCTGCTCGCCTTGACGGCCACGGACGACACGATGACCCGCGACGAGGCGGCGGCGCTTCTCTGGCCGGACCTGGAACGGACACACCGGCGCGCCGAGTTCTCCCGTGTGGTCTATGACCTGCACCGGCGGCTCGGTCCCGTCCTCGGCCGACGCGGGGGTCCACTGCGCTTGGATCCGCACCTCCTCGGCCATGACCTGCTCGACCTCGCGGCGGCGGAGGCGAGCGACGACCCTGAGTGCTGGCGTGCGGCGCTCACGAGGTTTCGCGACCCCTTCCTCCAGGATGTGCCGGCGGGTGGGCCGCTGCGCGACTGGGCCGACGACCACCGCCGGCGCCAGGATGCCCGGCTGGCCGCACTCACCCGTCGGGGCGTGCAGCACGACCTCCTCGATGACCTCGCCACCGTGGCTGCTCCGTCCCGGCTTCCGGTCCCCCTGGGCCCCCTCTTCGGTCGCGAGGACCTCGTGCGGGAGGTGCTCGATGCGGTGGCCTCTCCCGGTCCGGCGTTGATCACGCTGGTCGGCGAGGGCGGGATCGGCAAGACCCGGGTGGCCCTGGACGTCGCCCAATCCGCGCGCTCCGACGCCGCATTCGACACCGTGGGCTTCGTCGCCCTCAACGCCGTGCGGCATGCGGACTTCGTCATCGAGTCCGTATGCCGTGCGCTCGGCACGACGGGCGGCTCGCGTCCGTGGGAGGCCGTCCGCGCCCGGGTGGAGGGTCGACGCGTGTTGTTGGTCCTGGATAATGTCGAGCAGATCGACGACATGTGGACCTGGATCCGCCGCACCCTGGACAGCTTCCCCACGCTGTGCCTGCTGGCCACGGCACGTCGCCCGGTCGGCCTGGTCGGCGAGCAGCTGATCCCTGTGCGCGAACTCGACCCGAGCACCGCAGCCACGCTGCTCGGCTACCAACTGCGCAAGAGCGGGGTCCCGGAACGGGACCGGCCCGACGACGCCCGACTGCGCGCCCTGTGTGACCACTTGGACGGCTTGCCGCTCGCGATCGAACTGGCCGCGGTCGCCGCCGGACGCGTTGGCTGGGCGGGCCTGGTCGACCGGGTATTGGAAGAGATCACCGTCAACCCTGCCGGCGAGCGCGATCGACCCGAACGACATCGCACCCTGAGGGCGGCGGTCCACTGGAGCTACCGGCTGACACCACCGGCGAGCCGGCGGGTCTTCGCCGACCTGGCGACCTTCGGTGGCGCGGCCGATGTCGACGCGATCGCCGCGGTCTCCGGGCGCTCACCACGGACCACGCGGATGGCACTCGAGGACCTGGTCGCCATCGGTCTGGTGCGGCGCCGGTCCACCGGTGTCCAGGCCCAGCCCTACTACGGATTGCGACAGTCGGTGATCCCGGTCGCCGAGGAACTGCTCGATCGCGGTGGGCGAGCAGCGCTGGTCGAGGCGCGGCATACGGCCCATTTCCTCGCCCGCGCCGAGGCGACCCGCCGTGGCGGACGCGATGCGAGCGGGCGGAATCAGTTGGACCGAGTGGAGGCACTGGACGGCGATATCCACGAGATCCGCCTGGCCATGCAGCGAGCGGCCGGACGCGGGACGGTCGAGATCGCCGCATGGTGCCGGGCCCTCAGCCTCTACTGGAAGGTGCGGCACCACGACCACGAGGCGCGTCGCTGGCTGGACTGGACCCTGGCTCGACGCGCCGACCTGCCGACCTCGACCACGGCCGCGCTCTTGATCGATGCCGTCTTCGTCGACGACAAGCTCGGCGACCGAAGCGCGGCGGTCCGGCACGCGGGCGAACTCGCCGCCCTCGCCGTCACCAGCGCCGACCCGGAGATCCATCTCTGGGTCCGCGCGCACGCCGCGGGGCGCGCCCTATTCGACGGCGACGCCACCCGGGCCAGGAACGCGGCCGAGTCCGTGGCGCAGGACGCCCAGGCCGCCGAGCACCGCGAGGTCGGCGTCACGATGCTGGCGACCCTCATGTATGCCGAGATCCTCACCGGCGATCTCCGCGCGGCGGCACGGGCGGCCGACCGCGGCCTCGCTGCGTGCGACGAGGCGGCTGACATGATCTGGCGTCCCGTCCTCCTGGGCGGTCTGGCCAGGGTTCGGCTCGTGGAGGGAGATCCCGCCGGTTCGGCCAGGCACCTGATGTCAGCACTCGAGCTCACGGTCCGCGTCGGCGATGCCTTCCACGAGAGCCCCGTCTTCCTGGAGGTGGCCGGATGCCTGACAGCGTTGGGCCAGTTCGAGGCCGCCGCGCGGACGCTCGGGACACTCGCGCACATCCAGCGTCAGGCGGGGATCGTCACGATGGTCACCGACATCGACCCCGACGCCCTCGCCGGCCGGATTCGCGAGGCGATCGGGGGAACCGACTTCGAGACCCAGTTCGCCGCGGGCGAGCGGCTCACGGCGGCCGTCGCGGCGGAACAGCTCCGGGTCGTGCTCAGCCCTTGAGCTTGTAGTCCTCGAGCAGGCGTCGGCCGATGATCATCTTCTGGATCTCGGCGGTTCCTTCGCCGATCAGCAGCATCGGGGCCTCGCGGTAGAGCCGCTCGATCTCATACTCCTTGGAGTAGCCGTAGCCGCCGTGGATGCGGAAGGACTGCTCGACGACATCGGCGCAGTTCTCGGCGGCGAGGTATTTCGCCATGCCGGCCTCGAGGTCGTTGCGGGCGCCGGAGTCCTTCAGGCGCGCGGCCTTGACCATCATCTGGTGGCTGGCTTCGACCTTGGTCGCCATGTCGGCGAGCCGGAAGAGGATGCCCTGGTGTTCGGCGATCTTCTTGCCGAAGGTCTCGCGCTGCTGGCTGTAGGCGATGCCGAGTTCGAAGGCGCGCATCGAGACCCCGCACGCCCGGGCGGCGACGTTGACACGGCCGACCTCGACGCCGTCCATCATCTGGTAGAAGCCCTTGCCCGGCTCGCCGCCGAGGATCTGGGCCGAGGTGGTGCGGTGGCCGGTGAGGACGAGTTCGGTGGTGTCGACCCCCTTGTAGCCCATCTTGTCGATCTTGCCGGGGACCGTGACGCCCTGCGCGGTTTCGCCGAAGCCGGCGGTCTTGTCGATGAGGAAGGTCGTCATGTTCTTGTAGGGGCTGCTCGACTCGCCCAGGTCGGTGCGCACGAGGACAGCGACGAGGTTGGAGGAGCCACCATTGGTCAGCCACATCTTCTGGCCGTCGATCACCCAGTCGTCGGTATCGCCCTGCCGCACCGCCTTGGACTTGATGGCGGCCACATCGGAGCCGAGGCCGGGCTCGGACATCGAGAACGCCCCGCGGATCTCACCGGTCGCCATCTTTGGCAGGTAGTGCTGCTTCTGCTCCTCCGTGCCGTGCTGGATGAGCATGTAGGCGACGATGAAGTGGGTGTTGATGATGCCGCTCACCGACATCCAGCCGCGGGCGATCTCCTCCACGCACAGGGCATAGGTCAGCAGCGACTCCCCCAGCCCGCCGTACTCCTCGGGGATCATCAGGCCGAAGATCCCCATCTCCTTCATGCCCTCGACGATCTCGGTGGGGTATTCGTCCTTGTGCTCCAGGTCGGTCGCGACGGGAATGATCTGCTCGTCGACGAACTGTCGGACGAGATTGAGCAGTTCCTGCTGCTCCTCGGTGAGATTCTCGGTCGTCTGGAGCCGGGACATGCGTCGATCGCCACCTTGCGTCGGGGATTTCGGGCCTCACGCCAGTATGCCGAGACGCGCCTCGCGCGCCTACGCGTCCCGGGTGTGAGGCTAGGCACGCATGGGTCCCGGGAGGAGCCCAAGGCGGCTCTGGACAATTGGCCAGGTCCTTAACCACATAGCCGCCCACCTGCGGATATATCGTGCTGAGGCGGCCGCGCGGGCTGGGGAGCGAACCCCCCGCGGCGATTTCCAGAACCCGAAAGGCATAGGTCATCCATGTCGGAACGTAACCAACACCCCTCCCGCCGCACCATCGCCAAGGGCGCCGCGTGGACCAGTCCCGCACTCCTGATGGTCGCGGCCTCCCCGGCATTCGCCGTCTCCCCCAAGCCGGATCTCACCACCACGATCACCCCGGCGACGTCGACGACCCACACCAATGGTGCGGTGTCGGGGGTGACCTACACGATGACCAACAGTGGCACCGCCGCGACCAACGGTCAGACGCTCATCTACACCATTCAGAAACCGACCACCGGCACGCTGACGCTCGGCACCCTTCCGGCCGGATGGTCGCTCTCCAGCGAGAATGGCACGTCCTACACCCTGGTCTACACGGGCACGCTGGCCGCCGGCGCCTCGGCTCCGGCGATCCCGGCCACCTATGTCGCCGGCCCGACTGCGGGGACCGTCTCGCTCACGGCCGCGGTGGCCCTCGGAGCGGGTGGCGAGGTTGTCACGAGCAACAACGCCGCGTCCGCGTCCGTGACCGTGACCGCATCCGCGGCCTGCAAGTCGACCACCATGACCTGGGCGGCCAGCACGACCAAGACGACGAACCCCTACGACTTCCAGGTCACCGGGACGACCTACCCGCTCTATGCTCGCGTCACCTACACCGAGACGGCGGCCCAGGACACGAACACGACGAAGTACCAGTTGACTCGGGGCAAGAACGCATGGGGCCAGGTGTCGGCTGACTTTTTCGGCAACCTGTCCTACAACCAGTACGCCATCAACACCACCGGCGGCGGCAACGACCTCATCCTCAGCCAGAAGGCCGGCACCGGCGCAACGACGGTCACGGTCAGCTTCTACCAAGACGCAGCTCGCACCATCCCGGCCTACGTCAACAACCTGGTGGTCCCGCTCGACGACTTCTCGACCCAGCGGACCTACCCGGGCGGCACCTATGACCCCACCTGGTCCTACCAGGAACTCTGGTCGGTCTCCGGCGCTACGGCTACGGGTGCGGTCACGCCCACCAAGACCGCTTTGCAGAATCCCTACAACGCCACCTCCACGCTGGCCAATGTCTCCGGCTCCGGCACACTGGCCGACCCGTGGAACTTCCCGGTCGCGTTGACCAACTCCAGCCGCAACCAGGTCGGCGGCAACCTCATCACCTCCTTCTCCTCTCCGGTCACCTCCGTGACGGTGACCTACGGATCAAACTCCACCATGACGGGCCGCCAGAGCGCCGGCCTGGGCCAATTCACCCTCTGCTACTGACCGGCGTTCCGCCCGAGAGGTGCGTGCGGCCGGGAAGCCCGACGGGCTCCCCGGCCGCGCTCGTGTCGAAACGATTTGAGCGTCGCTGACCGAGGGCGGACAATGGTGCCCCGTGCGTCGCTTCTTCTCCCCCTATCGCGTGCTGAAGGCGATGCCGCAGACCGGCCACTTCCTGCTGGCGGCGTATGTCGCGCGGATGGGGATGGCGATGTTCGGCGTCGCCATCGTCGTCATGATCGCGACGCGCCGGGAGTCGTATGCCGTGGCCGGCGCCGTCTCCTTCGTCGGCCTCGCCTCGATGGCCGCGGGCGGGCCGATGCTCGCCCGGATGGTCGACCGCTACGGGCAGCGGCGCATCGCCCTGCCGGCCGGACTGCTGGCCCTGGCCGGACTGCTGGCCCTGGCCCTCGAGACCTATCTGGGTGCGCCGACATGCGTGCTGCTGGTGACGAATACCTCGAGCGCCCTCGCGCCCGCGGTCGGGACGCTCGTGCGATCCCGCTGGGCGCATGTCCTCGACGCGGATCCCGCGGCGCTGCATGTCGCCAACTCGTTCGAGCAGGTCAGCGAGGAGTCCTGCTTCGTCCTCGGGCCCGCGCTGGGGGCCGGCCTGGCGACAGCCGTCTTCCCCGAGGCGGGCTTGTTGGTGGCGGTCACGCTGTTCGGCATCGGCTTTCTCGCGCTGATGAGCCACCGGATCAGCGAGCCGCCGGTGCACACGGCAGTCGAGAGTCATCCGCTCGGCGCGTTCCGGGCGGCGGGGCTCGTGCAACTCGCGGTCACGCTCATGCTCACCGGCGCGGTGTTCGGGTCGATGGACGTCGTCGTGCTCGCGTATGCCGATGCCGAGGGCGTCAAGGCGTGGGGCGGGCTGTTGCTCGGGCTGTTCGCCGCGGGATCGCTGGTCGGCGGTCTCGTCTATGGCCTGGTCGAGGTCGCCGGGCCGGTCGCTCACCGGGTGACGTGGTGGACGTGCGCGATGTTCGCTGGGCTCCTGCCGCTGCTGTGGGTGCCGGGGGTGCTGATGCTCGGGGTCAACGGCTTCATTGCCGGCCTGTTCATCGCGCCGACGTTGATCACGTCGATGTCGCTGTGCCAGCGACTGGTTCCCGCCGCACAACTCAACGAGGGGATGACGATCGTCGTCACCGGGTTGCTCATCGGTGTGGGGATCGGGTCGGCGGTCGCCGGGCAGATGGTCGAGGATCAGGGTGCGCACGCGAGCTTCGCAGTCCCGGTGATCGCCGCGGCGCTCGCGTTCGTCCTCGCAGTGATCGGGCGCGCTCGGTTGCGCCGCGCCGAAGCGGCTGCTGTGGCCGTGGCCGGCGGTTCAGCCGGCGGGGGTGACCGGCTCACCGAGCGCCCGGCTGGCGGCCGCGAGGGCGGCGTCTCGCCCGCCGGGAAGGTCGACGAGCGCCGGCGTTCTCGTGGCCGTCCAGAGCAGGCCGAGCGAGGCGCCCGTCCCCACCAGGATCGCTCCCCCACCAGCGGGGACCGGCTCGGAGGTCGAGGATGAGCCGAAGGCCGATCCCCCAGCCGACGACCGCCCGGTGACCCCGTTGCCGAGAGCGACCGGCAGCACCGAGGCGCTCGTCTTCGCGGACGTGGCGATCCGCCGGAACACCTCCCCCGCCGGGAGCAGCGCACCATCCGGCGCGACGAGACCCCGGAACACCTGCCTCTTGCCCGGCCTGGGGGTGAAGGCCAGCGGCAGATAAACGATCGGGCTGACCCGCCGGGCCAACAGCACCCCGACGTCCCGGATGAGATCGGCCGCGTGGGCGGACGCGTCATACGACGGACCCGGCCATGCCGTGCCGACCTCCCACGCCTGCACCGGGATGCGTGCGGTGAGATGGTTCTCGACATAGTCCAGGACGCTCGGCAGCACCGCCGGGTCCTCATAGAAATGCAGTTGGTAGGCCCCGATCACCCCGCTGCGCAGGACCTCCCAGTTCGCCGCGATCATCGCGCGCGCCCGCACCGCACGGTCGCCGGTGAGCACGCGCCGCAGGGCGGTCACCGAGGCCACGGCCGGGAACCGCGAGACCCCGCCCTCCAGACGACGCGCGTAGTAGGCCTGATAGAAGGCGAGCGCCTCCGACTCCCGGCCTGCGTCGAGCAGGTCACCCGCGATCGCGACGCCGTATGCCGTGCTCGACACCCCTGCGTCCAGCACCACCGCCGTCGGATCCACCGCGTGGACCGCGCCGGAGACGAGACGCGCCGTCTCGGCATACTCCTGCGGCGTGCCGGTCCAGAAATTCGCGGCGTCAACCTCGTTCTCGACAGCCCAGGTCCGCACGCCGCGCGGCGCATAACGACGGACCATCGCCTCCACCCAGGCGGCATAGCGGGCCGGATCCTCGGGGGCCGAACTCGGGTTCTTGGGCCCGTCCTCGTCCGGCTCGGTGGCCACCGCGTTGCCGGAGCAATCCCCCACGCGCAGCTTGATCATCATCGTGAATCCATAACCCTGCGCCTGCGCGAGCGCGCGATCCGTCGCCGCGAACCGTTCCCCCTCACCCAGATCCCGTGTGGCGCACCACTCGACCTCGGTGAACGTCGCCCCCCATCCGATGGCATCGGCATACGTCAACGGAGGAGTCAGGAAGGTGTTCCACTTCAAGCCGAGATCCACAGCGCCGGGACCATGGACGATCGGAGCCACGGGCTCGCGGGTGCTCGCGCCCGGCGCACTCGCACTCGTCATCGCCGGCGGCGTTGCGTCGCATCCGGCGAGCAGCGTCACCGATACCGCGACCGCGGCGCCCCACCCGCGCGCGACCGGCCTGCGCTTGCCTCCCCGCAGGGTCATCGCGGCGCCCTCAGGGGATAGCCGAACCGCCGGAGCACCGGCAGCGTGATACCCGTGACCGCCAGCCGCGGGCCCCATTCGAGTCCGCGGCGCCAACGCTCGTCCGCGACGATGCGCACCCGGCCCGTCGAGAGTCGCTCGGGGTTGCCGGCGACCGTGTGCGCAGTCCGCCGCTCGAAAGACCCGTCCGCACCGATCAGGTGCTCGACCCCGCCGAGACCGGCGAGGGCCGCGGCCCGCGCGACCACGGGGCGTGGATCGAGAGCGAGTTCCTCGTAACGCACCTGCGCCGAGTCCGCCCGGTCGCGCCACAGAGCCGCGAGCGCCCGATTCCACACCAGCCAGAGCGCCGCCGACCGGACGACTCCACGCCGTTCCATCAGTGGTGTGTCGCTCCCGTCCCGGGTGGGCTTCGCCGCACGCCAGCTGTATGCTGCGGCCCTCGGATCCCGCACGAGGTGCACCATCCGCGGTGGTGTGGGCAGTACACAGGCCAGCAGGGCGGCATACGTCGGAAGTTTGGAGGAATCGACGACGACACGGGCCCCGGCCGTCGCCGCGATCGCAGCGTAGAGCGGGGGGAGGACGTCGACGAGCACGCCTGGGTCGGGGCGTCTCCACATCCACGCGGGGAGGCGGCGTAGGCGAGTCGCCCGGGTCAACGCCGCGTGGACCGCAGCCGGGTCGGGCGGACGATCGGCATACGCGCGCTCGAGGACGGCCGTCCAGAACGGGCAGTCCGGCACCGGCACGCCACACCCACACAGCCGCCCGTCGAGCAGACCGCGCTGCCAGAGATACCGGACCTCGCCGACATCAACGGCATCGGGCAACCCGCCGAGGACGGCGGCGAGCAGCGTGGAACCGCTCCTGCCGGTCCCACCGACATAAAGGACGACCGGCCCAGAATCGTCTGGCTCATTCACCCTTGGTCAAGGAGATGCCACCGCCGAGCTGGTTGCGCGGCAACGTGCTCTCGCTGGGAGGTTGGGGTGCCGCGAACGGGTCGTTCACCGGGCCGTGAGCATGCCCACGCGGGCTGCGTGGCGCGATCGCTCCCTGCTGCTCCCAGGCGATCTCCTCGGCGTCGGGCTCATAGAGTTCATCCTCGGCCTCGCGGCGGGAGCGGCGCAGCACCTCGGGGATGGCGAGCAGAAGCACGGCGACGGCCAGCCCGATGATGACCGCCGTCAGCGCCTTCCGCAAGATCGTGGAGTACCACGCCAGCGGTGCCGACTTGGTGCCGACCGATTCGGCAACCGTCGCGGCCTGGCGGGCCTTGATATCGGCCATGGCAGTCGTGCGGTCGGCGAGTTCCTGGCGGGCGTTGTCCACGGCATACTGCGGACCCACGAATGCCGACTCGTTCTCGACGATGTCGGCGAGGTGCTTCTGCGCCGCAGACAGCGCGCTCTCGAGATAGCGCGGATTGTCGCCCTGGCCCTTCGCCGTGGCGAGGGCGACCTGGAACTGGGTGACAGCATCGGCCGCTGCCTGATATTCACGATTGGGATCGTTGAGTCCGGTGTCGTCACGGACCTTGGCGAGGTCATCGAGAGCGGCGGTGAGCTGGTTCTGCGCCTCGGTCTCGGCGCGTTCGGCCTGCCGCAGCGCCGGCGCGAAGATCTGGTTCTGGATGGCGGTCGGCACCTGAGCGATGACCTTGTTGACAACGCCCTCGTCGGGATCGGCGAAGGTCACGCGGACCAGTTCGGTGTCGGCGATGCGCGCGGCGGACAGACCCTTGCGGATGCGGCCCTCGGTGGCACCCCCTTGGGAGGCGAGTTCCCGGACGACGTCGTCGCTGGTCGCCGCGTTGACCAGGGAGCCGGCCACGAGGTTGATCGCCGCGACCGTCTGATCGCCGGTCGGATTGACGACCCGGAGGTCGACGGTGCTGCTGTATTTGGTCCCGTTGGGCGCATTGAGCCCGATGATGACGAGGAGAGCGGCGACCGGGATGATGACCAGCAGCCAGAGGCGCCGCCCGAGGTGCGAGAGCAGTTCGCGTAATTCCATGACGGTGGCGTGTTCTCCGAGTTCTGGCGCGGCCGAATCGCCGATCGTCGACCGGGCGACAACTCTACACGGGCCCCCCGACAGCGGCTCTCCCGACAGCGGGTGCACCGGCCGCTCTGCGCATGTCACGCTGGGCGGGTGCGCAACCGAGCCGATCCGGTGTTCCTGCTCGGCGCGCCCAGGTCCGGGACCACGTTGCTCTATCGCTGCCTCGCGCTGCACCCCGGCGCCGCATGGATCTCCAACTACCAGCGCCGATTCCCCCGCGGGTGGCCGGTCGCCGTGCTCAACCGGGCGACGCGGCATACCCCGGCCTGGACGTATGCCGCGTGGTTCGGCCCGGAGGGAGACGCGGCCTACCGCTACTCCGCGGCCCGGTCCGCTGCCGAGCGCTGGTGGCCGCAGCCGGTGGAGGGCGAACCACTGTTCGCCACGCATGGCCTCCCCCCCGCCTGGGACAGCGGATCCGTCCCCGCCCGCGCCGCCGACCTTCGCGTCCTCATCGACCGGACGACCGCCGCGGCCGGAGGACGAGTGTTCCTCAGCAAACGGATCGCGCACAACCGCCGCATTCCCCTCCTCCATGCGCTCTGGCCGGACGCGCGCTTCCTCGTCCTCACGCGTGACGGCCGGGCCGTGTCCGACTCCCTCGTCCGCGTGGACTGGTGGCCCCGGACCGAGCTGTGGTGGTGGCGTGCCGGTGCCCAGCCGGCGGATTGGGTCGCCGACGGGCGGGACGCCCTCGAAGCCGCCGCCCGCCACTGGCTCGCGGAGTCGGACGCGATCGAGGAGGGGTTGCGCGGCATACCCCCCGACCACGTTTCCCGTATGGCCTATGAAGACCTTGTCGCGACTCCGAGACCAGCGCTGGCCGAAGCCGCGCGATTCGCCCGTCTCGATCCGCGCGCGGGGGCTTGGCAGCGTGCCTGTGCCGCGATTGACTTCGCCGACAGGAATTCCGCATGGGGCGACGCTCTGGACCCGAGCCGGATGGCGGCGCTGGCCCTGCTCACTCCGCGGCTCGAGGAACTGGGGTATCGCACGTGACGACCAAGCCGACGGCCTTCATCCTCGGAACGGGCCGATGTGGATCCACTCTTGTCCACGAGATCGTCGCCCGACATCCGGCAGTCGGTTTCGTCACCAACCTCGATGACCTGGGGATCCGTCGCGGCAACGCCCAACAGCTGACGCTGTGGCGACGCCTGCCGGCCGCGCTGTCGGAGAAGGGACGCGCGCGCCTGGCTCCCAGTGAGGGTTATCGGGTGGTGGCGCGGGAGATCTCCCCGATGCTCGTCGATCCCGCCGCGGATCTCACCGAGGCTGACCTGACGCCGTGGCTGACTGAGCGCCTGCACGACTTCGTCAATGCGCGGATGAACCATCTCGAGTCGGCCGAGATCTTCGTCCACAAGTTCACCGGGTGGCCCCGTGCCCGCTTGCTCGACGCCGCATTCCCTGACTCGCGCTATGTCCACATCGTCCGGGACGGCCGCGCAGTGGCGAACTCATGGCTGCAGACGGATTGGTGGCGTGGGCACCTAGGACCCTCCGGCTGGCATTTCGGGCCTCTGCCCACAGACCTGGCTCAGGACTGGGCGGACGCGGGACAGAGCCAGCCCGTGCTCGCGGCCCTCGCGTGGCGCCTGCTCACCGACACCCATGAGGCCTGCGCCTCGCGGTTGGGGCGCCGATGGCTGACTGTGCGTTATGAGGACCTGCTCGACGATCCGACGGCCCAGCTCACCCGCATCCTCGAGCACTTCGGCCTGCCGTGGAACGACGCCTTCGAGGCCGGACTGGCGCGCTACACCCTGTCGCCGTCGCGCGTCGACGCGTTTCGGACCGAGCTCAGCGAGGATCAGCTCGCCGCCATCGAGTCGGCGATCACGCCCGCCCTTGCTCGCTACGGCTATCCCGTCGGCTGAGCGACCGGCGTCAGCGAGTCGGCGAGGACGGACCGCGACGAAGGAGCGGGCCGCCCGAGCGGATGGGGAGGCGAGGACGGACCACGACGAAGGAGCGGGCCGCCCGCCGGAGGCGGTCCGGTTCGTCGACGATCGGCGAGGACGGACCGCGACGAAGGAGCGGGCCGCCCGAGCGGATGAGGAGACGAACCACGAAAGCGCCGGAGGCGGTCCGGTTCGTCGACGATCGGCGAGGACGGACCGCGACGAAGGAGCGGGCCGCCCGAGCGGATGAGGAGACGAACCAAGAAAGCTCAGTAGGCGCCTTCGGCCTTGGTGACCGCGCGGACGGTGCGGAAGAGGATCATCACGTCGAGTACGGGTGACCAGTTATCGACATACCAGAGGTCGAGCCGCAGGGAGTCCTCCCAGTTGAGGTCGGATCGTCCGGAGATCTGCCACATCCCGGTCAGCCCGGGACGAACCTTCAAGCGGCGCATCGCATCGGCTTCGTAGGCATCGACTTCGCGGGGCAGCGGCGGCCGGGGGCCCACCAGCGACATCTCGCCGCGAATGACGTTGAACAGCTGTGGGAGTTCGTCGAGGGAGAACTTCCGCAGCACCCGGCCCGGCGGGGTGATCCGCGGGTCGGCGCGATCCTTGAAGAGCATGGCGTTCACCTGGTCGTGACTCGCCTCCATCGACGCGAGCATGGCTTCGGCGTTGACGACCATGGTCCGGAACTTGACCATGGGGAAGGTCTTGCCCTCCTCACCCACCCGCTGCTGGACGAAGAAGACGGGACCTCGGTCGGCCAGCTTGATCCACAGCGAGATGAGGCCCCACGCGGGCGCCGTGACCAGCAGAATCCCGGCGGAGCAGACGATGTCGATGGTCCGCTTGACGATCGCGTCCACTCCGCCGATCGTTGGTCCCTCCACGTGGAGCAGTGACATTCCGGCGGCCGGCCGCAGGGTCAGACGTGGCGCAGCGACCTCGTGAATGCCCGGGTGGACATAGAGGTCCACCCCCATCTCGGACAATGCCCACCCGAGCCGGCGGAGGGCCTTGCCGGAGAACGCCGAGTCGGAGGCGAGCACGACTGCCTCGGCACCGGTCTCCCGCACCGCCAGCAGCGCAGTCTCGGGACCTCCATAGAGCGGCACATCCTGGATCCATGAGGGGTCCGGCAGGTCCGAGGCACACGCGCCCACCACCACCATGCCGGTCTCGTGTGGGTCGCCTCTGAGTTCGGCGATCATCTCGGGAACCGCGAGTCCTCGACCGACGACGATGGTCGGTTGGAGGCATTTGCCCTGCGCGCGCGCCGCGGCGAGCCGGCCGCGGAGCAACCACCGGACGATCACGGTGAGAACGAACGTCAAGGGCACGGCGACACCGATGAGCAGCCGAGACATCTGCCACCCGAGGGAGACCAGGATGACGGCCACGAGGGCGAGCAGGATGACCAGACCCTTGCCGATGCTTCGATACTCATCGAGACCGATGCCGAGGGAGGCCTGGCGGTAGCCCCCGGCATACGCGACGACGACGAGCCACACGATCGGGAGAACGGTCGCCAACAGGGCCACGCGGAAGTTGGGTATGCCGCCCCACCGCACCAGCGCGGCGGTCGTGCAGGCGATGAGCGCGGCGACGAAGTCACCGAGCACCACCCGCCGGCGATACCGGCTGCGCCACAGTCCGATCGGGAGCGATGGATCGCGATGTGGCAGCTCCGGAACATGCCACGCCACTGTCTGTGGAACCGGCGCGCCATTCTCGGTGCGCGTGCCCGACTCCACACCGGGTCCACCGAACACGGTCCCGCTCACATGTACCTCCCATACATGGGTCGACCCGATCCCCCCGACCGAGACGTTCCAATGACGTCCAACGCGCTGGTCGCGTGCGGTAGCCGCCGCTGGGACGCTACCGCATGGTTCCGCCAGGGACCAGGGGAAACCCCAGATGGCATCGAGCCGCACGCGAGAACTGGCCAGTCCGTGTCCACGCGCGCGACCCGACTCATCGGACTTACTCGGCAGCCTCGGTGGACTCGGCGGTCTCGATCTCGGTGGCGGCCTCGGCCTCGCCACCCGACTCGCCTTCGGTGCCGGCGAGTTCGGCGTCGAGCGCCTCCTGGGAGATCATCGCGGTCACATTGACGACGAGGTCCTCGGCGTCGCCAACGAGGGACACACCCTCGGGGAGGTCGATCGACCCCGCGAGGATCTGGGTCCCGGCCTCGGCGCCGTCGATGTCGACGACGATCGCCTCGGGGATGTGGGTCGCCTCGCACTCGACCTGCAGCGTGTTGCTCTCGACCGTCACGACCGTCTCGGGCGCTGCCTCACCCTCGACGTGGACCGGCACGTCGACCGTGACTTTCTCACCCTTGCGCACGATGACCAGGTCGACATGCTCGATGACCGGCTTGACCGGGTTGCGCTGCACGTCCTTGGCGAGGGCCAACTGCTCCTGGCCGTCGATGACGAGATTGAGCAGTGCGTTGGCGTGCTTGAGGGCCATCATCGCATCGTGAGCGGGCATGGCGATGTGAATCGGGTCGCTGCCGTGGCCATAGAGCACGGCCGGGACCCGACCCGAACGCCGCACGCGACGGGCAGCACCCTTGCCGAACTCGGTGCGCATGTCGACGATCAGGCGATTGTCGGTGGTGGACACAACTGACTCCTAAGCGATCAATGGGGCGGACGATCGACGTCGGCCGCGCCTCTTTGCGGTGGGGCCCAGACGAAGGCGGTGGCACGTCGTCGAGCACCACCGCGTCGATCACGGGTCCGAGGCTGACGCCGCAGACTCCCTCGCCGAGGCTTTGATCGGCAATCCTACCGGGGCCTCACAGCAGCGGCGAAATCGCCCCAGAAGCGGGACCCGTCACGCCCGCCCCCCGAACAGCGAGGTGACCGAACCGTCCTCGAACACCGCCCGGACGGCCTCGGCGATCAACGGGCCGATGGACAGCACCGTGAGCTTCTCGAAATGGTTCTCGCGTGCGATCGGCAGAGTGTTGGTCACGATGACCTCACTCGCCCCGCAGGCGACCAGTCGCTCGACCGCGGGTTCGGAGAAGATCGCGTGGGTGGCCGCGATGACGACCCCCGACGCCCCTGCGGCCAGCAGTGCGTCCGCTGCCTTGACGATGGTGCCTGCCGTGTCGATCATGTCGTCGACGAGGATGCACAGGCGCCCGGAGACGTCACCGACGACGCGGTTGGCGACGCTCTCGTTGGGTCGCGTGATGTCGCGGGTCTTGTGGATGAATGCCAGCGGGGCACCCCCGAGGCGCCGGGACCACTGCTCGGCGACCTTGATCCGTCCGGCGTCGGGCGAGACGACAGCCAGTGGCTGGCCGGAATACTTCTGCGCGACATAGGCACTCAGCGTGGGCAGTGCCATGAGGTGGTCGACCGGGCCGTCGAAGAAGCCCTGAATCTGGTCGGTGTGGAGATCGACGGCCATCAGCCGGTCCGCACCAGCGGTCTTGAACAGGTCGGCCATCAGCCGTGCGGAGATCGGTTCACGCCCGCGGTGTTTCTTGTCCTGGCGCGCATAGCCATAGAAGGGCAGCACCACGGAGATCCGCTTCGCCGAGGCCCGCTTGAGGGCATCGACCATGATCAGTTGCTCCATGATGGCCTCGTTGATGGGCGCCGCGTGGCTCTGGATGACGAAGGCGTCGCACCCGCGAACCGACTCCTCGTAGCGCACGAAGATCTCCCCATTGGCGAAGTCGAAGACCTGGGTCGGCACGGGCTTGGTCCCCAGGATGGTCGCGACTTCGTTGGACAGTTCGCTATTGACTCGCCCGGCGAACACCATGAGGGTCTTGCGGGTCTTCTTCTGGATGCTCATCCGCGATCAACCCTCATCCTCATCGGGCCGGTCCACGCCCGCCGTCTGCGACGCGCGGGCGACCGGGCCCAGTGTCGCGGCGGCTGCGCCCGCCGTGGCCGTGCCCGCCCGTGCCCGGGCGACCCAGCCGTCGATATTGCGTTGCTTCCCGCGACCGACCGCGATCTGACCGGGATGGACGTCGGCGACCAGCGCGGTCCCCGCAGCGACATAGGCACCGTCACCGACGCGGACCGGAGCCACGATGACCGAATTGGACCCGATGAAACTGTGCGCCCCGATCGAGGTCTCGTGCTTGGCCACGCCATCGTAATTGGCGAAGATCGTGCCCGCACCGATGTTGGCGCCCGGTCCGATCGTCGCGTCACCGCAATAGGTCAGGTGCGGCACCTTGGCGCCCTCGGCGATCCGGGCGTTCTTGGTCTCGACGAAGCCGCCGATCTTGCCCCCGGGCCCGAGTTCGGTCCCCGGCCGCAGGTAGCTGAACGGGCCGACCGAGGCTCCAGGACCCACGACGGCCAGATGCAGTTCGGCGCGCCGGACGTTCGCCCGATCGCCGATCTCGCAGTCCCGCGCCGTGACCTCCGGACCGATCACGGCGTCCCGGCCCACGGTCGTCGCCCCGAGCAGTTGGGTTCCCGGCTCGAGCCTCGTATCGGGCCCGATCGTCACGTCGACGTCGATCCAGGTCGTCGCCGGATCGACGATCGTCACCCCCTCCCGCATCCACCGCGTGGTCTGCCGCTCGTTGAGAATCCGTCCGAGGGTCGCGAGCTGGACCCGGTCGTTGACGCCCTCCGTCTGCCACACATCGGTGCATGCGTATGCCGACACGCGCCGCCCGTCGGACCGCGCCACACCGAGCACGTCGGTGAGGTACTTCTCGCCCTGGGCATTGTCCGTTCCGACTCGCGCCAGCGCGTCGCGCAGAACCTCGGCCTCGAACGCATAGATGCCCGAGTTGATCTCGCGGATCATGCGTTGTGCCGCGTCGGCGTCCTTGTGTTCGACGATGCCGATCACGGAGCCGTCGGCGTCGCGGACGATTCGGCCGTAGCCCGTGGGATCGGCGGGTTCGGCAGTCATGACCGTCACCGCGGATCCCGACGCACGGTGGTTGGCGAGGAGATCGGCAAGGGTCTCACCGGTCAGGAGGGGAACATCGCCATACGTCACCAGCACCGTGCCCGCGAGGTCGCTCGGAAGGTGGTCAAGGGCGCACTGGGTCGCGCGGCCCGTGCCCTTGATCTCGTCCTGATCGGCGATGAGGGCATCCGCGTCGATCTCGGCGATGTGCGCGGCCACTCGGTCGCGCTCGTGACGGACCACCACGGCGAGGTGCGTCGGCCGTGTCGCGCGGGCCGCGGCGATCGCATGCCCGAGCAGGGTCCGCCCCCCGATCCGATGGAGGACCTTGGGGGTGGTGGACTTCATACGCGTGCCCTCGCCGGCTGCCAGGATCACGACTGCGGCGGGTCTGAATTCGGTCACGTTCGCGGTGCTCCCAACGGCTCGTCCGGCGCCAACATGGTACCGGTGCACATCGACTCGCCACCCACCGCACCGCCCCTCCGCCAGGGGCTCCTCGGCGGGGCTACTTGGCAGGGGAGTTGGTGAGCGTGGCGTAGGCGTTGGAGTCGCCGACCGTCCACACGGCGGCTGCGAGGACCGAACCGAGGTCGTTGGGGTTGGTCGACACCGAGGTGATGCCGTCGACCGCGCCGGTTATCCGCTTCATCGCCGCCACGTCGGAGTTGGGTCCCATCCCGATGAGCACGAGGCGAACCGGCTTGTCCCGGTCTTGGAGTTGGCGCAACCTTGCGATGAGGCCCGACTCGTCGAGCCCTCCCGTCGGGTCGTCGTTCTTGCCGTCGGTGACGACGATGACGATGTTCTGGGTGTCCGGGAGGTAGTTCTTGCGCGCCGACTCGAAGGCCGCCGCGATCGTGTCATAGAGCCCGGTGTCCCCGCTGATCAGTGTGCCCATCGAGTTGACGGCCTGCTCGAGGGCGACGCGTTGGCTGCCCGAGTCCCTGGCCGAGCCCAGGGTGGCGACGTTGAGGATCTCCTCATAGTCGCGGCCACCGGGGCGGCGATCACTCGAGAAGACCCACAGTCCAGCGCGGGCGGTGTCGGGCAGTTGGGCCATCGACGCGTTGACGGCGCTGATCGCCAGATCGATCCGCGTGTGCCCACCTGCCTTCTCGATCATCGATCCCGAGACATCGACGACGTTGAGGATCGAGACCTTGCGGGTGATCTTCTCCATGTCGGCGAGCAGTTTCGTCAGGGTCGGGGTGTTGATGGTCGGGATGGTCCCGGGCAGGGTGGCGGGGACGCCTTTGACCACCTCACGCGTCGCCACGCCTGACTCCGGGCGGAAGAATGCGCCGGACAACGCCTGGCCGGCGCTGCGTGATGTCAGCTTCTGCTCGAGTTGGGCGAAGGCATTGTCGTCGTGCGCGGGTCCGTCGAAGCGGACGAGGGTGTATTTCATGAGCGGTGGACCCTCGGCCGGAGTGAATGCCTCGACGTTGGCGTTGGGGTGCGCGGCGTTCCACGTCGCGATCTGCTGTTCGCTCGCGGGGAACGCTTTGGCGGTGCTCGCCGGACCCGAGGCACGTTCGAACGCCACCGTGGCGGGCACCTGAGCGCGGACGATCTCGAAGAACGGCTTGCTGATCGCATTCTCACCGCCGGGCAACGACGCGAACATCTGCCACACCGCGGTGAACGCCAACGCGGTCGGGGTCGACTCGGCGGTCGAGGACGAGGAGAGCGGCAGCTTGGTGAGCGCATCGAGCCACTTCTGCGGCCCGGTCGTCTGGGGCGTGGCGATCGAGGCCGGCACGGCGAGGACGACCGGGGTCGAGGCGAGCGACCGGCCGACCGTCGCCTTGGGCATCGCGTCGCTGTTCTGCGCCCGCGCGTCGTAGGCCTCGATCCAGGCCGGGGCATCGGAGATCCAGGCGTCGACCGAGAAGGTGCCACCCGACATACGCTCGAGGAAGGCATTGGACGAGAGCGTGATCAGTTCCACCGGGTGACAGCCGATGGTCGCACCGACGATTCTGGTGACCACGGGCGCGACGTCGGCAGAGGTGGCGATGGTGTAGGAGGGGCAGCTGGCGGTGCCCGTGCCGCCCGCCGGACTGGACTGCGTCGGCGTGGCCGCATTGCCGGCCCTGGTGGAACTCCCCGCGAACAGCTTCGCGCCGACGAGCACGAGAGCGGCGACCAAGAGGGCCACCCCGACGATGATCGGGGCATTGCTGCGCCGCTTCGCGTGTCTGCCCACCGAGCGTCCTCCAGGGTTGGTTACTGAGCGTCAATTCCGGCGCAGTGACGAATTATCGCACGACGAACCCTGAGGAGGAGATGAGTGATGAGCGGGAGGCGCGGCGATGTCAGCGTTTTCTCGTTGCGCGCGAGCGGCTCCCCGGGGTGGAATCGAACCACCGTCGCTAGTCCTGATTCAAAGTCAGGCGGGCCCTGCCAGCAGACCAACCGGGGATCGCGAAGGCGAACCCGCACAGCTTAGTCGTCTCAGGCCTCGGCGCCGGTCGACCCGCGAGCGGAGGACCGCGCGTCGGGTGGGCACACGGCATACGGCTGGAAGAATGGCGGGATGAGTGGGTCGCGCGCCGAACGCCGGGAGCGGGGATCCCGCGCGCGCATGACCGGCAACGAGCGCCGCGAGCAGTTGATCGCCGTCGGCCGGACGCTGTTCGCGCAGCGGGGATTCGAGGGCACGAGCGTCGAGGAGATCGCCGCCCGCGCGGAGGTGTCGAAGCCGGTCGTCTATGAGCACTTCGGCGGCAAGGAGGGTCTGTATGCCGTGGTCGTCGACCGGGAGATCACCGCGCTGACGACCATCATCACCCAGGCCCTCGCCTCGACCGGGACCGCCCGGGAGTTGATCGAGCGGGCCGCACTCGCGCTCCTGGACTATGTCGAAGGCAGCACGGACGGGTTCCGCATCCTCGTGCGCGACTCCCCACCCGGACAGCAGACCGGCAATTTCGCCAGCCTCATGAGCGACGTCGCCTCACAGGTCGAGCATCTGCTCGCCCAACAGTTCACCGCGCGCAAGCTCGATCCGCGCACCGCGCCGGTCTATGCGCAGATGCTCGTCGGGATGGTCGCGCTGACCGGTCAGTGGTGGATGGACCAGCGCAAGTTCAAGAAGGCCGATGTCGCCGCGCACCTGGTCAACCTCGCCTGGCACGGGCTGTCCGGTATGGAGGCGCGGCCGACCCTCACCGACAGGACGGCGCCGCGGGGCTGAGCCCTGGCGAGTCAACCGGCGCGGTGGGCGACGGCGAAGACCCGGCGGAACGGCAGGACGACGCCCGCGGCGGTCCGCGGATAGGCCGCGCGCAGGGCCTCGGCATACGGCTCGAGGAAGGCGGCGCGCTCGGCGGAATCGGTGAGGATGGCGAGCACCGGACGCAGGCCGGTCCCCCGCACCCATTCGAGGACGGGATCGTCCTGCTCCCCCGCGCGGTCGAGGACGTGGAGGTAGGTCGTCTCCCAGACGTCGGTGGCGAGGCCGGCGCGGTGGAGGATCTGGAGATAGGTGGTCGGTTCCGCGGACGCGGGACGGCGCAGGGCGATGGCGAGGTCGTCGCGACGAGGATGCGCGCGCGCGATCTCGCGCATGAGGGCGTGGCTCGGGGCGCCGAAGTTCCCGGGCACCTGAATCGCGAGCCAGCCCCCGGGCGCCAACGCGCTCGCCCATTCCGCAAGGAGTTCGAGATGGCGCGGGATCCACTGGAGCAGGGCGTTGCTGACGATGACGTCCGGGGCGCCGGCGTAGGCCGCGGGGTCCCAATGCGTGAGATCGGCCTCGACCCAGTCGACCCGGCCGCCGCTGTCGTGGGTGCGGGCCGTGGCAAGCATGGTCGCGGACGAGTCGACGCCGACGATGCGGGCATCGGGCCAGCGCGCCGAGAGGCCGAGAGTCAGGGGACCATCGCCACACCCGAGGTCGAGCACGAGGCGAGGGTCACTCGCGCCGATCTGGGCGACGAGGTCGCGGAAGGGCCGGGAGCGCTCACCGGCGAACTTCGCGTATTGCCCCGGATCCCACTGGGTCACCATCGTCCCCTCCTGTCTCAGTCTCTCGACGTCAAGATACTTCACGAGTTACCGTTTGGGAATGGAGTCCCGCCGGCCGGATCACGACGAGGACGTCGCCGACATGCGCGAGGGGGGTGCACGGCATACCACCTCACCCGACGACGTCGACGACATCGTCGCGGCCTGGCAGCGCGAGCGGCCCGACCTCGACGTCCGGCCGCTGCAGGTGCTCTCGCGAGTCGGCCGCCTCGCCCGGCGTCTCGACCAGGCCCGCAGTGCCGCATTCGCGGCGCATGAGCTCGAGATCTGGGAGTTCGATGTGCTCAGTGCGCTGCGGAGGGCGGGATCGCCCTATGAACTCTCGCCGGGCCGGCTGGCCGAGGCCACGCTGGTGACCAGCGGGACGATGACCAACCGGATCGACCGGCTCCAGGCCCGCGATCTCGTCACCCGGCGCCCGTCGCGGCGAGATCGGCGTGGCGTCATCGTCGGGCTCACGCCGGCCGGCCTGGACTGTGTGGACGCGGCTCTGACGACGCTGTTGGAACACGAACGCACGCTCCTCGCCGGGCTCGATCAGGCGCGCCGGGACCGGCTCGCCGAACTCCTCCGCAGGCTCCAGGCCGGACTCGGGGCCGGCGAGCGCTGACGCGCGGACGCGCCCGTCCGAGGGCGGCTCAGCCGATGACGTCGGCGGCGAGCAGCCACTCGTCCTCCAGCGCGGCCTCCTCGGTGGCGAGGTCGCGCAACTGGCCGTGGAGACGCGCGAGGGTCGGGTGATCGTTGGCCGCCTCGGCCATCTCGGCGTGGAGCCGTAGCTCACGATCGTGGAGGCGGGCGAGGGCTTTCTCGACCCGGGCGAGGGTCTTGCGTGCCTCGCGCCGCTCGGCCGGGCTCGCCGTCGTCTGCGCCGCTGGGGCATCGGTCGGTGACGGTGGGGCGGGAGGGGCGGGTGCGGCATACGCCCGGGTGCGGCGGAGCGCGAGGTATTCGTCCACGCCGCCCGGGAGGTGGCGCAGGCGGCCGTCACCGAGCAGGGCCAGTTGGGTGTCGGTGATCCGCTCGAGGAGATAGCGGTCGTGGGAGACGACGACAAGGGTGCCGGCCCACCCGTCGAGGACGTCTTCGACGGCGGTGAGGGTGTCGATGTCGAGGTCGTTGGTCGGCTCGTCGAGAAGGAGGACGTTGGGCTCGTCGAGGAGCACGCGGAGGATCTGCAGACGACGCCGCTCACCTCCGGAGAGATCCCGGACTCGAGCCTGTTGGCGTGGCCCAGGGAAGCCGAGGCGGGTGGCGAGTTGGCTCGCGCTGACCGGCTTGCCGCCGATCGTCGTCGTCGCCCGGACCGACTCGATCGCCTCGATGACCCGCGCGTCGGCGAGCGCATCGAGTTCACGGACGTCCTGAGTGACGAAGCCGATGCGGACGGTGACGCCCTGCCGGCGCCGACCGGAATCGAGGGGCTGTTCGCCGGAGATCACCCGAAGGAGCGTCGACTTGCCGGAGCCGTTGACGCCGATCAGGCCGACGCGCTCCCCCGGCGCCAGCTGCCACGTCACCCGCTCGAGCAGCGTCGTGTCGCCGAGTCGCAGGCTCGCGTCGTGAAGGTCGACCACGTCCTTGCCGAGGCGGGCACCGGCGAAGCGGGCGAGCTCGAGCCGGTCGCGCGGGGGCGGCTCGTCGGCGATGAGGGCGTTGGCGGCCTCGATCCGGAACTTCGGCTTGCTCGTGCGGGCCGGTGCGCCGCGCCGGAGCCAGGCGAGTTCCTTGCGGAGGAGGTTGTCGCGGCGCTCGGCCGTGACGGCGGAGAGCCGCTCGCGCTCGGCTCGCGCGAGGACGTATGCCGCGTAGCCGCCCTCATAGGACTCCACCCGGCCGTCGACGACCTCCCAGGTCGACGTGGTCACCGCGTCGAGGAACCACCGGTCGTGCGTGACGACGAGGAGAGCGCGGTCGGGGCGCATCCACTGGGTTGTGAGGTGGTCGGCCAGCCAGGCGACCCCCTCGACATCGAGGTGGTTCGTCGGTTCATCGAGGACGAGAAGGTTGGCGTCGGCGGCGAGCGCGCGCGCAAGGGAGACGCGTCGCCGCTCGCCTCCGGAGAGGGTGTCGATACGGGCGTCGAGGCCGCCGACCGCCTTCGCCTGCGCGTTGCCGAGCAAGCCGGTGAGGATCTCTCGGATGTGAGGTTGGCCAGCCCATTCGTGCTCGTCGAGAGCGCCGTGGACGGCTTCGCGGACGGTCGTGCCCGGTGGGAGGTTCTCGTCCTGGGCCACCCCGGCGAGGCGCAACGATCCGGTGTGGGTGACCCGGCCGCCGTCGAGGTCACGCTCCTTGGCGAGGACGCGCAGGAGAGTCGTCTTGCCGCTGCCGTTGCGGCCGACGACGCCGATCCGCTCGCCGGTGCCGACGCCGAGCGAAACGGTGTCGAGGATGGCACGCGTGCCCGAGGTGATCGTCGCGCGCTCGACGTTGACGAGATTGGCCATCAGGCGGCGGCGGGGTCGAGCTGGGCGCCGGCCACCGGGCCGAGGGCGGCCCGGACGTCGCGGACGGCTCCGGAGGCGACGAGGGCCACCGAAAGATCGATCGCCGCCTCGCGATCCCGGGCGAGAAAGGCGAGCGTGGGGCCCGATCCCGACACGATGCCGCCTAGGGCGCCCTGCGTCAGGCCCTCCTCGAGCACCTCGGCGAGTCCCGGCTGGAGCGAGAGGGCCGCCGGCTGGAGGTCGTTGGCGAGCGACCCACCCACCCCGACGACGTCGCCGGCCCGCAGGGCGGCGAGTAGTTCGGGACTCGGCGCGGGGGTGGGGACAGCGGCGCCGTCCGCATCACGGAGTCGGTCGCACTCGGCATACACCGCGGGAGTGGAGAGGCCCTCCTCGGCGAGGGCGAAGACCCAGTGATAGCGCCCGCGCGTCAACGCCGGGACGACCTGCTCGCCACGGCCGCTGCCGAGCGCGGTGCCGCCGCGCAGGAGGAAGGGGATGTCGCTGCCGAGGCGGGCCGCGATGGGTTCCAGGTCGTCGAGGGACCAGTCGAGCCCCCACAGCCGGTTGCACGCGACCAGGGCACCGGCGGCGTCAGCCGAACCACCGGCCATCCCGCCGGCGACGGGAATCTCCTTGGTGATGTGCAGGTGCGCACGCTCGGTGACTCCGGCGGCACGGGCGAGCGCGGAGGCGGCACGGACGGCGAGATTGGACGAGTCCGCCGGAACCCCGGCGACAGTCCGCCCCGACAGGACGATGCCCCAGTCGTCGGCTGCCGTGACGCCGACGGTGTCATAGAGACCGACCGCCTGATACACGGTCGCGAGCTGGTGGAATCCGTCGCGGCGCAACGGACCGACGCGAAGCTCGAGATTGACCTTGGCCGGGACCCGGACCTGGACCGCGGATCGGGGTCCAGGCGGCGGTGTCATGTCCCAACCCAATCATGAACGAGGGGATGCAGGGCGGCGGCCACCCGGGCGAAGGCGGCGATGTCCAACTGTTCCCCACGAAGGGTGGGGTCGAGACCGGCGGACTCGAGCGCGGCGGCGGCGGCCGTGGGGGTCCCCGCGACCCGGGCGAGCGCCGACCGGAGCATCTTGCGACGCTGGGCGAAGGCGGCGTCGATCACGGCGAACACCTCGGCAGGGGTGGCCGTGGTCGGCGGAGGGTCACGGCGGGAGATCGCGACGAGTCCGGAATCGACGTTCGGGACCGGCCAGAAGATGCTGCGGGGGACTGTGCCGGCGAGACGTACCTCGCCATACCAGGCCGCCTTGGCGCTGGGGGCGCCGTAGGTGCGGCTGCCGGGCGGGGCGGCGAGGCGTTCGGCGACCTCGAGCTGCACCATGACGAGGACCCGTTCCAGGGTAGGGAAGCGTGCGAGGAGGTGCAGGACGACGGGGACGGACACGTTGTAGGGGAGATTGGCCACGAGCCGGGTGGGCGGCTCCGGGAGGTCGGCGAGGGTGAGCGCGTCCTGGGCGAGCACGTGGACTCGTTCGGCACGGCTCGGTGCGTATGCCGTGAGCGTCTCCGGGAGCGCCGCCGCAAGTATGGGATCGATCTCCACGGCATACACCGCTCGTGCGGCGTCGGCGAGTGCGATGGTGAGGGACCCCAGGCCGGGCCCGACCTCAACGACGACGTCGTCGCTCCCGACCTCGCCGAGCCGGACGATCCGCTTGACGGTGTTGGCGTCGATGACGAAGTTCTGGCCCCACGTCTTGGTCGGCCGCACCCCGAGGCGCGCCGCGATCTCCCGGACCGCGCCGGCACCGAAATGGGTCACGTCGTCGCCGGGCATGGGCCTCAACCTATGCGATCGCCCGCTTGGTCATCCGCTGCCGAGCGCAAGCGCGGGCACGGCCCGCATGGCGACCACATGCTGGATTCGACTACGTGCTGGATTCGACTACGTGCTGGATTCGACTACGTCGCGAGCTACCGCCTGGTAAGTGGGGTGATCACCCCACTTACCAGGCGGTAGCTCGCGACTTGAGGGGCGACGAAGGAGCGGACCACCCGAGCGCTGACGAGCCGAGGCGGACAAGCAACAGGCGCGCTTCGGGGGACGAAGCGCGCCTGTTGGTGGTGTTCGGGGGTCAGGCCGCGCCGGCGCAGCCCCAGGGGGAGAGACCGGCGACCGCGTAGTAGCGGTTGGCGACCGTGATCTGCTGCTCGCGGCTGGCGAGGTCCGCGCGCGGCGCGAAGTCCGCACCGCCGTTGGCGAGCCACGAGCCGTAGTCGAACTGGAGGCCGCCGTAGTAGCCGTTGCCGGTGTTGATGTGCCAGTTGCCGCCGGACTCGCACATGGCGATCCGGTCCCACATGGCGGCATTGGCGAGGTTGAGCCCGGCGTCGGAGGAGGTGCCGCCCGAGGAGGTCCCGCCCGAGGTGCCACCGGAGGTCGACGTCGTGGTCGTGGCGGGTCGCTCCTTGGTGCCGACGGCGACGACCTCGTCACGGGCGGCGACGGTGACCTTGGACGCCACCTTGTCCTTCTTGACGACCTTGCCGTCGTGGAGGACATAGGTGTAGGTCGTGACGCGGGTGCCTTCGCGGCCGGCGGTGATGACCTTGGTGTCGCCCTTGTAGAGCGTCGAATCGTTCTTGCGGATCGTGTCGAATCCGATGTGGGTCGTCTTCTTGACGGTCTTGGCGTCGACGCGCGTGACGACGAGCTTCATGCCGTTCTGCAGCGGGGTGGTCAGGCCGGGGTTGACGAGGTCCTTGCTGCCGACCTTGATCTTGAGGAAGGCGAGAAGGGACTTGACGTCCGATTCGGTGGTGACCTTGGTGGTCTGCTTGCCGTCCGCCCGGACGGTGACGGTCTTGGGGGTCACCATGCTCAAGGCGAGGCCGTTGCGGCCGAGGAGCGCCGAGCGAGAGGCGGACAGGACCGCGCCGTCGGCGCGCAAGCCGAGTTCGGTCAGTGCGGCACCGACGGTGCCCGCGGTGGTCCAGTACTCCTTCTTGGCACCGTCGATCGTGACGGTGAGCTTGCGGCCGTAGCGGACGACGATGTTCTCGCCGTCGTGCACGGGGGTGTTGACGCCTGGGGCGACGAGGTCATGCGCCCCGACGGTGATGCCTTCCTTCTTCAGCACGTCACCGACGGTGCTGGCGAAAGCGTGGACGGAGTCGGTCTTGCCGTCGACCGTGAGGTGGACGGACTTGTCGAAGTGGGCGACGCCGGCCACTCCGGCGACGAGGGCGCCCGCGAGACCCATCTGGGTCAGGCGCCGAGCCGGACGAAGATTCACTGAGGCTCCAATGTCGGTTCTCCCGATCCCGCGGCAGGCCAGGCAGCGTCGATGGCGGGGAATCGGTGATCGGGGGACGATCGGCACAGCGGGGATTCACTACCGGTCCACGACTGTGTGGGCCTACTCGGCGCTGCCGATGTCGCTGAGCGCGTTCACGGCTAACGGTTCAACCATGCCCGCATCCCCCGCCAAAGGTCAAATTTTGATAACGGGTATGCCGCCAGCGCATGTCTCGCTTGTCACACTGGTCGCACAGGGCTCCAGGCGCCACGGGTGTCACCGGTTTCGCGCTCCCGAGAGGCTCACCAGGGACCATAGAGCGCCTCGGCGTTGTCACTCACCGCGGCGCACAGGGTGGCCGTCGCCACGCCGAGCACCGCGGCGGAGGCGCGCACCGTGTGCGGGAGGAGGTAGCTCGAGTTCACCGCCCCCCGCCACGGTTGTGGGGTCAGATAGGGGGCGTCCGTCTCGACCAGCACGCGATCGAGTGGCGTCACGGCGAGGGCGTCGCGCAGGGCGTGATTGTTCTTGAAGGTGATCGGCCCGGCATACGAGAGCCAGAACCCCCGGTCGACGCATGCACGCGCGAACTCGATGTCGCCGGAGAAGCAGTGCATGACCGTCTGCGGCGGTGCCCCCTCGCTGTCCAGGAGCGCGAGCACGTCGGCGTGGGCGTCCCGGTCGTGGATCTGGAGCACCTTGCCGGTGCGCTTCGCCAGCTCGATGTGCCATCGAAACGCGTCCTGCTGGATGGCGCGGCCCTCCGGACCGGTCCGGAAATAGTCGAGGCCAGTCTCGCCGATCACCCGGACACGGGGGTCGCCGGCGAGAGCCTCGATCTCGGCATACGCCTCGGTGAGTTCACCACGCGCGGACAGGCGCGGAACCTCGTTGGGGTGCAATGCGATTCCGGCGACCACGGACGCGAAGCGGTGAGCCATCGCCACGCTCGCGCGGGCGGACTCGCGTTCGCACCCGATCTGGACCACCCGGTCGACGCCGACCCGGGCCGCCGCCGCGAGCGCGCCCTCGAGCGGCAGGCTCGGGCCATCGTCGCGGACCATGTCCAGGTGGGCGTGATTGTCGACGACCGGCAACGGCAAGGCATCCGGCTCGGCGGGGAGCCGGTGGGCGCGATCGTCGGACGGGGACACGTCGGGTTCAGCCCCCCAGACGCGCGAGTTCGTCGGCGATGACGGACTCGTCGAGTTTGACGAACACCGGAGCGGGCTTGCCGATGGGCGTGCCGGTGAGGACGTCGTGCCGGCCCCAGGTCGGCGTCTGCGCGTAGTCGCCCGTGATGATGGGGTAGCCCGGACCGCCGTCGAGATCATCGACCTCGTCGACCCGGGGCAGCGGCTGGAACTCCCCCGCGCCACCCATGACCCGGTGGATCGCGCTCGAGGAGTGCGGCAGCATCGGCGACAGCAGGGTGTTGCAGTCGATCACACACTGCGCCAACACATTCAGTATGGTGCCGAGGCGCTCGCGCTGGTCCTGCGCCTTGAGCTTGAACGGCTCGGTCCGGGAGACATAGGCGTTGACCTCGCCGACGACGCGCATCGCTTCTGCGGTCGCCTGGCGCAACCGGGATCGGCGCAACAGGTCGCCGACGGTGTCGAAGCCAGCCGCAACGGTCGCGAGAATGTCCTCATCCTCGGGCGCCAGAGAGCCGCGCGGCGGAATCTCGCCGAACGACTTGTGGATCATCGTGGCGGTCCGGTTGACGAGATTGCCCCACCCGGCGACCAACTCGGAATTGGTCCGCTGGACGAAGTCGCGCCAGGTGAAGTCGGCGTCGGACGTCTCCGGCCCCGCGGCGCAGATGAAATAGCGCAGCGCATCCGGCTGGTAGCGCGTCAGGACGTCGCGCACATAGATGACGTGGCCACGGCTGGAGGAGAACTGCTTGCTCTCCATCGTGAGGTACTCGGAACTGACGACCTCGGTCGGCAGGTTGAGCTCGCCATAGACCCCCGGCTCACCGCCTCGCGAGCCACGGCCCATATAGCCGAGGAGTTCAGCCGGCCAGATCTGGGCGTGGAAGGTGATGTTGTCCTTGCCCATGAAGTAGTAGGACAGGGCGGCAGGGTCGTTCCACCACTCGCGCCACTTCTCCGGGTCGCCCTGGCGGCGGGCCCACTCGATGGACGCGGAGAGATAGCCGATGACCGCGTCGAACCAGACATAGAGCTTCTTGGTCGGCAGATCTCGCCACCCGTCGAGCGGGATCGGGATCCCCCAGTCGATGTCACGGGTCATCGCCCTCGGACGAATGTCCTCGAGGATGTTGAGGCTGAACTTGATGACATTGGGCCGCCAGGTGCCGCTCGCCGCACGCCCCTCGAGCCACTCGCGAAGCGCGTCGGCAAGCGCCGGCAGATCGAGGAAGAAATGTTGCGTCTCAATGAATTCCGGTCTCTCGCCGTTGATCTTGGATCTCGGCTCGATCAGGTCGGTCGGCTCGAGCTGGTTGCCGCAGTTGTCACACTGGTCCCCACGCGCCTCGGCGTAGCCGCAGATCGGGCAGGTCCCCTCGATATAGCGATCGGGCAGCGTGCGGCCGGTCGACGGGGAGATCGCCCCCCTGGTCGTCTGCTCGACCATGTAGCCATTGACCCAGACCTGGTGGAACAACTCCTGCGCCACGGCGTGGTGGTTGCGGGTCGTCGTCCGGGTGTAAAGGTCATAGGAGCAGCCGAGGTCGGCGAGCTCATGGGCGATGATCGCGTGATTGGTGTCGACAAGTTCCCGCGCACTGACGCCTTCCTTGTCAGCCAGCACCAGGATCGGGGTGCCGTGCTCGTCGGATCCGCTCACCATGAGCACGTCATCCCCAGACATCCGCAGATAGCGGCTGAACACATCGGCCGGGACCCCGAAACCGGCGACATGGCCGAGGTGGCGCGGACCATTCGCATACGGCCACGCGAGGCAGGCGAGCACCTTCGTCATGGCCGCAATCCTAGGGACCGTCGGCGACAACCCCGTTCTGCGACGAAGACCATTAACGATTCAACCATCCCGTCAGCTTGGCAAGCGCGACGACGCCTGGCTATCGTCTTCGCTCAGTGGCCAGCTCAAGCGAACCCAACGGTCCCCACGGGGCCGGCCACTCAGGGGACCAATCAGGAGGGAAAATCATGAAGCGCATCACTGGTGTGCTGGCGGGCGTCGCGCTCGCCGGCACGATGAGCGTCGGCGTCGCCACGTCGGCATCCGCCGCCCCGCTGGGTGCTGGCGACGCCAAGATCACCTGCCCGGGCCAGGTCCTGGCTCGTTCGGTCTGGGTCGACTGCCCTGGCTCCACCCCCGGAACGCAGTTCCGCGCCCTCGCCTATTGCGTCCGCCCGAGCGGCGCGACGTTCACGGCGGTCGGCCCGTGGAAGAACCAGGTCTGGGGCGGTCGTTCGGTCGCCAACTGCTACTACCCGAACCGGGCCTACGACGGCGCCTTCCAGTGGCGCTGACGCGGCACACTGAGGACTAGTCGCAAGCCCAACGGAAGGCGGGGTGGGGATTCATCCCCACCCCGCCTTCTGTCGCGCCGGGACGGAATCAGCGTCGCGCCGTGCTGCGTTGATCTGGATGCCCGGCACACTTCGGCCGGCCCAGTGCGCGAGAAAGTTACGCTCCACCCATGATCGCCGCCCTGACGGGCATGGGGCTGTCGGCCGCCGCCGGCCTCAACGCCTACATCCCCTTCATGATCGTCGCGCTCCTCGCGCGGTTCACTGATGTCCTGACGCTGCCGTCCCAGTTCGCGTGGATCGAGAGCTGGTGGGCGATCGGCATCGGCGCCGTCCTCCTGCTCGCCGAGTTCGTCCTCGACAAGGTCCCGGCCGTCGATACGGTGAACGACACGATCCAGACTTTCGTCCGCCCCAGCATGGGCGGGCTCATCTTCGCGGCCACGTCGGCGGCCGGCCAGCTGGACAACTCGCCCTGGATGCGCGAGCACACCTGGGTCGGTGTCGTGTTGGGTGTCATCGTGTCCGGTCTGGTGCACACGGGGAAGATGTCGGCGCGGCCGGCGATCAACGCCGGAACCCTCGGCGCGGGGGCGCCGGTCGTCTCCACCATGGAGGACGGCGCGTCGCTCGGTCTGTCGCTCATCGCGATCTTCGTGCCGATTCTCGTGATCGTCGCGCTGCTGCTGCTCTTCGGGTTCTTCCTCTGGTTGTGGCGGCGCGTGCACCGTTGGCGCCGCAACCGACGCCGCCGCGACGACGCCGGCGTGACCTATGCCTGAGACTCAGGCCCTGAGCACCTCGATGAGCTGCCGGGTCGCGCGTTCGACGTAGGCCGCGCGTTCTTCGCGGGGTCGAGGCAGGGCGCTGGTCAGAACGCCTTGGAAGGCCGCGACGGTGATCTCCGCACGCTCGGCCGCATGCTGGCTCGATACGGCGGCCCCGATCTGTCCGACCATGCCGACCAGGCGCACGCGCCAGTGCGCGAACAGCGGCATGAGTTCGGGCGTGCGCACGCTCTCGAGGCCGAGCTCGGCCTGGACACCGACGAGATCGCTTTCGGAGACGTGGCCGACGAGAAGCCTGACGACCTCGTCGACGATCCGGGCGATCCGCACATCATCCTCGGGCTCATCGATAGTGGCGATCCGGCTGGCGGCCACCTCGATGCGCTGGGTGAGTAGCCACGACACATGGGTGGTCAACGCGGTGAGCAGGGCGATGCGGGTGCGGTAGTAGGTGCTCGTGGAGCCCAGCGCCACTCCAGCCTCGGCGTCGACCGCACGATGCGTCAGGGATCGCAGGCCACCGCCCGCGACGACACGGACGGCCGCGTCGAGCAGTTCCCGGCGACGGCCGGTCACGGGTTGGCTCGCCACGACCGAAGTGTGGGCGTCAATGGTCACAGACGCCATTGTGCCGTGTGTCACAGACAGCGGCTTGCCGTCGATTCACTACAGGTGTAGAGTCTTCATCAAGACCACTACATATGTAGAAACGGAGATCACCCCATGAACATGACGTACCTCGCCTCGGTTGCCACCTACCTGACGATCGTCCTCTCGGTCGCCGCCACACTGCTCGGCCTCGCGGTCCTCGCACTGGGAGCCGACTTCGCAGCCCGCAACCACGCCGTCCGCGTGCGCCGCCACGAGAGCATCCCGGCCTACTACCGCCACCTCGCTCTCGGACACTGAGTCCCACCGTCCCGCGCGAGGCGGGCCATCGGCGGGCAGAGACACGCCGTGAAACGCCCCGTTCCACGGCGTGTCTCTGCCCGCCGACTCGCACAGAGCACACTCACTCGCGTTGGGCACACTGGCCCGTATGCTGACACTCGTCCCCCGCGGTCTCGCGCCCCTGCCGTGCACCTCGATGCCGCGCCGGACCCTGGTCGCCGAGACCTGGCTCCTGCTCGGGCTGTCTCTGGGCGCCTCCGCCCTCTGGTCGCTGCTGAGCCTTGTCGACAAGCTGACCAAACACATCGCGCTGGCCCGGCAGACGACCGCGATGAACACGTCGGTCACTCCCGACCGACCGTGGCTCGATCTCGCCTATCAGCTCCTGCCGATCGCCCTCGGCGTCCTCCCGGCGGTGTTCGCCGTGCATCTCCTGTGCCGAGACGACCCAGCCGCCCCGTCCATCATCGGGCTGGACCGGCACGAGCCGGCACGAGACCTCTGGCGAGGCGCGCTGCTCGCGGGAGTCATCGGCATACCGGGGCTGGGTCTGTATGGCGCGGCCCGCGCCCTCGGACTCAACACGACCATCGCCGCCGCCAACCTGGCCGACCACTGGTGGACCGTCCCGGTCCTCATCCTGGCGGCTGCCCAGAACGCGATCCTCGAGGAAGTCGTCATGATCGGCTACCTCCTGACCCGCTGGCGGCAGGCCGGTTGGGGCGTCGCGTCGGCGATCGGGGTCTCGGCGCTGATCCGCGGGAGCTACCACCTCTATCAGGGGTTCGGGGGCTTCGTCGGCAATGCGGTGATGGGCATCGTGTTCGGGCTGGTGTATGCCCGGACGCGGCGACTGCTGCCCCTCGTCGTGGCCCATACGCTCCTCGACGTGGTCGCGTTCGTCGGCTACACCCTGCTCCGGGACCACTGGAGCTGGCTCTGAGCTGGCGGGCGGGCCGGCCCTCGACGCCGCGTCGGCGTCACCCGACGAGATGCGAGGATGCCGGGGTGCTGCGCCGACTCGGATTCCCTGACGCGTCGCGGCACCGGGCACTGGTCGCCGGCATCGGCATCGACGCGCTCGGTAGCGGTGTGTTCATGCCGATCTCTGTCCTCTATTTCCTTCGGACGACGAACGTCGACCTCGCCGAGATCGGCCTGGCACTGGGCATTGCGGGCGCCGTGGCCATCCCGTTCATCCTCGTCTCGGGAGCTCTTGTGGACCGCTTCGGGGCCAGGACACTGCTGCTGACGTCGAACCTCGTGCAGGCGGCGGGCTACGCCGGCTATGTGTTCGCGCGTGAACTGTGGGCTATCGTCGCGGTGTCCGCCCTCGCCGCCGTGGGCCAGAGCGCGTTCTGGAGTTCCTACTCCCCCATGGTCGCGGCGGCGACCGAGCCCGGCGAGCGGGAAGTCTGGTTCGGCTTCCTCGGCGCCCTGCGCAATATCGGTTTCGCCGTCGGGGGCGTGCTCGCGAGCGCGGTCATGCAGATCGACTCGGCCGTGGCTTATCGGGCGATGGTCCTGGTCAATGCGGCGAGCTATCTGCTGGCTTTCCTCGTCCTGCTCGGGGTGCGCACCGGCGGCCGCGTGGTCGCCGACATGCCGAACGGCGGCGAGGGGGCCGGCGGGGCCTGGCGGCTCGTCCTGCGCGATCGCGCCTATCTGCTTCTCGTCGCAAGCAATGTCAGTTATGCCCTGTGCACGATCTCGCTCGTCGTCGCCATGCCGGTCTATACGCTCGCGACGCTCCGGTTGCCCGGCTGGGTCAGCGGAGCGATCCTGACCGCCAACACGATCCTCGTCGGCGTGGGGCAGGGCCTCGTCGTGCGCGCGATGGACGGCCACCGGCGCCGCGACATCATCGTGACCGGTCAGATGACGTATGCCGCGGGCTTCGTCGCGGTGGCCGCCTGCGGCTGGCTGCCCCGCTGGGTCGCCGTCGCGGGGATCTTCGTCGCGGTCGTGGTCTATACGCTCGGTGAGCTGCTCAGTGGACCGCCGCTGTCCGCGGTGGCGGTGGAAGCGGCGCCCGAGGCGCTGCGCGGGAGGTACCTCGCGGCATACCAACTGTCGTGGAATGCGGCCAATATCGCCGCCCCAGTCGTCCTCCTCGGGCTCCTTGCTCATGACCGCGTCAGCGTATGGGTGTTCCTCGTCGCCGTCGCGGTCGCGGGGGGCGCTCTCGTCGCCGCCTGCGCGCGCCGTATGCCGGCGGCCACCATCCGCGTCACCAGCGCTCCCTCCCCGTGAGGTCGCGCACGGCACCCTCGTCGAGAGGTCAAATAGGGGGCATCGAGAGGTCAATTGACCTCTCGATGCCCCCTATTTGACCTCTCGACGCCTCTTATGTGACCTCTCGACGCGGGCGGGGGTCAGGCGGAGCGGCGAGTGGGATGGAGCACCTCGAAGCGCTCGCAGACGATGGGCATGTCGGGCTCGAAGCCCCGGTCGTGCTCGGCGAACGTCCGGAAGTACCACGCGTGGATGCGCCGCCAGGAGGCGAGCGTGCGGTCGGATTCGCCCTCGGCATACGCATGCTCGGGCGTGACCTCGCAGAACGGGACGATCGTGACCGCTGTCGTCCGAACCAGGGCGCGCGGGTGGGCGGCCCCATCGAGCACGATCGACAACGCGCCGACCTCCGGCAGGGGCTCGCCGGTCGCCTCGATGTCCCACAGAGCGCTCGCCGTGCCCGTCTTGACGCCGTCGAGGACGAGCCCCAGGAGGGAGTCGGCCTGCTCCGGGGTCGAGCCGAACGCCCAGGCCGGGGGCATCAGCGAGGCGGCCGCGTTGGCGCCGGTATAGATCTCGAAGCGGTTGAGCCGCGCCTTGACCCGTGCGACCTCCCAGAACGCCGCGAGTTCCGCAGAGTCGACCGTATGCCGCTCCCCACCGTCCTCCCGACGCGCACTGTCGCCGGCCGTCGGTTCTGGGATGGTCACGCGACCACGGTAGGCCCTCGGCGCCCGGTGCGTCAGGGAACCGCGTCGCCACCCGCGGCGGGGTCCGGTCAGCCTTCCGTGTTCTCAGAACCGGCCGCTGCCCGCCTTGCGCCGGTCGTGGTTGAGCTGGCTGATGACATCCTGCGGAATCCCCTTGGGACAGGCCGCCGAGCACTCACCGATATTGGTGCAGCCGCCGAAGCCCTCCCCGTCGTGGGTCGCGACCATCGCCTTGACTCGCATCGCCCGCTCGGGCTGGCCCTGCGGAAGCTCGCCGAGGTGGGTGACCTTGGCGCCCATGAAGAGCATGCCCGAGGCGTTGGGGCACGCCGCGACGCACGCACCGCACCCGATGCACTCGGCCGCCATGAAGGCACGATCGGCGTTGGGCTTGGGCACGAGAATCGACTCGGCGTCGGGAGCCGAGCCGGTGTTGACCGAGATGAAGCCACCGGCCTGGATGATCCGGTCGAAGGCGCTGCGGTCGACGACGAGGTCGCGGATGACCGGGAACGCCTTGGCCCGCCACGGCTCGATGGTGATCGTCTCGCCGTCATGGAAGGAGCGCATGTGCAGCTGGCAGGTCGTGGTCTTCTCGGGGCCGTGGGCGTCCCCGGAGATCATCAGCCCGCACATCCCGCAGATGCCCTCACGGCAATCGCTGTCGAAGGCGACCGGTTCCTTGCCCTCCGCGTTGAGACGCTCGTTGAGGACGTCGAGCATCTCGAGGAAGGACATGTCGGGTGAGATGTCGTCGACCTGATAGGTGACCAGCTCGCCGCGGGCGCGCGGGCCGTCCTGGCGCCAGATCTTCAAAGTCAGCTTCACGTCGTCGTCCTCTTATTTGTAGCTGCGCTGCTTGAGCTGGATGAAGTCATAGGCGAGATCCTCCTTGTGCAGGACGGGAGCGCCCATCGCGCCGTCGCCGTTGCCATCGAACTCCCACGCCGCGACATAGAGGAACTGGTCGTCGTGACGCAGCGCCTCGCCGTCCTCGGTCTGCGACTCGGCCCGGAAGTGCCCACCGCACGACTCGCGCCGGTGGAGGGCGTCGATGCACATGAGTTCGCCGAGCTCGAGGAAGTCGGCGACCCGGCCGGCTTTCTCGAGGCTCTGGTTGAGGGTCTCCGCGCTGCCGAGCACGCGGACATTGCGCCAGAACTCGGCGCGCAGCGACCGGATCAGGTCGATCGCCTTCATCAGCCCGGTCTCGGTGCGCTCCATCCCGCAGTACTCCCACATGATGTGGCCGAGTTCCTTGTGGAAGGAGTCGACGGACCGCTCACCGTTGATGGACAGGAGCTTCTCGATGCGCGCCTCGACAGCCTGCCGGGCCTCGGCGACTGCCGGAGATTGCTCGTCGAGCTTGGGATAGGGCCCCTTGGCGAGATAGTCGCGGATGGTGTTGGGGAGCACGAAGTAGCCATCGGCGAGACCCTGCATGAGGGCGCTAGCGCCCAGGCGGTTGGCGCCGTGGTCGGAGAAGTTCGCCTCGCCGGTGACGAAGAGCCCCGGGATATTGGACATCAGGTCGTAGTCGACCCACAGCCCGCCCATGGTGTAGTGCACCGCCGGATAGATCCGCATCGGCGTCTCATAGGGGTTCTCGCCCGTGATCCGGGCATACATGTCAAACAGGTTGCCGTATTTCGCCTCGACGGCCGGGCGGCCAAGGCGGGCGATCGCATCGGCGAAGTCGAGATAGACGCCGCGGCGGAAGTCGCCGACCATCGGGCCGACACCGCGGCCCTCGTCGCACATGTTCTTGGCCTGGCGGGAGGCGATATCGCGGGGCACCAGGTTGCCGAATGCGGGATAGATCCGCTCGAGGTAATAGTCGCGGTCCTGCTCGGGGATCTGCCGCGGGTCCTTCTCGCAGTCCTCCCGGCGCTTGGGCACCCAGATGCGGCCGTCGTTGCGCAGGGACTCCGACATGAGGGTGAGCTTGGACTGGTGGTCGCCGCTGACCGGGATGCACGTCGGGTGGATCTGGGTGTAGCACGGGTTGCCGAAGTAGGCGCCCTTGCGGTGGGCGCGCCAGTTCGCCGTGACATTGGAGCCCATGGCGTTGGTCGAAAGGAAGAACACATTGCCATAGCCACCGGATGCGAGGACGACCGCATCGGCGAAGTGGGTCTCGATCTCGCCGGTCACGAGGTCGCGGGCGATGATCCCCCGCGCGCGGCCGTCGGCGACGATGAGTTCGAGCATCTCATGCCGGGTGAACATCTCGACGGTGCCGGCGGCGACCTGCCGCTCGAGGGCCTGGTAGGCGCCGATGAGCAACTGCTGACCGGTCTGACCGCGGGCATAGAAGGTGCGCGAGACCTGGACACCGCCGAAGGACCGGTTGTCGAGGAGGCCGCCGTATTCGCGGGCGAACGGAACGCCCTGGGCGACGCACTGGTCGATGATGTTGGCGCTGACCTCGGCGAGCCGATAGACGTTGGTCTCGCGGGCGCGGTAGTCGCCGCCCTTGACCGTGTCATAGAAGAGGCGGTAGATGGAGTCCCCGTCCTCCTTGTAGTTCTTGGCCGCGTTGATCCCGCCCTGGGCGGCGATCGAGTGAGCCCGTCGCGGCGAGTCCTGGAAGCAGAACGACTTCACGTGATAGCCAGCCTCGCCGAGGGTCGCTCCCGCGGCACCGCCCGCGAGCCCGGTCCCGACGATGATGACCGACAGCTTGCGGCGGTTGGCCGGGTTGACCAGCGAGGCATCGAACTTGCGCTTCGTCCACTTCTCGGCGATCGGGCCGGCCGGGGCCTTGGCGTCCGCGACGGGGACGCCGACGCGGTAGTAGTCGGCGTCGACGCCCAGGGGGGTGGTCAGGTCGGTCATGTCACTCACTTCACGATCCGGAACAGGATGCACAGCGGCGGGATGAGGAAAGCGAGCACGATCACGCCGGCGACGAGATGCCCGACGGCCTTCGCGCGGACGCGGGCCGCCGCGGTCGACGTCAACCCGAGGGTCTGCGCGGCGCTCCACACCCCGTGGAAGAGGTGGAAGCCGAGAACGAGCATCGCGGCGACATAGACGATCGCCACCCACCACAGCTGGAAGCTGCCGATGACGTTCTCGTAGGGCGTGGGCACCTTGCCCTGCGGATGGATCGTGTGCGTCGTCAAGTGGAGAAGATGGAAGACGATGAAGAGCAGGAGCAGGAGCCCGCCGTAGCGCATCGTCCGAGAGGCAAGGGAGGACGCGGCGGCCTTCTTCACGGCATACGGCGTGGTGCGAGCGCCGTTGGCGCGCCCCCACAGCGTGATCGCCGACCACACGTGCAGCGCCAGTGAGACGAGCAGACCGACGCGGAGAATCCACAGGAGGCCGCCATAGGGCAGCATCGGCTGACCGAAGGTGCGCAGGTGATGCGCATAGGCGTTGAACTGGTCCGCCCCAGCGAGGACCATGAGGTTGCCGTAGGCGTGCACCGCCACGAAACCGACGAAGATGAGCCCAGTGACGGCCATCAGCAGTTTCATGCCGATGGACGAGCGCACCAACGGCTCGCTTGCGGGGAGGGTCGAGGTTGCCACCTGGAAAAACTATCGTGCCCGTATGCCGTGAACGTGCCAAGGGGGGCGCCGCGCCGTGTGAGATTCCACCGATTCCGCCCACCGGACATCGATTTTCTCGCCGGTTGACCGCGAGGAACCACCCCCAGAGTTCCCGAGGTGGCGCACGGCGAATTGCGACCTTGACGAGGCGGATGGCCACACCTGCGAGTTCGGTGCGCACCCCGTCTGGCCCGGACCCGGCGGCATACCCGGCGGTGAACGCGAGATCGGCGACCTGAGCGACCGTGGCCAGTCGAGCGGGACGGTCGTCCAGCGCGGACAGGGCGAACGGGATAGCGGCGGCTGGAGAGGATCACCTCGTGGCCACCCTCGCGGACCGGCCCGGACATGCCTTCCGCGGGTGTGCGATTCGGTGAATCGCACACCCGCGGACCCGGGGTCGAGGCTCAGGCTCGGCCGTGCGCCGCCCGGCTGCGGCGGGACAGGCTGTCGATGATGACGGCCAGCAGAAGGACACCGCCGGTGACCATGAACCGGTAGCTGGTGTCGAGGCTGAGCAGGCCCAGCCCGTTGGAGATCGACTGAATCACGAGGATGCCCAGCAGTGCGCTGTATGCCGATCCGCGCCCGCCGAAGAGCGACGTGCCCCCGATGACGGCTGCCGCGATCGCGTTGAGGTTGGTGTCGGCCCCGCCGCTGCTCTGGCTCACCGAGGCGAGGCGCGCCGCAGCGAAGATGCCGCCGAGGGCGGCGAAGAACGAGCACAGGGCGAACACACTCAGATACACCCGGCGGACGTTGATGCCGGCGCGGCGCGCGGCCTCGACATTGCCACCGACCGCCATCACCGAACGGCCCCAGGTCGTGCGCCGGATCAGCAGATCCATGATGACGACGAGAGCCACGAAGGTCAGCACCATATAGGACACCCCGCGATCGCGACCGAGGATGTAGACCGCGAGCAGGAGGATCGCGCCGAGCAGACCCGTGCGCACGAGGACGACACTGGCCGGGGGCGCGGAAAGGCCGGCGGCGACGCGCTTGCGCCCGACGGCGAGCTTGGCGAGGAGCGACGCCCCGACGGCCAGGAGCACGAGCGCATAGGCCACCAGATCGGGGACGAACTTCTGCGAGGCGAACTGGACGATGTCGGAGTTGAAGGAGAGATTGATCGTCCCGTCCTTGCCGAGAACCTTGATCTGGAGGCCGACGAAGGCGAGCAGGCCGGCCAGGGTGATGACAAAGCTCGGCACGCCGTAGCGGTTGAAGAGCAGGCCGTAGAGACAGCCGATGGCGATGCCACAGACCAGCGAGAGCGCGATGGCCGGCCCGGCGGCCCAGCCGTGATTGACGAATCCGACCGCGAGCACGGCACCGGAGAGGCCGCTGACCGACCCGACTGACAGGTCGATCTCACCGAGGAGCAGCACGAGGACGATGCCGATGGCGATCGTTCCCGTGGGCACCATCTGCAGGGTGAGGTTGACGAGATTGCGACTGGAGAGGAAGGCGTGGTTGAGGGAATAGAAGACGCCCCAGATGATGATGAGGCCGATGACGACCGGCATCGAGCCAAGGTCACCCGAGCGCAGGCGCGCGATCGAACCGGAGAGCCAGCCGCCGAGACCCTCGTCGGCGATGAAACGCTCGTCCTGGCGATCCGCGGGCAGCGCCGCGGTAGGGTCGGTGGTCTGGGTGCTCACTGCGGCTCCTCGGCATTGTCCTGGGTTTCGGTGCTGGTGCGGCGCGCCGCGCGCTGCGATACGGCGTTGGTCGTCGCCCCCGTGATCGCGGCGATGATCTCCTGGCTCGTCGTGTCGGCGACCCGGAACTCGCCGTTGTTGCGCCCGAGCCGCAGCACGACGACCCGGTCGGCGACGGCCATGACGTCCGACATGTTGTGGGAGATGAGGATGACCCCGAGGCCGTTCTCCCGCAGGCGCTCGACGAGGTTGAGGACCTCAGCGGTCTGCGCGACGCCCAGGGCCGCCGTCGGTTCGTCGAGCATGACGACCTTGGGCCTGCCGAGCAGCGATCGGGCGATGGCGACGGTCTGTCGCTGACCGCCGGAGAGGCTGGCGATCGGGATGCGCACGCTCGGGATCTTGGCCGAGAGTTCGCGCAGCAGCCGCCAGGATTCCTTCTCCATGGCGACCTCGTCGAGCATGCCGGTCGAGGTGACCTCGCTGCCGAGGAAGAGGTTGGCGACGACGTCGAGGTTGTCGCAGAGGGCGAGGTCCTGGAAGACGGTCGCGATGCCGAGGGTCTGCGCCTCGGACGGCGAGCCGATGCTGACCTTCTTTCCGTCGAAGGTGACCTCGCCGTCGTCCGGCTGGTAGACGCCGGCGATGGCTTTGACCAGGGTCGATTTGCCGGCCCCGTTGTCCCCCACCAGAGCCACCACCTCCCCAGGACTGACGTCGAAATCGATGTCTTTGAGGGCCTGCACGGCGCCGAAGCGCTTGGAGACCCCGCGCATGGACAGGACCGGCGCTGCTGGGGAGGTGGTGGTCATCGGTGACTCACTCTCTTCCGGAGACGTGGGGCTTACTTGATGCCGAGCTTTGTGCAGGCGGCGGCGACGTCACCGGTGCAGATATCGCCGACCTTGTAGAAGCCGTCCTTGACGATCGTGTCCATGATGTTGTCCTTGGTCACGACGACGGGCTCGAGCAGGGTGGCAGGGACGCCCTCCTTGTCAGCCGACGTGGCCGGCTTCTGCCCGGTGATGAAGGCCACCGCCGCCGCCGCCGCGCCCTCAGCCTCGGGCTTGATCGCCTTGTAGATGGTCAGCGCCTGGTCGCCCGAGATGATCCGCTGGATGGCCGCGAGCTCGGCATCCTGCCCGGTGACCGGCGGAAGCGGGCTGACCCCGCCGCCCTTGAGCGCGGCGATGGCGCCGCCCGCGGTGCCGTCGTTGGCGGCATACACACCGACGAGACCGGACTTGACCGCAGACAGCTGCGACTCCATCCACGACTGGGCCTTGTCGGGGCTCCAGTCGGGGGTGTCGTACTCCGCGGCGATCTTGTAGCCGCTGCTGTCGAGGACGCTGTGCGCTCCCGCCTTGAAATCGGCCGCGTTGGCGTCCGTCGGCGAGCCGTTGATCATGACGATGTCGCCGCTGGTCTTGCCAGCCGCCTTCAGCGCGTCCACCAGACCCGTGCCCTGCAACTCGCCGACCTTCTTGTTGTCGAACGAGATGTAGTAGTCGCTGCCCGCGACGAAGCGGTCGTAGGCGATGACCGGGACGCCCTGGGACTTGGCGTTGGAGACGATGGTCTGCGCGGACTTGCCGTCGACGGCGTCGAGGACGAGGACCTTGGCGCCCTGGGTGAGGGCGGCCTCGGCCTGCTGCTGCTGCTTGGCGGCATCCTGGTCGGCGTTGGAATAGAGGATCTCGCAGTCGGAACACGCGGCCTTGACGGCCGCCTCGAAGAGCGGCCGGTCGAAGGACTCGTACCGCGTGGTCTTCGACTCCGGCAGGAGGAGGGCGATCTTGCCTCCGGCCGCCGCTGAGGTCGCGGCGGAACTCGTGCTGCTGCTCGCGGAGCCGGTTCCGGCGGAACCGGTGGACGTGGTGGTGCTGGTGCTGCTGCCGCTGTTGGTGCCACATGCGGCCAGAGCGGCGGATGCCAGACCGAGGACGAGGACGCTGGTGGTGGCCCTCGCGCCACGAAGTGCGCTCATGGATTCAGACTCCTGACTTCTCTGTCGCTGCGACTCCTGTGTCGCACGCTGCGCTCATTCAACTCGCTTCACGCTTTGAAGTCAAGGCTTGAACTCATCGAGTTTCACCAACGACTCGGGGGGCCTTCCGCCCTGCCCTCACGCGAGGGCGAGGGCCGCCCGCTGTGCACTCTCATGCACCTCGTTGGCGAGGGCCAGAGCGCCGACCACATCCGCCTCATCGGCCAGTGCGCCCACCCGTAGCGTCAGGGACTGGGCCGCACTGGGCAGCGCGCACCGCTCGATCACCCGCCGAGCCGGATCGAGCAGCAGGTCACCGACCCGCGCCATCTGGCCGCCGATGACGATCACCTCGGGGTTGAGCAGATTGACCACGCCCGACAGAGCCAGCCCGAGGGCCTCCCCCGCATCGGCGAGCACGCGCCGACAGCCGGGATCACCGGACAGCGCACGGCCGATGACGTCCTTGAGGGTCAGAACGCCGTGGGAAGGGCGCAGCGCCTGCAGGATGGCGGCCGAGCCGACGACAGTGTCGAGACAACCGCGATTGCCGCACCGGCAGATGGCGCCCTTGTCATCGATGGACAGGTGTCCGATCTCCCCGGCCGTGCCGGCGCTGCCCCGCACGAGTTGGCCGTTGACGACGAGACCGGCGCCCACGCCATACGACATCTTGATGTGGACTCCGTCGGAAACTCCTTGCAGCACACCGGAATGTAGCTCGCCGATGGTGGCGAGATTGGCCGTGTTGTCGATCATGACCGGCGCGGAGATGACGCGGGCCGCCGCCGACGCGATGTGCACGCCCTGCCACCCGGGCATGAGGCCGGCACTGCCGACCTGCCCCGAGACGGTGTCGATCGGGGCCGGTATGCCGAGCCCCACCGCGATGAGTTCACCGGAGCGATGGCCGACCCGGTCGATGAGATCCTGGAGCAGGGTGGCGCCGCGTTCGAGATCCTCGTCGGCACGGTGGTCCGCCGGCAACGGCATCCGCGCTGTGGCGAGGATCTGGTCGGGCGAGCCGGCGACGGCGGCGCGGACGTCGCGATCCCCGAAGACGATGGCGCCCAGCACGCCGTCGGGTATGGCGATCGAGACGCTGACGGCACGCCGCCCGTTGCGCACGCTCGGGGTCAGCTCGACCGCACCGGCGGCGTGCAATTCCTTGACCAGGTTGGAGACGGTGGCCTGGCTCAGCCCGGTCTGTTCGGCGATCTCGATCTGGGTCAGTGAGCCGAGCATCGTCACGGCATCGAGGACCCGCAGGCGATTGCGTTCGCGCAGGGACGACTGGGAGCCAGGCGCCGGCGCATCTGCGTTCACATTGCAAAGATAATCCTGGGAGCGGCCCAGGGGAAGGGCCGGGCCGGACCGATGGCCTCAGCGGCCGTCGCGTGCCGACCGGCCGCGGCCTGCGAGTCTCCGCAGCTGAGGGTCACGCCGCAGCAGATGGATGGCATAGTCGAACGCCCGGCCCTCGCGCTCGACCCGGTGGCGCGAGGTCGAGACAGCGAGGTCGCCACGCGTCGCCGCGAGCCGCGACATCCGCTGCACCAGGTCCGGTTCCTCCTGGGCGGCCCAGATCGCCAACACGCCGTCCGGCGCAAGCCGATCGATCGTCGTCGCGAGGGAGGGCACGGCATACAGACGCGCATTCTGCTCGTGCACGAGGAAGGACGGACCGTTGTCGACGTCGAGCAGGATGACGTCGAACTCGCGCTCGGCATCCGCCAGGAGACCGGCGATATCGCCGATCTCGAGCCGCACGCGGGGATCGCCCGTCACCCTGGTCAGGCTCGGGACGAGCGCCTGCTGCGCCCACTCGACCAGGGGCGCCTCGAGTTCGGCGACGACCACGCGCTCGACGCGGTCATCGTCCAGGACGGCCCCGGCCGTGTGGCCGAGGCCGAGCCCGCCGACGAGCACCCGCCTCGGTCGGGCGCATGCGCCCAGCGCCACCCGCGCCAATTCCACTTCGGTGGAGACGTCGGTGCTGTCCATGGCGAAGACCCCACCGACGATCAGTTCGTATGCCGTGCCCCCACCTCTCCGGTCGCGCACTCTGAGTGCGATGTCGCCGCGTGGGGTCGCCTCGCGAGCAAGCGTCCGCGGCGCCTCCGGGTCAACGGGCGACGGCGGCGTCATACAGCCCCTTCCGGGAGAGGCCGGTCGCCGCAGCCACCGCGCCGCACGCATCCTTGAGGCGCTCCCCCGCCGCGACGCGGCCGCGCACCTCAGCGAGCGCGGCGTCGACGTCAGGGACCGCGGGCTGGGCGCCGGCAACAACCACAGTGATCTCGCCGAGGACCCCGCCGGCCGCCCAGGAGACAAGCTCGGCGAGTCGTCCGCGACGGACCTCCTCGTAGGTCTTGGTCAGTTCACGGCAGACGGCCGCGCGACGCTCGCCGCCGAAGGAGCGAGCCATCGCAGCGAGGGTCTCGGCGAGCCGGTGGGGAGCCTCGAAGAAGACCATTGTCCGCGGCTCTCCGGCGAGCGCGTCGAGCGCGCGCGACCGCTCTCCCGGGCGGCGAGGCAGGAACCCCTCGAAGCAGAATCGGTCGACCGGGAGGGCGGAGACCGCGAGCGCCATGAGGACGGCGCTGGGCCCCGGGACGCACGTCACCGGGATGTCGGCGGCGACTGCCGCGGCGACGAGTCGATAGCCGGGGTCGGACACGGATGGCATACCGGCATCCGTGACGAGGAGGACCCGCTCGCCGGCGCGCAGCCGCTCGACGAGGTCGGAGGTCGCACTCGCCTCGTTGTGCTCGTGATAGCTGAGCAGACGGCCGGAGGGCGAGACACCCAGGGCCGCACAGAGGCGCCGGGTGCGGCGGGTGTCTTCGGCGGCGACGACGTCCGCGCGGGCGAGTTCGTCGGCGAGCCGCGGGGATGCATCCCTCGGGTCACCGATCGGGGTCGCGGCCAGGACGAGCGTCACGGGGGCATCCTGCCAGGCGAGGCACACTCAGGCGGGACGGTCGAACTCGTGCACGGGGTGGCGGGGTACGCGGCATACCATGCCCCCGTGACGAGGACCGATCAGTTGCGCGACCGGCTGCTCGGAGCCCCGATCGGCAACCCTCTGCTCGGCTGGCTGGGACCGCTGCTGTTCGCCGTTCTCGGCGGGCTGTTGCGGTTCTGGCGGCTCGACCGCCCGCATCAGCTCGTGTTCGACGAGACGTATTACGTCAAGCAGGGCATTTCGATGCTGGACTATGGCGTCGAGATGCGCTGGCTCGGCGAGGGCAAAATCGTCGACCCGATGTTCACGCACGGCAATCTCAGTGTGTTCATCACCGACAACGGCGACATGGTCGTCCACCCGCCGGTCGGGAAGTGGGTCATCGCCTTCGGCGAGTGGATCTTCGGGGGGACCTCGAGCTGGGGCTGGCGGTTCTCCGTCTGCACGCTCGGGACCCTCTCGATCCTCCTGATCGGGCGGATCGCGCGCCGGCTGTTCCGGTCGAGTCTGTTGGGGACGATGGCCGCCTTCCTCACGGCTTTCGAGGGCCATCACTTCGTCCAGTCGCGGACCGGTCTGCTCGACCTCATCCTCATGTTCTGGGTGCTCAGTGCGTTCGGGGCGCTGCTGATCGACCGGGACCAGGCGCGCGAACGCCTCGCCCAGCACGTCGGCCGGCTCTCCGTGCACACCTACGAGACGTGGGGTCCCGTCCTCGGCTTCCGACCGTGGCGGTGGGTCGCCGGGGTCTGCCTGGGCTTGGCGACGGGCACGAAGTGGTCGGGCCTGTTCTTCCTCATCGGCTTCGGACTCATGACCGTCCTGTGGGACATGGGAGCCTACCGGGCCGCAGGTGTCCGCCGCTGGGTCGCCTCGACCTTCCTCGTCCAAGCACCCATCGCGGCGATCGTCATGGTCGGGCTCACCCTGGCGACCTATCTCGCGTCGTGGACCGGATGGTTCCTCAGCACGGACGGCTACAAGCGCCATTGGGCGGACACCCATCCCAGCAGCCACACCTGGATCCCCGACGCGCTGCGTTCGCTGTGGAGCTACCACGCCGAGGCCTATCACTTCCATCAGACGCTCACCTCACCGCACGACTACATGAGCAACCCCTGGACGTGGATGGTCCAGGGCAGGCCGACGTCGTTCTTCTATGAAGGGCCCAAGAAGGGCACCGACGGCTGCACCGTCACCGAATGCTCCAAGGCGATCTCCTCGATCGGCACCATCACCATCTGGTGGCTGGCGACGATCGGGATCTTCTTCCTCGTCTATCACTGGGCGGTCCGGCGCGACTGGCGCGCGGGCGCCATCCTCTGCGGCCTCGCCTCGGGCTGGCTGCCGTGGTTCGACCTGCAGCACCGGACGATCTTCCAGTTCTATGCGATCGCGTTCCAGCCATGGGTGGTCCTTTCTGCCGTCTTCATGCTGGGACTCATCCTCGGCAAGGCCACCGACAGCCCCAGGCGACAACGCATCGGCGTGCTCTGCGTCGGGGCCTATTGCCTGGTGACGCTGGCGTTGTTCGCGTTCTATTGGCCGATCTACACCGCCCAGGTCATCCCCTACGACAGCTGGCGGCTGCGGATGTGGTTCCCGAGCTGGATCTGATCGAGGCGGGATCCGACCGCGCTGGTTGGTGATCGTGCCGGGATCTGACCGGCCTGAGGGCCGAACAGGCGCGCTCGACGAGGGCTGTCGGTGGGGCGTCCTAGAGTCCTGATCATGTTCGTTCTCCCCGGCGCGAGGCGCGCCACCATCAGCCCGTCCGACCTGCGGGTCGCCACGGTCTGTGAGTGGGCACTGCTGCGGGAATTCGACGCCGTCCTCGGGCGCATGGCGAGCCACCGCGACCCGGACCCCCTCGCCAAGCGGCTCGCCGCCCTGGGTGTGGCGCACGAACAGACCGTCCTGCGCACGCTCGCAGCCGAGCACCGCGGACGGGTGGTGACCCTGAGACGGGCGGAGCGGCATACGGCAGAGGGGATCGCGGCGGCAGCCGAGGCGACGCTCGCAGCGCTGGCGGACCCCGGCATCGAGGTCGTGTGCCAGGGCGCGGTCGCCGGCGAGCGCTTCCTCGGTTATGCCGACTTCCTCGTCCGCGATGACGCCGGGCGGTGGGCGCTCTGGGATGCCAAGCTCGCCCGGGAGGCGTCTGTGCCCGCGTTGCTGCAACTCGCGGCCTATGCCCACGCGCTGGGCTCGGCGGGCGTCGCCATCGCACCGAACGCCGGGCTCGTGCTCGGCGACGGAGATCGCGAGGAGTTCCCGCTCACCGAGATCATCCCCGTCTATCTGCGCCGACGGGACCGACTCGTCGCCCTCCTCGACCGCCACCAGGACGCGGGCGCGCCGGCCAGGTGGGGCGACCACGAGACCCATGCGTGCGGTCGCTGCGCCGAGTGCGCCGAGCAGCTGGCCCGCAGCGGTGACGTCGCACTCGTCGCCGGGGTCCACACAAGCCAGCGCAAGCGACTGCTCGCCGCCGGGGTGACCCGCCTGGACGACCTCGCCGACCGGGTCGAGCCGGTGCCCGAGCTCAGTGACGCACACCTGGCCCGGCTCCGGGCGCAGGCGCAGATGCAGCGGGCGCAGCGCGAGAGCGGGATCGTGACGGCGGAGGTCTATCGCCCGGACGTCCTCGCCGGACTCCCGCGACCGACCGCGGGCGACCTCTTCTTTGACTTCGAGGGCGATCCGTTGTGGAGCGAACCAGGCTCGCCCAGGCGAGGCCTGGAGTATCTCTTCGGCGTCATGGAGGCCGACGGGACCTATCTGGCGTGGTGGGCGCACGACCGGGCCGCCGAGAAGCAGGCGCTGATCGACTTCGTCGCCTATGTCGTGGATCGCCGCCGACGGTTCCCCGGCCTGCACGTCTATCACTACGCCGACTACGAGCGAGCGCGGTTGCTCGGGCTCGCCGCGCGCTATGGCGTGTGCGAGTCCGAGATCGACGACTTCCTGCGCGACGGAGTCCTCGTCGATCTGTATGCCGTGGTCCGCTCCGCCGTCCGCGTCTCACAGGAGTCCTACTCGATCAAGAAGCTCGAGCCGCTCTATATGGGCGACGACCTCCGGGCGGGCCCGGTGGCGACAGCGGGCGATTCCATCGTCGTCTATCACGAGTTCGTCCAGGCGGGCGTCGAAGGGCGGATCGACGAGGCCGACCGGCTGCTGGCCGCGATCCGGGACTACAACGCCTACGACTGCCTGTCCACGCTCCGTCTGCGGGACTGGATGCTCACCCAGGTGCCGGGTGTCGAGTCGGGTGGCCTCGGAACGCCGACCGCGGCGGTCGGTGACGAGTCGGGCAAGGCGGGGAGTGACGCGCCGGTGGGCAACGGCATACGGCAGGAGGCGGAGCCGGCCCGGCCCAACCCGTGGGCCGCGGCCGAGGCGACGCAGTCGCGCCTGCGGGACCTCCTCGGGGACACGCCCGCGCACGGTCGGACCCCCGACGAGGAGGCGCTCGCGCTCGTGGCCGCCGGCCTCCAATTCAATCGACGCGAGTCGAAGCCGTTCTGGTGGCGGCACTTCGATCGGCTTCGCCATCCGGTCGACGAATGGGCCGGAGCACCCGACGTCGTCGCCGTCGCCACGGTCACGGTCGTTCGGGACTGGTTCAAAGAGGGGCGTCAGCGCACCTTCCGCCGGATCCTCGAGCTGACGGCCCCGGCGGATCCGGACACCCCGGCCCCCCGCGTCGGCGAGGGCCGTTATGCCGTCTATGACGCCCCAGCGCCGGCCGCGTTCGCCCCGGAGTCACCGACGATCAGGGTCGCGCCCACGTCAGTGACGGTCACCGCCGTCGCAGTCAGCGAGGGGAACCTGCGGCTGACCGTCGAGGAAGGACTCCCGGCGAGATACGACCGGGTCGACGCCACGCCGCTCGCTCTCGTCCCGCAGCCCGGCCCGGGGACCGGCAACATCGATTCGGCGCTGCTCGAGATCGGGGAGCAGTGCGCTGCCACGTGGCCGCGCCTGCCCACAACCCCGGGACTCGACATCCTCCGGCGCAGCGCGCCCCGCCTGCGCTCCGGGCTCCTCCTGCCCGGGTTGGACGGTTCCGCGGATCAATACGCTCGCGCCATCACCGCCGCAGTGCTCGACCTCGATTCCTCCTATCTCGCGGTGCAGGGACCACCCGGCACCGGCAAGACCCATGTCGCGGCCCAGGTCATCCGTGATCTCGTCGCACGGCACGGCTGGAAGGTCGGCGTCGTCGCGCAGTCGCACGCCGCCGTCGAGAACGTCCTCGATGCCGCGGTGCGTGCCGGGCTCGATCCCCACCTCGTCGGCAAGCAGTCGCAGCATCGAGCGAACCCGACGTGGACCGACCTGCCCGACCGGCAACTCGCGCTCTTCGCCTCCGAGCGCGCGGACGGCGGTTATCTGCTCGGGGGCACTGTGTATGACTTCACCCACCGCGGCCGGGTCACGCGCGGGCAGCTGGACCTCCTTGTCATCGACGAGGCGGGCCAGTATTCCCTGGCCAACACGCTCGCCTGTTCCGTCGCCGCCCAACGACTCCTGCTCCTCGGCGACCCCCGGCAACTGCCCGAGGTCAGTCAGGGCACGCACCCGGAGCCCATCCAGGCGTCGGCCCTCGGGTGGCTCATCGAGGACGCCCCGATCCTGCCGGCCGATCGCGGCTACTTCCTCGCGACGACCTGGCGCCTTCATCCACGCCTCGCCGAGCGGGTCTCGGATCTGGCGTATGCCGGGTCGCTCACCGCCCATCCCCACCACACGACCGCCCGCTCACTGACCGGGGTCGAGCCCGGTCTGCACGTGTGCCACGTCGCGCACCGAGACAACACCGTCAGCTCCGTCGAGGAGGCCGCCGTCGTCGCCGACCTCGTGCAGGATCTGCTCGGACGGCCGTGGATCGACCCCGACGAGGCGGTTCGTGCCCGCCCCCTGGCGACGGCTGACATCCTCGTCGTCACGCCTTACAACGCCCAGGTGGCACGACTGCGCGAGGCTTTGGAGGCGGCCGGGCTGGGCGCGGTGCGGGTCGGCACGGTCGACAAGTTCCAGGGGCAGGAAGGGGCCGTCGTGCTGATCTCGATGGCCGCCTCGGCCCGCTCGGATGTCTCTCGTGGGGTGGGGTTCCTCCTCGATCGCCACCGCCTCAACGTCGCCCTGTCCCGAGGCAAGTGGGCGGCCTATCTCGTCTGTTCACCCGAGCTGACCGACTTTGCCCCCCAGACCCCCGGCGAGCTGCTGCTGCTCGGGAGCTTCTTGCGGCTCACCGAGCCCGCCGCCCCCAGTGTCGTCCGTCCCGCACCCACCCGAAACGAGCAGCTGGCGCTGTTCTGACCGGCATCCCGAGGCCGCACGCGGCGATCTGGACCGTGGACCGAGGGGTGTCCTGCCCGACTGTCACCACAGCCGAGCGCGTCAGGAACGCCGGATCGAGGAGGCCGCCAGGATGCCGGAAGCGGACCGTGCGGCCTATCGTGACGGGAGGCCGCACCATACGGCCACCCACTGGGGAGGAGCACCGCATGTCCGTTCGCCGCACTCTTGCTGTCACCGCCGTCGCCGTCGCGTCGTTCGTCGCCGCACCGGGGGCGCAGGCCAAACCCGACTCGCCGGCCACGACGACCCCGACCACTGGCGCCTGCGCGTTCACGCCGATGGAGGACCAGACCTATTCGGTCTGGGCCGGCCTACCCCCCGATCCCAAGAAGCCGGACACCCGGGGCAACGCGGCCGTGGTTCTCCAGACCAACCGTGGCGACATCCCCGTCATCCTCGACAAGGCGCAGACGCCGTGCACCGTCGCGAGCTTCCTCTATCTGACCCGGACGAAGTTCTATGACCACACGATCTGTCACCGGCTCACGGCCTACCACACGGCGCCGTATGCGCTCTCGGTGCTTCAGTGTGGCGACCCGCTCGGGACCGGCTGGGGCGATCCGGGCTACTGGTTCAGGGACGAACTCGCCTCGGCGAAGGCCCTGCCCAACTGGCCCGGTTTCCCCGACGGCAGTCGCAAGGTCTATCCGCGCGGCACGCTCGCCATGGCCAACGCGGGTCCTGACACCAATGGGAGCCAGTTCTTCCTCGTCTATGCCGACTCCCGACTCCGCCCCGACTACACCGTCTTCGGGCACATCAGCGAGGCCGGCATGACGGTTCTCGACACGATCGCGGCCGCGGGCGTCGACCCGGCCGACCCGGGCGCGCCCGAGGACGGTATGCCGGCCCTGTCCACGACCATCGAGCGCGCCAAACGCACGGGGTCCGCACACACCTGAGTCGCCGCCGCGTCAGGGCTCAGTCCCGCACCTCCGCCGCTCGTCCTCTGGCGATCTCGGCGGTCGTCTCCGCCTGCTCCGTCGACGTGAGCAGGTCCTCGGGCTCGTCGGGCGGGGGCCCGGAATCGGTGAGCAGGTGGTTGCCGACGGCGTTGGAGACCGCGGCGACTGGAACGGCGATCAACGCGCCGACGATGCCCCACAGGACCACACCGGCGGCGATCGCGAGGATGACGGCCAGCGGGTGCACCCGGACCGCCCGGCCGAGCAGGAACGGCTGAAGGACATGCGCCTCGATCTGCTGGACCGCGATGACGACGCCGAGCATGATCAGCGCCGTGATGGGGCCCTTGGCCACGAGGGCGAGCAGGACCGCGACGATGCCGCTGAGCAGCGCACCGACGACCGGCACGAAGGCACCGAGAAAGACCAGGAGCGCGATGCCACTCGCGAACGGCACGCCGAGAATAAGGGCGCCGAGACCGATCCCCGTGGCGTCTGCGGCGGCCACGAGCATGGTCGCCCGGCAGAACGCCTGAAGTTGGCCCCAAGCGATGGCGCCACTCGCGGTGACCTTCTGACGTGCCGGAGACGGGAAGAGTCGGACGATCCAGGCCCAGATCGCCTTGCCCTCGAAGAGGAAGAAGAACAGCGTGAACATCGCGATGAAGAACCCGGCGACCACGTGCGTGACGGTCAGCCCCGCCGCCGCGGCCGTCTCGCCCAGGTTCCCGCTCCCTGACAGAGCGTCTCGCGCTTTCTGGTAGTACTCGGCGAACTGCGTGTCGGTGATGTGGAAGGTGTCCCGGATCCAGTTGCGGATCTGGTCGACGCCCTCGAGGGTCTGGTCGACGATGTCGCTGAACTGCGAGGAGAACTGCGTACCGACGAACGTCATCAACCCGGCGATGACGGCGAGGGTGCCGATCACCGTGACCCCCGCCGCCGCGGCACGCGGAAGCCGGCGCGCGAGCCGGCGGCACAGCGGCTCCAGCAGGGCGGCGAGGAGGATCGCTACGAGGACCGGGATGACGATCTCCGACATATGGCCCAGCACCCGGCCGAAAACATAGATCCCCAGACCGATGACGAGCAGCCGTGCGGCCCACTCGCTCGCGTCCCGGACGCCCTTGGGCACCGTGGAGACGCGGTGGTCTGCGGGGTTCGTGGTCACGAGGCGGCCTCCTGATCGGGACACGGACATGCTGAGCGTATGCCGCCCGCTCCCGATTCTCTGCCAGCTTCCGGTCGGTGTTATGGTTCTGCTCGCACTTCGGGGCTGTGGCGCAGTTGGTAGCGCGTCTCGTTCGCAATGAGAAGGCCAGGGGTTCGAATCCCCTCAGCTCCACTCACGTCAAGGGACCCAGGGACTTCGTCCAGGGGTCCCTTCTCCGTTCCCGGAGCCCGATTGGGCCCACCCTCAGCTCCACTCACGTCAAGGGACCCAGGGACTTCGTCCACGGGTCCCTTCTCCGTTCCCGGAGCCCGATTGGGCCCACCCTCAGCTCCACTCACGTCAAGGGACCCAGGGACTTCGTCCACGGGTCCCTTCTCCGTTCCCGGCCAACCCCGAGCGTGGCGTTGGCCCACGATCAGAAGCGCTGGCTACATTGCGAGGCATCACATCCGCCATGCCAGGAGAGGCCGAAAGCACGTGATCGCTCGCCGCAAACGGGTCGCGCTCACCTTCGACGACGGACCCGCTGACTCCACACTCGACATCCTCGCCGTCCTCGAGGAAAAGCAGGTCCCCGCGACCTTCTTCGTCGTCGGCCGGCGCGTCCAAGGCCGGCCGGACATCCTCGCGCGGCTGGCGCAATCGGCATACGCCGAGATCGGGAACCACTCCGCGACGCACGCCGACCTGATCACGCTGACCGCTGACGAGGTGCGCGAGCAGCTGCAGTCGACGAACACCCTTGTCAACAAGATCACGGGCCAGGCCCTCACGGCCTTCCGTCCCCCCAGGGGGCATCACAATGAGGTCGTCCGCCAGGTCGCGGGCGAGTGCGGACTGTCGGTCATCCTGTTCAGCCTCAACCCCAAGGACTGGGCCGACCAGAACCCGCGCGCCGCGAGCGACACCATCATCAGCCAGGCGCGCGACGGCGACATCGTCGTCCTGCATGACACTCTTTTCAGCACCGCCCAGGCGATCGGGCCGATCATCGACGGACTCCGAGCTCGTGGCTTCACTCTCGTCCCACACCGCGACCTCGTCGGCGCCCTCGCTCCCGGCGAGTGGTCGGACGGCGCCAGCTCGGCATCGGTCCGCACGCGACGCTGGCTCCGGAGGGCGCCCGTGCGCCTGAGCCGGAGAGGCCGACGTCTCGGCCATGACCTCGCCGCACGATGGCGCCCATCGACCGCGGACTAGTCGCCTCGTCTGGGTGCCCGCCGTCGATGCCTTCGAGAGACCCCGACAGTGACCGCGGGTGGCGGTCAGCCGGAGGCGAGGCGCCGACGCTCGGCGAGATCCGCAACGGGAGCGTAGGGACTCACCACATCGTCGTCCTCGTCCAGGTGGGCATAGACAGCCTTCGCCTTGAGCGTGTAGGTCGGCGGCGGCACCGGCACCGGTGACCAACCGCCCTCGACCGGCGCCGGCACGCCGCGCGCCTCCGCGAGGGTCGTCTCGAGGGTGATGAGATCGAACACCTCGTCCTTCGCGGAGCTGGTGCGGGCCCCGACGACCCCTTGTGCGTATGCCGCGGGCTCACCCGCCGCCGTCGTCGCCCCTGCGTTGGCACTCTCGCGAGCGGACGCGACTCGCGCGGGACTGATGTCCCCACGACGCCCACCGGCCGCACGCCGGCCTCCCGGCCGGGTGCTCGCGGCGGGACGCGACCCGACGCGGCGGCGCGCGGCCGGGGCGGCCCGGCCACCGGACCCTCCCGCACCCGGGGACGTGTCATCCCGAAACGCCGGGTCCTGCAACGCCGAGTCCTGAAACGCCGCTTCCGCCGCCATCCCCCGCTGCAGCCTCGTCCGGCCAGCGGACCGAGCCGGCGACGACGGGGATGCCTGAGCCGCCATCCGGCGAGAGACGTCCTGCGCGGCCAAACGGCGCAGGCCGACGAGCGCGCCACCGGCGATGACCAAGGCAACCACGGGAATGAGCCAGGACGCCGCGCCGAAGAGCGCGAGCAGCAGGCCCACCCCAGCCACGCCCGCCGCCCCGAGCAAAGTCAGACCCAGCGTGGGACGGGCCCACGCGGCACCACCGGCCCGCCGCAGTGCGACGCGCGGAATCGGCCGGCGGATCGCCATCGTGGACAGGGCCGCACGCGAGCGCGACGGCAGCGCCACACCGGCGATGCGGCGCGCACCGGCCCCGCTCGGCGCCGCCGACGAGGCGCCGGCGGGCACGGGCACGGCCATCGTGTCACCCCCAGCGACCTCGCGGACCGCGAGACCGGCCGAACGCCGGTGCAGCGGAATGGATCCTGTCGTCGACATGCCGCCGGATGCGCTGGACCGCCCGGCCTTGGTGCGATCGAGAACCCGCATCGAGGCGGAGAACCGATCGATCGTGCGTGCGGTGGAGAGGTGCTCGCGACGCCGAAGCCAGTGTTGCAGCAGATAAGCAGCCCAGATCGCGATGACCAGGACGAAGATGAGGCTGCTCGGCTGCACGAGCACAACCTATTCAGACGGTTCCGCCCCGCTCGGGACGTGTGCCGGTGTGTCGCGGATCCGTCCGGTCGAGATTGGCGCGGACCCGATCGAGCAGTCCACCTGGCCCGACTTCCTCATGTGTCACCGCGAAACTCCGGTGATCGCGCCAAGCCCCGTCGATGTGGAGGTAGCGCAGCCGAAGGCCCTCGTCGCGCAGTCCGAGCTTGCGCACGACCGCGAGTGAGGCGGTGTTCTCGGGCCGGATGTTGACCTCGAGCCGGTGCAGCCGGCACGGCCCCAGCGCATAATCGCCCGCGAGCGCGAGGGCGAGCGGAGCCACGCCGCGCCCGGCGAACTCGCGCCCCACCCAGTAGCCCGCCGTGCACGAGCGGAACGCCCGCCGCGTCATCTCGTTGAGGTTGAGCTGGCCCGCGAACGCCCCATCGACAGTCACCGCGAAGGCCATTCCGCGATCACTCCGGGCGGCTCGGCGCTGCTCCCGGAGCATCTGCGCGAAGGACACCGAGACGACGACGCCGTCCGGGTTGGTCGGGTCCCATGGCCGGAGCCAGTCCCGGTTGCGCGCCCGCAGATCCAGATAGTCACGCCGGTCGCGCGTGCGCATGGCCCGCAAGCCGACGACACCTCGGTCGGGCAGCGCCGCTGACAGGTCGACCGGCCACAGCCGGTCACTCATCGGTGGTCGCCGCCTCGCACCTGACTGATCAGATGCGGCAGAACGAGTTCCAATACCGTCAAACCATCCTTGACGCCACCCGTGGACCCCGGAAGGTTCACGACGACGCAGCGCCCCGCGAGCCCGGCCAGCCCGCGCGAGAGCATGGCCGTCGGGACGCCGGAGGCCACGCCATACGCCCGGATCGCCTCGGCAAGCCCCGGGATCTCCCGGTCGAGCAGCGGGCGGGTCTGTTCCGGGGTGACATCGGTCGGCGAGCAACCGGTCCCGCCGGTCGTCACCACGAGGTCGTATGCCGCGTAAACCCCCGCCCGCAGCGCCTCGCCGATCGCCGGTCCGTCCGGGACGACCACGGGATCGGCGACATCCGCACCCCAACCGCGCAGGGCGGCGACGATCAGGGGACCGCCACGGTCGGCATAGACCCCGGTCGCGGCCCGGGTCGAGCAGGTGAGCACCAGCGCCCGCACACCGGTCAAGCCCGCGCCGGCGGCGCCGCCCACACTCCCGGAGTCGCTCACTCCTCCCGCCAATCCCCCGACCGCCCACCGGATTTCGCGGTGACGCGGACGTCGGTGATCCGGCCGTGGCGGTCGATCGCCTTGACCATGTCGATGACCGTGAGGGCGGCGACGGCGACCGCGGTCAGGGCCTCCATCTCGATCCCGGTCCGGTCCGCCGTGCGGACCGTCGCGGCGACCGCGACGCCCTCGTCGATGACGGCGAGGTCGACCTCGACCGCATGGACGGCGATCGGATGCGCAAGCGGGATGAGATCGGGCGTCCGCTTGACCGCGGCGATGCCGGCGATCCGCGCCACCGCGAGCGCGTCTCCCTTGCGCACCGTCCCGGCCCGAAGAGCCGCGACCGCGTTCTGCGACAACAGGACTCGGCCCGCCGCCGACGCCTCCCGCGCCGTCACGGCTTTGCCCGAGACGTCGACCATATGCGCCGACCCGTCGGCGCGGACGTGCGTCAGGCCCCCAGTCGCCGACTCGCTCACGGCGCCCCCTCCAGCAGCCACACTTCGACCTCGTCGCCCTCCTCGAGCGCTGTCGTCTCCAGCGGCACGAGCACGAGCGAATTCGCCCGGACGAGATCGTGCACGAAGTGCGACCCTTGTCCGACAACGGGGTCGACGACCCACCCGGCATCACCGCGCGTTGTCACCGCCCGCGCGATCTGGGTCCGCCCCGCGGGAGAGGCCAACGCATGCCCCATGACCCCGGTGACGATCCGGCGCTCGTGCGAGCGGCCCATCATCGCCTCGAGCGCCGGCGCCACGAACATCGCGAACGACACGAACGCCGAGACCGGGTTGCCCGGCAGCGCGAAGACCGGAACCTGCCGCGGCCCGAACAGCCCGAATCCCTGTGGCTTCCCCGGCTGCATCGCGACCTGGACGAAGGCGATCCCGTGGTCGCGCAGGGCGGCCTTGACCACGTCGTAGGCCCCCATCGACACCCCGCCGGTCGTGACGACGACGTCGGCGCCGGGCGTCAGCATCGTCAACGTCGCGACCAGCGCCTCCGGGTCGTCGCCGACGCTCCCGACATGGACGACCTCGCCGCCGAGTTCCTCGACGCAGGCGGCGATCATCGGGGCATTCGACTCGTGAATCTGGCCGGGGCGCAACGGCTCTCCCGGGGGTATCAGTTCGTCGCCCGTCGACAGGACGACGACGCGTGGGCGTGGTCGCACGGTGAGCCGCGCATGCCCGGTCGCCGCGGCGAGCGCGATCACCCGCGGGTCGACGAGCGTCCCGGACGGGATCACGACCGCTCCCGCACGGACGTCCTCCCCCGCGGGCCGGATCGAGCGGCCGGCGGGCACCGCGTCGTGGACGGCGACCGATTCCAGCCCGCCGTCGGTGCGTTCGACCATGACGACGGCGTCCGCACCGGCCGGCATCATCGCGCCGGTCATGATCCGCACGGCCTCCCCCACCCCGAGGTCGTATGCCGCGGCGTCACCCCCCGCGGCCACCTCACCGACCACACGGAGCACCACCGGGGAGGCGTCACTCGCGCCGGCGACGTCGGCCGAGCGCACGGCATAGCCATCCATCGCCGAATTGTCGAAGCCCGGAAGGTCCACGGCCGCAACGACATCGGTGCAGGTGACCAGGCCCCGGCAGGCTGCGAGCGGCAACGCGAGCGGGGCTAACGGACGCACCGCCTCGAGGATCGCGTCGCGGTGCTCCGCGAGCGTCCTCATCGGAGTCCTCATTCGATCACGCCGTCGAGTACGGCACCCGCGGGGATCTCCCCCGACCGGACGACCTCGACATCACCGACGCAGCGCACGCCCGCGCCGAACGTCGCATCGCCCGTCACCGTCAGCGATGTGCACTCTCGCATCGACGGCACACCTTGGGGGAAGCGCGCATCGAAACCCGGCACCATCGCATACGGCGCGGAGAGGAGAATCGACGGCTCGGGATGGTCGATCGTCGAGACGAGCAGCGCGTCGTCATCGAGCTCGAAGACGTCGGAGCGCACGAGCAGCAGTTCGCCGGTCGACTTCACCGGCCGGAATCTGCTGCGCGGCACCGCGATCGCCCGCGAGCCGGGGAAGACCTCGATCGCCGCGCCCATGGCCGACTCGATCTGGATGACCTTGGTCGACGACTTGTCGGTGGGATCGACTGTCTTGCGGTTGACGATGATCGGCAGCTCGAGAACCCCGCCACGCTCGCCGAGCAGTCCGGCCAGCACGTCGAGATCGACCCACAGGTTGTTGGCGTGGAAGAGGGGGTGGCGGACGTTGTCCTGGAAGTGGTGGTCCTCCCCCGGAGCGACCATCGCACTGTCGCGCAGGACGAGCCGGCCGTCGTCGCGGCGGACCGCGAGGTGCCCCCCCTTGCGGTCGTTGGCGGTGCGCTCGCAGACCTCCGCGGCATACGGAATGTTCTCGGTGAGCAGCCACGCGGCGATGTCGGGATCGCAGGTCGCCCCGAGGTTGTCCGCATTGGCGAGGAAGACATAGCGGATGCCCTTGTCCCGCAACCGGTCGAGGACGCCGGTGCCGGCGAGCGCGGCATACACGTCACCATGCCCAGGCGGGCACCACTCCAGCGACGGGTCGGCCGGCCACGAGACCGGGTCGAGGGTGTCGGCGGTGAGTTTGGGCTCGGCGTTCTGCAGGAAGTCGAGCGGGAGCCCGTCGACGGCGAGGCCGGGATAGCCGTCCAGGACGGCGAGGGACTCCTCCCGGGTCCGGAAGGAGTCCATCAGCAGGAGGGGAAGGTCGACGGCATACCGGCGCCGGAGGGCGAGGATCTGCCGGGCGATGATGTCGAGGAAGCGCAGGTGCCCCCGCACGTGGAGGACGGTCTTGGGCCCGGTCAGGCCCATGCTCGTCCCGAGGCCGCCGTTGAGCTTGACGACGGCGACCCGGCGCAGCGCCTCCCGCCGCTCCTCCTCGCCGGCCTGGACGTCGCCGAGGGCGGGGACGTCGGTCAGGGGGGCGATCGTGTCCTCGGGGATCAGCCCTTGCGCCCCACCCTCGAGCATCCCGTAGAACCGCTCGAACGCCCGGATCGCCACCGGGTCGATTCCCCGGGCCTCCATGGCCGTCCGGGCAGCCGACAGACCCTCCGCACTCATGCCCGCCAGCCTACGATGAAGCCCCATGCCCAGCGCCAAACAACTCCTGCGCGCCGAGCGGCGGGCCCGCCGGCGGGCGATCGCCGCCGCCCGCGACCTCGCTGCCGACGGCGAGGCCCTGGCGCGGGCGCTGACGCCGCTGCTCGACGCTCTGGGGATCGGCCCGGCGGACACGGTCACGGCCTACGACCCGATCCCCGGGGAACCCGACGTCTCGGCCGTATGCCGCCTGCTCGGCGCCCGCGGCACCCGGATCCTCGTCCCGATCACCCTTCCGAGCTTCGACCTCGACTGGGCCGACCTCGCCGACCCGGCCCGGGCGCCGCTCGGCCTCGACGCGCACGCGGCCTGCCGGCTCCTGCTCGTCCCGGGTCTCGCCGCGGACCACACCGGGGCCAGGCTCGGCCAGGCGGGCGGCTGCTACGACCGCAGCCTGCCGTATGCCGATCCCGGCGCCACCGTCGTCGTCGTGCTGCACCCGGGTGAGATCCTCCCCGACCCGATCCCCGTCGATCCCTGGGACCGCCCGGTCGACGCGGCGCTCACCGCGGACGGCCTGACCCGGCTGGGCCCGCGGCGCCGGCCCGAGGGGGATGACGGTGGATCCGGCGGCTGACTCGGGATTCAGCCTCGAGTCGCTGACCCCCACCCTCTTCATCGGCTCGCTCATCCTCATCGTCTGCGTCGTCGCCATCCGGTTGTCCAACCGGACCGGGCTGCCGTCGCTGCTCATCTATCTCGGGGTCGGCCTGGCCATCGGGGAGACCCCGAGCATTCCGGTGGAGGTCCACTCGGCGGAGTTGACGCAGGCGCTCGGCTACTGCGCGCTCATCGTCATCCTCGCCGAGGGTGGCCTGACGACCCAGTGGTCCTCGATCCGACGCTCGGTGGTGCCGGCCGCACTGTTGTCCACGGTCGGCGTGCTCGTGTCGGTCGTGGTCGTCGCCGTCGCCTGCCACTGGCTCCTCGGCCTCGGCTGGTCGACCGCCCTGCTCGTCGGGGCGATCCTCTCCTCGACCGACGCGGCGGCGGTCTTCTCGGTATTGCGGAATGTCCCGCTGCCCCGGCGGCTGGTCGGGATGCTCGAGGCCGAATCCGGCTTCAACGACGCCCCGGTGGTCATCCTCGTCGTCGCCCTCGCCGAGAAGGCGGCCGACCCCGCGCATGGCCAGGGACCGCTGATGCTCCTCCTGCTCGCGATCGTCGAACTCGCGGGTGGCGCGGTGATCGGGTTCGTGGTGGGCCGGCTCGGGAGTTCGGTGCTGCGGCATACGGCCTCGGCGTCCTCGGGACTGTTCTCGATCGGCATCCTCGCGGTGACCGTCCTTGCGTATGCCGTGGCCGCCCAGGTGCACACGTCCGGCTTCATCGCGACCTATCTGTGCGCGCTCGTGCTCGGCAACCGGAAACTGCCGCACCGGCAGGCGGTCCACGCCTTCGCCACCGCTGCCGGCTGGCTCGCGCAGATCGGACTGTTCGTCCTGCTCGGGCTGCTCGCGGAGGGCGGCCGGCTCTCCGCGCAGATCGTCCCCGCGATCGTGGTCGGCCTCGTGCTCCTGCTGCTCGCCCGGCCCTTGTCGGTGGCGGCATCGGTGTCGTGGTTCGGAATGTCGATGCGTGAGCAGGCCTTCCTGTCCTGGGCCGGGTTGCGCGGCGCGGTCCCGGTCGTGCTCGCGACCGTGCCGGTGACGATGAAGGCGCCGCACGTCGAGTGGATCTTCGATCTCGTCTTCGTCCTCGTCGTCATCTTCACGCTCGTCCAGGCCCCGACACTGCCGTATGTCGCGCGATGGCTCGGCGTGACCGAAGGGCATCGCGCCCGCGAACTCGCCGTCGAAGCGACCCCGCTCGAGGAGATGAAGGCGCAATTGCTCCAGATCGACGTGGGGCCGGGGTCACTGCTGCACGGCGTGGCGGTCTTCGAGCTGCGGCTGCCCGTCGGCGCGGATGTCGCGCTGATCGTCCGTGACGGGCACGGGCTCGTGCCGACCGGGCGGACGACGTTGCGCCACGGGGATCAGGTGCTGGTGGTGACGACGGACCCGGTCCGCGAGCGCGCCGAGAAGCTCATCCGCAGGGTGAGCCGTCACGGCCGGCTGGCCGGGTGGAGCACACAGCCGGCGACCATCCAGAAGCAACCCGGGCGCCCGGGGTTCGGACCGAAGGCATCCACGGACGAGGAGGACGACTGAGGAGCGGGTCGCGACTCTTCGGACCGCTCGGGCAGTTGGGACGGGCGGGTCGTTCGGGCGGGACGGAGTGGGACCGACTGCGGTCCGGGCGGGACGGCTCGTTCGGGCGGCCGGACGCCCGGGTGGGACGGAGTGGGACCGGGGGGGCGTCCGCGCACCGGCGGGTGCGCACCGGGGATCGACGGAATAGCGGCCGGCGCGGTTCGCCTTACACTGAACAGCCGATCGCCGCGCGCGCAGCGCCGTCGCACCGCCGCGGGAATGTCCCACCACGAAAGGGCCTGCCAGTGCCGACCTACGCCTATGCGTGCGCCGACTGCGGTCACCAGTTCGACATCGTCCAGTCGTTCAGTGACGACTCACTCACCATTTGCCCGGAGTGCGAGGGTCGGCTGCGCAAGCAGTTCAGCGCAGTCGGCGTCGTCTTCAAGGGGAGCGGGTTCTATCGCACCGACTCCCGCTCCTCGAACTCCGGCAAGTCCGGCTCCACCGCGCCCGCCAAGAAGGCCGAGGCGGGCGACAGCGGAGCTTCCCCCGGCGACTCCGGGCCGGCGTCGACCGCCGGTTCGTCCTCCGCGAACTCGTCGCCGGGTGGCTCCGCGACAGGTGGATCGTCGTCGGGTGGATCGTCGTCCACAGGCTCGCAAACCAAGGTTTCGGCGTCATCCACAGCCTCGTGAGGTGAGGCTCGGCGGTGGTCGGGACCTCGGCATACGGTGTGGTCATGGACAACCCGAGCGCACCCGGAGCCGTCGCCGAGATCGGTGTCATCGGCGGGTCCGGCTTCTATTCCTTCCTGACCGACGCGCGCGAGTTCAGCGTGGAGACCCCCTTCGGGCCGCCGTCTGATCCCGTCGTGGTCGGGGAGGTCGAGGGCCGACGGGTCGCCTTCCTGGCGCGCCATGGCCGGGGGCACCGGTTCCCGCCGCACCGGGTGAACTATCGCGCCAATCTGTGGGCGTTGCGCTCTCTCGGCGTGCGGCAGGTGCTCGCGCCGTGCGCGGTCGGCTCGCTCCAGCCCGACCTCGTGCCCGGGACCGTCGTCGTGCCCGATCAGGTCGTCGATCGGACCTGGGGCCGGGCCCAGACGATCTATGACGACGAGGGCGCCGTCGTCCACGTCGGTTTCGCCGATCCCTTCTGCCCCAGCGGCCGCGCGGCCGTGCTGTCCGTGAGCGCGGCGTCGGCGGCGCCTGCGGTCGATGGTGGGACGCTCGTCGTCATCAACGGACCCCGCTTCTCATCCAAGGCCGAGTCCCGATGGCATCAGGCGGCCGGGTGGAGCCTGGTCGGGATGACGACGATGCCGGAGGCCTCGATCGCCCGCGAACTCGCCCTGTGTTTCACGACGATCGCCCTGGTCACCGACCACGATGCCGGCGTGGACGGACACGACTCGGTGACCCTGGAGGCGGTGCTGGCCGTCTTCGCCGAGAACGTCGGCCGCCTCAAGGCGACACTCCGGTCGGTGATCGCCGCGCTGCCGGCGACGCAGGCGGACGCCGAGGCGGCCTGTCCGTGTCGCCGCGCGCTCGACGGGATCACGCTGCCGTTCGCGCTGCCCTAGGCCGTCCTGCCCTCTTCGGCGCCGGGCGCGGCCGTGGCGAGAGGCGTGCAGGGGCGGCACCGCGGCGGGGGCACGAGAACTGACTGACACGACACACAACCGAGCGGGGGGACCGTGATGGTGATCAAGGTGGGGAACAGGAAGGGGTCCAGCGCGCTGGTGCGACCCGATGGGCCGTTCGGGGCCCTGGCGGGGCCGAGCCGGAGGGCCGCGTGGCGACGGACGCTCCTGCGCCGCGTCCTGTCGGGTGCGTTGATCCTCATCGCCGTGGCGCTCGTGCTGACGCGACCGGGACCACTGAGGTCGGTCGCCCGCACACCGAGTGCCGCCGCACCGACGCACTCCGCCGGGGGCCTCCTCGACCCGACCGGGTCACGGGGGGATGCCGACGCCCTCGCGGCGGGAGGAACCGGCGGTGCGTCCCCGGGGACCGGCGGCGGTGTGGCCGGGGGTGGCGGGGCGGCATACGGCGCGGGCGGGAGCGGATCGGCCGGACTCGGCGTCGTCACGCTGGGCGGATTGCGGGGAGCGACAACGGTTCCGGCCGGGAGTGTCGGGGTGTCGATGCCGATCCTCGATCCGACGATGGCCGCGCGGCTGCGCGTCGGGGACGTGGTCGACGCCTATGCGCCCGGGAGCACCCGCGCGGCGGCGCGCAACGCCCGGGTCCTCGACGTCATCGGCGTCAAGGACACGCGGTCGGGCGCGTCGGGCGCGGACGACCCGTCGAGCCCTGGCGTGGCGGTGGCCGCCGCCTTTGTCTTCCTCGCGGTCTCGCGGGCCGACGTCGCGCGCATCACCGCAGGTCAACCGGCGGAAGGAAGTCCCGGCGGGTTCTGGCTGGCCGTGCGTGGGTCGGGGGGCGGGACCGCCTCGGTGCCCTGAGGTGCGGGCTCGCGTTCGGGCACGTCAGCGGCGGGTCGAGAACGTGTCGAGAGGCGAATGTGGCAGGAGTTCGATAGAGTTGTGTGCGCTTCGGTAAGCATCGCTGCAGTCCGGCGCCCGAGCCCCCGACCAAGGGCCGGCTCGAGAATACTTCCCAAGAAACAAAAGGATCCAAAAGACCCATGAAGGGTTTCAAAGACTTCATCATGCGCGGCAACCTCGTCGAGCTTGCCGTCGCGTTCGTCATCGGCGCGTCGTTCGCGACCGTTGTCGGGACCTTCACCGACGTGTTCATGTCGCTGCTCGGCAAGATCGGCGGCAAGCCGGACTTCAACGCCTGGCAGCCGGGTGGCGTGCCCTTCGGTGCGTTCCTCACGGCGCTGGTCGCCTTCCTGATCGTCGCGTTCGTCATCTACTTCTTCGTGGTCAAGCCCTACGAGGTCGCCAAGGCCCGGTTCAGCGACCCGGCCGTCGACGATGCTCCGGACCCCAACACCGTTCTCCTCGCCGAGATCCGCGACGAGCTTCGTCGCCGCTGAGCAGAGACCGCAGCACGCGGTTCCCAGCCGCTGACCGCTCATCCCGCGGTCGGTTGCTCGCCGAAACGGCGGGTGGAGAGACACCTCCACCCGCCGTTTCGCTGTCCCACCGGCGCGCGGACGATAGTGCGTGAACTGACGCAGACACACACGTCGTCCCTTTTCGACGGCCATTCCACGGCCCGGTGAAGCCGGGCTCGCTGACCGACCGGGGTTGCGTGACGGAGTCCTGTGCCCGGTCGGCACTCACTCCCAGTGCGGGGGACGATTCTCCTCGAGCCAGCGATCATGGGCATCGATCGAGCCGGTTTCGCCCCACCCCGCGTCCGTGTCGTCGCGCGTCTGCTCCGGGCGCCCGGCGCCGGACGCGACTCGTGGACGGTCGGAGGAGGCTCCCACTTTCGGGCTTGACGCCGACCCGCTGAGCATGCCGTAGCTCGGCGGCATCGGCGCCGGAATCCGGACGATTTCGGCTGCGCCGGCCGTCGTCGGACCGACCGCGGCCCGGCGAGCTGCGCCCGACGGCTGACCTTCCGACTCGCCCGAGCCGGACGCCGGCACGTTCGGCCGGGCGCGTAGCCCTTCGAGCGCCGCGACGATCCGCGCCTCCTCGCGCGCGGGATCCCGGAAGAGATCGACACTCGCGACCCGGATGGCCCGCCAACCGAGCCGGTGCAGTTGGGCGATCCGCAGCCGCTCCCGCATCCGGACCCCTCCGGCGCGGGCGTATGCCGTGCCATCCAGTTCCACCGCCACCATGGGGCTGCGCTTGGCGAAGGGGTCGAAGACCGCGAGTTCGACCCGGGAATCGGCATCAGATCCGGTCTCCCCGCGTGGGCCGGGGACGAGGCTTCCATATCCCTCGATGACCCCCAGCCCCCGCGCCCGGAGTCGGCGTGCCAGGTCAGCGGCGAGGACCGACACCGCGCTGCCCTCCGGTCGGAACGTAGCAGCGAGCAGGGCCGTCAAGAGCGGCGCCGCGGCCCCGCTCGCCGGGGGTGACGCGGATCCGTCCGGCATCGTGTGCAGCACGGCCAGTCGCGCCCGGGCGCACCCGAGTGCCGCGGTGAGCGCGCGAGGATCGAGGCCCGCCGTGGATTCGCCCTCGACGACCAGGACGATGCCGTCCCGGGTCTCCCCGGCGCATCGGGTCAGGTCGAGGACGGTGAGGGGCTCGGGCAGGTCGTCACGCAACAATGGCGCATCCGCATCGGTAGCCGCGTCGGCGAGCGCTGTCGTCATCATCGGGACGAGGTCGGGGTTGGACACGAGGATGGCGACCGAATCGCGGGGCGCGGCCCGCACCCAGCCGAGCGCCCGCTCCGCTGCCGCCGCGACGAGGGCGGAACGTGCGGCGCTCACGGCCGCCACAGCCGCCGCGTCTTCACCAGTCTGTCCCGCCGCCGCCGCCGCGCCAGCTTCGGCGGCGGTGGCCGATGGCCCGGCCACGGTCGGCCCAGCCGCCGCGGCCGCGCCAGCTTCGGCGGCGGTGGCCGATGGCCCGGCCCCGATGCGCTCGACCGCGAGGCCGTCCACCTCCCGGGGAGCGGGGAAGGTCCGCATGGCGGCGGCATACGACACCGCGTTCACCGCGGCGATCAATCGGGGATCGTGGGAACGATAGTGCCAAGGCAGCGTGAAGACCGGGAGGGTCCTGGACGCGACGTCGAGGAGGGAGGCGCCCACCGTTGCGGCGGGCCGCACGCCAGCAACCGCCGTGAACGGCCGTGGTCCCAGGACGCGCGAGTCCCCCACGATGACCGACTGCGGCGCGCGGGCGAGCGCCGCGGCCGCCTGGGCCGCGGTCACCGTCCCCGCCTCGTCGACGACGACCACATCGAACGCCTCGTCACCGGGGACGAGGTGGCCCACGGCATACGGCGAGACAACCCAGATCGGGGGGTCGGCCACGTCGGCCGACCTGGCCAGCCCGAGCGCGAGGGCATGTTGGAGGGCGGCATCCGCCGCTCGGAAGCGCACCGCGGCGGCCCGAATGCCCCGGCCACTCGCCTTCGCATAGCCCGGGTCGGCGGACGTCACGGCCTGAAGCACCGAGGCCCACCAGACCAACTCCACCTCGTCAGCGACCCGGTCGGCCGGGACGGAGCGCGCCGCGAGGTCCTCGACCAGCGACCCCAGACCGGCGGCACGCGCCCGCACCACGGTCGGCATCGTCTCGGCGAGGATGTCGAGCCGGTCCTGCGCCTCCGTCAGCCGGCGGATCAATCCCCTGAGATCGCGCATCGGCACGTCATAGAGCGAGGGCGTGCCCGCCGGCCGCAGCAGCCGGGCGGACAGGACGTGGACGTGCGCGGCCACCACGTCGTAGGCCGATTGCGCCCGCGCGAGATCGACGACCTGCCCCGGCATGACGCTCGAGCCCCGGACCTGCTCCCAGAGCGGGCGCACCTCCCGGGCACGTTCGAGCAGAGCGGCACCCGCCTCGGGACTGGCGCCCGGCCGCAACAGTCCTTTGAGCGCACGCGCGACCCGCCACCGGTCGCGCGAACCCCCGTGCGCGGCCCGGATCAGGTCCTCCAGCGGCGCCTCGAAGATGCTGAGCCGGAAGACGTCGAGAACCGCTCGGATGCCGTCCATCTCGACGACGAAGTCGCGATGGTGGCCGAGGGTCGGCAGGGCCGGCACGGTGACGCCGGAGAAGACGGTGTCGAACACCTCCTGCAACCGCGCGAGTTCCGGCGACGACAGACCGGCGAGGGCGGCGCGCACGCGGCTGGCGTCGGCCGCGTCGAGAACGTCCGCCCCCCACCACGGGTCCCCTTCGGGGTCACCGGCCCAGGCGCCGGCGGCGGCGACCGCGGTGAGTTCCCGGCTCCAGGACTCACGGGCCGGCGCTTCGAGGGCCGCGAGTGCCGAGCCGCCGAGTCGCACCTTCGATCTCGGCGGGATCTCCCGGCAGGCCAGGTCGACCAGGCGGGACTGGATCTCATCGAGACTGACGCCCCACGGCCGGCGAGGCGCGTGCATCCGGACCACGTGCGCATGCAGCCCATCCCTGGCCTCGACCCAGGCCGCCAGGGTCTCGGCCTGCCCCTGTCGATCGACGTCACCATCGGTGACATCGTCCGGTTCCGTGGCGGCCGCGGGGAAGCGTCGCGTCGAGGTCCAGTCGGCATCATCCGCCACGGGTTCGTGGACGAGGTGGCCGAGGCGCAGGTGCTCGAAGCGGCCGAGCACGGCGGCCCGAGCGCCGCGCGAGGGGGCGAGGATGAGGGTTCGGGCGCCGACGCGGGCGAGGTCGGCCGCGAGGTTGACGATCGTCTGCGACTTGCCGGTTCCGGGTCCGGCGTCCACGACGAGACTCGTGCCGGAGCGGGCGGCCTCGAGGACCGCGACCTGAGCGGGATCGGCGTCGAGGACGAATATCTCGTCGGGATTGGTGGGCTCGCCGACGATGGGCTCGTTCGGCGGCTGCTCCCCCGCGGTGCGCAGCCATGGCCCGAGGACCGAATGACCCGCGAACCGCTCCTCCGCTCGAGCGAAGTCATTGACGGCGGCGACCTTTGCGGTGTGAAAGGTCGCGATCCTCAGGGAGCGCGAGAGTGTCCACCCCGGGATGTCCTCGGCGACGGCATCGAGGGCCGCGAACGCATCCCGGGGGTCGAACCGGGTCCCCCGCCGCGACATCCGGACGAGTTCGTCGGCCGCGAGGGGGACCTGGTGAATGACCGCGAGATAGGTGTCCAGCGCGGGGTTGAAGATCAGTCCGCCGTCGACATCGACGCGGTAGTCGCTGCCGGCGACGTCGACCGGGCGCAGGCTGCAGCGCCGGAGGAAGACGGGCGCCCCCGGCTCACCGTCGCCGCCGTCACCCCACTGCGCCCTGCCGAACGCGAGATAGCAGCCGGGCAGGCCCCGCTCGCGGTCGAGCTCGAGTTCCTTGGCCCTCAGGACGGCTGCCTGCGTGAGCGCCCGGGAGCGCGATGCCGGCTCGCGAAACAACTGTGAGAGCAGCGTCTCCCCATCCGCGAGCAGCCGCGCGAGCCCGCCCGGGTGAGCATTCGCGAGATCGATCTCCACTCCGTCCACCGACCACAGGAGCGTGTCCGGCGCGCCGGTGGACATGACCGCGTCCCGCCACGCGTCGACGACCGAGCCCACCGGCTCGCCCACCACGGCGGGGGCGCCCTGGGGGGGCTCGGGGGACGTCACGCGCACAGGCTAACCCCGCCCAACCCCGACCGCCTCAGGCCTGGCGCCCTGGCCTGGCCACGATGACGACGAGCACGGCCCCGATCAGGGCGAGGTGGGCGAGCCACGCATAGCCCAGCTGCTCGACCACGACCCCGGCCGCGGCGCCTCCGGCCGCGGCCGCGAGGCTCATGGTCAAGTCGGCGACCCCCTGCGCGCCCGGCCGGTCCGCGAGATCCACCGCCGACACGAGCAGCAGCGATCCGGCGACGAAGGTCGCCGACCAGCCGAGCCCGAGCAGGAACAAGCCGAGCGCGAGCCCGTGCGAATAGCCCTGTGCCGCCGCCCCCGCCAGTGCCGTCGCGGCGATCAGGACCAGTCCACCGCCTCCGGCGACCACCGAGTCACCGAAGCGATCGGCGGCGAGTCCCATCAGCGGCGCGAAGGCGAACATCCCGATGATGTGCCCGCTGATCACCAGCCCGATGACCATCAGCGTCGCGTGGCCGTGGCGCAGGTGGAGCGGCGTCATGACCATGACCGCGACCATGACGACGTGCCCCAGCGCCATGACAACGACTCCGGCGAGGGCACGCGGCTGGGCCCGGATGGCGCGCACGCCCCGACGCGTCGTCCCGCGAGCAACACCGGCCGGCGCGTCCGCGAGCACGCGGGAGAGCAGCAGCGGGTCCGGGCGCAGGCGCACCCACATGACGGTGGCGGCGATCGCGAGCACGCCGACACTGACGACGAACGGACCCGCCAGTGGGTCCAGGTGCAGCGCGTGGGCGAGCGGCTCGGCCGGGCCGGCGAGATTGGGGCCCAGGGCCGACCCGAGCGTCGTCACCCAGACGACAAGGGAGAGGTCGCGCCCGCGGTGAGCCGGCAGCGCGAGGTCGGCGGCGGCATACCGCGCAGCGCTGTTGGCCGCCGTCGCCGATCCGAGGAGGGCGCTGCCGAGGAGAAAGACGGAGAAGCAGTTGCTCGCCGCCGCGACGACGACGAGCGCTGCGCCCGCCACGGCGAGCGCATAGGCGAGGGTCAGCGACGGCCGCCGCCCCGCACGATGCGCCACTGCCGCGATGGGGAGCGCGAGCAGGGCCGCCCCGAAGGTCTGGAAGGTGCCCCCGAGCCCGGCGAGATCCGTTCGGCCGCTGATCTTCTCGGCGAGCAGGGAGCCGACGGTCGCGCCCGCGGACAGCCCTACTCCGCCGAAGACCTGCGTCATCATCAACGTCCGGACCGTATGCCGCTGGGCCGCCGCCCGATCCGTCGTCACCGTCACCGGCCCCACCCTAGGGCTGGTGGCCAGACCCATGACAAAACTCATGGGGAGGTCGTGACGCCGGGCACCGGCACCCGGGTCCGCCGGCGGCGAGGCTTGGGGCATGACAACGTCACGCAGCGGCGAACTCGCGCCGCAGGCGGCGCGCCAGGTGGGCTCGACGTCCGCCCCGGTCGCCATCAGCCTCCAGGGGCTGACCAAGACCTTCGGCGCTGTCCGCGCCGTCCGGGGCATCGACCTGACCATCCGACAGGGTGAGGTCGTCGCCTTCCTCGGGCCCAACGGCGCCGGCAAGACGACGACGATCGACATGATCCTCGGCCTGGCCGAGCCGACCAGCGGCACCGCCCGGGTGTTCGGGCTGGAGCCGCACGACGCCATCCGGCATGGCCTTGTCTCGGCCGTCATGCAGACCGGTGGCCTCCTCAAGGACCTGACCGTCCGGGAGACCCTCGACTACACCGCATCGCTCTTCGCCCACTCCGTGCCCGTGGCGGAGATCCTCACCACGGCCGGGCTGACGGAGCTGGCATCGCGCCCGGTCGGCAAGTGCAGCGGTGGGGAGCAGCAGCGCCTCCGGTTCGGCATGGCGCTCGTCTCCGACCCCGAACTGGTCATCCTCGACGAACCGACCACAGGCATGGACGTGACCAGCCGCCGGGCCTTCTGGGAGAAGATCCACGCCGACGCGCAGAAGGGCCGCACCGTCGTCTTCGCCACGCACTATCTCGAGGAGGCGGATCTGTATGCCGATCGCGTCGTCCTCGTCCGCACCGGCGAGATCGTCGCCGACGGCACCGCCGCCGAGATCAAGGCGCTCGGTGCCGGACGCGCGGTGCGCGCCACGTGGCCGGGCGTGAACGCGGACGAGGTCCGCGGCATACCCGGCATCGACGGCGTCGACGTCATCGGCGACACCGTGACCATCCACGCGGCCGACTCCGATGCGGTCGCCCGCCACCTGCTCACCGCCACCCCGGCCCGGGATCTCGAGATCACCGCCCGCGGCCTCGAGGACGCCTTCGTCGCCCTCACCACCGAGCGCACCCAGGAGAACTGAGATGTCCACCGCGACCATCGACCTCGCCGAGCGCCCCGCACCGCGGGGCGGCGGCCTCAACCCGACCGTCGTCCGCATCGAACTGCGCCGCATCCTGCGCAACAAGCGGACCATGATCTTCACGCTGATCTTCCCCGTCGTCATGTTCCTGTTCATCTCCGCGCAGATCAGCGGGGCAGACGACTCGATGGGTCGCAACGTCATCGCCAACGTCGGGGCCTACATCATGGTGAGCATGGCGCTCTATGGCGCGATCATGGCGACCACGTCGGCCGGCGCGTCCGTCTCCATCGAGCGGGCGGCGGGCTGGAGCCGGCAGATGCGGTTGACGCCGCTGAGCCCCACGGCATACGTCCTGATGAAGGTGCTCCTCGCCCTCATCGTCGGCAGCGTCGCCGCGCTCGTCACCTTCGCCGTCGGTGAACTGTCGGGCAAGGCCCATCTCGCCGGACAGTCATGGCTCGAATGCGGAGTCATCATCATCGCCGGTTCCCTCGTCTTCGCCGCGCTCGGATTGTTCATGGGCTACCTCCTGCCGAGCGACAACGTCATGCAGTTCCTCGGCCCGATCCTCGCGGTGCTCTCGATCTTCGGCGGGATCTTCTCTGCGCCCATCGACCCCGACTCGGCCTATGGCCACGTCGCCGCGCTGACCCCGATCTATGGCTACTCCCAGATCGCCCACTGGCCGCTGACCCTGACGACATCCGGGGGGCACGACTCCTTCCACCTCTCGTGGGTCATCAATCTCGTGGTGTGGGGCGCGGTCTTCGTCGCCGGCGCCGCCTGGCGATTCCGCCGCGACACGGCCCGGGTGTGACACTGGACGCCATGCGGATGCGGCTCCCGGCCCGGCCCTCGCCCGAGGGCGCGGACCGGGAGCGCCTCACGTCCAACCTGGTCGGTCTGACCATCGCCGGGGTCTGGCTTGTCTTCCTCCTCGAACCCATCGCGGCCGCGTGGGCGCGACGGGACGACGCGCGCGGCGACATCGGTCTGGTCGCGACGCTCGCTTTCGCCGCTGTCTATCTCCTGCACTTCCAGCGCTCCCGGGGGTGGGCGTTCCGCGGACCGGAGGAGACCCCGCGCCCACAGGCCTGGCCGGCCCGATGGGGGCGGTATGCCGCTCTGGTCGCCCTCGCCGCTCTCGCCACCGTGACGATCGGGCAGCCGGGCACCACGACGTGGGTCTTCGTCGCCGTCGCCGGCCTGTGGACGATGCCGGTGTGGGCGGCGGTGGGTGCGGGCGTGGGGCTGATCGCGGCATACGAGACGCTCGTCCGGGTCGTCCCGGACTGGAGCCGGAGCACGGGGGTGTCGCTGTCGATCGCCATGGCGATGATCGCGGTCGGCGCGGGGATGCTCGCGAGCCGGCGGGCGCGCGACCTGTCGGAGGTCCGGCGCGAGAACGCCCGCCTCGCGGTCGAGGAGGAGCGCAACCGGCTCGCCCGCGACATCCATGACATCCTCGGGCACTCCCTGACCGTCATCACGGTCAAGGCCGAGCTCGCGGGGCGCCTGCTCGATGTGGACCTCGAGCGGGCGCGTGCCGAGATCACCTCGCTCGAGGGGTTGGCCCGTGAGGCACTCGCCGACGTCCGCGGCGCGGTCGTCGGGGTGCGGGAGATCTCGTTGACCGGCGAGTTGGCGCGGGCGCGGCGCGCGCTCACCAGCGCGGGCATCGAGGCGACGCTGCCGACCGCCGTGGACGCCGTCGCGCCGTCACTCAAGGAGCTCTTCGCCTGGACGGTGCGCGAATCGGTCACCAATGTCATCCGGCATTCGGCGGCCTCGCGGTGCGAGGTGGTCCTCGCGCCCGAGCGAATCACCGTGCGCGACAACGGCCGTGGCCTGGTCGCAGGGATGGCGGGGAATGGACTGCGCGGGCTGCGGGAGCGGGCACGGCTGGCCGGTGCCGTCGTGACGACCTCGGCCGGCGAGGGTCACGGCTTCGAGATCTCCGTCGGGCTGGACTAGGAGCCGGTATGCCGATCACCGTCGTTCTCGTCGATGACCAGGCCCTCGTGCGGGGTGCCTTGGCGGCGCTGCTCGACCTGGAGACGGATCTGTCCGTGATCGGCGAAGCCTCGACCGGGGCCGAGGCGGTGGCGGTGGTGAGGTCGCGCGCCCCGGACGTCGTCCTCATGGACGTCGACATGCCGGGGATGGACGGGATCGAGGCGACCGCGGCGCTTCGGGCGGCGGGGTCGGCGGCGCGCGTGCTCATCGTCACGACGTTCGGGCGGCCCGGGTATCTGCGCCGGGCGCTGCAGGCAGGGGCGTCGGGGTTCGTCGTCAAGGACACACCGGCCCGGCTGCTTGCGGATGCCGTCCGGCGGGTTCACGCGGGGATGCGGGTCGTCGATCCGGCGCTGGCGACCGACTCACTCCTCGCCGGGGAGTCGCCGCTGACACCGCGGGAGGCCGATGTGTTGCGGGCCGTGCGGGCTGGCGGCTCGATCGCCGACATCGCCCGGGTCGTCCACCTCTCGGAGGGGACGGTGCGCAATCACCTCTCCAACGCGATCGGCAAGACCAACGCCCGCAACCGGGCCGATGCCGCCCGGATCGCCGACGACAACGGCTGGCTCTGAGGGGCGCTCAGCCGCCGAAGGCGAGCGTGGCGCCGAGGGTGATCATGACAACGGCGATGACGGCGTCGAGGATGCGCCAGGCGGCGGGGCGGGCGAAGAGTGGGCCGAGGAAGCGCGCGCCATACCCGAGTGCGGTGAACCAGAGCACCGAGGCGAGCGCCGCGCCCGCTCCGAACCACCACTTTCGGTCGCCGTGGGACGTCGCGACGGAGCCGAGGAAGACGAGCGTGTCGAGATAGACGTGCGGATTGAGCCAGGTGAAAGCGAGGACGGTGAGGATGGCGACCTTGCGGCTGATCGGGCTGGCGCCGGCCACCGCCGTCCCGCCGGACCGGGCGCCGGGGTCCGCGCCCTCCCCCGCGGCCGGGGTCGCGCTCGACGCGTCGCCGATGAACACCCCGCTCACCCGCCCCATTGGGGCCCACCCTCGGGCCGGAGCGCACGCTTCGCGGCGAGCAGGCCGTAGCCGATGAGAAAGGCGGCGCCCACCCAACGGACGGCCGTCATCAGTCCGGGCGCGGCCGTGACGACGGCGCCCATGCCACCCACCCCGGCGGCGATGAGGAGCGCGTCGGACGCCGCGCAGATCGCGACGATCGGCAGGACGTGCGTCCGGAGGATGCCGAGGCGCAGGACATAGGCGTTCTGGGCGCCGATCGCGATGATGAGCGCGGCGCCGGTGAGCAGGCCGCTCAGTGCGGCGGACCAGGGCGTTTCCATGCCACAGAGGGTATGTTCCGCCACACCGACAGCACCACCGCAGATTCCTGATGAATCATTAGCATCTCTTCATGGATGTCAGTCTGGAGCAGCTGCGGACCCTGGCTGCCGTGATCGACGAGGGGACCTTCGACGCCGCGTCCAGCGCGCTCGGAATCACCCCCTCGGCGGTGAGTCAGCGGATCAAGGCGCTCGAAGCCTCCGTCGGGCGGGTGCTCGTCACGCGGACCAAGCCGGTGCGGGCGACCGGGCCGGGCGGCATACTCCTGCGGCTGGCGCGGATCGCGACCCGCGCGGCCGAGGACACGACCCTCGAACTCGGTCTCGCCGCGGATGCCGGCCACGCACGCCTGCCGATCGCTGTCAACGCCGACTCCCTCGGGACGTGGTTCCTCCCGGCCCTCGCGCGGCTGCCGGCCCGCCACCGGGCGATCTTCGACCTCCATGTCGACGACCAGGACCGCACGGACGAGCTGTTCACGTCCGAGTCCGTCCTCGCGGCGGTCACCGCGGTCGCCCGGCCGGTCGCCGGATGCTCGGTCCGCCCGCTCGGTGCCATGCGGTATGCCGCTTTCGCCGCCCCCGACTTCGCCGCCGCGGCCTTTCCCGGCGGCCTCACCCGGGAGCGCCTCGCGCGTGCGCCGGTCGTCGTGTTCAACCGGCGCGACACCATGCAGCACCGGTTCATGCGAGAGGTCACCGGCGACGCGCTCACCCCACCGACGCACTATGTGCCGTCGGCGGCGGACTTCGTGCGCGCCATCCAGCTCGGCCTCGGCTGGGGTCTGGTTCCCGAGCTGCAGTATGCCGCGCTCCCGCACCCCCGCGGCCTCGTTCCCCTCGCGCCCGAGCGCCCGGTCGACGTGCCGCTGTTCTGGCAGGTCTGGCCACTGGACTCGCCACCGCTGCGGGCCCTCAGCGAGGTTGTCCGGGCTGCCGCGGCGACGTCGCTGCGGCCCAGCGCCTAGCGTGTGCCCATGGCCAAGCCCACCGCCGCCGAGGTCGTCGCCGGGGATCGCCCCGTCCGGGTCTCCTCCCCCGAGCGGGTCATCTATCCGGCGACCGACCACACGCCCGCGGTCACCAAACTCATGGTCGCGAAGTATTTCGCCGCCGTCGGCGACGGGCTCATGCGGGCCCTTCGCGACCGGCCGACCGCCCTCGAACGCTGGACCAAGGGCGTCCTGCCGGGCATGACGCTCGGCACCGGTCGACCCGGCGAGAAGGCGGATGCGTTCTATCAGAAGCGGGTTCCGGTCGGCGCCCCGGACTATCTCGCCTCGTGCGAGGTGACCTTCCCGTCGGGGCGGACCGCCTTCGAGGTCTGCCCGACCGAGATCGCCGTGCCCGTGTGGTGCGCGCACATGGGGACGGTGACCTTCCACCCGTGGCCGGTGCGCTGCGCCGACGTCGACCGACCCGACGAGCTGCGGATCGACCTCGACCCCCAGCCGGGGACGACCTTCACCGACGCGGTCCGCGTCGCCGCGGTCGCCCGGGAGCTGCTCGAGGAACTCGGAATCACCGGTTATGCCAAGACCAGCGGCAACCGAGGCATCCACATCTATGTCCGGATCCGCCCCGACTGGGAGTTCACCGACGTCCGGCACGCGGCGATCGGCTTCGGTCGCGAGCTCGAGAGGCGCGACTCCGGCGTCACCACCGCCTGGTGGAAAGAGGAACGGGGAGCCCGGATCTTCGTCGACTTCAACCAGAACTGCCGGGACCGGACGATCGCGTCGGCCTACTCCCTGCGCCCCCTGCCCGGCGCCCCGGTCTCGACGCCGATGACGTGGGGTGAGGTGGCGGACGTGCGCGACCCCGCGGCATACAACCTGTTCACGGTCCCGGACCGGCTCTCCGACGGCGACCCGTGGGCGGGGATCGACGACGTCCAGCACTCCATCGAGCCACTCCTGCGGCTGTATGAGGAGTCCGGCCTCGGCGAGCTGCCCTTCCCGCCCGACTACCCCAAAATGCCGGGCGAGCCCCCGCGGGTGCAGCCGAGCAAGAAGGTCGCCGCCCATTGGGACGCCGACGGCAACCGGATCGCCGACTGAACCTTGCCGCCCAGGTCGGGCCGTCTCAGGCCGTGGCCGCCGGGTGCCGTCGTCGGCAGCTGGTCACTCCACGCCGGCGGCTGGTCACTCCACGCCGGCGGCCTGTCGGTGCCCGGCCCGCTCGTCCGGCTCGCCATCCCCGGCGCTCGCCTGGACCTTGCCGGAGCCGGGATGGACGTCCTGGGTGACGGTGCGGTTGTCGCTGGGATGCGAGCGTATGCCGCTGCGCCGGTCCGCGTGCCGACCCGGTCGATCTCTACCTCGCGGCTTTGAACAGCGATGCGAGCGTATGCCGCTGCGCCGGTCCGCGTGCCCCCGGCGCGAATCGAACGCGCGACACCCGCTTTAGGAGAGCGGTGCTCTATCCCCTGAGCTACGAGGGCGGGGGGCGCGAGGAACCGCGCCGGGGATCAGCCTAGATCGTCCGCGCCACCGGCCCGGCCACCCCAGCGGTCGGCGCCCGGCTCACGGCCGCCTGGGGAACTTCTCGAACTCCGGCCGCCGCTTGGCCTTGAACGCCTCGCGACCCTCGCGGGCTTCCTCGGTCGAATAGAAGAGGAGGTTGGCGTCGTGGGCGAGCTGCTGGATGCCACTGAGCCCGTCCTCAGCGGCGTTGAAGCTTGCCTTCATCAGCCGCAGCGCGAATGGTGACATCTGGAGCATCCGACGGGCCCATGCGACGCTCTCCGCCTCCAGGTCGGCGAGCGGGACGACCTTGTTGACCATCCCCATCGCGCGCGCCTCCTCCGCGGAGTACTGCTCGCACAGGAACCAGATCTCCTTGGCCTTCTTGACCCCGACCATCTGGGCCAGCAGCCCGGCACCGAATCCGCCGTCGAACGAGCCGACCTTGGGCCCGACCTGCCCGAACTTCGCGTTGTCCGCGGCGACGGTGAGGTCACAGACCAGGTGGAGGACGTGTCCGCCGCCGATCGCGAAGCCGGCGACCATGGCGATGATGGGCTTCGGCATACGCCGCATCTGGATGTGCAGGTCGGTGACATGGAAGCGCCCGACGGCCCCCGCCCGGCCGGGCTCGGTGAGATAACCCGTGTCGCCACGCACGCGCTGGTCACCGCCCGAGCAGAAGGCGTCGGGCCCCTCGCCGGTGAGAAGGACGACGCCGACGCCCGTGTCCTCACGCGCCCGGTCGAGCGCGTCGGAGATCTCGATGAGCGTCTGCGGGCGGAAGGCGTTGCGCACCTCGGGCCGGTTGATCGTGATCTTGGCGATCCCGTCCCCGGACAGCTCGTAGCGGATGTCGTCATAGGCGCCGTCGGCGGTCCAGGTCACGGGTTCGGTCATGCCCGTCACCCTAATCCGCGCCACCGACAGCCCCCATGAACACATCCCACCGGCGCAACCCTCACGAATAGACGACGTAGTGGAGGATCACGTCGTGCGTGTGTTTCGCCTTGTCGGACCCGCGCAGGAGGATCTCGTATGACGTGTGCGACGTGTGGATCGCCACCACCGTCTCCTCGGTGAACCGCCCGAAGACCGAGGCATTCGAGGCATACGACACCGCCGTGATCTTCGAATAGGGGATGGACGTCACCGCCACCCGCCCACCCGTGAACGAGTTGTCCTGGAGGATCACGCGCTTGTCGGTCAGCCCGATGAACCCGGTCCCGACGTCCTTGCCGTCATAGACCGCGAACACCTGCTCGTCGGGGAGCAGGCTGTTCTGGACGATCTGCAACTGGTCCTTCTTGTCGTAGTAGACCTCGTCGGCCACCGCCGGGTCCCCTTCCGTCGTCACCATGCCGTATGCGGCACGCTCACCTCGCGCGCCGCCCCTAGCCTCGCATGCGGCATACGGTTGGGCCATGGGCCGGATCGAGATCGTCCAGGGTGACATCACCACGCAGAAGGTCGACGCCATCGTCAACGCCGCCAACTCCGGCCTCCTCGGCGGCGGTGGGGTCGACGGGGCGATCCACCGCGCCGCCGGACCGGGGTTGCTCGAGGAGTGCCGGGAGTTGCGGCGCTCGACCCTGCCCGACGGTCTCCCGCCCGGCGACGCCGTCGCGACGCACGGGCACCAGCTGAAGGCCCGCTGGGTCATCCACACTGTGGGGCCGAATCGCCATGCGGGACAGACGGATCCGGACGTGCTGCGACGCTGCTTCACCAACAGCCTCGCGCTCGCGCGCGGGCTCGGAGTCAGCACGATCGCGTTCCCGGCGATCAGTGCCGGCGTTTATGGCTGGAATGTCGCGGAGGTCGCCGCCATCGCGCTCGACGTCGCGGGCGCCGACATCGCTCGGCGGGACGGGATGCGAACGATCCGGTTCGTCCTCTTCGGTGACGAGGCGAAGGCCGCGTTCGACGCATACTCCGCCGCCCCCTGACGTCGAGAGGCCGATTCAGGGTCGTCGGGGTCCTGCGCTCTGCGCGGCAGGCCGGTCGGCGCTCAGGCCCACCGAGAATGGCAGCGTTCTGTCACCGTTGCGGGGTTTGCCGGTGCTTGCAGGGATATATCCCTGCAAGCACCGGCAAAGCCTGCAAGAGACGCATAACGCTGCCATTGTCGGTGGGCTGGGCGCCGCGAACGACTCGGCAGACGGATCGCGGCGCGCAGGGCGCCGCGGACCACACGGCATCCGGGCCATGACCTTCCTGGATGAACCAGCCGGTGCGCCAGACGCATTCGAGGCCGATCCCCGGGCGGATGCGCAGCGACGAGTGCGCGGGCCACGCCGGGTCGGCCTCGGCGGCGCGCGAACGCGCGAACGCGATCAGGGGCGGCCGTAGCCGGAGACGCCCCCGAAGACCGCCCGAAGGCTGGTGACCGCCCCGGTGTGCGGCGAGTCATACATCATGCCGCCGCCGGCATAGATCCCGACGTGGTAGGCGGGGTAGCCGAAGAACACGAGGTCACCGGGCTGCGGGTTCGAGACCGGCGTCGCGGCGGCCTGCTGGCCGGCCGCGGTGCGCGGCAACGAGATGCCGACCTGGCCGAAGACATACATCGTGAAGCCGGAGCAGTCGAAGCCCGCGGGGGTGGCCCCGCCATACACATAAGGGATGCCGAGCAGGCTCGCCGCGATGCCGAGAACGCCACCGTGCGCGGGAGTGGAGGGGGTGCTCGGTGTCGACGGGTTGGACGTGGTGGTGCCGCCGCTGCTCGTCGTGTGGGTGGTGGTCGTCGCCGGACGCGTGGTCGAACGCGAGGCCGCGGTCTCCGCGCGGACGAGCGTGGCGACCATGACGGGCTTCGGCTTGGGCTTCGCGACGGCCTTGACGCCGAGCACGCCGAACGAGTGCGCGAGCGGCGCAGCGGCCGCGGGGGCGGTGACAGCGGGGGCGAGCGAGGCGACCGTCGACGGGGAGGACGGGGCCGACTGGGCCGGGGCTGCGAACGCGGCGACCAGGCCACCGGTCGCTGCGAGGACCAGCCCGGAGCGGGCGGCGTTGGCGCGGGCGCCGGCGAGAAGTGCGGGGGCGGACGGGGTGTGGCTGGCGCGATGGCGCCCGACATACGTCGACAAGGTGACCTCCGAGCGCCTTCGAGGTGAGCTGTCGGGTTCGGGCGGAGGTATGACGCCCGGCCCGGCGACACGAGGTCACCGGACTTCACCCCAAGGAGCGCGAACGCTCCGATCGTGGGTCCCCCGCTCCTACCAGCGGTGTTGTGTGTGCCCGCCCCGAGTGGTAGGACTCGGCGTCTCGAAGCGGGGTTCTCCGGGGGAAGAGAACGGACAAAAGCTACCGAATGGTCAGCGGAATGTCACATTCCGATCACGAGAGGTGAGTCACGCACTCACGAGCAGGCAGAACACGTGGACCGCGATCTCGTCCGGCAGGGATACGCCCTCGTCGGGCGACAGTCCTTGTCCGACCGCGACGACCCGTTGGCCGTCGCGACGCACAGACACACTCGAGCCGGGCAGCACGCCGGCGTCTGCCAGCAGGGCCAGCGTCTCGTGGTCGGTCTGGATCGGCTCGCCGATGCGCCGGACGAGCACGTCGCGCCGGTGATCGTCGGCTGCGTCGGCCAACGTCGTCAGGCCCTTCCGGAACGACTCCGGCGGCTGGGAATCACCCAACTCCTCCAGTCCCGGAATCGGATTGCCGTATGGCGAGGTGTGGTCCCCGCCGAGCAACCCCAGGATCTTGCGCTCGACCCGTTCGGAGATCACGTGCTCCCACCGGCACGCCTCCTCGTGAACGAACGGCAACTCGAGGCCGATGACGTCGACCAGGAGCCGCTCGGCGAGGCGGTGTTTGCGCATGACCCGCGTCGCCGTCAACCGGCCGTGATCCGTGAACGCGAGTTGTCGATCGCCCGCCAACGAGACCAGGCCGTCGCGCTCCATCCGCGCTACCGTCTGCGACACCGTGGGCCCCGAGTGACCGAGGCGCTCTGCGATCCGCGCCCGCAGCGGGGGGATCCCTTCTTCCTCGAGTTCGAAGATGGTCTTCAGATACATCTCCGTGGTGTCGATCAGGTCACTCACGGGGTGATCCTCTCACTCGGGGGGCCTTGCCCCCCAAGTTCCCCCCGAAGGGGGGAGCTCGCTGCGCTCGCGCTGCCCTTCTGCTCCGGGGAACCAAGCTCGCTGCGCTCCCGGTTCCCGGCTGCGTCCCACGAGCCAAGACGTGGGCTACCGCCTGGTAAGTGGGGTGATCGCCCCACTTACCAGGCGGTAGGCCACGTTGCGAACCAGGCGGTAGGCCACGTTGCGAACCAGGCGGAGGGCACTGTCGCGGACCACGCCGTGGGCCATCCCGTCGATGAGGACGTCGGGATGCCTGCCGTGGCGCCGCAGTGGTCAGGGGCGGCGGGTGCGGTCGAGACGGCCCACCCAAAGAGCCACCCATGCCGACGCGGCCAGGCCACCGAGGCCGAGCGTCAGGCTGGCCAGGCCGAGAGCGGCCGTTGCGGCCAAGGCGCTGAGCAGCAGCGGACCGCCGGTCGCACCGAGGTCGCCGCAGAGGCGCCAGCCGCCGAGGTACTTCGCCCGGTGCAGCACCGGCGCCGTGTCTGCGCCGAGGGTCATGACGATCCCCGACCCCAGCCCGTTGCCCACGGCCATGATCAGCGCGACCAGCAGCAGGTCGACGAAGTCCCGCGAGAACGGCATGACGATCAGCCCGCATGCCAGCGCCAACGCCGTCGGCACCGCGACCCGTGACCGCCCGAAGCGGTCCATCACCCACCCCGCCGGATAGAACAGCAGGATCTCCACCGCCGACCCGATCGCGAACAGGAGCGACACCTGCGCCGCCGGCAGTCCGAGGTGATCGGCCCACAGGGGCACGACCGACAACCGGATCGCGCGCAAGGCCGAGATCGCCGTCGCCCCCAGTCCGATCGTCGCCAGCGTATGCCGATGCGCCCCCAGCACCGCCCACAGCGTCGCCGGGTCGTCACGGGACGCCGCCCGTGCGTCCGCGCCCAGGTCAGGCACGCGCAGCACCAGCACCAGGGCCGCCACGGACGCGACGACGCTCAGCCCGAACGCCGCCCGGATCCCCCACTGCGCGATGACGAGCGCCCCGAGCAGCGGCCCGACGAAGCTGCCGACCCGATGCGACCCGCCCAGCGTCGACAGCGCCCGCGCGCGCATGTCCGGCGGCACGGCGTCGATCATGAAGCCCTGCCGGGCGAGGAGGAACACGCTCCACGTCATACCCGTGAGGAGGGTCGCCGCGGCGAGCACCCCGACGGTGGGTGCCCACCCGGCGACCGCTGCGGCCAGGGCCCCGGCACCGGAGGCGACGATCATCGCCCGGCGTTCGCCATACGTCCCGATGAGCGACCCGGCCGGCAGCGAGGTGACCAACTGGCCGATCCCGAGCAGGCCGACGACGAACGCCGCGCCGCCCACGCTCGCCCCGAGTTGCCGCGCGAGGAGGGGGACGACGGGAATCGCCGCGCCGTAGCCGAGACCTTCGAAGATCGTCGGACCGTATGCCGCCACCGCAACCGACCGCAGCCGGAACGGCGCCTCTTCGACGGCCTCCGCCCGTCCGGCTGGCGTCACGGCTGCCTTCGGAACCGCGTCCACGCCGCCGGGTCCGCGAGCGTCCCCGGTGCGACCCGGCGGAAGACGTGCCGGTCGTGGAGGCGGTTGGACCGGCCGGCCCAGAACTCCACCTCCTCGGGGACGATCCGGAACCCGCCCCATCGCGGCGGGACCGGGACGTCGTCCGCGCGGCCGGTGTCCGGCCAGCGGGCGGCCGACTCGGCATACCGCTGCTCGAGATCGGCACGCCCCGCGACCGGTTGCGACTGATCGGAGGTCCACGCGGAGATCCGCGACCCCCACGGCCGCGATGTGAAGTAGTCGGCGACCACGCCACGGTCGAGTTCCTCCGCCCGCCCCCGCACGCGGATCGCCCGGAACAGGCCGGGCCACGTCAGCGTCAGCGCGGCCGCGGGACGGGCGGCGAGTTCCCGCCCCTTGGCCGAGTCGAGGTGGCAATAGAAGCCGAGACCCTCGGGCTCGACGACCCGCAGGAGGACCGTGCGCACATTCGGGACTCCCTCGGTGTCCACGGTCGCGACCTGCATCGCCGTCGGCTCGGGGACGTCACCATGGGTGCGCGCCCGCCCCGCCGCCGCCTCGATCCAGGCGACGATCAGGTCGTATGGCGCCTCCGGCACCTCCGCCTCGGTGAGCCCGTCTCCGCTGTAATCGACCCGCTCAGGGTGTGCACGCTCCATACGGCCAAATGTAGAACCGCCCACCGACAACGCAGATCCGCCGGACGATCGGGTCGACCGCTCACGCCCAGAAGGAGAGACCCGCATCACGGCCACTGCCCGTGCCGTGCACAATAGGCACGCCGACACCCAGGCCCACCACCTCACCGACGGGGGTTTCCATGAGTGACAACGAGGTCAAGCACGGTCTCGAAGGCGTCATCGCGTTCGAGACCGAGATCGCCGAGCCCGACAAGGAGGGCGGCGCGCTGCGCTATCGCGGCGTCGACCTGAAGGATCTCGTCGGCCAGGTGAGCTTCGGCCAGGTCTGGGGCCTGCTCGTCGACAACGAACTCGGGCCGGGACTTCCACCCGCCGAGCCCTTCCCGCTGCCGGTCCACACGGGTGACATCCGTGTCGACGTCCAGTCGGCGCTGTGCCAGCTCGCTCCGCTCTGGGGCTTCCGGCCCCTTCTCGACATCACGCCCGAGCAGGCCCGCGAGGACCTCGCTCGCGCCTCCGTCATGGCGATGTCGTTCATCGCCCAGTCGGCCCACGGTCTCGGCACCCCGATGGTCCCCCAGAGCCGGGTCGACGAGGGCAAGACCATCGTCGAGCGGTTCATGATCCGCTGGCGCGGCGAGCCCGACCCGGCCCACGTCGAGGCCATTGACGCCTACTTCATCTCCGCCGCCGAGCACGGGATGAACGCCTCGACCTTCACCGCGCGGGTCATCGCTTCGACCGGTGCCGACGTCGCCGCCTGTCTTTCCGGGGCCGTCGGTGCCCTGTCCGGGCCGCTGCACGGTGGCGCTCCCTCCCGCGCCAAGCACATGATCGAGGGCGTCGAGCAGTCGGGCAATGCGGAGAAGTACGTCGAGGGTGTCTTCGACCGCGGCGAGCGGCTCATGGGCTTCGGGCACCGGGTCTATCGCGCCTACGACCCCCGCGCCGCCGTGCTGCGCGAGACGTGCAAGCGCCTCGGCGCGCCCCGCTACGAGGTCGCGCTGGAGCTGGAGAAGGCGGCGATCGCCGCCCTCGCCGAGCGCTATCCCGAGCGCAAGATGGAGACGAATGTCGACTACTGGGCGGCCGTGCTCCTCGACTTCGCCGACGTGCCGGGCAACATGATGACCCCGCTGTTCGTCTCGGCCCGCACCGCCGGCTGGGCCGCGCACATCCTCGAGCAGAAGAAGACCGGGCGCCTGATCCGGCCCTCCGCCAGATATGTTGGCGAGGGTCCCCGCCCGCTGTCGGCGGTCAAGGGATACCGGCCCCACGGGGAGTGAGGCGTGGTCGCCTGGGCGGCCACGCGGCATACGCACAACGGCGCCCCTCCCGGGTCTCGGGAGGGGCGCCGCGTCGTGCGGTGCCGGTCAGCGGTCGCGGTATCCGGGCACCGGCGGGTTGAAGACGTCGAGCGTCCACGCGTCGAACTTCCTCAGCCAGGTCGTGATGCGGGTCATGGGAGGCACCTCTTTCGTTGGGGCGGTGTGCATTCGGTGTTGCACTCCCTTGTGGCACCACCAACAGTGTGCGCGCCCCGGGACCACGGACTCAAGTCCGGAATGCCCCATATGACTCAGTCTGCTGTGTTTCATGCTTTTTGGGTATGCCGCGTGCTCACCGCACCACCATGGCCGCCGGCCCGTCCCGCGAACCGGGACGTGGCGCCGGTCACCCGAATCGCTTTGGGAGAATTGAGAACGTGACTGCCACACCGATCACCGATCTCCGCCTCCCCGACGACCTGCGCCCGGCCGACGGACGCTTCGGCTGCGGCCCGTCCAAGGTCCGGCCGGAGCAGGTGTCCGCCCTCGGGGCCATCGCCACCACCGTCCTCGGCACCTCCCACCGCCAGGCGCCGGTCAAGAACCTCGTCAAGGACGTCCGCGAGGGACTTGCGCAGTTGTTCGCGCTGCCGGAGGGCTACGAGGTCATCCTCGGCAACGGCGGCTCGACCGCGTTCTGGGACATCGCCGCGTTCGGCCTGGTCCGCGAGCGGGCCCAGCACCTGAGCTTCGGCGAGTTCAGCAACAAGTTCGCCTCCGTCACCAAGGCGGCTCCCTTCCTCGGTGACCCGACGGTCGTCAAGGCCGACCCGGGGAGCCGGAGCGCGGCATACGCCGAAGCGGGTGTCGACGTCTATGCCTGGCCGCACAACGAAACCTCGACCGGCGTCATGGCGCCGGTCCAGCGGGTCGACGGCGCCGACGCCGACGCGCTCGTCCTCATCGACGCGACGTCGGGCGCCGGCGGGCTGCCGGTCGACGTGCGCCAGGCGGACGTCTACTACTTCGCCCCGCAGAAGTGCTTCGCCTCCGACGGCGGGCTGTGGCTCGCGCTCTTCTCCCCCGCTGCCCTCGCCCGCGTCGACGAGATCGCCGCGAGCGGGCGCTGGGTGCCCGACTTCTTCAGCCTCCCGACGGCGATCGACAACTCGCGCAAGCAGCAGACCTACAACACCCCCGCGGTCGCCACGCTCGCGCTGATGGCCGAGCAGGTGCGGTGGATGAACGACAACGGAGGTATGCCGTTCACCACCGCCCGCACTGCCGACTCCTCCTCGCGCCTGTATGCCTGGGCGCAGGCGTCCGACATCGCGGCCCCGTTCGTCGCCGACCCCGACGCGCGCTCGCACGTCGTCGGGACGATCGACTTCGTCGACGGCGTGGACGCCGCGACGATCGCGAAGGTGTTGCGTGCCAACGGGATCGTCGACACCGAGCCCTACCGCAAGCTCGGCCGCAACCAGTTGAGGATCGCGATGTTCCCCGCTGTCGACCCCGAGGACGTCAGCCGCCTGACCGCGGCGATCGACTACATCGCCGAGCGCCTCTGACGCCGCTGGCGGCGCCTTGGCCGTGTCGGGCTCGCGCGAGGCTGCGCCGAGGTGACGAGCGCCACCCATAGGCCGTCGAGGCCGCGTGGGACGATGAACCGCATGGGTGAGGACTACCTGTCGATGACGTCCAAGACCTGCCGGGAGTGCGGACAACTGGTCGCGCCCGACCGTGGCGCCGAGGCAGGCGAGTCAGGGGACGGCGCCGAGCTCGAGGATCTGGACTGGACGGAATTCTGCCCGAGCCCGAACTGCCCCGCCAAGTCGGAGGCGTGACCCCGGATTCATCGAGGTCGTCTCACCAGTCCGGACCTGACCGCGCGATCGGGTGAGGTCGTAGGTTGGCGGTGAGGTCGTAGGTGCGCACGTACGACCTCACCGCCAACCTACGACCTGGCCGGACGCCGGCCTGCCGTGCTCGCCCGGCGCGTCGACCTCGCCAAAGTCCCCGGTGGGCCGCCCTGACCGTCCGTCAGCGGGCGGCCTCGGGCACCGGCGGCCGCAGCCGGCTCGTCGTGATCCGCAGGTGTGGGCGGTCGTGGACGGCGATGCTCACCCGCAGCCGAGCCGAGCGCCGCAGGTATGCCGTGACGCCCACGAGCGTGATCCCCAACGCGAGCGGGCCGATCCCGATCGTCCAGCGCGGGCCGAGGGTGTCGCCGATCCACCCGATGACCGGCGCCCCGAACGGCGTGCCGCCCATGAAGATCGCCATATAGAGCGCCATCACCCGGCCCCGCATCGTCGGGTCGGTGCGCAACTGGACCATCGCATTCGCCGTGGTCAACGCGGTGAGCGCAGCGAGACCGACGGGAATGAGGGTGAGGGCGAACACGGCATACGTCGGGGCGAGTGCGGCGGCGGTGGCCGCGATCGTGAACCCCGCCAGGGACCCGACGAGGTGGCGCAGGCGCGGGTTGGCCCGCCGGGCCGAGAGCAGTGCCGCCGACAGCGACCCGATCGCCATGATCGAGCCGAGGAGACCGTACTCGGTCGGCCCCTTCCCGTATGTCTTCGTCGCCATCAGGGCCATCGTGATCTGGAAGTTCATCCCGAACGTCCCGAGGACGAACACCAGCCCCATGATGAGTTTGAGGTCGGGCCGCCCGCGGACATAGGCGAGCCCCTCGCGGATCGACCCGCGACCGGTCGCCCGCGGCACCGGTGTCAGCGCTCGGCGGTCGAGCAGCGCGAGCGAGCCGAGGACCGCCCCGAAGGTTGCCGCGTTGAGCAGCAGGGCGATCCCGGTCCCCCACCAGGCGATGACCAGACCGGCGACGCCGGGGCCGATGAGCCGGCCGGCGTTGAACGACGCGGAGTTGAGCGCGACGGCATTGGCGAGCCGGTCCGTTGGGACCATCTCGGAGACGAACACCTGCCGCGCCGGGTTGTCGAACGCCGTCGCGATCCCCTGGGCCAGCGCGAGGACATAGATCTCCCACAGCCGCGCCGTCCCGGTGACCGCGAGGAGGCCGGTGACGAGCGAGACCAGGCCGAGCGCGGTCTGGGTGAGCATGAGGAGGCGGCGGCGCGGCATACGGTCGACGAGCGCGCCCGCCCACGGCGCCAGGGCGAGGAACGGGAGGAACTGCAGCCCGGTGACGATGCCGAGGGCACTCGCGGAGTGGGCGGTGAGTTCGGTGAGGACGAGCCAGTCCTGCGCGACGCGCGCCATCCACGTCCCGATGTTGGAGATGAGCGCGCCGACGAACCAGATGCGGTAGTTGCGGATTCCGAGCGAGACGAACGTCGGGCTCACTGTTGCGCGACCTTCCGCAGGATCTCGGTCGCCTCCGCGAGCACCCCTTGTTCGTATGCCGTCAGCTCCCCCACCCGCGAGACCATCCACCCGTCCCGGGCCGCCCGGGTCTCGACGAGGAGCGCTCGTCCGGCGTCGGTGAGGGAGACGATGACGCACCGGCCGTCATGCGGGTCGGGGTTTCGGTCGACGAGGCCGCGCTCGGCGAGGCCGTTGACCGTGCGGGTCATGCTCGGGGCCGACACCTTCTCGATGTCGGCGAGTTCCCGCGGGGTCCGTTGCGCCTCCGCCAACCGGACGAGCACGGAGAACTGGTGTGGCGCCAGCGACGACACGCTCTCGAAGCGCACGCGCCGCGAGATCCGCATGCACACCAGCCGCAGCTGGGTGGCGAGTTCGCTGACGTCGAGGTTCGGGTCGGACACGGATACTTAGCTTAGCTCATTATCTCAGCTAATGGAATCTCAAGCTAAGACACGACGAGGACCGGAGCTGGGCGCGCACTCGCCGAGTGTGGGGTAAACGTACGAGAGTGGGGCGTCAACCGCGCAGTCTCGGCCCAAAACCCCACACTCGGCCCGAAACCCCACACTCGGCGGGCGGGTTGGCGAGGTGGGCCGGACAAGCGGCGCGGGTCGGGAGGGGTGGGGCGAGGCTGGCTGGGTCTGGCGGGAGCCCTAGGCGCTCAGCGCCCGAGCGCGGATGGGAGCCGAGCCCCACCCCTCCCGAGCCCCGCCGCGGCCGATCCCCACCACTGCCGATCCCGCCGCGGCCGACCGCCGCGAACGACCTGAACGCCCTACTGGAACGCGCTGCTCAGCGCGGACACCAGCACGACCGCGACCACGGCGACGAGGACGACGATGGTCGCCACGGCGAAAGCGTGGAGTCACCGATAGTCCTCGCGGACGCCCGCGTCCGCGTCGATGGCCGCGTCCTCGACGTCCTCATCGCGGGTCCCCGCCTTCGAGGCGACCCGGGCCTCGACCCGGTGCGCGATCCTGTCGACGGTCTGCTCACGGAACGGCGCGAGGGCGAAGTAGGAGATCACCATCGACAGCAACCCCGCCCCGACGACCAGCCACGGCCGCTGCTCGTGGCTGCGCAGGCCCACCAACCAGAGCAGGCCGAGGCAGCCGAAGAAGACGAGGATGCGCAGCAGGCTGTAGCGGACCATGTCACATTCCCGAGTAGCTGTGCTGACCGACGAAATAGAGGTTGACGACCGTGAAGTTGACGATCACACAGGCGAACCCGGCGAGCGCGATCCAGTTGGCCTTCTGCCGGGTCACGCCGGTGGTGGCGCGCGCGTGCAGATAGGCGGCATACACCACCCAGATGATGAACGACCAGACTTCCTTGGGGTCCCAGTTCCAATAGGACGCCCACGCCTGCCGCGCCCAGATCGCGCCGGCGATGACGGTGAAGGTCCACAGCGGGAAGGCGACGATGTGGAGGCTGTAGCTCATCCGCTCCAGCTCGCCCGCCGACGGCAGCGCCCGCGCCCATCGCGGCGTGCGTCCGGCCCGCTCGAACCGGTCGAGTAGCAGATACAGCCCGGCGACGGCCGCCCCCAGGGTGAAGACGCCGACGGAGATGATCGCCATGCTCACGTGGATGCTCAGCCAATAGGACCGCAGGGCCGGCATGAGCGACGACGCCTCCGTATAGAACGCCTTGATCGCCAGCAGGAGCAGCAGCAGCGCCGGGGTGACGATGAAGATCCCGAGCCAGCTGACGTCGCGCCGCAGGCTCCACACGCAGAAGGCGAGCAGCGTCGCGAACGCGGCCGCGCAGACGAACTCATAGAGGTTCCCAGCGGCGGCCGGTGCACGGCAAGCGCCCGCAGAATCATCCCCAGGCCGAGGAGCAGGGTCGCGAGCCAGGCGAAGTTGCGTCCGAGGAGCGCGAATTTCCGCCCGGCCTCCACTCCCGCAGCGCGCTCGTCCACGCCGTCGCCGACCGGCGCGTCGGCGGGCGCCCCCGCCCCGACCAGCACGCGCTCGGGCGCACGGACCGCGTCACGGGCGGGGATGGCGCGGGCGAGGTACGCGGCATACGCCAACATCGCCAGCGTGAGCACGGCGATCGCCGAATAGACGCTGTAGTTCGCATAGAGCGCCAGGGTCGTGTTCATCCCACCGATCCTCTCATGGTCGTATGCCGTGTGCTCCCCGCCGCGGCGGCCTCCTCACCTGCGGAGATGCGCGCCGAGGCGCCGGGGTCACCGAGGGCGGCCGCGATCCGGTCGACGAGTGGGGTGAGGCCGTCGTCGTCGGTCTTGCTCAAGGCGGCGACGACGACCCGGTTGCGGTCGCCGTCCGGGGTCATCCGCACGAACACCCGGCGCCGCTTGATCGTCAACTGGGCGATGAGGGCACCGAGCGCGGCAGCGCGCTGAGCAGGGTGAAGTTCTTGGCCGGGTCGTGCCGGATCGACAAGCCGGCCCAGCGCTCGACCCGGTCGAAGGTGATCGTCCCGCGGTTGCCAGGCAGCTTGACCGTCCCCCGGCTTGATCCACAGCCGGAGCACCTCGTCCTTGCCGGCCTGCTTGACCTGGGTCATCGCGGACGTGTCGAGGGTATAGACCGAACTCGCCCGGCCGCCGGGCGCGAGTTCGCCCTCAAAGAGCCCGAGCGCGAGGGCGGGGTCCTTGGCGTCGGGGAAGATCGAGATCGGCCCCTGGTCGTCGCTGATGATCCCGGTCGGAAGGAAGTTGCCGAAGAATCCGAGCTGCTTCGGCCGGGCCGCCGGGACCTTGATCGCCCCGGACGAGGTGTAGTTGTTGTCGCGCGCGAGGAAGGGCGTCGCCTGGGAATAGAGGACCTTGCCGTCCGGGTCCTTCACGGTGATGACCGGGGCGTAGCCGTTGCCGAGGAGAAAGACGGTCGCCCCGTCCATCTCGACCGGGTGATTGACCTTGAGCGTATGCCGCACCGGCTCCGCGTCCGGCGTCTCCCGCGTGCTCACCTCCGCGACGAAGTCCCGGGGCGAGCCGAACTGGCCGCGGCCGCCGACCCGGTCCTCGAAGGTCACCGTGAGCTTGTCGAGGCTCAGGCTGAACGGCGGGAAGTTGTCGGGGTTGACCTGGGGGCCGTACTGGATCGTGTCGAACCGGGACTCGGTGTCGGCGAAGGTGGTCCCGACCGGGACGATGACGTCACCCTTCCACCCATAGATGTGCCCGACGGCCACGCCGACGAGGATGCCGATGAGGGCGAGGTGGAAGACGATATTGCCGCTCTCGCGCAGATACCCGGTCTCGGCGGACAGGCTGGAGTCGTCCTTGACGGCGACGCGATAGCGGCGCCCGAGGCTCGCCCGGGCGGCGGCGAGGACCTCCGGCGCGGACCGGGTGGTCTCGACGACGCTGTGGTGCTGGAGACGTTCGAGGCGGGCGGGGACGCGGGGCGGCGGCATACGGACCGCGCGGAGGTGGACCCGGATGCGCGGGAGGACGCACCCGACGAGGCTGAGGAAGAGCAGGAGATAGACCGCGGAGAACCACGGCGAGGCATAGACCTCGAAGAATCCGAGCCGGTCGAGCCACGGGCCGAGGCGCGGGTGGTCGTCGATATAGGCGGCGGTCCGGGCCGGGTTGATCGAGCGCTGCGGCCAGATCGAGCCGGGGAGGGCGGCGACGGCGAGCAGGAGGAGGAGGAACAGGGCGGTCCGCATGCTCGTCAGCTGCCGCCACGCGAACCGGGCCAGGCCGACCGGGCCGAGCCGCGGCTGGGTGATCGTGGGGTCGGGCATCTAGAGGATCACCTCCGTCGCGCCGATCCGCTGCTGGAGCCACACCGTGACGTGATCCCACAGGCCGGTGACGAGGAGGAGGCCGACGACGAGGAGCAAGGCACCGCCGAACCGGTGGATCGCCCGCTGGTGGCGGCGGAGGAAGGCGTTGAACCGGCCCACGCGCTCCCAGGCGGTCGCGAGGAGGAGGAAGGGGAGGCCGAGCCCGAGGCAATAGGCCCCGGCGAGCACGGCCGCCCGCCCCGTCGACGGGACGACGGCGCCGGCGAGGGCGAGAACCGCACCGAGCGTGGGCCCCGAGCACGGGGTCCAGCCGAGCCCGAAGATCGCGCCCAGGGCAGGCGCTCCGAGCAGCCCCGAGCGCGGGCGATAGCGGGGGTGACGCTGAACCGGTCGCCGAGGCCGAGGAAGAGCGCCGCCATGAGCAGGACGATGACCCCGCCGACCCGGGTGAGGACGCGCCGGTGCTCGATGAGCGCGGACCCGACCGACCCGAGGACGACGGCGGTCGCGACATAGACCGCGGCGAACCCGGCGATGAACAGCAGGGTGCCGAGCACGACCCGGCTGCGCGGCGGCTCCTCGGCGGTCTCGGCCGCGCGCGAGGGGTCAGGGCCGGCGCCCGCGACATAGCCGAGGAAGCCGGGCACGAGGGGAAGCACGCACGGGGAAGCGAACGAGACCAGCCCCGCGAGCGCGGCGACGAGAACGGCCAGCGGCAGCGCCCCGGTCGCGATGGTGCCGGAGAGCCCCGTGACGAGGGTGGCCATGTGCTCGACGGCGGTCTGGCTGGCGACGGCGGTCACGTCCCGGGGCCCTCCGCGAGGACGTCCTCGACCATCCCGGTGAGGGTCGCCGCGCTGACCGGTCCGCCGACGAACGCGGCGATCCGGCCCTCGCGATCGAGGACGAGCGTCGACGGCATCGCCCGTGCGCGCCCCTGGAGGTGCTGTATGGCGATCCCTCCATCGTCTTGGAGGTTCGGGAAGGCGTAGCCCCACGACTGGACCTGGGCGAGGCCGGTCTGAGCGGATTCGCGCTGGTCGATCCCGACGAAACCGACCTTGCCGGCGAACTCGGCCTTCTCCGACACCGCCTTGATCGTCGGTGCTTCGGCCTGGCACGGCGGGCACCACGACGCCCAGATGTTGACGACGAGCGGCTTGCCGCGGGTCGAGTCGGTCGACCACGGCTTGCCATCCACCGTGGTCCCGGTGAACGTGACCGGGTCGAGGCGCCGGTCGGGCGCGATGACCTGGACGGTGCCGTCACCGGAGATGAAGTTCTTCTGCGAACCGTCTTTGGCCTGGCCGGAGACCGAGTCGGGGTCGGACGAGCATCCGGTGACCCCGAAGCCGAGCCCGAGGACCGCGAGGAGGGCCACCGCGGCGCGGGCCCGGCGGGCGCGCCCCGGAGGCGGCCACGCCAGGGGGGAGGCATCCAGGGGCGGGGCCGCCGGGGAGGCGGGGAACGGCATACGACTCACGCGCCCACGCTAGAGGTCTCGTCTGACAACAGCGCCCGGGCCGGCTCGGCATAGGCGATCGACGCGAGGTCGTCCCCGGAATAGGTGAACGAGGTCACGGACGCCAGTGAGCACTGGCGGGAGCGGGGGTCGTGCCAGAGGCGGCGCCCCTCGGCGTGGAGGCGCGAGACCCAGATCGGCAGCTGGTGGCTGACGATGACCGCCTCACGTCCGCGGGCCGCCTCCAGCGCCGACCGCATCGCCGCCGACATCCGGGCGGCGATCTGGGCATAGGGCTCGCCCCACGACGGACGCAGGGGGTCGCGGTAGCGCAGGAGGGTGCGCGGGGCGAGGAAGGTCTTGAGGGCGACCTCGCTCCCCTCGAAGTCGTTGGCCGCCTCGATGACCCGGTCGTCGGTCTCGACGTGGAGCGTATGCCGCGCCGCGATCGGTGCCGCCGTCTCCCGCGCGCGCGTGAGCGAGGAGGCGACGACGTGGGCGACATCGTGGCCGGCCAGGTGATCGGCGACGACCGTCGCCATCGCCCGCCCCCGGTCCGACAGGTGATAGCCCGGCAGCCGGCCATAGAGGATCCGGTCGGGGTTGTAGACCTCGCCGTGGCGCACGAGGTGGACGGTGGTGCGCTCACTCATGGGGCGATTGTGGCAGGGCGACCTGGCATCGGTCGCCCGCCTGGCGTTGGTGACATCGGCTCATCGCGACCGGGTCAGAGGCCGGCGACCGTGACCGGGGTCGCCGACTGCGCCCCGGTGCTGCCCGCTCCCAGTTGCCCGTCGGCGTTGTAACCCCAGCATTTGACCACGCCCGTCGTGGTGCGGGCGCACGAGTGTCCCCACCCGGCGGTGATCTGCACGACTCCCGAGGACAGACCGGTCACCTGGGTCGGGGTGAGGGAGGCGCCGCCGGTGACGCCGAGCTGGTAGGTCGTGTTGTAGCCCCAACAGCGGGCCGCTCCGGTTCCGGTCACCGCGCAGGCATGGAACCAGCCGAACCCGAGCTCCCGCACGCCGCTGGTCAGGCCGCGGACCTGGACCGGCGTGAACGCATCCCGCGTCGTGCCGCTGCCGACGGTCGTCGCCCAGCCCCAGCAGTTCACCGCCCCGGCCGTCGTGACGGCGCACGTGCCGGCATATCCCGCCGACACGCCGGCCACGCCGGAGGTGAGCCCGACGACCTGCACGGGCCTGGACGCGGCGACCGCGGTCCCGTTGCCCAGTTGGCCGTTGAGGTTGAAACCCCAGCATTTGACGGAACCCGAGACGACCGCACATGTGTGGGCGTCTCCGGCAGCGACCGCGGTGACCCCGCGCGTCAGGCCGACCACCGGAGTGGGCCGGCGCACATCGGTCGTCGTCCCGGTCCCGAGCTGGCCGCGGTGGTTGCGCCCCCAGCACGACACCGCCCCGCTGCCGAGAACCGCGCAGGTGAAGTCCGTCCCCGCGGCGAGGGCCGTGACACCCGACGTGAGCCCGGCGACCTGGACCGGCTTCGTCGTGGACGTGGTCGTGCCGGTCCCGAGCTGGCCGTAGCCGTTGTCCCCCCAGCACTTGACCGCCCCGGCCGCCGTGACGGCGCACGTATGCCGCCCCCCGCTCGCAAGCACCCGCACGCCGCTCGTCAGGCCGGCCACCTGGACCGGCCTCGCGGCATTGGCGCGCGCGCCATTGCCCAGTTGTCCGTCACCCCCCGCGCCCCAGCACTTCACCGCGCCCGTGCTCGTGACCGCGCACGTGTGCAGCTTGCCCGCGGCGATCGCCTGGACCCCACCCGCGGCACGCGCCCCGCCCGGCCACGCCTGCGCCGCACCGGGCCACAGCCCGAGCAACGCCGTCGTCAGGGCGGCGAGCATCGCCATACGCCGAAACATCTCCCCCGGTCCTTTCACCGAAACTCCACGGCCGGATCGGTCACCGGCCGACACCCAACTTAACCGCGACCTCCGACAGCCCCGGCCGCGGCGCGAGCGGCGGCCGGCAGCGCGCCGAGGATGCGCTCGACCGCCGCATCATCGTGGGCGCCGGAGACGAACCACACCTCATACGCGCTGGGCGGCAGGTGCACGCCCTGGTCGAGCATCGCGTGGAAGAACGCGGCATACGCGCCCGAATCCGTCCGCTTCGCCTCGTCGTAGTTCGTCACCGGCCCGTCGCAGAAGAAGATCGAGAACATCGACCCCGCCCACTGGACCGTATGCCGCACGCCCGACTCCGCCAGTGCGCTCACCGCCGCGTTTACGATCGTGTGCGCGACCGTGTCGAGATGGTGATACAGCGCCGCGTCGCACCGCTGCAGGGTGGCGAGACCGGCTGCCGTCGCGACCGGATTCCCCGACAGGGTGCCGGCCTGATAGACCGGCCCCTCGGGGGCGAGCCGCGCCATGAGTTCGGCGCTCCCGCCGAATGCCGCCGCGGGGAATCCCCCGCCCATGACCTTGCCGAAGGTGAACAGATCGGGGGCGCCTGCGGCATACGGCCCCTCGAGGCCGTACCACCCCGACGCCGAGCACCGGAAACCCGTCATCACCTCGTCGGAGATGAGCAGAGCGCCGTGCTCACGGGTGACCCGGCGCAGCGCCTCGGTGAAGCCGGGCGCGGGCGGCACGACCCCCATGTTGCCGGGGGCGGCCTCCGTGATGATCGCGGCGATGTGCTCGCCGTCGGCGGCGAAGGCCGCCTCGACCGCCACGACATCGTTGTAGGGCAACACGATCGTCTCCGCCGCGGCGCTCGCGGGCACCCCGGCCGAGTCCGGCAGCCCGAAGGTCGCGACCCCCGAACCCGCCGCGGCGAGGAGCGCGTCGACATGCCCGTGATAGCACCCGGCGAACTTGACGACGCGGCTGCGGCCGGTGACCCCACGGGCGAGGCGGATCGCGCTCATCGTCGCCTCCGTCCCCGACGAGACGAGCCGGACCTGCTCGACCGGCTCGACCCGGGCGACGATCTCCTCGGCGAGCGCGACCTCGTTCTCACTCGGCGTCCCGTAGGAGAACCCCCGCGCAGCCGCTTGCGCGACGGCCTCGAGCACGTCGGGGTGCGCGTGCCCGAGGATCATCGGCCCCCAGGAACCGATCAGGTCGGCATACTCCCGGCCGTCGGCGTCGGTCAGCCATGCCCCCCGGGCCGACGCGACGAACCGCGGCGTCCCTCCGACGCTGCGGAAGGCGCGGACCGGCGAGTTGACCCCGCCTGGAATGACCGCGCGAGCGCGGTCGAAGAGAGCCGCGGAGGCAGGGGCGTCGCTGGGCAGGGGCGGAACCGGCATACGTCCGATTGTCGCAGCGTCGCCTGGGCGCCCCGGCCGGCACCCTCAGCCGCCGACAGCGTCGGAGGCCTGCCCCTCCTCGGCGAGGGCGTCGCGGACCTTCTGCATCGCATGGCCGAGGGCGAGGAACTCGGCCGGCTCCAGATTGTCGATGAGGCAGGAGCGCACGGAGTCGACGTGCTGGGTCGCGATGAGGTCGACGGCGGCCCGGCCCTCTTCGGTGAGGACGAGTTCGACCCCGCGCCGGTCGTCGAGGCAGGCCTCGCGGACGACCCAGCCGCGCTTCTCCAGGCGCGCGGCCGTGTGCGTGATCCGGCTGCGCGACTGAACGACGAGGTCGGCCAGCGTCGACATCCGCAGCCGGCCCCCCGGAGCCTCCGACAGCATGCTGATGACCTCGTATTCCGACAACTGCGTCCCCGACGGGGACAGCGCCCGGTCGAGGGCGACCTCGAGCAGCCGCGACGCGCGCAGGTAGGCCCGCCAGGCGCGCTGCTCGGAGTCGGTGAGCCAACGCGTCTGCACGGCAGCAGGAGGCGTGGACGTCGTCATGGCGCTCTCAATTGTGCCAGGTCAAGGGACCGGAATTGACAGAAGGCGCAATAGTTGAAATATTAAGCACATAACGCTACGTTAGAGCAACCATCACCAGACCTGAGGAGTCACCATGAGCAGCATCGAGCACCTTCCCGCCGGCACCTGGAGCGTCGACCCGAGCCACACCGAGGTCGGGTTCGTCGCTCGTCATCTCATGGTGACCAAGGTTCGCGGCAGCTTCGCCGACGTCGCCGGCACCGTCGTCGTCGGCTCCCCGGTGACGCAGTCATCTGTCGACGTCACCGTCCAGATGGCGTCTGTCGACACCCGCAGCGCCGACCGTGACGCGCACTTGCGCAGCGCCGACTTCTTCGATGTCGAGAACTTCCCGACGATGCATTTCGTCTCGACGTCCTTCGATGGTGACGAGCTCACCGGCAACCTCACCATCAAGGACGTCACCAAGCAGGTGACCTTCGAGGTCGAGTTCAACGGCACCCAGGCCGACCCGTGGGGCAACACCAAGGCCGGCTTCGAGGCCGAGGCCGAGATCAACCGCAAGGACTGGGGCTTGACCTGGAACGCCGCCATCGAGGGTGGCGGGGTGCTGGTCAGCGACAAGATCAAGATCGTGCTCGACGTCCAACTCGTCAAGACCGCCTGAGCCACGTCACGAGCGCCTGAGCGGCACCCGCCCGCCCGCGTCGGCCCCGCCCGGATCTTCCGGCGGGGCCGTCGTCGTCACAGCCAGCCGGCGACCTCGAGCGCGAAGTACGTGAGGATGATCTGCGCTCCCGCCCGCCGGATGCCGAGCAGCGACTCCGTCACCACGCGCTCCCGGTCGATCCATCCCCGGTCCGCGGCGGCGACGATCTGGCTGAACTCCCCCGAGATCTGGTAGGCCGCCACGGGAACCGGCGACGCCGCGGCCACCGCCGCGAGGATGTCGAGATGGGGGCCCGCGGGCTTGACCATGACGACATCGGCCCCCTCAGCGACATCGAGGGCCAGCTCACGGAGCGCTTCCGGCACGCCGCCCGCCGGGTCCTGTTGATAGGTTGCGCGGTCCCCGACCAGGGAACTCGCCACCGCCTCACGGAAGGGTCCGTAGAGTCCGGAGGTGTATTTCGCGGTATACGCGAGCAGGGTGACGTCAGTGAATCCGGCCGCGTCGAGGGCGGCGCGGACGTGCCCGACCTGGCCGTCCATCATCCCCGACAACCCGAGCATCCCGGATCCGGCACGGGCCTGCGCGAGGGCCATCGCGGCATACCGTTCGAGGGTCGCGTCGTTGTCGACCCGCCCGGCATCGTCGAGCACGCCGCAGTGCCCGTGATCGGTGAACTCGTCGAGGCACAGATCGGTCATGACGACGAGCCGGTCGCCGACCGCGTCAGCGACCGCCCGGGTGGCGACGTTGAGGATCCCGGCGGGGTCGTCGGCACCGCTCCCGCCTGCGTCCTTCGCCCGCGGCACACCGAACAGCATGATCCCGCCGAGTCCCGCCTCGACGCACCGACCGGCTTCGGCGACCAGGGATTCGACCGTATGCTGCACCACCCCCGGCATCGCCCCGATCGGCACCGGCGCCTCGATCCCCGCCCGGACGAACACGGGCAGGACGAGTTCGGCCGGGTGCAGCCGCGTCGCCGCGACGAGCCGCCGCAGCGCGGGCGTCGCCCGCAGCCGCCGCGGCCGGACGGCGGGGAACGATCCGACCGGGGCCGAGCCGACGACCGAGCCCGTCACCGGGCGCGCCTCCGGGCGGTCATCCGCCGCTGGACGCTCGGGCGCAGCAGGACCGAGCCCGTCTCCGCTGCATGCCGCGCCCGCGCACGACCGAACTCGGCCAGCGCCTCGATCAGCGCCGGCACCGACGCCTCCGGCGCGAGGACGTCGACCCGCAGCCCATGCTCCTCAGCCGTGCGCGCCGTCGCCGGGCCGATGCAGGCGACCACCGTCGAGGCGTGCGGCTTTCCGGCGATCCCGACGAGATTGCGGACCGTGGAGGAGGAGGTGAAGACGACCGCGTCGAAGTCGCCGCCCTTGATCGCCTCACGCGTCTCGGCCGGGGGCGGTGCGGCGCGGACCGTGCGGTAGGCGGTGGCGTCCTCGACCTCCCAGCCGAGGTCCTGCAGCCCCGCGACGAGGGTGTCGGTCGCGATATCGGCCCGGGGCAGGAAGACGCGGTTGATCGGGTCGAGTTGGGGATCGTATTCGGGCCACTCCTCGAGCAGCCCACGCGCCGAGTGCTCCCCCGACGGCACCAGATCGGGATTCAGCCCCCACGCGCGGAGGGCCTCGGCGGTGACCCCGCCGACCGCCGCGATCTTGAGCCCAGCGAAGGCCCGCGCGTCGAGCCCGAACTCCTCGAACCGCTCGCGCACCGCGCGCACCGCGTTGACCGAGGTGAACCCGACCCACTCGTAGCGCCCGGTCACCAGCCCCGTGATCGCCTTGTCCATCTGGTGGCGGGTGCGCGGCGGTTCGACGCTGATCGTCGGGACGACGACCCCGCAGGCACCATGCGCGGCGAGAGCGCCGGTGACCGGGGTCGACTGCTCCTTGGTCCGGGGCACGAGAACCTTCCACCCGAACAGCGGCTTGGACTCGAACCACGCCAACTGGTCGTGGAGGGCGACCGTCGGCCCGACGATGGCGAGCGACGGGTGCCCGAGCTCGGCGACGACTGTCGCCGCCCGCTCGATCGTCGTGACGACCGTATGCTGCTCGGTCGTCGTCCCGCGTTCGATGAGCGCGACGGGTGTCGTCCCGGCACGGCCCGCCTCCGCGAGGCTGGCGAGTCCGATGGCGAGTTCGCGGGCCCCACCGAGCAGGACGACGCTGACGGAGTCGGCCGTCGCATGGTGGTAGTCGACCGCGGAACTGCCCGCGGAGATGACCACGACGCTCGAGCAAGCGGGGCTGGTCAGGGGCACCCCGGCATACGCCGGAACCGCGGTGACCGCGGACACGCCCGGGACGATGTCGATGACGATCCCCGCGCGACGACACGCCTGGGCCTCCTCGGCCAACCCGTTGAAGATGGTCGGGTCGCCGTCCATGAGCCGGACGATGCGCCCGCCAGGGTGGTCCTTGGCCGCCTGGACGACGAGCTTGGCGCGTGAGGCGTGGGTGAGTTCCTGTCCGTGGTCTCCGTGGGAGGCGTCGATGATCTCGACCCCTGGCCGGGCGTGGCCGGTCACCACGGAAAGTGGCGTCAACTGATCGGTGACGACGACATCGGCGTGCCGCAGCGCGTCGACGGCCGCCAGGGTCAGCAGGGCTGGGTCCCCGGGCCCGGTGCCGACGAAGGCGACCGCGGCGGGGACGGCGCGCGATCGCGCCGCGGGCAAGGTCGTCGTGCTCACTGCGCGCTCGCTCTCGGGTGTCGGTCGTGGTCGGTGGAGACGTATGCCGTCTCCGCACTCGGGTGCGCGGCGCCCGGCGGGCGTGAGGTCACCAGGGCGGTGTCGGGGCCGAGTTCGTCGAGGAGTCGCTCGGCGAGTTCGCGGCCAACCCGTGCCGGGTCGCCCGCCGGGCCGGTGTGCGAGCGGCGTAGTTCGACGGCGCCGTCGACCGTGCCGACGAACGCCCGGAGGAACAGCCCGAGTCGGTCCCCCTCGTCGACGACGTCGGCGAGGACCCCGACGGGGGCGGTGCAGCCGGCTTCGAGGGTGGCGAGGACGGCCCGTTCCGCGGTGACGGCGGCGCGGGTGTCCGCGTCGTCGAGCGCACCGAGGGCGGCGACGAGCGCGTCGTCGTCGGCGCGGCATTCGACGGCCAGCGCGCCCTGGCCGGCGGCCGGGAGAACCTGGATCGGGTCGAGGATCTCGGTGATCCGATCGGTCAGGCCGAGTCGGTCAAGACCCGCCTTGGCGAGGACGACGGCGTCGAGATCGCCAGCGGCTACCCGCCCGAGCCGGGTCTCGACGTTGCCGCGCAGGCCGATGCATCGGTGTCCGAGGCCGAGCGCGGCGAGCTGTGCGATGCGGCGAGGCGCGCCGGTGCCGATCCGGGCTCCGGGCGGCAGTTCCCCGAGCGTCCTTCCGTCGCGGGCGATGAGCGCGTCCCGGGCGTCGGCACGCGCGGGCACCGCGGCGACGACGAGGCCCGGATGGGGAGCCGTCGGGAGGTCCTTGAGGGAGTGGACGGCGAGGTCGACCACGGCGGCACGCAGGGCCTCCCGCAACGCCGCGGCGAACACGCCGGCTCCGCCGATGACGTCGAGGGCAGCGCGACTGCGGTCACCCTCCGTGACGATCTCGACGAGTTCGACCTCATGCCCGAGGGCCCGCAGCCGGTCGGCGACCTGCCCCGACTGGGTCAGGGCCAGGAGTGAGCGGCGGGTGCCGAGACGCAGGACGGTCATCTCCGGCCCCCCGGATCCTCCGGCAGGACCATCGGCGACTCGACCGCAGCAAGGGCATGCGGGTCGAGGGCGAACAGCGCGTCGATGGCCTCGGCATACGCCGCGAGGCTCCCGCGGGCGGCGAGTTCGCGGAAACGGACCGTCGGTGCGTGCAAGAGCTTGTCGATGAGACGCCCCATCGCGACCTCGACCTCGTGCCGGTCGCGGGCATCGAAGCCGGGGGTGCGCGCTTCGAGCCGGGCGAGCTCGCCGGTGAGGACGTCGTTGGCGCGGGCACGCAGGGCAGCGATCGTCGGGGCGGCGGCCTCGGACGCCCGGGCGGTGAGATAGCCGGCGACCTCGGCCGTGACGATCTCCTCGGCGGCCCGCACGGCGGGCAGGGCGCCCTGGTCGTGCAGCAGCGTCCCGATGGCGTCGAGACCGATCCTGGTGGCGCCGGGAACGTCGGCGACGTCGTGGTCGATGTCATGCGGCATCGCGAGATCGACGTAGGCCGCCGGCCGTCCCCCACGGGTCGCAAGCGCCGCGGCCACGTCGACGCGCCCGACGAGGGTGCCGGGCGAGCCGGCGCAGGCCACGACGATGTCGGCGTCGGGAAGGGACTCGGCGAGGTTGCCGAGGCGGATGGCGCGTCCGCTGATGCGGTCGGCCAGCGCCTGACCGCGGGCGAGGGTTCGGTTGGCGACAGTGACGTCAGCACCCGCCCGGGCCGCGGTCGTCGCGGCGAGGGCGGCCATGGCACCCGCCCCGACGACGAGAACGCGCGCTGCGGCCACCGGGCCGACGTGCTGCTCGGCGAGACGCAGGCCGGCGTCGACGAGGGAGTGACCGACGGCGCCGATGCCGGTGTCGGTCTGGATGCGCTTGCCGACGCGGAGGGCGCGCTGGAACAGCGTGTTGAGTGCTGGGCCGACCCGGCGCGCCTCCTGCGCCTCGCGGAGCGCGTGGCGCAATTGCGCGCGGATCTGGCTCTCGCCGATCGCCATCGAGTCGAGGCCTCCGGCCACCCGGAAAGCGTGGGCGATCGCCCGGTCCTCGAAGTGGAGATAGAGGCGTTCGTGGACGTCGTCCCGGTCGGTCCCCGCCTGCTCGAGCAGGAGATCGGTGACCTCGCTGACCGCCCCGTGGAAGGTCAGCGCCTCGACATAGACCTCGGTCCGGTTGCACGTGGAGACCACGATGGCCTCCGCGATGTTCTCGCGCCCGCAGAGCCCGGCGAGCAGATTCTCGCGCCGGGGCGCGTCGAGGCTGAGGCGCTCGAGGAGGTCGACGCTCGCGTTGTGGTGGGAGACCCCGATGACGAGCAGGCTCATGAGACCACCTTCGCCCATTTCGCGGCCGGGTCGCGACGCTGTTTGTGAAACGCGAGGATCTGCAGCTCGGTCGCGAGATCGACCTTGCGCAATTCGACGTGAGGGGGTACGGCGGGGGAACCCGGAGCGAAGTTGAGGATCGAGGTGACCCCCGCCGCCACCAGTGCGTCGGTGACCTCCTGGGCCGACTCCGCCGGGGTGGCGATGACGCCGAGCACGTCACCGTCGACCGCGACGAGCGGCAGCCGGCTCATGTCGGCGACCTCGATGTCGGCGACGACCTGGCCGACCATCGCCGGGTCGTGGTCGAACAGTCCGACGATCCGGAAACCCCGGTGCGACAGGCCGCCGTATGCCGCGAGCGCCCGACCCAGGTTGCCCATCCCGACGATGACGACGGGCCAGTCTCGGGCGAGCCCGAGTTCAGTGACGATCTGGAGGGCGAGATGATCGACGTCGTAGCCGACGCCGCGCACGCCGTGGGTGCCGAGGTGGGAGAGGTCCTTGCGCACCTTGGCCGGCCGAACGCCCGCGGCCGCGGCCAGTTGCTGAGACGACGTCGACGGTATGCCGCGCGCGGCCATCCCGGTCAAGACCCGAAGGTAGTCCGGCAGTCGCGCCACGGTGGCGTCCGGGATGCCGCGACGCGGCAGCGCGGTCGACATGCCGGAGGACCCCTCTCGGAACGGGATTCGGCCATCCACGTAGGTGACCGGCGTGGTTCGTGCGACGGAGATTCACATTACGCGCTTGTGAACGACTGCACAAAGTATGCCGGGCCCAGGTGGCAAGCCTCACGTCCGCCCGGGGAGGGGCTCCCGGAACCGACGGCGATGCCTGACCTGAGCCTCACGTCCGGGCGGCGAGGGCATTCCGGAATCGGTCGCGGTCGAGCCGCCAGTAGTCGTGAACCACCCCGTCGACCAGGGTCACGGGGACGAGTTCGCCGAACCGCGGCTCGAGATCGGGGCGCTCGTCGAGGGTGACTTCGGCCCATCTCAGCCCGGCGGCCGCAGCCTCCTCGGCGAGGACCGGCCGAACCACCTCGCAGAGATGACACCGGTCCCGCGTGACGAGCACGACGGGGGCGGACGGGAGATCGGGAGGGGACGGCATACGGACTAGTGGAAGGCGGATCGGCGCTGGACCAGGAGCGAATAGATGGTCTGCTGGATCGTCTCGCGCACCCGGTCGGTGAGGTCGAAGACCACGGCGGGGTCGTCCGCCGATCCCCCTCCGAGGGAGGCCGTCTCGATGGGTGGGCAGAACTCGATGAGCCATTTGCTCGGCAGCGGGATCAATCCGAGCGGGCCGAGGAGGGGAAAGGTCGGCGTGATCGGGACATAGGGCAGGCCGAAGAGCCGGGCGAGCGGCTTGGCATTGGCGAGGAGGGGATAGGCCTCCTCCGCACCGACGATCGCGCACGGGATGATCGGGACGCCCGCCTTGAGCGCGGTCGAGACGAACCCCCCGCGCCCGAAACGCTGAAGTCGGTAGCGCTCGCGGAACGGCTTGCCGGTCCCCTTGAAACCCTCGGGCCAGACACCGACGAGCTCACCGGCGGCGAGGAGCCGTTCGGCGTCCGCGGTCGTCGCGAGAGTGGACCCGCCGCGCCGGGCGGCCTCACCGACGAATGGGGTACTGAAGACGAGGTCGGCGCCGAGTCCACGCAGATGCCTGTGCTGGGGATGCCCGTCATGGATGGCGAGCTGAGTCATCAGCGCGTCGAGCGGGATCGTCCCCGAGTGGTTGGCGACGAGCAGCGCGCCCCCGGATGCGGGGATGTGCTCGAGCCCGCGGACCTCGGTGCGAAACCAGCTCCGCTGGAGGGGCCGAAGAAGGGGATAGAAGACGTGCTCGGCATAGTCGGGGTCGAAGCCGAAGTCATCGACGGTGAAGTCGCCGTCGACCCGGCGCCGGATGAACGCGACGGTCTCGGCGACCTGCGCCTGCGCCGTGTCCGTGTCCACGCCGAACCTTCCGGCCACCCAGGTGACCGCGGACGCGATCGCGTCGGCGAGTTCGGTGAGGGCGGGCATGGTGTCGGGCCGCTCGGGAATGTGGCCGTCCCGGACGACCTGAAGGCGTGGGCGGGCGGCCTGGGAACGGGGCGGCCGGTCGGGGTTCGACAGGTCGGGTTTCGAAGGGTCGGGGGTCGGACGGTCGGGGGTCGGGCGATCGGTCGGCGCGTTGGCCGGGCGGATCGCCGACGGATGGCCGGTCGAGGCGGCGACGTCGGCGGAGCGCTCGGGGTCGGCGTTCCTGCGACGGGCCGCCTGGGCGCGCGGGAGCGGCCTCTGGTCGGGTGTGACGGACTCGGGTGCCGAGTCCGTGGTCACCGCATCGACGCCGAGGAGCGGGGTCGTATGCCGTCGCGCCCGCTCCCCCGCGGCGCGCGCCGCACCGGCTGCGACTGACGGTGAACGGCGTGGAGGGCGCTTTCCAGTGGACATGATCGTCACAGTGTCCCAGCCAGGGCGAGGCCACCGGCGCCCGGGATGCGGGCGGCGGCGGAGCGCACCATACGGTCGATGTCCGCCCCGAGCGCCGCGGCGCGGCGACGGGCTAGGTCGATCGGTCGGGGACCGGCTGCGGCGACGAAGTCGGCGAATGCCTCGCGGGTGGTGTAGGCGGGCGCGAACCCGAACCGGGTGCGCATCGCTGTCGTGTCGATTCCGCGGCCGTAGACGAGGAGCTCGAGCTGGTCGGGACTGAAGTCGATGAGGCCGGCGCGTCGGAAGGCGACGCTCATCGCGGCGCTCGTGCCGGGTGGCACGGCGAGAAAGGGTCGTCCGGTCAGGGCGACGGCCTGCGGCATCGTGATGACCCCGTCGCCGGCGACATTGACCGTGCCCGCACCGGGACTGTGCGTGGCGCGCACCATCGCCGACGCGACATCGTCCTCGTGGACGAACTGGAGGCGGGCGCTGTAGCCGAGCGGCATTGGCAGGAGGGGCAGGGTGAAGTAGTCCGTCATTGCCGTCCGCACCCGTGGACCGATGACATTGGCGAACCGGAGCATGGTGATCTCGACATCCGGCCGGCGCCGGGCCAGGCCGCGGACATAGCCCTCGACTTCGGCGGAGTCCTTGCCGAATCCGATCGCCGGCAGCTTCTTGGCCGCCATGTCCTCGCGGAACATCGCGGGGTCGCGCGGAGAGGAGCCATAGACGCCCGCCGTCGACTTGACCACGAGCTTGGTGACCGATGCGGCGCGCTGGCAGGCCGCCAGCAACTGCATCGAACCGATGACGTTGATCTCCTTCTGCGTCGACCGGCCGCCCACATGGAGAGGGGTCGCGATGACGCTCATGTGGACGACCGTGTCGACTGAAGCGCCCGAGATGACCTTGCTGATCATCGGCGACCGGATGTCGGCCCGGACGAACTCCGCCCGGCCCACCGGATGCGGCGGCGGGACCACGTCGACCCCGATGATCCGCTCGATGGCGTCGTCCCGTGAGAGAAGGCGTGCAAAGGCGCCGCCGAGGTGGCGGGAGATTCCGGTCAGAAGGACGACGTTGGGCATGCGCCCTCGGCTCCTCTCCCCCGCCCGGAGAGCGGGCGGCGGGTCGCTGTTACTTCTTGTTGCGGCGCTGGTGGCGCGTCTTGCGGAGCAGCTTGCGGTGCTTCTTCTTCGCCATCCGCTTGCGCCGCTTCTTGATAACAGAGCCCATGGTGACCTTCGATGAGAATGAGACGGAATCGGCAGCGATGTGCGCCGAAGCCCACGCCGAAGCCGGTGACCGAGCCTACCGCCCGGGATGGGGACGCCCAAACACGCGGGTGCGTGGAGGGCCGGAGCCGAACGATCGCTCCGCTCGAGGCGCCCCGCGTGGGCGGGATCTGCGTCAGGCCGTCTCGACGTAGGAGTTCTGGAGGTAGTCGTGCACCGCGTCCTCGGGCACCCGGAAGCTGCGCCCGACGCGAACGGCGGGCAGGTCGCCGGCGTGGACCATCCGATAGACCGTCATCTTGGACACGCGCATGATCGCGGCCACCTCGGCCACGGTGAGGAACCGGACCTCGGCAAGCTGACGCTCGGCCATGTGGACACCACTTCTCTTTCGCGCATTGCGCCGGCTTCCCCTCCGGCGTGACTGACCTCGTGTGCGAGCAACCATAGAGGTTCTTGTGACTCGTGTGGAAGCCGAAGGCCAGTGAAGTGAGTGCCTTCGTCCAGCGGTTGTCCAGGCGACACGCCGATATTGCGCCATCAATTCGAAATTGTCGGGCTGGGTGGAGCCGGGGACGAGCCGAAGCAGAGGCTTCGGCGAGGATCAAGCGAGGAGCGGACGGCCGCGGTGACGACGATGCGGGGAGCGTGTGACCCGGCGACGAAGGAGCTCGGGGCGCAGGCGAGCCGAGGAGGAGCCGCCGCCAGAATGAGACACAGCGTTGACGAGCCGAAGCAGAGGCTTCGGCGAGGATCAAGCGAGGAGCGGACGGCCGCGGTGACGACGATGCGGGGAGCGTGTGACCCGGCGACGAAGGAGCCGGGGCGCAGGCGAGCCGAGGAGGAGCCGCCGCCAGAATGAGACACAGCGTTGACGAGCCGAAGCAGAGGCTTCGGCGAGGATCAAGCGAGACGGGGATCCCGCGCCAGCGGGAGCCCCGCCGAGCGTTGACGAGCCGAAGCAGAAAGGTCAGTCGTACCAGACGTCGAGGCCCCAGTGGCCGAAGATGGCTTCGCGGGTGGCCATGATGGCGCGGTCGACCTCGGAGTGGGGGTTGTAGCCCATCTCCCACGGCTGGACCCAGATGCCGCCCTCGGCGGGGTCGAGGTCGCCCATGCGGCGGGGGCCGGGGCGGCCGAAGGTCGCGTCGACGTGCTCGTTCCAGGCGTCGGGGATCGTGGTCGTCAGGGGCACGGGTCGATGGCCGGCGATGGCGGCGAGGTGGGTCCACGACCGGGGGACGACGTTGATCAGCTCATATCCGCCGCCGCCCAGGGCGACCCACCTGCCGTCGCAGATCTCGTGGGCGAGTTCGTGCATCTGGATCATGGCCTCGCGCTGCGCGTCCACGGACAGCATGAGGTGCGCGAGCGGGTCCTCGGCGTGCGTGTCGCACCCATGTTGCGTCACGAGCACCTGGGGCCGGAACGCCCGGACTACCGGCACGATCGCGGAGCGGAGGGCCCGCAGCCAGGCGGAGTCGCGGGTGCCGGGCGGGAGGGCGACGTTCACGGCATACCCAAGACCGGCGCCGACGCCGATGTCGCGCGCCCATCCGGTGCCGGGGAACAGGTTTCGGCCGTTCTCGTGGATCGAGGCGGTGAGGACGCGCGGGTCGCTCTCGAAGATCTTCTCCACGCCGTCGCCGTGGTGGACGTCGACGTCGACGTAGGCGACGCGTTCGACGCCCGCGTCCAGCAGGGTCTGGATGCCGACGGCGATGTCGTTGTAGATGCAGAAGCCCGATGCCCGGTCGCGCATCGCGTGGTGGAGACCGCCGCAGAAGTTCACACCGTGAGCGATCTCACCCGCGAGCACCTGCCGGCACAGTTCGGCGGTTCCGGCGACGATGCGGGCGCTGGATTCGTGCATGCCGACGAAGGCCGGGTCGTCCTCGGTGCCGAGCCCGGCGTCGAGATCAGCGACCGACGGATCCGCGGACGCCGCCTTGACCTGCGCGATATAGGCCGGGTCGTGGACGAGTTCGAGGAGTTCGTCACCGGGGACATCGGGGTTGATCAATTCGACGTCGTCGAACACACCCAGCGCCTCGCACAACCTGGCCGTCAGGTCGAGTCGCACGGGGTTCATCGGGTGCGTCGGCCCGAAGTCGTATGCCGTGAAACTGCGATCCCAGACAACTCGCGACTGTGCGACCATGCTTGGCACGCTACCGGCATTTCGCCCGCCCGTCGCTGTGGTGTTCGCCGGGTCGGGCAGCGTTCGGAGGAGGGGGTCTGTGGCCAAGCGCCAGCACGCGGTCCTCGTCGTCGGTCTGGGACGGTTCGGCGGCGCGGCCGCCCTCGAGCTCAATCGCCTCGGACACCAGGTCGTCGCGGTCGAGAAGGACCCCGAGACGGCACGGGAGTATGCCGGGCGGCTCACCCGGGTGGTCCACGCGGATGCGACCCGCCCCCATGTGATCGCGGAACTCAAGGTCGACCAGTTCCCGGCTGCCGTCGTCGGGATCGGGTTCTCGGTCGAGGCCTCGGTGCTGGCCGCGGCGAATCTCGTCGACGCGGGCGTTCCCTCGATCTGGGCCAAGGCCCTGTCGCCCGAGCACGGCCGGATCCTCGAGCGCATCGGCGTGCACAAGGTGATCTTCCCCGAGGCACAGACCGGCCGCCGGGTCGCCCATCTCGTCGGCGGCGGTCTCCTGGACTACCTCGAGGTGGACGAGGGGTTCGTCATCGTCACGATGTCACCTCCGCAGGAGACTGTCGGTTTCACGCTCGCGCAGAGCAACATCCGGCAGAAGTATGGCGTGACCGTCGTCGGCGTGAAAGGCCCGGGGCGTGAGTTCGTCCATGCTCAGCCCGACACCAAGATCACCGCGCATGACATCCTCATCGTCACTGGACCGACGACGCTGATGGAGCGGTTCGCCGCTCGGCCCTGACCTCGCCCTCTCGTCGGTCGGTCGTTCGGGCTACCAGCTCGCGCCGCGGTCGCCAACGAGCGAGAGGACCATGGCGATCTCCTCCTCGTCGTCGCCGTTCTCCCCCTTGACCGTCATCGGCCGGCGCCGACCGGTCGGCCGGAATCCGAAGCTGGACGCGAAGGCGACGGCCCGGCCGTTGTCGGTGCTCACCCAGTAGGCGATCCGCTCGAATCCGTCCTCGACGGCCTCCTCGCTGGCGCGTCGCACGAGCGCCGCGGCGACGCTTCTGCCCCGCCACGCGGGGTCGACCCAGAGACCGAAGATCTCTGCGGTGTTCTCGGCGCCGTCGAGCTGTCCGAGACTGGCGACCCCGGCCGCCTCCCCGTCGGCCACGGCATACAGACGACGCGCGCGGCGCAGGCGCACCCGCCAGAACTCCTCGTCATAGTCCACTTCGGTGGCCGCGTCCGCAACGAAGGCGTCCGGCGACTCCGTCAGCGCGGCGAGGCGGATCGTCCGGAAGGTGTCCCACTCGTCCTCGGTCAGGGCCCGCACCTGAATGTCCGTCATGGGGGTCACTCTATGTGTCCACCACGACATGGTGCCCAACGACGCCGGCCGGTATGCCGAGGGCGAACTACCCGCCCGCCAGCTCGGCCGAGCGTGTGGCCGCCGCCGCCACCGCACTGACGATCGCGGCCCGGACGGCCCGCGCGTCGAGTTCGCGCAACGCCGCGGCCGTGGTTCCGCCCGGGCTGGTCACCTGCTCGCGCAACAGAACCGGGTGTTCTCCGGTCTCGCGCAGCATCGTCGCCGCGCCGACCAGCGTCTGCACGGCCAGGTCGCGCGCGGTCGCCCGAGGCAGGCCGAGGACGACACCGGCCTCGATGAGGGCGTCCGCGAGATAGAAGAGATAGGCCGGCCCCGACCCGGACACGGCGGTGACCAGGTCCTGGTGGGACTCGGGGACCTCGATGACCTTCCCGCAGGCCCCCAGCACGGCGAGCGCCCGAGCGACCTGAGCATCGCTGGCACCGGCGCCGCGGCTCACCGCCGCCATCCCCTCGCCGACCAGCGCCGGCGTGTTGGGCATGACCCGGACGACGGCGCATCCGGGGAGCCGTTCGGCGAGGAAGGCCGTCGTCACACCGGCAGCGAGCGAGACGACGACAGCCTCGGACGCCAGGTGGGGGGCGATCGCCCGCGCCACGGCGTCGACATCCTGAGGTTTGACGACAAGGAGGACGGTGTCGTGGCCCGCGATGGAGGCGAGATCGGAGGAGGTCGAGACGGCATACCGCGTCTCCAACTCGGTCGCGCGATCCACGCGCTTCTCGACCACGTGGACCGCGGGACTGGCCGGATCGCGGACGAGCCCGGCGATGACGGCTTCGCCCATGGCGCCGCCGCCGACGATGGCGATGGTCATTCTTCAGGTCCTCTCACGGGATCGGCGCGAGGCCGCGGTCGGTCAGGGAACGCGCGAGGAACCACGCGCCACGGTGACGTTCGGACAATCGAGCCGCGACGAGGTCGCGCCAGGCCACGCCCCAGGGGACGACCACGCGCACCTGGTGCCCGCGATCGGCGATCCGGCGCTGGAGGTCGGGGCGAGCGCCATACGGCATCGCGAACTCGAAGCGAGCCGGGTCGACGCCGGTGCGACGCACGATGGAGGTGACCATCGCGACGAGTTGAGGGTCGTGGACGGCGAACACCGCAGCCGCGTCGGCGTCCGCGAGGAGGCGGACGCACCGGATGAACCGCCGGTGCGTGTCTGCGTCTCCCGCGACCAAGACGATGGACACGCCGTCGGAAAACAGTGCGGCACAGTCGGACTCGGCTCGTGCCAGATCTGTCCGTATGCCGATCCGCGTCTCCGGGAAGTCCCTCACCACCGCGGACGCGACGGCTCGGCTCGCCCCGGTGTCCGCGCGCCTCGGCGACGCGAGCGTCAGTCCGGTCCCGGCGGCCCGCGCCGCAGCCGCGAGCGCCTGGGCGGCCTTGTGCGCGGCGTCGACCCCCGCGGGCAGCGCGACGCCGAGGTCGAGCGGACGAACGGTGACGTCCGCGCGGCGGTGGGCGGCGAGACCGGCGGCGGCGAGCGCGCGCAGCGCCGCGGCATACGCCGAGATGGTGGCGTCGATGTCGGCGGCCGTCGACGGCGGTGCCGCCAGACGCATCAGGCTCGCCCACCGATTGGTGAGGCGCACGTCGGCGGCGGCCCTCATTGCGTCCGCGACGTCGGGACCGGGGACGAAGCGCGCGAGGAGGGCGCGGCCGGCGACCGTCGCCTCGAGATGGTCCGACACGGCCTCGGTGCCGGCGATCCGGCGCATGGCGCTCTGCCAGGCACGCGTGGGTCCCATGGGGTCAGAAGGCTAACCGACGTGCGTGACCTCGCCCTTGACGCGCTGGCGCCACCGGCGCCGCGGTGCTACATTTCATCACATGGTGAATAACGACCTGGCCATCGAAGCCGTCGGCCTGCGTGTCATCCGGGGGGGCAAGGTCGTCCTCCACGATCTCACTGTCAGCATCCCCGCATCATCCGTCGTCGGCCTGCTCGGTCCGAGCGGCGGCGGGAAGTCCACCTTCATCCGCTCCGTCGTCGGCGTGCAACGCATCGCGGGCGGGGAGATCCGGGTCTTCGGCGAGCCGGCCGGGTCGCCGTCGTTGCGCCATCGCGTCGGCTATGTCACCCAGACCCCGAGTGTGTATGCCGATCTCACGGTTCACGACAACGTCGCCTATTTCGGCGCGGTCTGCGCGGCCCCATCGAGCGCGACCGCCGAGGCGATCGCCGCCGTCGACCTGACCGACCAGAGCGACCAGCGGGTCGGAACCCTCTCGGGCGGGCAACTCTCCCGCGTCAGTCTCGCCGCCGCCCTCGTCGCTTCGCCAGACCTGCTCGTGCTCGACGAGCCGACCGTCGGCCTCGACCCGGTGCTGCGCCGCGACCTGTGGGATCTCTTCCATCGGCTCGCCGCGGGCGGCACGTCGCTGCTCGTCTCCAGTCACGTCATGGACGAGGCCACCCGCTGCAACCGCCTCCTGCTCATCCGGGACGGGCGGATCATCGCCGACACGACACCGACCGACCTGCTGGAGACGACGGGTGCCGCCGACGCCGAAGGGGCCTTCCTGCGCCTCATCGAATCCCAGGGAGCGGTGGCATGAACCCCAGGCTCACACTGCTGACCGCGGGGCGGGTCCTGCGCCAGATCCGCGCCGACCACCGGACGGTCGCGCTCATGCTCGTCGTCCCCTGCGTATTGATCGGGTTGCTGGCCTGGGTGTTCCAGGACAAGCCGATGGTCTTCGACCGGATCGGCCCGGCGCTGCTCGGCGTCTTCCCGTTCGTCGTCATGTTCATCGTCACGAGCATCGCCACCCTGCGCGAACGCACCGGCGGCACACTGGAACGCCTCCTCGCCACGCCGCTCGGCAAGGCCGACTTCATGGTCGGCTATGCCGTCGCCTTCGGCGTCATGGCGATCGTCCAGGCGCTCGTCGCGACGGGGTTCGCGATCTGGGTGTGTGGGCTCGATGTCGCCGGGCCGGTGTGGGTGCTCGTCCTCGTCGCCGTCCTCGACGCGGTGCTCGGCACTGCGCTGGGTTTGCTCGCGAGTGCGTTCGCGCACACCGAGTTCCAGGCGGTGCAGTTCATGCCGGCGTTCGTGCTCCCGCAGTTCCTCGTGTGTGGGTTGCTGCTCCCGCGCGATCAGCTGCCCGTGGTCCTCGAACGACTATCTGACGTGCTCCCGTTGTCCTATGCCGTCGACGCCATGGGTTCGGTCGCCACGCTCGCGCAGCCGATGGGTGACGTCGGCCCCGACCTGCTCGTCATCGGCCTGTGGATCGCGGTCAGCCTCCTGCTCGGCTCGCTGACCCTGCGTCGCCGGACGGAGTGAGCCCCGGCGGGAGGTCCACCACGAGGTGGGCCTGCAGGGTGGGGGCGAGAGCGGCGACGAGACCCTCCACACTCGCCTCCACGATCGCTTCGTAGCCCGCGACATAACGCAACAGCGCCACGCCGATGAGCTGGCCCGCTGCGAGGCCGCCGCGCAGGCGGGCCTCGCCGGGAGGCAGGGGTGAGCCATCGGCATACGAGGCCACCCGGGTGAAGACCTCGTCGGCGAGGAACTCGCGGATCGGGCGGGCAGCGTCCTCGTGGGTCATCACCGACGCGAGGATCGCGCGCAGCCGCTCGCGACCCACGGGGGTGTCCCACAGGGTGAAGAAGCTGCGCGCGATGGTCACCCCGACCTGGTCACGGGGGGCCGAACGCAGCCGCTCGATCAGCATCGACGGGCTCACCGGAAGCGTCATCACCTCGCCGAACAACTCGGTCTTTCCGGCGAAATAGTGGTGCACGAGAGCGGGGTCCACCCCGGCACGCCGGGCGATCGAGCGGAGGGAGGCGGCGGCATACCCCTGCGCGGCGAACTCGGTCCGCGCCGCCTCGACGATGAGTCCGCGGGTGTCCGCACCGGCGGGTCGGCGGCCACGTGGGCTCACGAGACCAGCCGGCCGGCGAAATGGAGGCGGGCGAAGGCGAGCGCCTCGGACAGATCACGCTCTCGGGCATCGGGTTCGAGCCGGCGTGTGGCGACCTCGAGCACGATGTCGCCGGAGTATCCACCCTCGGCGAGCGCCTCGAGGAACTGCCCGCACGGCTGGGCTCCCCGTCCGGGAACGAGATGTTCGTCCCGGATCGCGCCCGTTCCGTCGGCGAGATGGACGTGGGCGAGCCGCGGACCGAGGTCGCGCAGCATCGCCATCGCATCGGAACCCGAGGTCGCCGTGTGCGACAGGTCGAGCGTCACGTGGCGGTAGTCCTGACCGACCGGATCCCAGTGCGGCAGATACGCGAGCACCTCCCGCCCGCGCGCCCGCCAGGGGAACATGTTCTCCACCGCGATCCGTATGCCGCTCTCCGCCTCCCGCTCGGCCACTCCCGCCGCGAAGTCGCGTGCGTAGTCCTTCTGCCAGCGGAAGGGCGGGTGGACGACCACGGTCTCTGCGCCGACGTCCTGGGCGATCCCGATCGACCGGTCGATCTTGACCCACGGGTCGTTCCCCCAGATCCGTTGGGTCAGAAGGAGGGTCGGCGCATGGATGGAGACGACGGGGACGTCATGGAGTCGCGCCAGGGCGGTGAGGGCGCCGGCCTCCTGGCTGACCGGATCGGTCCAGACCATGATCTCGACGCCGTCGTAGCCGAGCTTGGATGCCAGGGCGAATGCCGTCGCCGTGGGTTGCGGATAGACGGACGAGCTCGACAGGGCGATGCGGCCCGTCGGGATCGTCACCGCGTCATCCGGACGTCGCGACATGGATCCAGCGTAACCAGCGTTCGGGGGCGCGCCCGCGGGTGCGTCGGCGGGTGCGTCGGCGGGTGCGGGCTACTCGATCTCCTCGAAGCGGCGCAGGATGAGCCCCTCGCGAAGCGCCCACGGGCAGATCTCGAGCCGCTCGACGCGCAGAAGGTCCAGCGCGGCCTCGGCGACGAGCGCCCCGGCGAGAACCTGTCGCGCCCGGGCCGCGGACACCCCGGGCAGGCGGACTCGGTCGGCCGCCGACATCGACGCGAGGCGAGGAACGAGGTCGGCGAGCGCCGCGCGCTGAAGGACGCGCTCGACATACGGCCCATCGCCGCTCGGCGCGGCACCGGTGAGACGAGCGAGGGAACGGAAGGTCTTGGACGTCCCGACGACGTGGTCGGGGCCCGCGGCCTGGAGGAGCGGCCGCACCGAGGACGCGAGGCGTGCCCGGACGGCGCGCCGCGCCTCACGGACCACCTCCGGAGTCGGCGGATCATCCGGCAGCAGATCCCGGGTCACCCGGCCGGCGCCGAGCGGAACGGACACGGCCACGTCCGGCTCCTCGTCCATCCCCTGGGCCATCTCGAGCGACCCCCCGCCGATGTCGAGGACGAGGAGGGTGCCCGCCGACCAGCCCAACCAGCGACGCGCGGCCAGGAAGGTCACCCGCGCCTCGTCACTGCCCGAGAGGACGGTGACGTCGAGCCCGCTCGCGGCCGAGAGACGCTCGACGACCTCGGGCCCATTGGTCGCCTCGCGGATGGCGCTGGTGGCGAAGGCGAGCACCTCCTCGGCACCCTCGTTCTCGGCGAGGTCGAGCGACTCCTCGGTGAAGGTCACGAGGGCCTCGACGCCTGGCTCGTCGATGGATCCGTCGTCCCGCAGGTGCTCCGACAGGCGCAGTGCGCTCTGGTGTGAGGCCGTCGGAAGCGGTCGCGCACCCCGGTGGGCGTCGACGATCAGCGCGTGAACGGTGTTGGAGCCGATATCGATGACGCCGAGACGCATGCGTGAAGGCTACGTCCCGCGATCGGGGCGGTTTCAGTGCGCCGTGGGACCGGATGCCAACCTATGGTTGGCGCATGTCCGAGACGCCGCTGGAGATCTCCCGCGTCTGGGTGGAGTTCGATGATCCCGCGGAGCCCAACCAGAGGTTCCGCTGTGACCTGACCTGGCTGACCTCGAACTGGTCGTGCATTTATGGCGCCGGGTGCAAGGGGATCTATGTCGACCGCCCCAGCGACGGATGCTGCACTCTCGGCGCCCATTTCACCGACAAGGACGATCTGCGCCGGGTGGCCGAGGTCGCCGCACGGCTGACGCCCGGGGAGTGGCAGCACCATCCCGGCACCATGACTCAACGGGCGTGGACCGACCGCGACGGGCGCACCACGACCACCCGGGTGGCCGACGGCGCGTGCATCTTCCTCAACGATCCCGACTTCCCGGGTGGTCCGGGGTGCGCGCTTCATGTGCATGCGGTGCACCACGGGATGGATCCGCACACGGCCAAGCCCGACGTGTGCTGGCAGCTGCCGATCCGGCGCAGCTATCGGACCATCACCCTTCCCGACGACACGTCCTATCTCGAGATCACGCTCACGGAGTACGACCGGCGCGGCTGGGGTCCGGGCGGACACGACCTCGACTGGTATTGCACCGGCAGTCCCGACGCCCACGTCGGCCGGGAGCCGCTCTATCGCAGCGCACATGCCGAACTCACCGAGATCATGGGTCCTCCGGCGTATGCCGAGCTCGTCCTGCGCTGCGAGGCCCACCTCCTCTCGGTCAAGGCGCTGCGTGCCCGGGGGGCGCGAACGCTGCTGCCGCTGCTGGTGCATCCGGCCACGCTGGAGGCCAACCCCGCGGGCAGCCGCACCCGCCGCCGGCGGTGAGTCGCGCCGCCGCCGAACTCGGCGGCGTCCGAGCGAGCCCCAACATCTGGGAGCACCCCGAGACCTACGAGCGCGAGAACCTCGCCTTCGACCGCGCCCACCGGATCGAGGAGACGATCGGCGCGCTCCACCCGTATGCCGAGGCTCACCTCCTCGACATCGGCTGCGGGACGGGGTTCCACCTTCCGGAGTTCGTCTCTCGGGGCGCGCGTGTCATCGGCGTCGAGCCGCATCCTCCGCTTGCCCGGCTCGCCGCTGAGCGGCTGGCTGCGCGGAGAGTGGCGGCGGCCGTCCTCATCGGGGCGGCGCAGGCAATGCCACTGCCCGATCGGTCGATCGACATCGTGCACGCCCGGTGGGCGTACTTCTTCGGGCCCGGCTGCGAGCCGGGCCTGCGGGAGGTCGCGCGCGTGCTGCGACCGGGCGGAGTCGCCGTGATCGTCGACAACGACGCGACCACCTCGACCTTCGGAGGGTGGTTCGCGCGGTTCCACCCGGCATACGATCCCCTTGCGGTGGAACGCTTCTGGCGTCGCGCAGGCTTTGAACGCCACCGACTCGAGCTGGCCTGGGAGTGCGCGTCGCGCACGGAGTTGGAGGCGCTGGTCCGGATCGAGTTCACCCCGGCCGCCGCCGACGTGATCCTCGCCGAGCACTCCGGCACAAGCGTCGACTACGCCGTCAACCTCTGGTGGCGTCGCCGCTGACCGGCCCCGGGAATCCCGTGGTCAGTCGCCCGACGCCGCCTCCACGCCCACAGACCCCTCGCCCGCACCGCCCGGCAACCCGCGCAGGCGAGGCCGGCCGAGGACGCGCAAGGCCTGGGACAGGTCGGCGACCTCGACAACCGTCAGCTCCGGCGGGAGGGGGCCCGCTCCCCGGGTCCCGACCGGAACCACCGCCCGGGTGAAGGCGAGCCGCGCGGCCTCGGAGAGGCGGCGCGGCAGGCCGGGCACGGGACGCACCTCGCCGGCCAGGCCCACCTCGCCGATGACGACCGTCCGCGGGTCGAGCGCGATGTCGGCCACGGCGCTGGCGACCGCGAGCGCGACAGCGAGATCCGTCGCCGGCTCGCGCAGCTTCACCCCACCGACGGTCGAGACATAGACGTCCGCCCTGCCCGCGCACACCTTGGCCCGCTGCTCGAGCACCGCCAACAGCAGGGCCACCCGCGAGGAGTCGAGGCCGTGACTCCCACGCCGGGGCGTCGGGAGCACGCTCGCCGCGACCAACGCCTGGACCTCGGCCACGAGCGGCCGCCGCCCCTCCAGGGTCACCGTGATCGCGGTCCCGGCGACCTGCCCCGACCTCGTCGACAGAAACAGCCCGCTCGGGTCGGGGAGTCCGACGATCCCGACATCGCTCAGGTCGAAGCACCCGACCTCGTCCGTCGGCCCGAACCGATTCTTCACCGCCCGCACGAGCCGCAACCGCGAGTGCCGCTCCCCCTCGAAGGTGACCACCACGTCCACCAGATGCTCGAGCAGCCGCGGCCCGGCGATCGACCCCTCCTTGGTCACATGCCCGACCATGAGCACCGCCATGTCACGCGCCTTCGCCGCCGCGATCACTCCGGCGGCGACCTCACGCACCTGGCTGACATTGCCCGCCGACCCGTCCACCTCGGCGCTCGCGATCGTCTGCACCGAGTCGACCACCACCAACCCCGGCCCGACCTGCTCGATCTGCCCGAGCACGGTTGCGAGATCGGTCTCCGCCGCGAGGAACAGGGTGTCCGCGAGCGCACCGATCCGCTCCGCCCGCGAGCGGACCTGAGCCGCCGACTCCTCGCCACTGACATAGAGCGCCCGGGCCCCCGCCCGCGCTGCCCGGGCGGCGACGTCGAGCAGCAAGGTCGACTTCCCGATCCCCGGCTCCCCCGCGACCAGGACGACCGACCCGGGCACCAGGCCGCCGCCCAGCACCCGGTCGAACTCCTCGACACCCGTCGGACGGGCGACCGCCCGCCGAACGTCGACACTCGCGATCGGCACCGCCGGTCGGGCCACCCTCGACGCCGCCCGCGTGCGCAACCCGACCGAACCGACCTCGCTCACCGTCCCCCACGCCTGGCACTCCCCGCACCGGCCCACCCACTTGGCCCCGGTCCACCCGCATTCGGAGCATCGGAACCCGGCGCGGGAAGTCTTGGTCGTCGTCATACCCCGACCCTAGAGACGACCACCGACAGCCCCCCGACGTGGGCGAACTCGGCCGACGCGCATCGGCATACGACCGTAGACTGTGCCGACCCGCCAGGCATGCGAGCGAAGGACCCTCAGTGGCGCACGTGGACGACGACCTGCTGCGCGCGACCCTCGCCGCGGTCGCCCCCGGGACCGAACTGCGCGACGGTCTCGAGCGGATCCTGCGCGGCAACACCGGCGCCCTCATCGTCCTCGGCAACGATCGCAATGTCGACTCCCTGTGCACCGGCGGCTTCCCGCTCGACGTCGAGTTCTCCGCCACGCGACTGCGCGAGCTGGCCAAGATGGACGGCGCCATCGTCGTCAACAACGACATCAGCCGGATCGTCCGTGCGGCGACCCAGCTCGTGCCCGACCCCAATATCGAGACCAGCGAGTCCGGCACCCGACACCGCACCGCCGAACGTGTCGCCAAGCAGACCGGCCTCCCGGTCGTCTCCGTGAGCCAGTCCATGCGCATCGTCGCGCTCTATGTCGCCGGCCGACGCCACGTCCTCGAGGGCTCGAGCGCGATCCTCAGCCACGCCAACCAGGCCCTGCAGACCCTCGAGCGCTACCGCGCCCGCCTCGACGAGGTGACCGGAACGCTCTCCGCACTCGAGATCGAGGACCTCGTCACTGTCCGCGACGTCGCCGCCGTGCTCCAGCGGATGGAGATGGTCCGCCGGATCGGCGAGGAGGTCCGTTCGTATGTCGTGGAACTCGGCGTCGACGGGCGCCTCCTGACGCTGCAGCTCGACGAACTCACCGCGGGCCTCATGGACGACCTGGACTGGGTCGTCCGTGACTACCTTCCCTGGGACCACCACGACGGCGACGCGGTGGCCGGGGTCCGCAGCGCCCTGACCGATCTCCATCAGAACGAACTCGTCGACCCCGCCGCGTCCGCCCGAGTCCTCGGCCTCGGCCTCGGTGACAGCCTCGATGCGAGCATCTCCCCGCGCGGCTATCGCATTCTCAGCCGGGTGCCCCGCCTGCCCGGATCGGTCTTCGAGCGACTCGTCGAGCACTTCGGCAATCTCCAGCGGCTCATCAACGCCTCCAACGAAGACCTCCAGTCCGTCGACGGCGTCGGCGAAGGCCGCGCCCGCAACATCCGTGAGGGCCTGACCCGGCTCGCCGAGTCGAGCATCCTCGAACGATACGTGTGACGCGCGCCCCCTCCGACCGACCTGACAGCGATCCACACCGCATCCGCGGGGTCCACGATCGCGTCCTGGACTGGTATGCCGTCCACGGCCGCGATCTCCCCTGGCGCCGGCCCGACGCCTCGCCCTGGGGCGTCTACGTCAGCGAGATCATGGCCCAGCAGACCCCGATCGCCCGTATCCTCGCGCCCTGGCGGGCGTGGATGGCGCGCTGGCCGACGCCGGCCGCACTCGCCGGCGACTCCGTCGCCGAGGCGATCCGGGCCTGGGATCGCCTCGGATATCCCCGCCGCGCCGTCAACCTCCACGCCGCCGCCCGAGTCATGGTGCGCGACCACGGCGGCGAGGTGCCCCACGACCCCGAGGTCCTCCTGACCCTGCCCGGGGTGGGCGCCTACACCGCGGCGGCCGTCGCGTCCTTCGCCCACGGCATACCGACACCGGTGCTGGACACGAATGTCCGGCGCGTCCTGGCGCGGATCGCGCTCGGCGAGGAGCGGGCGGCGCCGAGTCAGACCCGGGCGGAACGCGATCTCGCGGCGGCCTGGCTCCCGCCCGACACCGCACGCGCCAACGTCTGGAATGTCGCCTCGATGGAACTCGGCGCCCTCGTCTGCACCGCGCGTAGCCCCCGATGCGGCGAGTGTCCGGTCGCCGACCTGTGCGTATGGCGCCGGGCGGGCCACCCGGCCTACGCCGGCCCGGTGCGGCGCCCGCCGGGATACGCGGGGACCGATCGGGAGATCCGCGGGGCCGTGCTCGCCGTCGTCCGCACGGCGACCGCCCCGGTGCCGCTCGCCGCCCTGTCCGGCCTGTGCCCGCAACCACGCCTGAGACGCTGTCTCGACGCCCTGGTGACCGACGGACTACTCGCCGTCAGCCGGGACGGATACGATCTGCCGCGGTGACCTCGGATTCCGGCCCCGCACCCCAACCGGAACGAGCCCCGCCGCGTCAGAACAGCATGACGGCAGCAATCGCGCCGCGGGCCTGCGGCCTGGGCGCGTGACGGAAGGGACGACCGGGCAATGGCCAGAAGTGCCCATGTCGACGTGACTCCGAGCACCGGGCGCGTGATCCAGTCCCGGCCGCTTCGCCGCGCCCTCGGGCTGACCGTCCTCAGCACCCTCATTCCCGGCGCCGGACTGTTGTGGACCCGGCGCCGGCCGGTCGGTGTCGCCTTCATTCTCGCGACGGCCGCGCTGACCGGATTCGTCGTCTATCGCCTCATCCGGCACGGGGTCATCGGCACCGCTCTGAGCGTCGGGGTCTCGACGAGCGCACTGCGGCTGCTCATCTTCGCGCTCATCGTCGGTGCGGTCGCCTGGTGCCTCGCCATCCTTGCGACCGCGCACCTGGCGCGCCCGTTCCATTCGACCCGGGACGAACGACTCGCCACAACGCTCACGGCAACCCTCTGCTGCCTGGCGATCGTCGCCCCCAGCGCATGGGGGGTCCGCACGCTCGCGCTCCAGCGCTCCCTGGTCTCCACGGTGTTCCAGGAGGAGCCACAGGTTCCTGGCGTCAGCTCGACCGGGGCCGTTCCTCAGGTGGGCGAGGACGACCCCTGGAAGGCCGTTCCCCGGGTCAACGTGCTGCTGATCGGCTCCGACGCCGGACCCGACCGCATCGGCGTCCGACCCGACTCGATGATGGTCGCCTCGATCAACACGCGGACCGGCGACACGGTGCTGATCGGCATACCGCGCAATCTCGAACGCGTCCCGTTCCCGGCCTCGAATCCCCTGCACGCGATCTATCCCGATGGATACAACTGCGGCAGCGAATGTCTGATCAATGCCGTATGGACGCTCGCCACCGAACGCGCCGACCTCTTCCCGGGCGATTCGCACCCGGGGCTCACCGCGACGCGTGACGTGGTTGGAGAGACGCTCGGACTGCGGATCGACCACACGGTCGTCATCGACCTGTCCGGTTTCGCCGCGCTCGTCAATGCCATGGGCGGGGTGACGATCAACGTCAAAGAGCGGGTCTGCATCGGCTGCAAGGCGCTGCCCGACGGGACGATCGTCGGGACGACCGGCTACATCGATCCCGGCGTCCAGCACCTCGACGGCTATCACGCGCTCTGGTATGCCCGCTCCCGCGCCATGTCGGACGACTTCTCCCGGATGCGGCGCCAGCGGTGCGTCGTCGGTGCCCTGTTGGACCAGGTGTCACCGGCCAATATGCTGCTGCGCTATCCGGCGCTGGCCAAAGTGCTCCAGGAACATGTCAGCGTCGATATCGGCCAGTCCCAGCTGCCGGCGTGGGTGCCACTCGTCGAACGCATCCAGAAGACCGGCACGGTCCGCAGTCTCCCGCTCACCAACAAGGTCATCGACGTCACCGACCCGGACTTCGCCAAGGTCCGGGCGCTGGTCGCCAATGCGATCAGCGACAACCCGACGTCGTCGACCTCCGGGAGTTCGACGTCGCCGCCTCCGACCACGCCGTCCTCGTCGAGCACCTCCGGGACGCCCTCCCAGTCGCCGACGACCAACGACGAACTGACGACGCTCGCCGCCGCCTGCTGAGTCACGGGCCTTCCCGCCCGATGCCGGGGAAGTCCTGCGCCGCAACGGACGATTTCCGTTGCGGCGCAGCACTTCCCGGGCGAGGTCAGACGAACAAGTTGAAGATCAGCACGACGATCAGGCCGGTGACGGAGATGACCGTCTCCATGAGCGACCACGACTTGATCGTCTCGCCGACCGTCATCCCGAAGTATTCCTTGACCAGCCAGAAGCCGGCGTCGTTGACGTGGCTGAAGAAGAGCGAGCCCGCCCCGATGGCGAGGACGAGCAGGGCGAGCCCCGGCTTGTCCATGCCGGCCGCGATCGGCGAGACGATGCCGGCCGCGGTGATCGTCGCGACGGTCGCCGAGCCGGTGGCCAGGCGGATGCCCACGGCGACCAGCCAGCCGAGGATGAGCGGGGACAGCCCCGAGCCCTTGGCCATCTCGCCGATGACATTGCCGACGCCGGCGTCGACGAGCATCTGCTTGAAGCCACCACCGGCGGCCACGATCAGGAGGATGCCGGCGATTCCCGGGAGTGCTCCGCCGACAGACTTCTCCACCTGGGCCTTGTTCATGCCCGTGCCATAGCCGAGGAAGCCCATCGCGACGAGGACGGCCAGCAGCAACGCGACCGGCGGGTTGCCGAGGAACTCGAGGAACGACCGGACGGAGTTGCCCTTGTCCAGAGACAGTTCGGCGATCGCCCGGGCGAGCATGAGGATGACCGGCAGGGTGATGGAGATGACCGCAGCGCCGAAACTCGGTCGCTTCGCCAGCCGCGGGGCGTCGGACGCGATCCCTTGGGCCCCGACGAGTCCGCCGCCACCGCCGGCCAGCGCCGGGGCGTGCTTGGGCACCATACGGTCCACGAGTCTCGCGAGGAGCGGGCCAGAGATGATGAGCGTCGGGACCGCCACGATGAGACCGAAGATCAGCGTCGTCCCGATGTCCGCTTTGACCGCATCGATGGCGACCAACGGGCCGGGGTGCGGTGGCACGAAACCGTGAAGGACCGACAGGCCGGCCAGCGCGGGGATGCCGACCTTCATCAGCGACAGGTCGAGCTTCCGCGCGACGAGGATGACGACCGGGACGAGCAGGACCACGCCGACCTCGAAGAACAGCGGGATCCCGAGAATGAACGCGATCAGCGCCATCATCCACGGCAGCTTCTTGGGCCCGACTCCGGTGATGAGGCGATCGACGATCGAATCCGATCCGCCGGAGTCCTGCAACAGCTTTCCGATCATCGCCCCCAGCGCGACCAGCAGACCGACCGCACCGGTGGTCTTGCCGAAGCCGCCGGTGAAGCTCGTGACCACATCATTGGGTGACACTCCGGCGGTCAGACCCATGACTCCGGCGCCGAGGATGAGGGCGAGGAAGGGATGCCACTTCGCAACGCTGATCAGGATGACGACGACGGCGATACCGAGGAGGGCAGCGGTGATCAACTGCCCCTTCCCGGCGGTCGTGAGGGGTTCCGTCGCATCGGCCAGGGCAAGGCCGAGGACCACACTCATTCGTAGGCTCCTTCCGATTCACGGGGGACAAGGTGGAGAGCGGCCATCGCGCGCTCGATGACGTCCGGCACGTCGCCGACGACGCTGACGACGACACCCGGCTCGTCCGGCTCGAGCGGCTCGAGCGTCGCGAACTGGCTGGGCAGCAGGCTCGGCGGCATGAAGTGGTCCTTGCGGGCGCCCATCCGTGCCGCGATCAACTCCTGCGAGTCATGCAGGTGGAGGAAGCGGACAGCGGGACGTCCCCGGCGCAACACGTCACGGTAGGCGCGCCGGAGAGCCGAGCAGGTGACCACAGCACTGTCCCCCGCCGCCACCGTCTCGGTGATCCAGTCTCCGATCAGGTCCAGCCACGGCCACCGGTCCTCGTCGGTCAGTGGAATGCCGCTGTGCATCTTCGCGACGTTGGCCTCCGGATGGAAGGCGTCGCCTTCAGCGAAGGTCCACCCCATCAGCGTCGAGATCCCTTTGGCCACAGTCGACTTCCCCGTCCCTGCGACCCCCATGACGACCACGATGTCGGGTTCCACGCTGCGACCCTAGCGTGCTGGCGACTCGCGCAGCGGGGACCGACGCGCCGATATGTAAGCGCCGTGTAATACGCGGGGTGGACGCTGCCTCCGCGGTGAAATCGAGTCCGGCACACCGCAGGAAACGGAAGACGTGATGACGAGGCAGTTCGAGCGCTCGAGCGGACGGAACGGCTCGACGGGACGCATCGACTCGGGGGCTGGTGCTCGGGGGCACGAGCGTGTGGAGACCAGGACGAGGAGGAGAGCCAGCGGCATACTGACGGTGCTGTTGGCGGTCCTCCTCGTCCTGGTGGGCTACGGCCCCGCCGGTGCGCACGCGGTGGCCGACCGGATCACCGACCCGGGACCCCGCTCGAAGCTGACCGTTGCGATCACGACGACGAGCCCGCTGCCGGCCGCGAAACTCGGCATCGCCTATTCCAAGACCCTCGCCGCGACCGGCGGCGGCCCCTACATGTGGTCGATCACGGTCGGCACGCTGCCCACCGGGCTCACGCTGAGTTCAGCCGGCGTCATCTCCGGCACTCCATCGGTGGGCGGGTCCAAGACGTTCACCGTCAAGGTCGTCGGCGCCGGCGGCGCGAGCGCGACCAAGCAGTTCGCCCTCAATGTCACCCGCGTGTGGATCACCACCACCGCCCTGCCGAACGGCGTCGTGAGGTCGCCCTATTCCGCCACCCTGACCGCCGGCGGGACGGGTCCGTTCACGTGGTCCATCGTCGTGGGGTCGGGCACGCTGCCCACCGGGCTGACGCTGAACGCGTCGACCGGAGTCATCTCCGGCACGCCCACCGCGACCGGCAAGAAGACCTTCAAGGTCAAGGTCGTCGGTGCCGGCGGCAAGTCGGCGACCAAGGCCCTCGCCATCACGATCGTGACCGCCGGGACGATCTCGATCACGACGTCCAGTCTCCCCAACGGCACTGTCTCTTCGGCGTATGCCGCAACCCTCACCGCCTCGGGCACTGGCCCGTTCACCTGGTCCCTCGCCTCGGGCTCACTCCCCGCCGGTCTGTCCCTCAACGCCTCCACCGGCGCGATCGGCGGCACCCCGACGACGGCCGGCACGTCGAGCTTCACCGCAAAGGTCGTCGGCGCGGGCGGCGCCAGCGCGACCAAACCACTGACCATCACGATCTCGGCACCCTCGCTGAGCATCACCACGACCAGCCTCCCGGACGGCACGGTGGGATCGGCGTATGCCGCAACCCTCACCGCGTCCGGCACCGGCCCGTTCACCTGGTCCGTCACCGCCGGCTCCCTCCCCGCCGGGCTGACGCTGAACTCATCGACCGGCGCCATCACCGGCACCCCGACCGCCGCCGGGACCGCGAACTTCACCGTGCAGGTGGCCGGTGCGGGCGGCTCGACCGCGAGCAAGGCCCTCGCCATCGTCATCGCCGCCCTGCCCAGCATGGAGAACTGGACCCAGGGCACGCACGACGCCGGGCATACTGGCTGGGCGCCCGGTGAGACGGTCATCACCACCGCCAAAGCGGCGTCGGTCCACCAGGAATGGGCGACCACCGAAGGGCCCACGGTCATCGATGGCGGCAAGCTCTACACCATTGCGAAGCCGCCGACCGCTCCAGAGACCCTGACTCTGCTCGTCTATGACCTCGCCGGAGGCACGATCGCCTCCAGCCGGGCCCTGACGTCGACCGAGTGCTCCACTGCCACCGAGATCGCCACCACGGCGACCCAGGTCATTGCCAACTGCGGGAACAACCTCATGGCGTTCGGCAAGGCGGCGCCCCACGCGATCCAGTGGCAGACCGCCGACACCGACCCGGGCCAGACGCTGCAAACGGTCAGCATCACCGGGACCATGGCCGTCGCCCGGGCCGCCGGCGGAGCGGTCCTCGCCTACCGCCTCAGCGACGGCACCCGGATGTGGCAGGCCCTCCTCCCGTCCGGGGCGGGTGACGTCAACGATGTCGCGGCAACGTCGACCACGGTCGTCGTCGCCTACTACGACCGGATCCGCGGCCTGAACCTCGCCACGGGCGCCCAGACCTGGGTCGCCACGGGTGTGACGACGAGCAATCTCGTCATCGGCCCGGACGGCTGGGTCTCCTCAACCGGGCGAGCGGCGCCGAGCTGAAGCGGATCACCTTCACCGACAATATGTACGGCAGCCAGCCCTCCGCCTTCGGCAACGGCAGGATCGCCCTCCAACAGGGCGGCTCGGCCGGTGGCACCGTCCCGCACCGCACGCTCGTCTATGGGCTGGCCCCGCCGAGCCCGACGATCGACACCACCGTCCTCCCGATGGCCCGGCCGGGCCAGGCCTACACGTCCACGCTCTCCGCCAGCGCGGGGACGGCGCCCTACACCTGGGCGCTCGCCTCGGGCACCCTCCCGTCGGGCATCACCCTCTCCAGTTCCGGGACGATCGCCGGCACGACCAGTGCCACCGGCACCTTCTCGGTGACCGTCCGGGTGACGGACTCGAAGGGGGCCACGCGGACCGGGGCGATCGTCCTCGGGGTGATCACGACCGGCACGGCCTCGTGGAACGCCGCGCTCCGCGGTCCGGACAACAACGCCTTCGAGCCGGCCGAGACGACTATCGGGCTGGGCTCGGCCCCCTCGCTCGGGTACCGCTACACCCTCGCCCAACCGAGTGTGACCTCCGTCGGGGCAAACAAGGACCAGCCGCTCGTCGTCGGCAACCGCGCCTACCTGATCGGACCGGATGGGCTCCTCCGAGCGTGGGACACGACGGGCACGACCACCAACCGGCCGGCATTGTGGGCCAAGGGCTCCGACCCGGCCGATCCGGCTCGCACTTTCGGTGGCAACCCCCCGTCTCTCTCCTATTCAAACGGCACGGCTGCTCGTGTGCGCGGAACGAGACGCCTCGCCCATGGTTCGGGCCCTGGCCGCCCAGGAGGTCGCCCGAACCGCCGCCGACCAGGGTGAACTGACGGTCACCGCGGGCCTCGCCGACGCGATCGCCGTCCTGGAACGGAGCGGCAGTCACCGCGCGGCAGCGCTGATCCGCCGGGATATCGGCCTCGCCCTGCTGGACCGAGGCGATCGCGTGGCCGCCGAGATGTCGCTGCGCGAGGCGGCCACGCGGCTCGGTCACCTCGATCCTGGTTCCGCGGCACTTGCCGCCGCCGGGCTCGCGAGCCTCCACCCCGGCACGCCGCTCGCCGAGCGGCTCGCGGCACTCGCCTGGGCCTGCGCGGACTCGGGTCAGGGTGTCCCGGTCTCCCCCACTTCGCGCCGACGGCTTGCCACGCTCGTCGGGCCCAGGCCCGACGTCCCTCCCGACCCGGCCACTGCCGGGGAGGACCTCCGGGCGCTGCTGCTCGCCGCAGACTGACCTGTCCGACGCGGGTCTGGTCGGACAGGCGCGGACGGTTCGTGTCGGCGCCCGGGCTGGCCGGCGATGTCAGCGCGAGATGTGAGCGACGAAGCGCAATTGCGTCCAGTTCTTCACCGTGAGCGCGCAGTTGACGAGTTTGTCGACAAACAGCTTCTCGGTCACCGACATCGTGAAGCCGGTGATGCGCCCCTGGGTATCGACGGCAAGGTCCGTGATCGGATCGATGGCGTAGGTCCGCCTGAGCGCAATGCTGGCCTTCGGCACGCAGGTTCATGTATGCCGCACCCGCGGGGTGCGGGTGCGGCATACGGTCCGAGCGGGGTCAGGTCACTCGGCGTCAGCGACCACCAGGGGCAGGTCCTGGATGGCGCCGGGGTGCGGGGTCCCGGTGAAGGTGAACCGCTCGTCCTTGCCCTCGCCCTCGGTGCCGACGAGGACGATCTCGCCGGGCTTGAGCTCGGCATACAGGATCTTCTCGGACAGGGTGTCCTCGATCTCCCGCTGGATCGTCCGGCGCAGCGGCCGGGCGCCGAGGACGGGGTCGTAGCCCTTCTTGGCCAGGAGGTTCTTGGCCGCAGGCTGCAACTCGATCCCCATGTCCTTGTCCTTGAGCCGTTTGTCGAGCTTGGCGATCTCGAGGTCGACGATCTGGACGATCTCCTCCTGGGTCAACTGCGGGAAGACGATCGTGTCGTCGACGCGGTTGAGGAACTCGGGCCGGAAGTGCTGCTTGAGCTCGTCGGTCACCTTGTTCTTCATCCGCTCGTAGTTGCTGCGGGAGTCGGGCCCGGCGGAGAAGCCGAGGCTGACGCCCTTGGCGATGTCGCGGGTGCCGAGGTTGGTCGTCATGATGATGACGGTGTTCTTGAAGTCGACCATCCGGCCCTGCGAGTCGGTCAGGCGGCCGTCCTCGAGGACCTGCAACAGCGAGTTGAAGATCTCGGGGTGGGCCTTTTCGACCTCGTCGAAGAGGACGACGGAGAACGGGCGGCGACGGACCTTCTCGGTGAGCTGGCCGCCCTCCTCATAGCCGACATATCCGGGCGGCGAGCCGAAGAGCCGCGAGACCGTGTGCTTCTCGCTGAACTCCGACATGTCGAGCTGGATCAGGGCGTCCTCGTCGCCGAACAGGAACTCCGCCAGCGCCTTCGCGAGCTCGGTCTTGCCGACGCCCGTGGGCCCGGCGAAGATGAACGAGCCACCGGGGCGGCGCGGGTCCTTCAGGCCAGCGCGGGTGCGACGGATCGCCTGGGAGAGCGCCTTGATCGCGTCGTCCATGCCGACGATGCGCTTGTGGAGTTCGGCCTCCATGTTGAGCAGCCGGGTCGATTCCTCCTCGGAGAGCTTGAAGACGGGGATGCCGGTCGAGGCGGCGAGCACCTCGGCGATGAGCTCCTCGTCGACCTCGGCGACGACGTCCATATCGCCGGCCTTCCACTCCGCCTCGCGGCGGGCCTTGTCGCCGAGCAGGCGCTTCTCGTCGTCGCGCAGACGCGCGGCCTTCTCGAAGTCCTGCCCGTCGATCGCCGACTCCTTCTCCAGGCGCACCTGGGCGATCCGGTCGTCGAACTCGCGCAGGTCCGGGGGCGCGGTCATCCGGCGGATGCGCAACCGAGCGCCCGCCTCGTCGATGAGGTCGATCGCCTTGTCTGGGAGGAATCGGTCGTTGACATAGCGGTCGGCGAGCGTCGCTGCGGTGACAAGGGCGGCATCGGTGATCGTGACGCGGTGGTGCGCCTCATAGCGATCCCGAAGTCCCTTGAGGATCTCGATCGTGTGCGCGAGCGTCGGCTCGGCGACCTGGATCGGCTGGAAGCGGCGCTCGAGAGCGGAATCCTTCTCGATGTATTTGCGGTATTCATCCAGCGTGGTCGCGCCGATGGTCTGCAACTCTCCGCGAGCCAGCATGGGCTTGAGGATGCTCGCCGCGTCGATCGCGCCCTCGGCCGCACCGGCCCCGACGAGGGTGTGGATCTCGTCGATGAACAGGATGATGTCGCCGCGGGTGCGGATCTCCTTCAGCACCTTCTTGAGCCGCTCCTCGAAGTCACCGCGGTAGCGGCTGCCGGCCACGAGCGAGCCGAGGTCGAGGGTGTAGAGCTGCTTGTCCTTGAGGGTCTCGGGCACGTCACCGCGCACGATGTCCTGGGCCAGGCCTTCGACGACGGCGGTCTTGCCGACGCCGGGCTCGCCGATGAGGACCGGGTTGTTCTTGGTCCGGCGCGAGAGGACCTGCATCACGCGCTCGATCTCCTTCTCGCGCCCGATGACGGGGTCGAGCTTGGATTCGCGGGCGGCCTGGGTGAGGTTGCGGCCGAACTGGTCGAGCACGAGGGAGCCGGCCGGCTGGCCCTCCTGCTGCTGGCTGGAGGCCCCGACGCCGGCCGCCTGGGACTCCTTGCCCTGGTAGCCGCTGATCAGCTGGATGACCTGTTGGCGGACCTTGTTGAGGTCGGCGCCGAGCTTGACGAGCACCTGCGCAGCGACGCCCTCGCCCTCGCGGATGAGGCCGAGGAGGATGTGCTCGGTGCCGATGTAGTTGTGTCCCAACTGCAGCGCCTCACGCAGAGACAGCTCGAGGACCTTCTTGGCCCGCGGGGTGAAGGGGATGTGGCCGGACGGCGCCTGCTGGCCCTGCCCGATGATCTCCTGAACCTGCTCACGGACGTTGTCCAACTCGATGCCGAGGCTCTCCAGCGCCTTGCTGGCGACCCCGTCCCCCTCGTGGATCAGTCCGAGCAGGATGTGTTCGGTCCCGATGTAGTTGTGGTTGAGCATCCGCGCCTCTTCCTGCGCGAGCACGACCACCCTCCGGGCCCGGTCGGTGAACCGTTCAAACATTGACTGCTCCTCGCTCGTCCAGTGCCTCGATGGTATCCGCGCCGCCTGACAGTGCACCTGAGTTGTTCACTCAGTCGGCTGCCACTGGACTTCTCGAAGCACTCAACTTCCGCACGGGGGCGGTTGTTCCACCGTCCGTATGCCGACCTCTGCCTGTTCGCTGTCAGCGAACCTGGCGCCGAGCGCCCGGACGCGCGCCTCAGCACGAATGGTCGGTCGCGGTGCCCTTGACGCGCTGAATGAGGTAACTGCCGCCGACCCATCCCAGTTGGTAGTCCATGTCCCAGGACTGGCAGCGCGTGGTGGCACCCTCCGACGTTGTCTGCGTCTCCAGCGTGCCTCGGGCGTGCGTCAGTCCGTCGGTCTCCGGCGTCACGTCCGCGATGGCGAACGACGTGATGATCGAGCCGCGGATCCCCGCAGACCACTTCTCGAGGCCACCGAGCGCGGACTGTTCGTCTTCGGTGAAATAGGCCCAGGCCACGTCATACATCTCGCCGTTCACTGCCAGGAAGTACGTGAAGAGAGTCTGTGCGACGACCTTCGCCTCCGACACACCAGACGGATAGGTCACGTCAGCTGGCGTTCCGTAACCTTCGCTGCCGCTGGCATCCACGTGGCAGGAATCGAACGAAGCGGTGTCAGCGCGTGACCACTGCTCCACGGACGCCGCGAATTCGGAGACGGGGATGAGGAAGGCTGTTCCCTCGATGGGGTCGCCCCCTGCGGTCTGGGTGACTTTTCCGGTGACGAGCCCTATCACCGCGCCGGAGTGATCGACAGCTGGTCCGCCGCTGTTCCCAGTGTTGACAGCGGCATCGGTCTGCAGCAGCCCGACCACATGACGGCCGTCTCCGTAATCGAGTGAGTCCACGTGCCCACTGACGGTCCCCTGCACGTACTTGAGGTCGAAGGTCGCGAGCGGGTATCCCAAAATGCCGATCTCGTCGGCCATTTCCGGATCGGCTTCCGCCAGATGAACTTGGGCATCGAGATCGGCATCCACCCGGATCATTGCTGCGTCATGCTCGACGTCCATGGCCACGAGCTGCGCGGGGAGGGTCTCGCCCGAGCCACTCTGCACGGTGATACCCACCGCCTGATCCACGACGTGAGCGGCCGTGACGACGTCATGGGCGTCCACGACGAAGCCAGAACCCATCATGGGCTCCGAGTCACAGTAGACGGTTTGAATCCGCACGACGGCCGGTGACACCTGGCGCGCCACTTCCGGCCAGCTCAAGCTCAGCGTTGCTTCCGAGGAGGGCGAGGAGCTGGTGGACGCAGGTGCGTCGGGTTCGGAACTCGAAGTGGACGAGTCAGCCTTTCGAATCTCATACCCACACCCCGTCACCCCCAGACACAACCCCAACCCGACAACCGCCATCGAAAGGCCAATCGAACGGATGCCCATGTCTCCTCCATCCGGTGAGAAATGCACGTCTTCGTCAGTCGCCGTCCTCGGCCACTCGCCGGGGAGGACGAAGGCTCAAGGCTGAATCTATTGGACGCCGAGGTGATCCTGCGGACCGGGGAGCGGAGCCGAGCGGTCAACTCGAGCCGGCGTGCTCCCCCGGCTCGACCGGAGGTCGCCTGTGCTGCTCGGCGGCCGGGATTCGGCAACCCACGACCTCTGAATGTCCGAGCAGTGACGGATCTCGTCGTGGTGGTGCGGGCCGGATCCATCCCGCGCCCAACGTCGCTCGAGGGGGTTGTCGGTGGGGTGGTGTTTGCTGGTGTTTGGGCACGGATACGCCCGGTAGCCATTGATAACCAGGCCAGACACCAGTATGATTACGAGAGTCAGGGGGTGACACACATGAGCGACACCGACCACGAATCCGCGGACCGCGCCAGACCAACGACCGCCAGACCAACGACCGCCACACCAGCGACCGGCACACGCAACGCACCCGGCACGAGCGGCGGGCAGGTGCTGGGGTTCGCCGAGGTGTCCACCCTGATCCGGCGCTGCCCGACCTCGGCCCTCGCGGCCCGCCCGGTCACCCTGGCCACCCAGATCACCCACCAGGCCATCCCCGAGAGCCTGACCGACGCCGTCCTGACCGGCGCCGCACCCGTTCCCGCGGCGACCGTGGCGATCCGGGAGATGCTCCGGCTGACACCGGACCTGCAGGACCCGTTCATCCCGTTCGCGTGGGAGAGATACACCGACCTCGCCCGCCTCGGTGACCCCACCCTGGTCCGGCAGTTACGGCCCCGGATCATCGCCGAGCACGGCGACCCCGACCGCACCGACAACGACCACCAGAAAGCCCGCGACCGGGCCTGCCTCTCCCGCGGCACCCCCGACCCCGGCGGCGCGCTGACCGACTACCGGATGAGCCTCGACCCCGAATCCGCCGCCCTCCTCGAAGCCGCCCTCGACCCATTGACCGCCCCCCACCCCGGACCCGACGGCGAACCCGACACCCGCCCCTGGACCACCCGACGCGCCCACGCCCTGATCGACCTGATCCACCGCGCCACCACCACCGACACCACCGTCCCCGGCCGCGGCTCGACCCACACCACCCTCCTGGTCCGCCTGCGCGACCTGAGCGACCACACCGGCCACGCGGCCACCATCGGCGGCCTGGACACCGGCCGCCTCCTCAGCATCGGCACCGCCCGCGCCCTCTCCTGCACCGGACAGATCACCCCCGTCGTCCTCGACGACCACGGCAACCCGATCCTCATCGGCCGCACCAGACGCTTCTTCACCCCCACCCAGATCCACGCCCTCCTCATCCGCGACGGCGCGACCTGCACCTTCCCCGGCTGCACCCGCCCCGCCGGCTGGACCGACGCCCACCACCTCATCCACTGGACCGTCACCCCACGAAGTTCTCCACTCCTTCGTCGCTCCGATACTTCGCGGGGACCCCGACACAAGCACGGCGGCACCACCGACCTCGACAACGCCGCCCTCCTGTGCCGCCACCACCACACCACCGTCCACACCCGCCACCTCGCCGCCACCCTCACCACCGGACCCCCAGGCAGCAGCGACGAAAACCGCCACCACATCACCTGGAACCTCACCCCCGGCAGCTACCACGACCTCCTCGCCGCCCACCACGCCCGCGCCCCCGGCGCCGCCTGACGCACCCGCAGCCCTGACCCCACACGGAACGCGGGCGACCGCGATGGGCGGTCAATTCACGGCCGGCAGGATCCAGTCCCTGCCCAGACCGAGCAGCCGCCGATCTGCTGTCAGGAATCGACATCGCTCGACCAGCGCCTGCGCGAGCAACAGCCGATCGAAGGGGTCGTGACGCAGGGTCGGGAGAGCGTTCGATCCGCTCCGCATGTCCAGGGAGCAGGGGTGGGCCCGCGGCATACGGCCTGGTGTCTCTGGTGCGGCTCGGCCTCGACAATCTCCTCGCCACCACTGTGGGCGGCCGGGGGCGTCGCGGTGCATGACGTCGTCCTGCTCGGCTCCGAGGCCGAACGGTCGTGGGGCTGGAGCGGGGCGCCGACGACTATGTCACCACGCCGTTCAGTCCCCGAGAACTCACCCTCCGGGTGGACAGCGGGACCTGCGTCGCAGCGCCGGAACTCCCCGCCGAACTGCGCGACGTCGCCGACGAACTCGCCCAGACCAGCGCGCGACTCGCCGAAGCGCGCCGTCACGAGCGCCGGCTCGAGGAGTCGCGACGCGAGCCCCTCGACGTCGGCGACCTCGTCAGCGACGCCGTCGCGGCGCTCGACCCGGTGGCACAGGCGGGCGGGGTCCGGCTCGACGGGCATGTGCCGCCAGGTGGTGCGCGTGCGCGCGGACCCGAGCGAACTGTCCCGGGTCGTGACCAACCTGCTGCTCAACGCTATCCGGCACACCCCGGCGGACGGCGTCGTCGAGGTGCGGGGCCGCGCCTTCGTCGTCACGCTGCCCACCGGCTCGGCCTGACCCGGCCCGTGGGACGCCCAGCCAGTCAGGCTCCCGATCGTCCGCCCGGTCCTCAGCCGCCGCGAAGTTGGTCCTTGATCTCGGTCTTGAGGATCTTGCCGACCTTGGAGCGGGGCAGGTCGGCCCAGACCTCGACCTGTTTCGGTGCCTTGACCGAGCCGATTCGCTCCTTGACAAAGGCCGTCAGGGCGGGCCCGTCGACCGCGCTCCCGGCGACTGGCTGGACGACGGCGACGACGCGTTCGCCCCATTTGTCATCGGGCAGACCGACGACGGCGCAGTCCTGGACGTCGGGATGGGCCATGACCGCCCGCTCGACCTCCGCCGAATAGACGTTGAATCCCCCGCTGATGATCATGTCCTTGGCCCGGTCGACGATGTGGAGAAAGCCCTCCCCATCGAGGTAGCCGATGTCTCCCGTGTGATGCCAGCCGAACCGACTCGCCTCGGCCGTCGCCTCGGGGTTCTTGTAGTAGCCGGCCATGACCAGCGACGACCGCACGACGATCTCCCCGCGCCCGCCGTCGGGCACCAGAGCGCCGGACTCGTCCATGATCGCGACCGTCACCAACGGGGCCGGGCGCCCAGCCGACCCGAGCCGCTCGGCAGCCACCGACCCGTCCGCTCGGAAGTGGTCGGCGGGCGGGAGCATCGAGATCATCATCGGCGCCTCGGACTGCCCGAACAGCTGCCCCATCACCGGGCCGATCCGGGTCAGTGCCTCCTCTAGGCGGGCGGTGGACATGGGAGCGGCGCCATACCAGAAGCACTGGAGCGAGGAGAGGTCCGTCGTGTCGAGTTCCTCCGCCGCGAGCACGAGATAGATCACCGTCGGCGGCGGGAAGGTGTGCGTCACCCGGTGGCGCGCGATATTGGTGAGGAAGCCGTGGACGTCGGGTGCGCGCATGATGACGATCTCCCCGCCGAGGGCGAGGACGGGGAAGCAGAGGACCCCGGCGGCGTGGGTGAGGGGGGCGAGGGCGAGATAAACCGGGCGGCCGTGGAAGGGATAGCCGACGAGGGTCAGCGCGCTCATCGTCTCGAGGTTGCGGCCGGTGAGCATGACGCCCTTCGGGCGCCCCGTCGTGCCGCCGGTGCCGACGAGCGCGGCAAGGTCGTCGGCATAGGCCGCGTCGACGGGAGCGTCGGCACCCGCCGCCAGGAAGTCCGCCCACCCCAGCGTGTCCGCGATCGTCCCGTCCAGGCAGACCCACGTATGGACGTTCGGCAGGTCCGCGCGGATCCGTGCGACGAGCGGGGCGAACGCCGCCTGGAAGATCACGACCTCGACGTCGAAGAGGTCGAGCAATTCCCGGTTTTCCGCGGCCTCGTTGCGCGGATTGATCGGACACCACACCGCGCCCGCGCGGGAGAGACCGAAGAGGCAGGAGAAGGCGATCGGATCGTTCGCCGACAGAATCGCGACCTTGCCTCCCGGGGCGACCCCCCGGGCGACCAAGGCGCCAGCGATGCGGCGGGAGAGGGTGACCACATCGGCATACGTCAGGCTCTCGCCCTCGGTGGTCAGGCAGGGACGGTCGGCGCCGAGCGAGGCACCCTTGTCGAGATAGTCGACGAGCCGCACGACGGGGACCTACATCCCCATCCCGCCGTCGACCGGCAGGCCGACGCCGGTGATGAACTTCGCCGCGTCCGAGGCGAGGAAGACCACGGCATCGGCCATGTCGTCGACCTGCCCCAGCCGTCCCGCGGGGGTGAGGTCGATCACAGCGCCGACCGCGGCCTCGGCCGACGGGAAGAGCCCGATCTCGGCGACATCATTGGCCAGCCCGGCGCCCATCGCCGTGGGGACGAGTCCCGGATAGACGCAGTTGACCCGGACGCCATAACCGAGCTTGCCCGACTCCATCGCCGCCACGCGCGTGAGCCGGTCGACGGCGGACTTCGTCGCCGAATACACCGCGATGCCGGGGAAGGCGATCGTCGCGGCGACCGAGGCGATATTGACGATCGCGCCGCCCTGGCCGGCCGCGCCGCCGGGTCGCATCGCCCGCAGGCCGTGCTTGAGGCCGAGCGTGGTGCCGAGGACGTTGACCTCGAGCATGCGGCGGGCGTCCTCGGCGGCGATCTCCGTGACGAGAGCGGTGATTTCGATGCCGGCGTTGTTGACGAGGATGTCGAGGCCGCCGAGGTGCTCGACGGTGGCGACGATGGCCGCCTCCCAGTCGGATTCGTCGGTCACATCGAGCTTGACGAAGCCGTGTCCCGCACCGAGCGCGGCCGCGGTCGCGCCTCCGCTCTCCTGTCGGTCGCCGATCATCACGCGGGCGCCGGCGGCGGCGAGCGCCTGCGCCATCCCCTCGCCGAGCCCCTGCGCGCCGCCGGTGACGAGGGCCTTGCGGCCGGTCAGGTCGATGGACGTCATACGTCTCCCTCTCAGGTGGGCCGACCGAGGTCGGGGGCACCTCGTCGTGCCGCACCCACCCTGGCCGCGCCCTGGACATTTGTCAAGACTTGACCTCTGTCAAAGACGCCCGTCTGGTGGCTACCCTGGTCGACTATGAACGGGAAAATCGCGCCGACCCGCGCTCGGGTCGATAAGTCGGTCGAGCGGCGCGATCAACTCGCGCAGTCGGCACTGCTCACCCTCGGCCAGTTCGGCTACGCCCGGACCAGCCTGCGCGACATCGCCGCCAACTCCGAGTTCAGCCACGGCGTCGTCCACTACTACTTCGCCGACAAGACCGAACTCATCACCTATTGCGTGCGTTACTACAAGGCCCAGTGCGTCACTCGGTATGACGATCTGCTCGCCGAATCCGGCACCGCACTCGAACTCCTGACCCGGTTCGGCGACAAACTCGCCGAGACGCTCGTCACCGACTCCGCCATGCACCGGCTGTGGTATGACCTGCGCACGCAGGCGATGTTCGAGGACGCTCTGCGACCCGACGTGCTGATGATCGACGCGACGCTCGAGGACATGATCTGGCGCGTGCTCAGCCGGTATGCCGAGTTGTCCAGCCGCACGCTCGTGGCGGACTCGGGCACGGCCTACGCGATGCTCGACGGGATCTTCGAACGCGGTCTGTTGCGCCACCTCACCGGCGACCCGGACGCCGTCACGACCATGCGGGCGCAGGCGAGCGCGCTCATCCCGGCGCTGCTCGCCGACTGAGTCACGCCCGCGGGGGACCGGCGGCGATCCGGCGGCGGAGTTCGGCGAGCCCGTCCGGACCCTCGGGCAGATCCCACCAGCTCTCCACCCACCAGGTCGCGCCCGCGTCCGCCCGCTCCCCCACGGGACCGTGGATGTCCCCGAACCCCCCGAAGGTGTCGCCCTCGACCACGACGTCGTCGCCCGTCCAGGGCAACCCCGCCTCCGCCCTCAGCTCCGTCAGCCGCCGCACGATCTCCCTCAGCGCCTCCACCGTCAGTCCCGGGTGCCCCTCCTGCCCGGCGACGACCGCAGGCAAGACTCCGTCCCACCGCGCAGCCCGCTCGAGGGACCGCTGGCGCCTCCGACCGGGGACGAGGGCACCCACACACCAGACCGGAGGTGCGGACGCTGCACGGGCGGCGGGGGTGCGAGTTCGGTGACGGGCGCGACCGACCAGTGCCGACCGGCATACGAGAAGGGTTGTCCGGCAAGGAGTCCGGCATCGATGTCGAGGCACTCGTCGAGCTTCCGCGCGTATGCCTCGGGCCTCGTCGGGCTCGGCGACGTTCTGCGGCACGCTACCGGCGCCGCTGGCAGCGGCCGCACCAATAGAGGTTGCGGCCGGCGACGACGGCGGTCCTCACCCGCGACCCGCAGGTCAGGCAGGGTTCACCGGTGCGCTTGTACACGGCATACGACCGCGGCAACGGCGAGAGGCTCTCGTATGCCGGCCGCCCACCCCGGCGACCGAGCTCGCCTTCCGCGCCGCCCTGCCACCGCACGCCGGGACCGAGCGCGCCGGCCGCCATGAGTTCGCGGGCCCGCTCCACCTGCTCGGGGAGGGTGATGATCTGACCGAAGACGACCCCGACCGGCATGAGCGCGACGAGGTCGTCCCAGATGGCGCGGAAGGTCGCGGGGCGGATCTCCTTCCCCGGGCGGAACGGGTCGACGCGGTGCCGGAAGAGGACCTCGCACCGATAGACATTGCCGACACCGGCGAGGACCGACTGGTCCATCAGGCATTCGGCGATGCTCCGCCCGGTCCGGGCGAGGCGAGCCAGGGCGCGCTCGGGTTCGTGTCCGGGGCTGCCCGCCCGGAGCGGGTCGGGGCCGAGCCGGGCGACGGTCGCGGCGAACTCCTCCGGCGAGACGACCTGGATGAGCGTCATCGCCCGGAGGTCGGCGACATGGGTGTCGTTGACAAGCCGGAGCCGGACGGCACCGACGGGCGGGGGCGGTGCGACCGCATACGGCCCGACGTCGAAGACGCCGATCAAGCCGAGGTGCACGTTGAGGACGACGTCGCCGGCGAAGGTGACGAAGAGATGTTTGCCCCAGGCATCCGCGCGCTCGACCAGCCGCCCATCGAGCAGCGCAGCCCCCTCGACGAACCGCCCCTGCGGGCTGCTGGCGCGCGGGGCCGTCCCGGCGAAGGCCTCGTCGAGGGTCGCGGCAAGGCGATGGAGCGTGTGACCTTCGGGCATGGGCGGTGAGCCTACGCGTGGAAGACGGGTCCGGGGCCCCCGCCGAGGGCGACGACATCCCCGGCCTCGAGCGCCTCGGCGAGCCAGATCTTGGCCCGCACCGCGGCGATCCGCCAGTCGTCCTCGATCGCCCGATAGCCGGCGAGGGCCGTCGACAGCATGCATCCGGTGCCGTGGGTGGCGGTCGTCGCGACGCGCGGCCCCTCGAGGACGAACTCGCCGCCCTCGTCGAGCCAGAGGTCGACGGCGTCGCCGGTCAGATGCCCGCCCTTGAGCAGGACGCGCGCGGCGCCGAGGTCGCGGAGAGCGGCGGCCTGGACCCGCATCGCGGAGAGGTCGGCGGCGGGCGGCAGGCCGGTCAGGGCGGCCGCCTCGGCGAGATTGGGCGTGACCACCGAGACGGCGGGCAGCAGCCCGCGGATGGCGGCGACGGCACGCTCGTCGGCGAGCCGGTGACCAGTGGAGGCGACCAGGACCGGATCCAGCACTGTCGGTATGCCGTTCAGCCGCGTCCCACGCAGTCGCTCCCCCACCGCGGCGGCGGATTCGGGTGAGCCGAGCAAGCCGATCTTGACAGCATCGATCCGCACATCGTCGAGCAGTGTGTCGAGTTGCCCGGCAACGACATCCGGCGAAATGGGGTGGATATCCGTCACTCCCAAGGTGTTCTGCGCTGTCAAGGTGGTGATGACAGCCATGCCATAGGCACCGAGGGCGGCGGCGGTCCGCAGGTCCGCCTGGATGCCCGCTCCCCCCGACGGATCGCTCCCCGCGATGGCCAGGACGACGATCGGGCGGGGTCGGGGCGGCATACGCCAAGCGTGCGGGATCCACGATGCGGACTCAACTCTCGACGCGCACCCGGCCCCGGGCTATGGTCGAAACACCCACGCGGGAGCCTCGGCAGAGGTTGAGATCGGGTTGACGCCACCCGGACCGTTCGAACCTGTCCGGATCATGCCGGCGAAGGAAGTGAGGACGGCGATGAGCCCGATTCCGCAGCCCCCCACCGAGATTCCCGCCGATGACACCACCGTCATCAGCCGCGAGGTCCACCCCCAGCATCGCCTGACGTATGCCGTGGACGGCGACCTGCGCGTCCCAGTCACCGCCATCGCGCTCGCCCCGTCGCCGGACGGGAGCACGAACGCCGACGTGCACGTCTATCGGACGTCCGGACCCGGCAGCGACCCGGCCGTCGGCCTGCCGCCGATGCGTGCCGCGTGGATCGCCGCACGGGGGGACACCACGGCTTACGCCGGGCGCCGACGGCGCCTCGAGGACGACGGTCGCACCGCCGCACGCCGCGGCGAAGCGAGCCGCGCCTGGCGTGGCGAGCGGCGCGATCCGGTGCGCGCCCGCGAAGGCCGGACCGTCACGCAACTGCACTATGCCCGGCGGGGCGAGATCACCACGGAGATGCGCTTCGTCGCGCTGCGCGAGAACCGCGACCCGGAGTTCGTCCGCAGCGAAGTCGCCGCCGGCCGGGCGATCATCCCGGCCAATGTCAACCATCCCGAATCCGAGCCGATGATCATCGGGCGGGCCTTCCTGACCAAGGTCAACGCCAACATCGGCAACTCCGCGGTGACGAGCTCGATCGCCGAGGAGGTCGAGAAGATGACCTGGGCGACCCGCTGGGGCGCCGACACCGTCATGGACCTCTCCACCGGTGACGACATCCACACCACGCGCGAGTGGATCCTGCGCAACAGCCCGGTCCCGATCGGCACGGTCCCGATCTATCAGGCCTTGGAGAAGGTCGACGGGCGCGCCGTCGACCTGACGTGGGAGGTGTTTCGCGACACCGTGATCGAGCAGGCCGAGCAGGGCGTCGACTATATGACGATCCACGCGGGGGTCCGGCTGCGGCATGTGCCGCTGACTGCCGACCGGGTCAGCGGGATCGTCTCGCGGGGCGGCTCGATCATGGCGAGCTGGTGTCTCGCCCATCACGAGGAGTCCTTCCTCTATGCCCACTTCGACGAGCTGTGCACGATCTTCGCGCACTACGACATCGCGTTCAGCCTCGGCGACGGGCTGCGGCCCGGCTCGGTCGCCGACGCCAACGACGCGGCGCAACTCGCGGAGCTGCGCACGCTCGCCGAGCTCACCGAGCGCGCGTGGGCCCACGACGTCCAGGTCATGGTCGAAGGTCCGGGCCACGTCCCGCTCGACCTGGTGCCGGAGAACGTTCGGCTCCAACAGCAGTGGTGCCACGGCGCGCCCTTCTACACGCTCGGGCCGCTGGTCACCGATATCGCGCCGGGCTACGACCACATCACCTCGGCGATCGGTGCGGCGGTGATCGCCCAGCACGGGACGGCGATGCTCTGCTATGTCACGCCCAAGGAGCATCTCGGCCTGCCGAACCGCGACGACGTCAAGACGGGGGTCATCACCTACAAGATCGCCGCGCATGCCGCCGACCTCGCCAAGGGTCATCCGGGAGCCCGGGTGCGCGACGACGCGATGAGCCGGGCCCGCTTCGAGTTCCGCTGGCACGATCAGTTCGCGCTCGCCCTCGATCCCGAGACGGCGATGGCCTTTCACGACGAGACGTTGCCGGCCGAGCCGGCCAAGACCGCGCACTTCTGCTCGATGTGCGGGCCGAAGTTCTGCTCGATGCGGATCAGCCAGGACATCCGCGACACCTATGCCGAGGGCATGCGCGCGAAATCGCAGGAGTTCCTCGACCTCGGGGCCAGCGTCTATGTCTCGGCCGGCCACTGACCTGCCCGGATCGGTCGACAGCACGGCGCCGCCCCGGCTTCCCCCCTCGGGGCGGGCTGCCCTGCGGGGCGGGGTGATCGGCAACTACGTCGACCAGATCCACATCTTTCTGCCCCTCGTCGCCCTCGCACCCGCGCTGGCGACGCTCGCCGGTCCGCACGCGTCGGCGACGACCGCGTCCGTCGTCGTGCTCGCCATGCTGCTCGGCCGGCCCGTCGGCGGCATGGTCTTCGGGCGGATCGCCGACCGCTGGGGCCGAACCCGCACCACCCGGCTGGCCATCACCGGCACGGCGCTGTGCAGCATCGGCATCGCCCTCATGCCGACGCATGCGCTGATCGGGCCGGCGGCGATCGCCCTCGTGTTGCTCCTGCGCTTCCTCGGCGGCGTGTTCATCGCCGGTGAATACAGCGCCGCCATCCCGCTGGCGATGGAGTGGTCGCGCCCGCGTCAGCGTGGACTCGTCTCCGGCCTCATCATGGCGATGGCTCCCTGGGCGCAGGCGAGTATCGCGTTCGGCACCCTTGCCCTCCTGCTCACCCTCGGCCCCGAGTCGTATGCCGTGTGGGGCTGGCGGGTGCTCTTCCTCGCCGGCGCGCTGGGGTCGCTCGGGATGCTCGGCTACTACCGCCGGCATGTCACCGACGCCCCGGTGTTCCGCCGGGACCGGGCTGCCGTCGGGTCCGGGACCTCCGGCGCACCGCACCTGCGGGCACTGCTGATCGGACCGTGGCGCGGCGTCTTCTGGCAGATGTTCGGGCTGATGACGGGCCTGTGGTTCCTCACCCAGATGACCGTCATCAACCTGCCCGCACGGCTCAAGGGGGGCGTCGGGCTCTCGGCGACGCAGCTGTCGATCGCGATGGGCACGGCGGCCGTGGTGCAGGCGTTGGGGATGAGCCTGACCGGGCATCTGTCGACCCGGCTCGGCCGACGCACCTTCTTCGTCCTGTGGGGTCTGCTCGCCGCGGTCGCCGGCCCGCTCGCCTGGGCGTGGACGGTCGGACGCGAGTCGGTGGGTTCGGCCACGTTCGGGGCGAGCGTGCTCCAGGTGGTGACGGTCACGGCATACGGCCCGATCGGCGCCTATCTGTCCGAACGGCTCCCGACGGCGATCCGGGCGACCGGCTATGGCACGGCCTACAGTCTCTCGATCGTCATCCCGGCGCTGCATCCGTTCTATCTCCCGTGGGTGCAGGCACGGCTCGGTCACAGCGCCGCTGTGGTGGCGCTGCTCGTCCTCGGCGGACTGTTGGTCACCGGGTGTGGCGCCCTCGGGCCACGCTTGGCGCCCCGGGACATCGACGCCGACATCGAGGCCGTGGCGGCCCGTGCGTGAGGCCGCGCCGGCGGATCTGGCCAGGGTCGTCGCGGCGGTCCGGGACCGGGCGCCGCTGGTCCACTGCCTGACCGCGACGGTCTCGATGGGGCTCGTCGCCGATGGCCTGCTGGCCGCGGGCGCCCGTCCCATGATGACCGAGACCGTGGCGGAAGCGCCGACGATGACCGAGTGCGCCGACGCCCTCCTGGTCAACCTCGGAACGCTCAGCGCCGATGGGGCGCAAGGAATTCCGGCCACGGTCGCGAGCAGCACGGCGGTCGGGCATCCGTGGGTGCTCGATCCCGCGGCGGTCGGCGTCGGCCCACTGCGCACGGCCCTCGCCCACGACGTGCTGCTGCGTGGGCCCAGCGTCGTGCGCGGCAACGCCTCCGAGATCCGGGTGCTCGCCGGAGGCGGGCCCGGCGGCCGTGGCGCCGACGCGAGGGACTGCGTGGACCCGGTGAGTGCGCGCGACCTCGCTCTGCGATCGGGTGCCGTCGTGGCCGTGTCGGGTCCCGTCGACCTCGTCACGGACGGTCGGCGCGAGGTGGTGGTGCGCAACGGATCGCCGATGCTCACCCGCGTGACCGGGACCGGGTGCCTACTCGGCGCCCTGACCGCGGCCTGCGTCGTGGCGTCGAGCCCCTGGCTCGGCGCGCTCACCGCGACGGCGTGGCTCGGCATCGCCGGTGAGGTCGCCGCGACGCCGGGGTGCGGGCCGGGTGCCTTCCGCAGCGCCCTGCTCGACGCGCTCGACGCCCTCGCGCCCGACGACGTCGCCACGCGGGTCGTGCTCGGATGAGGCGCGACATCGACTACCGGTGCTGCGTCGTCACATCGGGGAGCGGACGGCATACGGTCGAGGCGGCGGCCGCCGCGGCGGGTGCGGGCGCGGGCATCGTTCAGGTGCGCGCGAAGGCTCTCCCCGACCGCAACCTGCTCGACCTTGTCTGTGCCGCGAGTGACGCTATCGCTCACGCGAATCCGTCCACACGCGTGCTCGTCGACGATCGTGCTGACGTCGCGTATGCCGCTCGCCTCGCCGGCGCTGCCGTCCACGGCGTCCACCTCGGCCAGGACGATCTGCCGGTCGCCGCGGCCCGGGCACTGCTCGGTCCGGACGCGGTCATCGGGCTGACGACCGGGACGCTCGACCTCGTCCGGGCCGCCGCTGCCGTCGCCGAGCACGTCGACTATCTCGGGGCCGGGCCGTTCCGGCTCACCCCGACCAAGGACTCCGGACGCCCACCGCTCGGGTGCGCGGGCTATCTCCCGCTCGTCGCGGCCACGCCCCTGCCGGTTCTCGCGATCGGCGACGTGACGCCGTCCGACGTGCCTGCCCTCGCCGCGACCGGGGTCGCCGGAGTCGCTCTCGTTCGGGCCGTCATGACCGCCCGCGACCCCGCCGCCGTTGTCCGCGCCGTGCTCGCCGGGTTCCCGCGCTGAGGCAGACCCCCATGTGCGGCCGATCAGCCGGCGCGCTTCTTGGCCGCCGTCTTCTTGGCGGGCGCCTTCTCGGGCTCGGCCGGTGCCTCGCCGCGCGCCACCTTGGCCTTCTCGACCGACCGGGCGAGCGCGGCGAGGAGGTCGACGACCTCGCCGCTCTCCTCGGCCGGCTTGGGCAGATCGGTGATCTCGCCGCCCTCGATCTTGGCCGTGACGACCGCATCGAGCGCCTTGGCGTAGTCGTCCTCGTATTCGTCCGGGTCGTAGTCCCCGGCCAACTGGTCGATGAGCAGATGCGCCATCGCCAGTTCCTTCTCGGTGGCGTGCTGATCGTCGCCGAGCGCGGCGAAGTCGGCCGAGCGGATCTCGTCGGGCCACAGCATCGTCTGCATGACGATGACCCCATCGCGCACGCGCAGCACGGCCATCGTCATCCGCGACCGGAGCGAGACGGTGACCAGCGCCATCCGCTTCTCCGCCTCGAGCGCGTCGCGAAGCAGGACATAGGGTTTGGCGGCCGACTTGTCGGGCTCGAGATAGTAGGACTTGTCCAGGAGCATCGGGTCGATCTGGTCGTCGGGGACGAACTTCTCGACGGTGATCTCCTTGCTCGACCGCGACGGGAGATCCGCGAAGTCCTCGTCGGTGAGGACGACCATGTCGCCGTCCGGGGTCTCGTAGCCCTTGGCGATGTCGTCATACGAGACCAACTCGCCGTCGATCGAGCACACCCGCTGGTATTTGATCCGCCCGCCGTCCGTGCGATGCACCTGCCGGAAGCTGATGTCGTGGTTCTCGGTCGCCGAATACAACCGCACGGGGACGTTGACGAGGCCGAAGGAGACGGCACCCTTCCAGATGGGACGCATGGGCGCAGTCTCCCATTTGTGCGGTCGCCGTGATCGGGAAGCGGGATGCGAGTATGGGCGAATGCGCCCCATGCTCGCGAGCGTCGCCGACTCGGTCCCCACCGGCGCGGATTGGGTGCACGAGGTCAAGTGGGACGGGATGCGGGTCCTCGCCGACGTCCGCGACGGCGAGGTGCGCCTCTATGCCCGCAGCGGCAATGACGTCACCGCGAGCTTCCCTGAGCTGGCGAGTCTCGCCGGGACGTATGACGATCTCCTCCTCGACGGCGAGGTCGTCGCCCTCGACGGGGGTCGCCCGTCCTTCGCCGCACTCGCCGAGCGGATGCACGTCAAGGACCGCCGCAAGGCGACCAGGCTGGCCTCCGTCCGCCCGGTGACGTTCATGATCTTCGACTTGCTGCGCCTGTTCGGCCAGGACGTCACGGCGCAGCCGTGGACCGGTCGCCGCGGGCTGCTGGAGCGCCTCGCCCTGGACTCGCGCCACTGGCAGGTGCCGCCGACCTATGACGACGGGCCGCACCTGCTCGAGGCGACGCGGGACCAGGGCCTGGAGGGGATCGTCAGCAAGCGGCGGGACGCGGCATACGCCCCGGGACGGCGCACCCCGGACTGGCGCAAGACGAGCAACCGCCACACGATCTCCGTCGTCGTCGGCGGATGGCGATCCGAGACGGGCAACGCGGCGCGGCTCGGTGCGCTGCTCGTCGGCGTTCCCGGACCCGACGGATGGACGTATGCCGGCCGCATCGGTTCGGGCGTCGCCGGAAAGGTCGCCGATCAGCTCGCTGCTCTGCTCGGCCCGCTCGCGCGCGCCGAGTCCCCGTTCGCCGACGAGGTTCCCGCTGTCGACGCCCTAGGCACGACCTGGGTCGACCCCGTCGTCGTCGTCGAACTCAGGCACCTCGGCGAGACGAGCGCGGGGCGGTTGCGCCAGCCGAGCTTCCTCGGCGTGCGGCACGATGTGACGGCGGCGGAGTTGCTCGATGCCTGAGCCTGGACCCGTGACCCGAGTCGACGTCGCCGGGCGGACGCTCAAGCTCTCGAGCCTCGACAAGGTCATGTATCCGGCGACGGAGACGACCAAGGGCGAGATTCTCCACTATTACGCGCAGGTGGCATCGGTGCTCCTGCGACACATGGCGGGCCGGCCGGTGACCCGGGTGCGCTGGCCCCATGGGGTCGAGCAGATCTCGTTCTTCGAGAAGAATCTTCCGTCCGGCGCACCGGCCTGGTTGCCGCATGCGCGGATCGATGACGTGACGTATCCGCTCGTGAACGATCTTGCCGATCTGACCTATCTCGTCAATCTCAACTCGCTCGAATTCCATGTGCCCCAATGGCGCGTCGCCTCCGATGGGCACACTCGGTCCAACCCGGACCGACTCGTCATCGATCTCGATCCCGGACGACCGGCGGGACTGCGGGAATGCGCGCAGGTCGCCCTTCACGTGCGTGCCAGATTGGGCGAGCTGGGACTCGAGTTGTTCCCCGTCACCTCCGGCAGCAAAGGCCTGCAGTTGTATGCCGCGCTGGGCGGTGACCTGACGTCGGACCAGGTGCGCGATCTCGCCGCGACCCTCGCTCAGGAACTCACGAAACGCTTCCCGGAACTCGTTCTCTGGAAGATGACCAAGAGCCTGCGCCCAGGCAAGGTGTTCCTCGACTGGAGCCAGAATGTGGCCGCCAAGACGACCATCTGCCCCTATTCACTGCGCGGCCGTGAGACGCCCTGCGTGGCAGCCCCGAGGACCTGGGGCGAACTCGAGGCTGCGGCAACCGGCGAGGGCGTCATCGAACAGGTGATATTCGACGACGCCCTCGATCGGTTGGAGCGGCTCGGGGACCTGTTGGCCCCCCTCGCCTGACCTGCCCAGATCAGCCGTTCGCCCGGTCGTAGGCGTCCTGGATCGCGGCCGAGATGCGGCCCCGGTCACTGACGGGGTGGCCGTTGGCGCGCGCCCACTCACGCACCTTGGCGAGTTCGGCGCGGCGACCCGCGGCACCGCGCGAGGCGGGCGCGGCCGGAGCCGCCTTGCGGGCACCCTGCTGACGGCGACCGTGTCCGATCCACTTCGCGACATCGTTCCGCAGCGCCTCCGCATTCGCGGCGCTGAGGTCGATCTCATATGTGACACCGTCCAATCCGAATACAACCGTTTCGGCTGCTGTCGACCCATCGACATCGTCGATGAGAAGAACCTGCACACGCTGCACCATTGATTCGAAACCTTTCGTGGAGGACTGGTCCAGGTGGACCGGGTTCCACCATACCGCGCCAACGCGGGTGCGGATACTCGAGACAATTCCGGCCCCGTCAACGCACCCAGGGATTGTGGATCATCCCGGGGCGGGTCCGCTCCCGTCGCCCTTGTCGTCGGCATCGTGCGCCTTTTCCCAACGCGCCTGAGCAACCCTCTCGTTGCGATCGCCCTCGAGGATGTGCTTGATGATCAGATAGAACAGGAACCCGACCCCGATCGAGGGGACGATGGCGGCGGCATACCGCAGGGCGTCATTCATGAGCTCGCCTCCGGCTTCAGGTGCGGAAAGAGGATCGTTTCGCGGAGATTCACTCCGGCGAACAGGGCGACGACGCGATCGAGACCCATGCCGAGACCACCCATCGGCGGGGCCCCGTATTCGAGCGCCCGCAGGAAATCCTCGTCGAGTTGCATCGCTTCGAGATCGCCGCCCGCGGCCCGCAGCGACTGACCGGTGAGGACCTCGCGCTGGATGACCGGATCGACGAGTTCGGAGAAGCCGGTCCCTCGCTCGACACCCGCGATGATCAGGTCCCAGGCCTCGATCTGACCGGGCAGGTCGCGATGGGGGCGGGCGAGTGGCTGGGCGATCGCCGGGTAGTCGCACAGGAATGTCGGCTGGAGCAGCTCCGGCTCCACCAACTCGCCGAGAAGCTCGAGGAAGACCTTGTCCTTGTCCCACGCGGGGTCGAGCGCGACGCCGTGCTGCGCGGCATACGACCTGAGGGTCTCGACGTCGGTCTCGATGGTGACCGTTGCCCCGACCGCGGCACTGACCGCGTCATAAACCGGAAGCCAGCGCCATTCTCCATCGAGATCGACGACACCCCGGGGGGTCTCGAAGCGACGCTCGCCAAAGGCGTCCGCCACGGCGAGAATGCAGTCCTTGACGACCTGGGCGATCGTGGTCTGATCGCCATAGGCCTGATAGACCTCGAGCATCGTGAACTCGGGCGAATGGGTGCCGTCGACGCCCTCGTTGCGGAAGATCCGGCCGAGTTCATAGACCCGGTCGACGCCGCCGACGACGGCCTTCTTGAGGTTGAGTTCCAAGGCGATCCGCAGGACCATCTCCTGGTCGAAGGCATTCATATGGGTGCGGAATGGCCGGGCCTGGGCGCCGCCGTGGATGAGCTGGAGGATCGGAGTCTCGACCTCGACATACCCCTGGTCGTTGAGGGTCTCCCGGATGGCGCGCATGGCGGCGGCCTTGAAGCGCACCATGTGGCGGGCCTCCTGGCGGACGAGCAGATCGGCATACCGCTGCCGGACCCGGGTCTCCTCGGACAAATCCCGGTGCAGCACCGGAAGTGGGCGCAGTGCCTTGCTCGCCATCTCCCAGCGGGTCGCGAGCACGGAGAGTTCGCCGCGCTTGGACGAGATGACCCGGCCCTCGACATAGACATGGTCACCCAGGTCGACGTCGGCTTTCCAGGCGGCCAACGCGTCCTCGCCGACCTCGGCCAGACTGAGCATGACCTGTAGGCGATGGCCGATGCCCTCCTGAAGCGTGGCGAAGGCGAGCTTCCCGGTGTTGCGAATGAAGACGACCCGGCCCGCGACCCCGACGACGTCCTGGGTCTCCGCACCGGTCTCGAGATGTCCCCAGGTGATGCGCACATCGGCGAGCGTGTGCGTGCGGGGGATCCAGACGGGGTAGGCCTGGCGGCCCTCGTCGAGGAGCCGTTGCCGCTTGGCCAGGCGGATCTGCATCTGCTCACTGACGTCGGCAGGCTGCGGCGGTTCGGTCACCGATGCAGTTTATGTGTCCACGACATGCCGCAGATAACGCCGGGGCTCGGCGAGGAAGCGGCGGTGATGATCCACGACGTCCAGGTCCGCCCACTCCCGGTCGTGGAAGCCGGACTCGTCGAGTTCGAGGATGCGCGCCCCGGGGAGCGCGGCGAGGACGGGTGAATGGGTCGCCAGGAGGACCTGAGCGCTCCGGTGCTGGGCGATCGCGTGCAACTGCCCGACGAGGGCGAGCTGCGAACTGAACGAGAGGCCGGCCTCGGGCTCGTCCATGACGAAGAACCCGTCCCCGCCGAAGCGCCCCGATCCCAGCATGGCGAGGAAGGACTCGCCATGGCTGAAGGCGTGGAAGTCGGGATCGCGCGGGCCGGGGTGGGTGGCGAGATAGGTGAAGAGCCCGTGCGTGGTCTCCGCCCGGAGGAAGTAGCCCCAGCGGGATCCGCCCGGGCCGCGCTCGATGGTGAGGAGATCGTGCAGGGGTGACTCGGTGGCGTAGGTCTGATGTTGGGCGCCGGTCGACCCGCCCTCCCCCGGCAGGCCGAACGCCATGGCGATCGCCTCGACGAGAGTCGACTTGCCCGTGCCGTTCTCGCCGACGAGGACGGTGATCCGTCCGAGGTCGAGTCCGTCGCGGACGAGTCGGCGCACCGGCGCGAGGGTGAACGGCCACACCTCGAGATCGGGATCGGCGTCGTATGCCGCCCGCACCCGCCGCACGGGCAACGGCTCCATCCAGGTCACGTCGCCAAGGCTAGACGGGCGCGGTGACACCCCGCCCCGCCGAAATCAGTCCTCGACGAGGTCGAGGGCGATGTCGAGAATGCCCGCGGAATGGGTGAGCGCCCCGACGCTGAGGTAGTCGACACCGGTCGCGGCATACTCGGCCGCGCGTTCGAGGGTCAGGCCTCCGGTGGCCTCGATCTCGACGGCCTCGCCGGTCGCACCGATCGCGGCGACGGTCTCGCGCAGCAGCTGCGGAGACATGTTGTCGCACATGATGAATCGCGCACCGGCGGCGATGGCCTCCTGCGCCTCGGCGACGGTCGTCACCTCGACCTGGATCGGAACGTCCGGGAAGCGCTCCCGGACCCGGTCGAAGGCCGCGGTGAGCGAGCCCGCGGCGAGCTTGTGGTTGTCCTTGATCATCGCGCAGTCATAGAGGCCCATGCGCTTGTTGGTCCCGCCGCCGGCGCGCACGGCATACTTCTCGAGCGCGCGCAAGCCCGGCGTCGTCTTGCGCGTGTCGAGAACGAGCGTGTCGTATGCCGCGAGCTCGTCCGCCCACTCCCGAGTCGCCGTCGCGACCCCCGAGGTCCGCGACAGGATGTTGAGCAGGGTGCGCTCTCCGATGAGGATCGCCTGAGTCGATCCGGAGATGTCGGCCAGGACCTCACCGCGCACGACCCGGTCGCCGTCCTCGGCGCGCCGGACGACGGTGACGGCGGCGGCGCTGCCGAGGATCGCGCAGACCTCATCATAGACGAGCCGGATGACGTCCAGACCGGCGACGACGCCCGCGGCGCGCGCGACAACCCGACCGGTCGTTGTGTCGGCCGCATCGATGGTCGCCTCGGTGGTCACGTCGACGCCGTCGAGGCCGCCGAGGTCTTCGACCAGGGCCTCGCGCACGACCCGGAGGGCCTCATCCAGGGGGAAACCGAGATCGGTCATCGGGGGAATCCTTTGCCGGGTCGATAGGTCAGGTGAAGGTCGCCGCCGGCACGCACATGGCTCAGGTGGCCGAGCCAGTGGGGGTCGTCCTGGGTCGGGAAGTCGGCGCGTTCGTGGCCCCCGCGGGTCTCCTCGCGGGCGTGCGCGGCAGCGGTCAGGGCGAGGCCGAGGTGGGCGAGATTGCTCGTCTCCCACGCTCCGGTGGTGACCGCCGGAAGCTCATCGTGGGCGAGGAGGGCGCCAAGGACCTGTTGGGTGTGTGCGGTGGACTCGGCGGAGCGGACCGGTCCGGAGCCGTCCGTCATCGCCCGCTGGACTTCGCCGCGGAGCCTCTCATCGAGGAGGCCGACCGCCTCGGAGCCACGGCGGCGCGCGGGCGCGCTCGGCGGGAGTTCCCCGGCGGCGAGCCGACGGGCGATGTCCTCGGCGATGCGGTCGGCGAAGACGAGGCCCTCGAGGAGGGAGTTGGAGGCGAGGCGGTTGGCCCCGTGGACCCCTGTGCACGCGGTCTCCCCGCAGGCATAGAGGCCATCGAGGGTCGAGCGACCGTTGAGATCGGTCCAGACTCCGCCGGACGCGTAGTGCTGCGCCGGCGCGACCGGGATGAGCTGCGTGGCGGGGTCGAAGCCGAGTTCTCGGGAGCGGGCGACGATCGACGGAAAGCGACGTGCGAGGAACTCCTGGCCGAGATGACGGGCATCGAGCCAGACGTGCCGGGCGCCGGTGTCGCGCATCCGGGCGACGATGGCGCGGGCGACGACATCGCGGGGCGCGAGATCGGCCATCGGGTGGACGCCTTGCATGAACCGGACACCCGCATCGTCGACGAGCACGGCACCCTCACCGCGGACCGCCTCGGAGATCAGTGGTTGCTGGCCGTGGGCGCCGTCGCCGAGATACATGACAGTCGGGTGGAACTGGACGAACTCGAGGTCGGTCAAGCGCGCCCCAGCACGCAGGGCCGCCGCCATGCCGTCACCGGTCGCGACGGGCGGATTCGTCGTGGAGGCATAGATCTGCCCGAGACCGCCGGTCGCGAGCACCACCGCCCGTCCGTATGCCGCACCCACCCCGTCCTGAGCCCCCTCGCCGATGACGTGGAGCGTCACTCCGCAGACACGGTCGCTCTCGTCCTGGAGGAGGTCGACGACGAGCGCATGCTCGATGACCTCGATCCCGGGGTCCTGCGCGACCCGGTCGAGGGCCTCGATGAGGGCGCGAGAGATCTCGGCGCCGGTGGCGTCGCCGCCGGCGTGGGCGATGCGGTCGCGGTGATGGCCACCTTCGCGGGTCAGGAGGATGTCGCCGCCAGGGGCGCGGTCGAAGCGGGCACCGAGGTCAACGAGTTCACGGACGCGCTGAGGGCCTTCGGTGACGAGAACCCGGACTGCCTCCTCGTCGCAGAGGCCGGCACCGGCGACGAGGGTGTCGTGGAGGTGGTCCTCGGGCGAGTCCTCCGGATCGAGAGCGGCGGCGATGCCGCCCTGTGCCCACTCGGTCGAGCCGGCCGACAGGACGGTCTTGGTGACGAGGAGGACCTTGTCGACCTGACCACGGAGGCGAAGTGCGCAGGTGAGGCCGGCGATGCCGGACCCGACCACGATGACGTCCGCGGACGTCGTCCACCCGGGCTTCCCCGCGCGCAGCCAGCGCGGAATGGGAAGGCCGGTCACGGCATACCCGCCTCGGGGGCCGCGTCGGGGTTGGAGAAGACCTCCAGGGCGCCGCCGCCGGGGCCGACGAGGACGGGGCTGTTGTCGATGAGACGGGTGGTGCCGACGCGGCCGGCGACGGCGAGGAGCGCCTCGCCGCGATACCACTCGGGGACATCCCGAAGGGATGTCGGGTGGACCAGGACGAGGTAGTCGACGAGGACGAGGGGCTCGGCGACGAGGACGGCCCGGGCGGCCCGGCGGATCGCGCTGGGTCCCTCAGGCGCCGCCGCGGCGCCGGCGCGCAGGGCGCGGGACAGGCACAGGGCGACCTCGCGGTCGGAGGGGGTGAGATAGGTGTTGCGACTCGACATCGCGAGGCCGTCGGGCTCGCGGACGGTGGGAACGGAGACGACGCGGGCGGGAACGTCGAGGTCACGCACCATACGGCGGATGAGGAGGAGTTGCTGGGCGTCCTTCTGGCCATAGAGGAAGGACGTACCTCCCGTCAGGTGCATGAGCTTGGCGACCACGGTGAGCATCCCGTCGAAATGGCCGGGGCGGGTCTGCCCCTCGAGGACGGTGCCGAGCGGGCCGGCGGAGATCCGCACACCCGGGTCGCCGTCGGGATAGACGACGTCGGGACTCGGGGCGAAGACGATGTCGGCGCCGTCGCGGGAGCAGATCTCGAGGTCGGTGTCGAAGGTGCGGGGATAACGGGAGAGGTCTTCCTTGGGCCCGAATTGGAGCGGGTTGAGGAAGATCGTGACGATGACGTGATCGGCCATCTCGCGCGCATGGCGGATGAGCGTCGCGTGGCCGTCGTGGAGGGCGCCCATCGTCATGACGACGGCGACCTCGTCGCCGATGAGCGCAGCCCGAGCGGCCCGCAGTTCCTCGCGCGTTCGCGCGACGATCGGGGTGGTCGGGGTGGCAGGGCTGGTCACGTCGGATCCTCCTGATCGGCGAGTACGGCGGCGAGCGCCTCGGCGGCGACGGCACCGAGGCGGCCCTGACGGCGCGCGCGCGCGAGCGTCGCCTCGGCCAGGGTTGTGTAGGCGTCCTGCACGTCCGGCTCCTCGTCGCGGAGCGCGTGGAGGTGCTCGGCCACGGTACCGGCGTCCCCGCGGGCCACGGGGCCGGTGAGAGCGGCGTCACCCGCACGGAGGGCGTTGTCGAGCGCGGCGCTCATGAGCGGACGCAGGACCCGGCCCGGATCCTCGACGCCGGCGCGGCGGAGGATCTCCATCGCCTGCGCGGTCAGGGTGATGAGGTAGTTCGATCCGTGGACCAGGCCGAGGTGATAGCGAACCCGGTCGAACTCATCGACGGGCACCGGCTCGCCACCCATCTCGACGACGAGCGCCTGGGCGACGGGGATCAGCTCAGGTGGTGCGGTGATGCCGAAACAGCAGTCTCGCAGGCGCTGGAGATCCATCTCGGTGCCGGTGAAGGACATGGCTGGATGGATCGCCATACCCCCGACGCCCAGGGCGATCGCCGGGGCGAGGGGGGCGAGGCCGCAGCGGCCGGAGGTGTGGAGGGCGAGCTGGCCCGGGCGCCATACGCCGGTCGTGGCGAGACCCTCGACCAGCGGGGCGAGGACATCGTCGGGGACGGCGAGCAGGGCGAGGTCGCTCGCGCCGATGACGTCGTCGGGGGGCGCGATCGGGGTGTCGGGCAGGAGCGCGGCCGCACGCGCGAGGGAGGCCTCGCTCACGGCACTGGCGGCGACGACGAGGTGGCCGGTGCGGGCGAGGGCGGCAGCGAGGACGGCGCCGACCTTGCCGGCTCCGACGACACCGATGCGCAGCCGGCCGGGCGGCAGCAGCGGCGGCATCGTCACGGCGCCAGTCTGCCACTGTGCGTGGGTGGGGGGCCGGGGCAGGGCATCCGGGCTGTCCGGCCCGGGCGACGGCCGGCTTGCTGGCGGCGGGGGTGTCGAGGCCGTCAGGGGTCAGGCTCGGCAGGGGGTAGGTTCGCCGACGTGCGGCCGTGGGAGCAGGCGTGGGACGAGGCGCTGTATGGCGAGCGCGGCTTCTATCGGTCGATCGAAGGGCCTGCGGGGCATTTCGCGACGTCGTGCCATGGCGCGGTCGGGGCGGCCTTCGCCGAGGCGGTCGTCGCGCTCGCGCGACGAGAGGGACTACGAACGATCGTCGACGTCGGGGCGGGGCGGGGGGAACTGCTCGGGCGGGTCGCCGCGCTGGTGACGAAGCCCGGTTGGCGGTTCGTCGGGGTGGACGTGGTCGGGCAGCCGGACGGGCTGTCCGACGGGGTGGAGTGGCGAATCGCGCGAGGCGGGGGCGCGGCCCCGGCCCTCCGCGATCTCGGGCCGGCGCTCGTGGTGGCGAACGAGTGGCTCGACGTGGTGCCCTGTGGCATCGCGCAGGTGGACGGCAGCGGAGAGCCGAGGGAGGTGCTGGTCGACGGCTCGGGCCGCGAGTCGCTGGGCGGGGCCCTCGAACCAGCGGACCGCGCGTGGGTGGACCGATGGTGGCCGGTCGCGGGAGGCGTCGAGGGCGAGCGCCTCGAGGTCGGGCGCGCACGGGATGAGGCCCTGGAGTCGCTGCTCGCGCAGGTGGATTCGGGGCTGGTGGTGGCGATCGACTACGGGCACCTCGCCGGCGGGCGGCCGGACGGTGGGTCACTGACCGGCTACCGGGCCGGTCGGCAGGTGGCGCCGGTCCCGGACGGCAGCGGCGACATCACCGCCCACGTGGCGATGGACTCCCTCCCGCACGACCGGCTGGTCCGCCAGCGCGACGCGCTCGGCGAACTGGGCATCCGGGGCGAGCGGGCGGCAGACGACCTGGCGGTGCGCGACCCGGCGGGCTATCTCGCTGCGCTGCAACGCAACTCGGCCGTGTCGGAGCTGTGCGGACCGGGGTTGGGCGACTTCTGGTGGGCGGTCACACGCCTCGGTTGAGGGCCGGGCGGACGTCGGTGCGGGCGAAGGCGTCGCCTGTGAACAAGAGGGGTTCGTCGGCGGCGAGGGTATAGCTGAAGCAGCGTTCTTGCTGGCGATCGTCCTGCATGCATTCCAGTGAGGGGTTACCGAATTTCACCCATGGGTGACGACAAGGCGCTCGAAGCCGCGGAGCACGAAGGTGGGGCGGCGGTCGGCGGCGACGAGGGCCAGGCCGGGGCAGCGGGTCAGCAACAGGCGGGTGGAGATCTGCAGCTCGAGCCGGGCGAGGGGAGCGCCGATGCAGAAGTGGATGCCGAGGCCGAAGGCGATGTGGTCGTTGGGCTCGCGGGCCGGGTCGAACCGGTCGGGAGCGGCGAAGACGGCGGGATCCCGGTTCGCGGCGCCGAGCAGTGCGATCGCCTTCTGCCCCTTGGCGATCGGCACGCCCAGGATCTCGAGGTCGGCCGTCGCGGTCCGCTCGAACAGCTGGAGCGGCGAATCGTGCCGGAGGAACTCCTCGACGATCCGCTCGACGGCAAGCGGGTCGGCCGGGTCGATCGGCGCCTTCCCGGCGGCGAGCCACGAGTGCAGCCCGTTGCCGAATCCGTTGACGCTCGCCTCGTGTCCGGCGTTGAGGAGGAGCACCGCGGTGGCGATGAGTTCCCGCTCCGACAGCTTGTCGCTGCCGTCGCGGATCTGGACGAGGTCGGTGAGCAGATCCGGTCCCGGCGCCTTCTTCCGCTCGGTCGCCAGGTGCGCGACGTATGCCGCGAACTCCCGGCACGCCTCCCGCGCCTCCTGCTCCTGCGCCGGGGTGCGGTCGACCTCATACATCTTGACGATCGCCTGGCTCCACGGACGCAACAGATGCCGGTCGAGGTCGGGGACGCCGAGGAGTTCGGCGATGACGAGGACGGGGAGGGGCTCGGCATACGCCTCGATCACGTCGAAGGTGTCCCCGTCGGCGAGCGCCTCGTCGAGCAGACCCGAGGCGAGTTCCTCGATTCGCGGCGCGAGGCGCTGGACGTGCCCGCGTCCGAACGCCCCGGCCACGAGCCGCCGCAGGCGCGTGTGCTTCGGCGGCTCCGAGTCGAGGATCGAGTCGGCGTGGAGCCAGTTGAACGTCTCCCAGTCCGCCTCCGGCTCGCGGGGCGCGAAGATCCGGCCGAGCCGGCGCTCCCGCAGCACGGCGGAGGCGGCGGCGTGTGAGGTCGCGATGAAGCCCTCGAGGCCGTCGTGCCACGCCATCGGTGCGGCGGCGCGCTGGGCGGCGAACGCGGCATACGGATCGGCGACGAAGGCGGGGTCGGTGAAGTCGAGCAGGTCGGGCACGGCGCCAGCCTCGCTCATCGGCGCCGCCCGCGTCGAGGGACCCCGATCGGTTGTGCCCGGTCGCCCGCACGTCGCGGGGTGCCGGTGTATTCGTGGTCGACGGCAATCGCAACGGGATCGACGCTGACCGAGTTCGGATAGCCCTGGCCGGTGGGCCAGTCGACGACCGGCCGGTTGTGGTCTGCCCGCATCCGGCGACGGTGGCGGCGAGCACGAACCCGAGGGCGGCGCCGACTCGCCGAGCGGTGAGTCAGGCGAGGTCAGGTGGCCGGACGACCTCCGGGATGACCGCGAGCCACTCGGGCCGGTCGGTGTGGGTGTCGCGGTACCACGCGGCATACGCGCAGACGGCGGCCGGGAGCGTCGGAAAGATCCGTGCCTCGCCGATCGCGTCGGCGAGACCGGCCGCGCGCAGATCGTCCCGGACCTCCTGTTTGACCCGGGCGAGCGCGACGACGATCCCGCGGCCGGCGAGGGTTTCGCGCAACTCCGCGACGACGTCGATCGCGGTGAGGTCCATCGCGACATTGGCCTCGGCGTTGAGGACGAACCAGGACACCGGTGCCGTGGCCTGCTCGACGGCCGCGAGCGCCCGGCGGCGGAAATTCTCCGCATTGGCGAAGAACAGCGGGGCGTCATAGCGATAGACCACGAGCCCGGGCACCTGGTGGGCGTGCGGGTGGTCATCGACGTCGTGCATCCCGGGCAACCCGGGCACATAGCCGAGGATGCCGTCGTGCGGGGTGCCGATGCGGCGCAGGAGATCGGCGAGCGACAGCGCGACGGCGATGCCGATGCCGGTGAGGACGTCGAAGACGAGGACCGCCGCGGTGGTGACCAGAGCGAGGACGAGCTCGGCGATGCGGAACCGGGCCAGACGGCGCATCTCGGCGATGTCGATGAGGCGGATCGCGGCATATGCGACGACGCCCCCGAGTGCGGCTTTGGGGAAGGCGGCGAGCACGGGACGGAAAGCGAGCATCGTCGCCAGGATCATCGCGAGGGCGACGAGGGAGTAGACCTGAGTGCGTGCGCCCACGGAATCGCCGAGCGTCGTGCGGCTTCCGCTGCTCGAGACGGGGAAGCCGTGGAAGAGGCCGCTGCCGATGTTGACCGCGCCGAGAGCGAGAAGTTCCTGGTTGGCGTCGATGCTCTCGTGACGGCGGGCCGCGAAGGCACGGCCGGTGAGGACGTTGTCGGAGTAGCCGACGACGGCGACGGCCACGGCCGCGGTGAGGAGATCGCTCCAGCGCCCGCCCGCGACGTCGGGAAGGGACGGGCGCGGGAGCCCGGCGGGGATGTGACCGACGACGGCGATCCCCCGGTCGGCGAGATGGAAGCCCGCGACGATCCCGGCGGCGGCGAGCATGACCATGAGCGGGCCGGGCCAGCGCGGGCGCAGCCATCGGAGGAGGAAGAGGATGGCGGTGACCGCGGTGGCGAGGAGCAGCGTCGGCGCGTGGGTGTCGCGGAGGTGCGTCGCGGCATACGCGATCTGGCCGAGTGGGGTGTCCCCCGCGACCGGCATCCCGGTGATCTTTCCGAGCTGGCTGATGATCATGAGGACGGCGACGCCGGCCATGTAGCCGACGAGGACGGGACGGGAGAGCAATCCGGCGATGAAGCCGAGACGCAGGGCGAAGCCGGCGAGACAGAGGAGGCCGGCGAGGATCGCGAGGGCCGCGGCGAGCGCGGCATAGCGCGCGGGATCACCGCCGGCCAGCGGGGCGAGGGCGAGCGCGGTCATCAGTGCCGTCGTCGACTCGGGGCCGACGGAGAGCCGGCGGGAGGACCCGAGGAGGGCATAGATCACCAGCGGCGGCCCGACCGACCAGAGACCGGCGATGGCGGGAAGGCCGGCGACCTCGGCATACGCCATGACCTGGGGGATCAGATAGGCCGCGACGGTGACGCCGGCGAGGACATCGCCGCGCAGCCAGGCGCGGTCGTAGTGCCGCAGCACCGCGATCCCGGGTGCCAGACGGGCGAGCCGGCTGGGGGCGGCCGCCCCCGCCGTTGGGGACATGACGTCACGCTAACGGCTCGGATGGGCGGCGGGGACGATGGCTAGAGTGTCGGAGGTGACCAACCCCACGCCCACCCAGCCGGTGACCGTCGGCGTCGGTGCGGGCGGGCTCGCGACCGCTGACATGGTCCTCAACATCGGGCCTCAGCACCCGGCCACACATGGAGTGTTGCGGCTGCGGATCGTCATCGACGGCGAGCGGATCGTCAGCGCCGACCCGGTGATCGGCTATATGCACCGCGGCGCGGAGAAGCTGTTCGAGGTGCGGGACTACCGCCAGATCGTCGTGCTCGCCAACCGGCATGACTGGCTGTCGGCCTTCGGCAACGAACTCGGTGTCGTGCTCGGAGTCGAGGCGATGCTCGGGATGGAGGTGCCGATCCGGGCCGTGTGGACGCGGATGCTCCTTGCCGAGTTGAATCGCGTTCTCTCCCACCTGATGTTCCTCGGGAGTTATCCGTTGGAGCTGGGCGCGATCACCCCGGTCTTCTATGCCTTCCGCGAGCGGGAGGAGATCCAGACGGTGCTGGAGGAGGCTTCGGGCGGGCGGATGCACTATATGTTCAACCGCGTCGGCGGGCTCAAGGAGGACCTGCCGCTCGGGTGGCTCGACCGGGTGGGGGCGGCGGTCGCGGGGGTGCGGCGGCGGATTCCTGATCTCGAGTCGCTCCTGGTCGGCAACGAGATCCTCATCGCACGCACGCGCGGGGTCGGGGTCTTGTCCGCGCAGACGGCGCGCGCGTATGGCGTGTCCGGTGCCATCGCGCGGGCGTCCGGGGTCGACGTCGACCTGCGCCGAGACGCGCCCTATCTCGCGTATGCCGAGTTGTTCGCTCCCGGCGGTCCCGGCCGGGTGCCGCTGCGCACGGCTGGTGACGGGTTGGCGCGGCTCGAGGTGCTGATGGAACAGACGCGGGTCGGGCTCGACCTCGCCGACGCGTGTCTGGACCGGCTGCGGACGCTGCCTCCGGGGCCGGTCAGCGTGAAGCTGCCCAAGGTCGTGAAGGTGCCGGAGGGCGACCTCTATACGGCGACCGAGAATCCGTTGGGGTTCAACGGCTATTGGCTCGTGTCGCGGGGGGAGAAGACGCCGCACCGGCTCAAGCTGCGGTCGGCGTCGTTCAACAACGTCGCCGTGCTGCGCGAGATGCTCCCCGGCTGCCTGGTCTCCGACATGGTCTCGATTCTCGGCTCGATGTTCTTCGTGGTCGGGGACGTCGACAAATAGCCGGCGTCCGGATGTTGCTCCGCGCGTGAGTGACTATCCTCGGCTCGACGGCATCCGGCCGACACGAGTTCTGGGGGAGATCGATGCGACGACACCACGCCTTTGCGACCGCGATTCTGACCGTTGGCACCGGCGTCGCCGGGTTCGCCGCGCCGACCAGCGCGGCTCCCGTGCGGGTCTGCACCGGCCGGATCGCCTATCAGTCGGTTCCCGTCTCCATCTCCGTTCCCGCGGGCGCGAAGTGCACGATCGAGTCGTCCACCATCACCGGCAGCATCACGGTCGGGCGGAAGGCGACGCTCCTGCTCTCCTTCTCCAATCTCAGCGGAGTGGTCTCGGCATCCGGCCACGCCAAGGTCACCATCGCCAACGCGACGATGAACGGCCTGTCACTCCTCCAGGGTGGCGGTGTGTCGGTCACCGGCACCTATGTCTATGGCCCCGCAACGATCTCCGACAACCGCGGCGGCGTCACGCTGACCTACGACTATGTGATGAAGGCGCTCACCTGCCTCCGCAACGACCCGGCACCGACGGGCGGCACGATCACCGCGGGGAGCAAGCTCGGCCAGTGCCGGCGCCTGTGATCGATGCGTCGGGCCCCGCTCTGGGGACAGATCTCGGGCTACCGCCTGGTAAGTGGGGTGATCACCCCACTTACCAGGCGGTAGCCCGAGATCTGGCTCAGGCGGTGACTCCCGGCGATGCAGGGTGGAGATCTTCCGAGCGTCGTTGACCGTCAACAGCCCGATTCGTCAGTCCTGAGCGGTGTCGTCGCGGGGCGGAATGCGGCACCAGTTCTGGGCGATCATCCCACTGACGACCAGCCCCAGACCGGCGAGAATGCCGATCCCGAATCGCCACAGCAGTCCGTGAACCGCCTGCAGGTCCCGGTCGGGCAGGAGCGCGATCGCCTGCCCGAGATAGAACCCGCCGAGCGCGGCCCCGGTGAGCGCCGCCGCCTGGGCGAGCGCAAGCGTGCGCGCGGCGCGGAGGGGACTGAGGTCGGCCTTGCGGCCGCGCTGGTAGGAGCGCACCGCATACCCGAACCACAGGACGACCGCGGCGATCCCCGCGAGCAGGCCGATGGTCACCCACGGCACACGCGGCGGGAAGTTGCCGGCGTCGATCCACCGCTTCGTCAGCAGGGCGCTGACAAAGGCGATGAAGAGCAGGACGAGCGCCGGCACGCGCCAGCGCAGACCACGCTCACCGGTGCCCATCGGGGGTCTCCTTCCAATCCGGACCCGGGCGCACGCCGGACCGATCCAGACTCTGCGTATGCCGATCCAAGCCGACCACGCTCTCCCCCAGCCGGATTCGGGCGTCGGGGTCGGCTGCGAGCCACGGCACACAGACGAACGCCCGCTCCGCAGCCCGAGGGTGCGGCACGAGCAGCGCGGGGTCGTCGCTGCGCACCTCGTCCGCCTCCCCGGGCGTGCCGAACTGGATGAGGTCGAGGTCGAGCGTCCGCTCACCCCAGCGCACCGCGCGGGTCCGCCCGTGGCGCGCCTCGATCCGGTGCAGCGCCGCGAGAAGGGCTGGCGCAGCGACGCCCGTGCGGCCGACGACGACAGCATTGAGGTAGTCCGCCTGCTCCGGCCCGCCCACAGGGTCGGTCACGACGAGCGGCGAGACACCGCTGATCGTCACGCCGGGCTCGTGGGCCAGCGCATCACGCGCCGACGCCAGCGTCGCAACGCGGTCGCCGACGTTCCCACCCAGGGCGACGACGAACGCGTGCTCACGACGGCGGCGGATCGTCACCGCCACATCGGTGAACGTATGCCGAATGGGCGCCTCCGGCTTGTGCACCGTCACCTCGGCGGCACCCACCGCCGGCAGCTCCAGGACATCGTCGGCGATGGCCTCGGCGAGCGCCTCGATCAGGTCGAACGCCGGACCGGTGATCCGGGCGACCACGAGGTCGGCTACCTCGGCGTAGTTGATCGTGTCGGCGAGATCGTCGCTGCGACCGGGCGCGCGCAGGTCGGCGCGCAGGCTGACGTCGACGACGAAGTCCTGCCCGTCCCGCTTCTCGTGGGCGAACACCCCGTGGAAGCCGCGCGCCTGCAGACCGATCAACCGGATGCGATCGGTCTCCCGGCTTCTGCCCGACGCAACGTCGGGCCCGCCACGCGTGCGCGACGCCCCACTCAAGGCGTCCGATCGCTCCTCGTTCACGCCGGACCGCCGCCCATCGCGGCGACGACGTCGAACGCGTCGAGCGTCCCGACCACGTCGTGAACCCGCACCGCCCAGACGCCGGCGGACGCGGCATACGCACTGGTCACGGCGGTGGCGATGTCGCGCTCAGCGGGCGGACGCTCAGCTCCTGGGGCGCGCCCGACCGCCCCGAGGAATCGCTTGCGCGAGGTACCGACGACGACCCGATGCCCGAGTCCGCGGATCGCGTCGAGCCGACGCAGCAGCGCCCAGTTGTGGTCGGGGGTCTTGGCGAAGCCCAACCCCGGGTCGAGGAGGATGCGCTCGGGCGCGATCCCGGCGGCAGCGAGCGCATCGACGCGGGAGACGAGTTCGCGGCAGACGTCCGCGACGACGTCGTCGTAGTGCGCCCGCGTCTCCATGTCGGCCGAGTGACCGCGCCAGTGCATCGCGATGTAGTCGACACCGGCGTCGGCAACGACGCCGGCCATCGCCGGATCGGCCAGGCCGCCGGAGATGTCGTTGACGACCGAGGCCCCGGCCTCCAGCGCCGCCTCGGCCACCGCAGCCCGCATCGTGTCCACCGACACGGCGGCCCCCGACGCCGCGAGCCCCGCCACGACCGGCACGACCCGGTCCAATTCCTCCGCCTCCGTCGGCCGCGCCGCCCCGGGCCGCGTCGATTCGCCCCCGATGTCGACGAGCGCCGCCCCGGCCGCGCAGAGGGCGAGCCCGTGGGCGATGGCCGCGTCGCGGTCGAGCCAGCGGCCACCATCGGAGAAGGAATCGGGCGTCACATTGACCACGCCCATGACGAGCGGCAGTCTCACCGGTTGCCGCTGATCAGCAGGGACATCGCCTCCGCGCGCGTCGCCGAGTTCTTGGCGAGCGTTCCACGCACGGCCGAGGTGATCGTCCGCGCGCCTGGCTTGCGCACCCCACGCATCGACATGCACAGGTGCTCGGCCTCGACGACGACGATGACCCCGAGGACGCCCAACTGCTCGACGAGCGCGTCGGCGACCTGGCCGGTCATGCGCTCCTGGACCTGCGGCCGGCGGGCATAGATGTCGACGAGCCGGGCCAGCTTGGACAGACCGGTGACCTTGCCTCCCCGGGGGAGGTAGCCGATGTGGGCGACCCCATGGAAGGGTAGGAGGTGATGCTCACACGTGCTGTACATCGCGATGTCGCGCACCAGGATCAACTCCTGATGGTCGACGTCGAAGGTCTTGGCCAGCACGTCAGCGGGGTCGGCATGCAGACCGGCGAATGCCTCGGCATAGGCCCGAGCCACCCGCGCCGGGGTCTCGATCAGGCCGTCACGGTCGGGGTTCTCGCCGATGGCGGCGAGAATCTCACGGACGGCCGCCTCGATCCGCGGCTGGTCGACCGTGACGACCGGCGGCCCCTCGGTGTCGGACACGGCAACTCCCTCGATGTCGTGCGCGCGGATCTCAGAGGTGGCCCTCGGGATCGACCGGGGCACCTTCCGGGGTCTCGATCACCTGGGTGACCGGCTTGTCCTGGGCGTATGGCGAGGCCCCGGCCCGCGCGGCCTGGTCGATGGCCTGCTCGGTCGCCCGGTCCCCGGGATTGGGCACGGCACCCGCAGGCACGCCGGCACCGTTGAGCGCCGCTCGCTCCGCGGGGGTGAGGACCGGGGGTTTGTCAGACAACAGCCGGTGCTCGGAGGACAGCCACGTCGGACGAACGGGACGCTTGCGGACGTCGCGGAAGACCTCCGCGATCTCCTTGGCGTTCAGGGTCTCCCGCTCGAGGAGTTCGAGGACGAGGCGGTCGAGGACATCGCGGTTGTCGTTGAGGGCATGCCATGCCTCGTCATGGGCCGACTCGATGAGGCGGCGAACCTCCTCATCGACGATCCCAGCGACGTGCTCGGAATAGTCCCGCTGATGGCCATAGTCCCGGCCGAGGAAGACCTCGCCCTGGCTCTGGCCGAGCTTGATCGCGCCGACCCGCTCGCTCATCCCATATTCGGTGACCATCTTGCGGGCCATGGCCGTGGCCTTCTCGATGTCGTTGGCCGCGCCCGTCGTGGGGTCGTGGAAGATGATCTCCTCGGCGACCCGGCCGCCCAGCGCATAGGCCAACTGGTCGAGAATCTCGTTGCGAGTCGTGGAGTATTTGTCGTCGCTCGGCAGGACCATGGTGTATCCCAGCGCCCGGCCACGCGGCAGGATGGTGATCTTGCTGACCGGGTCGGTGTGATTCATCGCCGCGGCCACCAGCGCGTGCCCGCCTTCGTGATAGGCGGTGATCTTGCGCTCCTTGGCGCTCATGATGCGGGTGCGCTTCTGCGGGCCGGCCATGACCCGGTCGATCGCTTCGTCGAGGGTCTTGTCGGTGATCAGGTGCCCGGAGCCACGCGCGGTGAGCAGGGCCGCCTCATTGAGGACGTTGGCGAGGTCGGCACCGGTGAATCCCGGGGTGCGGCGCGCGACGGCGAGCAAATCGACACCCGGGGCCATCGGCTTGCCTTGGGCGTGGACCTCGAGGATGCGGTGACGACCGATCATGTCTGGCGCCTCGACGGCGATCTGTCGGTCGAAGCGACCGGGGCGCAGCAGCGCGGGGTCGAGGATGTCGGGCCGGTTGGTCGCGGCGATGAGGATGACATTGGTCTTGACGTCGAAGCCGTCCATCTCGACGAGCAACTGGTTGAGTGTCTGCTCGCGCTCGTCGTGGCCACCGCCGAGGCCTGCACCCCGGTGCCGGCCCACGGCGTCGATCTCGTCGACGAAGACGATCGCCGGGGCATTGGCCTTCGCCTGCTCGAAGAGGTCTCGCACCCGGGAGGCACCGACACCGACGAACATCTCGACGAAGTCCGAGCCCGAGATGGAATAGAACGGCACGCCGGCCTCGCCCGCCACCGCGCGCGCGAGGAGGGTCTTGCCGGTCCCGGGCGGGCCGTAGAGCAGAACGCCCTTGGGGATCTTGGCCCCGACCGCGAGGAATTTCGCCGGCTCGGCGAGGAACTCCTTGATCTCCTGCAACTCCTCGACTGCCTCGTCGGCTCCGGCGACATCGGCGAAGGTGACCTTGGGCGTGTCCTTGGAGGCGAGCTTGGCCCGCGACTTGCCGAACTGCATGACCCGAGAGCCACCGCCCTGCATCTGACTCATCATGAACCAGAAGAGGCCGATGAGGATGACCAGCGGAAGGACGGAGAAGAGCAGCGATCCGAGGACGCTGGGGTGCTCGATCTTGTCGTTGTAGCCGCCGGGGACGTTCTGGTTCACCAAGGTGACCAGCGACTCCGCCCGCGCGTCGATGAACTCGGTCCGGACCTTGCTCGCGTCCTTGACACCGTCCCCGGTGTAGGTCTCCCCCTGCTTGAGGGTCAGATCGAGGACGTTGTCGCTGGTGAACCGCGCCGCCTCGACCTTCTTCTCGGTGATCAGTTGCTCGGCGGCGGAGGTGTCGATGCGCGAATAGCCGCCGTCACCATTGAAGGAGAACAGGACGACCATGAGCGCGAGCATGGCCATGACCCACAACAGAGGGTTGCGGAACATTCGCTTGGCATTGGTGGACATGGGTGTGGCCGGGGCCTGCTCCTATGCGCTGTCGGCGACGTCCACCCGCGAACGCCGGCCGAGTCGGTCGGTCGGAGGACGACACTACCCCGCGGCACCGACAACGGGCATGCGTGCGTCCGTGGGAGGCAACGCCCGAGAGGGGCGCGGTGTTCCGGCGGCGGGGACGCGCGCCACTTCGCCCGGAGCCGATCAGGAATAGACGTGCGGCGCGAGTGTGCCGATGACGCGCAGATTGCGGTAGTTCTCGGCATAGTCGAGCCCGTATCCCACGACGAAGTCGTTGGGGATCTCGAATCCGACCCACCGGCATTCGATGGCGACCTTGGCCGCCTCGGGTTTGCGCAGGAGCGTGCAGATCTCGACCGACTTCGGTCCTCGGGATTCGAGGTTGGAGCGGATCCACGACAGCGTCAGGCCCGAGTCGATGATGTCCTCGACGATGACCACGTGCCGCCCGGTGATGTCGGCGTCCAGGTCCTTCAGGATCCGCACGACACCCGAGGACTTCGTCCCGGAGCCATAGGACGAGACCGCCATCCAGTCCATCGGCACCGATCCGGGGATCGCCCGCATCAGATCGGCCATGACGAGGACGGCGCCCTTGAGGATGCCGACGAGGAGGAACGGCTCGCCCGCGTAGTGCTCCCAGATCTCCCGGGCGAGGTCGCCGAGTCGGGTCTGGATCTGTTCTTCGGTGATGAGGACCCGTTCGAGGTCCGCTCCCATGTGCTCGGCGTCCACGGCCCTAGTCAACCGCAGTCGCCCCGGCGATGACCAATGCGCCCCCGGCCCGCTGCACGCGCACCCCGCCTGGCACCGCGATCGGGCCCTGTCCGTGCCACCGCGTGACGAGGGCGTCGCACGCGTCGGTATGCCGCGCGCTCACCGCCCCGGCCGGCGCCCCCGCCGCGAGCAACGCCCGTCGCCAGACGCGCCCACGGATCGCGTCGGGGAGCGCGGCGAGCGCCTCCACCGGCCACGGCGGAGCGCCGAGATCGCCATGGACGGCGGCCGCGAGCGCGTCGAGATGGTCGGCGTCGGCCCGGGCGAGGTCCGCGGTGCGGACCAAACCCTCCCGGATGCCCGGCCCGAGGTCCCGGGTCAGGTCCACCAGCGCCGCACGGACCCGAACCCGCAGATAGGCCGGATCGTCGTTGTGCGGGTCCGACCACGGCGTGAGGCCGATTTCTGCGCACGACCGGATCGTCGTCTCGCGCGGCACGTCGAGAAGGGGGCGACGAAACGGGCCCCGAGCACGCGGCATACCGGCAAGAGAGCGCACACCGGACCCGCGGACGAGCCCGAGGAGGACCTGTTCGGCCTGGTCGTCGCGGGTGTGCCCGAGGAGGATGACCGCAGCACCGAGACGGTCGGCGGCGGTGCTGAATGCGGCATACCGCGCATGGCGGGCAGCGGCCTCGGGACCGTCGGTCCCATCCCGGGCGACAGTCACCGCGACGACCTCGACCGGGTCGAGACCGAGTTCCCGGCAGGCGTATGCCGCGCGCTCCCCCGCCGCGGCCGATCCCGCCTGGAGGCCGTGGTCGACAACGATGGCCCCGGCGCGCAGCCCCGCCCGGGCCGTCACCCACGCCGTCGCCGCCGCGAGGGCGAGCGAGTCGGGGCCACCGGAACACGCGACAAGAACCAGGTCGCCGGCCGTGAGGTCGGCGAGGGCCGCCCGCACGGCGCCGCGACAGACGACCGAGGAAGGCTCGGGCGGCATGGCGCTCAGCCGTGGACGCGCGCGACCCAGGCGGCCGGATCGTGGATCTCAGCGGGCAGCGGGAGGGTCTCGGGCCCGGTCCAGACGGCGTTGAAGCCGTCGAGGCCGACCTGCTCGCGAACCCCGCGGACGAAGGCGGCGCCGTCGCGATACTGCGCGAGCTTCGCGTCGAGCCCGAGCAGACGCCGCAGCAGCTTATCCAGCGCGCCGACGCCGCCGCGCCGCCGCTCGAACCGTTTGCGGATGTCCTCGACGCTCGGGATGACGGCCGGGCCCACCTCGTCCATGACGACGTCGGCGTGTCCCTCGAGCAGGCTCATGATCGCGGTGACGCCAGCGATCTGCGCGCGCTGCTGCGGCGTCGCGAACAGCTCCGCGAGCCCTCCGGAGGCTCGCCCGGTGAAAACCTCGGGCAGGCGCGTGACCAGGTCCTTGGCCCGGGCGTTGAGTTCCGTCGGGGTCGGAGTCATGTCCCGGACAAGCGATTGCGCCCGGTCGATCAGGTGGCCGCGTAGCCACGGGACCGCGGTGAACTGGACCCGGTGGGTCTCCTCGTGCATGCACACCCACGCGCGGAAGTCGCCCGCGTCGACGCCCAGCTCGCGCTGCACCGCGACGAGGTTGGGGGCGACGAGGAGCAGGCGGGGAGTGCCCTGCGGGGCGAGGTCGTACTGCCCGAGGATCTTTCCGGCGAGGAAGGCCATCAGCGCGCCGGCCTCGCCACCGGTGACCTTGGACCCGATCGCGGTGGCGCGCGGGCCCGGCGTCATGCTCCGGTCCGCGGCGACCTTCTCGAAGACCGGGGTCATCAGCGCCGACATCGACTCGATGTTGAGATCGATCCACATGCCGCGGTCGATCACCAGGGCGGGGGGTGCCATTCCGGGCGCGTCGAGACGGGAGGTCTCGGCGACCGGCGCCTGCGCGGCCGTCGCCGCGGCGCGGATGTCGCCGACGATCTCGGCGGCCTCGTCGGGGCTGACCATCGGCCCGGGCGAGGCGAGCCGGCGACCGGTCGCTTTGGCGAAGCCCCAGTCGACGAACTCGGGCGTGGCACCGGTGTCGGTCACGGTGACCTTCCTTTCTGTATGCCGCGTGGCCCGGTCGGGTTCAGCGGCAGCCGCAGCCGGTCAGGTCGGCCACGAACCGGTCCAACGCCGCCCGGGCCGCCCACGTTCCCGAGGCGGGCGGGACGGAGTCGGCGACGATGACGAAGTCGAGTTCTCGCTCATCGGCGTCGACGGTGGTCCCGAGGAGGGCGGACGCGCCGGTGAGCGTCCCGGTCTTGGCGCGCGCGATCCCGGCCGCCGAGGAGGCGGGCTTGTCGAGGAAGCGGTCGTGCAGGGTGCCGTCGAGGCCGGCGACCGGAAGTTTGGCGAGCACGTCGGCGAGCCCGGGGAGCGCGCCGGTCCGGGCGCGGGCGACGACGTCGGAGAGGAGGGCGACGGTCGCCGTCTGGCCGTAGGTCAGGCCTGAGGTGTCGAGGAGTCTCGTGCCGGCCAGGTCGAACCTCAGGTCACGCAGGGTCTTGGTGACGTAGGCCGTGTTCGTGGAGAAACTCCCGTCTCCCCCGGCCTTCATCGCGGCCTGCCGGGCGAGGTTCTCCGTGAGGGCGTTGTCGCTCTCGTCGAGGGCGGTGGCGAGCACTTCACGATACGGTGCCGAGTCGACCGTCCCCAGGACGGCGGCACCGGCCGGGGCGGGGGTGCGCCGGGACTGGGGCGAGTCGGCGACGGTGACGTCGAGGCCGCGCTCGTGGAGGCGGTCGGCGAGGGCAGCGAGAGCCGAGGCGCCAGGGTCGGCCGGACTCGGCTCGCCGGGCCTGGGGCGCTGCGCGGCGAGGCCGATCATGTGGACGCCCTGGGTGTAGCCCGCCGCCACGTCCGCCGGGTTCCAACCCGGCGGGAGTGCCGCACCGGCGTCATAGGTCGCGTCGAGCCGCAGGGTCCACGGGAGGCCGTCACCGGCCGGGTCGGCGCCGGAAGCGACCGAGGATCCGCGGGAGGAGGTGGCGCCGGTCTGTGTCGAGCCCGTCGCGGGCCCACCCGAGGGCCCGGCTGAGAGCCCGAGCGCCGCCACGACCTGGTCGGCCAGATCCCCCAGCCCCGCATGACCGGCGGCGGAGTCGGGGTCACCGGCGTTGCGGCCCAGCAGGGTGTCGCCGCCGGCGACGAGGGTGAGGTCACGATCGCCGCTGCGCACGACCCGGGTCGTCATCACCGCGTTCAGATCGAGTGTCTGGGTGACCGCAGCGGCCGTGAGGATCTTGGCCGTCGAGGCGACCACGCGCGGCTGGGCGGTGCCCACGGCATACAACTCCTGCCCCGTGCGAGCGTCCCGGATGCTGACGCCGATATCGCTGCCCAGTGCGGGGGCACCGAGCGCGGCGGCGAGGGAACGCTCGAGTCCGGCCTTCGTCGGGAGCGGTGCATCGGTCGGCAGCCCCGCCAGCAGGGCTTTCGCGTCCGCGAGCGTCGGCAGGGGCACGAGGGTCGGCGCCGGCCCGGACGGCGTTGCGGCGGGCGGAGGCGGGGTGGGCCGGTCTCGGGTCAGGACACCGGGGACGAGGTCATAGACGTCGGCCGCGGCATACGCCCCCAGGAGTGACAGACTGAGCACGCCCGCAGTCACCGCCCTGCGCAATAGGACCCCCTGCGGATGTGGCTGTCGGCGTGATAGAGAAGACTGTCTGGAGCCTAGGTCATCACAGGTCGAGGAGGCCGCTGTGGAGTTCGACGTCACCGTGGAGATTCCCAAGGGTGCACGCAACAAGTACGAAGTCGATCACGAGACCGGGCGCATCCGGCTCGACCGGCTGCTGTTCACGTCGATGGCCTACCCGGCTGACTATGGGTATGTCGAGGACTCCCTCGGCGAGGACGGCGACCCTCTGGACGCCCTCGTGCTCCTCGACGAGCCGACCTGGCCCGGCTGCCTCGTGCGGGCGCGGCCGATCGGGATGTTCCGGATGAAGGACGAGGCCGGCGGCGACGACAAGTTGCTCTGCGTCCCCGCCGGTGATCCGCGCCAGAACCACATCCGCGACATCGGAGACGTCAGCAAGTTCGACATCCTCGAGATCCAGCACTTCTTCGAGACCTACAAGGACCTCGAGCCCGGCAAGTCCGTCGAGGGCGCCCACTGGACCGGCCGCGAGGAGGCCGAGCAGACCGTCAACGAGGCCCTCGCCCGCGCCAAGGCCGCCGGCATGACCACAGCTCGCTGGCGCATGCCGACCCCCGAGTCCCGCTCGCAAGCCGCCCCCGCGGGCCCGTCCCAGTCCTCGTCCGCCTCGCTGAGCAAGGAGCCGGCGAGCAAGGACAAGCCCCTCTCCGACTCCCGTTGAGGGATTCCTCGGGGGGCGGCGACGCCCCCCGAGGCAGGTCGGGGGCATGAGGGATCAGCCCGGACGACCGCCATACGGCAACAGGTCGCTGCGATAGATCGACGCATAGCGCACGAAGGCGCCGGTGTGGGGCGCCTCGATCATCTGGCCGCCGCCGACATAGAGGCCGACGTGATAGCTCGTCTCCCCGGTGGATCCATAGAAGACGATGTCGCCCGGCTGGAGGCTGTCGATCGGCACGCGGGCGGTCTCGGTCCACTGCGCTCCGGTGTAGTGGTCGATATAGACCCCGGCCTGCCGCCAGGCCATCATCGTCAGTCCCGAGCAGTCGAAGGTGTCGGGACCGGAGGCACCCCACTCATACGGCTTGCCGAGTTGCGCCTCCGCATAGGCGATCGCGGCCGAGGCGCCGCCGCTCGGGGGCGGCGGTGGGGGCGTGGTCGTGGTCGTCGTGGTGGTCGGGGTCGTGCTTGTGGATGTCGATGACGTGGTGTGCGTGGTCGAGGTCGACGATGAGGTCGTGTGCGTCGTCGACGTCGGCGTCGTGCTCGTCGAGGTGGACGTCGGATGCGTGCTTGACGACGTCGAGGTGTGCGTCGTGCTTGACGACGTCGAGGTGTGCGTCGTGCTTGTCGACGTCGACGTCGGCTGCGTGGTCGAGGACGTCGTCGAGGTGGCAGGGTCGCTGTGGGTCGTCGAGGACCCGTGATCCGCCTCCGCCTGCGCTGCCGCGGCGAGCCCGTCGAGGCGCGCCCGCTCGATCGCCTTGGACGTATGCCGCAGCCTCGCCAGTTCTGCCGCGAGGCGGTCCCGCTCCGCGGCCACGCGCGTCGTCTCGGACTGGGCCCGGTCGATCTCCGCCCGCGCCAGTGCATTCGCCGCCTCGGCCCGCGCGGCCGCGTCCGCCTGTGCGGAGCGGGCGGAGTCGGCCGCGGCGCGCAGCGCAGTGGCTGTGCCCGAGGCGAGGGTCGCCGCGCGGAGCTTGTCGGCATACAGATCGCCGACGAAGCTGAGCGCGGTCATCCGGTCGCTGAGTTCCTGCGGACCCTGGGCGTCGAACAGCGGCTCGAGGCTGCCGAGTGAGCCGCCCTGCTGGTAGGCGACCGCGGCATACTCCCGCATCGCGCTCGCCGCGTCCGCCGCCGCGGCGCTCGCGGCGTCGGCCTTGCGAGCGGCTTCCCGCGCCTCCCGCGTGCGCTGAGCAAGCGCCCATTTCGCGCCGTTCGCGGCTTCGCCGAGGTGGGCAGCGCGTTCCTGGACGGACTGTAGGGAGACGGCGGACTCGGCATACGCCGCGTCGATCGCGCCCACTCGGGAGGCGGCCGCGTCCGCCGCGGCCTTGGCGTCGTCGACCTGCCGCTGCGAGGGGATGCCGGGGTCGGGGGTGGCGCTGGCGGCATACGCGGAACCGAGGACGACGCCGCAGGCGAGCGCGAACCCGGCGACCGCGCGACCGGCGGAAACAGCGGCCGTGCGCGAGGCTTTCGGGGGTGTCGGGGGCATGAGGTCGGACTCCTTCACTCCGGCTCGCGCGCGCTCGGGGGGACGACACGCGCTTTAGGCCGCTCTGGCAGGGTAGAGGCGATCCGGAACAGGGGAAACCCAGCGTGCGGTCGTGAGCGGTGGCGGCGTCGTGTGACCAGAGTGTTCCAAGTGAATTACAGAGATGTGATTTCCCAGGTGGGATGGCTTTTGTCGATCAGGTGTTCGTCGACTGATAACAGAACGGTCACAATTGCCGCCCAACCACCCGATCCAGTGTGGGACGCAGGAGGCACCCGAACCGCTGATCGGTGAGTGCTATCGCGGCTATGACCGCAGTCTCACTCATCGATGGCGCATCGACCCGGGCAACAGGAAGGCCCCCCGCTCCTTGCGAGGGGCGCATCCTGAGCCGCTTGTCGGAATCGAACCGACGACCTATTCATTACGAGTGAATCGCTCTGGCCGACTGAGCTAAAGCGGCGGGTCGCGCGAAGGCGCGGGTAGCAGTATACGTATCCGCCAGCGCACCACCGAATCGCGCGCCCCCACCAGTCAGCGGGCCCGGGTCAGCAGCGCAGGCCGTCCTTGGGGACCGTCCCCTTGACGTAGTAGTCGTCGATCGCGTTGTCGACGCACGAGTTCGAGCGGGTGTATGCCGTGTGCCCGTCCCCGTCGAAGGTCACCAATACCCCGGTCGCCAGCTGGTCCGCCAGGCGCACCGCCCACTCATAGGGCGTGGCCGGGTCGCGCGTCGTCCCGACGACGACGATCGGGGGCGCCGTCGGCGCGGTGATCTCGTGCGGGTTCCCGGTGGCCGGGATCGGCCAGCGTCCACAGGTCAGGCCGGACCACGCGAGGAAGCGCCCGAAGAGCGGCGCCTGCACGGCCGCCGCCCGCGCGCGCTGCTCATACACCGACAGGTCGGGGCTGTCCGAGGAGTCGAGGCAGTTGACCGCGTTGATGACCTGCATCATGTTGCCGGAGTAGGTCCCGTCGGTGTTGCGTTCGGCGTAGGTATCGGCGAGACCCATGAGCGCCGTCCCGTCGTTCTTCTCGACGAGCGGTTTCAGAGCCGTGGTGAGGGTGTCCCACATCCCCTGGTCATACATCGCCGCTGCCACGCCGTATGCCGCCCATCCCTCGGTCAATTCTCGCACCCGGGCGTCGCCCTCCACCGTCGCCGGAGTCGCGTCGAGCTTCGCCAGCAGGTCCCGCAGCCCGGTCATCACCGCGTCGACGCTCGACCCCAGCGGGCACGAGCCGGAGTCGACACAGTCGGCGGCCCACGCCTTCGTCGCCGTCTCGAAACCCTTGGCCTGCCCGAGCAGCAGCTCGTCGGGGGTCAGGTCGGGGGCGAGCGCGCCGTCGAGCACCATCCGGCCGATGTGGGTGGGAAAGAGGTCGGCATAGGTCGCGCCGAGGAAGGTGCCATAGGACTTGCCGAGGTAGTCGAGCTTGGCCTCGCCGAGCGCCGCCCGCAGGATGTCCATGTCCCGGGCCGCCTCCACGGTCGACACATGGGCGACCAGCGGCGACGCGTTGGCCTTGCAGGCGTCGCCGAAGGCGACCACATTGGCCGCCGCCGTCTGCTCCTCGGCCGCGTCGTCCGGGGTCGGGTCCTGCCCCAGCCAGCCGTCGAGCTTCGTGGCATCGACACACTCGATCGGCGACGACGAGGCGACCCCGCGCGGGTCGAAGCCGACCACGTCGTAAGCCTTGCGCACCTGGGCGCCGACGATGAAATCGGCATACTTGGCATAGTCCACGCCGCTGCCGCCGGGACCGCCGGGGTTGACGACGAGCGAGCCGATGCGGCTGCGACGGCTGCGGGCCGGGATCGTCAAGACCTTGACCGAGGTCGTCGCGCCGCCGGGGTCGGCGTAATCGACCGGCACGGTCAGGGTGGCGCACTTCGCGCTCGATCCACAGTCGCTCCAGTCGAGTCGCTGCTGATAGAACCTCGCCAGGGCCTCCTCCCCCGACGGCACGACCTCACTCGGGGCCAGGCTCGTGCTCGACGCCCCCGGCCCTCCGCCGAACGGATCGGAGACCGAGCAGCCGGCCAGCATCAGGCCCGTGGTCGCCACCAGAGCCGCCCCCCGGGGCCACCGACGTGATCGCATGCCTGGACGTTAACCCACCGCCCCGACGGATGCCGTTCACCTCGGCAGTTGCAGCGTCACCGCCATCGCCTCGAGGGCCAGCAGTGGCGGGACGTTGGCCTCGATCCGCTCCCGGGCCAGACCGATCGCGTCCATCGCACCGAGCAGCCCGTCGGCGCCGAAGGCGCGCGCCACCTGGCCGACGAGCGCGACATTGTCCTGGTTGACCAGCGCAGTCCCCAGCCCGAGACGGGTGACCAGGGCGTCCCGATAGACCGAGAGCAGGTCGACGAGTGTCCGGTCGATGACGTCCCGGGTGAAGCGGGTCGCCCGAGTCTTCTGCTCGCGCTCGAGGCCGCCGATCTGGGCGCGCACGTGGGGCGGCTGGGTCCGGGCCGCCGGGTCGGCGCCGAGCGCGACGAGCAGTCGCGACCGCTCGGTCGCATTGCGCTCGCTCAGCGCCGCCTCCTTCTCCTCCTCGGCGATCGCCACGAGGTCGGCGGCGGCGCCCACCGCCTCGCCGACTCCGGTGATCCGCCCCGCCAGCATGACGACCTGGCGCCGCCGGATCCGCGCGCCCTCATCCCGGGCCAGTCGGCGCGCCAGACCGATGTGGCACTGGGCCGCTCGGGCGGCATACAGCGCCATGGGTGCCTCGACCCCGTCGCGCCGCTCGAGCAACGCGGCGACCGCCTCGACCGGAGGGGTGCGCAGCCGCACATGCCGTGATCGGCTCCGCAGGGTGATGAGGACGTCCTCCAGGGACGGCGCGCACAACACCCAGACGGTGCGCGGGCTCGGCTCCTCGATCGCCTTGAGCAGGCCGTTGCCGGAGTGCTCGTTGAGCCGGTCGGCGTCCTCGATGACGATGACGCGCCAACGGCCGACCGACGGTGCTCGCGCGGCGAGTTGGACGAGTTCGCGGGCCTGGTCGACCTTGATCTGGAGGCCCTCGGTCGCGATGACGTCGACATCGGCGTGCGTCCCCTCGTATGCCGTGTGGCACTCCCGGCACTGCCCGCACCCGCCTCGCGGACACTCGAGGGCGGCTGCGAAGGCCCGGGCAGCGACCGACCGCCCAGAACCGGGCGGGCCGGTGATGAGCCACGCGTGCGTCATATGGGCTGGCTCGGCGACGGCCCGCTGCAGGAGGGCGAGCGCGCTCTCCTGGCCGACGACGTCCCGCCAGACTCCGGCGGGGACGGTCACGGGAACACCCCCGCGTCGCGCAGGCGCCCGACGACCGCCGCGTGGATCGCCTCGGGCCCGAGCCGCCCGTCGACGAGGAGACACCGCTCGGGGTGGCCCTCGGCGAGGTCGATGAAGTGCGCCCGAACCGCCGCGTGGAAGCCGTCGTCCTCCGCCTCGAGCCGGTCGTGGACTTCGCCGCGCCGGCGCCGCCCCTCATCCTCGGGCACGTCGACGACGACCGTCAGATCGGGGACGAGATCCTCCACCGCCCACATCTGGAGCGCGTGGACCGCCTCGGCACCGAGGTCGCGGGCCGCCCCCTGATAGGCGACGGAGGAGTCGGTATAACGATCGGTCAGGACGACCTGTCCGGCCGCGAGCGCCGGGCGGACGACCTCGGCGACGTGCTGGGCCTTGTCGGCAGCGAAGAGCAGCACCTCGGCCCGTGGCGCCATGGCCTCCCCGTGGAGGACGAGATCGCGCAGCCCGCGCCCGAGCGCGGTCCCTCCGGGCTGCCGGGTGACGACCACCTGCCGGCCGGTGGCGCGCAAGGCATCGGCGAGCAGCCGCACCTGCGTCGACTTGCCCGCGCCGTCACCGCCCTCGAAGGCGATGAAATATCCGTCGGCCCGCACACCCCGCACCCTAGTCCGCGCCGCCGACACCGCTTCGACACCGGTCTCGACCCCCAGTTTCGGCGGGCTGCACTCAGGCCCGGCTGATCACCGCGTCCCGGAGGTTGTCGCGCACGATCTTGCCGTTGTCGTTGCGGGGCAGGGACTCCACCAGGATGATCTCGCGGGGCACGGCATAGCGCGACACCCCCCTCTTGGCGTATGCCGCGAGCCCCGCCACGCTGACATCGGCACCGTCCCGGGGCACGACGAAGGCGACGAGGCGCTGCCCGGCCTCCCGATCGGGAACGGCGAGCGCCGCCACCTCCCGCACATCCGGATGGTGGTCGAGAGCCCGCTCGAGTTCCACCGGATAGACATTGGTTCCGCTGCAGATGGCCATGTCGTCCTCGCGCCCGTCGACGAAGAGGAGACCGTCACGGAGATGGCCGAGATCGCCGATCGCGAGCAACCCGCGATGCTGCTGCCGGGTGGTGCCGTCGGCATACGCGGCACTCATCGGATTGCGGACGAAGATCCGCCCGGTGGTGCCCTCGGGCACGGGCTGGAGGTCGTCGTCGAGAATCGCCAGGGCGACACCCGGCGGCGCGGTCCCGGCGCATTCGGGGGCACGGCGCAACTCATCGGGGGTCGCGATGCTCACGACTCTGGACTCGGTCGACCCATAGACGTTGTAGAGGACATCGCCGAAGCGGCCCATGAAACTCGCGGCCAGGCCGCTGGGCATCCGGGAGCCGCTCGTCACGACCGCACGGAGGGCGCCCATCCCGCCCAACGACGGCTGGACTGGCACATCCAGCATCCTCTGGAGCATTGCCGGGACACCGATGAACACCTGTACGCGATGCCGGACCATCGCCTCGTTGACGGCCACGGGCTCGAACCGTCCCTGAAGGACCAGCGTCCCCCGGACCCCGAGCGCGATACACAGCGCCGACATCCCCCACATGTTGTAGAGGGGGGGCACTGATGAGGAAGACGTCGCCAGCCCGGATGTCGACCTTCTCGACGAAGGCGAAGAAGTTGTCCATCACCCCGGAATACGTGCGGGGCACGCCGCGCGGCATACCGCTCGTGCCCGCCGTCATGAGGGTGAGCCGTCCCGCCCTGGACGGCGGCCGGTCGAAGGTGCCCCGGCCCTGGGCGTCCGCGAGGGCCATCAACTCGGGAAGGCTCATCAGCGAGCAGCCCGGCTCCATCCCGTCGACGAGCGGGGCGAACTCCTCGTCATAGAGCAGGTGGCTCACCGCCTGACCCGCAACGAGATAGCGCAACTGGTTCTGCGAGACACCGAGATTGAGCAGCACCAGATCGGCGGCGAGGCAACTGGCCCCGAGCGCGGCGACGAGCATGTCGAGGTGGTTGCGGGCAAGGAGGCCGACGCGGTGACCTTTGCCGATCCCCTGGGCGAGCAGGGCCTTGCACACCCGGTCCGACCGGGCGACCAGACCGGCATAGGTCACGCTGCGGCCGGTGACGTCGTCGATCACGGCGATCCGCTCGGGATCGCGCGCCGCCGCGGCCCGCAGTTGTCCGGGCAGCCCGACGCCCCACCGGTTGAACGCGAGACTCTGGCGAATCGACCCTTCGGAGAAGGCGGGCCCGACGATTCCGCGACGTGCGAGACCCGCCCATCTCACCAGCGGATTCATGCCCGTCCCTCCTTCGAAGGGCCAGGCTAGCGCCCCGAGCCCGGCACGGTGATCGCGAGCCGGGTCAGGACTTCCGAGCCGTCGTGCGGCTCGTGCTCTTCTTGGCTGTGCTCTTGCGGGTGGTGGTCTTCGCCGTCGCCTTCTTCGCCGTCCGCTTGCGGGCGACGGGCCCCTGGGCGCGCTTCTCGGCGAGCAGCTCGAAGCCGCGCTCGGGGGTGATCGACTCCGGCTCATCGCCCTTGCGCAGGGTGGCGTTCGTCTCACCGTCGGTGACATAGGGCCCGAAGCGACCGTCCTTGACGGTGACCCCTCTGCCGCTGACCGGGTCGGCGCCGAGGTCCCGCAACGGAGGCTTGGCGGCGGCCCGACCACGCACCTTGGGCTCGGCATAGATCGCGATCGCCTGGTCGAGGCTGATCTCGAGCAGCTGCTCCTCGGACGTGAGCGATCGGGAGTCGGTGCCCATCTTCAGATACGGGCCGTAGCGCCCATTCTGTGCGGTGATCTCCTCGCCCGTCCCGGGGTGGGTCCCGACCACGCGCGGCAGGCTGAGCAGACGCACCGCCGTCTCGAGGTCGACCGTCGCCAGGTCCATCGCCTTGAACAGCGACGCGGTCCGTGGTTTCGCCACCGCGGTCCGCTTGATCGTGCCGGTCGTCTCCGCGGCCTCGGGGAGGACCTCGGTGACATACGGCCCATAACGGCCGGCGCGGGCGACGATCTCGCGACCGGTCGCCGGATCGGTCCCGAGCACCCGGCCGTCGTCCGCGGACCGGGCGAGCAGCTCGCGGGCCTTCTCGGGCGTCAACTCGTCAGGGGCGATGTCATCCGGTATGGACGTGCGCTTCGGCGTCGCGGCCGCCTCGCCACTGACGCCCTCACGGATCTCCCCTGTCGCCGCGTCGACGCCGTCGGGAACCACCTGCTCGAGATAGGGCCCGTAGCGGCCCACCCGGACGACCAACCCCTCCCCGATGTCGATGGTCGAGATGGCCCGCGCGTCGATGTCGCCGAGGTCGTCGACGAGGTCACGCAGGCCCTCCGTCGACGCCGCCTCATCGCCGAAATAGAACCGGTGCAGCCACGCGACACGCTGTCCGTCGCCTCGGGCGATGTCGTCGAGGTCGGCCTCCAACTCGGCCGTGAAGTCGTAGTCGACGAGCCGCGAGAAATGCTCCTCCATCAGCCGGGTGACGGCGAACGCCAGCCACGACGGGACCAGGGCGCTGCCCTGACTGGACACATATCCGCGCGCCTGAATGGTGTCGATCGTCGAGTCATAGGTCGACGGACGACCGATCTTCTTCTGCTCCAACGCCTTCACCAGCGTCGCCTCGGTGAAACGCGGCGGCGGGCTGGTCTCGTGGCCGTCGGCCTCGACGTGTTCGACAGTCAGCGCCTCACCGGCGGTCAGCGACGGCAGGCGGCGTTCCTCCTGGGCGGCGAGCTTGGCAGCCTTCTTGCGACGCGTGTCCTCCTCGTCACGGCCCTCTTCGTAGGCCGCGAGGAAGCCTCGGAAAGTGATCACCGTTCCGCTCGCGCTGAACTCCGCCACCCGGCCGTCCGGGAGTGGGCCGGCGATCTTGACGGTCGCGGTGGAGCCGATCGCGTCGGTCATCTGCGACGCGAGGGTGCGCTTCCAGATCAGGTCATAGAGCGCGAGTTCGGAGCCGCGGATCTCCCCGGCGATCTCGGCCGGGGTGCGGAAGGTCTCGCCCGCCGGCCGGATCGCCTCATGCGCCTCCTGGGCCCCGGCGTTGCTCGAGCGATAGTGGCGCGGCGCGTCGGGGACGTAGGGAGCGCCATACATCTCCCGCGCCTGGGAGCGCGCGGCCTTGAGCGCGGTCTCCGACAGCGCGGTCGAGTCCGTGCGCATATAGGTGATGTAGCCGTTCTCGTACAGCCTCTGCGCGACGCGCATCGTCTCTTTCGCCGACATCCGCAGCTTCCGCGACGCCTCCTGCTGGAGGGTCGAGGTGATGAACGGCGCCGACGGGCGACGGGTATAAGGCTTCTCCTGGACGGAGGTGACCCGGACCTGCGCCGAGCGGATCCCGTCGGCGATCGCCCGGGCCGCCACCTCGTCGAGATGCACGGCCTTCTCATGCGTCAGCCGCCCGGAGTCATCGAAATCACGACCGGTGGCGACGCGCCGCTCGTCGACCGCGGTGAGCCGGGCGGCGAACCGCTCCGGTGCCGCCGTGGCGAACTCCGCCTCGACGTCCCAATAGGAGGCCACCCGGAACGCCATCCGCTCCCGCTCGCGCTCGACGATCAACCGGGTCGCGACACTCTGAACGCGTCCGGCGGACAGCCCGGCCCGCACCTTGCGCCACAGGACGGGCGAGACCTCGTAGCCGTAGAGCCGGTCGAGGATGCGCCGCGTCTCCTGCGCCTCGACGAGATTGGTGTCGATATCGCGCGTGTTGGCGACCGCGCGTTGGATGGCCTCGCGCGTGATCTCGTTGAACACCATCCGGCGCACGGGGACCTTGGGGTTGAGCGTCTCCTTGAGGTGCCAGGCGATCGCCTCGCCCTCGCGGTCCTCATCGGTAGCGAGATAGAGCTCGTCGGCGTCCTTGAGGATCCGCTTGAGTTCGGCGACCTTCTTGCGCTTGTCGGGGTCGACGACGTAATAGGGCGTGAAGCCGTCGTCGACGTCGACGCCGAACTTGCCGAACGGCCCCTTCTTCATGTCCGCGGGCAGTTCCGACGGGGTCGGGATGTCGCGGATGTGGCCGATCGACGCCTCGACGGCATACTCCGGGCCGAGGTAGGCGGAGATGTTCTTGATCTTCGCCGGCGACTCCACGATCACGAGCTTGCGCCCGGCCACCTGATCAACTCCTCATGCGATTGCGTCGGCCGGCCCGCGGTCTCTCGGCCTGCCGGTGGCACGCTACAACGCCCTGTCAAGTCGACCCGCGGCGAACGCCCTCACCTGGGAAGTCAAGTCTTCAATCATCCTGCCGGTATGCTGCGCCCATGCCCGCCCTGCCCCCCGTCCTCTATCTCTCGCACGGGGCGCCGCCGCTCGCCGACGACCCGGTCTGGCCGCACCAACTCGCCGCATGGGCGGCGACCTTCGAGCGGCCCGAGTCGATCCTGATGGTCTCGGCGCACTGGGAGGCGGCGCCGGTCACGGTGAGCGCGAGCGCGGGACCGGTCCCCCTCCTCTATGACTTCTGGGGCTTCCCGCGGCATTACTACGAGGTGACGTATGCCGCGCCCACGGCTCCCGCGCTCGCCGACGCCGTCTCCTCGGCGCTGGGCGGCGACATCCACCGGGACGAGAACCGTGGCCTCGACCACGGCGCCTACGTCCCGCTGGTCGAGATGTATCCCGACGCCGATGTCCCCGTCCTCCAGCTCTCGCTGCCGACGTTGGACCCACAGGCGCTGTTCCGGCTCGGCCGCGCCCTCGCGCCCCTGCGCGATGCGGGGACAATGATCGTCGGGTCCGGCTTCACGACGCACAACCTGCGCTGGTTCAACCCGGGCGCCGCGGCCGACGCACCACCCCCGTCGGTGTCCGCCGAGTTCGACCAGTGGGCCGCCGAGGCGATGGCCACCGAAGATCTCGACGCCCTGCTCGATTTCGCCCATCGCGCCCCGGCCGCAGCGATCGCCCACCCGCGCACAGAACACTGGGCGCCGCTCTATGTCACGCTGGGCGCGGCATACGAACGCGGCGGAATCGGCAACGAGAGCGTGGTCGACGGCTTCTGGTTCGGCCTGTCCAAGCGCTCGTGGCAGTTCGGCTGAGCGCGTCAGCGGGAGCGGATTCGAGTCCATCGGGCTCGCGCTCTAGCATTCCTCGGGTGCGTCGTCATCCATTCGCTCCGACCCTGGCCGCTCTCGTCGCCCTGGGCGCCCTGGCGGGCTGCTCCGACTCCCACGCCATTCCCGGCCTGGACAGCCCGTTGTCGAGCACGAAGTCGCGGACGACGCCGGGCCCCTCGGAGACGAGCACCCCCGCCGCCGACACATCCTCGACCGGGGCGGTGTCCACGGTCACCATCGGAGCCACCGGGTCCGTCGTCGTCGATGCAGCGGTCCGGGGATCGGCCGAAAAGGCCGCGGGCGCGGCAGGACAATACGACTTCACCCCGATGTTCGCGCCGGTCAAGACCTATCTGCGAGGCAGCGGCGTCGCGATCTGTCATCTCGACACCCCACTGAGCCAGGACAATATCGACCTCAGCGTCGCCGGAAGCACGACATACAACGCCCCTCGCCAGGTGGCGACCGGGCTTGTGTGGGCCGGCTTCACCGGATGTGACACCGCGTCCGAACACGCGATGGATCTCGGCCTGGACGGGCTGGCCAGCACCTTTCGGGTCTTCGCCCATGAGGGACTGGCGTATGCCGGTCCCGGCGCCGCACAGTCGAACGGCAGGCGCGTCGGGATCTCCAAGGACGGCGCGGTGACCGTCGCCGATCTCGCTTACAGCTACTCCCTCGATGGAAAGACCACCGACGGGAGCGCGCCCTCGTCGGCCCGCTGGCTGCGCCGGTCCCTCTATCCCGGCGTCAAGGCCGAGGGCATCATCGCCGACGCGGCCGCCGCCAAGGAGGCAGGTGCCGACTTCGTCGTCGTGAGCCTGCACTGGGGGGAGGACGCCGCGGCGAACCCCACCCAGGAGCAGACCGACCTCGCCAAGGCGCTGCTCGCCGACGCGTCCATCGACCTCATCCTCGGAACGCATCCCCGCCACGTGCAGCCGTGTCAGAAGATCGGGGGGAAATACGTCTTCTACAGCCTCGGCGAACTCCTCGCCGATCCCGCCCAGGGCACGGATGCAGCGGCCGCCGGCACCTCTGGCCTGGTGGCAAGGATCACCCTGGCGCGCGCGCCCCAGGGTGGCGTGGCCAGCAGCGCCGCCGTGCTCCCGACGCGTGTCGATGCCGGCGGGCAGGTGATCGAGCCGGTGACGAAGGACCTCGACGCCAAGGCCAACAAGGCCGCGATGGACACCCTCGGCCTCCTCGGCGACTGTCCTGTGACACCCCTGTCCTGAACGGGTTTTCGCGGACCATCCCGTAGCCTGCGGGAGTGTCCCGACGCGTGGCCGCCCTTCCTGTCCTCCTGACGACGCTCGTCGTCGCTGCCTGCACGGCGACGTCTGGTCGTCCCGGGAGCGGAACGACGACAACGGGCGGGGAGATACGGCATACGTCAGCGGGGAGCGAGGCAGCGAGCAGCACCTCGACGACGCCCGACCTGACCGCACACCTGTCCATCGGCGGCACCGGCGACCTGCTCACTCACGTCGCGGTGCGATTGAGTGCGGAGCGCTATGCCGGGACCGCCGGGTCCTATGACTTCTCGCCGATGTTCTCCGAGGTCAAACCCCTCATCGACGCCCCCGACGTGTCGATCTGCCATATGGAGACGCCGCTGACGTCGACGAACACCAATCTCACCCGGTCGGGCATCCTCGTCTTCAACACCCCGCATCAACTCGCCGATGCCGTGCGGGAGACCGGCTGGGAGGGGTGCGACTTCGCCTCCAACCACACCTGGGACCAGGGACTGGCCGGGCTGCGCGACACCATCGGAGTGTTCGCGAAGGCGAAGATCGGGTATGCCGGGGCGGGGCCCAGCGCGGCCGACCCTCAGCGGGTGAGGACCTACGAGGCCAACGGCCTGAGGGTCGCCCACCTCGCCTATGCCTACACCGCCTACAACGACTTCGGCCCCAACACGACAATCCCGCCTGAGGCGCCCTGGCTTGGGAAGTCGATGTGGCCGGTCGTCACGGCCAAGGGCATCATCGCCGACGCGGCCAAGGCGCGTGACGCCGGGGCGGACGTCGTCGTCGTCAGCCTCCACTGGGGCACGCAGTATGTCACCGAGCCGACGGCGGAACAGAAAGCCCTGGCCAAGGCCCTGCTCTCCGCACCCGAGGTCGATCTCATCCTCGGCACCCACGTCCATGTCGTGCAGCCGTGCGAGCGGATCAATGGCAAGTATGTGTTCTATGGACTGGGGAACTTCCTGTCCAATCAGTCGCCCCAGGTGGATGGAACTCTGCGGGCCGAGACTCAGGAGGGCGTCGTCGTCCGCGTGGACCTCGCCCGCGATGCGAGCGGCGCGATCACCCAGACCGCGGCCTATCGCCCGACCAAGGTGCGCCTCGACGGGCACGTGGTCGAGCCGGCGACGCCGCAGTCGAACCCGGTGACGTTCGACCGGGTGACCCGGACGCTGACCTCGATGGGCTGCCCACTGACCCCGCTCGATGCGGACGGCGCGCCCGGACGTTAGCCCGCGTCGCCTCGAGGCCCGGCAGGCCGCGAATCAGCCGCGCACCGCCCCCCGCATGGAACGGGAAGATCAACGCCCAGCCGTTGCCGCATCACGCAGGCCCGGGCGCGAGTCAGCGGACGATACCGGCCGCGACCCACCGGCGCAGGACGCCGGAGAGCCGAACGCGCAGACTGTCGGCGGGCACATCGAGGAGGGCGGCGATCGCCGTGATCGCGGTGCCCGCGGCAAGGTCCCCGTCGCACACCGACAGGAGAGCGGCGCTGGCCGTGTCCGCTTCTTCGGTATGCCGCAGCCCCCCTCCCTGACGTATCCGGATGACGCGCGGATCGCTCTCCCCCGGGACGAGATGGTGCTCCACAGTGACGTCCGAAGCGACGGTCCACGCAGTGGCGAGAAGATCGGACTCCGGATGCTCGGCGAGCCAGACCCGGGCCGTGATCCCGTCGGCGATGACCGGGCCCATCGGGGCGGAGACCGGGGTGCGCACGTCCTGGAGGTCGACGAACGGGGCGCGATCCGTCGTCGGGCGATGGAGGGTGACGACACCGAACCCGACCGCCTCGACACCGCGCGCGGCGAAGTCGGCCAGCCACGCGGCATACATCCGCGCGAACTCGGGGGTCGCGCCGTGGTGACCGCCGTCGCGGGCCCAGGTCTCGGCATACTGCGCAGGATCCTGGACCTCCCTCTGGACCACCCACGCGTCGACGCCGCTCGCGCGAGCCCAGGCACCGATCCGGTCGGTCCAGTCCTGACCCGTGTGGATCTCCCAGTTGCCGAGCAGCTGAGCGACCCCGCCGGGCTCGAGATGCGCGCCGAGATGAGTGACGAGGTGTTCGACGACCTGGTCCCCGTGGGCACCGCCATCGCGATATTCGTAGGTCGGCAAGCCGCGGTCGCGCGGGGTGATGACGAACGGCGGGTTGCTGACGATGAGGTCGAAGCGCTCGCCAGCGACCGGGCCCAGAAGGGAGCCGGAGCGCAGCTCCCAGGAGAGCCCGTTGAGTTCGGCGTTGCGGGCGGCGATGTCGAGGGCGCGGGCGGAGATGTCGGTCGCGACGATCTCCGTGGCGTGCCGGCTCAGGTGGAGGGCCTGGACTCCGCATCCGGTGCCGAGGTCGAGCGCGCGGTGGACCGGCGCGCGGGGCGTCCACTGCGCGAGGGTCGTCGAGGCACCCCCGATGCCCAGGACGTGGTCGGGGGAGAGCGGCGCCCGCGTCGCGAGCTCGGGCAGGTCGGAGACGACCCACCACGTGCGGTCCTCGTCGCCATAGGGGCGCAGGTCGGCGGTGGCGACCACGGCATCTCCCTCGAACCGCCCGAGGCCCAGGCGCACGACGCCGGCCGCGGTGACGGTCGGCAGGGCCAGGTCGACGAGGTCGGCCTCGACCGGGTCGCCGAGCGTGAACAGGCGCACGAGGACGGCGACCGGCTCGCGGCGTCCGCGGGTGACGAGTTCGGTCGGGATGACCTGATCCCGCGCGAGTGCCGCGTGGGCGACCGGCCCGAGGATGGCGAGCAGGCGCTCGACGGTGAACTCGGCGGCGGCGAGGTCCGCCCGGAGGGCGGCGACGAGGTCAGCGCTGCCCGGCATACGCGGCGACCCGCTCGTCGCGGTCGAGCGCCGTCGGCGACGCGGGCGAAGCCGGGACAGGAGCCGTCTCGGCCACGGGCGCAGGGCCGGCGACGGGGCCGGCGACGGGCTCGCCCGCGGGTAGCCCGGCCGGTCGTTGCGGCGCGGCGACGGACTGCTCGCCCCAGGTCGCCTCGCCCAGCAGGCCGAGCAGCCGCACCCCCAGGCTGGCGAGGAAGAAGCAGTCGGCGAGCAGTTCGAGGCACTCCTCGGCCGTCTGCTCGAGCCGCTCGACGTCGAGCGGCATCGTCGACGGATCGATGGAATCCATCCCGATGGAGATGGCCGCGGTGATGGCCCCGAGGATGAACAGGACCAGGGCGAGCCGGTCGGCCCGCAGGGCCCGCAGGACGAAGGGGAGCAGGATCAGGCCAGCCACGGCCATGAGCAGCATCTGGATGTCGCCGGGTGCGAGAAAGGTCAGGCCGGGGATGTGGACGTCGTGCGGGGCGAGGACGCGATCCCGGAGCCGCTCGTGCAGGGCGAAGCGGTCATCCAGGGCGAGATAGGTGAAGCCGAGGGCGAGCGCGGCATACGGAAACCGTGCGGTCGCCGACCAGGACCGGAGCCGGCCGATGACGGCAACGAGCCCGGCGGCCGCCGCTGCGAGCACGAGCAGAACGGTCTGCAGCCAGGTCATCGGAGTCTCTTCAAGGGCGATCCACAGCCAGTATCTCGGGTAGCGGGCGGCGGCCATCCCCGCCGGCGCGGCGATGGCGAGGAGGATCAGCAGGGCGACGAGCCGGGTCCGGGAACGGCTGACGGCGGGATTCATGGCGACTACCTTGCCTGACCGACGAGCGCGCGAGCGGCAGGCACGACGTCGATCGGCGCGCCGTCGGCCGCCGCCGAGACGGCACGGGCGAACATCTGGGCCCCCCGGGCGAGAACCTCGTCACGCCACCACGCGCTGTGAGCGCTCTGGAGCACCCGGCCCTCACGCACGAGACGCGACTCCGCCGGGTCGGTCGGATCGAAACAGATCTCGTCGACGGCATACCCCCGCAGGTCGCCCCGCGCAAGGGCGGCACACACCGCCGCGTGGTCGACCAGCGCGGGCCGGCCGACGTTGACGACGAAGGCATCCCGCGAGAGCCACTCGAAGTCGCCGGCACCGAGGACCGGAGCGGCGCCGGGGGTGGTCGAGGCGGTCACCGCGACGATATCGGCCTCCGCGAGCGCCTCCGTGAGCGACACCATCCGTATGCCGCGTGCGCGCGCCCGCGCCCCGGCCACGGGATCGATGTCCACGCCGAGGAGAGGCATGCCGAGGCCGCGGGCGAGTTCGGCGAGGCGGGTGCCGATGCGTCCCACCCCGACGATCGCGAGCGTGCGGGAGGTCACCTCGACGCCCCGGAGGGAGACCTGCGGGGCGGCGAGGCCGCGGGCACGGTCGTTGGCGAGGTGGAGGCGCGTGCCGCAGGCGAAGATCAGGGCCAGCGCATGCTCGGCGACGGCATTCGTCGCATATTCCGGAAGGGTCGTCACCGTGATGCCTCGACGGTCGAGCAGACCGACGTCGAGATGCTCGAAACCCGTCGCATAGAGCACGACATGACGCAGGGCGGGCAGGCGATCGAGCAAGGGCGCGGTCAGGCGCGGCAGCGTGACATTGGTCGCCGCGAGGACGTCCGCACCGGTGAGGAGGCGGGCCGCCTCGTCCTCGCTCGGCGCGCCCTGGCGGCGCACGAAGACCACCTCATGCCGCACCCTGATCGCCTTGACCGCGGCAGCCGGCAGGCTCGCCGCACCGGCCCGGCTGATGACGACGACGCGTCCCATCCGACACCCCTCCCTCGGTCAGGTGGCCTCGTCACCACCCGTATGTCCCCTCCGACGCCCCTGGGCGACGCGAGGTTGTTCCGTTCCCTCGGAAGGCACGCTAGAACCCGGTGCAGGCGGTTCCCGCGCTCCCACACCGGGCCCTGGCCATTTCGTTATCCCTATTTGAGGTAGGCGAGGAGGTGGTGCTGGGGCGGGGCGAGGTCGTCGACGGGGCTGGCGACGAACATCCCGGTGATGCCGTCGATGAACAGCAGGCCCTTGGGGGTGAGCCGCTTGTCATCGGTCTGCATCCGGTTCTTGGTGACGAGGATGCCGAGGTCGGCCCCCTTGAACAGGTAGTCGCCCGCGCCATAGACCCGAAGGAAGAACGCCTCATGCGGCTCGTCGAGGGTGTGCCAGTCCTGGGCCGGGCGCCGGAAGGTGAGGACGCCGTCGTCGGCGAGGGTATAGATCCCGGTCGCCGGAGCTGACGAGATCAGCTTGATGGTCGGGTCGGAGGTCTTCATCACCAGCTGGCTCCACTGGTCGAGAGCGGCGAGTTCGAGCCAGCGCTCGTTGATCTCGTCGACGTCGAGCTGGTAGTCGACGTCGAGATACTCCAGGAGGTGGAAGAGGAAGAGGGGGACGTCGGCATACGCCCCGGCCGTGACATTGGTCATCGACGTCACCCCGGAGAGGCGGGGATTGAGTTCGCCGAGATAGACGTCGTCGGTGTCGGTGTCGACGAGGACGTCGACCTCGAAGTAGCCCTTGTAGCCCTCCTGCCGGAGCCGGTCACCGAGCTTGCGGACGTGTTCGACGGCGCGGGCCCGCTGACTACGGTCGAGCGCGTCCGGGCGCAGATCGTTGCCGCACCACCCGCCGCGATAGGGCGTGAGTTCGGGGAAGCCGGTCAGGTCGGTCATGAACGGCCCGACAATCGTCCCGTGGCGGGTATTGACGGCCTCGACGGCGATCGCCCGGTTGTTGATCCGCTTCATCACCTTGACCGGCTCGCCGACGACCCTGGTCGCGACCCGGTTCCAGTCCTCGCGACCCGCCACGAAGAAGGTCGTCTTGCCGGAGTCGCCATAGGCGAGTTGGAGGACGAGGTCGTCGCCGAGCCCGGCGTCGGCGCACACCCGTTGGAGCGCCTCATACGAATCGAGCGTCGTCATGACATTGGGGACCGACGCGGCGCCCGCCTCATTGCCCAGGCGAGTGGTCTCCATCTTGGAATCGAGCCGGTTGCGCAGGGCATAGGAGGGGAGGATCAGGTCCCAGCCGTTCTCGGCGCAGATGCTCTCGGTCTCCTCATCGAAGAAGACCATGGCGATCTTGGGGCGCTCCCCCGACAACGCGGCCGCGGCATTGATGTGGGTCTTGGTGGCGGGATGACGCAGGAGGTAGTTGTTGATGTCCTCGCCGTCCTGGAACTCCTCGTGCGCGATCTGCGGCGGCGTGAAGACGCCCGGGTGGAAGCCGTCCCACGAGTCGTAATAGAGGACATAGGAGAAGTTCCGGACGAACCGGTTGATCCCGAGCAGGTTGAAGGCGGTCGCCCCGACGAAGAAGATCGGGACCTCGTTCATCCGGAAGAACGTCCGGATCTCGGAGATATTGCGCAGTTCGTGCCCGGCGAGCGTATGCCGCGGTGGCGGGTCGCTGGTCTCGCGCTCGCGAACGTCGAGGTCGGGCGTCTGGGTCATGGTGGCGTCCTTTCCTGGTCGTATGCCATGTGCTCGGGTCTCGTGCTCGGGTCTCGTGGTCGGGCCTCGTGGTCGGGTCTGGGGGACGGTGGGCCGGTCGTGGCGCGTCGTCCGTGGCGGGGGCGGGTCAGCGAGCGAGCGGCGAGGTCGCCGGTGGGTGGAGGTCGAGACCCTCGGCGAGGCGGTCGAGGGCGGCGAGTGCGTCGGTGAAACGGGCGGGATCCTGGGGCGTCGGCCACCACGAGAGTTTGACCGCGACGAGGTCGCGTGCGGTGTCGACGAGGAGGGTCTGGCCGTGAATCCCGAGGCACAGGAGGCGGGTGCCATTCCGCTCGGGGACCCAGAACTGGTTGCGATAGAACCCCCGGGATCCAGCGGCCTCGTGCGGTCCCACCCGGGTCTCGAGGGCGGCAGTCATCGCGGCGACCGAGTCGGCTCCCCCGCGCAGGGTGTCCTGAAGGAAGGCGACCGGCAGGACCTGCTGGGCACCCGCCGCGCCACCCGCGGCGAGCATCAGCCCGAATCGCGCGAGGTCGCGCGGGGCCAGCATGAGGCCGCCGGACGCGATCGCATCGCCCCATGCGTCGGTCGCCATCCACGCGTCGCGTTCGAGGCCGAGGCCGCCGAGGACGAGGTCGGCGATCAGGTCGATGAGCGGCCGGCGAGCCGCCCGTTCGAGAACCCACCCGAGGACGTCGGTGTCGGCGGATCGATAAGCGAAGGGGCCGCCGGGAGCGTGGGTCGAGGCCAGCGCGAGAAGGTAGTTCCGGGAGGACTCGGGCGAGGCCCAGGACGCCGGCGGGAGATACATGACCTCGCCGAGGACCCGCGCCCGCGAGGATCCGTCGACGCGCTCGTCGTAGTCGACACCCGTGCGCATGTCAAGGAGGTGACGCACGGTGGTGCCTGGGTATCCCCGGGCCAACTCGGGCACATGAGCGGTGACGAGATCGTCCGCGGACAGGACGCCGCGGGCGAGCAGCACCCCGGCGACACAGCCGACCACTGACTTCGTGATCGACATGAGCAGGTGGGGCGCCTCGAGCGCGCCGGGGGGATCGGCATACGCAGCGACGATCGTTCCCGCGCGGACCAGAAGGAGGGCCCGGGTGTCGGTGCGCCGGAGGACATCGGCGACCGTCCGGCATACGCCATCGACGCAGCGGAGGGTCAGCGAGTCGAGATCGAGAAGCCGCGGAGCGCTGGGCAGCGCGCGGACTGGGCCCGGCTGGACCGGCACCCGCACGAGGCGTGGGCCGGTGCGCACCGGGTCAGCGAAGGCCGCGTTCACGCGCCCATTGTCGACGCCCATGGGCACGGTGGGAGCTGCTGTCGCCGCCCGCACCTCACTCCTCGAATTCGATGTGCGGCGGGGGAACCCGGAAGCCCTTGGTGAGATAGGTCAGCCAGGCGAATCCGATCACCGCCCAGATCCCGCCGAGGGTGAGGGCGTCCGAGCTGAGGTGGGTCATCAGCCAGATGACGACCCCGAGGCCGATCAGCGGTGCGACGACCCAGCCGAGCACCGGACGCGGGGTCGTTCCGCGGTCGCGGACATACTGCGCGATCACGCTGATGTTGACGAAGGCGAACGCGGTGAAAGCGCCGAAGTTGATGAACGAGGTCGAGGAGGACACGGACAGGGCGAGGGCGACGAACCCGACGGCACCGGTGAGCAGGATGTTGTAGACCGGCGTGTGGCGGGTGGGGTGGAGGTAGCCGAATAAGCGCTTCGGCAGCGCACCATCGCGGCCCATCGCATACATGAGGCGGGCGCCGGCCGCCTGGATCGGGATGCCCGCCGTCAGCTGGGCGATGATGACGGTCGCGAGGAACAGCGCGGCGAAGAAGTCACCAGAGATCTCGCGCGCGATGTCCTCGGCCGCGCTGTCGGGGTTGGCGAAGCTCCCGCCCGGGTGGACGAGTTGGACGACATAGGCGACCGCGACGAAGATGACGCCCGCGAGGGCGGCCGTCAGGACGATCGCGCGTGGGACGGTCGTGCGCGGGTCCTTGGTCTCCTCGGCGAAGGTGCTGACCGCGTCGAATCCGATGAAGCTGTATGCCGTCATCGCGGCCCCCGCGGACACCGCGGCGACCGTCGAGGTGTCGTTCCAGAAGGGTTCCATCGTCATGCCGTGCCCACGGGCCCCGGACAGGATGCGATAGAGCGAGAGGCCGACGAAGATGACGAGAACGAGCATCTGATAAGCGATGAGGATCAGGTTGACATTGCTCGCGAGGCTGATCCCGACGATATTGAGCGCCGTGGTCAGGACGATGAAGCCGATGAGGAAGGCGGCTCCCGGGACGCTCGGGAACTCGTCCTCGAGATAGGCCGTCCCGATGAGCCACACGACCATCGGGAGGAAGAAGTAGTCGAGCATCGTCGCCCACCCGACCATGAACCCGACCCGCGAATCCATGGTCCGGCTGGCGTAGGCATATGCCGACCCCGAGACCGGATAGAGGTGGGCGAGCTTGCCGTAGCTGAATGCGGTGAAGATCATCGCGACGGTGGCCACCGCATATGACAGCGCGAGGGTGCCGTGGCTCGTCTCGGAGAAGACCCCGAAGGTGGTCAGGACGATGAACGGCGAGATGTAGGCGAGGCCGAAGAGCACCAACGGCCAGAGCGTGAGATGACGCTCGAGCCGGACCGGTGCCTCGGCGGGCGGTGCCAGTGTCCCCTGAGTCATGCGGCGAACCTAGGGCCGGGAGATTACGCCGCTCATGTCGGCGCGTGAAATGCGGGTTACCGCAATCTCACGACGCGGCCGGCGGGAAGCCTTGTCCGGTCTGGGCGCCCGTGCTGTTCGAGCCCGTATGCCGAGCGGCCCGGTGCGGAGCGAAGGCTCTGCACCGGGCCGGCCGGGGGAGGTGAGGCGGACTAGCGGGTGTAGGTCGGCGGGACGACCTCGTCCGAGGACGTCTCCGCGGACTCGATGGCTCCCGCGCCGTCGCCTTGACGCAGGTGGAGGGCGCTCTGGTCGGAGGCGTCTCCGCCGATGGAGATCGAGCGGCGCTTGGAGACGGTGACGGCCGCGACGACGACGAGCAGCGCGGCGGCGGCGATGCCATAGCGAGCGGCGGCGTTGGCGCTCGAGCCGATGCTCAGGGTGACGATGGCGGGCGCGATCAGAACCGAGACGAGGTTCATGACCTTGATCAGCGGGTTGATCGCCGGGCCGGCCGTGTCCTTGAACGGGTCGCCGACGGTGTCGCCGATGACGGTGGCCGCGTGGGCGTCGCTGCCCTTGCCGCCGTGGTGGCCGTCCTCGACGAGCTTCTTGGCGTTGTCCCAGGCGCCACCGGCGTTGGCGAGGAAGACCGCCATGAGTGCACCGGTGCCGATCGCGCCGGCGAGGTAGCCGGCGAGGGCGCCGATGCCGAGGCCGAAGCCGACCGCGACGGGCATCAGGGCGGCGAGGAGGCCGGGGGTGGCGAGTTCGCGGAGCGAGTCGCGGGTGCAGATGTCGACGACCTTGCCGTACTCGGGCTTCGCGGTGCCCTCCATGATCCCGGGGATCTCACGGAACTGGCGGCGAACCTCGAACACGATCGCCCCGGCAGCCCGAGTCACCGCGTTGATGGCGAGACCGGAGAAGAGGAAGACGACCGCGGCGCCGATGAGGAGGCCGACCAGGGTGTTGGGCGATGTGACCAGCGCCGAGGCATTCGTCAGGAACTTCTCGCCCTCTGCCTGCGTGACGTCGCCGAGCTTGCCGTCGCTCGCGAGATTGGCGATCTCGCTGTTCCAGGCATCGTTGTAGGAGCCGAACAGCGCGGTCGCCGCGAGGACGGCGGTCGCGATGGCGATGCCCTTGGTGATCGCCTTGGTCGTGTTGCCGACCGCGTCGAGCTCGGTGAGGATCTTGGCGCCCTCACCATCGACATCGCCCGACATCTCCGCGATGCCCTGGGCGTTGTCGGAGACCGGGCCGAAGGTGTCCATCGCGACGATGACCCCGACGGTCGTGAGCAAACCGCAGCCAGCGAGCGCAATGAGGAACAGCGCGAGTGCGGTCGAGCCGCCGCCCAGGAGGAAGGCGAGATAGACCGCGCCACCGATGATCGCTGCGGTGAAGACCGCGGACTCCAACCCCACACCGATGCCCGAGAGCACGACGGTCGCGGGACCCGTCAAGGACGTGCGGGCGACATCGTTGGTCGGGCGGTGCTCGGTGCCGGTGTAATACCCGGTCAGCCAGAGGATGACGCCGGCCAGCACGATGCCCACGACGACAGCCATGATCGCGACCCGGCGCGGGTCGCCGGCGAGCGCGGTGACGTCGGCGTCGGTCGAGCCGAGGGCGGCGAAGGTCTTGGGGAGGTAGGTGTAGGCGGCGACCGCCGAGAGCACGGTCGAGATCGCCGCGGCGATATAGAACCCGCGGTTGATCGCGCGCAGGGCGTTCTCGCCCGGGCGGGCCTTGGTGATATAGACGCCGAGCAGCGCGGTGAGGGCACCGATGGCGGGGATGATGAGCGGGAAGACGAGTCCATAGGAGCCGAAGGCGACCGAGCCGAGGATGAGCGCGGCGACGAGGGTCACGGCATACGACTCGAAGAGGTCGGCGGCCATGCCTGCGCAGTCGCCGACGTTGTCACCGACGTTGTCCGCGATCGTCGCCGCGTTGCGCGGGTCATCCTCGGGGATGCCCGCTTCGACCTTGCCGACGAGGTCGGCACCGACGTCGGCGGCCTTGGTGAAGATGCCACCGCCGACCCGCATGAACATCGCGAGGAGGGCGGCGCCGAAGCCGAAGCCCTCGAGGACCTTGGGGGCGTTGCCCTTGTAGAGGAGGACGACGACGGAGGCGCCGAGCAGGCCGAGCCCGACCGTCGCCATGCCGACGACACCACCGGTGCGGAAGGCGACCTTCATACCCTCGTCGCGCTTGCCCTCCCGCGCGGCTTCGGCGACCCGGACGTTGGCCTTGACGGCCAGGCTCATCCCGAGGTAGCCGATCGTCGCCGAGAACAGCGCACCGATGACGAAGAACACGGACCGGCCGATGAGGACCTTGGTGTCCGGCGCCGGCAGCGCCATCAGCAGGAAGAAGACGAGAACGACGAAGATGCCGAGGGTCTTGAACTGACGCCGGAGATAGGCCTGCGCGCCTTCCTCGACTGCGGCACCGATGGTCTGCATGTTGGTGGTGCCGGGGCTGTGGGCGAGGACCTGCCGCCGGAACACCACACCCATGACCAGCGCGATGACGGAGACGCCGGCGACCGCATACGTCAGGGTGAGGTTGTTGCCGGTCAGGTCGAGTTGTGAATCTGCCAACGGCAGCATGGGTACAAGGCCGGTCATCGGCCATCCTCCTCGATGCGAGTGCAAGGCCGGGGTCCGTGGGACGTCAAGCCTGGATCAGCGTCAGGCTACCGGGACCTGGCGACAACCCGAACTCCGTGGACAGCCGCGCGGGCCATGTGTGCGCCGCTTCACACGGCGCCGGGGGAGACACCCAGCGCCACCAGGGCGGGGTCCAGGCTGGCGTGGATCCGGAAGACGCGGTCGAGACCGGTGATCTCGAACACTCGTAGCACACGCGGGTTCGCGATGACGACGTGCATCGAACCACCCCGCTGGCGAACGTCCTTGAGCTTGCCGACGAGGACGCCGAGGCCGCTGGAGTCGAGGAAGGTCACCTCGGCGAGGTCGGCTATCAAGCGCCTCGATCCGTCGGACAAGCCCTCGGCCAGCGCGTCGCGGAAGAGGCGAGCGCTGTGGGCGTCGACCTCTCCGGAGACGGCGACGACGGCGATGCCGTCCAGCCGGCGGACCTGGGCGGAGAGCATGGGGGGGACTCCTCGGTGATGGCAGGATCGGGGCGGCGGGGCCCTGTCGGTGCCCGGGCATACGGTAATCCACACGCGGATCGGACACCAGACAACCTCGCAGGTCACAGCCCCCATGGACGAAAACGACGCGACGCGCAGCGGCGCCGCCCTGCGCGCCCTCACGGCAGGCGTGCCGGATTCCCGTGTGCGCCACGTGCATCGGCTGGAACCCCGACCGGCGCGGCTCGCCGAGTTGCCCACCTGGGTCGACCCGGGACTCGCCATGGCTCTGGCCGCAGAGGGGGTGGAGCGGCTCTGGAGTCATCAGGCGGAGGCGGCCCAGGCGGCATACGAGGGACGGCATGTCGTGCTGGCGACGGGAACAGCGTCAGGCAAGAGCCTGGGTTATCTCCTGCCTGCCCTCTCCGCCGCGGCCGCGGGTGCTCGCGCACCTGGGGGACGGGCCGCGACGGTCCTCTATCTCGCGCCGACCAAGGCTCTCGCCGCCGACCAGGCGACGCGGATCGGGGCACTGGCCGTGCCCGGGATCCGGGCGGCGACGTATGACGGGGACACACCCCCCGAGGAGCGGCGGTGGATCCGCACGCACGCCAATGTCATCCTCACCAACCCCGATCTCGTCAACCACTCCCTCCTCCCCCGGCACGAGGCGTGGGCCCCCGTCCTGCGCGCCCTTCGCTATATCGTCATCGACGAGTGCCACAGCTATCGCGGGATCTTCGGCTCGACGGTGGCGCTGGTGTTGCGGCGCCTCCGGCGGGTGCTCGAGCGCTACCGGTCGGACCCGACATTCATCCTCGCGTCGGCGACCGTCGCCGATCCCGCCGCCCATGCGAGCGAGCTGATCGGCAGGCCGGTGCAGGCCGTGACCGACGACGGTTCGCCGCACGGAGGACTGGACTTCGCGTTCTGGGAGCCTCCGGTCGTCGAGAACGTCGGCGGTGGGAGCCGACGACGCTCGACGCTCGCTGAGACGGCGGACCTGCTCGCCGGTCTCGTGATGTCTGGGACGCAGACGCTCGCCTTTGCCCGCTCGCGCGTGGGAGTCGAGACGGTCGCGGCTGCGGCGAGCCGCCGGCTGGAGGAGGCGGGCTCGTCCCTGCCGATCGCCGCCTATCGCGGCGGCTATCTCCCCGAGGAGCGCCGCGCGTTGGAGGCGGACCTGCGCGCGGGGCGGATCCGCGGGCTTGCCGCGACGAACGCCCTGGAGCTGGGGATCGATATCCATGGCCTGGACGCGGTCGTCATGGCCGGTTGGCCCGGCCGCCTCGCGTCCCTCTGGCAGCAGGCCGGCCGCGCCGGACGGCGTGGCACGGACGCGCTTGCGGTGCTCGTGGCCGCCGACGACCCGCTCGACGCCTATGTCCTCGACCACCCCGAGGTGGTTTTCGGCTCCCCGGTGGAGCGGACGATCGTCAATCCCCGCAATCCGAGGCTGCTGGCCGCGCAACTGCCGGCCGCGGCATATGAACGGCCGCTGACGGAGTCCGATGCCGCCTATTTCGGTGCGGGCATGGAGTCGGTCCTCGCCGCCCTCGTCGATCAGGGGGTTGTGCGGCGGCGCCCGACCGGGTGGTTCTGGCCCACGGAGACAGCGCCGGTTCCCGGTTCGCTGCGCGGCGAGGGCGCAGTCGTGACCATCGTCGAGGAGCGCAGCGGGCGCGTGATCGGCACGGTCGACCGGCCCGGTGCGCTCGTCCACGTCCATCCGGGTGCCGTCCACGTCCATCAGGGCGTCGTGCACGTCGTGCTCGACCTCGACCTCGGTGCGGGAGTCGCCCGAGTGGTGCGGGGCGACCCCGGTTGGACCACGCTCGCCCAGAGCCGGACAGAGTTCGAGCTGGGTCAGCCGCGGCGGCTGGAGTCACTGGGTTCGGTGACCGTGGCGATGGGCGAGGTCACGGTGCGCAGTCGAGTGACCTCGTTCCAACGCCGGCTGCCGGGCGGGGAGGTCATCGGTGTGCATCCGCTGGATCTGCCCGAGCAGGTCCTGGTCACCGAAGGGGTGTGGTGGACGATACAACCCGACGATCTGGTTCGGGCCGGAGTTGCGCCCGACGCCATCCCGGGCGCCGCTCACGCCGCCGAGCACGCCGCGATCGGCATGCTGCCGCTCTTCGCGACCTGCGACCGCTGGGACATCGGCGGCGTCTCGACCGCCGAGAACCCGCAGACCGGGTTGCCGACGATCGTCGTCTATGACGGGTTCCCCGGAGGTGCCGGGTACGCCGAGCACGGTCACGCGATCCTCGGCGACTGGCTGCGCGCGACGTATGCCGCGCTGGTCGCCTGCCCGTGCGAGTCTGGTTGTCCGCGATGCGTGGTCTCGCCGAAGTGCGGCAACGGAAACCACCCTCTGGACAAGGCGGGCGCCATCGCCCTGCTCGCCGTCACCACTGCGGCCCTCGAATCAGTGCCCGGGGATGCGTGAGGACCGAGGACGCGTCATCACTCGGGCAGGTGCGCTCGGCTGCTGTCAACGGGACTCCCCGGTAGGTTTGTCACAGGGCGCTTCCCGAGCACCCACCCCGGCTCGTCGCCTCCGAGGAGAACCATGATCATCATCGGACTGCTCTTGCTGGCCGCCGTCGGTGTCGCTGGGACGTGGCTCTATCTGGGGTCGACGAACTCCACCACCGCGACGACCCAGGACCTCACGGCGTGGGGTGTCACGGTCGGTTTCCGCCCGCTCGTCCTGCTGATCGTCGGGGCCGCGCTCGCCCTGGGCCTGCTGATCGGGCTCTATCTCATCCGCGCCGGGCTCGCGCGCGGCACCCGGCGTCGCCGGGAGCGCAAGGAGTTCGCGCGCACGGCCGAGGCGAACCGCAAGGCGGCCGAGCAGGCGGCCTCCCGGCGCCTGGAGGAGGAACGGTCGGCCCGCGGAGGCCTCGACCCGGAACCCTTCCGCACCAGCGACGGGCGCGGCTCCGCCCGCCCCCTCGCGGGTCCCGCCGACGCGGATGCGACCGGCACGACCACACCGCCTCCTCCGCCACCTCCACGCTCCTGATCCCCTCCACGCCCGCGGTGGATCCTGGCCCGGTCATGGCGCCGCCCATCCCGTTCACCTCGAGCTGAGGACCGGGGCCGCCATCGCCCGGCCACCGGTGCGGCGCCAGCCGAGCAACGGCAGCCGAACCTCGACCGTGGTGGAGATGCTGGCGACGCCCGAAGAGGCGATCACACACCCGGCGAGTCGCGCGTCGTTGCGGCGCACGACCCGGGCGCCGGCGCCACAGGCAGCCTCGGGAGTGTTGCCCGCGACATAGGCCGACGACGCGGCGATCGCCCCGAGGTCGGCCGCCGCCCGCGCCCGCGCGTTGGCCTGGACCGCGCTGACCACCCCGAGCGCGACGGGTAGCAGGAGAAGCAGTCCGGCGATGACGATCATCATGAGCATCGTCCCGGAACCGCGCTCCCGATTCCCCGCCGCGCTAGCCACCGTTGGTCCATTCGATCGGCGCCACCGAGGTCCCGCTTCCGGCGACGTGGATGCCCAGGTGGGCGAAGAAGGGACGCTCCGGCGCCCGGACCGTGACCGTCACCGACCCGCCACCCGTGCTGACCTCGACCCGTGAACCGCGCGGCGCCGTGTCGAGCGCGCCGGCGACGACCTGGGATGACGACTCCTCCCGCGCCGCGAGCCGGGCGCCCACGCGAGCCGCCTCCGAGCAGCGGACGTGGTCGATCCCCGTCGCCAGCGCCGTGAGGCTCGCGGTGAGGAAGAAGGCCAACGCGAACATCATCAGCGCCACCTCGAGCGTGACGATTCCCGACTGCCGGGCGGCGGCGTCCCCCCTGCGGACGCCGCGTCCCCGCAACCGGGGCACCGTCGACCGCGCGCCCTCCCCAAGGACCCAGGGCTCGGGCGCCGTTGTCGCTCCCCGCGCCCGGGGGGCGGGCCGGCGCGTGGCCCGCCCCTCGGTGTGCGATCGGGCCATCGGTCAGGGCCGCTTCCCGAAGGCCTCGGTGATGATCTTGGCGATCGCGTCCTTGCCGACGGTGCCGAGGACACCGAGGGCGAGGACGACGAAGGCGCAGACGCAGAGTGTGACCAGGGCCCACTCGGCCGTGGCCATGCCCTCCTCCGCCCGGCGCGTCGCGGCGTCGCGGAGCCGGAGGATCGCGAAGTCGTATTTCGCCGCGAGCTTCGTGGTCATGACATAACCCCTTTCGGTTGGTGGCCGACCCCCTGCCGGCCTGGTCCCACTCTCCCCGCCCACCTCCCGGATACGCCACCCTCGGGAAAATTCCTGTGGATCAAGGTGAATCGAGGAATCCGGGCCCTTGTGGATAAGAGAGCCACAGCACGTGTGGCAACGCACGCCGGTCGTCAGTGCCCGGATCAACCGGCGAGGCGAGCCGGGGCCAGGGCGATGACCAGGGGGAGCATCGTCGTCAACGCGAAGGCCGGCAGGAACATCGCGGCCAGCGGGACGAGAAGCATCGTCCCAGCCTTGCCTGCGGCCGCCTCCAGCCGCGCACGTTCGCTGGCCTGCAATCGCTCGGCGGCCGAGCGCACGGCCTCCGCGGGCGCGGCGCCGTGATCGAGGGCGAGGCCGACCGCCATGGCGACCGGCGCCCAGTCCGGTGCGGCGTAGGCCCACGCCTCGTCGTGCCCGAGCCCCCAGCGATAGGCGGCGCAGACCCGCATCAGGTCGGCACGAACCCGGCCACGACACGCCGGCGCAACCGCCTCCAGGCACTCGACCACGCCCGACCCGCCGGCCAGCGCGAGATGCAGGAGCAGCGCCGCGTCGGTGACCTCCCGAGTCGTGCTGTCACCATGTGGCGGATCCGGGGCGAGCAACTTCGGCGCCAGCGCTCTGGCGAGAATCCGCCGTGCTGCCCCCATGCCAGCGAGGGCGAATCCGAGCCCCACGACGCAGCCGACCGCGGCTGGGACATTGCCATAGAGCCGCCATGGCGCGATGCCCATCATCGCGCCGATCGGAACCCCGGCGAACGGGAGCACCATCATCAGCAGCATCGATGACCGGGCACCCGAGGTGACCGCGTCCAGGCGCTCACTCGCCGCGCGTTCCTCCCGCAGTTGCCCGGCGGACCAGGCGACCGCCGGCTGCAGCGCCGTCCCGCTCGCCTCGGTGAGGCTCCAGGCCCCCGCCAACAACCGCAGCTCCGGCACCTGGTCGGTATGCCGCGTCCACACCGGCCCTCCCGGGTCGCCGCGCGTGAGCGCTCGCCGCACGTCGCCGAGAATGGCGCACACGAGCGACTCCTCGGGCACCCGCGCTCCGGCGATCTCGAGCGAGCGGGCCGGGGTCAGGCCGGCCCGCAGGCACATGGCCACGGACTCGAGCGCCTCAGCCACTCGCTCGGCGCGGATCGCGACCGCTTCATCGCCGCGCTGGGCCCGCGGCCGCCGGCGCCGGCGCGGCCCGACCAGAACCGCCATCATGGCGATCAGCGACCCCGCGAGCACCGCACCCATGCCACTCATCGGGCGACCCCGGTCATCGTGCGACCACGGTCACGGGCGACCCCCGTCACGGGCGACCTCGAGCTGGTCACACCCGGAGCCGTTCGATCGATTCGATGACCCGTCCACCGGGTCGCCGCACCACGTGCACGACAGTGCTGATCGCCGTCGCCACCTGGGCACGGACCGCCTCCCGTGACATCCCCGCGAGCGCACCCAGCGCCTCCAACCGAGCCGGGACGTCGGCCGGCCGGTTGGCGTGCAGAGTGCAGCTGCCACCCTCGTGGCCGGTGTTGAGAGCGAGCAGGAGTTCGCGGACTTCGGCGCCACGCACCTCGCCCACGACGAGCCGGTCGGGCCGCATCCGCAGCGCCTGCCGGACCAGATCCACCAGAGTCACCAACCCCTGGCCCTCGACGTTGGCCGGACGCGCCTGGAGCCGCACGACATGGCCCCGGTGAAGGGGGATCTCGAGGACATCCTCGACGACGAGGATGCGTTCGCGCTCGTCGACCTCGGCGAGCAGGGCGGCGAGCAGCGTCGTCTTGCCCGCCCCGGTCCCGCCGGTGACGACGAACGCCTCCTTGGTCGCGATCAACGTGCGCAGCTCGTCGGCCTGCGCCGGCGTGCACATGCCCACCGCTTCGAGGTCGCCCAGTCGCAGGCTCCCCCGGCGCAACATCCGCAGGCTGATCGAGGTGCCGTCCGCCGCCAGGGGCGGCAGGATCGCGTGCAGGCGCACGCCACCCGGCAGCAGACCGTCGACCCATGGCTGGCTGTCATCGAGCCGGCGTCCGGCGATGCCGGCGAGCCGGACCGCGAACCGTCGGACCTGCTCGGTCCCCACGAAGTCATGCTCCGGCACTCGCTCCAGCCCGCGACCGCGGTCGATCCACGTCCATCCGTCCCCGTTGACGAGGATGTCAGTCACCGCGGGCTGTCGCGCGAGACCGGCAAGCGGCCCCAGCCCGGCGAGGTCGGCGACGAGCCGTTCCTGTTCGCGCAGCACCCCACGCTCGCCGAGTCGTTCGGCGACGTCGTCCACGACCGCGCGGATGACCGTCGGCTCGGGTCCCTGACCGGCTCTGATCCGCGCATCGATGCCGCTGTCGTAACGCACGGCTCCCGCCTCAACCCGTCCGGACGCCCGCAGCCGCGGCGACACGCGGCGCGGACGTCGTCACCGCGTTCACCAGCGTCGTCGCGAGCCGGGACAGCGGCCCCCGAGCCCGCTGTCCCGGCAGCTCCCCTTGCACGACGCACCGCGCAACGGAGCGGTCGTCTGCCAACTGACCGAGGAGCGGCAGCCGGATCCGGGCCCCCAACGCCTCGGCCAACGAGGCATCCGCCCGCCGGCTGCGCGTGATCACCCCGTCGTATGCCGTGCCCCCCGCCCGCGCCACGAACGCCACCACGTCCGCCAGCCCCCGCGGGCTCAGCCCGGCGAGCACGACATCGGCGGCGGCGACCCCGGGGACGGGATCGCCGCGCCCCCAGTCCACGACGACGAGATCGCAGACCGCATCGAGCGCGGAGACCACGCTCCGGAAAGCATCCGCGGGCAAGACCGCCTCCACCAACCCCTCCGGCGCTGCCGTATGCCGCCCCGCCGACAACACCGCACACCCCCCGGCCGCAGGCAGTCGCGCGAGGATCCGCCCCCCGTCCACGGCCCCGTCCACCTCGCCGAGATCACGCCACCGATATCCGGGCTCGTGCTCGACTCCGGCGGTCACCTGCAGACCCCCCGTGAACACCTCGCCGTCGACGACACATCCGCTCAGGCCCGCCCGCGCGGTCGCCGCCCCGAGCGCGCACACCAGGGTGGAGACCCCCAGTCCGCCCGAGGCACCCGTGATGCCGAGAACCGTCATGCACCGAGCCTGGCCGCCCCAACCCCGCCGGTCCACCGCAACCCGGCCCGCCTGTGGATGACGACGAATCGAGCCCCGGCGACCCCTGTGGACAACCCACTGGCGCCCCGCGCCCGGCTCGGGCGGGCGGGCGCGGCATACAGTTCCCGATGTGTCGGACCCCGCGAGCGCCCTCGCCACCATCGCCGCCCTCCCCGAGGTCACGGCGGCGACCGACCGGGCCCGGGAGGCGTGCACGCGGTTGCGCTGGCATCAGGCGCTGCGCCGCCGCATCCCCGAGGCGGCGGCCGAGAGCCGCATCCGCGGCGCCTGGGCGAGCGCCGAGCTCGACGGCGCCCGATCCAGCCTGGACGCCGTCCGCGACCTCATGCGCGGCGCCCGGCTGCGTTCAGATCCGCCCGACCCGGCCGAGCGCGTTCTCCACGGGGCGATGGCAGCCACGGCAGCCACCGAGACCCTCGGCCCCCTTCTGCGCCGCGCACCGCGTCAGGCCGTCGCCCGCCTCCACCTCGCCGCGGCCGCCGACCTCCTCCCCGAGGAGGATCTGGGCCGGCCCCGGGCGCACGGCCAGGACTGCCCGGAGTTCGCCATCCTCGGGGCGGCGCCTTCCCCCGCCGACGCGGCCCAACGTCTCGACACCCTCGACTCCCTTCTCCGCGACCCCGACAACCCCGCCTTCGTCGTCGCCGCCATTGCGCACGCCGAGGTTGCCCACGCCCGCCCCTTCGTGCGCGGCAATGGTCTCGTCGCCCGTGCTCTCGAACGCACGATCGTCCAGGCGAGCGGTCTCGACCCGACCGGGGTCGTCGTCCCCGAAGCCGGTCACCTGCGCGAGGGGAGCACCTCCTATCAGGGGGCACTCGCGGCATACGGCACCGGCACGCGGGCGGGTCTCCTCGTCTGGCTCGACCACTGTGCCGACAGCGTCGTCGCGGGTGCGGACGCAGGTCGCGAGATCGCCGATGCCGTTCTCGCCGGGCGCCTTTCCTGACCGGCCAGCGGAGTGACGCACGCCTCGCCCAGGGGCTTGCCGTGCCGGAACACGACGCGGTACAACTGACGTGAGCACCGTTTCGGCGGTGCGCCGCGAGGCATCGTGGGAGGCGACGAGTACCCACGCGCGGGCAGTCCACTGATGGACCGATCGCGCCGGGGCTGGTCCCCGGGCGATGACGACGGATGCACGCCTGTTATCCCGTCGACTCCCACGATCCTGCTCCCACCCGCACTCGCTGTGTCCCTGGCCGCGCCGTGGCGACCGTGACGGCCGACCGATTTTGGCAAGTCCCGCGTGTCATGAGTTGCGTACCGCCCGGTTTTGCCCGACCATGGCACACAGGTGGCTCCCCTCGGGTCGAGCTGCCCGCTCACGCCGTTCCACCCCCCCCGAGACGGCGTGAGCACGGCCCCGGTTGCCTCCCCCCCAACCGGGGCCGTTCCCATTCCTGGCTCGGTCCAGGGCCCTACGCTTGGCCCGCATGAGCAGCCACGGCCACGCCGAGACGGTCGCCGCCGTCATCGCGCTCACCGTGGTCCTGATCGCTGGGGTCCTCCTCGCGCGCCGGGTCCGCGGTCGCTCCCGGGGATTCCTCAGCGACACCCACCGGACGACCTACGAGACCCTGCACACGGCCGCCCTCGCGGCGCGACACCTCGGACCCGGTCTGTCGGGCGAGGGCGCGGGAAAGGCCGCCCGCCACCTGCGCCAGATGCTCGGCACTCCGGCCCTCGCCTTCACCACCTTGTCGTATGCCGTGACCTGGGACGGCATCGGCCGTCACCACGCCGCGACGGTCGCCACCGATGCGGCCAAGACTCTCGAGACCGGCGAGACCCGGGTCCTCGACCACGGAGACATCACCTGCGACGACCCGAACTGCGCGATCCGGGCCGCGGTCGTCGCCCCCATCGTCACCGACGGCCGCATCGTGGGGGCGCTCGCGGCATACGCCCCCGGGGTGACGGCGGGCCTGGCCCGCGCCGCCACCGAGGTCGCCGGCTGGGTCTCGACCCAGGTCGAACTCGCCGAACTCGGGCGCGAGCGCGCGCGCGCCACAGAGGCCGAACTGGCCGCCCTCCGCGCTCAGATCAGCCCGCACTTCATCTACAACTCGCTCGGCGCGATCGCCTCGTTCGTCCGCACCGACCCCGACCGCGCCCGGGAACTGCTCCTCGAGTTCGCCGACTTCACCCGATATGCCCTGCGCCGCGGCGGGGCGTTCACGACGCTCGCCGACGAACTGCGTAATGTCGAGCGCTATCTCGTCCTCGAGCAGGCGCGCTTCGGTGATCGGCTGCACATCCACCTGCTCATCGCCCCCGAGGTCCTGGCGGTGTCACTGCCCTATCTCGCGATTCAGCCCCTGGTCGAGAACGCCGTCCGCCACGGCCTCGCGGCCAAGGAGGGCATCGGAACCGTCACGCTCACCGCCTCCGACCGGGGCGCCGAAGCCGAGATCGTCGTCGAGGACGACGGCGTCGGCGCCGATCCGGACCGGATCCGGGCGATCCTCGACGGGACCGCGGAGGGCGAATCCCATGGGATCGGCAACGTCGACTCGCGTCTGCGGGCTGTCTATGGCGACGATTGCGGCCTCGTCGTCGAGACCGCTCCCGGCGCCGGGACTCGGTGTTCCTTCCGAATCCCCAAGTTCGCGCCGCACACCTTGTCCTGACCCACCCTTAAGCTGCGCAGGGATGAGCGGCGAATCCGGACCCGGACTGACCGCGCTGGTGGTCGACGACGAGGCACCGGCGCGTTCAGAGTTGCGCTATCTCCTCGATCGAGACGAGCGGATCGGCACCGTCCACGTCGCCGCCTCCGGCACCGACGCGCTGCGCGTCCTCGACGCCGAGTCCGTCGACGTCATCTTCACCGACATCTCGATGCCCGGCCTCGACGGGATGGAGCTCGCGCGGATCCTCGGCCGCTTCGCCCAACGACCCGCCGTCGTGTTCGTCACCGCTCACGACCACCACGCCGTCGACGCCTTCGCCGTCGATGCGGTCGACTATGTGATGAAGCCGGTCCGGCCCGAGCGACTGGCCGAGGCCGTCCGGCGGGCGGCCGCGATCGTCGCGGGCCATCGCTCGGTCGAGGCCGACCCCGTCCCGGACGAGACGATTCCCGTCGAACTCGGCGGCGTCACCCGCTTCGTCAACCGCGCCGACATCCGCTTCGTCATCGCCCACGGGGACTATGTCCGGTTGCACACGCCCGGAGGTGCGCACCTGGTCCGGGCATCCCTGGCCTCGCTGGCCGAGCGCTGGGCCCCGGCTGGTTTCGTCCGCATCCATCGCAGCACCCTCGTCGCCATGCCCCATGTGACCGAGGTGCGGATGGACCACGGCAAGTGCACGGTCGTCGTCGGCGGCATCGAGCTCGCGGTCAGCCGGCGGCATCTGCGTGACCTGCGTACGCACCTCCTCCGCCCCCGGGGGGAGACGTGACGAGCGAGCAGGCCCCCGGCGACCCTCCCCCACACCGTGTGCGGGTGACGAGTTCCCGGGGACGAGCCACGCGGCATACGGACCGGAGCGTCGCCGCCGACCTCACCGAGCCGACCCAACTCGGTGAGGTCTATGTCGCCGGACTGATGCGCGCGCAGCTGCGCCTCTCGGCGAGCATCCTCCTGGTCGGCGCTCTGCTCCTGGGCGCGATCCCGGCGATCCTCGCGATGTGGCCGGCCACGCGCGGCGTGCGCGTGGGGCCGTTCCCGCTGCCTTGGCTGGTCCTCGGTGTCGCGGCCTATCCGGTGGCCGTCGGCGCCGGCCGGTTCTATGTGCGCGCGAGCGAGAACCTCGAGGCGGCCTTCGTCGACGTCGTCACGAAGTCATGACCTCCCCCGCGAGCCTCGCCGCGATCATCCTCGTGTGCCTGGCGACGCTCGCGGTCGGGACCTATGGGCTGCGGATCTCGCGCGCGACCTCGGACTTCTATGTCGCGGGCCGGACGGTGACGCCGTGGCGCAATGCGAGCGCGATCAGTGGCGAATACCTCTCCGCCGCGTCCTTCCTCGGCGTTGCCGGGCTCGTCTATGAACGCGGGCTCGACATGCTGTGGTTTCCGGTCGGCTACACCATGGGCTATCTCGTCCTCCTCGTCCTCGTCGCCGCGCCCCTGCGGCGTTCGGGGGCCTACACGCTCGCGGACTTCGCCGAGTTGCGGCTCGAGTCACGCCGCATCCGGACCCTGTGCTCGGTCTTCGTCGTCGGCATCGGCTGGCTCTATCTCCTCCCGCAGTTCCAGGGCGCCGGCCTCGCATTGCGGCAGGTCACCGGGTGGCCGACGTGGGTGGGCGGCCTCGTCGTCGGCGTCGTCGTCACCATCGCGGTGAGCGCCGGCGGGATGCGCTCGATCACGCTCGTCCAGGCGATGCAGTACTGGATCAAGCTCACCGCCATCGCCGTGCCCGCCTTCATCCTCGTGGCCGCGTGGCGCTCCTCGCACCCCGTCCCGCCCGTGGACGCCAGCCTGTGGACGCGTCCGGCACCCGGGCCCGGTCACGGCCTCTATGCGACCTATTCCACGCTGCTGGCCCTGTGCCTGGGCACCATGGGTCTCCCGCACGTCCTCGTCCGCTTCTATACCAACCCCGACGGCCGGGACGCCCGCCGGACCACGGTTGTCGTGCTCGGCCTCCTCGGCGTCTTCTATGTCTTCCCGCCGGTGTATGCCGTGCTCGGCCGGGCCTACCGCGACCGGATTCCGGCGGGCACCCGGCCCGACGGGCTGGTCCTGCTCTCGCCCGACCTCCTGCTGGACGGCCGCGTCCGAACGCTGCTCGCGGCCATCCTCGCCGGTGGCGCGTTCGCCGCCTTCCTCAGCACGGCGTCGGGTCTGGCGATGTCCGTCGCTGGGGTCATCGACCAGGATCTGATCCGGCCCGTCCTACCCCGCCTCGTGGGGGGCGATCTGCCCGGACGGTTCGGCCTGCGGGTGGCCACGGTCATCGGCCTCGTGGTGCCGCTGCTCGCGAGTTGGGCGCTCCGGCCGGTCGGCCTGGCGACCACCGTGGGCCTCGCCTTCGCGGTCGCCGCGTCGACCTTCGCCCCCCTGCTCGCCCTCGGGGTCTGGTGGCGTCGACTCACCACCACCGGTGCCGCCGCGGGCCTCTTTGTCGGCGCGACGACCGCGTCGGCAGCCGTGGCCGTCTCGATCGCCGCCGCCCACGCGCCCACGGGCTGGCCAGGTGTGCTCCTGGGGCAGCCCGCCGCGTGGTCGGCTCCCCTCGCCTTCATCACGACGGTCGTGATCTCGCTGCTGACCCCGAGCCGCATCCCCCCGCACACCTCGCGAACCCTCGCCCGTCTGCACACGCCTGAGGCCTTGGTGCCCTCCAGTGCCCGAATGTGACGATCTGGGCGGAGGACGGGCCGTTCGGCGCAGGAAAGGTGCCGTTCGTCGCAGGCGGACGGCCCGTATGGCGAACCCCACCTCCGCTGAGCGCCGAACGTCCCGGCGCGGCTGGCGCATGCGGCATACGCCACAGCAGGCTGGCCCCACGCCGGCGGGCGACGAGGCCCGCCACTGACGACCGAGGTAGCCCGTGAGCACCGACCAAAGCACCGGCGGCGACACGTACGTCGCCGTCCAGAGAACACCGGAGTTCCAGGCCTTGCGCCGGAAGTTCCGCGGATTCGTCTTCCCGATGACCGCGTTCTTCCTCGCCTGGTACTTCCTCTATGTCTTCCTCTCGATCTTCGCCCAGGGCTTCATGAACAAATTCCTGTTCGGCAAGATCACCGTCGGCCTGATCTTCGGTTTCCTGCAGTTCCTGACGACATTCGCGATCACTTTCCTCTATGCCCGGTGGGCCAACCGCGAATTCGACCCCGCGGCCGACGCCATCGGCACCAAGCTCGACGCCGGAGAGTACTGACATGAGCGCGCTGTCCCTTCCCCTCGCCGACGCCGTCGAATCCGTCGGCAGTCCTGCCCTCAACATCGGCATCTTCGCCGCCTTCGTGCTGGCGACCCTGGCCATCGTCATCCGCGTCGCCGGCGGCAAGAAGACCGCCGAGCAGTACTACACGGCCGCGGGCGCGTTCTCGGGCCGACAGAACGGCATCGCCATCGCCGGCGACTATCTGTCGGCGGCCTCCTTCCTTGGGATCGCCGGCGCCATCGCCCTGCAGGGCATGGACGGCTTCCTCTATTCGATCGGCTTCCTCGTCGCCTGGCTCGTCGCCCTTCTGCTGGTCGCCGAGCTGATGCGCAACACCGGCCGGTTCACAATGGCCGACGTTCTCTCCTACCGCCTCAAGCAGCGGCCGGTCCGGATCGCGACCTCCGTCTCGGTCCTGTGCGTCTCGTTGTTCTATCTCCTCGCCCAGATGGCCGGCGCCGGTGGCCTGGTGTCCCTGCTCCTCGGCGTCAGCGGCGAGACGGCGCAGAACCTCGTCATCGCCCTCGTCGGCGCGATCATGGTCACCTATGTCCTCATCGGCGGCATGAAGGGCACGACCTGGGTCCAGATCATCAAGGCCGTCCTGCTCATCACCGCCGCGGCGATCATGACCCTCTGGGTGCTCGGCAAGGTCGGGTTCAGCCTCTCGGCGCTCTTCACCGATGCCGTCGACACCTCCGCCGCGTCCAAGACGACGGCCAAGGCGGTCGCTGCCGCCGCCGCGAAGGGCACGACGACCACGCCCGAGGCGGTCGCCGGCAACCTCATGCACTACGGCACGAAGTACGGCAAGACCACCCTCGCCAAGATCGACTTCATCTCGCTGTCGATGGCGCTGGTGCTCGGCACGGCCGGCCTGCCCCACGTCCTCCAGCGGTTCTATACCGTCCCCACCTCCAAGGCCGCGCGCAAGTCGGTCGAATGGGCGATCTGGCTGATCGGGGGGTTCTACCTGCTCACCCTCGTCATCGGCTTCGGCGCCGGCGCCCTCGTCGGTCCCGACAAGATCAACGCGGCCCCGGGCAAGCAGAACTCCGCGGCCCCGCTGCTCGCCTATGAACTCGGGGGCTCCCCGTTGCTGGGCATCGTCTCCGGCATCGCGTTCGCGACCATCCTCGCGGTCGTCGCCGGGCTGACCATCACCGCGTCGGCGACCTTCGCCCACGACCTCTACAAGGAGGTCTTCAAGAAGGGCCAGACGACGCAGGACCAAGAGGTCCGGGTCGCCCGGATCGCCGCGATCAGCATCGGTGTCGTCGCGATCTTCGGCGGCATGCTCGCCAAGAGCCAGAACATCGCGTTCCTCGTCGCCCTCGCCTTCGCCGTCGCGGCGTCGGCGAATCTCCCGACGATCCTGTATTCGCTGTTCTGGAAGGGCTTCAACACTCGCGGCGCACTGTGGTCCATCTATGGCGGTCTGATCTCGGCGATCGGCCTGATCATCTTCAGCCCGGTCGTCTCCGGCAAGGCCCCCCTGGTTCCCGGCGGCCCGAGCCCCTCGATGATCACCGACCCGTCCGTGGACTTCCACTGGTTCGCGCTCGACAACCCCGGTCTCATCTCGATCCCGCTGGCCTTTTTCCTCGGCTGGCTCGGTTCGGTCACGAGCAAGGAGCACGACGCGGCGAAGTATGCCGAGATGGAGGTGCGTGCCCTCACCGGCCACGGCGTCGCCGAGGCCCTCGAACACTGACCCTCCCATGCGCCGAACGGGCGCGGGCGCGAGCAACGTATGCCGCCCGCGCCCGTTCTCGCGTCTCCTCACCCAGTGTGACCAGGAGCGTCAACCGATCGGGTCGGTCGTGCGTGGAGGAGGTGCGCCGATCGGCGCACCACCGGGGAGGAGCCCACCATGACCACCGCTCGCACCACGTTCCGCCGACTCGCCGCCCTCGGGGCCGCGAGTGCCTTGGGCATCGCTGGATTCTCCGCCGCTCCCAGCGACGCCGCGACTCCCGGTGATCTGCCGATGACCGCCGCCACCTGCGTCAAGACGTGGGGTTCGCTGCCCAAGACCAACCCGACGATGGTCGTCGGCCCGCTGACCGGCCTGCGTGCCGGTCAGCACGCGTGCTACGACCGGCTCGTCGTCGACCTCGACGGCCGGGCACCCGGATACCGCGTCCGCTATGTCGACCAGATCATCCAGATGGGCTCGGGCGCCGTCGTCCCGGTCCGTGGGGGCGCCAGGCTGCAGATCGACATCAACGCCCCGGCGTATGACGCGGACGGCACCCTCGTCTATACCCCCGCCAACCCGCGGGAGGCCGTCGATGTCAGCGGCTATCGCACGTTGCGCCAGGTCCGCTGGCTCGGGACGTTCGAGGGCTACAGTGAGTTCGGTGTGGGGGTCAGGGCGCGTCTGCCCTTCCGGGTGTTCACCCTCACCGACGGGAGCGACTCACGCCTCGTCATCGACATCGCCCACAGCTGGAGTTGAGCGGTCACCGGCGCGGCCGCCGCAGCAGCGCGGCGGCGGTCGCCAGGCCGGCGATGACGAGCAGCACCAGCGCGAGCACCGCGGCGCCGATGCCTTCGCCGACGGCCCAGTGCGTCGAGCAGAATGCCTCTCCCGCCCGGCATCCGGCGTCCAGGGACGCGAGGTCCTGGCTGCCAGCCAGCCCGCGAAACACCCAGTAGCCTGGGGTCACGGCCGCCAACGGTTGAATCGGGGAGCCCTCGATCGCGACGAAGGCTCCACACAAGAGCACCTGGGCGACCAGGGCGCCGCCGACTCCCCACAGCACGCGCGACTCGCGCCGCCCGGCCGCACTGATCGCGAGGCCGAAGGCGCTGGAGGCCATGGCGCCCAGCACCAACACCACCGCGGCCGCCGAGACTCCGTGGCGCCCACCCTGCCCCAGGAACAGCAGCAGCGGCACGAGCGCCGGGATCAGGCCGGCGGCGACCAACGCGGCATACCGCCCCAGGACGTATGCCGCCGGGCGCAGTCCCACGCTGACATCGCGTTCGACGGCCCGCCGCTCCCGGACGATCTCCCGCGCTGCCACCACCGATGGCGGGAGGACGGCCGCGAGCGTGACGAACCCGAGCAGCAGCCGGGGGAAGGTGCCCTCGGCGGTGGGCGGGTTCGGATCGAGATTCCCCCAGCCGAGCAGGGCGAGCGCGAGGATGACCAGGACGACGCCGGGCGCGAGCAGGCCGAGGACGGATTCCCCGCGCCACCAGAAGTCCTCCAGCCGCCGGGCCGCGAGCCGCCGAACGGCGGGCGCCAGGCTCGGCCAGGAGCGCCGCGACGACGACGGTCCGGCCCCCGAGTCGGGATCGAAGGCGGCGAGCACCGGGCGGGCATCGCCGGACCAGTCGGACTGGCGGTCGGCGAGTTCGGCATACATGGCGGCGAAGTCCCAGTCGGCGACGCCGAATCGTGTGGCGGCCTCCTCCGGCGGTCCGTGATAGGCCAGCCGCGCCGATCCCGAGCGGGTGACGTCGAGCAGCACGAGGTTGTCGGCGACAGACATCGCCAGTGGCGAATGCGTCGTCATGACGATCGTCCGCCGGCCGACCTGGGCGAGTGCCTGCAGCAGTCGCAGCAATTCCGCCTCCGCGTCGGGGTCCAGGCCCCCGGTCGGGTCGTCGAGGACGATCACGCTGACGCGGGCGAGCACCTCCATCGCGATCGAGGCGCGACGGGCTGTGGCCGGGTCGAGATCCGCCAACGGGATGCGCGCGGCGGACCGGAGACCGAGGCCGTCGACGACCTCGGCGACGGCGGCGCGCCGGTCGGCGCGCGAGGCCGACGGTTGCCGGAGCGCGGCCGTGTGCGCAAGCGCCCGCCCGAGGGGCATCGGGCCCGAGAGCAGGCTCGTGGCCGGGACGATCCCGATGACCGAGCGCACCGCGTCGGCGGTGTCATCGGTGACGTGGACCGCGCCATACGAGATCCGCCCGGAAAAGGGGGCCTGGGCGGTGAGCGCGGCCAGCAAGGCCGTCGCCGCGGCTTCGGCAGGTCCGGCGACGGCGAGAAGTTCGCCGGGGGCCAGATCGAGGGAGACATCCTCGACCAGCGGCCGGCCGGCCGGGCTGCTCACGCTCACGCCGCGAACCTGCACCGGGAGTTCCTGGATGGCTGGTAGGCCGCGCGGGGCCCGAAGGCGCTGTGCCCGGCTGAGGGGGCCGCCGGTGCGGGGATCGGTGCGGACGTCACCGATCCACGGCCGCGGCACGCCGAGGACGTTCTCCAGCCGCCCGACGTCGGGGTCGGAGCGGACGCCGAACTCTCCGCGCGGTGACCGCACCCAGATCGTCACCGGGCGGCCGGTCTCGGTCGGGATCTCCAGGACCGGCTGGCCCGCGTCGAGGTGGACCGGGCCGTCGCCGAGGTCATCCGCGGGAGGCGGCGTCGGCCTCATCGCGAGGGCAGCTCGCGGGTGGGGTCGGCGGGTCCGACCGGAACGGTCGGGGCCAGGGGGTCCGGCGGTGCCGGCGCGAACGGGTCGGCCGCGAACGGGTCGGTCGTCGTGGCGTCGAACGGCTCACGCCGAGACGGGCGCACGGGTGTCTCGGCGCGCCCCGCCGACCGCTCGGATCGCGAGTCGGGAGGCTGCGACCGGGTGACCGGGCGTGCGGTGCGCCGCTCGGGAGCGCTCGTGCTGCCGTCCCGCGACGAGACCGGGTTGCGAGGGGCGGGCGCAGGACCGGCGGTCGCCGGGGATTGGGGCCCACGCCGCACCGGTGGACGTGGGCGTGCTCCGTCGTCGCGAGATCCGACGGACCAGGTGCCGTCGCCGTTGTGTTCGACCGAGAGGCCGTGAATGCCGGCCCGGGCGCCGTCCGGCAGCGTCAACGACCCATCGGGCCCCACGAAGCTGTCCCCCCACGGCCCGGCGACCCAAGCGCCGCCCGCGGAGTCGAAGGCGGCCCGGCGCGACTCGCGCATGGAGGCCCGCAGAAGGTCCGACTCCGCCTCGGCGGCGTCGACGGCGACGAGCTGCTCCAGGACCCGGTTGTGCTCCGCGCGCGCCACCGCGGTCTCATAGGGGCGCCGCTTGCGCAGTGAGACGAGAGCCTTGCCGAGGATCGGCATACAGTCCAGCGCGATGAGGAAGAGCCGGGTGATATTGATCGCCATGGCGAGCGGAGTCAGGCCCATCCACGTGTGCGCCTTGAGGGAGTCCGATTCCACGGCCGAGTCGACGGATGTCACCGTGGGCACCACTGGCGGCGGCGTGCTCGTCGTCGACGGCGTCGTGGCCGCGCCCGAGGTCGCCGAACCCCCAGACGTCGCCGTTCCACCAGACGTCGCCGTTCCACCAGACGTCGCCGCCCCGCCCGCGCTCGCAGCTCCACCGGACGACGGCGTGGTCGCCGAGCCGGGCGTGCTCGCGCCCGGCGAGGGCGTGGTCCGTACCGTCGGCCGGTTGGCGGGATCGCCGCCGAAGGGGTAGTCGCTGCGGGCGAGCTGCTCGAGAGCCTGGATCCGGATGAGGATTCCGGTCGAATACGCGTTGAGCTTCCCCGACTCCGTCTGCGCCGACTTCAGGTCCTCGAGGGCCTTGTTGTATGCCGTGACCCGGTCCGTCTCGGCGGTGCCGACCTGCTTGGTCAACTGGTCGATCTGGGTCGTCAGTTGAGTGTTGTCGGTCTCGAGGGTCTTGATCTGCGCCCGGGCCTGCTGCGCCTTGTACTGGTGCCCCTGGCAGCGCGGCCCGCACCCCTGCAGGCCGGAGAGATCCTGGCCGAAGGTGTCGCCGTTCGTCCCCGCGGCCTCGGCCCGGGCGAGCGATTCCTCGCTCTCGGCCTGCGCGGTCAACGTCCCGATCTGCGCGAGGTTGGCCGTGCGCTGACCGGTCAGCGTCTCGAGCTGTTGTTGCTCGGGCGTCTTGACGCTCGCCTCGTCGATGAGGTCCTGATAGCGCACCGCGTCGGCAGCCTGCGCCTCCCGCGACGCGGCGGTCGCGATGCGCCCGACCCGGGCGTCGACCTCGGAGCGGAATGCGAGCAGGAGCAGCGGCTCGGCGACGAGGACCCCGATCGTCAGCGCGAGGAGGAAGCGCGGGAGGAGGGCGAACACCATACGGACCAGGGAGCCGTTGCGGACCGTCGTCGGACCACCGTTCTTGCCCGGCACGAAATCGATGGAGCGCAGCGGCAGCGAGACGAGCATCCGGTCGATGGCGAGGATGATCGCGCCATACGCGAGCGCGAGCAGGCCGATGAGGACGATTCTGCCGAACGACGCGTGCTCGCCGTAGGCGAAGGCGAAATAGAGGGTCACGAACATGCCGACGACGGCCATGCCGGAGGAGATGAAGACGGTCGACCCGAGCAGGGTATAGACCTTGACATCCTCCGGTGTCGTCCGCAGGCGGTCGGGATCGGCACCGGCCATCTGGGCCAGAAACAGCCGACTCTCACGCTGGTGCACTGAACGAGGGTAGGTCACCCTCCTGTGCCCGCCCAATCCGTGATCGTCCCGGCTCATCCCCGACATGCCGTATGCCGAGTGCAACCGCCGGTCGGTGGGCCCCGGGCTGGTGCGGTCGAGGGCCGTTCGTCGCACGAGGGGGTGCGCTCGCGGCATACGGACGATTGCGCGCTTGCCGTCTGGGCGCGCGCGCGGTTGGCTGGACCCCACGCCCGATCCGAAGGAGTCCCCGTGACCGAGGAAAGCCTGTCCCACGAGCACCACACCTTCCCGCCCGACCCCGCGTTCGCCGCGCAGGCCAATGGCACCGCACCGATGTATGCCGATGCCGACGCCGACTACGAAGGTTTCTGGGCGGCGCAGGCACGGGACCGGATCACCTGGTCGAAGGACTTCACGACCACCCTCGACTGGTCGGACGCGCCGTTCGCGAAGTGGTATGTCGGCGGGGAACTCAACGCCGCCTACAACTGCGTCGACCGGCACGTCGAGAACGGACTCGGCGACCGCGTCGCGATCCACTTCGAGGGCGAGCCCGGGGACACCCGCACGATCACCTATGCCGATCTCCAACGTGACGTATGCAAGGCCGCCAACGCCCTGGAGTCCCTCGGCCTCGCCAAGGGCGACACGGTCGCGATCTATCTGCCGATGATCCCCGAGGCGGTCGTCGCGATGCTCGCGTGCGCCCGGATCGGCGCCCCGCACTCGGTCGTCTTCGGCGGGTTCTCCGCCGAGGCGCTCAACACGCGGATCAACGACGCCCAGTGCAGGTTCGTCATCACCGCCGACGGCGGGTATCGCCGGGGGAACCCCAGCGCGCTCAAGCCGGCCGTGGATGCGGCCCTCGACCACGCGGACACCTCGGTCGAGAAGGTCCTCGTCATCAGGCGCACCGGCCAGGATGTCGCGTGGAACGACTCGCGAGACCTGTGGTGGGACGACATCGTCGGGCCCGCGGCGGACACCCATGAGGCGGTGCCGCACGACAGCGAGCACCCGCTGTTCATCCTCTATACGTCCGGGACCACGGGGAAACCCAAGGGGATCTTCCACACGACCGGGGGCTATCTGACCCAGGCGGCCTACACGAACTCGGTCGTTCACGACGTCCACCCCGAGACCGACCTCTATTGGTGCACCGCCGACATCGGCTGGGTGACCGGGCACTCCTACATCGTCTATGGGCCGCTCGCCAACGGGGCGACGCAGCTGCTCTATGAGGGCACCCCGGACACCCCGCACCAGGGCCGCTGGTGGGAACTGATCCAGAAGTATGGCGTGACCATCCTCTACACCGCCCCGACCGCGGTCCGGACGTTCATGAAGTGGGGCCACGACATCCCGGAGAAGTTCGATCTGTCGTCGCTGCGGCTGCTCGGGTCGGTCGGCGAACCGATCAACCCCGAGGCGTGGCTCTGGTATCGCAAGTACATCGGCGGCGACCGCTGCCCGATCGTCGACACGTGGTGGCAGACCGAGACCGGCGCGATCATGATCAGCCCGCTGCCGGGCGTGACCACCCTGGAGCCGGGTTCGGCGCAGAAGCCCATCCCCGGCGTGAGCGCCGAGATCCTCGACGACGAGGGCAACCCGTTCACCGAGGCCGAGCGGGTCGGCTATCTCGTCCTGACCAAGCCCTGGCCCGCCATGCTGCGCGGCATCTGGGGTGACCCCGACCGCTACCGCGAGACCTATTGGAGCCGCTTCGGCGACAAGTACTACTTCGCCGGTGACGGCGCGAAATACGACAAGGACGGCAACATCTGGCTGCTCGGCCGCGTCGACGATGTCATGAATGTCTCCGGCCACCGGATGTCGACGGCCGAGATCGAGTCCGCGCTGGTCAGCCACCCCAAGGTCGCCGAAGCCGCGGTCGTCGGTGCCAGCGACGCCATGACCGGCCAGGCGATCGTCGCCTTCGTCATCCTGCGCCAGGAGCATCTGGAGGAGGCCGACGAGGTCGGCGAGGGCGCGGACCTCGTCAAGGAGTTGCGCAACCACGTCGCCAAGGAGATCGGCCCGATCGCCAAGCCGCGGACGATCATGATCGTTTCGGAGCTGCCCAAGACGCGCTCGGGCAAGATCATGCGACGCTTGCTCAAGGACGTCGCCGAGGGTCGCGAGATCGGCGATGTGACCACCCTGGCCGACTCCTCGGTGATGAACCTGATCCGCGACGGCCTTGGGAGCGGCGCGGAGGGCTGACATGTGCGAGGCTGCGATCCGGCTTCTGAACGGTCGCGTCTCAAACGGCCTCCGGCGGCTTTGAGCCTGCGCCGACGTCCGGAGGCGAGTGGGCAGATTGTCCAGAGTGGACGGCATACGACTGACCCGATCTGGGCCCACTGACCAGTGTGACCCAGCACACTAGCCAACCCTCGCCAATCGTGCTTCCCTGACGTGAACGTCAACCGCCCGGCCGGGCGGACGCGAGGAGGTGGGGACGATGTTCGAGGAAGGGCAGCTCTATTCGCCCGTGACCCAGCACGCCGATGGACGGGTCGAGGTCCATCTGGGTGCCGACCATCCCGGCTTCACCGACGCGTCCTATCGCGCGCGCCGCGAGGAGATCGCCGCGCTCGCCCTCGCCGCCGACCCGGCCGGACCGCCGCCCACGGTCACCTACACCGACGCCGAGCACGAGGTCTGGCGGATCGCCTGCACCGAACTCGCCCCCAAGCACGCGCGGTCCGCCCACAGCGAGTATCTCCGCGCCAAGGCCACCCTCGCCCTCCCCGAGGACCGCGTCCCCCAGCTGACCGAGGTCGGCGCGGGCCTGCGCCGCCTCACCGGATGGACGTATGCCGCAGCCCCCGGCCTGGTCGCCCTCCGCGAGTTCTATGGCGCGCTGGGGCAGCGCGTCTTCCACTCGACGCAGTACCTCCGCCACCCGTCCCAGCCGCTCTACACGCCCGAACCGGACGTCATCCACGAGGTCGTCGGGCACGCGAACCAACTCGCGTCACCACGCTTCGCCCGCCTCACCGAGGCGGCCGGGCGCGCCACCGCCCGACTGGAGACGGACGCCGCCGTCAAGGCGGTCGCCGACGTCTTCTGGTTCACGATGGAGTTCGGCGTCATGCGTGAGGATGGCGACGTCAAGGCCTACGGCGCCGGCATCCTGTCCAGTTATGGCGAGATGGACGCCTACCGGCACATGGAGTTCCGGTCGCTCGATCTCCACGTCATGGCGACCATCCCCTATGACATCACGACCTATCAGCCCATCCTCTTCTGCGCCGAGTCCCTCGACCAGCTCGAGGATGTCGCCGGCGGATTCTTCGACACGGTGGATGACGAATCGGCGGACCGGCTGCTCCATCTCGCGCCGGCCGGGTGCTGACCGACGTCAGTGGGTGCGGTGGGCGATCCACCCACCGCCGCGGCGCGCCCGATGCGGCGCCGGGGCGCCCGCCTCGAACTCGGCCACGCCCTCGCTGCCGTCGGCGTCGCTGACCCCGAGCAGGGCCCGCGACAGTCGCTCGCTGTCGTCGAGGATCCGATCCGTCGCGGCGACCAGGTGGTCATCGCCCAACTCCTCCCCCGCGGTCGCCGCGGCGAGCACGGCCCGCCGGATCAGCTCCTTGGCGAAGGACGCCGTCGTCCCCTCCGTGCGGGCGGCCGTTTCGGCGAGCACGTCCTCCCCGAACACCCCGGCCGGGGCATAGAGCCGGAGCAGGTCGAGCCGGCCCGCCTCGTCGGGCAGCGGCACCTCGATCGCGAGGTCGACCCGGCCAGGCCGCTGGGCGAGCGCATGTTCCATGGCGTCGACCCGGTTGGTCGTCAGCAGGAAGGTCACGTCGGCGTCGGCGTCGAGCCCGTCCATGGCGTCGAGGACCTCGAAGAGCAGCGGTTTTGCGCCGAAGCCGAGGTCCCGGTCCTCGGCGATGAGGTCACAGTCCTCGAGCACGACGATGGCCGGTTGCAGCGCCCGGGCGAGCTTGGCCGCGGTCCCGACGTACTGCAACGTGGCCCCGGCCAGCAACACGACCGTATGCCGCGGGGTCGTGCTCAGCAGATAACGCACGGTGTGCGTCTTGCCCGACCCCGGAGGGCCATAGAGGAGGACCCCGCGTTTGAGGTGCTGACCTCGCGCCGCAAGCTCCGCAGCGTGCTGGGCGATGCCGACGACGTGGTCCTCGACGCGAGCAAGCACACCGTCGGGGAGGATCACCTCCCCTGCGGTCAGCGTCGGCCGGGCGACGAAGGTGATTCCATCGGCGCTCGGCTCATAGCCCGACGACTGGAAGGTGACGATCTGTCCGCGCAGGACGCTGCCGGCGAGCGCCGACTCGCGCACCTCCTCGAGCAGCGCGGCCGCGGTGTGCCGGTCCGGACACAACAGTTCCAGGCTGCCGGCGCTCCGCCCACGCTGGGGCATCGCCCGCCGCTGGAGGACCGCGACGGGAGACTCGGCATACCGAAAGAGGCGGACGCCGATCCCGACGGCCGCGCGTTCGGAATCAGGACCGGTGGCGACATTGACGTAGTCGACCTGGGCGAGGGGGAACCGCTGCCATCCGCGGGTCGCGGGTTGGATCATGTCGGCGAGATCCATGTGATAGCGCGCGTCCCCGCCGCCGATCCCGGCCAGCCGCGCCTCGGGATCCCTCCCGGCGATCCGCTCGAGGGCGATGTCGACATCGACATAACGGTGCCCCGGGACCTCCTCCGCGATGACGGGCAACCCGTGCGCCGGGACCCCGAGGTGAGCCGAGACCACGTCGGCTAGCCCCTCACCTCCCTCGCCCGGCTCGAACTCCTGGACGATGCGCAGCAGCCGCTTGAGCTGATCGAGGACCTCGGTGCCGTCGGTGGCGGGCGACTCGTTCATGGGCAGCACCATACGAGCCCGCCCCGACAACCCCCGGACTGATCAGTCGAGGTCCCGCGTGACCAGGGCGATCCAGCCGACCGTGACCGCGACGACGGCAAGGCCGAGACCGCGCGAGACCGCGACGAGGTCCGGATGCGCGGCGCGCAGCAGGCCCGACGCCAGCGCGACACAGGCGACCAGCGCGAGCGCGAACGGCCAGCGACGCAGACTCGGCCGCGGCGGCACCAGTTTGACGTTCATGAGCGGATCTCCTGACGGTTCTCGACACCGACCATCGTGCGGGTGCCGGGTGAAGACCACCTCAACCCCACCTGGGACTTCGCTGTATGCCGCTGCGTCACGGCCCCAGGGCGCCCGCGGCCTGGAGCGCCGCGCTGACCGCACCGGCGAGCAACTCGTGCCCTCGGGCGTTGGGGTGGTTGCCGTCGGCGGCGAGGGCGAAGGTCGCGTCGGCGCGCCCGTCGGGGCCCTTGAACGGCGCGAGGGTGTCGGCATACACCGTATTCGTCGACCTGGCGACCTCGGCGACAAGGTCATTGACGGCATCGGTCAGGGCCGCGCTGCCCTGGACATAGGTCGCGCCACGGCTGCGCCCGACCGCGCCGTCCCGGAACACATTCCAGTAGCCCATCAGCACGACACGCGCGTCTGCGGGACGCTGCTGTTCCTGCACCAGCCGCACCGTCGCCGTGAGGGTGCGTCGCAGGTCCGCGAGCACCGCCCCATGGCAGGACGCTGTCGGCGGATCGAGGCACTCCGGGTCACCGGCGAGGCTCTCGTCGAAGTCGTTGGCGCCGATCTCGATGAGAACGAGATCAGCGCTCGCCAGTGACGTCGCGACGTCCGGGTCGTTCACCTGTGCGAGGACGTCACTCGAGTCCGCGCCACCGAACGCGAGATTCTCCGCCGAAGACGTCCGGCCCGTGCGCGCCCCGAGGTCCCGCGCGACCAGGATGGGAAACGGGTCGCAGTCGCAGTTGCTGCCCGACGGGACCGAATCACCGAATGCAACCACCCGCAGCGGCCGGTCGGTCCCGGTCAGCGGCGCCGGGCCTTCGGATCGCGCGATGGGCACGGTCGTCGAGCGCGACCCCGAGGCGGTCGCCGGTGTTCCGTCCTCGGCATGCGCCTGTGCCGACGGGCCGGGCGCGCTCGGCTCCGGCCCGGTGCACCCGCCGAGCGCGAGGACGACACCCACCAGTCCGTATGCCGCCCGCCTCCCCCGCGCGTACCTTCCCCCTGCCCCCCTCACCGGGGTGACCCCCGTGCGCGAACGCGCCGCCGCGCGAGTCTCACCAGAGTCTCGCCAGCGTCATGGCCGACCGTGCGGGTCGAAGCCGGGCAGGGTCGCGACGAGCCATTTCAGCATGGGCGAGAGGGTCGGCGGGATGGTGTCGACGTTGTGACCTCCGTGGGTGAGGACGTGCGCGGTGACCGAGAGCGGGGCCCGGACGGCCCTGACGAAGGGGACCAGATCGGCATACGCGGACCGGTCCTCCTTGCTCGCCATCACCCACAGCGCCAACGGCGGCGGGTCGTGGCGGGCAGTACGCGTCAGATCGTAGGTCTTCAGGCCAGCCGGATCGTTGCGGAATGGTTTGTAGCCATAGAACTCCGGAGCGAAGTAGCCCATGAAGCTGACCGCGCCGCCGAACACCGCCGGATAATGCATGCCGATATTCGCGGCGCACCACCCGCCATAGGAGGCACCGAGGACGAGCCACGAGGTCCGGGCGGCAGCGGCGCGGAAGTGCGTCGCGATCCAGTCCGGCACATCGCGGCCCAGCCAGGTCATCGTCTGCATCCCCTGCCCCGCCGGCGCGTTCACGCACTCGGTGTCGACCGTCAGCGGGGTGTTGATCTGCGGCATCACGACGATGGGCGCCCGGACGGCCCCGCGGTCGACGAGGCTCTGGAACGTGGTGTCGAGCGCGATCTCGTGGTTGACGGCGGACGGCCCGCCGGGCCACCCGTGCAGCGCCTCGATGACCGGATAGGTCGTGGCGGCGGACGGGTCGTACCCCTTGGGGAGATACACGAGGATCTGGCCCGTCAGCCCGCTGGCCGCGCCGGTCACCGCGGTGTAGTCCTGCCACTGCTCGCCCGGAGACGGGAGGGGCGCAAGCGTGGCGTGCGGATCGACGCGGATCGCGGACGGGAGTCTCGCCGACTCGGCCCTCCCGACCGCACCGCCCGCTCTCAGCGTCTGCCCCTGCGAGCCGGCGCTGCCGAGCAGGTCGCTCCACGTCACATAGAACAAGAACTGGTTGTTGAGGAGGACGCCGCACAGGAGGACGACAGTGGCGTTGAGCAGCAGCGCCTCCGCGGCCCGGGTCGCGACCGCGAGCCGCGGACCGGCCGGTCCGACCCCGAGGATGAGCGCGAGGAAGAGCACGACCGCGACGAGACCGAGGAGTGCGGGCAGCGCGGAGCCGGTGAGCGCCATACGCCCACCCTGGGCCGCCCCGCTGAGGCGCGGCTGGATGTCCGCTGGAGGTTGGCCGAGCGCCCGCCTGGGTACAATGGAGATCAGGGTGTGCCGGGAAGCTCTGGTCGGCGATGTCCTGTCACTGACTCCGGGAAGCGCCGATGACCACGCCCGCCCTTCGCAAGATCCTCCTCGCCCGCCCCTCCTGGCCCGAGGCATCCGCGGTCCGTGCCGCCCTGCGCACCGAGACCGTCGGCGGCGCTCTGCTCCTGGGCGCCGCGCTGCTCGCCGTGCTCTGGGTCAACTCGCCGTGGCACGAGAGCTATGTCGCCCTTCGTGACCTGAAGGTCGGCATCGAGTGGGGTCATCTGCGCCTGAGCCTCGGTCACTGGGCCGCGGACGGCCTCCTCGCGATCTTCTTCTTCGTCGCGGGCCTGGAACTCAAGCGCGAACTCCTCGTCGGTGACCTGCGCGACCCCGCCAAGGCGGCCGTGCCGGTGGTGGCCGCGGTGTGCGGGGTCGCCATGCCGGCACTCGTGTTCGTGGGAGCGGCGTTGCTGACCGGGGGTGACGGTGCGGCGCTGCGCGGCTGGGCCATCCCGACGGCCACCGACATCGCCTTCGCCCTCGCCGTCCTCGCGGTGCTGGGCTCCTTCCTTCCCGACGCCTTGCGGTCTTTCCTGTTGACCCTCGCCGTCGTCGACGACGTCATCGCCATCACGATCATCGCCATCTTCTATACGAGCGACCTCGCGCTCACTCCCCTCCTGCTCGCGCTCCTTCCGCTGGCGGGCTTCGCGGCGCTCGTCCAGCGCCGGATGACGTATGCCGTGCTCCTCCTCCCCCTCGCCGCACTCACGTGGGCTCTGGTCCACGCCTCCGGAGTGCATGCCACCGTCGCGGGCGTCCTCCTCGGCCTCGTGGTCCCGGTCACCCCCCGGGCATCGGTCCCCGCCCTGTCGAAGCACTCCCGCAAGACCGACGTCGCGCACCGATTCGAGCATCGGCTCCGGCCCCTCTCGGCCGGGGTGGCCGTCCCGGTGTTCGCCTTCTTCGCCGCCGGGGTCCGCGTCGTCGGCGGCGGTCTGGGCGAAACCGTCCGCGACCCCGTCGCCATCGGCATCGTCGCCGGTCTCGTCCTCGGCAAACTCGTCGGTGTCCTCGGCGGAACCTGGGCAGTCGCCCGGTTCACGCGCGCCGAGTTGGACGAGGACCTCGCGTGGGTCGACCTCGTCGGCCTCGCCGCCCTGACCGGGATCGGGTTCACCGTCTCCCTCCTCGTCGGTGAACTCGCCTTCGGGGCGGGCAGCGAGCGCGATGAGCATGTCAAGACGGCCGTGCTCGCGGGCTCTCTGATCGCCGCTGCCGTCGCCGCGGTCATCCTCCGAGCACGGAATGTGCACTACCGTGCCGTCCACGAGCGTGAGACGGCCGACACCGACGGCGATGGCGTGCCCGACTGTTATGAGGACGCGACGCGCGTCTGAGCCGATAAGGTGAGCGCGTGGCTAGCACTCCCGCCCAGGACGAGCGCACCATCGGCCAGCTCGTCGCCGATGCCTCGCGCGACATCTCCACGCTCGTCAGCGATCACATCGCCCTGGCGAAGGCCGAGATCACCAGCGGGGTCAAGGTCGCCGGCAAGGGGGCCGGCCTGCTCGCCGGGGCCGCCTTCGTCGCGCTCCTCGGCCTGATCTTCCTCTTCCTGACCCTTGGGCTGGTGCTCGATATCTGGCTGCCGCGTTCGCTGGCGTTCGGGATCGTCACGCTCTTTCTCTTCCTCGTGGCCGGGGTGCTCGGCCTGCTCGGCAAGAAGGCCGTCACCTCGGCCAAGCCCAAGCCCGAGAAGGCGATCACCGAGGCCCAGAAGACGATCGCCTCGGTGAAGTCGTCCGCCGCCTGAGCCGGCGATGCCCACGGACGCCGTCCTCCTCGACGGCCCCTGGGAGCACCGCTTCATCGCGGCCAATGGTGCCCGCTTCCATCTCGTCGAGGCGGGGGCCGGCCGCCCCGTCCTCCTCGTTCACGGCTATCCGGGGTTCTGGTGGACCTGGCGTGCGGTGCTGCCGGCGCTCGCGGCGGCCGGTCATCGCGCGATCGCCGTCGACGTCCGGGGCTTCGGTGGCTCGGACAAGCCGCCCTCGGGTTATGACCTCACCACCGCCGCCGCCGACCTCGCCGGGCTGATTCGCAGCCTCGGCGAGGAGCAGGCCACCGTCGTCGGGCACGGGCTCGGCGCGTGGACCGTGCGTCACCTGGGGGTGTTCGCGCCCGCGGTGGTCAGCGCCGTCGGCCTGGTCTCGATGCCGGCGCCCGGCCGGCTCGGGCCGTATGCCGCCCCCCTCCCCCGTGCCCAACTGCGGCACTACCTGCGCGGCCTGCGAATGACCACCCCGCGCGACCCCGGTGGCGCCGACGTCAGCAGTGGCGAGGTCGAGCGGGTCCTGCGCACGGGGTCGGGACCCGACCGACGATGGCTGACCGCGGAGGTGGTGGAACGGCATACGGACGCGCTGGCGCAGCCGTTCGTGGCGCACGCGACATCGGAGTCGTTCGACCGCCTGCGCCCGTCGTCGCGGGAGCGCCGCCAGATCGCGCAGCGAATCGCCCTCACCCCCCGGGTATTCGTCGCGCACGGGGCGCGCGACCCGTTCGTCGGGCTGGCCGAGGCACTGCGGGTGACCCGAGACGCGCAGGGCCCGCTGCGGGTCGAGATCATCCCCGAGGCCGGGCACTTCGTCCCCGACGAGGTTCCAGGCGCGCTCTCCACCGCCCTGATCGAGTGGCTGCGGTGACCGTCAGCGGGGTCCGAAGCGATCGCGCATCATCGGCGTGATCATCGCCTCCGGCAGCGGCCGGACCCGGCTGCGATCCCAGGGCAGCGCGACCCCGCCGATGTCGAGCAGCGCCTCGAGCAGCCCCGCCGTGAATCCCCAGACGAACAGGCGGTCGACCTCGAACCCCGGCCCGCGATAGCCGATCGGTGTCGTCACCGTGAACCGGCGCGTCGGGTCGACCAGGTCGGCGACCCGGGCGCGCACCACGCGCGCCACCTCGACGTGGCTGGTGATCTGGGGCGTATGCCGCTCCGCCCACCACCCGAGCACCGGCGTCACCGCGTTGCCGCTCGGACCGAGGAAGAGGCCCGGAAGCTCCCCGAGGATCTCCACCTGGGCGGGGTCGACCCCCACTTCCTCGTGCGTCTCCCGGAGTGCGGCGCCGACGGCCCCGTCGTCACCGGGGTCGATGCGGCCTCCCGGGAAGGAGACCTGGCCGGCGTGCGAGCGCAGGTCGTGACTGCGTTCGGTGAGCAGGACGTCCTGCCCGCCGCACATCGAGGGGCCGAACAACATCAGGACGGCCGCCCGCTTCTCGACGCCGGGTGGTGGGGCGAACCGGGTGAAGTAGTCCGGGGACAGATCGTGGATCCGCTCGGGAAGCCGGCGCAGCCACCCCGGGGCGCGCCGGTCAGACACCGGCGGGACTTGGCTCGGGCCGCGGGTCCGGCAGTGGGGCGAGTTCGTAGCGCAGCAGGCGCCTGGCCCGCTCCGGATCGACCTCGCCGATGCCGAACGACGGGCACAGTCGCGCGATCGGACAGGCCCCGCAGGCGGGCTTCCTGGCGTGGCAGATCCGACGGCCGTGGAAGATCAGGACGTGCGACAGCATCGTCCAGTCGCGCCGCGGGAAGAGCGCCCCGATGGCGATCTCGACCGCGACCGGGTCGCTCTCCTCGGTCCAGCCGAAGCGGCGCACCAGCCGCCCGAAATGCGTGTCGACGGTGATCCCCGGGACGCCGAAGGCGTTGCCGAGGACGACATTCGCCGTCTTGCGGCCGACCCCCGGAAGAGTGACGAGGTCCTCCATCCGCCCTGGAACCACGCCGCCGAAGCGCTCCTCGAGCGCGGCGCCCAGCTTCAGCAGCGAGTCGGTCTTGGCCCGGAAGAAGCCGGTGGGCCGGATCAGGTCCTCGACCTCGGCGCGGTCCGCCCCGGCATACGCCGCCGCCGTCGGATAGCGGGCGAAGAGGGCTGGCGTCACCTGGTTGACCCCGGTGTCGGTGGTCTGGGCGGAGAGGATGGTCGCGACCAGGAGCTCGAGTGGGGTGCGGAAGTCGAGCTCGCAGTGGGCATAGGGATAGTAGTCGGCGAGCACGCGATACATCCGCCGCGCACGTCTCGTGCGGGCGAGTGGAGTCTGCGGATGCGGCACGCCGCCACTGTATTGCCCATCACCGACAGCGTGGGGGCGACGCGAGAGGCGCCGGGGCGACCACGGCCCTACGTCCGGCCCTCACCAGCGCGGACGTGACGGGCAGGGTGGCCCATCTGGCACACTAGCGGCGTGGATCTCGACGTGCTGAGGCGATCACCGTTGTTCGCCGGACTCAACGAGCAGGCGACCCAGGACCTGCTCAGCGCCATGACTCCGTTGCGACTCGAGCGCGGCGACGAATTGTTCCACGAGGGCGATCCCGGTGATCGCCTCTATGTGATCACCGAGGGCAAGGTCAAGCTCGGGCGGACCAGCTCCGACGGGCGCGAGAACCTCCTCGCCATCCTCGGCCCGGGCGAGATGTTCGGCGAACTCAGCCTGTTCGACCCGGGTCCGCGGACCGCGACCGCAACCGCCGTGGCCGAGACCCAGATGGTCGGCCTCACCAATGACCAGCTCCACTCCTATGTCGCTCGTCACCCCAATGTCGCGCTGACGCTGCTCGCCGCGCTCGCTCGGCGGCTGCGCCGCACCAACGAGAGCGTCGCCGACCTCGTCTTCACCGACGTGCCCGGACGCGTCGCCAAGGCGTTGCTGGAGCTGTCAGGGCGTTTCGGCCGACCGGTCGAGGACGGCGTCCTCGTCGCGCACGATCTGACGCAGGAGGAGCTGGCGCAGCTCGTCGGCGCCTCCCGGGAGACGGTCAACAAGGCGCTCGCGGACTTCGCCACCCGCGGGTGGATCAAGCTCGAGGCCCGCGCCGTCCTCCTGATCGACCTCGACCGGCTCCGCCGCCGCGCCCGCTGAGTCAGCGCCCGCTGAGTCAGCGCCCGCTGAGTCAGCGCCCGCTGGGCCGGCGCCCGCGAACTGATCGTCAGTCCGACGGCAGGGGCAGGTCGGCGATCGTCCCGGCATACTCCCCGCGGTCGCGCAGATAGGTGAGTTGGGCGGCGATACTCAGTCGCGCGGCGGGCCAGACCGACTGGGGCACATCGGCATACGCCCGCGTCAGGACGCCCTCGACGTCGCCCGCGCCGTCGGCGACCGCGGCCCGCACCTGGTCGAGTCGCTCGCGCCGGTGCAACCGATAGAACGCGACCATCCCCGCGGCGTCGGGGATGACCGGCCCATGCCCCGGCAGGATCCGGACGATGTCGCCGTCCCCCACGAGTGCGCGCAGCCGGTCCAGAGAGTCGAGGTAGGCCGCGAGCTCCCCGTCCGGATGCGCCACCACCGTCGTCCCGCGCCCGAGCACGGTGTCCCCGGTCAGGAGCGCCTGGTCGGCCGCGAGGATGAAACTCACCGAGTCGGCGGTGTGTCCGGGTGTCGACTCGACTCGCAGCTCGAGACCTCGGGCCCGCACCACCTCACCCGCCGCAAGGTCGTCATGACCGCGTCCGACGGCCCGGATCGGCGCCCCGGTCCGCGCCGCGAGCGCGGGCGCGCCCTCGGCGTGGTCATGATGACCATGGGTGAGGAGGATCTGCGTGACCCGTGCCCCGAGTTCGGCGACGACGGCGAGGACCGCGTCGAGATGCCCCGCGTCGTCCGGCCCCGGATCGAGGATGACGCAGGCGGTCGAGCCCGGCTCGGCGAGCACCCAGGTGTTGGTCCCGTCGAGTGTCATCGGCCCCGCGTTGGGGGCGAGGACACAGGTCGCCCTCGGCGTGTGCGGACCACCGCGCCACTGCCCCAACGGAACCGATGGCTCAGGCGCCGGGATCACAACTGGACCCGCATCGCCCACCCGTCACCGTGCCGGACCGGGACCGGCATGATCACGGGCACGGGCGCACGCCGCCTGACGATGTCGGCGGCCTCGGCCTGGCCGGTGAGCGCCTCGAGGCAGACGAGGGTCGGTGGCATGAGCCCGGCCCGTGCCTCCTCGATGACCGACACGGGCCGCATCCAGTCGGCGAGGTCGGCCTCGGTCGTCTCGGCGTCGGCCTCCTGCCCGGGCGGCAGGAGCGCGGTGAAGAAGAAGGTGTCGTAGCGCCGCGGCTCGACCTCGGGGGTGATCCAGTGCGCGGCGAATCCGAGGGCGTCGCTGCGCAGGGCGAGTCCCGCCTCGCGCAGCAACCCGGCGAAGGTCACCTCGCGCGCGAGCAACCGCCCTCTGGCCGTATGCCGCCAACTCGCCTCCCCGACCACGAACCCCGCTGCCACGCACCCCTCCGCCACGACGCCTTCCGCGGCCGGTCCCGCGAGCAGCACCCCGGACTCCTCGAACACCTCCCGGGCCGCGGCGGTCACCAGCGCCGCTGCCTCGGCGGCATCGACGCCGAGCACGTCCGCCCACTCGGCCGGCGACGGACCGGCCCACGGCACCGCCTCCCGATCCCCCGCGTCGAGGCTCCCGCCGGGAAAGACATAGCGGCGCGGCGCGAACGCCATCGACGCCACCCGGCGCTGCATGAAGACCTCGACACCGCCGGCGCCGGCGTCGGCGTCGCCGTCGCGCAGCAGCATGACGGTCGCGGCGCGCTTGGGCGGGGCGGCCTCCCACGGGTCGGCCACCCACCGCGCGAACCGTTCGGCGAGCTCGGGGGTGAGGGGAAAGGGGAAGTCGCGCTGCGGCATACGGACCGATCCGGCTAGTCGATCGCGACGACGATCTCGACCTCGACCGGCGCGTCGAGCGGCAGCGAGGCCACCCCGACAGCGGACCGGGCGTGCACCCCGGCATCTGCGAAGGCCGTGCCGAGGAGTTCGCTCGCACCGTTGACGACACCGGGTTGGCCGGTGAAGGCGGGATCGCTGGCGACGAAGCCGACGACCTTGACCACCTGAGTGACCCTGTCGAGGTCTCCAACGACGGACTTGACGGCTGCGATCGCGTTGAGCGCACACACCTGGGCGAGGTCCTTGGCGTCCGCCGGGTCGACCAGTCCCTCACCCGACCCGACCTTGCCGGTCGCGACGAGCGATCCCGAACGCATCGGCAGTTGGCCGGACGTATAGACCAGGCCGCCATGGGCCAGTGCGGGCACATAGGCCGCCACCGGCTTGGCGACCTCCGGGACGCTCAGTCCCAGCTCCGCGAGACGGTCTTCGACAGCGGACACCGACATCACTCCTTCGGACGTTTGAAATAGGCGACGAGCCCCTGACCATCGGGGCCGGGGACGACCTGGACGAGTTCCCAACCATCGGCGCCGAAGTTGTCGAGGATCGCTTTGGTGTTGTGGATCAACAGCGGCGCGGTGAGGTACTCCCATGTGGTCATGCTCATGGACCTTAGCGCGCACGACCGACAGCCGAGTTCGTATGGTGTTCCGGTGACTCCCCCGGCACCCGGCTCGACCTCTGGCAGCCCGGCCCCGCGCAGTTCTCGGGGCGTGCGGCTCCACGTCGTCACCGGCAAGGGCGGCACCGGCAAGACGACGGTCGCCGCTGCCCTGGCCATCGCCTTCGCCCGACAGGGCCGCAAGGTCCTCCTCTGCGAGGTCGAGGACCGGCAGGGCATCAGCCAGCTCTTCGACATCAAGCCCCTCGGCACCGAGGAGATCCAGATCCTCGCCGACCCCTCCGGCGGCAGCCTGTGGGGCCTCGCGGTGGAACCCAAGGCCGCGCTTCTGGAGTACCTCCAGAAGTTCTATCGACTCGGCCGGGCCGGCTCTCTCCTCGAGCGAGCCGGAGCCGTCGACTTCGCGACGACGATCGCCCCCGGGCTGAGGGACGTGCTCCTCATCGGCAAGGTCTATGAGGCCGTCGGACGCGCTTCTGGACGTGGCCGGGGTCATGTCTATGACGTGGTCGTCCTGGACGCCCCGCCGACCGGCCGGGTCGTCCGCTTCCTCGGCGTCAACGACGAACTCGCGCAGGTCGCCCGCGTCGGCCCGATCCGAGCGCAGGCCGACTCGATCACCGCGATGCTGCAGAGCCGGATCACCGTCGTGCACCTCGTCACCCTCCTCGAGGAGATGCCGGTGCAGGAGTGCCTCGACGCGATGACCGACATCGCCGAGGCGGGACTTCACGTCGGTGGCATCGTCGTCAACCAGGTCCGGGACCCGATCCTCTCCGAAGACGACCTCGACACCATCGCCCGCGGGGTCAGTCCCGCCCTCCGTGCCGAGGTCAGCGGAGATCTCGAGTCCGTCGGGATCAAGGATGCCGCGGGCAACGCCGACGTCCTCCTGCGCGAGGCGAGCGAGCACATCGAGCGGCTTGATCTCCAGGCCGAGCAGGATCAGCGCATCCGGGCCCAGGGGCGCGCCGTGTTCTATCTGCCTGCCCTCGCGGACGGGCTCGACTCCGGGGGCATCGGTGTCCTCGCCGAGGAACTCGTCGTTCAGGAGATGGTGTGATGGCCTCCCGCGAGAGCCTTGACGTCGACGCCCTGCTCGCCGATCCTTCCGTGCGCATTCTCGTATGCTGCGGGGCCGGCGGCGTCGGCAAGACCACCACCGCGGCCGCGATCGCCCTCCGCGCGGCCGAGCGCGGCCGGCACGCCGTCGTCCTCACCATCGATCCCGCCCGGCGCCTGGCCCAGTCACTCGGCCTGACCGAACTGGACAACACCCCGCGCCCGGTCGCCGGAGTGGACGGGGCGACAGGCGGATCGCTCGACGCGATGATGCTCGATATGAAACGGACCTTCGACGAGGTCGTCGAGCAGCACGCGACTGCCGAGAAGGCGGCTCAGATCCTCGCCAACCCCTTCTACATCGCCGTGTCGAGTTCGTTCGCGGGGACTCAGGAATACATGGCGATGGAGAAGCTCGGCCAACTGCGCCAACAGAGTGAACACGACCGGCGGTGGGACCTCATTGTCGTCGACACCCCGCCGTCCCGGTCGGCGCTCGACTTCCTCGACGCGCCCAAACGGCTCGGGTCCTTCCTCGACGGCCGTTTCATTCGCCTTCTCATGGCGCCGGCGAAGGCCGGCGGGAAGGCCTATCTCAAGGCCTTCTCGGCAGGGATGTCGCTGACGATCGGGGTGATGACGAAGCTATTGGGCGGCGACCTCCTCAGGGACGCCCAGACGTTCGTCGCCGCGCTCGACACGATGTTCGGCGGCTTCCGGGACCGCGCCGACCAGACCTATGCCCTTCTGCAGAACCCCGAGACGGCCTTCCTCGTGGTCGCGGCACCTCAGCGAGACGCCCTGCGGGAGGCGTCGTTCTTCGTCGAGCGGCTCGCGCTCGAATCGATGCCGCTCGCTGGCGTCGTGTTCAACCGGGTCCAGTCGCTCGGCGGAACGATCGACCGCTCGCGCGCGCAGGATGCCGCGGCGCGCCTGGAGGAGGAGCCCGCCGGACCCACGACCGCGGGGTTGTTGCGTCTCCACGCCGACCTTGCGGCGACGGCCGCCCTCCATCGGGCGCACATCGGCCGGTTCACGATGGGGCACCCGGGCATCCCCGTCGTCGAGGTGCCCGCCGCGGCCACGGACATCCACGACCTCGACGGCCTGCGTGACGTCGCACTGGCGCTCAGCCCGCCGCCCGCTCCTTCGAGGTCTGCCCGCTGACCTGTCGGCGGATCTCCGCCCGCCACGAGCGCACGTAGGGGTGGCGCAGGAGGAGGGCACGCCGTTCCCGCTCCGTCATCCCGCCCCATACGCCGAACTCCGTGCGGTTGTCGAGAGCGTCGGCGAGACAGTCGAGGCGAACGGGACACTCACGGCAGACGACCTTGGCCTCGCGCTGGGCGCGACCGCGAACGAAGAGGGCGTCTGGATCCGACGTCACGCAGTTGCCCCGCGCGGCCCAGTTGTCCCCGTCAGTGTCCATGGCCCGGGTCTTCGGAAGGCCGAACGCGATCGGATTCGTCGTCACGCTGGTGAGGAGCGGAACCCGAGCGTTCTGATACATCGTGCCGCTGATCGCCGCGGCCCCCGGGCCGGCCGCACGGTCGCGCCGCCGAGCCGTTGTCAGTCGGGGGAGTTACCCTGACCGCCATGTCTTCCCGACCCGCTCGCGCGACGATGCCGCACCTGATGTCGCTGCTGGCCGCCTTCGTCGCGGTCAGTGTCGGCATGGGGGTGCTCGCCGCCGGTGTCTTCATCCCGGCAGTCGGGGCATTGGGCTCGGCGACCACCAAGACGGTCAAGGCGTTCGAGGAGATCCCCGACGATTTCGAGCCTCAGGCGCTCGCGCAGCAGTCGCGCATCTATGACGCCAATGGCAAGGTCATCGCCACCCCCTATGACCAGAACCGGATCATCGTCAAGTTGTCCAAGGTCGCCCCGATCATGCAGAAGGCGCAGGTCGCCATCGAGGATGACCGGTTCTTCGAGCACGGCCCGATCGACATCCGCGGAACCTTCCGGGCCCTGTTCAACAATGCCTCGGGCAACTCGACGCAGGGTGGGTCCTCGATCACCCAGCAGTACGTCAAGCTCACCCTCCAGGAGGAGGCGCTGCAGAAGGGTGACGAGGCGGCCGCGCGGGAGGCGATCAGCGTCAACTACGCCCGCAAACTCCGCGAGATGCGGCTGGCGATGCACGTCGAGGAGACGATGACGAAGCGGCAGATCCTCGAGGGTTATATGAACCTCGCCTACTACGGCGATCTCGCCTATGGCATCGAGGCTGCGGCGATCCACTATTTCGACGTTCACGCCAGCGAGCTCAACCTCAGTCAGGCCGCCACCCTCGCCGGTGTCGTCCAGAGCCCGGGTAGCAGCGACCCGCACAACTATCCCGAGGTCGCCGAGCGCCGTCGCAACACGGTTCTCGACCGGATGCAGGAGTTGGGAATCGTCACCGCGGCTCAAGCGACCGACGCCAAGAAGCCGAGCGTCAAGTCGATGTTGCGCATCCAGAAGTCCGAGGGTGGGACCTGTGCCCGCTCCGATGAGCCGTTCTTCTGTCAATACGTCATGGAATACATGCTCGGCCTCAAGGCCCTGGGCGCCAACCGGGCCGAGCGCCTCCTCAATATCAACCGCGGCGGTCTGCGGATCCACACGACGCTCCGCACGGATTGGCAGGCGGAGATCTTCCGCGATCTGACGGCCCGGGTGCCCACCGGTGACCCGTCCGGCGTCGGGGCGGCGGCCGCCGTCGTCGAGCCCGGCACCGGCAAGCTCCTCGCGATGGTCCAGACGTCCCAGTTCGACTGGACCGCCAAGGAGTCGTCCGTCGCGAGCACCTCCCAGAGCTGGGTCGTCCCGCAGAAATACAAGGGGACCCTGGGGTTCCCGATCGGATCGACGGCGAAGATGTTCACCATCGTCACCGCCCTCGAACACGGCTGGCCGGTCAACGGGAGTGTCCCCGCGCCCGCGGCCGGGCCGAATGCCAATCAGGCCCACATCTTCGAGCCCAACGTCTATCACGACGCGTGCAGTTCGCCCGACCCCTGGCCAGTCCGCAACGACGAGACCACGGCGGGCCCGTCGATGGCCTTCCGGGACGCGACAGCTCACTCCGTCAACACCGCCTTCGCCGCGTCGATGATCGCCCTCGGTGGCTGCGAGGTCCAGAAGACGATGACCAAGATGGGACTCCTGGACGGCGCTGGCGATCCCACGCAACCGGCCCCGTCGAGCCTGGTCCTCGGCTCCGGCTCGGTGCCCCCGCTGACGCTCGCCAACTCCTATGCCACGCTCGCGGCCGACGGCAAGTTCTGCGACATCAACCCGATCGACCGCATCGAGACGGCCAACGGCAAAAAGATCAAACTCCCGGCCACCAAGTGCAAGCAGGTCATCAGCCCCGACGTCGCGCGCGGCGCCACCGAATTGCTCAAGGGCGTCATCCAATACGGCACCGGCACCGCGGCCGGCATCGGCCGACCCGCTGCCGGCAAGACCGGAACCCACGAGGCCCACCAGCAGTCGTGGTTCGTCGGCTACACCCCGCAGCTCGCGACCGCGGTCTATGTCGGGACGCCGATCACGTCATACGAGATGAAGGGCTGGCACGCCGTCATCGGTGGGATCAGCTACGGCGAGGTCTTCGGTGGGACGATCGCCGCGCCACTGTGGGGGACGATCATGCGTCAGCTCGAGGCGGACATGCCGGTCGAAGGGTTCACGTCCCCGAGTTCCGCCATCCTTTATGGCAATCTCTCCCCGCTCCCCGGCGTCCTCGGGATGAGCCTGGACGGGGCGATCGCCACGCTCAAGGCCAATGGGTTCTATGGGTTCTATCTCGGGACGCAGAACAGCACCGCCCCCGCCGGAACGGTCGTCGCGACCGCACCCGCCGGCTCGGCGGCCAAGGGGACCGCCGTCGGCCTCTATCTCTCGACCGGCTTCGTGCCCAAGCCGCCCCCGCCAACCACCGTCAAGCCGCCGACAACCACCTCCACGAGCCCTTCGACGACGCCCTCGTCCGGCACCGGCAGCCCGACCAAACCTCCGCCGACCTCGCCCAGCGGCACCGCCACCCCGACCGGCTGAGTGCTTCTCCACCCAATGCCGCAAAGTCCTCGCGCCACGGAATCTTCCGTGGCGCGAGGACTTTCCCTTGCCGAGAGCTAGCTGCTGAGTCGTGCCCTGACCAGACCCGCGACCCGCCCGCCGTCCGCCCGGCCGGCGACGCGCGCCTGGACGGCCTTCATGACGGTGCCCATCTGCGCCATTCCGCTCGCGCCTGTCTCCGCGATGACCTCATCGAGGATCGCCTCGACCGCGGCGTCGTCGAGCCGCGTCGGGAGATAGGTCTCGAGGACGGCGAGTTCCGCCTCCTCGGTCTGCGCGAGCTCCGGCCGTCGGGCGTGGAGGTATGCCGCGGCCGCCTCCCGCCGCTTTTTTGCCTCCCGTGCCAACACCTTGAGCACGTCGTCGCTGCTCAACTCGTGGTGCGCGCCGGCCGTCTCCTCGGTCGTGATCGCCGTCAACGCCATCCGGAGGGTGCCGGCGCGCACCTGATCACGCGCCCGGATCGCCTCGGTGAGGTCGGACTGGAGACTCGCCTTCGTCACGCTCATGGGCCCAGTCTGTCAGCCCGCCGCAACCGAGTTCCTCGATGCGTCTGGGACACTGGGGCGATGCATCCTCTCGCCCGCGCCGTGACGTCCGTGGGTGCTCTCGGTGTCGCCGGTCTCGGCTACGCCTCCCTCGTCGAGCGCAACGCCTTCGTCGTGCGGCGGTTCAGCCTGCCGATCCTCCCCCCTGGCGCGCGCGCTGTCCGGGTCGTGCAGATGACCGACATGCACCTGGTGCCATGGCAGCGCCGCAAGGTCGAGTGGGTGCGCCGGCTCGCCGACTTCGCCCCCGACCTCGTCGTGAACACCGGCGACAACCTCGCCCACATGGACGCCGTGCCGACAGCAGTTCGCGCCCTCGAACCGCTCCTGGATGTCCCCGGGGTGTTCGCCCTCGGCTCCAATGACTATTTCGCGCCGCGCCTGAAGAATCCCGCGCGCTATCTGCGGGACGACTCCCGCATCGCCCTCGATGACCACCGCCGGCTCCCGACCGAGAAGCTCGTCGCCGCCTTCACCGAGGCGGGCTGGCGCGACCTCGACAACGCCCGCGCCACGATGGAGATCGGTGGCCTCGCGTTCGAGTTCGTCGGCGTCGACGACCCGCACCTCGACTACGACCGGTATGCCGACGTCGCCGGCCCCCGCGCCCCCGGAACGGATGTGTTCCTCGGGGTCTGCCACGCGCCATACGTCCGTGTCCTCGATGCGATGGCCCGCGACCGCGTCGACGCGATCATCGCCGGTCACACGCACGGGGGGCAGCTCTGCCTGCCGCTGTATGGCGCGCTCGTCACCAACTGCGACCTCGACCGCCGCCGCGCCAAGGGGGTCTCGCGCTGGTGGGCGGGGGCCAACGGCGTACGGGACGACCAGGCGCCGGAGGGGGCGGCATACCTCCATGTGTCGGCGGGTCTCGGCACCTCCCCCTTCGCGCCCGTGCGCTTCGCCTGCCGCCCCGAAGCCAGCCTCATCACCCTCACCGCGCGCGCCTGACACCGATTTCAGGTCGCCCCGGCGGCTGGGTTATCCTGTGGCGTCGCCGTCCCTTGGATGGCGACGTTCCGTGGGGCCACCCGCGGGAGGCCACGGGGTGTGGCGCAGCTTGGTAGCGCGCTTCGTTCGGGACGAAGAGGTCGCAGGTTCAAATCCTGTCACCCCGACCAGTTGGCTTTGGGCTCTGACCTGCGGAAACGCGGTCAGAGCCCTTCTGTTTCTCCCGCCCTCGGACACAAGTCGGGCACAACGGCACCGGTCGCGAACAGGTAAGACCCCCGCGAGGCGGCAACCTCCGGGGGTCGGACGACAGCAGTTCGAGGTGCTGACGTGACATCAGTGAAAGCGCCCCCTGGAGTGGTGGGGTTTGGGTGACGGCGCGGCTTCCTGATTGAGCCCTCGCGTCGTCGCTTGCGTGGCTCTGCCCTGGGGTTGGGCGGGCGGTGGTCATGGCGTAGCCATCGACGCTCGACGCGGCGCTGGACAGGGGCACCAGCAAGGCAAAACGTCGACGCCCCCGGTGACTGACCTTCAAGACCCTCGAACCGGCGCGGGTTGCCTGCAGTGCGGTTGTGGCCACACCTGCTGCGGGTTCGCGGACAGCCTGGCTCCCTCCGCGAGGGGCAGGCCGGACGGCTGGGAATCAACGCAAGGTCGGCTCTTTGGGAGGGATTCCCACCAGTCTGCCCTACTGCTCCAGATCGAGAACTACATCCCAAGGGGCTTGCAGATCCGCAAGACCTGGGATCAGGTCACCGACCTTGAGCTGATCTCGATGAAGGCGACGAGTTGCGCGCGCGACTGCCTCAGCCAGCGCGATGTGGCTTGCGTCAGCGCCTTCATGTTCCTCCGCAGGCGACGCAGGCGGCGCGTACACCTTCCTGGAAACCTGCCTCGACATACAAGAGGTCGGCACTCAAAGTAGTCGACCCGCCAACTGCATGCGTCGCTGCGCCTCTTCGGCAGGCATACCTTGAGGAGCGCGCAACGGCGGGGATCCGACGACTTCGGCGATCGTGAGTGCCGACGCGACACCTGCGGTTGCGCCTTGCTGAGAGGACGTGCAGTCAAGGCTGCCTCGTGGTCCTCCGCTGTGGGACCCAACAGAACCGCGACGAAAACGCTCGTGTCGGGAAATGCCGCCAGATCGGCCTCGAACACCGCCGATGCTCCAGGACGTCGGAAACGGTTACCCCAGCAGCCGCCACGTCGGCGTAGGCCAGCGAGCGTGGAGATGTCCTCGGAATGGGTCGGTCTGCCCGCTCCACCTCGAGGATGTTGATCGATACCGTTGCCCGGCCCCGTTGCGTTGAACTTCTCCATGGATCAGCACACGGTGACCGGCGCGGCGATTGCCAGAGAACCCTGTCAGTCGAATCTAACGGATACGTTGCCTGATTGTCTCTCCGGAGTCGAAGTCAGACCCACGATTTTCCAGCTCTGCGCCCTGCATGTCCACGGTTCCGATGACCGAACCCACGGCGGTCTCCTGAGGAGCAATCGCAGCCCCAGCGTGTGCCGTGACCTCACCATCAACTGGCGTCACGCTGAAGCAGGCCGCTGGCACGTCCCAAGCTCACCGACCTCACCCACGACGACCCACGAGGCTCGCCCGGCTTCGGAAAGCGCGCCCGGACCATCCGGAGCGTCCATCGGTCGGGGATCCGCGCCGATTGCCTCAATTCTTCAATCCCTCTCGTGACAGGCAGGCCACTTCAACCGCGTTCGGGTTGCTCAGCACCATGGTGGCTGATCCCAAACTGAGCTCGTTCAACGTCCAAGAGCCACCTGAGACACCGAGTTGAGTCGATGCTTCGGACAGCAAGGCCAAGACTTCCTCGCCTCGTGGACAGCGCCCGCGGCAAGCTCCCGGTAGTCACCCCAACCAACAGGCCGTCACTGCGACGCTCACCTCCTTAGCTGAACGATCTCATGGTAGAAGAGACCGGCGACACAGGTCTTCTGACCAGTGCGCTGACGATGAGGCTCGACAGCACGCACTTCATCACGTCACAATCGTTCCAACACCGTTCAGGACGATTACTCCAGTAAATACCAACCGCTATGTGCAAAGACTGGCCGCGATCCCCTGGCAAAGGCAGGGCGAGTGTTGATCATTGCTGCCGAAGCGTCATCATCGGGAACGCTGACCCCGGCGGACCAGCGCACCGACCAGATCGTTGAGCAATAGTGGCGACCTGTGGATGGGTGTGTCATGACGCGAGTTGGTCTCCGTTCTGGTCGTCGGCGCGTTCGATGAGCACGCCGTTCTTGAAGCGGGCGCCGGCGCGGACGAGGGCAACTTTGTACGGGGGCGTTGACCGCGCGCCACCGGCGTTGTGCGGACTCGATGAGCTTGAACGCCATCGCGATGCCGGCGGCGCGCGGGCCGGGGGCCTTTGGTGATCCGCTGCCCATGGCCGCCACGGTGTGCTGAACGTGGACTCGATCGGGTTGGTGGTGCGCAGGTGGATCCAGTGCTCGGCCGGGTAGTCATGGGAACTCAACAGGACCTCGAGGTCGTCGGTGATCTTCGCCGCGGCTTTGGGCCACTGGTCCCGTACTCGGCCCCGAACGCCTTGGCGCTCGTTCGGCGTGGTCCTTGTCCTCGGCGTTCCAGATCTCCGCCAACGCGGCCTTGGCGCTTGGGTGCCGCTGATTTCGGCGGCGCCGCGGGAATTCGCGATCTTGTGGAACCCGCCCAGGCGCTGCCGTCGTCGAGGAGAACATCGCGCACCGCGGCCCAGGGAGCCCCAGCGCGCCGTCACCGACCGCCAGCACCGGGGCCTCGCGCATCTGCGCTCTGTTGCAGTCGCGCAACAGGTCTGCCGCCCACGACTCGGCGGCTCGCGGAACCCGTCACCGAGCGACCAGTTCCTTGGTGCCATCGGCGCGGACCCCGATCATCACCAGCAGGCCAGATCGGTCTCCAGGCGGACCTTGACGAGATCCGTCGACCCACAGATAGACGTAGTCCACCTCGGCCAGCGAGCGAGCAGCGAAGGCGCGGGCCTCATCACTGCCACTGCTGCGTCAGCGGGTCACCGTCGAGGAGGACAGACCCTGCGCCCAGAGCCCACGAACTGCTCAACGCCGGCGAAATCGCCCCGCTGGACAACCCCCATGCGGAATTTTCCCAGCAACGGCAACACCTCAGCCACGCCCGTGGACTTGCGCCCACGCCGGCAAGATCGCCGACGCGAACCGGCGCCGGGCCCGGTGACCTCATCGACCCGCTTGTCGTTAACCCGCGGCGCCCGGACATCGTGCGCCGCGCGGTCGCGACCCTCTCGGTTCGGTGGCTGCGTGCGAACCACCAGCCGGCGGCCCATCCTCATCGACCTCGTGCGCGTGAGCGTCGATCGCCAGGCGGCGACCTCGGCCTGTAACGCCGCCGCCAACATCGCCCGGGCACCCTCACGGGCCAGCTCATCGAGCATCGACCCGCCGACCGCGGCCGGGGTGTACTGGTTGGCCTGCGACTCCTGGTGAACTACGGTGAGCATGGCGTACCTTCCGAACCAGCGCGTCAACGCCGGTCCTGATCAGAGCTACTTGGACTTCAGATCTTCCTCGGGAAGGTGCGCCATCTGCGCCCGCCCCGCCGAGCACCCATCCACAGATTCTGATCATTGCTCCAGATCGTTGACGGCGCCGGCCAGCGACTCAAGGTCTCGGTCATGGAGCCCTGCCCATCCTCAACCCGCGCCGAGTCAGATCACGGATTGCCGTCACCCAATCGCTCGTCGCCGACGGCCACCGCACGGCCTCGACTTCGACCTGCCGAGTGTGATGCTGGACGACCGTGACCGTCTTGATGCGCTCGATGTCGCGCTCGACAACCTTCACCACAGCCAGCCCGTCGGCTGCGGCCAGCCGTTCGGATGCCCGCGTCCGGCAGGTCGAGGAACACCACTTCGGCAGGCGACCGCGGACTTGGACGATGACGGGCCCGCCACACCAGCCGCATTCCAGGACCTGCCCCGGCGCGCGGGGGACTTGCGAGCAGCCCGATCGTCCGCGGGTTCGACCTGCCGACTTCATTCTCTCATTACATCACAGCGAAATAGGCTTTCCGGTGATCACCACCAGGGTAAATGCGGCATTGCTTGAGCACGAATCTTGGGCCCCGTCGAGCTGACATCACCATGATCCCCGGAGACGCCACCTTCGCTTTTTGGAGTTCAACGCCGAGTGTTCGGCAGCGGACGAAGGAGCGTGATCGAGTTGACCTCACAGCAGGCGGCACGACAGCGGGCACGTCGCCGGGCCATGGACCGGGCGATGAGAGCACGCATCGCAGCAGCGCAAAGAGACAAGCGCGTGAGTCGCCTGGCCACCAAACTCGCGGTCACGTTGGCTCGTCGTGACGAAGCACTACAACGCTGGGACCGGCGCGTCGGTGACGTGCTCGTCGCGCTTACCCGCGGAGAGCACCTGACCCTCGACGAGGCAGTGGCCTGGTCGGGCATCACGCTCACCAAACGCGAGGCCCGCCGCATGCGCCAACTGGCCGAGAGCCAGTCCGGCGAGGCCCCCCAGAGTGACCCCGCCGAGTAGGGCAGGATCGACCCATGTCGACGTCGATCTACGAGGTGCTGGACGAGCTCGACGGGCAGGCGACCTCGAAGGCCGACAAGGGCAGCAAGCTCGAGCGGCTGATGGCCCAGTTCCTTCGCACCGACCCGGTCTACGCCGAGCAGTTCAGCGACGTGTGGCTCTGGCAGGACTGGCCGGACCGCGGCGGCAAGCACGACACCGGCATCGACATCGTCGCCGTCGACCGCCTGACGGGCGGCAACGTGGCGATCCAGTGCAAGTTCTTCGACCCGAACTCGACGATCTCCAAGCCCGACATCGACACCTTCCTCTCCGCGTCGGGCAAGGAGGGCTTCACCCAGCGGATCATCGTCTCGACGACGGACAAGTGGAACGCCCATGCCGAGGACGCGATCCAGGGCCAGCAGGTCCCGGTCCGGCGCATCGGGCTCGCTGACCTCGAGGCCTCGACGATCGACTGGGACGCCTTCGACTGGGCCACGCCCGAAGCACTCCCCGTCACCGACAAGAAGAAGCTCCGGCCGCACCAGACGCAAAGCCATCGAGGACGTATGCCGCGGCCTCGCCACCGCGGACCGCGGCAAGTTGATCATGGCGTGCGGCACCGGCAAGACCTTCACGTCCCTCCGGCTGGCCGAGCAACTCGTCGGCGCTGGTGGCAGCGTCCTCTTCCTGGTCCCCTCGATCAGCCTGCTGTCGCAAACTCTGCGTGAGTGGGCCACCGAGGCCGAGGTGCCCCTCGCGTCCCTCGCGGTCTGCTCGGATCGCAAGGCCACCGCTCGCTCCAAGGCCACCAACGAGGACATTTCTGCCGTCGACCTCGCCCTCCCCTCGACGACGAACGTCGCTGTCCTCGAGTCCCGATGGACCCAGGCAGTCGGCGAGACCGACTCGATGACCGTCGTCTTCGCGACCTACCAGTCCATCGACGTCGTCGCCCAGGCCCAGAGCCAAGGCGACCTGCCCGCCTTCGACCTCATCGTCTGCGACGAGGCGCACCGCACGACGGGCACAACCCTCGCCGGCGAAAACGAGTCCGCCTTCGTGCGGATCCACGACAGTTCCTACATCCGCGGCGACAAGCGGCTCTACATGACGGCCACGCCCCGGATCTACGACGACGCCTCCAAGGCCAAGGCCGGGGAGGCCAGCGCCGTCCTCGCGTCCATGGACAACGAAGACCTCTTCGGCGAAGAGTTGCACCGCCTCGGGTTCGGTGAAGCCGTCGCCCAGGACCTGCTCGCTGACTACAAGGTCCTCGTCCTGGCCGTCGACGAGACCGCGGTCTCCCGCACCTTCCAGCTCCAACTTGCCGACGAGGGCAACGAGCTGCGCCTCGACGATGCGGCCAAGATCGTCGGCTGCTGGAACGGCCTGGCCAAGCGTGGCTCCGCCGAGCATTCTTTCGACGCCGACCCGGCACCGATGCGGCGTGCGGTCGCCTTCGCCGGCACGATCAAGGACTCCAAGCACATCGAGTCCCTCTTCGCCGAGACGGTGAGGCAGTATGCCGCGGCGCACGACCTCGACGACGCCGACGGTGACCCGGTCCTGTCCTGCGAGATCCAGCACGTCGACGGCACCTTCAACGCGCTCGAGCGCAACACCCGCTTGGACTGGCTGCGCGCGGACGTCCCTGATGGCGTATGCCGGATCCTCACCAACGCCCGTTGCCTCTCCGAGGGCGTGGACGTCCCCGCCCTCGACGCGGTCATGTTCCTCTCGCCGCGCAAGTCTGTCGTCGACATCGTGCAGTCCGTCGGCCGCGTCATGCGCAAGGCGCCGGGCAAGCAGTACGGCTACATCATCCTGCCGGTCGGCATCCCCGCCGGGATGACCCCCGAGCAGGCATTGAGGGACAACAAGCGGTATGCCGCGGTGTGGGAAGTCCTCCAGGCTCTCCGCGCGCACGACGAGCGTTTCAACGCGATGGTCAACCGGATCGAGCTGATCAAGCGCCGCGACGACAAGATCAACGTCATCGGCGTCCCCGGGCCCGATGGTCGGGGGGACAACGGCGGCGACTCCACCGGCACTCAAGGCGCCTTGGCCCTGACCTTCCTTGACGAATGGCGTGAAGCGATCTACGCGAAGGTTGTCGCGAAGGTCGGTTCCCGGCGCTACTGGGAGGACTGGGCCAGGGACATTGCCGACATCGCCCAGCGGCACATCACCCGCATCACCGCCCTGCTCGACGGTGGCAACCCCACGGTCACCGCAGAGTTTGACCGGTTCCTCACCGGCCTACGCGGCAACCTCAACGACGGCATCACCCGCGCCGACGCGGTCGACATGCTGGCCCAGCACCTCATCACCCGGCCAGTCTTCGAGGCCCTCTTCGGCGGCTATGACTTCGCCGCGCACAACCCCGTCGCCCAGACGATGGAGCGGATGCTGGTCGCGCTCGACGAGCACAACCTCGACGACGAGAACCACTCACTCGAGAAGTTCTACGACTCCGTCCGAATGCGCGTCCAAGGTGTCGACACCGCCGAGGGCCGGCAGAAGCTCATCGTCCAGCTCTACGACACGTTCTTCGCCACCGCCTTCAAGAAGACCGTCGACAAGCTCGGCATCGTCTACACCCCGGTCGAGATCGTCGACTTCATCCTCCGCTCGGCTGACGACGTCCTGCGCGAGCACTTTGGGCAAGGGCTGACCGACGAGGGTGTGCACATCCTCGACGGCTTCGCCGGCACGGGCACCTTCATCACCAGGCTCCTGCAACTCGGGCTCATCGAACCGCAGGACCTCGCCCGCAAATACGCGCACGAGTTGCACGCCAACGAAATCCTGCTCCTCGCCTACTACATCGCCGCCGTGAACATCGAGACGACCTACCAGGACCTGCGCGGTGAGCTCGGCGATCCCGGCAACTACGAGCCCTTCCCCGGCCTCATCCTCACGGACACCTTCCAGTCGTGGGAGGAGGGCGACACCCTCGACACCACTGTCTTCGTCCAGAACAATGCCCGCCTCGAGCGGCTCAAAGCTCTCGACATCCAGGTCATCGTCGGCAATCCCCCGTACTCATCGGGCCAGGATTCCGCCAACGACGACAACGCCAACGAGTCCTACCCCACGCTCGACTCAGCAATCCGTGAAACGTATGCCGCACGGTCGGGAGCGACGAACAAGAACTCGCTGTACGACTCCTACATCCGGGCTATCAAGTGGGCATCGCTCGGATTGACTACCGCGGCGTCGTCGCGTTCGAGCGAACGGTGGCTGGCTCGACTCCAATACGGCCGACGGGATGCGGCTGAGTCTCGCCGGATGAGTTCGGCGACATCTACGTTCTCAACCTGCGGGGTAACCAGAGGACGGCGGGTGAGCAGTCGCGCAGAGAGGCGGCAAGGTCTTCGGGGGTGGCTCGCGCGCGACCGTCGCAGTCACCGTCTTGGTCAAGGATCCGAGTCGGTCGGGGCTAAGCGCGGATCCACTACACCGACATCGGTGACTACCTCACCCGAGAAGACAAACTGGCCAAGACCCAAGCGGCTCAACGATTCACGGGGCTCGAATCCGTGACCCGGATCACCCCCAACGTCAGTGGCGACTGGCTCAACCAGCGCCGTGACGACTTCGGCACCTTTATCGCCATCGGCGACAAGAGCGGAGCGCCGGCCGTCTTCCACCTCTACTCAGGTGGGCCAGACCAATCGAGATCCGTGGTGCTACAACTTCTCGACTAGCTGCTCTGACCAACAGCATGCGTCTGTTGATCGGTACCTACGAGGACGACCGAAAGCACGGTCGAACCAGTCGTACTGCCACCACTGATCCTCGCAAGATCAGCTGGAACCGAGGGCTTCTTTCAGACCTCAACCGGCAGAGACCGCGTGTCTTCAATGACGACGCAGCAAGGGTGGCCACTTACCGGCCGTTCACCCATGCGGCTGTCTGCTTTGACCGGACCTTGAATAACACCATCTACCGGCTCGAGGAGTTGTTCCCTGTTCCTGGTCTCCGCAACTGGGGTTTCACCCTGACAGGACCTTCTTCTCATTATGCCTTCTGCCTCTTGACGGCCGACTCTTTGCCCGACCTGCATCATCTCGACACGGGACAGTTCTTCGCGCGGTGGCGGTACGAGAAGGTGCAGGCCGAGGAGGGGATGCTCAGTCTCGACACGGCATATGACGATGACGCCGAGGTGATCGACGGCTACCGGCGGATCGACAACATCACGGACCACGCGTTGACCACCTTCCGCGCGGCCTACGGCGACCGCATCACGAAGGACGACATCTTCTTCTACGTCTACGGGCTGCTCCACTCCCCCGACTACCGCGAGACCTACGCCGCCGACCTCAAGAAGATGCTCCCCCGCATCCCACTCGTGACGGACCCGTGGCCCTACGTCGAGGCCGGTCGCCGACTCTCCGAGCTGCACCTCGGCTACGAATCGGTCGATGTCTATCCCCTTGCGGGACTGGACGATCCGGCGCCGACCGGCGACGCGGCATACGACCACTTCCGCGTCGAAAAGATGACCTTCGCCAAGGTCCGCGACCCCGAGACCAAGAAGCTCGTGGCCGACCGCTCGACGGTCGTCTACAACTCGCGGATCACGCTGAGCGGCATCCCCGAGGAGGCGTACCGCTACCAGCTCGGCAGTCGCTCGGCCATCGAGTGGATCCTCGACCGCTACCAGGTCAAGGTCGACGGCGGTCCCAAGGGCTCCGGAATCGTCAACGACCCCAACGACTGGTCCCGCGAAGTCGGCGACCCGCGCTACATCATCGACCTGCTCGCGCGCATCGTGACCGTCAGCCTCGAGACGATGGAGATCGTCGACGAACTCCCACCCCTCACCATCCGATCGGAGCCATCATGAGCAGCGCGTGGGTCGTCCGGGCCGGGCGTTACGGAGAGCGTGACGACTGGGCTTGGGAGACCGGCCACTCGGGCGGGGGCTGGATGGAAGTCCCCGACCTGACGCCGTTCACGACACGGGCAGAGATCGAAGAGGTCATCGCCGATACCTTCGGAACCGACTCCGCCGGCAAGGTCGCTGGTTACACAGGCCAGATGTGGGCACTCAGAGATCGCATTCAGCCTGGCGACCTCCTGGCGCTCCCCATGAAGACGACCCGAGAGATCGCACTGGGTCGCGTGATCAGTGGTTACCGGTACCTGGCAGATCAGGACGATCCCAACTGTCGCCATGTCGTCAAGGTCGACTGGCAGAACAGGGTTCCTCGGGCGGTGGTCAAGCAAGACCTGCTCTACACGCTGGGGAGTGCCATCTCGATCTTCTCTCCGAGCCGCAACAACGCCGTGGCCCGGCTGGAACACTTGCTGGCCCACGGAGAAGACCCAGGCGCTTTGGGTGTGGGATCGAGGCCTTCGACCCAAGCTCGGCACCAGGAGGACGTCGTCGACGATCCTGAGTCGACCCCGAACGTCGCCGAGGTCGCGGCGGACCAGATCTCGACCCGGATCGGCGAGGAGTTCTCCGGGCACGGCTTCGCTCACCTGGTCGCTGAGCTGCTCCGAGCCGAGGGCTTCGAGGTTGATGAGGCCCCGCCGGGGGCCGACGGTGGCATCGACGTCACCGCAGGCCGAGGGCTGCTCGGCCTCGAGTCGCCAAAACTGATCGTGCAGGTCAAGTCCGGTCAGATCGGCTCAGAGGTCGTGGCTCAGCTCAACGGGCTGGTCAGCACGCACGGTGCCGACTATGGCCTCTTGGCGACCTGGACAGGTCTGAGCAAGCCGGCGAGGGACGCGGTGAAGCACCAACGGTTCCGGGTCAAGGTGTGGGACTCCACGGACGTCATCGCCGCTCTCCAACGCAACTACGAGCGGCTGCCCGAGGACATCCGCGCCAGAGTTCCCCTCCAGCGAGTGTGGATGCTCCGCGACGAGAGCTGACGGCCACTTCGAATCTTGGCGGCTGGCGGTGATCCTCCGAGTCGAAGCCGTCGCTTTCGGATGACGAAGGAGGACTTGCCATGACACTCAAGACTCGTCATCAGTTCGAAACCCTCGCCCGCGCCGCCGAGCGAACCGGGCTCAGCACCAGGACATTACGCCGGCGCATCGCCGCCGGCGACCTCGTTGCCTACCGGAGTGGGCCGCGCGTCATCCGTCTCGATCCGGATGACGTCGACCGCCTGATGGTCCGTATACCCACAGCCGGGTGACGAGCACGGCGGCCATCCACAAGTGCACGCGTTCCTTGGCGCTGTCCACAGGCATTCCCACGGTTACCTCGGCGACCGGCCCATCGGCAGTCAGCCGGGCGGAGTATCCGTTTGCGGCGTACGGCTGTCACCGCAAGTTGGGAGAATCGGTCCATGCGTGTAGGTGTCTACATCGATGGCTACAACCTCTACTACGGTGGCCGCGGCATTTGCGGGCGCGGGGTCGCCGGGTGGCGGTGGCTTGACCTGCGCGCGATGCTCGAGGCGGTCATCGCCGCGCAGTCGCCGTGGTCGGCAGCGGTCGACAGCCGGGTGGTGTTCTGCACGGCGCGGATCCGCGGTCGCGACAACGTGAGCAGCCAACGCGATCAGGACACCTACCTGAGAGCCCTGGTCCAACACGGCGTCGTGGACGTGATCGAGTACGGGAACTACGTGGCACGGACGGCGACCGCGCCGCTGGCCACAGCTGATCGCCGCGGCCGACCCGTCCTCACTGAGGCGAACTGGCCACTCATGGTTCGAGACGCCCACGGATCCGACGTTGCCCATGCGACCTTCATGGCCTCTGTCGCGCGGCGCGAAGAGAAGGGCAGCGACGTCAACGTCGCAAGTCACATGCTCGTCGACGTCCTCGGCGGCGCCGTGGACGCTGCTGTCGTCGTGAGCAATGACAGTGACCTGAAAATGCCCGTTGACGTCGTCCGACAGCATGTGCCGCTGGGCCTCATCAACCCGACCAAGGGCTATCCGGCTGGGGCCTTGAACGCTGGCCCTGCCACCGGGGTCGGTGGTCACTGGTGGTACCAACTCACCGCCGCAGACTTCACGAGCCATCAGATGCCCACGACCGTCGGCCGGCTCAGCAGACCCGTTGGATGGTGACATGAATAAACCCGGCCCCTGAGGGGCCGGGCGGTATGCGTTGAGTGTACACGTCACTCTGTCCCTCGCCAGTATGCGCACGTTGCCACCGAGTAGGCTCACGGCCCTCTGGGCGCTTTGCGTGGCGTGCCACCGTGAGCCTACTCGGTGGCGACGCCACGTCGTTTGGCCCACTTCTTGTACCGCTTGGTCAGCCGTCCCGCGATGTCCGCATCCCGCCCCTCGGCTGCGTGCATGTACGGCGCAGCGGAGGCCAGCGAGCTGTGACCGAGTCGAACCATGACCTCCTTCTGCGTCGCCCCCTCCTCGGCGGCCATGACCCCGCCCGTGTGCCGCAGGTCATGGATGCGGAGATTTGGCACACCAGCGACTTGCCGCGCCCGAAGCCAGTAGCGACGCACCGTGTTCGAATGCACCTGGATGTCCGGGTCACCGACGGAGGGAAAGAGCAATGCGTCCGCTCGCGGACCCACGTGGTGCCGCAAGTGCTCCTTGAGCATCGTGATCACGTGAGGTGGAAGGGCCACTCGCCGGATGCCAGCTTCACTCTTGGGCTTGCCCACTCGCACTTCGCCATTGACCCGAACGACCCCACGCTGGATGAAGATCGTTCCGTCGTTGACGTCGACATCGCTGCGCCTGAGCTCAATCAGTTCACCGAACCTCAGCCCGCACCAAGCACCCAGGACGACGAGTGCGCGATACCGCTCCGGCATTTCCGTCAGCAGCGTCTCGAGCTGATCGAGAGTCACGGGTTTCACCGGCCGAAGGCGCCTGGTGGAGCCGGCTCCCTTGATCCGGCAAGGATTGGCCCTGACGATCTCATCATCCACAGCGGTGCTGAGAATCGACCGCAGCAGTGAGTAGGCGTGGGCCCGCTGGGTCGGCCTGGTTGCGTCGAGCCCGCTGTGCCAGGTTCTCACCACCTGCGGCGTGATGTCCCGAAGAGACACCTCGGCGAAGGCCGGGAGGATGAAGCGATCCAACAGACGGCGATAGAGCGCCTGGGTGCGGGGCTTGAGCTCACGCTGCTCGAGCCACGCCTCGGCATACGGTCCGAACATCTCGGTCGACCGCATGACCTTCGCCCGCCGCGACTTGCTTGGCGACCACTCGTCGTTCTGCATGAGTCGCCGCTCGGCCGCCAGCCAGGCCTCGGCATCGACCTTGGCCTCGAAGGTCGACGGAGCTCGGTGGAACGCCTGATCCGGGCCCATGTAGTAGGCCTGCCAGCGACCGTTGGCCCGCTTCCGGATGGTCCCGAAGTCCCGCTTCGCCCTCGTCATCGCGTGCCACCAGCGGACACAACGGGACACAACTGGGGCATAACTGGGGACATTTCGTGTCCACTTGTGCCCGGTCCTCTCACGCGCTAGATTCTACGTCACCGCAGGTCAGATGCCTACGGTGCAGGTCGGAACATCAAGGACCAACCGGCGCGTGAACAGTTCAAATCCTGTCACCCCGACCATGATGGGTCTATTTGCAGGCATGGGAGATTTCAGTATGCCGCGCGCTCGCGCCGCCGTCCTCGCGGTCACCATGAGTCTTGCCGCCGGCTGCTCGAGTCAGGGCGAAGCTCCGCCCACCCCACCGATCTCCGTTCCCGCGCCGCCGAGTTCCTCGTCCACCAGGACCAACGCGCCAGACGCACGCGCGATCGTCGACAAGGGCAGGTCCCGGCTCGACCGTGCGAAGAGGGTCGCCTTCACGATCGACTCTAAGATCGTGATGGACGGGCAGGGCGTCACCAAGCAACTCATCACGCAGGTGGACGAAGAGCGCAAGGCGTCGTCGACGACCGTGAACATCCACTCGGACGCTCTGACGCCACACGACGTGCAGTTGATCGAAGTCACAGGTCTGGTGGCCCCTTCCTCACCAGCCCGTCCTGGACCGGGGACCGCAAGGGGCGCTGGATGCGACTTGAGAAACTCGCCGACGTCCTCGACGGAGTCACAACGCTGCCCAAGGTCGTCGCCGACTTCGTCCCGAAATCGGTCACCGCAGGCACCAACGGCTTCACCGTCAGCGGCACCGTTCCCGTCCTGGATGCGCTGTATGTGGTCGGACTGCAGCCGATGATCCTCAACGATCCCGAGCTGGTGAAGAACCTCGAGGGAGCCTGGCCGGCGACCCTGGACGTGAGCCCTCTGGGCGATATCCGGCGGCTCGACCTCACGCAGGGCCCGGGGGACGTGACGGGATTCTCCGCCACGATGTCTGCGAGCAGCTTTCATCAGGTCGTCGCTGCGTCGCGGGGCTCGTTGAGCATCAATGGACGGAACGCGGCGTCGGTCTTCACGGTCCCGACCGAGTCGATGATCTTCACCGGTTCCTGAGGGGCCCTGACCGCCGCGGCAATCGGGCTTCGCGCCGGTCGCCCGGGCCGGCGCGCGTCATCGGGAGCTGCGCCCGCGATTCCGCCGCAGTGCCCGAGTTCTGGCGCTGCCCGAATCGTGGGTTCACGATCCAGAGCGCGCCACCATGAGCGCGGTCTCGCGATGCAGCCGACCGAAGTTGTAGTAGGCCGCGCACGCGCCCTCCGGCGAGACCATGCAGGTGCCGATCGGCCTCTCGGGCGTGCACGCCGTGCCGAAGACCCGGCAATCCCACGGCTTGAGGACGCCCCTGAGCACCTCCCCGCACTGGCACGCCTTCGGATCGGCGACCCGGACGCCCGGCAGCGAGAAGCGCTCCTCGGCGTCCCACTGCGCGTAGTCGCGGTGGATCCTGAGCGCCGACAACGGGAGGGTCCCGAGTCCGCGCCATTCGAAATGCGGTCGCAGCTGCATCGTCTGCGCCATCAGCGCGAGCGCCTGCGGGTTGCCCTCGGGCCGCACGATCCGGGAGTACTGGTTCTCGACCTCGCACCGCCCCTCGGTGATCTGCTGCAGCAACATGTGCACCGACGCGAGGACGTCGAGGGGCTCGAATCCGGCCACCACCAACGGTTTTCCATAGTTCTCCGCGACGAACCGATAGGGCCGTATGCCGATCACCGCCGACACATGCCCCGGCCCGATGAACCCCGACAGTCGCAGGTCGGGACTGTCGAGGATCGCCGTGATGGGCGGCACGATCGTCACATGGTTGGCGAACACGGAGAAGTTCGCGACGCCGAGCGCCTTCGCCCGGACGAGCGTCACCGCGGTCGACGGGGCCGTCGTCTCGAATCCGACGGCGAAGAAGACGACCTGGCGCGACGGATTGTCGAGCGCGAGGCGCAGCGCGTCGAGCGGCGAGTAGACGAAGCGCACGTCGGCCCCGCGCGCGCGGGCCTCCAGCAGCGACCCGCGGGACCCGGGCACGCGCATCATGTCGCCGAAGGTGGAGAAGATGACGCCGTCCTGCTCGGCGAGGAATATCGCGTCGTCGACCCGGCCCATCGGGATGACGCACACCGGGCAGCCGGGGCCGTGAACCAGCTCGATCGTCTCGGGCAGCACGTGCTCGAGGCCATGGCGATAGATCGTGTGGGTGTGCCCGCCGCAGACCTCCATGAAGGTGTAGTCACCGCCCCGGGCGAGTTCGGTGATCGACTTGACCAGGGCCCGCGCGGCGGCCGGGTCGCGGAACTCGTCGACGAACTTCATGACTTGGCCCCCTTCAGGTGATCGAGCTGTCGGTGAAGGCGGTGAGCTCGTCGCGATAGGCCTGGCCCATCCTCGCGACCTGATCGAGGGTGAACCGTGCCTCGTCCTCGTCGATCTTCGCCATCGCGAAGCCGACGTGGACGAGCACCCAGTCGCCGACGCCGACGCCCTCGTCGGCCAGGAGCTGCACGGAGATGTCGCGCCGGACGCCGGACACATCGACCGTGGCGATGTGGGTGTCGGCGTCGACGATGTCCACGACGCGTCCGGGAATCCCGAGACACATGACGCACTCCTCAGCAGATGCGGGGTAGGGGGTCGCCGACGAGCATGTCGACGATTCGGGTGCCGCCGAACGCGGTTCGCATGGCGACGACACCGGGAGGCTCGGCGACGATCTCGCCGATGATCGCGGCATACTCGCCGCCGGGGGTTGAACGCAGGACGGCGACGGCAGCGGTCGCCGACTCGGCGGGAACGACGGCGACGAACTTGCCCTCGTTGGCGACATAGAGGGGGTCGATCCCCAGCAGGTCGCAGGCGGCGAGCACGAGGGGTCGTATGGGCAGTACCGTCTCATCGAGGATCACCCCCCTGTCGCTCGCCCGGGCGAGTTCGTTGGCGACGGTCCCGAGGCCGCCGCGGGTGGCGTCACGCATCCAGCGCGTGTCGGGGACCGCGGCGAGGAGGGCGTCGACGAGCCCGTTGATCGGGGCGGTATCCGAGGCGATGTCGGCCTCGATCGCCAGTTCGCCGCGGGCGAGCATGACCGCCATACCGTGTTCGGCGAGCGTCCCCGAGAGGACGACTTGGTCCCCGGGACGCACCCGGTCAGGACCCAACCGGCGCTCGGCGGGGACGATGCCGACGCCGGATGTGGTGATATACAGACCATCCGCCGCCCCCCGCGCGACGACCTTGGTGTCGCCCGTGACGATCGCGACGCCCGCAGCTGCGGCAGC
>JAXLRS010000002.1:0-840976 GCA_046330995.1 Dermatophilaceae bacterium
TGAGCGATGGCCGCATTGACGACACGTCCGCCCTCGACCACGAGGACGGCGTTTGCGACCGCCTCCCGTTCTGCGCGGGAAAGACCCGGCACGGATAGGGGAATCCAGGCCTGTTCACGCGCGAGCGCCTTCGTGGGGGGTCGGCACTCCTTCGATAGCGGCAAGGTGCATATAGCTCTTAGCGGCCTGGGCGTCGGCAAAGGTGCGACCGTCCACCTGAGCGTGAGGCAGATCGGGCACGTCGACATAGTTGACCAAAGGGTGCGTGGAGCGCTCGACGGCTTCGACTGGCGCAAATAGTTCCTCCGACATCTTCTCGCCGAGGCGAAGCCCGGTGAAGACGATGTCGATATCGCGTCGGCCGGAGAGTTCGATGAGGGTCTTGGCGACGTCGATGATCTTCATCGGTTCACCCATATCGAGGACCATGACGCGACCGTCGGCGCCGATGGCCGCAGCCTGCAGCACCAGCTGGCAGGCCTCGGGGATGAGCATGAAATAGCGCTCGACGTCGGGGTGGGTCACCGTGACCGGGCCGCCCTGCTCGATCTGCTGAGTGAACGCAGTGATCACCGAGCCGCGCGAGCCGAGGACGTTGCCGAAGCGGACACTGACATAGCGTCCGCCGCCCTGCGTCGCCTCGTGGGCGGTGAGCCGCTCGGTCAGGCGCTTGCTGTAGCCCAGGACGGACGAGGGGTTCGCCGCTTTGTCGGTCGAGATATTGACGAAAACCTCGACACCCGCTGCCCGGGCGGCCTTGAGCACGTTGAGGGTGCCGAGGACATTGGTCTTCCACGCCTCCTCGGGATAGCTCTCGAGCAGGGGCAGGTGCTTCAGAGCGGCGGCGTGGAAGACCACATCGGGACGGATGTCATTCATCACCTCATGCATCCGCGCCGCATCGCGAATGTCGGCGAGCACGGTGTCGTCGCCGTCGAGCAGGCCGTGGCCGGAGAGCGTGAGTTGCGTTGCGTGCAATCCCGATTCGTCCCGATCGAGCATGACGAGGCGGCGTGGGTCGAAGCGTGCGACCTGGCGGCAGAGCTCCGATCCGATGGAGCCGCCGGCCCCGGTGACGAGCACGGTCTTGCCGCTTATCGTGTTGGAGATGGCGTCGGCGTCGAGCGCGATCTCGCCGCGGCCGAGCAGGTCGGCGAGGTCCAGGCTGCGCAGGTCTGTGTGCCGCACCGAGCCCAGCAAGTCGCGGGTCCGGGGGAGGACCCGCAGGTCGAGGTCGAGGGCCGCGGCGGCTTTGCACAACTCGTTCAGCAGTTCGCCGCTCGCGCTCGGGACGGCGACGGCGAGCATGGTTGCACCCGAGAGGTGGGCCACCGACGCGAGATCACCGCGCCCACCGCGCACGCGGATGCCGTCGATGCTCCACCGCCGCTTCGCCGGGTCGTCGTCGAGGACGGCGACCGGCGCCATTTGACTTGCCGGGTCGGTGATCAGGCTGCGGATGAGCTGGCGGCCACCGCGCCCGGCACCGAATACGATGACGCGCTCGGCATCCTCGCGCGCGCCGGGTCGAGTGGTGCGTAGGCGCACCACGAAGCGCGCGCCGAACATGGCGAGGATCGCGATCAGCCCGCCGATCAGCGGCACCGAGCGCGGCGCCCACAAGGGCGAGGTGAACCAATTGATGGCAAAGGCCGGGACGACGGTCAGGGCGATGGTGCGGAGCAGGTCGACGACTTCTTCGAGCGATCCCATGACGTGACCGATGGCATACGGCCCCACGGTGAAGCCCGTCAGCAGGTGCAGCACGACGACGAGCCCGACGAAAAGGGGCAGGCCCTCAGGCACGTGCTCGAGGCGGAAGTCGAAGCGCAGCAGCACGGCGAGGGCGATCGCCGCGATCCAGATCAGGACATCGAGAGCCGGCCATCGCCACCGCGCCAGAACGTCAGGGGGGGTGGCGGGCATTGTGGGCTTTCGTGACACTGGCGAGATCGCCAACGACTATAACGCACCACCCAAAGGCGTGCCACCTGAGCATCGTGCCTGCTGGTGGGCCTAGGGGCGAGACACCCCGACGACTCGTGCCCCGCGTGACGGACGGGTAGTCTACGGCGAACCTCTTTCCCCCCAGCTCTCTGAGGACGCTTACGGCCCGTGGAACTCCGTGACTATCTGCGCATCGCCCGCCTGCACTACAAGGCGATCCTGACCTTCATCGCCCTCGGCCTGCTGACGGCCTGGCTGGTGACATTGTTCACACCCCGTGTCTATGCCGCGACCGCCTCCGGGATGGTGCGCTCCGGCGTGGCCGACAGCCCCGCCGAGGAGTCCCTGGGGGACACGCTGGCCAAGTCGCGGGCCGTCGCCTATGTCGACGTCGCGAAGAGTCGTCCGGTGGCGCAGAAGGCCATCGACAAGCTCGGCCTCGACACCACGCCCGACGCCCTGATCTCCCATATCACCGTCACCCAGCCGGTGCAGACGGCGACGATCAAAGTGCAGGCCCGGGCCGGGTCGCCGTCCGGAGCGCAGCAGTTGGCGGACACCTGGGTCGTGGCCTTGACCGAGCAGATCAAGGAGCTCGAGGACCCGGCAGGCAAGGGATCGAGCATCCGCATGATCCCCGTGGAGAACGCGGCGCTTCCTGGCGGGCCCGTCTCCCCGAATCCGGTGCGCAATCTCGCGCTCGGCTTCCTGCTCGGGGGGCTGGCCGGATCGGCATACGCCCTGCTGCGCTCCCGGATCGACCGTCGCATCCGCGATGTCGACACGGTCACCCGGCAGTTCGGTGTCACCGTCGCCGGTGCCATCCCGGCGAACGAGATCCTGCGCCGCAACGAGGAGGGGCACGTGCCCGTGGTCTTCGGGGGCCGGGGCGACAGCAAGCGCAGCCAGGTCGTGGAGTCCTTCCTCAAGATCCGCACCAACCTGCAGTTCATGGATATCGACAACCCGCCGCGGGTCATCGTCGTGACGAGCCCGCTGCCGGGTGACGGCAAGTCGACGGTCTCGGCCAATCTCGCCATCGCGCTCGCCGAGGCGGGCGAGTCGGTGATCCTGCTCGACGGCGACCTGCGCCGCCCGGTGATCGCCGAATCCTTCGGCCTGCTCGAGGGCGCCGGCCTGACCGACCTGCTGACCGGCAAGGCCACCCTCGACGAGGTCGCCCAGCACCCGGCCCAGACCCCGAATCTCACGGTCGTCGGCGCCGGCAGCATCCCGCCCAACCCGAGCGAGCTGCTCGGCTCCAATGTCATGCGCCAGCTGCTGCAGACCCTGCGCCGCAACCACATGATCATCGTCGACTCGCCGCCGCTGCTGCCCGTCACCGATGCTGCCGTGCTCACGGCCAATGCCGACGGTGCCCTCGTCGTCATCACCGCCGGCAAGACCCTCGACACCCAGCTCGACGGTGCCCTCACCAGCCTCGAGCAGGTCAACGGCCACGTGCTCGGTGTCATCTTCAACAAGATCGAGTCCGGCTTCGCCTCCGGCTATGGCAACTACGGCGGCTATGGCTACAACGGCTCGTATTACGACCACGACGAGGCGAAGGGCAAGGGCAAGAAGGCCAAGGCCCCCGCGGCGCCCACCCCCGCCCGCTACGACGGCCCGCCCCCCGTCGCCCGCTTCCCCGCGCCGGCCCCGCCGCCTCCGGGCTCCCTGGCCGACCGGATCGACGCCGGCGACGTCGACACTCCCGCCCCGGCCGGCGCCACCGCTTCCGACGCCCGGCCCGCCGACTGACGCGTGCCGCCCACGGGCGGGGCGGCACGGGGCATACGACCACGAGGGCGGGCTGCACGGGGGAGATCCCCGGCAGTCCGCCCTCGTCTGTCGCTGCGAAAGCCTTTGCGGCGGCTCAGAATTCCAAGGTCGCGACCGCGGCGAGCACCTGCTCGGCGAGCTCGGGACGGCATACGATCAGATCGGGGAGCGAGACGTTGGGCTGGTTGTAGAGCAGTTTGCTCCCGTCCACCCGGCTCGTGAACAGCCCAGCAGCGGCGGCGACGACGACCGGGGCGGCGGAGTCCCATTCATACTGACCGCCGGCGTGGACGTAGGCGTCCGTCGACCCGTCGAGCACCGAGACAGCCTTCACGCCGGCCGATCCCATCGGGACCAACTCCGCGTCCAGCGCCTCGACCAGCCCGGGCAGCCAGGCCGGCGGGCGCGAACGCGACACCGCGAGCCGGATCGGGCCGCCGGTGGCCTCGGGAATCGCCGGCACGGCATCCGTGGAGAAGACCTGGTCGCGCGCGGGCAGGGCAACGGCGCCCGCGACGAGCTCGCCGCGCTCCCACAGGGCTACGTGAACGGCCCAGTCGTCGCGGGGGCGCTCGGAGAACTCGCGGGTGCCGTCGAGCGGGTCCACGATCCAGACGCGCTCGGAGCGGAGCCGCACCGGGTTGTCGGCGCCTTCCTCGCTCAGGACGGCGTCGTCGGGACGCGCCTGCGCGAGGGCGTCCATCAGGAAGTCGTGCGAGCCGCGGTCACCGGCGTCCCTGAGCGCCTTCGGGTCGCCGTCCTGCGGGAAGTCCGCGCGGATGGCGAGCAGCACCTTGCCCGCCTCGACGGCGAGGTCCCGGGCCAGGATGTGGTCGTTGCGTGGGTCGGCCACGTGTCAATTCCCCTTCGATATGTGTTGCGATTCGGGGGAGCGTTTGCCGGCCCCGAAATGTTGGAAAGCGGGTCGCCCGTGGGCGTGCTTGATCAGGCCCCATACGACCGGTCCGAGGATCACCATCGCCGCGCCGAGGATGCCCACCCACACGGGGGGCAGCTTCAGCAGGCCGAGGCCGGTGAGGGTCAGCACGATCGCGATCCCGCGTCGCAGGATCGACTGCGAGGTGTATGCCGCGAGCCGCGCCCCCACGAACGTCCCCGGGCTGCCGCCGATGATCAGCGGGAGCAGAATCTCCCAGTCGATGCCGCTGACGATCATGTGCGAGATCGCCGCCGACAGGACCAGCGGGATCGCCTGCACCAGATCGGTTCCGACGAGTTTGCGCGCGGAGAGCGTGGGATAGAGCAGCAGCAGGCTGATCATGATGAGCGAACCGGAGCCGACACTCGTCATACCGACAAGGAGGCCGCCGATCGCGCCGACGATCAGGGTCGGCAGGGGACGCACGGCCGGGTCGGGTCGGTTCGGGTCGTCCTGGAAGCCGCGGCGCATCTCCAGGTAGATCCTCAGGGAGAAGGTCACCGCGGTGAGCAGTAGGGCGATGCCGATGGCCTTCTTGACGAACGCCTGTTGGTCGGCGTCCGCACCCATGGCGTCGATGATCCATGCGCCCGCGAACGACGTGGGCACCGAGCCGATGATCAGCCACTTCGCGAGCTTGAGGTTGGGGGAGCCGTGCTTGTAGTGCACGGCCGCGCCGACCGTCTTGTTGATCGCGGCGGCGGTCAGGTCGTTGGCGACGGCGGCGGTCGGGGGGATGCCGAGGAAGATCAGGGCCGGCGTCATCAGGGCGCCACCCCCCATACCGGTCAGTCCGACGACGATGCCGATGAGGAAGGCGACGGCCAGCAGGCCGGGGGTGTCGGCGGTGATCAGATCGCCCATTCCAGAACCTCTTCCTTGCTGAGGTGGCCGCTCTGCTGCAGGAGGCTCAGGACGTCCCCGACTGCGGATTCGATGGTGCGTCCGGTGGTGTCGATGACGAGATCGGCGTCGGTGGGCTCCTCATACGGGGAGGAGATGCCGGTGAACTCGGGGATCTCGCCGCGGCGGGCCTTGGCGTAGAGGCCCTTGCGGTCGCGGCGCTCGCACTCGGCGAGCGGCGTGGCGATGTGGACGAGGAGGAAGTCGCCGCCGGCTTCTTCGACCATCTGGCGCACAGCCTGACGGGTGGAGGCGAAGGGGGCGATCGGGCTACAGATGGCGACGCCGCCGTGGCGGGCGATCTCGGCGCCGACCCAGCCGATGCGGCGGATATTGGTCTCGCGGTCGGCGGCCGAGAAGGTGAGCCCGGCGCTGAGGTGGCGGCGGACGAGGTCGCCGTCGAGGAGGGTCACGGTGCGCTCGCCGTCCTCGAGGATCATGTCGCGCACCGACCGGGCGATCGTCGACTTGCCCGAGCCGGACAGGCCCGTGAAGAAGAGGACGAGGCCGTGCCGCCGAGGCTCCGCGGGGAGCGGTGCGAGGGTGACGACCTCGCCCGGTGCGTATGCCGCGACCGCCCGCTCCCGTTTGGCCGCCGGTGAGCGGGGGGCGAGCGGCACCGCGACGACGTGACCGCGCCGCAGCCGGGAGACCGCGTCGAGGGCCGACCGGATGGTGGCGACTGCGGGGGAGGCGGCGCTGTGGCTGGGCCCGGCGAGGACGAGGAACTGCAGGGGCCGCTTGCCCGCGGTCGCGACGATGTCGAGGAGGTCATCGGTGCGCAGGGGACGGTCGACGACGACGCTGACCGTGCCGGGCTCGAGGTCGGCCGCGTTGTCGGCGGGCGCGACATAGAACCGCTCGAAGGTGCGCGGCGACGGGCGCCCGGTCCACTCGGGGCGGAGCGGGAGTCGCAGGCAGCCGTCGTCGTGGCGGTCGGCGCCATCACCGGCGAGGCGGGCGAAGGGCACGCCCTCGGGGTCGACGATCTCGACGCCCCCGGCCGCGGCGACGTCGGCGGCATAGTGCGCGGGCACGTGGAGGGTGACGAGTCGTGTGGCGTCCTGCTGAGTGAGGGTCCCCGCGCGGATGAGTTCGAGGTCGTCGAGCACGTCGGGGGGTGGGCAGAACTGCGGCAGGCTCGGGGTCGCGGCAGTCACGGGGGGCAATTGTGCCATCAGTTCCCGCGGGGTCGAGTCGTCGTCCATATTCCCGAGCGAGGTAGTGGGAGATACCCGGCCGGGGATCGCCGTCGAGGTCAGGGCGCGGGATTCTCGACGTCGGCGCGGGCGCGGGACTCGACGGTGATCGTGATGGATCCGCCGAGCGCCTCGAGGAGCGGTGTCACGACCGGGAGGTCCGCGGTCCCCGTGACGACGACGACCGCGGTCGACCCATCGGGCGTTCCGGTCCCCGGGGCGATGGACCAGCTCTCCATCCGCTCGGGCAGCGGGCGGGAGGCGAGATAGGCGCTCGCCGTCTCACTCACCATGGCGTCCGAGAGCGGCACGGCGTCCCCGATGCCGCTGGTGTAGGCGCTGTCGGTAATGCTGTCCGCGGCGTCGAGCGCGGCGGCGTCGGCCGCGTCCAGAAGGCGCATCCGGGCCAGTTGCGCGCTGGTGACGGTGACGACCCCGAGAACCAGGACCAGTCCGATGACGCACAGTCCGAGGATGAACAGGGAGATGGAACCCTCGTCCGGGGCTCGCCCCTCATCCGTATGCCGCATGCTCACCTCCCCCGGAACCGGTCCACGGTGACGACCTGGGTCGCCGAGACCGGCACCTCCAGCGGGATGACGTCCCGGGCGAAGCTCGGGATGAGTGGCAGCGGCACCGTCACCTGGGTCGTCATCGTCACCCGGGCGTCGGGGCTCAGGCACGGCGTGGATGCGCAGGCGATCGACAGGGCCGCGTCCCCGGCGCCGAATCCCTGGTCCTCGAAGGCGATCAGCGCGGCCGCCTGCGCCCGCGGACTCGCCGCGTCCTCGCTGTCGGCCGTGACGAAGGCCCGGCCGGCTTCGCGCGCGGCCTGGGTCGCGGCATACGAGCCGGCCTGGACCCGCGCGACCATGAGGGTGAGATAGATCAGCGGCACAAGCAGGAGGACGCCGAGGAAGACGAACTCGACGACTGCGCTGCCCTCCTGTGCCGCCGCCTGCCGCCCGGCCCGGTCCGTATGCCGCATCACTGCTTCTCCTCGAACGCGCGCCCCACGACATCCAGGCCTTCGCTCGGCCCGAACGGGCCGATGAGCGGCAGCGGCGCCCGGACGTGCACGAGCACCACGGCGACCCCGTCGACCTCGCCGGTCGTCTCGGTGACGTCCTGCGCGAACCGGGACGAGAGCGATCGGCCGATCAGGTCCCGGGTCCGCACGACCGCGTCGCCCGGCTGGGCGTCGACCCGCGCCCCGAGTCGCGCGCCTTCCGCGGCGCACGAGATCAGGGTGTTGCGGACGTGCAGGGTCAGGCCGAGCTGGAACACCATGGCGAAGACGAGCATGAGCAGCCCCGACACCATGGCGAAGTCGGCGACGGCGGCTCCCGCCTCCGCATCGGCCCGGCCCCGCGCGTCCAGGGTGCGGGGTCGGCTCACGACCTCAGCCGTGGACACCGTCGAGGGCGGCCTCGAACATGTCCTTGAGCTTGGTGCCGGCGAACGTCCACAGGATGGTCACGATGCCCGCGGTCATGAGGGTGATGAGCACCCAGCCGGGCACATCCCCACGCTCGCTGTCGTCCTCCCGTGCCGAGAGTGCCGCGCGGACCGCCGCGGTGAGACGGATGTGCGCTTTGATGAGTTGTGTGGACATGGGTGTTCCTCCCTGTTGTGTGACGAGACCTACATCGAGAAATTGAGGAAATCGAAGCCGGGATAGACGGCGAAGAGCACGGTCACGGGCAGGACGAGGAAGACGACCGGCACCATCATGGCGATCTCCTTGCGTCCCCCCTTCTCCATGAGATCTCGGCGGCTCTCCTCGCGGACGTCCTGGGCCTGGGCGCGCAGGACCTCGGCCAGGGGGGTCCCGCGCTCGACGGCGATGACGATGCCGTCGACGAACCGGGTGAGCGAGGCCAGCCCGGTGCGATTGGCCAGGCCCTCCAGGGCGGTCGGCAGATTGGCGCCGGCGCGGGCGTCGCCGAGGCAGCGACCGAGCTCGGAGGCGAGCTCGCCGTTGGAGAGCCGGCAGACACGTTCGAGGGCGCCGACGGCGCCTTCGCCTGCGCCGACAGCGAGTGCGAGCAACTCCGCGATCGTCGGGAACTCGGTGAGCATGAACTCCTCGCGGCGCACGGCCCGGCGGGTGAGCCATTGATCCCAGCCGATCACGCCGCAGGCGACGCCGAGCAGCACGATGACGACGAGCAGAACGGGGTTCGAGCCCCTCCCGACCACGGCGCTCACTCCGAGAAGCGTGCCTGCGACGCCACCCGCGGCGCCGGCCAACACCTGCTCCGCGCGGAACCGGTCCACATCAGGCGCCTGTCCGGCGCGCAACAGCCGCTGGCGCACCGAAGCGGCGCCGCCGAGAATCCGTTCGATGACCTGTCCGAGGTCGCCGACGAGCGGCCGGCCGAGCACCGCGAGCACGCCAGCGGGATTGCTCGCCGTCCGCTCGCGGAGCCGGGAGTGACGCACCGCGTCGGAGAGATAGGGCGCGAGGCGGGCGTCTAGGCTCGGGCGGCGGGAGAACGGCATACCTCGCACGGCGATCCACGTGCCGAGAGCCAAGAGGATCCCGGTCACGGCGCCGAGCCGTCCCAGCCCGAACTGAAGGATCTGCGCGGTCATCCGAGAACCCGGTCTTCCTCGGGGAGCCGGGCGATGCGGATCATGAGTCGATAGGCGATGAGCGTGCACGCACCCCCGGCGAGGAGGACCAGGGTGCCCGTTCGGCTCGCATAGGCCTGGACAGCCTCGGGGCGCGTGCACAGCATGGCGAGGACGATCCACGGGGCGGCGACCGCGAGTCGCGCGGCGTTGACCGTCCAGCTCTGCCGGGTCTCGAGCTCTGCTCGGGCCCGGGCGTCCTCACGCAGGAACGTCGACAGGGTGCGCAGGAGCCGGCCGAGATCGCTGCCACCGACCTCGCGCGCCATCCGCAGCGACTCCACGAGTCGGTCGCCGACCGGGTCGGCGAGACGGGCTTTGAGCAGGTCGAGGCTCTCGTGGAAGCGTCCGGTCGTTCGATAGTCCTCGGCGAAGCGGCGGAATGCCGGCCGCAACTCCTCAGGTCCGCGGCTGGCGAGTTGGGCGAGGGCCTCGGGCAGGGCCAGCCCGGCGCGCACGCCGGAGGTGATGTTGTCGACCGCGTCCGGCCACACATCGCGAAGGTTCATCCGTCGCCTGCGGGCCCTCCCGCGCACCAACATGATCGGTGCGGCACCGAGCAGGGCGGCGAAACACGCGGCGATCGAGGCGACCCGAACGAAGCCGGTGACCAGCACGAAGGTGACGGTCGCCAGCAGGATGCAGGTCGACAGGAGCGCGCGGGGGCCGATCGCGGCATACCCCGCCTGGATGAGGTCGTCGGAGATGCGATCGACCCATCCGCGGCGACGCAGGTCCCGCCCCGGTCCCTCATCGGGAACCCAGCAGGCCCACCAGATGAGGAAGAGGCCGATCCCGAAGAGGAAGGCGACGATCGTCGGATTCATGTCACGCCGCCGGCCGCAGCAGGTTCGCGATGTCGTAGCCCGCGGCCTCGAACCGGTCGAGATGCGGGGGGAAGCCGTCGGCTCGGACGAGCTGGCCGCCCCGACGGACGAACAGATCGGCCATCTCGACGACATCGCCCTCGACACGCCCGGGAACCGCCGCGATCTCCCGAACCCTGCGCACTCCATCGCGCTCGAGCGCGGCGTGGACCACGATGTCGATGGACGAGGCGACAGTGGGGACGACGAATCGGGATCCGACGTTCTCGCCCGCGAGCAGGGGGAGCGTACACATCTTGACGATCGCCTCGCGGGCGCTGTTGGCGTGGAGGGTCGCCATGCCGGGCAGCCCCGAATTGAGCGCGATGAGCAGGTCGAGTGACTCGGCCTGACGGACCTCTCCGACGATGATCCGGTTGGGTCGCATCCGCAGGGCTTCCTTGACCAGGCGGCGGAGGGGAACTTCGCCGGTGCCTTCGAGACTGGGCTGGCGACACTGCATCGACGCCACATCGCGTTGCGGGATCTTCAACTCGAAGACCTCCTCGCAGGTGACGATCCGTTCGCGGGGTGGAATCGAGGCCGAGAGGCAGTTGAGGAGGGTGGTCTTGCCCGCCTGGGTGCCGCCCGCGACCAGGACATTGAGCCCTGCGACCACAGCGGCTTCGAGAAAGCGACTCGCCTGGCCGGACAGTGTCCCGAGCCGCACGAGGTCATCGAGCCGGTCGGCCTTGACGACGAATTTGCGGATGTTGACGAACCAATGCTGGCGGGTGATGTCGGGGATGACGACGTGCAGTCGTGACCCATCCGCGAGCACGGCGTCGACGAACGGCGAGGAGAGATCGACCCGCCGACCGGACGACTTGAGCATCCGCTCGACGAGATCGCGCACGGTGTCGTCGGTCAGAATGGTTGCGGTCAGCTCCGCAACCCCCTTGCGGGCGACGAAGACCCTACTGGGTTGATTCACCCAGATCTCTTCGACCTCGGGATCGTCGAAATACTGTTGCAGCGGCCCGAATCCCGCGACCGCATCGAAGACCGCTCGGGTCGCCTGGTCGAGATCGCCGAGACGCGGCACGCCGCCGGCGAGCGACCGGTCGTCATAGTCCGCAACGGCCTCGCGCACGAGGGCGCGCACCTCGTCGGCGTCGCGGATGGGATCGAGACCCGAGGTGCGGATCAGGTCGCGGACCTCGTTCTCGACGGTCGCGATCGCCAGCATGTCGCCCCCCTCGGCATTCCCCAGTCGGTGGACTCGTCCGGCTGACGAGCCATTTCGACCCTAGGCGAGGCATCCCGATCTCGCACGACGAACACCGAGTTATCCACAGGCATTCGGGTTTACTTACCAAAAATTGACCATTGCTTTACGCAAACCGGGAAATTCCATCGGTGTCGTTCGTGACCGGGCGCAGTCACCCGAGGTGAGACTCGGCATACGCGCCCGTATGCCGCCATGGTCGCCTACAGAGGGTGGGCGCGCATCTCGAGCCGGTGCGGCACCTCAGGTGGCCGGCCGGGCGAGCACCTCTTGAAGCAACCGGACATAGGCCCGGCCGCCGGCCGATGTCGGATGGACCCCGTCGGCGACGACGAAGTCGGGGCGTCCGTCGGTGGCCGCATACCAGTCGAGGAGGTGGACACGTGGCGTCTCGTGCGCCAGCCGACGCAGGGCGGTGACATTGGGCGCCCCCCAGGAACGCGGAACTCGGGGGACGGCGACGACCACCGACGTCGTCGCCGGAATGCGCGCGATCGCACCCTCGAGCCGAGCGCGGTCCACGATCCCGTTGTTGCCGATATGGATGAGCACCACGTCCGCGCTGATCGTCGTGGCCTCGGCAGCGAGCTGATCCACCATCGTCCACGGCTGTTCCCCGATCGCGGCATGCACCTCGACCGACGCGAACGACCGGAGGAGGTCGGGCTCGACGCCGATCGCGAAGGAGTCGCCATACACCGCCAGTGTCAGGTTGCGTGTGTGTGCGCGCGAAATCGTATGCCGTCTGCTCGCCGACGCACTTGGCTGCGGATGCCTCGCTCCTTCGGCGAGTCGAGCGAGACGAGCAGCGGCCGACACCTCCGCGGCTGTGGGCGTGCTCGTGGCGATCGTGATCGGCACCAAGAGCGCGCTGGAGGCGGCCATGAGGACGGCGGGGCGGGCATACAACCCGGGCAGCTCGCGCCAGGTCCGCCGAAGGCCCGCGCGCCGGACCGGTTGCTCGACGAACCGATAGGACGCCTCGCTCACGGCCGCGAGGAGGCCGAGCCGGAGGGCCACATCGGCCGCTCCGTGCAGCGGGACATCGAGGCGCGGTCGGGTGAAGACGAAGACCGGCCAGTGCCAGAGATAGAGGCCATAGGAGCGACGCCCGATCGCGGTGGCGAGCGAATGCTCGAGCAGGCGCGCCAGCGGACCGGGCCGCGTGGCGACAGCGACGACGAGCGTGGTCGCGAGAGCGACCAGCGCGAAGCCGACCCGATAGAGCGCCGTGGAGAAGGCGTCGACCCGCACGAATACGGCGACGATCCCGAGGAGGGTGAAAGCACCGAGCGCCGTGAGCCACGGCCGCGCCGGGGCGAGCGCGGGGCGGGCGGCGCCGAACCCGGCGCCATCACGGCATACGGCCAGGGCGGCGCCGACGAGCAGGCCGGTCGCGTGAGAATCGGTCCCGAAATAGAACCGGGAGGCGTCTGCGTCGAGTGGAGCACCCGTCCGCCAGGATCCGAGGCCCATGACGAGGGCGGAGGCGACGGCGCCCACGCCGCAGACGGCCAGAAGGGTGCGCCGGCGCGCGGACCGGCTCGTCAGGAGGAGGGTTCCGGCGACGATCAGCGGCCACGCGAGATAGAACTGCTCCTCCACAGCCAGCGACCAGAGATGCTGGAGTGCGGGTGGGCGGCCGATCGCATCGAAATAGGAACGCTCGTGCAGGACGTACCACCAGTTGGACGTATAGGTCGCGGCCGCGCCGAGGTCGCCGAGATAGGCCCGCAATCCCGGCCGGTCGAGGAGGGTCTGCGCGAGGCTGGTGGCCAGCAGCATGGCGGCGAGGGCCGGCAGGAGCCTGCGGGCGCGTGCGAGCCAGAACCCGGTCAGGTCGACGTGGCCCCTGTCCGCGGCGCCGGCCCACAGCTGCGAGGTGATGAGATATCCGCTGATGACGAAGAAGACGTCGACCCCGAGGAATCCGCCGGGAAGCCAGGGGGCGTCGAGGTGATAGACGATGACGGCGACCACCGCGATCATGCGGAGGCCGTCCAGGCCGGGCACATGGGCACCCCGCTCGACCGAGCGCGTCATCGGTGCAGGCCCCCTTCCCCGACCAGGGACGCGCCATCCGGGTCGGTCCTCAGGTCAACAATGCCCGAGCCCTGGCCGTATGCCGTGTCGGCACGCCGCAGGCGGCATCTGGAATCGCGTTCGCACCGCCGGCCCGTGCCTACGCCGGAAATCTTCCGTCCCGAGGCTGCCGAAGGTGACACGAGGCCGAGAACAGCTGCACGTGACCGGAGGGTATCCATCGTGTAACAACCCCGGCCGCCGGGCGAGCGGGGGACGGGCGAGCGGCATAGGGTGCCCCCAAGTCCGTGCGGGGCCGTGGGAGGACCCGGCGGAGTGGCACCACAGATGCGAGGTATGCATGAAGCTCACCAGACGGACGGCCGCGGCCGTTCTCGCCACATCGGTCGCCCTGGGCATGGCCGGGTGCGCGAAGTCGGACCGCACCTCCAGCACCAGCGGGGGCTCGGCCTCCGGTTCCGGCTCTGCCAGCGGAGGCACCGGATCCGACACGTTCACCTTCGGCGCCGCAGGTGCGCCTGAGGTCTTCGACCCCTTCTATGCCAGTGACGGCGAGACGTTCCGCGTGACCCGTCAGATGATGCAGGGCCTCCTCGGCATCAAGCCGGGCACCGCGGACCCGGAGCCCGAACTCGCCGAGTCGTGGGAGCCGTCGAAGGACGGCCTGTCCTGGACCTTCAAGCTGCGCCAGGGGGTCAAGTTCACCGACGGCGAGGCCTTCAACGCTGATGCCGTCTGTTACAACTTCGACCGGATGTTCGAACAGAACGAGGTCGCTGCGGCCGGGCCGGCCGAGTACTGGGCCTACACCATGGGTGGCTTCAAGGGCGGCAAGGACGCGTCGCTCTACAAGAGCTGCGAGGTCAAGGACGAGTCGACCGTCGTCCTCAACCTGACCCGGGTCACCTCCGACTTCCCGGTTCTCCTGACGCTCGACTCGTTCTCCATGCAGAGCCCCAAGGCGATGGAGGCCGGGGACGCCAACAATGTCGCCAAGGAGGGTGAGGGCTTCAAGTACCCCGCCTATTCGATGGCACCGGTCGGAACCGGCCCTTACAAGTTGGAGAAGTACGACGAGGCCAACAAGACGATCACTCTCGTCCGCAACGACGACTACTGGGGCGACAAGGCCAAAACGGCGAAGCTCGTATTCAAGATCATCCCCGACGAGTCGACCCGCCGCCAGGAACTCGAGGCCGGCTCGATCAACGCCTACGACCTGCCCAACCCGGTCGACTGGAAGAGCCTGACCGACGAGGGCAACAAGGTCCTCGTCCGCCCGGCGTTCAACATTCTCTACATGGGCCTCAATCCCGAGAAGAACGCCAAGCTCAAGGATCTCCGCGTCCGCAAGGCGATCTACATGGCGCTCAACCGTGACCAGCTGGTCGCCTCTCAGCTGCCTGAGGGTGCCAAGGTCGCCACCCAGTTCATGCCCGACACGGTGGCCGGATACAACACCAGTCTCCAGCCGGTGAAATACGACCCCGAGGGCGCCAAGAAGCTTCTCGCCGAGGCCGGCGCGACAGGGATGACGCTTCAGTTCGCCTACCCGTCCGAGGTCAGCCGGCCCTATATGCCGGACCCCCAGAAGATCCATGAGGCGCTCGCCAAGAACCTCACGGACATCGGGATCAAGGTCGATGTCGTGACCAAGCCGTGGAATGGTGGCTACCTCGACGGTGTCGACAACGGATTGTTCGACGCGTGGTTGCTCGGGTGGACCGGCGACTACAACTCGGCCAACAACTTCATCGGGACCTTCTTCTCCTCCGACACCAACGACTTCCACACCTACGCCACCGACTTCGGCAAGACCCTCACGAAGGAACTGCGTGACGCGGATGGCCTCGTCGACGAGGCGGAGCGCACCACGGCATACGAGGCGCTGAATCAGAAGATCATGGAGGACTACCTCCCCGGTCTTCCCATCAGCCACAGCCCGCCGGCTCTCGTCGTCGGCAAGGGCGTCGACGGTCTCGTCGCCAGCCCGTTGACCGCAGAGATGTTCGACACCGTCACCGTCAGCAAGTGACGAACCTCCGCTCCTCGGACTCGATCGACTAGCGTGGGCCGCCCCGGCGCCAGCGAGCGCCGGGGCGGTCCTCCCGCACCACCCGCCCACGAGAACTGACGGGGTGTTCGCCGCGTGCTTCGCTTCATCGTCAGGCGCCTTCTGCAGATGGTCGGCGTTGTCGTCGTCCTCTCCCTGCTGCTCTTCCTCTGGCTGCGCTCCCTGCCAGGCGGGACAGTCAGTGCGATCCTCGGCGACCGCGCCACCGAGGAGTCCAAGGCGCGTCTGCGCCAGACCCTCGGCCTGGACGACCCCCTCTATGTGCAGTACTGGCGCTTCCTGAAACGGGCGGCGACCGGGAACTTCGGCGCGTCGACCGGCGTCCTGCCGGGCAAGGACGCCTTCGGTGTCTTCTTGACGCGGTTCCCGGCCACCATCGAGTTGTCGACGTTCGCCATCGTCGTCGCCGTTCTCGCCGGGGTCCCACTCGGCTACCTCGCCGCCCGGCGGCGAGCCAGCTTCTTCGACAACCTGAGCGTCATGGGCTCGCTGATCGGCGTCGCCGTGCCCATCTTCTTCCTTGCCTTCCTGCTCAAATACATCTTCGCCGTCAAGCTCGGCTGGCTCCCGGTCTCCGGACGGCAGAGCGGCGACATCGACGCGACCCGGATCACCGGCTTCTTCGTGCTGGACGGCCTGCTCACTCGCGAATGGGACGCCGCCTGGGATGCCGTCAAGCACCTCATCCTCCCCGGTCTCGCGCTCGCGACCATCCCCTTCGCGGTGATCTTCCGCATCACCCGCGCCTCGGTCCTGGAAGTGCTCGACGAGGACTTCGTTCGAACCGCCGAGTCCAAGGGCTTGACCAACAAGGTCATCCGGACTCGGCACATCATGCGCAATGCGCTGCTTCCGGTCGTCACGACGATCGGCCTGCAGGTGGGCGGACTGCTGGCCGGCGCCGTCCTCACCGAACGCGTGTTCTCCTTCGGCGGAATCGGCGAGGCGCTGGCGCTCAGTTTCGAGAAGCGCGATTTCGCCGTTCTCCAGGTGCTCATCCTGGCGGCCGCAGCGATCTTCGTCCTCGTCAATCTCCTCGTCGATGTGCTCTATGCCGTCATCGACCCCCGAGTCCGGACCAGGTGAGCCGATGACCCAGCCCAATGGAAGCGGTCGCGTCCGCCTCGGAATGCGCCGCAAGGACCGGATCGATGACCTCGCCGCCACCGCGGCTCAGGTCGAGGAGGCCGGGGCGGTCGGCGAGGGTCCGGGCGTTTCACTCATCGCCAGTGCTTGGCAGCGCCTGCGCCGGGACCCGATCTTCCTCATCGGCTTGACGATCACGATCCTCTTCGTTCTCGTCGCGGTCTTCGCCCGATGGATCGCCCCCCACGACCCGATCGAGGACTACCTGATCGGGAAGGTCCGTCGGCAGAGCAATCCCGTTCCCGGCCCCGAGCCGGGATTCCCGCTCGGTGCCGACGATCGCGGACGGGACCTGCTCTCCCGACTGATCGTCGGCAGTCAGCAGACCCTCCTCGTCGCCGTGTTCGTCACGATCATCTCCCTGGCCGGCGGTCTCGTTCTCGGCACTCTCAGCGGTGCGTTCGGCGGGTGGATCGACTCGGCGATCATGCGCTTCGTCGACGTCATGCTGTCCATGCCGTCGTTGCTCCTCGCCTTCTCGATCGCGGCACTGGCGAGCAAGCCGAGCCAGTGGACGGTCATCATCGCGATCGCGATCACCTACATCCCGATCTTCGCCCGATTGTTGCGTGGCACGATGCTGGCCCAGCGGCACAGCGATCACGTTCTCGCGGCGCGGGCGCTCGGTGTGAAACCCGGGCCCATCATCTTCCGGCACATGCTGCCCAATGCCCTCGGTCCGGTGATCGTCCAGGCCACTCTGGTCCTGGCGACCGCCGTCATCGACGCGGCCGCGCTCTCTTTCCTCGGGCTGGGCAATCCCGACCAGCGCCAACCGGAGTGGGGCCAGATGCTCGGAACTGCTCAGGAGTACCTCAGCTCCTATCCCCACCTGGCGTTCTATCCGGCCGCCTGCATCATCGTCGTCGCGTTCGGGTTCACCCTCATGGGTGAGTCGTTGCGCGAGGCCCTCGACCCCAAGAGCCGGAGGTGAGTGCGGTGACCGAGGCGAGCGGAGCGGCATACCGCCAAGAGGTCCGGCGAGGCGAGCCACTGCTGCAGGTCCGCGACCTGACGGTCGTCTTCCAGCGTCGCGGCGAACGGCCGTTCCGGGCGGTCGACAAGGTGAGTTTCGACGTTCGCCCAGGACAGACGATCGGTCTCGTCGGGGAGTCCGGCAGCGGCAAGTCCGTGACGTCGCTCGCCATCATGGGACTCCTGCCGAAACGTGGCAACCAGGTGACCGGACAGGCGGTCTTCGACGGGAGCGACCTGATCGCGCTGTCCTCCAACCAGATGCGCGAGAAGCGCGGGCGCGACCTCGGCATGATCTTCCAGGACCCGCTCTCCTCCCTCAACCCGGTCGTCCCGATCGGCATCCAGGTCACCGAGGTCCTCGAACGGCACAAGGGACTCTCCCGCAAGGCGGCCATGCCGCGGGCGCGGGAGATGCTCGACAAGGTCGGCATCCCCGACCCGAACCGCCGGCTCACCGAATATCCCCACCAGCTCTCCGGTGGGATGCGTCAGCGCGCGCTCATCGCGATGGCGCTCGCGTGCGAGCCGCGCCTGCTCATCGCCGACGAACCGACGACCGCGCTCGACGTGACGATCCAGGCGCAGATCCTCCAACTGCTCAAGGACCTCGTCCAGCGGAGCGGGACTGCCCTCATCATGATCACGCATGACCTGGGCGTCGTCGCCGGCCTGTGCGACGAAGTCAATGTCATGTATGGCGGGCGGATCGTCGAACGCGGCCCGCGTCACGACCTGTTCGCCCGCCCACGTCATCCCTACACCCACGGTCTCCTCGGATCGATCCCGCGCCTGGACGGCGGTCGAGGCGAGCCGCTCACCCCGATCCCGGGCTCGGTCTCCGACAATCTCCCGTGGGACTCGGCCTGCGCCTTCGCCCCCCGCTGCAGCCAGCCTCTGGACGTATGCCGCACGGAGACACCGGAGTTCGTCGAGGAGGGCGCACGCGCCCTGCGCTGCCACAACCCGGTGGAGGTGACCCATGAGTGATTCATCCACCTCTTCGGTCAGCGAGGTCCTCGTCGATGTTCGCGGCGTCAAGGTCCACTTCCCGATCAAGCGCGGCGTCATCTTCGACAAGACGATCGGACACGTTTTCGCCGTCGACGGAGTCGACCTGCAGATCCACCGGGGTGAGACCTATGGTCTCGTCGGTGAGTCGGGCTGTGGCAAATCGACCCTCGGGCGCGCCATCCTCAATCTCGAACCCCCGACCGAAGGCAGTGTGGTGTTCGACGGGGTCGACATCGCCTCCCTCAAGGGTGCGGACCTGCGCCGCAAACGCCAGCACATGCAGATGGTCTTCCAGGACCCACTCTCGAGCCTGGATCCGCGGCAGTCGGTCGAATCCCTCCTGCTCGAGGGCATGAAGGCCCACGGCCTGACGAAAGACAGCGCTGCTGCCGGCCACCGACTCCGGGAGCTACTCAGGGCCGTCGGGCTCCCCGCGAGTTCCCTGAGCAAGTACCCCCACGAGTTCTCGGGCGGGCAGCGCCAACGCATCGGCATCGCCCGCGCCCTGTCGGTCGACCCGAAGTTCATCGTCGCCGACGAGCCCGTCTCCGCCCTCGACGTGTCCGTTCAGGCGCAGGTCATCAACCTCCTCGAGGATCTCCAGGAGCAGTTCGACCTCACGTATCTCGTCGTCGCGCACGATCTCGCGGTCGTCCGGCATATCAGTGATCGCGTCGGGGTCATGTATCTCGGTGCGCTGGTCGAGGAGGCGAGCGCCGACGATCTGTATGCCGAGCCCCTCCACCCCTACACCCGCGCCCTGCTCTCCGCCGTCCCGGTGCCCGACCCGGTCGTCGAGGACCACCGCGAACGCATCCTCCTCACCGGCGACCTCCCGTCCCCGGCGAACCCGCCCAGTGGGTGCCGATTCCACACCCGGTGCCCGTGGCGCCAGGCGACCCGCTGCGACACCGATCGTCCGCAGTTGCGGGTCGTCTCCATCGAGTCCGTCCCGGGCAGCCATCGGGTGGCCTGCCATTATGCCGAGGGAATCGCCTCGGGCGCTGTCTCCCCTCATGGCGTCGAGGCGCAGGTCGTTGATCCCAACCTGGGTGCGGGAGCCGATGACGACGGATCACTCATCGGCCCGGCGAGCATCGGCGAAATCGGCTGAGCACCTAGACTCGGCAGGTGGCCCGACTGCTGACCGACGAAGAGATCACGCGACAGCTCGCCGACCTGCCCGGGTGGCGGCGCGACGGTGACACGATCACGGTGTCGTATGCCGCGCCGACCTTCCCCGACGCCATCCGCCTCGTCGACGAGGTCGCCATCGAGGCCGAGGCGATGAATCACCATCCCGACATCGACATCCGGTGGCGCACGACGACGTGGGCGCTGTCCACGCACGACGCGGGTGGCCTGACCCAGCTCGACATCGAACTCGCGCATCGCATCGCCGATCATGCGCGCCGGCTGGGAGCGCGGGCGTGAGCGAGGTCGTCGACTCCGGCAAGACCAACTCCGAACTCGCGCACGCCGATCCGGACCTGGTCGCCGCCGCCGAAGCCGAGACAGGCGCACGGCGGCATGAGCCCTATGACCGCTCCGGCACCGGCGGCCGACTGAACTGGCTCCGCGCCGGTGTCCTCGGCGCCAACGACGGCATCGTGTCGACCGCGGGTCTCGTCATCGGCGTGGCGGCGGCGACGACGAGCCGCGCGGCGATCTTCACCGCCGGCCTGGCAGGTCTGTCCGCGGGAGCGATGAGCATGGCGGTGGGGGAGTACGTCTCGGTGAGCACCCAGCGCGACACTGAGAAGGCGCTGCTGGCGCTCGAGTCGGAAGCGCTGGAGAGGATCCCGCACACCGAGTTGCTCGAACTCGCTGAACTCTATGAGGCCAAGGGGCTCGAGCCCGCGCTCGCCCTCGAAGTGGCTCGCTCCCTGACCCGCCACAACGCGCTCGCCGCCCATGCCGAGGCCGAGCTGGGCATCGATCCCGACGGTCTGACCAACCCGTGGGCCGCTGCGGCGGCGTCGTTCGTCTCGTTCACCATCGGCGCCCTCCTGCCGCTGATCGCCGTGCTCAACCCGTCGGTGGACTGGCGCATCCTCGGGACCGTGCTCACCGTTCTGGTGGCCCTCGCCCTGACCGGGTGGATCAGTGCCCGGCTCGGCCAGGCCCCGGTCGTCCGCGCGGTGACCCGGGTCGTCCTCGGCGGCCTGGCCGCGATGATCGTCACCTACGCCATCGGCCGCCTCTTCGGGACCGCTGTCTCCTGACGCGGACGCCGCAGTCACATGGCGCGCCGCCACTTTCCGCCGCGCTCCTCGACCTGCGGGGACGTCAGCGCAGCCAGCGCGCCATCCGGCGCGGGGCGGGGGAGCGGGTCAGCTGCTCCAGCGTCACCAACTCGCCCCCCGGGCCGGTGAGGGGGAGGCACCAGTTCGGGTATTCCTTGTCCGTGCCCGGCTGGTTGATCGCGCGCCGGTCGCCGACGAGATCGGGGACGCAGACGCCGAGCATCTTGGCCGGGGACAGCGCGAGATAACGGTGCATGGATTCGACGAAGTCCGACACCGCCGCCGGATCGGAGGGCAGGCCGTGGGCGGCGAGCGCCGCGGCGACCCCGGCGATCGCCATACGCTCCGCCTCGCGCTCGACCTCGACTGGGCGGGTGAGGAGTCCGAGTTCCTCGCGCAACGCGACGTGGGCGAGTTCGAGGTACCCCGCGGTCGGCGGCAGGTCGTGCGTCGTCACGCTCGCCAGGCACAGCTCGCGATAGTCCTCCGGCGGCAGTGGCGCGCCATCTCGCCATTCGAACCAGAGGATCGACGTGCCGAGAATCCCGCGCTCGCGCATGAAGTCCCGTGCGAACGGCTGGACGACGCCGAGGTCCTCGCCGATGACGACCGCACCCGCGCGATAGGCCTCGAGGCAGAGGATGCCGATGAGTGCCTCGTGGTCATAGGACACATACGTCCCCTCCCGCGCGCTCTCGCCCTCGGGCACCCACCACAGCCGGAACAGCCCGATGATGTGGTCGACCCGGATGCCGCCGGAATCACGCAGGACGGTGCGCAGCATGTCTCGGTATGGTGCATAGCCGAGTTCGGCGAGCCGGTCCGGCCGCCACGGTGGCTGGCTCCAGTTCTGGCCGAGTTGGTTGAACTGATCCGGCGGCGCGCCGACGCTGATACCGCGGGCGAGGGCGTCCGCCAGGCCCCACGAGTCGGCCCCGTCCGGATGAACGCCGACGGCGAGGTCGTGGATGATCCCGAGTCGCATCCCCGCCTCGAGCGCCAGGCGCTGGGTCGCGGCGAGCTGGTCATCGAGAATCCACTGCAGCCACCGATAGAAGTCGACGTCGGCGGCGTTGGCCTCGCGGAAGGCGGCGACGGCGGGGGCATCCGGCCGGTGGAACTCCTCCGGCCACGCGCGCCAGGGCTGACCATAGACATCGGCGAGGGCGCACCACGTCGCGAAATCGACGAGTCCCTGCCCCTCACGCTCGCAGAAGCCCTCGAACGCCCGCTGGCGCCGGGAACTGCGGCCGGACCCGAACACGACGTGCAGAGCCCGGCGTTTGATCGCCCAGGCGGCGTCCCGATCGATCCGGTCGATGCCGTTGAGGGCCTGGGCCGCGCGCGCGAACTCGGCGACCTCGGCCCTCGTCGTCACCGGGAGATAGGCGACTTCGGGGATGTCCTCGACCCGGATATACAGCGGGTTCACGAAGCGCCGCGTCGTCGGAAGATAGGGCGAGGCCTCCATCGGGGCGGTCGCCTGGGCGGCGTGCAGGGGATTGACGAGCACCCAATCGGCCCCGAGGTCGGCGCCGCCCCACGTCGCGAGGTCGGCGAGGTCCGCCAGGTCCCCGACGCCATAGGAATTCGCCGAGCGCAATTGATAGACCTGCGCCATCAGACCCCAGGCGCGCCGATGCGCCAGTGCGGCCGGCAGTTCCAGACGCTGCGGGGTCACCACGAGGGTTGCCGTGGCGATCACCTCACCTTCGCCGATGACCGCGCGCAGACGGTGCCATCCGAGCGGCAGATCGGCGGGCAGCTCGAACGTCGCCTCTCCGGTCTCGCGACCGTCGACAATCCGCGGCGGGACCCAGTTGTCGACCTGACGCGCCGCGACGACACCACCGTCCTCCATCTCGATCTCCAGCCGCACGGCGCTCCCGTGCGGGACGTGGACCGGCACCCATGGGGTCCACGACTCGCGGGCGACGACGCACGCGGGGAGGATGCGACGCCACGACCGCAGCCAGAGGTCCGCGCAGGCGGTCTCGGTCGCCTGGGGCGTCGAGACGTCGACGCCCAGGGCGGTCAGAACCGCACCGATCGTCTCGGCGGACACCGTTGTGTGCTGCCCCTGCCAATCCCAGTACTCGGTCGCCACGCCATGAGCGGAGGCCAGCGCGGCCAGTCGGGAGGAGGGGGCAGACATCTGGCGGGACTCCTGAAGGACGTCGTCGGCATGGGCATCATGAAGGCCCCTAAGTCTGTCACGGTTGGGTCGGGGGCGGAAGTCGAGCACTGAACGTCCCGGGCGCGCCGGACCCACCCCGCACGTGCCGGACCGTCGGCGAAGGGACGGAATAACGGTGCCAGCGGGCGAGTTGGTGTGAGCACTGTCGCCGATCCGAACGGAGTCCCGACTTCGTGCTCGCCCTCAAGCCTGCGTCACCCCTGGCCCCCACGTTAGGGTGGTCCGCGATGACCCCTCAGAAGCCGACAGACGACCTCGTCGCCGACGACGCGGCCACCTTCGACGAGGTCGACGTGTCCACGGAGACACCCAAGGAGCGCCAAGCGCGATTCGAGGCCCTCGCGCTGCCCCTCCTCGACCAGCTCTATTCCGCCGCCTTGCGCACCACGCGCAACCCGGCGGATGCCGAGGATCTGGTCCAGGAGACCTATGCGAAGGCGTATGCCGCGTTCCACCAGTTCCGCCCCGGCACGAACCTCAAGGCGTGGATGTATCGCATCCTCACCAACACCTATATCAACAGCTATCGCAAGAAGCAGCGAGAACCGCTCCAATCCGATTCCGCCGAGATCGAGGACTACCAACTCGCGGCGGCGGAGTCGCACAGTTCACGCGGCCTGCGCAGCGCCGAACTCGAGGCGTTGGACCATCTGCCCGACAGTGAGGTCAAGCGCGCGCTTCAACAACTGCCCGAAGAGTTCCGTCTGGCGGTCTATTTCGCCGATGTCGAGGGCTTCGCCTACAAGGAGATCGCCGAGATCATGGGGACCCCCATCGGCACCGTGATGTCGCGGCTGCACCGCGGCCGGCGCCAGCTGCGCGAGTTGCTGTCGACGTATGCCGCCGACCGCGGCTTCCGCGTCGAGGAGGAGTCGTGACTGGCGACGTCAACGAGGCAGATTGCTCCGAAGCACTCCACCGCGTGTTCGAGTACCTCGATGGGGAGATGGCGCCTGAGGATCACGTCAAGATCGCCACGCACCTCGCCCATTGCGTCCGCTGCCTCGAGCAGTACGACGTGGACACCATGGTCAAGGCTCTGGTCAAGCGGTCGTGCCCGCCCGAGCCGGCACCGGCACGGCTGCGCATGACCATCGTCCAATCGATCACCTCGATCGAGATCCGCTACACCGACTGAGCGTCCCGTCAGCCGGGCACCGCGCGTCGAAGGCCCCCGGGCGACGGTTCCGGGGGCCTTCCGTATGCGGTGTGGCGCGTCAGGCGTTGGGCTTGCGGCCGTGGTTGGCGCCCTTCTTCTTGCGGTCGCGACGCTTGCGGGCACGCTTGCTCATCGGTGTCTCCTGTGGCTGGGTGTCTGTTGGATGGTGCCTGGCCGGCGCGGGATCTCCCGCTGACAGAGCACCAGTCTCCCATATCTGGAGACGACGCTCCGAGGCGCTGCGCGGGCCACGTCGAGAACAGGTATGGGATTTCCCTGCACGCGCCTCCCGTGGGAGGATCTGCGCAGCATTTCCCGCCCGCCTCGGGCGCTCATGAAGGATCGAAACGATGAAGCGGTTCCTCGCAGCGTGTGCCGGCGTTCTCGTCTCCGTCGCGCTCCTCGCTGTGCCGGCGGGCGCAGACTCCTCCCAGGACAACCAGAACTCCGAGGGCAACCAGAACTCCCAAGGGGGCTCGGCGGCACACGGCAACAGCTGGGACTGGACCATCCAGGGCCGATGACCACAGCGCCGTGAGTGCGGCTCCCGTCGCGTCGGGCGCGCTCGACCCGAGGTGGACGCGCCGCACCGACGCGTTCATTCTCGTCGTCGTGCTCGCGGCCATCGCGCTCACCGCCGGGCTGTGGTTGCTGACCGGTCCGCCGCATGGCGTGCTCGGGCTGGCGATTCTCACCCTTCTCGCGGGGCTGGCCACCCTCGGCGCCTTCCGCAATCGTGTTCGCGCACCGGTCACGCTGTCGGCCATCGGCACGATGACGCTGGTCGCCCTGCCGACGCTGGGCCCGGCCGCCGGGACCGTGGTCGCGTTCGGGGGAAGCATCATCGGGTTCAGCCGCTTGCCACGCCGGCGGCTCGTCTTCAATACGGCGATGCGCACGGGGATGAGTGCGGCGGGGGGACTCACGTTCCATTGGATCCTGACTGCGTCCACATCGACGCGGGACGAACTGCCCGGACTGGCCGGCGTCGCATTCGCGCTGATCGCCGCTGATGTCGTGCAATGCCTGGTCAACGCCGGTCTTGTGGGCGGGGTCATCGCCATCTCGCAGCGACTCCCGTGGCGCGGCCAGGTCGCCGCGCTGCTCAGTTCGTCCGGCCTGGGCTATATCGCTCAGGGTGGGGTCGCCGTCTTCCTCTATCTGCTGTGGGTCCCGATCGGCCTTGACCTCATGGGCACGCTCGTCTTCGGCGCCCCGGCTCTCTGGGCATCCCGATGGTCGTTGGCGCAATACGGCCAACAGGCGCAGGCGCGTGAAGGGACGCTGGCCGCTCTCGTGGCGGCGATCGAGGTGCGCTCGCCGGAGGCCGCACGGCATACGGCCGAAGTGGCGCGCGTGTGCGCCCTGATAGCCGAGGAACTCGCGCTTCCCGCCGACGAGATCGAGACCGTCCGGACCGCGGGCACGCTGCACGACCTCGACATCCTGGCGGTGGATCAGGGCTCGCCGACACACGGGCAGGGCGCCGGTCTGGCGCCCACCCGCGCGATGGGCGAGGTGACCTTTCTGTCCGCCGCTCGACCAGCGCTCGAACTGCAGCACCGTCCGTTCAACGGTGGCGTGCCGATCCCCAAACCCGCTGCGATCCTGGCCCTCGCGGATGCCTTCGTCCTGGCGCGCGACGGGCATGGCGACCTGGAGGCGCTCGGTGAGCGCGCGGCATACGAGCACGTCCGACGGGGATCGGGAACGCGGTTCGAGCCCGGCATCGTCGATGCCCTGGGCCGGCTGCTCCGTCGGGCGCGGGCATGACCAGAACCCGGATCGGGCCGCTCGTCGTCGGCGCCGCGAGCGCCGTCGCCGTCATCTCCTGGGTGCTGTGGTCGCGGATCGACCACGGATCGGCACCCGCCGACACGACGACCCTGTTGCTCGTTTTCGGGGCCCTTGTCGTGGGCGAGGTGTGGCGCACGTCGTCGAACTCGAGGCCGATTGCGCCCTTGAGCACGGCGTCGTCGATGGGGCTTGCGCTCGCCCCGCTCGAGGTGGGCACTCGGCCACTCGGTGCGGCGCAGGCGCTGGTCATCGCGGCGGCTGCCATGGGGTTGGGGCTGGTGATCCGCGTCATCGTCGGCTGGGGCGCCGGTGGCGTGGACGCCGCCGCGCGATTGCTGGGGATGGGAGTGACTGTGGGCGCATCGCGCGCGGTCACGATCGGCGCGACGCCGATCCTCGGCTGGGTTCAAGACCCGGACACGCCGCGCTGGTTAGCCGCGGCCGCCCTGGTGGTTCTGTCCACTGCGGGGGTGTTCGTCGAACTCGCGGCGTGGACCGCCTTGTCGTGGGATCGACGCATTCCCATCGGCCGGATGATCGAGGAGGATGTGCTGCGAGCCGGTGGCCTCGGATCGGCGATGACGGCGGCCGGGCCGCTGATCGCGCTCGGCGTTCCCATGGTTCAGTCCTGGGCCATCCCCATCGTTCTATTCCCCCTGTCGGTCGCGATGCTTGCACTGCGACGTCGTGAGGCCACGGAGGCGACATACCGAGAGACGGTGATCGCTTTGTCCCGGCTGACTGACGACACCGGTCACACCAGGCCGGGCCACGCGCGACGGGTCGCCGACCTGGCCATGGCCATGGCGCGAGAGTTGCAGCAGCCCGAGCGGGACGTGGCCCGGCTCGAGGAGGCCGCACTGCTCCATGATGTCGGACAGGTGACTCTCCCGGTGCCCATCCCGGGCGGCGCCACGGTGCTCGCCGACCCCGACAGCCAGCGCCGGATCGTCACGGACAGTGTTCGAATCCTCGAGCGGGCGGGCGTGTCTGCGGCCGTGGGCCAGACCATCACTGCGAGCGTGGAGCAGTTCCGGGTCATGCGCGAGTGGGGGCAGGCGATCCCGCTGTCGGCTCGGATTCTCAAGGTCGCCAATGCCTACGACGACCTTACCGGCGGGAACCCGGCGAGTGCGGCGCGGTCCGGGGCCATCGAACGAATGAATCTCGGGCTTGGATACGAATACGACCCGGTCTGTGTCGCGACCCTCGCCCACGTGACGAAGGCGCCTCCCGGGTGAGGGGGAGGCGCCTTCCGCGACCGGCGTGACCGCAGACGTTCAGGCCTTCTTCGTCTCAGCGAAGATGCGCGCGATCTCGTCGATCTTGGCCAGGAGTTCATCGGCCTTGTCGACGTCGAAGCTGCCCTTGGTGCCGGCAGTGCCCGCGAGTTTGGTCGCATCATTGATCAGCGTGTGGAGTTCGGGGTAGCTCGCGAAGTGCGGAGGCTTGAAGTAGTCGGTCCAGAGCACCCACAGGTGCTCCTTGACCAGCTGGCTGCGCTGCTCCTTGATGATCGCCGCGCGGGTGCGGAAGTCCGGGTCGTCGTTGGCCGCGACCTTCTCGCAGATGGCCTTGACGGACTCGGCTTCGATGCGCGCCTGAGCCGGGTCGTAGATCCCACAGGGCAGGTCGCAGTGAGCGCTGACCGTGCGGACGAGGAGACGTCGGAACATGTCGGTACCTTTCTCGGGGGTGGCCTGGCCCACCGGGGGCCTCGGTCACCAAACCTATCCCGGTATGCCGTGTCTCGGCTTTCCCGGGCGCGGCCAGATCCGCCACACGACCCGTCCCCGAACGGCGCGTGTCGGGACCGAGCCGAACAACCAGCTATCGGTGCCGATGCGGGGGTTGTCTCGTTCGAGCCACCACCGGTCGGGATCGCTGGGGTCTGGGCCGGTCAACCGCTTGACCCCGAGAGGACGCGGAGCTCCGTCCGATTCGGGTGGCAGGTCAGCGACGACGAGGGTCTGCGGGCGGGGCGCAACGGCATACCGCACGAGGAGCAGGTCGCCCGGGCACAGGGTCGGGAGCATTGACGCCCCGAGCACCCGCACGACCCCGAAGCGTGGAACAGCGTGTGGCACGATGAGACCCTACGGCTATCGCCGCCCCGGCCCCAGGGAGTCCGATCGGATGCCCTCTGTGAGCGGTCGCTCACGACGAACGACGACGAAGGAGATCGGCGATGTCCCGCGCCCAGGTGCCCCCGCTCGAGGACGATCCAGTCTTCCGCGCGCACGAGGGAGGCAAGCTCGGGGTCGTCGCGACCAAGCGGCTGCGTGACCGGGACGACCTGTCGCTGCTCTACACCCCCGGCGTGGCCCGGGTCTGTGAGGCCGTCGCCGAACTGCCGGAGCTCTCCTTCCGCTACACCAGTCGCCGCAACACCGTCGCGGTCGTCACGGACGGGACCGCGGTCCTCGGCCTCGGCGACATCGGACCGCTCGCCGCGCTGCCGGTGATGGAGGGCAAGGCGGTCCTCTTCAAACACTTCGCCGACGTCGATGCCGTCCCGGTGTGTATGACGAGCGGTAGCGTCGATGAGATCGTCGACGCGGTCGCTCGCATCGCCCACACCTTCGGCGGGATCAACCTCGAGGACATCTCCGCGCCCCGGTGCTTCGACATCGAGACCAAACTGCAGGCACGGCTGGACATCCCGGTCTTCCACGACGACCAGCACGGGACCGCGATCGTGGTCCTGGCCGGGCTGCTCAATGCCGCCCGCGTCGTCGACCGGGAACTGTCCAGCCTCCGCGTCGTGGTGAGTGGGGCCGGGGCGGCCGGCGTCGCCGTCACCAAGCTTCTCCAGCGGGCCGGCGTCGATGACGTCACGGTGTGCGATTCGCGTGGCGTGATCCACCCGAAGCGCGGTGACCTCTTCGGACACAAGAAGCAGCTCGCCGCGACGACGAATCCGCGACGGGTCACCGGCTCGATCGACGACGCCCTGGTGGGCGCCGACGTGCTGGTCGGCGTCAGCGGTGGCACGATCGGTGAGCAGGCGGTCTCGAGGATGACGCCGAAACCGGTCATCTTCGCCCTGGCGAACCCGACTCCGGAGGTCGACCCGGACGTCGCCGGTCGCCACGCGGCCGTGGTCGCGACCGGTCGATCGGACTATCCGAACCAGATCAACAATGTGCTCGCCTTTCCGGGGATCTTCCGGGGCGCCCTCGACTCGGCCGCCAAGCAGATCACGGAGGAGATGAAACTGGCTGCCGCACGGGCGATCGCCGACCTGGTGGCCGACCCCGGTCCCGAGGAGATCGTCCCTTGCGTGTTCGATCAGCGCGTGGCACCGGCGGTGGCCGCATCCGTGGCTGCTCTGGCCTAGCATTGGGCCCTCGCGGCCGATGGCTGAGGATCTCCGCGCCGATGGACCCCGAGAACCTGTTGCACCGATTCGGATGGCCTGAACTGAGGATGTGGCGTTGAGCGAGGACCGTGCCGAGGAGCCGCTTCGTATTCTGTGCGTCTGCACAGGAAACATCTGTCGTAGCGCCTTCGCCCACCACTATCTGGCTGACGGGCTGGATCGTCTGTCGTCGGGGAGCTTCGTCGTGTCCAGTGCCGGTCTGGGCTGGTGGCCGGGTCTGGAGGTGCCGGCGGAACTCCTGGAGGTGGCCGGCCCGGTTCGTTCACGACTCGCAGCGCACCAGGCGCGCTCCCTCGATCCGCTGGAGGCTCGGAGGGCCGACCTCGTGCTCACGGCGACCGCCGAGCACCGGTCGGCGGTGCTGAGTGAGGCCCCAGCGGCGCTCAAACGCGCCTTCACCATGCGTGAGTTCAGTGCCTTGATCGAGCACATGGATCCGCATCCCGGGGTCTCGCCTCAGGCATGGCGGGAGGTCATCGCCGCCGCCTCACAACGTCGGGGATTCGTGGTCGGTGGCGACGTGCCCGATCCCTACCGCGGACCGCAGGCGGCGTATGCCGGGATGGTGGAACTGCTGGGGCCGACGCTGGATCGGATCATCGCGGCCGCGACCTGAACGCACCCATCCCGTCGGGACGCCGCGTCACTCGTCGTCGAACCCGTCATCCAGGCGCGCCAGCCAGGCGGCGAAGCGCTCCACCGGCACCTCGAACTCCGGGCATTCGTCCACGAACGCACGCAACTGATCTGCCACCCAGGCGAGGGACACCTGCTCCTCGCCTCGCCTGGTGCCCAGTTCCTCGATGCCGCGGTCGGTGAAATACACCGTGCCGCCCGTCAGCGCTGGAAGGCGGCCGCGAGGAGCGCGGCCTCCTCGACGGCGTGCTTCTTGGACGACCCGGTCGCCGTGGACGCGGAGGCCGGCCGCGACACCGCGCGAAGCGGCTTCGTGTAGCCGTTCGCCGCGAGTTGCTGGGGAAGGTTGAGGGCCAGGAAGGGATAGGCCCCCTGATTCATCGGCTCGTCCTGGACGAGCACGAGTTCGGCGTTGGGATACTCCGCGAGCTGGCGCGCGATCTCGTCACCCGCGAGTGGATAGAGCTGTTCGAGGCGCAGGATCGCCGTCCGCTCGTCAGCGCGCTTCTCGCGCTCGGCTTCGAGTTCATAGACGACCTTGCCGCTGGCGAGCAGCACCCGGTCCACCGCATGCTTCTGCAGACTCACCCGGTCGGGCAGGACCGGACGGAAGGTCCCTGTCGTGAAGTCCTCGGGCATCGACGACGCGGCCTTGAGCCGCAACATCGACTTCGGTGTGAAGACGATGAGCGGGCGGCGCGGCCGGGCATAGGCCTGTCGCCGCAGGAGGTGGAAGTGGCTCGCCGGGGTCGACGGGTAGGCGACCGTCATATTGTCTTCGGCGCACATCTGGAGGTAGCGCTCGATCCGGGCACTCGAGTGGTCGGGGCCCTGGCCTTCGTAGCCGTGGGGGAGCAGCAGGACGACGGACGAGCGTTGACCCCACTTCTGCTCGGAGGAGGAGATGAACTCATCGAGAATGGTCTGGGCCCCATTGGCGAAGTCGCCGAACTGCGCCTCCCACAGGACGAGGGCGTCGGGACGCTCGACCGAGTAGCCATACTCGAAGCCCATCGCGGCATACTCCGAGAGCATCGAGTCATAGACCCAGAATTTCGCCTGGTCGTCGCTGAGATACCGCAACGGTGTCCACTCGCCGGCGGTCTTCTTGTCGATCAACACCGCGTGCCGCTGGACGAAGGTGCCCCGCCGGCTGTCCTGACCGGCGAGCCGGATGGGGGTCCCGTCCATGAGAAGGGAGCCGAAGGCGATCAACTCGCCGGTGCCCCAGTCGATGCCGCCCTCGCGAACCGACTCGGCTCGCTTCTCCATGGCCTGGAGCAACTTGGGGTGGACCGTGAACCCCTCGGGAGTGTCCATGAAGGCCTGCCCGATGCGCTCCAGGGTGGCCCCACTTATCGCCGTGTCACTGGCTGACCGCCGTGGCGCGTCGGCGGACTGGACAGCGGGCAGGGCGAGGCCGGAGTGGCCCTCGACGTCGGTTCCCCGAACGGCGGGGTCCGAACGCCGATCGCCCTGCTGCAGTGCGGCCTTCGTCTCGACGAAGACCCGCTCCAACTGCTGCTGGTAGTCCCGCAGCGCGGCGTCGGCCTCGTCCTGGGAGATGTCACCACGGCCGATGAGCGCCTCGGTGTAGAGCTTGCGGACGCTGCGCTTGGCCTCGATGAGGTTGTACATCAGCGGCTGCGTCATCGAGGGGTCGTCGCCCTCGTTGTGTCCGCGCCGGCGGTAGCAGACCATGTCGATGACGACATCCTTGTCGAACCGCTGGCGGAACTCGTAGGCGAGTTCGGCGACCCGGACGCAGGCCTCGGGATCGTCCCCGTTGACGTGGAAGATCGGGGCCTGGACCATCTTGGCGACGTCGGTGCAATAGAGCGAGGACCGCGAACTGCTCGGCGCCGTCGTGAAGCCGACCTGGTTGTTGATGACGACGTGGATCGTCCCTCCGGTGCGGTAACCGCGAAGCTGGGACAGGTTGAGCGTCTCGGCGACGATGCCCTGGCCGGCGAACGCGGCGTCACCGTGGAGAAGTATCGGCAGGACGGTGAAGTCCTCGCCGCCGAGGTTGATCCGGTCCTGCTTGGCCCGGGCGATGCCTTCGAGCACCGGATTGACCGCCTCGAGGTGGGAGGGGTTGGCGGCGAGATACACCTTGGTGGTCGCGCCACTCTCGGCGGTGAAGACGCCCTCGGTGCCGAGGTGATACTTGACGTCCCCAGAGCCCTGGACGGACTTCGGGTCCTGCTTGCCCTCGAACTCCTGGAAGATCTGTCCCGGTGACTTGCCGGCGATATTGGCGAGGACGTTGAGGCGGCCGCGGTGCGGCATACCGATGCAGACCTCGTCCAGACCGTCGCCCGCCGCGCGGGAGAGGACCCGGTCGAGCAGGGCGATGACGGACTCCCCGCCCTCGAGCGAGAACCGCTTCTGGCCCACGAACTTGGTCTGGAGGAAGGTCTCGAAGGCTTCGGCGGCGTTGAGCCGGCGCAGGATGCGCAGTTGCTCCTCGCGCGGGATCTTGGCGTAGCCGACCTCGACCTTGCGCTGGATCCATTTGCGCTGCTCGGGATCGGTGATGTGCATGTACTCGATGCCGATGGTGCGGCAATAGGAGTCGCGCAGGATGCCGAGAATGCGGCGCAGGGGGAGGAAGGACTGTCCACCGAAGCCGCCGGTCGCGAAGTGGCGGTCCAGATCCCACAGCGAGAGGTCGTGAGTCGTCACGTCGAGGTCGGGGTGGCGCCGCTGACGATACTCGAGCGGGTCGGTGTCGGCCATGAGGTGGCCCCGGACGCGATAGGCATTGATCAACTGTTGGACGCGGGCGACCTTGTTGATGTCGTCGTCGTGGGAGGCATCGATGTCGCGGACCCATCGAACCGGCTCGTAGGGGATGCGCAGGCTCTCGAAGATGTCGTCGTAGAAGCCGTCCTCGCCGAGGAGCAGTCCGTGAATGACCCGCAGGAGATCCCCGGACTGTGCGCCCTGAATGATCCGGTGGTCATAGGTCGAGGTCAGCGTGAGGATCTTGCTGACGCCGTTGCGGTTGAGAATGGTCAGGCTCGCGCCCTGCCACTCCGCCGGGTATTCGAGGGCGCCGACGCCGATGATCGCGCCCTGGCCCTTCATCAGCCGGGGCACGGAGTGGACCGTGCCGATGGTGCCGGGGTTGGTCAGGCTGATCGTCGTGCCCAGGAAGTCCTCGACGGTGAGGGTGCCCGCGCGGGCCTTTTTGATGATCGTCTCGTATGCCGCCCAGAACCGTCCGAAGTCCATGGCCTCGGCTGCCTTGATCGACGGGACGAGCAACTGCCGGGAGCCGTCGGGCTTGGCGAGATCGATGGCGATGCCGAGGTTGATGTGGGCGGGCACGCTCAGGGCGGGTTTCCCGTCGACGTCGGCATAGCTGCTGTTGAGTTCGGGCATCGCGCCCAGAGCACGGACCAGCGCGTAGCCGATGATGTGGGTGAAGGAGACCTTGCCGCCGCGGGAACGGGCCAGGTGGTTGTTGATGACGACGCGGTTGTCGATGAGCAGCTTCGCGGGAACGCTGCGAACGCTGGTCGCGGTCGGCACCTCCAGGGAGGTCTCCATGTTGGTGACGACGCGGGCACTGGCTCCGCGGATCGGGCTGACGGTCGGCTCCTCCGTGACGCCGCGCCCCGCGGAGGCCGGGGCTTCTCGCGGCTTGGGCGTCTCCCGCGGCGCGGCATGCTTCGGCGCGTCGCCTGGGCGCGTGGCCGGTGGAGTCGCTGAGATGGCGGGAACCGGTGGGGGGACGGCGGCCGGGGCCGTGGAGGCCTGAACAGGCTTTGGCGTTGCGATTGGCGTCGGCATGGCCGGCTTCGGCACCGACGAGGCTTTGGCGGTTGCGGCAGGAGGCGCGGCCGGGGCCGAGCCGTTGCCATCGGGCCGGTGATCGGCGAAGTAGTCCTGCCAGGCCCGGTCGACGGAGTTGCGATCCTTCAGGTAGCTCTCATACAACTCGTCGACGAGCCAGTCATTGGCCCCGAAAGTCGCGTTCAGATCACCGGAGGTTTGCGGGTCAGCCACAGCCGGACGCCTCTTTCATTCGTCATCGACGACGCATTTCACCTGACCACGACAGGTTACCCCGGTGTCGCACCGGCGCGGGTATCCGTCCGGTCGAGCAGCGCAAGTCCCGCATGCTGGTCAGGCGACGTCGCGACGCGTGGTGAGGAAGGCACCGAGGACGGCGAGCACCACGGCATACAGGGCGAGGACGAGTCCGGCCTGCCACCAGTGGGCGAAGTACTGCGCCTTGGTGGCCTCGTCGACGCTCTGGCCGGCGGTCGGATCGCTGGTGATGAGCATGTTCTGGGTGAGGTTGGCGGGGATCCACTTCATCGCGCCATACCAATGCTTCACCTGGAAGAAGATGGTCAGGGCGATCTGGACGACGAAGGTGACGCCGACCGCGATGAGCACCGCGGCGATCTGGTTGCGGATGAGCATGCCAACACCGAACCCGAGGAGCATCCAGACGATGAAGACGAGGATGCCCAGGCCGAGCGACTCCCAGACCTGGGGCTCGTCGAGCATCGTCGGTTGGTGCTTGACGAACTTGATGATGGGGACGGCGCCCGCGATGCTCGCGCAGGCGTGGAGCACGGCATACAGGGCGCCGGTGACGGCGACCGCGGCGACCTTGGAGACCATGACGACCCACCGGTTGGGGGTCGAGAGGAAGGTCGCCGAGATCGTCTTGTGGCGGTATTCGCCAGTGATGAGCATGACCCCGAGGGCGAGCGGGAAGAGCAGGGTCATCTGCTGGACGATGCCGGCGTTGTAGATCAACTGGGCCGTGCCGATGGTCAGGCGCGCGAACGGATTGCCCTGGCCACCGTTGTCCCCGCCAGTGGCTTGGGCGTTGCCGAGGAGAGCGGCGAAACCCATGGCGATGAGGGCCGCGAGGAGCGACATCCCCAGGGCCATGCCCCACCACAGTCGTGTGGTGAAGACCTTGCGAATCTCGCTGCGGATGGCGCCGATCACTGTTCGTTCCCTCCGTCGCGGCCGGCGATGGCGTCGCCTTCCGGCGGGGCCGAGGCGCCCTCGCCGAGATTGCGGTTCTGACCCTCGGTGAGGGTGAAGAAGAGGTCCTCGAGATCGCTCGACTGGCTCTGCAGCTGCCAGATCGGCAGGCCGGCGCGAAGGGCCACGTCGCCGATGAGGCGCAGGTCGTCGGTGTCGACGAGGAGGCTGCCATCGCCGGGCCCGGCGGACGAGGCGACCGCCGAGACGCGCAGCGCGCCGGCGAGCTGCGCCGGGTCCGAGGTGCGCACGAGGGCCCGCGCAGGCCCGTGGAGGGAGGCCATCGTGCCGAAGCGGACGAGCCGCCCGTTGCTGATGATCACGACGTCGTCGACCGTCTGCTCGACTTCCGCGAGCATGTGGCTCGAGACGAGCAGGGTCTTGCCCTGCCCGGCGAGGTGGCGAAGGAAGCCGCGCAGCCAACGAATCCCCTCGGGATCGAGGCCATTGGCGGGCTCGTCGAGGACGAGGACCTGTGGGTCACCGAGGAGGGCCGCGGCGAGGCCGAGTCGCTGCCGCATGCCGAGTGAATAGCCTCCGGCACGCTTGCGAGCCGCAGCGGGGATGCCGACGAGTTCCAGCATCTCATCGACCCGCGACGTCGGGATGTCGGCCGTGGCGGCGAGCACGCGGAGGTGATCGCGGCCCGAACGACCCGGGTGGAAGTTCGTCGCTTCCAGCGCGGACCCGACGACGGTGAGCGGCTTCGGGATCTGGACGTAGTCACGGCCGCCGATCGTCGCGGTGCCGCTGGTCGGGCGAATGAGGCCGAGCAACATGCGCAACGTCGTCGTCTTGCCCGCGCCGTTGGGGCCGAGGAAGCCGGTGATGCGGCCGGGCTCGACCGTGAAGCTGAGGTCATCGACGGCGGTGAGGTTGCCGAATCGCTTCGTGAGGCTGCGGATCTCGATCTGCGAACCCGGCGCGAGTGCGGTGGCACTCATCAGGGCCCCCTTTCTCCTGGCGTATGGCGCAGCGTCATTCAACCAGGTCGGTGTGATGGTGCTGGCCTCAGTAGACTTCCCCGCACTATGACCGAGTGGCTGCTGGTCCTTCTCGCCATCGTGCTGACAGTCGGGACGGGTGTGTTCGTCGTGGCGGAATTCTCGCTCGTCGCTCTGGACCGGCCGACCGTCCAACGGGCCGTCGACCAAGGGGATCGCCGCGCGGGCACCGTCCTGGCCTCCTTGCGAGGACTCTCCACCCAACTGTCCGCCGCCCAGGTCGGTATCACGTTGACGACCCTGGTGCTCGGCTTCATCGCCGAACCTTCCGTCGGCGCGCTCCTGCACGGACCGCTGACAGGGCTCGGCTTGGGCGAGTCCGCGACGAGCGCGCTCGCCTCGGGGCTCGCGCTGGTCCTGGCGACCCTGTTCTCGATGATCGTCGGCGAACTGGTGCCGCAGTTCCTTGGCATCAGCGCGCCGCTGCGGATGGCCAAGCTCGTCGCAGGACCGGTCCGGGTGTTCGCGATCATCGCGCGTCCGCTCATCGTCGTGCTCAATGGGTCGGCCAATGGCCTGCTGCGTGCCATCGGGATCGAGCCGCAGGAGGAACTCTCCGCTGCGCGCACGCCCCAGGAACTCGCCTCGCTCGTGCGCACATCGGCGGACGCCGGCACGCTGGACGAGGGCACGGCGCGGCTGGTGACTGCATCACTCGGATTCGGGGCGCAGACGGCCGCCGATGTCATGACCCCACGGTCCCGGACGGTCTCCGTCGACCGAACGGTGAGCGCGGCCGAGGTGGTGGCGCTGGCCCGCAAGACCGGTCACTCGCGCTTCCCCGTGCTCGGCGCGGACTGGGACGACGTCACCGGGGTCGTGCACGTGAAGGGGGCCATCGCGGTGCCCTACGAACGCCGGGCGGCCGTTCCGGTCTCCGCGCTGATGGTGGACCCGGTCATCGTCCCCGAGACGGTCCGCCTGGATCCGCTCCTCGCGACGCTGCGCGCAGGACTTCAGTTCGCGGTCGTGGTGGACGAGTACGGCGGGACTTCGGGAGTCGTCACCCTGGAGGATGTCGTCGAGGAGATCGTCGGAGATGTCGGCGACGAACACGACCGCAGCCAGACCACGGGGCGTCGACTCGTCGACGGCTCGTGGACCATCCCGGGGTTGTGGCGTCCCGACGAGGTGCGCAACCGGACCGGGGCGGGGGTGCCGGACGGACCGGCATACGAGACCGTCGGGGGTTATGTCATGGCCGTCCTCGGGCGGGTGCCCGAGGTCGGGGACGAAGTGCGCGGCATCGTGGGATGGCGGCTGGCCGTCGCCGACATGGAGGGGCGCCGGGTGGACCGGCTCCGGCTGATCCCGCTGCCGCCGCACGGCGCCGAGGCCGATGACCCGGACGAGGGGCGTATGCCGTGAGCATCGCCCTCTGGGTGACCGTCATCCTTCTGCTGCTCAACGCCTTCTTCGTCGGGGCCGAGTTCGCGGCGATGGCGGCCCGGCGCAGTCAACTCGAGCCGCTGGCGACGGCGGGCAACCGACGTGCCGCGACGTGCCTTCAGGCCAGTGAGCACATGGGTTCGGTGCTCGCCTGCGCGCAACTCGGGATCACGTTGTGCTCGGTTCTCCTCGGTGCCGTGTCGGAGGCGGCTCTGCATCACACGCTCGAGGGCCCAGTCGCCCGGCTGGGGCTCTCGGAGGCGGTCGCCAGCGCGCTTGCCCTTGCCGGCGCACTGCTGATCGTCGTCTATCTCCACGTCGTCGTCGGCGAGATGATCCCCAAGAATCTGTCGATCTCCGCGCCGGAGCGGGCTGCCTTGATCCTCGTGCCGCCCCTGTATTGGCTCACCCGGGTGCTCCGGCCGTTCATCGCGGTGATGGAGGGTGCGGCGAAGTTCGTCGTCCGGCGGCTCGGGATCGAGCCCAAGGATGAGATGGCGAGCGCGTTCACGGCCGAGGAGGTCTCGCACATCGTCGCCGAGTCGCATCGGGAGGGTCTGGTCCAGGAGGAACAGTTCGGGCTGGTCGGTGCGGCCCTGGAGTTCAGCGCCAAGGACGCGGGGGAGGTCGGCATACCGCTGCGGGAACTCGTCATGGTGAAGTCCGACGCCACCCCGGCCAAGATCGAGCGTCTGGTCGCCAAACACGGGTTCTCGCGTTTCCCCGTGCGCGGTGCATCCGGCGATCTGATCGGCTATCTCCACCTCAAGGACATCCTGTATGCCGATGCCCAGGAACGGCTCGAACCCGTCCCCGCCAAGCGCGTGCGGCAACTCGCCACGGTGTCGGCCACCGACGAGGTCGAAGACGTTCTGGCGACGATGCAGCGGACCGGTGCCCATCTCGCCCGGGTCGTCGACGCGGACGGGGTCGTCCGGAGCGTGGTGTTCCTGGAGGACGTGCTGGAGCAGCTGGTCGGCGAGGTCCAGGACGCGTCCCAGCGGGGGTGAGACTGCGCCCCCGGCACGGTTCAGTCGGTGACACCCGCCTTGCGCAGTTCGGCCTCGAGCGCGGGCGCGAGGAGACGGGACGCCGTGGCGGTGATGTGTGAGTCGTCGCGATAGAGGAGCACGCCGCCACGGACGGCCGGGCAGTGACTGTCAGGGCAGAGATACCCGAACATGTCGACCACCCCGACATTGGCCACGAGACCGGCTCTGGCACGTTCGGCAACCGGGTCGGGTGGACGCCAGCGATCGAAGGTGCACGCACTCCACTCACTCAGATGGCGGGCCACGCAGGCGGGCACATCGCTGACAGGCTTGGGTGTGTCGCGGAGATAGACGATCCGAGCACCGCTCGAGGCCAGTTCGGCGAGCGGACCGGCCCACGCACGGGCGATCTGGTCTCGGCCTTGCACATAGCCCCCGAACGAGGAGACGATGACAACACGAGGATGACTTCTCGTCACCAGAGCCAGCACGTCATTGCGGAACTGGATGCAGGCCGGATCCGAGAGGCGTGCCTGAGGGCCCGCCAGCGCGGCATAGTCGGCGACCGGACAACCCGCCTGCGTTCTGATGCTCACGCGCCATCCCAGGTGGCTGCTCATTTGCTGCAGCGCCGGCACCCACTGGAAGGCATGGCTGTCGCCGAAGAGAACAACTGGCGTCCCCGAGAGCGGGCCGAAGGAACAATCGGCCGGCACAACGGTGGATCGATCGAGATTGCATTCGCCGGGATGGGGACCGTCATGGAGTGCGGCCGACGCAGACGGCGTGACCGGTCCGCCCTTGACGGTCGAGTTCAGCCACGTCATCCCGGTGATAGGTATCGCCGTGGTGTCCGCGGACTCGACGTGGACGGCATACGCGGCCGGGCCCAAGGCGCACGTCGCCGCGATCGCGGAGGCCGCGAGGCCGAGGGAGAACGACCCCGATACGTCGTGGCGCAGCGTCGTGGTGGTCATGCAGGGCCGCTCGACCACGGCATACGTCAGCCAGGCGAGGCCGAGGGCGGCGAGCATGAGGCCCAACCGGCCGAGCAGGCCGAGGTCGGGCATCCATGTCTTGGCGACGACCAGGACCGGCCAGTGCCAGAGATACCAGCTGTAGGAGAGCCGGCCGATCCACCGCATCACGGGACTGGACAGAAGGGTCGCGCAGGAGCCCGGGCCACCGCCCCCGGCGATGACGGCCGCAGAGCCGAGGGTGGGCACGAGGGCGGCAACCCCCGGATAGGGCGTGTCCGGACCGAACCACGTGGCTGCGGCCAGCACGGCCGCCAGGCCGGCCCAACTCAGAGTCGAGCGGACCAACCCCTGTCTCCGGGAGGCACGCCCGGGTGGCTCGACCAGCATCAGGGCCAGCAGGGCGCCCGCGCCGAATTGCCAGGCGCGGGCCCACGTGGCCAGGTAGGCATACCCGGGGTCGCTCGCCGTGAGGACAACTCCCGCGGCAAGGGACACCGCGCACGACGCGCCGACGACGGCGGCCGCGATCCGCACGGCTGACATCCGGACGAATCGGACCAGCGCGAAGCTGAGGACGAGCAGCAGGGGAAAGACGACGTAGAACTGCTCCTCGACCGAGAGCGACCACAGGTGGAGGGCCGGGCTGTTGCTCGCGTCTCCAGCGAGGTAGTTGTTTCCCTGGGCGATGAAGTGCCAATTGGCGAGGTAGAGCAGCGCGGAGCCGAAGTCGACCGCGCCCCTGACGGCATCGACAGAACCCTGCGTGAACCCGATGACGAGCGTCGAGGCCGCGATGACGGCTGCCGCGGGTGGGATGATTCGGCGCGCGCGCCGGGCATAGAAGCCGCGGAGGCTGATGTCGCCGAACCGGAAGTGCTCCTGCACCAGCAGAGAGCAGATGAGGAAACCGGAGATGACGAAGAAGACGTCGACACCGACGAAACCTCCGGTGAGGTGGGGGACCGAGGCGTGGAAGAGGACGACCAGGAGTACGCCGACCGCGCGGAAGCCCTCGATGTCAGGACGGAACCGGAAGCCGGTGTGGGCGCCGGCCACCCCCGTTCTGGTGGCCGGGGTGGGCGCTTCGGTTCCGGACGGCCCGACGAGTGCGGTCACGGGGTCCCCCAGGGGATGACGCTGTCGAAGGTGCCGTTCGCGAGCACCGCGACGAAAAGGATGACGATCGTGCTGGAGGCCATTTCGAGGCGGGAGATGCGCCGTCGTCTCGGTGCTTCTCGACGCATCTGACCGCCGAGTGGCCTGCTCGGGAGCCAGCCCAGAACACGATAGAAGCCGAGGGTCAGCGGCAGGGTGAGATAGGTATAGGCGAGCAGGAACGCGAGCATCGGCCAGTACCTGTGCAGCCCGTATGCCGCGTCCGCCCGCAGCGCGGACGCCCACGACGCGGCGAGCATCACCGTGAGCGAGAGCGCCCCGACGCGGGCGATCCGGCGCGCGAGCGTGCTGGTCTTTCCCACGGATCCGGTCGCCACCCACCCCGCGGTTCGATGACGTAGCTTGTCTGCGATCGCCACGGCGTGGCAGAACGAGTACGTCATCTGCACGCGGAGGACCTCGAAGCGCCAGCGCGTCCGTGACACTGCGGGAAGAAGGACGAAATAGACCCACATCCCCGCGAGGAACGGGATGAAATGCGAGGCAACGACGTCACCCGGAAACCAGAAGGCCATGATGACGGCGGGAAGGTGGATGACGAAAACGTTGACGGCAGTGGTGATGTAGTAGAGGAAACCCGCCCAGAAACACAACCGCTGACGAATCCGCAGCGGTTCGCGGCTCGCCTCCCCCGACCGCAGCAGGGTGATCGAGCCGTTGCACCAGCGGTACTGCTGGTTCATGAAGCCGGCCAGGTCGTCGGGACAGACGCCCTTGGTGACCAGGATCGGGACATATCGGGTCCGGAAACCCGCACGAAGCAGAAAGATCCCGGTGTGGACGTCCTCGCTGTGCTCGATCTGCGCGAACCCCCCGATAGCCTCGAGCGCGCTGCGGCGGTAGAGAGCGCACGTGCCCACGCAGATCGCCGCCCCAGAGGCGTCGCGGCTGGGTTGGACCCACCGATAGAAGAGTTCCTGAGTGGCACCTGCGCCCCGCTCGAGCCACGACATCGTCGGGAGCGCGTCGAAATACTGCGGGCTCTGGACGATGCCGGTGCCGGGATCGTCCATATAGGGGATCAGGTGGTCGAGGGCATCCGGGCGCGGCACGAAATCGGCGTCGAGAATGAGGATGAACTGCCCCGAGGTCACCGACAAGGCGTGTTGCAGGTTACCGGCCTTCTTCATCCGCCCGCGATCGGGTCGGACGACGTAGTCGAAGCCGTGTCGACCTGCGAGGACGGCGACCTCCTCCCGGTCGGCGTCATCGAGGACATGGACCGTGACATGTCGATGGGCGTGGAGTGCGTCGACGAACCGATAGGTGTTGGCGAGTACCGCCAGATCCTCGCCGCAGGTGGGGAGGAAGACATCGACGGTGGGCTGTTCTGCCGACTCACGGAACTCGGCCACCCTCCGGGAATGGTCATCCGGGGCCACGCGGCGGCGGCGCCATCCAGACAGGGCGGAGACCGTGACCGCCGCGATGTTGAGACCCAGGATGACGCGCAAGGGCATCAACCAGATGGAGTTGGAGCTGAACCGGGCCAGGCTCAGCGCCGCGAGGACGAAAGAGACCGTCATGCACCACTGCACCCAGCGGCGCTGAGGTCCTAAGGAATCGCTGATCTTTTCGGTGGTTCGGGGTGGCGTGCGGGCCTGGTGAGCGGCTGGCCGGGATGATGTCTGTGTGGTCAATGAGCAGCCCAGTTTCACCGATCTCGAGTACGGCAACAGGCGGCGGGTCTCGCGCCGGGAGAAGTTCCTGGACACGATGCAGGCCACGATCCCGTGGGGTCGGTGGATGGGCGTGATCGAGCCCCATTACTACCGGGACCGGGTGGGCAAGCGGGGTCGTAAGCCGGTACCGCTGGAGACCATGCTGCGGATGTACCTGCTGCAGGTCTGGTTCTCCCTGTCCGATGAGGGGGTGGAGGAGGCGATCTACGACTCGTATGCGATGCGCCGGTTCATGGGCCTGGACTTCGCGACCACGCAGGTCCCGGACGCGACGACGCTGCTGCACTTCCGCCATCTGCTGGAGAAGCATGACCTGGGCGCCAGGCTGCTGGCCGAGCAGGGTGAGATCTTCACCGAGCAGGGGTGGATCATGCGGGGCGGGTCGATCGTGGATGCCACGATCATCGCCGCACCGTCCTCGACGAAGAACGCGTCCGGGACCCGGGACCCGGAGATGCACCAGACGAAGAAGGGCAACCAGTGGTACTTCGGGATGAAGGGCCACATCGGTGTCGACGCGGGGACCGGGTACGTGCACTCGGTGACCGCGACAGCAGCGAACGTGCACGACCTGGACCAGGTCACCCACCTGGTCCGACCCGATGACGAGGTGGTCTACGCCGACGCCGGCTACCAAGGAGTCGAGAAACGGCCGGACGTCGCCACGAGCGGGGACCTGTCCGGCATCGAGTGGAGGATCGCGGCCCGCAAGGGCGCGTTGCGGGCCATGCCCGAGCAGGACCGGGCCATCGCCTCTGCCCAGGCCGGTGTGCGCGCCAAGGTCGAGCACCCGTTCCTGATCGTCAAGCGCGACTTCGGGTTCACCAAGACCCGGTACCGCGGCCTCGCCAAGAACCTGAACCACCTGAACATGCTGTTCGCCTCGGCGAACTGGCTGATGCGCGGCCGTGCCCTCGCCCTGACCGGGTGAGGGCCAGGCGCCAGCCTGCCCGAAACCGGCCATGAAGCCCCGAATCAGGGGCCACAAGGGCAGGTTGAGGCCCCCTTTCGCCCCCTCGGCCTCCCCCAGGCGGCCCTCCCACCCGCAGAAGCTCCCAGATCAGCGATTCCCTAAGTAGGACCAGAGCTCGACGTCGGTCGGGGGATGAGGCAGGTGTTGCGTATGCACGTGTGGGCACTCCGAGGTGATGCGAATCAGTCGGCACCTCGTTGGGCCGCTGCCACGCTACGGAGCCAAGAAGTGACCCGCGAGTCACCTTTTCGGGGGACACGAGCGACACGAGGGCCCTGACCTCCGCGATGTCCTCGCGCCACGCGAGGCTGTCGCAACGACCGGCCGGAAACCGAGCCTGTCGATGGCATGGGAGAACTGACCCCTTGGCGCCGGGCCGGCTGCGGCCCAGCGTTCCCCGGTCCTGAACCAGCAGGCAAGGGCGTAGCGCCGCTAGCCCGGCACGCTCCCCGCCAGCCCCTCGCCTTCCGGGCCCCGATCGGCGATCGCGCACCCGATTCGGGGGCTCATCGGAGGTGGATGCCCACCTCGGCCGCGACCGACTCGACCATCTTGGTGAGGCGGTCGACTCGGCCGGGCATGGTGGTTCGGTAGTTCGCAATGGTGAGCAGTCCTGGGCCGACGAATGCCCACGCGCGGGCACGTGTCCAGGTGGTGTCGTCGGCGCCAGACGCGACGCGGAGCACCTCGCGTGCAGGGGGGTCGAACATGCTCCAGGCGTAGAGCAGGTCGACGGAGCGGTCGCCGATGCCTACTCCGCCGAAGTCGATGACGCCGGTCAGTCGCCCGTCGTCGTCCGTGAGAAGGTTCTCCTCGGATAGGTCGGTGTGCACCCAGCAGGCGGCTTCGGTGGCCGCGGGGACGTCGCGCAGACGCTGCCATGCGTCACGAACGCTGGCCGGGTCGAACAGGTCCGCCAGTTCTTCGGCCGCTCGACCTGCCCATCGGTCGATCATCTCGGTGACTGGCTCGCCGAAGCGGTAGCCCGAGCGTTCCGGCTCGGTCGTTACGTCGGCGGTGTCGACAGCGTGGAGGCTCTGGAGGAAGGTGCCCAAGGACTCTGCGAGAAGGGCCTCTTGTGGGCCGTCCAGTGCGAGCGGAAGGTTGCCTGGGACCCAGGACACGACCGCCCACGGTCGGGGGAAGGTCCCGCTGGGCTGTCCGACTGCGACGACGTCTGGAACGGCAACCGGCAGATTCGGCGCAAGACGGGGCAGCCAGCGCACTTCGTTCAGCAGATCCGCGGCGTAGTCGTCCGACCGGGGCAAGCGGACGGCCAGAGCGTCCCCCAGGCGAAACACCCAGTTGCTACTACCGGACGTGCTGCTTGACTGGACCGTCATGTCGGCCAGGTGCGGAGCCTGCTCGCGAAGCAGCCGGGTCACGGTCTGGGGGTCCGGGACAACGTCGGCCGGCACAGCGGCAGGTGGGCTCACTCGCACATGATCGTCGGCCAACGACAGGGACGCGACCCGATTTCGACGTACGCCTCCTGACTCGTGGCACGTGTGTGCAGTTCGTCAGCGGGCTTCGGACGACGCCACGGTGGCCGAACCGTCACCGCCCTCATCCACGGCCTCGACAACGCCATCATCGACGCCACCACCGTCGACCTCCCGCGCGAGCTTGCCGTCGACCGCACCCGCCACCACCAACGCCCAGAACGGCAAAAAGCCCGAACCCTCAGGGTTCGGGCCGTGCCGATATCTCGAGCCATCACACTGTGCCCCCGGCAGGATTCGAACCTGCGCCCCCGCCTCCGGAGGGCGGTGCTCTATCCCCTGAGCTACGGGGGCCTGCGGATGTCCCGGACGGAAGTCCCGGACGGGCGCAGGCGCGAGGACCGAGGTTACCAGGCCGCGCGGCGGGTGCGTGAATCGACCTGACGTCTCGGTCGGAGAAACGACGTGCGAGGGCACTGCTCCCGGTTCGTAGAATCACCCGGTGACCCCCGAGGACCTGGCCGCCGCGATCCGCGCTGCCCTGGCCGAACTCGTCGCCGCCGGCGAGCTCGCTGTCCAGGTGCCCGAATCCCTCCGGGTCGAACGTCCGCGCCAGGCCGGGCATGGGGACTGGTCGAGCACCATCGCCATGCAACTGGCCAAACCGGCGGGTATGCCGCCTCGCGAGCTGGCGACGAAACTCGCCGACGCGCTGGGCCGGGTGGGCGGCATCGCCGCCATCGATGTGGCCGGACCCGGGTTCCTCAATATCACCCTGGAGGTGGCGAGCGCCGGCGACCTCGCGCGGGCGATCGTCGGGGCGGGATCGGCATACGGCCGGGGTGACTCGGCACGCGGGCGGACGGTCAACCTCGAATACATCTCCGCCAACCCCACCGGACCGCTCCACATCGGTCACACCCGGTGGGCAGCGCTCGGTGATGCGATGGTCCGGCAACTGCGCGCTGCCGGGGCGCAGGTCGCGGCGGAGTACTACATCAACGACGCCGGCCTGCAGATGGAGAAGTTCGGGCGCTCGATCCTCGCGGCCGCCCGGGGGAGTGAGCCGCCGGAGGGCGGCTATTCCGGCGACCACATCGACGCCCTCGCCGAGCTCCTGCGGACGGCACGCCCAGGCGTGCTCGACCTCCCGGAGGACGAGGCGGTCGCCCAAGCGATCGCCGTCGGCTACCCGGCGCAGCTCGCTGCGATCCAGCACACGCTCGACGCCTTCCATGTCACCTTCGATGTGTGGTTCTCCGAGAAGGAACTGCACGACGCCGGTGCAGTCGAGGAGGCGATCTCCCGGCTGCGCGCGCAAGGGCACGTCGAGGATCGCGACGGGGCGATCTGGCTGCGGACGACCGACTTCGGCGACGACAAGGACCGGGTCCTCATCCGCGCCAACGGCGTCCCGACCTATTTCGCCGCGGACGCCGCCTACTACCTGTCCAAGAAGGACCGGGGGTTCGACGAGAAGATCTATCTCCTCGGCGCCGATCATCACGGCTACATCGGCCGCCTCAAGGCGATCGCGGCGTGCGCCGGCGACGACCCGGAGCACAATATCGAGGTCAAGATCGGCCAGTTGGTCTCGATCGGCGGCGAGCGGATGGGCAAGCGGCGCGGCAACGCGCTCTATCTCGACGACCTGCTCGAGTGGATCGGCACCGACGCCCTGCGCTACTCCCTCGCCCGCTATCCCGCCGACAGCCCGCTCTCGCTGGACGGCGAGGAACTGCGCCGGCAGACCAACGACAATCCGGTCTTCTATGTGCAATACGCCCATGCCCGCACGGCCAATGTGGCCCGGCTCGCCGCCGAGGACGGCGTCGCGCGAGGGGACGGGTTCGACCCGGGCCTGCTCGCCGATCCAACGGAAGCAGCTCTGCTGGCGATCCTCGCGGACTATCCGCGGGTCGTCGCGCAGGCGGCGGAGCTCCTGGAGCCGCACCGCGTCGCGCGCTATCTCGAGGACCTCGCGGGGCGGTATCACAAGTGGTACGACACCTGCCGGGTCCGGCCGATGAACGCCGACGAGCCGGTCACCGACCTTCACCGGACCCGGCTGTGGCTCAACGACGCGACCCGGACGGTCCTCGCCAACGGCCTCGACCTGCTCGGCGTCTCCGCGCCGGAGAGGATGTAGCCGGATGCGCGCACACGAGGCCGGCGCACTCCACGCCGAGGGCTATGGCGGGCCGCCCATCTGGCTGCCCCACCCGAGCGACGTCATGGAGTTGCTGCCGCAACTGTGGCCGCAGACCGCCCGCCGGGACGCTGAGGGGCGGCTCGTCGTCGGCGGCGTCGACATGGTGAGCCTCGCGCGGGAGTGGGGGACCGCGGCATACGTCATCGACGAGGTGGACTTCCGGGCGCGCGCGCGGGCCTTCCGCGACGCCTTCGCGACCGCGTTCCCCGGTGGCGCCGATGTCTACTACGCCGGCAAGGCCTTCCTGTGCACAGAGGTCGCCCGCTGGGTCGACCAGGAGGGCCTTTCCTTGGACGTCTGCACGGGTGGAGAACTCGCCGTCGCCATCCGGGCGGGCTTCCCGGGTGAGCGGATTGCGTTGCACGGCAACAACAAGTCGGCCGACGAGATTCGTATGGCGCTCACCCATGGTGTGGGACGCATCGTCGCCGACTCCTTCGACGAGATCGCGCGCATCGACACTATCGCCCGCGACCTCGGCGTCGTCGCGCCGGTCATGGTCCGGGTGACGGTCGGGGTCGAGGCGCACACGCACGAATTCATCGCGACCGGGCACGAGGATCAGAAGTTCGGCTTCAGCCTCGCCGACGGGGTCGCGCGGGCCGCCGCGGACGCCGTCCTCGCGCACCCGGACACCCTTCGGCTGTTGGGTTTTCACTCCCACATCGGCAGTCAGATCTTCGACACTACGGGGTTCGAGCTCGCGGCCCGCAGGCTCGTGGACCTGCACGCCGAGATCGTCAACACCACCGGCGCCGACCTGCCGGAGATCGACCTCGGCGGGGGATACGGCATCGCCTACACCTCGCAGCACACCCCGCTCGCTGCGGACCAGTTGGCCGAGCAACTCGCGGACATCGTCCGGCGCGAGTTCAAGGCGATCGGCACCGGCGACAACAGCCGGGTCCCGCGCGTGTCGATCGAGCCTGGGCGGGCCATCGCCGGTCCCGCCGGGATCACCCTCTATGAGGTCGGGACGATCAAGGATGTCGCTCTCGGAGAAGGATTCTCGCGGCGCTATGTGTCCGTCGACGGGGGCATGAGCGACAACATCCGGCCGGCCCTCTATGAGGCGGACTACTCCGTCACCCTCGCCTCGCGGGCTTCCGGGGCCCGTCCCCGTCTGTCTCGTGTCGTCGGCCGGCACTGCGAGAGTGGCGACATCGTCGTCCTGGACGAATATCTCCCCGACGATCTCGCCCTCGGCGACCTCGTCGCGGTCCCGGGCACCGGCGCCTATTGCCGGAGCATGAGCAATCAGTACAACCACACCCCGAGGCCCCCGGTCCTGGCGGTCAAGGACGGCGTGACGCGCGTTCTCATCCGGCGGGAGACGATCGACGATCTGCTGAGCCTGGACGTCGGCTGAAGAGAAATCGAGAACCCATGAAGGACAACGATTCGTCCGTCAAGGTCGCCTTGATCGGCTGCGGTGTGGTCGGCTCCGCCGTCGCCCGCGGCCTCGTCGAGCACGCCGCGGATCTGGCCGCGCGTGCCGGTGCCCCCCTCGACTTGATCGGGATCGCCGTGCGCCGCGCCGGACGCGATCGCGGCGACGTCCCGGTCGACCCGACCCTCTTCACCACGGATGCCGCCGGCCTCGTCACGCGGGCCGACATCGTCGTCGAGGTCGTCGGCGGCATCGATCCGGCACGCGCGCTGCTGCTCTCCGCGATCGCGCACGGCGCATCCGTGGTCACGGCCAACAAGGCGCTCCTCGCCGAGGACGGCCCGACACTGTATGCCGCGGCCGACGCCGCCGGGGTCGACCTCTATTTCGAGGCGGCCGTCGCCGGTGCCATCCCCATCCTCCGCCCGATCCGGGAATCGCTTGCGGGCGACCACATTCGGAAGGTGCTCGGGATCGTCAACGGGACGACCAACTTCGTGCTCGACAAGATGGACAGTTCCGGTGCCGGGTTCGCCGAGACCGTGGCTCAGGCCCAGGCACTGGGGTATGCCGAGGCCGACCCCACCGCCGACGTCGAGGGGTTCGATGCCGCCGCGAAGGCGGCTATCCTCGCCTCGCTCGCCTTCCACACCCGGGTCGCGGGCCGCGACGTCTTCCGTGAGGGCATCACCGAGGTCACGGCCGCCGACATCGCGGCCGCGCGAGAGATGGACTGCGTGGTCAAGCTGCTCGCAATCGCCGAGCGGGCCGAGGGCGAGTCGGGGGAGGGGATCAGCGTCCGCGTCCACCCGGCGATGATCCCGCGCAGTCACCCACTCGCCTCCGTCCGCGACGCCTACAACGCCGTGTTCGTGGAGGCCCGCGGCGCCGGGCAGTTGATGTTCTATGGCCGCGGGGCCGGGGGCGACCCGACCGCCTCCGCGGTCCTCGGCGACCTCGTCGCGGCGGCCCGGCACAAGGTGGCGGGCGGCCGCGGGCCGGGAGAATCGGCATACGCCGACCTGCCGGTGCTCGACTTCGGCCTCTCCGCGACGCGCTATCACATCAGTCTCGATGTCGAGGACCGTCCGGGCGTCCTCGCCCAGGTCGCGGCGGCCTTCGCCGCACACGCTGTCTCGATCGAGACAGTGCGCCAGCACGTCGCGACCGACCCCGAGACCGGGCGTCAGCGCGCGAACCTCGTGGTCGTCACCCATCGGGCGAGCGAGGCGGCCCTCCAGGCCACCGTCGACGCCCTCGCCGACCTGGACAGCGTCGCCGACGTCATCTCTGTCATGCGCGTGGAAGGAGCCTGACCATGGCCCATCAGTGGCGCGGCGTCATACGGGAGTATGCCGACCGCCTCCCCCTGCTCGACGGTGCCCCCGTCGTGACCCTCCTCGAGGGCGGGACGCCGCTCATCGAGGCGGAGAAGCTGGCCGCGCACGTCGGGGCGCGGGTGCTCGTCAAGTACGAGGGTCTCAACCCGACCGGCTCGTTCAAGGATCGCGGGATGACGACGGCCATCTCGATGGCGGCCAAGCACGGCGCCAAGGCGGTCATCTGCGCGAGCACGGGGAACACGAGCGCGAGTGCCGCGGCATACGCGACGAAGGCCGGCATGGCGTGCGCGGTCCTCGTTCCCGACGGCAAGATCGCCATGGGCAAGCTGAGCCAGGCGATCGCGCACGGGGCCACGTTGCTGCAGGTCGAGGGCAACTTCGACGACTGCCTCGAGGTCGCCCGCAAGCTTGCCGAGTCCTATCCCGTCGAACTCGTCAACTCCGTCAACCCCGCGCGGATCGAGGGGCAGAAGACCGCGTCGTTCGAGATCATCGATGCCCTCGGTGACGCTCCCGACATCCACTGTCTGCCCGTCGGCAACGCGGGCAATATCACCGCCTATTGGAAGGGCTATCGGGAGTATGCCGCGGGGCACGGTCTCGCTGGTGTCCCGGACGGGCCCGCGACCAAGCGTCCGCAGATGTGGGGGTTCCAGGCCGCGGGGGCGGCGCCGATCGTCCTCGGCCATCCCGTCGACGAGCCCGAGACGATCGCGACGGCGATCCGGATCGGCAATCCGGCCTCCTGGGCGCAGGCCGTCGCCGCGCGCGAGGAGTCGGGCGGGCGGATCGAGGCGGTGACCGACGCGCAGATCCTCGAGGCGCACCGCCTGTTGTCGGCGACCGAGGGCATCTTCGTCGAGCCGGCGTCCGCGGCGAGTGTGGCGGGCCTGCTCCAGGTCCATGCGGCCGGGGGAGTGCCCCACGGCGCGACCATCGTCTGCACGGTCACCGGTCACGGGTTGAAGGACCCGGCGTGGGCACTGCAGCGCCCTGATGGCGATGCCATTGTCCCGCAACGGATCCCAGTGGATGTTTATAGCGCGGCGGTGGCGCTCGGTCTGGACGGGTGACCTCGTGGTGATGCCCTGGACGCCCGGCCGGTCGGTGACGGTGTCGGTCCCGGCGAGCAGCGCGAACCTCGGGCCGGGGTTCGACTCGATCGGGGTCGGCCTCGAGCTGCGCGATCGCTGCACCGTGACGGTGGCGGCAGAGGTGGGTGTGCGGGTGACGGTCACGGGGGAGGGCGCCGGCAGCGTGCCGACAAACGCGCGGCATCTCGTCGTTCGCTCGTTGCTGCGGGCGTGGGAGGTTCTCGAGGTCGCACCGCCGGCGGGATTGGATCTGGTGTGCATCAACGCGGTTCCGCACGGTCGTGGACTCGGCTCCTCGGCGACGGCGATCGTCACCGGAGTCGGCGCGGCATACGCCCTGGCGGCAGCCGAGCGTGACGGGGCGGCGGCCGTCGACCTCGCCGCGGTCAACGATCTCGCCGCGGAACTCGAGGGGCATCCCGACAACTCGTCGGCGAGCGTGTTCGGCGGGCTCACGCTGAGTTGGGCGGACGACGAGACGGGCGCGGACGACATTCCGCACACGAGGACGGTGTGCCTGCGGCCGCACCCCGACGTCCGGCCGGTGGTGTTCTGCCCGGAGGTGCAGTTGAGCACGGCCACTGCGCGTGCGGTCCTGCCCGCGCATGTGCTCCTGCGCGAGGCGGCGGCGAACTCCGCGCGCGCGGCGCTGCTCATCCATGCCTTGACCGCCGATCCGTCGCTGCTCGTCCCGGCGACGCGCGACTGGCTGCACCAGGAGGCCCGTCGTCCGTCGTATGCCGAGTCGATGGCTCTCGTGGACACCCTCCGCGCCGCGGGACATGCCGCCGTGATCTCGGGTGCCGGTCCCTCCGTCCTCGTCCTCGCCACCGACGTGGCCGGTGCGGCGGCGCACGCGCCGTCTCAGTGGCGTGTCCTCGACCCGGGCTTCGCGACCGCGGGGGTCCAGTTGGCGTGAGCCGGGAACATGCCGCCTGGACCTGGTGTTGACTTCTGGCGTGCGGTGATACAGTGACGCTGCACTCGCGGGGAAGCGTGGGCGCAGTGCGCCCCACCTTCGCGAAAGCAATCCACCTGAACGCCCCCGCGCGTGCCGTCCGGCTCCGCGAGATTCGGGGTATTCAGGATTCCTCTCCGGCCGAAATCGTTCGGCCGCAACGAATCCAGGCCTGCCGACGATCTGTGCAGGCCGATGACGAGGGAAAGGGTCCTTCGTGACCGACACCACCACTCTCGAGCCCGCTGCGACCGGTGCGGCCGAGAAACCACGCCGATCAGGCGCCCTGAGCGCCATGCGGCTCGCCGAACTCCAGGGCCTGGCCAGCAGCATGGGCATCTCGGGGACCGGCAAGATGCGCAAGAACGACCTGATCGACGTCATCCGCGCCCAGCAGTCCGGCCAGCGGCCGGCGCCGGCGCGAAGCCGTGGGCGCGGCGCGACCGCTGCCCCCGCGTCTGGGGAGGGCGCCCAGCCCGCCGGCGAGCAGCGCCGCCCCGAGCCGAGCCCGGCCGAGCAGCCCCCGGCCGAGCGCCCGCAGGGCGACCACGGCCGCGAGGGCGGGAGTGTTGACCTGGCCACCGAGCAAGCGGGCCACGGTCGTGCGGAGCGCGAGGAGCACCGCGGCGAGAGCCGATCCCACGAGGACGGCGCCCGTGACGGTGCCGAGCCCCGTGAGCGGGGCCAGGACCGGCCGCAGCGTCAGTACAACCGCGGCGAGGGCCGCTACCAGGGCAATCGCCAGCAGAACGACCGCCAGCAGAACGACCGCCAGCAGAACGGCGAGACCCAGCAGGGCGGTCAGGCCCGCGACGGCCAGCAGCATCAGCAGGGCCAGCAGGATCGTCAGCAGAGCGGTGGCCAGCAGGGCAACCGCTATGACGACGAGGGGGAGGGCGGTGGCCGTCGCAGCCGGAGCCGCAACCGGAATCGCAATCGCGACAAGCGTCGCGGCCGCATGGACGGGCCGGCGGGCGGCGGGGAACTCGAGCAGGAGCCCCAGGTCGCGGAGGACGACGTCGTGGTGCCCGTGGCCGGCATACTCGACATCCTCGACAACTACGCCTTCGTGCGGACCTCGGGCTACCTTCCCGGGCCCAACGACGTCTATGTTCCCCTCGGGCTGGTCAAGCGCCACGGCCTCCGCAAGGGTGACGCAGTCACCGGCGCCGTGCGCACCCCCCGTGACGGCGAGGAACTCCAGCAGGTTCAGACCGGTCGCAACCAGCGCCAGAAATACAACCCCCTCGTGCGCCTTGACACGGTCAACGGGATGACTCCCGAAATCGCCCGGCAGCGGCCGGAGTTCGGCAAACTCACTCCGCTGTATCCGCAGGAGCGGCTGCGGCTCGAGACCGAGTCCAATCAGCTGACGACGCGGATCATCGACCTCGTCGCGCCGATCGGCAAGGGCCAGCGCGGGCTCATCGTCAGCCCCCCCAAGGCGGGCAAGACGCTCATCCTCCAGGCCATCGCCAACGCGATCACGACCAACAACCCCGAGGCCCACCTCATGGTCGTGCTCGTCGACGAGCGCCCCGAAGAGGTCACGGACATGCAGCGGACGGTCAAAGGCGAGGTCATCGCGTCGACCTTCGACCGGCCGGCCGACGACCACACGACGGTCGCGGAGCTGGCCATCGAGCGGGCGAAGCGGCTGGTCGAACTCGGCCACGACGTCGTCGTCCTGCTCGACTCGATCACCCGCCTCGGCCGGGCCTACAACCAGGCCGCGCCGGCATCAGGGCGCATTCTCTCCGGCGGTGTCGACTCCTCGGCCCTCTATCCGCCGAAGCGGTTCTTCGGTGCCGCCCGCAACATCGAGAACGGTGGCTCCCTGACGATCCTCGCGACGGCGCTCGTCGAGACGGGTTCCAAGATGGACGAGGTCATCTTCGAGGAGTTCAAGGGCACGGGGAACATGGAGTTGCGTCTCTCGCGCCAGCTCGCCGACCGCCGGATCTTCCCCGCGGTCGACGTCAACCCGTCGGGCACCCGCCGAGAGGAGATCCTCCTCGCGCCCGACGAGCTCAAGATCATGTGGAAGCTGCGCCGGGTGCTGTCGGCCCTCGACCCGCAGCAGGGCATCGAGTTGCTGCTCGACCGCCTGAGGAAGACCCGCAGCAACTACGAATTTCTCGTCCAGGTCCAGCAGACCAGTTCCATCCGCCTCGGTGACGAGGACGACAAGTAGTTCTCCGCCCACTGCCGCAGAGTCCTGCTCGCAACGGATTTCGTCCGTTGCGAGCAGGACTTTCCGTTGGTGTCGGTGACCACGCCCAGGCCGTATGCCGACCGCGCACCCCGGGCGTGCGGCATACGTCCCGAGGGTGGTCGCCTGGTCAGGTCGCGTCGCGCTCGATGCGGACGCGCATCGCCGGGAACCGGTTCTCGACGAACCCGCGTGCGGCATAGAGCCCACGCCCCTCGGGCGTCGCGAACACATCCACGGTGGTGACCTGCGTCTCCTCCTCGAACCAGCGCATGACCTCATCGACGCAACGCTGGGCGAGCCCGGTCTTGCGGTATTCCGGGAAGGTCGCGACATTGCCGAGCCAGCCGACGACTCCATCGGGGTTGGCCGGCCCGGGTGGACGCTCGATCACCTCGCCGATCGCGCACGCGACCGCCGACCCATTGATGTCCGCCACGGTGACGTGCACCAGGGGATTGGTGAGGTTGACCTGGAGCCACCGGCGAGCGGCGAGCTGCCAGGGGTTCGCGGAGACGGTTTCGGTCGGGGCGCCCATGGCCGCGAACATCAGGGCCCGGAGCGCGATGACCGAGGTGAGGTCGTGTGCGGTCGCGGGACGGATGCCCGGGCCCGGGCCCGGTGCGGGCGGGCTGCCCGCCGCGCTGGAGGGGGCCTCCGACTCCCTCCGAAGGCGCTTGGGACGCAGGTCCCCGGTCAGGCGAGGCCTCCTGCTCTCGGTCACCACGCCAGTATGACTGCGCAACGGAAAGACTCGGTTCGCTGCGGAAGACTTCCGTTGCGAGTGCGGACTTTCCGGCATCAGGCGGTCGGCCGTGGCCCTCGGGAATGCCGGATCCCGGCACGGCGTTTGGGTGGTCGTATGCCGATCTGGCACACTTGTCCGTCGGTCCGGTTCACGGCACGCGCCACCCGGCGCAGGGTCTGCATCTTCACGCGTGATGGGCTCGCCGACCCGGAGAGATACGAGGAGCAGCAGTGAAGAAGGACATCCACCCCACGTACGTCGAGACCACGGTGACCTGCACCTGTGGCAACACGTTCACCACCCGCAGCACTGCCAAGAACGGCGTCATCCACGCCGACGTCTGCAGCAACTGCCACCCGTTCTACACCGGCAAGCAGAAGATCCTCGACACCGGTGGCCGTGTGGCCCGCTTCGAGGCCCGCTACGGCAAGAAGACCGCCAAGTAGCTTTCCCGACGCGCCGGTTCGCCCCATGCGGTGAGCCGGCGCGTTCGCATTTCCCGGCGACGTCCGTATGCCGTGCCCGCGCGCCGTCATCGCCACCGACCGTTCACCATCGACCCAAGGAGCCCCGGCCGTGTTCGAATCCGTCGACGCCCTGCTCGCCGAGCATGCCGAGTGCGAGCGCGCCATGGCCGATCCCGCGGTCATCGCCGACCAGGCCCGCCTGCGTGAGGTCGGTCGCCGGTATGCCGCGCTCGGCCCCGTCGTCGCCGCCTACCACGCGTGGCACGCGGCCGACGACGATCTAGGCGCCGCCCGCGAGCTCGCCGCCGAGGACGCGGCCTTCGCCGACGAGGTTCCGGCGCTCGAGGCGGCCGAGCAAGCCGCCCACGAGCGCCTGCGCCGCCTGCTCATCCCCCGCGACCCCGACGACGACCGTGATGTCATCCTCGAGATCAAGGCGGGGGAGGGCGGCGAGGAGTCCGCGCTCTTCGCCGGCGACCTGCTGCGGATGTACCTTCGCTATGCCGAGAAGCGCGGGTGGCGCACCGAGGTCATCGACGCCACCGAGTCCGACCTCGGCGGTTACAAGGACGTCCAGGTCGCCGTCAAGGCCAAGGGCACGCCCGGCCCCGACGAGGCTCCGTGGGCTCGCCTGAAGTTCGAGGGCGGGGTGCACCGCGTCCAACGGGTGCCGGTCACCGAGAGCCAGGGGCGCATCCATACGTCCGCGGCGGGGGTGTGGGTGATGCCGGAGGCGGAGGAAGTCGACGTCCACATCGACCCCAACGACCTTCGGATCGACGTCTATCGCAGCTCCGGCCCGGGCGGGCAGAGCGTCAACACCACCGACTCGGCCGTCCGCATCACCCACCTGCCGACCGGCACGGTCGTCTCGTGCCAGAACGAGAAGTCCCAGTTGCAGAACAAGGAGTCCGCCCTGCGCGTGCTCCGTGCTCGCCTGCACCAGATCGCCCAGGAGCAGGCCGACGCCGCCGCGTCCGATGCGCGCAAGTCCCAGGTGCGCACCGTCGACCGCTCCGAGCGCATCCGCACCTACAACTTCCCCGAGAACCGCATCAGCGACCACCGCACCGGCTACAAGGCCTACAACCTCGACATCTTCCTCGGCGGCGAGCTGGACCCGGCGATCGAGTCGCTGATGAGCGCCGACGAGGCCGCGCGCCTCGCCGCCCTGGCCGGCGCGTGAGCACTCCCGTCCCGTCGGTGTATGCCGCGGTCATGGCTGCGCGGGCCACCCTCGCCCGGGCAGGTATCGCCTCCGCCGAGGCGGACGCGATCGAACTCGCGGCGTTCGTCCTCGCGGTGCCGACGGGCGAGGTTCGCCGCCGCATGGTGTTGCGGGACAACGCCGATCCGACCTTCCTCCGGACGTATGCCGCATTGCTCGCCGAGCGCGAAGCCCGCGTCCCGCTGCAGCACCTGACCGGTCGCGCCTACTTCCGTCGGCTCACCCTCGCGGTCGGGCCGGGCGTCTTCGTCCCCCGGCCCGAGACCGAGGTCGTGGCGGGGCTGGCGATCGAGGCGGCGCGCGCGGCGGTGCAGAGCGGCATACGGCATCCGGTCGTCGTCGACCTGTGCACCGGGTCCGGGGCGATCGCGCTCGCCGTCAAGGATGAAGTGCCGGGGGCGGAGGTCGTCGCCGTCGAACTCTCCCCGCAAGCCCATGCGTGGGCGGCCCGCAACCGCGATCTGCTCGCCCTCGACATCCGCCTCGATCTCGCCGACGCGACCACCGCGCTCGATGACCTCGCCGGCCACGTCGACGTCGTCGTCACCAATCCGCCCTATATCCCCGACGGCCAGGTCCCGGTCGATCCCGAGGTCCGCGACCACGACCCCGGCCTCGCGCTCTATGGCCGCAGCGCGGACGGTCTGGCCATCCCACTCCGGGTCGCCGCTCGGGCGGCCGCCCTCCTCGGGTCCGGGGGAGTGCTCGTCATGGAGCACGCCGACGTCCAGGGGCGGGCCTTGCTCGCCGCCCTCGCCGACGCGGGCGTATGGCGCGACCTCACCGACCACCGCGACCTCACCGGCCGACCCCGCGCCGTCGTCGCTCGCCGCGGTCACGGAGAGTGACCTGGCTAGTCATGCGAATGGCGCATGAATAGAGGCTATAACTGCTATTGGACGCATAGTGCAAGGGGGGCGCACGATTGATTCATGCGCAAGTTCATCGAATGGCTCCGTCCCACCGAGGCCGACCTCGAGCTGGCCGAGGCGATCAAGGCCTACCCCGCCCGCGGCGGCAGCGCCATCATCGTCCTGCCGAACACCACGAAGCGACCCAACGGCCCAGCCCGTCGCGATCGGTGAGGAAAACCGCGGCCGCCCGGACGATCTCGATCGCCCGTGCGCGGGCCGAACTATCCCCGCCATGGTCGAGTCCGGCATTCCGTAGCCGGGTCGTGATGCCGCATTCGATTCGCCGCCAGCGCTCGCTCACGCCCGTCCGGCCCCATACTGACCTCGTGAGCGAGCAGGACTGGAGCGCCAAGGCGAAGGAGAACGCCGACTTCCACGCCGCGGCCCTGGCGCGGGCCAAGGAAGGCGAGGCGCGCGCCGGCGCCAGGCTCATCGCCGATTTCGTCGCCGGCGCCCAGTCGGCGGGCTTGCTGACCACGGAACTCACCGCCCGTCCCTACCGGGGAAACGGCCGCTACCGCACCGGGATCCAGGGCTGGTATCTCCTCCCGGACCGCTCCGTCGGCGTCGACGCCGACGCGCACTTCTATATCCTCTCGTGCCCGCCCTCGCTCCTCGCCCGCGTCCGCGGCGTCCACCTCCCGCCCAGCCCCGCTCCGTTGCGCGTCGGCGAACGCGATGGTGAGTCCATGGCCCTCGCCGACCTCCTGCGCAAGCGGCTCGCCGCGGGTCCCGGCCATCCCTGACCCTTCGCCGACGTACTCTTGACCCCCGTGAGCCCGGTCGTCGACGCTACCTCGCCAGAGTTCCGCCCGGCCGCGGTGGAGGCGGCCGCCGCTGCCGTGCGCGACGGTCGGTTGGTCGTCCTGCCCACCGACACCGTCTATGGGATCGGCTGCGACGCCTTCGACGCCGATGCCGTCCAGCGTCTCCTCGACGCCAAGGGACGCGGCCGTGAGATGCCGCCCCCGGTGCTCGTCGGAGACATCCGCACCATCGACGGCCTCGCCGCCGACGTCGCGCCCTATGTCCGCGACCTCGTCGAGGCCTTCTGGCCGGGCCCCCTCACCGTCATCGTCCACGCCCAGCCGTCCCTCCATTGGGACCTCGGTGACACCAATGGCACCGTTGCACTCCGGATGCCGAACGACGACACCGCGCTCGCCCTCCTTCGTGAGGTGGGCCCCATGGCCGTGACGAGCGCCAACCTGAGCGGCGCATCGCCCGCGCACTCCGTGCTCGAGGCGGCGACCGCCCTCGGTGCTGCGGTGGACGTCTACATCGACGCCGGTCGGCGCGAGGACCTCGCCCCCTCGACGATCCTGGACTGCACCGGCGACGAGCCGGTCGTTCTCCGGCTCGGCAGCCTTGATGCCGATCGGTTGGCTGCCGTCGTCACGCTCCACTCGCCTCTTGACGACGCGCCGCCCGAGCCGGAGGCCGACGAACTCGACCCGCGCGCCCCTGAAATAGAGTGAGCCCACCACTCACCCCCCACACGGGAGTCACGCGATGACGTTCTATGGTTCCGACTACGACGAGCTGGCCGCCTTCGACCCCGACATCGCGGGAGTCCTGCTCTCGGAGCTCGAGCGCATCCGCGGCGGTCTTCAGCTGATCGCGAGCGAGAACCTCAGCTCGCCGCGGGTCCTCACGGCGCTCGGGTCGACCCTGTCCAACAAGTATGCCGAGGGCTACCCCGGCCGTCGCTATTACGGCGGGTGCGCCGAAGTCGACAAGGCCGAGAACATCGCCATCGAACGCTGCCGAGAGCTCTTCGGTGCCGACCACGCCAACGTCCAGCCGCACAGCGGTGCGAGCGCCAACCAGGCGGTCTATGGAGCGTTCATGAAGCCGGGGGAGACCATCCTCGCGATGTCGCTGCCCATGGGTGGGCACCTCACGCACGGCAGCAAGGTCTCCTTCTCGGGCAAGTGGTTCAACGCGGTCGGCTACGGCGTCGACAAGGAGACCGAGGACATCGACTACGCCCAGGTCGAGTCGCTGGCCAAGGAGCACCGGCCGAGGATGATTCTCGCTGGCGGCTCGGCGATTCCGCGGCTGATCGACTTCGAGCGCTTCCGGGCCATCGCCGACGAGATCGGTGCGATCTTCTGGGTCGATGCCGCCCACTTCATCGGTCTCGTCGCGGGCAAGGCCATCCCGAGCCCGGTGCCCTATGCCGATGTCGTCTCCTTCACGACCCACAAGGTGCTGCGCGGCCCGCGCTCCGGCGCCATCGTCTGCCGTGGCGAGCACGCCGCGGCGATCGACAAGGCCGTCTTCCCGATGATGCAGGGCGGCCCACAGATGCACACGATCGCCGCCAAGGCCGTCAACTTCAAGGAGTGTGCGTCGCCGGAGTATGCCGCCTACGCCCGCCAGGTCGTCGACAACGCGGCCGTCCTCGCGAGCGCGCTGGGGGAGCACGGCATACGACCGACGACGGGCGGCACCGACACGCACCTGTCCCTCCACGACCTCCAGGGCGTCGGGGTGACCGGCCGCGACGCCGAGGCGCGCTGCGACGCCGCCGGGATCGTCCTCAACAAGAACGCCATTCCGTTCGACCCAGCCCCGCCGAGCGTCGCCTCCGGCATCCGGGTCGGCACCCCGTGCGTCACCACGCAGGGCATGGGACCCGAGGAGATGCGCGCGATCGGCGAGCTCATCGCGACCGCGATCACCAAGGGGGAGGCCGACCCCGCCGACGCCGTGACCCGGGAGGTCCGGGCGCAGGTGACCGATCTGGTCACCCGCTTCCCCGCCTACCCGCGGTAGCCCCTAGGTGCGCGAGTACGTCTTCGTCCTCCTCGTTGCGATGGCGGCGACCTATCTCGCCGTCCCCGCCGCCTACCGACTCGCGCTCCGGGTCAACGCCTTCACCGAAGTCCGGGATCGGGATGTCCACACCGTCCCGATCCCGCGGCTCGGTGGTCTCGCCATCTTCGTCGGGTATGCCGCGGCCACCCTTGTCGCGACCCGCCTCCCCTTCCTCCGGGAGGTATTCGTCACCCCGGAACTGTGGGGTGTCCTCGTGGGCGGCGCAGTCGTCTGCATCGTCGGCGCCGTCGACGACGTCGTCGAACTCGACCCATTGACGAAGCTCGCCGGCCAGATCGTCGCCGCCGGTGTCATGGCGTTCAGCGGCGTGCAGTTGTTCTCGGTGCCCTTCCTCGGAGTCACGACAGTTCTGCCGGCGCCGCTGCTCGCCGTCCTGACCATCCTCACGGTCGTCGTGTCGACGAATGCCGTCAACTTCATCGATGGGCTCGACGGGCTCGCCTCCGGCGTCGTCGCGATCGCGGCCGCGACCTTCCTCGCTTACAGCTACTGGATCTCCGGCCAGTTCGACCCGCCCAACGTCTTCTCGTCCTCGACGTTCATCTCGGCGGCCCTGCTCGGCTGCTGTCTGGGCTTCCTCCCGCACAACTTCTATCCGGCCCGGCTGTTCATGGGGGACAGTGGGGCATTGCTTCTCGGCCTGCTGCTTGCGGCCGCGATGATCTCGACCACCGGCGCGATCAGCCCGGCGCAGGTCTCCTCGAACCCCGTGGCTGCGAGCCTCCTCCCGCTTCTCGTCCCTCTGGCGATCATTCTCCTGCCCCTCGTCGACGTCGTCCTCGCGGTGATCCGCCGGACCCGTCAAGGCCGCCACCCCTGGACACCGGACGCGCAACACCTCCACCACCGGATGCTCCGGATCGGTCACGGACACCGGCGGGCCGTCCTGCTCCTCTGGCTCTGGGCAGCCGTGGCGGCGGTCGGTTCGATCTCGTTCGTCTTCTTCGCGGCGGACGCGGCCGCAGCGGGACTCGCCGCGGCGCTCCTCCTCGCCGTGGTGCTCACCCGGTTCCTCCCGCGGCTGAGCGTTCCGGGCCACCGGCCTGCCGCCATCCCGGAGCGACCGGATGTGTCGTCCTGATGGACGCTCGTCAAGGGCGATGCAGAGCTTGTGATAGCGTTCACAAGCGCCGCGAACCCCCCTGAACTGGCGAAACCGCCGGGACTAGGGTGGGTGTCCAGGCATCCCGGCCAATCGACCAAACAGCGAGGACACGCCCGCCGATGAGCGTCCATCCGACCGTGACTCCGCATGCCGGGGCGCCGTTCGGAGTCATGCTGCGTGGCGCGCTTGTCCCGTCCGCAGCCTGCGGCGTGGTGACCTCGATCGCCTATGCCGCGCTCCGCGGCCCGTCTTCCGGCGCCAGTGCCTTCATGGGCGCCGTCGTCGCGGTCGCCTTCTTCGCTACCGGGATGCTCCTGCTCAGCCGCCTGGTCCGCAGCGCCAACCCGTTCGCCTTCCTTGCGGTGGGCATGGCCGTCTATCTCGGCCAGGTGCTCGCTCTGTTGGTGTTCATGATCGCCTTCCGTGACCGGGCCTGGGTCGATGGGCCCGCGCTCGGAATCGCGGCCCTCGTTGTCACGCTGACCTGGCAGGTGTTCGCGATCCGCGCCTTCCGCGCGGCCCGTTTGCCGGTCTATGACGAGGCCGCCCTCGACCCGGTCGGGGGGCGGTCGTGAAGCCGGTCGGGACACGCCGGGCGCGGCGCGATGCCGTCCTGCCCCGGGTGCTCGCCGGTCCGCTAACCTACGTCACAGTCACCCCAGCAGCACCCCAGGTCGGTTCCGTTCACGCGGTCCAGTGCGCATGCCGCCCCGAGGCGCTGACGGACACCGTCGAAGAGAGGCAGTGAGCCTGAACGTGATCTCCGCTCAACTCCTGACAAGCCTGGTCGCCGAGGGCGACGGTGGCTCCCACTTCGAGACCCCGGGCACCGCCGACTTCTGGTGGCCGCTCATCGGCGGCGACAGCAACTGGGCGTTCACCCGCCCGGCTGCGGTGATGCTGCTCACCGTCGTCGTCCTCGGGTGGTTCTTCGTCATGACGACGCGCCGGCTTGCGCTGGTCCCGAGCAAGCGGCAGTGGCTGGTCGAGCAGACCTATGACTTCGTGCGCAACACCATCGCGCGCGATGTCATCGGCACCAAGGACTTCAAGCGGTTCCTGCCGCTGCTGTTCACGCTGTTCACGCTCATCCTGCTCAACAACGTGGCGGGCATCATCCCGTTCATCCAGTACCCCACCACGAGCCGGATCGCCTTCCCCATCGTTCTCACGGCGGTCGTCTACCTCACCTATCACGCAGTCGCGATCAAGGCCAAGGGCGGTGTCGGGAAGTACCTCGGGTCGATGATCCCGCCCGGCCTGCCCGGCTGGCTCAAGCCGATCATGCTCGTGCTCGAGCTGCTGACCTACTTCTTCGTCCGCCCGCTCACGCTCGCCCTCCGACTCTTCGGCAACATGATGGCCGGCCACCTGATGCTTCTGGTGTTCATCGTCGGCGGCGAGTACCTCCTCCTCCACGGCAGCGTTCCCCTCAAGGGCGCGGGCGTCCTGTCGTTCGCGTTCTCGATCCTCATGACGGCCTTCGAGTTGCTGATCGAGTTCCTCCAGGCATTCATCTTCACCATGCTGACCGCGCTGTATCTCGCCGACGCGGTCTCCGAGCACCACTGAGTCACGCACCATCAGCAAACCCCTGGCATAACTCCATAACCACCACACGACACGGTTCGCTCAACGAACCGTGCCACTCGAAAGGAATCACCATGACGGGCTCAATCGCCTACCTCGGCTACGGTCTCGCCGCCATCGGCCCCGGCATCGGTATCGGCCTGATCTTCGCCGCCTACATCAACGGCGTGGCTCGCCAGCCCGAGGCCCGCGGCATGCTGCAGACCATCGCCTTCACCGGTATGGCGCTCACCGAGGCGCTGGCCATCCTCGGTCTCGTCTTCGCCTTCGTCTTCAAGTAAACCGACCGCTGACCATCCGTTCGAGTTCAACAGATAGGAAGCGACGTGTTCCTCGCATCCGTTGCCGCCAGTGAAGGGGCGGGTTGGCCGGAGAAGCTTCCGCTCCTCCCGCACCCGGCGGAGATGATCGTCGGCGTGGTCGCCTTCGCGGTCCTCTACTGGCTGTACTCCTCCAAGGTCGTCCCCAACCTCGAGAAGCTCTATGCCCAGCGGGCCGCGGCCATCGAGGGCGGGATGAAGCACGCCGAGGAGGCGCAGGCCCAGGCGCAGGCCGCCCTGGACTCCTACAACGCCCAGCTCAAGGAGGCCCGCGGCGAGGCCGCGCGGATCCGCGAAGAGGCCCGCACGCAGGGCGCGGCCATCGCCGAGGAGATCCGGGGCCAGGCGCAGGCCGAGGCATCCCGGATCACCGAGAGCGCCCACCGTCAGATCGAGGCCGAGCGCGCGACCGCCTCGGCGAGCCTGCGGGGTGAGGTCGGCCGGCTGTCGACCGATCTCGCGAGCAAGATCGTCGGCGAGTCGCTCCACGACGAGGTTCGCCAGAAGGGCATCGTTGACCGATTCCTCGCCGAACTCGAGTCGGGCGCGATCACGCCACAGAAGGTCGATTCCTGATGCGCGGCAGCTCACGGGCCGCGGCGGCGGCGGGCGAGAGGTCTCTCGGGGAGGTGCTCGGGTCGCTCGACTCGGGCCAGCTGGCCGAGGAATTGTTCGCCGCCCTGGGCAGCATCGAGGGCAGCGCGACCTTGCGCCGGGCACTCGCCGACCCGTCGCGCGACGGGACCGGCAAGAGCGAACTCGTCCGGCGCCTCTTCGGCGGCAAGGTCACCGGTCAGACCGTCCACGTTCTCGCTGCGCTCGCGGGGCAGCGGTGGGCCGACGAGCGGGACTTCACCGACTCGATCGAGAATCTCGCCGTCGTCTCGGTCGTCGACCGGGCCGATCGGCGCGGCAAGCTCCAGGCGATGGAGGACGAGCTCTTCCGCTTCGAACGGATCGTCGCCGGCACGCCACAGCTACGCGATGCACTGACCAACCGCCAGGGCAGCGCCAAGGGCAAGGCCGAGATGGTGAGCCGGTTGCTCGAGGGCAAAGCCACCCCCGAGACGATCCGATTGGCGCAGCAAGCTGTTCAGTCTCCGCGCGGGCGCCGTCTCGACGCCGTCCTCGAGTCCTACCTCGCGCTGGCCGCGCAGCGCCGCAACCAGTTGACCGCCGTGGTCACCTCGGCGAGTTCGCTGGACGAGGCGGAGATGACCCGGCTGCGGGACGCGCTCGGCCGAATCTATGGCCGGGCCATCCAGGTCCAGTCGGTCATCGACCCGTCGGTCGTCGGCGGCCTGCGGGTCAAGATCGGCGATGAAGTCATCGACGGGACCATCGCCCGCAAGCTCGAAGCCGCTCGCCGCCACTTCGGCGGTTGACCACCCGGCTCGCCGGGGTCGCACCACCAACGCTGAAACACCATACGAACCGCACTCAACACAGTCGGCCGCCACAGTGCGGAACTCGAAGGAGAGAAACTGAGATGACGGAGCTTTCGATCCGTCCCGAGGAGATCCGGGACGCGCTGGACGCCTATGTCCAGTCCTACCAGCCCGGCGAGGCCTCACGGGAAGAGGTCGGCCGGGTCATCGACGCCGGTGACGGCATCGCCCACGTCGAGGGCCTGCCCTCGGCGATGACCAACGAGCTGCTCCAGTTCGAGGACGGGACGCTGGGCATCGCGCTCAACCTCGATGTCCACGAGATCGGTGTCGTCATCCTCGGCGACTTCTCCAAGATCGAGGAGGGCCAGGTCGTCAAGCGCACCGGCGAAGTCCTCTCGGTGCCGGTCGGCGACGGCTTCCTCGGCCGGGTCGTCGACCCGCTCGGCAACCCGATCGACGGTCTCGGCGACATCCCCAATGAGGGCCGCCGCGTGCTCGAACTCCAGGCGCCCAACGTCGTCTCCCGCAAGTCGGTCCACGAGCCGCTGCAAACCGGCCTCAAGGCCGTCGACGCGATGACGCCGATCGGCCGCGGCCAGCGCCAGCTCATCATCGGCGACCGTCAGACCGGCAAGACGACCGTGGCCGTCGACACGATCATCAACCAGAAGGAGTTCTGGGCGACCGGCGACCCGGCCAAGCAGGTTCGCTGCATCTATGTCGGCATCGGCCAGAAGGGCTCGACGATCGCCGCGGTCAAGGGCACCCTCGAGGACGCCGGCGCGATGGAGTACACCACCATCGTCGCCGCCCCGGCCTCCGACTCCGCCGGCTTCAAGTACCTCGCGCCCTACACCGGCTCGGCCATCGGCCAGCACTGGATGTACGCCGGCAAGCACGTCCTCATCGTCTTCGACGACCTGTCCAAGCAGGCCGAGGCCTACCGCGCCGTGTCGCTGCTGCTGCGCCGCCCGCCGGGTCGCGAGGCCTACCCGGGTGACGTCTTCTATCTCCACAGCCGGCTCCTCGAGCGGTGCGCGAAGCTCTCCGACGCGCTCGGCGCCGGGTCGATGACCGGTCTGCCGATCATCGAGACCAAGGCGGGCGACGTCTCTGCCTACATCCCGACCAACGTCATCTCGATCACCGACGGTCAGATCTATCTCCAGTCCGACCTCTTCAACGCCAACGTCCGCCCCGCGATCGACGTGGGTGTCTCGGTCTCTCGGGTCGGTGGCAACGCCCAGATCAAGGCGATGAAGCAGGTCTCCGGCCGGCTCAAGCTCGACCTCGCCCAGTTCCGTGCGCTCGAGGCCTTCGCGATGTTCGCCTCCGACCTCGACCCGGCTTCTCGGGCCCAGCTCGCGCGTGGCGGCCGCCTCGTCGAACTGCTCAAGCAGAAGCAGTCCAACCCCTATCCCGTGGAGGAGCAGGTCGTCTCCATCTGGATGGGCACGACTGGCCAACTCGACGACATTGCGGTCGAGGACGTCCAGCGCTTCGAGGTCGAGTTCCTCGATGCCGTGCGCCGTGAGAACAAGGGCATCCTCGACACGATCCGGGAGACGGGAAAGTTCGAGCCCGACACCGAGCAGTCGCTCGAGCGCGCGATCGGCGAGTTCAAGAAGCAGTTCGACGGATCGGGCACGCACCACGTTCCGGTGGGGAACGAACCCGACCCCGGCGCGCTCGAGCACGAGATCGACCAGGCCCAGATCGTTCGCCAGCGCTGAGCGCGCGGCGGGCGAGTCGGCATACGACCAACTGAGGAAGGCGGGAACGTATGGGAGCGCAGATCCGGGTCTACCGGCAGCGCATCCGGTCGGTTTCGGCGACGAAGAAGATCACCCGGGCGATGGAGTTGATGGCCGCCTCGCGTGTCGTCAAGGCGCGTCAGTCGGTGCTGGAGTCGGCGCCCTACACGCACGCGATCACGCGTTCGTTGTCGGCGCTGGCCGCGCACAGCAACTACGAGCACCCGCTGACCACGGAGAAGCCGAACCCCCGCCGCGCGGGCGTCGTCGTCCTCACCAGCGACCGGGGTCTCGCCGGCGCCTATGCATCCGGAGCGATGAAGGAGAGCGAGCGGCTCATCCACGACCTGCGCGCGCAGGGCAAGGAGATCGTCGCCTATCTCGTCGGGCGCAAGGCGGTGACCTACTACAAGTTCCGCGGGCGTGACTACGCGGCCGAGTGGACCGGCAACACCGAGAAGCCGCAGGTCGAGCGCGCCCAGGAGATCTCGCGGCGGATCATCGCCGACTTCCTGAAGCCGACGGACGAGGGCGGCCTCGACGAGGTCCATGTCGTCTACACCCGATTCAACACGATGGTCAACCAGGAGGCGCGGGTCCTGCGCCTCCTGCCCATCGAGGTCGTCGACCCCCCTGTGGACGCCGATCACGACGGCAAGCCGGACCTCCTCCCGCTCTATGAGTTCGAGCCCAGCGCCGAGGAGGTCATGGCGGCGATGCTGCCGAGCTATGTGACCTCGCGGATCTGGACCTGCATGCTCAGCGCGGCGGCATCCGAACTCGCCGCCCGTCAGCGGGCGATGAAGTCGGCCACCGACAACGCGGAGAACCTCATCAAGAACTACACCCGCCTCGCCAACCAGGCCCGCCAGGCGGAGATCACCCAAGAGATCAGCGAGATCGTCGGTGGCGCCAGCGCCCTCGCCGAGTCCAAGTAGAAGGTAGAGAGACACATGACTGCCACGCTTCCCGAGACCGAGCAGACCAACGCCGGCGGGGTCGGGCGCATCTCGCGCATCATCGGCCCGGTCGTCGACGTCGAATTCCCAGCGGACGCCATGCCGGATCAGTACAACCTACTGACCACAACCATCGATCTCGGCGCCCAGGGCGAAGGCGGGGGCGCGCGCACGCTCAACCTCGAGGTCGCCCAGCACATCGGCGACAACATGGTTCGCGCGATCTCGCTGCAGCCGACCGATGGTCTCGTCCGTGGCACTCAGGTGCAGGACAGCGGCGGCCCGATCTCCGTGCCCGTCGGCGACGTGACGCTCGGCAAGGTCTTCAACACCACGGGCGTCTGCCTCAACCTGGAGCCCGGTGAGGTCCTGGAGGTCGGCGAACGCTGGGGTATCCACCGCTCGGCGCCCGCGTTCGACCAGCTCGAGTCCAAGACGCAGATGTTCCAGACCGGCATCAAGGTCATCGACCTGCTCACGCCGTATGTCCAGGGTGGCAAGATCGGTCTCTTCGGCGGTGCCGGTGTCGGCAAGACAGTCCTCATCCAGGAGATGATCGCCCGAGTCGCGCGCGACCACGGCGGTGTCTCGGTGTTCGCCGGCGTCGGCGAGCGCACGCGCGAGGGCAACGACCTCATGGTCGAGATGCAGGAGGCCGGCGTTCTCGGCCAGACCGCGCTCGTCTTCGGCCAGATGGACGAGCCGCCGGGCACCCGCCTGCGCGTCGCCCTCTCGGCCCTGACGATGGCGGAGTACTTCCGTGACGTCCAGAAGCAGGACGTGCTCCTCTTCATCGACAACATCTTCCGATTCACCCAGGCGGGTTCGGAGGTCTCCACCCTGCTCGGCCGTATGCCGTCCGCCGTCGGCTACCAGCCGACCCTCGCCGACGAGATGGGTGTGCTCCAGGAACGCATCACCTCCACGCGTGGGCACTCGATCACCTCGATGCAGGCGATCTATGTGCCGGCCGACGACTACACCGACCCGGCCCCGGCCACCACCTTCGCCCACCTCGACGCGACGACGGAACTCTCCCGTGAGATCGCGTCGCTCGGTATCTATCCCGCCGTGGACCCGCTGACCTCCACCAGCCGGATCCTCGACCGGCGCTATATCACCGAGGAGCACTACAACACCGCGGTCCGGGTCAAGCAGATCCTTCAGCGCAACAAGGAACTCCAGGACATCATCGCGATCCTCGGCATCGACGAGCTCTCCGAGGAGGACAAGATCCTCGTCAACCGGGCCCGCCGCATCCAACGGTTCCTTTCGCAGAACACCTACGTCGCCAAGCAGTTCACCGGCATCGAGGGCTCGACCGTCCCGCTCAACGAGACCATCGAGGCCTTCACCAAGATCTGCGACGGCGACTACGACCACGTGGGTGAGCAGGCGTTCTTCATGTGCGGTGGGCTCGAGGATGTCGAGCGCCAGTGGGCCGAGATCCAGAAGAATCTGTAATTCTGGCTTCGGCTCCTCATCGACTCGGATCGGGTCCCTGCGCTTCGCGGAGGGACCCGATTCTCCTCGATCGTCGCCGAAGCGTGTGATTCTGGCTTCGGCTCCTCATCGACTCGGATCGGGTCCCTGCGCTTCGCGGAGGGACCCGATTCTCCTCGATCGTCGGGTCCGGCGACCAGGCTCCGTGGGGTTCGGCGATATGGGTAGACTCTGGACAATTGTTGAAACGTGAGCGTGAGGGATCGTCGTGGCTCTTCAGGTTGAACTCGTCGCCGCCGACCGTCAGGTCTGGGCCGGAGAGGCCACGATGGTCTCGGCCCGGTCCGTGGATGGGGATATGGGCATCCTGCCGGGACACACACCGACGCTCGTCGTGCTCACCGCCGGAGACGTGCGCATCCACAAGAGTGAGGGTGGGGTCGCCACCGCCACCATCGACGGCGGTTTCCTCTCGGTCGACGACGACCGGGTCCGCATCGTGTCCGACACGGTCGACCAGCCGACCGGGGTCTGAATCCGGGACCCGCTTGTGTCGGAGTGGCTCACGGTCTCGGAGGCGGTCGCCGCCGCGTTCGTCGCGCTCGCCCTGCTGATCGTCTGTTCCATTTGGGCTCGCCGACACGCCTTGGCCGCCAGTGGGCCGGTTCTGCTGTGCGCCTTCCGAACCCCGACTGCCAAAGCGTGGCGGTTGGGGTTGCTTCGTTTCGGGCCCGAAGCCCTCGAGTGGTTCACCTTCGCCGGCCTGACCCTGCGTCCATCGCGCTCATGGCGGCGCTCGTCGGTCCGGATGGGTGTGGCGCAACCGACTCGTGATCTCATCCCTGGTATCTCCGACCCCGTGCGCGTGAGCGCAGAGGCGGACGGAGCCCCCTTCGAGCTCGCCATGGCCCGCGGCTCCCACACGGCCATGCGCTCGTGGATGGAGAGCGCACCTCCCGGCTACGGCGTCAATATCACCTGACCGGTCGCGTCACCGGGGCGCGCGGGTCCTCGACGCGGCCCCCACCGGGACGCCACAGGACGTCGCCGCCGTGGTCGAGATTGCCGACGCGGGCGAGGATGAACAGCAGGTCCGACAGCCGGTTCAGATACTGCGTCGTCGTGGGGTTCACGCCTCCGGGTGCATCGTCAGGGGCGGGCTCGTCGCCATACGCCTCCCGGGCTGCCCAGGCCGAGCGTTCCGCCCGTCGGACGACGGTCGTCGCCACATGGAGGTAGGCCGATCCCGCCGACCCGCCCGGCAGGATGAACGAGCGCAGCTTGTCCAGCTCCGCGTTATAGCGATCGCAGTCGGCCTCCAGCTCGTCGATCCAGCCCGCCTCGACCCGCAGTGGAGGGAACTGATAGCTCGGCCGCAGCGGTGTCGCCAGGTCGGCCCCGACGTCGAAGAGATCGTTCTGCACCCGCAGGAGGGTTTCGCGGACGTCCGCCCGCAGATCTCCGCAGGCCAACGCCACGCCGATGGCGGCGTTGGCCTCGTTGACATCGGCATACGCCGAGAGTCTGGGGTCGCTCTTGGTCGTGCGGGAGAAGTCCCCGAGAGCGGTCGTCCCGTCGTCTCCGGTCCGGGTATAGATGCGCGTCAGATTGACCATGTGAGGAATTGTCGCGTGTCGGAGGCAACCGAATGCCCTCCCGCGGCGTATAAAGACCGACAACACATGCCGAGGGGATGGGCAGATGATCGCGACCACCACCACGACGCACTCCGCGCCGCGCGTGGATGTGCGGACGCAGGGGGACGGGACGCTGGTCCGGGTGACCGGGCGGATCGATGTCCACACCACCGCCGACCTGCGCCCGCGTCTTCACGACGTCATCGACACCGCGTCGGGTCCCCTGCTGCTCGACCTCGGTGACGCGCTCATCGCCGACGGCACCGGTCTCGGTCTCCTTCTCGAGTGTCACCGGCGCGGAACGCGCCGCGGACGGGTGATGCGCTTGATCGCGGCCGACGAGCGCTGCCGCCGCCTCCTTCGCCGGTTGGCGATGCGGCGGCATACCGCACCCGTGTGGTGACCCTCACCGCGGCATCCCCTCGCGTGGTCTCCACGTCGCGGGTAGCGTCGCGAGTATGCCCGATGCTGCGCCCACCCCTGCCCCCACGCCCCGGCGCGACCGCCCCTGGGTGATGCGGACGTATGCCGGGCACTCCAGTGCCGCGGCCAGCAACGCTCTCTATCGGCGTAACCTCGCCAAGGGACAGACCGGGTTGTCTGTCGCCTTCGACCTGCCGACCCAGACCGGATACGACTCCGACCACCCGCTCGCCCGCGGCGAGGTCGGCAAAGTCGGCGTCCCGATCTGTCACATCGGCGACATGCGGGCGCTCTTCGACCAGATCCCGCTGGACCAGATGAACACGTCGATGACGATCAACGCGCCGGCGATGTGGCTCCTCGCGCTCTATCAGGTCGCCGCGGAGGAGCAGGCGGCGGCTGCGGGCGGGGACCCGGCCGTCGCCATCCGGAAACTGGCCGGGACGACGCAGAACGACATCATCAAGGAATACCTCTCGCGCGGGACCTATGTCTTCCCGCCCGGGCCGTCGATGCGGCTGCTGACCGATGTCGTCACCTATACCGTCCGTGAGATCCCGAAGTGGAATCCGACGAATATCTGCAGCTATCACCTTCAAGAGGCCGGGGCCACGCCGGTCCAGGAGCTCGCATTCGCGATGTCGACGGCGATCGCCGTGCTGGACGCCGTACGCGACCGCGGTGTCGTCGCCGAAGCGGACTTCGGTGAGGTCGTCGCGCGGATCTCCTTCTTCGTCAACGCGGGTGTGCGCTTCGTCGAGGAGATGTGCAAGATGCGCGCCTTCGTCCGCTTGTGGGAGGAGTTGACGTCGGAGCGCTACGGCGTGACCGATGCGGTGCAGCGGCGGTTCCGGTATGGCGTGCAGGTCAATTCGCTCGGCCTCACCGAGGCTCAGCCCGAGAACAATGTCCAACGGATCGTCCTCGAGATGCTCGCGGTGACGCTGTCCAAGGACGCGCGGGCGCGGGCCGTGCAACTCCCGGCGTGGAACGAGGCGCTCGGCCTGCCGCGCCCGTGGGACCAGCAGTGGTCGTTGCGGATCCAGCAGGTCCTCGCCTACGAATCCGACCTGTTGGAGTATGACGATCTGCTCGCCGGCTCTCCGGTCGTCCAGGCCAAGGTCGACGCGCTCGTCGCCGGGGCGAAGGACGAGATGGCCCGGATCGCCGAGCAGGGCGGGGCAGTCGCCGCCGTCGAGAACGGCTACCTGAAGTCGGCGCTCGTCGCCTCCCACGCGCTGCGGCGTCAGCGGATCGAGGCCGGCGAGGACATCGTCGTCGGCGTCAACAAGTTCGAGACGACCGAACCGAACCCGCTCACCGAGGATCTGGACACGGCGATCCAGACGGTCGACGCGGGCGTCGAGGCGGCCGCCGCCGCGGCCGTGCGCGCCTGGCGCGAACACCGCGACGCCGATCCGGCCAAGCGGGACCGGGCCGCTGCGGCCATCGCTCGCCTCAAGGACGACGCCCGGACCGACATCAACCTCATGGCCGCGACGCTGGAGTGCGCCCGGGCCGAGGTCACCGGCGGCGAATGGGCCCAGGCGTTGCGCGAGGAGTTCGGCGAATATCGCGCGCCGACGGGCGTGTCCGGCTCGGTCGGGACGGCGTCCGGCGACGAGTTGGTCGCGGTGCGGGCGCGGGTCGCAGAGCTGGGCGAGGAGTTGGGCGGTCGGCTGCGGCTGCTCGTCGGCAAACCCGGTCTCGACGGTCACTCCAATGGCGCCGAGCAGATCGCCGTCCGGGCGCGCGATGCCGGCTTCGAGGTCATCTATCAGGGCATTCGGCTGACTCCGGAGCAGATCGTCGCCGCAGCCGTGGCCGAAGACGTCCACCTTGTCGGTGTCTCGATCCTCTCGGGTTCCCACATGGAACTGGTGCCGGAGATTCTCGACGGGCTCCGCGCGGCCGACGCCGCGGATATCCCCGTCGTGGTCGGCGGGATCATCCCCGAGTCCGATGCGGCGAAGCTGCGCGAGCTCGGTGTGGCGGCGGTGTTCACGCCGAAGGACTTCGGCCTCAACGAGATCATGGGCCGATTCGTCGACGTCATCCGCGACTCCCGGGTTCCCGCTCCGGCGTGAGCGAACCGCACCGGAGCGGCGTAGGGGATCGGCGGGTGGCCTCGCCGGACGGGGCTCGCGGCCGCAGACCGGGGGTGTTACGTTCGAGCATGACCGTCGATGACCGACCCCCGACGAGGCGGGCTGCGGACGTCCGCCGCGTCAGGCAGCACGTGGCCATCGGCATGGCCGTCGCGGGCGTCCTCGCGGTCGGCGGCTGCACGGACGACGCTCACGACAATCTCACCGATCTTCGCGCCTCGCAGCAGCATGTCCGGGCAACGGCGGCGGCCTCGCTCGGGGCGGCCGGGGATCAGTCGGCACTGGCACCGCTCAGCGCGGCCTTGACGGACCCCAGCGCCGAGGTGCGGGAGTCGGCCGCGCGGGCCCTCGCGCGTCTCGGCGCACCCGGCGTGGCGGCCCTCATCGGCGCCCTTTCCGGGACGAAGACCGGCACGGTGGACGCCGCGACGACGGCACTCGCGGGGCTCGGCGAGTCCGTCGTGGAGCCGTTGATGACAGCGGCGGAGGGAGCGGCATACCCCGCAACGGCGCGGATCGCGAGTCTTCTTGCGGCTTCGCACGACTCCCGGGCGACTCCGGCGCTCCTCGCTGCGCTGGCCGATCCGCGCTCCACCGGGCGCGACGCGCTCATCGTCGCCCTCGGCGGTTTTCGCACACCGGAGGCGACGACCGGGCTGATCCGCCTCTATGCCACCGGCGACGACGCCGACCGCGCGGCGGCGAAGAAGCAGGTGAGCGCCCAGGGTGATTCGGCGCTCCCGGTGCTCATGACCGCGCTGACCAGCACGGACGCCGCGGTCCGGCGGGGTGCGGTCGCGTTGGTGAGCGACGCGCCGGACCGGGCCACGGTCACCGCGCTGCTCGCGATGACCAAGGACCACGACCGCGCGACCCGCACCGCGGTGTATGCCGCTCTGGGCGCCTCCGGCGACCCGCGCGCCGCGAAGCCGCTGATCGCGGCCCTCGCCGACAAGACCCTCGGGGACATCTCGCGGACGGGGCTCGCGCGGCTCGGCAGGAAGGCGTCCTCGGCGCTCGTCGAGGCGTATGCCGCGGCCCGCCCAAGCGGCCACTCCGTCCTCGCGCGCTACCTCGCCACCGGCGCGACGACCGCAGATCTCGCGCGGCTGCTGCGGGATCGGGACACCGTCGACGCCTACCTGGTGCTGGTGCGCCGCGGTGACGCGAGCGGCATACCGGCCCTGGTCAAGGCCCTCGGGCGCTTCGGCGACCCGGCCATGGCTCTGGCGTATCTCAACTGCGGCAACGCGAAACTCGACGCTGCGGCGACGACGTGGGCGAAGGCGCATGGCTACCGGGTCGTGCGCAGCGAGGGCACCCGGAGGGGACCGCAATGGGGGTCCGCCGGCTAGCTCGCCATCGGACTGTGCGGCGCGGGCGGCGCTGGTGGGCCACCGCGGCATACTGACCGGATGAGCCTCCACTGTCCGGCGACGCTCTATGTCACGCGCCACGGCGAGGCGGCCTTCGACGGGGAGGACGGCACCTGGACGGACGCGGGTGGACGGCTGACCGAGGTGGGGCGCGGGCAGGTCGTCGCGCTCGCGGCGCGGCTCGCGCATTCGCGGATCGCGGGTGTGCGGACGAGCGGTCTGCAGCGCGCCGTGGAGTCGGGAGAGGTCGCCGCCGCGGCGCTCGGCGTGGGGACCGCGATCGTCGCCGGCCTCGAGGAATGGCGGGTCGGCGAGTTCGCGGGGCGGCCGAGTGACGATCGAGAGCCCCAGGCCGTCTTCGAGGCCTGGCTCGCCGGCGATCTGGACGCGCGGATCCCCGGAGCCGAGACTGGTCGCGAGGTCGTCGCCCGGTATCGATCTGCACTGGAGGAGATCGCCGATCTCCACCGAGGCGAGAATGTCCTGATCTTCAGCCACGGCGGGGTCATGGCGCTGGTCCTGCCCCGGATCGCCGACAATCTCGCCGACGACCAGGGGCGCCTTCAGGTCCTGCCCAACGCCGTTCCGGCGATCCTCGAGGCCGGCGATGACGGCTGGTTCATGCGCTCCTGGCCGGGCCGGGAGGGCCACGTCGCGACCTGATCGCGGTGGAGACCGTCTGGTCAGAAGAGCCGGTGCTCGCTCCGGTCGATGCCCCGGAGGGCGTCGTAGTCGAGGACCACGCACCGGATCCCGCGATCCTCGGCGAGCGTGCGCGCCTGCGGCTTGATCCGTTGGGCGGCGAAGACCCCGGTCACGGGGGCGAGGCGGGGGTCGCGGTTCATCAGATCGAGATACCGGGTCAACTGCTCCACCCCGTCGATCTCCCCGCGCCGTTTGATCTCGACCGCGACGGTCACCCCGGTGGCATCGCGGCAGAGGATGTCGACCGGCCCGATCGCCGTCATGTGCTCACGGCGGATGAGGGAGTAGCCCTCGCCCAGGGTTGTGATGTGTTCGGCGAGAAGTGCCTGAAGGTGGGCCTCGACCCCGTCCTTGACCAGCCCGGGGTCGACTCCGAGATCATGGGCGGTGTCGGCGATGACCTCGTGAATCCGCACGCGGAGACGGTCGTCGGATTTCGTATGCCGCACCACCCACACCGCGGTCACGCCCTCGACCGCCTCGTCTGCCTCGGGCGCGACCTCGGCCATCGAGCACGGCGGCGACATCCAGTTCAGCGGCTTGTAGGAACCGCCGTCGCTGTGGACGAGAACGGACCCGTCGGCTTTGACCATGAGCAGCCGGGTGGCCAGCGGCAGATGGGCGGACAGCCGCCCCTCGTAGTCGACGCTGCACCGGGCGATCACGACACGCACGAGCGGACACTCTAGGCGCCCTCTCGACGGGAGGGGGTGTGCCGCGCGGGCCCCGGCTCGGCGCGACGCGCGAGCGCGAGGCAGGCCGCGAGGGTCAGGACGAAACCGAGGGCACACGCGAACCCGTGACCTGGCCGGATGTCGTCTCCGAGCACCGCGAGTCCGATCCCCGACGGGGCGATCGTCTCGACCGCGAAGGTCACTGCGGCCACCCGGGTCGTCGACCCGCGGTCGAGGGCGACGCCGTAGGCCGTGAGCGCCACCGCGCCATAGAGCACGATCGCCCAGGCGTCACCGGAGCCGAGCAGCCGCCACCAGGGAGCAGGCATGACGAGGACGCGCGCGGCGATCGCGACCCCGCCGAACCCGAGCCCGGCCGTCACGGCGAGGAGCGTCGCGGCCAGGACCCGGGAGCGGACGACCATGCCGAGCCCGAGAAGGAGGATCACACCGGCGATCCCCCCGATCAGCGCGAGTCGAAGACCGTGGCCCACCGCCCGCGCCGGGCCCTCCTCGGCCGTGAGCGCGAGGAGGGTCAGCCCCGCGACGAGGCCGGCGAGCGCGAGGATGTCCCGGCGGTCCAGCCGGTCGCCGAGGAACAGGACCGCGAGCACGGCGGTGACGGCGACGCTGGAGGCGACGACCGACTGGACGACGAACAATGGCTGGCTGCGAACGGCGACCACGGCGGCCACGAAACCGAGTGCGTCGGAGGCGAGCCCGGCGGCATACGGCAGGAGGAGGTTGAGGCGCCGGCCCCAGGACGCCTCCGGCCCGGCTGCGGCGAGCCCCTCGACGGACCGAGCCTGGAGGATCGTGCCGACGCCATAGGCCAACGCGGCGACGAACGCAGTGAGCAGACCCATCTCAGTCCTGAGCGTCGTGGACGAGGATGGCGATCTGGACGCGGTTGTCCACGGCGAGCTTGGTGAAGATCCGCCCGACGTGCGCCTTGACGGTCGCGACGCTCATAGAGAGCTGAGCGGCGAGCTCACCATTGGACAGGCCGCGGCCGATGGCGTGGGCGACCTCGAGTTCGCGGTCGGTGAGGTCGTCGAGGCGGCGGCGGGCCTCGTCGTGCCGGTGGTCCGGTTCGTCGACCGGGGTCGCGAGGATGAGGCCGAGGCCGGTGCGGACCATCGGGTCGTCGTCGACGAGGACGACGCGGATCGGCTCGCTCATGTGGCGGCTCCTGTCGAGGGGGTGGGCGCCGGCCACGGGCGCTGGGTCACGCTCCGCCGATCCAGCGCGCGAGCCCGAGACCGACGACGAACATGACCCGCCAGACCTTGCCCCACCGCGGGAGCGGCGGGTTCGGGGGATCGCGGGTGATCGGCATACGGACGAGCCTAGGTCGCGAGCCACCGACCAGCGGGCGCTCGACCATCCTCGGCCGCGACTACCGCGCGCTGCCCAACCCGGCCCGGCACGTCGGCGTCGGCATCATGGCCGCGACGGCCGAGTGGTCGCAACGGACCGGTCTGGTGACCGTCACCCTCGAGCCACGGCGCGGTCGCGTGTTCGGCGCCAAGATCGTCGCCGCCGTCGTGCTCGGCCTCGTCGTCGTGGCCGCCGCCTTCGCCGCCTCGGCCATCGCCGAGGGCCTCGCGATCGCCGTCCGCGGCGCGCCGGCCGACTGGTCAGTGCCCGGCTCGACTCTGTGGGCTTTCTGCTGGCCATGACGCTCTTCATCGTCCAGGGACTCGGCTTCGGTTCGCACTGCCCGGTCCTGCGCCCTGCGTGGGAGAGGCCGGGTCAGCCCGGCCGGTTCAGCCCGGCCGGGACGGAGGTGGTGGGGCCGGGGTGGTGACTCTCACGCCACGCAGCGGTGTCGCGGCATACGCCCCGGTGAAAGACTCGGCGTATGTCGCGTGAGTTCACCAAAGTCGGTGTCGTCGGTCTGGGAACGATGGGTTCGGGGATCGTCGAGGTCTTCGCCCGCAACGGAATCGAGGTCGTGGCCGTCGAGGCCGACCAGAAGGCCCTCGAGCGGGGGAAGGGTTTCCTCACCCGCAGCACCGACCGGGCGGTCGGGCGCGGCAAGATCAGTCAGGACGACGCCGACGCGCTCCATGCGCGAGTGACGTTCACGACCGACCTGGCCGACTGCGCGGACTGCCAGCTCGTCGTCGAGGCCGTCCCGGAGAAGCTCCAGCTCAAGAAGGACATCCTCACCTCGCTCGACGCCATCGTCGCCGCGGACGCGATCCTCGCGACCAACACCTCCTCCCTTCCGGTCACCGAGATCGCCGTCGCCTCGGGAAACCCCAAGCGCGTCGTCGGCATGCACTTCTTCAACCCCGCGCCCGTTCTCCAGTTCGTTGAGGTCATCAAGACCGTCGTCACCGCGGACGACGTGTTCGAGGAGGTCAAGGCGCTCGCCGAGCGTCTCCAGAAGAAGCCCGTCGTCGTCGGGGACCGCGCCGGCTTCATCGCCAACGCGCTGCTGTTCGGCTATCTCAATCACGCGGTCTCGATGTACGAGTCGAAATACGCCACCCGCGAGGACCTCGATGCGGCGATGCGCTTCGGGTGTGGCTACCCCATGGGCCCGCTCGCCCTGCTCGACCTCATCGGGCTGGACACGGCATACGAGATCCTCGACACGATGTACAAGCAGGGGCGCGATCGCCTCCACGCCCCCCGTCCGATCATCAAGCAGATGGTCAGCGCGGGCCTGACCGGCCGCAAGGCGGGCCGCGGCTTCTATACGTATGCCGCACCCTCCAGTTCCGAGGTGGTCCCCGACTCCCAGACACCCACCGGCGGTGCTCCCGCCGGCGTGACCGTCCGGCCCGTCGCCAAGGTCGGTGTGGTCGGCTCCGGCACCATGGCGACCGGCATCGTCGAGGTCTTCGCCAAGGCCGGGTTCCCGGTCGTCGTCATCGCGCGCGGCCAGGACAAGGTCGACGGGGTCATGAACGCGATCGGGCGCTCGCTGGCGAAGGCCGTCGACCGCGGCAAGCTCGACCAGATCGCCGCCGACGACATCGCCGCGCGCGTCTCGGGATCGACGTCTCGGGACTCGCTGGCCGACGTCGACATCGTCGTCGAGGCCATCGCCGAGAACCTCGAGATCAAGCAGGAACTCTTCCGCGACCTCGACCGCATCTGCAAGCCGGGGGCGATCCTCGCGACGACGACATCGTCCCTGCCGATCATCGACCTCGCCAAGGTCACCGCCCGTCCGGCCGACGTCATCGGGATGCACTTCTTCAACCCGGCCCAGGTGATGCGCCTCGTCGAGGTCGTCCACACGGTCGCGACCGGTGCCGACGTCGTCGCCACCGTCGTCGAGCTGTGCGGCACGGTCGGCAAGGCCCCGGTCCAGTGCGGTGACCGCTCGGGCTTCATCGTCAATGCCCTGCTCTTCCCCTATCTCAACGACGCGATCAAGATGCTCGAGGCGCACTACGCGACCGCCGACGAGATCGACACGGCGATGAAGACCGGCTGCGGGCTGCCGATGGGGCCGTTCGAACTCCTCGACGTGGTCGGGCTCGACGTGTCGCTGGCCATCGAGCGTGAGCTCTATGTCGAGTTCCGCGAGCCCGGGTTCGCTCCGGCACCGCTGCTCGAGCACATGGTCCAGGCTGGCTATCTCGGCCGGAAGACCAAGCGCGGCTTCCGCACCTACGCTTGAGCCGGCCACCGGTGCGAGGCTCGCGCCACCGGGTCCGGGCCGCGGACGGCTGAGACGGGCGGTTAGCGTGGGGGTTGTGACCGCCCCCGTCCTGCCTGCTCGTGCCCGCATCGTCATCATCGGTGGTGGGGTGATCGGCACCTCGATCGCCTATCACCTCGGTCTCGCTGGTGAGCGCGATGTTGTTCTCCTCGAACGTGATCGGCTGACCAGCGGGACGACCTGGCATGCCGCCGGCCTGATGACGACCTTCGGCAGCACGAGCGAGACCAACACCCGCAACCGGCTTTACAGCCGCGAGTTGTTCGCGCGTCTGGAGGTCGAGACCGGCCTCGCGACCGGCTTCAAGCCGGTCGGTCTCATCGAGGCCGCCGCCGATGCCGACCGGCTCGAGGAATACCGCCGGGTCGCTGCCTTCCAACGCCACATCGGGCTCGAGGTCCACGAGATCGGCCCGCGCGAGATGAGCGAACTCTTCCCGCTCGCGAAGACCGACGACCTCCTCGCCGGCTTCTATGTCCCCGGCGACGGCCGAGTCAACCCGGTCGACCTGACGATGTCGCTGGCCCGCGGCGCCCGGAATCGCGGCGTCACGATCGTCGAGGGCGTCCGGGTGGAGGACGTGCTCACTCGCTCACGGGGACAGGTGCGCGAGGTGACCGGAGTGCGCACGGCATACGGCGAGATCGCCACCGAGGTCGTCGTCAACTGTGCCGGGATGTGGGCGCGTGAGTTGGGTGAGCGAAGCGGCGTCGTCATCCCCAACCAGGCCGCCGAGCACTACTACCTCGTCACCGAGCAGCTCGACGGGATGAGCGCGGACGCGCCGATCTTCGAGGACCCGGCCGCCTATGGCTACTATCGCGAGGAGGGCGGCGGGATGATGGTCGGCCTGTTCGAGCCGCGGGCGGCGGCGTGGCGCGTGGACGGCATACCGCGTGACTTCTCCTTCGGCGAGATCACCCCAGACTGGGATCGCATGGGCCCGTTCGTCGAGCGGGCCATGGCGCGCGTGCCGGCGACCCTCGATGTCGGCATCCGGAAGTTCTTCTGCGGACCGGAGTCGTTCCTGCCCGATCTCGCGCCCGCGGTCGGTGAGGCACCCGGCATTCACGGTTATTTCGTCTGTGCCGGAATGAATTCCGTCGGCATCCTCTCCTCCGGCGGGCTTGGCCGGGTCATGGCGCACTGGATCAGCACGGGCCGGCCGGACGTCGATACCACGGGATTCGACGTCGCCCGGTTCCAGGCCTGGCAGCTCGCGCCCGACCTGCGCCGCGACCGGACCGCCGAGATCCTCGGGACGGTGTATGCCGCGCACACCCCCGGCACCCAGCTGCGGACCGCGCGGGGCATTCACCGCTCGCCGGTTCACGAGGAGATGGTCGCCGCGGGGGCCTTCCTTCGTGACGTCAGCGGCTGGGAGAGCGCGCAGTGGTATGCCGGTTCGGCCGACCCCGCCGCCGTCACTCCGGGATGGGGTCACCAGCCGTGGTTCGTCGACTGGGCAGCCGAGCACAGGGCGGTCCGGGAAGCGGTCGGTCTCTTCGACATGGCCTTCATGGCGAAATTCCGGGTGACCGGACCGGACGCCGGGGCGATGCTCGACCGGCTGTCCGTCGGGGCGGTGAACGCCGCCGCAGACCGGGTGACCTATACCCAATGGCTGCGCGAGGACGGCCGGATCGTGGCCGACCTCACCGTGACCAAGCGCGGATCCGACGACTTCCTGGTCATCGCGTCCGACACGGCGCACGGACACGTCGCCGCCTTGCTCGCGCGGGCGGCGGGCGAGGCCGTGGTGACGATCGCGGACGTCACCACCGAACTCGGCATGCTCAGCCTTCAGGGACCGTGCAGCCGCGCCGTCCTCCAGGCACTGACCGACGCCGACCTCGACTCGGTGGCGTTCCCCTTCCGGGCGGCGCGAACCCTCACAGTTGCCGGCCGGGATGTCCTCGTCCAACGGATCACCTATGTCGGCGAACTCGGCTTCGAGCTCTATCCCCGCGCCGAGGACACCCCGGGGATCTGGGCTTCGTTGCGGGCAGAGGGATCGGCATACGGACTGCGGCCGTGTGGTCTCGCGGCGCTGTCGAGCTTGCGGCTGGAGAAGGGCTATCGCGACTTCGGCCACGACATCGATGACGCCGACACGATTCCCGAGGTCGGGCTCGACTTCGCCGTCGCCAGAAGCAAGGCCGGTTTCATCGGACGAGATGCCCTTCTCGCCCAGCAGGCGGAGCCGGCGCGACGGCGGCTTGTCTCCGTCGTCCTCGACGCGCCGGAGCCGCTGCTCTTCCACGCCGAAGTCCTCCACCGGGACGGGGCCGCGGTCGGCTACCTGCGGTCGGGTTCCTATGGCTGGACCGTGGGCGGCGCCGTCGGCCTGGCGGCGGTCGACGCAGGGGCGGGCGAGGTCACCCAGGACTGGCTCGAGTCGGGTCGTTGGCATGTCGACGTCGCCGGCCGTGACGTGCCGGCACGGGTCGCACTGCGGCCCTTCTATGACCCGGCGAGCCTCCGAGTCCGGATGTAACCGTTGCCATCAGAATGTGATCTAGATCACATTCTATGGGTGGCAACCTTTCTGGTCCTCCGCACGTCTAGATAGATGCGGGAAGTGTCACGGGGGCACTTCAGCCAGAGGTGGCGGCGGACTCGTCGGGGGACGGAGTCCGCCGCCATCGTCTTTTGTGATTCGGCAGCCCTCGCGACGCGCGCGACGCCTGCGCGCTGGCCGGCCCCCGACACGCCTCAGGTGCGCGACTGACGGGGCACGAGCACCTCTTCATAGAGAAGCAGCAGGCCCGCCGCCACCGGCACCGCCAGGAGGGCACCGAGCACCCCCAGCAATGTCCCGCCGGCCATCGCGGCGACGACGGTGACGGCGCCCGGCACCGAGACCGTCCGGGCCATGATCCGCGGCGACACGACGTAATTCTCGATCTGTTGATAGACGACGTAGTAGGCGACCGCAATCATCGCCTTGCGCGGCTCGTCGAACACGGCGACGACGGCGACCAGCACAGCCCCGATCGTCGCGCCCACCATCGGGATGAGGCCGAGGAGGCCGACGAGGACGGCGAGCACCGCGGCATACGGAATGCCGACGATGGTCATCATGACGAAGGACAGCCCGCCGTTGACCGTGGCGACGCTCGCCTGGCCGATCGCATAGGCGCCCGTCCGGCGCATGATCTCCTCGGACAGCGAGACGACCCGGGGCCGGCGGGAGAGTGGCACCATCGCGAAAGCCGCCTGTTTGACGCGGGGGAAGGCCGCGAGGAAATAGAGCGTGAGGATGAGGATGGTAAGGGCCTGGAACAGCCCGCCGGCCAACATCGCCCCCGCCCCGAGCACGCCACCGAAGACCCGGCTGATGAACGACCCATCGGTGAGGCGAGCGTTGATCTCCTTCTGCAGCTTGTCGACGATGTCGTAGCTCTTGTCGAGGCGCTGCACCCATTCCGTGTGCAGGAGCCGGTCGACATAGTCCGGCGCGTTCTGCATCAGCGCCGTGCCCTCCTTGACCGCCGGTGGCAACACCAACAGGCCGAGCAGCAGCGCGACGACGAGCAGGCCGGCGAACACCACCGCCACCGCTTGAGATCGGCGCAGGTCATGGGCGATCAGCCATTCGACGATCGGGTTGAGCGCCAGGGTGAGAAAGAAGGCGACGACGAGAATCGTCAGCGTCGAGGAGAGCCGGCCGATCGCGTGCCAGAGGCTCACCGCCGCGATGACGCCGACCGCGCCGACGAAGCCGATATAGAACGGAGAGTGCCGGTTCAGGGGCTGGCCGGCACGACCGAAGACCTTGGGCTCCTCGGGAGGCGCGTCCGGGGCCACGAGCGGCGTGGGCGTCTCCCCCGGGCCATCGGCAGGTTGAAGTGGCGTTGGCGCCGGCTTCTCTGTGCGCGGCGGCGTGCCTTGCGTGTTGCCCGTGCCGTCGCCCCGGGCTGGACGACGTCTGAATGGATTGTCGATCTGCCTCACCTCCCACGTCGGCCCCACTCTAGAAGAGGCCGCCGACAGCCCTGTGGAGCACGCCACAAAGGTGACCCTTATCTTGAGCCAGTCCAGGATGAGACTAGGCTGGTCGCGGGCCATCGGCGTCCGTCGAGGCAACCCTCCACGACATCCCGACGGCCCGCCCCGCCCGACCAGAAAGTGGTGCTATTCCCTTGTCCCTCATCAATACTCGCGTGAAGCCGTTCGCCGCCACGGCCTACCGCAATGGCAGCTTCGTCGACGTCTCCGATGCGGACATCGCCGGCAAGTGGGCGATCTTCTTCTTCTATCCCGCCGACTTCACCTTCGTCTGCCCGACCGAGCTCGGCGATCTCGCCGACCACTACGACGAACTCCACACGATGGGTGTCGAGGTCTACTCGGTCTCGACCGACACCCACTTCACCCACAAGGCGTGGCACGAAACCTCCGACACCATCCGCACGATCCAGTACTTCATGGTCGGCGACCCGACCCACGAGATCTCCCGCAACTTCGAGATCCTCCGCGAGGGCCAGGGCCTGTCCGATCGCGGCACCTTCCTCGTCGACCCTGACGGCGTGATCCAGTTCCTCGAGATCACCGCCGAGGGCATCGGCCGCAACGCCGCCGAACTCGTCCGCAAGGTCAAGGCCGCGCAGTATGTCGCGGCCCACCCGGGTGAGGTCTGCCCCGCCAAGTGGGAAGAGGGCGAAGCCACCCTCACCCCGTCCCTGGACCTCGTGGGCAAGATCTGATGCTCGACCCGGCACTGGTCGGGCAGCTCTCCGACTATCTGCGTATGGTGACCACCCCGGTCACGCTGGTCAGCTCGCTCGACGAGTCGGCTGAATCCGTCGAACTCGGGGAGTTGCTCGACCAGATCGCCGGGCTCAGCGACCTCCTGACACACCAACGCACCGGCACCGACACCCGTCGTCCGTCGTTCCGGATCGAACGCACTGGCACCGAGGTCGCCGTGGCCTTCGCCGGCATCCCCCTGGGGCACGAGTTCACCTCTCTGGTCCTGGCGCTGCTCCAGGTCGGCGGCCACCCGCCGAGGGTCGACCCGGAGGTCGCCGAGGCGGTCCGTGCCCTCCCCGGACCGTTGAACTTCGAGACCTTCATGTCCCTGACCTGCCAGAACTGCCCCGACGTCGTCCAGGCGCTCAACACGATGGCGATTCTCAATCCGGCGTCCGTGTCGCACATCGCGATCGAGGGCGGCGTCTTCCAGGACGAGGTCGCGGCCCGGGGCATCCAGGCCGTGCCGGCGGTCTATCTCAACGGGGCGGTCTTCGGTCACGGCCGGATGACCCTGGCCGACATCCTCGCCAAGGTCGACACAGCCGCGGCGGCGAGGGCAACAGAACGGCTGGCCGATGCCGAGCCGTATGACGCGCTCGTGGTCGGCGGCGGCCCCGCAGGGTCGTCGGCCGCGATCTATCTCGCCCGCAAGGGCCTGCGCACCGGCCTGGTCGCCGAGCGCTTCGGGGGGCAACTTCTCGACACCATGGCCATCGAGAACTACCCGTCCGTCGAGCACACGGAGGGCCCGCAGCTCGCCGCCGCGCTCGAACGGCATGTCCGTTCGTATGGCGTGGAGGTCGTTCTCGGTCGCCGCGTCGCCGCGCTCGAGCCGGCGGGGGAGTCCGGGGGGCGGCACGGCATACGTCTGGAGGACGGACCGCTGCTGCAAGCCCGTGCGGTCGTCGTGGCGACGGGTGCTCGGTGGCGGACGATGGGCGTGCCGGGTGAGGAGGCCTATCGCAACAAGGGCGTGACCTTCTGTCCGCACTGTGACGGGCCGTTGTTCAAGGGCAAGCGCGTCGCCGTCATCGGGGGCGGCAATTCCGGTGTCGAAGCCGCCATCGATCTGGCCGGCGTCGTCGCGCATGTCACCGTGGTCGAGTTCCTCGACGACCTGCGGGCCGACGAGGTGCTCCAGGAGAAGCTGCGCAGCCTGCCCAATGTCGACATCGCTCTCGGCCGGCGCACCACGGAGGTCGTCGGCGACGGGACGCGGGTCACCGGACTCGTTCACACGCCGCGCGACGGAGGGGAGGCGGTGACCACGGCCCTGGACGGGGTGTTCGTCCAGATCGGGTTGCTGCCCAACTCCGATTGGGTGCGTGGCGTGCTCGAGCTGTCGGAGCGCGGGGAGATCGTCGTGGATGGCCGGTGTATGACGTCCAGACCTGGCATCGTCGCCGCCGGCGATGTGACGACAGTGCCGTTCAAACAGATCACCGTGGCCAGTGGGTCGGGGGCCATCGCGGCCCTCGCGGCCTTCGACTATCTGATCCGCACGCGGGTGCAGGAGCCGATCTCGGCCTGAGCGCTCCGCATACGAAACGCCGTGTGGGACCGGCCCACACGGCGTTTCGCATGCCTAGTCGACGCGGCGACTACTCCCCGCGGAAGCGGTTGATCGCGCTCTCGTACTTCGCGCGCTTCTCGGGGTCGGTCACGCCGAGCCCCTCGGCGGGTGCGAGGGTGAGGACGCCGACCTTGCCCTGATGAGCGTTGCGGTGGACGTCGAGGGCCGCCTGGCCGACGTCAGCCAGCGCATAGGTCTTGGACAACGTCGGATGGATGAGGCCGCGATCGATGAGGGAGTTGGCCTGCCACGCCTCGCGGTAGTTGGCGAAGTGGCTCGAGACGATCCGCTTGAGGTTCATCCAGAGGTAGCGGTTGTCATACTCATGCATGTAGCCCGAGGTCGAGGCGCACGTCGAGATGATGCCGCCCTTGCGGGTGACATAGACCGAGGCGCCGAAGGTCTCGCGGCCCGGGTGCTCGAAGACGATGTCGACATCGTGCCCACCGGTGAGTTCCCGGATCTTCTTGCCGAGCCGCTGCCACTCCTTGGGGTTCTGCTTGGTGCCCTCCTCGTTCCAGAACTGGTAGCCCTCGGCCCGCCGGTCGATGATGTGTTCGGCGCCCATCTTGCGGCAGATCTCGGCCTTGTCGGCCGAGGAGACGACGCACACGGGCTCGGCGCCGCCGGCGAGGGCCATCTGGGTCGCATAGGAGCCGAGGCCGCCGCTCGCGCCCCAGATGAGGACCCGGTCGCCGAGCTTCATCGCGGCACCATTCTTGGAGATCAACTGCCGGTATGCCGTGCTGTTGACGAGCCCGGGTGACGCCGCCTCTTCCCAACTCAGGTGGGCGGGCTTCGGCATGAGCTGGTTGGCCTTGACGATGCACAGCTCGGCCAGCCCGCCGAAGTTGGTCTCGAATCCCCAGATCCGCTGCTCCGGATCCATCATCGTGTCGTCGTGGCCGTCGTGGTGCTCGAGCTCGACGGAGAGGCAGTGCGCGACCACCTCCTGGCCGGGCTTCCACAGGTTGACCGCGGAGCCGGTGCGCAGGACGACGCCCGCCAGGTCGGACCCGACGACGTGATAGGGCAGGTCGTGACGCTTGGTGTAGTCGGAGAGCCGGCCATAGCGCTCGAGGAACCCGAAGGTCGGGAGCGGCTCGAAGATGCTCGTCCACACCGTGTTGTAGTTGATCGCGCTGGCCATGACGGCGACGAGCGCCTCATCCGGGGCGAGTTCGGGGACGGGGACGTCGTCGATGTGCAAGGACTTGCGGGGGTCCTTGTCGCGGGAGGCGAGACCCTCGAACATCCCGGTCTCGTCCTTGTGGACGGTCGCGCCCTTGTAGGTCTCTGGAACGGCCAGTCCCGCATAGGTTTCCTGCGAACGGTCGCCGGACATGATGGCATCGAGGATCTGCTGCATACGCCCGAACCTAGCCAGCCGATTCGAGTCGCGGTGGGCTGTGAGAGACCGGTCACGGGTGAGCTTGCTCACCCGTGACCGGTCTCGGGGCGTGCTTCCTGCGGCCGGGTCAGTGCGCGGCCGGGTCCGCGGGCTCGACGAGCTCGACGAGGATCCCGCCGGCGTCCTTGGGGTGAATGAAGTTGATCCGGGAGTTGGACGTTCCCCGCTTCGGGGCGGCATAGAGCAGCCGGACGCCGCGCTCTTTCAAGGTTGCGCTCACGGCGTCGATGTCGGTCACGCGGTAGGCCATCTGCTGGATGCCGGGGCCGGAGCGGTCGAGGAACTTCGCGATCGTGCTCTCGGGGGAGAGGGGGGCGAGGATCTGGATGCACGAGCCGGACTCGCCGACGCCCATCATCGCCTCGCGAACGCCCTGCTCCTCGTTGACCTCCTCGTGGAGCAGGTCCATCCCATAGGTGTCGCGATAGAACGCGACCGCCGCGTCGAAGTCGGGGACCGCGACCCCGACGTGGTCGATCGCCGTGAACAGGTTCTCGCTCATGTCGAGAGCGTATGGCGACCGCTCACCCTCGTGCCCTTCTCTCCGCCTGTCGCCTTGGTCACCCAGATTCCGTGCGGGTCACCGAGGTGCCGCGCGGGGCGCGGGACCCAGACGACCCCGAACCGGCCCCTCGACGTCAGGGGACGTCGCGGAGAGCGATCAGGAGGGCGTGGGTGCGCTCGAGGTGGGCGCGGAACGCGGTGACCTCGTCGGGCGATGGCTCGGCGACGACGGCGAGCGGCGCGCCGGCCGCCCGCGGGATCTCCGCGCCTGCAGCGAGCGCCCCGGTGAATGCCGCACCCAGGCCGGAGGCATCGGCGACATCCACCGCGGCGAGCGGCCGGTCGAGGGCGTTGGCGAGAAGTCGCCGCCAACGGGGATCGGCCGTTCCGCCGCCAGCCAGCCGCACCGGGTGAGTCTTCTCCGGCGCCCGATCCGCCGGCGACCGGCTCTCGGCTGACCGGCGGTCCGCGGGGGAGGCGGCGCCGGAGGCGACCAGAGCGGCATACGCATCGTGAACGGTGACCGCCACACCGAGCAGCGCGGCGCGCGCGAGTCGCTCGCGCGTGTGCTGCCGGCTCAGGCCGGTCCAGGCTCCCCGCAGGCCGCTGTCGAGCCACGGCGTCCGCTCCCCATGGAGATAGGGAAGGAACACCGGATCGTCGTCTCGGGCGGGCAGCGCGAGCGCCGCGTTCATCTGCGCCAGCGACACTCCGAGCAGGGTGGCGACCCACTCGAGCGTCGAGCCGCCGTTGAGCCCGGCCGCCATGGCATACCAGCCCCGGTCGAGCGCACCGCGGTAGGTGTGAGTCGTCGGGCGTTCGGGCAGGTCGGGCGGCAACTCGGCCAGCGCGGTGACGAGCTGGACGCCGGTTCCGACCGTCAACTGGACCTCGCCCGGCCGGTCCAGCCCGGATCCGAGAACCGCCGCCGCGGTGTCACCGGCGCCGGCCGCGACCGCGATGCCTGCGGGCAGTCCGAACAACTGCGCCGCCTCCGCCGTCAACCGTCCTGCCAGCGCGCCGGCACTCGGCAGCAACGGGGGGAGGAGGCGGTCGTCGATCCCCAATGCATCGACCACCGCGGCCGACCAGGTGTCGGCCGACAGGTCATACAGCAGCGTCGCGGACGCGTCACTCGGCTCACCCGCCGCCGAACCGGTCATCTGGAGGCGCACCCAGTCCTTCGGCTGCAGCGCCCACCGTGCCGCCGCGACCGCGTCGGGCTCGTGACGGGTGAGCCACGCGAGCATCGGCCCGGCCATCCCGGGAACCAGAGGCCCGCCGAGGCGGGCGAGGACGGGGTCGGACAGGGCGCCATACAGCTGCAACTGCGACACCGCCCGGGTGTCCTGCCACTGCAGTGCCGGCCGCACTGCCGTTCCCTCGGAGGCCGTGAGAACGAGGCCGTGCATCTGTCCCGAGAAGCCCACCCCGATCGGCCGTATGCCGCTGCGCCCCACCGCCTCTCGCGTCGCCTCCGCGGCCGCCGCCAGCCATCCGGCCGGGTCCGATTCGGATCGCCCAGGTGTCACGTCGAGCTCGACGCTGCTGGCCGGATAGCTCCTCCTTGCGACCGCGTGCACGGCGCCGGCCGTATCGATGACGAGGACCTTGACCGACCCGGTCCCCAGGTCGATCCCGACGAACCCCTCCGCGGTCATGACCGCCCGCCGATCACCGCGTCGAAGGCGGCGACGGCCGCGGCCGTCAACGGGTCGGCGAACAGCGCCTCGGCCACCGGCGGCGCCATCGTGAAACACCGCACCCCCGCACGGGCGAGGGCCGCGATCGTCTCCACATCGCGCAGGCTCGCCGAGAGGATCTCGGTCGCGCAGCCCGTCGCGGCGAGGGCCTCCTGCATCGCCGTCACGGTCGCGATCCCGCCGCGGCCTTCTTCCTCGATCTTGGCGACGTAGGGCGCGACATAGGCCGCCCCGATCGCTGCCGACGCGACGACCTGCACCGGGGCATAGATCGCCGTGACGAGCACGGGCACCCCGGCCCGGACCAGGCGAGCACCGGCCGTCATCCCCACTCGCGACGCCGGCACCTTGACGACGACGTCCTCGCCGAGTTCACGCAGCCGCAGCCCGCAGTCGGTCATCGCCTCGGCGTCCGCGCCCCAGGCCTGGAAGAAGATTTCGGCGGCATCGGCCGCGGTTGCCCACGAATACACCCCAGGGATGTCTGCGACGCTCAACCCGGCTCTCTGAAGGATCGCCGGATTGGTGGTCAGTCCGGCGAACACCCCCGTGGCCAGCAGTGGCTCGGCCGCCGCGCGATCCGCCGTGTCGAGATAAAGCCGCAACCCCATGGTCCCTTCGCTCCGGTCGGCGCGCCCGGCGGCGCCACACGGCATACCAGTATTCCGCTCGCCCGCCGACGCGGTGTGGTGAGGGACACCGCCGGCGGGGACGACCGGCTCGGACGCCGTGGTTAGCATGGCAGGAAGCCGTCCCTCACCCACCGCTGCCGTTGGAGGCCGTCATGTCCGACCGTCCCGTTTCCGTCATCGTCGCGGGAGCCCGCACCCCCATGGGCCGAATGAGCGGCTCGCTCAAGGGTTTCAGCGGGTCTGATCTCGGCGGCATCGCCATCAAGGGAGCACTGGAGAAGGCCGGGGTCGCGGGCGAGGACGTCGACTACGTCATCATGGGCCAGGTTCTGTATGCCGGTGAGGGCCAGATCCCTGCGCGGCAGGCCGCGACCAAGGGCGGCATCCCGATGACCGTTCCCGCCCTGTCGATCAACAAGGTGTGCCTTTCTGGCCTCGACGCCATCGCGCTGGCCGACCAGTTGATCCGTGCGGGCGAGTTCGAGATCGTCGTGGCCGGTGGCCAGGAGTCGATGACCAACGCTCCGCACCTGCTCGAGAAGAGCCGAGACGGCTTCAAGTACGGCAATGTCACCCTGCGCGACCACATGGACTTCGACGCCCTCAGCGACGTCTTCACCAAGCAGGGCATGGGCGGCCTGACGGACGCGGCCAACTCCGGCGAATTCGCGTGCACGCGGCAGGAGCAGGACGAGTTCTCCGCGCGCAGCCACCAGAACGCCGCCAAGGCGTGGAAGGACGGGCTTTTCGACGACGAGGTCGTTGCCGTCTCCATTCCGCAGCGCAAGGGCGACCCAGTGGTCTTCAAGTATGACGAGGGCATCCGACCCGACACCACGTCTGACTCGCTGTCCGGTCTCCGTCCTGCGTTCAACAAGGAGGGGACCATCACCGCAGGCTCCGCCTCGCAGATCTCGGACGGTGCCTGCGCGGTTGTTGTCATGGCGAAGTCCAAGGCCGAGGAACTCGGACTGTCCTGGCTCGCCGAGGTCGGCGCCCACGGCAATGTCGCCGGCCCCGACTCCACCCTCCAGCAGCAGCCGGCCGAGGCCATCAAGCAGGCCTGTGCCAAAGAGGGCATCACCCCGGCCGATCTCGACCTTGTCGAGATCAACGAGGCCTTCGCTGCCGTCGGCCTGTCCTCGGCCAAGGCTCTGGGCATCGATTCCGACATCGTCAACCCCAACGGCGGCGCCATCGCCATGGGCCATCCCCTCGGCATGTCCGGCGCCCGCGTCGTCCTCACCCTCGCCAACGAGTTGAAGCGGCGTGGCGGCGGCATCGGCGCCGCGGCCCTGTGCGGCGGCGGCGGTCAGGGCGACGCCCTCATCGTCCGCGTCCCGAAGGCCTGACCCCGCCCGTGACCCCTGCCGCCGACAGCGCCGGCCTGCTGGCGGCGGCACGGGCCGGATCGCCGCGGGCGCTGGCCCGCCTGATCTCCCTCGTCGAGTCCGGAAACCCTCTCCCGGCGCTCGTGCACCCCGAGGGCGCAGGCGCCCACGTCATCGGCATCACCGGCGCACCCGGCGTCGGGAAGTCGACGACGACCAATGCCCTCGTCGCCGCGTTCCGCGCCGATGGGCGCCGGGTCGCCGTGCTCGCTGTCGACCCGAGTTCCCCGTTCACCGGGGGCGCCCTCCTCGGCGATCGAATCCGGATGGGCGATCACGCGACCGATCCCGGTGTCTATATCCGTTCGATGGCCGCGCGCGGCCAGCTCGGCGGCCTCGCCGCCACGACTCCCGCGGTCATCCGCGTCCTCGACGCCGTCGGGTTCGGCGTGATTCTCGTCGAGACGGTCGGGGTCGGCCAGAGCGAGGTCGACATCGCCGCCGGCGCCGACACCACGCTCGTTCTCCTCGCCCCCGGCATGGGCGACGGCATCCAGGCGGCCAAGGCCGGCATCCTCGAGATCGGCGACGTCCTCGCCGTCAACAAGGCCGACCGGCCCGGCGCGCACGAGACGATCCGCGAGGTCCGCTCGATGCTACGCCTCGGTGCCCGTATGCCGTATGCCTGGCGCCCCCCGGTCCTCGCCGTCTCGGCGGCGACGGGAGCCGGTGTCGCCGACCTCGTCGACGCGCTCGTGGCCCACCGTGCGCACGCGGCCTCGGACGGCACCCTCGACGCGCGCCGCCAGGCCCGGGCCCGCGCGGAGATCGAGGCGATCGTCCTCGCGCAGGTGCGCCAGCGGATCGGCGTCCAGGTGAGCGCCGCGGCCCGGAGTGTGGTCGCCGGTGGGAGCGATCCGCATACGGCAGCAGAGGAGATCGTCACCGCGTTCGGGTGACTACCACCAGCCCTGACGGTGGGCCCACCGCAGCAGCCAGATCGACATCGCGATCATGACGGCGAGGAGGATCCCGAGCAGGAGCCAGTGTGTGGAGGCGTTGACGATGACGTTCATCCCCATCACCGAGGAGATGGCGGTGATCGGCAGGGTGACCGCGGCGATGACGGCGAGGCGTTCGGCCGCGATCGTCATCCGGGTGTCGGTGCGCGCCCGATAGAAGTCGGTGACACCGTGGAGGAACTCCATCTGGGCGTGCGTGATCCGTTCGAGCCGGGCGTACTGATCCTTGAGGTCCGAAAGCAGGCGCTGGTGGCCCTTGCCGTGGGCGGACATCAGATGGCAGGCGCGGATGAGCACCTCCGTGCTCTGCGCTGCCATCGTGTGAACGGTCAGGAGCAGGTGACGCACAGTGAAGAGCTCATCGAGGAATCGCTGGGGGTTCTCCTCGTCCGCTTGGGTCATCACGCGCTTCTCGAGCAGCCCGATGTCGCTCGCCGACATGTTGACGATCCGCTCGAGCGTATTGGTGATCGTCGACACAATCGCATAGGTCAACGCGACCGGGCGGCGCGCGACGAGCCGCCCGCGCAGGAGGCGGTCGGCGACGTCACGCGTCTCGACGAGCATCGTGTCCGCGGGGACCAACTCACTGCGCGGTCCGTGCGTCGTGATGAGGAAGTTGGGTCCGACGATCTGGTCGAGTTCGAGATAGTGCACATGGCCGGACGCCCCGGACAACGGCCGGTGCAGCGCCATGAACAGATAGGACCGGTAATAGTGCAGTCGCGCAACGTGATTGCGCTCGGCGCAGTCGTCGACGGCTCGCGGGTGGAGCTGGAAGACGTCGAGGAGGAGGCTGCGCTCGTCGGGCCCGAGTTCCGGGATGTCGACCCAGACCCATCCATCGTCGCGGGCGAGCAGCGCGGCGACCTCGGCGGACTCCACACGGCTCGCGAGGCCTGTCTTGGCTTCGATCCAGAGGACGTCGTACCCCGCCACGGTGCCCAACCCTAGTGTCCCCGCGGGTGCCGCGCCACGGCTCGCCATGGAGGATCGCGAGCCGGCTCGATTTGTGCCCATCGGCGGGATGAGTCATCGTGGAGATTCGGTGCGTGTGCCGGACCGGCCCGCACTGTTTCCGACGATCGACCGACAAGGAACCCCTCGTGCTGCTCTTCAGGCGCCTCCTCGGGGTGCTGCTGCTCGCCGCGGGGCTGGCTCTGCTCATCGTCGGTGGCTGGTTCGCGGCTTTCCTCGGATCGAGCGGCACCGCTCGGTTCGCGGTCGAGGGCGTCGGCGCCACTCCGGTCGTCATCGAGCCGTCCGTGCTCAACCGCACCGCGCTCCCTGTCCGGATCACCGTGACCCCCGCCTCCGGGTCGACCGCGACCCTGGTGGTCGGAACCCCTTCCGACAGCGCCGCGATTCTCGGGGACGCCGAAGTCGACGTCGTCACCGGTGTCGCAGTGCGGCACAAAACCGCGCCCGTCGCCCGCCGCGGCACCACCGGTGAGCTCGACGTCGCCACGGTGGACGTATGGCGCAGCCGCCAGTCGGTCACGCAGGCCACCACGGTGACCATCGCCCAGGACACCGCCCCCGAGACCGTTGTCATCGTCCCCGCCCGCGGAGGGTCGCTGAAGTCGGTCACTCTCTCCTGGTCCCGATCCACGTGGTACCACGAGGCGCTCGGGCTCATCGCCGGAGGAGCCGCGCTCGGTGGTGCCGGGGCGCTGCTCGCACTGCGCAGAGGCCGTCCGGCCACGGACGCCTCGGGTGGGGCCGCAGGGTCCGCAACCGCGACGCCCGCGAGTGGAAATGCGACGGGAGAGCCGCCGGCGGGTTCGCCGGGCGCGAGCGCGACGCCGCAGGTGACGTCGTGAGCCGCCGCGCCTGGCCGGCCCTCGCGCTGGTGAGCGTGCTCGCGGTGGGCGGATGCGGCATACCGGACAAGGTCGTCGGCCTGCATCCCGCGCCGACCGAGAACGCCGGTGCCGCCGCCTTCACCGCGTCCGCGGCCCGACAGATCAGCCAGCGTGCCCTCGACGTCGCCCACGAGGCGATGACGGGGACCGACAAGGACGCGTCAGCACGCAAGGCGGCGCTCGTCGGGCCCGCCCTGCGCCTGGCCGAGGTTCCGGACAAGTATGTCGCCGAGGGCGCGGCCAGCACCTTCACCCTGCCGCCGTCAGCCACGCTCCTCGGGGTGAGCCGGGGCCGGGACTGGCCGCGCTACATCCTGACGACCGCCCAGGACGACGGAATCCAGAGCCTGTTCGTGCTCGTCCAACCGGACGCCGCGACACCATTCAAGTTGCAGACGACCGTCCCGATGGAGGCCGGCGCCAGCGTGCCCGCCCTCCCGAAACTCGCCGACGGAGTCGAGGTGGTCACCTCTGGCACAGGCTTGGTCGCGAGCCCTCAGAAGGTCGTCGATGCGTATGCCGCGGCCCTCACCTACCCCACCAAGTCGTCGCCCGGCAGCTCGGTCCTCGACCTCGGCGATGCCTTCGCCAAGGGCATCCTCGCCAGTTCCGCCGACCAGGCGAAGGCGCTGGGCAAGCTCGGGACGTTCAGGCGGGGGCATTCGGCGTTCGATCAGGACACGGTGTCCTTCGAGCTGGCCGACGGGAGTGCGCTGTCATTCGTCCAGCTCTCGCGACGTGACCGGTTGACGCCGACGAGCAAGGCCAGAGAACTGGTCCTGTCCAGTGCGCTCGCCAAGCTCGCGGGAACGCGGAAGGTGACCGAAGGCGTGACCCTCGACTGGCTCGAAACGCTGGCGATCGTCATACCGACGACCGGGAAGGCGCACATCATCGCCGCATCAGAGCAACTGCGCGACATCACGGCGAAGTAGTCCCGACGGAGGGACGCGACTGAAGGAGTGGGCGCGAGCGACCCGAATGCATGATGGTGAGCGAGAATGGCCGACATGACTGAACAGCCCGTCCCCACCCGCGCCACGCGCGGTGCTGTCGACCTGACCCAGCTCGGCGGTCTGCCCGCCTCGAGCGATTCGACCGGCGGCGGCCCTCGTGCCGGTGGCGACCCGATCCACATCCAGGCGACGGACGCGACCTTCAACGACGCGATCACCCGGTCGGTCCGGATTCCCTCGGTCCTCGTCGTCATCTCGACTCGGCTGCCGGAATCCGTGGTCTTCCTCGGAACCGTCATCGACATCGCCAAGACCCTCGGGGGTCGACTCCAGGTCGTCAGCGTCGACATCGACAGCAACCCCGGCCTCCTGCGGGCCCTCCAGCTCCAGTCCGTGCCCGTCACGATCGGCCTGCTCCAGGGGCAGCTGCTGCCGATGTTCGCCGGGGCCCTCCCCGCCGAGCAGGTGCGGGCGGTTCTGGAGGAATTCCTCACCGTCGCCGTTCAACAGGGGGTGACCGGCCGGATCGACCTGGGCGTGCCGGAACCCGACGAAGAAGTGTCGCCACTGCACCAGGACGCGTTCGACGCGATCGAGCGGGGCGACCTGGACGGTGCGGCGAGGGCATACGAGAAAGCATTGGCGGAGAACCCGTCCGATGCGGACGCCAAGCTCGGACTCGGGCAGGTGCGGCTCATGCAGCGCACCGCCGGCGTCGACCTCGCCGCTGCCCGGGCCGCGGCTGCCGCCGACCCCGACGACGTCGATGCGGCCATCGTCGTCGCCGACCTCGACGTGCTCGGCGGGCACGTCGAGGACGCCTTCGGACGGTTGATCGACCTCGTTCGTCGTCTCAGCGGTCCCGAGCGTGAGAAGGCCCGCACCCACGTCATCTCGCTCTTCGACGTCGTCGGCAGCCAGGACGACCGGGTCAAGAAGGGCCGCACCGCCCTGATGTCCGCATTGTTCTGAGTCATCCGGTGAGGTCGTAGGCTGGCGGTGAGGTCGTCGGTGCGCACCGACGACCTCACCGCCAACCCACGACCTCACCAAGCCGAGGAACGGGCACGAGATTCCGCACCGGAATGCCGACATGCGGTTGGATAGCGGTCATGGCTGAGCGAGTCGAACTGCCGGTTCCGGGGCTGGACCGGTCGCTGGGCGTCATCCGGCATGGGCATTACGGCAGGGGAGTGCTCGTCTTCCCCTCGGAGGCCGGACGAGCGGAGGACTTCGCCAACAACGGGATGGTCGACGCGGTCCGCGGGCTCGTCGACTCCGGGCGGGTGACATTCTTCTGCGTCGACTCGCTCGACGCCTGGTCCTGGTCGGCCAACGAGCACTCGACTGAAGAGCGCGCCCGCCGCCACGGCTTCTATCACCGCTGGCTCGAGCAGCAGGTCCTACCGCACATCGGCTACGAGATGGGCACCCCCCCAACGGAACTCATGACCCTCGGAGTGTCCATGGGGGCCTATCACGCGATCGACTTCACCCTCCAGCGCGCCGACGCGGCACCACTGGCCATCGGACTCTCGGGGAACTACGACCCGACCACCTGGCACGGCTGGGGTGATCTCGGCGACAACACCTATTTCGCCAACCCGATGGCGTATGTCGCCGGAGCCGAGAACGGTCATCTCGACTGGCTGCGCGCCCGCCCGTCCCTTCTGCTCGTCGTCGGCCAGGGCCCCTTCGAGTGGCAGCCGACCCAGAGCTATCCATCGACGATCGCCTTTGCCAACGTCCTGCGGGACAAGGGAATCCGTCACGAACTCGACATCTGGGGGCATGACAGCGCGCACGACTGGCCGTGGTGGCAGCGCCAACTCGCCCACCACCTCCCGCGCTTCTGCTGACCCGGCCGGCCAGCGCGACCCAGGCGAACGGCATACACACACAAGGGTTTCCGACCACGAAGGAGGCAGAATGTCCCGTCAACGCGACCATCTCATCGGCCTGTTGCTCGGCGCCGAGGAGGACTGGCCGACGACGTTCGAGGCCCTCGCGCGGCGGCTCGGCGTCCTGCGAACCCCCGACGGGACCGAGCACCGCATCGCCACCGAACGCGTGACCATCGAGCCATTCAATCTGCGCGACAAGGCGCGTCAGGACCTCTGCATCGACCGGCTCGCCTACTGGTACTACCACCCGCGCGAGTGGCTCAAGAAGGCCGCGCTGATGGACGATGTCTATCTCCTCAACTCACCCTTCACGTTCCAGTCGATGGAGAAGCACTCGGCCTACTGTGCTCTCCTGCGGCTCGGCATGAAGGTGCCCGACACCGTCCTCGTGCCCTACAAGCACCCCGTGGACAACGCCCGCTGGGCCTACACCTCCTCGAAGTACAACCAACAGTTCGATCTCGACGGGATCGCCGACGAGATGGGCTACCCACTTTTCATGAAGCCCTTCGACGGCGGCGGGTGGCGCGGCGTCTCCCGGGTGCGCAACAGCGAGGAACTCCATCGCTCCTACGATGAGTCCGGCGAGATGCTCATGCACCTTCAGGAGTCCATCGACTTCGACGTCTTCGCCAGGGCCCTGACCATCGGTCCCGAGACGATGGTCATGAAGTTCCGTCCCGACGAGCCGATGCACGATCGGTATGCCGTCTCGCATGACTTCCTCTCGCCCGAGGTCGGGCGCGAGGCGATCACGATCAGCCAGACCGTCAACGCCTTCTTCCGGTGGGAGTTCAACTCCTGCGAGATGCTCGTCAAGGACGGAATCGTCTATCCCATCGACTACGCCAACGCCTGCCCCGACGTCGCGGTCACGTCGCTGCACTACTACTTTCCGTGGGCGATGACGGCGCTGCTGCGCTGGTCGGCGTTCTGCGTCGTCACCGACCGCGTCGCCAAGACGCAGGTCGAGACCGCGCCGTGGTTCGCGGTTGCCGACGACCCCGACCTCGACTACGCCGCGAAGCTGCTGGCCTATCAGCAACTCGCCGACGCCCACTTCGAGCGGGATCGGTATGCCGAGTTCTGCGAGACGACGCTGGCGCACGTCCCCGAGATGGTCTTCGACTTCGTCTGCTCGACCGAGTTCAAGACCATGGTCACCTCGACGATCAAGCAGACCTATCCACCGCACGAATGGGACCGCTTCGAGGCCCACTTCGGTGGCCTGCTGACGATGTGGATCAACGACACCGGCGCCGCACACCGCAGCGGACAGTGACCCGGCTGACCCCGCCACACTCCTCCTGTGGCGGGGTCGCCTGCCTGCGGCGGCGCCCGCCCCCTGCACGGTCGCCGACCCCACCGCCATGGCACCAGCACGGGGACCATCGGCGGCATGCGTCGGCCTATGTCAACTCTGACATAAACCCTAGGCTGCGTCCATGGTTTCCCCGCTCGGGTTCGCGCTGCTCAGCCTTCTGGCGAGACAGGAAAGCACCGGCTATGACCTGGCCCAGGCCATGCGGCGGCAGGTCAGCCTGTTCTGGAGCGCGAATCACTCCCAGATCTATCCCGAACTCGCCCGGCTCGAAGGGGCCGGTCTGATCCGCCACCGCGTGATCGATGGCGCCGGGCCCCGGCCGACGAAGCGGTATGCCGCGACGTCCGCCGGACTCGACGCCCTCCGCGCGTTCGTGGTCGCCGATCCCGCTCCCGGTCCGGTGCGGGATCTCGAGACGCTCCGCCTGTGGTCTTTGTGGTTGCTCGACCCGCAGGCGGCGCGCGAGCTGATTCGCCAGGTGCGTGCGACGTATGTCGCGCGGCTCGCGGAATACGAGGAGGTCATGGCGGCCGTCAAGGCCGAGCCGGGAAGCGACCGGCCCGACGCGCCGGCTTTCGCCTCGCGCGTGACCCTGGAGGGGGGAATCCGGGTCACGGGCGCCAATCTCGATTGGTGCGACTGGCTGCTGGGCGAACTCGCTGCCCAGGGCTCAGGAGAGGGCCTGGTCGAGGTCCGCGATGAGGTCTCCCGGTGACTCCAGGCCGACGGAGAGACGAAGGATACCGGCGGCGGGCTTGGCGTCCCCGCTGACGGGTCGGTGGGTGACCGCGGCGGGATGCTCGATGAGGGTGTCGACGCCACCGAGGGAGACGGCATGGGTGATGAGCCGCACCCGCTTCGCCGTGGTTGCCGCCGCCTCGTAGCCGTCGGCCAGTTCGAACGCGAGGAGCGAGCCGGGGCCGGCCATCTGTCGTCCCGGACCGACGAGTCCGGTGGGATCGCACCCGGGCAGTGACGGGTGGAAGACCCGTCTGACGGCGGGATGCGCGGCAAGGTGCGCGGCCAATCGCGTCGCGTGATCCTGTTGGGCCCGAACCCGGATCGGCAGCGTCGGCACGCCGCGGTGGAGGAGGTAGGCAGCGAACGGGCTGAGCACGCCGCCGGTGAGTGCCCGGATCGGCCGGATGCGAGTGGCGCTCTCCTCGTCGGTCACGACGATCCCGCCGAGGGCGTCGCCGTGCCCGCCGAGGAACTTCGTCGCTGAATGGAGCACGATCGAGACGCCGTGGTCGAGCGGGCGCTGGAGAACCGGCGTGGCGAAGGTGTTGTCGATGAGGACGGGAACCTCGCCGGCTGCGGCCACGAGCGCCCGCAGGTCGAGGAGGTCGAGGGTCGGATTCGCCGGCGTCTCGGCGATCACCAGCGCCGTCCGGGGCGTGATCGCGGCCGCGACCTCCTCCGGTGGCGCGAATGTCACCCGGGTCCCGAGCAGCCCCGTCGCGAGCAGGTGGTCGGTGCCGCCATAGAGCGGTCGGACGGCGACGACGTGGTCACGCCCGTCCCGCGTCAACGCGATCAGGGTCGCGCTCATCGCCGCCATCCCCGAGGCGAAGCCGATTCCCGCCTCCCCTCCTTCCATCTGGGCGACAGCCGCTTCGAATCGAGCGACGGTCGGGTTCCACAGCCGCGCATAGACATTGGGGTCACCGGGCCGCGGCGGGTGGCCTGCCGCGAGATGTTCGTATGCCGCTCCGCCCGTCTCGACGTCGCCGAGCGGATTCGTCGTCGACAGATCGAGCGGGGGGGCGTGGACCCCGAGGTCGGTCAGGTCGGACCGGCCGGCATGGACGGCGAGGGTGTCGCGGTCGTGGACGTTCGAGGCGGTGCGGTCACCGACGAGGGGAGGGGCGGCATACGGTTTGCGCGACGGCGTTGTCATCGCAATACGGTCGCAGCAGTTGCGGTACATTGCCAGATCGGACGAATATCTGCGCCTGGAATGCGCGATCAGCCGAATGGATCGACGTGAGTGAGGTGGTCCCCGTGCCCGCATCGAAGGATGTTCGACCTCTCGACTCCGGGCTCGACGATATCGATCGCGCCCTGATCCTCGCCCTCATCGCCGACGCCCGGCTGGCCAACAACCGGCTCGCGGCCCGGGCGGGAGTCGCCGCGTCGACCGCGCTCGTCCGCGTCCGCCAACTCCTCGACCGGCGGGTCATCCGCGGATTCCATGCCGACATCGACCCCGACCGCGTCGGGCGCCCGGTCCAGGCCATCGTCGCGATCCGGCTGCGCTCCCATGACCGGCGGCACATCGACGCTTTCACGGCGACCGTCCCACGGCTGCCTGAGGTGATCCAGAGCTTCCACGTCGCCGGCGATGACGACTATCTCCTCCACGTCGCCGTCCCGTCGGCGGCCTATCTGCGCGACTGGATTCTCGACCGCGTGACAACCAACCCGGCGGTGGCACACAGCCGCACGAGCCTCGTCTTCGGCCACGAACCCGGACACGCCGGGCCGCTGCTCTGACCGGTCGGCGCCGCCGACGACGCGCGGCGCCGTGCGCCCGGTCGGGCACACGGCGTCGCGTGGGAGCGGTCAGACGCCCAGGGCGGCGCTGACGACGTCCTTGGCCTCGGCCTGGACCTGGGCGAGGTGCTCGGGGCCCTTGAAGGACTCGGCATAGATCTTGTAGACGTCCTCGGTCCCGCTCGGGCGCGCGGCGAACCACGCCGACTCGGTGACGACCTTGAGGCCACCGATCTTGGCGCCGTTGCCGGGCGCTTCGGTGAGCTTCGCCGTGATCGCCTCGCCGGCAAGGGTTTCGGCGGTGACGTCGGCGGGGGAGAGGGCGCCGAGCTTCGCCTTCTGATCGCGATTGGCCGGAGCGTCGATCCGGGCGTATGCCGGGCTCCCGTGCTTCGCCGTCAACTCGGCATACAGGACGCTCGGGCTCTTGCCGGTCTTGGCGAGGATCTCGGACGCGAGCAGCGCGAGGATGATCCCGTCCTTGTCCGTGGTCCACACCGCTCCGTCGAAGCGCAGGAACGAGGCGCCGGCGGACTCCTCGCCACCGAACGGCCCGGACCCGTCGAGCAGCCCGGGGACGAACCACTTGAAGCCGACCGGCACCTCGACGAGGCGACGCCCGAGATCCGCCGCCACGCGGTCGATCATCGAACTGGACACGAGGGTCTTGCCGATGAAGCCGTCGGCCCGCCAGCCCGGCCGGGCCCCGCCATAGAGATACTGGATCGCCACGGAGAGATAGTGATTGGGGTTCATCAGACCCGCGTCGGGGGTGACGATGCCGTGCCGGTCGGAGTCGGCGTCATTGCCGGTCGCGATCTGATAGGTCTCGCGCTGCGCGATCAGGCTCGCCATGGCCGACGGCGAGGAGCAGTCCATCCGGATCTTGCCGTCCCAGTCCAGCGTCATGAACCGCCAGGTCGGGTCGACGAGCGGGTTGACGACGGTGAGGTCGAGCCCGTGCCGCTCGGCGATCGCCCCCCAGTAGTCGACCGCCGCCCCACCGAGCGGGTCGGCGCCGATGTGGATCCCGGCCTCCTTGATGGCGGCGAGATCGACGACATCGGGCAGGTCATCGACATAGGTCCCGAGGAAGTCGTATGCCGTGCACGCGGCCCGCGCGCGGGCGAACGGGATCCGCTTGACCCCCGCGAGGCCCGCCTTGATGTAGGCGTTGGCCGCTGCCGCGATGACCTTGGTCGCGTCGGTGTCGGCCGGACCGCCGTGCGGCGGGTTGTATTTGAAGCCGCCGTCGGTCGGCGGGTTGTGGCTCGGAGTGACGACGATGCCGTCGGCCAGCCCGATGCCGGAGCCGAGGTTGTCGACGTCGGAGACCTTGCCGCGGTTGGCGGTGAGGATCGCATGCGAGACGGCCGGGGTCGGGGTGTAGCGATCCGCAGCGTCGACGAGGACGGTCACGTCGTTGGCGATGAGCACCTCGAGGGCGCTCGCCCAGGCCGGCTCCGACAGCCCGTGCGTGTCGCGTCCGATGAACAGGGGCCCGTCGAAGCCCTTTTCGCGGCGGTAGTCGACGATCGCCTGTGTCGTCGCGACGATGTGGTCCTCGTTGAAGGAAGTCTTGAGCGACGAGCCGCGGTGCCCGGAGGTCCCGAACGCGACCTGCTGGTCGATGTTGTCGGGGTCCGGCTTGTCCGTGTAGTACGCCGTCACCAGATGGGCGACGTCGACGAGGTCGGAGGGCTGAGCGAGCTGACCGGCACGGGGTGAGTTCATGGCCCGATCCTTCCACCGCAGCGTCTTTCGCTCAACGGCAGGGCCGCACGAAACGAACAGATGGGCGCGGTCCGCGCGCGCCGGCGGCGTGTCAGCGAGATCACACCGCAGACGGGGGTGACGGAAGCCCTTCTCGGGGCGACGGCATACCCACAGGGGTATTTTTGTCGCATGGCCTTCGAGCAGCGAAAACTTCTCGTCCTCGGGGCGGGCACGGCCGGCACCATGGTTGTCAACAGACTGAGGAAGATCCTCCCCGCGCCCGACTGGGCGATCACCGTCGTCGACCGGGATGACATCCACGACTACCAGCCCGGATACCTGTTCATCCCCTTCCGGATGAACAAGCCCAAGCAGATCCGCAAGGCGAAGCGTCCGTTCCTCGCCGACGGCGTCGACTTCGTCGTGGGGGACGTCGAGCGCGTCGACCCGGCTGGCCACGTCGTGCGCCTGGCCGACGGGCGGACGTTCGCCTATGACCAATTGGTCATCGCCAGCGGAACGACGCCGCGCCCCGATCAGACCACCGGCATGCTCGGCGAGCAGTGGCACGGCGAAGTCGGTGAGTTCTACACCTATGAAGGTGCCATCGCTCTGCGCGGACGCCTTGACACATTCACCGGCGGGCGACTCGTCGTCCACATCACCGAACTGCCGATCAAATGCCCCGTCGCACCGCTGGAGTTCGCCTTCCTCGCCGACGATCACTTCCGGCGGAAGGGCATCCGCGACCGGGTCGAGATCATCTTCGTCACCCCGCTCGACGGGGCCTTCACCAAGCCGATGGCAAGCAGGCGTCTCGGCAAGCTCCTCGAGCGCAAGCACATCACCGTCGAGACCGACTTCATGATCGAGAGCGTCGACCAGGACGCCAAAGTCATCCGGTCGTATGACGAGCGCGAGGTCGCCTACGATCAACTCGTCACGGTGCCACTGAACATGGGCGCCGACTTCGTCGCCGCCAGCGGCCTCGGTGACGAACTCAACTACGTGCCCGTCGATAAGCACACGAGCCGCTCCACGGCATCCGACGACATCTGGGCGCTCGGCGACGCGAGCAATATCCCGACGTCCAAGGCGGGTTCGGTCGCGCACTTCTCCGTCGACGTCTTCGTCGAGAACTTCCAGGACGCCATCGCCGGACTGCCGCTCAGTCATACGTATGACGGGCACGCCAACTGCTTCATCGAGTCCGGCCGCGGCAAGGCCCTTCTGCTCGACTTCAACTACGAGACCGAGCCGATGGGCGGCACCTTCCCGCTCCCGTCCGTCGGGCCGATGAGTCTGCTCAAGGAGAGCCGCGCCAACCATCTCGGCAAGCTCGCCTTCCGCCACATCTATTGGAATGCCCTCCTCCTCGGACGACCGCTCGGCCTGCCCGCGGACATGACGATGACCGGCAAAGTCCCGGTCAGCTGAAAGGAAGCACCGATGCCCACCACCACCATCGCCGGGCATGAGGTCGAGGTCAACGAGGAGGGATTCCTCACCCAGCCGGATCAGTGGAGCGAGGACCTCGCCCCCGAACTGGCCCGCCTCATCGGCCTCGACCCGCTCACCGACGCGCACTGGACACTGATCCGCTTCCTGCGCGACGACTACGCGGTCATGCACGAGACGGCCACCCTGCGCCGGGTCTCGACCCGGTCCGGCACGCCCGTCAAGGAGATCTTCACGCTCTTCCCGGGCAAGCCGGCGAAGAAGCTCGCCTATGTCTCCGGCTTGCCCAAGCCGAAAGGATGCGTGTGACCATGTCCACTCCCATCGTCCCGTCGTTCGACGCGCCCGAGAGCTCGGGCCGCAAGCTCGCCATCATCTGCTCCAAGGGCAACCTCGACATGGCCTATCCCGGGCTGATCCTCGCCAATGCTGCTCTCGGAGAAGGCGTCGAGACCCACCTGTTCTTCACTTTCTGGGGTTTCGACATCATCAACAAGGCGACCATGGCCGACCTCAAGTTCTCCTTCGTCGGCAACACGGCGATGCACCTGCCCGGTCACGCCGGGTTGGGCATCCACCACATGCTCGGTGCGCTGCCGGGCGCGACCGCCGGGGCGACGGCGTTCATGAAGAAGCAGATCGCCGACCTCGACGTCCCCGAGGTGCCGGAGTTCCTCGAGCTTCTGCACGGTTCGGGCTGCCACATGTGGGCCTGCAGGATGAGCGCCGACATGAACCACCTGACGATGGACGACCTCTTCGAGGGTGTCGAGGACATCATCAGCGCAAGTGACTTCATCGAGAAGACCGACGGCGCGCAGTTGCTCTTCATCTAGTCCTCCAACGCGAATGGGGTGCCGGGTGATCAGGCCCCGGCGACCTCAGCCTTCCTGGGTGCGAGATAGACCGCCGACAACTTCTGGACGAATATCGTCGCGCTGTAGGGCTGGTTGTCCCACGGCTGCTGATCGGCGGTGACGACGACGCCAGCCTGACTGACCGAGCCGTATTCGTCGTAGCCGGATGTGTCGAGGATGATCTCCCACTCGCCGTCATAGGGCAGGCCGATCCGGTAGCCCTCGCGCCCGTCTCCGCCGAAGTTGATCACGGCGGCCACGGCATTGCGCTCGCCGCGGTCCTGCCGGCCGAAGCGGACATACGAGAAGGTGTTTCCGGCGTTGTCGTGCGGGTTGAGCCACTCGAAGCCCGACGGGTTGCTGTCCTGAGCCCACAGCGCGTCGTGCGCGCGATAGATCGTGTTGAGTTCCTTGACGAGGTTGTGGACGCGGTAGTGCGCGGAGTGGTCGAGCAGCCACCAGTCCAGTGAGCGGCCGTCGGCCCACTCCGAGGGCTGGGCGAACTCACACCCCATGAACAGCAACTGCTTGCCCGGGTGGCTCCAGATGTAGGCGAGATAGGCCCGCAGAGTGGCCAACTGGTCATAGCGGTGTCCGGGGATCTTGCCTAGCAGTGAACCCTTGCCGTGGACGACCTCGTCGTGGCTGATCGGGAGAATGTAGTTCTCGCTGTAGGCATACATCAGCGAGAAGGTCAGCAGGTTGTGGTGGTACTGCCGATAGATCGGATCGCGCTGCAGATACCGCAGCGAGTCGTTCATCCACCCCATGTTCCACTTGAAGCCGAAGCCCAGACCCCCGGAGGACGTCTCCTTGGTCACGCCCGGCCACGATGTGGATTCCTCGGCGACGGTGACGACACCCGGAGTCCGCTTGTATGCCGTGGCATTGGTCTCCTGGAGCAGGCCGATCGCCTCGAGGTTCTCTCGCCCGCCGTACTGGTTGGGCAGCCACTCGCCGCTCCTGCGGGAGTAGTCGAGATAGAGCATGGACGCGACCGCATCCACGCGCAGGCCGTCGACGTGGAACTCCTCGAGCCAGTAGCACGCATTGGCGACCAGGAAGTTGCGGACCTCCTTGCGGCCGAAGTCGAAGATGTGGGTGCCCCAGTCGGGCTGGTCGCCGCGACGCGGGTCGGCGTGCTCATAGAGCGCGAGCCCGTCGAAGCGCGCCAGTGCCCACTCATCGCGCGGGAAGTGCGCGGGAACCCAGTCGAGGATGACCCCGATGCCGGCCTGGTGCAGCTTGTCGACGAGATACTTGAAATCGTCTGGCGTGCCGAAACGCGCTGTGGGAGCGTAATATCCGGTGACCTGGTAGCCCCACGACGGGCCGAACGGGTGCTCCATCACGGGGAGGAACTCGACGTGGGTGAAGCCCAGGTCGGTGACGTAGTTGACCAGGTGTTCGGCCAACTCGGCATACGACAGTCCCGCGCGCCACGAGCCGAGGTGCACCTCATAGATGCTCATCGGGCCCGTGTGCGGGTTGTGGGTCTTCTTGGTCTCCTGCCAGGTGTCGTCGGCCCACGGGTATTTCGAGTCGTGGACGACTGACGCGGTCCGCGGCGGGCACTCCGTCCGGCGGGCCATCGGGTCGGACTTGTCGCGCTCGACGTCATCGGCGCCGCGGATGCGGAACTTATAGGCAGTGCCGGCACCGACGCCGGGGACGAACAACTCCCAGATCCCCGAGTTGCCGAGCAAGCGCATCGGGTGAGCCCGGTTGTCCCAGCCGTTGAAGTCGCCGACGACATAGACCGACTTCGCCCGAGGCGCCCACACGGAGAAGGAGGTGCCGGTGACCTCGCCCATGGGTCCGGGATAGGACTGGACATGCGCGCCGAGGACCTTCCACAACTGCTCGTGCCGGCCCTCGTTGAAGAGGAAACGGTCGATCTCGCCGACCGTCGGGGCGAAGCGATAGGGATCGTCCGCCTCATGCTGGATGCCATCACCCCACCCGGTCAGGATGCGGTAGTCCATCGTCTCGGTCGCGTCGGTGCGGACCCCGCTCCAGACACCGTCGGATTCGTGCGCGAGGTCGAGGAGGACGTCGTCCTCGAAGCGCACCTGGACCGATTCCGCAAGGGGTCGCAGCACCCGGATGCGCAGCCCGTCGGCCTCGAGGTGCTGGCCCAGCAGGTCATGCGGTTGCTGGTGGCGGCCATTGGCCAGCGACCAGCGAGCGCCCGGGAGTGCGCTTGGGGGGGTTGAACTCACGGAGTGTCCTCCTTGGTGGAGTTGGAGTCGGATAGAAGGCGATCGATTGCGGCGAGCGGGATCACGGCCCAGGTGGGCCGGTTGCGTACTTCGTAAACCACTTCGTACAGAGCCTTGTCCACAAGGTACGCCGTCAGCAAGAGGCCCGCCGTGCGGGGGTCGGTGCCCGCCCCGGCGGCATAGCCGTCGAGGAAGGCGCCCTGCGCCTCCGCGACCCAGGTGCGCGCGGAGACACCCCGCCTCCCCTGCTCGACCGACCCGCCGGCGTAGTCGAACGAACGCAGCATCCCGGCCACGTCGCGCATCGGCTGATCGGTCCGATTCCGTTCTGCGAGAGGGCGAAGTGGCTCCCCTTCGAAGTCGAGCAGCACCCATCCGCGGTCGGGGACCTGGAGCACCTGACCGAGATGATAGTCGCCGTGGATCCTCTGGAAGGGGGGCCAGGACGACCCGGCGGCGGCGGTGAGGATCGCGTCGACGGCCTCCACATGGTGGGCGAGGTCGGGCACCTCGGCCGCGGCCGCGGCATAACGTCCGCGCATCTCGGCCATGGTCTCGGCGATCCTGTCCGCCGAGGACTCATCCGTCGGCAGGTGCGCGGCGAGCAGACCGTGGACCTCCGCCGTCGCCACACCGAGCGCGCGGGCACGGTCCGCGAAACTCTCGCCGGTCCCGGCTGCGGCGAGCGCCTCGCGCCACGCGTCCTGCGCGCCCGGCAGGAACTCCTGGACGAACGCCAGATGACCGTATCCCGTGCCCTCCCCCCCCGGGGTCGGCCACGCCCCGGACACCGCGCCGAGGCTCTCCGGGACGCGGGCGCTGCCGGCCGCGGCAAGCGCGCCCTGGAGGACGACGTCGGGATTGTCGCCGTCGGCGAGCGCCCGGAACACCTTGGTGATGACGGGGCGTTCCGCCCCGTCGGCGTCGCGGGCGACCCCGATGATCGAGGTGTTCGACTGCTCGCCCGACAGGACACGCGAACTGATCAGTGTCAGATCCGGTCCGCCGAGCCGCTGACCGGTCACGGTCGGCTCGGGAGCGTCGGAGACCGAACTGGACGCGGCGGCGCCTGATCCTCGTGCAAGCGCGAACAGCTGTGCGGCATACAGAGGATCGTGCGTCCCGTCATAGACGTGCCGGGTGCCGAGAACGCTGTGCTCGATGGTTCCGACGAGCGCATGATCCGCACCGACGAGCGGGGCGGACCGATAGGTCAACGGCACCTGATAGACGATCGGGGGAGTGGTTGCGTCGTCCGCGATGAGCAGCGTCTCGATGCCGACCTCGCCTGCGGGATCGTCGAGTCTCCAGGCGAAAAGGCGCCGCAGCTGCGGCGTGCGCCCCTTGGCGGCATACCAGCGCTGCGTGCCGATCCACCCGGCGACCAGGTCGATCTTGGACGGGACGAGACTCGCCCCGACGTGCAGCGTCGCCATGGTCAGTGCTTCTGGACGGAGATGACGTGAACCGGCTCCCCATCCGGGCCGAGCCGGACGAAGTTGTGTTCCCACCAGGTCCATTGGGCGCCGGTGATGAGGTCGTTGGCGAGGAAGCTGTCGCCCCAGTCGAGGCCGAGCAATGGCATGTTGAGCCGGACCATGGAGCTGCGCGTGCTGTGTGGATCGAGGTTGGCGACGACGATGACGATGTCCTCCTGGCCGTCGGGGAGGCGGCGCGTCTTGGAGAAGCAGATGACGTTGTCGTCGTCGACGTGGTGGAAGCGCAGATTGCGAAGCCAGCGCAACGCCGGGTGCGCCGCGCGAATCTCGTTGAGCCGCGTGAGATAACCCGCGAGGGACTGGCCCTCCTTGGGCCCACCGGGCTCGTAGTCGGCCCAGCGGCGGTCCTTGTATTGGTACTTCTCGTTGTCGATCTGTTCCTCGGCGCCCGGGCGGGCGACGTGCTCCATGAGTTCGTAGCCGGCATAGATGCCATAGGTCGGGACCAGCGTGGCGGCCAGCGCCGCGCGAACCTTCCAGGCCGCCGGGCCGCCGAACTGCATGTAGGGCGTGAGGATGTCGTGCGTCGTCGGCCAGAAGCTCGGGCGCATGTAGGCCGCTGCCGGACCGGCGAGTTCGGTGCAGTACTCCTCGAGTTCCCAGCGGGTGTTGCGCCAGGCGTAGTAGGTGTAGCTCTGCTGGAAGCCGACCTTGCCCAGCGTGTGCATCATGGCCGGTTTGGTGAACGCCTCCGCGAGCCAGATGACCTCGGGGTGATCGTTCGCGACGTCCTGGATCAGCCACTGCCAGAACTCGACCGGCTTGGTGTGCGGGTTGTCGATGCGGAAGATCTTGACCCCGTGGTCGATCCAGACCTGGATGACCCGGCGCACCTCGGCATACGCCTCGGCGGGGGTGTTGTCGAAATTGAGGGGATAGATGTCCTGGTACTTCTTCGGCGGGTTCTCGGCATAGGCGATGGTGCCGTCGGCCCGTGTCGTGAAGAACTCGGGGTGGGTCTGCACCCACGGGTGATCGGGGGAGGCCTGGAGGGCGATGTCCAGGGCGACCTCGAGTCCGTTGCGTTCCGCTTCGGCGACGAAGGCGTCGAAGTCGTCGAAGGTGCCCAGGTCCGGGTGGATCGCGTCATGGCCGCCGTCGGGCGAGCCGATCGCATAGGGGCTGCCGGGGTCGTGGGGGCCGGCGGTCAGGGTGTTGTTGGGACCCTTGCGCGCGGCGCGCCCGATCGGGTGGATCGGGGTGAGGTAGACGACGTCGAAACCCATGGCGGCGATCGCGGGCAGTCGTTTGGCCGCGCTCGCGAAGGTCCCGGACACCCACTCCTGCGTCGCCTGGTCGTAGTAACAGCCCTCGGAGCGGGGAAAGATCTCGTACCACGCGCCATACAGCGCCCGCTCGCGCTCCACCAGCAACGGGAAGTCGTCGGTGGGACTGACCATCTCGCGCAGCGGCTGGGCCGTCATCGCGTCGTGCACCGGCCGGGCGAGGCCCTCCTGGAGACGGACGAGGTCGGGGCGTGACGCGTCGGCCATCGCGCTGGACGCCTCATCGAGCACGAGCCGGCCCTCGCTGGTGCGACCCGCCTGGTTGGCCGCCCGGGCCAGCAACTGAGACCCCTCGGTCAGCATGAGTTCGACGTCGACGCCGGCAGCGACCTTGATGCTCGCATCGTGCACCCACGTGCCATAGGGGTCGGACCAGCCCTCGACGCGGTAAGTCCACCGGCCCGGACTCGTCGCCGTGACCTCGGCCACCCAATGGTTGAGGCCCGGGTTGATGCACTCCATCGGGAGGTACTGCTCCACCCCGTCGGGATTGGTCAATACCACGGTCGCATTGACCGCGTCGTGACCCTCACGGAAGACGATGGCGCTGACCTGGAAGGTCTCCCCGACAACACACTTGGCCGGTCGTCGCCCCTGATCCACGAGAGGCCGGACGTCCTGGACGGGGATCCGTCCGATGGGCCTCTGAGGCGGATCGGAGAGGGGCGGCGTCAGGGCCACCGGAGCCGGCGAGGTGACGTGCGGGGCGGACTTGGGTGAACGGGCGTTGGTCACAGTGTCACGCTATCGGTTGTGGCCCAGGTCACGCAGGCCCGGGCGGGTTGACGGGGTCGGACTGGTTGGTGGAGTTGCGGTTTGCGTCAGGCGTGGGTCACGCAGGGGGCTCGCAACTCCACACCTGCATGGAGGCTGCGGACAACTCGACGCGGCCAGCCTCCCGCAGGGTCCCCGGCGGTGTCGGCCACTCGTCAGAACTGTCCCACAGCAGGTGATACGCCGGTCCGTTGGGGGGTGGGGGCAGGACGACGACCTGGGAGTCGACGCTGCCGTTGAGGACGAGCAGGACGCTGGTCTGATCTCGGTCCACGCCGCTGAGCAGCATCTGGAGAACCGTCTGCCCAGGGTCCTCCCACTTCTCGCGGGTCATCGGATGGCCGTCCGCGGCATACCACGTGACGTCGGCGGGGCCACCCTCCTCGACTATGCGCCCAGTCAGGAAATGCCGTTGGCGCAGGACCGGGAGCCGGCGACGCAGCGAGGTCAGGTGCTCGACGGTCGCGATCATCGCCTGCTGCCACGGCTTGCGCTGCCAGTTGAACCACGTGAGTTCATTGTCCTGGCAGTAGGGATTGTTGTTGCCGCCCTGGCTGCGCCCGAACTCGTCGCCCGCGTTGACCATCGGCACGCCGTGGGCCATCAGGAGCGTGCCGAGCAGATTGCGCATGGCCCGTCGGCGCAGGTCGAGCACCTGCTGGTCGTCGGTCGGCCCCTCGATCCCGTGGTTCCACGAGCGGTTGTGGGAGGCGCCGTCGCGGTTGCCTTCGCCGTTGGCCTCGTTGTGTTTCTCGTTGTATGCCGTCAGGTCGGCGGTCGTGAACCCGTCGTGGGCCGCGACGAAGTTTATCGAGGCGATCGGGCCGCGGCCGCGAGCGCCGAAGAAGTCCTCGGACCCCGCCAGGCGCGTGGCGATATCTCGCACGCCGTGCCGGTGGTGGCCACCCCGCTGAGCGCCCATATCGGTGAGCCAGAACGTTCTCACGTCATCACGGAATCGGTCGTTCCACTCCGCGAAGGGCGGCGGGAACCCGCCCGTCCGCCAGCCACCTGGGCCGACGTCCCAGGGCTCGGCGATGAGTTTGGCGCCGCTCAGCACGGGATCGGTGCGGAGGGCGACGATGAAGGCATGGTCGGGATCGAAGGCGTCGTCGCGTCCTCGGGCGAGGGCAACGGCAAGGTCGAACCGGAAGCCGTCGACATGGCACTCCTGGACCCAGTAGCGAAGCGAGTCGAGGACCTGTTGCACGACCACCGGATGCCGCAGGTCGAGCGTGTTGCCGCAGCCGGTGAAGTCGACCTCGTGACCACGTGAATCGAGCCGGTAGTAGGCACGGTTGTCCAGGCCGCGCCAGGACAGAACCTCACCACCTCGCCCGCCCTGCTCGGCCGTGTGGTTGTAGACGACGTCGAGGATGACTTCGATCCCCGCCTGGTGCAGGAGCTTGACCATGCCCTTGAACTCGTCGACGATCCCCTGCGGGTCGCGAGCGGCGGCATAGCGTGGCTCGGGGGCGAAGAAGCCCAACGTGTTGTAGCCCCAGTAGTTGCGCATCCCGCGGGCGGTGAGCATGCCCTCGCTGTGGATGGCGTGAATGGGGAGGAGCTCCACCGCGGTGATCCCGAGGGAGCGGAGGTGTTCGATCACCACGGGGTGGGCCAGAGCGGCATACGTCCCGCGCAGGTGGGCCGGTACGTCGGGATGACGCATCGTCAAGCCGCGGACGTGGGTCTCGTAGAGGACCGTGTCGGTCCACGGCCGCCGGGGCCGGACATCGCCGTCCCAATCGAATTCGGGTCGGACCACCGCGGCGAAACCGCGGTTGTCGATGGCCCGGGCATACGGGTCGAGCAGGAGGCGACTGGGGTCGTAGTGATGGCCTTGCCCGAGGTCCGTCGGGCCGGCGGCGCGCACGGCATACCGCTGCCCGGGGGTGACTCCGTCGACAGTGGTGAACCACCATCCGTGGGCATGATCGGTCAGCGGGATTCGGCGCTCGGGGCCATGCACGTCGGCGCCGTCGAAGAGCACCAGATCGACGGCGTCACCGTGCCCGGCATAGACCGAGAACTCCGCGCCACCGTCGATCAGGTGCATCCCCGGCTTCGGCGGGAGGTCCCGGGGGAGCGAGGGCATGGGGGACAGGTTACGCCGGGGGTAGCGTGGGCGTATGACTGATCCCACCGCGTTGCCGAACCTTCCTGGATTCGGTTCCCCCCAGCCCGCCGCCGCGACCCCCGAGGAGTCGCAGGAGCCGCTGCGCGATCGCGCGCTCGCAGCCGTGCAGGCGCTCGGCCTCGAAGCGAGCATCGACCAGGACGGCGACGTCACGTGCGTGGTCCAGGACCAGCAGATCTTCATCCGCTGCTCCGACGAGGACGCCGAGATCGTGCGGGTGTTCGGCCAATGGCACCTCGCACCACCGGTGCCGGAGGGACGGCTCGAGCGGCTCGAGGTCTGCAACGACCTCAACGCCGCGTTCAACGTCGTCAAGGCCGCGCTCGCCGACGAGACCCTGCTGATCACCTCCGAGCACATGATTCCGCGCGGCGCGGACCTGCAGAGCCTGTTCAGCGTCGCCATCCCGCTCGTGCTGCATGCGGTCGGCCTGTGGCACCAACGGGCGATCGGCGAGGAGGGACTGGCGCAGATGGCTCAGGAGCAGACGGCAGCCCGGGGGGACCAAGAGCCGGGTCCGGGCACCGCGTTCGGCCTCAACGGAAACCAGTCAGGGAGTTGATCCACCATGGGTGAGTTCGTCCGCCTCGACATCGAGGACGGGATCGGCACCATCCGGCTCGACCGGCCGCCGATGAACGCACTGAACCTGCAGGTCCAGCAGGAACTCGGCGCAGCCGCGGCCGAGGCGAGCGAGCGGGACGACGTCGCCGCCGTGATCGTCTATGGCGGCGAGAAGGTGTTCGCGGCCGGTGCCGACATCAAGCAGATGCAGACGATGTCCTATGTCGACATGGTCCGCGCCTCGCACGGCCTGCAGGACTTCACCCGCGCGCTCGCCGGGATCCCCAAGCCGACGGTCGCGGCGATCACCGGATACGCGCTCGGGGGTGGGTGCGAGGTCGCCCTCGCCTGCGACTTCCGCATCGCCGCCGACAACGCCACCCTCGGTCAACCCGAGATCCTCCTCGGGATCATCCCCGGCGCCGGCGGGACCCAACGCCTCGCCCGCCTCGTGGGGGCGGCGAAGGCGAAGGACCTCGTCTTCAGCGGCCGGTTCGTCAAGGCCGACGAGGCGCTCGCCATCGGTCTCGTCGACGAGCTCGCCCCCGCGGATCTGGTGTATGCCGTTGCGCGGCAACGGATGGCGAGATACGTCGGGGGCCCGGCGATCGCCATACGCGCCGCCAAGGAGGCGATCGACAAGGGGCTCGACGTCGGTCTGCAGACTGGCCTGGAGATCGAGCGCATGCTCTTCTCCGCGCTCTTCGCCACCGACGACCGGTCCGCCGGCATGACCTCCTTCGTCGAGAAGGGCCCCGGAAAGGCCGGCTTCACCGGCCGGTAGGAAGGCTCGGAGGGCTCCGCCCCCTCGCTCGGGGGGCTCCGCCCCCCGAGTGCCCCCCGAAAGGCACCGTGCCCGCTGCGCGAGCGCCACTCTTTCTGCTCCGAGGAACCAGGCTCGCTGCGCTCGCGGTTCCTCGGGGTGTCGGTAATCACGTCGTCCCGACTGCTTGCTCTGGCTCGCGGGTTGAGAGGATGGAGGGCAACCCCAAGCGCCCCTCCCGGGCGCCCGAACGGACAGGAAGCAAGACGAATCCATGAACATCGTCGTTTGCGTCAAGCATGTGCCCGACGCCCAGGGTGACCGTCACTTCGAGGACGACTACACGACCGACCGAAGCGGGGACGGCCTGCTGTCCGAACTCGACGAATACGCCGTCGAGGAGGCCCTCAAGCTCGCCGAGTCGTCAGGGGGAGAGGTCACCGTCCTGACCGTCGGACCCGACGCCGCGGGCGATGCGATCAAGAAGGCCCTCCAGATGGGTGCCGACAAGGGTGTCCTTGTCAGTGACGACGGGATCGCCGGCAGCGACGCGCTCGGCACCTCCCTCGTGCTCGCCGAGGCGATCAAGAAGGTCGGCAGCCCCGACCTCGTGCTCACCGGCATGGCGTCCACCGACGGCACGATGGGCGTCCTGCCCGCCATGCTGGCTGAGCGCCTCGGCCTTCCGCAGGTCACCATGTCGGCCGCCATCACCGTCGCCGACGGCTCGGTGAGCGCCCGTCGCGACGGGGATGCCGCCAGCGAGACGATCGTCGCGAGCCTGCCGGCGCTGGTCTCGGTCACCGACCAGATCAACGAGCCCCGCTATCCCTCATTCAAGGGGATCATGGCCGCCAAGAAGAAGCCCGTCGAGACCTGGAGCCTCGCCGACCTCGGCATCGACCCGGCCGCCGTCGGCCTCGGCGGCGCCTACACCCAGGTCACCTCCGTGACCCGTCGGCCCCCCCGGGCGCAGGGCGAGATCGTCACCGACGAGGGCGACGGGGGCACCAAGCTCGCCGCCTTCCTCTCCGCCCGCAAGTTCATCTGACCACCGACCCACACGAGAGGAAATCACCATGGCTGACGTTTTCGTGCTGGTCGACCACGCCAACGGCTCCGTCCGCAAGACCACCGCCGAGCTACTGACCATCGCCGCACGCCTGGGCAATCCCGTCGCGATCTTCGTGGGTCCCGGCGTCGAGAAGGCCCAACCCATCCTCGCCCGATTCGGGGCCACCCGCGTCTTCGCGATGGACAACGCCGACGTCGTCTCCCACCTCGTCGCCCCCCAGGCCGAGCTTCTCGCTGCCCTGGTCAAGAAGTTCTCGCCGGCGGCGGTCCTGATTCCGGCCAACCCCGCGGGCAAGGAGATCGCCGCGCGCCTAGCGGTCAAGACGGACTCCGGCTTGATCACCGACGCCGTCGATGTCCAGGCGACCGACGGCGGGATCGAGGCCACCCAGTCCGTCTTCGCCGGCAGCTACACGATCACCGGCAGGGTGACCAAGGGCACCCCGATCATCGCGGTCAAGCCCAACAGCGCCGCACCCGAGGAGAAGGCCGGTGCGGCTCAGGTCGTTCCGGTCAACCTGACCATCAGCGAGGGCGGCAAGGGCGCGAGGATCAGCGAGTCCAACCCCCGCGTCTCCTCCGGTCGCCCCGAACTCAACGAAGCCGCCATCATCGTCTCCGGTGGTCGTGGGACGGCCGGCGACTTCGGTCCCGTCGAGGCGTTCGCCGACTCCCTGGGTGCCGCGGTCGGCGCCTCGCGCGCCGCCGTCGACGCGGGGTGGTATCCCCACACCGCCCAGATCGGTCAGACCGGCAAGCAGGTCAGCCCGCAGCTCTATGTCGCCGCTGGCATCTCCGGCGCGATCCAGCACCGGGCCGGCATGCAGACGTCCAAGACGATCGTCGCGGTCAACAAGGATCCCGAGGCGCCGATCTTCGAACTCGTCGACTTCGGCGTCGTCGGTGACCTCTTCCAGGTTCTCCCGCAGGCGACCGACTCGGTGAACGCGGCGAAGGGCTGAGTGCCGACAGGCACCACGGCGCGTCGGGCACGCGGCATACGACATCGTCCGTATGCCGCGTGCCTGCGTTCACGCCGAACCTCCAGCGAGTGCCGGCGGCCCCGCCGACCTCCACAGTCCCGCCGGCGACACGGCCGCGACTAGGTTGACACGCATACTAGTCAGTGACACGATCTAGTTGTGTCCGAGACCGCCTGGCCCACCGAGTGGCTGCGCGGCGTTCTGGAGCTGTGTGTCCTGCGGATCGTCGCCGACGGTCCGACCTATGGCTACGCCATCGCCAGTGCGCTCGCGGAGGCGGGACTCGGCACGGTTCGCGGCGGCACGCTCTATCCCATCCTCGCCCGACTCGAGGCGGCGGGACTGGTCATGACGCACTGGCAGGCCGGTGATGGTGGGCCCGGCCGGAAGTTCTATGACCTCAGCCCGTCGGGACGACGGCATCTCGCCGACCGCACGGCCGACTGGGAAGCCTTCACTGCCCTCACGCGACGCCTTCTCGCCACCGATAACGTCCCCGTCCGCCAAGGAGATCCGTCATGACCGCTGTGCCGCTCGTCGATCGTGCCTGGCGCGACGCCTTCGTCGGGACGATGCGCCTGGGTGGTGCCGGCGCCGACATGATCGGCGCCCGGCTCGCCGAAGTCGAGGCGCACTGCCGGGACAGCGGCGAATCGGCGACGGAGGCATTCGGCCCCGCGGAGGCCTATGCGCGCAGTCTCGCCGCGACGCTGGGCCGGCCGGCGACCTCCCGCAGCCGGGTATTCGGCCTTGGTATGGCGATGTTCGTCCTCGGCTATCCCGTGGTGGCGCTCGCCGGCCTCACCGGGGACGAGCCGGCCGGGCCGCGCTTTCCCTGGCGGCTCGGTGCGGTGGTCGGGCTCGCGCTGTTCGCCGGGACCGTCGTCGTGCTCCCGACGCTTCGGATGCGCGGCCTCTCCGGCCGGGCCGCCGCTTGGATACTTCTCCCGGCCATTGGCTTCGCCGTCGCCCTCTCGTGGGCCGTGCCGCGCACCCTGTTCACCACCGCGCGGGTGCCGACCGTGCTCGGCTTCATCGCCCTCCTGCTCGGCGCCGCCGGCCTTCTGGGCACCCTCAGCTGGCGCGCGATCCCGCGCGACCCGGTGACCGGGCGCACCCAGCCGCGGGATCGTGCGCTCGCGCTGCTCTTCCCGCTCATCGTCCTCATGCCCACGCTCAGCGCCATCGACCGATTCCGCCCCTGACCCGATGGCGCCCGGTTGGGACGGGCGTGTCGGTGGGCGTCCTTAGGATGCTTCCGTGACGGCCTACCTCGACCACGCGGCGACGACCCCGATGCTGCCGGCGGCCATCGACGCGATGACCGAGCAACTCGCGGTCACCGGCAACGCCTCCTCCCTCCACACGCTCGGACGCGATGCCCGCCGTGTCGTGGAGGAATCTCGGGAGCGGATCGCCGACGCTGTCGGCGCCGCGCCCAGCGAGGTGATCTTCACCTCCGGCGGCACCGAGGCGGACAACCTCGCCGTCAAGGGAACGTATGCCGCACGCCTCGCCGCCGACCCCGCTCGCCGGGGGATCGTGGTCAGCGGCATCGAGCACCACGCCATCCTCGATCCGGTCGAATTCCTCGCCGCTCAGGGGGCCCGGGTCGCCTTCGCCGAGCCCGACCGGCTCGGCGTCGTGACTGCGGACGCCCTCCGGGCCGCGATCGGCGACACCTCGGAGGAGGTCGCGCTCATCAGCATCATGTGGGCCAACAACGAGATCGGCACGATCCAGCCCGTCGCTGAGCTGACCGCGGTGGCCCGGGAGCACGGCATACCGATCCACTCCGACGCGGTGCAGGCGGTCGGTCACATCCCCGTCGATTTCCGGGCCTCCGGTCTTGACCTGATGTCGCTGTCCGGGCACAAGCTCGGCGGTCCCATCGGGGTCGGCGCCCTTCTCGCGCGCCGGGACGCCGTCCTCGTCCCGCAGCTGCACGGTGGCGGCCAGGAGCGACAGGTGCGATCGGGCACTCTCGACGTGCCGGCGATTCGCGCTCTGGCGGTCGCCGTCGAGTCCTCGGTGGCCGGCCTGGAGAGCGAATCCGCCCGTCAGGTCGCGCTTCGGGACGACCTCATAGCCGGCCTGCACGCGCTCGGTCTCGGGCTCGACGTGACCGGGGCCTGGACCCCCGGTTCGGCGGGCGACCGGCTGCCCAACAACGTCCACCTCCGCGTGCCTGGCGCCGACGGCGATTCGCTCCTCTTCCTCCTCGATGCGGCGGGCATCGCCTGTTCGGCCGGTTCCGCGTGCAGCGCCGGTGTCCCGCGCCCGAGCCATGTCGTGCTTGCTCTCGGCACCGATCCCGCCGACGCCCGCGGGGTCATCCGGCTCACCCTCGGCCACACGTCCACGCAGGCCGACGTGGACGCCGTCCTGGTTGCGCTCCCGGCGGCCGTCGAGCGGGCCCGGCGCGCCCGGGGGGCGGCCTGATGCGCGTGGTCGCCGCCATGAGCGGCGGCGTCGACTCCGCTGTGACCGCGGCCCGCATGGTCGACGCTGGCCACGACGTCGTCGGGGTCCACCTCGCCCTCTCGCGCAGCGCCGCGACGCTGCGGGAATCCGCCCGCGGCTGCTGCACCCTCGAGGACGCCGGCGACGCGCGCCGGGTCGCCGACCGGCTCGGCATCCCGTTCTATGTCTGGGATCTCGCCGACCGCTTCGCCCGTGACGTCGTCGACGACTTCGTCGCCGAATACGCCGCCGGCCGCACCCCCAATCCATGCCTGCGCTGCAACGAGAAGATCAAGTTCACTGCGCTGCTCGACAAGGCCCTCGCGGTCGGCTTCGACGCCGTGGCCACCGGTCATTACGCCCGCATCGTCACTGGTCCGCAGGGGCGCGAACTCCACCGGGCCGTCGATCCCGCCAAGGACCAGTCCTACGTCCTCGGCGTCCTGACTGCCGAGCAACTCGACCGCGCGTTCTTCCCCTTGGGCGAACACCTGAAGTCCGAGGTCCGCGCGGAGGCGGCGGACCGCGGGTTCGCCGTCGCCCGCAAACCCGACTCCTATGACATCTGCTTCATCCCCGACGGCGACACCCGCGCCTACCTCGACCGTGCCCTGGGCGAGCGACCCGGAGACCTCGTCGACACCGAGGGGCGGGTCCTCGGCCAGCACACGGGCACCCACGGCTTCACCATCGGACAGCGGCGCGGACTCGGCCTCGACCGTTCCCGGCTCGATGGCGAGCCGCGCTATGTCGTCGGGATCGACGCCACCTCGCGCCGGGTGACCATCGCCACGGGCGACCTGCTCGGCGTGCGGGCGATCCACGGCATACGACCGACGTGGTGTGGGCCGGCGCCGGCGCCGGAGCAGCGGTTGCACGCCCAGATCCGCGCGCACGGTGCGGCCCATGCCGCAACGGTCACCCACGACGACCGCCGCCTGCGCGTCGTCTTCGACGAGCCGGTCCGCGGCGTCGCGCCGGGACAGTCCGTCGTGCTCTATGACGGCACCCGTGTCGTCGGTGCGGCGACGATCTCCACGGCGCAACCGGCAGGATAGGACCCATGCTCGCCCTGCGTGGAGACTGCGAACGCTGCCGCACTCCACTTCCCCCCGACTCGCCCGACGCCCGCATCTGCTCGTTCGAGTGCACCTTCTGCGCTGCGTGCGCGAGCGCGCTCGGGGACGCCTGTCCCAACTGCGAAGGTGACCTCACGCCGCGTCCGACCCGGACCGGTGACGCGCTGACCCGCAATCCGCCGACGCACGATCGCCCGTCGCGGACGGTGGCCTTCAGGCGCAAGCCCGAACGGCGGGCCACCGAGCGCGCGGAACTCGACGCCTTCCTCGACAGCCAACTCGTCGGTGTCCTCGCAACCGTGGACGGCGACGAGCCGTGGGTCGTGCCCCTGCTCTATGGCCGGGATGGGGACACGATCCTTCTCCACGGCTCCACCGGAGCGGGTGCGCTGCGTCACATCGCCGACGGTGCTCCCGTCGCGTTCTGCGTCTCGATCATGGACGGACTCGTCGTGGCCGAGTCGACGTTCGACTCTTCGGCCAACTACCGCTCCGCGGTCATCCGCGGCCATCTGCGCACCGTGCACGGTCGCGGGCAGCGAGACGTCCTCGACCTGCTCTCCGAGCGGTTGCTGCCCGGCCGCACGAGTGAGGTCGGTGGCTCCACTCGCAAGCAGGTGGCGGCGACCGTCGCCCTCGTCCTCGACATCACCGACGACAACTGGCTGATGAAGACGCGCACCGGCGGACCGGGTGCCCCCGAGGGGCCGGTCGGGGTCTGGTGCGGCGTCGTTCCGCTCGTCACCACTGCCGGCGTGCCGCAGGCGGCTCCGTGGTCGGTCGGCCCGGTGCCTTCGTCGGTGGAGCGCTTCGTCGCCGCCCGGCCGGCGCCATGACGACGCGCGCCAGCGGCATCGGGTCCTGGCCGGGAACCGATGTCCGCGAGGCGATCATCACCGTGCGCGACCTGCTCGTCGACGGGGACCGGCTCGGGCTGCCCTATCTCCCCGAGACGCCCGCTCGCGGCCCGGGCGCCGACGTCATCGGCCGGAGTGCGGGTCTCCTGCTCGATCTCGCCGTCGATCTCCAGCCCGCGGGATGGCGATTCGTCGACCGCCCGGGGCGGGACGCCCAGCGCACGGCGGCCTTTCACCGACAGGATCTCGACGAACTCGCCGAGGCCTATGACGGCTACGCCGGCCCGCTGAAGATCCAGGCCGCCGGTCCATGGACGCTGGCGGCGTCGATCGAACTCAACCGCGGAGAGCGCTCGGTCGCCGATCCGGGCGCCGCGCGTGACATCGCCGCCTCCCTGACCGAGGGCATCATCCGGTATGCCGCGGACGTCCGCCGGCTCGTCCCCGGCGCGGAGGTCGTGGTCCAGATCGACGAGCCCTCGCTGCCCGCCGTCCTCGGGGGACGGCTGCCGACGGCCAGCGGATACGGCCGTCTCCGGGCCGTCGACCCGCAGGTCGCCTCGGCCGCACTACGGTCCGTCATCATCGGGGTCGGCGTGCCAGTCGTCCTCCATTGCTGTGACGCGGGGGCGCCCATCCCGCTGCTGCGCGCCTCGGGCGCGGCCGCCCTCGCGCTGGACCTGACCGATGCCACCCCCGCTCGGTGGGAGTCCGTGGCCGCGACGCTCGAGTCGGGGACCGAGCTGTATGCCGGGTGCCTGCCCAGCACCGGCGACGCCCGGCCCGAGCGGGGTCGCCGGCTGATTCTCGACGCCGTCGACCGGCTCGGCTTGGGTGCGGACACGCTCGGGCAGGTGACGGTCACTCCGGCGTGCGGACTGGCCGGGACCTCGGTGGCGGGCGCACGGCATACGCAACGAGCCTGTGTCGACCTCGCCCGCGAGGTGACGGAGGCGGTGGCGGGGTGAGCCAGCCGCGTGTCGCCTGGCAGGTGAAATTCCTCCTGCTCGCGGTGATCTGGGGGTCGAGTTTCCTGCTGATGAAGGTCGCTCTCGCGGCTCTCCATCCGATCCAGATCGCCGCGGTGCGGATTGTCGCCGGTGCCCTGATCCTCTCGATCCTGCTGCGGGCCACCGGGTCTCGACTCCCGCGGGAGCGCCGCGTCTGGGGACACCTGGCCGTCTCGTCGGTCTTTCTCACGGCGCTGCCGTTCACGGGGTTCGTCGTCGGCGAAACGAGGGTCGCCTCGGCGATCGCGGGAATCGGCAATGCGACGACGCCGATCGCGGCGGTCCTCTTCGCTCTCGTCCTGCTGCCGTCCGAACGCCTGACCCCGGCCAAGCTCGCCGCAGTCGTGCTCGGCTTCGTCGGTGTCGTCGTCATCGCCGAACCGTGGAACGGCAGCGGGCGACCCGATCCGCTCGGCTTTCTCATCGTCGTCCTGTCCGGAGCGTGCTACGGGCTCGGCTGGACCTACAACCGCCGCTTCCTTGCAGGGGCGGACCTCGGTGGTCTGTCGCAACCGACCGCGCTGCTGCTCTGCGGATCCGTGCTCATGCTTCCGACGGTGCTGGGGTGGTGGCTTCTCGATCGGGAGTCGGTGGCTCGTCCCTGGTCCCTGATGGCCCGGGGCGAGCACGCGGCATACCCGATCCCGATCGCGCTTCTGTGTGTCGCCGCACTCGGATTCGTGGGCACCGGAGTGGCCTACATGCTGCAGTACGACGTCGTCAGGGCCGCCGGAGCGGTGGTGTCGACAACTGTTACGTATCTGATACCTGTGGTTTCCATCCTCCTGGGCGTGCTCGTTCTCGGGGAGCATCTCGCCTTTGCGCAGGTCGGCGGCTTCCTCCTCGTGCTGGCCGCCGCCTGGATCATCAACCGGCGCCCGCGAGCGACCGCCTGAGTTCACGCAACGGTCTCACGCCGGAAATCTTGCGGTGGACGAACCGCGTAAGCGGTGCCATGCTGGTCAGGCAATTTCTGCACTACACCACCGCCATTGGGATTGGGGCAGTATGACAGCGAATGTCATGGTGGTCGTCGAGCGTCAATTCGACTACCCGAGACAAAAAGTTTTCCGGGCCTGGACCGACCCGCAGCAGCTCAAGAGCTGGCGCGGCAGTCCGGGTTGGCATGTCGAGGAGGAGACGCTCTCCGGCGACCTCCGTCTCGGCGGTCGCCATGGTCACGTCAAGGTGCGTGACAACGACCCCAATACCCGTGTGGGGACCGACGGCGTCTACACCGAGTATTTCGAACCCGACGTCTTCGTCTCGCGCGAGCGGATCACGGGGGACCCGGGCATCGACCCCAACACCCCCCTCGAACTGCGGGTCGAGTTCACCAAGTACGGCCGCGACGGGACGCTGTTGCGGATCATCCAGGGACCCTACGATCCCGACGTCGCCGGCTGGCACGGCGAGGGCTGGGAGAAGGAGCTGACTCGGTTGGCCAACTATCTCGCCGGCACCGGTGAGTATGCCGCGGGCGGCGCCCGATGAGCACGACCCAGAGCGAGGTCACGCACAGCACGATTGTCCGGCAGAAGCCGCTGATGAACATGCGGCAGATCCTGCTGATGAACTTCGGCTTCTTCGGGATCCAATACAGCTTCGGGATGCAGCAGACCGCAGTCAACCCGATCTTCCAGTTCCTCCACGCCAAGCCCGAGGAACTGCCCATTCTCAACCTGGCCGGCCCGATGACCGGTCTGTTGATTCAGCCGATGATCGGCGCCCTGTCGGACAAGACGTGGAGCCCCCGGTGGGGCCGGCGCAAGCCGTTCTTCCTCGTCGGTGCCATCGGCTGTTCGGTCTGCCTCTTCGTGTTCCCGTTCGTCACCGCGATCTGGATGGCCGTCCTGCTGCTCTGGCTGCTTGATGCCAGCAACAACACGGCCATGGAGCCCTACCGTGCCTTCATCGCTGACAAGCTGCCGCCGAGCCAGTTGGGCAAGGGCTTCCTCGCTCAGTCGTTCTTCACCGGCTTCGGCATCACGCTGGCCAATATCTCGCTGTTCGTCTTCCAGAAGCTGATCACCGGCGCGACATCGGCCGGCATCCCCTACTGGGTCGTCGGCTCGTTCCTTCTCGGCTCGGTGTGCTCCATCGCCTCTGTCCTCGTCTCCATTCTCACGACGCCGGAACCCGTTCCGACGCCGGAGGAGATCGCGGCCATGAAGACCAAGAAGGGCGGCGCGATCAAGGAGGTCGTCGAGGCCGTCGTCGAGATGCCGACCGAACTCCGCAAGCTGGCGCTCGTCTACCTGTTCCAGTGGTACGGCATGGTCTGCTATTGGCAGTTCGTCACGGCCTCCATGGCCAAGTCCGTCTGGAACACGACCGACAACACCTCGCAGGGCTTCAAGGATGCGGTCGGGTGGACCGGTCTGGTCAACGGCTGGTACAACATCGTGACGTTCACCGTCGCGTTCTCGCTGGTGGCCCTGGCCAAGCGGCGCGGAGCGAAGTTCGTGCACATGGCCTGTCTGCTGCTCGCTGCGGTCGGGCTGCTGATCTTCCCGCACCTCTCCAACAAGTTCCTGTTGTTCATCCCGATCACCGGCCTCGGCATCGCCTGGGCGTCGATCATGGGCGTGCCCTACATCATGGCGGTGCGGATGATCCCATCCACGCGCTATGGGGTCTACATGGGCATCATCAACATGATGATCGTCATCCCGATGCTGATCCAGTCGGTCAGCTTCGGCAAGATCTACAGCTCTCTTCTCGGTGACGACCCGCGCAACGCGATCATGGCTGCCGGCGTCCTCCTCGGGTGCGCCGCGCTGGCGATGTCGTGGATCAAGGAACCGCCGATCGTCCGGGACGTCGATTCCATGAACGAGATGCCGGCTCCGGCCGGGGCCCACTGAGGAGGATGGGATGACCAAGACTCAGTACCACACCATCGTCGCCGGGACAGACGGCTCCGATCTGTCCGCCCCGACGATCAAGCGCGCGGCCTGGCTGGCCGCGCGTGAGGACGCCGATCTCGTCATCGTCTGTGCCTACACCGAGCTCAGTGCCCGGGCCGAGGCCAAGAACGTCGCCACCATGGGTGGCGACGCACGCGGCGGCAAGGTCCTCGGCCGGGACACGGCCAGCGCGGCCCTGGCGTCGGCGGTCATGGCGGCCAGTGACGAGGGTGCGACGATCGCCGCTGCCCTTCTCGTCGACGGCGAGCCGGATGCCGCACTCCTGCAGATCGCGGAGGACCGGGGGGCTCAGCTCATCGTTCTCGGTGCCATCCACGATCGGACGCTGGTCGACCGGCTGCTCGGCACGGTCGCCGAGGAGGTGACCAAGCGCGCCCAGTGCGATGTCCTCATCGTTCGCCCCCCGTCCGCCACCGGTGCGGCCGTCACGGCCGAAGAGCTCGTCGCTGCGGAGACGGAAGCGTCGGGTCCCGAGGACGTCGAGGAGACAGTCTGAGCCGTTGCACCCTGACGGCGCCCTCAGGACCACGGGAGGCCCCGGATCGCTCGGCGATCCGGGGCCTCCCGCTCGGTCGGAGACCGGCGATCACGCCGTCGGCGGATGCACCTCACGACGGAGGATCTTGCCGGTGGGACCCTTGGGCAGGTCGTCGACGAGCCAGACCTTGCGGGGGTACTTGTAGGCGGCGATCCGCTCCTTGGTCCACTCCTGGATCTCCTCGACGGTGGTCGTGGCGCCGGGCTTGAGGGCAACCGCCGCGCCGACGTTCTCACCGAGCAGGTCGTCGGGGATGGCCACGACGGCGACTTCGAGGACGTCGGGGTGGGTGTAGATGAGTTCCTCGACCTCCCGCGGATACACATTCATCCCGCCCCGCAGGATCAGATCCTTCTTGCGGTCGACGATCGTGTAATAGCCCTCGTCGTCGACGGTCGCCATGTCACCGGTGCGGAACCAGCCGTCGGGGATCGCCTCGGCCGTCGCCTCGGGGTTGGCCCAGTAGCCCTTCATGACGTTGTCGCCGCGGATGGCGATCTCGCCGACACCGCCCACGCCGACCTCGTTGCCGGACTCGTCGAGCAGCTTCATCTCGCAGCCCGGGATGGCGACCCCGATCGTGCCGGACTTCGTCGGCCGGTCCGGCATATTGAACGAGGCGACCGGAGAGGTCTCCGACAGGCCGTAGCCCTCGAGGATGAGGCAGTTGAACTTCTTCTCGAAGGCCCGCTGGACCTCGGCCGGCATTGCGGAACCGCCGGAGGCGCAGGTGCGTAGCGAGGACGCATCCATGGTGTCACCATCGGGATGGTGGAGGATGGCGGCATACATCGTCGGGACGCCGAGCATGACGGTGACCTTCTCGTCCTGGATGGTCTTGATCGCGGCGGCGGGATCGAAGCGCGGGATGAGCGCGAGTGAGGCTCCGGTCAGCACTGCCGCTTGGAGGCCGACTGTGAGCCCGAAGACGTGAAACAGCGGGAGGCAGCCCATCAGGATGTCGCTGTCGCTGATCTCGAGAATGACCTGCGCGGACCGGTGGGCGTTGAGATGGATATTGCGGTGGGTGAGCTCGGCGCCCTTGGGGCGGCCCGTCGTGCCGGATGTGTACAGGATGACCGCCGTGTCCTCGTCGGCGCGCTCCACGGGCTGGGTGACCGGCTCGGCCGCGGCGAGCTGTCCGGCAACCGGACCCATCGGGTCGCAGACGACGATCCGGGTGCCGGAGTTGACCGCCCCCTTGGTCGCCTCCTCCACGAAGTCGGGCCAGACGAAGGCGACCTTGGCCCCGGAATCGGTGAAGAAGAAGTCGATCTCCCCCGACTTCAGCAGCGGGTTCATCGGGACGACGGTGGCGCCGGCCAGGAGCGCTCCGAAGAAGGTGACCGGATAGGCCGGGACGTTCGGGAGGATCAGGGCCACGCGGTCGCCCGGCTCGATTCCGGCCGCGGCGAGTTCGCCGGCGACCTTGGCCGCGGCACCGAGCAGAGCGGCATACGGAATGTGGGTGCCGTTGATGGCGATCGCGGTGTTGGACGGATGCGCCGTCGCCGTGTTCACGAGATTGGTCGCGAGGTTGGTCATCGTTGACTCCTGGGCTGCGGAGGGGTGATCGAAGGGTACGTGCCCTTCGCGCAAGCCAATCATGGAGCCGAGGCGGCCCGGGTCACCCAGAGTGTGAATCACCACGCACGAGGAGTGCGACCGGACGATCGGTGAGGATGGCGCCGACCGGCCGGGTGCCGCCGTCGACGACGGTCCCGGTCAGCACATCCCGCCATCGCCCGTCGGGGAGATCGACCGTCGCCGGCCCCCAGGCACCGGCGGCGTGCAGCGTCCGCCACAGCCGCGTGGCGAGTACGACGGCTCCGGGGCCGGCGAGATCGCCACGGGTGTAGGCGAGGAGGTGATCGCTCGTCGACGCCAGCGGCCCATGCGTGGCTGCGATGCCGACGAACCAATCGGGGTGGTCGCGGCGCAGCCGCAAGGCGGCCGAGGTGACCAGCAGCAGCTCATCATCGAGATCGTCCGGCGGGGCGCCGCCGTCGAGCCGGGCGAGCCGAGCCCGCCGATCGGCATAGTCGACCGGGCGGCGGTTGTCGGGATCGACCAGGGAGAGATCGAGGAGCTCGGTCCCCTGATAGGTGTCGGCGACCCCCGGCATGGTCAGCTGGACCAGCTTCTGCCCCAGCGTGGAGACTCGCGCGGCCTCGGCGGTCAGGGCGAGCCAGTCCGTGATGTGGGTCGCCACCTCTGGGTCTGCGACGATCCCGCGGGCGAACCGGTCGACGTCCGCCTCGTAGTCGGCGTCCGGCCTGGTCCACGATGTGTGCCGCTTAGCCTCCCGCACCGCCTTCTGGGCGTATGCCGCGAGCCGATCCGGCGTGACCGGCCAGGCCCCGACGGCCTCCTGCCAGAGGCGGTATTCCGTGCTCGGATCGAGTCGCGGTCCGCGATGGGCCGTGGCGAGGTCGCGTGCCCGCGTCACCCACTCGGCCCACTCGCCGGGAAACTCCGACAGCGCGTACTGGCGCGCGCGCACATCCTCCGACCGCTTGGTGTCGTGGGTCGAGAGGGTCGTCATCGTCATCGGCCAGCGCGCGAGACGACGCTGGCACGTCTCGTCGAACTCGGCCGGGGTGACGCCGACATGCGTCGGGTCGCCGCCGACCTCGTTGAGCGCGACGAGGCGTTGATGCCGATAGAAGGCGGTGTCCTCGATGCCCTTGGCCATGACGGGACCACACGTCTGCTGGAAGCGCGTGACGAAGTCGCCCACGGCGGACTCGCTCCCCGGGCGGGCGGCCGGAGGGATGTCGCCGGCGGCGAGGGCGGCCACGACGTCCAACGTCGAATGATCGGCCGGGTCGAGGTCCGCACGGGCTCGGACCGCGAGGCTCTCGAGGAGCGCGCGAGCCGCGTCGTCGGGTCCACCGGTCCTCGGCACATAGATCCGATAACGATCCATGGAGACGAGGAGCGCCGCGAGGACGCGGGTGAGGGCCTGGCTGTCGGCGCCGGGGAGGATCCAGCGCAGCAGCCGGACGAGCCGGCCCACCTCCGCCTCGAGAACCCCGGCGACCACGTCGCGCTTCGACCGGCGGATCACGGAGGCGAGGTCGACGTCGTCGCCGGTGCACGCGGCATACGTCATGGTGAGGGTGTCGATGCCGGCGGGGTCGACGAAGAGGGACCCGACGAGAGCGAGTGCGTCGTAGCCGGTGGTGCCCGCACACGCCCAGGAGTCCGGGAGGCCCTCGTCACCTTCGAGGATCTTCTCGGCGACGACCCAGACGTCACCACTCGCGCGGGCGAGGCGGGCGAGGTAGCCGCCGGGGTCGGCGAGACCATCGGGATGGTCGATGCGCAGGCCGCCGAGCACGCCGGCGTCGACGAGATCGAGGAGGAGGGCGTGCGTGCGGAAGAAGACATCGGGCTCCTCGACCCGGATACCCGCGAGCGCGGTCACGTCGAAGAAGCGGCGGTAGTTCAATTCGTCCTCGGCCGCCTGCCAGTGCGCCAGGCGATAGGCCTGGGCGTCGAGGATCTGGGGCAGCGGCAGGTGCTCGCTGCCGGGCCGGATCGGAAATTCGTGGTCGAAGTAGCGCAGCACCGGCTCGTCACCGCCCGGACCGCCGACGCCGCGGGTCAGTTCGCCGCGGGCGAGGACCTTCTCCAGTGGCGCCCCGAGCACAGGGAGAAGGAGGTGGTGCTCGTTGGTGTACCAGTCGACGTCGAACCAGTGCGCGTGCGGCGAGTGCTCGCCATCGCGCAGCACGGACCAGAACTGGGCGTTGTGGGACAACGGGGTGGCGACGGTCATGTGGTTGGGGACGACGTCGGCGATCAGATGGAGACCGTGTGCCCGCGCGGCCGCGACCAAGGCGTCGAAGCCCGCACGACCGCCCTTCTCCACGCTGAGGCGGGCATGTGAGGTGACGTCGTAGCCGTGGACCGACCCCGCGCTGGATTCGAGGATGGGGGAGAGATAGAGGTCGGTGACCCCGAGGTCGGCGAGATAGGGGACGATGCCCGCGGCGTCGGTGAAGCCGAAGTCGGGCGTCAATTGCAGGCGATAGGTCGACACGGGGCTGTGGTGCCCGCGTCCCGGCCGGTGGCTCCTCACCTGACGAGCCTAGTGTCCCCTCCTGTCGGTGCGCTCGGGCAGGATGGCCCGGTGACCGATTCCCCGGACCCGATGACCGTCGACGACCGCGGCGGGACCACCGGCGCCGTGCCCGACGATGCGCGCCATGAGTGGACCGACCTGGCCGAGCAGGCGAGCGCTGCCCAGTTCGCTTATCACGTGCGGGATGCGCCGACGATCAGCGATGGCGACTATGACGCGCTGATGCGGAGGCTCAACGAGCTCGAGGAGCGGCATCCCGCACTGCGGACACCCGAGAGCCCGACCCAGGCGGTGGGCGGGGCGATCTTCTCGACGGACTTCCAGGCGGCCGACCACCTTGAACGGATGCTCAGCCTCGACAACGCCTTCTCCGCCGCGGAGATGCGCGCGTGGGCGGCGCGCGTCGAGCGCGAGGTGGGGGAGGAGCCCTTCCACTATCTCTGCGAGCTCAAGATCGACGGGCTCGCCGTCAATCTCCTCTATGACCGGGGACGGCTCACCCGGGCGCTGACGCGTGGTGACGGGCGCACCGGCGAGGACGTGACGCTCAACGTGCGGACCATCCGGGGCGTCCCGGAGGTGTTGCAGGGCAGCGACATCCCCGAACTCGTCGAGATCCGGGGCGAGGTCTATTTTCCGATCGCCGACTTCGCCGAACTCAACGCGAGCCTCGTCGAGGCAGGCAAGGCGCCGTTCGCCAACCCGCGCAACACCGCTGCCGGCTCGCTTCGACAGAAGGATCCCCGGATCACCGCAAGCCGGCGACTGCGCCTGCTCGTCCACGGGATCGGTGCCCGGCGCGGGCTCGACCTGGCCCGGCAGAGCGAGGCCTATGTGTTGATGGCGCAGTGGGGATTGCCGACTTCGCCCGACCTGCGTGCCGTCGACACGATCGAGGAAGTCCTCGAATTCATCACGCACACGGGCGAACACCGGCACGACAACGAGCACGAGATCGACGGTGTGGTCGTCAAGGTCGACGAGATCGCGATCCAGCGCCGTCTCGGGGCGACCTCGCGCGCCCCACGGTGGGCCATCGCCTTCAAGTTCCCACCGGAGGAGGTCAACACCCGGCTCCTCGACATCCGCGTCAACGTCGGGCGCACGGGGCGGGTCACGCCATACGGCGTCATGGAGCCGGTGGTCGTGGCGGGGTCCACGGTCACCCAGGCGACCCTCCACAACGCCGACGAAGTGCGCCGGAAGGGCGTGCTCATCGGCGACACGGTCGTCCTGCGCAAGGCCGGTGATGTCATCCCCGAGATCCTCGGGCCGGTGGTCGCAGCCCGCACCGGCAACGAGCGCCCGTTCGTCATGCCCACCGCCTGCCCCTCGTGTGGGACGGCGCTCGCGCCGGAGAAGGAGGGGGACAAGGACATTCGCTGCCCCAATGCCCGGTCGTGCCCCTCGCAGCTCCGCGAGCGTCTCTTCGGGCTGGCTGGACGCGGGGCCTTCGACATCGAGGCTCTCGGCTGGGAGGGCGCGGTCGCGCTTCTCGATGCCGGCGTACTAGCCGATCCGGATCTCGGCGGGCCGAGCGAGTCGATGTTGTTCTCTCTGGGAGAGAACGAGATCGGGCGAGTTCCGCTCTATACGCGGACCGCGAAGAAGACGGATCCTCCCGTGGCCGCCGTCGACGGGCGCGTGCTGTCGGCCAACGGCCTGCGGCTCGCCGCCAACCTCGCCAGCGCGCGCGACCAGCCGCTCTGGCGGGTTCTGGTCGCCCTGTCGATCCGGCACGTCGGGCCGACGGCCGCGCGCGCGCTCGCCCGCCAGTTCGGGTCCATGGCGGCGATCCGCGAGGCGAGCGTCGAGGAGCTGTCGGCGGTGGAGGGCGTCGGCGGCGTGATCGCCGAGTCGGTCCGCGACTGGTTCGACCGGCCGGGCAACGACTGGCACGGTCGGATCGTCGATCGGTGGGCCACGGACGGCGTGCGCATGGCGGATGAGGTCGACGTGGGTGTGGCGCAGACGCTGGCCGGGCGGACTGTCGTCGTGACCGGATCGCTAGAGGAATTCTCGCGCGACTCGGCCAAGGAGGCGATCATCGCGCGCGGTGGAAAGGCAGCCGGATCGGTCTCCAAGAACACCGACTTCGTCGTCGTCGGACCTGGCGCGGGGTCCAAGGAGGCCCGGGCCCGCGAACTCGGCCTGACCATCCTCGACGAGGCCGGCTTCGTGCGCCTGCTCGAGACCGGGGCCGTCGAGGCGACCGCTCACAGTGGGGAGGAGGCCGCAAGCGCATCGTGATCGTCACTGTCACACCGAATCCCGCGGTCGACATCACCTATCGGGTGGACCGGCTCGTTCCCGGACAGAGCCATCGCGTGACCGGCGTGCGCGCGCGGGCCGGCGGCAAGGGCATCAATGTTGCGCGCACGCTCGCGTGCATGGCCCATCCCGCCACCGCCACCGCGCCCGTCGGCGGGCCGGCTGCCGAGACATTCGAGAGCGACCTCGTCGCCGCCGGGATCGACACTGACCTCGTCCCCGGAGACGGCGAGATCCGCCGCAGTGTCGCGGTGATCGCCGGGGACGCGGCCACGCTCTTCAACGAGCCGGGGCCGCGGCAGTCTGAGGACGTCTGGTGGGCGATCGAGCAGGCGCTCGCTCGGCGGCTCGAGCCGGGCGACGTGGTCGTGGTCTCGGGAAGTCTGCCCGCCGGCACGCCGGCCGACTTCATCGGCCGTCTGGTGCGCCGGGCCAGGGCGGCCGGGGCGTCGACGATCCTCGACCTTCGCGGCGATCCGCTTTCCGTCGCGCTGCCGGAGCGTCCGAGCGTCGTCGCGCCCAACGCCGCAGAGGCGGCCGAGACGACCGGGCGCGCGGACCCGGTGGCCGCGGGGCGGGCCCTTCTGGCCGCGGGCGCCGGGAGTGTGGTCGTCTCGCGTGGCGCGGACGGGCTCGTGGCGATCACCCCGACCGGGGCCGTCGTGCGCGCCCGGCTCCCCACACCGCTGCCAGGGAATCCGACCGGTGCCGGCGATGCGCTCACGGCGGCACTCGCAGCGCGCCTGGATGGCCGGGACGCAGTGCCGGAGTCCATCGAGTGGTGGCGCGAGACGTCGAGGTCGGCGGTCGCCTGGTCAGCGGCGGCGGTCCGACAGCCTGTGGCGGGGACAGTCGACCCATCCGACGTGGCCGCGCTCATGGGCGAGGTCATCCTGGACGCGCCGTCGTGATGGCCAGGACGGTTGGGTGATCGACGAAGCCGGGGTTCCCGCGACGGCGCTTTGACGGCGCACGGCGAGAACCCCGGCGTAGTGGTTTTGGCCGGTGACCAGGGTCAGCCGGCGATATAGAGGATGTCGCTGGTCCCGCGTTCCTGGCCCCTGCCGAGCGGGTTGTTGACGAGATCGCCGTTGAAGACCATCGCCGTCGACCCGCCGCCGTCGAGGTTGTAGGCGACGGTGGCTCCGCGGTCGAGGAAGATCTGCGCCATCTCGGTCATCGTCACTCCACGGCTGTATCCGGTGCTGCGTCCGTCGACCGCGACGAAGAGGAGGTGGTTGTCGGCGATGAGGCCGATCCCGGTTCGCGGCTGCTGACCCTGGATGGAATGGTTGCCGAAGTTGGTGTCGACCTCGACGTCCTCGATGCCCGAGCGGATCTTCCCGTTCTCGATGAGCCCGGGGCCGAACGACAATGTCTGCCAGACTCCCTGCGAAAGAAGGGTTTTCGCGTTGGTTGCGGTCTCGTCATAGAGCGTCATCGAGCCGTCCTGATAGAACGCGAGGCCCTGCCGGGCGCCCTTGTCGCGATAGATGATCCCGTTGCGGATCTCGATGCCGGTCTCGCGGAAGCCGTAGTAGTCCCCGTTGATGGCGAGCACGGCTCCGGCCTGCTTCGCGATGACGGACGGATTGGCGATGATGTTGGTGCCGAACTCGTCGTCCGCGAAGGCGGACTTGACGATCGTGGCGTCCGAGACGGTGATGTCGGCGACGTAGTAGGTCACGGTGTCGCTCCCCGACCCGGTGACGACCTTCTCGATCGCGATGGTCGCCGTGTCGCTCCGGTAGGTGGTCGCCGTGCTGGTGCCGGTGGAGGCGGCCTGGACGGCCTCGATCGCGGTCGAGGTCTGCTGCGAGGCATTCGTGACCTCGACGTGGTCGATGAGATAGCGGTTGGCGGCCCATCCGCCGGCCGCGCCGCCGACACCGAGGAGCGCGGCGAAGCTTCCGCCCAGCATCGCTCGCCGGCTGACAGTCGAGCGCGGCTTCTCCGGCTCCGGGGTCGGTCGCATCCGAGCCTCCCTGATCGTGACGGTCATCAGTGCCCACCCATCCCGGAGCTCGTCGCTTGGCCCGCGGTGACGGATCCGAGGCTCGACGCACCGTCGGTCGACCCACCGAGTGAGAACGTCCCGGTCGTCTCGGCGGCGAGCGTGCCGCCGAGATAGATCTCGTAGCTGCTCCCAGGGGTGATTCCGTCCCCGGCGAACACGAGGTTGGCGACCTCTTTGGTCGTCGTGAAGCTCGCGATGACCTTGCCGTCCGAGACGATGCTGAGGGTCTCCCCGGCTGCGACCGTGGGGCTGAAATTGACCTGGAGCCACCCCTGCGCCGACTCCGAGCCCGGCGCCTCCGCCATCCCGGACGAGCCGGCGGCGATGAGGGTCCCGCCCGCGACGGTGATCCCGCCGTTGGAATCGAGCGAGCCGTTGCCGTTCATCGTCGGCCCAGACACCACGACGGTCCCGCCGGACATTGCGATGGAGCCATTGGAGTCCAGACCGTCGCCGCTGGCATCGACGACCAGGGTGCCACCCGTGATCTGGAGGAGCGACCCGTCGTCCTGCATGCCGCCACCCATTCCGCCGCCGGAGCCGGTGCCGGCCGAGGCGTTCACGCCGTCGTCGGAGGAGGTGATGGTCGTGGCCCCGCCCGAGATGACGATGTTCGCGCCCTCGATGCCCTCGTTGGACGTGGCCACGGTGAGCGTGCCTCCCGAGATCGCCAGGTCGCCCTCGGCGTGGACGCCGTCATCTCCGGCTGAGATCTTGACCGAGCCTCCCGCCAGCGACACATAGCCGACCGTGTCGTCGGTCTCGTTGTCGGACTTCAGACCGTCATCGGCCGCACTGACGGTGACGCTACCCCCATTGACGATGAGGTAGTCCTTGCCGCGGATGCCGTCGTCCGCCGCTGTCACCGAGATCGTTCCATCGAGGATGACGAGACCATCTTTGCTCGCGATGCCGTCGTCGGTGTTGCCGGTGACGGTGAGGCTCCCGGTTCCACCGATGGTGAGGTCGGCCATCGAGAAGAGGGCGGCGTTGGGGGCGTCCTGGGCGGAGGTGTCGTATCCCGAGCCGTCGGCGAGCGCGTTGGTCGTGCCGTCCTGGAGGACGACCACGGCTTCGTCGGCGGCTTCGATGTCGATGGCGGCGCCAGTGCTGTTGGTGATGGAGGCGTTGTCGAGAACGAGCCGGACCTTGCCTTCGGCATCGCTGGAGACGACGACCGTACCGTCGGTCAGAGTGCCGGTGAGGACATAGGTGCCGGGTGCGGTGATCGTCACGGTGTCGCCATCGACGCTCACCCCGGTGTCGGAGGTGGTCGTGCTCGCTCCGTCCTTCAGGGTGATCGTCGCGTCGGTGCTGTCGTATGCCGCGTCGTCCGCCTCGGCGTGGCTCTCGGCGTTGTCCTTCAACAGTGCCGATGTGGCCGTGGACGTGCCCGTGCTCACGGCACTCTGCGCGGTAGCCGCCGCCGTCGCGCTCGTCGTCGTGGTTGAGGAGTCGGCGACCGTGGTGCTGCACGCCGCCAGCCCGAGCGCGGCGGCGACACCGACGATCGCGGAGGTGATCTTCTTGGGGGACTTCATCGTGTGCTCCTGGGTCGAATTTCCCTTGTCGTCCAGTAGTGAAGGCGGTCGCTCTGTCGACCTCCGCTGGAGTGGCTGTGTGCCTCCTGTGTCTCGATCGAGCACCGGGCTGGCGGGTCTCGCGCGCTGACGGGCGCGTCGGCCGCGTGTCCGGCCCGCCATAGACTGCCGCCATGTCCGAACTCAGCCGCGCCGACGTCGCCCACCTCGCGACGCTGGCGCGTATCGACCTGTCCGAGGCCGAACTGGACCGGATGGCCGGGGAACTCGGCGTCATCCTCGAGTCCGTCGCCGTTGTCCAGGAGGCAGCGACCGCCGACATCGAGCCGATGAGTCATCCGCTGCCGCTGGTCAATGTCAGCCGGGCCGACGTCGTGCGCATCTCCCTCACGCCTGCGGCCGCGTTGGCCGGTGCCCCAGACGTGGAGCAACAGCGCTTCTCCGTCCCGCGAATCCTCGACCAGGACTGACCCGACGTGACAACCGAACTCATCACCGCCTCCGCCGCCGACCTCGCCGGCCTGCTCGCCTCGCGGCAGCTCTCCGCGCGTGAACTGACCCAGGCGCACCTCGACCGGACGGCCGAGGTGGATGGCCTCATCCGGGCCTATCTCCATGTCGACGGGGATGGCGCGCTCGCGGCCGCCGACGAGGTCGACCGGCGGCGTGTGGCCGGCGAGGACCTTCACCCGCTCGCCGGGCTCCCCATCGCCGTCAAGGACGTGGTCGTCACGGCGGGCCTGCCGACCACGGCCGGTTCGCGCATCCTCGAGGGCTGGATACCGCCGTATGACGCGACCCTCGTCGCGCGGCTGCGTGCCGCGGGTCTGCCGATTCTCGGCAAGACCAATATGGACGAGTTCGCGATGGGCTCCTCGACGGAGCACTCGGCATACGGACCGACGCACAACCCGTGGGATCTCGACCGGATTCCAGGCGGCTCGGGTGGCGGATCGGCCGCCGCGGTCGCCTCTTTCCAGGCGCCGCTGGCGATCGGCACCGACACCGGCGGGTCGATCCGCCAGCCCGCGTCCGTCACCGGGACCGTCGGGACGAAGCCGACGTATGGCGGGGTGAGCCGCTATGGACTGATCGCCATGGCCTCCTCACTCGACCAGGCTGGCCCGGTGACGCGCACGGTGCTCGACGCCGCATTGCTGCACGAGCTCATCGGGGGTCACGATGCGATGGACTCGACCTCGATCGACGCGCCGGTGCCCGGCCTCGTCGAGGCCGCCCGCCGTGCCGATGTGTCGGGCATGCGGATCGGCATCGTCCGCGAGTTGACCGGGGATGGCTATCAGACCGGTGTCCAGCGGCGCTTCGACGAGGCCGTCGCCCACCTCGTGGACGCGGGCGCCGAGGTCGTCGAGGTCTCCTGTCCCAGTTTCCGATTCGCGCTTGCGGCCTACTATCTCGTCATGCCGTCGGAGGTGTCGAGCAATCTCGCACGCTTCGATGCGATGCGGTATGGACTGCGGATCCTGCCGCAGGGTCTCGATGATCCGACCGCCGAACAGGTCATGGCCGCGACCCGCGATGCCGGCTTCGGTGATGAGGTCAAGCGCCGGATCATCCTCGGCACCTATGCCCTGTCGAGCGGCTATTACGACGCCTACTACGGTTCCGCGCAGAAGGTCCGCCGGCTCATCGCCGATGACTTCACGGCCGCCTTCGAGAGGGCCGACGTCCTCGTCTCCCCGACGTCGCCGACGACGGCATTTCCGTTGGGGGAGAAGCTCGCCGATCCGCTGTCGATGTATATGCAGGACATCGCGACCATTCCCGCGAACCTCGCGGGTGTCCCCGGACTGTCCCTGCCGAGTGGGCTCGCCGATGAGGACGGACTGCCGGCTGGCTTCCAGATCCTCGCGCCGGCGATGTGCGACGACCGGCTGTATGCCGTGGGCGCCGCTCTCGAGGCCCGCCTGACCGCCGCATGGGGCGGCCCGTTGCTCGCCAAAGCGCCTGCGCTGCAGGCCGATTCCACGAAGGGGGCGTGAGTCATGACGCAGGCGACGACCGCCGAACCGGTGCTGAGCTGGGCGGCGACCACTGCGGCATACGACCCGGTGATGGGTCTGGAAGTGCACGTCGAACTGGGCACCGCGACCAAGATGTTCTGTGGGTGCGCGACGACCTTCGGCGCGGCGCCCAACACGCAGGTGTGCCCGGTGTGCCTCGGGTTGCCGGGGTCGCTCCCGGTCGTCAACGCGACCGGCGTCGAGTCGGCGATCCGGATCGGGTTGGCGCTCAACTGCGAGATCGCGACGTGGTGCCGCTTCGCCCGGAAGAACTACTTCTATCCGGACATGCCCAAGAACTTCCAGACCAGTCAGTATGACGAGCCGATCTGTTTCGGCGGTCACCTCGACGTCGAACTCGACGACGGGACGACCTATCGCGTCCTCATCGAGCGCGCGCACATGGAGGAGGACACCGGCAAATCCACGCATGTCGGCGGTGCCACGGGGCGGATCCACGGCGCGACCCACTCGCTGGTCGACTACAACCGGGCCGGCATCCCGCTCATCGAAATCGTCACCAAGCCGATGGTCGGCGCGGGGGAGCGAGCGCCGGAGATCGCGCGCGCCTATGTCGCGACGCTGCGCGATCTGCTCGAGGCGCTCGGCGTCTCGGACGTCCGCATGGAGCAGGGATCGATGCGCTGCGATGTCAATTTGTCGTTGTCCCCCAAGGGATCTGAGGTTTTCGGTACCCGCTCGGAGACCAAGAATGTCAACTCGCTGCGATCCGTCGAGCGCGCTGTCCGTTATGAGATGACCCGACACGCGGCGATCCTGTCCACGGGTGGGCGCGTGGTCCAGGAGACCCGGCACTGGCACGAGGACACCGGCATCACGACCTCGGGCCGGGAGAAGTCCGACGCCGAGGATTACCGCTATTTCCCAGAGCCCGACCTGGTGCCGATCGCGCCGTCGCGCGAGTGGATCGAGAACCTGCGGGCGAGCCTGCCCGAGCCCCCAGCCGCGCGCCGTCGCCGCCTCCAGACGGACTGGGGGTATGCCGATCTCGAGATGCGCGATGTCGTCAACGCCGGCCTCGTCGACCTGATCGAGGAGACCGTCGCCGCCGGGGCGAGCCCGGCCGGGGCCCGCAAGTGGTGGTCCGGTGAGATCGCCCGCCGCGCCAACGCGGATGGTGCCGGCATCCCCACGTATGCCGCGTCCCTCGGTGTCACGCCGGCCCACGTCGCCGAGTTGGAGTCGCTGGTGACGACCGGGCGGCTCAACGACGCGATGGCGCGGCAGGCCTGGGACGGGGTGCTCGCGGGGGAGGGGACGCCGACCGAGGTGGCCGACGCCCGTGGGTTGCAGTTGGTCCGGGACGACGGCGCCCTCGACGCGGCGGTCACCCGGGTGATCGACGCCAATCCCGATGTCGCGCAGAAGATCCGCGACGGCAAGGTGCAGGCGGTCGGTGCCCTCATCGGTCAGGTGATGAAGGAGATGCGGGGCCAGGGCGATGCCGCTGCCGCGCGTGAGCTCATCCTCGCCAAGCTCACCTGACCCGCGGCGAAGCCGGCGTTAATCACGCGTTAAGCGCTCCGATCCACTCTAACTGACGGCGGCAACCCGGCCGCCTAGAAGAGCGGAGATGGAGATGGCCCTATTCATCAGGCCTGCTGCCGAGGTCGTCGTCAGGTTACCAACCGTCATCGCCGCGGACCCGGTGATCGTCCAGGACCTCCAACAGCCTAACGATGGGAAGTCCAAGGACGGCGGCACAAGCCTTACAGCCGGCGCCGCCGACGCCGGAAACACCCTTGTTGCGGCGTTGGGCGCTGTGGTTCTTTTCGCCGTGGGGCTCCTCGCGTCGGTGAAACTCTTTGCGACTCCATCAGGGCCGACCTACACCCCTGCAGACGGCATCGCGGCGTTCGCCATCTTCTACGTGTGCACCCAGGCGGCCGAACGTGTCGCGGAGGTCGTGTTAGCCCTCCTGGACGGGATCAACATGCCAGTGGTCGGCCTCGGGAAGGTAATCGCGAAGAACGCGCGGACAACTGCCGTAAAGGATGCCCATAACGTCAACGATAAGGCGGAGGTTGCCGCAAAGGCCCAGCAGACCGTTGATGACATCGCCAACAGGCGGACCCTGCTCCTCTTCGGGTTCACGGCGCTGGTGGGAATGATCCTCTGCGGGTGGCTGGAAGCGGACTTCCTCACCGCCGTCGGTGTCCACTTCGCCGACAAGGGTACAGTCCCGTCCTGGCAAGTTCAGTCGGTGGAGATGAGCGTGACTGGGCTGATCATCGGCGGCGGGTCGAAGGCCCTGCACGACCTGATCACGAACATCTCCAAGTCGAACGCGGCGAAGGATGCTCCACCCGGAATGACCAGCGGCCGATGAACCGCCCGCCCAACTCAGCTCACTGGTCTTCGGAATTCGGGCGGTTCGAGGGAGCGCCCGAGGTCGCCTTGCTGTCGTCCACAGACGACACACCGTGGACGGTGCGGTTCCTCGACCGATTCACCTTCATCGACCCGGCCGGTCGGATCTGGACGGTGGAGCCGGGATTCCGATCAGACGGCGCGTCCGTTCCGCGGTGGGCGTGGACCTTCATCGGTGGACCGCTTGACGGCGCATATCGGGACGCCGTCTTCATTCACGACGCGGCCTGCGCCCAGGCTGTGCACCCGTGGTGGATCGTGCACCAGGTGTTCTATCTCGGGCTGCGCGCGCGAGATGTGTCGACCTGGAAGGCCCAGGTCATGTTCGCCGCCGTCTATCACTTCGGACCGCGATGGCCCTGGCCGAGCGGAACGTCGGCACTCCGGGAGCGCAACGCCCTCTTCACCGGGTCGACGCTGAGGGAGGATGACTTCGAACGGCTCGTGCCCGTCATACGAAACCGTGCCCAGGTGGGCCGGCCGATGTCCGTCCCCGAGTTGCGGATGTTGAACCGGCGGATGGTCATCGACCGGTCCCGGCGCCGCCTGAGCGCCTGACCCTCCGCACCGCGCGACGAGGGACGCAGCTCCCGCTGCGTCCCTCGTCGCGACGTGCGTCGATTGGGCTGCTCAGCGGCGGCCGCCGCCGAGGATCGAACCCAGGATGTCGATGATGCTGCCGCCGCCACCCGAGCCGGAGGACTGCTGGTCCTGCTGAGTGCGGCTGCTGCTGCTGGACGAGGCCTGGCCGAGGACGTCCTTGAGGATGTCATCGACGTTGGGCTGACCCGCACTCTGCTGCCCCGACGTCTGCGGGGCGGGGGCAGGTTGAGCCGGCTGGGTCGGCTGCGGCAGCGCCTGCGGGTCGACACCCGAGTCCTGCGGCTCGGCCGACTTCCCGCCGCCGAGGATCTGCCCGAGGATGTCGCCGAGCCCACCGCCACCCGACGAGGACGAGCCACCCGAGGAGGAACCGCCGCTGGTCCGCTGCGTCATCTGCTTCATGATGTAGGAGAGCACGATCGGCGCGAGGATCGGCAGGAGGCGGCGGAAGAGACTGCTGCCGAGGCCTCCGGCCGCGCCATACGCGCCGAGCTGGTTGTAGACGTCGTCGGTGTTCGCCCCGAAGATGTGACCGGCGATCGCCTCACCGTCCGAGGCGTCGATCGACCCGAGGTCGACGCCCCCATCCAGCAACGACGGGTCGTGCTGTCCAAGCGCGTCGAGGATCGAACTCGCGCCCGCCGGGTCCTGAGCATTGGCCTCGAGACCACCGAAGAGCGCAGGCAGGCCGGTCGCCACCGCCCGCTCGACGTCTGAGGGATCCGCCCCCACCATATCGGCCAGCTGGTTCAGATCCAGGCTGTTCAGGATGTCGTCAACGGCATTGGACATGGGGGTACTACCTCAGTTCTCGTCGGCGTCAGGCGACGCGCGGACCCGGACCCCGTTGCCCGGGTGCTCGGGGGAAAGGTATCAACTCGACCCGCCTTCGCAGTGGCCGATGGCCCGGCCGGGCTACCGCGCGAGTCCCCGGGAGAGGCATGCTTGGCCCATGACCGCCGCGGCTCTCGCTCGGACCCTCATCCTCATGCGGCACGCTCACGCGGTCGCCGGCAAGGCGGACGGTGATCACGAACGCGACCTCAGTGCGCGGGGGGAGCAGGAGGCCCGGGACGCGGGTGAATGGTTGCACAGGCACGACTTCGGCGTCGACGAGGTCCTCTGCTCCAGCGCCGAGCGGGCGCGCCAGACCGCCGCCGGCGTGTGGGCAGGTGGGTGCGCCGAGGCGGACCTGCGGGTTGACGAGCATCTCTACAACGCCGGGCCCGAGCGCCTGCTCGCTGCCGTGCGGGAAGCGGATGCGGATGCGGATGTCGTGCTCGTGATCGCCCACGTCCCCGGAATCCCCGCGCTGGCCAGTCTGCTCGCCGACGGGAATGGCTCCGGCAAGGCGCACGAGGCCCTGTGCGCCGGCTTCCCGCCCGCCGGTATGGCGATCCTCCGCTACTCCGGCGCCTGGGGCGACCTGAGCCCAGGCGCCGCCAGCCTCCGCGAGTTCCGCGCCCCGTCCGTCTGACGTCGCGTCCGTCGACGTCGCGTCCCGTCTGACGTCGCGTCCGGGCGGCTCGGGCCGCGGCATACGACCTGGACGCAGGGGTGGCACTACCCGGCGGCATCGGCGATGGCTGCAGCGCCGCGCGACGCGAGTGCGAGAGGATGCGCGCGTGAGTCGGTCATGGCGATGGAGCCTGCGTGTGGCGGGGGCGGCGCTCGCCGTCGCCCTGGGTCCGAACGTGGGGATCTCGGCCGCGCCCCACCCCCGCGCCGACGCGAGTGCCAGTGCGCTCTATGTGGTCCTCGCGGACGCCGCCCCGCTCGCGAGCTATGCCGGCGGCAGTCCGGGTTTCGCCGCCACCCACCCGGCGCGGGGGCGCAAGCTCGACTCGCGCTCGTCCAATGCCCGGGCCTACGCGCGTCATCTCGTCGACAGCCACGACCGCGTCCTGCGTGCCGCCGCCGTAACCCCGGCCGCCAAACGCACGGACTACACCATCGCATTCAACGGGTTCGCCGCGAATCTCACTGCGGCGCAGGCCGACAGGCTCGCCGGTATGCCGGGTGTCCGCGCGGTCTGGAAGGACGAGGTCCGGGCGGCCGCGACGACGACGACCCCGGATTTCCTCGGGTTGAGCGGGGCCGCCGGCGTCTGGGCGACGAAGTCCGGCGGCGTCGGCAATGCGGGAGCGGGCATCATCATCGGGATGCTCGACTCGGGAATCTGGCCGGAGAACCCGGCGTTCGCGGCGCTGCCCGCGCCCCGTCCCGACGAGGCGCTCGTCGACGCGAAGTGGCACGGCACGTGTGTGCCCGGCGAGTCGGGGCCCGTCACCTGCTCCGACAAGATCATCGGCGCCCGCTATTACACCGAGGGCCAGACGATGATCGATGCGGAGTTCCGTTCCCCGCGTGACTACCAGGGGCACGGGACACACACGGCGAGCACGGCCGCCGGCGACAATGCAATCCCCGCCATCGTCAACGGCGGGTTCGTCGGAACCACGTCTGGCGTCGCCCCGGCGGCGCGGATCGCGGCATACAAGGTCCTGTGGGCCGCACCCGACGGGCGCGCGACCGGGAGCACGGCGGCGATCGTCCATGCGGTCGACCACGCGGTCGCCGACGGTGTGGACGTCCTGAACTACTCGGTCACCGGGTCGACACAGAGCATCGTCACCCCGGAGGAGGTCGCCTTCCTCGGCGCTGCCGATGCCGGCGTCGTCGTGGTCACCGCCGCAGGCAACACCGGCGACGAGGTCGGCGCGGGCAGCGTCATGCACGCCGCTCCCTGGACCACCACGGTCGCCGCCGGCACGCACGACCGCAGCAGCGCCAACAGGGTCTGGCTCGGGGACGGCACGGCATACACCGGCGTCGGGGTGAGTCCGGTCGGGGCCGGACCCGCCCCCCTCGCCCTCGGGCGGGCCCTCGCACTCCCCGCCGCGGACCCGGATCTCGCCGACCTCTGCTTCTCCAGTGCGACGAACGGCGGTGTGCCCGTGCTCGATCCCGCGAAGGCCGCCGGCCGGATCGTCCTGTGCACCCGGGGACAGAACTCCCGTCTCGACAAGAGTCGGGCCGTCGCGGACGCCGGCGGCATCGGGATGATCCTGGCCAATCCCACCGACGCGGCGCCGCTCTATCCCGAGTTCCACACGGTGCCGACCAGCCACGTCAACGCGACCACCGGCGCCGCCATCCGGACGTATGCCGCGTCCGCCGCCTCCCCGACGGCGACCATCGCGCCCCGTGACCCCACCCCGCTGCGCGCGCCCGCGGTCGCCGACGTCTCCGGGATCGGACCCGCCGGCGCGGGGGGCGGAGACCTGCTCAAGCCCGACCTCCTCGCGCCGGGGGTCGACATCATCGCCGCGGTCTCCCCGTCGGGGGACTCCGAACACGGCGACTTCGCCCAGATGTCTGGCACGTCAATGGCGACGCCGCACGTCAGCGGCCTCGCCGCGCTCCTCCTCCAGGCACATCCCGACTGGTCACCGATGTGGGTGAAGTCCGCGCTGATGACCACGGCGACCACCACCGACAACCGTGGGCTGCCCATTCAGCGAGCCGGCCGCAACGCCACGCCCCTCGACATCGGCGCCGGTCACCTCGCTCCCGCCGCGGCCTTCGACCCGGGGCTCGTCTATGCCAGCACGGCCACGGACTGGTACCGCTACGGCTGCGCGATCGGTCAACTCCAGCAGATCACCAGCCCCGCGTTCTGCCAGCGCCTCGCCGGCTTCGACCCGGTGAACCTCAACTCGCCGTCGATCGCCGTCGGCGCCCTGGCCGGCACCCGCACGATCACCCGGACACTGATCAACCCGTCAGGGGACCAGGCCTCCTCCTACACTGCCAGGCTCGTTCCCCCACCGGGGTTCACCGGTTCGCTCACCACCTCGAAGTTCACCCTCGCCCCACTGGCGACCCGCACCTTCTCGCTGACCCTCACCCGGACCACCGCGCCCCTGAACCAATGGGCCTTCGGGTCGTTGACGTGGACCGACAAGCGCGGTCTCGTCGTCCGCAGCCCGATCGCCATACGCCCCGTCGTGGCGACGATCCCGGGCGAGATATCGGTGACCGGAGCGTCGGGAACCGCGGCTCTGACCATGCGACCCGGCTACTCCGGTCCCCTGGCCGCCGCGGTGTCCGGGCTGGTGCCCGCGCGTGTCGACGTCGTCGCGGCGACGCGCACCACAGACGCGACCGTCAACGTCGACATCCCCGCCGGGACGCCGGTCGCGCGCTTCGCCACCTTCGCTGCCGACCTGCCCCCAGGCACGGACGTCGACCTTCGGGTGACCCGTGCGGGTGCGCTCGTCGGATCGAGTGCAACGGGGTCCGCCGATGAAAGCGTCACCCTCAGCGGCGCCGATCTCGCAGGAACATATGCCGTGACCGTCCACTACGCCTCCGGTCCCACCGCGTCCGTCGATGTCGCCCTCGACAGCTTCGCCGTAGGTGCCGCACCCGCGGGTAACCTCACCGCGTCCCCGGCGACCCAGTCCGTCACCTCCGGTCGCGCGGCGACCGTCACTCTCGGGTGGACGGGACTCACGCCCGGACGACGCCACCTCGGCGCGGTGTCGTGGACGAGTGGCACGACCTCGCTCGGGCGGACCCTGGTCGCCGTCGCCCCCTGACCCGCCTCTCGATCCCGCCCGCGTCGCGGTCAGCCCGTATGCTGCGCGCCCACCGAGTGCGACAATCGCCCAATGCCTGACCTGCGTTCACGGACCTCGACCCACGGCCGGACGATGGCGGGTGCCCGCGCCCTCTGGCGCGCCACCGGGATGACCGACGACGACTTCGGCAAGCCGATCGTCGCGATCGCCAACAGCTTCACCCAGTTCGTCCCCGGGCATGTCCACCTCAAGGATCTCGGCCAGCTCGTGGCCGGTGCCGTCGCCGAGGCCGGGGGAGTGGCCAAGGAGTTCAACACGATCGCGGTCGACGACGGCATCGCGATGGGTCACGCCGGAATGCTCTATTCGCTGCCGTCCCGCGAGCTGATCGCCGACGCCGTCGAATACATGGTCAACGCGCACTGCGCCGACGCGCTCGTCTGTATCTCCAACTGCGACAAGATCACTCCCGGGATGTTGCTCGCGGCCCTACGCCTGAACATCCCGACCGTCTTCGTCTCCGGCGGCCCCATGGAGGCCGGCAAGACGGTCGCCATCGAGGGCGTCGTCCACGAGAAGCTCGACCTCATCGACGCGATGATCGCCAGCTCCAACGACGCGGTCACCGACGAGCAGCTCGGCGCGATCGAGCGCTCCGCCTGCCCGACGTGCGGCTCCTGCTCGGGGATGTTCACCGCCAACTCGATGAACTGCCTGACCGAGGCGATCGGATTGTCGTTGCCGGGCAACGGATCCACGCTCGCGACCCACGCAGCGCGGCGCGACCTCTTCCTCGACGCGGGCCGGCTGGTGGTCGACCTCTGCCGCCGCTACTACGACGGCGACGACGCCTCGGTCCTGCCCAAGAACATCGCGACCCACGACGCCTTCACCAACGCCTTCGCCCTCGATGTGGCGATGGGCGGCTCGACCAACACCGTCCTCCACCTGCTCGCCGCGGCCCGCGAGGCCGACCTCGACTTCCACATGGCCGACATCGACGCGATCAGCCGGCGCGTGCCCTGCCTGGCCAAGGTCGCACCGAACAGCGCGAAGTACCACATGGAGGATGTGCACCGGGCGGGCGGCATACCGGCCATTCTCGGTGAACTCGACCGCGCCGGCCTGCTGCGCCGGGACGTCCACGCGGTCCACAGCGCGACCCTCGACGAGTGGCTGGGGGAGTGGGACATCCGCGGCGGCTCGCCGTCGGAACGCGCCGTCGACCTCTTCCACGCCGCGCCCGGCGGGGTCCGCACGACCGAGCCCTTCTCGACGACCAACCGCTGGGCGAGTCTCGACACCGATGCGGCCGGCGGCTGTATCCGCGACCAGGCCGACGCCTACACGATCGACGGCGGGCTCGCCGTCCTCACCGGCAACATCGCCCCCGACGGGTGCGTCGTCAAGACCGCCGGTGTGCCCGAGTCCGTATGGCGATTCACCGGCACCGCGGTCGTCTTCGAGTCCCAGGACGACGCCGTCGACGGCATACTCAACAAGCGCGTGCAGGAGGGCGACGTCGTCGTGATCCGCTACGAGGGCCCCAAGGGCGGACCGGGGATGCAGGAGATGCTCTATCCGACGTCCTTCCTCAAGGGCCGCGGTCTGGGGCAGGCGTGCGCGCTCATCACCGACGGCCGCTTCTCCGGCGGGACTTCGGGCCTGTCGATCGGCCACATCTCCCCGGAGGCGGCGAGCGGCGGGACGATCGCCTTGGTCGAGGACGGCGACCGGATCGAGATCGACATCCCGGGGCGCACGATCCGCCTCGCGGTGGCCGATGACGTGCTCGCCGAGCGGAAGGCGAAGCAGGAGGCGCGCGAACGCCCATACACGCCGGTGAACCGCGACCGCCCGATCTCGGCCGCCCTGCGGGCCTATGCGTCGATGGCCTCCTCGGCCGCCGACGGCGCCGTCCGCGTCGTTCCCTGACGCCCTCCGCTCCTTCGACGGGGCCGAACCGGCCTCGCCCACGCAGAGCGTGGGACCCAGACGGGCGTGGGTCAGGCGTGCTCGGGCCAGGAGCGGTAGGGGTGGGCGGAGAGGTAGCCATTGGTGTAGCGGAAGTCCTCGGTGACCTCCATGCCGCACCAGTCGGGGATCTCCGCGGCGGCGACGCTCGACTCGGGCCCCTCGACCTCGGCCATCACCAGCCCCGCGTTGTCACCGGTGAACACGTCGACCGTCCACATGAGGTCGTCGACGTAGCGCGTGGACCGGCGCTTCGCCGTGCCCTGGCGCGTCATCGCGAGCAGTTGCTCGCCGTGCTCGGCGGGGATCGACCACTCCGCCTCCGGTCGCCCGAGGCCGGAGCGGGGCCCCTTGAGCGTCATGGTGCACTCCGTCACGCCCGACTCGGAGACGGCGCGGCGCACGCGGAGGCTGTAGCCCGCGGCGCCGAAGAGGTATCCCTGAGCCAGGTCCTCCCAATCCCATGCCGCACTGGGCTTCGTGTCGGTCACGAGGAATTTCCGCTCGAACTCCATGCCCTGCGCTCCGGTTTCCATGGGTCCATCTCAGCGCACGATGTCAAGGGGCGGATACCCCGTCCGCCCGCATCCGCGCGCGGGTCCTGTCTGTCGGCGGACCACGAGTCCGATGGCTGAGATGGGAGGTTCGGGTCGTTGACGATCGCGGGTGCCAGGCGGCACAGTTACGGACGTGGCATTCCTCCTTGTAGTCATCGAGCGCGCTTAACCGGCCCCCGGTCAAGCGCGCCACCCCGACGTCCACTCGTGGACTGAGGGGTTTTTTGTTGGGCGGGAATGACTTCGACGACACAACGGCATACGACAGCAACAGACCCGAAGGCGAGTTGACGACCAGATGACAACCACAGACCACGCGACCGCGAAACATGCGGCGCCGAGTCCGGCGACGATGGCCCACAAGGCCCAGCCACCCGTTCGGCCCGCGGTCGAGGTGACCGGCGCGCAGGCGCTGATCCTCTCCCTCGAAGCGATGGGTGTCGACACGGTCTTCGGTCTGCCCGGCGGGGCCATCCTCCCCGCATACGACCCTCTGATGGACTCCACCAAGGTCCGCCACATCCTCGTCCGACACGAGCAGGGCGCGGGGCATGCGGCGGAGGGGTATGCCGCGGCCACCGGTCGTGTGGGCGTCTGCATGGCGACCTCGGGTCCCGGCGCGACCAACCTCGTCACGCCGATCGCCGACGCCTATATGGACTCCGTCCCGATCGTCGCCATCACCGGCCAGGTCGTCTCGCGGGCCATCGGGACGGACGCCTTCCAGGAGGCGGACATCCGCGGCATCACCATGCCGATCACCAAGCACAACTACCTCGTCACCGACGCCGACGAGATCCCCCGGGTCATCGCCGAGGCCTTCCACATCGCGGGCACCGGCCGCCCGGGCCCGGTCCTCGTCGACATCTCCAAGGACGCGTTGCAGGCCAAGACCGTGTTCAGCTGGCCGCCGCGGATCTCCCTCCCCGGCTATCACCCCGTCGTCAAGCCGCACGCCAAGCAGATCCGCGAGGCGGCCAAGCTCATCCTCGCCGCCAAGAAGCCGGTCCTCTATGTCGGCGGCGGCGTCATCCGCGCCCGCGCGAGCGAGGAACTGCGCGCCTTCGCCGAGGCGACCGGGATTCCCGTCGTCACGACCTTGATGGCCCGCGGCGCCTTCCCCGACAGCCACGAGCTCCACCTCGGTATGCCGGGCATGCACGGCTCGGTCGCCGCCGTCACCGCGCTCCAGAAGTCCGACCTCATCGTCGCGCTCGGCGCCCGATTCGACGACCGCGTCACCGGCGATCTCAAGTCGTTCGCGCCCGAGGCCAAGATCATCCACGCCGACATCGACCCGGCCGAGATCTCCAAGAACCGCACCGCGGACGTGCCCATCGTCGGCGACTGCAAGGCGACGATCGCCGACCTCCTCGACGCGGTCACCGGTGACGCGGCGGTCGACCCCGCGGCATACCAGGCATGGCGGGACACGACGCTCGGCTGGAAGGCGACCTTCCCGGTCGGCTACTCCTCGCCGTCGAGCGATGTCCTCATGCCGCAATACGTCATCGAACGGCTCGGCGCGATCGCCGGACCCGATGCGGTCTATGTCCCCGGCGTCGGCCAACACCAGATGTGGACGGCGCAGTTCATCCAGTACGAACGCCCCCTCTCCTTCGCCAACTCCGGTGGACTCGGGACCATGGGGTATGCCGTGCCGGCCGCCATGGGTGCCAAGGCCGCCGAACCCGACCGGGTCGTCTGGGCGATCGACGGCGACGGCTGCTTCCAGATGACCAACCAGGAACTCGCGACCTGCGTCATCAACAAGATCCCGATCAAGGTCGCGATCATCAACAACTCCAGCCTCGGCATGGTCCGCCAGTGGCAGTCGCTGTTCTACAACCAGCGCTACTCCAACACCGACCTCCACACCTCGGTCGGTTCGCGGGTGCCCGACTTCGTCAAGCTCGCCGACGCCTATGGCTGCGTGGGCCTGCGTTGCGAGAGCCCCGAGGACGTCGACGCGACGATCCGCAAGGCGATGGAGATCAACGACGTCCCGGTCGTCATCGACTTCGTCGTCGAGCGCGACGCCATGGTGTGGCCGATGGTCGCCGCCGGCGTCAGCAACGACCTCATCCAGATCGCCAAGGACACTGCGCCGCAATGGGACCGCGAGGAGGACGACGCCTCGGAGCAGGGGCTCGATCCCGACCACGACGGTGTCCCGAGCGGACGGCACTGAGGCGAGAGAACGGCATACGACATGACCAAGCACACCCTGTCCGTCCTCGTCCAGGACAAGCCCGGCGTCCTCGCGCGGATCTCGGCCCTGTTCTCCCGGCGCGGCTTCAACATCGACTCACTCGCGGTCGGCCCGACGGAACTTCCCGACGTCTCGCGGATGACCGTCGTCGTCGACGTCGACGCGCTCCCGCTCGAGCAGGTGACCAAGCAGCTCAACAAGCTCGTCGAGGTGCTCAAGGTCGTCGAGATCGAGGCCAACAACTCCGTCCAGCGGCAGATCGTCCTGGTCAAGGTGCGCGCCGACGCGAGCACCCGCGGGCAGGTCATCGAGATCGCGCAGCTCTTCCGCGGCCGCGTCGTCGACGTCACGCCCGACGCGATGAGCATCGAGGCCACCGGAAACGCCGACAAGGTCCGCGACTTCCTCGCGCTCCTCGAGCCGTATGGCGTCAAGGAACTCGTCCAGTCCGGCATTGTCGCGCTCGGCCGCGGCAGCCGCTCGATTTCCGATCGCGCCCTGCGATCCGCTTGACTCATCCCTGCTTCACCCCCCGACATCCAAGGAGAAGGCCATATGGCCGACATGCTGTACGACGACGACGCCGACCTCTCGGTGATCCAGGGCCGGAAGGTCGCGGTGATCGGATACGGCAGCCAGGGGCACGCGCACGCCCTCAACCTGCGCGACTCCGGCGTCGACGTCCGCGTCGGGCTCGCCGAGGGGAGCAAGTCCCGCGCCAAGGCCGAGGACGAGGGCCTGCGGGTGCTCACCGTCGCCGAGGCGGTCAAGGAGGCCGACCTCGTCGTCATCCTCACGCCCGACCAGGTCCAGCGCACGGTCTATGCCAACGACATCAAGCCCAACCTCAAGGAGGGCACCGCGCTGCTCTTCGGCCATGGCTTCAACATCCGGTTCGGCTACATCACCCCGGAGGCGGGCGCCGACGTCATCATGGTCGCGCCCAAGGGCCCGGGCCACCTCGTGCGCCGGGAGTATGTCGACGGCCGCGGCGTGCCCGTCCTCGTCTGTGTCGAGCAGGACGCCTCGGGATCGGCCTGGGACGTGGCCAAGTCGTATGCCAAGGCGATCGGCGGTCTGCGGGCCGGCGGGATCAAGACGACCTTCACCGAGGAGTGCGAGACCGACCTGTTCGGCGAGCAGGCGGTCCTCTGCGGCGGGGCGTCGCAACTGGTCATGTATGGCTTCGAGACCCTCACCGAGGCGGGCTATCAGCCCGAGGTCGCCTACTTCGAGTGCCTCCACGAGCTCAAGCTCATCGTCGACCTCATGATCGAGGGCGGCATCGCCAAGCAGCGCTGGTCGGTCTCCGACACGGCCGAGTATGGCGACTACGTCTCGGGTCCGCGGGTCATCGACCCGCACGTCAAGGAGAACATGAAGGCCGTCCTCGCCGACATCCAGAGCGGGGCGTTCGCCAAGCGGTTCATCGACGACCAGGACGCGGGCGCGCCGGAGTTCAGGGCCTTGCGCGCGAAGGGCGCCGCGCACCCGATCGAGGCGACCGGCCGGGAGCTGCGCAAGCTCATGGCCTGGGTGGACTCGGGCCAGGACACGGACTACGTGGAAGGTTCAGCAGCGCGCTGAGCCGATCGCGCCGAGGTCTGGGGTCCCCGACTCCAGACCTCGGCGTTGTCATGGGCGCGTATCACACCGTGAGCGCCCGCGAGACGGGGGAGGCCCGTCTCTAGACTGGGACCTGCACATCGCGGTGCACTCAGCCCGCCGGAACGGTCGGCGGCCCGCGCCACGCGGCACTCGTGGCCTCGCATCGAACGAGAGCAGGAACCCATGCCCAAGCCCGTCGTGCTCATCGCCGAGGAGTTGTCGCCCGCCACGCTGGACGCGCTCGGCCCCGATTTCGACGTGCGCCACTGCGACGGTGCCGATCGTGCGCAGCTGCTCGCCGCCCTCCCCGACGCCGACGCCGTCCTGATCCGCTCGGCCACCAAGATGGACGCCGAGGCGATCGGCGTCGCCAAAGGACTGAGGGTCATCGCCCGTGCGGGCGTCGGTCTGGACAATGTCGACGTGCCCGCGGCGACCGTCGCCGGCGTCATGGTCGTCAACGCCCCGACGTCCAATATCACCTCGGCCGCCGAGCTCGCCGTCGGCCTCATGCTCGCCGCCGCCCGCAATATCGCCCCCGCCAACCAGGCACTCAAGGCCGGTGCGTGGAAGCGCAGCAAGTACGGCGGCGTCGAACTCCTCGACAAGACCGTCGGGATCGTCGGCTTCGGCCGCATCGGCCAACTCGTCGCCGAGCGTCTCAAGGGTTTCGGTATGACGATCCTCGCCTACGATCCCTACACCTCCGCCCATCGGGCGGGTCAGCTCGGTGCGCGCCTGGTCAGCCTCGAGGAGCTGCTCGCCGAGTCCGACTTCATCACCGTGCATCTTCCCAAGACCCCCGAGACCCTCGGCCTGATCGGCAAGGAAGCCCTCGCCAAGGTCAAGCCGGGCGTGCGGATCGTCAACGCCGCTCGCGGCGGGATCGTCGACGAGGAAGCGCTCGCCGAGGCGATCCGCGAGGGCCGCGTCGGCGGTGCCGGGCTCGACGTCTATGCCAAGGAGCCGACGACCGAGTCGCCGCTGTTCGAGTTCGAGTCCGTCGTCGTGACCCCGCACCTCGGCGCATCGACCGACGAAGCCCAGGAGAAGGCGGGTGTCGCCGTCGCCAAGTCCGTGCGGCTCGCCCTCGCCGGTGACATCGTGCCCGACGCGGTCAACGTTGCCGGTGGCGTCATCGCCGAGGAGGTCCGTCCGGGCATCGACCTCGTCGAGAAGCTCGGCCGGATCTTCACCGCCGTCGCCGGGTCCGTCCCGGTCCAGCTCGACATCGACGTCCGCGGCGAGATCACCGAGCACGACGTCAGCATCTGGGAGCTGTCGGCGCTCAAGGGGATCTTCACCGACATCACCACCGACCCGGTCACCTATGTCAATGCGCCGTTGCTGGCTAAGGATCGGGGTGTTCAGTCGCGGTTGATCACCAGCCCGATCGCCGAAGACTTCCGGAATGTGACGACCTTGCGCGGCACGCTGGCCGACAACGCGGTCGTCGAGATCTCCGGCACCCTGACCGGCCCGAAGATGGTCCAGAAGATCATCGGCGTCAACGGTTTCGATGTCGAGGTCCCGCTGAGCCAGCACATGGCGTTCTTGTCGTATGTCGACCGGCCCGGTGTGATCGGCGCCTTCGGCCGCCTCCTTGGCGACGCCGGCGTCAACATCGCCGGGATGCAGGTCTCCCGCAATGAGCACGGCGGCTCGGCCCTGGTCGTCCTCAACCTCGACTCGGCGATCCCGGCCGAGGTCCTCGGCGCCATCGCCGCCGAGGTCGACGCGACGCTGGCGAAGGTCGCCGACCTCGACGACTGAGGTCCGTTCTCCGAGTGATCCGGTGTCCAAGACGGCCCGGTCCCGGTGCGGCAAGCATCGTGGCCGGATCGTTATCTTCAAGTGAATCGCCATCTCACACTTGGGGCGCGTAACCTCCGCCCATGAAGAGTCAGCAAGCGCGCGGCGGTGATATGGCTGCTCTTCGCAACCGGGGGGTCCTGCCGGGCTCACCCGTCAGGGCAATGACGGAGTGGGACGACTCGTCGTGCATCAACACTCAGAGGGCGACGTGGAAATTCCTCGATTCGCCACTATGGAATTGGGGTGCTTGGCGGAGTCAACATCATGAGGGTTAGAAGAATCGCGGCATTTGGGGTCTTGAGTCTGTCACTCGCGGCATGTGGCGATATGCCTGCGCCACCATCCTCCACTGGCGGTGATGTTCGGGGCGTGGACGTGGACGTTGCCGCACTCTCATCGTGCGCCCGCACCGGAAGTGAGCAGTTCATGCCCTCTTGGCGTGACTACGTCGGGAACAGAAAGTATTCATGGCTCAAGGTAATCGGCTATGGGTCGACGTCCGATGCGACAACCACGGATCTCCCGTCGGTTGTCCCTGTAACCGTCCTCGACCAGAGATCAGGTGAACGGCTCGAGCTGCCATCCCGCCTGTCGCCGCAGGAAACCAGAGCCATACGGTGGGGTTTGGGTGCGTCGGCGACGAGCAATAGTCAAGACCTGTGGATGGGTGTGTCATGACGCGAGTTGGTCACCTCCGTTCTGGTCGTCGGCGCGTTCGATGAGCACGCCGTTCTTGAAGCGGGCGCCGGCGCGGACGAGGGCAACTTTGTGGGGGGCGTTGACCGCGCGCCACCGGCGTTGTGCGGACTCGATGAGCTTGAACGCCATCGCGATGCCGGCGGCGCGGGAGCCGGGGCCTTTGGTGATCCGCTGCCGTAGCCGCACGGTCGCGAACGTGGACTCGATCGGGTTGGTGGTGCGCAGGTGGATCCAGTGCTCGGCCGGGTAGTCATAGAACCTCAACAGGACCTCGAGGTCGTCGGTGATCTTCGCCGCGGCTTTGGGCCACTTGGTCCCGTACTCGGCCCCGAACGCCTTGGCGGCTCGTTCGGCGTGGTCCTTGTCCTCGGCGTTCCAGATCTCCGCCAACGCGGCCTTGGCGCTTGGGTGCGCTGATTTCGGCAGCGCCGCAAGAACGTTCGCGATCTTGTGGAACCAGCACCGCTGGGCCTTGGTGTCCGGGAAGACATCGCGCACCGCGGCCCAGAACCCCAGCGCGCCGTCACCGACCGCCAGCACCGGGGCGCGCATCCCGCGCCGTTTGCAGTCGCGCAGCAGGTCCGCCCACGACTCGGCCGACTCGCGGAACCCGTCCGCGAGAGCGACCAGTTCCTTGGTGCCATCGGCGCGGACCCCGATCATCACCAACAGACAGATCCGGTCCTGCTCCAGGCGGACCTTGACGTGGATCCCGTCGACCCACAGATAGACGTAGTCCACCTCGGCCAGCGAGCGAGCAGCGAAGGCGCGGGCCTCATCCTGCCACTGCTGCGTCAACCGGGTCACCGTCGAGGAGGACAGGCCCGCAGCCGAGCCCACGAACTGCTCCAACGCCGGCACGAAATCCCCGCTGGACAACCCATGCAGGTACAGCAACGGCAACACCTCAGCCACGCCCGTGGACTTACGCGCCCACGCCGGCAAGATCGCCGACGCGAACCGGCGCCGGGCCCCGGTGACCTCATCGACCCGCTTGTCGTTAACCCGCGGCGCCCGGACATCGACCGCGCCCGCCGCGGTCGCGACCTGCCTCGGTTCGTGGCTGCCGTTACGAACCACCAGCCGGCGGCCATCCTCATCGACCTCGTGCGCGTGAGCGTCGATGTAGGCGGCGACCTCGGCCTGTAACGCCGCCGCCAACATCGCCCGGGCACCCTCACGGGCCAGCTCATCGAGCATCGACCCGCCGACCGCGGCCGGGGTGTACTGGTTGGCCTGCGACTCCTGGTGAACTACGGTGAGCATGGCGTACCTTCCCGAACCAGCGCGTCAACGCCGGTCCTGATCAGAGCTACTTGGACTTCAGATCTTCCTCGGGAAGGTGCGCCATCTCACGCCCGCCCCGCCGAGCACCCATCCACAGATTCTGATCATTGCTCTCGGCGACCGTTGTTGGGGTGGTGGACAGGACGACGGTTCCGGGGTTCTTTGCCCCACTGTTTCTGCTGGTGGGCCAGAAAGGCGGAGAGCCGTTTTTTGCGGGCGCGTGCACGAAGCGCGATCTCGAAGACCCGATGCGCGCCGAATTGGGTGCCACCTACGGCGAGGTGATGGCCGATCTGCTGCGCGGGCCAGTGCAGATCAGCGCTTCTCCATCATCGAGTGATCCGACAAGCCAGATTCTCGCTCCGGGTGACGCGCCGGAGGCACTCCTGAAGTCGCTGACGCACATCGCATTCGATGTGGACATGCCTGAGTCATGGGCCGGGAGTCATCCTGCTGCTGTCGGCGGACCCTTCGTTCTCATCAGTCGTGTAAATGCAGGCTGGAATGATGCCGTTGAGTTGACCTATGCGGGCCATTCGGAGAAACCTAGAATTGGAGCCTATCTCCCGTCTGAAGGAGTGGTGGATTTCTGGGTCCTCGGACGAGATGGTGACCTGGATAGCAAGATCCGCCTCGTCGGCTCCCTTGATTCTGCTGAGGTCTTGAAGGTGGCGCGGCAGGCGCGGCCCCCAAGTGATGGGATCGTGGCCGTTCGCGTCGAGTCGACGTCGTCTATCGATGAGGTGGTCGCAGGCGAGGGACAGATCGCCCTGTCGCTCGGCTGACGATCGCGGGCACGCATATCGGCATACGAGACCGTCGTATCAACAGGTGGGCACGCGCCATACGCTCCGGGGCATGGCCGCAGACGACCGCACGTCCTTCTCCCTCGCCGTCATCGGCGGTGACGGCATCGGTCCCGAGGTCGTCGCCGAGGGCCTGAAAGTCCTCGAGGCAGCCGGGGTGACGGCCGAGACGACGGACTACGACCTCGGCGCGCGCCGGTGGCATGCGACGGGGGAGACGCTGCCCGACAGCGTCGTCGCCGAACTGCGCGGACACGATGCGATCCTCCTCGGCGCGATCGGGGACCCGACGGTCCCGAGCGGGGTGCTCGAGCGGGGGGTGCTGCTGCCGCTGCGCTTCGCGCTCGACCACTATGTCAACCTCCGGCCGGCGAAGCTCTTCCCCGGCGTCGCGAGTCCCCTCGCGGTGGAGCGGGTCGCGCCCGACGGCATCGACTTCGTCGTCGTTCGCGAGGGCACCGAGGGGCCGTACGTCGGCAACGGCGGCGCCGTCCGGGTCGGCACGCCCAACGAGATCGCGACCGAGGTCAGCGTCAACACCCGGTTCGGGGTCGAGCGGGTCGTCCGCGACGCCTTCGCCCGCGCACAGGCCCGCCCGCGCAAGCACCTGACGCTGGTCCACAAGCACAACGTTCTCGTCAACGCCGGGCACCTGTGGCGGCGGACGGTGGACGAGGTCGGGACCGAGTTCTCCGATGTCGAGATCGCCTATCAGCACGTCGACGCGGCGACGATCTTCCTCGCCACCGACCCGGGCCGCTTCGACGTCATCGTCACCGACAACCTCTTCGGCGACATCATCACCGACATCGCCGCGGCGATCGCCGGTGGCATCGGGCTCGCCGCCAGCGGCAATATCAACCCCGAGCGGACCGCGCCGAGCATGTTCGAGCCCGTCCACGGCTCCGCGCCCGACATCGCCGGGCAGGGCAAGGCCGACCCCACGGCCACGGTTCTGTCGGTCGCGATGCTGCTCGCGCATCTGGGATATGCGCAGGAGAGCCTCCGCGTCGAACAGGCCGTCGCCGACGACCTCGCCGAGCGCGGCTCCGCAGCCCGGAGCACTAGTCAGATCGGCGACGCGATCGCCGGCCGGCTCTGACCGATCCGTTTCCGGCGATCTCACCGAAGCGGCGGCACGAAGTACCGTTGTCGGCAACCGAGCAGTGGAAGGACCGCGTGAGATGAGCCTGACCTTCACGACCACCCCCAACCCGAGCCCCGCGAGCGACGCCGAGCGAGCGGCGGTCCTCGCCGACCCCGGGTTCGGCAAGTACTTCACCGACCACATGGCCACGGCGACGTGGACGGCAGGCGAGGGCTGGCACGACGGGAGGGTGTCGGCATACGGCCCGATCACGATCATGCCGAGCGCGGCGGTGCTCCACTATGCCCAGGAGATTTTCGAGGGGCTCAAGGCCTACCGGCACGCGGACGGGTCGATCTGGAGCTTCCGGCCCGAGGCCAACGCCCGGCGGATGGCCCGCAGCTCCGCGCGACTCGCCCTCCCCGTGCTGGAGGAGGAGGACTTCGTGGCCTCGCTCCGCGCGCTCGTCGAGGTCGACCGGGCGTGGGTGCCAGAGGTCGAGGACGGCGGCGAGAAGAGCCTCTATCTGCGGCCGTTCATGTATGCCAGCGAAGCGTTTCTCGGAGTCCGGCCCGCCAACGAGGTGACCTACAGCGTCATCGCATCCCCGGCCGGGGCCTATTTCGCCGGCGGTCTCAAGCCGGTCACCCTGTGGATCTCCCAGCATTTCGCCCGCGCGGGAGCCGGGGGGACGGGCGCCGCCAAGTGCGGCGGCAACTACGCCTCCTCCCTCGCGGGGCAACTCGAGGGGATCGAGCACGGCTGTGACCAGGCGGTCTTCCTCGACGCCGCGACCCAGACCTTCATCGAGGAACTCGGCGGGATGAACCTCTTCCTGGTCACCAAGGACGACCGGCTCGTCACGCCGGAGTTGACGGGATCGATCCTCGAAGGCGTCACGCGGTCCTCGATCCTCGACCTCGGCAAGGAACTCGGTCTCGACCCGGAGGAGCGGCGCATTCCCATCGAGGAGTGGAAGGACGGGGTGCGATCGGGGGAGATCGTCGAGGTCTTCGCCTGCGGCACCGCGGCCGTCGTGACCCCGGTGGGCGAACTGCGCTGGGAGGGCGGGACCGCGCCGTCCACCGCGGGCGGGGCCGGCGGCGAGATCACCAATGCGATCCGGCGGAGGCTGCTCGACATCCAGTACGGCCGGGTCGAGGACACCCACGGCTGGCTGACCCGCCTGGCCTGAGCGGTAGTGGTGCGCCCCCGTGTCATCGCGACCGATCTCGACGGCACGCTGCTGCGCTCCGACGGGAGTGTCTCGGCGCGGACGGTGGAGGCGCTGGAGGAGGCCGCGGCATACGGCATCCTCACCGTGCTCGTCACCGCGCGCCCGCCGCGGTGGCTCCACGAACTCGGACACGTGGTCGGCGACCACGGAATCGCGATCTGCGGCAACGGCGCGTTCGTCTATGACGTGGCCGCACGCCGGGTGACCGAGGCGCACGTGTTCGACCGCGCGGAATTCGCCGCGTTGGTGGCGGACCTGCGGGCGGACCTGCCCGGCATACGTCTCGCGGCGGAGTGTGTCTCGGGGCTGTGGGTCGAGGCGGGTTGGCCGAACCCGCACCGCGAGATCGACGTCGACCAGCGCCGCCAGGGGCCGCTGGAGGAGCTTGTCGCGAGCAGCGATCCCGAGGACGGCGTCGGGAAGCTCCTCGGGCTGATCCGGGGCTGGGAGCCCGCGGACTTCCTCGCCGCCGTCGGGTTGTCGGTGGGGAGCCGGGCGGTCCTCGCCTACTCGGGGGCCTTCGGCCTCGCCGAGCTCAACCCGCCCGGAGTGACCAAAGCTGCCGCGCTCGAGCGCTGGTGCGCCGAGCGGGGGATCGGCCGCGAGGAGGTCTGGGCGTTCGGTGACATGCCCAACGACCTGCCGATGTTGCGCTGGGCCGGACGGTCGTTCGCGGTCGCCAATGCCGATCCCGAGGTGCTCGCGGCGACGACGGACAGGTGCCCGGCCAATGACGAGGACGGGGTCGCCCGGGCCATCGAGGCGCTGCTCGTGGGCTCCGCCTGACGCGCGGCCATTGACAGGCCGGGCGCGACGGGTGTCCCATCGGCCAACGGTGCCGCGGGACCAGGAGGCCATCGATGACCGGCTCACCGCCCGACCACGCGATTGGCGACCGGCTCGATCCGGACGAGGTCTTCGACGCCATCGCCTGCCTCGCGGGGCGCGCACGGGAGGTCACGCCGCTGCCGGGCGGCCTGACCAACCGCAACTTCCGCGTCCGGACCGCGACGCACGACGTCGTCGTCCGTATCTCGCCGCCGACGAGCGGGCTGCTGGCCGTCGACCGCGAGGCGGAGTATCACAACACCGTCGTGGCGGCGGCGGGCGGGGTCGGGGCGGCCGTCGTCGACTACCTCCCCGGGCGGGGCGTCCTCGTCGTCGCGTTCATCCCCGACGCCATGACGTATGCCGAATCCGACGTCCCCGCGAACCTCGCCCGGGTCGCCGGTGCCGTCCGCGCGCTCCACTCGGGTGCGGCGTTCGTCAACCGGTTCGACATCTTCGACATCCAACGCCGCTATCTCGCCCTCATACGGCACAAGGGATTCCGGCTGCCAGAGGGCTATGAGGAGCTCCTCGGCGCGGCCGCCGCGATGGAGTCGGCCCTCGGTCAGCGCCCGGAGCCGTTGGCCCCGTGCCACAACGACCTCCTGGCCGCGAACTTCCTCGACGACGGGACGCGCGTGCGGATCATCGACTACGAATACTCCGGCTCCAATGCCCCCGGCTTCGAGCTCGGCAATCTCGCGCAGGAGTCGCACCTGACCGACGACCAGCTGGCCGAACTCGTCGCCGCCTATCGCGGCCGGGAGGATCCCGACCTGACCGCGCGGGCGCGGGTGTGGGGCATCGCCAGCGCCTACGCGTGGACCCTCTGGGGAGCCATCCAGGACGGCATCGCCCCCGAGGACTACGACTTCTGGGGCTGGGGCGTGGAGAAGTTCGATCGCGCCCGGACCGCCATAACCGGGCGCTCGTTCGGTGCGCTGCTCGACATGGTAGGACGAGGGCCATGACCGAACTTCCGGCGCGGGCCCGGGTCGTCATCATCGGCGGCGGGGTCATCGGGACCTCCGTCGCTTATCACCTCGCCCACCTGGGCTGGACCGATGTCGTTCTCCTGGAACAGGGAACGTTGTCGTGCGGAACCACCTGGCATGCCGCCGGACTGGTCGGGCAGTTGCGGGCGAGCGAGGCGAGCACCCGGCTGGTCCGGTATTCGACCCAGCTCTATGCCCGTCTCGAGGAGGAGACCGGGCTCGGCACCGGCTACCGCGTCTGCGGCGGGCTCACCCTCGCCCGCACTCCGGACCGGATGACCCAGCTGCGCCGGACCGCGGCGAGCGCAGCGGCATACGGCCTGGAGTGTGACCTGCTGACGCCCGCGGAAGCGAGCGCCCGCTATCCGCTCATCCGCGACGACGATCTCGTCGGCGCGATCTGGCTCCCGGGCGACGGGCGCGCCAACCCCGCCGACTTGACCCAGGCGCTCGCCAAGGGCGCCCGGCAGCGCGGCGTCCGGATCCTCGAGCGCGTGCGCGTGACCGGAATCATGCTGTCGGACAATGTATCCGGGCCGCGGGCGACCGGGGTTGTCACCGACGCGGGCACGATCGAGGCCGAGGTGGTCGTCAACTGCGCCGGTCAGTGGGCCAACGCCGTCGGGGCCCTGGCCGGCGTCACCGTCCCCCTGCACTCGGCCGAGCACTTCTATGTCGTCACCGACCAGATCGACGGGGTGCACCCCGGGCTGCCGATCCTGCGCGATCCCGACGGTTACACCTATGTCAAGGAGGAGGTCGGTGGCCTGCTCGTCGGCGGTTTCGAGCCCGAGGCCAAGCCGTGGGTCGCGCCGGACCGGATTCCCCACCCGTTCGAGTTCCAACTGTTGGAGGAGGACTGGGACCATTTCGCGATCCTCATGGACAGCGCGGTGCACCGGCTTCCGATGTTGGCGCACACCGGGATTCGCAAGTTCTACAACGGCCCCGAGAGTTTCACCCCGGACAACCAGTTCGTGATCGGCGAGGCCCCCGAGGTTGCCGGCTTCTTCGTCGCAGCCGGGTTCAACTCGGTCGGGATCGCCTCGGCCGGCGGCGCGGGCCGGGCGCTCGCCGAGTGGATCGTCGCGGGCGAGCCGACGATGGATCTGGTCAGCGCGGACATCCGCCGCTTCTCGCGGCGCGACGGCGACCATGCGTGGCTCCGGGCCCGCGTCGGGGAGATCCTCGGACTCCACTACGCCGTGCCCTACCCCAACCGCGAGCCGGAGTCGGGGCGGCCGGTGCGGTGCTCCGCGGCATACGATCTGCTCGTCGCCCAGAACGCGCGGTTCGGGCAGCGTGCCGGATGGGAGCGGGCGAACGTCTTCGCGCCGCCGGGGGAGACTGCCGGTGTCGAGTACTCGTGGACCCGCCCGAACTGGGTGGACTGGAGTGTCCAGGAGCAGCGCGTATGCCGTTCCGCGGCAGCGGTGTTCGACGAGTCGTCGTTCAGCAAGTACCAAGTGAGCGGACCCGGCGCCCTGGCGGCGCTCCAGTGGTTGTGCACGGCCGACGTCGATGTCGCCGTGGGCCGGGTGGTCTACACCGGGATGCTCAACAGCCGCGGCGGCTATGAGGCTGATGTCACGGTGACCCGAGTTGCGCCCGACGACTTCCTCGTCCTGAGCAGCGCGGCGACGACCGTGCGCGATCTCGACTGGATCCGGCGCCGTATGCCGTGTGGCTCGCTCCGCTCGGTCGCCGACGTCACCGACGACTTCGCCGTCTTCGGGGTCATGGGTCCGGCGTCACGGGCGCTGCTGGGGCGGCTCTTCGGCGACATATTCGGGGAGGCGCGGTTCCCGTTCGGGACCAGTCGCCCCGTCGGGTCACCGCACGACGGCGTCCGCGCGACCCGGATCACCTATGTCGGCGAACTCGGCTGGGAACTGTTGGTGCCCAACGGAATCGCGGCCGACATCTATGGTCGGCTGGGTGAGACCGGGGCGGATCTCGGGGTCGCTCCCGCCGGCTACTACGCCATCGACGCGATGCGGCTGGAGAAGGGCTATCGCGCGTTCGGTCGCGAATTGACGCCGGAGACCGACCCCGTCACCGCCGGGTTGACCTTCGCCTGCAAGCTCCGGACGACGGTGCCCTTCCTCGGCCGGGCGGCCGTCGAGGAGGTCGCCGCAGCCGGCCCGCGCCGACGGGTCGTCTCGTTCATCGTCGACGACCCGCAGGCCTATCTGTGGGGCGGCGAATTGGTTCTGCGTGACGGCGCGCCGGCCGGGCAGGTGACGAGCGCGGCATACGGCGCGGCCGTGGGGCGGTCGGTGGGATTGGCCCTGGTCGGTGACCGGAGCGGCATCCGTCCCGATGGGGAGTGGCTCCGCACGGGTGCCTTCGAGGTCGACCTCGCCGGCGTCCGCCTCCCGCTGTCCGTGTCCACCACGGCGCCTGTCGACCCCAGCAACGCCCGCATCCGACCGGCGGGCTGAATCACCAGCCGGGGAACTCCTCGTCGGCGAACTCCGGGGTCCAGAGGTTCAGTATGTGGACGCAGGTACGTACGAACGGTCGGCGCGTGTCAGGGTGATCGGGTGATGTTCGTGACCTCCGCCACCGCGGCGATCATTATCGACTAGCGCGACGAGACCTCTCGTCGCGCAGACCTCCCACACCCGGGGGGTCTTTTGCTTTGTCGGGACATCGCAGCAGCAACGGCCCGGCAGGGCAGGGGCGTTCGGTCCGCACCCCCGGACCGGACGTGGCAGCGCGCGTCGCAGAATGACCCCGAACCTCAACGGAGCCGGGCCGCCGCCCATCGCCCCGTCGCCGCCAGCGACGGTGCCGCGGGCGGCGCCCCGGAAGCACACGGCATACGCCCCCGGACGACGAACGAAGAGCGAGCGATGAGCGACCTGCACGTCTATGACACCACCCTGCGCGACGGCGCCCAGCAGGAGGGGCTGAACCTCTCGGTCATCGACAAGCTCGCCATCGCGGCCCACCTCGATGAGCTCGGCGTCGGTTACATCGAGGGCGGATGGCCGGGCGCGAACCCCAAGGACACCGAGTTCTTCCGCCGGGCGCAGACGGAACTCAGGCTGCGCAATGCCACTCTCGCCGCGTTCGGGGCAACCCGGCGCGCGGGCGGACGCGCCGATTCCGACCCGCTCGTCCGGGCGCTGCTCGACTCCGGTGCCCCGGTCGTCACGCTCGTCGCCAAGAGCCATGTCGGCCACGTCGAGCGCGCGCTGCGGACCACGGTCGAAGAGAACCTCGAGATGATCCGCGACACCGTGGCCTTCCTGCGTCGGGAGGGTCGTCGGGTGTTCGTCGACGCGGAGCATTTCTTCGACGGCTACACCAGCAACCGCAGCTATGCGCTCGAGGCCGTCCGGGCCGCGGCCGAGTCGGGTGCCGAGGTCGTCGCGCTGTGCGATACCAACGGGGGTATGCTGCCCGCGCACGTCGCCGAGGTCGTCGCCGACGTCGTGGCCGCCACCCAGGCCCGGGTCGGCATCCACTGCCACAACGACACCGGCTGCGCGGTCGCCAACTCGATGGCGGCGATCGACGCCGGCGCCACCCACGTCCAGGGGACGATCAACGGCTACGGCGAGCGCACCGGCAACGCCAACCTGGTCACCGTCGTCGCCAACCTCCAGATCAAGCAGGGCCGCGAGTTGGTCGAGCCACACCGGCTCGCCGAGGCGACCCGCATCTCGCACGCGATCAGCGAGATCACCAATGTCGCGCCCTACAGCCGCCAGCCGTATGTCGGGTCCAGCGCCTTCGCGCACAAGGCCGGGCTGCACGCGAGCGCGATCAAGGTCGACCCGGACCTCTATCAGCACACCGACCCCAAGGCTGTCGGCAATGACATGCGGATGCTGGTCTCGGACATGGCCGGTCGTGCCTCCATCGAGCTGAAGTCGCGTGAGTTGGGACTCGACCTCGACGGCAGCGACGCCGAAGACGCCGCCAAGGTCGCGCACGTCCTCGCGACGGTCAAGGACCTCGAACTGCGCGGCTATACCTTCGACGCGGCCGACGCGAGCTTCGAACTGTTGCTGCGCCGGGAGTTGAACGGCGGACTGCCGGACTATTTCGACGTCGAGTCGTGGCGAGTCATCACCGACTCCCGCGGGGCGGATGACGCGCTGTCGGAGGCGACCGTCAAGGTCGTCGCGGCGGGGGAGCGGGTCGTCAAGACCGGGGAGGGCAACGGCCCGGTCAACGCGCTCGACCACGCGCTGCGCGAGGGCCTCGCCGCGGCATACCCCGAGATCGCCGACCTCGAGCTGGTCGACTACAAGGTGCGCATCCTCGACACCGAGCACGGCACCGACGCGATCACCCGCGTTCTCATCGAGACCAGCGACGGATCGACGACGTGGTCGACGATCGGGGTCGCCGCCAACATTCTCGAGGCCAGCTGGGACGCGCTGCTCGAGTCCGTGACCTTCGGCCTCATCCGCGCCGGGGTCGAGCCGCGCTGACCCCGGGCCGCCCGCGGAGGTCCTGTCGGCGGCGCGTGGCAGGCTTGCCCGTATGACGACCACGGCTGGTGCGGTGCCGCCCCTGGTGCTGATCCAGGGACCGGAGGCGCTGCTCGCCGACCGGGCGCTCATCCAGGTGCTCGCCGACATCCGTCTGCACCAGCCCGACATCGAGGTCATCCGGCTCTCGGCGACCTCGCTGCCGGCCGGCGAGCTGACGGCTCAGGGCAGCCCGAGCCTCTTCGGCGAAGCCAAGGTGCTCGTCGTCTCCGAGGCCGACGAGGCCAATGAGGAGGTCCAGGGCGAACTCCTCGCGACGATCGCCACCGCCGATGAGGACCTGCGGCTCGTCGTCGCCCACCGCGGCGGCAACCGAGGCAAGAAGGTCCTCGATGCCCTCAAGGCGGCCCGAGCGCGAGTGTTCGAGGCCGCGGCGATCAGATCCGACCGGGACAAACAGGATTTCACCGTCAACGAGTTCCGCCGGGCCGGGCGCAAGATCACCCCAGACGCGGTCCGTGCCCTGGTCGAGGCGGTGGGCAGCGACCTCGCCGAGCTCGCTGCGGGCTGTCGTCAACTCATCGATGACACCACCGGGACCATCGACCAGCAGGTCGTCATGACCTACCACGGTGGCAAGGTCGAGGCGACCGGCTTCCGGGTCGCCGATGCCGCCATCGCCGGCGACGCCGGTGAGGCGCTGCGCCTGTTGCGGCACGCCATCGCCACGGGGCTCGACCCCGTCCCGATCGTCGCCGTCCTCGCGAGCCAGCTGCGCCAACTCGTCCGCGTCGGCGCCGCAGGGCGCGGACGGTCGGCCGACGTCGCCCGCGAGCTCGGCCTCGCCCCGTGGCAGGTCGACCGGGCCCGGCGGGCGCTGTCCGGCTGGGACGGGGCCGCCCTCGGGCGGTGCATCCAAGCGGTCGCCGCCGCCGACTTCGACGTCAAGGGCGGTGGACGGGACCCGGTGTATGCGGTCGAGCGGGCCATTCTCGTCATCGCCTCGGCGCGAGCGGGCTAGGCGAGGACGACATCGGTCGACGATTCGGTCCTCGCGCGGCCCGCTGCTAGGATTTTCCTTCGCGTGCGCGCATGGTCGTGTGCGCATCGCAGCACCACCCAGGGCTCCTCACGCAAGGCATCCCCACCGCCGGTCCCGAGGAGACCTGCCGCCCTCACGGCATACCGACCAACCCGAAGAAAGATCACCTGTGGCCAACATCAAGTCCCAGATCAAGCGGATCAAGACCAACCGCACCCGCACCGAGCGCAACAAGGCTGTCAAGAGCGAGTTGCGGACCTTCATCCGCAAGTTCCGCGAGGCGGCGGCGAGCGGCGACGCGGCGGCGGCGAAGTCGGCCCTGCAGGCGGCGTCGCGCAAGCTCGACAAGGCTGTCAGCAAGGGCGTGATCCACGCCAACCAGGCGGCCAACAAGAAGTCGTCGATGGCCAAGAAGGCCGCGTCGCTCTGACCTCAGACCGTCTGACGACGACGCCCCTCGCCGGTCCGGCGGGGGGCGTCGTCCTTCCTCGGGCCGGGTCTCAGCTGGTGAGGTCACCGAGCAGGAAGCCGGCGAGTCGCTCCTCCGGCTCGCGCTGCCCGCCGTGCTGGGCATCGAAGGCCGACGTGGCGTCGGTGCCGCAGAGCGCCTCGATCCGGTCCGGGCCGCCGGGGTGCTCGCCGATCCAGTCGGTCAGGTCGTAGACCTTCCCGGAGATGGCGGCCCAGCAACTCGACGTGCTGTTGTGCGTGGCGACCTCCGCCATCGTCAGGGCGTCTGAGGACGCGGAGGACGAGGTTCCCGACGCCGTGGTCGCGCCGACCGCGCTCGTGCCCGCAGTGGGCGTCGACGTGCCGGCCGAATCGCCGCCGCACGCAGCGAGCGCGACCACGGCGAGCGGAGTCAGGGCCAGGGCGACTAGGCGAGTGCGCATGGGGATGGGGAGTCCTCTCGTGGGGGGCCAGTTCGGGTGCGATTCTGCTACCCGTCGATCCACTCACGACGCCGGGGTCCACGCCAAGTCGCAGGCGGGTCGGCCGATGGTCCTACGACCTCAGTGGCTTCGGCCGTGAAAGCCGACGAGCGCCGCGACGACCAGCTTGAAGTGCTCGCGGTCGAGCACTGCGCCCTCCCGGCGGATGGCCTGCGGATCGACGCGGATGACCCGGTGAATCGCCACCTCCGACGGCCGGCGCCGCACATCCCACGGGCCGGCGCCGATGTCGACCCACGACCGGCCGACCCGGCGCTCCTGCTCGGCGTCCCGGTCGTGGTCCTTGCTCGTCATCGGGCAGGCGAGCAGCCAACTGCCATCCCAGCCGATGAGCAGCACGGGCCGGTCTTTGCCGTGACTCGGGTCGTCCTGGAACGGCACCCACGTCCAGACGACCTCACCGGGATCGGGCGCCCCGTCGGGTTTGGGCGCGTAGCCCAGGTGGGGCAGTGGTCCGGTGAAATCGCCGACGTATGCCGCACCGCCAGTCCCCGGGCTCGTGCTCGCCTCGGACCGCTCTCCGCCGCCGTTCGGCACGAGGGTGGGAATCGGCATACGGCGAAGGAGGCGTCGAACGCTGTCGAGCACCACGTCAGGACCGACCGCTCGGCGGCAGCGGAGGATAGGCATGCGGCCGTCCGACGAGCTTCGGACCGCGCGGTCGCCACAGGAGATGGCCCGGCGTGCTGCGGTCGCGCAGGGCGTGCGCACGCCAGGCAAGCACCGGGTGCGACGCGGCGGCGTTGACCGTCCAGACGAAGAATCCCTTCTCGTCCTCCGCACGGTCGGCGATCGCGTTGATGTCGACGCTGGTGTTGAGATACTTCCCCGCCGCGAGGGTGGCCATCGCCGGCGCGCTCCCCTGAGGACAGTGGGCGTAGCCGTAGTTGTCGGCGGTGTATTCCTGGCTGCGGCTCAGGGCCGGCCCGACGATCGGGACCCAGTTGGCGGCGAAGATCCCCACCCAGCGCCAATAGGAGGCGTGACCGGCGGCGATATGGCCGATCTCGTGGGCGATGATGAATCGCAGCGCGTCGGGGTTGCGCAGGCGCCCGCCGACCTCGAACAGATCGCTGTAGACGAAGATGAACCTGCGGAACCCGTGCCCGGAGGCGGCTGCGTTGATCATCCCGTTGCCGAGGACGACGTAGGCATCCGGCACGCGGGTCAGGCCGAACTCACGGGCGGCCTCCTGCACCATGGCGTGGGCCTCGGGGTATTGCGTCGGGGTGATCTTGACGCTGTTGACGCGCAGGCGCGCCATGAGCTGTCCGCGCATGAACCACAGGAGCAGCGGCGCGAGGACGAGGATCGTCGCATAGGTGTTGGGGGTGCGTTGCTCGGTGATCGCGGTCGCGAAGGCGTCGATGCCGATCCCCGCGATGACGAGGGCGGCGAGGATCGCGACGACCAGGCAGAACAGCTCCAACGGGTGCCGCAGCCCGGAGCGGATCTGCCGGCGTCTCGCCAGGTCGGCGCGGGTGGCATCGACCGCGACGTAGCCGGGTGGTGGTTGCAGACTCATGCGCGAAGGTGCTCGTTCCCCTGGACGACGTGCGACGCATCCGAGGGTACGGGATGGCAGGCACGGGAGGCCCGGCCGTCATGGGAGACTTGAGGGTCACTCCACCCGTCACCGACACAGGAAGACCCACCGACTCGTGTCCCCCCGCGCCCGCACCGCGCTGCAGCCGCACGCCACGCCGCCGGAGGCGATCCGCAACTTCTGCATCATCGCCCACATCGACCACGGCAAGTCGACGCTCGCCGACCGCATGCTCCAGTTCACCGGCGTCGTCGACGACCGGTCCATGCGGGCGCAGTATCTCGACCGGATGGACATCGAGCGCGAGCGGGGCATCACCATCAAGAGCCAGGCAGTCCGCATGCCCTGGGAACTCGATGGGACGACATACGCCCTCAACATGATCGACACGCCCGGGCACGTCGACTTCACCTATGAGGTGTCGCGCTCGCTCGCCGCGTGCGAGGGCGCGGTCCTCCTCGTCGACGCGGCGCAGGGGATCGAGGCGCAGACCCTCGCCAATCTCTATCTCGCGATGGAGAACGACCTGACGATCATCCCGGTGCTCAACAAGATCGATCTCCCGGCGGCACAGCCGGAGAAGTATGCCGCGGAGCTAGCCGGTCTCATCGGCGTCGACCCGGCCGAATGCCTCAAGGTCAGCGGCAAGACCGGCGAGGGTGTCGAGGCCCTGCTCGAGGAGATCGTCAAGCAGATCCCCGCGCCCATCGGCGACCCGGACGCGCCGGCGCGCGCGATGATCTTCGACTCCGTCTATGACACCTATCGCGGTGTCGTGACCTATGTGCGGGTCGTCGACGGCAACCTCAACCCGCGCGAGCGGATCGTCATGATGTCGACCCGGGCGCAGCACGAACTCCTCGAGATCGGGGTCATCAGCCCCGAGCCGGTGCCGGGCAAGGGGCTGGGTGTCGGCGAGGTCGGCTATCTCATCACCGGCGTCAAGGACGTGCGGCAGTCCCGCGTCGGCGACACGGTGACGAATTCGTCCAAGCCCGCGAGCCGGGCGCTCGGTGGCTACCGCGACCCCAAACCGATGGTCTTCTCGGGCCTCTATCCCATCGACGGCTCCGACTATCCCGACCTGCGCGAGGCCCTCGACAAGCTCAAGCTCAACGACGCCGCGCTCGTCTATGAGCCCGAGACCTCAGCGGCGCTCGGCTTCGGCTTCCGGTGCGGCTTCCTCGGCCTGCTCCACCTCGAGATCGTCCGCGAGCGGCTCGAGCGGGAGTTCGGCCTCGACCTCATCTCGACCCAACCCAATGTCGTCTATCAGGTGACGATGGAGGACGCGAGCCAGGTCACCGTGACCAACCCCAGTGAATTCCCCGGTGGCAAGATCGCCGAGGTCCGCGAACCCGTCGTCCGGGCGACCATCCTCGCCCCGAGCGAGTTCATCGGGGCGATCATGGAACTCTGCCAGGGCAAGCGCGGGAACCTGCGGGGGATGGACTATCTGTCCGAGGACCGCGTCGAGATGCGCTACACCCTCCCCCTCGCCGAGATCGTCTTCGACTTCTTCGACCAGTTGAAGTCCCGGACCCGGGGGTATGCGAGCCTCGACTACGAACCCGACGGCGAGCAGGTGGCCGACTTGGTCAAGGTCGACATCCTTCTCCAGGGCGAGCAGGTCGACGCCTTCTCCTCGATCGTTCACAAGGACAAGGCCTATGGCTACGGCCTGATGATGGCCGGGAAGCTCAAGGAGTTGATCCCCCGCCAGCAGTTCGAGGTCCCGATCCAGGCGGCCATCGGGGCGCGGATCATCGCCCGCGAGAACATCCGGGCCATTCGCAAGGACGTGCTCGCCAAGTGCTATGGCGGTGACATCACCCGCAAGCGCAAGCTCCTGGAGAAGCAGAAGGAGGGCAAGAAGCGGATGAAGATGGTCGGCCGAGTCGAGGTCCCTCAGGAGGCCTTCATCGCCGCCCTCTCCTCCGAGGACGCGGCGCCCAAGAAGAAGTAGCAACCGCACCGGTCGTCGGTCGCGCGCCGATGGCGTGGCCCGCCTATCCTCGCAGGGGTGAACCACGAGTCGGTGGCGAGCGCGGTCCCCACGGTGTTGCGGCCCTATGTGACGGGGCTCGTCGGCTATCGCATCTCCGGTGCGTATCCGGGGATCCACCTCGGCCTGCCGTCCCCGGACCTCACGCTGGTCATCCCGCTGGATGACGGGGTTCGGTTGTCGGGCATCGGGATCGGAGAGACTCCGCGGCTCTTCGAGGCGGTGGTCGCGGGGCTTCATCCGACCGCGGCACGGATCCACCACGACGGCAGCCAGTTCGGTCTCCAGCTGTCCGTCACTCCGCTGGGGGCGCGCGTGCTGCTGCGGTCACCCGCCGCGCAGTTCGCGTCCGGCGCCGTCACCCTCGAGCAGGCGATGGGGGCCCGGGGGGTCGCGTTGCGTGAGCGGGCACTGGCCGCCGGCACCTGGCGTGCGCGGTTCGCCGTGGTGCTGTCCGACGTGGCACGGTCCGTCGCCGCCGAGCCCGAAGCCCTCCGTGCCCCACTGCAACGGGCGTGGGACCTGCTCGCGCTGAGCCAGGGCGCAATCCGCATCGACGACCTCGCCAGGGATGTCGGATGGAGCGCGCGGCACCTCACGGCAAGCTTCGCCGCCGAGTTCGGCCCCACCCCCAAACTGGTCGCGCGCGTCCACCGGTTCCACCGCTCCCGGCGCCTCGTCGGCCGGGTTCCGTTGACGGACATCGCCGTTCGCTGTGGGTATGCCGACCAGAGCCACCTCGTGCGCGACTGGCGACAGTTTGCGGGGACGCCGCCGACCCGGTGGTTGCGCGACGACGCGATCGCCCGGGTGGGCTGAGCGGCATACGTCCGATTCGTCCAAGACGGGGTGCGCCGGACTCGGCGACACTTGCGGCATGAGCGATCACAACATCTGGACGTCCCTGACGTATGCCGACCCCGTCGCCGCCCGGGCCTGGCTCGCCGCGCTCGGCTTCGAACCCGGGATCGTCGTCCCGGGGGAGGCCGAGGGCGAGATCCACCACAGCGAGATGATCTGGCCCGAGGGTGGTCGGGTGATGGTCGCGACCGCGGGCAAGGCCGCCGGCGATTTCGGCGGCCCCCCGGGGACTGTCGGTGTGTATGTCGTCACCGACCACCCGGACGCCGTCGCCGAACGCGCCGTCGCCCTCGGCGCCGAGTTCATCCGGCCCCTCGGGGACGAGACCGACTACGACTCGCGCGGGTTCACCATCAGAGACTGCGAGGGCAACACCTGGAGTTTCGGGACCTACGCCGGCTGAACGGCGCTCGAGGTGCCGGCGCTGCTGATCATGGCGCGGTTCGTCGGGCGGGTGCCGGGCGTGAAGTTGGTCGTGCTCGGGGCGCCGGCCGGGATCGGCTCCTACCTCGCGATGTCGCTGCGGCGTGGACCCGTGCCGCTGGTGGCGGTCCAGGTGCTCAATACGGTCTTCCTCGCGTGCCCGGCCGCGGGGCGTCCGCGGGGTCGCCCGCGTCATCCTCGCCGACCGGGTGGGCTCGGGGGCGCCGCTCGAGCCGGAGGTGAGGTCACGCGGGAATGACGGACTCCTCCGACGTGCCGAGATCGACGGGAGCGGACGCCCATACGGCCGGATCATCGACCAGCGCCCAGATGTCGAGGAGATCGCGTGGCCATCGGTCCTCCGGCGAGGCCGCGAGTTCCGCGCGCGACCACCACCGGATGTCCGCGACCGTCGCCTGCTCCTCGTCGGTGTGTCCGGAGGTGTCGATCGCGAACGCCGGCACCCGGACGGCGAAGACGACCTCGTCCTGGAGGGCGACTTTGTCGCTGTAGCCGTGGACGACGTGCCGGACGGCGATCGGACCACGCAGATCGGTCGCGGTGACGACGAGCCCCGTCTCCTCCCACAACTCGCGGACGGCCGCGTCGACGTCGCTCTCACCCGGATCCACGCCCCCACCTGGGGTGATCCACCAGTGCGGCACCGGATCGAGTCCGAGATCGGAGTCGAGGAAGAGCAGCAGGCGGTCGGCGTCGTCGAGGACGAGCACCCGGGCGGCGCGCCGGCGGATGCGCGGACGGGTGTCGGGCGGGAGGGGGATCGTGGAGTCCACGCCGCCGACGGTAGCCGCTGGACTGGCCACCCCCCGCGCAACGCAGGACACATCCTCCCCTCCCGCCCCACCCCAACCCGTCGAGAGGTCAAATAAAACACGTCGAGAGGTCAAATAGACGGGGTCGAGAGATCATCTCGACTCGCCCGATGGGCCACCCCCGCGCAGAGCGCAGTACCAAGACGACCGTGAACCGGCCTTTCGACGACCCTGAACCGGCCTTTCGACGACCCTGAACCAGCCTTTCGACGGGTCTGAACCGGCCTTTCGACGGGTCTGAACCGGCCTTTCGACGACCCTGAACCGGCCTTTCGACGAGTACCTGCCACGTCGGAGACAGACCATCTAGGCTGGCCCTCATGAGCCAGGGCCCCGCGGGCTGGTATCCCCAGCCGGACGGCACCGAGCGCTACTGGAATGGCGCCGGGTGGACTCCGGCCGTGCGCCCGCCGACGTATGCCGTCACCCCCGGGACGCCGATCACCACGCCGTACCCCGCGGCATACGTCCAGGACGCGGGCGTGAGCCCGGCGCCGGTCGTCCTGACTCCCCAGCCGATGCCGTATGCCGTGCCCATCTCCCGCAGGAGTCCAGGCGGGGCGCTCCTGGCGTCCTTCCTTGTTCCGGGACTGGGTCAGCTCATCAACGGCGAAGTCACCAAGGCGATCCTGTTCTTCGTGCTCGCCGGCATCTTCGGCCTGTTGACGATCGTCGTCATCGGTGCCCCGTTCCTGCTGATCACGTGGGTCTGGGGGATGATCGACGCCCATTCGAGCGCGACGAACTGGAACCGGCAGTTCGGGATCCCGTGACGCGGGGGCACGTCAGGGGTTTCGCAGCCTGGCGCGCAATTCGGCGACCTCGTCTTGGCTCCATCCCTGTGCCCGGAGCCAGCCCGCGGCCCCGCCGAACTCCTCTTCGACCACGGTGAGGAGGACCTCCATCGACTCCGGCTGGGGGATCTGCTCGTCGAGAGGCCGCCCGGCGAGGGAGTGTCGGTAAGGCTCCTGCTCCTTCAGGCGGGCCATGATCCGGTGGAGCCGCTGCGACGTCAGGACGTAGTCGGCGATGATCTCCCCCCGCGGCACCCCGGCGACGGCGAGGGCGAGCCCGACCGCCGTGCCCGTCCGGTCCTTGCCGGCCGCGCAGTGGACGATCGTCGCGCCCTCGGCCGTGGCGATGACCGACAAGGCGGCAGAGACCGAGTCGGGCCGCTCGGTGAGATAGCCGCGGTAGTGCTGGCTCCAATAGCTCGGCGTCAGCGGCGGCCGGTCCGGGCGGACCCTCGGGGTGAGGAACTCGGGTGCTTCCTCCTGGGGGGTGGGGTCGGGGAAGAAGCTGTGGTGGTGGTGGCGCAGGGGCGTCGCCCGCAGCGGCCCGTCGCCGCCGAGGTGGAGTTCCCGGTGCGAGCGGAGGTCGACGATGTCGGTGACCCCCACGTCGTCGATGAGGTGGCGGACGTCGGCGGGAGAGAGGCGCTGGAGATTGTCCGAGCGGATCAGCCGGCGCGGCTGGATCATGTGCCCGTCCGTGGTCGGCAGGCCGCCGAGGTCGCGCATATTGGCCACGCCGTCGAGTTCGATCCACCGGTCCACGCCAGCAGGCTACGGCGCCCCCGGGGACAAAAGGTGAGGGCCTCGGAAAGTATGAGTTTCCGAGGCCCTCTCGCTCGGACGAATCCGAGCGGGTGGGACCGGCCTAAGCCGCTCCCGTGATCCGAGCCGAAGCTCGAATCTCTGTGACACGGAACGAGTTCCATGTCGACGATCAGGACCGGAGTCCCGATCTTCGCGTTCACCCGGAGGCGATTGCGATAGGTAAGTTCTACTCTCCAATCGGGGGGTCTGGCAACGATTGGCGTCGACCATTTTCGACGAATTTTCACCCCGCGGCGTGTCGCGCTGGACACGCCGCTCCGGGCGCTACACGAGTGACGCCTGGGACCTGGAGGCCAGGCCTGCGAGGATGTGCGTATGCCGCCCAGCGCCCTCCCCGACGGCGATCCCGCACCCGTGGACGGTGCCCTGCCGGCCGCCGCGCTCGGCGGGCTGGCCGCGGGGGGCGGGCTCGCGGCATACGTCCATGTGCCGTTCTGCCGGGTCCGGTGTGGCTACTGCGATTTCAACACCTATGCCCCCGGTGATCTGACCGGTCCGGGTGCCTCGACGGCGACATATGCCGCGGCCCTGACTGCCGAGATCGACCTCGCCGCCCGCGTTCTCGCCGACGCCGGGTCACCGCGTCTCGACACCGTCTTCGTCGGCGGCGGCACGCCCACACTCCTCCCGGCGAGGGACCTCGTCGGCATCCTCGCCGGCCTGCGCGCGCGATGGCCCGTCGCCCAGGGCGCGGAGGTGACGACGGAGGCCAATCCCGACTCCGTCACGCCCGCCTCGTTGGCGACGCTCGCGGAGGGCGGGTTCACCCGGATCAGCCTCGGGATGCAGTCGGCCGTCCCGCACGTCCTCGCCACCCTCGACCGGACGCACGATCCCGCCAACGTCGGGCGCGCCGTCATGGGCGCCCGCCGGGCCGGCCTCGACGTCAGCCTCGACCTCATCTATGGCACCCCCGGGGAGTCGCTCGCCGACTGGCGCCGCAGCGTCGAGGAGGCGATCGCCCTTGCGCCGCAGCATATCTCGGCATACGCCCTGGTCGTCGAGGATGGGACACGGATGGCCGCACAGGTCCGGCGCGGACGCCTCGCGGCGCCAGACGACGACGACGCGGCGGAGAAGTACGAACTCGCCGAGGCGCTCCTGACCGAGGCCGGCTATGGGTGGTACGAGGTGAGCAACTGGGCCCGCCCCGGCCACGGGTGCCGGCACAACCTCGCCTACTGGCGTGGCGGCGACTGGTGGGGTTTCGGGCCCGGAGCCCACAGCCACGTCGGCGGCGTGCGCTGGTGGAACGTCAGACACCCGGGGGCGTATGCCGCGCGCCTCACCTCCGGCGGCTCACCCGCCGCCGCCCGGGAGGTCCTCACCGCGCAGCAGCGGGCGGACGAGTCGATCCTCCTCGGCGTGCGGCTGCGCGAGGGCCTGTCGATCGAGGCGCTCTCGGTCGAGGGACGGGCCGCGCTGCCAGGGCTCGTCGCCGACGGGCTCGTCGAACCGATCCCGGCCGGGGGCACCGAACGCCCCCGCCGGGTCGTCTTGACCCTGCGGGGGCGTCTGCTCGCCGACGGCGTCGTGCGCCGTCTGCTCGGCCTCAGCGGATGAACTTGGGGACCAGCGGCGGGTCGTACCACTCGCCGGAGTTGGCCTTCCCCGCCGCGATGGCGTGCAGGACGATCGCCCAGAGGCAGATCAGCGGATAGGTGATGAACCCGATGAGGAGGAACATGAGCGGCACCGAGATGAGCAGGCCGATGCCCGTCGCGATCTGGATGTTGAGGGAGTTCGCCGCGTTCTGCCGGACGAACGGTCCGCGATCCTTGTACATCAGATAGATGACGAGAGAGGCGACGAAACCGAGCGTCCCGGCGCTGAGGATGAACAGCGCGAGCGGGATGACGTGGGAGAGCATCGCCCAGGTCCGCTCCTGCTGCGCCGTCATGGGGCCGGACCCGCCGACATCGCCGAAGTTGGTCTGCCAGGAGTTCGGCGTGGGCGCGGCATACGGCTGCTGCGGCGGGTAGCCCGGCTGCGGCGCGGTGTATCCGGGCTGCGGATAGCCGGTGTTGTCGACCGGCGGGTAGGCCGGGAAGTTCGGATCGCCCTGCGGCTGCTGGGTCATGAGGATCCCCTTGTGGTGACGACGAGCCGGAGCATCTCCCCGGAAGGTGTCTCGCTGCCTCCAGTCAAGCGCATGCGCGCGGCCATTGAATCCATTTTCGGGGTTCCCCGGGCGAGTCCGGGGAGAGTTCAGGGTCGCGCCGGAGCCCGTCAGACGGGTGGCACGGTGACGAAGTCGATCAACTCCTCGACCCGGCCCGAGAAGGCGGGGTCGAGATCGGCATACGTCCGCACGCGCGCGAGGATGTGTTTCCACGCGAGTCCGATGTCCTCCGTGGTCGTATGCCGCAGCCCCAGTCCCGCGGCGATCCCCGCCTTCCAGTCGGTCCCGAGGGCGACCGACGGCCAGGTGGTCAAGCCGACCCGCTCCGGACGCACCGCCTGCCACACATCGACGAAGGGGTGCCCGACGACGAGGACGGTGTCCGCGGCATACGGCCTGGTCGCGTCGGCGACGAGACGCGACTCCTTGGACCCGGCGACGAGATGATCGACGAGGACCCCCGCACGCGCCTGTCGCGTCGGACCGAACTCGGCGAGCGCACCCGCCAGGTCATCGACGCCGCCGAGCAGTTCGACGACGACCCCCTCGACCCGCAGGTCATGGCCCCAGACCTTCTCGACGAGTTCGGCGTCGTGGGCGCCTTCGACGAAGATCCGGGATGCCGCGGCGACCCGGGGGCGCGCGCCGACGACGGCACGGGACCCGCTCGCCGTCCGCGGGGGAGCCTTGGGCGCGCTCGGCGCCGTCGGTCGCGTGAGGACGACCGGCCGGCCGTCGACGAGGAATCCCGGCCCGAGCGGGAACGAGCGGAGCCTGCCGCGGCGGTCCTCGAGCGCGACGACCTGGCGTCCGCCGATCGCCTCGACCCGGACGACGGCGCCACACCAGCCGGTCTCGCTGTCCTCGACGACGACGCCCGGGTCCGCCGGGATGGTCGCCACCTGGGCCTTCCGCGGGCGGCGCCAGTCGCCGGCCAGAGGATCGGACCCATACCGGCTGTTCACCGCGGCAGCGTAAACCACGCCCGCGGACGGTCGTAGAATTGGCACTCGCGGTCCGGGAGTGCCAGCCCGCGGCCACATCGACACCACGAGTCAGCGACACGACAGGGGGAGGACACGGGTGAGCCAGGAACGCCGCCTCGCCGTCCTCGGCGCGATCGTTCACGACTACGTCCACTCGAGCGAGCCGGTAGGTTCCAAGGCCCTCCTCGAGCGCCATCACTTCGGGGTCTCCGCCGCGACGATCCGCAACGATATGGCCGCCCTCGAGGAGGACGGGCTCATCGTCGCCCCGCACACCAGCGCGGGGCGCGTGCCGACCGACGCGGGCTACCGGCTCTTCGTCGACCGCCTCTCCCAGATCAAGCCGATGAGCCGCGCGGAGCAGGCTGCCATCGCCGAGTTCCTCGGCGGCGCTGTCGATCTCGACGACGTCGTCGACCGCACCGTGCGCCTGCTGGCGAGCCTGACTCGGACGGTCGCGGTCATGCAGTATCCCTCGCTGACCCGCTCGAGCGTCCGGCACATCGAACTCGTCCCGCTCGGCGGCACCCGCCTCATGCTCGTCCTCATCACGACGAACGGCCGGGTGGAGCAGCGGGTGCTCGACCTCGGCCTGGCGGTCGAGACCGACAGCGATTTCGTCGCCCGGTTGCGCGCCGGCCTCAACAGCGGCGCCGACGGTCAGCCGCTCGCCGACGCGGCGACGATCCTCCGCGACCTCGGCGCCGAATTCCGCCCCGAGGAACGCGACGCGGTCCGGCGCGTGGTGACCACGCTCGCCGAGGTGCTCGTCGAGGAGCGCGAGGAGCGTGTCGTCCTCGCCGGCACCGGCAATCTCGTCCGCCTGCCCGGCGATTTCCCGCTCTCGCTCGAGCCGGTCCTCGACGCCCTGGAACAACACGTCGTCCTCTTGAAGTTGTTGTCGACGGCCGCAGCCGGCGGCGAGCCCATCGCCGTCCGGATCGGCCACGAGAATCCGTATGCCGATCTCCAGTCGACCTCGATGGTCACCACGAGCTACGGCACCGGTGGGCAGATCGTCGGCGGGCTCGGCATCGTCGGGCCGACCCGGATGGACTACGGCGCGAGCATGGCCGCGGTCCGGACCGTCGCGGCATACGTCTCGGCGCTGCTCGGCGAGTGATGCGATGACGAACAGAACAGGAACCCGGTGAACGACTACTACCGCGATCTCGGTGTCTCGCCCGATGCGAGCCCGGAGGAGATCAAGGCCGCCTATCGGCGCCTCGCGCGCAAGCTGCACCCCGACGTCAACCCCGGTCACGACGCGGAGGAGCAGTTCAAGCAGGTCTCCCAGGCCTATGACGTGTTGTCGGATCCGGACAAGCGGCGCAACTACGACATGGGCGCCGACCCCTATGGCGGTCAGCACGGCGGGTTCGGCCAGGGCTTCTCGTTCAGCGACATCATGGACGCCTTCTTCGGGGCCGGGGCAGGCACCGGTGGCCGTGGTCCGCGGCCCCGGGCGGCGCGCGGCCAGGACGGGCTGGTCCGGCTCGGGGTGGACCTGCGCGACGCCGTGTTCGGCGGGGAGCGCGAGCTGACCATCGAGACGGCGACCCTCTGCTCGACCTGCAGGGGCGACGGTGCCCAGCCGGGCACCGGCCGCAAGACCTGCCAGGTGTGCGGCGGGCGTGGCGAGATCCAGCAGGTCCAGCGCAGCTTCCTCGGTCAGGTCATGACCAGCCGACCCTGCAATGCCTGTCAGGGCTATGGCGAGATCACCCCCAACCCGTGTTTCGAGTGCTCGGGCCAGGGGCGGGTGCGCAACCAGCGGACGATGACGATCGGCATACCGGCCGGGGTCGACAGCGGCACCCGGATCCACCTCGCCGGAGAGGGTGAGGTCGGTCCGGGCGGTGGGCCGGCCGGCGACCTCTATGTCGAGGTCAGCGTCAACCCCGACCCGAATTTCCAGCGCCGGGGTGACGACCTCCACGTGAGTGTCCAGTTGCCGATGACGGCGGCGGCGCTCGGGACGGCGCTCGACCTGGAGACTTTCGACGGTCCGCAGCGGCTCGACATCAAGGCGGGGACCCAGCCGGGCGAGGCGATCACGCTGCGTGGTCTCGGGGTCTCGCACCTGCGGATGAACGGCCGCGGCGACCTCGTGGTCCATGTGGACGTGCGGGTGCCGACCCGGTTGGATGGAGCGCAGGAGGTCCTGCTGCGACAGTTGGCCGAACTCCGCGGCGAGGACGCCCCGACTGGTCGCCTCGCGCCCGCCGACACCGGCTTCATGGGTCGGCTGCGGGACGCCTTCAAGCCGCGCTGACGGCGTTCCGACTGAGCACGGGCTGCCCGATGTCCCGCTTCAGGAGCGAGTGCCGATGACCTTGCACCAGTTCTTCGCCGACCCCGGCTCGCTCGACGACGCGGTGGTGGGGGACAGGCTGGTCCTGCGCGGTTCCGAGGGACGCCACGCGGTCACGGTCAAGCGGATCCAACCGGGCGAGTCGATCCTCGTCGCCGACGGTGCCGGGGTGCGGGCGACCGGGATGGTGCTGACCGCCGCAGGCGGCGAGCTCGAGTTGTCCGTCGCGGACGTATGCCGTGTGCCCGCCCCGGTGACGACCTTCGCCCTCGTCCAGGGCCTCGCCAAGGGCGACCGCGACGAACTCGCCGTCGAGGCGTCGACCGAACTCGGCGTGGACCGCGTCATTCCGTGGCAGTCGGAGCGCTCGATCGTCCAGTGGAAAGGGGAGCGGGCGGAGAAGTCACGTCGCAAGTGGGCGGACACCGTGCGGGCCGCCGCGAAACAGTCCCGGCGGGCGTGGATTCCCCCGGTCGAGGAGGTCGTGACGACGGCACAACTCGTTTCGCGCTGCCGGCGCGCGACGGCGAGCTTCATCCTCCACGAGGAGGCGAGCGCGTGCCTGGCCGCCCAACCGATCCCGGCAGCCGGTGAGGTGCTCGTCGTGGTGGGTCCCGAAGGCGGGATCTCGCCGGCCGAACTCGCCGCGCTGACGGGAGCGGGCGGCATACCGGTGAAGCTCGGTGACCAGGTGCTGCGCTCCTCCACCGCCGGCCCCGCCGCCCTCGCCGTCCTCTCCGCCGCCGACCGCTGGCAGTGACCACGCAGCGAGCGCTCAGCCGATGGTGAACGACGTCCCCGCGCCGGCCCCGGAGTCCGCCACCACCCAGAGGTGATAGCTGCCCTCTGGCAACATCCCGAGCGCCGCGGTGTAGGCGTGCGCCGGTAGCCCGGTCGGATCGGTCGACGTCGAGGCCACGCCCACGACGCGCCCCCGGCCCATCTCGGTGCCGTCGGGAGTCTTGACGATCCAGGTCAGGCCGGCCGGGTCCAGCAGGGTCAATCCACGCGCCGTCACCGGCGTGCCCGCCGCGAGTGTGGCCTCGAACCCCGGCGCGTCGATCCACACGGGCGCGACCTCGGTCCCGATCCGCTCGGTGTCGGGGCGGTCATAGCGGTCGGCCGCGGCATACCGGCCGAACAGCAGCGAGCTGCCATCCGTGAGCCGGAAGGTCACCGGCACCCGCCCCTGACCCGCCGCCGCCTGGGCGGTCCAGACCAATTGTTGTATGCCGAGTCGCGCCATCCCCTCCGGGGTCCCCGGCGAGCCCGGTGCCGTCCCGCCCGTGTTCCCGCCGTCGGACAGCGTCAGCGTGATCAGATCGGGGGTCACCGCCACATCGGTCACACGGGTGTGCGACCACACGGTGGGGCCGTCGTTCGTGAACGGGATGCCGAAGGCGAGCGACCGGCCGACCGCGTCGCGGACGCGGGCCTCGCGCGAATTCCCGTCATCCGCCGACGGCGTCAGAAACGTCCGGAACAGCCGGTAGTCGCCATCAGCCTCCGAGGCCAGTCCGATGTAGTAGACAGGCAGCGCGGGCGGCGTGGCCGTGCGCGTCGACGCGGGCGGCTGTGTGGCGCCCACCGCTGAGCTCGTCTGCCCGCCGCTGCCGGGTCGCAGCGACTCTGGGGGGCGCTGCCACTGATGCACACCGGCGGCGACAAGCCCGACGGCGGCCGCCGCCGTGGCGGCCGACAGCACCCACGACCGCGCCCGTGAGCTCCGCGGGATCTCCTGCGCCGCAACGGCATCCCGGATCGCCTCGAGACGCGCCGACGGGCGTATGCCGTCCGCCTCCTCCGCGAGCGCGGCCCGCAGGGCGGCCTCGAGGTCAGGCAGGTCGGGACGAGTCATGGCCGCTCCTGGGTCTGCTGGGTGGCGAGGTGGTCGCGCAGTGCGGCGAGGCCGCGGGAGGCGTGGGCCTTGACCGATCCGGGCGCGATGTCGAGGGCGTGGGCGATCTGGGACTCGCTCAGATCGCCGTAGTAGCGCAGGACGAGGACTTCGCGCTGGCGCCGAGGCAGCCGGTCGAGCGCGCGGAGCATCTCGCGGTTGCCGAGGGCGCCCAGGGCGAGGTGTTCCGCGCTGGGGGCGGTCGCCAGGCGTTCCGCCTGGGCCGCCTCCGCGGCGAACTTCTCGTGAACGACCCGGCGGTGCCGCAGCACCGAGCGGGCTCCGTTGACGACACTGCGACGCAGATAGGCGACCGCATTGTCCTGGTCGGCGAGGTGGTCCCACCGGCGATGGATGGCGATCAGTGCGTCCTGAACGATGTCTTCGGCGACCTGCTGGTCGCGGACGAGCAGATAGGCGAGGCGGACCATGGGGGCCCAGTGGGCGGCATACAGCTCGGTGAGCGCGGCGTCGGCGCTGCGCCGGCTCTCGGCCGCGGGTCTGCCTGCCACGGCCACCATTGTCACGTGGACTCCACGCGCGAACACGGAGAATGGTTGACCGGCTAGATTCGGGCCCATGACCGACTGCCTGTTCTGCCGCTTCGTCAGCCGCGAGATCGAGCCGGACGTGGTCGCCGAAACGGAGTCGAGTCTGGCCTTCCGCGATATCAAGCCCGTCGCCCCGACCCATGTCCTGGTCGTCCCGAAGCGCCATGTCCCCAATGCGCTCGCGCTGGCCGCGTTCCCCGAGGAGCTGGCCGATGTGATCACGCTCGCCGGAGCGGTGGCCGAGCAGGAGGGGCTCGCGGGCGGTTACCGGATGGTGACCAACACCGGACCCGACGCCGGTCAGACGGTCTTTCACGCGCACCTGCACGTGCTCGGCGGCCGGGTGCTGCCGTAGTCGTCGGCGCGAGCGGGACCGTAGACTCGACCCACTCATGACTGACATGCCATCCGCCGACCCGGCACCCGACTCGGCCGGGGCGACCCATCCCACCCACACGGTCGTCATTCCGGCGACGGTGGCGATGGTCACGCTTCTCGGGCCCCGCGACGAACTCCTCCGGACGATGGAGCGCCAGTTCCCGCGGGTCGAGATCAATGTGCGCGGCAATGAGTTCCGCATTGTCGGGCCGAGCGATGACGTCGCCCTCGTCGAGCGCACCATCGACGAACTCCTCGTCGTCATCGCCGCCGGACAGCCCCTCAACCGGGACGCCGTCGAGCGGTCGATCGCCATGCTCCGCGCCCGCACGGCCGAGCGTCCCGCCGACGTCCTGACGCTCAACATCGTCTCGAATCGCGGTCGCACGATTCGGCCCAAGACGCTCAACCAGAAGCGCTATGTCGACGCGATCGACCGGCACACGATCGTCTTCGGGATCGGCCCGGCGGGCACCGGCAAGACTTATCTCGCCATGGCGAAGGCGGTTGCCGCGCTTCAGGCCAAGCAGGTCAACCGGATCATCCTCACCCGGCCGGCGGTGGAAGCGGGCGAACGCCTCGGCTTCCTGCCGGGAACCCTCAACGACAAGATCGACCCCTATCTGCGGCCGTTGTATGACGCGCTCCACGACATGATCGACCCCGACTCCATCCCGCGGCTGATGGCGGCCGGGACGATCGAGGTCGCCCCGCTCGCCTATATGCGGGGCCGCTCGCTCAACGACGCCTTCATCATTCTCGACGAGGCGCAGAACACCTCCCCGGAGCAGATGAAGATGTTCCTCACCCGCCTCGGGTTCGGGTCCAAGATCGTCGTCACCGGCGATGTCACGCAGATCGACCTGCCCGGCGGCACGCAGAGCGGGCTCAAGGTCGTCCAGGACATCCTCCAGGACATCGAGGACGTCCATTTCGCCGAACTCACCTCGGTCGACGTCGTCCGTCACCGCCTCGTCGGCGAGATCGTCGACGCCTACGGCCGCTGGGACGACCGGCAGCAGCGGCATACGCACCGAGGGAGCGACCGCGCGTGAGCATCGACGTCCTCAACGAGGTCGGATTCGCCGTCGACGAGATCGAGTTGACGCAGTGCGCGCGGTTCGTCCTCGACCAGATGCACGTCCACCCGCGTGCCGAGTTGTGCATCCGGCTCGTCGACGAGCCGACCATGGCGATTCTCCACGAGAAGTGGATGGACCTGCCCGGTCCGACCGATGTCATGAGCTTCCCGATGGACGAGCTCAGCCCCGGACGCCCCGGCGAACTCTCCGACGAGGGGGTGCTCGGTGACATCGTCCTGTGCCCCAGCGTCGCCGAACGCCAGGCCACCGAGGCGGGGCACGCGAGCATCGAGGAACTGCTGCTGCTGACCACGCACGGCATCCTCCACCTGTTGGGCTACGACCACGCCGAGCCCGAGGACGAGCGGGAGATGTTCGCCCTGCAGCGGCGGCTGCTGCTCACCTTCCTCGCCCAGCGCGGCCGATCCCGCACGTGATCCGTCGTGGCCACTCGACTGATCCTCGTCGCCGTCGTCGGCGTCCTCCTCGCCTTCCTCTTCGCCCTCAGTGAGGCGGCGCTCGCTCGGACGTCGCGGGTGCGCGCGGAGGAACTCGCCGACGAGGGCCGCGCGGGCTCTGTCTCGTTGCAACGGATCGTCGCCGACAGTTCGAGCTATCTGTCGGTCGCGGTGTTCCTGCGGACCGTCTTCGAGATGGTCGCCGCCGTCTGCGCGACCCTCGCGATCCAGTCGTGGGTCGAGTCGTTCTGGGCCTCGCTCCTGATCGCGATCGGGGTCATGGCGGCGGTGTCCTTCGCCATCGTGGGCGTCTCGCCCCGGACCCTCGGCCGCCAGCACTCGGACGGTGTCGCCCTGGCGAGCGCCCCGGTCATCATCTGGTGTCACCGGGTCCTCGGGCCGGTGGCGCGTCTGCTCGTCATCATGGCCAACGCCGTGACCCCCGGCCGGGGTTTTCGCGACGGCCCGTTCACGAGCGAGTCGGAGTTGCGCGATCTCGTCGACATCGCCGGTGAGAGCGCGCTGATCGAGGACGAGGAGCGGGAGATGATCCACTCCGTCTTCGAACTCGGCGACACGATCGCCCGCGAGGTCATGGTGCCGCGCACCGACATGGTGTGCATCGAGGTCGGCAAGCACGCGCGCCAGGCGATGTCGATGTTCAACCGGTCGGGCTTCTCCCGGCTTCCGGTGATCGACAATGGCCCCGACGATGTCGTGGGGCTCATCTATCTCAAGGATGTCGTGCGGCTCATGACGGCCGAGGGCGCCGACCTCAAGACCGTGCCGGTGCGGTCGATCATGCGCCCGATGCCCTTCGTCCCCGAGTCCAAACCGGTCGATGACCTGCTGCGCGAGATGCAGCGGGATTCGGTGCACATCGCTGTCGTCGTCGACGAATACGGCGGCACCGCCGGCCTGGTGACCATCGAGGACATCCTCGAGGAGATCGTCGGCGAGATCGACGACGAATACGACCGAGAGGCGCCCGGGATCGAAGATCTCGGAGACGGACGGTTCCGGATCCCGGCGAGCATGAACGTCGACGACTTCGGGGAGTTCTTCGACGTCGACATGGACGACGAGCACGAAGTCGACACGGTCGGCGGCCTGATCGCCAAGTCCATCGGCCGCGTCCCGATTCTCGGGTCTCGCTGCGAGATCGGGCCGTATGCCGTGATCGCCGAACGCATGGCCGGTCGCCGGCACCGCATCGCCTCCGTCCTCGTGGAACCCCTGCCCAAGGTCACCGGACCGGACGGCGAACTCGTGCAGACCGTGCGGCCGTCGGCCGGTGAGGAGGGACGATGACGGAGGAATCGGCATACCGTGCGGGATTCGCCGCCCTCGTCGGGCGACCGAACGCGGGGAAGTCGACGCTGACGAATGCCCTCGTCGGTGACAAGGTCGCGATCACGTCGGCGAAGCCGCAGACGACGCGGCATACGATCCGCGGCATCGTCACCCGGCCAGCTGCGCAACTGATCCTCGTCGACACCCCGGGACTGCACAAACCGCGAACCCTGTTGGGGGAGAGACTCAACGACCTCGTCCGCGCGACCCTGCTCGACGTCGACGTCGTCGGCTTCTGCCTGCCGTCCGACCAGCGGATCGGGCCCGGGGACGCGTTCATCGCCGCCGAGCTGCGCGAGCTGATGGCGACGAAGCGGACCCCGGTGGTCGCGATCGCGACCAAAACCGACAGGGTCGACCGGTTGCGGCTCGCGGAGCACCTCATCGCCATCGATCAGCTCGGCGACTGGGCCGCGATCGTTCCGTGCTCGGCGACGTCGGGGTCGCAGGTCGATGACGTACTCGGCGTCCTGACCGGCTATCTGCCGCCCTCGCCCGGGCCGCTGTATCCCGAGGACATCCGCACCGACGAAGAGACCGACACGCGGATCGCCGAACTCGTCCGTGAGGCCGCGCTCGACGGCGTGCGGGATGAGCTGCCGCACTCGCTCGCGGCCGTCGTCGAGGACGTGACCGAGCGGGAGGACGGAGATCCGCCGCTGCTCGATGTTCGGGTCGACATCTTCGTCGAGCGCGACAGCCAGAAGGCGATCGTCATCGGCCGGGGCGGCGCGCGGCTGCGCGAGGTCGGCACGCAGGCGCGGGCCGGCATCGAGGCGCTGCTCGGGCGGCGGGTGTTCCTCCACCTGCGGGTCAAGGTCGCCAAGGACTGGCAGCGCGATCCCAAGCAACTGCGGCGTCTGGGCTTCTGACCGGCAGCGCGACGCGAGTGCGCTGAGTAGGCGTGCTCACGTGCATACGGCCCCGGTCGCGTTTCAATGGGTCATGATCACTGCGGATCGCACCGCGCCGCGGCCGGTGAGCCCGGCGAACTACGGTTTCCTCGTCGATGAACTGCACCGCTGGGAGCGCGACGGGCTCGTCGACGCGGACACGGCGGCGGCGATCCGGGCGCGCTATGTCGAGTCGCGGCGATTCGGGCTGGCGCAGATCGTCCTCGGGCTCGGGAGCGCGTTCGTCGTCATCGGCCTCATCTGGCTCGTCGCGAGCAATCTCGACCAGTTGTCGCCGCTGCTTCGGTTCGGTGTCGTCGCGGCGATCTGGTTGGGGTTGACGATCGGGAGCGAGCGGCTCGAGGGGATCGTCGCTGCAGCGGGGCGCCTGCTCGCTGCGGGGGCTTTCGGTGCGGTCGTCTTCCAGGCGGCGCAGAGCCTGCAGGTGCCCGCCTACGAGCCGCGGCTGCTGCTCGCCTGGGGTCTCGGCGCCACCCTCTATGCGTATGCCGTGCGCTCCCTCGCCGCTCTCGTCATCGGTCTCGGGGCCCTCACCTGGTGGTTCGTCTGGCAGATCGCGCAGAGCGCCCACGGGATCCTCGGGTTCATCACCGCCCTGGTGCTCGCTGCCGTCGTGATGACAGCGGTCGCGGCGCTGCACCCACGCGACCTCGACGCCTTCGCGGGGGTCTGGCGGTTCGTCGGGGCTCTGCTGCTGTTCGCCGGGCTGTTCGGGGCGTCGCTGCCGATGTATGACAAGCGCGGGTCCTGGCCGCCCGGGGCGACCATCGGGGTCCTCGTGGCTGTCGGTCTCGCGGCCGTCGCCATGGTTCGAGCGCGGGCGCGCAGTGATCGGCTCGAACTCGCCGGACTTGCCGGCCTGGCCGTGACCGGCGTCCTGCTGGCGTTGTGGTGGCCGAGGGTCACGACCGGGGGCAATGGCGTCGGCGCGGATGCGCTGACTCCGCAGATGTGGCTGCGCACCGGAGCGAGCCTGCTGGTCTATCTCGCCGCCGTCGCGTGGATCGCCGTGGTGGGCGAGTGGCGATCGTCGCCGGCTTTGACCGCGCTCGCGATGGCCGCCGTGGTTCTCTATGTCACCGTCCAGTCCTGGGCGGTCTTCGCGCCGATCATCTCCGGCGCGACCCTCTTCCTCGTCGTCGGCGTCATCATGCTGACGACCGGGGTGCTCGCCGAGCGCACCCGACGACGCCTCGCCCGCGATGACGCCGACACGACCACGAAGAGCACGGACACGGACGGAGCGACAGCATGAACCTCACCCGCAGAGCGTCGACGATCGGTGCGGTGCTGGCGGTCCAGGCCGCGCTCGTCGGGGCCGCAGTCGGCCCCCAACTGTCGGCGCGGATCAGCGGTGCGGAGGTCCGGCTCGAGGTCGGCGTCGTCGACCCTGTCGATCCATTCCGGGGTGCCTATGTCGATCTCGGCTACCCGGGCCTCCCGCGGCAGCCGAACGCGGTGACGGTGGAACCGGTGGACCCCTCAGGTGAGGGTGACACGGAGCGGCGGGGGGCGGCATACGTCCCGCTGGTGCGAAAGGGCGACCTCTGGGTGGGGACCGACGTCGTCCGGGAGCGGCCCGACGGGCTCTATCTCGCGTGCAACGACGGCGACTGGCGACTGCGGTGCGGCATCGAGAGTTGGTTCCTCCCGCAGCGGGCGGCGAGCGCCATCGGGCCCGCCCTGCGCGAGAGGCGTGCGATCGCGGTCGTGCGCATCGACCGGTGGGGCAACGCCGCGCTCGTGCGGGTCGAGACGGGCTGACGCGCCCAGGTCGTGAAATGGGCGGGCTTCGGCGGCGAGGCTTACCTATCCTGGCGGTATGCGTGTTGGTGTATTCGGTGCCACCGGTCAGGTCGGCGGGGTCATGCGGACCCTCCTCGCGGAGCGGGCCTTCCCCCTCGACGACATCCGCTTCTTCGCCTCGGCGCGCTCGGCGGGGGCCAACCTCGCCTGGGCCGACGGGGAGGTCGTCGTCGAGGACACGGCGACGGCCGACTTCTCCGGGCTCGACATCGCGTTGTTCTCCAACGGCGGCTCGACCTCGAAGGAGTTCGCGCCGCTCGTCGCGGCGGCGGGGGCCGTCGTCGTCGACAACAGCTCGGCGTGGCGCAAGGACCCCGAGGTCCCGCTCGTCGTCAGCGAGGTCAACGCCGACGACCTGCGGGTGATCCCCAAGGGCATCGTCGCCAACCCCAACTGCACGACGATGGCGTTCATGCCGGTCCTGAAGCCGTTGCACGACAAGGCGTCTCTCGTGCGCCTGCACGTGTCGTCGTATCAGGCGGTCTCCGGCTCCGGCGGCAAGGGCGTCCAGGAACTCGACCGCCAACTGCGCGGTGGCTATGCCGCGGGCGACCCGATGGGGCTCGCCCTCGACGGGCGGGCGGTCGCCATCCCCGACCCGCAGGTGTATGCCGTGCCCGTCGGCTTCAACGTCGTCCCGCTCGCCGGCTCGCTCGTCGACGACGGCTCGGGCGAGACCGACGAGGAGCAGAAGCTGCGCCACGAGTCGCGCAAGATCCTCCACATCCCCGACCTGCGCGTCTCTGGGACGTGCGTGCGGGTGCCGGTCTTCAGCGGGCACTCACTGGCGATTCACGCGGAGTTCGCCGACGTCATCTCGCCCGAGGAAGCGCTCGACCTGCTCAAGAACGCGCCCGGTGTCGTCGTCGCCGACATCCCCAACCCGCTCGAGGCCACCGGCCGCGACGAGGTCTTCGTCGGCCGGGTCCGCGCCGACCAGGCCGCCCCTGAGGGCAAGGGCCTCAACCTCTTCGTCGTCGGCGACAACCTCCGCAAGGGCGCCGCGCTCAACGCTGTCCAGATCGCGGAGGAGTGGCTCGAGCGTCGGTAGTCCTCCGCTTGGACTCGGCGCCGTCAGGTCGTCCTCAGCCGGCCGTCCTCGGGCTCGGGTAGTTACGTAGTAACATTGGCCGAGGAGGTGGCTCGCATGAGCATCGTGAGCGCTCGCACGTTCAACCAGTCGCCGTCCAAGGTGAAGGCCATGGCCGAGGATGGGCCGGTCTTCGTCACCGATCGAGGGCGACCGACCCTCGTCCTGCTGAGTATCGATGACTACGAGCGGATGGTTGGCGGCAACAGCCTCCGGGACTCTCTTCGCATGGACGTCGACGTCGACTTCGAGCCTGTCATGACGCCTGAGCTCGGTCGGGTGCCCGATCTGTGACGCTGCTTCTGGACACCAACGTGGTGAGCGAGCTGCGCAAGCCGAGGCCGGATCCCAACCTCGCCGCGTGGGCCGAGACGATCACCAAGCGGGACGCGTTCATCAGCGTCGTCACCATCCGCGAGATCGAAGCCGGCGTCCTGCTGGTCGAGCGACGGGACGCTGATCAGGGCCGGCTGCTTCGAGCCTGGCTGGAGGAGCGCGTGCTCCTCGAGTATGCCGATCGCCTCCTCGATGTCGACCTGGCCGTGGCCCGGCGCGCAGCGGCCCTTCACGTGCCGGACCCTCGCCCCGAACGCGACGCACTCATCGCTGCGACCGCCCTGACTCATGGCCTCACCGTCGTCACCCGCAACACGAGCGACTTCGCACCAATGGGCGTGGCCATCCTCAACCCCTGGACGGACCGGTGATCCGCGTTGAACAGGGGGAAGAGCCACGCTGACAACCGGGATCGCAATCGGTTCCGCGGGCGACCCCACGGGCGCAGGGGCCTCAGCGGCGGACCCACTCACTGCAGCCGTCGGTCGCGACGAACGTGTCCGTCGCCCTGATGGTCACCAGCGACTGGCCACTGGAGTTGTTGTTGGCGAGGATGTCGTTCAGGCCGTCGGTCCCGGACAGGCGAGCCCAGTAGCAGTTGCCGCCATCCGGTTTGGCCGAGGAGTAGGTCCCCGCTTTGATGTCGCGGCCGACTTCGTAGATCCCGTCTCCGGGGACGCTCGACGCGGCGCCCGTCGGCGTGGCCGTGACCGTCTTGGTCTCGGTTGCGGTCTCGGTCTCCGTGGCCGTGATCTCGGACCCACCGGCTGGTGCGGTCTCGGTCGTGGTGGCCGTGAGCCTGGTGGTCGCCACTCCGTCGTTCGGGCTGGACAGCGGTGCACGCACCAACCTGGCTCAGGCTGATCGCTCTGTGCATGCAGAGTTGCTAGGTGGTCATGGCCGACGCAATGTGATTCGTCAAGCTCGAGAGTGAGAGACGCGAAACGGCCGGTGCCGCCCCGGGACGGGGCCGCGCCGGTCGGACCGGGGATCAGGCTCGCGCCATGATCCACATGACGAGCACGATGATGAGCAGCACTCCGACGATTGTCCAGATGAGTCCGGATCCACGCATGTCGACCTCCTTATCGGTGGGTCCCTACACATCAACGTATGCGCGTTCGGCTGGCATCGGGGGATAGGCGCCCACCTGATTCGTGCGGCCGTTGCGCGCTGAAGCGAGCGTCCTCGCTCGGGTCAGGGCCAGGCAAGACGGCCGTGACAACGACGCGAGGACGTCTTCCGAACTCTCCCTCGAGGACCGCCCGTCCCGGTCTGCGAGGTGAGTCGCTTGTGCTCGCCAGGGGTTGTCGGTGGGTTGCGGCATGATCAAGACGACGGCAGCAAAACCCCCACCCAGCCGCCATCCTGGGCTGCCCACATGGCGAAATCCATTGCGCCATAGTGATTTCTCCCAACTTGTTTCTTGTGCTGGAAGTCGAACAGGAGTATGATAGTCACCATGACGATCACACCGATCACCACCCCTGGTCAGGACGGCGACCCGCCGAGCCTGTCCGCGGTGGTGGCGATGGTCGATGAGTTGCGGGAGGTGTTGCTGCGGGTGCGGGAGGTGACCTGGCAGGCCACCGGGTCGGGGCTGGCGGACACGCTGGGCCGGTTGGGTGAGTTGGCTCTGGCGGTGGATGCGGCGGAGGTCGCGGTCCTGGCCGATGCGGTGCAGCGTGGTGAGCCGGGTGCGGGGGTGTGCGGGTTGGCGCCGACCGATTGGGTCAGTGCGCACTCGCGGCGTTATCCCAGTGGGCGGTCCGCGTCGGCGGTGGTGAAGTTGGCCGAGGGGATCCGCTGCGGCAGCGTGGCCGATTGTCTTGGGCAGGCGGTCTTGGCCGGGCGGGTGCCGGTCCCGGCCGCGAGGACTGCCGTGGCGGAGATGACGAAACTGATTCCCGACCTCCAGGAGCCGTTCATCCCGATGGCGTGGGAGTCGTTCACCACGGTCGCGGAGACGGGGGACCCGGCGACGGTGCGGGCGTTGCGGTTCCGGATCATCGCCGAGTACGGCGATGCCGGCCGGCTCGGGCAGGACGAGGCGAAGGGTCGGACCCGGATGAGCCTGTCCCACGGGGTCAACGATGGTGGCCCGTTGACCAGTTACCGGTTGACGCTGGACCCGGAATCGGTGGCGGCGTTGGAGGCGGCGCTCGGCCCGCTGTCCGCGCCCCGGCCCGGACCCGACGGTGATCCCGACCCGCGGTGCGCGACGAACCGGCGGGCGCATGCCCTGATGGACCTGATCGCCCGCGCTGCCGGCGCCGACACCGCCGCACCCGGGCGTGGGTCCACCCACACCGCCCTGATCATCGGCCTGAGCGACCTTCGCGAGGAGACCGGCGCCGCCACACCGGCCGGCGCGGCCGGCCCGGGTGGGTCCGCCGCGTTCCTGAGCCCGATCGTGGCCCGCGCCCGGACCTGCTCGGGGCGGGTCAGCCCGATCGTGGTCGATGAGGACGGCAACCCGATCCTCATCGGTCGCGCGCACCGGCTGTTCACCACGGCCCAGTTCCAGGCCTTGATGGTCCGCGACGCCGGCTGCACCTTCCCCGGCTGCACCCGCCCGGCCGGCTGGACCGATGCCCACCACCTCGTGCACTGGATCGACGGCGGCTCGACCGACCTCGACAACGCGGCCCTGCTCTGCCGGATGCACCACACCATCGTCCACACCAGACGCCTGACCGGGCGAGTCACCACCGGACCCCCAGACCATCCACACCCGGGCCGCCTCCGCGTGGTCTGGGACCTGACCCCAGGCAGCTACGACACCCACCTCGCCACCAAACGCGCCAAACCTGCTTGAACGCGAACGGCACTCAACGTGGGGCGCCGCGGTGGCGCCGCCGTGGCCGAGCACTCGATCCTTGGCCACCGACGGGTGGTCCATCAGCCAGCGGATCGTGGCGACGGCCGGCCGACCGACGACCGGGATCGTGGCGGCATCGCGCCGCGGATGAACCGGCAACTCCAGCAACATTCGCGCCCACGGCGGCAGGGTGACCACGGCGGCGCGGGCGAGCGCGGCATACGCGGGCTTGGCGGTGAGTGGGAGTGGGGTTTCGTGGCGCAGGAACCGACTCGCCGCGGCGGCACCGGGCGTGAGCGACAGTTCGGGGCGGAATGCCTCGATCGTCGCCATCAGCCCAGCCACCGTCATGGGCGGGTCGACCACGCCGAGTTTCCGTGCCACGACTGCAGTTTGCGCAACATACGTGTCTGCGTCGGCGGGGGCGAGGGGCGCGCGGCCGTACGCCTGATGACAGGTCAGGAAGGTCTCGATCTCGGCGACGTGCACCCACAGCAGGAGGTGGGGGTCGTTCGCGTCATACGGGCGGCCGTCGGCGGCGATCCCATGCACCCGGTCGTGGATGGCCCGGACGGAAGCGATGGCCTTCTCGGCGTTCTCGATCGTCCCGAAGGTCGTCATCGCGATGAAGCCCGCGGTGTTCTGGACGCGGGTCCACGGGTCGGACTGATAGGCGGAGTGCTGGTCGACGCCAGCCATCGCCAACGGGTGCAGGCTCTGCAGGAGCAGCGAGCGGATCCCGCCGACGAACATCGAGGCGTCCGAGTGCACCCGCCAGATCGGATCGTCGGCGGTGAACCAGCGCGGCCCGCTCTCCCCCCAGACCCGTGCCGCCCGGGCGTCGGGATCGCTCCCGGCGACCCGGCTGCGCAGCGCCAGCGCCGTCCACGCCCGCCCGGCATCGACTGCCGTCCGTACTCGCCGCACCGGCCTCACCCGCCCCAGACTAGATTCCACTCATGCCGCCCGAGAACCGACTCCCCGCAATGACGGAGGGGGAGGCCCGCGCGCTCGCTGCCGTGGCAGCGGCCGGGCTCCCGTATGCCGTCACCCGCCACGGGCCCGTCCGCTCACTCGCCGAGGCGGCGGCCGCGCGCGGGGTCAGCCCTGCGGACATCATCAAGACCCTCGTGATCCGTCGGGCCGACGACGACTTCGTCTTCGTCCTGGTGCCGGGGGATCGGGAGATCTCCTGGCCGAAGCTGCGCGCCCACCTCGGCGTGAACCGGCTGTCCATGCCCGATGCCGAAACGGCAAGAATCGCCACGGGATACGAGCGCGGAACAATCACGCCCTTCGGCAGTACGCGGGCCTGGCCGGTCGTCGCCGATGCCACCGTCACCGGTCGCGCGATCTCGATGGGCGCCGGCGCCCATGGTGTCGCCGTCACGGTGGACGCGGACGCGATGGTCGCCGCCCTGGGCGCCCGGCGGGCCGACGTCACCGATCCGATTGTGGGCCGGTAGCGTCCACTGCGCCGCCTTCCGCCGTCCGTCTCACGCGCCGGCGCCTGGGGCGAGCCGATCCCGTTCACCGTGCGCGATCGTGGATCTCCTGCGCGGAGAGTCGTGCGCCGGCGAGGTCCGGCACCTGATCGTCAAGGGTGCGCTGCCGAACGCGGTCAACCTGGCCGAGACATTGGATCAACTGGTTCGGGTCTTCGGCAGACGGGCCGACGGCGTGCGCGGGGACCTGGCGCTCCTTCAGGAGGCCGGACTCGAGATCGTCGCGGTCACCGAACCCATCGCAGCGCGCGCGGGCCGGTTCCGCGCCAAGCACTGTGGCAGCACGACGTGTCCGGTGAGCATGGCTGATTGCCTGGCCGCCGCGACGGCGCAGCTGCTGGGCCGGCCGCTCGCGACGTCGGATCCGGATTTGGCGTGTGTGGCCCGCGCCGAGGGGATCGACATCGTTCCACTCATGGACACCCAGGGGAACCGGCAGGCGCTGCGCGGTGGCTGAGGGCCACTCACAGATCCAGGCCCAGGTGGTGCCAGGTCTGCGTGACCTGCATGCCCACACGTTCATACAGCCCGAGGGCTCCGGTGCGGGAGTCGGTGGCCAGTTCGCTGCGCGTCGCCCCATGCGCCCGGCCATTCGCGAACGCGTCGACGAGCAGGGCGCGGGCCAGGCCGAGTCTGCGGTGATCGCGGCGGACCGCGAGTTGATCGACGTACGCCGTCTCGCCCGCGTCGCGAATCGTGTACGCCACCCCGACGGCCTCACCGGACGGCGCGACGGCGAACCGCAGCTGCCAGGGCGTGAACCCGCGCCGGCCCAGGATGCGGGGATGCCAATCGGCATACGCCTGCGGGGTGCGGTCGGGCCACTCGTTGAAGGCGTCCTCGATGAGCCGGTAGGCGACCTCCTCGTCCTGCCCCGGCACGAACGTCCGCAGCCCGTAGCCGGCCGGGAGCGGCTGCGCAGTGATCGGTGCCTCGGCCGGAACCTCGAGCACCCACGAGGTCCAGATCTCCCGGTACCCGCGGCCGCGCAGCAGCCGCTCGCCGGCGCACCCGGCGAACCGCGTCTGCCCGACGAGCGGGCCGCCCTCGCGCCGCGCGAGATCCTCGGTCCACGCGGCGAGCCACGTCCCGATGCCGCGCCCGGCGTATGCCGTGTGCACCGCCCCGTCCGCCCGTCGCGCCCCGAACACCTCGGCCGCCCCGACCAGCCGGGCGCCGTCGAACACTCCGACGCTCTGCGTCGCCAGGTCGAAGCTCGGCCGCTGCCAGTCCGATTCGATGTCCTCCGGCTCGAGGGCGACCTGGCCGGTGTCGGCGAGCTCGGCATCGGCATACACCGCGAAGGTTGCCGCCAGGTCCGCCGGTGTCAGGGCGCGGGCGGTCAGGCCGGCGGGAAGTGCGGCAGCGGGGCGTGGGGCAGCGGGCAGTGGGGCAGCGGGCAGTGGGGCAGCGGGCAGTGGGGCAGCGGGCATACCCCCTATGGTCGGGCACGCGTGACGATCGCGCGTCCGAATTCCCAACCCGCTCGACCCGTTCCTGGCCACTCAGGCCGATTCAGGGTCATCGAGAGGCCGATTCCGGGTCATCGAGTGGGCGGCAGGTCGCCACCCGATAGCGCTGGACCGTCCACGCCAGGGTGGAGCGCAGGACCCAGGTGACACCCACCACCACCCCATCGACCGCCCTGAGCCGTTGGATACCCTGCAAGATCAGAAGGAGCATGCGTCGGCCGGGCCCCACGACCTCGTGGCCATCCTCAATGACTGTGAACTCCATCAGGAACCGAGCGAGGGGAAGAGCTACGACCACGCGGCGTAGGGCGGCGACTGGCGTCGCGAGGTTGACCTCGCCGCGACCGAGACGATGATCCTGCGGTCGCGGCGGGCGGGATCCGCCCTGACGTTCCGGGGGCACTCCGCAGGCACCGGCCAGGGCAGCGCTGGGATCATCGCCGAAACGGGGCCGTCGGGTGGGGTCCTCACGGTGTATGCCGACGGCACGCTCGTGACCAAGATCGACGATCTCCGGTCGTCGGAGGTGGTCACGCGGAGGGTCATCGCCCTCGTGCCGTTGACCGATTTCGGCCTGGAGTGGATCCAGGTCAACTTACGCCGTGTTCCCCAGATGCCGGTCGACATCGGGTTCGACTGCGCCGGATGCTCGTCAACTCGCCGGAACGGAACGACGTGACCACGTTCACCACTGGCATCGAACGACGTGAGCCGCTGGATCTGCGGCTCGGACCGGAGGAGAGATGAGACGGTCATTTCTGGCCTGGATGACGGCGGCCGTCACGCTGGTGGGCGGGCTGGGGAGTGGCGCGGGAGCGGAGGCGAGCGCTCCGTCGGCGTCGATCGGGGTGCGGCTCGTGAACGGCCAGCAGCTCTCCAACATCGATCTGGGGCCGGTCAAGGCGGACCTCGTCGTGACCGCGGACGCCGACTGCCGCCGCGGCTGTGACCTGGTCGTCCGGCTCTATGACCAGTTTCACCCGGTGGATCAGGTCGTGGACTCGCGGACCTTCGCGCCTGGGACCACGCACCGCTATACCGTTCGGACCGATCTGGCACTGATCGACGGCCTCTACAACGAGATCAGGCTGGTCCAACACACGGCGACCGGGCCCCGAGACCTGGCGTTCGTCTCGAACGCCTCGCGCCTTGTGCCGGACCCGGACGAGGGAGGGTACTACGCGACCTACGGCGGCGACTGGCGGCGCGAGCTCGACCTCGCCGCGACCGAGACGATGGTTCTGCGATCGCGGCGGGCAGGCTCCGCACTGTCGTTCCCAACATATGCACGCGCCGACCACGGCGGTTTCGGAGTCATCGCCGAGACGGGGCCGTCGGGCGGGATCCTCGGGGTGTATGCCGACGGGGCGCTCGTCACCAAGGTCGACCTCCGGTCGTCGGTGGTGGTCAAACGGAAGGTGGTCGCCACGCTGCCAGTGTCCGGAAACGACCAGGTCCGGCGCCTGAGCCTGGTGAACCTGACGCCGACGGCGAGACCGGGTGCGAGCGTCTCCTTCGACGGCCTGGTGTTCATGGACAATTACGCCTACTCGGGGCATACGGCCGAGCGCGAGGTGTGGGCCCCGATCCATGTGCGGGTGCTGGATCAGCAATTCGGGACTGATGCGGCGACGCGGAGGGTGCGGATGCGGGTGAGCACCACGGTCACCGGATGCACGCCTGACTGCCGGCTGATGTGGGGCAAGACGATGATCGCCTCCGGTTCCGGCGGCACCCAGACTTTGAGCGCGACGATCGCGCCGTCCCTCTCGCGCGGCGTGCCCGAGCCGAGCCGCGTTTCGCTCTACCGGGGCACGCACTACCTCGGCTTCTCCTATGTCGACCCGAACCTGGGAATGTATGGCGGGCTGGCCTACAGCTATGGATGGGGCCGGCGCGACTGGCCGGGTTCGATGCGGGGATATGCCACCATGTCGAAGATCCCGGGCACCGGATGGACGACGCGGTGGGCAATGCATGACTGGCGCGCCAAGCGCACCGTCGCCGTGATCAGTGAACGCGGGCCACGAATGGGTGTGATGGGTGTCTATCAGGACGGCCGGCTGGTCACGACCGTCGATCTGCGGTCGGCGACGCGGCAGCAGCGCGTCGTGGTCGCATCGGTCGAACTCGGGTACGACGGTCGCCTGACTGTCGCCAATGTGACCCCGCGGGGGCGGGCGGACCGCACGGTGCTCTTCGACAGCATGGTCGACATCGGCTACGACGAGGACTGACGAGAGGTAGCGAGGGCCGGAGGCCGGTCCTTCGGAACGGCGTGGCGGGCGGACGGATCGCACAGTTCGGTTCGACAGCATGGTCGACATCGGCTACGACGAGGACTGACGAGGGGTAGCGAGGGCCGGAGGCCGGTCCTACAGAACGGCGTGGCGGGCGGCATACGGCAGGCCCGTCCAGTGAAGCGCCGGGGACGTGGACGGACTGGGGGAGTTGACCGGCTTGGGGAGTTGTCCGGCCTGGGGAGTTGAGCGGCTGGGGGAGTTGACGACGACTTGACAACCGGCGTTGGCGATGTGCAATATATTGCATGCCCATTCCTCAGGACGCCGGATCGAGTGCTCTCAAGCGTGGCCTCCTGCGCGACGACGTCTACACCCGGCTGCGGGATGCCATCGTCGACGGCACGTTCGCGCCGGGGGAGCAGTTGCGCGACGGCGATCTCGCCGAGTGGCTCGGCGTCAGCCGCACGCCGGTCCGCGAGGCCATCCTCCGGCTCGGCGCCGCGGGCCTGGTCACGGCCGCACCCGGCCGGTCCACCACCGTCGCCGAACTCGAGGTCAAGGCCATCCGTGACGCCCAGTCGGTCGTCGCGGCGATGCACCGGCTCGCCGTCGAGCTCGCCGTTGCCCAGCTGACCCCGGACGACCTCGCCGCCATGCGGGCCGCCAACAAGCGGTTCGCCGCCGCCATGAAGGCGGGCAACGCCGACGCGGCTCTCGAGGCCGACGACGAGTTCCATGGCATCCCGGTCCGTGCTGCGGGCAATGCCGCCATCGCCGCCGTGCTCGACCAGTTCACCCCGGTCGTGCGCCGCCTCGAACGGCTCCGCTTCGCCACCCTCCCCGGCCGTGGCTCGGTCGCCCTTCACGCCCGCCTCGTCGACCGCTGCGAGGAAGGCGACTCCGCGGCCGCCGCCGAGGTCTCCCACGAGACGTGGCAGTCCCTCCAACCCCTGCTCGACACCCTGACCTGACCCACCGGCCGGCGCCTGCCGGCCACCACTGCGACCCGCCCCGCCAACCGGCCGAACGGCATACGAGAAATGAAGGATTCGGTATGAAGCTCCACGAGTTCCCCCGCCACCCACTCACCTTCGGGCCGAGCCCGATCCAGCGGCTCGACCGCCTCACCCAGCACCTCGGCGGCGCCCAGGTCTGGGCCAAGCGCGAGGACTGCAACAGCGGACTCGCCTTCGGCGGCAACAAGGTTCGCAAGATGGAATACATCGTCCCGGACGCGATCGCCGCCGGCGCCGACACGCTCGTCTCGATCGGCGGCTACCAGTCGAACCACACCCGGCAGGTCGCCGCGGTCGCCGCGCACCTCGGCATGAAGTGCCGTCTGGTGCAGGAGAAGTGGGTGCCCTGGGACGACCCGGTCAACGACAAGGTCGGCAACATCCTGCTCTCCCGGATGATGGGCGCCGACTCCCGCCTGGACGACCACGGCTTCGACATCGGCATCCGCGACTCGTGGAAGGACGCCCTGGCCGAGGTCGAGGCCAGCGGCGGCAAGCCCTACCCCATCCCCGCCGGCGCGTCCGAGCATCCCCTCGGCGGGCTCGGCTTCGCCAACTGGGCCTTCGAGGTCGCCGACCAGGAGAAGGCCCTCGGCGTCACCTTCGACACGATCATCGTCTGCACCGTCACCGGCTCGACGCACGCCGGGATGATCGCCGGCTTCGCGGCCCTGGAGGACCTGACCGGGGTCAAGCGCCGGGTTCTTGGCATCGACGCCTCGGCGACGCTGGCCAAGACGCGGGACCAGGTCGAGCGGATCGCGCGGCATACGGCCGCGTTGATCGAGCTCGGCCGCGACCTGCGCGCCGAGGAGATCCAGGTGCTCGAGGGCTGGGCCGGCGACCTCTATGGCATCCCGGTCGAGTCGACGATGAACGCCATGGCGCTCGGCGCCCAGCTCGAGGCCTTCATCACCGACCCGGTCTATGAAGGCAAGTCGCTCGCCGGCCTGATCGACCTGGTCAAGGACCGCGAGATCCCCGCGGACTCCAACGTCCTTTATGCCCACCTCGGCGGCCAGCTCGCCCTCAACGCCTACCACTCGCTCTGGTCCTGAAAGGCCGAACCCGTATGCCGCACAACCCCGTCCGCCCGGACACGCGCCTTCTCGACGAGATCGCCGAGCGCGTCCTGTGGCTCTCGACCCGCATCGTCGACGCCGCCAACCGCGAACGCGTCACGGGCGACGGGGTGAAGGTCGGCGGGCACCAGGCCAGCAGTGCGAGCCTCGTCACGACGATGACCGCGCTCTGGTTCGCCCATCTCGACGCACCCGACCGGGTCAGCGTCAAGCCGCACGCCTCGCCGGCCTTCCACGCCATCCAGTACCTCCTCGGCAACCTCGACCGCTCCTACCTCACCCGGCTGCGCCAACGCGGTGGGCTGCAGTCGTATCCGTCGCGCACCAAGGACCCCGACCAGGTCGACTTCTCGACCGGGTCGGTCGGCCTCGGCCCGGCCGCGCCGCTCTTCGCCGCTGCCGCCCGCCGGTATGTCGACGCCCACTTCGGGCCGCGCCCGGCGAGCCGTTTCGTCGCCCTGCTCGGTGACGCCGAACTCGACGAGGGCAACATCTGGGAGGCCGTCGCGGACCCGGCCACCCAGGGTCTCGGCAACGTCATGTGGGTCGTCGACTTCAACCGGCAGTCGCTCGACCGGGTCGTCCCGGGCATCCGCATCCAGCAGTGGCGCGCCCAGTTCGCCGCGGCAGGCTGGCACGTCGTGGAGGTGAAGTACGGGCCGCGGCTGCACGCGGCATACGCGCAGCCCGGGGGAGCGGGGCTGGAGGCGTGGATCGACGCGATGCCCAACGAGCGCTATCAGTCCCTCTTCGGGCTGGCGCCCGCGCAGGTCCGCGAGCGCTTCCTCGACGGCGCACCCGAGGACGTCCTGGCCTTCTGCGTCGCCCTCGACGATGATGAACTCGCTTCTCTCGTCACCGATCTCGGGGGCCACGACGTCACCGCGATGCTCGACGCCTTCGCCGAGTGCGACGCCGTGCCCGACCGGCCGAGCGTCGTCTTCGCCTACACCGTCAAGGGCTGGGGCCTGCCGTTGGCCGGCAACCCGCGCAACCACTCCGCGCTGGTGACCGGCGAGCAGATCGACGCCCTGCTCACCCGCGTCGGGCTGACCCCCGACACTGAATGGGACCGGCTCGACCCGACCACCCCCGCCGGGCAACTCGCCGCCCTGCGGGCCGAGCACCTCCACCGCGACCCGGTCCAGACCCGCACTCCGCTGCCGGTCCCCACGGCCACCGGCCTCTCGTCCAGCAAGCCGATGTCCACGCAGGAGGCGTTCGGCCGGATCCTCGTCGGCCTCTCCCGCGTCGAGGGCGTCGGCGGTCACCTCGTCACCACCGCGCCCGACGTCGCGACCTCGACCAATCTCGCCGGGTTCATCAACCGCACCGGCGTCTTCAGCCCGGTGCAGCGGCCTACGTGGAGCCCCGACCCGCTGATGAAGTGGACCGAATCCCCTGCGGGACAACACATCGAGCTCGGCATCTCGGAGATGAACCTGTTCCTCCTCCTCGGGATGCTCGGCCTCGCCTGGGATCACAGCGACCAGCTCCTGCTGCCGGTCGGCACGCTCTACGACCCCTTCGTCCTGCGCGGGCTCGACGCCTTCGTGTATGCCGCCTACTCCGGCTCCCGCTTCGTCGTCGCCGGCACCCCATCCGGCGTCACCCTCGCGCCCGAGGGCGGCGCGCACCAGTCGACGATCACCGCTTCGGTCGGGCTCGAACTGCCCAACACCACCCTGATCGAGCCCGCCTATGCCGTCGCCCTCGACTGGCTGCTCTGCCACGCCCTCGCGCGGATCGCCGACCCGGGCCAGGGCGACGCGCTCGGCACGACCGAGGACGGGTCCTACTACTTCCGGCTCACGACACGTCCCCTCGACCAGGCTCCCTTCGACGAGGCGCGCGAGCGGCTCGGCGATGCCACCCTGCGCCGCCAGGTGCTCGCCGGTGCCTATCGCCTCCGCGATGCCGGCACTCTCGACGGTGCCCCGGTCGTCCAGCTCGCCGCGTGCGGTGCCATGCTGCCCGAAACCCTCGCCGCCGCAGCCGAACTCGCCGACGAGGGGGTGCTCGCCCATGTTGTCGACATCACCTCTGCCGACCGGCTGTATGCCGCGTGGCAGCGCACCCTGCGCCAGGGCATCCGCACGGCGACGACCCCGTCCATCCCGGGCGCGTTGCGCGCCGCCTTCGACATGCGCGCCCCGATCGTCACCGTGCATGACGCCTCGTCGCACACCCTCGCCTGGCTCGGCTCGGCCCTCGGGGTGCCGTGCGTGCCGCTCGGCGTCGACGCCTTCGGCCAGTCCGGCACCGTCGCCGACCTTCATGAGATCCACGATCTCACTTCGGGCTCGATCGTCAATGCCGCCTTGGCGGCGCTGGCCCTGCGCTGAGCCCGACGGGGGGCGACCCCCTGGTCAATGGACCCCCGTCTCCGCCCGCTCCAGCCCAAATGCCGCGAGCTACCGCCTGGTAAGTGGGGTGATCACCCGACTTACCAGGCGGTAGCTCGCGGTGGAGGCCGTGCGGGGCGTCAGTGCGGAATCCTTGCCGGCGCTCCGGTGAAGGACCGTCAGAATGCGTGTCCCACGAGCGATTCGATCGCGACCACCGACCGGCGTCAGGGGACGACGATCACCGGGACCGTCGAATTGCGGAGGATCTTGGCGGCGCTCGAGCCGAGGAAGACCTGGGCCAGCTTGTGGGTCGAGGACGAGCCGACGACGAGGACGTCCGCCCGTCCCCACTCGACCGCATCCATCGCCCCGCCCCACGAACGACCCTCGGCGACAAAGCCTTCGACGTCGACCAACCCCTGGTCGCGCAGGTGGGCGAGGGCGTCGTCGAGCCCGGTCCGTGCCTGCCCCTTCCACTGGTCGAAGACGTCGGCCTCGTCGGCGCGCATCGCCGAGACGACCATCCGCCGCGGACGAACGGCGAAGGTCACCAGCCGCAGCCGTGCCCCGATGCGCTCGCAGATCCCCGAGACGAGGTCGAGGAGTGTCCAACTCGCGTCGTCGTCCCGGAAGCCCATGGTGACGCGCGTGATCCGGCTCCCCGCCGCCGGGCGATATCCCCGCGGAGCGATGGCGACGGGAACGGCGGCGGAGTGCAGCATACGGTCCGTCTTCGATGTGACCGTGACATAGCCGCGCGGGCCGTTCTCACCGGACCCGACGACGATGAGGCTCGCGCCCAGCACCTCGGCCTGGTCGCAGACCGCCTGTGGCACAGAGCGTCCGGCGACCCAGGTCGCCGTGGATTCGATGTCCGTATGCCGCCCCAACACCTCCAGTGCCTCCGCGGCACTCGCCGTGCCCTCCTCCGCGGCCCACTGCTGGAAGTCGCGATCGGTGTCGCCGGCGACCGCGGTCTCCCAGCCGCGCGGCACCACGGTCAGGGCGTGGACGGTGGCGTGCTCGGAGCGGGCGAACTGGCAGGCCAGGTCGATGGCGCCGATGTCGTCCTTGTGCGGGCTGTAGCAGACGAGATACGTCATACCCGGTCCTCGTCCAGGTCACCGCGGCGACCGCGCGGCTCGGCGATCTCCTCGGGGTCGGTGTAGTGATTGAGGGTCGCGTGGCGCATTCCATAGACCCAGTAGAAGGCGACGCACAACAGGATCCAGGTGCCGAAGATGACCCAGGTGATCCCGGCCAGGCCATACATGATGTAAAGGCAGGCGGCCACCGTGAGGGCCGGCGTCACCGGATATCCGGGAACCTTGAACGGACGCTCCAACTCCGGATGCGTCCGCCGCAGGACGACGATCCCGATGGCGACGACGGAGAACGCCATGAGCGTGCCGATCGAGACCGTGTCCCACAGATAGTCCGACGGGACGAACCCGCCGATCAAGGCGACGACGACGGAGACGACGACGGTGTTGAAGGTCGGCGTCATCGTCTTGGGGTTGACCTCGAGGAACTTCTTGGAGATCAGCCCGTCGCGGCCGACCGCGAAGAGGATGCGGGTCTGGCCATAGAGCGTGACCAAGGTGACCGAGAAGATCGAGATGACCGCGCCCGCGGCGAGGATCGTGCTCCAGATCTCGGTTCCGGTGATCTCCTTGAGGATCATCGCGAGCCCCGCCTCGGCGTTGTCGGAGTTCTCGAAGAAGGACACCGGCTTCGCGGCGAGGCCGGCGGCCGCGACGGCGAGGTAGATGCCGGAGACGATGGTCAGGGCGCCGATGATCGCCCGCGGCAACGCCTTCTGTGGATCCTTGACTTCCTCGCCGGCAGTGGCGACCGCGTCCAGCCCGATGAAGGAGAAGAAGATCGTGCCGGCTGCGGCGCTCACGCCGGTGAGGCCCTTGGCGAAGAAGTTGGAGAAGTGGTCGGCGTTGAAGGCGCTGAAGCCGATGACCGAGAACAGCACGAGGACGGTGAGCTTGATCATCACCATGATCGCGTTGATCCGGGCCGACTCCGAGGCGCCGCGGATGAGCAGGAGCATGCACAGCAGGACCAGGACGACCGCGGGGAGATTGATCAGGCCACCGGTCGCCGCGCCGTCCGTGCCGGGGATCGGTGAGACCGAGAGCGCGTTCGGCAGGCGCCAGCCGATGGTCTCGTGAAGCAGTTCGTTGAAGTAGCCGCTCCAGCCGACGGCGACCGCTCCGGTCGCGACGCCGTATTCGAGCAGCACGCAGCCGGCGATGATGACGGCGACGAACTCCCCGAGCGCGTGATAGGCGTAGGAATAGGTCGACCCGCTGACCGGGATGGCGGAGGCGAGTTCGGCATAGCACAGGGCCGACAGCCCGGCCGCGATGCCGGCGATCATGAACGAGATGAGCACGGCCGGCCCGGCCTTCGGCACGGCCTCTCCGAGGACGAAGAAGATGCCCGTGCCCACCGTCGCCCCGACGCCGAACATCATCAACTGGAAGGTCGTCAGATTGCGGGCGAGTTCCTCGCCCTGGTGATGGTGCTGTTGAAAGACGATCGGCTTGCGCCTGCGCAGTTGCGCGGACAGGGGCAGGGACATGTCGAGCGCCTCCCGGGGTCGGATCGAGTCGTGCGCACAACCTAGTCCCGCAGATGCGCCTGTGCGAGCGGTTACATAAGGTGGTCTTCCGTGCGTATGCCGTTCGCTCTCGTCCGTCGTCCGGGACCGCGCCTCGCCGAGGGGATCGTCACCCACCTCGAGCGCACGCCCGTCGACCAGGAACTCGCGCTCGCGCAGTGGGAGTCGTATGCCGCGGCCCTCCGGTCCGCGGGCTGGGAGACGATCGAGGTCCCTCCGGCCGATGACTGCCCCGACGCCGTGTTCGTCGAGGACGCGGTGGTCGTCTATGGCGACCTCGCAGTCATCACCCGGCCCGGCGCCGTGGAGCGCCGACCCGAGACGAAATGTGTCGAGCGGACCGTCCGCGAGGTCGGCTATCGCGTGGCCCGGATCTGCCAGCCAGGCACCCTCGACGGGGGTGACGTGCTCAAACACGGCGGCACGGTCTACGTCGGCATGGGCGGGCGGACCAATGGCCTCGGCATCCAGCAACTCGCGAAGCATCTCCAGGAGTTCGATGTCCGCGTCCAGGCGGTGACCGTCGAGCGCGCCCTCCATCTGAAGTCGGCAGTGACCGCACTGCCGGATGGGACGGTCATCGGCTGGGACCCGGTGGTGGACTACCCGGGGGCGTTCGCGGCATACGAGGGGATGCCGGAGGAATCCGGGGCGCACGTCGTCCTCCTCGGCGGCACCAGACTGCTCATGGCGGCCAGCGCGCCGCGGACCGCGACCCTTCTCCGGGCTCGCGGTTATGACGTGACCACCGTCGACATCTCCGAGTTCGAGAAGCTCGAGGGCTGCGTGACCTGCCTGTCGGTCCGGATGCGGGGCTGACGACGGGTCGCACAGGTCACGGCGCGAGGTCCTGACCGGGGTCGGAGCCATCGGTTATCGTGACGGCGGCCTATTCAACAAAGTGACTATGGAGTCCTCCATGCAGGCGATCCCCGCCGCCACGACGGCCGAGCACTCGGCATACCCCCACCTGCTCGCGCCGCTCGATCTCGGCTTCACGACGCTGCCGAACCGGGTCATCATGGGCTCGATGCACGTCGGCCTGGAGGAGGCTCCCGGCGGCTTCGCGCGGATGGCCGCGTTCTATGCCGAGCGCGCGCGCGGCGGCGCCGGCCTCATCGTCACCGGCGGGATCGCGCCCAACGACGAGGCCCGGCCCTATCCCGGCGGCGCCAAGCTGACCAACGCCGAGGAGGCGGCACAGCACCGGGTCATCACCGGCGCCGTCCACGAGGCGGGCGGCCGGATCGCCATGCAGATCCTCCACTTCGGCCGCTATGCCTATCACCCCGACCTCGTCGCGCCGAGCCCGATCCAGGCGCCGATCAGCCCGTTCCCGCCGCGCGAACTCTCCGATGCCGATATCGAGCGAACGATCGACGACTATGTCCGGTGCGCGAGGCTCGCCCGCGACGCGGGTTATGACGGCGTCGAGATCATGGGCTCCGAGGGCTACTTCATCAACGAGTTCATCGCGCTCGAGACCAACAAACGGACCGACCGGTGGGGCGGGTCCTATGAGAACCGCATGCGGTTGCCCGTCGAAATCGTCCGGCGCGTCCGGGACGCCGTCGGCCCCGACTTCATCGTCATCTATCGGCTCTCCATGCTCGATCTCGTCCCGGGTGGCTCGACCGTCGAGGACGTCGTCACCCTCGCCAAGGCGATCGAGGCGGCCGGCGCGACCATGCTCAACACCGGCATCGGCTGGCACGAGGCGCGCATCCCGACCATCGCCACGGTCGTGCCGCGGGGTGCCTTCGCGTGGGTCACGCGCAAGCTCATGGGCCAGGTCGGCATCCCGCTCGTGACGAGCAACCGCGTCAACACGCCCGAGAAGGCGGAATCCCTTCTCGCGCAGGGGTATGCCGATCTGGTCTCGATGGCCCGCCCGTTCCTCGCCGACCCGGCGTTCGTCGCCAAGGCCGCCGCCGGCACCCCGGAGGCGATCAACACGTGCATCGGCTGCAACCAGGCCTGCCTCGACCACACCTTCTCGATGAAGATCACCTCGTGTCTGGTCAACCCGCGCGCGTGCCACGAGACCGAACTCGTCATCGCCCCCACCCAGGTGACCAAGCGGGTCGCCGTCGTCGGCTCGGGTCCGGCCGGTCTCGCCGCGGCCGTCACGGCCGCGCGGCGAGGGCACGCGGTCACGCTGTTCGAGGCGGCGACCGAGATCGGCGGGCAGCTCAACGTCGCCCGTCAGGTGCCCGGCAAGCAGGAGTTCGACGAGACCCTGCGCTACTTCCGGCACGAACTCGACGCGAGCGGGGTCGAGGTGCGACTCAGCGAAGCAGTGACGGCCGCGGGGCTGGCGTCCGCGGCATACGACGAGGTCGTGCTCGCGACCGGAGTGACGCCGCGGGTGCCGGAGATCGCCGGTCTCGACCACCCGTCCGTCGTCACCTATCTCGACGTTCTCGGCGCGCGGGTCCCGGTCGGAGAACGGGTGGCGATCCTCGGGGCCGGCGGGATCGGCTTCGACGTCGCCGAATATCTCACCGACACCGGCAGCGACTCCTCGCGCGACGTGGGCGCGTTCCTGCGGGAGTGGGGCGTCGACGAGACGCAGGCCAACCCTGGTGGCCTCATGCCGCCGGTCCGCGAGCCCTCACCCCGCCAGGTGACCCTCCTGCAGCGCAAGGCGACCAAAGTCGGTGCGGGACTGGGCAAGACGACCGGCTGGATTCACCGCACCGAGCTGAAGAACCGCGGGGTGCGCTTCGTCGCGGGCGTGACCTATGACCGGGTCGACGACGAGGGCCTGCACATCATGATCGGCGACGAGAAGCACACCCTCGACGTCGACACGGTGGTCCTGTGCACCGGCCAGGAACCGCGCCGGGATCTGTATGCCGATCTGCTCGCCGCGGGCGTGTCCGTCCACCTCATCGGGGGTGCCGACGTCGCCGCGGAACTGGACGCCAAGCGGGCGATCGACCAGGGGACCCGGGTCGCAGCGGCGCTGTGACGATCAGTCGTTCGGGATCTTGAACTTCTGGCCGGGGAAGATCAGGTCGGGGTTCTTCACGTGGTTGAGCTGGGCGATCCGGTGGTAGTCGACGCCGAAGCGCTCACCGATCTCGGAGAGCGTGTCGCCCGGCTTGACCGTGTAGACGCGGTAGTCCGCGCCGTGGTCGTGGTGGTCGTCCTGGTGGTTGTCGTGGTGGTCCGCACGCGGGGCCGCGGACCGTGACGCGCGCTCGGCGTCGTCGTGACGCACCGGGGACGGCTCCGGCTCCGGTGCGTCACCGGTCACGGTCGCCGAGGTGTCGGCGCCCTCGCTCGCCCCGGCCGGCACCGAGTGGGTGTAGTCGGGTGCCGGGGCGACGCTCGGCTCGGGGGCGACGGCGGGTTCGGGTGCCGGGGCGACGCTCGGCTCGGGGGCGACGGCGGGTTCGGGTGCCGGCGCGGGGGCGGGCGCTGACGCGGTGGGGTTCGCCTTCGCCGCCGCCTCGCGTGCCTTCTGCTCGAGCTCGTCGGCCTTCTGTCGGGCCTCGGCGGCCTGCTGGTCGGCCTTGGCCTGGATGTCCTCGGCCTCCTTGCGGGCGTCCGCGGCCTCCTGGGCGGCCTTGTCGGCCGCCTTCTGGGCCTTCTCCTCCGGGGTGTCGATCCCGAGTGCGTCCTTGACCTCGTCGAAAATGCCCATGATCGTGGGTGCTGCCTTCCTCTGTGATGGGCGCGGTCGCGCCCCGGCGCCCCGCTTGTGGGCGCGCACGGGGAAGGTATCTCACGAACGCCGCGAGTGGCGGGAGGATGAGGGGTGGATTGCCCAGGGCGCGGAACGGTCGCGGCGAGGCGATGCGGCATACAGTCGCAGGATGAGTGACCCGGACCAGACCCAGCAGAACACGATGACCAATCCCGCGCCGGACCCACCGGCCCCGCGCGCCGCGCTCATCGTCCTCAACAGCGCCTTCGTCGACGCTCTCGAACCCGAGCAGGTCCGGGCCTATGTCGAGGCGCTGGTGGCCACCTCCGGCGAGGCGGACCGGGACGAGTACAGCCTCGTCGCCGCCCTGCGCCAGCGTTTGGACGGGACCGGGGTCGTCCTGCCGGAGGAGTCCTACAAGAACCTCGCGCGGCAGATCCGCGATCATGGCGGGGCCGTCTCAGTCGGAACCGATGACGGTCGCATCCTCCATGGGACGCCAGAACTGGCGCCGTCGGTGCACGAGCCGGACGTCCACGGGACTGATGACCCTGACGACCCGGACCGTCCGTTCTATTCGTGACGGGGAAGTGCTGAGGCGAGCCGACGCGCGGTCTCCTCGAGTATGCGTGCGGTGACGCACACCGACTCGAGGTCGACCCACTCGACCTCCGCGTGCGCGCCCTCACCGGCCGGTCCGAGCAGGATCGTCGGTATGCCGCGCGCCGTGATCAGTGCCGAATCCGCCCAGTAGCTGCCCCCTCCGCACGCAGTCTCCGTGCCGATCACCTGAGTGCGCGCCGCTTGGGCGGCGGTGACGATCGGCTCGTCGCGCAAGGTCTCCATCGGGTCCCGGTCGAAGATCGCGCGCGCGGTGAATCGCGCGCCGGGAGTGCGAGATCGGGCGGTGTCGAGAAGCTGCTCGATCTCCGTGACCACGTCGTCGACGCGTTCGCCGGGGATGGTGCGTCGTTCGATGACGAGGGTGCAGCGGTCCGGGATGGTCGATTCCTCGGTGCCGCCGTGGATGAGGGACGCGTGGACCGTCCCCGGTCCGAGGTCGGGGTGGACGACCTCGGCGAGGCGACGTTGGAGGTCGGCGAGCCCGGTCAAGACGGGGCCGGCGGCGACGATCGCGTCGACACCGAGCTGTGGCCTGGACCCGTGCGCCGCCACCCCGTCGATGACGACCTCGACCCACACGAATCCGCGGTGCGCCACGGTGACGATCAGTTCGGTCGGCTCGGTGACGATCGCGGCGTCCGCGGTCACCTCGTCGAGCACGGCCTCCGCGCCGGTGCTCAGGTGCTCCTCGTCGGCGACCGCGGCGACGACGACGCTGCCGTGGTGGCCGGGATCATTGAGCCGTGCGGCGGCGACGAGCGCGGCGGCGAGCCCGCCCTTCATGTCATAGGTGCCGCGGCCATACATCCGGCCGCTCTCGATGCGCGGGCGCGTGGGGTCGCTCATCGTCCCGTGGCCGACGGTGTCGAGGTGGCCGCACAGCAGCAGCGTCGGTCCGGCGGAGGTCGCCGTCGTGCGGATCAGGACGCTCGGGCGGGCGGGGTCGCCGGCGAGTTCGGCGGCGAGACCGTGCGCGCGCGCCCACTCGAGGACGTAGGCCGCGATCGCGGCCTCCCCGGGTCCGGTCGGGTCGAGGCCGGGATTGACGGAGTCGACGGCGACCAGGCCGGTCAGCAGGTCGAGGAGGGCGGTGTCGGGGAGGTCGGTGTGCGGCATACGGTGTCAGTCCTCGTTGGCGAGCCGGAACAGGGTGGTGGCGAGAACATCGGCGCCCCGGGCGCAGGCCTGGGGGGTGGAGTACTCGCGCGGGTTGTGGCTGATCCCGTCGTATTCGCCGCGGACGAAGATCATCGCCGCGGGGGCGATCGCGGCGATCTCCTGAGCGTCGTGGCCGCCGCCCGACATGAGGGTCATGTGCTCGAGCCCGAGGTCGTCCATGGCCGCGCCGATGGCCTTCTGGACGCCGCCGTCGAAGGGGACGGCGCGCGTGCGTGCGAGACGCGTGGTCTCGATCCGCAGGCCGGGCGTCTCCATGCACAGCGCCTGGGCGTATGCCGCGAGCGCCCCTTCCGCTGCCCCCACCGCCACCTCGTCGGGGTTGCCAAGGTCCACCGTCACCTCGGCGCGTTGCGGGACGACGTTGGCGAGGCCGGGGGAGAGGCTGAGTCGTCCGATGGTGGCGCGGAGTGCTCCGAACGCGGCCGAGTCGGCATCGGTCAGACTGAGGCGATTGACGCCGGTGAGTCCGGTGGTCGCATCGGTGAAGGTGGCGACCTCGGCAAGGAGCATGAGGGAAGTCCAGAGCCGGTCAGCGTGAATGCGGACCGGGGACTGCGTGGTCACGCGGGATCTCCTTGGGGGAGAGCAGGGTTGGCGGCGCTGCCCTCGGTGGAGAGGAGGACGACGATCGCGTCGGTGGACAGGCCGAGGGCTTCTCTGGCCACGTTCGTGGACAGCAGGCGCCGGAGGCCAGCCAGGGTGGCGGCCCCGCAGGGGCCGGAGTCGATCCCAGCGCCGCGGAGGTCATGAGCGGCGGCGGCTGCCTCGACATCGGTCACGGCGACCGCGCCGTCGAGCCCATGGGCGAGGACTGGCCAGGCGCTCGAGGTCGGTGTGCCGCAGTTGAGTCCCGCCATGATCGTCTCGCCGGTCGCCACGCTGGTGAGGGCACCTGCGTGCAGGCTCGCGAGGACGCAGGCCGCTGCGGTCGGCTCGACGGCGAGGACGGCGGGACGGTGTGCGGCTGAGGGCGCTCGGTAGTGCTGGAGGATCGCCTGGGCGAGGGAGCCGACGCCGACGGGGACGACGATCAGGTCGGGGGCGAACCCGTGCGTGGCAAGGGCCTCGTCGATCTCGGCGGCCATCGTGGTGTAGCCCTCGACGATCCAGGCGGGGATCTGCTCGTATCCGGACCACGCCATGTCCTGGACCAACAGCGCTCCGGTGGTCTGAGCGACATCGGCTGCGCGGCATACGGCCTGGTCGTAGTTCGCGGCGCGCTCGGTGACGTCGGCGCCCTCGGCCCGGATGGCGGCGATCGCCGCGGGATGGACGCCGACCGGGGTGTGGATCCGGACGGGGATGCCGAGTAGTCGACCCGTGCGGGCCAGGGCTCGCCCGTGGTTGCCGTCGGTGGCGGTGACGAGCGCGCTCGGGCGGTGATCCTCGGTCGCGCGATGAACCGCCCATGAGGCACCGAGGATCTTGAACGCGGGCAGGCCGAGGCGGCTCGATTCGTCCTTGACGAACACCCGGCCGAGGTCGAGTTCCGCTGCGGCCGAGGGAAACTCACGAAGAGGAGTCGGTGCGTATCCGGGCAGCGAGGCGTGGAAGTCACGTGGATCGCCGGTGAGTTCGGGGCCGGTCCAGGCCCGAGCACCCGGATGAAGAAAGACATCGAGGGTCACGATGTCGACGGTAGGTCGCCGGAATCATTACGTCCAGCGAATCTTTCCGAACTATAGTCATTGGAAGATCAAAGGAGTTGAGGCATGTTCGACCTGGGCCGGCTCCGGGTGCTCCGGGAGTTGCGACACCGGGGGACGTTGGCGCGGGTGGCGGAGGCGCTCGCCTACAGCCCCTCGACCATCTCGCAGCAACTGAGCCAGTTGGAGCGCGAGGTCGGCGTGCCACTCCTCGTGCCAGATGGACGCGGGGTGCGGCTGACGGCGCAGGCCGAGTTGCTCGTCGGGCATGTGGAGCGGATTCTGCGGATCCTCGACGAAGCCGAGGCGGACATCGCCGCGTCGCTGGGCGAGGTGGTGGGGGAGGTGCGGCTCGGCGCCTTCCAGACCGCGGCGGCGTCGTTGCTCCCCGCGGCCGTCGAAGCCCTCGCGCTGACGCATCCGCGGCTGCGGGTGCTGCTCGCGCAGGTCGGTGCCGATGAGGCCGTGCCGGCGCTTCGGGCGCGCGACTTCGATCTCGTTGTCACCGAGGACTATCCGGGGTTTGCGACGGTGACGCCGGACGATCTCGACGCGGTACCCCTGACCAGTGACGAGCTGGCCCTCGTCCTACCCGACGGAGATCGGCGCAGCCTGCGCGACCTCGGCGCCGCGGTATGGGTGCTGGAGCCCGACGGGAGCCCGGCCCGGCAGTGGGCCGATTCCGTATGCCGCTCTCTCGCCCTCGTCCCCGACGTCCGGTTCGTCACCGCCGACCTTCGCTTCCAGCTCGACCTGGTTCGTCGGGGGCATGCCATCGCACTGCTACCCGGTCTCGCGCTCGCGGGCGGCGACGGCATCGCGCGTCGACGGCTGCCCGGGCGACCTCGCCGCTCGATTCACACCGTGACCCGAGCCGGGTCGGCCCAGCACCCGGCAGTGCTCGCGGTCCGCGCTGCTCTTGCCTGCTCCGTCCGGCCGGGGTGAGCCGAAGCCTCGTCGGCGGGACGTGCTCGGGTGCCAGGGCACGACTCGCACGCATCAAAGATCACCGGTGGATCCAGGCTGAGCGGAGACGCAGGAATACAATACTGACTATCGGGAACAGAATCCAAACGAGAATCCAGAATCGATCCCGCGCTGACGTCGTAACCCAAGAAGTGACGCACACCCAAATCGCTAGAGACTCAAGAATGACAGCGAAAGCGATGGCGACGAAAGTGCCGCGTGAAGAAAGACGCGGGCCTGTTCGAGTGCGATTCAGGGGCAATTTGCAGTCCATGTGCCAGGGAGTTCGAACTTCATTACGACATAGCGCTTCGCGGCTCCAGTGCTCGTAACCCCGTTAACCTTCAATCCGTTCGTGTAGGGGGGCATCTCGAATGGCGCGTCCTCTACGCGGGATCCGAAGTCCATCAAAGCTGCTGCCCCCGCCGCCAGTAAAGCATCCGCTGTAGCCCAGGCGAACGACTTAATGATGAACGAGTAGGATGCATCACCACTTATGGCCATCTTGCGATACAAGGCCGTGCCATCCGGAAGCCCGTTTGTATAATGTACCGGCTCGTTGCGACTCACTCCTGTTGAATTTGAATCTGTTGCCCCGAACTCCTGACGAAAATTCGGTTCGTCACTCAATCCGATGGACGAAGAGATCGCATATCTCACGCTGGCCGTGGAGATGTCGGGAGGAAAAGAAGCGACCTGAACGCGCGAGACAGTGGCCCCTTGTGTCCTAAAGATCGGGTTCCAGAAATAGACGAGGTAAGAACCGAAAGGAAAACCCTCCAGGCTGATCTTCCATTCCAACCGGCCCCAGGCTTGATATTGCTGCGTCCCCTGGTGTTCCATTGTGAGACGCCTTCGCCTCTGCGCCCGAGTAGGCCCCGTTTGTTTGTCCTGAGGAGCGGAAAGGATAGGCGAGAATGGCTTTCCCCGCTTGGCCGTAGAGGTAGGCGCTGCTCCCAGATGATCCTGACCCCGACCAGGAAGAAGGCTCAACGTTGCACCAAACCTCACTCTTCCGCCCGGCGGAAACGTTAGAAATCCGACGGGCAATTGCGACGCCGGTGCCTGACGATGGAGAAACCGGTGGATTTATGGGCAAATCCGTTTGAATTGATTGTTGAAGAGGTGAAACTGGATTCATCGCACCTAGAGGTTCATCCTTCAAGGCGGCCAACTCCGCCGATAGGTCGTCTGTTCCTGCGGCCGTGGAGTCACCAAGGAAGTCAGAATAGCTGGGCCTCTCTTGGCCCGATTCGGCAATTGCGCCGCTTGTCGCCGCGATGGACATAAGGAGAGCGCAGGACACCGTCCGCAGTGTGCTCAAAATGAAGCACCCCCTTGGCCTAGATGTGAGTGACAGCTTCGACACGATACCGACGACATCGGATTCAGTCAAGTCCGCGACTTGACTCACGTAAGACGATCGAACGGGACCGCTTGCCTCAGAACCGGATCCGCGATTGGTGAGGTGATGGCTGGACTGTGGCGTTGAAGGCCCTTGTGGGACAGTGAGTTTGGGTTGTGGTGGTGGGTTGGGCAAAGCTTGTGGCTCCGATGTCGTTCGGGGGGAACTGTTGGGGTGGTGTGTGGGGTGAAACCCGTTCCTCCCGAACGACATCGGAGCAACACCCCTGCTCACGAGCGACACCGCAACGCAAACGCCCGGTCCCACAACGGTATTCAACACCACTCCCCAACCATCGACCCCTACTCGCGGATCCGGGTCAGAGCCCCAGTTCGATGCAGTGGCGGTCCTCGTCGATCATCCGCTCGATGCCGCGCACCTGACTCTCGATGCGCCGAACGATGTGTGTCTCGTCATGCACTCGAGTGGCACAACGGGATTCCCGGGCATCGAGCTGACTCACCTGCCTCCCGCGCAGGCGCGGACGGGCTTCACCGACAGGGAGCCAAGGGAATGAGGGTGATGCAGATCGAACGCCGGTCGCTCCGACCGGATCCGTGGAATAGAGGTGAAGTTGTGCCGCGGCGGTGGGCACGAGGTCGCCCACTCGAGCGACGCGCCATACCCCCACGGATCATCGGCGTCCACGAGCGGTGCGCGCCGCCACGTCACCCACACGTTGTAGAGGAAGACGAGCGTCGAGAGGCCCAACAGGAACGCCCCGATGCTCGAGATCCGGTTGAGAGTGGTGAAGCCGTCCTCGGGGAGGTAGTCGGCATACCGGCGCGGCATCCCGTCGACGCCGAGGACGTGCTGGGTCAGGAAGGTCGTGTGGAAACCGATGAAGAGCATCCAGAAGTGGATCTTGCCCAGCCGCTCGTCCAGCATCCGCCCGGTGATCTTCGGCCACCAGAAATAGTACCCCGAGAACATCGCGAACACGACCGTCCCGAAGACCGTGTAGTGGAAGTGCGCGACGACGAAATAGCTGTCGGTGAGCGAGAAGTCGAGGGCCGGGCTGGCGAGGATGACTCCCGTGAGTCCGCCGAACAGGAAGGTCACGAGGAAGCCCATCGACCACAGCATCGGCGTCTGCATGGTGATCTGGCCGCCCCACATCGTGCCGATCCAGTTGAAGAACTTCACCCCTGTCGGCACCGCGATGAGCATCGACATGATCGCGAAGAACGGGAGGAGCACCTGCCCGGTCGCATACATGTGGTGCGCCCACACGGCCATCGACAGCGCCGCGATGGCGATCGTCGCGAACACGAGGGTCCGGTAGCCGAAGATCGGCTTCCGCGAGAACACGGGGATGACCTCGGAGACGATCCCGAAGAAGGGCAGGGCGATGATGTAGACCTCCGGATGTCCGAAGAACCAGAAGAGGTGTTGCCAGAGCATCGCTCCACCGTTCGCCGCGTCGAACACCGTCGCGCCGAACCGGCGCTGCGCCCCGAGCGCGAACAGCGCCGCGGCGAGCACCGGGAAGACGAGGATGACGAGCAGGGAGGTGATCAGGACATTCCACGTGAAGATCGGCATCCGGAACATCGTCATCCCGGGCGCGCGCAGGCAGACGATCGTCGTGATGAAGTTGACGGATCCGAGGATGGTGCCGAAGCCGGCGAGCGCCAGCCCGAAGACCCACAGATCCCCGCCCACCCCCGGTGTGAACGTCCCCGTGGACAGCGGTGCATAGGCGAACCACCCGAACGCGGCGGCCCCGCCCGGAGTGAGGAACCCGGCCGCGGCGATCAGCCCGCCGAACAGATAGAGCCAGTAGGCGAACATATTGAGCCGCGGGAACGCGACGTCCGGTGACCCGATCTGCAGGGGCACAATGGCATTCGCGAAGGCGGCGAAGAGCGGGGTCGCAAACAACAACAGCATGATCGTGCCGTGCATCGTGAAGAACTGGTTGAACTGATCCGGGTCGTCGACGACCTGCAGTCCCGGTGAGAACAACTCCGTCCGGATCAGCAGCGCCAGCACACCGCCGAGCAGGAACCACGCGAACGACGTGATGAAGTAGAGGTTGCCGATGACCTTGTGGTCGGTCGTCGTCAGCCACTTCACCGCGGTCTGCCCGGGTTCGTGCCGAGGAGGATGGACCTCCGGGGCCCCCGCCGACGGCCGGGTGATGGTCGCGGTCATCTGTGCCTCCCCACCGGTCCACGGCCAGGGACTGACCATGGGCCACGGATTTTTTCCAATGACCTTTGGATAAAGCTAACACCCCCGGCCGCCTCGGCGGCCTGCAATGATCCGGCCGATCTCGCAGGGACCGGTGATCACCACGCGGACCCGGGTGGCCCTCGGGGGGGCGGGCGCGGCATACTGACGTCGCTATGCGCGGAACGCTCCTCCTTCGCCGCCGCGGCGAGGCCTGACTCGGCCCCCCTCGTCGCGGAGGTTGTGCTGCCCCCGGCGGCCGAGCACCCCGAAGACGAGACAGAGGCGAACCCGAGCGATGATTCACCCCCAACAGTCCACCCGTATGCCGTTCACGAAGTACGTCCCGTTCCAGCAGCAGATCCAGGTCGAACTCCCCGACCGCACCTGGCCCGACCAGGTCATGACCAAGGCCCCGCGCTGGTGTGCGGTCGACCTGCGTGACGGCAATCAGGCCCTGATCGACCCGATGGACAGCGATCGCAAGATGCGGATGTTCAAGCTCCTGGTCAAGATGGGCTACAAGGAGATCGAGGTCGGCTTCCCGAGCGCGAGCCAGACCGACTACGACTTCTGCCGTGAGCTCATCGAGGGCGGCCACATCCCCGACGACGTCACCATCCAGGTCTTGACGCAATGCCGCGACCACCTGATCGAGCGGACGTATGACGCGATCCGTGGCGCGAAGCAGGCGATCGTCCACTTCTACAACTCGACGTCCGTCCTCCAGCGGCGCGTCGTCTTCGGCCTCTCCCAGGACGGCATCGTCGACATCGCCCTCCAAGGCGCCCGCCTGTGCCGCAAGCTCGAGGAGACGATCCCCGAAACCAAGGTGTTCTATGAGTACTCCCCGGAGTCCTACACCGGCACCGAACTCGAATTCGCCGCGCGGATCTGCAACGAGGTCATCGACGTCATCGACCCGACGCCCGATCACAAGATGATCATCAACCTCCCGGCGACCGTCGAGATGGCCACGCCCAATGTGTATGCCGATTCCATCGAGTGGATGTCACGGCACCTCAGCCGCCGCGACAGCGTGATGATCTCCCTCCACCCGCACAACGACCGGGGCGAGGGGGTCGCGGCGGCCGAACTCGGCTATCTGGCCGGGGCCGACCGGATCGAGGGCTGCCTGTTCGGCAACGGCGAGCGCACCGGCAATGTCTGCCTGGTGACCCTGGGGATGAACCTCTACAGCCAGGGCATCGACCCTCAGATCGACTTCGCCAATATCGCCGAGATCCGGCGAACCGTGGAGTACTGCAACCAGATCGGCGTGCACGAGCGCCACCCCTATGGCGGGGATCTGGTGTTCACCGCCTTCTCCGGCTCCCACCAGGACGCCATCAAGAAGGGCTTCGAGGACATGGACAAGCGGTCCTCGTCGGCGGGCACCGACATCGACGGGATCGACTGGGGGGTGCCCTATCTGCCGATCGACCCGCACGACATCGGCCGGACCTATGAGGCCGTCGTCCGCGTCAACAGCCAATCGGGCAAGGGCGGGGTGTCCTATCTGCTGAAGTCCGAGCACGGGCTCGACCTGCCGCGCCGGCTCCAGGTCGAGTTCAGCCAGGTCGTCCAGCGCCGCACCGACGCCGAGGGCGGGGAACTCTCGGCGGCCCAGCTCTGGGAGATGTTCCAGGACGAGTACCTCCTCCACCCCGACCCGCACCAGCGCTGGGGCCGCTTCGCCCCGGTCCGCTCGACGATCACGAGCACCGACGAGGGCGCCGACCTCATCGAGTCGGTCATCACCGACGGCGGCCACGAGGTGGCTGTCTCCGGCTCCGGCAACGGCCCGCTCGACGCCTTCATCAAGGCGCTCGACCCGCTCGGGATCGACGTGCGGATTCTCGACTACACCGAGCACGCCCTGTCTGCCGGCGGCGATGCGCGCGCCGCAGCCTTCATCGAATGCGCTGTGGGAGAACGGGTTCTGTGGGGCGTCGGCCTGCATGAATCGATCGTCAAGGCGAGCATCCGGGCGATCCTCTCGGCGATCAACCGCGCCGAGCGGGACATCGCGAAGGCGGGTGGAGCCAGCCACACGATCTCCCGCCCGGGCGGCGGTCCCTGACCGTCCTCAGGCGGCGACGAGGAAGGCGTCGACCTGGTTGATGGCCAGGGTGGCGCCTTCCTCCACGCCCATGTCGAGGACGGTCTGGAGGTCCTCGGCGGAGTCGTATGCCGAGGTGAACCTCGCCGTCGTCCCGTCTCCGTCCGCGGTGAAGCGGTAGTCGTTGTGGGACACCGGAAGTGAGGGGTTCTCGGCGAAGTTCTCGTCGGCGAATCCATCGTCGAAGGTGAAGCCGCGCGGCTCGTCGACGCCGGTGATCCGCCACCAGCCATAGAACCGCTCGCCGTCCGGCCCGGTCATGCAGTAGGTCGACCGCCGGCCCGGAGCGAGGTCGTGGTCGACGAAGGTCGCCGGATGGCTCGGGGGTCCCCAGACGCGCTCGAGCTGTCGAGGATCGGCATACAACGCCCAGACACGCTCGACGGGCGCCGCGAAGTGGGCGGTGATCGTCAGCGTGCGGGCGTCGATGTCCTTGCTGATGTCGGTGACGGGCATGTCAGTGCTCCTTGTCGTGGTCGTGCGCGAGTAGCGCATCGATCCGGTCGATGCGGCCGCGCCAGATCTCCCCGAATTCATCGAGCATCGAGGCGACCGAACCAATGGCCGCCACGTCACCGCTGGCCAGTTGCTCGCGGCCCTTGCGCCGCTTGGTCAGCAGTCCCGCCTGTTGCAGGACGGCGACGTGTTTCTGGACCGCGGCGAAACTCATCGGGTATGCCGCGGCAAGCGCCGACACCGAGTGCTCGCCCGCCAGAACCCGGCGCAGGATGTCACGCCGGGTCCGGTCGGCGAGCGCATGGAACGCGGCGTCCGCCCAATCCTCGTCGGTGTCGGTCACGCACTCATCATACAACCATTCAGTTGCATGTTGTCAAGCTGCTGGCGCGGATCGGTGGAGACGCATGGCCAGCAGGCTGGTGGCGAGGAGCATCGCCCCAGCGACGAGGAGACCGGTCGCGGCGCCGGTGGCGCTCGGGAGGTAGTCGACAGCCGCCTCGGTCGCTGCGAGGGTGAGGCCGACGACGCCGATCCCGAGATATGGCCACGCGCGCACCCGCAGATAGACCCCGAAGGCGGCGGCGCCGACGACCGCCAGCACGACGTATGCCGCGCCCCGCCAATGGTCTTCGAACACCGGCACCTGGGCACCGAACAGCGTGAGCGTCCCTCCGACCATCCGTGCGGTCTGCGACTCGTGCCACCAGCCGGCCTCGCCAAGGACGACCCAGCCGATCCCGATGAGCACGAGGATGGCCGCCTTGACCAGGGCGAGCCCGTGACTCCAGTCCGCGGTCCCGTTGAGATAGGCCGTGACCAGCCCGAATCCGACCGCGACCTGGCCCGGGACCGTCGGTGCGAGGAGATAGCCCGCGAGCGCGACGGCCGTGAACAGGGCGAACACGCTCCCGTCGAGCACGGCAGCATGCGGCGCCGGTCGGGACTCGAGCCAGGCGCCGAGAGCGCCGGCGCTCAGGACGGCCGCGCCGATGCCGAGCATGGCGGCCAGTCGCCGGCGCACCGACAGATCTCCCGGACTCGGCGTTGCGGGCCGGACCAGCCGGGCGCCGAGGGCGGCGACCGCGAGGACCAGAGCGCCGGCGATGAGTGCGCCGACCCGCGTCGGCGTGCTCATATCGCGCCAGTTGGCGGCGAGGAAGACCGCACCGGCGGCGACGACGAGGATGCCCCCGGCATACCCGGCGATCTCGGCGAAGATCCGGGAGCGGGGGGTTTCCTGCGCGGTGCGCGCGAGGCGGCCGTCGAGGATGACGATGGCGCGGCCACGATCCTCGGGCGCGATGATCCCGGAGTCGACCAGTGCAGCGACGAGCCCGGGTGCCGTGCTGCTGCGTGCGTCGGTGAGTGCTGTGGCCATACCTCCATGGTCCTGCGGACCAGGGTGGACGGCGTGAGTACGTGTGCTCAGTTACGTATGCCGCTCCGGTCCCGTCGGGCGGTCAGCGAGAGGTAGGAGATCGAGCCGAGAACGATGGGAATCCAGTAGGACAGGAGGCGCCACGCGAGGATGCCGTCGACCGCGGCCGGGCGGGTCGCGCCGTAGGCGACGACGGCGGGGATCATGATCGACTCGGCCACGCCCAGTCCGCCCGGGGTCAGAGGTATCCACGTGCCGATGGCCTGCGCGGCATAGGCGACGAGGATCGCGCGGATGCCGACGTCGGCATTGAACGACTCGAGCGCCATCCAGAGGGCGAGCGCGTCGAAGACCCAGTTGGCGGTGCTGTAGAGGACGAGTTCCGACAGCAGCACGGGGGTGCCGGCGACCGCGCGCAGGTGGGCGAGGCCGTTGCCGTCGCGCAGTCCGCGGAGCATCTCGACGAGCCGGGCCCCGAAGCGCGGCACGCCACCGGCCACCCGTTCCAGCCATGACCACAGGCGGGGACGGCTCAGGCCCAGCCCGATCAGTGTCGCGGTGAGGATGAATCCGCCGGCCACGACGAGCAGCGGGCTGGCCCAGGTGGATCCGAGCCCGAGGGCCACTGCAGTGCCGAGGCCGGCGAAGACGAGGACCTGGAGGAGGACTGCGGACCCGAGCCCCTGGACGACCTTGGCGACGGCGGCGTCGGTGGCGGGCACGCCGTCGAGCGCGAACAGCCGCACACTCAGGGCCGTTCCGGCCGCGCCCCCGTCGGGGAGGCACTTGCCGAGACCGATCGCCGAGATGTCGACGCGGGCGACATTCCACCAGCGAGGACGGGTCGCGGGGGCGAGGAGGCGGTAGGTCAGCAAGGTGTAGGCCACCAGCGAGACGATCTCGGCGGCGATCGCCCCGGACAGCCAGGGGAGCTTGACTTGCGAAAGCAGGGCGAGGGACTCATGCGTCGAGCCGATCTGCGGCCGGACGAGGAACCAGACGACGAGCCCGAGGATGGTCAGGTGGAGCGCGACGCTGACGCTCGTCCGGTGCCGGGAGAGCCAGGCGCGCAGCCCCGTGCGCACCTCCGGCGTGGCCGCCCCCATTGCCCTCCTCGCCGTCGGTCCCACCCTCGGGGCGAGGTTACACGGCCCGCCTCAGCGAACTCCGGCGGTCCGGAACTGGACCGAGATCCGCGGCCCGACGCTCTCGCTCGTCTTGGGTATGGCGTGCTCCCACGTCCGCTGGCACGACCCGCCCATGACGATGAGGTCGCCATGCCCGCTGACCAGGCGCAAGCTCGTGCCGCCACCGCCCGGCCGCAACGCGAAGGTGCGGGTCGCGCCCAGCGAGACGACGGCGACGATCGTGTCCGCATAGCGCGACCGGCCGATCCGATCTCCGTGCCAGGCGACGGAGTCCCGACCGTCGCGATAGAGGCAAAGGCCCGCGGTGACCAGCGGTTCGCCGAGTTCGGGGAGGTAGTGGGCGCTGAGCCGGTCGCAGATCGTGCGCAGCGCGGGATGGGGCCAGACCTCGTCCGCGGCATAGAACGTCGTCAACCGCGGCACGTCGACGACATTGTCGAACATCTGCCGGCGCTCCGCCCGCCACGGAACGGTCTCGAGCAGCGCCGGCAGCAACGCGTCGGCCTCGGCGAGCCACGCCGGGGCGACGTCGACCCAGGCGCCACTGGCGAGCGGCATCCGGATGATGTGGGGCTCGGTGGTGCCGAAATCGAGGACGTCCTGAAGCGGCATACGGCCAGATTAGCAGTGATTCGAACGCATGTATGGCGACGCGCTCAGCTCAGCGGATTGACCCACCGGACTGGGCCGAACCGCCCGAAATCACTGTCGTTGGAGTGGATCGTGCCGCCGAACTCGATCGCGTATGCCGCGAGCTGCGCGTCGGTTGTCAGGTTGGCGCCGGTGCCGAGTCCGGCCAACAGTCCCAGAGTCAGGCGCACGTGCTCACGCCCCGGTGCGAGGAGACGAGTCTGGGGGCGTTCGAGCCACGCGTGGATGTAGTCACCAGCCTCCGCGACTGACAGGGGACGCTCGTGCACGCGCGCACTCGTGCCGAGCCGGACGAATCCGAAGATGGCGGGCGTGGTCAGACCGAGTTGTTCCGGGCCGTTGAGGACTCTCGTGAGCCAGTTCGCGGCCCTGTCGTGCTGCGGATATCCGTCGAATACGGCATAGATCAGCAGGTTGACATCGGGGATGATCACGGTGCCCCGCCGCGGAGGCTGTCGTCGTCCAGCTCATCGGCCAGCCGGTTGAGGGCAGTGATGTCGACTCCGGGGCGGACCGCCGAGTGATGGGGAACGAGGCGATAGGGCGGAAGCTGGGGTGTCGCCTCGGTGAGGCCCCTCCGCAGGGCTTCGTTGAGCACCTGCTTGAAGGTCTTGTGCTCCCGGTGCTGCGCCTCGCGGAGGAGACGCGCCACGTCGTCGTCGAAGGTCACCGTGGTGCGCACCCGCGCATCATAGCATCACTCAGCGAAGCATCATATGCGCACTGGGTGTTGTTGCCCGGCGCCGGCCCCGGAGGACGCACAATGAACGGGTGCCGACCTACCGCGACCAGGCGATCGTCCTGCGCACGCACAAGCTCGCCGAGGCGGACCGGATCGTCACCGTCCTGGCGCGCGAGCGCGGCAAGATCCGGGTCGTCGCCAAGGGGGTGCGGCGGACCAAGAGCCGTTTCGGGGCGCGGCTCGAGCCGGGGATGGTCGTCGACCTCCAGTGCTATGAGGGGCGCAATCTCGACACCGTCACCCAGGCGGTGACGATTCAGTCGTATGGCGAGCAGATCGCCCGCGACTACCGCGCCTACACCGTCCTCCACACCGTGCTCGAGACGGCCGACCGGGTCGCCGAGGAGCGGCTGCCGATGCTCCAGCAGTTCCTCCTGCTCCAGGGCGCCCTCGCCGCGCTCGCCGGCGGCGCCCACGATGCCTCGCTCGTTCTCGACGCCTATCTCCTGCGCGCGCTCGCGATCGCCGGATGGGCGCCGAGCTTCCACGACTGCGCCAAGTGCGGCGACCCGGGCCCGCAGCTCGCGTTCAACCTCGCGAGCGGGGGTGCCGTATGCCCGCTCTGCCGCACGCCCGGATCCGCGGCCCCCGCCCGCGGGACGATGGAACTGCTCGCCGCGCTCCTCGCCGGGGACTGGGCGATCGCCGATGCGAGCCTGCCTCAGCACCGGCGGGAGGGGAGCGGGTTGACAGCCGCCTTCGTCCAGTGGCATCTCGAGCGCGGCCTGCGCTCCCTGCCGCATGTGGAGCGTGAGACGCCTGTGGTTCGATCGTCGCTATGAAGCCGCCGTTCCCGCACCCGAGCGGAGCCGTGCCACCCCGCCACCCCGCCGGCGCCCTGCCGAAGCACGTCGCGATCGTCATGGACGGCAACGGCCGCTGGGCCAACCAGCGGGGTCTGCCGCGGACCAAGGGGCATGAGGCGGGGGAGTCGGCGCTGCTCGACGTGGTCGCGGGGGCGATCGAGGCCGGTGTGACGCACCTGTCGGCCTACGCCTTCTCGACGGAGAACTGGAAACGCTCGCCCGACGAGGTCCGCTTCCTCATGGGATTCAACCGCGACGTGATCCGGCGCCGGCGCGACCAACTCCACGAGTGGGGGGTGCGGATGCGGTGGGTCGGGCAGCGACCGCGCCTGTGGGGCTCGGTCATCAAGGAACTCGAGATCGCCCAGGAGCTGACCAAACACAACACCGGCCTCACGCTCTATTTCTGTGTCAACTACGGCGGGCGCGCCGAGATCGCTGCGGCCGTGCGGACGATTGCCGAGCAGGTCGCCGCGGGCCGGCTCAAGCCCGGGAGCATCGACGAGAAGACCATCGCGCGGGCCCTGCCCGAGCCGGGAATGCCCGACGTCGATCTCTTCGTCCGATCCTCGGGGGAGCAGCGAACGTCCAATTTCCTGTTGTGGCAGAGCGCGTATGCCGAGATGGTCTTCCTCGACACCCTCTGGCCCGACTTCGATCGCCGCGACCTGTGGCGGGCGATCGACCTCTATGTCAACCGCGAGCGGCGCTACGGCGGCGCGATCGACGCGGTCGCCAAGGGCTGAACCTCAGCAGTTCGCGCAGCGACCGAAGATCTCGACCGTGTGACTGACGTCGGTGAAGCCGTATGCCGCGGCCGTCGCCGCCGTCCACCGCTCCACCTCCGCGGCCTCGATCTCCTCGGTCCGCCCGCATCGCCGGCAGACGAGATGGTGGTGATGCCCGCGGCTGCACGCGCGATAGACCGACTCGCCGCCGTCCGTGCGCAGGACGTCGATGGCGCCGTCCTCGGCCAGGGTCTGGAGGGTGCGATAGACCGTCGCGAGCCCGACCGGGGACCCCGAATCCCGCAGTAGCGCATGCCACTCCTGCGCCGACCGGAAGTCGCCGTGGCGCCCGAGGATGTCGACGACGGCCTGCTGCTGGCGAGTCGGCCGGCGCCCGGCTCGGACCTCGGTCACCGGGCCGCCTCCTCGACGTCCGCGTGCTCGTCGTAGTGATCGTCGTGCGGTGCGTGCCGGTGTCCGTCGTGAAGGTAGTCGACGTGGTCGCCGTGGGCGATCGCCTGGTGTCCGCACCCGGGTCCGTGCTCGTGCGTATGCCGTTCGGCGTGCAGTCCGTGCGTGACCGGACGCACCCGCGCCGCGACCTGGGCGAGGAGATAGAGACCCAGCGCGAGCAGGACGATCGTCCCACCCGAGGCGGTCTCGGCATAGAAACTCGTCACGACTCCGCCGACCGAGGCGAGGATGCCGAGCAGCACCGCGGCGCGCATCGCGCCGCCGAACGAGCGGGCGAGGATCTGCGAGGACGCGTTGGGGATGATCATCAGGGCGCTGACCAGGAGCAGCCCCACGACGCGCATGGCGACGACGACCGTGACCGCCGTCAGCACCGACAGGGCGGTGTTGAGGGCGAGGACGGGGAGGCCGGAGGCGCGGGCATACTCCTCGTCCTGCGCGACGGCGAACAGCCAGGGGCGCAGGAGGGCGGTGACGACGACGACCACGGCGGTCAGGGCGGTGAAGGCGATCAGGTCGTGGCGGGTCGTCGCCGTGATCGATCCGAACAGATAGGAGGTCAGGTTCGCCGATGTGCCCTGGGGCGAGATGCCGATGAGGACGACGCCGGCGGCGATGCCGCCATAGAACGTCAGAGCGAGGGCGACGTCGCCGCCGGTGTGCCCGCGCGCCCGGGTGATCTCGATCGCCACGGCCGCGAGGACCGCGGTGGCGAGTGCGGTGAGCACGGGCGCCGACCCGGTGAGCAGCCCGACCGCTACCCCCGCGAGCGCGACATGCCCGATCCCGTCACCGACCAGGGACAGCCGCCGCTGGACGAGGAAGATGCCGACGAGCGGGGCGCAGGCCCCGATGAGCAGCGCCGCGATCAGGGCGTTGCGCATGAACTGGTAGTCGAGGATCTCACGCACGACGGCCGCCTCGCAGGGGCTCGTGGAGTCCCGTGGTCGGACGCCCCGGCGGGGCGTGGTGGTGGGCGTGGGGATCCGCGTGGCCGGCCTCGGCATACGCCTGCGGGGTCCCGTCGAACGTGACGACCCCCTCGGTGACAACGAGCACCCGGGTCACGACGTCCGCGAGCGCGGCGATCTCGTGGGTGACGACGAGCATCGTCGTGCCGCCCGCGGCGAGCCGGGCGAGGACGGTGGCGAGAACCTGTTGGTTGGCCTGGTCGACGCCCGCGGTGGGCTCATCCATGACGAGGAGGTCGGGGGCGCTGGCGAGGGCCCGCGCGATGAGAACCCGCCGCTGCTGTCCGCCGGAGAGCTGTCCGACGTCGGAGCCGGCGCGGTCGCCGAGGCCGACGAGGTCGAGGGCGCGGGCGATCGCCTGCCGGTCCCGGGCGGCGTCCCGCGCCCACGGCCGCCACCAGGTGCGGAACCGCAGTCGGCCGATCGCGACGATCTCGGCGACCGTCGCCCGGACCGAGGTGGCGAGCGTATGCCGTTGCGGCACATAGCCGATCCGGCCATGGTTCGCTGGATCGGCGAGCGCGTGACCGAAGGCCTGGACCTCACCGCCGAGATGGTCGGTCAGCCCGACGAGGCCCTTGACGAGGGTCGACTTGCCGGAGCCGTTGGGGCCGAGGATCGCGACGACTTCACCCGCTGCGACGGTGAAGGTGGCATCCATGACGATCGGCGTGCCGTCGTAGCCGAAGCGGGCGTGGCGCAGGTCGAGTACGACTGAGCTCATGGGCGGCAGTCCTGTCCGGTGACGAGGGTGGCGAGGTCGGCGCGCATGAGCGCGAGATAATCGTGCCCGGCCGAGGTGTCGGTGAGTCCTTCGATCGGGTCGAGGACGGCGGTGCGCACTCCAGTCTCGGTGGCGATGACGTCGGCGACCTTGGGGCTGGCGAGCGGTTCGGTATAGATCGTCCGCACGTCCCGATCCCGCACCACTTGGGCGATCCGGGCGACTTCGCCGGCGCTGGGTTCGGCATCTGGGGAGAGCGCGAGGGCATAGGGGTCGAGTCCGGTGAAGGCGGCCAGATGTCCGTATGCCGCGTGGCTTGTCACGAGGGTCGTCGAGGCGCAGCCCCGCACCTGGGAACGGTAGTCGTCGCGGAGGGTGACAAGGGCGGCGTCGAGCCGATCCCGGTCGGCGGTGTAGGCGCCCGCGTGCTCCGGGTCGATCCGGGACAACTCCGCCGCGACCGCGTTCCCGGCGCGGCGCATGAGTTCGGGGTCCAGCCAGAAGTGTGGGTCGTGCGCGAGGCCGGCCGGGGCCTCGTGCCCGTCCGCGGTGTGCCCCGTCTCGTCGTGCGCCGCGAGGGTGATCCCGGTCGCCGTCGAAAGGTCGAGCGTATGCCGCGGGGGCGCCGCCGCGATCCCCTGGTCGATCGCCGGCTGGAACCCAGAGAGGGTGACGACGAGATCGGCCTTGGCGATCCGGATGACCTGGGCCGCAGTGAGTTCGAGGTCGTGCGGCTCCGCGCCCGGGCGGGTGAGCAGGTCGACGGTGACCCGGTCGCCGCCGATGGCCTCGGCGAGATAGGCGAAGGGGTAGGCGGCCGCCACGACGCTGAGCCGGCCATCGGTCGCGGCGGTGCCGCTCCCGCATCCGGTCAGGGTGAGTCCGCAGAGGAGCGCGAGAGCCGACCCGAGGACGAGCGCCAGAACCCGGGTGCGGAAACCGCAGGGGGTGGGGCGCGGCATACTGGCGGGTGGCATGAGAATGATTCTCATTTCAAGGTGGGCGGATTGTCAACTCGTCAACGTGACGAACCGCTCACCGGAACCCACGCGAGAACCTGACTGTCCAGTAACCACTTTCCTCACGGGTGACCCCATACTGATCCCGTGCGACCATCGTTGGTGCAGGGGCTCGTCGAGGTGCCCCGAATGGCCGGTGAGATCGGTGAGTATGCCGCGTTCCGCCGGGTCCTCGGCAAGGCCAGGCGTGGCGACGGCCATCACGTGCTCGTGCTGCCCGGGCTGATGGCGGGCGACTACACGACCGCGATCCTGCGGAGCTATCTCGGCTCGGTCAACTACAAGCCGCACGGCTGGGGACTGGGGCGCAACATCGGCCCGACCAGGCAGATCGTCGACAGCCTCCGCGGCACCATCGAGAGCCTCATCGACGAGAGCGGGCGCATCTCGCTCGTCGGGTGGAGCCTCGGGGGTCTCTACGCCCGCCAGATGGCGCGCGCCTATCCCGACGGAATCCGGCAGGTCATCACCCTCGGGTCGCCGTTTCGGCTGATGAAGCGCAGCGACACCTTCGCCTCGCTCGTCCTCGAGCGCTACAGCCATCTGCACGTCGGCGCCGATGAGTTGGATCTGCCCGAGCAGGAGCACCTGCGCGATGCGATGCCGGTCCCGACCACGTCGGTCTATTCGCGCACCGACGGGATCGTCCCCTGGCAGGCCTGCCTCAACGATCTCTATGGCACCTCGGAGAACATCGAGATCAAGGCCTCGCACATCGGTATGGGGCATCATCCGGCCGCCCTGTGGGCGGTCGCCGACCGGCTCGCGCAGCCGGAGGGGGAGTGGGCGCCGTTCCGCCCGCCGCGCAGCCTTCAGAGGTGGTATCCCGACGCGGTCAACTGGCCGTTGTCGGCGGAGGACCTGCGCCTGACCGGGATCGACCCGCGTGACCTCCTGCGCGACGAGGCCGACCCGGACTCGGTCAACCCCGCGGCCGAGACTGGATGAGCGCGATCGCCGCGACAAAGACGATCACGGCGACCCGCATGAGCTTCTCGATGCCTGTCAGCCGTCCGAGGCTGAGGACGAACATCCACACCAGGAAGAGCGCGACCAGCGCGGTGAAGATCCACCCGTAGGTCGGGACGAATGCCCCGAGCGCGAGGAAGGCGAGGACGCCGAGGACCGGCACGGCCCGGGGAACGCGGTTGAGCGCCGCGACGAGGCGGGCGTTGAGGCGGGTCGGAGCAGGGGTGGACACGACGTCGAAGCCTAGTCCCAACCTTCGGGGCCACCCTCGCGTTGAGTGGGTGACGAAGGAGGTGAGGACAGCGGGCCGTCATCGTGCTTCTACTTCGACGACCTCACCGAAGCCGATGCCGCCGATGTGCTCGGCGTCAGCATCGGCACCGTCAAGTCCCAGACCCACACCGCCCTGCGCCGCCTTCGCCAGGAGTTGGCGTGGGAGCCCGTGAACGCATTCGAGGAGAAGCCATGACCACCCGACTGAGCGAGCAGTTGACCGAGGCCGCCGGGCGGATGCCCGATGTCGATCTCGCCGAGGTCGCCTGGCGGCGGGCGTATGCCGCGCAGCGCCGACGCCGCGTCGCCACCGTCGGCGCCGCGGCTGGGTTCGCCGTGGTCGCCGGCGGAACCACGGTCCTGGTCGGGCCGCGACCTCAGCACCACATCGCGGGAACGACGACGGGATCGTCGGCGTCCAGGTCGACCTCCCCCTCCCGGTCGACCTCCCCGTCGTCGGTCTCGACAACGCTTCCCGGGGTGGACACCCTGCCCACGGCCGACGAGGTGCGGCTCCTCCCCAGGAAGGTGCGGGTCGCGACCTGGCTCGCGGCGCACGACGAGTGGGACCTCACCGCCTTGGCCGAACCCCTGTCCACCGCAGGAGGTTTCGCGGCCGGGGAACGGTTGGTCGCGGCATACGCCGACGCGTCCCGGCGACGGATCGGGGTGGTGACGAGCACCGGGCGGGTCCTGCTCCTCGACGGGTTGCCGCTGCGAGACCAGACGGACGGATACAACGCGTCCTTCCACCTGTCCAACCAGGCGATCAGCACGGACGGGCGGTATCTCGCCATCCCGCAGCCCGGTGGGGCGATTATCGTCGACACCGAGCGCACCGGCGCGGCCCCGTGGACCCGGGTGGCGATCGACGACGGCCGACTCGAATCCGCGAACGTCGTCGAAGGTGGTCGACGCGTACTCGTCACGTCCGAAACGGCGACCTACGTCGTCGACACCGCCCACGCCCGGGTGGAGAAGATGCTGGGCACTGTGTGGGACGCGCAGGAGGTCGTCCTCGCCAGCGATGGGCCGGGCGGGGCCGCGGAGTCGACGAAGCTGCGCCGGTGGCAGCCGGGATCGGCCGGCTTCTCGGCGCCGGTCGCGGTCGACACGCCCACGGCGGGCGTGTGGGGGCTCGGCGGCTCGGCGACCGGCGGGCACGGCTGGGTCGCGGCGCTCGCCTCCCCATCGAACGCGCTCGCCGCGCAGACGATGTCCTTCCAGGGGATTCTGGCGTGGCAGATCGACCCGGGGCGATCCCGGTTCCTCCTCGACGGCAGCGACCCGACCGCGACGGGCACCCGGAGCACGGGTGGAATCGTCCCGCTGGCCATCGACGCGAACGGTGTCGTGGTCGTGTGGGCGGGCGGTCCCTATGACACCTCCGGGACCGATCCCGTCATGCGATATGCCGATCTCGTCGCCTGGGACACGACGTCCGGCGCACTCGCGCGCCTGGCGCGGCTCACCGGCGACCCCGTCCAGCTCGTCCTCGCCCCGGCGTGACGGCGAAGCTCAGGCGTCGGGTCCGGTGGCGATCGGGCGGTCGGGGTCGGTGATCCACTCGCTCCACGACCCGACATAGACGGCTGCATTGACGCCGATCCGGCGCAGGGCCAGGGCGAGGTGGGTGGCGGTGATCCCGCTGCCGCAGTAGGTCCCGACCTCGCCGTGGTCGAAGACACCGCGGGCGGCAAAGTAGGCGAGGAGGCGTTCGCGGTCGAGGAACCGGCCGTCGGGCTCGAGATAGTCGGCCATCGGGGTGTTGTGGGCGCCCGGGATGTGCCCGGCGACCGTGTCGATCGGCTCGACGCGGCCCTCATAGCGCTCGCGCGCGCGGGCGTCGAGGAGCAGGTCCGAGCGGGCGAGTCCGGCTGCGGAAGCGGCGTCGAGGACCGGGAGCGCGCCCGGGTGCACGGTGACCGTGCCGGGGATCGCGGGGCCGGGGACGTCGGTCGTGACGGGGTGTCCGGCTCGCTGCCACGTGGCGAGACCGCCGTCGAGGACCCGGACGTCTTGGAGCCCGGCGAACGAGAGCAGCCACCAGGCCCGGGCGGCGGCCAGGCTGGTCGCCTGGTCATAGACGACGACCGTCGTGCGATCGTGAATCCCCAGGCGGCGCAATGTCTTCTCGAGCCGGGCGAGATCAGGGAGGGGATGCCGACCGCGGGGTCCGGGTGGGTCGGCGAGGTCGACGTCCACGTCGACGAAACGGGCCTGGGGGAGGTGCGCCGGGGCATACAGCTCCCGGCCGGGACGACCGCCGAGCTCCCATTGCGCGTCCAGGAGCACGACCTCGGGCTCGCCGCGCCGCAGGAGCGTGGCGAGGGCGTCGGGGTCGACGAGCGCCGTCATTCGGCCATCCAACCACCCCGATGGGACAATGCGGAGGCCATGACCTCCCTTCTCCCGCCGCTGCGGCTCGGCCCGCTGGAGATCGCCTCCCCGGTCGTCCTCGCCCCGATGGCGGGGATCACCAATCGTGCCTTCCGGCGGCTGTGCCGGGAATCGAGCGCGTCGGCGGCGAGCGGGCACAGCGCCCTCTATGTCAACGAGATGGTGACGTCGCGGGCGCTGGTGGAACGGCATACGGAGACACTGCGGTTGATCGAACACGACGCGGGGGAATCGCCGCGATCGGTGCAGCTCTACAGCGTCGACCCGGTGACCACCGCCGCGGCCGTGCGGATACTCGTCACCGAGGACCGGACCGACCACATCGACCTCAACTTCGGCTGCCCCGTGCCCAAGGTGACCCGCAAGGGCGGCGGGGGAGCGTTGCCGTGGAAACGCGACCTGTTCCGGTCGATCGTTGCTGCCGCGGTCCGGGAGGCGAGCCCCTATGCGGTACCCGTCACCGTCAAGATGCGGATGGGGATCGACGCGGGTCACCTGACCTATGTCGATGCCGGGCTGGTGGCCGAGAGCGTCGGTGCGGCGGCGGTGTCCCTGCACGGACGGACTGTGGCACAGGCGTATTCGGGTGACGCGGACTGGTCGGCGATCGCTGCGCTCAAGGAGGCGGTGCGCACGATCCCGGTGCTCGGCAATGGGGATATCTGGTCGGCCGAGGATGCGCTGGAGATGGTCCGGCGGACCGGGTGCGACGGCGTAGTCGTCGGGCGGGGGTGCCTGGGGCGGCCGTGGCTGTTCGCCGACCTCGCCGCGGCGTTCGCGGGGTCGGCTGCGCGCGTGGCGCCGACGCTCGGGGAGGTCGCGGCCACCCTGCGGCTGCACGCGGAGTATCTCGTCGAGTTCTATGGCGATGAGTTGCGCGGCTGCCGCGACATCCGCAAACACATCGCCTGGTATCTCAAGGGTTTTCCGGCGGGCTCGACCCTGCGCAATCGGCTGGCGCTGGTCGACTCGCTGGCTGCGCTCGACGAGCTACTGGCGGGGCTGGACTGGTCGGCGCCGTGGCCGGGGACGCCGGCCGAGGGGGCGCGCGGCCGGGCCGGGTCACCCCGGCACGTCGTGCTGCCGGAGGGGTGGCTCGACACCCGTGAGCTGACCCCGGCCCAGCGGGACATCGTCGCTCAGGCGGAGTTGGACGTCAGCGGGGGGTGATCGGCATACGGCCCGGGCGTGGTGGGGGTTGTCGGAACCTTCTGGCAGGGTTTGGCCCATGGCGAGCAGCATCGGCACCCCGGGTGGAACGCCCGCGCGGCCGGCCGTCTTCTTCGACGGGCCGGAGGAGTTCCGCGCGTGGCTCGACGCCAACCACGACAGTGCTCGCGAGTTGTGGCTGGGGCTGTTCAAGAAGCACGTCGCCGACCAGGGACTGACGTATGCCGAGGCCGTCCGTGAGGCGCTCTGCTATGGCTGGATCGACTCGGTCGCCCAGCGGATCGACGCCGACGCGACCCGGCAGCGGTTCACGCCGCGGCGACCGGGCAGCGTGTGGAGCACGGTCAACATCGCGCTGGTCGAAGAGTTGACGGCGCAGGGTCGGATGCGGCCGGCGGGGCTCGCCGCGTTCGCGCAACGGCGGCCGGAGCGGTCGGGGATCTATGCCTACGAGACGGGCGAGGGGGTGCTGCCGGCGGCCTATGCCGCTCAACTAGCCGCGAATCCTCTTGCGGCGGAGTGGTTCGCGCGGGCGACGCCGGGCTATCGCCGGCTCGCCGTGCATTGGGTGCTCAGCGCGAAGCAGGAGGCGACCCGGGATCGTCGGATGGCCGAGTTGGTCGACGATTGTGCCCATGGCCGGTTGATCCGCAGCCAGCGCTATGGCGAGGAGCCCGGCTGGGTCGCCCGCAACCGGGCGGCGCTCGGGATCCTGCTGGCGCTCGTGCTGGCGTTGGCCGCCGGGTGCACGGGCGGCGGCGGTTCGGCGTCGTCGACGGCGGCGATGTCCGCGCGGAGCGCGTCACCGGGGACGAGCGGTGCCGCACCGTCGAGGGCATCGACGTCACCCGACGCCACCGGGCGGCCACCGGCCAACTGGGTGGAGGCCGAGAACGCCCGGCCCGGGGACGACGGGTGGAACGTCGGGACCGGCCGGACGGCACCTGCCGGCACCCTCGACGGGTATGCCGATGCCGCCTCGGTCCTGCCCGGCGACAAGGTGACGTTGCGGATCCGGTCGACGCGTGGGCCGGTGACGGTGACCGCCTACCGCCTCGGGTGGTACTCCGGGGCGGGCGGTCGCGCGGTCTGGCGCAGCGCGCCGGTGACTGCCGTGGTTCAGCCGGCGACGCCGCACATCGGCGCCGACGGGATGGTGACGGCAGGGTGGTCCCCGTCGACCACGGTCGACACGACGGGCTGGCCCGAGGGGACCTATGTGCTGCGACTCGATGCCTCGCAGCGGGCCAAAGTCATCCCGCTGACGGTGCGTTCTCGTGAGGTGGCGGACCGGTTGGTCGTCGTCAACGCGGTGTCGACCTATCAGGCCTACAACCAATGGGGTGGCGCGTCGCTCTACCTCGGCCCGGACGACACCTTCGGGACGCGCTCGGCGCGGGTGTCCTTCGACCGGCCCTACGACGGCAACGGGGCGCCGATCCTGTTCAAACACGAGGTCGACGCGATCCAGTGGATCGAGAAGCAGGGGCCCGACCTCGCCTATCTCACCTCGATCGACCTCGACACCGACGCGCCGGTGCTGCGGGGCGCCCGAGGGGTGCTGAGCCTGGGGCACGACGAGTACTGGTCGCCGGCCATGCGGCATACGGTGGAGGCGGCTCGCGATGCCGGGACCAATCTCGCCTTCCTCGGCGCCAATGCGGTCTATTGGCGGGTGCGGTTCGACGCGCGCCATCGGGTGATGACCGGGACCAAGGACGCTGGGCTCGACCCTGGGAAGGGGGCCGCCACGACCGTCATGTGGCGTGCGAGACCCGATCCGCGGCCGGAGAACTCTCTGACGGGGATGCTCTATGAGTGCTTCCCGGCAGCCGGGCCGCTCGTCGTCACCGATCCTGACTTCTTCCTCTTCACGGGGACTGGAGCCAAGGCCGGGAGTTCCTATCCCGGCCTGATCGGGACCGAGATCGACCGGGTCTACCCGCTCGCCGGGACGCCGCCGACGCTCCACATCGCCGCACACTCGCCGGTCGCGTGCGCGGACCGGGGGCGGACGTATGCCGATCTCACCTACTACACCGCGCCCTCGGGTGCCGGGGTGGTCGCCATGGGCTCGATGCTGTTCACCCGGGCGTTGCGCGGTGCCGACCCGCGCTTCGGGATCACCGCGGCGACGAGCGACTTCGCCCGGGGCGTCCTCGGGAATCTCGTCGGGGCGATGAACGTCGGGCCGATGGCGGGTCACTTCCCGGCTGTCGGCAATATCGCCGAGTTCGCGCCTCCGGCGACGACGAGCACCGGGACTGGAGGGCCGGTGGGATGACCGCGGCGGCCTACGACTCGGCGGACCGCGAACGCTGGGTCGCCGAGGATCCGGCCCTGAAACGGTCGGACCGGGAGGAGTTCGCGCGCGACCGCGGACGCGTCATCCACTCGGCCTCGTTGCGCCGGCTCGCGGCCAAGACCCAGGTCGTCTCGCCCGACAGCGACGACTTCGTCCGCAACCGGTTGACGCATTCGCTCGAGGTCGCCCAGATCGGCCGGGAGTTCGGGGCCGCGCTCGGCTGCAATGCCGACGTCGTCGACACCGCGGCGCTCGCGCACGACCTCGGGCACCCGCCGTTCGGGCACAACGGCGAGAGCGCGCTCGACGCGATCGCTGCTGACGTCGGAGGCTTCGAGGGCAACGCCCAGTCGTTGCGTCTGCTCACGCGGCTCGAGGCGAAGCGGTTCCACGCCGACGGCCGGTCGGCCGGGCTCAACCTCACCCGGGCGAGCCTCGACGCGGCCACGAAATACCCCTGGCCGCGTGGCGCTCTTCCCGGGACAGCCAAATTCGGTGTCTACGACGACGATCTCGACGTCTTCCAGTGGATGCGGCAGGGCCGGCCCGACGGTGCGCGCTGCCTCGAGGCCGACGTCATGGACTGGTCCGACGATGTCGCCTACTCCGTCCACGACGTCGAGGACGCGATCGCCTCCCGCCGACTCGATCCCCGTCGCCTGCGGGACCCCGGCGAGATCGGCGCCGTCCTCGCGGTCGCGAGAGGCGCGTATGCCGCGGATCTCACCGCGGACGACCTCGGTGGGGCCCTCGAGCGGTTGCTCGCGCTGGGAGTGGTGCCCGCGGCATACGCCGGGACGCGACGCGACCTCGCGGCGCTCAAGGACATGACCTCGCGCGTGATCGGGCGTTTCGTCGTCGCGTCCGAGGTGGCGACGCGGGAGGCGTATGGCGACGGTCCCCTCGTCCGCTATGCCGCCCGGCTCGTGGTCCCCGACGCGACGCGCGCCGAGTGCGCGGTCCTCAAGGCGGTCGCCGCCCACTTCGTCATGAACGTCGGCGAGCGACTGACCCAGATGGCGACCCAGCGCGACATCATCGCCGGCCTCGTCGACGCGTATGCCGCCGATCCGACGCGCCTCGACGTCGAGGAACAGGGCGACTTCGCGGCCGCGGGCTCCGACGCCGGCCGCCTGCGGGTGATCGTCGACCAGGTCGCCTCCCTCTCCGACCTGCGCGCTTGGTCTATCGCTCGGGCCTGGGACCTCGCCTGAGCAGGACGGATAGAAGAACGATATGAACGCAGGGCTGAGGTCGGCTGCCGACGTGGCCCGCGACCTCCGCATCTCGCTTCCCCGTGTGCACAGGGGACTGGACCGCCTGCAGGTGCCGGCGGCGGGCGGGCGAGGGCGCCGACGGGTGATCGCGCCCGACGCGGCACGGGCGATCGAAGCCCGCCTCGCTCCCGTCGCCTTCGCCACTGGTTCTGGACCGATGACGCGCACCGGGCCGGGCAACTACGGCTGCCGGCCGACGCTCATCGCGCCCGGCACGCTCAAAGGGGTCTTCCGGGACACGAAGCTCCAGTTCCTCGACGCGAGTGCGCAGTCGAGCCTCGCCCCGCCGATCGACTTCGCCGGCCTCAAGGTCGCGACGGTTCCAGACCTGTCCGCCATGAAGCTCAAGGTGGTCGGGGACCGCGCTGAACTCCGCGACTACGTCGACCTGATGGCGATCATCGAAGGGACGGACCTGACGCTCGAGGACGGATTCGCCCTGTTGATCGAGAGATTCGCACCGCGGGGTTCCGGACGCTGCGGTCGCTCATCGCGCCCTGTCACTGGGCCACCTCGATGACGTCCCAGATGACCCGATGGTGCCGGTGCCGCGGCACGTTGTCGTGGACTTCTGGCGTCGCCATGCGCCGACCCGGTGACGGCGGCGCTGTCGTGGGACCCACCTAGACTGCCCACACAGGGACGCGTGGAAGGACGGGTGAGCTGTGGCCGGGCGCATCCGGGCCGAGGACATCGCGGCCGTCAAGGACAAGACGTCGATCGTCGACGTCGTCCGTGACCATGTGACGCTGCGCCCGGCGGGCGTCGGCTCGCTCAAGGGGCTGTGCCCCTTCCACGACGAGAAGACGCCGTCCTTCACGGTCCGCGAGAGCGCGGGGAGCTTCCACTGCTTCGGCTGCGGCGAGGGCGGCGACGTCGTCGCCTTCGTCCAGAAGGTCGACCACCTGACCTTCGTCGAGGCGGTCGAGCGGCTGGCCGGGCGGCTCGGGATGGAGTTGCGGCGAGAGGAGGGCGGCTCGGGTCGTGAGGAGGGCATCGGCCGCCGCACCCGGCTCGTCGAGGCCAACCGGATCGCTCAGGAGTTCTATGCCGAGCGGCTCCTCGACGGCCGGCCGGAGAGCCGCGCGGCACGGGACTTCCTGCGGGAGAGGGATTTCGATCGCGACGCGGCGGTGCGGTTCGGCGTCGGCTATGCCCCCCGGGGGGGCGAGGAACTCGCCCGGCTGCTCCGCTCGCGCAATTTCACGGAGGAGGAGATCACGCTCGCCGGCCTCGTCGGGCGGGGCTCGCGCGGCCTATATGACCGCTTCCGCGGGCGGCTCATGTGGCCGATCCGCGACACCTCCGGCGACACCATCGGCTTCGGGGCCCGTCGGCTGTTCAGCGACGACCGGATCGAGGCGAAGTACCTCAACACGACGGAGACGTCGATCTACAAGAAGTCTCAGGTGCTTTATGGCATCGATCTCGCCAAGAAGGCGATCTCGACCAAGCGCCGGGCGGTCGTGGTCGAGGGCTATACCGACGTCATGGCCGCGCAGCTCTCCGGCGTCGAGGGCGCGGTCGCGACCTGCGGGACCGCCTTCGGGGTCGACCACATCAAGCTGCTGCGCCGGCTCATGCGCGACGAGCCGGGCCTTGAGCCCGCCAGGATCATCTTCACCTTCGACGGCGACGCGGCCGGGCAGAAGGCGGCGATGAAGGCTTACGAGGAGGACCAGCGCTGGGCCGCCCAGTCCTATGTCGCGGTCGCCGGCGACGGGATGGATCCGTGTGACCTGCGGCTGCGCAAGGGCCCGGCCGCGGTCGCCCACCTCGTCGACGACGCGGTCCCGATGTTCGAGTTCGCCGTCCGCACCCGCCTGTCGCGCTTCGATCTGACCACCGCCGAGGGCCGGGTGCAGGCGATGCGGGCGGTCGCGCCGGTCATCAACGGCATCCGGGACCCCGGTCTGCGGCCCGAATACCTCCGCACGGTCGCCGGCTGGATCGGGGTCGAAGTCGACCAACTCGCCGCCGAGACCCGGCGGGCCGCACGCGCGCCCGAGGCGAGTCGGCGAGAGCAGCCGGCGGAGCGGAATACGGAACCCGACTCGGTCGAGCCCACCGCAGCGGAACTCGCCGCCGCCCTGCCACGGCCCGACCTGCGCAATCCGGTCGTGGCGGCCGAGCGGCAGTTCCTCCAGGTGTTGTTGCAGTATCCGAGCCTCGTCACCGGCGACGACCTCGCCGGACTGACGGCCGCCTCGTTCACGGCACCCGCGCACGGCGTCGTCTTCGAGGCGATCGGCCGCATCGAGGCGGCGCCGGGTATGACGCTCGCCGGCTGGGTCGATGCCGCCGCCGCCAATGCGCCGCTGAGCGCCCAACCGCTGGTCATCGAACTGTCTGTCGCGCCGATTCCCGCCGAGGTCGACCCCGCGACCGGGCAGCCGAGTCACCGCTATGTCGAGTCGCTCGTCGGACGGGTGCGCGAGGTCGGCCTCCGGCGCGAGATCAACGACGCGATGTCGCTGTTGCGTCGCTTGAGCACCGATGCGCACTCCGATCCGGACGAGATCCGCGAGGTCTCGACCACCCTCGACGGGCTCCAACGACGCCTCGCCGGACTTCGAGAAGAGATGAGTTGACCGCATGCCGTTCACCGTCCGCCGCAAGGCCAACCCCGATGCACTGCCCGCCGACGTTCGGGCGCGCGTCGAGCTCCTCCCGAAGGAGCGGATTCTCGCCACCGCGCACGACCGGACGGGCACCTGGGTGCTCGTCGGCACCGCGCGCCTGTATGCCGTGCCACCCGCCGGTGACGTCCTCGCCCGCCCGTGGCATCTCGTCGACGGCGGCAACTGGAATCACGACGAGTTCACCCTCACCGTCAGCTGGGTCGACGGCGCCCGGCCGCAGCAGTGGGTGTTCCGGGACTCGACGGCGCTGCTCGCCGCGTTGCGCGAGCGAGTCCAGGCCTCCGTCGTTCTCGCCGAGGTGATCCCATTGGGCTCGCGGCAGGCGCGAGTGGTCATCCGCAAGAACCTCGCCGACGGCACGCTCCACGACCAGACCATCCTCGGCCGCGGGGTCCGGATGACGGACCCCGGCGTCGCCGAGGCGCTCAGCGATGCCCGGGCTCGCCTGCGCGAGCAGGTCGGGTTGGACACCTGACGCGCACCGGGCCCGAACGGGTTTCGCCCCGGCCGGGGGCCTTTGCTATGGTTTCCCCGCCGCGCGAGCGGTGCCAGACGATCCCCTGTAGCTCAACTGGCAGAGCATTCGGCTGTTAACCGAAGGGTTGTTGGTTCGAGTCCAACCGGGGGAGCCACCACCCGCGCTCGGGGCGTTAGCTCAGTCGGTCAGAGCAGCGGACTCATAATCCGTCGGTCGTCGGTTCAAGCCCGACACGCCCCACCGATGAAACATGCCGGCCAGCGGCCTGAAGGGGGCGCGTTTCGCCGCGGCAGAGATGACGCCGGGCCAACGATCTGCGAACCCGCAGCCGGCTTATCTCCGACTCTCGCGCACCAACCGCCGCGACCGAATGAGGTCGCCTATCGCGACGAGGGTCAGGGCGGGGAGGACGACCCAGCCCAGCACGCCCGTCCAGCCAGTGAGGGAGTCGTGGTCGGTGGCGGCGAGGACGGCGTATCCGGTGTAGGCGGCATACAGGGCCACGAAGACACCACCCTCGATCCGGTCGATCGACATCCGCGTGGTGGCGACGGCGAGGAGGGCGAGCGCGACCGCGATCATGACCGGCAGGTCGAGGGCGAGTGCTGCTGCCGGCACCGGAATGCCGCCGCCCAGCAGCGCCGGCAGGCCGAGCACGAGGCCGAGGTTGGCGATATTGGAGCCGACCGCATTGCCGACCGCGAGATCGACCTGGCCACGTCGCACCGCGACCACGGAGGCGGCGAGCTCGGGCAGGGAGGTCCCGATAGCCACGACGGTCAGGCCGACGACCAGCTGACTCACCCCGAAGTGCGTCGCGATCCCGACCGCGCCGTCGACCAACCACCCAGCCCCGACGACAAGCAGAGCGACCCCGGCGAGAACGGCGAGCGCGGCCCGGCCGGGACGCAGCGCGGCGACCTCCTCCTCTTGTGCGCTGGACCGCAGCCCCCGCTGGACGGCGACGGCCATCTGCGCGACGAGGCCGAGCAGCAGCAGGGCACCGTCGAGGGCGCCGAGCGAGCCATCGAGGCTGAGGGCGAGGGTGAGAAGGGAGAGCCCGAGCATCACCGGCAGGTCGACGCGAAGCAGCCCGCGACCGACGAGCACGGGTGTGACCAGGGCGGTGACGCCGAGGACGAGCAAGATGTTGGCGATATTGGATCCGACGACATTACCGACGGCGAGCTCCGGCTCACCCCCGAGAACCGCACCTGCCGTCACGGCCAGTTCGGGAGCAGATGTCGCCAGGGAGACGACAGTCAGTCCGACGACGAGCGGTGGGATGCCCAGTCGCGCCGCTAGCGCGCCACTGCCACGGACCAGCGCTTCGCCCCCGGCGACGAGCAGGAGGAGACCGCCCGCTATCCGGCCGATATCGAGGAGATTCACACCACACGACCGTAGCCAGACGGCCGCGCGTCCGCGATGGTGGCCGGCGCCCAGCCGGACACGGGCACACCACCGATTGGGAGCACACGGCATACGAGCGAGGCCTGCGGTGAATGGGTGTCAGCACCGAGTGCGCCGACCTTCGCCCGCACGGCAGTCTCATCGGTGCAGCCCCAGCTCATGCTGGGGCTGTCCAAAGACCTCAGGACAAGGACCTCGTCATGACGACCTCCGCCACTCGGACCACCCCCGTTCCCATGGACTCCGAGACCTCGCTGACCGTGCCGGGAATGGGCGCGCTGCCGTATGCGGAGGGCGTCGCCTTCCGCGTCTGGGCGCCGCACGCGAGCGCGGTCGCCGTCGTCGGCGACTTCAACGACTGGTCCGAGAGCGCCCACCCGATGACCGCGGAGGAGGACAGCGACGGCAACTGGTATGCCGCCATCCCTGGCATCGAGCCCGGCGCCGCTTACAAGTTCGCCATCACGACCGCCGCCGGCGAGACGATCCACCGGATCGACCCGTATGCCCGAGAGGTCACCAACTCGGTCGGCCACGGCATCGTCCACGATCACGCGGCCTACGACTGGGCGGGCGACGACTTCCGTCTCGGCGGGCACAACGACCTGGTCATCTATGAGATGCACGTCGGCTCGTTCAACCCCGCCGAGGAGGGCGCGGTCGGCACGCTCGGAGACGCCCGGGACCGGCTCGATCACCTCGTCAAGCTCGGCGTGAATGTCGTCCAGGTCATGCCGGTGGCCGAATTCGCCGGGGACTACTCGTGGGGGTACAACCCCGCGCACCTGTTCGCCGTCGAGAGCGCCTACGGCGGGCCCACGGCCTTCAAGGACTTCGTCAAGGAGGCCCACCGGCGCGGGCTCGGGGTCATCCTCGACGTCGTCTACAACCACCTCGGGCCCAGCGATCTCGACCTGTGGCAGTTCGACGGCTGGTCGGAGAATGACAAGGGCGGGATCTACTTCTACAACGACGACCGCAGCGGCACCCCGTGGGGCGACACCCGGCCCGACTACGGTCGGCCGCAGGTGCGCGACTACCTGCGCGACAACGCCCTGATGTGGCTGCGGGACTACCACGTCGACGGGCTGCGCTATGACATGACGCCCTATATCCGCAGCATCGACGGTTCCGGTCACGATCTGCCGGACGGCTGGTCGCTGATGCGATGGATCAACGAGTCGGTGCGCGAGGACTACCCCCACGCCATCCTCATCGCCGAGGACATGCAACGCGACCCGCGGATCTCCGGCACGGATGAGGATGGGGCCGCCTTCCACGCCCAGTGGGACGGGGCCTTCGTCCATCCGGTGCGGGAGGCCGTCACCGCGGTGTCCGACGAGGAGCGCTCCGTCACGGGCCTCGCCGAGGCACTGACCACTGCCTACAACGGCGATGCCTTCCACCGGGTCGTCTACACCGAGTCCCACGACGAGGTCGCCAACGGTCGCGCCCGGGTGCCGCACGAGATCGACGACGCCGACGCGACGGGGTGGGCCGCCCAGAAGCGCTCGACTCTCGGCGCCGCTCTCGCCCTGACCGCGCCCGGAATACCGATGCTCTTCCAGGGCCAGGAATTCCTGGAAGGTGAGTGGTTCCGCGACGACGTCCCGCTCGACTGGGACCGCGCGGCCGACTTCAAGGGCATCGTGCGCCTCTATCGCGACCTGATCGGGCTGCGCCGCAACGCCGACGGCACGACGCGGGGGCTGACCGGGCAGCACGTCACCGTGATCCATGCCGATGAATCCACCAATGTGCTCGCCTTCCACCGGTGGGCGGACGGCGGACCCGGAGACGACGTCGTCGTCGTCGCGAACCTCTCGCACCAGCCGCGCGAGCACTACCGCGTCGGTATGCCGCACCCCGGGCGTTGGGCGCTGCGCCTCAACTCCGACGCGGGTCTCTACAGTGCCCTCTTCGGAGACCATGCGGCATACGACCTCGATGCCTGGGACGAGTCGAGCGACGGCATGCCGGCCCATGTGAGCCTGAACATCGCCCCGTATACGGTCCTCGTCTATGCGCTGACTGACGAGCCCCGGGCGGGCGAGTGAGCCTCGGATCGCCGTTGCGGCGCGGTCGTCGCGAACGCCCCCGCGATGACCGCCGCGGTCGCTGCCGCGGCGATCGCCACCGGCAGCGACTCCGGCGTTCCGCCACTGCGCTGGACCACCAGCCAGGCCAGGCCCCACAGCAGGCCGGCCGCTACGGCATACAGGCCGGGCAGCCGGACGGCGAAGTACGTTCCGATGAACGCCACGGCGGCGAGGGTGACGAGGCTGGAAACGGTGGCGCCACGCCCAGTGGCGGGCACTCCGTGGTGGACGAGGGCGGCCGCCACATTGCCAACGGCCGCGACTGTCGCCCATCCGAGGAACAGGCCGAACGCGCCGTTCACGAGTGCGCGCACGACGGGGGCTTGGAGAGGATGCCGGACCAACTCCACACAGACGCGGCCGATCGCCAGGGTCAGGGCGAACATGACCAGGACGCTCACGACCAGCCACCCCGCCCGCGCCACGAAGATCCACGCACCGTTCAAGGCCATCGATGCGGCGGCCCACAGGCCAGTCCGTGCCACCATATCCGCCGCCGCGCTGCCCGGAACCCAGCACCACAGCGTGTAGACCACAAGACCGACATAGATGGCCCCCCAGACCGAGAACGCCGCTTGGGCGGGGGCGACGAGGGTCGCCTCGGGGCGGAACGCGCCCTGCGCGTAGTCGCGAACCCCCGTCCCGCGCCCCTGCACGCCGGACCCGACGATGCCGCCGACCCCGCACACCAGTTGCGCCAGCGAGACAGCGAGTCGGACCCGCAGCAGGTCCGCGGGCCGGGAAGCGGCAGGCATAGGCCGTCCTCGGAAGTGATCGGTGCAGCAGGGCAGGACGTCACGGCCGCATGACTTCACCGCACAGTATGCCGCCTGCTCGTGCCCGCGCTCGCGGCCCCACCCCGCCACGGTCGGCGGGGACGTACGTTGCGCAGGTGCCGTTGTATTGGCGACTCCTCCTCGGCAACGCCCTCACCATCATCGTCGGCGTCAGTCTGCTCGTGCTCGCCCCCTTCGAGTTGTCCGCTCACCCGACGGGTGAGCAGCTGGCGATCCTGGCGCTCGCCACTCTGGCGATCATCATCGTCGACGCCGCGCTGATCGGAAATGCGCTGACACCGCTGATCACGCTCAAGGACTCGATCGATGACGTCGAGAGTCCCGATGAGGTGCCGCACCTGCCGGTGCGCGGCCGGGACGAGGTCGCGGCGGTCACCAGGGCCTACAACGCCATGCTCGACCGGCTCGAGGCCGAGCGGATCCGGACGGTGCGGGCGGCCCTGCGCAGCCAGGAGGAGGAGCGCGCCCGGATCGCCCGCGAGTTGCACGACGAGGTCGGCCAGACGATGACCTTCCTCCTCATCGGCCTGCGGATGAAGACCGAGCAATTGCCCGAGGACCTGCGGGCGGAGTTCGCGCAGATCACGGACGCGGCTCGCACCGCCCTGGACGAGGTCCGGACCATCTCGCGTCGGCTGCGCCCGGGGGCGCTGGCTGACTTGGGCATCGGTGCCGCCCTCGAATCGGTGGCCGAGGACGCCCGCCAGCTGACCGGTATGCCGATCGACGTCGACATCGTCACCGGCCTCGGCCGGGACATGGACCGCGATCTGGTGATCTATCGGGTCGCCCAGGAGGCCGTGACCAATATCGTCAAACACGCCCAGGCGACGCATGCCTCGATCACACTCGGTCACCGGGCTGCCGTGCTCGTGTTGACAGTGCGGGACAACGGAGTCGGCACGGCTGGCGTTGATGGGACGGGGAGCTACAGCATGCGCGAGCGGGCGCGTCTGGTCGGTGGGAGCTTTCAACGGATCAGCACACCCGGCGCGGGAACCGCGATCGTCCTCGAAGTCCCGCGCGATATCGCCGGCTCATCGGTCGCCGGCGATGACGCCGAGCCCGTCACGCGGCCACTTCCGACGACCACCGTGTTTCCACCCCCATCCTGGTTGGCCTGAAGCTCGATTCGCCCGCAGACACCCTGCACAGGAGCGGGAACCCTACAGTGGGTCACGTGCGAACGGCCACCACTCCTGCCCGGCCACCGGCCCGCGTGCTCTTGGCAGATGACCACGCCCTCGTCCGATCCGGCGTGCGGATGATCATCGACGCGACGCCCGACCTCAAGGTCGTCGGGGAGGTCAGCGACGGAGCCGCTGCCATCGAGCGCCTCGCCCAAGGAGGTATCGATCTCGTCATCCTCGACGTTTCCATGCCGCGCATGACCGGCCTGCAGGCAGCTCGCGAGATCGGACGGCGCTGGCCGGAGGTCGCGATGCTCATCCTGTCCATGCACGACAATGAGCAGTACCTGTTCGAGGCGCTCAAGCTGGGCGCTTCCGGATATGTCCACAAGTCGGTCGCTGACCGGGATCTCATCACCGCCTGTCGCGCGGCATTGCGCGGGGAGCCCTTTCTCTATCCGGGGGCCATGCAGACGATCATTCGTGATTTCGTTTCGGGAGGCCGGGACGCGTCCGCGCAATCTCTGCTCTCGCCCCGTGAAGAGGAGGTTCTGAAATTGATCGCCGAAGGGCACAGTGGCAAGGAGATCGCGGACCTGCTCTTCGTCAGCCCAAAGACGGTGGAGCGGCATCGGGCCAATATCCTCGACAAGCTCGGGATGCGGGACCGCCTCGAACTGACCCGTTATGCCATCCGGACCGGTCTGATCGAGGCGTGACACGGCTAAGCCCGGGACCATGGTGGTCCCGGGCTAGCGCGTTGTGTGGCCGCGTGGTTCGGCTCGTCGGTTAGTGGATTCGGGTCAGGCGCGCACGCTCCGTCGGCCGGTCAGCATGCCGACGATGCCGAGAAGGACGACCGAACCGAAGGTCGCGGTCAGCAGGCTGACGATCCAACCGTCGCCCATCGGGTTGCCGCCGAAGAGTGCGAGGATCCAGCCGCCGAGAAGGCCGCCGACGATGCCGACGACGATGTTCATCAGCAGGCCCTGTTGGGCGTCGGTGCCCATGATCTTGGAGGCGATCCAGCCGGCGAGGCCGCCGATGACGATCCAGGCGAGAATGCTCATGAGGAAACTCCTTCAGGATTGAGTGGAACTGTTGGTGTGCGGGTTGTCGTGGTCGGGCGCGGAGCCCGATGCGGTTGTCGGATGGAGCCCGATGCGGTTGTCGGATACTGCCTTGTCGACTTACCTTGTTCGTATGCCGTGTCTTCAGGTGTTCGTTGGTGTTTTTCCTTCGATGTCATCACCATAGAAGCCGCTCTCGGCCTCGTTCAAGCCGTGCCGGGCCCTCTGCATGTCTCACCCACGTCGGATGGGTGTCAGCCCCGACGACGGGCGTCGACACGAGCGGCGAACGGGAGATCCGAGCCGCTCTGCAGAGGGGTCGGCGACCCCGAATCTCATCGCCTGGTGAGGAGGATCAGCGCGAGATAGAGAAAGAACACCAGGGCAGCCACGGCATATCCGCGCGCAGTCGGTCGGAGCCGCACCACATGACCCGCCTCCGAGACCGGTCCGTCGGCGGTCGCCGAGCTGGGCAGAGGCGGGGTCGTCGCGGTGTCGTCGAGCTCCGGGGCGAGCACGCTTAGGTGCAGCTTCGGCGTGCTCGACGCTTGGGTGGCCGGTCGGGAGGCGGGGTCGTCGGCGCGGTCGAGGCGCAGCGCCACATCGCGGCCGGTGGCGGGCCGTTTCCGTGGATCCTTGAGCAGGCAGTCCCGGATCACCGCGGCGAGCTCGGGCGGGGTGCTGCTCGGTAGGGGTGGCGGGTCGTGATACGCATGCGCGAGGGCGGTCGCCATAGGGGTCTCCGCGTCGAAGGGTTTGACCCCGCTGAGCATCTCGTGGGCCACGACTCCCAAGGCATACACATCGGACGCCGTCGTCGCGGCCCGCCCGAGCGCCTGCTCGGGGCTGAGGTACTGAGGCGTCCCCATGACCTCACCGGTCATGGTGAGCGCGAGGCTGTGGACCGAGCGCGCGATGCCGAAGTCGGTCAGCTTCGCCGTTCCATCGGAGGTCACCAGAATGTTGGCCGGCTTGACGTCGCGGTGGATGATCCCAGCCTGGTGGGCCGCGCCCAGGCCCAGGGCGATCTGGGTGAGCAATGACCGAACGGTGAGCGGATCCATGGCGCCGTCCCGGCGCAAAGATCGGCGAGGGTGCGGCCCGGCACGTATTCCATGACGAGATAGGCGAGTCCGTCCTCCTCGCCGAAGTCGTGGACGCCGACGATATTGGGGTGGCTCAGGCGCGCACCGGTGAATGCCTCCTCGCGAAAGCGGTGCGCGAGAACCAGCTCGTCCGCGGTGTGGGGATGCATGATCTTCAGGGCCAGCGGGCGGGGCAGCCTCTGGTCCTCGACCAGCCAGACCGCCCCCATGCCCCCGGTCGCTATGCGCTCGCGCAGTGCATAGCGCCCGCCGAGGACGAAGTCGGCCTGGAGTCGCTGCACGAGATCAGTATGGGGCCACCACCGGCACTGCCGGACACAGGAGAACCCCGGGCCAGGTGGCCCGGGGTTCTCGGTGGTGTGCGGCTGGTCTGGCCCGAGCGCCGCGCCCGAGCCGACGGGGTCAGCTGAAGGCGTCCTTGACCTTCTCGCCCGCCTGCTTGACGTCTCCGCTTCCTGCGCGGCGCCTTCCGCTTCGAGTCGCTCGTTGTCGGTGACCTTGCCGACGGCTTCCTTGGCGGAGCCGACGACGTTGTCCTTCATGTTCTCCAGCTTGTCAGCGATGCCCACGGTGTCTCCTTCATTGCGTTGGCGGTTGGGTGTTGGGGGTGGACTGGCCGGTCCGGCTGGCGACTGGATCGGCCCGTTCCTGTGGACGACGATGCCTCGCTCGTGTCGAGCCCGTCCAGGCCCCGGAGCCCCAGTGGTGGACGATCGCCGCGCGGATGAGGGTGGACACCCAAGCGCCGCGGGCGATGGGGGTCGATCAGGAGTGCTTTGGGGGTCGGCGCCCCTGCCGGCGCGGGTGCCGACATGGCAGCGTGAACGTCGGGAACATCGCACATCTGTTGGTTTCCCCAAGTCCACCGACCCGTCCAGTGAGAGGACCAGCATGACCGACCACCCAGCCCGGGACGACCACGGGATCGCCATCGGGGGCGGACTGACGACGTCAGACCGCCCCCTTATCGACGAGACCCTCCATCAGCTTCAGCGGCGCCTGCAGCGGCTGCAGCTCCCGATCGAGACGGAGCTCAGCGTGCGCGATCGGGACCGCCGCGGCATGAAGACGACGCTGGAGATCTGGTCCCCGGGTCTGCCGCGCGTCGTCGCCACATCCGACCAGCCGGACCTGAGGGACGCCCTCAATGAGATCGGCCAACGCGCCCTCTCCGCAGTCGACACGACGCTGCGACGGCGGCTGCCGATGCGCGACCGGATCCGTGCCTTCGCCCGCACCCACGACCGCCGCCAAGACACCCAGGAGGCTGGGGCATGACCGCCGCCACGACAACCGCTTTCGTCGACATCATCGACGAGGTGACCCCGCAGACCCTTCGAGACCTCGCGGCCACCGAGGGGCCCTGCGTTTCGGTCTATCTGCCGACGCGCCGCGCCCAAACCGACCCGGACCACGACGGCCTGGTGCTCCGGGGCCTGCTTGACCGGGCGAGCACGGACCTGGGCGGGCGCGGAGTCCGCTCCCGCGACGTCGACGCACTGCTCGCTCCGGCTCGCGACCTGGTTGCCGACCGGCGGTTCTGGACCACCCAGGCCGAGGGCTTGGCCCTGATCGCCGCGCCGGATGCCCTCCACATCCTCCGACTCCCCGTGGCCCCCGAGGCGTCTGTGCGGGTCGGTGACCATCCCCATCTCCTCCCCCTGATCCCGATCGCCGCCGGCGACTGCGCCTTCCATGTTCTCGCCTTCAGCCCGGCGCGGGTCCGCCTGTTCCGCGGGACCCGGAGCCGGCTGGCGGAGTTGCCGCTGGGGTCGATCCCCGCCTCGATCGAGGACATGGAGCGCCGACACCAGCGAGAGAAGGAGCTGCAGCACCAGCACGCGCCGCAGGGCCGCACGGTCGCGACCTTTCACGGTCACGGGGGACCGGACCTCAAGGGCGCGGCTCTCGCCTCTTATGTCAAGGAGGTCGCCGACGGCGTTCGCGACCAGCTCGGCGCGTCAGCCACAGAGCCGCTGGTGTTGGCTGCCGTGGCCGAACATCTCCCGCTCTTCCGCGCCACCGGGACGTTGCCCATGCTCGTGGATACCCCGGTGCCGGGCAGTCCGGACACGCTCAATCCGGGTGACCTGCTCGAGCGCGCCTGGCCCGTGGTGGAGGCGGCAGTGGCCAAACGGCATACGGACGTGATCGCGAAGACCGAGCGGGCACTCGCGCACGGGCGTGGGGAGAGCCGGGTGGCCGAGGTGGTTCGGGCGAGCCGAGAGGGCCGGATCGACACTCTCGTCATCGGGCCGATGGTGTCGGACGTGTCGGCGGACGTGCTGGATGATGTCGTGACGTCGGCCGTCGCCACCGGGGCCGAACTGTGCCTGCGGACCGACGTGGGCGCACCAGGTCTGGTCGCGATCCTGCGCTATCGCTGAGCTTGCCGGATCGCGTCGACGATGGCGGTGCGCTCCTGGGCGATCAGAGGGACGTCCAGGACCGCCGCCCACGCATCGACGAGGTCGTCCTGATAGATATGACCATGTCCCGGGGCCGCGTTGTTCCCGACCGTCAGGTCCAACCCGATCATCCAGAAGGTGACCAACGGCCACCAGCGCAGTGCGGGATCGACATCGGCACCCGCGCGTTCGCCGATCCAGTCCGGCTCGCGGTAAGCCAGGGAGGGCTGCCACCAGACGATCGGGTCGGAGGCGTGCTGAAGATAGACGATCCGCGGCCTGGCCCAGGAGCCGAGGTCACGGCCATAGACGTCACGCCTCAGGTCCTCCGGCCGCGTCGCGAAGCGGATGTGCCGGCCGTTGTCGATGACTGGGGCGATCTGGGGGCTCCCGCGGTGGCGATCGGCCGTGACTTCGTCCCAGACCGTGGTCGCCCCGGGGGTGCCGACCCACACCGCCCCGGCAACCCGGCCCACCATGTCGGCGCTGTCACGAAAGGCGGCCTGCATTCCGAAGGACCCGAGCGATTCGCCGCCCAGATAGAGCCGCGGGCGGGAGGCGGCGGGCCGGGCGGCGAGCGCGCGCTCGACGGCCGCCACGAGAGCACGGCCGGCGCGCTTGGGCAGCTCCCGGTCGGTGACGAAGGCGACTGGGCTGGGGAGGAAGGAATACTGCATGGCCGCGGTGGCACAGTCACCGTCGGTCAGATATTCCACCGACTCGACGTTGAACTCATCCACCCAGCCGGTCCCGGTCGTCCCGATGAGGGCGAGCACCGGGCGGTCGAAGGCACCAGTGCGGTCGAGCTCGCGCACGACGGTAGCCGCAACCTCCTCCACGTCGACGGAGGAGCCCGCCGGCGAGGCATAGACCCTGATCGGCTGGCGTGCCGGCCGTCCGGTCACCTCAGAGATGTCTTGCGGCAGAGGGGTGTGAGCCGTGAAGATCTCGCCCTGTCGGCCAAGATCCGCCCACGACTGGGTTGACCCCGGCCCACCCGAGATCAGCGGCGAGGTCGGCGCGGACAGGCCCGCGGGCGTCTGCCTGTCGCGCTGAGCGGCTGACCCGGACAGGCGATCCAAGGTCCGCGAGAGCACCACGCTCTGGGTGACCCAGGCGGTCCCGGCGAGGACGAGGACAAGGGCCAGCGCCGCGGCGATCGGGCGCGGCACGGTGTGGGCGAGGATGAACCGGGAGGCTCGAACGGCCGCCGTGAAGAGCCAGGTGAGAAACAGCAGCCCGGCGGCGAGCAGGCATGCGGCGCCGAATGCCCGCAGGTCCGCGGCCCAGGTCGGAGGATCGATGCCGACGAGCCGGGCTGTCTGCACCCGGCCTCGGTGCCCGGCGATCCACGCCGCAATCGTGAGCGTGGTGACGAGCGATGCCGCGACGACCACGGCCCGGCGGCGGCGCTCGGGGGCCACCCGCACGCTCAGGCCGAGGGCAGTGCAGACGGGGCTGAGGAGCGCACCGAGAAGTGCGCCCGCGGCATACGCGACGAGGGTGGAGACCGCCGAGGCGGCCGCCTGCAGCAGCCAGGGGCGCGGCAACAGGCTCGGGGAGAGACTGATCAGGAAGGCTCCCCACCCCAGCAGCAGACCCGTCGCTGAGCGTCCCGTGACGACGCGGCGCAACCGCCCCTGCTCCATGGTCTTCGCAGCAGTCACCTCGGAGCATCCTCGGTGGTCTCGGCGTCATTCCGGGTGGGTGGCCGGCGCGCGACGGCCAACCATGACGGTGTCGCGTCGCCGAGCCGCGGGGGAACCCGGGGCGACGGGACCCCGGCGGCGAGCGACCCTGGCCGGTTCAGTAGGGCGGAACCGCCCGCGGCGAGTCCCGGGAATGGATCTCGGCCGGCGAGATAGAGGGCGATCGTGTTCAGCGTCGCAACGAGGGGAACGGCGAAGAGCGCCCCGAGGAGGCCGAGGAGGTAGCTCCCGCCCGCGACGGCGAGAAGGATCGCAAGCGGATGGAGGCTGACGGCCTTCCCCATGACAATCGGCCCGAGCAGGCTGGACTCGACCTGCTGCACCACGACGACAACTACGAGCATGACGATCGCTGCCGAGGTTCCCTTGAACGCCAGCGCGACGAGGAGGACCAGGCCACCGGAGACGACGGCCCCGACGACCGGAATGAAGCACAGGATGAAGGTGATCGCCGTGAGCGGAATGACGAAGGGCAGACCAAGCACGGCGGCTCCCGCGCCGATCCCGATCGCGTCGGCTCCCGCCAGCACCATCTGCATCTTGGTGTAGGTCCCGAGGGTCACCCAGCCGCGGCGGCCCCCCTGGAAGGCGCGCTCGCGCCAATCCCGAGGCAGCAGCAGGACCAGCCAGGCAAAGATCCGGTCGCCCTCGGCGAGGAAGAAGAAGGTCGAGACGAGCGTGACGAAAAGGCCGAGCACCCCGTTGAGGACGCTGGACCCGGCACCGATCATGCCCAGGGCGAGGCCCGAGCCGTTGTCCTGCAGCCAGGCGATCGCCGCGTCGATGGCCGCGTCGAGGTCCTGGCGGCCGACCGGGAGCGGCGAATCGGCGATCCAGCCCTTGATGGTGCCCAATTCGAGGGCGGCGGTTCGGCTGACATCGGCGACGCCCTGGGCGAGCTGGTTGCCGGAGAGATACAGCACCGCGCCGACCCCGCCGGCGGCGAGAAGCAGGGTCAGGGTGGCGGCCAGTGTCCGCGGCAGGCGCAGCAGGCGGTTGAGGAGCAACTGCACCGGCATGAGCAGCCCGGTCAGCAGCAGAGCGATGCCCAGCGGCACGACGATCGGCCGGACGAGGCCGACAGCGGCACCCACAGCCCGGCCGGCGAGCACGACAGCAACGATGACAACGCACACCAGCAGCACGCGCCGCAGCCTCGGATGCGCGGCGAGGATGTGCACGTCGGTGCTCATGAGGATGTCGCCCGACGCAGTTCGTCGGCCTCGGGTGAGTCGAGTTGCAGCGGCGATCCGGTCAGGTAGGCGGCGCGGGCGATCGCCATGCTGCCCACGGCCGACGTCGCGAGCTGCAGGAGGACGGCGACGACGAGTTTCACTGCGCCGGCCAGACTCGGCTGCATCAGGAAGGCCCCCACGAGAATGAGACTGATGCCCAGGCCTGCGGCCGTGGCGACGGCCGAGGACCGGCCATAGACGTCCCGCAGCCGCAGCAGGCCGAGACCGGCCGTGGAGAACAGGCCGGCACCCAGGACGATGAGCACCTGGCCGGCGATCTCGAGGAAGCGGGTCATCGCGTCACCGCCGTCCCTTGGTGATGGCCCGGGCGAGCGAGACTGAGGCGAGGAAGCCGACCACAGTGGCGACGAGGACGACGTCGAAGATGACGGTGCTGTGCACCAGCGTGCCGATCATCGCGAACATCCCGATGACGGCGAAAAAGAGCAGATCTGAGGCGACCGCCCGGTCCGCGTCGTCCGGGCCGACGATGAGCCGGTAGGCGACGGCGAGGATGACGAGGGCGACGACGATGATCCCGACGATCGGCCCGGTCATGTGCGTTCTCCCCCCCGGCGAAGGGCGTGCAGCATACGGTCCTCCAGGAGTGTCAGGCCCGCGACGACGTCGGAGCGCTCGGTGTACATCGCGTGGACATAGATCGTGTGGCGTTCCCGGCCGTGACCGGTCGAGGCCAGCACGAGGGTGCCCGGGGTCAGGCTGACGAGGATCGCGAGGACCGCCGCCTCGGCATCGCCTCGGCATCGTGTCGTATGCCGGATCACCAGCGGCGTGGTCCGGTCCGCCTTGACGAGAACGTCGGCGACCAGGCGCGTGTTGGCCAGGACGATCTGGCCCGCGAACCAGAGCGCGAATCCGAGCAGGCGTAGGGGCCAGGTGACCCAGCTCATCGGACGCTCACCGCCTGGACATAGGCGGACGTGTCGAGTAGCCCGCGGGCGGCGACGTCGGACACGCTCAATAGGGCTTGGCCGCCGGCCCCGAGGGCGAGGCTGAAGCCGGCGAGCACGAGCGCCGGGGCGATCAGCCGTGCGCCGACGCGCGGGCCTTCGTGGGCGGCCAGCGGCGGGTCGGGCCGGCCGAGGAAGCTGCCGCCCCAGATCTTCAGCATCGACAGCAGGGTGAAGAGGCTGACGAGCAGCGCCGCGGTCCCCGCCGCCCACTGACCCGCGGTGAAAGCCGCGGTGATGATGGCAAGCTTGGCGACGAAACCGGAGAACGGTGGCAAGCCCGCGAGGGAGAGGGCTCCCGCAAGGAAGGCGACACCCGTCAGGGGTTCGCGCCACAGCAATCCGGTGACCTGCCCGATCGGGCGGCGCCCGTAGCGCTCCTCCACGGCGCCGACGGACAGGAACAGGGCGCCCTTGGCGATGATGTTGTGCACGAGATAGAAAACCCCCGCCGCGATGCCCGCGGTGGTCAGCAACGACAGACCGAGCAGGACGTAGCCGATCTGGCTCACCATGTGCAAGGACAGAATCGCGCGGGCGTCGGCCTCCCCGAGTGCCGCGAAGACCCCCACCGCCATCGAGACCGCGAAAACGGCGGTGGCGACCGGGGCGAACCGGTTGTGGCCGAAGAGGAGCAGGTACAGGCGGAAGATCGCATAGACGGCGACTTTGGTGTGCAGGCCGGAGAACAGAGCGGTCACCGCCGGGGACAGGTGGGGATAGGTGCGGCCGAGCCAGCCGTGCGCCGGAAAGACGGCGCCCTTGATGCCGAGTGCGGTCAGGATGATGAGCGCCCCGAGCGTGGCCGACGGCGAACGGTGGCCGGCACCGGCGAGGCCGGACAGCGCGACGGTGCCGGCACCGGCATACACCAAGGCGATTCCAACGAGGAAGAGGGTCGACGTCAGGAGATTGACGGTGACATAGACCCGGCCGGCGGTCACCTGAGCGCGCCGGCCCTGTCCCCGATGGGCGAGGAGGATCAGGCCGTAGCTCGGCAGCAGCATGATCTCGATGAAGACGAACAGGTCGAAGAGGTCGGCCGTCATCAGCGCCCCGTTGACCCCGGCGGTCAGCACCAGGACGAGGGGACAGAAGAAGGGCTCGTCGGCATCACCGGTGACCACGGCGAACATACAGACGACGAGGGTCAGCAGCCCGGTGACGGTGAGCATGAGTGCCGAGAAGGTGTCGACGGCGAAGGCGATGCCGAGCGGCTCCGGCCAGCCGCCCAGGTGATGGACGACGATCGCGCCGTCCCGCACCCGCCAGAGCAGAACGGTGGCGGTGGCGAGCGTGGCGCTGAGCGTGACCAGCAGCACGGCTCGGCGCACCGGCCGGGGCGGTCGGGTGGCGATGAGGAGGCCGGCGAGGAGCAGCGGCAGGGCGACCAGCGGCAGGACGATCATCGCGCGCCCACCGCCTCGCCTGGGCGGTCACCACGGGAATCGTCGACGCCGCTGTCGTCGGGCCGTGGGTCGTCGGGGTCGGTGTCGTCGGCGCGGTCGAGATAGGCGTGCCAGTCCTGCGGCGCGTTCCGCCGGTAGGCCGGGTGGTCGGGCGGCAACAACTGCGCCGTCTCCTCCTCGCGTCCGGCGAGTTCGACCTCGGTATCGTCGTCCCCCTCCCCGATGACGGCCAGGACGAGCATGAATATCGTGATCGCGAAGGCGATGACGATCGCGGTGAGCACGAGCGCCTGCGGCAGGGGATCGGCGCTCACGTCCGGGTCCAGCACCGATCCCAGAGCCGGATGGCGGCGGGCCAGGCCCCCCGCGTTGAGTAGGAGCAGGTTGACCGCGTGGCTGAGCAACAGGAAGCCGACGACAATGCGCACCATGCCTCGGCGAAGGATCATGAAGACACCGCCCGCGATGAGCAGGCCCACGGTGATGGCGATCGCCATGCTCACTCGCCCTCCGCTCGGGTCGTGACGCGCCCGGGTCTGCGCAGCGGCGTCGGATCCGGTCCGTCCAGGCCGAGCCGGGCGATCGCGCCGACGATGAGCCCGAGCACCGCGAGATAGACCCCCACGTCGAAGATCAGGCCGGTGGAGAGCGTGAGAGGGCCGGCGCTGACGGAGAGCGGGCGAAGGAAGGCGCCGTCGACGAGGCCGAGCAGGCCGGTGCCGACGGCCACGATGATGCCGAGTCCGATCAGTCGCAGGTAGGGGATGTGCAACCGGGCCACCCAATCGTCCCCGGCCGCAAGGAAGATCAGGGCGACGGCCGCTCCGGCGACGAGCGCGCCGATGAAGCCGCCACCGGTCTGATAGTGACCGCGCAGGAAGAACCAGCCCGACAGCAGGAGGAGCACGGGCCCGACCACGCGGTCGATCACCCTGATCGCGACGGTGTTGTCGACCGGGTGGTATGCCGGGTTGTCCTGCCCCACGGCGTGGTGGTGCGTTCTGAACGGCAACAGACCCCGGGACTCCAGTGCGACGACGAGCGCAAGGGCGGCCGTCCCGAGAACGACCATCTCGCCGAGGGTGTCGATGGCGCGGAAGTCGACCAGGATGGTGTTGACGACATTGGTCCCGCCGGTCAGTTCCTTGGCGCGCAGGAGGAACTCCCGCCCGACGGGAGAAGGACCCGAATCCGACGCCGAGACCAGCGTGACGACGCAACCGGCCACGCCGCAACCGGCCGAGAGCACCCCCGCGACCCAGGCGCGACCGGGTCCGGTCCGGTGGAAGGAGTCGGGCAGGCGCACCAGAAGCAGGACCATGACGACGACAGTGAGGATCTCGACGAGCAGCTGGGTCACGGCGACGTCGGGAGCCCCGAGGCTGTAGAAGAGCAGGGCCATGGCGAAGCCGACGATGCCGACGGTCGTCACGAGCGCCACGCGGCTGCGCGCCCGCAGCGTCAGGACGACGCCGAGGCAGACCAATGCCCCGATCAGCCAGTCCAGCCGGCGGCCGCTGCCGGCCGGCGGAAGTTCGACCACGCCGGGCGTGACGGCGGCAGTGGCGAGAAGGAAAAGGGCGAGTGGCACGATCAGGTGCCGGAAGGGCGCGTCGCTGCGCGTGGGTGCGCCGACGGCCGCGCCCAACCGGACGGAGCCCGAGCGGAAGGCCTCGACCACGTCGACGGCTCGCACCGGAGCCAGCGCGCGCCCGACGAGTGCGCGATCGACACCGGCTCGGGCGGTGACGAGCAGGAGACCGAGGGCGATGGCGATCACCGACATGCCCAGTGCCCAGTTGACGCCGTGCCAGAGGGAGAGGTCGGCGGCAGCCGGCCGGCCGAGGACGGCGCTCGCGCCGGCGTCGACCAGCGGGGCGGCCAGCGGACCCGCGATGCCGAGCACCACGCCCGCGAGCGCCGTGACCGCGACCGGAGCGATCATGGCGGCGGGTGCTTCGTGGGGCGGACGGTGCATCGGCGGCCCGAACAGTGGGCGCAGCATCCGGGCGGAGTAGGCGAAGGTGCCCGCAGCGCTCGCGACACCGATGACGCACAGGGCCGGGGTCAGCGCTGGGGCGAAGGGCGCGAGGGTCAACGCCTTGAAGATCGCTTCCTTGGTGACGAACCCGAAGAACAGCGGCACTCCGGCCATCGACGCTGCTGTCAGCACGAGCGTCGCACTCGTCCACGGCATGGTCCGCCTCAGGCCCGAGAGGCGCCGGATGTCCCGCGTGCCCGCTTCATGGTCGATCAAGCCGACCGCCATGAACAGGCCGGATTTGAACACCGCGTGGGCGAGGACGTGGGCGATGGCGGCGATCACGGCATACGCCGTCCCGAGGCCGATAGTGGCGACCAGCAACCCGAGTTGGCTGATGGTCGAGTAGGCGAGCAACTCCTTCAGGTCATGGCGCTGCAATGCGAGCACGGCACCATAGATGGCCGTCCACAGCCCCACCCCGACGAGCAGAACATTCCAGATCGCGACGTCGTGGAAGAGGGTGGTGAACCGCAGCAGGAGATAGAGCGCCGCCTTGACCATCGCGGCGGCGTGCAGATAGGCGCTGACCGGCGTCGAGGCCACCATCGCATCCGGCAGCCAGCCGTGGAACGGAAACTGCGCGGCTTTGGTGAATGCGGCCACGGCGACGAGGGTCGCCACGACGCCCGTGCGTCCAGGGTGGGCGTGCTACTCCGGCGAGGCGAGAATGGCGCTGAGGTCGGTGGTGCCGGTGGCCGCGACCATCAGAGCCACGGCGGCGAGCAGGCAGAGCCCCCCGCCGCCGGTGACGACGAGGGTCCGGATCGCCGGGTCGCGGCCCTTGGGACCGGATTGAAGGATCAGCAGGAAGGAGGTGATGGTGGTGAACTCCCACATCACCCACATCAGCACGACGTCGTCGGCGAGCACGAGTCCGAGCATCGCGGCGGCGAAGAAGGTGAGCAGGGCATAGAACCATCCATGCCGGCCGCGGGGGAGGTAGTTCACGGCATACGCCAAGACGAGGCAGCCGACGAGCAGGACGACGAGGGCGAAGGCCAGGGCCAGCCCGTCCAGACGCAGCCGCAGAGCGACGCCGAGCGCGGGCAGCCAGGGCGTGGACTCGCTGCGCACACCGCCAGTCGTCTCGTGCCAGCGCATGAGGACGAGGGCGGCGATGAGCAGGAGCCCGATGGAGGTCGCCCAACCGGTGCGGCGCCCGAGGCGCTGACCGACAGGCAGGGCGAGGCCCGCGAGTATGGTCCCGAGCAGCGGAATCGCAAGCAGGGTCAAGGGGGGCTCCTTGGTGGAGGTCGTGGCACGATTCTGCCCGTCCGCCGGACCCGCTGCAGGAGGTCGCTCCACAGGTGCGCTGAGGTTCGACCGGTGTGCACATTCTTTGCCGCATAGTGCGATAAAAGGAGTACGCTCGCTCCCATGCGCACCTCCCCGGCGCTCCAGACGGACCGCTACGAGCTGTCGATGTATGCCGCGTTGCTCGCCGAGCGCCGCACCGGCGCGCCCGCGACCTTCGAACTCTTCGCCCGACGACTCCCCGAGGGTCGGCGGTTCGGGATGACCGCCGGACTCGGGCGCTTCCTCGACGCGCTCGCGGAGTTTCGCTTCGACGCGGCGGCGCTCGCCTGGCTCACCGAGGCAGGGGTGGTCGACGAGACGACCGCTGCCAACCTCGCCGCATGGCGGTTCACCGGCGACATCGACGCCTACCCCGAGGGCGAGATCTGGTTCCCGAACTCCCCGATCCTGTCCGTCCGGGCCCCGCTCGGCGAGGGCCTGCTCCTCGAGACCCTCGCCCTGTCGATCCTCAACCACGACAGCGCGATCGCGTCGGCGGCAGCCCGGATGGTCCTCGCCGCCAACGGCCGGGCCCTCATCGAGATGGGCTCCCGGCGCACTCACGAGGATGCCGCGGTCGCGACGGCCCGGGCGGCCTACCTCGCCGGCTTCACCACGACGTCCAATCTCGCCGCCGGCGCGCTGTATGGCGTCCCCACCGCCGGCACGGTCGCCCACGCCTTCGTCCTGTCGCACGCGAGCGAAGGTGAGGCGTTCGACGCCCAGGTCCGCTCGCAGGGCGCCGACACGACACTGCTCGTCGACACCTATGACACGACCGAAGGGATCGCCACGGCGGTCGAGGTCGCGCGGACGTATGGCGTGTCCGGCCCGGGCGCCATCCGCATCGACTCCGGCGACCTGCCGACCGCGGTCGCCGCCGCCCGAACCCAACTCGACTCCCTCGGTGCGACGGACACGAAGATCATCGTCACATCGGACCTCGACGAGTACCTCATCAGCGAACTCGCCCCATCCGCGGTCGACGCCTATGGCGTCGGCACCCGCGTCGCCACCGGATCGGGCCATCCGACAGCGGGTTTCGTCTACAAGCTCGTCGAACTCGACGGCCGTCCCGTCGCCAAGCGCGCCTCCGGCAAGGGCAATGTCGGGGGCGCCAAGACCCCCTATCGCTATCCCGACGGCCGCGAGGCGTTCCGCGTCGACGGGCTCATCCCCGCGGGCGCCCGACCGCTCCAGGTCGCCGTCGTGCGCGGGGGAGCGGTCGTCCACAGGCCCGCGCTCACCGACATCCGCTCGTATGCCGCGTCCGCCCTCGCCGCGCTCCCCGCGCCTGCCCGCGCGCTCACCTCGGGCCCGCCCGCCGCGTCCGCCGAACTCGAAGGAGAACCGTCATGACCCGCGCACTGCTGATCGTCGACGTCCAGCCCGATTTCTGCGAGGGCGGTGCGCTCGCCGTCGACGGGGGGAATGCGGTCGCCGCCGCGATCGCGGACTATCTGGCGTCCGCGGCATACGCCCTGATCGTGACGAGCCAGGACTGGCACGCGCCGACCGGCGACAACGGCGGGCACTTCGCCGTGGCACCGGACTATCGCGACACCTGGCCTGCGCACTGCGTGGCGGACACCGCGGGCGCACAGCTCCACCCCGAGGTCGCCGCCGCGTTGGCAGCGCTCGACACCCCGATCGTGCACGTGCGCAAGGGGCGCGACGCCCCCGCCTACTCCGCGTTCGAGGGCGCCACCGACGCCGGCGAGGATCTCGCCCACGCCCTGCGCGATGCCCGGGTCCGCGAACTCGATGTCGTCGGCATCGCGACGGACCACTGCGTGCGCGCGTCGGCGCTGGACGGCATACGGCAGGGTCTCGAGGTGACCGTCCTGGCCGGTCTCCACGCCGGGGTGGCCGCGGACACCACCGCGACCGCCGTGGACGACCTCCTCATCGCCGGCGTCACTGTCGGCCTCCCCTTCGCCCCCGGGATCGAGGTCGCCGATGTCTGACACCGACCTGGCGTATGACGCGCGCGCCTACCCGCCCGTCGCCGTCACCGTCGACCTGTGCGTCTTCACGATCCGATCGGGGGCGCTCCAGGTCCTCCTCGTCGAGCGCGGCGAGGACCCGTATGCCGGGATGTGGGCACTGCCGGGGGGGTTCATCGAGCCCGGCGAGGACGCCGCACGCGCCGCGGAACGCGAACTCGCCGAGGAGACCGGCGTCAGCTCGGGATTCCACATCGAGCAGTTGGCGAGCTATTCCGCGCCGGAGCGGGACCCGCGGATGCGGGTGATCTCGATCGCCCACGTCGCCTTCGCGCCCGACCTGCCCGAGCCCGTCGCCGGGTCGGATGCGGCGACGGCGCGGTGGTGGGCGATCGCCGACCTCCCGATCGAGGAGAACGACGCGCCGGCCCTCGACCGGCTCGCGTTCGACCATGCGGCGATCCTCGGCGACGCGTTGGAGCGGGTGCGGGCCAAGCTCGAATACACCACGCTCGCGACGTCGTTCGTCACCGCACCGTTCACATTGGGGGAGTTGCACCGGGTGTATGCCGCGGTCTGGGGCACGCCGCCGCACCGGGGCACCTTCATCCGCAAAGTCCTCTCGACGCCCGGGTTCGTCGAGCTCGCCGACGCCCCGTCGAGCCGGGCGACCGGGGTGGGCCGCCCACCCACGGCGTTCTATGCCTCGGGACCTGCGACGCACCTCCATCCGGCGCTGCTGCGCGGGTGACTCCGCGCGGCGGGTTCGGCGGCGAGCGGGACCCGCTCGGAGGGTCAACTGCGTGCGAACTCACAGGTCCGTCCCAGGACTTTGTCAGCCAGGGCGAGCACGATGAGTGCACGGCGCTGCCACAGACTGCAGAACCTCCCTCCCTCCTCTCGCAGGGGCGGCGCCGCCTCGATCGGGCCGGCTCCCCTCGCCGGCCCGATCGCCTGTTGCCCGACGAGTTCGTCTGTGACCTCTGGGGTCTTCGTTGAGGCTGGTGTCGGTGAGCACCATGGGGCACAATGGGCGCACGAACTCTCGTGATCACGGTCTGCGCGGCGTTGGGGAAGACGTCCACCGCACACCAGGAGGATCGGGATGTCCGTCGGTAGCTCGCGTGCCGCCACGCGCGGGGTCGTGTTCATTCACTCGACCCCTGCTGCGCTGTGCCCGCATATCACCTGGGCCCTCGAGGCCATCCTCGAACGCCGGTTGTCGATCGACTGGACCGATCAGCCCGCGGCGCCAGGCCAGAAGCGCGGCGAACTGTCCTGGGCCGCCCGCCCGGGAACGGGTGCCAGCCTGACCAGTGCGCTGCGTCCCGTCACCGGCATCCGGTTCGAAGTGACGGAGGAGCCGAGCCCCGGCCTCACCGGCTCACGCTGGTGCCACACACCCCGCCTCGGGCTCCACCACGCCTGGATGGCGCCCAATGGCGACGCCATGGTCGGGGAGGGCCAGCTCAAGGACGTCATGCAGGCGGCCCGGGACAGTGGCGACGACATCACCGACCTGCTCGACAACCTGCTCGGGACGGCCTGGGACCACGAACTCGAGGTCTTCCGCTACGCGGGCGAGGGCGCCCCCGTGCGGTGGCTGCACAAGGTGGGGTGAGGGCCGCCGGTCAGTAGCTCGTCACGGCGAAGGCGACATTATGGCCGCCGAAGCCGAACGAATTGTTGAGCGCGGCGATGTCACCGGCAGGGAGGGTCCTGGCCGCCCCGTGAATGACGTCGAGGTCGATCTGCGGGTCGAGATCGTCGAGGTTGATCGTCGCCGGAGCGAGGCGGTGGTGCACCGCGAGGATCGTCAGAACGCCTTCGAGGGCGCCGGCCGCGCCGAGCAGGTGGCCGGTCATCGACTTCGTGGCGCTGACGGCCATCGCGTCCGCATCGGATTCGAACGCACGTCGAATGGCGTTGGCCTCCGCGATATCCCCGACGGGGGTCGATGTCGCGTGCGCGTTGATGTGGATGATGTCGCGCGGGGTGAGACCGGCGCGCTGCACGGCCTCGACCATCGCGCGCGAAGCGCCCGCACCCTCGGGCTCGGGCGCGGCGATGTGATGGGAGTCCGCGCTCATCCCGAGACCGGCGAACTCGGCATAGATCCGCGCGCCGCGCGCCTTCGCGTGCTCCTCGGATTCGAGGACGATGACCGCGGCGCCCTCACCCATGACGAACCCGTCCCGTGCCGTGTCATACGGACGCGAGGCTCGTGCCGGGTCGTCGTTGCGCTTGGAGAGGGCCTGCATCGCGGCGAACCCGCCGATGCAGAGCGGGTGCATCGCGCCTTCGGCGCCGCCGGCGACCACGACGTCCGCACGATCGCTGCGAATCATGTCGGCGGCGAACCCCATGGACTCCGCACCCGAGGCGCAGGCCGACACGATGGTATGGGCGCCCGCTCGCGCCCCGAGGTCGAGCGAGACATTGCCGCTGGCCGAGTTGGGCATGAGCATCGGCACGGCGAGCGGGAAGATCCGTCGGGGGCCCTTCTCCCGGAGGTTCTCCCACTGGTCGATGAGCGTCCAGACACCCCCGATGCCGGTGCCGATGACGACGCCGAGCCGCTCGGGCTCCACCTCGGGCTTGCCCGCGTCGGCCCACGCCTCACGGGAGGCGATGATCGCGTACTGCGCATTGGGATCGAGACGCCGGACCTCGACCTTGGTGAGGACCTGGTCGGCGGGGGTGTGGACGGGGGCACCGATGGTGACCGGAAGGTCGTACTTCGCCACCCAGTCATACGGCAGCGTCCGCACCCCGGAGGTGCCGGCGAGAATCGCCGACCACGTCGAGGGGACATCGCCGCCGAGCGGCGTCGTCGCCCCGAGTCCGGTGACGACGACCTTGACGTCGGATCCAGCGGTCATGTGCGGGCACTCCTTGGCGGATGAGCGAGTCGGTGGAACCTCTTTTGGCTGAGTGTGGTCAACCTCTGCTCAGGTTCCATGGTGTGGCCGGGTTGAGGAACCTCGGCGAGCAGAGGTTCCTCAACCCGATGGGTGCCGTATGCCGGGTCAGGCCTGGGCGTTCTGGATGAACGTGACCGCGTCGCCGACCGTCGTGAGGTTCTTGACCTCGTCGTCGGGGATGCGGACGCCGAAGGCCTCCTCGGCGTTGACGACGATCGTCATCATCGACAGGGAGTCGATGTCGAGGTCGTCGGTGAAGGACTTGTCCATCTGGACATCGGCGACGTCGAGGCCGGTCTCCTCGTTGACGATGTTGGCGAGACCCTCGAGGATCTCCTGCTCGGTCTGAGCCATGTCGTTCTCCTTGGTTGTGGATCGGTTCGGTTGTGGATCGGATCAGTTCCAGCCCGTTTCACCCGTGGGCCACCGGGAACCTGTCAGGGCAGTTCGACGACCTGCGCGGCATACACCAGGCCGGCACCGAAGCCGATCTGGAGGGCGAGGCCGCCATGGGGGACGAGATCCTCGCGGAGCAGGCGTTCGGTGGCCAGCGGGATCGACGCGGCCGAAGTGTTGGCCGTCGTCGCGATGTCGCGTGCGACGGCGATGTCCTTGGGGAGCTTGAGCTGTTTGATCATCGAGTCGATGATGCGCATATTCGCCTGGTGGGGGATGAAGGCGTCCAGGTCGCTCGCCTTGACGCCGGCCGCCTCCATCGCCCGCTGCGCGACCGGGGCCATCCCCCAGACCGCCCACCGGAAGACCTTGTGGCCCTCCATCGCGATGGTCGCACCGTTGCCGGACTCTGCCGCGATGACATCGTTCCACGGCTCGCGCTGCCGGATCGTCGCCCAGCTGTCACCCTCCGATCCCCAGACGGTCGGACCGATGCCGTGGCGGTCACTGCGCCCGACGACCGCCGCGCCGGCGCCGTCACCGAAGATGAACGCGGTGCTGCGGTCGTGGGGATCGGTGACATCGGAGAGCTTCTCGGCGCCGACGACCAGCACGGTGGTGGCGCTGCCGCCGCGAACCATGTCGGAGGCCAGCGCGATCCCGTGGCAGTAGCCCGCGCACGCCGCGGACACGTCGAATGCCGCGCAGCGCAGGTCGAGGCGGTCGGCGAGCATCGGCGCCGCCGCGGGGGTGCGGAACTCGTGGGTGACGCTGGCGACGATGACCGCGTCGACGTCGGAGACGTCGAGACCGGCCATGGCGATGGCGTCGCGACTCGCGGCATACGACATGTCGACGACGGTCTCATCGGGACGGGCGAACCGCCGCTCGATGATGCCGGAACGCTCCTGGATCCACTCGTCGGAGGAGTTGATCGCGTCGACGATCTCGGCATTGGGGACGACACGCTCGGGGCGGTAGCCTCCGACCCCGAGGATCCGGGAGCCGCTCGATCCGGATCGACCACGAATCCGGCCGGTGCCCTTGGGCTTGAAGAGTCTCGGGCGCTTCATCGAGCGTCGCTTTCGGTCGTGGGGGGGGACTGTGCGGAGGTGGCGTGGTCGCGCAGCATACGTGCGGCGGCGTCGAGGTCGTCGGGGGTCTTGACCGCGAGGGTCTCGACGCCCTTCATGCCGCGCTTGGCCAGGCCGACGAGCGTCCCCGCGGGGGCCAGCTCGATCAGCCCGGTGGCACCGGCGTCGCGCATGGCCTGCATGCACAGGTCCCACCGCACGGGATTGGTCACCTGGGAGACGAGACGCGCGAGCAGCTCGGTGCCGTCGGTGAGCGCGGCGCCGTCCCGGTTGGAGAGAACGGGCACGGTGGCGGTGGCGGTGGCGAGAGTGGTGGCCAGTGCCTCGAGATCCGGGACAGCGGGCGCCATGTGGGACGTATGGAACGCCCCGGCGACCTTGAGGGGAATGACGCGCGTGCGGGGAGGCGGCGCGGCGGCCAGGGAGGCGAGCTGCTCGAGGGTGCCGGCCGCGACGATCTGGCCGGCGCCGTTCACATTGGCCGGGGTGAGGCCAAGGCTTGTGAGGGTCGAGACGACCTCGTCGGGGTCGCCGCCGAGCACCGCGCTCATCCCCGTCGGGGTCACGGCGCTGGCCGCGGCCATGCCGCGGGCACGGGTCGCGACGAACGAGACGGCGTCGGTCTCGGCCAGGGCACTCGCCGCGGCGACCGCGGTGATCTCGCCGACGGAGTGACCGGCGAGGAGACCGGGGGTGCCTTCGTCGGTGGGCAGAGCGGCATACGTCAGGAGGCCGGCGGCGACGATCAGGGGTTGCGCGACGGCGGTGTCCTTGATGGTCTCCTCGCCGGAGGTGGTCCCGTGGGCGACCAGGTCGATGCCGACGGCATCCGACATCGCGCCGAGACGCTCGCGCAGGCCGGGGAGATCCAGCCAGGGAGTGAGAAAGCCGGGAGTCTGTGAGCCCTGTCCAGGGCAGACGATCACGAGCACGCCTCCACTGTCCCGCACGTGGGCCGCTGCAGGGGCGAGCGAAGGGTATGTATTCGCGCGAGCAGTTTTGGAGGAAAGCTACAATCGCGTGCTCAACCGGAGATACCGTATGGCCAGGTGCACCGTGTCCGCGTCATGCGGGTCGGCGAGGTCGTATCCGGTGATATCGGTGATCCGGCCGAGCCGATAGCGCACCGTGTTGGTGTGGACGAACAATCGTCGCGCGGTCGCCTCGAGGGAGCGCCCCGACTCCAGATAGGTGGCGGCAGTGTCGAGCAGATGGGCCGCCGCACTGTGCTCGAGGGGTCGGGCGATCCGGGTCACCAGCGCATTCCTGGCGGGCAGATCGCCGAGGAGGGCGCGCTCGGCGAGGAGGTTCTGAGCGGAGACCGGCCTCGGCGCGTCGGGCCACGCCGCCGCGGCCGCGTGGCCCGAGATCGCCGCCCGTGCCGACCGCCCGGCGGCGAACAGATGCGGCACCGTCGGCCCGACGACGATCGGGCCTTCACCGAACTCGGCCGACAGCGTCGCGGCGTCGCGGAGGGCGTCGTCCGTGTTGCCGACCAGGCAGATGACCCGCCCGCCCTGGACGGCGGCGAGGACGTGGAGGTCGTGGCGGGCGGCCACGCGATGCAGTCGGTCGAGCACCTGCGCGGGCTCGAATACCCTGCCGGGCAACGCGGGCGGAGGTGTCGCCGCGATGACGGCGACCCGGGTCGTCGCACCCCACCCGAGCGCGGAGGCCCGGGACGTCATGGCGTCATCCGCGTCTCCGCGCAGGATCGCGTCGACGACGAGCGCCTCGAGCCGGGCATCCCAGGCGCCGCGCTGTTCGGCCGCGCCGGCATAGATGTGGGCGGCGCGGAACGCGACCTCGCGGCTGTAGCGGAGCATCGCCTCGCGGAGCAGAGGGGCACCCTCCTCCCCGACCAGGGCGACGCTGCGATCCTCGATGACATCGACGACCGAGCGAATGAGGTCGAGGGTCTGACGCAGCGAGATCGACCTGGTCAGGTCCCTCGGCGCGACGTCGAAGACCGTCCCCCCGGCGACCTCCGCCGGGACGTCCTGAGCCAGCCAGCCGACGAAGTTCTTGACCCCCGCGTCGGCCACGAGCGCGACCGAGGCGCGCTCCTGGGCGGTCAACGCGGCATACCACTCGTGTCGGGCTTCGAGTTCGGCCAGGGCTGCGCGCGTCAGGTCGGCCGTATGCCGTGCGACGAGTTCGCGATCGTGTTCCGGAAGCCTCGGTGCCACCACGAGAGCAGCGTATTTGTGCGAGGGCGACAAATCCCGGGTCGGGGGGTGTTGGTGCGGGAGATCCTCCGTCGAGATCTTCGCGCAGGGGGGGACGACCTCGATCACCGACCAGGTCTTCCCGGACGCCGGCAACGACCGGATCGGGGTCTGGTCCGACGGAGGCACGGCCCGACTCGCGAGCGTTCGGGTCACACCCCTCGCCGCCGCTCGGCGAATGCGGGGCTCAGTCCGTGCCGAACTCCATCGCGGCCGCGTCGAGGGCGTCTTCCGCGTCGGCGTCGATGCCGGGGTTGGCGGCGATCTGACCGGCACCCCCGGCCTCCAACTGGCCGACGAGCTCGACGTGACCGACGCCGAGCTGGCCCTGCGCGGCATAGAGCTCGAGCTTTGCCCGGGAATCGGCGATGTCGAGATTGCGCATGGTCAGCTGTCCGATCCGGTCCACCGGGCCGAAGGCCGCGTCCTCGACGCGCTCCATCGACAGCTTGTCGGGGTGATAGGAGAAATTCTCGCCTCGGGTGTCGACAATCGTATAGTCGTCGCCGCGCCGCAGCCGGAGCGTGACCTGGCCGGTGATCGCCGAGGCGACCCAGCGCTGGAGCGACTCCCGGAGCATGAGCGACTGCGGGTCGAGCCACCGACCCTCATAGAGCAGCCGGCCGAGCCGCCGCCCCTCGGCGTGATAGTTGGCGACCGTGTCCTCGTTGTGCACGGCGTTGAGGAGCCGCTCGAAGACGATGTGCAGCAACGCCATTCCCGGCGCCTCATAGATGCCGCGGGACTTCGCCTCGATGATCCGGTTCTCGATCTGGTCGGACATCCCGAGCCCGTGGCGCCCACCGACCGCGTTGGCCTCGCGGACGAGCGCCACCGGGTCGAGGGTGCGCCCGTCGATCGCGACCGGCCGGCCCTGGACGAAGGCAACCGTCACATCCTCGGTGTCGATCGCCACCGCCGGATCCCAGAACCGCACGCCCATGATCGGCTCGACCGTCTCGAGCGAAACATCAAGGTGTTCAAGGGTTTTCGCCTCGTGCGTGGCGCCCCAGATGTTGGCGTCGGTCGAGTACGCCTTCTCCTGGCTGTCGCGATAGGGCAGCCCGCGCTCGGTCAGCCACGCGCTCATCTCGTGTCGGCCGCCGAGTTCACCGACGAAGTCAGCGTCGAGCCACGGCTTGTAGATCCGCAGCGCCGGGTTGGCGAGCAGGCCGTAGCGATAGAACCGCTCGATGTCGTTGCCTTTGAAGGTGCTTCCGTCGCCCCAGATCGACACGTCGTCGGCGTGCATCGCCCGCACGAGCAGTGTCCCGGTCACCGCGCGCCCGATCGGGGTGGTGTTGAAATAGGCCTTGCCGCCGCTGCGGATGTGGAACGCACCGCAGGCGATCGCCGACAGGCCCTCCTCGACGAGCGCGCTCGTGCAGTCGACCAGGCGTGAGATCTCGGCGCCATACTGGCCGGCTCGCCCGGGAACGGTGTCGATCTCGGGCTCGTCATACTGCCCGAGGTCCGCGGTGTAGGTGCAGGGGATCGCGCCCTTCTCGCGCATCCACGCAACGGCCACAGAGGTGTCGAGGCCACCGGAGAAGGCGATGCCGACGCGCTCGCCGACAGGCAGTGAGGTCAGGACTTTGGACACGGTCCCAAGGATATGGACCTGTCCGTATGCCGTGTGCTCCCGTCCACCGGTACCGCCGAACTACGCTCGGGTGATGAGCACGCGGCCGCAGATCGTCGCCCACCGCGGGGCGAGCGGATATCTCCCGGAACACACGCTCGCGGCATACGAACTCGGGATCCGCCAGGGCGCGGATGCGTTCGAGATCGACGTCGTCATGACCCGTGACGGGCACTTGATCGCCCGGCACGAGAACAACATCGCCCAGTCGACCGATGTCGGCCGCCACTCGGAGTTCGCCGACCGACGCACCGGGCGGACCGTCGACGGCCATCAGCAACACGGATGGTTCACCGAGGACTTCGCCCTCGCCGAACTCGCCATGCTGCGGGCGGTCGAGCCCCTGCCCGGCATCCGATCGACGGAGCACGACGGGATCCATGCGGTGCCCGCCCTCCCCGCGATCCTCGCCCTGCGGGGCCGGCTGGCGAGCGACCTCGGCCGCGACGTGGGGCTGAAGCTCGAGGTCAAGTCGCCGGAGTACTTCACCGAGGCCGGACTGCCGATGGAGGAGCCGCTCATCGACGCCCTCGCCGGCGCCCACGAACTCGGCACCGAGTCACCCGTCGAGATCATGTCCTTCGACTACGGCTTCCTCGTCCGCCTCCGCGGCCTCGGCGTCACCAACCGGCTCGTCTTTCTCGTCGAGGAGAATCTCCCCGCCCGCGTGCCCGGCCACCCCGAGTGGACGTATGCCGAGGCCATCGCCCCCGCCGGCCTCGCGGAGGCGGCGCGACACGTCGATGCGATCGGGCCCGGCCGGGCCGTCCTCTTCCCGGGCACCCCTGACGGGCGGCTCGGGGACCCGGCCGCGGTCTTCACCGACGTCCACGCCGCCGGCCTGCGCCTGGACTGCTGGACCTTCCGGGCCGAGAACCTGTTCCTGCCCACCGACTTGCGCGTCGGTGCGGACCCGGCCGGGCTCGGCGATCTCGCGGGGCTGGTCGCGGCATACGTCGACGCCGGACTCGACACCGTGATCACCGATCACCCGGACCGGGCTCGCCCGCCGCTGACCGGATCTGGCTGAGCCTCAGGAATCCCCGCCCGCGTTGCCGGACGCGCCGGCGGTGACGTCGAGGAGGCGGTATTTCTCGGCCGCCTGCCCGGGGACCGACGCATCGATCTCACCGCGCGCCGCCAGGGCCTGCAGCGTCCGCACGACGACCGATGGACCGTCGATGTGGAAGAAGCGGCGGGCGGCCTGCCGGGTGTCGGAGAAGCCGAAGCCGTCGGCGCCGAGCGAGTGATAGTCGCCGGGCACCCACTGAGCGATCTGGTCCTGGACGGCGCGCATGTAGTCGGACACGGCGACGACGGGACCGGGACGGTCCTTCAGCATACGGGTGACGAACGGGTCGTCGACCTCGACCTCGGGGTGGAGGAAGCGGGACTCGTCGACCCGCATCGCCTCGCGACGCAGCTCGCTCCATGACGTCACCGACCAGACATCGGCGACGACGCCCCAGTCGTCACGCAGCAGCTGCTGCGCCTCGACGACCCACGGCACGCCGACGCCGCTGGCGAGCAACTGCGCCTTGGGCGCATCCTGCCGGCCCTCGCCGTCGCCCGCCTGATAGAGATACATGCCCTGGACCAGCCCGGCCACGTCGATACCGTCGGGTTCCTTCGGCTGGACCATCGGCTCGTTGTAGAGGGTGATGTAGTAGATGACGTTCTTGTCGTCACCATCCCCGACCTCACCGAACATCCGCTCGAGCCCCGACCGCATGATGTGGGCGATCTCGAAGCTGAAGGCGGGGTCGTAGGCCACCACCGCCGGGTTGGTGGCGGCCAGCAGGTGCGAGTGCCCATCGGCGTGCTGCAGGCCCTCGCCGGTGAGCGTCGTCCGGCCGGCGGTCGCGCCCAGGAGGAAGCCGCGGCTCATCTGGTCCGACGCCGCCCAGATCGAGTCGGCCGTGCGCTGGAAGCCGAACATCGAATAGAAGATATAGAGCGGGATCATCGGCTCGTGGTGCGTCGCATACGACGTCGCCGCCGCCGCGAAAGCGCCCATCGACCCGGCTTCGTTGATGCCGGTGTGAACGATCTGGCCGTCCGTCGCCTCCTTGTAGGCGAGCATGAGATCGGCATCGACCGAGGTGTAGTTCTGCCCGTGCGGGTTGTAGATCTTGATCGTCGGGAAGAAGCTGTCCATCCCGAAGGTCCGGGCCTCGTCGGGAATGATCGGCACGATCCGCTTGCCGAACTCCTTGTCCCGCATCAGATCCTTGAGCAGCCGCACCCATGCCATCGTCGTCGCGACCTGCTGCTTGCCCGACCCCTTGCGGGCATAGCTGTATGCCGATTCATCCGGCAGCGTGAGCGGCGCGTGCGCCACCCGGCGCGCTGGGAGGCCTCCACCGAGCTTCTGCCGGCGTTCGAGGGCATAGCGGATGATCTCGTCGTCCGGCCCCGGGTGGAAATAGGGCGGGAGATAAGGATTCTCCTCCAGCGTCGCGTCGCTGATCGGCAGCTTGAGGGTGTCGCGCAGGAGCTTGAGGTCCTCGAGTTTGAGCTTCTTCATCTGGTGGGTCGCATTGCGGCCGGCGAAGTGCGTGCCGAGGCCGTAGCCCTTGATCGTCTTGACGAGGATGACCGTCGGCTGGCCGTTGTGCTCGACGGCGGCCTTGTAGGCGGCATACACCTTGTGATAGTCGTGCCCACCGCGACGCAGCTTGAACCAGATGTCGTCGTCGGTCCACGTCGAGACCATCTTGCGGGTGCGCGGGTCGCGGCCGAAGAAGAACTCGCGGACGAATGCTCCGTCGTTGGCCCGGAAGGTCTGATAATCCCCATCCGGGGTCTGATTCATGAGGTTGATCAGCGCACCGTCGCGGTCTGCCGCGAGCAGCGGGTCCCAGCCGCGGCCCCAGACGACCTTGATGACGTTCCACCCGGCGCCGCGGAAGAACGCCTCCAATTCCTGGATGATCTTGCCGTTGCCGCGGACCGGCCCGTCGAGGCGTTGGAGATTGCAGTTGATGACGAAGGTCAGGTTGTCGAGTTCGTCATTGGCGGCGACCTGGAGCAGGCCGCGCGACTCGGTCTCGTCCATCTCGCCGTCGCCGAGGAAGGCCCAGACGTGCTGTTGGGAGGTGTCCTTGAGGCCGCGGTTGTGGAGGTACTTGTTGAACTGGGCCTGATAGATCGCATCCATCGGGCCGAGCCCCATCGACACCGTCGGGAACTGCCAGAAGTCCGGCATCAGGCGCGGGTGTGGATAGGACGGCAGCCCCACGGGTCGCCCGTCGACGAGGTGGGACTTCTCCTGGCGGAAGCCGTCGAGTTGCGCCTCGCTCAGTCGCCCCTCGAGGAAGGCCCGGGCATACATCCCGGGGGAGGCGTGGCCCTGGAAGAAGATCTGGTCGCCGCCGCCAGGGTGATCGGGCCCGCGCCAGAAGTGCTGGAAGCCGACCTCATAGAGGGTCGCGGCGGAGGCATAGGTGGAGATGTGGCCACCGACGCCGATTCCCGGGCGCTGCGCGCGGTGGACGAGGACCGCGGCGTTCCACCGGACGAACGCCCGGAAGCGACGCTCGACGTCCTCGTCGCCGGGGTACCACGGCTCGTGCTCCGCCGGAATCGTGTTGACGTAGTCGGTCGTCGTCAGCGACGGCACGCCCACCTGCATCGCGCGCGCCTTCTCGAGCAGGCGCAACATGACATAGCGCGCACGGTCCCGGCCGGACTCGCCGACCAGGGTCGACAGGGAGTCGATCCACTCCTGGGTCTCGTCGGGGTCGATGTCGGGCAGGTGGGTGGGAATGCCGTTGAGGATCGGGCCGGCCTTCTCGGTACCGAGCACGAGATGGGTCCTCTCTGCGAGTGACTGCATGCGTATGCGGGCGGTTTCCGCCTCCTGCTCCGGCGCGTGGCTGGAATCACAGGCGGACGTGTCTCCAACCTACTCTCCCCGTCGACGTCCGGTCGTGTGGCGACCGATGCCGCCTGGTGGACAGGCAGACTGGTGGCATGTCCGTCGCGCTCTATGACTCCTCCGACCTCCCGTGGCGTCCGGTGTCGCCGCTCCTGGCGACCGTCCGCCGGCTCGTCAGCACGCTGGTCTTCGGGCTGCTCATCGTCGGCGCGTCCGCCCTGGCGCTCGTCGTCGCCGAATGGATGTGGTTCGTCGTCGTCGGGCTCGTCCTGCTCCTGGCCTGGGCGTGGTGGCTCATCGGGCGCCAGGTCAGTGCGTTCACGTATGCCGAATTGCCCGAGGAACTCGTCATCCGGCGGGGCCGGATCTTCCGCAGCCTCGTCAGCATCCCCTACGGCCGGTTGCAGTATGCCGACATGGGCTCGGGCCCGCTGTCCCGGCACTTCGGCCTCGCGTCGGTGACCGTGCACACCGCGTCGCCCGGAGGCGGGGAGGCGGTCAACGGGCTCCCGCTCGCCGAGGCCGAGGGCCTGCGCGACCGGCTCACCGCGTTGGGCGAGGCACAGCGGGCGGGACTGTGACCGTCCCCGCGGGCCGATCTGCCCCCGCCGAAACGGCCGCCGGAGGCGAATCCGACGAGGACGGCTGGATGCGCTTCCATCCCCTGACGCCCCTGCTGCGCGGGGGCGTGATGGCCGTGGCGGTCCTCGGCTATCTGGTCAGCCAGCAGGCGGACCGGATCTGGGGTACGCGACCGGACGATCCGACCGACGGCCACCTGCGGATCGTGGTGGCCGTCGTCGGTGCGGTCATCGTCGTCGCGGTGCTCGCCGCGTGGGTCAGTTGGCGGGTCGCCCGCTTCCGCCTGGGCACGCGTAGCCTCGAACTCCGGCACGGCGTCGTCTTCCGCCAGCATCGTCAGGTGCGCTATGACCGAATCCAGGCGGTCGATATCACCCGGCCGCTGCTCGCGCGGCTCGCCGGGCTGTCGGCAGTGAAGGTCGAGGCGGCCGGTGGCCACGACTCCAATATCGTGCTGAGCTTCCTCACCGACCGGGTCGCCCAGGAAGTCCGGGGTGAATTGCTCGCGCGGGCACGCACCCCTGGCGGGTGGGCCGGCGGCACCGGGCCGGAAGTGGCGGGTGAGAGCCACGGCGCCGCGGTCCCGGAGGCGATGGTCGCCGCGATCCCGAGCGGCCGGGTCTGGCTCGCCACCGCAATGACACCGAGCACCGCCTTCCTCCTCGTGGGTATTCCCGCGTTGATCGTCGCTCTGGTCTCCGGCGCCTATGGCGTTCTGCCCGTGCTCGGCCCAATGGTGGTCGGGGCCGGTGGCGCGCAACTCAAGCGGCTGACGAGCTGGATGAACTTCGAGGTCCACGGATCCCCGGAGATCATTCGGGTCCGCCACGGCCTGACCGAGCTCCGTGCGCGGACGGTGCCGATCCACCGCATCCAGGCGGTCGAGGTGATCCAGCCGATCCTGTGGCGGGCCTTCGGCTGGTGGCGTATCCAGGTCAATGTCGCGGGCGTCGGACCGGAGAAGGACGCCGAACACGAGGCACTGATCCCGGTCGGCACCTTCGAGGAGGTCATGCGCATCCTTCGCGTCATGGGACCGGCCTGGTCACTCCCCGAGGTCGCCCAGGCGATGACGGCCGCCGGCACGCCCCCCGGCGCCGTGGGCCTTCCGCGCGCGGCCCGCTGGCTCGACCCGGTCAGCTGGCGGCGGCGGGGGTATGCCGTGACCGACGTGGCGCTCGTCCTGCGCGACGGTGCCCTCACTCGGACCGCGACCGTGGTGCCCCACGCGCGCGTCCAGTTCCTCGGGGCCGAGCAGGGGCCGCTGGAGCGGCGCCTCGGACTCGCCACGGTCCGCCTGCACTCCACGCGCGGCCCGGTCCGGCCGGTCGTGCGCCACCTGTCGGAGGACGCGGCGCTCGGGCTTGTCGGCGACCAGATCGGCCGCAGCTCCGCGGCCCGTCGTGGGGAGGCTGGCACCACCTCTCCGAGGCGCCTGCGCGGAGGCGAGGAGGTGCACTATCGTCCGGACGAGAGGGTCGGTTATGGGTGACGGCCTTCGAGCAGTCTCACGTGGATGGAGTTTCTCGCTGTGAACGCACCTGTCGCCGCCTCCGGCCCCGGCGGAACGGCCGCACGGCTGGGTTTCGTCGCGGGTCAGGTCGTGCAGGAATTCGGTTATGACGACGATGTCGATGAGGACCTGCGCGACGCGATCGTGGACACCGTCGGTGGGGATCTGGAGTATGACGATTTCACCGGGGTCGCCGATGCCGTGCTGCTCTGGTGGCGCGACGAGGATGGCGACCTTGCCGACGCCCTCGTCGACGGCCTGCCCAATCTCGCCGAGGGCGCCGCGATCGTCCTGCTCACCCCCAAGCCAGGACGGGCCGGGAAGGTCGACGCGGCGGACATCGAGGAGGCGGCCCTGACCGCGGGATTGCACCCGACCGGCACGGTCAACGCCGCCGCCGACTGGGCCGCGACCCGGCTCGTGCCGCCGAAGTCTGTGCGCCGCTGAGCCTTCCGCTCAGCCGAGGTCCCTGAGCGCCTCGTGGTAGCCGGCGAAGTCCCTCGGGCGCCCGGGGTCGTTGACCTGTGTCCAGGCGACCACACCGGAGCGATCGATGAGGAAACTGCCGCGGATCGCCATGCCGCGGTCGCTGTCGAAGACACCGTAGGCCGACGCCACCCGACCGTGTGGCCAGAAGTCCGACAGGAGCGGGAAGAAGTAGCCCTCGCGGTCCGCCCACGCCCGGAGGGTGAACATCGGGTCGCATGAAACGGCCAGGGTCTGGACCACCTCGGACTCGAAGGAGCCGAGGTCGTCGCGGATCGCGCCGAGTTCCCCGGTGCAGATCCCGGAGAAGGCGAACGGATAGAAGACGAGCAGGACACTTTTGACGCCGGCGAAGGACGCGAGATCGACCGGACTCCCGTTCTGGTCCGCGAGGGAGAAGCCGGGCGCCGGTGAGCCCACGGCGAGGGGGGTCGACGTCATACGGCCCAGTGTGCCAGCGAGCGGTTGGATGCCACGCCGCGGGCCCTGCCACAATGGCGCCTGGCCGACGCCCTCGATGAGATACGTGCGCGGCTGTCGGGGCCTGTAGCTCAGTTGGTAGAGCGCCACGCTTACACCGTGGATGTCGTCGGTTCGAAACCGGCCGGGCCCACATGGCAGTGCCTCTCGCCGATGTCATCGCGATCCTCGAGCGGCTCTATCCGCCGACGACCGCCCAGAGTTGGGACCGGGTCGGGCTGGTGACGGGCGATCCGGCGCAGCCGGTGGAGCGCATCCTCCTCGCGGTCGACCCGACCCTCGCGGTCATCGAGGAGGCGCGGGAGTGCGGCGCGGACCTGCTGGTGACCCATCACCCCCTTCTGCTGCGCGGCGTCCACTCGGTCGCGACGACCTCCGCCAAAGGGGCCGGCGTGACCAATCTGATCGTCGCCGACATCGCGCTCTATGTCGCCCACACCAATGCCGACGTCGCCGAGCGCGGGGTGTCTGCGGCCCTCGCCTCCGCGCTCGGGCTCGCCGATGTCGCGCCTCTGGCGATCGAGGAGGGTATGCCGCTCGGCCGGGTCGGCCTGCTGCCCGCATCGATGTCGTTGCGAGAGTTCGCCATGCGGGTGGCGGCAGCGGTGCCGTCCGCCCCGGGCGGGATCCGGGTGTCCGGTCCGGCCGATGCCACTGTGAGGCGGATCGCCGTTCTCGGCGGGGCGGGTGACAGCCTCTTCGACGCGGTCCGCGCGAGCGGCGCGGACGTCTATGTCACCGCGGATCTGCGTCATCATCCCGTTCTCGAGGCCCGCGAGGAGGCCCGGGGCGGCCCGCCCTATCTCATCGATGGCGGGCATTGGGCCACGGAGAGCCTGTGGCTCGGTGCGGTCGGGCGTGACCTGCGGGCGGACCTGGGCGACGCGGTCGACATCGTCCACAGCACTATCTGCACCGACCCGTGGAGCTTCGTGGTCGGCCGCAGGTAGGTTGATGAGCTATAGGTTGGGCGGATCGCCCGCCGCACGAAGGAGAGATGTGAAAGCCGAGCCGGCCCGTCAATTGCGACTGCTCGACCTCCAGGCCCTCGACAGCGCGCTTGCCAAGATCGCCCACCAGCGGGCGTATCTGCCCGCGGCGACGCGGGTCAGCGAGTTGACGGGGCTGGTCGCTGCCGCGCGTGGCGAGGTCGTCCGGGCCGAGACGGCGCTGAGCGACATCGGCAAGGAACTCGCTCGCGCCGAGGGCGACGTCCAGCTCGTCCGCGATCGCGCCGCGCGCGACCAGTCGCGACTCGACGCGGGGACCGGGTCCGCGAAGGACCTCCAGGCGCTCCAGCACGAGCTGGGCTCGCTCGCGCGCCGGCAGGGCGAGTTGGAGGAGATCGAGATCGAGGTCATGGAGCGCGCCGAGGCCGCCGAGTCGGCGCTGACCAGCCGTCGCGAGGAGTTGGGCGGCCTCGAATCCCAGCTCGCCGCGACCACGGTCGAGCGGGACCGGGCGCATGCCGAGCTCGGCGTCTCCGCCGCGGAGACGGAGGCGCCCCGCGCCGGCCTCGTCGAAGAGATCGGCGCGGACCTGGTCGCGCTCTATGAGAAGCTGCGCGCGTCCCGGTCCGGTGTCGGCGCGGCGGCGTTGCGGCAGCGACGCTGCCTCGGCTGCCAGCTCGAGGTCAACGCCAGCGATCTCGCCGCCATCCGGGCGGCGGCCGCCGATGAGGTTCTCCGGTGCGAGGAATGCGGACGCATCCTCGTCCGGACGCCCGAGTCCGGTCTTTGACCGTCAGGTGGTCGTCGCCCACCGCAAACCCATCGTGGTCGTCGTCGCCGAGATCCGCGGTCTCGGGATGGATCGGGCCTGGCGATTGGCGGCCGGTCCCGGTTCGTTGACCGGAATCGAGGTGTGCCCAACGGCGCCGCGTCCTTCGCCTTCGCCAATCGCCGCTCGGCCTGGGTGTCCCGGCAGTGGGCGACCGTCGGTAACCACGCGATAGCGAGGGGGCAGGTCGCCTCCTCGTAATCCGGTTACATGTCGAGGGTGGTCTATGGTACGCGCGGACGTACCGTCGGGGACGGTCGCTCGGAGGAGAAACAGGTAGGTCGATGGCGCGCTCCAGAGGGGCTCACGCCGCCCCTGGGTCCGGGCGAAAGAAGACGTTCGGGTGGATCGCCGCCCTGGCTCTCGGGACCGGTGGCCTCCTGGCCTGGTCGCCGTGGAGCGGCGACGCGAGCACGCCGAAGGCCGGATCGACGCCCTCGCGGAGCAACACGACCGGGGCCGCCAACTCGACGAATCCGCATGGCTGTCCCGATCCGCTGTCGTTCTGGACGGGCGTCTCGCGGGATCCGTATGCCGTCTCCCTCGATTCGGCGTTCGTCTCCTCCCTCGGCAAGACCTGTCCGCCGGCGACGGCCGACCGGGCAAGCGCGGCCGACGCGAAGTCCGCCGGCGTGACGCTGACCGTGCCGGACGCCCCGGTCACGGATGCGGTTGCGTCGACACCCGTCGTCCTGGCGATGCCGAAGGCGATGGCGACCGAGCTGGGCTGGCCGGGCCCGTTGATGCCCGGTGTCGTCCAGGATCTGTTCACCGACAAGCGCACGTGGAAATCCATGGGGCACCCCGAGTGGGGAGCCTTCCGAATCGCCGCGCCCGACCCCGCCAAGACGTTGGTCGGCTCGGTCGCCTTCGGCACGCTGACGGCGCTCGCCAATGGCGGGACGCCGGTGACGAAAGCGCCGAACTACTACCAGCCGACCAGAGCCGATATCGCGGTCGTCCACAGCGAGCAGAAGATCACGACGGTCACCGAGTCCCTCGATGAGGCCAACGCGCTCCTCGACGCCGCCACCCCCGACGAGTTCGCTCGGACAGTCTCGGCGGTCGTGACGACCGAGCGGGACGTGATCGCGCACAACGCGAGCGACCCCCAGGTCCAGTTCGTCAGCATTCCGCTGGGCGCCGGCGCGGCGACCGTTCCTATCACCGTCACCGCTACCGAGGCAGGAGGGAGCGCGGCGACCGCCTTCGCCGGGTATGCCCGCACACCCGCCGGGACCATCGCCCTGCAGGCCGCGGGTTGGCGCAGCCCAGCCGGGGGAGCCCCGACGGTCGGCACCGATTCCACCGGCCAGACGCCGATCAGCCCGGCGAACTTCGACGCAGACGCCATCAAGAGCATCCGGTATGCCTGGGGGACCATGCACACCCACGGATCGACGATGGCGCTCATCGACCTGTCGGGGTCCATGAATCTCGATTTCCCCGGCTCTGCCTATTCCCGGCTCGGGCTGGTCAAGCAGCTGACCGCGCGTGCCTACACCTTGGCATCCCCCAAGGCCGCGTCCACGGTGTGGTTCTTCCGCACGTCGCAGGGGCACGACCTCATCGACTCCGAACTCCCGCTCGAGCTCAACGACACCCCGACCGGGGCCGGCCGGATCCACTCCGATGACGTGCTCGCCCAGGTCAAGGCGGCGCAGGCCGGTGGAGGGACTCCGCTGTATCTCGCCGTCAAGCAGGCGTATGCGCATGCGACGAAGAACTACCGGGAGGGCTACCTCAACCAGTTGCTCGTGCTCACCGACGGCACCAACGAAGCGACGGCGAACTCCGTGACGATCGATCAGCTGCTGTCGTCGGTCAAGAAGCTCTACAACCCCAAGAAGCCGGTGACGATCAGTTATCTGTTGATCGACCCTCAGGGGCGGATCGGTCCGCTCAAGCGGGTCGCTGACGCCACCGGCGGGGTGAGTGTCCCGGTGCGGTCGATGGCCGACGTGCCAAGGGCTTATGCCCAGGCGCTGTTCGCCTCGGGGACTCCCTGACCGCCGTCACGACCCCTTGACGCCCCGACCCGGCCGGGTCGGGACGTCAAGTCCTGCGGCCTCGGCGATCCCGTCAGTGCTGGACGAACACGGCCACGGTCCGGGCGGGCACGGTGGCCGTTCCCATCGCCGAGGCCCATGACGCGGACTTGACCACCGGATCTGAGCCGTCCGCCTGGATGGGCGAGAGGACGAGATCGGTCCCGGCCATTCCCGGCACGACCTGGTCGACGGGGGTCGCAGTCGCATTGAACACGACCACCACCCCGCGCAGCGCGGGGTCGAGATCCGCGCCGATGGTGTCGTCGATGCGCATGACGATGACTCCTGGGTGCGCATCGCTGGTGCCGCTGACTGGGAAGCTGACCTTGGCGTTGATCGCGGCGGCCGACCCGAGGCGGAAGAGCCGCGTCGAATAGCGCAGTCGCAGCAGGTCCTTGGCCATCGCGCTCGCCGTGGCGACCTCGGCGGCGGTCGGCTTCAGATCGGCGTTGGCGAGCAGCGGCTTCATGTAGTCCCATTTGGCGCCGTTGTCGCCCTTGAGTGGCAGGCCATGGCCGAAGCCGTTGTCCGCGCCGGTCCAATCGAGGATGTTGAACCAGTCGCCGCTGTCGTAGCTGTTGCGGTCGAGGCTCTTGCTGCGCAGGAGGTCGGCGCCGGCATGCCAGAAACTCGGCGTCTGCGCGAGCGCCGTGGTCGCCAGGGACAGGGTGTTCATCCGGATCCGGTCCGGCATCGACGTCGTCACCGGGAGTTTGTAGGTGAGCGAGTCGAAGAGGGTCTCGTTGTCGTGGGCGTCGACATAGCTGACGACCTCGTCCGGGTTGGTCGCGTAGCCGGCCGGTGAGCCGTTGTAGTCGACGTGGTCGCCTCGGGTGAGCGCACCTGAGGTGTTGAGCCGGAAGGTGAACGACCGGAGGTTGCCGGCGAGGCCGAGTTCGACGAGGTCGGTGTCATGCCGCAGGTTGGCTTCGGCTCCGGCGTTGATCGCGGCACCGTTGGGGTCGGTGAACTCGCCACTGCCGAAGCCCTGCTTGCGTGGGTCGTCGTCGAAGGGTCCGCCGCCGCGGACCGCGTCGCGGAGCCGGTCGCTGAAGGTGCCGATGTGGGTCCCGCCGAGCTGCCCCTGGGTGGCCTGCGTGAACAGGGCGTTGTCGGCGACCTCGCCGAAATTCCAGCCTTCGCCATAGAGGTAGACCTTCGACCCATTGACCCCGCTGTTGGCGACGGTGAGGGCGTTGAGCGCTCGGCGAACGGCGAGCATATTGCCACGACTGTGGTGGCCCATGAGGTCGAACCGGAAGCCGTCGACCTTGTAGTCGCGGGCAAGGGTGACGACCGAGTCGACCATGATCTTCTGGGCCATCGCGTGTTCGGTCGCGACATTCTGGCAGCAGGTCGAGGTCTGGACCTTGCCGGTCGCGTCGAGGCGCTGGTAATAGTCGGGGACGACCTGGTCGAGAACGCTCGTCGGCGCGAGTCCGGACGTGGGCGTGTGGTTGAAGACCTGGTCGAGCACGACTCGCAGCCCGGCCCGGTGGAGGCCACCGATCATCGAGCGGAACTCGGCGACCCGCTTGCCACCGTCGGCGTTGGCCGGGGTCGAGGTGTAGGAGCCCTCGGGAGTCATCCAATGCCATGGGTCGTAGCCCCAGTTGAAACCGTCGCTCCCGCGGATCGCGTCGATGCACGCCTGCTGCTGGTCGCTGTCGGGGGCGTAGCTGGGCAGATCACAGGCCGGGGTCGACTGCTTGGCCGGGTTCTCCTCGATCGAGGCGATATCGAATGTCGGCAGCAGGTGGATCGTGTTGAGCCCGGCCGCCCGGAGCGTGCTCAGGTGCTTCATGCCGTCGCCCGACCCGGTGAACGCGAGATAGGACCCGCGCTGTTCCGCGGGCACCGTGGCATCGGAGATCGAGAAGTCGCGTACGTGGAGTTCATAGATGGAGGAGTCGACGAACCGCGCGAGCTTCGGCTGGGCGGCCGTGGTCCACAGGGACGGCCGGAAGGCCGGATCCTTCAGGTTCACCGCGACCGACCTCGTCGAATCGAGGGTGAGCGCGACCGAATACGGGTCCGTGACCCGCACCGTCTCGATCGCACCGGTGGAGCGGACGAAGACCCCGACCTCGAAGAGGTAGCGCGCATTCTTTGCACCCGCCTTCACCGACCACGATCCGTCCGCCGCCCGGGTCATCGCGCTCCGGGTCGCTGCCGAGAGCGGAGCGTCGGCCGGGGAGGAAGCGGGCCAGGTCAGCAGGGTGACCCTCTCCGCGGTCGGCGCCCAGACGCGGTAGGTCGGCCCACCGGTGCCGGTGAAGACCGCGCCGTACGAGCGGGTGGTGGCCTGGGCGGCATACAGGTCATCGAGGACGTGGGCGGTCTGGACCCCGGTCGCGTCGAGCAGGGCGCCGGCGTTGTCATAGAGCGCCACGGCGACCTGGCCGCGCAGGATGGTGTCGGCCCGTTGCGCGGCGACGCTGTTGAGCCGCAGCGCGAGATAGCCCTTCAGCTCGGGATGTGCGGCGACGACCGTGGCGGGGAGGCCCGCCGCGTCATACGTCAGTGGCAGGCTCTTGCTCCCGGGAAGGTCCTCGGCATCGACGGTGATCCCCGCGTTCGGCGAGAAGTGGAGGCGCCATTTCAACAGCTTCGGGTTCGCGCCGTCGGGGATCGCGTCGGCGGGCCAGGCGAGCAGGGCCCGCTGCACCCAGAACGCCTTGGCTGCCTTGAGGTCGGGAGCCGCGCCCGAACTCGACGTGGTCACGGTGATCTCGTGGGTCGCCAGGACATACGTGATGGTTATCACGACTCCCGGCTTGCTGACGGAGAACGGGACGTTGGGTCCGCCCGGCACCCCGCCCGCGCCGTAGTTCTCATCCCAGCTCAGGCCGTGAGCGACCTTGAACTCGTAATTGCCCGGTGGCAGCTGATCGGTGACATAGGTGTATGTCCCGTCACCGTCGGGATCCTGCAGCCACGGATTCATGCACTGGGGCTGCCAGTCGGCCATGCAGCCGAGCTCGGACTGCATCGACCCCGGTGCGGTGACGATCGGACCCTGGGCGTCTGAGGTGATCCAGTGGGTCGAATGGTCGTAGTAGAAGGTGATCGTCCCGCCGCCGAAGTGCAGCGGGATGTTGGGTCCGCCGCGGACGGCGCCGAGGCCGTAGTTCTCGTCCCAGGACTTGTTGATCGCTGCCTTGTATTCGTAGTCGCCGGCGGGCAGCGTGAATGTCGCCTTCCAGATGCCATCGTTGGGATCGAGGGTCATCTGGTCGTCGGCACAGTCGGGCTGCCAGTCGCCCGCGTTGGAACCGGTGCACCCGAGCTCGGAGTCCAGGCTGCCCGGAACCGAGACGAAGTCGGGCTGGGTGACCGGACCGATGGAGTTGACCGCGGTCACCGGGCTCCGGCCGTGCGCCGCGCTGCGCGTGGTCGCACCGGGCTTCGCCGGCCGGGCGGACGCGGCGCCGGCCACGGCATACGTCGACGTCGCGGTGTAGTTGCCGCTGCTGTCCTTGACGATGGCGCGGTACTCGAGCAGCGTGCCCGGTGCGAAGCCGGACACATCGTGATAGACGGAGTAGGGCTGGGCATCGTCGGTGCCGAGCTTCTGCCACGCGCTCGTGCCGACCGGGCGGAACGCGAACGTCGTCTGCGTGAATGCCGACTGAGTGGTGGCGGCCGAGATCTGAGCCCGGCCGCTGACGACCCCACCAGCGGCGGGGGCGGTCAGATAGACCGGGGGAGCGGAGGTGCGGGCCGGGATCCTGGCCGCTGCCTTGAATACGCGCACCGACAGCGCCGGCACGCTGACGCTCACCCGGGCCGAGGCATTGGACGTGACCGCGCTGCCGCCGCCGAGGATCGGGGTGAAGCGCATGCGGCGGGTCAGGGTGTCGAAGTTGGCCGATCTGCCAGTCGTTGCGTTGTTGGCGACGACGAGGTACTCGATGCCCGTCGCGCGGTCGATCCGGGAGAAGGCGTAGATGCCGGCGGCACCGCTCGCATACCGGTGGATCTGCGCCCCGTCGGCGAGGGCGGGATTCGTGCGGCGCAGCGACTCGAGCTTCCTGATCTGGAGATAGAGCGGCGCAGTCGTCGCATAGCGGTCGCGGGCCCCGGACGGCCCCGTGAGATTGGCCTCCCCAGCATACTGCGCGACCTGGGTGGCGAACAGGTCCTCGCGGGCGTCCTTGTCGCCGCCGGAGCCGATGAAGCCCTGCTCGTCGCCGTAGTAGACGACGGGCTGGCCGCGAGTGAGGAATATCAAGGAGTTCGCCAGGCGCACCCGGGCGAGCAGGTCGCCACCGCTGAATCCCTTGCCGGACAGCATCATCGCGACCCGGCCCATGTCGTGATTGCCGAGGAAGGTCGGGTTCTCGTAGACGTTGGAGTCGGTGTCGGTGTAGTAGTCGTCCGTCGCGAAGAAGTCGCGCAGGGCGGTCGTCTCGCGGCCGCCGGCGAAGTCGACGGCATTGGTCTGGAAGCCGAAGTCGAGAGTCGCCGGGAGCTTCCCGGTGGTGGAGTACTGGCTCATGAATTTCGCGGCGGCGTCATAGACCTCGCCGAACATGAAGAACTTCGTCTTGCCGATCGCCGCGGCGTGCGCGAGGACGTCGGGGGCGAACCGCTGCCAGAACTGAAGGTTGACGTGCTTGACCGTGTCGATGCGGAAACCGTCGATGCCGAGGTCGACCCACGTCTTGTAGATCGCGCCCATCCCCTTGACGACCTCGGGCCGCTCGGTGAACAGGTCGTCGAGGCCGAAGAAGTCGCCGTACTCGCTGTTCTCGCCGGAGAAGGAGGAGTTGCCGCGGTTGTGATACATCGTCGGGTCGTTGAGCCAGGCCGGGACCTTGGCCGTCCTGTCGGCCTCGGTGCGGAAGGCGGGGGTATAGGGGAACGAGGTGGCGGGGTTCATCGCCGGGAAGGTGTCGCCCCCGGCATACGCCCGGTCGTCGAATGGGGCGCCGGAGGCGTCTTTGTAGGGGTAGTCGGCCTTGCTGCGGTAGTCGTAGGAGTGCTCGGCGTTGTCGAGGATGTCTGCCGTGTGATTGGTGATGATGTCGAAGAAGACCTTCATCCCCTTGGCGTGGGCCGCCGAGATGAGCCGCTTCATCTGCGCGTTGGTGCCCAGGTGCGGGTCGATCCTGGTGAAGTCGGTGATCCAGTAGCCGTGGTAACCGGCGCTGGCCTCGCTGCCGGTGCCCTGGACCGGGCGGTTCTGGAAACTCGGCGTCAGCCAGATCGCCGTGGTGCCCAGGCCCTTGATGTAGTCGAGCTTCCCCATGAGGCCAGCGAGGTCGCCGCCGTGATAGAAGCCCTTGTCGGAGGGGTCGAACCCGGTCGCGAGCCGGTCACCGGTCAGGCCACCGCGATCGTTGGTGGTGTCGCCGTTGGCGAACCGGTCGGTCATGACGAAATAGAAGCGTTCGCGGGTCAGGGGGGTGCGCAGTGAGTTGCCGGCGATGGCCTTGTCGGCGGCGGTGACCCCAGCCGCGAGCTTCGGGGTGAGGCCGATCTTGTGGGAGGCGTCGTCATAGGAGACGGTGATCTGCGCCGGACCCTGGAGGACGAGCGGGAGGTTGCCCCCGCCGGGGGCGCCGTAGCTCTCGTCCCAGCTGTGGTCGATCGCGACTTTGAGCTCCCAACTGCCCTCGGGGATCGTGAACGTCTTGGCGTATGCCGTGGTGTCGCCCACGGGCGCCAGGTCCGTCGTCGTGCACTCGGGTTGCCAGTCGCCGGGACAGCCGAGTTCCGACTGGAGGCTGCCGACGAGCGTCGCGGTGCGGGCGGCGGCCGCAGCGGGTGCGATCTGGGGGAAGACCATCCCGGCGATCGCCACCAGGAAACCGGTGAGGGCGGCGACGGCGGACCTGCGTGAACGCATTGCGACTCCTTCGGCGAATGTCGACCGTTGGACACCTTAGGGGGCGCCACCGACAACGGCAACCGGAGCGTCTCGTTGAACGTTCGTGCAGGTCGGCGGGGTGGGAGGTCCAGTCGGCGGATAACCGGTGGGGGCTGTCGGTGGCGCTGGTTAGCCTTCCCTCATGGCCGACCATGCAGACCGACACCTCCACCGCGACACGCTCGCCGTGCGGGGCGGGCTCATGCGCAGCCAGTTCGAGGAGACGGCCGAGGGGCTGTTCCTGACGTCGGGCTATGTCTATTCCTCGGCGGAGGAGGCCGAGCGCACCTTCACCGAGGAGATCGAGCGGTTCTCCTACTCCCGCTACGCGAACCCGACCGTGGCGATGTTCGAGGACCGGCTGCGCCTGCTCGAGGGGGCGGAAGCGGCCTACGCCACCGGGACGGGGATGGCGGCGGTCTTCGCCGCACTCGGCGGGTTGTGCGGCGCAGGGGACCGGATCGTGGCGAGCCGGGCGCTGTTCGGGACCTGCTACGCGATCTGTGCCCAGGTGTTGCCGCGCTGGGGCGTGGAGGCGGTGTTCGTCGACGGGACCGATCTCGACGCCTGGAGGGAAGCGCTGTCGGTGCCGACCACGGCCGTCTTCTTCGAGACGCCGAGCAATCCGACGATGCGGCTCGTCGACATCGCCGCGGTCTCGGAGCTGGCCCACGCGGCGGGGGCGACCGTGGTCGTCGACAACGTGTTCGGGACGCCGGTGTTCTCCTCACCCCTGGCCCATGGGGCCGACGTCGTCGTCTATTCGGCGACCAAGCACATCGACGGACAGGGCCGCGTGCTCGGGGGTGCCGTCCTCGGCTCGAAGGCGTTCGTGACGACGGTCGCCCAGCCCGTCATCCGCAATCTCGGGCTCGTCATGTCGCCGTTCACGGCGTGGGTGCTCGTCAAGTCGCTCGAGACGCTCGACCTGCGGATGGAGCGCCAGGCGGCCAACACGCTGACCGTCGCCGAGTTCCTCGAGGGGCACCCGCGCGTGTCCCGAGTCTTCTATCCGTGGCTCGCCTCACACCCACAGGCGGACCTCGCCCGCCGCCAGATGACCGGTGGTGGGTCGGTGGTCACCTTCACGCTCGACGCCGACAAGGCCGGCACCTTCGGCGTGCTCGACACCTTCGACCTCATCGACATCTCCAACAATCTCGGTGACTCGAAGTCCCTGGCGACCCATCCGGCGACGACGACCCACTCGCGGATCCCCGAGGAGGAGCGACTGGATCTGGGGATCGAGCCGGGCACCATCCGCCTGAGCGTCGGGCTGGAGGATCCGCGGGATGTGATCGCCGACCTCGACGCGGCCATCGCGACGCTGGGCGGCTGACGCCCCGGCTCGATCGCCTGGCGGCGTTACCATGTCGATGGTAACGTCGTGCCATGGAGACGACGATCGACAAGGCGGGGCGGATCGTCATACCGCGGGAGTTGCGTGCCCAGGTGGGACTCGTTCCCGGTGAGGTGCGCGTGTCGGTGCTGGGTGCCGGGATTCTCATCGAGCCCATCCCGAGCGACGTCCTGGTCGACGACGGTGGCTTCCTGGTCATCCCGTCCCGGGGAGGCAGCCTGACCGACGACGACGTGCGGGCGTTGCGCCTTGCCGACCAGCGCTGACCTCCTGCTCGACACCAGCGCCGCGATTCCGCTTCTGTTGCAGGATCATCGGACTCACGCGGTGGTGACGGCGCAGGTGCGGGGTCGGCGACTGGGACTGGCTGGTCACGCCAATCACGAGACGTATTCGGTGCTGACCCGCCTGCCACCCGACTATCGCCTGTCGCCGCCCGTCGCGCGGCGGGCCCTGCGTGTCAACTTCCCGCACACGGTCTTCCTCACCGAGACGGAGCAGGCCGAGGCGCTCGATCGCCTGGCGGCGGCCGGCGTGGCCGGCGGTGCGGTCTATGACGCCCTGGTGGGCCTGGCGGCGCTAGCCCACGGGCTCCCCCTGCTCACGGCGGACAGACGGGCCGCCGGCACGTATGCGCGGCTCGGGGTCGCCGTGGAGCCCGTGTCGGTCGAGTGACGCCACGGGGCCCGCGCGGCCTCAGCCCAGCATGCCGCGGAAGTATCCGGCGATGCCGGCGGGGTCGGCGAGTCGCGGGCCCACGGCATACGCCTTGAGCGGCGCCTGACCGCTCGCCCACGGGCCGACGACCGCCTCGGTGAGCGGCACCGAGACGGTGTTGCCGTCCGCGTCCACCGTCGCGATGCCGTGCCCATCGAAGTCGACGCGATCCCACCGCAGCATCGGCCCGTCAGCGGGTCCGGGGCCGTAGTCCCGCCCGAGGTAGAGCTGTTGGAACTCATCGGGTTTCGTCGCCTTGGACGGTCCGGCGGCGAGCGCGGCGGTCATCGCCCGGTCGTATGCCGCGACGCCGGTCCCGCTGCTGCTCCCGGACCACAACAGGGTCATGCCCCGTGGCTGCCGCTGATAGAGACAGACCGAGACTCGGCTGAGAGTCCCCTCGGTGCCGGCCCGGAGGTACTGGTCGGCGGAGATCTCCGGCGGAGCCGCCGGGCAGTTGTTGGCGTCGACATCGCCGGGCTCGGCAGTGCCGAGAATCGCCCTTCGGAGGGCGGTGTCAGCCGAGAAGACGGTGACGGTGACGCCGTTGACGGTGCGGGTCTCCCGGACGGTGCCGTCGGCATACGTCTGCGTGCCGTCCTTGACGGCGGCCCCGAGCCAGACGGCGTCGACCGTGGGATGGGGGTCACCGCCGCCTGCGCAGACGTCGGTCATCATGACGGGGCGGCCGACGAACGCAGTTCCTGCCGGCGCGGATTCGTATGCCGTGTCCCCCGGCGCGACGAAGGCGCGCGTCGCCCCGCAGTCCGCGAGTTGCCCGTCGCCGAGCGGGTCGGTCGGCGCGCCGCCCCAGCCCCACGTCGTGGGCACGCGGATCTGGACGCTGCCATAGGACTCGACGCGCCAGTCGCTGGTGTCGATCGGTTCCGCCGACGCCGTCGTGGAGGCCGTCGAGGCGGTCGCTGCCGGACCGGCCGGGGGCGTCGGCGGTGGGGAGCGATGCCCGAAGGCCCAGACACCGAGGGGGATGGCGATGGCGCTCGCCGCGGCGGCCGCGGGCCGCAGCCGGCCGCGTCTGAGCCGCGAACTGTGTTGTGCCGGAAGGGGAGCGCCGAGGTCGTACGGCGCGTTGTCGGCGTGGTGGGCGAGGCCGGCCCGGACGATCCGCTCGAGGTCGTGGTCGTCGTGCGTGCTCATGCGAGGTCCTTGGAGGCGAGGTCGGTCCGCAGCCGGACGAGGGCGCGGTGGATGTGGGAGCGGGCCGTCGCCTCGGCACATCCGAGGACGGCCGCGATCTCGGCATAGTCGAGGTCCTCATAGAAACGGAGAACGACGGCGGCGCGTTGCCCCGGTGGCAGTGTCGCGCACAAGCGCCATACGGCATCGTGCTCGGCGAGCGAACCGGCATGGTCGGGGTGGGTGGAGCGCGGCTGCGGGTCGGCGACCGGGTGCTGGCGGCGGCCGAAGCGCCGCCACGCGGAGATGTGGGCGTTGCTGATGGCGCGCCGGACATAGGCGTCGGCGTCGGGCGCGTCCGCGACCCGGTCCCACCGTTCGAGGACGCCGGTGAGGGCCGACTGAACCGCGTCCTGAGCAGCGGGTGCCGACCCGGTGACGAGGTAGGCGAACCGCAGGAGGCCCGGCAGCCGCGGCGTGACCCAGGCCTCGAAGCTGATCGTCTCCACGTCGGTCACCATGCCCTAGTCACGTCGCCGCGGGCCGGTCTGTTGCACCCGGACCCGAGAATCTCCTCAGCGCGCGAGCGCGTCGAGGATCCAGGGCCGGCCGGGGCGCTCCGGCGGGATGAGGCCGACGTCGAAATGGCCTCCGAGGACGGCGGGCAGCGCCGCGGGCCGGCGGGGATCGGCGGCGCTCTCGCAGAGCGCGCGTGTCACGAGCCCGCGGGTGTGCTTGGCCATGTGACTCGCCCCGGGGACGCGGACGGCGACCCAGCGGTCGGCGAGCGTGCCCGTGGGTCGCCAGGTGGCGGCATACGGACCCGAGCGGCAGTCGACGAGCAGACCAGGTCCAGCGGCGGGGGTCAGGACGGCGTCGAGCGACGCCTTCCACAGGTCGTCGAGGGGGCCCGGACCAGGCAGGTCGGCGCAGATCGACGTGCGATAGGGCGCGATCCGGTCGCCCGGGCGAACCGCGCCATAAACGGCGGACGAGATGATGACTCGCCGGGCGCCACGGCGCCGACCGGCGGCGGTCATGGTCGCCCAGTCGAGCCCGTCATACAGAACCCCGGTATAGATCTCGATCGCCGGCCGCGCCGGGCGCGTGCGGATGGTGCGGTTGGCCTCCACCTCGCCGCCGAGCGTCGGCGGGACCCGGAGGATGGTCCTCGCGTCCTCCCGTCCGGAGGCCTCGACGAGCCCGTCGAGCACCTCTTCCCGTATGCCGCACAACTCCGGGAACGAGATCGCCTCCACCCGCATGGGCGCACCGCGCGTCGGCCGGTACTTCGTCTCCGACGGCGGCAGGAGGATGAGCACGAGCTCAACTCTAGGAGGGCCGCGGCGGAGCCGGTCCGCGGCACGCGGACGCTAGGTTGGGCGCATGCCGGAGCATGGAATGGCGAGGTATAGCGACGAGGGGATCGCCGAGGTTCTCGGCGACGCCGCGTTGCGAGCGCGGTTCGCGGCGATCCGGGGGCAGTTCGGCGTGCCGGAGACGTTCCCGCCGGACGTGCTGGCCGAGGCCGAGGCGGTCGCGGGCGCGCCGCTGGAGTGGCCCGATCGCGACGAGACGGACCTCCCGTTCTTCACGATCGACCCGCCCGGCTCACTCGATCTCGACCAGGCGATGCACCTCGCGCGAGAGGGGGAGGGCTACCGAGTCCGCTACGCGATCGTGTGCCTGCCCGCGTTCGTCGCGCCCGGCGGCGCGATCGACACCGAGGCCCGACGCCGGGGCCAGACGATCTATTGTCCTGACACCCGGGTCCCGCTCCACCCGCCCATCCTGAGCGAGGGCGCGGCGAGCCTGCTCCCGGGAGCGGTGCGCGCGGCATACGTCTGGGATCTGCGGCTCGGCTCGGACGGCGAGGTGACATCGGCCGACGTCCACCGGGCGTTGGTTCGCAGCGTCGAACGGCTCGACTATGCGCACGTCCAGGGGCAGATCGAGGCCGGCACCGACGACGAACGCTTCCTGCTCCTGAGGGAGATCGGCGAGGCGCGGATCGCCTGCGAACGCCGGCGTGGCGGAGCGAGCCTCCCGATGCCCGAACAGGTCGTCACGGAGAATCCCGACGGGAGCTACGCGCTCTCCTTCCGGCCGCCGTTGGCCGCCGAGGAGTGGAACGCCCAGATCTCCCTCATGACCGGCATGGCCGCGGCCGGTCTCATGCTCGGGGCGGGGATCGGCATACTCCGGACGCTGCCGGCGCCGGATCCGCAGGCGGTCGAGCGGTTCCGTCGCCAGGCGACCGCGCTCGGGGTGCCGTGGCTGGCGGGCGAGGCGTATGGCGATTTCCTCCGCCGACTCGATCGCACCGAGCCGAAGCACCTGGCGCTGATCTATGAGGCCACCAGCCTGTTCCGCGGGAGTGCGTATGCCGCCTTCGACGGCGCGCCGCCGGCGCATCCCGAGCATGGGGCTCTGGCCGCTGACTACGCCCATGTGACGGCACCGCTGCGGCGGCTCGTCGACCGGTTCGGACTCGCCGTGTGCGAGGCGATATCGGGCGGCGGTCCGGTGCCCGCGTGGGCGCGCGAGGCGCTGCCCGCACTGCCCGAGCTCATGGCGACCAGCGGGCGCACGGCGTCGGGGGTCGAGCGGACGTCCACGGACACCGTGGAGGCGGCCGTCCTTGCGACGCACTTGGGGGAGGAGTTCCGGGCTGTCATCGTCGACCACGGCACCAGGGGAAGCTGGGTGGTCCAGTTGCTCGATCCGGCCGTCGTGACGCAGGCGGGAACGCAGGTCAGGGTCGACCTCGGCGACGTGGTCACCGCGCGCCTCGTCGAGGCCGACATCGATACCGGCGTCGTCCGCCTCCAGGTGGCGGAGGTCGTCGGTGCCGCTCCGGCACCGACAGCCGTGGACCGATGAGCGGGACTGAGGCCCGTCGTTGACCTCTCGATGCCTCTTATTTGACCTCTCGACGCGTCTTGTTTGACCTCTCGACGGGGTCAGACGGGGGCCGTAGACTCGGGGGCGGGAAGAGTCGGCCAGACGGTCGCGGCCGGGGTGACCCGGTCGAGGAACGTCCGGACTCCTCAGGGCACGGTGGTGGCCAACGGCCACCCGGGGCGACCCGCGGGACAGTGCCACAGAGAGCAGACCGCCGGGATCGGCATACGCCGAACTCGGCAAGGGTGAAAGGGTGGTGTAAGAGACCACCAGCGGCCTGGGTGACCAGGCCGGCTCGGTAAACCCCACCGGGAGCAAGCCCAGACAGTGTGCGCCTGACGGCGGCCCGCCGGAGCACACGGGTAGGGCGCTCGAGCCCGTCGGCGACGGCGGGCCCAGATGGATGACCGTCGCCCGGCGTGCGGTGACGTGCGCCGGGAACAGAATCCGGCGTACCGGCCGGCTCTTCCCGCCACCCGCGTTCGCTACCGTCGGGACGTATGCGGATCACTCACCTCGGTCACTCCTGCCTCCTCCTCGAGATGGCGGACACCCGCATCCTCCTCGACCCCGGGGTCTTCACCCCGGATCTCGCGCCGGCCACGGACCTCGCCGCCATCGTCGTCACCCACCAGCATCCCGACCACCTCGACATCTCGCGACTGCCCGGCCTGCTCGCGGCCAACCCCGGCGCGCTCCTGCTCACCGATCCGGAGACCGCGCAGATCGTCCGGGGCCTGGGGTATGACGTGCTCGCCCAGGACGGCACGACTCGCGCCATCGGCGCGGTGACCCTGCGGCCGGTCGGGGAGAAGCACGCGCTCATCAACGAGGACATCCCGATCATCGCCAATGTCGGCGTCGTCGTCACCGCCGACGGCGAGCCGACGCTCTATCACCCCGGGGACACCCTCGCCGAAGATCCAGGCGCGGTCGACATCGCCTGCGTCCCGCTCAATGCGCCGTGGCAGCGCAGTCGCGAGATGACGGGCTACCTCCGGCGACTCGCGGCGCCCCGCGCCGTCCCCATCCACGACGGTCTGCTGAATGACAACGGACGGGGGCTCTATCTCTCCCAGGCGCGAACCCTCGGCTGCGCCGACACCGAGATCGTCGACCTCGCCGGCGCCGGCCCGAGAGACCTCTGACGCGGCCACTGCGGGAGCGCGGGCCACCGCAATCGCCTCAGCCGCCCCACCAGTAGGCCCGCGCCCCGCCAGCACCCCACCGGCCCCCGGTGATCGGACGCGTTCGCGTCGATCCTGTCCGCCCGGCTTCGCCCCCGGTCACGATCGCTCCTTCTGTCGCCTGCAGGGGCCGATGTCCTCGTCCCCACGTCAGGACGCTAGGGACCAGGCAGTGGTGCCGGAAGGCCACCCGGACGCAGCGGCGGCATTGTCCGGGCATTGTCCGGGTCGCTGGGCGCGGAGCTCGTCTCGAACGGCCTGGGCGTGGGAGGCACTCGCCTCTCCGTGCCGCCCGTGGCAGGGTTGCCCTCGAGACCGCCCCGCGTGAGCCTCCGGAGGTTGGATGACCATCGGTCAGGAACTACGCCGCGCACGGGTGTCGTGCGGGCTGACCCAGGGCGAACTCGCGCGCCGGGCCGGCCTCAGCGTCGAAGGGATCTCCCTTCTCGAGCGAGGTCGCCGTAGCCCCCGACCCTCGACGATGCTCCTGCTCGTCGACGCGATGGGCCTGTCCGACCGTGACCGACTACGGCTGCTGCGTGACGCCGACACGTCGGGCGGTGACCCCGCCCAGTTGCCCGCCTGGCCGGATCCGATCCTCGGGCGGGAGACGGACGTCACCGCACTGCGTGGACTCCTCGACCGCGGGGCGCGCGTCGTGACTATCACCGGTCCCGGGGGGATCGGCAAGACTCGGCTCGCCGCAGCGGCGGTGACGGATGCGGACGGCCAGGAGCGCGTTCGCTGGGTGCGGGTCGGCGCCATCCGTCACCCCGACGGGTGGTTCGCCGGCGTGGCCGACGCGCTGGGATTCCCTGAGGGGACGACCCTCGAATCCATCGTCGGGCATCTCGCCGACCGGCGGCTCGTGCTTGTGCTCGACAACGCCGAGCGTCTCCTCGATCGATGCCGGCAGCTCGTCGAGGCTGTCTGCCTCTGGAACCCCCACGTCCAGATTCTCGTCACCTCCCGGCAACGCTTGCAGGTCCCTGGCGAGCGGTCGTTTCCCCTGGTCGCGCTGCGTCAGCCCGCGAGCCCCGCCGCCGAGGCCGAACTCGAAGCCGCCCCCGCGACCGCGCTCTTCCTCCGCGCCATGGTGCGCCACACCGCCGAGCCCTTGCCACCGGCAGACGTCGGGGCAATCGCTCGGATCTGTCGGCTCGTCGACGGCCTCCCCCTCGCGATCGAACTCGTCGCCGCACACACCGACGTCTATTCCACCCACGAACTCGCCGACGCCGTGCGTCACACACTCGCCCCTGGCCGGGAGGCGGAAAGCGATGACGGACTCGGCCTGCGCGGCGGTCTCCTGGACGACATCGTCGGATGGAGCAGCCGCAGCCTGGGCCATCAGGAGCGCGAGCTCTTCGCCGCTCTCTCCGTCTTCGCCAGTGCCTTCCGCGAGCGGGCCGCCCAGGCGGTCGTCTGCCGCGACGAGGCGTCGACGCGACGCAGCCTCGCTGCGCTCCTCGGCGCGTCGCTGATCACGCGCGGCCCGGACTGGGAGGGTCAGGCGACCTTCCGGATGCTGCACCTGGTCCGGGCGGTCGCGCGAGACCTCCTTGCCGAGCGCGACGACGCGGCGACGATCCATCGGCGCCATGCCGAGCTCGTCATTCGCGCCGCCTCGGCCGCCGCGGCCGAACTCGCGGGTCCAAAGTCGAGCGTTCAGCTTCGGGTTCTCGATGCGGTCGCCGAAGACGTGGATGCGGCGATGGTGTGGGCGGTGGCTGACGGGGCGGCCGACGTCGCGCTGCGGCTTGCGGCGGCGATGCGGGAGTGGTGCTACCTGCGCGGGCGCTATGCCCAGGGTCGGGCCTGGGCCGCCGAAGCGCTGGCGGTGGACGCGCGGACGCAGTCCGGGGAGGATCGCCGGGATCTGCGGGCGCAGGCTCTCGGTGCTGTCGGGGGTATGGCGTTTCTTCAGTGCGACTACGCGATCGCGTCCGCCAAAGCCGAGGCGGCGGCAACCCTCTTCCGCGACTGCGGCAACGTCGCCGGGGAGGCGTGGGCTCTCGGCCGGCTCGGCAGCATCGCCCGCGAGCGTGGCGACTACCACGCGGCGCTCGAGCGCCATACGCAAGCGCGAGCGTTGTTCGAGCGGGCGGGCGACGCCGCAGGAGTCTGCGGGCAACTCAACGCCATCACCCTGGCGCAATGGCTCTCCGGCGACACCCAGGGCGCGGGCGGGTCGGCGCGGGCAGCCTCCGCTGCGGTTCGCCCCGGTCAGGGCGGCGGCGAGCCCGCGGTGTGGGCGGCCATCAACGGCGGCGTCGTCGCCCGCCTGCGCGGGGAGCTCGCCCGGGCCGACGTTCTGCTGGGAAGAGCCCTGGATCTGAGCCAGGATCAGGGCTTCCCGGAGGGGATCGCCTGGTGCCTCAACCAGCGGGGCGTCGTTGCGCGCCTACGCGGGGAGGAGGAGCGCGCGATGCGGATGCAGGAGGCGTCTCTGCTCGAGCATCGGAGGCTCGGCGATCGGTGGCGACAGGCGAGCGCCCTCGAGGAACTCGCGCTCCTGGCTGCCCTCACCGACGACCCGGAACGTGCCGCACGCTGCCTCGGGGAGGCCGATGACATTCGCCAGGCGATCGGCGCCCCCGTGCCGCCGGCCGAGGCGGATGTGCGCCAGCACGTCGTCGCGCTGCTGGGTGGGTGAGCCGAGGATCAGTCCTCGCCTTCCTCCCAGCGACGGTCCTCCTCATCCCAGGCCTTCGTCCGCTCGGCGGCGATCTCGATGGCCCGGGACGCCTCGTCCGCGGTGTCATAGGGGCCCATGACCTCGGAGTCCTGGCCGCGGTTCGCGTCGTCCTCGACCGCTCCCGTGGTCACGTTGTACCAGAACGCCATACCGACTCCTTCGTTTGCGGGCGTGCACCACGTCGATGCCTAGACTCCACCGTATGCCGTCGACCACCTCCGTTGTTGATCCGGGCGTCATCTCTGCGCGACGTGCCGTCCCGGCATCGATCGAGCGACCGGAATACGTCGACCGGCCCGCGCCGCGGCCGTTCACGGGCTCTGAGGTCAAGGACGCCGAGACCATCGAGAAGATGCGGATCGCCGGGCGGATCGCCGCGCAGGCGATGGAGGCGGCGGCGGCGATCATCGCTCCGGGCGTCACCACCGACGCGCTCGACGACGTCGCGCATCAATACCTCTGCGACCACGGGGCCTATCCGTCGACGCTCGGTTATCGCGGCTTTCCGAAGTCGATCTGCACCTCCGTCAACGAGGTGATCTGCCACGGGATACCCGACGACCGGAGGCTGCGCGAGGGCGACATCGTCAACATCGACATCACGGCCTACATCAACGGGGTCCATGGAGACACCGACGCGACCTATCTCGTGGGGGAGGTGGACGAGGAGTCGCGGCTGCTCGTCGAGCGCACGCGGGAGGCGATGCACCGCGGGATCCGCGCGGCGACGCCCGGCCGCCCGGTCAATGTCATCGGGCGCGTCATCCAGAGCTATGCCCGAAGGTTCGGATATGGCGTCGTCCGGGACTTCACCGGCCATGGCATCGGCAGCGCCTTCCACTCGGGCCTGATCATCCCGCACTACGACGCGGCGCCGCATTACGGCACGATCATCGAGCCCGGCATGACCTTCACGGTCGAGCCGATGCTCAACCTCGGCACCCACACCTGGGACATGTGGCCCGACAAGTGGACCGTCGTGACCCGCGACAAGCGTCGCTCGGCACAGTTCGAGCACACCATCCTCATCACCGAGCACGGCAACGAGATCCTCACCCTCCCCTGACCCGGCGGCCCCGGCCACGGCATCGCTTGTGCCCCGAGCGGGTCACTCGAGGAAGGAGTGCTCCTCGGCGGGGAAGGTGCCAGAGGCGACCTCGGCGGCATACTCCCGGGCAGCGTCCCCGAGCACGGTGCGGAGGTTGGCGTATTTCTTGACGAACCGCGGCGCGCGCCCGCCGCGCAGGCCGGCCATGTCCTGCCACACGAGCACTTGAGCGTCACAGTCGGGGCCGGCGCCGATGCCGATGGTGGGGATCCGCAGTGCCTCGGTGACGGCCTTGGCGGCCGGCGCGGGCACCATCTCCATGACGATCGCGAAACAGCCCGCCGCCTGCAGGGCCAGGGCGTCGTCCATGAGCTTCTCGCCACCCGCGCCGCGCCCCTGGACCCGATATCCGCCCAGCACGTGCTCGCTCTGCGGGGTGAACCCGATGTGCCCCATGACCGGTATGCCGGCCCTTACGAGCAACTCGACCTCCGGCACCATCGCCGCCCCGCCCTCGAGTTTCACCGCATGGGCCAGGCCCTCCTTCATGAACCGGGTCGCCGTGGCCAGTGCCTGTTGCGGGCTCGCCTGATAGGACCCGAAGGGCAGGTCACCGACGACCATCGCCCGCTTCGCCGCCGACGTGACCGCCCGGCAGAGCGGAATGAGGTGGTCGACAGTCACCGGGACCGTGGTCTCGAAGCCATAGACGTTGTTGCCCGCCGAGTCGCCGACGAGGAGCACGGGGATGCCCGCCTCGTCGAAGATCTCGGCCGAATACATGTCGTATGCCGTGAGCATCGCCCACTTCTCGCCGCTCGCCTTCCACTGCATCAGGTGAGGGATGCGGATCCGGCGCTGCGGGGCGGCCTGCGCGCCCGTGCCATAGGGATTGGTGGTCTCGGGGGCAGGCTGGGCGCTCATGGAGTCATCCTAGGAGTCCCCCGACCTGACCGCCGGATCGGCCCCTACCACACGAATCTTCGGGAAATTCTGGTACTCCACGGGAATTCGTTGTGCGCTAAGCCTGGATCGCGGGGCCGATTCGTGTTTGCCTACTCCTGGGTTCCCAGCCACCCGCGGGGCCCGACACCGATCTGGGAGGACTGGTAGTGAAGAAGAGACACGTGGGAGCCGTGTCCGGGGTCGCGGTCGCCGCGCTCGCCCTGACGATGGCTCCGTCCACGGCACAGGCCGGGTCGACGCCGGCGCCGGCCGGCACGGATGGCGCGGCCATCCGCAAGGGTGGGGACTCGTTGCCCAACCCGCTTGCGGACGCCCAGGCGAACCTGCGCCAGGAAGCGGTCACCAAGCTGATGAACGGCCAGGCGACGCTCGAGGGCAGCGGCACCAACCGCGTCATCAAGATCGCCGGCAACCCCGCGGCGCGCGCCGGTGATCCGGCCGCCAAGAGCCGGTGGGTGTGGTACCCCACGACCCGCGAGGAGTCGATCTTCACCATCCTGGTGCAGTTCGGCAACAAGACGATGGCCTCGACAGGTGGCACGGCGGGCCCGTTGAAGAACCAGATCCCGGCACCGGACCGCAACTGGGACGGCAGCCCCACCGACAACAACTCGACCTACTGGATCAAGGACTTCAACACCGCCCACTACAAGAACATGATGTTCGGGACGGGCACCTCCTTCAAGGACTTCTATCAGAAGCAGTCCCAGGGCCGGTTCCTTGCCAAGGGCGACGTCGCGGACTGGGTCAAGGTGCCCTATAACGAAGCCCGCTACGGCTCCAACGAGATCGCCGAGAGCGACGGCTACTGGCCGTTCATCGAAGACAGCGTCGACGCGTGGTATGCCAACCAGGTCAAGATGGGCAAGACCAAGGCCCAGATCCGCGCCTACCTCAGCCAGTTCGACAAGGTCGACCGCTACGACTACGACGGTGACGGGAACTTCAACGAGCCCGACGGCTACATCGACCACTTCCAGGACATCCACGCGGGTGAGGGCGAGGAGGCCGGTGGCGGCGCCCAGGGCGAGGACGCCATCTGGAGCCACCGTTGGTATGTCAACGTCGACCAGGCCGGGTCCACGGGCCCGTCCTTCAACAAGCTCGGTGGCGCCCAGATCGGTGACTCGGGCATCTGGGTCGGCGACTACACCACGGAGCCCGAGAACGGCGGCCTCGGCGTCTTCACCCACGAGTTCGGCCACGACCTCGGTCTGCGTGACTACTACGACACCGCCGGTGGAGACAACAGCACGGCGTTCTGGACGCTGATGTCCTCGGGGTCCTGGCTCAACGGCGGCGGCACCGCGATCGGCACGATCCCCGGCTACATGGGTCCGCACGAGAAGCTGCTCCTCGGCTGGCTCGACTACCAGCTGTTCACCTACAGCAAGGGCAAGACCTACCAGCCGATCCTCGGCCCGGCCAACAAGGACGGCAAAGGGATGCCACAGGCCCTCGCCATCCTCCTTCCGGACCGCAAGATGACGACCACCTACAACACGCCGTATGCCGGATCGATGGAGTGGTGGGGCGGCTCGGCCGACAACCTCAACACGACGATGACCCGTCAACTCGACCTCACGGGTGCGTCGACCGCGAAGGTCGATGCGATGCTGTGGGCCGACATCGAGGAGGGTTACGACAACCTGTATGCCGAGGCGTCCACCGACGGCGGCAAGTCCTGGACGCAGGTCGGTGACCCGATCACCGGCCAGAACCCGACCTGGGTCCCGACGACCTGGGACCTGTCCGCCTTCGCCGGCAAGAAGATCGATTTCCGGTTCCGCTACCTGACCGATGGTGGCCTCCATTACGGCGGTCCGTTCCTGGACAACATCAGGATCACCAAGGGCTCGACGACGATCCTCACCGATGGCGCCGAGACCGACGCCGGCTGGACCACCTCCGGCTGGACGCGGATGACCGGAACGACATCGGAGATGAAGCAGAACTACTACCTCGTCGAGAACCGGGTCTACTCCGACTACGACGCGACGCTCAAGACCGGGCCGTACAACTTCGGCTGGGCCGACAGCAAGCCCGACTGGGTCGAGCGGTTCCCGTTCCAGAACGGCATGCTGGTGTGGTACGTCGACACCCGCTACTCCGACAACAACACGATCACCCACCCGGGTGCCGGGTTCGCCCTTCCGGTGGATCTCCACCCGCAGGCGATCGTCGCGAGCAACGGCCAGACGGTGACCAACCGCCGCGGCGCGTTCGACGCGACCTTCGGTCTGGAGCGGACCGACAAGGTCACCTTCCACAAGAGCGGTGTCCCGGTCACCCTGCCATCCCGCCCTGGGGTCGCGACGTTCGACGACACCAACCCGATGAAGTACTGGAGCTCCGCCAACCCGATGAACTCGGTTCAGGTCGCCGGCACCGGCACGATGGTCACCGTGCTGTCGCAGGCGAGCCGCGGCTGGCCGCTGCAGGTTCGGATCAGCTTCAAGTGAGCCACTGCTCGGGTGAGCCGGTGACGGCAGCCTGAGCACGGCATACGGCAGGAGGGAAGGCCCCGGGAGCGATCCCGGGGCCTTCGCCGCCTCCCGCTCCAGGCGCCGACGCCGGTCCGGTTAACAGGCCCGTAACACACGTGCGCTTGTATGGCGCGCATGGATCGTCAGCAGGAGTTCGTCCTGCGGACCATCGAGGAACGAGACATCCGGTTCGTGCGCCTGTGGTTCACGGACGTCCTCGGGACGCTGAAGTCGGTGGCCATCGCCCCGGCCGAGCTCGAGGGCGCGTTCGCCGAGGGCATCGGCTTCGACGGCTCGGTCATCGAGGGGTTCGCCCGCGTGTTCGAGTCGGACATGCTCGCCAAACCCGACCCCGGGACCTTTCAGATCCTCCCGTGGCGGGGTGAATCCCCCGGCACCGCCCGGATGTTCTGCGACATCATGCTCCCGGATGGCTCGCCGAGCATCGCCGACCCGCGGCACGTCCTCAAGCGGACGCTGGCGAAGTGCTCGGAAATGGGCTACACGTTCTATACGCATCCCGAGATCGAGTTCTTCCTTCTCAAAGCCGGTTGGGTGCCGGGGGAGCGGCCGGAGCCGATCGACCAGGCGGGCTATTTCGACCACGTCCCCAAGGGGATGGCCCACGACTTCCGCCGCGCCGCGATCTCCATGCTCGAGAACATCGGGATCTCCGTCGAGTTCAGCCACCACGAGGGGGCCCCGGGTCAGAACGAGATCGACCTGCGGTATGCCGATGCGCTCACGACCAGCGACAACATCATGACCTTCCGCACTGTCGTCAAAGAGGTCGCGCTCGAGCGGGGCATCTATGCGACGTTCATGCCCAAGGTCTTCGCCGAGCATCCCGGGTCGGGCATGCACACGCATATGTCGCTCTTCGAGGGCGATGCCAATGCGTTCTTCGAGGCGGGGGCCAAGTATCAGCTCTCGACCGTGGCCCGGCAGTTCATCGCCGGGATACTCCGGCATGGGGCGGAGATTTCGGCCGTCACCAACCAGTGGGTCAACTCCTACAAACGCCTGTGGGGCGGCGGCGAGGCGCCCGCCCACGTCACGTGGGGGCACAACAACACCTCGGCGATGGTCCGGGTCCCGATGTACAAACCGCTCAAGGGCCAGAGCAGCCGCGTCGAGGTCCGGACCATCGATTCGGCCTGCAACCCCTATCTCGCCTACGCGATGATCCTGGCCGCTGGCCTGAAAGGGATCGAGGAGGGATACGAACTTCCGCCGGAGACGGAGGAGGACGTCTGGAGCCTCACCCGCAAGGAACGCCGCGCGATGGGCATCGAACCCCTGCCCAGTTCGCTGTCCGAGGCGATCGCGGCGATGGAGCGCAGCGAACTGGTCGCCGAGTCCCTCGGCGAGCACGTCTTCGACTTCTTTCTGCGCAACAAGCGCCGGGAGTGGGAGGACTACCGCCACCAGGTCACCGCGTTCGAGCTGGAGCGCCTCCTGCCCCGTCTCTGACCAGCCCCGAGTGCGCGGCCCGTTAGGGTTGAACCCGTGTCGACGGCGAGAACGGAGAGCGCAGGGGCGGCGCTCGCCCGTCTGGGGTTCGCCGATCCCGACCGGGCCGCGCGACTGATCGCGGACAAGGCCCTGGCCGGCCTCATCGATCCCCTCGACGAGTCCTTCACTGACGGTCTCCTCCAGGCCCTCGCCGACGTGGCGGACCCCGACCTGGCCCTGCTGACGCTCGTGCGTCTCATGGAGGCGCTCCGGGCCGCGGCCGATCGTGAGCCCGAGGGCTCAGATCTGCGCACCGAGTTGCCGGCGCTCATCGCCGAACTGCGCCGGCCCGGCGTCGGCCGTCAGCGCCTGCTCGCGGTCATCGGCGCCTCGATCGCCCTCGGTGACCATCTCGTCGCCCACCCCGAGCACTGGCGCAGCGTCGCCCAGGCCCGCCCGCGTGCGGTCCAGGAGCGGATCTCGCGCCTCGTCGGCGCGGTCGAGAATCCCCCAGCGGGCCTGACCCCGGACGACGCTCTCCGGGTCTTCTATCGGCGCGGTCTCCTCGGAATCGCCGCACTCGACCTCACCGCGCCCGACCCGCTCGCCGCGATGCCGGTCACCGCTGCCGCGCTCGCCGACCTCGCCGAGGCGGCACTGGAAGCGGCCTACGTCATCGCCCGATCGGAGGCCGGACCCGCCGCCGTGACCTGCCGGCTGGCGGTCATCGCCATGGGCAAGACGGGCGGGCGGGAGCTCAATTACATCAGCGACGTCGACGTCATCTTCGTTGCCGAGCCGGCCGAGGGAGTGCCCGAGCAGGAGGCGATGCAGGTCGCGACGACGATGGCGACGCGCATCATGACCGCCTGCAGCCGCTCCACACCGGCCGGGACCCTCTGGCAGGTCGACCCCGCCCTGCGGCCCGAGGGCAAGCAGGGCCCCCTCGTGCGCACCATCGCGAGCCATCGCGCCTATTACGAGCGCTGGGCCAAGACCTGGGAGTTCCAGGCGCTCCTCAAGGCCCGGGTGGTCGCGGGTGACCGTGTCGTCGGCGAGGCCTATCTCGAGACGGTCAAGCCCATGGTCTGGGAGGCGGCTTCCCGGGACAACTTCGTCGACGACGTCCAGGCGATGCGGCGCCGGGTGGAGGCGCACATTCCCAGCGCCGAGGCGGACCGCCAGCTCAAGCTCGGTCCGGGTGGCCTGCGCGACATCGAGTTCAGCGTCCAACTCCTCCAGCTCGTTCACGGGCGCACCGATCCGGCCCTCCGCTCGGGGACCACGCTCGACGGTCTCGCCGCCCTCGCGCGGGGCGGCTATGTGGGCCGCGAGGACGCCAACGTCCTCGGCTCGGCATACCGGCTCCTGCGCACCCTCGAACACCGGATCCAGTTGCAGCGCCTCCGCCGCACGCATCTCATGCCGACGGCGAAGGCCGACCTGCGCCGGCTCGGCCGAGCCCTCGGGCACCGCCAGGACCCGGTCACCGCGGTCGAGCAGGCGTGGCGAGCCGAGGCCCGCGAAGTGCGCCGGCTCCACGAGCGGCTGTTCTATCGCCCGCTCCTCAACGCCGTCGCCCGGCTCGGTGCCGACGACGTCCGGCTCACCCCCGACGCGGCCCGGGACCGGCTGCGAGCGCTCGGCTTCCGCGACCCCGACGGGGCCCTCCGGCATCTCGAGGCACTGACCGAGGGTATCTCCCGCCGTGCCGCCATCCAACGCCATCTGCTGCCGGTGATGCTCGGGTGGTTCGCCGAGGAGATCGACCCCGACGGCGGCCTGCTCGCGTTCCGCGATGTCAGCGAGTCCCTGGGCGCCACTGCGTGGTACCTCCGACTTCTGCGCGACGAGCCGCTGGCGGCGGAGCAACTCGCCCGGACGCTCGCTCGCAGCCGCTTCGCCGCCGACCTCCTGCGGTCGGCACCCGAGGCCGTCCAGATCCTCGGCGACACCGGCGGACTCGCCCCGCGCAGCCGGGCCGACGTCGAACGCCGGATGCGCGTCGCCGCCGCCAACCGCCGCTCGCCCGACGAGGCGGTCGCCGCGGCGCGCCAGATCCGCAAGGTCGAACTCTTCCGGGTGGCCGTGGCGCACCTCGTCGCCGGCCTCGACCCGGTCGGCGTCGGTCAGGGGCTCGCCGATATCACCGACGCGACCATCCAGGTCGCCCTCGACGCCGTCATCCGTGCCGAGGAGGCCCGGACCGGCGCCCCGCTGCGCACCGATCTCCTCATCGTCGGCATGGGTCGGCTCGGCGGGCGCGAGTGTGGGTTCGCCTCGGACGCCGACGTGATGTATGTCCACGATCCGCGGATCGGCGTCGAGGAGACCGCCGCCCAGAATCAGGCGCTCGAGCTCATCAAGGAGGTCGTGCGGCTTCTCGAGCGTCCCGGTCCCGATCCGGCGATCGGCCTGGACGCCGATCTGCGTCCCGAGGGCAAGAACGGCCCGCTCGTGCGCAGCCTCGAGTCCTATCGCGCCTATTACGACCGGTGGGCCCTGACCTGGGAGGCGCAGGCGCTCGTCCGGGCCCGCCCGGTCGCGGGAGATGACGACCTCGCGGCGAAGTTCATCGACCTCATCGATCCGATCCGCTGGCCGGCCGCCGGCCTCGACGCCACCCAGGTCCGGGAGATCCGCCGGCTCAAGGCCCGGATGGAGGCCGAGCGACTGCCGCGCGGCGCCGACCGGCGGCTCCACTTCAAGCTCGGGACCGGAGGGCTCTCCGACGTCGAGTGGACCGTTCAGTTGCTCCAACTCGAACACGCCCACTCCTATCCGACCCTCCGGACGACCTCGACGCTGCCGGCGCTGCACGGCCTCGCCCAGGCCCGGCTCATCTCGAGCGGGGACCACGCGACGCTCGCGGAGGCGTGGATCCAGGCCGACGCGACCCGGGACGCCGCCATGCTCTTCCGGGGTCGCGCGGTCGAGGCGGTCCCCGTCGACGCTCGTGAGGCGGACGGAACTGCGCGGATCATGGGCCTGCCCCCAGGGTCGGGACAGGAACTCGCCGAGAACTACCGCCGCGTGGGCCGGCGCGCCCGCGCTGTCGTCGATCGGCTGTTCTACGGCGAGCCGGGGGAGCCCGGGGGCTGAGCGGGGCGAGCCCGCGGCATACGTCCGCTTTAGAATCGGCGCCATGATGCAGCGCCTGGATCTGCGTGGCCGATCCCTGTCCCTGCGCGAGCTGCGCGACTGCTTGCCCAGGGCCGAGTTCGACGTCGACGCCGCGCTGCATGCGGTCACGCCGATCTGCGAGGCGGTCCGCGACGGCGGCGCCGCGGCGCTGCGGGACCTCTCGCAGCGGTATGACGGGGTGCGCCCCGAGCGCCTGCGTGTCCCAGCCGACATCCTCGCCCTCGCCCTGACCCGGCTCGATCCCGATGTCCGCGCGGCGCTGGAGGTGTCCATCGCCCGGGCCCGGGCCGTGCACGCCGACCAGGTGCGGACCGACACGACCACCCGGGTCGCCGCGGGGGGCATCGTCACCGAACGGTGGATTCCCGTCGACCGGGTCGGTCTCTATGTCCCGGGGGGGCGTGCGGTCTATCCGAGTTCGGTCGTCATGAACGTCGTCCCCGCGCAGACGGCCGGGGTCGGCTCACTCGCCGTCGCCAGCCCGCCGCAACGGGAGAACACCGGGGCACTCGCGGGCTACCCACACCCGACGATTCTCGCCGCGTGCGCCCTGCTCGGCGTCGAGGAGGTCTATGCCATCGGCGGCGCCCAGGCGATCGCCGCGTTCGCGTTCGGCTTCACCGATGGCGACGACGTCTGCGAACCCGTCAGCCTTGTCACCGGTCCCGGCAATATCTATGTCGCCGCGGCGAAGCGTCTTCTCAAGGGCCGGATCGGCATCGACGCCGAGGCTGGGCCGACCGAGATCGCCGTCCTCGCCGACGCGAGCGCCGACCCCGATCACGTCGCCGCCGACCTGGTCAGCCAGGCCGAGCACGACCCACTGGCCGCGAGCGTCCTCGTCACCGACGATCTCGAACTCGCCGAGGCCGTCTGCGACGCCGTCGCCCGCCGAGCCGGAGCGACGAAGCACAGCGAGCGCGTCCAGGAGGCCCTCACCGGTCCCCAGTCGGCGATCGTCCTCGTCGATGACCTCGACCAGGGGCTGGCCGTCGTCGATGCGTATGGCGCGGAGCACCTCGAGATCATGACCGCCGACGCGCCGTCGGTCGCTGCACGCGTCCGCAACGCGGGCGCGATCTTCGTCGGCGCCTTCAGCCCGGTCTCCCTCGGCGACTACGCCGCCGGGTCCAATCACGTGCTGCCGACGGGCGGATGCGCCGGCCACAGCAGCGGGCTGTCGGTGCAATCGTTTCTGCGGGGCGTCCACGTCGTGCATTACGACCGTGCCGCGCTCGCCGATGTCGCCGCGCACATCGTCACGCTCGCCCAGACCGAGGACCTGCCCGCGCACGGTGAGGCGATCCTCGCCCGGATCGCCGAGCCGCGCGCGCTGCCCGCCGGCGCGACCGGTGTCGGTGCTGTCACCGCTGACGGGGGAGCGGCGTGACGACGACACGCGCCGATCTGACGCGACTGTTGCGGGCCGACCTGAGGGGGGAAACGGCATACGGCGCACCGCAGTTGGTGGTCCCCGCCGCCCTCAACACCAACGAGAACTCCTATCCGGTGCCGCCCGGGGTCGTCGCCGAGATGGCGGCCGAGGTCGCCCGGGTCCTGCCGGGTCTCAACCGGTATCCCGACCGGGAGTTCACCGCCCTTCGTCACGCGCTCGCCGCCTATCTCTCTCGTTCGGGCACGCCGGTCACCGCCGACCAGGTGTGGGCGGGCAATGGCTCCAACGAGGTGCTCCTCCACCTGTTCCAGGCGTTCGGCGGCGCCGGACGGACGGCGATCGGTTTCACCCCGTCGTATTCGATGCACTCGATCATCGCCGGGACGAGCCAGACGAGCTGGGTTTCTGGCCAACGCAGCAGCGATCCGCAGCGACTCTTCACCCTGGATGCGGATTCGGTTGCGGCACAGATCGACTCCGCCGACACAGCGCTCGTCTTCCTCTGCTCGCCCAACAACCCGACCGGCACGGCGATCGGGCTGGATGTCGTCGAGGCCGCCTATGCCGCGGCGCCCGAGGCGATCGTCGTCGTTGACGAGGCGTATGCCGAGTTCGCCCGTCCCGCCACCCCCTCCGCCCTGACGCTGCTCGCCGGCCGCGAGCGGCTCGTCGTCACCCGGACGATGAGCAAGGCCTTCGCGCTCGCCGGTGGCCGGCTCGGCTATCTCGCCGCCGATCCCGACCTCACCGCGCTTCTGCGCCTGGTCCGGATGCCGTATCACCTGTCCGCGCCCACGCAGGCGATCGCGGTGGCGGCACTGCGGCATACGGACACCATGCTCGGCACCGTCGGGGCCATCAAGGAACAGCGCGACCGGATCGCGACCGCCCTCGCCGCACTCGGCTACCCACCGGTCCCCAGCGATGCCAACTTCGTTCTCTTCGGTGGCCTCTCCGACGCCGCCGCGACCTGGTCGGCGCTGCTCGAGCGGGGCGTCCTGGTGCGCGATGTCGGCATCCCGCATTACCTTCGGGTGACGGCGGGAACCCCCGCCGAGACCACGGCCTTCCTCGACGCGATGGCCGAGCTGGGTCACGAGCACCGCCTGGCCAGACGAACGGACGCATCATGAAGACCACTCCGCGCACGGCCTCCCGCGAGCGCGCGACGAGCGAGTCCAATGTCACGGTGCGCGTCGACCTCGACGGGACCGGCCGCTCCTCGATCATCACGGGCATCGGGTTCTATGACCACATGCTCACCGCCCTGTCGCGGCACTCGCTCATCGATCTCGACATCACGGCCACCGGGGACACCCACATCGACGCCCACCACACGGTCGAGGACACGGCGATCGTGCTCGGTGAGACGCTGGCCGAGGCCCTCGGCGACAAGCGCGGCATCGCGCGATTCGGGGACGCGATCGTGCCGCTCGACGAGGCCCTCGTCCAGGCCGTGGTCGACATCGCCGGCCGACCCTACTGTGTGCACACGGGGGAGCCGCCCGGGCAGGAGTATGCCGTGATCGGCGGCAACTACGTCGGCTCGCTGACCCGGCACGTCTTCGAGACCCTCGCCTTCCGCGCCGGCATCGCCCTGCACGTCCGCGTGCTCGGGGGTCGCGACCCGCACCACATCGTGGAGGCCCAGTTCAAGGCGGTCGCGCGGGCGCTGCGGGCGGCGATCGAGCGCGACGCGCGCGTCAGCGGCATACCGAGCACGAAGGGTGCGCTGTAGCCCGATGCCGACCCGCGCCAGCTCCGCCGCGCGTCGCCCACTGGGCGCGCTCCTGCTCGCCAGAGCCCGGCCCGACCGCGTGCGGATCTGGGCGGGCCGCGGCCTCACCTCGGTCCACGTGACCGGCCTCGGCCCGTGGAGTGGAGTCACCGTGGCGAGCGAGCGGTCCCGCGCGGCCGCGCCCTATGACGAGGCCCGTATGGCGCTCGCCGCCCGCCCGCTGCCGTCCTCCCTCCGTCCATCGACCGGCTTCTTCGTGACCGGGCTGCGCGGGGTCGTTGTCATCCAGGCGCGCGGGTGGCGTCCCGCGAAACGCTGGGTCGTCTGGCTTCCCGGCGCCGGGGTCGTCCAGGCGCCTGGGCTGCCGCCGGCCCTGGCCACCGACCTCATCGACGTCGCCGGAGCCGGTCGGCCGGCGTTGCCCGGGGTCGTCGAGGCGCTCGCCGAGATCCCGGGCGACGCCCTGACGTGGCTCGCGGGAGTTCACGCCGCGCTGCGGCTGCCCGGGCGCGACCTCCTCGTCGAACCGGACGCTCCCCTGGGCACCCTCGTCGAACCCGACCCCGAGTCCGTCGCCCGGTTCGACGGGATCATGCGTGAAGAAGCGGCGCACCTCGCCGAGGTCGCCCACCCCAGCCATCGCGGAGGTCGGCCCTGATGTCCACTGTCGTCGTTCTCGATCACGGAAGCGGCAATGTCCGCTCGGCGGTCCGGGCGCTCGAGCACGTCGGTGCCGAGGTCACCCTCACCGCGGACCCGGCCCGGGTCGCCGGTTGCGACGGGCTCTTCGTTCCCGGGGTCGGCAACTTCCACGCGTGCATGGCGGGGCTGAGAGCGATCGACGGGCCGCGGCTCATCGACGTCCGGCTCGCCGGGGGGCGACCGGTCCTCGGGGTGTGCGTGGGCATGCAGGTGCTCTTCGACGGGTCCGACGAGCCCAGCCTCGACCCGGTTGCGGGGATGGGCGAATGGCCCGGTACGGTCTCCCGGCTGCCGGCCGACGTCGTCCCGCACATGGGCTGGAACACCGTCGAGGTCCAGCCAGGCAGTGTCTTGTTCGACGGGGTCGCCGACCAGAGGTTCTACTTCGTCCACTCGTATGCCGCGCTCTCCTGGGACCTGCCGCCTGCTGACGGGGCGATGGGCGTCCGGGCACCGCTGGTCACGACGACCGACTACGGCGCCCGGTTCGTCTCCGCCGTCGAGAACGGGCCGCTGTCGGGCACCCAGTTCCACCCCGAGAAGTCCGGCGAGGCCGGCCTGCACCTGTTGGAGAACTGGGTGAGGTCGCTGTGACGACGCGCCGCACCAGCCGCGGGACCTCCCGCGCGACCTCGGGACGCACGTCCAGGCGGCGGGCGGCCACGAGACGCACGACGACGCCGGGAGGCGGGCGCACGGCATACCGCAGGCGCTCGACACCCAAGGTCGCGACGACCGTCGGGTCCGCCCTCGGCCTCCTCGTCGTCACCCTGCTGACCAGCATGTCGTGGCCGCAGCGGCTCGGGCTGGTCGCGCTGGTGCTCGTCGCCGGACTCGCCTGGGTCCTCTGGTCGCACCGCGCCGAGATCCGGGCCGCCGCGGACCAGGCGGCCGACGCGCCCGCGCCGCCATCGCCCCCAACACCCGCCGACGCTCCCGCATCCGAGAGGGACCGATGACCGCACGCCTCGAACTCCTGCCCGCCGTCGACGTCGCCGACGGTCGCGCCGTCCAGCTCCAGCAGGGGGTGGCTGGCAGCGGCTGGGAGTTCGGCGACCCGGTCGAGGCCGCCCTCGCCTGGCAGGAGCAGGGCGCCGAGTGGCTGCACCTCGTCGACCTCGACGCGGCCTTCGGGCGGGGCTCCAACGCCGACCTCCTCGCCGAGATCGTCGGTCGGCTCGACATCAAGGTCGAGATGAGCGGCGGCATCCGGGACGAGGAGTCGCTGCGCCGCGCCCTCGCCACGGGCTGTCGCCGGGTCAACGTCGGCACCGCCGCCCTCGAACACCCCGAGTGGACCGCCCGGGCCATCGCGACGTATGCCGATCGCGTCGCCATCGGTCTCGACGTCCGTGGCGAGACCCTCGCGGCCCGTGGCTGGACCCGCGACGGCGGCAACCTCTGGGCGGTCCTCGCCCGGCTCGACTCCGAGGGCTGCGCCCGCTATGTCGTCACCGATGTCAACAAGGACGGGATGCTCGCCGGGCCCAATCTCGATCTCCTACGCGCCGTGGCCGACCACACCGACGCACCGCTGGTCGCCTCGGGCGGGGTCTCCACGCTCGCCGACATCGCGGCGATCCGCGACCTCGTCCCGCTCGGGATCGAGGGCGCGATCGTCGGGTCGGCGCTCTACAAGGGCGCCTTCAGTCTCCCCGAGGCGCTCGACGTCGCCGGGCGGCCGTGAGCGCGGTCGAGACGGTCACGGCCTGGGTGCAGGGGCTGCGCCGCAGCTCTCGGCTCGTCAACCACGTCTGGAGCGCCGCAGAACACTATGCCGACGAGCAGGGTTCCCTGCTCGCGGCGGCGGTGACGTACTACGGCTTCCTGTCGATCTTTCCGCTGTTCGCGCTCGCGTTCGGGACGGTCGGCATAGTCGCCCGTGTGTTTCCCGATGCCGAGTCGGACCTCGACCAGGCTCTGCAACAGATCCTGCCGGGCATGGTCGGCAACGGGCCCCACCAGCTCTCCTTCGACACGCTCGAGGGCACGGCGACGGCCTCGGCGGGGATCGGCCTGGTGGTCGTGCTCTATTCCGGCGTGAGCTGGATCTCCGACCTGCGCGAGGGGCTCATGGCGATCTTCCGGATCCCGAAACAGGATCAGCCGGGCATGGTCGCCGGCTATGCCCGCGCGCTCGTCTCCCTGGTCGAACTGGGCCTCATCCTCCTGGCCAGTCTCGGTCTCAGCGCCACGCTGGCCACTCTCTCGGCTCACCTGCCTCAGCAGCACGCCACGGTCCGCGCCCTCCTCGCGGCCCTGTCCGTCGCGATAGGAGCCGCGGTGAGTTCGGTCTTCTTCTTCACCCTCTTCCGGAGGGTGACCGCGGACCTCGTCCCGGCTCGATCGCTCTGGTCGGGTGCCGCTTTGGGCGCCGTGCTCTTCGAGATCCTCAAGCAACTCTCCGGCCGGCTCCTCGCCTCGACCTCGAACCAGCCCGCGTTCCAGGCCTTCGGGATCTCCCTGATCCTTCTGGTCTGGATCTACTACTTCTCCCGGATCGTGATGTTCGCCGCTTCGTGGGCTTACACCGCCCGGCCGGTCCCGACCCCAGTGAGCGCGACGTGACCAACCCCCGTGACCATGCCTCGCACCCTCATCGCGTCCACGCCCATGCGGCGACCGACTCGGCCGGGACGAGCTGGCAGGCGCGCGAACTGAGCGAATCCGGCTTCGAGCGGGACACCGGGGTGAGCGATCCCGCACTCATCGCGGCCATCGCGAGGGCCGACGAGGATGGGGAGGAGGCGATGATGGCGTCAGTGGCGGCCGGGCGCTTCCTCGTCGCCGTCGTCCCACACGCGGTCGAGATCGCCACCGACGAGCACGGCCTCGCCCACGACCCGAGCGTTGAGATGGCGATGGTGAGCCTGACCGCCCCCGACGGCCGTCGAGCGCTGCCGGCGTTCACCGGGACCGCCGAACTCGCGGCCTGGAATCCAGCGGCGCGGCCGGTGCCGGTCACCGCCGACACGCTCGCCGAGGCGGCCGTCAGCGAAGGCTGCGATGTCCTCGTGCTCGACCTCGGCCAGCCGCACGCCCGCGAGCTGCGGTCCAGTCACGTCTGGGCCCTCGCGATGCAGCGGCCCTGGCTTCCCCCCGAGAAGGACCCGTTCGTTGCCGACGCGGTCGAGGCCGCGGTCGCGCGGGAGGAGGCGGTCACGGCATCTGCGACGTATGCCGCGTCGCCCCCCGGGACGCTCGGGGTCGAGCTCACGCTGATCCCCGGTCTGGACCGGTCCGCGGTCGAGGCCCTGGTCACGAGGGTGGGGGAGCGACTCGCCACCGACGGGGAGTTCCGCGCGCGCATCGACGGGCTCGCCTTCCGCATCAGCGGTTGACCGCACGGCGAGCGGTTGTCGGTGGGGCGACCTACGCTGCATTCAGTGGTCGATGACGGGACGGCCACCCCAATGGCCACAACGGGCCGCAGACGGGGGGATGGGTGATGGAGGCAGTGAGACAGCGCGCGCGGATCGCCTGGGTCACCGTGTTGTCGCTGATCGCCGCGGTGATCGCCGGTGTGCTGCCCCTGGCCGCGCACGCCGCGGATGCCGTCGTCTCGGTCCGGCTCGTCCCCGATGAGGCGAGCGTGACCACGGGCGCCACGGACGGCTACACCGTGACGGTCACCAACGCGAGCCCCGACCCGGTGACTCTCGTGCGGCTCGCCGTTCGGGTGCCCGACCCGGGGTTCACGACGCTTCCGGGCCGCGTCACCGGGCTGACCACGACGGATCCCGTCATGATCACCGACGAGTCGGGCGTCGGCTGGTGGGCCTGGGGAGAAGCCGAGTCGACCTGGCCACCCGGATCGGCCGGCATCCCCCCGGGCGAGTCTTCGTGGCTCCATGTCGATGTCGGTGTCCAGGTGGACGCAGGGGATTACCCCAGTGTCGCGGACGTGGTGACCGACACGGGCACGGCCACGAGCGATCCGGCGACGATCACGGTCCGCGACCCGGCCGCGAATCTTCCGCCGACGGCCGATGCCGGACCCGCCCTTGCCGGCGGGGAAGGGGAGGCGATCGCGGTGGCGGGATCGGCATACGACCCCGAGGGCGACCCGCTCACGACCGCGTGGTCCGTTGTCCCGCTGTCCAGAGTCGACGCCGGCGCGATGTGCATCGTGGCCGATCCGGCTGCCCTTGACACGACCGTCACCTGCACCGACGACGGGACCTATCGATTGCGTCTGACGGTCGCCGACGCCGGGCACGGTCCCGTGACCGCGCAGGCCGACCTGACCGTCGGTGACCTCCCGCCGACGGTGACGATCGTGGCCCCCGTGCCCGGTGACCGGGTGGTCGCGGGCCGGCCCCTGACGGTCACTGTCGCGTATGCCGATCCCGGCGCCAACGACGCCCACATCTCGTTCGTGGAGTTCTGCGACGGCTACTCCGCCTTCGGGGCGCCGCACGGGGGCACCTTCAGCGTCGCGCACGCCATCGCCACGACCGGAGACTGTGCGATCGACGTGGTGGTGACGGACGACGACGGGAAGTCTGCCGCGACCTCCGTCACCGTGACCGTCACTCCGCGACCGCTCACGGTGACGGGCACCGGAACCATCGCCGTGGACGGGCGCCGGACCACCCTTCGGGCGTCGGTGAGTCGCACCGAGGCCGGCGCCCGCACTGGGACGACGCGCATCGTCCGGGGGGTCCACGTCTTCGTCGCCACGGCCATCACCCGCATCGACGCGGTCGGGACCACGGTCACGTGGACAGGCTCCGGCCGATGGGACGGCGTCGCTCGCCACCGGTTCAGCGTCACCTTCGTGGACAACCCACCCGGCCTGGCCGACCGGCTGAGAATCCGGGTCACGGACCGCCTCGGCGTGGTGGTGCTCTCGGTGGCCGCGGGGGTGGACGCTGGCGGAGATCTCCGCCTCGTCTGGCGTTGAGTGCCCGGGCCGGCGGCGCGGGCCGCTCCTGGGGTGGGGGCGAGTGCGCCATACTCCCCCCGTGAGATTCCGCCACGTGCTCTCCTATGACGCCACGCACGACGAGGTCTTCGACATGATCGCCGACGCCGAGTTCCGTGAACTGGTGGCCGGGCGGCAACTGGCGGTGCGGCATGCGGTCGACCTACGGGACACCGACGGGGGGATGGAGGTCATGGTCGAACTCGTCCGTCCGACGGACGGACTGCCCGCGTTCGCCGCGGCGATGGTCGGCCCCGACATCACCACCAGACAGCGGGAACTGTGGCGCACGCGCGACCGTGCGTGCCTCGACCTCTTCGTCCCCGGCAAACCGGCCCGGATGGAGGGGACCATCACCCTCGCCGAGACCGACGGAGTCACCACCCAGACCGTCTCTGGTGAGATCACCGTCTCGGTGCCCTTCATCGGCGGCAAGGTCGAGGGTGTCATCGCCGATCTGTTCCGGATGGCCCTCGACGTCGAGCAGGGGGCCGGGGTGGAGTGGCTCGGCGAACTCTGAGCGCCTGATATCCTGGACGGCAACCGATCGAGCCTGCCCACCGGCCGGCTCGATGCTCAAGTGAAGCCGACGGCAGTCGCTTCCACCCGCGCACGCCTCGGCGACCGGGTCCCCGCTGGCCCGACGCGGGCGGTCACAGCGTGACTGTGGACGTTCGCCGAGGGTGGATGCGGCATACGTCCGTATGCCGTGTGAGCCAGACTGCCACCGACCTCCCGCGAGCCGTCGCGGGGGGTTTCCTCGTCTGAGGGCACCGCCCGCGGCGCAGTCCCGTCCGACGAGAAGGAGCACCACATCAGCGAGCCTCGCATCAACGACCGCATCCGCGTCCCAGAAGTGCGGCTGGTCGGACCCAACGGTGAGCAGGTCGGCATCGTCCGGGTCGAAGACGCACTTCGCCTGGCCGCCGAGGCCGAACTCGACCTGGTCGAGGTCGCCCCGATGGCCAAGCCTCCGGTGGCCAAGCTCATGGACTACGGCAAGTTCAAATATGAAGCCGCCATGAAGGCCCGGGAAGCCCGCAAGAACCAGGTCAACACGGTCATCAAGGAGATCAAACTCCGGCCCAAGATCGACATCCACGACTACGGCACCAAGAAGGGCCATGTCGAGCGGTTCTTGAAGGCCGGGGACAAGGTCAAGGTGACGATCATGTTCCGCGGTCGCGAGCAGTCGCGACCCGAGCTGGGTTTCCGCCTCCTGCAGAAGCTGGCCGAGGACGTCGTCGAACTCGGCTTCGTCGAGTCGTCGCCCAAGCTCGACGGACGCAACATGGTCATGGTGATCGGCCCAACGAAGAAGAAGTCCGAGGCCCGTGCCGAGCAGCGCCGCCGTCAGGCCGACCAGGCCGCGGCCGCCGCGACGCCCGATGCCGTGGTCGCGGAGTAGCTCCCCACCACACGATCCGCCGGTGGCGCCCACGACCGGGTGCCACGCCACGCAAGCAAAGGAGATCGGCTCACCATGCCGAAGAACAAGACCCACAGCGGTGCCAAGAAGCGCTTCCGCATCACCGCGGGCGGCAAGATCATGCGCCAGCGCGCCAACCACGTGCACAAGTTCCACGAGAAGAGCCCGCAGCACGCGCGTCGTCTCGCGAACGACGTCGTCGTCGCGGCCGCGGACACCAAGGTCGTCAAGCGACTCCTCGGCAAGTAAGCCCTCGCCGCGCCGCCCCACCGGGCCGGCCGCGGCCCCTCTCGTCGAACGCACACAAGCAAGGAGAATCACGTGGCACGCGTGAAGCGGGCGGTCAACGCCCAGAAGAAGCGCCGGGTCGTCCTCGAGCGCGCCAGCGGTTATCGCGGTCAGAGCGGCCGGCTCTATCGCAAGGCCAAGCAGCAGCTCAACCACTCCCTCACCTACAGCTACCGCGACCGTCGCGCCAAGAAGGGCGACTTCCGGCGCCTCTGGATCCAGCGGATCAACGCGGGCGCTCGCGCCAACGGCATGACCTACAACCGGTTCATCCAGGGCCTGCGCGCCGCCGAGATCGACGTCGACCGTCGCATGCTCGCCGAGCTCGCGGTCAACGATGAGGTCGCGTTCGCCGCGCTCGTCGCGATCGCGAAGGCCAACGTCCCGGCCGCCGCCGACGCCGAGGCCGGCGCCTGAGCGGTCGTCCCGCTCCGCGTTCATCCGAGCGCCGGGCCAGTGCCCTGACCAATCCCCGGTCCGACCGGGTGCGGGCGGTCGCGGCGCTCGCCCGGCGCTCGGCGCGTTCGGCGGGCGGTCGCTTTCTCGTCGAGGGACCGCAGGGAGTGCGGGAGCTGGTGCGCCACGCGGCGTCCTCCGTTGTCGACCTCTATGTCACGGTCGACGGCCGGGCCCGGCACCCCGAGATCGTCGAGACGGCGTATGCCGCAGGCTGCTTCGTCCACGACGTCACCGACGATGTTCTGGCCGCCATGGCCGACGCCGAGAACCCCCAGGGCATGCTCGCCGTCGCGCAGTGGGCGCCGGTCGCGCTGGAGTCCGTCCTCGCCGCCGCGCCGCGTCTGCTCGCCCTGCTGGTCGAGGTCCGCGACCCGGGCAATCTCGGGACGGTGGTCCGGGCCGCCGATGCCGTTGGCGCCGACGCGGTCCTCGTGACGCGCAACTCCGTCGACGTCACCTCGCCCAAGGTCGTCCGCTCGACGGCGGGCTCGTTGTTCCACCTCCCGGTCGTCACCGGGCTGGACGCGGAGGCGACGGTGGTCGCGCTGGAGGCGCGCGGCATACGGACCTATGCGACGGAGGGCGGGGCCGCGACCCGCCTGCCTGACGTCGACTTGCTGACCCCCCACGCGTGGGTGATGGGAACGGAGGCGACCGGCCTGCCGCCCGCGCTCGCCGCCCGCTGCACCGACCGCATCTCCATCCCCGTCCACGGCCTGGCCGAGTCCCTCAATCTCGCCATGGCCGCCACGATCTGCCTCTACGCCTCCGCCACCGCCAGCCACTAGTTCCGCCCGGTGTCACCGACCCCCGCAGCGTGCCGGAAGCCCGGCGGGGCGCAGCGGGGTTCTGTCGCGTGGCGTATGTGTCAATAGCGTGATACATTGACTCAATCACTCGTCCGCGACGCGACGAAAGGCTTCAGTCATGGACGCGAGCGCCGGCGGCATCCTCCTCACGGTCGCCCTGACCGCTTTGATCATCGCGGCCGGCCTGTCGCTCATCTTCGGCGACTCCACCGCATCTCGGGCGGCTCGACTGGCGAACTTCACCCGCCGCCAGGGCGTGACCGTCACGGCCGAGAGCGCCCCGATGGTCACGAGGGCGTTGGCGCAGAGCCGATTCTGGCGCCGCCTCGGAGTGGTCGTCAGCCTCGTGGCCGGCGTGAAGGTGAGCGTCCCGTTCGGCTCCTGGTCGCCGGGCGCAGATCGACCGAACCAGGAGTGGATCACCATCTTCGCCGGCTGGTTCCTGGGACTGATCGTGGCGGAGTGGCGCGCGGCCGGAAGCGCCCCAGCCGGTGCCCGCCGCGCGGCGGGGCTCGCCTCGCGCCGCGTCCGAGACTTCGTTCCCCGCACCGTCCGGCGTCGGCTCGCCGTCGCCGTCGCCGTAGCGCTGGCCATCGGAGGCTGGCTCGCCGTGCGACTCATCGTCGAGGAGACGATCCGCAGGACCACTCTCGGTCTGGCTGCGTGCACCCTCGTCGCGGCGCTGCTCCTCGGCCTGACCGTCCGGCGTGTCCTCACCCGACCGCAGACCGCCGCCGACGATGCCATCCGTCAGGCCGACCAGGGGCTTCGGGCGCGCAGCCTGACCCTCCTCGCCGGTGGCGCGATCGTCCTGCTCACCTGGCTCGGGGCGGTCATGCTCGCCCTCATCGGCCTGAGCTACCACCCGGGCCCGTTCACTGGTCCACTCGCCGGCGTCGGCGGCTACGGCGTGCTACTCGCCCTCCTCGGCGTCATCGCCGGCGCCTACACGGGCACCGAACCGACTCCACCACCCCCGGTCCGCGCGGAGCCGACCCGCACACACGCCCAGCAGGAGGGCTGACGTATGCCGTTCGTCGCCCTCCGGCTTCCGACTCCCCTCGTTGTCCTCGCCCTCGGGCTCGCCGTCGTCGGGGACACCCGCCGCGGCCACGCGGGGGGCGCGAACCTCCGGTCCCGTCGCATGGTGCCCTCGCCCGACGGCTCGTCGATCGCGAGCAGATCGTCGTCCCGAAGCCCGGTCAGTCGTCCGCGCCCGCCGGTGGGTCGAGTGCGAGCGTGAACATCGACGTCGACCTGGACAGCCCGACCCCGCCCTACGAGCAGGTCCGGGCCCAGTTGTCGATCCTCATCGGTTCCGGCCGGCTGCCCGAGGGACACCGGCTCCCGTCGATCCGTCAGCTCGCCAACGACCTCGGGCTCGCTCCGGGCACGATAGGCCGGGTCTATCGCGAGCTCGAGTCGCAGGGCCTCGTCGCGAGCCGGGTCCGCACCGGGACCGTCGTCCTGCCGCACCGGAGCGCCCCGGCCCAGGTGACCCGCGCGCAGCTCGATGACGCGGCCCTCGGCTACGCCGCCGCGGCCCACCGGCTCGGCGCCGATCTCGATGCGGCCGTCGCCCGCCTGCGCGCCCAATGGCCGGTCATGCCGCAGTCCTGACGGGTCACCGACACCCTCCGGCTGGGCCTCCAGGTTCGTGAATTAGGTTGGCGGTGAGCGCAGGCAGGATGGTGAGCGCAGGCAGGATGGGGGAGTGACGATGACTGACGGCACCGTGGGCTGGGCGGCCCATCGGGCGGCGGCGGACGACCTCGCGCGGCAACTGCGCGGCATACCGGCCGAGCAGCCGGTCCGGCTGGCCAAGCGCACCTCCAATCTCTTCCGCCCGCGCACGGCCATCGGCACCCCCGGTCTCGATGTCTCCCGACTGGGCGGCGTCATCGAGGTCGATCGCGCCGCCCGGACCGCCCAGGTCCAGGGCATGTGCACCTACGAGAGTCTCGTGGACGCGACACTCGCCCACGGCCTCATGCCCTATGTGGTCCCGCAGCTCAAGACGATCACCCTGGGCGGCGCCGTCACAGGCCTGGGGATCGAGTCGAGCAGCTTCCGCAACGGCCTGCCACACGAGTCGGTCACCGAACTCGACATCCTCACCGGCGCCGGCGAAATCGTCACCGCCACCCCGGACAACGCATATGCCGATCTCTTCCGCGCCTTCCCCAACTCCTATGGCTCGTTGGGCTACAGCGTGCGCCTGGCGATCGAGCTCGAACCGGTCTCGGCATACGTCCGCCTCCGGCACGTTCGCGCGCACTCCCTCGCCGACCTCTTCGCCACCCTCCGGACCGTGCTCACGGCCCGCGAGTTCGAGGGTCGCGCGGTCGATTTCATCGACGGCGTCGTCTTCTCCGAGACCGAGTCGTATCTCGTGCTCGGCAGTTTCACCGACAGCGCGCCCTACACCTCCGACTACACCGGAACCGAGATCTATTACCGCTCGATCCAGCAGCGCGAAGTGGATTTCCTCACCATCGGCGACTATCTGTGGCGCTGGGACACCGACTGGTTCTGGTGTTCGCGTGGGCTCTCTGTCCAAAGGCCAGCGGTGCGCCGCCTCGTCCCGCGCCGCTATCTGCGTTCGGACACCTATGGCCGGATCATCCGGTTCGAGAACCGCCACGGCTGGTATGCCGCGCTTCAACAGCGCCGCGGCTCCCCGCCCAAGGAGCGGGTCGTCCAGGACGTCGAGATCCCCATCGAGCGCACCGAAGAGTTCCTCCGATGGTTCCTCGGCACCATCCCGATCGAACCGATCTGGCTGTGCCCGTTGCGACTTCATGAAGCGGGTCACGGCGTTCAGCCCTGGCCGCTCTATCCCCTGCAGACCGGCCGCGACTATGTCAACGTCGGCTTCTGGTCCGCCGTCGACATCGTCCCCGGCGCCCGCGACGGCGACGTCAACCGCGCCATCCAGGCGCGGGTCCACGCCCTCGACGGCCACAAGAGTCTCTATTCCGATGCCTACTACGAGCCAGACGCCTTCTGGGCGCTCTACGGCGGAGAGGACTACACCCGCGTGAAGAAGCTCTATGACCCCGACGGCCGTCTGCCCGATCTCTATGCCAAGGCGGTGGGCCGGCGATGACGACGATGACGATCGGTGCGCTCACCGACGAGGTGTTCGGGACCGAGGTCCCCTTCCAACTGCGGGCCTACGACGGGTCCACCGGTGGCAACAGGAACGCCGGCATCGTCCTCGACCTCAAGACCGAGCGCGGCCTGCGCTATCTCGTCACAGCGCCCGGCGAACTCGGCCTCGCCCGCGCCTACGTCCAGGGCGACCTCGACCTCGTCGGCATCGACGAGGGTGATCCCTATGACCTTCTGGTCGCCGCCAAGGACCGGATGGGGGCGCGCGTCCCCGACCCCCGCAAGGTGGCCGACATCGTCCGCAGCCTCGGGCCCCGGATGTTCCTCCCGCCGAAGCTGCCGGCCCTCGAGAACCCACCCGGGTGGCGGCGCCTGGCCGAGGGGATGCGCCACTCCAAAGCCCGCGACGCCCAGGCCATCTCCCACCACTACGACGTCAGCAACGCCTTCTATCAACTCGTCCTCGGGCCGTCGATGGCCTACACCTGCGCCTGCTACCCCCGTCCCGATGCCTCGCTGGAGGAGGCGCAGGACTACAAGTTCGACCTCGTCTGCCGCAAGCTCGGCCTGCGCCCCGGAATGCGCCTGCTCGATGTCGGGTGCGGCTGGGGCGGCATGGTCCGCCACGCCGTCGCGCACTACGGCGTGCGGGCGGTCGGTGTCACGCTCAGCGCCGCACAGGCGGCATACGGCCAGGCGTGGATCGCGCGCGAGGGCCTCGGCGACCGTGCGGAGATCCGGCACGGCGACTATCGCGAAATCACCGAGTCCGGCTTCGACGCCGTCTCCTCGATCGGCCTCACCGAGCACATCGGGATCCGCAACTATCCCGGCTATTTCGCCTTCCTCGCCGAACGCCTGCGTGACGGCGGCCTGCTGCTCAACCACTGCATCACCCGGCCCAATCGCACGTTCAACCGGATCGCGAGGGGCGGGTTCATCAACCGCTACGTCTTCCCCGACGGCGAACTCGCCACCGTCGGAGTCATCATCAGCGCCATGGCCGACCAGGGGTTCGAAGTCCGGCACGCCGAGGACCTGCGGGAGCATTACGCCAGAACCTGCCGTGCCTGGGCCCGCAACCTCTCCGCCAACTGGGACGCCGCGGTCGCCGAGGCCGGAGTCGGCACGGCGCGGGTGTGGGGGCTCTATCTCTCCGGCTCCTCGCTCGGCTTCGAGCGCAACGAGATCCAGCTGCATCAGGTCCTCGGGCAGAAGGTCGGGCCTCGGGGAGCGGCCTCCTATCCGCTCCGGCCCGAATTCACGTGACCTGATCGTCGGCCCCGGCGGCGTCCGCGTGCTGAGGTCGATTCCCGCCCGTGGCGCTGCGCCTGCGACACTGGGCGCCGCGCACGAGACCCCGTGAAGTGGAAGAGATGTCCGGACCCAACACGAACTACGACCCCGTCGAGGTGGCCGCCCTCGATCCGGCGACGATCGAGGCGGCCACCGCGTCCGCCCTCGCGGCTGTCGCGGCCGCGGCCTCCCTCCCCGAGCTGAAGTCCCTCAGGCCCGCCCATCAGGGCGAGAAATCCCCGCTGGCGCAGGCCAATCGCGAGATCGGTGCCCTCCCCCCGAGCGCCAAGGCCGCGGCTGGCAAGCTTGTCGGCAGCGCCAAAGGCGCCGTCGCACAGGCTTTCTCGGCGCGTCAACGCGAATTGGAGGCCGAACGCGACGCTCGCATCCTCATCGAGGAAGCCGTCGACGTCACCCTGCCGACCGGCCGGCGTCCACTCGGCCGCCGCCACCCGATCGAGCTGATGAGCGAGCGGATCGCCGACCTGTTCGTCGGGATGGGCTGGGAGATCGCCGAGGGGCCCGAGGTCGAGGCCGAGTGGTTCAACTTCGACGCCCTCAACTTCGACGCCGACCATCCGGCGCGACAGATGCAGGACACCTTCTATGTCGCGCCTCCGGACAGTGGCCTCGTCCTGCGCACGCACACCTCGCCGGTCCAGGCGCGTGCCCTGCTCGAGCGTGGCGTCCCGATCGCCATCGCCTGTCTCGGCCGCGTGTTCCGCACCGACGACCTCGACGCGACGCATATGCCGGCCTTCCACCAGGTCGAGGGCCTCTGCGTCGACGAGGGCATCACCATGGCCCACCTGAAGGGCACCCTCGACACCCTGGCGAGCCACCTCTTCGGCGAGGGCATCACGACCCGCCTGCGGCCCTCGTATTTCCCCTTCACGGAGCCCAGCGCCGAGATGGACCTGCGCTGCTTCGTCTGCCGTGGCGCCGACTCGGCGTGCCGCACCTGCAAGGGCACTGGCTGGATCGAGTGGGGTGGGTGCGGCATGGTCAACCGCAACGTGCTGACCGCCTGCGGGATCGACCCCGACCGTTACACCGGGTTCGCGTTCGGGATGGGGATCGACCGGGCGCTGATGTTCCGGACCGGCGTCTCCGACATGCGAGACATGATCGAGGGCGACGTCCGCTTCGACGCCCAGTTCGGATTGGAGATCTGATGCGCGTCCCCGTCGACTGGCTGCGCGACGATGTCGACGTGCCCGCGGGCGTCCGCGGCGCCGACATCGCCGCCGACCTCGTCCGGGTCGGCCTCGAGGAGGAGGCCCTCCACGGCGCCGAAGTGACCGGCCCCCTCGTGGTCGGCCGCGTTCTGACCCGCGAGCCCGAGCCGCAGAAGAACGGCAAGACGATCAACTGGTGCTCGCTCGACGTCGGGGCCGCCAATGGCACGGGAGAGCGGCAGTGGGTCGTGTGCGGCGCGCACAACTTCGATGTCGGCGACCTCGTCGTCGTCATCCTCCCCGGCGGCACGCTGCCGACCCCGCAGGGTCCGTTGACCGTCAGCGCTCGCAAGACCTATGGCCACATCTCCGCCGGGATGATCTGCTCGGAGCGGGAACTCGGTCTCGGTGACGACCACACCGGGATCATCGTGTTGACCCGCCGCTTCGCCGGGGACGAGGCGATGCTCGCGCGCCTCGTGCCGGGAGCGGACGCCATACCCCTTCTCGGGCTCGACCGCGAGACGGTCGAGGTCAATGTCACGCCCGACCGGGGCTACTGCTTCTCGATTCGCGGCATCGCCCGCGAATACGCGCACGCGACAGGCGCACGATTCACCGATCCCGTACTCCCGCTGGCCGACCGAGCCCCCGCCGCCAACGCCGAGGGGTATGCCGTGGAGCTCGCCGACGAGGCCCCCATCCGCGGCCGCGCCGGGTGCGATCGCTATGTCGCCCGCATCGTCCGCGGTGTCGACGTCCACGCGCCCACCCCGCGCTGGATGAGCCTGCGGCTCACCGAGGCCGGGATGCGGCCGATCTCGCTGCCCGTCGACGTGACGAACTACGTCATGCTCGGGCTCGGACAGCCGCTGCACGCCTTCGACCTCGCCCGGCTTCACGGCCCGATCGTCGTCCGCCGCGCCCGTCCTGGGGAGCGGATGACCACCCTCGACGACGTCGATCGCGCCCTCGACCCGACCGACCTGCTCATCACCGACTCGGGGGGCGAGCGCGCGCTGGCCATCGCCGGGGTCATGGGCGGCGCCGCCACCGAGATCACCGATGCGACGACCGACGTCCTCATCGAGGCCGCGCACTTCGACCCGGTGACCATCGCCCGGTCCGCGCGCCGGCACAAGCTGCCGTCGGAGGCCTCGCGCCGCTTCGAGCGTGGGGTCGACCCGCTGTTGGCGCCGGCAGCGGCCCAGCTCGCCGTCGACCTCCTCGTCGAGTTCGGCGGCGGCAGCGTCGATCCCGGCGTCACCGATGTCGGTGCGGTGACCCCGCCGGGTGTGATCGACCTCGACCTCGGCTTCCCCGCGCGGCTGGTCGGCGTGCCTTATTCCGCGGAGCGCGTGGTCGAGATCCTCACCGAGATCGGCTGCACGGTCGTCCGCGACCACGACGTGGCGAGGGTGACCCCGCCGTCGTGGCGCCCCGACCTGCGCAATGCCCCGGACCTCGCCGAGGAGGTCGCCCGGATCGACGGCTATGCCGGCATCCCCTCCGTCGTCCCGACGCCGCCGGTCGGCTCCGGCCTCACCCACGGCCAGCAGGTCCGGCGGCTCGTCGCCGACCTCCTCGCCGCCCAGGGCTTCTCCGAGGTCTGGAACGCCCCGTTCGTCGGGGACGACCGGCACGGCGCACTGGGGTATGCCGCTCCGGCCGCCCGCGCGCGCACCGTGGCCCTCCTCAATCCACTCTCCGACGAGGCGCCGCTGCTGCGGATCTCGGTCCTCTCGACTCTCGTGGACTCCTTGCGCCGCAACATCTCCCGCGGGTTCAAGGACGTGGCGCTCTTCGAGACCGGTCTCGTCCTCGCGCGGGAGGGCGATCAGCAGGTCGCGCCAACCGAGGACGTCGGCGTCCACCCGAGCGACGACGTCCTGGCCCGGATTCGCGGCGCCGTGCCGCCGCAACCACGCCACCTCGGATTCGTCCTCGCCGGCGACCGCGATCGCGCGGGTGCGTGGGGTCCCGGCCGCCGCGCCGACGTCACCGACGCCCTCGAGACGGCGCTCGCCGTCACCGAGGCGCTCGGCCTGGAGGCGCATTCGGTCGCCGACGGAGAGACGATGCCCTTCCATCCCGGGCGCTGCGCGCGTATCGAGCTCGCCGACGGCACCCTCGTCGGCCACGTCGGCGAACTCCATCCCAAGGTCGTCGCCGCTCTCGGCCTGCCCGCCCGGACGATCGCCGGCGAACTCGATGTCGACGTGCTCATCGAGGCGAGCGGCCGGCCCGCCGAGGCCGTGACCTTGAGCCCCTTCCCGCTCGCGACGAGCGACGTGGCCCTTGTCGTCGATGAGGCCGTGCCGGCGGGTGATGTCGCCGCGGCCCTGCGCTCCGGCGCGGGGGAACTCCTCGAGTCACTGGCGCTCTTCGACATCTATCGCGGAGACCAGATCGGCGCCGGCCGCAAGTCACTCGCCTACCGCCTCTCGGTGCGGGCACCGGACCGGACGCTGACGACCGAGGAGGTCAGCGGCATACGCGATGCGGCCGTCAGTGCCGCGCACGCGGCGACCGGGTCCGTTCAGCGCATCTGACGACTGTCGTTCCGATCCCGAGGAGTCCTTCCCCGATGCCCAGTTTGTTTCTCGTCGCCTTCGTTCTTGTCCTCGTCCTCGTCATCGCGGGCTTCGTCACCGTCTTCGCCTCGATCGGACGTCAAGCCGCCCGCGCACGCGCCGAGCGTCGCGCCAATCTCGCCGCCCCGGTGACAACGTCGCCGGCGACGGTCACGAGCCGGCGCACCGAGGTCACCGGTGGGGGCGAGTCGCGCGCCGTGACGACCTATCACGCGACGTTCGAGTTCCCCGACGGAACCCGCCGGGAGTTCACGCTGACGGGGGAGCAGTACGCCCAGCTCGCCGAAGGCGATCGCGGCCTGCTCACCACGCAGGGGACCTGGTTCCAGTCCTTCCGGCGCGACCGGATGATCCAGGATCGCCCCTGATTCCCGGGACTATGCATGGAGTTACCATCCTCTGTATAGTCATTCGTCGTGATCACTGTCGCGGTCGCCGGAGCGAGTGGATACGCCGGCGGAGAACTCGTCCGCCTCCTCCTCGGACATCCCGAGGTCGAGATCGGCACGCTCACCGCGTCGAGCAATGCGGGTGCACCGCTCGGCTCCATCCACCCCCACTTGTTCCCTTTGTCCGGCCGGGTTCTCGAGGACACCACGCCCGACGCGCTCGCCGGTCACGACGCGCTCATCCTCGCCCTCCCGCACGGCCACAGTGCCGCGCTCGCCGCCGCCCTCCCCGACGAGACCGTCGTCATCGACTGCGGCGCCGATTTCCGGCTCGAGCGCGCCGGGGACTGGACCGCGTTCTATGACACGCCGTATGCCGGGTCCTGGCCCTATGGTCTGCCGGAACTGCCGCTGCCGGACAACGCGACTCAGCGCGCCCACCTGCGTGGCGCGACCCGGGTGGCGGTTCCGGGGTGCTATCCGACCGGGATCAGCCTCGCGCTCGCCCCAGCCCTTCGGGCCGGACTGGCCGCCCCCGATGACATCGTCGTCGTCGCCGCCTCCGGCACCTCCGGCGCCGGCAAGTCCCTCAAACCGCATCTGCTCGGCAGTGAGGTGATGGGCGCGATGTCGCCCTACGGCGTCGGCGGCGTGCATCGGCATACGCCGGAGATCGAGCAGAACCTCTCCCGGGCTGCGGGTGCTCCGGTGATGCTCTCGTTCACCCCGACCCTCGCGCCCATGCCGAGGGGCATCCTCGCGACCAGCACCGCCAAGGTCCGTCCGGGCGTCACCGAGGCCGACCTTCGGGCGGCATACGACCAGGCGTATGCCGACGAGCCCTTCGTCCACCTCCTCCCGCCCGGCGTCTGGCCGCGCACGAGCGACGTCCTCGGCGCCAATGTCGTCACCCTCCAGATCGCGCTCGACGCACGCGCCGGGCGTCTCGTCGCTGCCTCTGCGGTCGACAATCTCACCAAGGGGACCGCCGGTGCCGCCGTGCAGTGCCTCAATCTCGCTCTCGGACTGCCGGAGTCGACCGGCCTCAGCGCCGCCGGGGTCGCGCCGTGAGCCAGACCGACCCCGCCGGCGACACCACCCAGGACAGCGAGGTCCCCATGAGCGTCACCTTCCCCCGAGGATTCCGGGCCTCCGGCGTCACCGCCGGCCTCAAGGCGAGCGGCAAGTCCGATGTCGCGCTTGTCGTCAACGACGGCCCTCGCCACGACGCCGCGGCGGTCTTCACCCGCAACCGGGTCCAGGCCGCCCCCGTGCTCTGGTCGCGTCAAGCCGTGGCCGACGGCCGTCTCGATGCGGTCGTCCTCAACTCCGGCGGCGCCAACGCCTGCACCGGTTCCGAGGGCTTCCTCGACACTCATCGCACGGCCGAGGAGGCCGCCATGCTCCTCGGCGTCTCCGCCGGGGATGTCGCCGTCTGCTCGACCGGCCTCATCGGCGAGCGCCTGCCGATGGACAAGCTCCTCGCCGGGCTGGCGAACGCGGTGGCGGAATTGTCGCCCCACGGCGGTGACGAGGCGGCGCGCGCGATCATGACCACTGACACCGTGCCCAAGACCGCGCACTTCCAGGCGAGCGGCTGGCGAGTCGGTGGGATGGCCAAGGGCGCCGGCATGCTCGCGCCGGGCCTGGCGACGATGCTCGTCGTCCTGACCACCGACGCCGTCGTCGAACCCGATCACCTCGAGCGCGCCCTGCGGGACGCGGTCGCGCACACCTTCGACCGGATCGACTCCGACGGGTGCATGTCCACCAATGACACGGTCCTCGCCCTTGCCTCGGGTGCCTCCGGCATTCCCGTTCCCGATCACGCCCTCGTCCGGGCGCTCTCCGAAGTCTGTGCCGACCTCGCGATCCAGCTCATCACCGACGCCGAGGGCGCCTCGCACGACATCCGGATCGAGGTCGATAACGCGGCGACGGAGGCCGACGCCCTCGAAGTCGCCCGGGCAGTCGCGCGCAACAACCTCGTCAAGTGCGCGTTCTTCGGCAACGATCCCAACTGGGGACGCATCCTCGCTGCGGTGGGGACGACCTCGGCTGCCTTCGAACCCGATTCGGTCGACGTCGCGATCAACGGCGTGACCGTATGCCGCTCCGGCGGCGTCGGCGACGACCGTGACCTCGTCGATCTCCGCCCGCGCACGGCGCACGTCGAGATCGACCTCCACGCGGGCGAGGCGACCGCGGTCATCTGGACCAACGACCTCACCCATGCCTATGTCCACGAGAACTCCGCCTACAGCACGTGAGCCCCCGATGAGCCCGAACTCCGCCCTCCGCTCCACCACCGACACCGGTGCGGACTTCGTCCGCGCCCAGGCCAAGGCCGCGACCCTCGTCGAGGCCCTCCCATGGATGGAGCGATTGCGCGATGCACTCGTCGTCGTCAAATACGGCGGCAATGCAATGACCGAACGCTCGCTCCAGGAAGCGTTCGCCCAGGACGTCGCGTTCATGCGCCTGGCCGGGTTGCGCGTCGTCGTCGTTCATGGCGGCGGTCCGCAGATCAAGTCGATGCTCTCCCGCCTCGGCATGACGAGCGAGTTCAAGGGCGGCCTGCGGGTGACGACGCCGGAGGTCATGGACGTTGTCCGGATGGTTCTCACCGGCCAGGTCGGCCGCGAACTCGTCGGCCTGATCAACCAGCACGGGGCCCTCGCGGTCGGCCTCTCCGGTGAGGACGCCGGGCTCTTCGGCGCCCGCCGCCGCGGGGTGGTCATCGACGGCGTCGAGGAGGACATCGGCCTCGTCGGCGAGGTGGTCGAGGTCGACACGTCCGCCGTGGACGACATCATCGCGGCCGGCCGCATCCCCGTCGTCTCGACGATCGCCCCCGACCTCGACGCCGACGGACAGGTTCTCAATGTCAACGCCGACACCGCCGCCGCGGCCCTCGCGGTCGCCCTCGGCGCCGGCAAGCTCGTCGTCCTCACCGACGTCGAGGGTGTCTATGCCGACTGGCCCGACCGCGACAGCCTCCTCTCCGAGGTCGATCTCTCCGGTGCGCGCGAGGTCCTCGCCGGAGTCGATGCGGGGATGATCCCCAAACTGGAGGCGTGCATCGCGGCGGTCGAGGGCGGCATACCTCGGGCGCATGTCATCGACGGTCGGCAACCGCATTCGCTGCTCCTCGAAGTTTTCACGTCGGCCGGCATCGGGACGATGATCGTCCCTGACGCCGCCGAAACCAGTGCCGCACAAGGAGAGACGTCGTGAGCACCGGCGAGGAGCTGCTCGATCGCTACCAGCACGCCCTGCTTGGGGTCTTCGGCCGGCCGCAACTCGTCCTCGACCACGGCGACGGCTGCTGGGTCTGGGATGTCGACGGCTTCCGCTATCTCGATCTCGTGGGCGGCATCGCCGTCAACGCGCTCGGCCACAACCACCCCGAACTGGTCAGCGCGCTGTCGAAGCAGGTCGCGAGCCAGATCCACATCTCGAACTTCTTCACCAGTCGCGCGCAGATCGATCTCGCCGAGCGGCTTCTCGCGATCGCCGACGCGCCCGACGGCTCGCGCGTGTTCTTCGCCAACTCCGGGACCGAGGCGCTCGAGGCGGCGATCAAACTCGCGCGCCGCACCGGCCGGCCCGGCATCATCGCCATGGACGGCGCGTTCCACGGCCGCACTACGGGTGCCCTGGCCCTGACGTCCCGACCCGCCTATCGCGAACCCTTCGAGCCGCTGCTGCCCGGCGTCCGCCGAGTGCCGTATGCCGATCTGCCCGCCCTCGACGCCGCCCTCACCGCCGACGTCGGTGCCGTCGTCCTCGAACCCATCCAGGGGGAGGCTGGCGTCCTCGACCCCGGCCCCGACTATCTCCGCGCCGTCCGTGACCTGACCGCCGAGCGCGGCGTGCTCCTGATCCTCGATGAGGTGCAGACCGGGATCGGGCGCACCGGCGACTGGTTCGGTTTCCAGCAGAGCGGAATCCGGCCCGACGCGATCACGCTGGCCAAGGGGCTCGGCGGTGGGGTGCCGATCGGCGCGCTCGTCACCTTCGGCGCCGAGACCTCGGGTCTCCTCACACCCGGCCTGCACGGATCGACCTTCGGCGGCAACCCGCTCGCCGCCGCTGCCGGGCTCGCCGTTCTCGACACGCTCGCCCGGGACGACCTCCTCGCCCACGCCCGGGTCGTCGGCGACCATCTCGCCGATGCCGTTCGCGCACTGGACCATCCGCTGATCGGCGAGGTCCGCGGACGGGGCCTGCTGCGGGCGATCGGACTGACGCGCGACATCGCGGTGGCCACCGCGGTATACGCCCGGGACGCGGGCTTCCTCGTCAACCCGGTGACGCCCAACGCCCTGCGCCTCGCCCCACCCCTGATCCTCACGGCCGCCGAGGCCGACCTCTTCGTGGCCGCTCTCGGTGGCCTTCTCGACCGAGCCGCATCGGAGACCTCATGAGCCTGCGCCACTTCCTCAAAGACGACGACATCACGCCCACCGAGCAGGCGGAGATCCTCCGGCTTGCCGCCCTCCTGAAGGCCGACCCGTTCGCCGACCGGAGCCTGGAGGGTCCCCAGGTCGTCGCCGTCCTCTTCGACAAGCCGACCCTGCGCACCCAGGCGTCGTTCAGCGCGGCAGTCGCCCACCTTGGGGGCTACCCGATGATCATCGACGGCAAGCTCGCGCAGGTGGGGGAGCGAGAGTCGATCGCCGACACCGCCCGCATCCTCGGGCGGCAGGCGGTCGCCGTCGTCTGGCGGACCTATGCCCAGGCCCGGATCGAGGAGATGGCCGCCCATGCCGGGGTGCCGGTCGTCAACGCCCTCACCGACGACTACCACCCCTGTCAGATCCTCGCCGACCTGCTGACGATCACCGAGCGCAAGGGTGACCTCGCGGGTCTGACCATGGCCTATGTCGGGGACGGCGCGAACAATATGGCGCATTCCTACCTCCTCGGCGGTGCCCTCGCCGGCCTGCACGTCCGGATCGGGACGCCACTCTCCCATCCGCCGCAGGCCGGGATCCGGGCGCGTGCCGAGGCCATCGCGGCGCAGACGGGCGGCTCGATCACCGTCACGGACGATCCGTATGCCGCACTCACCCGTGCGGACGTCGTCATCACCGACACCTGGGTCTCGATGGGGATGGAGGCGGAGAAGGAGTCCCGGCACGGTGCCGGCTCGCCGTTCGAGAAGTTCGCCGTCACCCCCGACCTGATGGCGCACGCCGATCCGGCGGCGATCTTCCTCCACTGCCTGCCGGCCTACCGCGGATACGAGGTGGCCGCCGAGGTCATCGACGGACCGCAGTCGGTGGTCTGGGATGAGGCGGAGAACCGGTTGCATGCTCAGAAGGCGGTGCTGTCATGGCTGCTCGCCCAGGCGGCGGACGGGGTCGCATGACGACCGCGACGTCGCGCTCGGCGCGCCAGCAGCGGATCGTGGACCTGCTGGGGGAGAACGTCGTCCGCTCGCAACCCGATCTTCTCGAACTCCTCGCCGCCGAGGGGATCGAGGTCACGCAGGCGACGCTCTCGCGGGACCTCGTCGAACTCGGCGCCGAGAAGGTCCGGGTCGGCAAGAACCTCGCGTATGCCGTGCCCGCCGAGGGTGGTGATCGAACTCCGCGTCCGGCACCGGACGCGACGGAGATCGGCCGCCGCCTCCAGTCCCGCTGTCAGGAACTGCTCGTCTCGGCGACGCATTCGGCCAATCTCGTCGTTCTGCGGACGCCACCGGGCGCGGCGAGCTTTCTTGCCTCGGCGATCGACCACAGTCAGTTGCCCGGCGTCCTCGGGAGCATCGCCGGCGACGACACCATCATGCTCATCACGAGTGGCAAGAAGGCGAGCCGCGAGACCGTCCGGCGACTGCTCGCCCTCGCCGGGAAGGATCACTGACGTGTCCACGGACAGCGCTGCGCCCGGGGCGATCCGCCTGTGGGGCGGACGATTCGCCGGCGGCCCATCTGACGCGCTCGCCGCGCTGTCGAAGTCGACGCACTTCGACTGGCGGCTCGCGGCGCACGACATCGCGGGCTCGCGTGCGCACGCGCGGGTGCTCGCCCGCGCCGGTCTGCTCGACGACGCGACCCTCGCCGCGATGCTCGACGCGCTCGACCGGCTCGCCGCCGATGTCGCCTCTGCCGCCTTCACGCCCGCCGACGACGACGAGGACGTCCACACGGCGCTCGAGCGCGGATTGATCGAGCGCGCGGGCGCCGAGGTCGGTGGACGGTTGCGTGCCGGGCGCTCCCGCAACGACCAGATCGCGACGCTGTTCAGGATGTATCTGCGCGAGCACGCCCGCGTCGTCGCCGGTCTCGTCCTCGACCTCGTCGACGCCGTGGTAGGCCAGGCGGACGCCCACTTCGGTGTCGCGATGCCGGGCCGCACCCATCTCCAGCACGCGCAGCCGGTCCTGCTCAGCCACCACCTGCTCGCCCATGCCTGGCCCCTGCTGCGCGACGTCGGTCGGCTGCGCGACTGGGATGCGCGGACGGCGTTGTCGCCCTATGGTTCCGGGGCCCTCGCGGGCTCCTCCCTCGGCCTCGACCCCGAGGCGGTCGCCGCCGACCTCGGGTTCGCCGGTGCTGTGGAGAACTCGATCGACGGGACGGCCGCGCGGGACTTCGCCGCGGAGTTCGCCTTCGTCTGCGCGATGACCGCGGTCGACGTCTCCCGGCTCGCCGAGGAGATCGTGCTCTGGGCGACGAAGGAGTTCGGTTTCGTCCGGCTCGACGACGCCTACTCGACCGGCTCGAGCATCATGCCCCAGAAGAAGAACCCCGACATCGCCGAGCTCGCCCGCGGCAAGGCCGGCCGGCTCGTCGGCGACCTCGCCGGATTGCTGACGACCTTGAAGTCGCTCCCGCTCGCCTACAACCGCGATCTGCAGGAGGACAAGGAGCCGGTGTTCGACGCGGTCGACACCCTCGAGGTCCTCCTCCCGGCGTTCACAGGCCTGGTCGCGACGCTGACCTTTGACACGGAACGGTTGGAGAGCCTTGCGCCCCAGGGGTTCTCCCTCGCGACGGATATCGCGGAGTGGCTCGTGCGCGAGGGCGTGCCCTTCCGGCTCGCCCACGAGCTCGCGGGGGAGTGCGTCCGGGTCTGCGAGACGCGCGGGATCGAATTGTGGGAACTCACCGACACCGACCTCGCCGCGATCGACCCGCACCTGACTCCCGGCGTGCGCTCCGTCCTCAGCGTCGCGGGATCGCTCGCCTCCCGAGACGCCAAGGGCGGCACCGCCCCCGCCCGTGTCACCGAGCAACTCGCCGCCGCCCGCGCCGCCTCCTCGAGCGCCCGCCCCTGGACCACCCCGCCCGGGTCCCGCGCTCTGCGCGTCGAGAGATCACATAAACCCCGTCGAGAGATCACATAAACCCCGTCGAGAGATCACATAAACCCCGTCGAGAGATCATCGCGCGGTCGCCGGGCAGGCGGACTCCCTCAGGGGAGCGTGATCCGCATCTCGTTCGTCGACGTGAATCCGAGTGCCTCATACAGCGGCCGCCCGGCGTCCGACGCGTGGAGGGAGACGGCGTCGACACCGGAGGCACGGCATACGAACAGTGCCTCGTCCACGAGGACCCGGGCGAGACCGCGCCGCCGGTGGGTCGGCTCGACATACATATTGAGCAGGTAGCCGCGTCGCGGCACCGTCGTGTGCATATTCGGCGGCAGGTCGAGCCAGAGCACCCCGACGCCGCCGACCACGACGCCCTCATCCTGGGCGAGCACGCCGACATAGCGTCCGTCCGTCAGGGCTGCGGCCAGCCACACCCGGGCCGGCGCACTCGCCGCCGAGATCACCTCCTCGGCGATCCCCATGTCCCGGAACATCGAATCCCGGTGGTGGCCGATCAGCCCGACATCGTCGATCGTGGCCCGTCGCAGGGTGAGCGGCATGATCCGACCCTAGTCACCCGCGCGCGTCCCCCAGACTGTCCCGTATGCCGCGCCCGCCCCGCCTCCCGCGTCGCTTCTTCGCGCGCGACGTCCTGGTGGTCGCGCCCGACCTGCTCGGCTGCACCCTCACCCATGCGGGCGTGACGGTCCGGATCACCGAGACCGAGGCGTATGCCGGGTACCTCCACGATCCGGGCTCCCATGCCTTCCGCGGGCGCACCCCGCGAACGGCACCGATGTTCGGCCCCGCGGGATGCACGTATGTCTATTTCACCTATGGCATGCACTGGATGCTCTGCTTCGTCACCGGCCCGTGCGAGCTCGCCCAGGCGGTGCTGATCCGGGCCGGGGAGGTGATCGCCGGGGAGCGCGTCGCCGACGCGCGGCGCCCCGGGGTCGCCCCGCGCGACTGGTGCCGCGGCCCCGCGCGCCTCGCCCAGACCCTCGCTCTCGACGGCACGGCGACCGGCCGGGACTTCTGTCGCCCGGTCCTTCGGGGCGAGCGATCCACGGCCGAGCCGATCGACCTCGTCGTCCGCGGACCGTCCGAACCCGTTGCGTCCGAATCGATCCGGACAGGGCCTCGGGTCGGCGTGGCCGGTCCCGGCGGCGACGCGACCGCCTATCCCTGGCGGTTCTGGATCGCCGGCGAGCCGACGGTTTCGCCATACCGCCCCGGCGCCACTCGACGCCGGCGCGGGCCCGCGACCCCTCAGCGGTCGTAGGCCGCGATCTCGTTGCGGAGGCGCGCCTTGACGTCTGCGGGCGCGAAACTCGCGTCGACGGCGGTTGTCGCAAGCGCGCGCAGCCCGTCCTGGTCCAGCTCCAACAGGTCCGCGGCGAGCGCATACTCGTGGTTCAGCGTCGTCCCGAACATCGGCGGGTCGTCGCTGTTGATCGTGACCACGACTCCCGCGTCATGGAGCGCGCGCACGGGATGGTCCTCGATCCGCTGGACCACGCGCGTCGCGAGATTGGACGTCGGCGAGATCTCCAGCGGGATCCGTTGCTGCACAAGGTGATCCACAAGCGCCGGGTCCTGCGCCGCGGCGATGCCGTGGCCGATTCGCTCGGCACCCAACTCGCGGATCGCGTCCCACACCGTCTGTGGGCCGGTCGACTCCCCGGCGTGCGGAACCGACCGCAGCCCCGCCGACCGCGCCCGGGCGAAGTGGGGCGCGAACTGCGCCCGCGGCACCCCGATCTCCGGTCCGCCGAGACCGAACCCGACCAGCGCCTCGGGGCCGTGCTCCACGGCATACGTCACGGTCGCCTCCGCGGCCGGGATGCCGGACTCGCCGGGAATGTCATAGATCCACCGCACGACGACGCCGTGGTCACGTTCTGCGGCGATGCGCGCGTCCTCGATGGCGTGGGTGTAGGCCTCGATCGGTATGCCGCGCACGACGGAGGTGTATGGCGTCATGGTCAGCTCGGCATACCGAACCCGTTGTGCGGCAAGGCCTTCGATGACCTGATAGGTGAGCAACCGGATGTCCTCCGGGGTGCGCAGCAGGTCGACGACCGCGAGATAGACCTCGATGAAGTGCCCGAAATCGGTGAACGTGAAGAACTCTCGCAGCCGGTCCAGGTCGCGGGGCACCGCCGTGTCCGTATGCCGCGCCGCGAGTTCCGCGACCGTCTCCGGCCGTGCCGACCCGACATGATGGACGTGCAACTCGGCCTTGGGCAGGCCGGCGATGAAACGGGCCAGGCCCGCGGGCACGGTGGTTTCGGTCACGACCGCCGAGTATGCCGGGTCCCCCCACCCCGGTGGCGTCGACCCCGGATCTGTCTCGGTCGGCACCGGGTGACGGGCGGGCGTCCCGACGGGAGCCTTCCGGTCGCGCCGCGGTTCACTCGGGCTCCAGTGCGTCACGCGCTCGCGAGGGGAGTTGGCCGCGGCATCGACCAGTGAGGCAGATGACGCACGATCCGCTCGTGGCCCTGATCTCACCCTCGGGCGCGTCCCCATCCTGGACGCGGAATCGGGAGGCGCACGACGGCGCGCGCGTGGCAGGCTTGGCGGGCGCGCGGCATACGGCCACGCGGGTGGGACCAGAGGGAGCAGAGTCACCGTGAGCACGATCCTGGACGAGTTGCAGTGGCGCGGAGCGGTGGCCCAATCCACCGACGAGACCGCGCTGCGCGAGGCCCTCGCGGCAGGACCGATGACGGTGTATTGCGGATTCGACCCGACCGCGCCATCCCTCCACTTCGGCAACTTCGTCCAGCTCGTGACGCTGCGGCGCCTCCAACGTGCCGGACATCGAGTCATCTGCCTCGTCGGCGGCTCGACCGGATTGATCGGCGATCCCAAGCCGACGAGCGAGCGGGTGCTCAAGACCAAGGAGCAGACCGCGGCGAACGTGGCCCGGATCAAGGAACTCGTCCGCCCGTTCCTCGACTTCGATGGGGCGACCGGCACGGTTCCTCCGGCAATCCTCGTCGACAACCTCGACTGGACCGCGCCGATGTCGGCGCTCGACTTCCTCCGCGATGTGGGCAAGCACTTCCGTGTCAACCAGATGATCCGCAAGGAGGCGATCTCCGCCCGGTTGGAGAGCCAGGAGGGTATCTCGTTCACCGAGTTCAGCTACCAGCTCCTTCAGGCACTCGACTTCCTCGAGCTCCATCGCGCGCACGGATGCACCATGCAGATCGGCGGTTCCGATCAGTGGGGAAATCTGACCGCCGGCGTCGACCTCATCCACAAGGTGGAAGGCGCAACGGTCCATGTGCTGACCTCGCCACTGCTGACCGACGGCTCGGGCGTGAAATACGGCAAGTCCGAGGGCAATGCCATCTGGCTCTCCGCGGACATGACCAGCCCCTATGCCTTCTACCAGTACTTCCTCAACGTCGATGACGCGACGGTCGGCACATTGCTGCGCATCTTCAGCGATCGGTCGCGCGCCGACATCGAGGAACTGGAGCGGCAGGCGAGGGAGGAGCCCTTCCGGCGCGCGGCGCAGAAGGCACTCGCCGCCGACGTCACGACGCTGGTGCACGGTGAGGCGGCATGCGCATCCGTTCGGGCCGCCTCGGAGGCCCTCTTCGGGCGAGGCGACCTGCGCGCGCTCGATCCGGCGACGCTGCGCGACGCCGCGGCCGAACTCCCCGGTGGGACGGTGTCGATGGGTATGCCGATCGTCGAGGCGCTGGTCGCGACCGGTCTCGTCGAGTCGCGCAATGCCGGCCGGAGGGCCATTGCCGATGGTGGAGCCTCCCTCAACGGCGTCAAGATCGCCGACGCCGAGCGCACCATCGAGGCACCTGACGTGCTTGCGGGCACTCTCGTGCTGCTGAGGCGAGGGCGGAAGTCAATCGCTGTCGGCCACCTCGACCAGGACCTTTCCGAGTAGCAAGGGTGCGGCGGCGAGCCCGTATGCCGGAAGGAAAGCCGGAAGGGAGCGCACCTGCGACACGCCCGAGATCCGAGCCGATTTGGACACTGACCAGATTGGCCCCTAATGTTCTCGACGTCAGCCCGCAAGGGAGGAACGGACGCCACCGCAGGAGATGATCCTGACGAAGGCGGCCGGTCCCGCAGGCAGACTGACTCCCAAGCGAGTGCCCGGCTCCGGTCGCGCCTCCCAAGCAAATCGACTCCGAGAGAGTCGGTTTGGAGCGGCCCCCAAGGCCTGCTAGAGTAGGACCACCGCGCAGATCCAAGCGCGTCACGTTCGGCCGCCGCAGTGCGGGTCACGGATTTGACTCCCAAGCATGGGTGCGGTAAGCTAGAACGGTTGCCCCAAATCCTGATCAACGAGACGTTGATAAGGGTGTGGTGCGCGCCCGAACCTTGAGAACTCAACAGCGTGTCAAAAATCGATGCCAATACCTCGTCACGAGGTCTGCACGGACGGCCAATGGGCACACCGGCTTGACTTCGGACGATTCCTTTTTGGTTGACAACGATCATCTAGCAATAGCTAGTTGTTCTTGCTCAGCCAGTGAATCTACCCTTCGGGGTGTGTGATTTCCCGAGCATCGCTCGGGTGCACAACATCAACGGAGAGTTTGATCCTGGCTCAGGACGAACGCTGGCGGCGTGCTTAACACATGCAAGTCGAACGGTGACGAGGAGCTTGCTCCTCTGATCAGTGGCGAACGGGTGAGTAACACGTGAGTAACCTGCCCCAGACTCTGGAATAACAGTTGGAAACAGCTGCTAATACCGGATACGAGACGGAGAGGCATCTCTACTGTCTGGAAAGTTTTTCGGTCTGGGATGGACTCGCGGCCTATCAGCTTGTTGGTGAGGTAATGGCTCACCAAGGCGACGACGGGTAGCCGGCCTGAGAGGGCGACCGGCCACACTGGGACTGAGACACGGCCCAGACTCCTACGGGAGGCAGCAGTGGGGAATATTGCACAATGGGCGAAAGCCTGATGCAGCGACGCCGCGTGAGGGATGACGGCCTTCGGGTTGTAAACCTCTTTCAGCAGGGAAGAAGCGAAAGTGACGGTACCTGCAGAAGAAGCACCGGCTAACTACGTGCCAGCAGCCGCGGTAATACGTAGGGTGCGAGCGTTGTCCGGAATTATTGGGCGTAAAGAGCTTGTAGGCGGTTTGTCGCGTCTGCTGTGAAAATCCGGGGCTCAACCCCGGACTTGCAGTGGGTACGGGCAGACTAGAGTGTGGTAGGGGAGACTGGAATTCCTGGTGTAGCGGTGAAATGCGCAGATATCAGGAGGAACACCGATGGCGAAGGCAGGTCTCTGGGCCACTACTGACGCTGAGAAGCGAAAGCGTGGGGAGCGAACAGGATTAGATACCCTGGTAGTCCACGCCGTAAACGTTGGGAACTAGGTGTGGGTCTCATTCCACGAGATCCGTGCCGCAGCTAACGCATTAAGTTCCCCGCCTGGGGAGTACGGCCGCAAGGCTAAAACTCAAAGGAATTGACGGGGGCCCGCACAAGCGGCGGAGCATGTGGATTAATTCGATGCAACGCGAAGAACCTTACCAAGGCTTGACATATACCGGAAACATCTAGAGATAGGTGCCCCGCAAGGTCGGTATACAGGTGGTGCATGGTTGTCGTCAGCTCGTGTCGTGAGATGTTGGGTTAAGTCCCGCAACGAGCGCAACCCTCGTTCTATGTTGCCAGCGCGTTATGGCGGGGACTCATAGAAGACTGCCGGGGTCAACTCGGAGGAAGGTGGGGATGACGTCAAATCATCATGCCCCTTATGTCTTGGGCTTCACACATGCTACAATGGCCGGTACAAAGGGCTGCGAAACCGCGAGGTGGAGCGAATCCCATAAAACCGGTCTCAGTTCGGATTGGGGTCTGCAACTCGACCCCATGAAGTCGGAGTCGCTAGTAATCGCAGATCAGCAACGCTGCGGTGAATACGTTCCCGGGCCTTGTACACACCGCCCGTCAAGTCACGAAAGTCGGTAACACCCGAAGCCGGTGGCCCAACCCTTGTGGAGGGAGCCGTCGAAGGTGGGACTGGCGATTGGGACTAAGTCGTAACAAGGTAGCCGTACCGGAAGGTGCGGCTGGATCACCTCCTTTCTAAGGAGCACTGGTCGCGCAAGCGATCCAGAGCCTCGCTCGTGACGAACGCTCACGAGGAGGAGCTCATGGGTGAAACATCGATTACTTGGCAGCGCGCAACGCGCCGTCCTCTAGTACAAGTCCTCCGGGACAGTGGAACGAGACGGAGTGGGCACGCTGCCTGACACGTTGTTGGGTCCTGAGGGCTCGGACGCTTTGTCGTTTCGAACTTCAAGGGCCGATGGATCGGCTCGGACCGAGATCCCAACTGCGAACCGCGCGGCATGTCCGTAGCAGGCGCACCCGGGAAACGGATCCGCCCGTATTTTGAGAACTACACAGTGGACGCGAGCATCTTTGTGGCTCAAGTTTATAAGGGCACACGGTGGATGCCTTGGCACCAGGAACCGAAGAAGGACGTAGGAATCTGCGATAAGCCTCGGGGAGTCGATAACCAGACTGTGATCCGAGGATTTCCGAATGGGGAAACCCGGCTGGAGGCAAGTCCAGTCACTCTCACCTGAACACATAGGGTGAGTAGAGGGAACGTGGGGAAGTGAAACATCTCAGTACCCACAGGAAGAGAAAGCAACCGCGATTCCGTTAGTAGTGGCGAGCGAAAGCGGAACAGGCCAAACCAATTGCGCGTGATAGCTGTCAGGCGTTGCGCAGTCGGGGTTGTGGGATTTCTCAGTCAGCTCTGACAGGCTGGCATGGAGTCAAAAATTCGCGTCATAGTCGAAGGGCATTGAAAGGCCCGGCACAGAGGGTGCTACCCCCGTAGACGAAATGGCGTGAACTTCAGAGAAATATCCCAAGTAGCACGGGGCCCGAGAAATCTCGTGTGAATCCGGCGGGACCACCCGCCAAGCCTAAATATTCCCTGGTGACCGATAGCGGACAAGTACCGTGAGGGAAAGGTGAAAAGTACCCCGGGAGGGGAGTGAAATAGATCCTGAAACCGTGTGCCTACAATCCGTTGGAGCCTCCTTGTGGGGTGACAGCGTGCCTTTTGAAGAATGAGCCTGCGAGTTAGTGCTCGGTGGCGAGGTTAACCCGTGTGGGGAAGCCGTAGCGAAAGCGAGTCCGAATAGGGCGTTTTAGTCGCCGGGTCTAGACCCGAAGCGGAGTGATCTACCCATGGCCAGGTTGAAGCGACGGTAAGACGTCGTGGAGGACCGAACCCACTTAGGTTGAAAACTGAGGGGATGAGCTGTGGGTAGGGGTGAAAGGCCAATCAAACTCCGTGATAGCTGGTTCTCCCCGAAATGCATTTAGGTGCAGCGTCACGTGTTTCTTACCGGAGGTAGAGCTACTGGATAGCCGATGGGCCCCACCAGGTTACTGACGTTAGCCAAACTCCGAATGCCGGTAAGTGAGAGCGTGGCAGTGAGACTGCGGGGGATAAGCTCCGTAGTCGAGAGGGAAACAGCCCAGACCACCAGCTAAGGTCCCTAAGCGTGTGCTAAGTGGGAAAGGATGTGGAGTTGCATTGACAACCAGGAGGTTGGCTTAGAAGCAGCCACCCTTTAAAGAGTGCGTAATAGCTCACTGGTCAAGTGATTCCGCGCCGACAATGTAGCGGGGCTCAAGCACACCACCGAAGCTGTGGCATTGACACTTTGCCCGGATGTGACACCTGCGGGTTCACGTTCCAAGCGTGTTGATGGGTAGGGGAGCGTCGTGTGGCCAGGGAAGCGGCGGAGTGATCCAGCCGTGGAGGCCACACGAGTGAGAATGCAGGCATGAGTAGCGAATGACGGGTGAGAAACCCGTCCGCCGAATAACCAAGGGTTCCAGGGTCAAGCTAATCTGCCCTGGGTAAGTCGGGACCTAAGGCGAGGCCGACAGGCGTAGTCGATGGACATCCGGTTGATATTCCGGAACCGGCGAAGAACCGCCCATGATGAACCCAGCGATGCTAAGCGCCCGAAACTCACCGACGTCTTCGGACTGACGTGAGTGGAGCGCGCGACCCGACCTGGTAGTAGTCAAGCGATGGGGAGACGCAGGAAGGTAGCCTCCGCGTGGCGATGGTTGTCCACGTCCAAGGGTGTAGGGAGTGAGGTAGGCAAATCCGCCTCACATGTTCCTGAGACCTGATAGTGACCGCGTATGCGGGAAGCAGGGTGATCCTATGCTGCCAAGAAAATCCTCTAGCGAGGTTCTAGCCGCCCGTACCCCAAACCGACTCAGGTGGTTAGGTAGAGAATACCAAGGCGATCGAGTGAATCGTAGTTAAGGAATTCGGCAAAATGCCCCCGTAACTTCGGGAGAAGGGGGGCCCGGATTCTGAAGTCCTTTACGGACTAGGATGATGGGCCGCAGAGACCAGGGAGAAGCGACTGTTTACTAAAAACACAGGTCCGTGCGAAGTTGCAAAACGATGTATACGGACTGACGCCTGCCCGGTGCTGGAAGGTTAAGAGGACGGGTTAGACGCAAGTCGAAGCTCAGAATTTAAGCCCCAGTAAACGGCGGTGGTAACTATAACCATCCTAAGGTAGCGAAATTCCTTGTCGGGTAAGTTCCGACCTGCACGAATGGCGTAACGACTTCTCCACTGTCTCAACTGCGAACTCGGCGAAATTGCATTACGAGTAAAGATGCTCGTTACGCGCAGCAGGACGGAAAGACCCCGGGACCTTTACTATAGCTTGGTATTGGTGTTTGGGACGGCTTGTGTAGGATAGGTGGGAGACTTTGAAGCATGCACGCCAGTGTGTGTGGAGTCAACGTTGAAATACCACTCTGGTCGTTCTGGATATCTAACCTCGGTCCGTGATCCGGATCAGGGACATTGCCTGGTGGGTAGTTTAACTGGGGCGGTTGCCTCCTAAAATGTAACGGAGGCGCTCAAAGGTTCCCTCAATCTGGTTGGCAATCAGATTTCGAGTGTAAGTGCACAAGGGAGCTTGACTGCGAGACAGACATGTCGAGCAGGGACGAAAGTCGGAACTAGTGACCCGACGGTGGCTTGTGGAAGCGCCGTCGCTCAACGGATAAAAGGTACCCCGGGGATAACAGGCTGATCTTGCCCAAGAGTCCATATCGACGGCATGGTTTGGCACCTCGATGTCGGCTCGTCGCATCCTGGGGGTGGAGTCGCTCCCAAGGGTTGGGCTGTTCGCCCATTAAAGCGGTACGCGAGCTGGGTTTAGAACGTCGTGAGACAGTTCGGTCCCTATCCGCTGCGCGCGTAGGAAACTTGAGAAAGGCTGTCCCTAGTACGAGAGGACCGGGATGGACGAACCTCTGGTGTGTCAGTTGTCCTGCCAAGGGCACGGCTGATTGGCTACGTTCGGAAGTGATAACCGCTGAAAGCATCTAAGCGGGAAGCACGTTTCAAGATGAGGTTTCCAAGGGGTTCGCCCCGAGAGGCTCCCAGTAGACTACTGGGTTGATAGGCCAGACGTGGAAGTGCAGCAATGCATGTAGCTGACTGGTACTAATAGGCCGATAACTTGACCAACACATCATACGATGTCAAAGATTTTGCGCTCGCGTCCACTGTGCAGTTCCCGAGATACGGTCGGGAACGATTGAAATCTCCATAGAGTTTCGGCTGTCATAGCGAAGGGGAAACGCCCGGCTCCATTCCGAACCCGGAAGCTAAGCCCTTCAGCGCCGATGGTACTGCACTGGTGACGGTGTGGGAGAGTAGGACGCAGCCGAACATACTTTCAAGGACGCCCTCCCGAGGAAACTCGGTCGAGGGCGTTCTTGTATTTTGGACTCGAGCGGACAGAGAAGGTGGGCACGGTGATGGACGAACGCGGTCGTGATGGTGGGGCTCCTCGGCGCGACGGAGCGCGGGGCGGTGCCTCCGCACGAGGGGACGGCCTGGGAGGCGGGCGGCCGCGGCGCGCTGCTCCTCGAGGTGAGGGTGCCGGAGCACGTGGTGGCACTCGACGCGATGCCTCCAGAGCCGGTTCGCCGAACCGAGATCGAGCGACGGCTGGCGAGTCCATCGACAGCAGACGGAATCCGCGCGCCGTCGGTCCGCGACTGGCGCCCACACAGGTCCGGCTTCCCGAGCCGGCGATCGCCGAGGGGATCACCGGTCGAGAGATCGACCGTGCTGTGCGCCAACAATTGCGGACGTTGTCCAAAGAGAACGCCGACGGAGTGGCGCAGCATCTGGTGATGATCACCATACGGCTCGAAGAAGAGGACCTTCCGGCGGCGCGGGCGCATGCTGAGACGGCGGTTCGCCGTGCCGGGCGGGTTCCGGCGGTCCGTGAGGCGATGGGGATGGTGCATTACCGCTCGGGAGACTGGGCGCGCGCGCTGTCGGAGTTCCGGACAGCCCGGCGCCTGAGCGGATCTCCTCATCTGCTGCCACTCATGGTCGACTGCGAACGGGGATTGGGCCGGTTGGATCGGGCGCTGGAACTTGCCGCGGGTCCGGAGCGCGACGGCTTGACGAACGCCGAGAAGGTCGAGCTGGCCATCGTCGTCTCGGGGGTCCGACGTGACCTCGGGCAGCTCGATGCCGCTGTGCTCGGGCTCGAGCCCCTCGTCTCCGGATCGGTCAAAGCCTGGTCGGCCCGGCTCTATTACGCCTATGCCGATGCCCTGCTCGGGCGCGGGGACAGCTCGGGGGCTCGCGAGTGGTTCATCAAGGCCATGGAGGCCGACTCGGACCTGACAACCGATGCCGGCGAGCGGGTCGACGAACTCGACGGGGTCGTGTTCGCGGACTCGTGGGACGCCGAGGCCTGGGGCGATCCGGACGAGGAGGCCCCGGCTCCGCCGAGCGCCCCGACCCGTGCCGAGGCCGGGACGCAGTCCCGGACCGACACCGACGAGAGTGCCGACAACGAGAAGGACTCTCCGACATGACCGCCGATTCGCCTCTGCTGGAACGCTATCGGGCGCTGGTGTGTGACCTGGACGGCGTGGTCTATCGCGGTCACGACGCGGTTCCGTATGCCGTGGGCGCGCTCAGCGACGCGGGGTTGCCCGTGGTCTATGCGACCAACAATGCCTCCCGCACACCCGAGGAGGTCGCGACTCATCTGCGATCGCTCGGCCTGCGGGTCGCCGCGGACCACGTGGTCAATAGTTCCATGGCGGGTGCCGCCGAGGTCGCGCGCCGATTCCCGGCCGGGTCTGCGGTTCTCGCCGTCGGGGGTGCGGGCGTCGCCGTCGCCCTCCGCGCTGCGGGCCTCGACGCGGTCACGACTGCCGCCGCGCCCGTGGTCGCGGTCCTCCAGGGCTACGGACCGCAGGTCTGTGCGGCGGATCTGGCCGAAGCGGCATACGCGATCCAGGCGGGTGCCCTGTGGGTCGCGACCAATGACGACCTGACACTTCCGACTGATCGGGGAATCGCCCCCGGGAACGGTTCGCTCGTCCAGGCCGTGGGGCTGGCGACCGGCATACGGCCGCTCGTCATGGGCAAGCCGCAGCCACCGCTGTATCTCATGGCGAGCGCGCTCCTGGGGCTGGCCGAGCGCGAGGTGCTCGGCATCGGCGATCGCCTCGAGACCGACGTCGAGGGAGCGACTGCGGCGGGGATGGACTGCGTCCTTGTGCTCACTGGGGTCCACGATCTGCGGGACGCCGCGCTGGCGGCCCCTCGCCGGCGTCCGCGTTATGTGCTTCGCGACCTGCGCGGACTCTCGGTGCCGTATGCCGAGCCCCGCCCCGCCGAGACGGGCTTCGTCTGCGGAACCAGCAGCGCCACGGTCGCCGGCGACCGCCTACTCGTGGAGTCGAGCGCGTCGGGTGATCCTCTCGACGCCGCCCGGGCCTGCCTGGCCGCGATCTGGGCGACGGCCGACCGTGGTGCCGGCGCCGACGCCCTCCTCCGGCTCGCTGACCAGCTCCCCGTGGCCCGGTAGCCTGGCCTTGACGTCGACGACCCCTCAGGAGACCCCGTGCTCGACAGCCTGATCCGATCCGTGCTCACCACGACGCTCGCCACCACCGAGCTGGTCCTGACCCGCTCCCTGGAGGCCGTGCAGATGGTGAACAAGGCACTCGGTGAACCGCTGGGCCATGAGCACGAGTCCCACCGTGCGCTCAAACGGGACACGGTGGTTCAGCGCGCGCCGTCCTGGCGGCCCCCGGAACTCGGTGACCTCGACGCCACGGCCGCAGCCCTCGCGACCCGCTCGCGCGGCGGTCCCTCGGTCACTCCGGCCGGCTCGGTCCGCCCCCCGCGGGCGGCCGTGCGACGACCGGCGACCCGAGTCGCTCCCGTTCCTGACTCGCCGCACGCGCCGACCACGGCCGACGGATCCGGTGCTGGGAGCGACGCCGCACCGTCGACACCGTCGACACCTCCGGCGCCGGCTCGGCGCCGAGCCACACCGACGGCGGCCGGGGCAGCGGCGACTCCTGCGTCCCGGCGACGGCCGACCCGCAAGGCCGCGGCTGCGCCGCCTGCCGCCGAGTCAGTGAGCGCCGACCCCGGTCTCGCGCAGGCACCGCGTGGAAGGATGGCTGCGCCCAAACGGGCGGCCTCATCCAGGACCCGTGCGCAGACGACCGAGTCCACCAGGCGGGCCAGGACGACGCGTGAGTGACACACCGGACGCCCGCCGGATGGACGTCCCAGAGCCAAGGGGGACCACAGGCGATCTGGTGATCGACGCTGCGTTGGCCACCCTCGCCGAGGCGTCCGACGACGACCTGGATGCTGTCCTTGCGGCCGGCGAAGACCTCCACCGCACGCTGACGGCCAGGCTGGCCGACCTCGGGAACCAACCCGGGTGACGACCCGGCTGGACTCCGATCTCGTTCGGCGGGGACTGGCCCGGTCGCGCGCGGTCGCGCGGCAGCTGATCGTCGAGGGACACGTCAGTGTGGACGGGCGGATCGTGACCAGGCCCGCGACGCTGGTGGGGCCGGATGCGGGGGTGAGCGTGCGGCATACGGACCGGCAGTGGGTCGGCCGGGGAGCGGAGAAGCTGCTCGCCGCACTCACGGCATTCGCGGCCGATGGTCTCCGCGTCGCCGGGCGGCGAGCCATCGACGTCGGTGCCAGCACGGGCGGCTTCACCGAGGTCCTTCTCACCCACGGAGCCGCCTCGATCGCGGCCGTCGACGTGGGCCACGGTCAACTCGCCCCCTCGATCGCGGGTCATGCTCGCGTCACCGACTACTCCGGTGTCTCGGTCCGGGGCCTCGACCCCGCTGCCGTGGGCGGCCGCGGCGACCTCGTGGTCGCCGACTTGAGCTTCATCTCCCTCACCATGGTGATGTCCGACCTCGCGGCCCTGTGTGCACCCGGCGGCGACCTCGTCCTCCTCGTCAAACCGCAGTTCGAGGTCGGCCGGGAGCGCCTCGGCCGGGGCGGCGTCGTCCGGTCTCCAGAGCTGCAGAGCGCCGCAGTCCGGGCTGTCGGCGAGGCCGCCCGGACCGCCGGACTGCGCGCCTTCGGGCTGATCCGCAGCCCACTGACCGGGAGTCACGGCAACGTGGAATACCTCCTGTGGTTGCGTCCGTGTCTGCCGGAGGAGGATGTCGGTATGCCGTGGCACGCTCTTGTCGAGCGAGCCGAACGGCTCGCTGCACCCACCGTCCACCAGGAGGAGTTCGCATGACCAGCCCCTCGCGCCGCGTGCTGCTGTTGCTGCACCCGCACCGCGCCGAGGCCGTCCTGCTCGCGCAGGAGGTCGCGAGCATGCTGGGCCAGGCGGGGGTCGATGTCGTCCTGGACCATGAGGGGATCGCCACCCTGCGCGGGGAATTGCCAGAGGGGGTGCGCCCCGCCGACGCCACCGATCCGGCCCGCGGATGCGAACTCGTCCTCGTGCTCGGCGGTGACGGGACGATTCTGCGCGGGGCGGAAGTCTCCCGCGGGTCCGGCGTCCCTCTGTTGGGCGTGAATCTCGGGCACGTGGGCTTCCTCGCCGAATCCGAGAGGGAGAAGACCCGCGCGACGGTCGAGCGGATCCTCGACCGGGACTATCACGTCGAGGACCGCATGACCCTCGACGTGCGCTGCCAGGTCGATGGTCGAGAGGTGTGCGCGACGTGGGCCCTCAACGAGGCGACGGTCGAGAAGGCCGCCCGCGAGCGGATGCTCGAGCTCACCGCTGAGATCGACGGCCGACCCCTGTCGACGTGGGGATGCGACGGAGTGGTCATGGCGACACCGACCGGCTCCACGGCATACGCCTTCTCTGCCGGCGGGCCGATCGTCTGGCCGGACCTGGAGGCGATCCTCCTGGTCCCGATCAGCGCTCACGCGTTGTTCGCCCGGCCCATCGTCGTCGGTCCGCAGTCCCAGCTCGGCATCGATATCGTCCCCCACACCGACGGCACCGGAGTGTTGTGGTGCGACGGCAGGCGGACCTTCGACTTGCTCCCGGGCGCGCGGATCGATGTCTGCCGGTCGAGCATGCCCGTGCGCCTCGCCCGGCTGAGTTCCGACCCCTTCACCGACCGGCTCGTCGAGAAGTTTCACCTGTCGGTGCGCGGCTGGCGGGGCGCCGCCCGGCAGCAGTCGAGCGGGGCCTGATCCGCCGTGCTCCGGGAACTGCGCATCCGCGGGCTGGGGGTGATCGACGAGGCGGAGATCGAGCTGGGACCCGGGCTCAATGTCGTCACCGGTGAGACCGGTGCCGGCAAGACCATGGTCGTCCAGAGCCTGGGGCTGCTCTTCGGGGCGCGCGCCGATCCCGGGCTCGTGCGCACCGGGGCCGGGCAGGCGAGCGTCGAGGGCGTCATCGCGGAGGACCCCGGGCACCGGGCCTTCGCACGGGCCCGCGAGGCCGGGGCGAGCGTGGACGACGAACTGCTCCTCGTCCGGGTGGTGGGGGCTGCGGGCCGGTCGCGGGCGATCGCCGGTGGGCGCACGGTGCCCGCCGGCATCCTCGCGGAACTCGCCGAAGACCTCGTTGTCGTCCACGGTCAGTCGGATCAATGGCGGTTGCGGTCCTCCGATGAGCAGCGGGTCCTTCTCGACGCCTTCGGCGGCCCGGGAGTGGCGGCGGCGCACGGGGGCTACCAGGCGGCATACACCCAGTGGCGGGACGCGCAGCGGGAGTGTGCCCGGCTCGAGGAGTTGACCCGGTCGCGGGCCGCGGATGTGGCCGCGCTGCGTGCCGGTGTCGAACGAATCGAGGCGGTCGACCCCCAGCCCGGCGAGGACGCCGCCCTGCGGGCCGAGGACGAACGCCTCGGTCACGCCGAAACCCTCCGCATCGCCGCCCTGACCGCGACGGCGGCGATCACCGGCGACGACTCCGGCGAGGCGCCCGACGCCACCACGCTGCTCGGCGCAGCCCGGTCCGCTCTCGCGGGGCAGGCCGAGCACGATCCCGAACTCGCGGCACTCGCGGCGCGCCTCGACGACGTCACTGCGCTCGCTTCCGACCTCGCCCGGGACCTGTCGGCGTATGCCGCGGACATCGACGTCGACGGGGGCCGCCTCGCGACGATCCAGGAACGGCGGGCCCGGTTGCGCGCGGTCACCCGGGATTTCGGCGGTGACGTCGCGGCGACCCTCGCCTGGCTCGCGGACGCGAGCGCCCGCATCCTCGCGATCGACACCGCGGGCGACGATCTCGTCGCGGCGCGAGCGCGCGAGCTGGACCTGCGGGCACGGACCGCCGACCTTGCCGGCAGGCTGACCGACGCCCGGTCGCGGGCGGCCGCCGAGCTCGGTCGCGCCGTCACCTCCGAGCTCGCCCACCTCGCGATGGCGTCCGCTCTCGTCACCGTCGAGATCGGTGCTCGTCCCGACGACGATGGCATCGTGCGTCCTGGGGACGATGGGCCGGTCCGCGCCGGACGACACGGGTGCGACGAGGTCGAGTTCCGGTTCCAGAGCGCGCCGGACCTGCCCGAGCGGCCGATCACGAGGTCGGCCTCGGGTGGCGAGTTGTCCCGGGTCATGCTCGCAGTCGAGGTGGCGCTCGGGGAGCGGATCGCCAGTGTTCCGACCTATGTCTTCGATGAGGTCGATGCCGGCGTCGGCGGCTCGGCGGGCTTGGACATCGGGGCCCGGCTCGCCCGGTTGGCCCGGGGTGCACAGGTCATCGTCGTGACCCACCTGCCCCAGGTCGCGGCCTTCGCCGACCGGCATCTGCTCGTGACGAAGGCGAGTGACGGGCCGGTGACGGCGAGCGGCATACGCATTCTCGAGGGGACCGACCGCGACGCCGAACTCGCCCGGATGATGGCGGGCACCGACTCGCCGACGGCCCGCTCACACGCAGCCGAACTCCGCGAACACGCCGACTCGGTGGCGGCGGCACCACCCGGCTGCGCCATGAAACGATGACGGCAATGAAGACCCGCCTCCGTCACCGCGCGGCCGGGGCTCCCCCACCAGGGGCCACCGGACGCGTTCGGGTCGACCGGCGGACCAAGAACCTCACGAAGCGGTTGGGTGCCGGCGAGGTCGCCGTCATCGACCACGATGACATCGACCGGGTCAGCGCCGAGGCGCTCGTCGCATGTCGTCCGTCTCTCGTGGTCAACGCCGGCCGCTCGATCACCGGTCGCTATCCCAATGTCGGGCCGGAGATCCTCCTGGAGGCGGGCATCCCGATTCTCGACGACGCCGGACCGGCGGTCATGGAGCGCCTCGCGGAGGATGACTGGGTCGAGGTCGAGGGTGACGTGGTGCGCCGCGACGGCGCCGATATCGCCACCGGCCGCATCCTGACCCTCGACGGGGTGCGGGAGGAGATGGCCACGGCCCGCGAGGGCCTCTCGTCGCAACTCGAGGCGTTCGCCCAGAACACGATGGAGTATCTCGTCCGCGAGAAGGACCTGCTGCTCGACGGCGTCGGGGTGCCTGAGATCACGACACAACTCGACGGCCGGCACGCGCTGATCGTCGTCCGCGGCTACCACTACAAGGAGGATCTGCAGGCCCTCCAGCATTACATCCGCGAGTTCAAGCCGGTCCTCATCGGGGTCGATGGCGGCGCGGATGCGCTGCTCCAGGCCGGTCACCGACCCCATCTCATCGTCGGCGACATGGACTCGGTCTCGGACGCCGCGCTCAAGAGCGGGGCCGAGATCGTCGTCCACGCCTATCGCGACGGGCGCGCGCCTGGTGTCGAGCGCGTGCAGAACCTCGGCATCCGACCCGTGGTGTTTCCGGCGACGGGGACCAGTGAGGATGTCGCCATGCTGCTGGCCGACGACAAGGGGGCAACGCTGATCGTCGCCGTGGGCACGCACGCCACCCTCGTCGAATTTCTCGACAAGGGCCGCAAGGGGATGGCGAGCACCTTCCTCACCCGGCTGCGGGTCGGCTCGAAGCTCATCGACGCCAAGGGCGTCTCTCGGCTCTATCGCACGCGGATCTCGTTCGGCGCCATTCTCGCCATGCTGCTCGTCCCGCTCCTCGTCCTCGGGATCGCCCTGTCGGCGACCCCGGGTGGCGCGGTCATCCTCAACCTGCTCGGTGCCCGCTGGGACGATCTGTGGGCCACGATCGTGGGAGTTTTCACGTGATCGACTTCCGCTACCACCTCGTCTCCCTCGCCTCGGTGCTGATCGCGCTGGCGGTCGGGATCGTGCTCGGCGCGGGGCCGCTCAACAGCGGGATCCTCGAGTCGGTCAACAGTGAGGTCAAGACCCTGCGCCAGGACAAATCGGACCTGCGCGCACAACTCGACACCGCGACCAGGACCGTCGGTGTCCATCAGTCCTTCGAGGCATCCCGTCTGCCCACCATGGTCGCGGGGAAGCTGGCCGGCCGCACCGTCGTCCTCGTCACCCTCCCCGGAGCGCCGACCGACGTCGTGTCCACGACCGAGGACACCCTGACGAGCGCCGGGGCGATCGTCACCGGGCGCGTGGCCATCGGCTCGGCGTATGCCGATCAGTCACCATCCGCCGTCGCCGCCAGGGATGCGCTGGCAACCCAGGTCGACACCGTGCTGGCGATGCCGGCCGGAGCCGTGGCGGGCTCCGGCGTGGATCCGGGGATCGCCGCGTGCCTCGCGGAGGGGACCGTCACGGGCAGCGATGGCCTCGGCTTCACCCCGACACCCGAAGCCCGGACGGAGGCGTGGACGACGTTGCGGAACGCGGGTGTCGTCGATCGGTCCCTGCCGGAACAGGTCGCGTCGACGGTGGTGGTCCTCGGAGGACCCGCGGTCGAGGCGAGCACCGACGCGAGTGCACAGGCCGATGCCTATGCGACGCTCGCCGAGGCGCTCGACGGGCGCTCGGATGGGGTGGTGCTCGCCGAGGACCTCACGGTGAGCGACACGCTGGTCGTCTCGGCCGTCGCCAGCGCCCGCGGCGACTCGGCGGTGCGCCGCGCCGTGTCGACAGTCGACGACGCCGGGTCCACTATCGGCCAGGTCAGCATCGTCGACGCCCTCTCCGAGCAGACGGCCAGCCGGGTCGGGCAGTATGGCAACCTGCCGGGGGCCACGCGTGCCTTCCCGTCCGCCGGCTGACCCTGCGGGCCTCTCGCCCGCTCGTTTCGGGTTCGTGGCCTGCGTCGCGGGGCTGGCCACGGCCGGTGTCGGACGATGGCTCGCCGGACACCCGCCGGGGGGTGAGGGCCGGTGGACCCGGACCAATCATGCGGGCCGTTCGGTCTCCCTGCTCGAGGGTCCGGCCGCGATCGCGGGCGGGGCCGCGGGCGCACTCGCCGGCGCCGCGCTGGTCGGCGCCGACCCCGTGCCCGCGCTCGCCGCTACGCTCGGCCCTGGGGCCGCCGGCATCGTCGACGACCTCGCGGGCGATTCTGGGAGCAAGGGGTTGCGCGGCCACCTCGGAGCGCTGCGCCGGGGCGAGGTGACAACGGGGGTCGTCAAGATCGGCGTCCTCGCAGCCTCCGGGATGCTCGCGGCGGACCGGATGCGCCCGCCCGGGGTTCGACGCCCGCGCCGCGCCACGCTCGCGGTGCTCGGTGGCGGCGTCGTCGCCGGCAGCGGCAACCTCGCCAACCTGCTCGATCTGCGACCGGGCCGGACGCTCAAGGCGACAGCGATCGCGGGGGGAGTGCTCGGCATACGGCCCGCGCGGTCGTTGCCGGCGGCAGTCGCCCTGGGCACCTGCGCGGCACTCCTGCGGGACGATCTCGCCAGCCGGACGATGCTCGGTGACGGCGGAGCGAACCCACTCGGCGCGCTCGTCGGTGCCGCCATCGTCGCTCAGACGGGGGTGCGCGGCCGGGGGGTCGCCCTGGCGACCCTCGTCGGGCTGACCCTGGCCTCCGAGAAGGTGAGCTTCACTCGCGTCATCGCCGCGACCCCCGGCCTGCGCGAACTCGACGCGTGGGGTCGTGCGTGACCGGCGGCCACGACATCGCCGGCCACGCCCGGACCATCGCGGTTCTCACCGCCGCGAGCCGGGTCGCCGGGTTCGCGCGAACCCTGGTCTTCGCCGGGACCGTCGGCGCGACGGCTGTCGGCTCGATCTATCAGAGCGCCAACACCGTGCCGAATGTCGTCTATGAGGTGGCGGCCGGTGGGGTGCTCGCCGCGGCGACCGTGCCGTTGATCGCGGCGCGGGTGGCATCGGGCGATCGCCGCGAAGCGAGCGCGGTCGCGTCGGCGTTGCTCACCTGGGCGGCCGTCGTGCTCATCCCGTTGGCGGTGCTCATTCTCGTCCTCGCACGGCCGATCGCCCGTGGGCTTCTCGACCCGGCGACGCTCGGGTCCGACGCCGTCGACCGCGGCACCCTGATGCTCGCGGTCTTCGCCCCCCAGATCGTGCTCTATGGCGCCGGGATCGTCCTCACCGGGGTGCTTCAGGCGCACCGGCGCTTCGCCGCCGCGGCCGCCGCCCCGCTCGTGTCGAGCCTGGTCGTGATCGGGACGTATGCGGCATACGGAGTTCTCGTCGACGACCCGGCGCGGCCGCCGGCCGGTGCGTTGCGCGTGCTCGCGTGGGGGACGACGGGTGGCGTCGTAGCGCTGGTCGGCACGCTGCTGCCGTCGTTGCGCGGGCTGGGGCTGACCCTGCGGCCGGGTCTGCGGTTCCCGCCGGGGGTGGCGCGGCGTGCGGTGCATCTCGCCGGAGCCGGCATCGTCGCGCTGGTCGCCCAGCAGGTCGCCGTCCTCGCGGTCGTCTGGCTGAGCAATCACCGGGGCGGTTCGGGGGTGCTCATCGCCTACCAGTACGCTCAGGCGCTCTATCTGCTGCCGTATGCCGTGCTCGCGGTCCCCATCGCCACCGCCGCCTTCCCCGTGCTCGCCGCGAGCGCGTCCGGTGGGCCGGGGGGCGAGGCCGCTCGTGGCGTGCTCGCCGGGTCGCTGCGCTCGATTCTCGTGCTCACCACCGCGGGTGCGGCGGCGCTCGTCGCGGCGGCGCCGGACCTCGGGGGGTTCTTCGCCGGACTCGACCGCGGCGGGGCCAGCGGGCGTGCGGGGGCCGTGGGTGCCCTTCCCGCGGCGCTGACCTCCCTCGCGCCGGGACTCATCGGGTTCGGCGCCGCCGCGCTGCTGACGCGGGCGATCTATGCCCGGGGCCCGGCCCGGCGCGCGGCGGTCGCCGTCGCCGGCGGGTGGCTCGTCGCGGCAGTCGTGCCGGTGCTCGCCACGCACGGGCACACCGAAGTGCGACGCACGCTCGTGGCGATCGGCGTCGCGTCGAGCCTCGGGATGACCGGCGCGGCACTCATCCTCGCGGGGCTGGTTCGACGGGCCTGGGGCGCGGCCGCCCTCGCCGGGACCGCGCGGACCCTGCTCCTGGCGACCGGGCCCGCGCTGGTCACAGTGCTCCTCTTGCGGTGGGGCCTCGTCCGGCTGTGGCCGGTGTCCACGGGGGGGCTCGTTGCGCATGTGGTGCGGGGCCTCGTCGTCGGGATCACGGCCGCGCTGGTCGTGCTCGGCGTGTGCGCCACCGAGGTCCCGGGCTCGCCCGGGCTGCCTCGGCGCCGCGGCCTGGGCTCGCGGGCATAATCGACGCCCATGGAGCGCGATCGTCCCCTACGCGTGCTGCTCGTGGTCGGCCGGTCGACCGGCGGCATCGGGACCCACGTCGCCGACCTCGCCACCCGGCTCCGGCACCTCGGCGTCGAGGTCCGGATCGCGACCGATGACCTCACGGCCGACCGGTTCGGCTGGAGCGCTGCGCTGCGGGTGTGGCCGGGCCGCGGAGGACTGGCGGCTCGCGCCGGCCGAGTCGTGGAGTTGCGGCGCTGGTGCGGCGGCGCTGACATCGTGCACGCCCACGGACAGCAGGCAGGGATCCTCGCCGCTGCCCTGCTCGGACCGCGTTCTGCCGGGCCCCCTCGCACCGGCGAGACGCGCCGGCGAGGGCGGGGCCGGGGAACGCCGCGGCTCGTCATCAGCCTCCACAACGACCCGCCGCCGCTGGGCGGACCGGCCGGACTTCTCGCCGGTGGTGTGCTCGGGCGTGCGCTCGCCCGCGCCGACCTCGTGGCCGGGGCGAGCAGCGACCTCGTGGGCCGGGCCACCGCAGCGGGTGCGACGCGGGCGCAACTCGCCGAGGTGCCGTCGCCGCGCGTCCCGGGGTTGCTCGCCGCGGACGCGACCGTGCGCGCGGAGGCGAGGCACGGCATACGGCAGGAGCTGGGGATCGCCGACGGGACGTCGCTGGTGCTGACGGTCTCGCGGATCGCGCCGCAGAAGGATCTCGCGACGCTCGTCGACGCGGCGGACCGGATCGAGGCGCCGATCCTGTGGATTGTCGCGGGCTCGGGTGATGCCGACCTGCTCGCTGGTCTCCGCGCACGGGTGGCCGAGAGCGCCGCGCCGGTGCGCTTCGTCGGTGCCATCCCCGACCCTGGGCGTATGCTGCTCGCCGCCGACGTCTTCGCCCTCACCTCCCGCTGGGAGGCGCGGGCTCTGGTGGTCCAGGAGGCGATGGCGGCCGGGGTGCCAGTCGTTGCTCCAGCGGTCGGCGGCCTCCCCGACCTGCTCACCGGCGCGGGTCAGATTGTGCCGCAGGGTGATTCGAACGCTCTCGCGGCCGCGATCGATGCCGTGCTCGGCGACGGACCCGGTGCGGCCGCGATGGCGGCGCGGGCGCGCGCCCGCGCCGGCACCTGGCTCGACGGCGACGGCGCGGCGCGCCGATGGCTGCGGATTTACCGAGACCTCGCGGATGTGACGTACAGTTGAAGCCCGTGGTGGCTGCGACGAAACACATCTTCGTGACCGGAGGCGTCGCCTCCTCGCTCGGCAAGGGCCTGACTGCGTCCAGCCTCGGCAACCTGCTGCGAGCGCGTGGACTGCGGGTCACGATGCAGAAGCTCGACCCCTATCTCAACGTCGATCCCGGGACGATGAACCCGTTCCAGCACGGCGAGGTCTTCGTCACCGAGGACGGCGCGGAGACCGACCTCGACATCGGGCATTACGAACGCTTCCTCGACGTCAACCTCAATGCGCGGGCGAATGTGACGACGGGGCAGGTCTACAGCGAGGTCATCGCCAAGGAGCGACGCGGGGAGTACCTCGGCGACACCGTCCAGGTCATCCCGCATATCACCAACGAGATCAAGCGGCGGATGCGGGCGCAGGCCGGCGGGTCCCCCGGGGTCGCCGACGCGGACGCGCCGGATGTCATCATCACCGAGATCGGCGGCACCGTCGGCGACATCGAGTCGCTGCCCTTTCTCGAGGCGGCGCGCCAGGTCCGCCACGACCTCGGCCGCGAGAACTCGATGTTCCTCCACGTCTCCCTGGTGCCCTATCTCGCGCCGAGCGGGGAGTTGAAGACCAAGCCGACCCAGCACTCCGTCGCCGCCATGCGCCAGGTCGGCCTGCAGCCGGATGCCCTTGTCCTGCGGGCGGATCGGGAGATCCCCGACCCGATCAAACGCAAGATCTCGCTCATGTGCGATGTCGACATCGACGCCGTCACGGCCGCCGTGGACGCCCCGTCGATCTATGACATCCCCAAGGTCCTCCATCGAGAAGGCCTCGACGCCTATGTCATCCGCCGGCTCGGCCTGAACTTCCGGGACGTCGCCTGGGCGGCGTGGGACGAACTGCTGCGCCGCGTCCACAAGCCGGCGCACGAGGTCGAGGTCGCGCTGGTGGGCAAGTACATCGATCTGCCCGACGCCTATCTCTCGGTGACGGAGGCGCTGCGCGCCGGCGGGTTCGCCCACGATGCCCGGGTGCGGATCCGATGGGTGACGTCCGATTCGTGCGAGACCGAGTCGGGTGCCTCCCGTGCCCTCGCAGGAGTGGACGCGATCCTCGTGCCGGGCGGGTTCGGCATCCGCGGGATCGAGGGCAAGGTGGGTGCGCTGCGCTGGGCGCGGGAGCGCGGCATACCGACCCTGGGGATCTGTCTCGGACTGCAGTGCATGGTCATCGAGTACGCCCGGACCGTCGCCGGGATCGACGGTGCGTCGTCGAGCGAGTTCGACCCGCAGACACCGGCGCCGGTCATCGCGACGATGGCCGAGCAGCTCGCGTTCGTCGAGGGCGCCGGGGATCTCGGCGGGACGATGCGCCTCGGGTCGTATGCCGCGAAGCTCCTCGAGGGCTCCGTCGTCGCCGATGCCTATGGCGCGGTCTCGGTCGAGGAACGGCACCGCCACCGCTACGAGGTCAACAACCGCTATCGCGACGCGATCGCGGAGGCGGGTCTCGTCTTCAGCGGCACTTCGCCCGACGGCAATCTCGTCGAGTTCGTCGAACTGCCCGCCGACGTCCACCCGTACTACGTCGGGACGCAGGCGCACCCGGAGTTCAAGTCCCGTCCGCACCGCGCGCATCCGCTGTTCGCGGGGTTGATCGGCGCGGCGATGGACCGGCAGCGTTCCCTGAGGCTGGTCGAGGTCGACCCGCCGCGCGGCGCCGACGCGAATGAGTGATCCGGCTCCCCTCGAGGACCTGCTCGATCCCCAGCCCGTCGTCGGTTCCGATGTCGTCTATCGCGGGCTGGTCTGGGACGTCCGGCGCGACCGGGTCGATCTCGGTGCCGCGGGCGTCGTGTCGCGTGATGTCCTCGACCATCCCGGCGCGGTCGGCATCCTCGTCCTCGACGCGGACGAGCGGGTCGCGCTGGTGCAGCAGTACCGGCATCCGATCGGGTTGCGGGACTGGGAGATTCCCGCGGGCCTGACCGACATCGCCGGTGAGCCGCCGCTGCTGGCGGCGCAGCGGGAACTGGCCGAGGAGGCCGATCTCGTCGCCGCGCGCTGGGACACCCTCGTGGACTACTTCACCTCACCGGGCTACACGAGCGAGGCCCTGCGGATCTACCTCGCGCGAGAGGTGACGGATGTGCCGGCGGGGGATCGGCATACCCGCACGGGCGAGGAACTCGGGATGGAGGTCCGCTGGGTGCCGCTCGACGAGGCGCACGAGGCGATCCTGGACGGGCGCCTGCACAATCCGCACACCGTGGTCGCGATCCTCTCGGCGTATGCCGCGCGCGCCGACGGCTGGTCTCGTCTGCGTCCCGCCGACGCCCCCTGGCCGCTCTGGGAGCGCTTACGCCCCTCCTGACGGAAACCTCGGGAGCCCCGGTCAGCCCCACCAGAACGAGCCGGCGATCACGGCATACACCGCGAGGAGTGAGGCGCCCTCGGCCCAGGTGGATTCGCCGTCGAAGGTGATGAACGCGGTGAGGATGACGGCGATCACGACCGAGATGACGAGCATCGGCGAGAAGACGAGGGTCAGGGTCGCGAAGCCGAACACGTGGCTGAGGATGACCAGGAGCGGCGCGAGGACGAGCGCGATCTGCATGGGGGAGTTGATGACGACGGAGAAGGCGTATTCGGAGCGGTTGGCGGCCGCGAGCTGGATCCCGACGACATTCTCGATCGCATTGCCCGCGATGGCGACGACGACGAGACCGGCGAAGGCCTGGGAGATGTTCATGGCCTCCATGGCCGGCTCCAGGGCGGCGACGAACCAGTCGCTGACGAAGGCGGCGAGGACGGCAGCGAGTGCGAGCAGCGCGACCGCGAGCCAGACCGGCCAGCGCGGTGGCTCCTGGTGCATGTCGACATCGGCGTCCTCCTCCTCGCTTCCGCGCTTGAGGGAGGCCGGGAGCGTCACCGCGAAGACGAGCAGGAGGATGACCGAGGCGAAGATCGAGAAGGCGCTCTCGTGCTCGCTGACCGGCGTGTGGACATAGTGCGCGATGCTCGGGACGACCATGGCGGCCACCGAGAGCACCATGAGGACGATGATCGACTGTGCCCGTTTGGAATCGAGGTTCTGCGGGCCGTGCTTGAGCCCACCGACGACGAAGCAGAGGCCGAGGACGAGCAGGAGGTTGGCGAGGATCGAGCCGATGAGCGCCGCCTGGACGACGCCGACGAGGCCGGCCTTGAGGGCGAAGAGGGCGATGAACAACTCGGGGAGGTTGCCGAGCGCCGACTGCAGGACCCCGGTGGCGCCAGGGCCGAAGCGATCGCCGAGTTGCTCGACGGACCGGCCGACGAGCGAGGCGAGCAGGGTCACGGCGACGGCCGAGCAGAGGAACGGAAGGATCTGCCCGGCCCCGACGTAGTGCGTCACCGCGGCGAGGACGACGGCCAACGCGCCGGCGCCCAGGACGACGAGATCGGATCGGACGAAGGTCGGCCCGGAGGGGGCGTGCGCGGCTGCGGTCACGCTCGGCATACTGCCACTCGCCGGCCCGGAAGGTTGGCACGACCTGGCGACGGAAACCCCCATGTCGGCAACGGACGGTTCTGCTGCGAGGAGGACGAAGTGGCATCGGGCGGAGAACCACGGGTCGAGGGTCCGTAGACTGGGCGGTCAGCCCACCCCCCGATCCGAAGGAACGATCCACCGTGCTGCGCACCCACGAAGCCGGCAGCCTGCGCCCCGAGCAGGTCGGCCAGAGCGTCACCCTGACCGGTTGGGTGGCCAAGCGGCGCGATCACGGCGGGGTGGCGTTCATCGACCTGCGCGACGCGAGTGGGATCGTCCAGGTGGTCGCCCGCGATGAGGTCCTGACCGGCGCCGCGCACGAGCTGCGCAACGAGTTCTGCGTCCAGGTCCTCGGCGAGGTCGTCGCCCGGACCGAGCGCAATGTCAACCCCGACCTGCCGACCGGCGCCGTCGAGGTCGTCGCCGAGCGGATCGACGTGCTCGCGCCGAGCGCGCCGCTGCCGTTCCCGATCGACGAGCGGACGAGCGTCGGCGAGGAAGCCCGGCTCCAGTACCGGTATCTCGACCTGCGCCGGCCGGGCGCGCACAACCCCGGCCACGCCATACGGCTGCGTTCCAAGGTCAGCGCCGCGGCGCGGAAGGTGTTGGGGGAGCGCGACTTCGTCGAAATCGAGACCCCGACCCTGACCCGGTCGACGCCGGAGGGTGCCCGCGACTTCCTCGTGCCGGCGCGGCTCGCTCCGGGCAGCTGGTATGCCCTCCCGCAGAGCCCGCAGCTGTTCAAGCAGCTGCTCATGGTCGCCGGGATGGAGCGCTACTACCAGATCGCCCGCTGCTATCGCGACGAGGACTTCCGGGCCGACCGGCAGCCGGAGTTCACCCAGCTCGACATCGAGATGAGCTTCGTCACCGAGGACGACGTCATGGAACTCGGCGAGGCGGTCGTCGCCGAGATCTGGAAGATCATCGGGGTCGAGCTCGAGACGCCCTTCACCCGGATGACGTATGCCGAGGCGATGGCGCGGTTCGGCACCGACAAGCCCGATCTGCGCTTCGGTGTCGAGCTCGTCGACTGCACGACCTTCTTCGCCGACACGACGTTCCGGGTCTTCCAGGCGCCCTATGTCGGCGCCGTCGTCATGCCCGGCGGCGCGAGCCAGCCCCGCAAGACCCTCGACGGCTGGCAGGAGTTCGCCAGGCAGCGCGGGCACAGGGGCCTCGCCTATGTCCTCGTCGGCGCGGACGGCACGCTCGGCGGACCAGTCGCGAAGAACCTGTCCGAGACGGAGATCGCCGGTCTGGCGACGCACGTCGGCGCCCGGCCGGGGGACTGCGTGTTCTTCGCCGCCGGCCCGGTCAAGAGCGCCCGGGCCCTGCTCGGCGCGACCCGGCTGGAGATCGGCCGACGCTGCGGGCTCATCGCCGAGGACGAGTGGCGCTTCCTCTGGGTCAAGGACGCCCCGCTCTTCGAGCCCGCCTCCGACGCCGTCGCCGCCGGCGATGTCGCCGTCGGCGCGGGCGCGTGGACCGCGGTCCACCACGCCTTCACCAGCCCGACCAAGGAGTTCCTCGACGACTTCGAGACCCGGCCCGGCGAGGCGCTCGCCTATGCCTACGACATGGTGCTCAACGGCAACGAGATCGGCGGCGGCTCGATCCGGATCAACGTCCGCGAGGTCCAGGAGCGGGTCTTCCAGGTCATGGGCCTGAGCCCGGAGCAGGCGCAGGAGAAGTTCGGTTTCCTCCTCGACGCGTTCAAGTTCGGTGCCCCGCCGCATGGCGGTATCGCGCTGGGCTGGGACCGGATTGTCATGCTGCTCGGGGGCTACACCAGCATCCGCGATGTCATCGCCTTCCCGAAGTCCGGCGGCGGCTATGACCCGCTCACCGACGCCCCGGCGCCGATCACGCCGGAGCAGCGCAAGGAGGCCGGCATCGACGCGACGCCCGCCCCGCGCGACGCCGCCGATGTTCCCGACCCGGCGTCGAGCTGAGCCGGCCATTCCCCACGTGACCGCGTCCGGCCCGTGCCCGTGCGGAACGGGCCGGGCGTATGCCGCGTGCTGCGCGGCATACGTCATCGACGGGGTGGCCCCGCCCACGGCGGAGGCGACCATGCGGTCGCGCTACACGGCATACGTCGTGGGGTCGCGGGAGCATCTGCTGCGCACGTGGCATCCGCGGACCCGTCCCGCCGAGTTGACCCTCCCCACCGGGACGTCGTGGGTCGGCCTCGACGTGCGTGCTGTCGTCGCCGGCGGGAGCGCCGACGACGCCGGCGAGGTCGAGTTCGTGGCGCGGTGGCGCGCCGAGGGGCAGAGCGGGGTGCTGCGGGAGCGGAGCACGTTCGCGCGTCGCGCGGGTCGCTGGATGTATGTCGACGGAGTCACCCCGTGAGCCCGGCCCGGAACCGCACCAGCGCCGGCCTGCTGCCGGTCCGCGTCGCGGCGGACGGCACCATCGAGGTGTTCATCGCCCATCTGGGCGGCCCGTTCTGGGCGCGCAAGGACGCGCGGGCGTGGTCGATCGTCAAGGGCGAGTATGACCCCGGCGCCGAGGATCCCGAGGCCGCCGCCGAGCGCGAGTGGGTCGAGGAGACCGGGACGCCCGCCCCCGCGGGCCGCCGGTTCGACCTCGGGAGCATCACCCAGTCCGGCGGCAAGGCCGTCCGGGCGTATGCCGTGCACGTCGCCGCTGGGACGGATGTCGCGCTGCGGGAGTCGAATCAGGTGACGATGGAGTGGCCGCCGCGGTCGGGGCGGCAGGTCACCTTCCCCGAGATCGACCGGGCCGACTGGTGCGACCTGCCCACGGCGCGCACGCGCCTGGTCGCCGCTCAGTCGGCCTTCCTCGATCGGCTCGAGCCGCGAGCGTGAACCTGCCGCGTCGCCCGGACCTCGACCCCCGCGCGCTGCTCACGCGCCTGGACCCAGTGCTCGCAGACGCGTCGATCACCGAGCTCGGCGAGGGCTGGGACAATGTCGCGTATGCCGTCGACCCGCCGTCGTCGGGCCCTCTCGTGTCGCGAGACCGACTGGTGCTGCGGGTCTCGAAGTTCACGGAGGCCGCCGAGCGCCGCGCGACGGCAGCCCGTGACGACCTGATCCTGAGGGTGCTGGCCGCGCACACGGACGTGCAGACGAATCGGCTCCTCGCCGCCCTCCCGGATGAGGGTGCCCTCCTGCTCACCGCCGTCGCGGGTGTCCCCGTTGCACAAACCCGTCCGCGAGATGACGCGAGGCTCGGGGCCGCGCTGGGACGGGTGCTGGCACAGGTCCATGCGGTGCCGGTCGAGGGCCTGGACAAGGCGCTGGGCACGATCGACTCGGAGGGATGGCTCGCGCACCGGTCGGCGGAGGTGGCCCGGGTTGCGGACCGACTCGGCGAGCGAGACCGAGAGATGGCGGAGCGCTTCCTGAACCGGCCGGCGCCGCGTCACCCGGAGCGAATCGTGCTGTGTCACAATGACTTGGGGGAGGACCACATCTTCGTCGACCCCGAGTCGCAGGAGCTGACCGGGATCATCGACTGGAGCGACGCCATGCTCGGCGATCCGGCCCGCGACTTCGCCCTCGTTCTGTTCGACCTCGGTGACGCGGCACTGGAGGCGGCGCTCGCGGCATACGGCTCGCTGGACCAGGGACTGGCCGAACGCACCACATGGTATGCCGCGTGCGCCGGACTCGCCGGCGCGGCAAGCCGGCTCGAGGCGGGCGACGAGCCGGGCGCGGCCGAGACCTTCACCCGGGTCCGGCAGGTGGTTGCCAGGTTCGAGGGGTGAGCAACACGGGTGGTGAGACCAACCACGGATCACCAGTGTTCGGGTCGCGTAGAGTCGCAGGGATTTGCCCTCTCGACGTCCGTGATATGTGGACTTCCCCCCGAAGCGTGTAGGTATCAGTTATAAGGAGATGCTGTGCCTGAGATACGCAAGAAGTACGACCGTGAATTCCGTTGCGTGGTTGAGGACTTGCGCGAGGACGGGTGGACGGTCAGTGAGAAGACGGTGGCACGGCGGCATCCGGACCGAACCGTGCCGCCACGTGCGCCCGTCACGATCCGCAGCCACGCACCCGGCCGGGAAGTGCACCACCGCCAGTCGCCGTATGCCGCGCCTCACCACCTCCTGGGCGATCACCTCCAGTGCGCCCCAGTCGATCTCGTCGCCGACATTGGACGCGGGGGGTTCGCGCTCGGTGAGAGCCGCCGCGTCGAGCTCGTTGACGACGATCGTGTCGAGGTGCGGCAGGCACGGCAGGGCGAGTGGGACTCCGCTCCCGACGGTATCGCAGCGGCCGACAAGCGCCCTGTTCGAAATGAACAGCGGCACCATCAGCGCCGGAATCGTCGCCACCTCCGGCAGTGTCGCTTGCCAGCGTGATGGGACCACCGTGTTGCCACGAGCAAGGGAGTGTGTGTGCGCCGGAGGTGAGGCGGTCGATGGCGGACAGGGCGAGCAGGGCGTCGGTGGTCATGCCCAGCCCAGCCACTCGGCTGGTTCGCGGTTGGATACAGATCAGGGGGTTGACCCCGGGCAGGCTGTTTGATCTCTCGACGCCGCTTATTTGATCTCTCGACGGTGCTTATTTGATCTCTCGACGGTGCTTATTTGATCTCTCGACGGTGCTCACCGCAGGGCCCGGGCGGGGGCGAGGGGGAGGTCGGGGCTACGGCGTGACGGGGTCGATGTCGACGGTGAAGACGTCATTGGCCCGGATGGGTAGCCATTCCCCGACCGGGGCGTCATCCTTGACCAGGTTGTTGGCGCCGGTCCCGATGAGGATGGTCCGCAGGTCCGCGCTGGCCCGGATCCGGTCGAGCGCGGAGTTCAACGGCACCCCCTGACTGTTGACGGTGACCCGGGTCTGACTCCGAGTGACCCGGTTATAGACATACAGGTCGGCCGGGATGAAGTACGGCGACGGCTTGCGGCGCATGGTGCCCAGCAGCAGCCGCGACCCGTCGTGGTTGATCCCCTGAACCCCGGCCAACGCGGTCAGCCCGGTGTTCTCCTGGGTCAGGACCTGCTCCACCGCCAGATCCGAGACCCGCGAGACCTGAACCACCTGATCGATACCCTCGCCCACCCGCCAGGAGGCGACCACGTGCCGGCCGTCCCCGGACAGGTACACCCCCTGGCTGCCGTTGGCGAACGTCGGGCCCACCCCCCGCGGCGCGGGAATGAGCCGCCGCGTCCCGGTCGCCACATCCACCACGAACGGGACCTGACCGGACGAGCCGATGTTCTCCGACCCCGTCACCACCGACCCGTCCGCGCTGACCTTGCTCACGTCGATCTCCGGCCCATGGAACGGCAACTGGTGGAACCGGCCTGAGGGCCACTCCACCAGCCAGAACGACGGGTCATACCCCGGCCCCGGCCAGTTCCCGCCGACCAGCAGCCACCTCCCGTCCGCGCTCCAATCCCACGCCGTGCCCGCGAACGGGCGGGTCGCCCCGGGCGGCGACTGCTCCGGCGCCGGCTCCAACCGGCGCACCGCCCCCGTCCGCAGGTCCTTGACCACCAGCGTCGCCAGAGCATGCGGCGCCTTCAGCACCGGCGATAACGTCGTGAACGCGACCCACCGCCCCGACGGCGAGACCACCGCCTGCTCATTTTCCCCGCCCCGGGCGGAGACCCCGTCCTGCGTCGCCGAGACCATCGACAGTCGCTGGGTCGACCGGACGAAGGCATACAGGCTGGGGTCGACGAACCCTCCCCCGTCGGGCAGCAGCGGCCGGAACGTCTGGAACACCACGACCCGCGCGTCCGGAGACATCGCGATCTGTTGGACGAACCCACTCGGCCGGCCATTGCGCATCCGGCTGATCAACGTCCAGTGCAACCGGCTGCCCTGACCACCCGCCGACCCCGCCTCCGCCGCTGCGGTCGCCGTGGCTGGGGCCGTGACCAACGCCGCCGCCCCCCCCATGAGCAGGGCACCCACATCCCGCCGCCGCATCACCGTCACCACCTCAGTCCTGCCTCGAGATCCAGATATCGTCGATCCCGCCGGCGAAACTGTCACCCGGCGAATCGCACCCATGACAGCCGCTGCCATCGGTCCTCGGCGGCTTGTGACCCACCCAGATCTCATTCGTTGTCGGCGACACGATGAAGTCCGAGTAGGCCGCGGGCTCAGTCTTGCCCTTCCCGTTCGCGGGAAGGTCTTGCTTGCTGTTGATCAGCAGCTTGACGGTCTGCGACCCCGCCTGACGGGTCAATGTGCACGTCAGCGTGTAATTGAAACCCGGTTTCAGATGCACCGACTGGGGGGACTTCTCCTGCTCCGCGGTGATGGTCTTCTTGCCGAGAGGGGTGCTTCCGGTGAACTCACACCGTGGACGCATGTCCGTCTCCACCGAGATCTTCCACTGAGCCGGATCCTCCTTCCGACCCATCTGGACCACATTCGGGGACTGACTGGCCAGCAGGTGCGTCACGCCCGGGTCGAAGTCGACCGGCTTGATGGAGACCTTCACCTGGAACTTCGCCGCCGACCCTGGCCGGTAGACATTCATGTCTGTCGACGCCTGCGCAGCGTTGGTGGACGTGCTGGCGATGACCAACGCACTCCGACCCGGGTCCACCGTCGCCCCACACGCCTCGGTCACCAACGACAGGTGGCAGTCGGGGGTTGGGGGAACCCAACCCGCGGGATATTTCATCTCCCGGAAGCCGGGGAACTCGACGTGTTTCCCCGTCGTCGTCGCCATCGTCAGCGACTGGTCCGCGGGCGTCGTACCCGGATGCAACGCGCCCTTGACCCGCCCATAGCTGGTGTAGGTGTTGGGGTACAGCAGATCGCTCCCCACCGTGACTCGACCATCGAGTTTCCACCGGCCCACCGGCGTCACCACCGCCATCAACGACGCGGTCCCCGGATCCGCCGCCCACAAGATCGCGTTGTCCACCAACTGCACCCCATCATCGGACAGCGCCGCCAACGTCTCATCCGTCAACCCCAACACCACCCGATTCGCCGGCGTCACACTCCCATCAGCCCGCACATCCCCCGCCGACATCGTGTACACCGCATGCGCCGTCGTCACCCCCGCCCGCACCGCCACCGGACTCGCCGACTCCGGCACATACTGCTCCGGCACCGCCCGGTGGAGTGTACCCGGTTTTGTGGACACCGTTTAGGCCGCGGGATTATTCTGGGGTAGTTCGCTGATCTTTGTCCAGCCTAGCTCCTTTTCGTAGGGTGTCAAGTAGTTGATCGAAGAATGGCGACGGAACAGGTTGTAGTAGATGAACCAGTTCCGGGACTCACGGATGACGCTCGCGACGTCCGGCCACGGACGCGTGTGGATGAGTTCCTTCTTGTAGGTCGCGTTGAATGATTCCGAGACCGCATTGTCGAAACACGACCCGGTGCGCCCGACACTCCGGCGGACGTTATGGTCAGTACAGAAATCGACGAATTCAGCGCTGGTATATTGGCTTCCCCGGTCGGAGTGGAATATGACGCCGGCGGCTGGGTTCTTCGCCTCCAGCGCCATGCGCAGGGCATCGATGACCAGATCGGTGCGCATGTGGTCGGCGATCGCCCAGCCGACCAGGGCGCGAGTGTGCAGGTCGATGACCGTGGCCAGGAAGGCCCACCCGGTCCAGGTCTTGATGTACGTGATGTCCCCGCACCACGCCAACCGGGCCGCGGGCGCGGTGAACACCCGCCCGATCAGGTCCGGCGCCGGTGCTGGCGCCGCCCCGGGGAGGGTGGTCTTCCGCCACGCCTTCGGGTGCCGCCCCTGCAGGCCAGCCTGCCGCATCAGCCGGTGGACCCGCTTGCGGGAGACCCGCCGACCCATCGCCACCAACCCGGCATGGATCCGGCGCACCCCCGGGTTACCGGAGAGGTACCGGTGCAGAGTGCGGATCAGCCGCAGCAGCTCCTCATCCTCACTGGCCCGCGGCCCCAGCGGCGCCGCCTGCGCCGCGAGCCACCTGTAGTACCCCGACGGTGACACCTCCAACTCGGTGCACATGAACCGCACCGGGAACTCGCCCTCCTCGGCCCAGTCCGCGATCGCAGCGAATTTCACCGCTGCTCGTTCGCGAACCAGGCCGCGACTTTTTTTGCGAACGCCACCTGCATCTCCAACTGCGCGATCCTCGCCGTGTCGTCCTTCTTCTCCGCGCGCAACCGGATCAACTCCACCCGCTCACTCTCGCCAACGGGCCGCTCCGCATCCGCCCGATCACGCGCTTCTCGTTCCTTCTTCACCCATTTCCCCAATGTGTACTCATGGCAGCCGATATTCCTGGCCACCTCAGCGATCGACCGGTCATCATCCAACACGAAACCGACCGCCTGCGACCTGTACTCCGGTGTGAACGCCCGACGCGTAGCACCCATGACGTGAATCTCCTTCAAAGACAAGGCAACCCTACCTGTGTCCACCAAACCGGGTACGGTCCACGGATCAGCGTCGTGGTCGTCGCCGGCGCGAACGTCGTCGGCAGATCCGTCGCGATCGGATGCGTCGAATCGATCACCAGCAACTGACTGGTCTGCGTCGTCGAATACCCCGGCCCGCTCGTCATCCCCAACGGCGACCACGCGCCATACCCCATCGCCACCACCGGCACCGCCACATCCCGATACCGGCTCCCCAACACCGACTGCCCCGTACTGCCCGCCAACACCACCACATCGGTGTCCGGCGACACCGGCGCCGTCGACTCATCCGCCACCAGCGACACGTCGAACCCGAGGTCGGTCAACTCGCTCTGCAACGCCACGTCCCCCACCGTCAACCCGGACAGACTCCCCACCACCAGATCCGCGGTCGACCCCTCACCCGGCCCCACCCACGCCTGCGCCGACGACCCCAACCCCACCACCAGGACGACCACCGCTACGAGCGCGATCCCCCCGACGACAAACCCGACCCACCACGCTCATCACGCCTCCCAAGGCGGCACGCCAGCCCGAAACACCCCACCGACCACCATTCGCTGGAGGAGTCAGTTCGCGAGGTCGACCCCGAACGGGGCCGGGCACCACCGGCAACCTAGGGAATCGCTGATCTGGGAGCTTCTGCGGGTGGGAGGGCCGCCTGGGGGAGGCCGAGGGGGCGAAGGGGGCCTCAACCTGCCCTTGTGGCCCCTGATTCGGGGCTTCATGGCCGGTTTCGGGCAGGCTGGCGCCTGGCCCTCACCCGGTCAGGGCGAGGGCACGGCCGCGCATCAGCCAGTTCGCCGAGGCGAACAGCATGTTCAGGTGGTTCAGGTTCTTGGCGAGGCCGCGGTACCGGGTCTTGGTGAACCCGAAGTCGCGCTTGACGATCAGGAACGGGTGCTCGACCTTGGCGCGCACACCGGCCTGGGCAGAGGCGATGGCCCGGTCCTGCTCGGGCATGGCCCGCAACGCGCCCTTGCGGGCCGCGATCCTCCACTCGATGCCGGACAGGTCCCCGCTCGTGGCGACGTCCGGCCGTTTCTCGACTCCTTGGTAGCCGGCGTCGGCGTAGACCACCTCGTCATCGGGTCGGACCAGGTGGGTGACCTGGTCCAGGTCGTGCACGTTCGCTGCTGTCGCGGTCACCGAGTGCACGTACCCGGTCCCCGCGTCGACACCGATGTGGCCCTTCATCCCGAAGTACCACTGGTTGCCCTTCTTCGTCTGGTGCATCTCCGGGTCCCGGGTCCCGGACGCGTTCTTCGTCGAGGACGGTGCGGCGATGATCGTGGCATCCACGATCGACCCGCCCCGCATGATCCACCCCTGCTCGGTGAAGATCTCACCCTGCTCGGCCAGCAGCCTGGCGCCCAGGTCATGCTTCTCCAGCAGATGGCGGAAGTGCAGCAGCGTCGTCGCGTCCGGGACCTGCGTGGTCGCGAAGTCCAGGCCCATGAACCGGCGCATCGCATACGAGTCGTAGATCGCCTCCTCCACCCCCTCATCGGACAGGGAGAACCAGACCTGCAGCAGGTACATCCGCAGCATGGTCTCCAGCGGTACCGGCTTACGACCCCGCTTGCCCACCCGGTCCCGGTAGTAATGGGGCTCGATCACGCCCATCCACCGACCCCACGGGATCGTGGCCTGCATCGTGTCCAGGAACTTCTCCCGGCGCGAGACCCGCCGCCTGTTGCCGTACTCGAGATCGGTGAAACTGGGCTGCTCATTGACCACACAGACATCATCCCGGCCAGCCGCTCACCAGGCCCGCACGCCACCCCGAACCACCGAAAAGATCAGCGATTCCCTAGCACCGCACCCGCACAGCGTCGACCCGAACCGACCCACGCTGACACCCCCGACCAGGAGGCGCGGAAACCGACACCGAGCACCCGGCCAGCACCTCCACGGCCCACCCGACGCCGACGCCACCGACCCCCAGCCCCTCGCCATCCACGCAGGTCAACCCCACATACCGGCCCCACAAGCCGCTCGCGACCAGGGTCGACCACCGCCAGCGCCTCCCCGTCGGGCAACCCCCCCGCACCGCCCCATCCGGGCTACCGCATCGCCCGAGCCACCTCAAGTGAAGTCGATCACAACTCGGCCGGGGGACCTCGACCTGACCGGTGGCGGCAATCCCGCACGGAGGACCTCGACATCTGCACGGAGGACGACAGGCGACGAACGCACGCGGGCGGGCGCCGTTCATCCCACACTCGCACATCCGCCCCGGGCCACACGAGAGTCATCGGGCAGCGATCGTGTCGGCGTCGGGATCCGAGTGGCGAACCGTCGTGACGACGCGGGTCAGCGACGGACGCCGCGGGGTCGAGGAGAAGCCGAACCGGCAGGGCGGGTCGACGTCGCTGAGGGTGCCGAGGTCGGCATCGTCCAGGGTCGCCGCGGCGTCGGTGATCCGGTGGAGGTCGATGGCGCCGTAGTACTCGATGCGACCGTCTCGTGCCGAGCCGACGGTTTGCACACCGGGCATGACGAGCGCGGCCACCGGCGCGACCGCGCGCGCCCAGAGCGGCGTCTGGGCGACCGGCCCCGGGACCGCACGCAGGACGAACCCGAGCATTGTGCGTCCCCCGAGGGTGAACGACATACGCAGAGAAGGGGTTTCCACGCCCCACCGCAGGCCCTGGCGCGTCACCGTGACCGGCTCCACCCGCACGGCGTCGAACGTATAGGTCGCCGTCACATAGTCCGCGATCGCGGGGGAGGGGGCGAGCAGCATACGGATGCCGGTGCGTGTCTCGACCATCACGTCGGCGAACCGGCCGTATGGCGATTCCGCCCACGCGCCGACGACCAGCCGCGTCCCGCTCGAGGTCCCGATGCCGGCGATATGCCCGTGGAAGCGGTCCGTCGTCACTCGGCGATGCCCCACCGCGCGTGCCAGCGCCGCAGTCGCGCCGGTGCCCACCAGTTGGCGGGCCCGAGCACGGACATCGTCGCGGGGACGAGCAGCATACGCACGATCGTCGCATCGATGACGATGGCGATGGCCAGCGCCACGCCCATCTCCTTCATGACGAGGAGGTCCGCGGCCGCGAACCCGCCGAACACGATGACCATGAGCAATGCGGCCGAGGTGATGATCCGGCCCGACCGCTGCAGGCCGAGCCGGACCGCGTCCCCGGTGGGTAGGCCCTGCTCGTGGAGTTCGACGATCCGCGCGAGCAGGAAGACCTCATAGTCCATCGACAGGCCGAACCCGAAGGCGAGGACGAGGACCGGGACGGTGCTCTCGACGGCACCCGTGGGGCTGAATCCGAGCAGGGTGGCGAGATTGCCCTTCTGGAAGATCCACACGAGGACGCCCAGGGTCGCGCCGAGCGAGAGCACATTCATGACCAGAGCCTTGACCGGGACCACCAGGGAGCCGGTCATGAGGAAGAGCAGGGTCAGCGTGGCGAGGCAGACGAGGAGGATCGCCGCGGGCGCGCGGGCGCGGACGACGTCGCTGAAGTCGCGCAAGGCCGAGGCCTGGCCGACGGTCCAGGCCGGGAAGGATGGCGGGTGAGCTCGCAGATGCGCGACGACGGCCCGCGAGGCGGGCCCGGTGCCATTGTCCTGCGTCCGGATGGCGACGGAAACCACCCCGTCGACGATCGGGTGCGGCTGGCTGACGAAGGTGACCCCCGGGAGATCGGCCAGGCCTGCGGTGTAGGTGCGCACCGCGGCCACCGGCGCCTGCGTGACGAGTGCCATCTGTCCGCCAGCGAGGGCGGGATAATGCCGGGCGAGATCCTCGGCGAAGTCGCGTTCCGGTGTTCCGCGCGGGAGCAGCGCGGCGCCAGACGATGTCGTCGTCATCCGGGTCGCGGGGAGCGCGAGCAGCAGCAGCAGCGCCGTGACGACGACGATGGTGATCCATGGGAGGCGCTGGACGACGGTGGCGAGGCGGGCGAACACCCCTGTGTCGCTGCCGAACTCGGTCCCACGACGGAGAATCCGCTGGGCGCCGAGGACGCAGCAGGCCGGGACGAGGCTCAGCCCGACCGCGAGCGCGAGGAGGACGACCGAGACTCCTGCGGCACTGACGGCGCGGATGAACGGAATGTCGAAGACCATCAACCCGGCGAGGGAGATGCTCACGATGACGGCACTGAACACCACCGTCCGGCCGGCCCGGTGCAGCGTCTCCGCGGTCGCCTCGCCGACGTCGGCGCGGGGGAGGCCCCTCGGGTCGACGCCGGGGTGACGCCGGCGGACCTCCTCCCGGAACCGGGAGACGACGAGCAGGCCGTAGTCGATGCACAGGCCCAGCCCGAGGACGCTGACGACGTTGACGACAGCGGCGTCGAGGTCGAGGACATAGGAGAACCCGAGGAGCAGCACCAGGGCGCCGCCGATCGAGGCGATCGCGCCGAGGATGGGGATGCCGGCCGCGACCAGACCGCCGAAGACGACGATCATCAGGAGGAAGCTGATCGGGAGGGCGATGCCCTCCCCGCGCTGTCCGTCGGTCTTGATCTGGGCGATGATCCGGTCGAGGAGTTGGTGGCCGCCGCCCCGGCTCGACGTGCTCGCGCCGCTGTCCCGGACGAGCGTGTCGAAGGCGGCGTCGATCCGGGCGTATGCCGCGCGCCGCGCGTCCGAGGGTTGGCCGGCGGCGAGATAGACGATCGTCGCGAAGCCTGGCGTGGCACTGCCCTGGGCGAGCAACGGGCCGGCCGCGGGGGAGGTGGGGCCGGTTGGGACGGCATACGGACTGAAGACCGTCGTCACGCCGGGGATCGCCCGCAGGGTGTCCACCGACTCGCGACCGGCCGCTGCCGCCCGGGGGCTCGACACGGCGACACCGGAGAGAAGGAGGGTGACGGTGGGGCTGGCGGCGGGGGTGACCCGCGCGAGAAGTTCGCGACCAGTCCGGTTCTGACCGGGCACGTCGAGGTCGCTCGCGTGAAGTCGGCTGAACAACGCGGGGTTGCCGAAGACGCCGAGGGGAACGACGAAACTCAGCGGTATCGCGACCAGCCAGATCCCGAGGACAAGGTGCGCATGGCGGGCGACCCAGCCACCCCAGCGCCCGAGCGGACCGCTCCGGGGGCTGGGGAAGTCCGTCATGGTGCTCAGCCTGCCACGGCCCACGAGGTGAACCGCCGCGTCGGACGCGCGCGCGGCATAGGGTCGAGTCCATGTCCGACCTCCCGCTCCTCGACCCCGCCGATCAGCGCGTGCTCGGCGCCCTGCTCGAGAAACAGGTGACCGTGCCCGCGAGCTATCCGTTGTCGCTCAACGCTCTTCACACAGCATGCAACCAGTCGACCAGCCGGGAGCCGGTGAGCGACTATCCCGCGTCCGAGGTCGAACGGGTCGCGCGCAGCCTCAAAGACCGCGGCCTGGTCCGGTCCGTCTGGGCCGGCGGCGGCTCACGCGTCCTGCGCTATCACCAGTTGCTCGACGAGGTGCTCGACCTCCAGGTCGACGAGAAGGCCCTCATCACTGTCCTTCTCCTGCGCGGCGCCCAGGCGCCGGGGGAGTTGAAGACCCGGACCGAGCGACTGCACCCCTTCCGGGACCGCGAGCAGGTCGAGGACTGCCTCGCCGCGATGGCCGCCCGGACGCCCGCGCTGGTGCGCGAACTGCCGCGCCGGGTGGGCCAGCACGACCAGCGGTGGATCCACCTCCTCGGCCCGGTCGCGGGAGCGCCGGAACCCGAGCCCGAGCCCGAGGTCGACCGGGACGTCGTCCTCGCGGACGGGGCCGAGGCGCGCGACGCGCGGGTGCGCGCGGCATACGACGCCCTCGCCGGCGCGTATGCCGACGCCCTCGCCGACGAACTCGACCACAAGCCGTTCGACCGCTGGCTCCTCGCCGAGATCGCGGCCGGCGTGACGGGGCCGCTGCTCGACCTCGGCTGTGGACCCGGGCAGACGACCGCCGTCCTCGCCGCCGCCGGGGCCGAGGTCAGCGGACTCGACCTCGCGCCGGCGATGATCGAGGAGGCGCGTCGCCGCCATCCCGGGGTCGACTTCGAGGTGGGGGATTTCGCGCGCGTGCTGCGGCCCCCGCACGCGAGCGCCTGGGGCGGGATCGCTGCGTGGTATGCCTTCGTCCACCTCAGCGGATCCGAACTGCCGCAGACGTTCTCGAGCCTGGCCCGCGTGCTGGCACCCGGTGGGCTGTTCGCCCTCGCGGTGCACGTGGGGAACGAGGTGCGGCATACGGCGGAGTTGTTCGGCGTGCCGGTCGACCTCGACTTCGTCCTCCACGACGCGGGCCAGGTCATCGCCGCGGTGGAGGGTGCGGGTTTCACCGACGTCCGGTGGTATCTCCGGTCACCGGTTCCCGAGGAAGCCCCGACCCAGCGGCTCTATGTCGTCGCGCGCCGCGGGGAGGCGTGAGTCCGCGCGGCCTTCAGGAGGCGACCGCGAGTCGATAGCCGCGTTTGACGACGGTCTGGACGAGGCCTGGCCCTGTCGCCTCACGCAGGCGCGCGATCGCCACCTCGGCCGTATGCGGATCGGTCGACTCGCCCGGGAGCGCGCGCAGGATGTCGGTGCGCGAGACGACGGCTCCCGAGGCGGCGGCAAGGATCCGGAGCACGGCGAGACCCGACGGGGAGACCGGCAGGACCCGGTCGTCGAGGAGGGCGACGGTCCGGCGGATGCGCAGGGCGCCCGCGGCGGTCTCGACCTGCTCACCGGCATTGTCGACATGGCTGACGAGGGCACGGATCATCGCGCCGAGCCGGCCGCGGTCGGGGACGACGGGGTCGATCCCGAGGTCCCGGATCGGACCTGCGGTGACGGGGCCGACGCAGAGCATGAGCAGGCGGCCGTCCTGGGCGCGGTCGACGAGGGTGGCGAGCGACCCGGTCTCGTCGGCGGCGTCGAGCCAGGCCTGGGCACCGGGTGCGGAGGTGAAGGCGACGACGTCGAGTGCTCCGCTGGCCGCCTGGCGCGTGGAGTCGCGCAGGAGCGCGGGATCGGGTGGCGGTCCCCACCGATAGACGACGAGGCCGGTGACGAGGGCACCGGCCGCGACGAGTTGCTCGTCCAGTCCGTCGGATCCATTGCCATGGTGCTGGACGACGATCCGGTGTCCTCGAACACCTTCGGAGAGTAGGAGGTCGAGTACCTCGGCTGAGGTCTCCGACTCGGCGACCCAGTCGACGGACAGACCCGCCTGCTGGACCGCGCCGTGGGCCTTCGGTCCGCGGGCGATGATCCGGGCGGACTTCAGGGCCGCGAGGACGTCATCGGCGATGCCCGCCGCGTCGGTCGCCTCGAGCCAGCCCCGGAAGCCGATGCCCGTGGTGACGACGAGGGTGTCGATCGGCGCGGCCACCGCGGCCCGCGTGTCCGCGATCAACCGCCGGTCGTCCAGGTGGGGGACGATCGAGAGGGCAGGGGCATGGCGGACCGTCGCGCCGCGCCGGGTGAGCGCGGCCTCGATGTCCCCGGAGCGCCGGTCGGCGGTCACGAGGACGACATAGCCTGCGAGGGTCTGATCGAGGGGCGTCATGCGTATGCGGGGGCCTCCGGATGCACGCTGCCCGCGAACAACAGCCGAGGATCGGCAACGGCGCCGATGACGACGATTGCGGGCGCACGCACCCCGGTCTGCGCCGCGAGGCTGACGATCGCATCGAGACGGCCTCGCGTTCGGCGCTCGTCGGGGAGCGAGCCGCGTTCGATGAGGCAGACCGGCGTGTCTGACGGCACACCGGCGGCGAGGGCGTCCTCGACGTGGTCGGCGAGGAGGGTCACCGCCATGAGGAGGACGAGCGTCGTGGTGCCGTCGGCCACCGGAGCGTATGCCGTCGGGCTGAGTCGGTGGTGTCCATGGGCGATCGTCACGGACGAGGCCGTGCCCCGGTGCGTCACCGGGATGCCGGCGAGGCCGGGCACCGACAGGGCGCTGCTGACGCCGGGCACGACCTCGACGGGTATGCCGTGCTCCCGGCACGCGAGCACCTCCTCGCCGCCGCGACCGAAGAGGAAGGGGTCTCCGCCCTTGAGCCGGACGACATGCCGGCCGCGTTGGGCCTGCTCGATGATGAGGGCGTTGATCTCGGCCTGGGTCGGACCGTGGCCGCCCGGGACCTTGCCTACGTGGATGACCTCGACGTCGACCGGCAGCCGCCCGAGGATGGAGCGCGGTCCGAGGCGGTCGGTGATGACGACATCGGCCTCGCTCAGAGCGATCCGCCCACGGATCGTCATGAGGTCCTCGGCCCCGGGGCCACCGCCGACGAGGGTCACCCGGCCCGGCTGTGGCCGCCGGCGGCGCAGGTCCACCGCGGCCGAGGCGATGACCGCGTCGATGCTCTCCCGAGCCGATTTTGGGTCCTCGCCGTCGTGGACGAGATCGGGGACCGCAGCGAGTTCGTCGCGCAGGACGACGATCCGGCGCGGGTCCGGCGCCTGCTCGGAGACGATTCCGATGGCCAGGCCGGCCCGGCGCAGGAGCGCGGGCGAGCGGGCGGTGCCGTGCTCGGCGGAACCGGCGTTGATCGACCAGAGGCGCCGGGAGGTGGCCCAGCGGCATACGGCCTCGTCGACGGCACGATCGCCGGTCGCGGCGACGACGAACCAGGCGTCATCGAGGTCGGACTGGGCGACCTCGCGCGCCTCCCAGCCGATTCGGTGCGCCGCGAACGCGTCGACGAGATCCTCGCACAGCGCCGGCGCGACGACGACCACGCGCGCGCCGGCGTCGAGCAGCATGGCGACCTTGCCCGCGGCGACCGGGCCGCCGCCGGCGACGAGGACGAGCCGGTCGCGCAGGTCGAGCCCGAGGAGGGTCGTCATGCGGCCTCGTCAGCGGTCAGGCCGACGCTCACCCGGCCATCCGCGAGGCGAACCGGCCAGGTGCGCAGGCTGATCGGCTCCTTGCCGAGGGCGTCGAGGCACTCGCCGGTGTCGAGGGCGAAGACCTGCTTGTACATCGGCGAGACAAGGATCGCGCGCTCGCCCCGGGTCCCGACGAGACCGCGGGAGAGCACCATGGCGCCGGAATAGGGGTCGCGCTGCTGTACGGCATACACCGCGTCGTCATGGGTGCGGATCAGGGCGAGCTGCTCGCCGAGGACGAGGGCGGCGACGCCGCGCTCGGCGGGCAGTTCGCGCATCGTGCAAACCTCGATCCAGGCGAGGGCCGAGGGCGTCTCGGGGTGGCTGTCGGTGCGCAGGGCGATGGCGGTCATCGGCGTACTCCCAGGGTGGTTCCAGCGATGAGGACACCGCCGCGACGTTCCTCCGGCCGGGCCGGACGCGGCTGACCGCGTTCGGCGACATAGGCAAAGGAGTCGTCGGGGGTGTCGGGGGCATTGACGAAGGAGGCGAACCGGGCCAGCGTCTCGGGGTTGCGGAGGGCGGCCGCCCACTCGTCCTCGTAGCTGCCGACGTGCGCGGCCATCGCCGCATCGAGTTCGTCGGCGATGCCGAGGCTGTCGTCGAGGATCACCGCACGGACCGCGTCGAGGCCGCCGTCGTAGTCCTCCAGCCACGGGGCGGTCCGCTGCAGCCGGTCGGCGGTGCGGATATAGAACATGAGGAAGCGGTCGATCGCCGTGATCAACAGCTCGGTGCCGAGATCCTCCGCGAGCAGCTGGGCGTGCTTGGGTGTGAATCCACCGTTGCCGGCCACATAGAGGTTCCATCCGTTGTCGGTGGCGATCACCCCGACGTCCTTGCCGCGCGCCTCGGCGCACTCGCGGGCACACCCGGAGACCCCCAGCTTGAGCTTGTGGGGCGAGCGCAGCCCGCGATAGCGCAGTTCGAGGAGCACCGCCAGCCCGACGGAGTCCTGGACACCGAATCGGCACCAGGTCGACCCGACGCAGGACTTCACGGTCCGCAGCGACTTGCCATAGGCGTGGCCGGACTCGAAACCGGCGTCGACGAGCCGCTGCCAGATCGCGGGCAACTGGTCGATCCGGGCGCCGAAGAGATCGACGCGTTGACCGCCGGTGATCTTGGTGTAGAGCCCGAAGTCGCGCGCCACCTCGCCGATGGCGATCAGGCCCTCGGGGGTGACCTCGCCGCCGGGGATTCGTGGCACGACGGAGTAGGACCCGTCCTTCTGGAGATTGGCCATGACATGGTCGTTGGTGTCCTGCAGCGCGCCGCGGTCGCCTTCGAGGATGTGCTCGTTGAAGAGGCTGGCGAGGATCGAAGCGACGACCGGCCGGCAGATGTCACAGCCGCGACCCCCCGCGCCGTGGCGCTCGATGATGGCGGTGAACGTCCGCAGCTGCGTGACGCGGACGGCGTCGAACAGCTGCGCCCGCGAAAGGGCGAAGTGCTCGCACAGCGCCGAGCTGACGGCGATACCGGCCTTGTCGAGCTCGGTCGTCATCAACTTCTTGACGAGCGGGAGGCAGGAACCGCAGCTCGTCCCGGCCTTGGTGCAGGCCTTGACCGCAGCCAGGTCGGTGCACCGGTGGTCGGTCACGGCGGCCCGGATGCGGCCGGCGCTCACGTTATTGCAGGAACAGACCCCGGCGTCGTCCGGCAGCTCGAGTTGTGGTGCGCCCGAGGTGCTCTCGGGGAGGAGGTAGGCGGCGGGGTCGCCGGGAAGGGGACGGCCGAGCATGGGCCGGAGTGCGGCATACGCTCCGGCGTCGCCGACGAGCATGCCGCCCCGCAGGGTGCGGGCGTCGTCGGAGAGGACGAGCTTCTTGTAGACGCCGGCGACCGGGTCGGAGATGACGACCTCCAGGGAGCCGGGCTCGGTGGCGAAGGCGTCGCCGAAGCTGGCGACGTCGACGCCGAGCAGCTTGAGCTTGGTCGCCGTATCGGCGCCTGGGAAGGTCGCCGAGCCGCCGAGCAGGCGGTCCGCAACGACCTCGGCCATCGCATAGCCGGGGGCGATGATCCCCCACACCCGGCCCTGGACACAGGCGACCTCGCCGATCGCCCACACGCCGGGGTCGCTGGTCCGGCAGGCGTCGTCGACGATGACTCCGCCGCGCTCGCCGACCGCGAGACCGCAGGCGCGGGCGAGTTCGTCGCGGGGACGGACACCGGTGGCGAAGACGACGACGTCGGCATCGATCGAGGTGCCGTCGGCGAAGGACATCGAGCACACCCGGCCGCCGCGCTCGCCGACCTTCGCGGTGGCGGTCGAGGTGCGGATCTCGACGCCGAGCCCGGCGATGAGGCGGCGCAGGGCCTCGCCGCCGCCCGGGTCGACCTGGAGCGGCATGAGCCGGTCGGCGAACTCGACGACAGTGGTGTCGACGCCGAGGGCGCGGAAGGCGCCGGCCGCCTCGAGACCGAGGAGACCGCCGCCGACGACCACGCCGCGCGGGGGGCGGTCGGGCACGCGGGCGCGGACGTCCTCGACATAGGCGCGCAGTTCCGCGACATCATCGATGGTGCGATAAACGAAGGCGCCGCGCAGGTCGTTGCCGGGCACGGGTGGGCGCGCGGCATACGACCCGGTGGCCAGGACGAGGGTGTCGTAGTCGACGGTGCGCCCGTCACTGGTCGCAACGGTCCGCGTGGCCCGGTCGATGGCCGTGACGGCGACGCCACGACGCAGACGCACCAGAGAGTGGTTCCACAGCTCCTGGTCACCGAGGGCGAGATCGTCGGGGTCGCGCCCGCCGAAGTAGGTCGTCAGGGCGACGCGGTCGTATGGCGCGCGGGGCTCCTCCGCGAGGACGGTCACCTCCCACGACCCGTCGGCGTCGCGATCGCGGAGCGCGTCGACGAGGCGGCGCGCGACCATTCCCCCGCCGACGATGACGAGCCGGCGGGGGGTGGCGGGGGACGTGGTGGAGTCCATCGGCTGCTCCTCCATAACGGGGACAGTAGGTTTCGCGTGTTTCGGGACCGGGCTAGGGGTGTTTCGCTGGGGTTAACACCGGCGGGGTGTGGCGACGAGCGGCGAGCAGGGCGCAGACGTCCTCGCGGCAACTGCCGCAACCGGTCGTCGCCCTGGTCGCGGCGGCGACGGTGTCGACCGTGGTCGCGCCGTGATCGATGCAGTCGGTGATCTCGCCGGCTCGGACGTCGTTGCAGCGGCAGACGAGGCGGTCGGCGGTGTCCTCCGTGCTGCTGCCGAAGGCGGCCCGGTCGAGGAGGAGCAGGAGGGGGTCGCGTGGAAGGAGCCCGCCCTGCGTGTAGGTCGTCAGGAGTTGCGCGGCAAGAGGCCCGGCTCCGACGAGGGTCGCGCCGGCGAGTCGATCGTCGGTGATGACGAGTTCGATGTGGCGGCCGGCGCCGGGGTCGCTCAGGCGAAGGGTGCGTTGTCCGGGCTCGTCCGCACGCCGGCTGCCGCAGATCCCCATGGTCACCACGTCGAGGCCGGGAGCCTTGAGGCGAACGACGTCGTCAGGTGAGGGCACGCCGCGTGGCCGCTCGCGGAAGGCGTTCGTGCTCTCCGTGAGCCTGGCCGCCAGGCGCCGCGACTGGCTCCAGCCCTGGGCGACCAGGCCGCTCGAACCTTCGGGTGGCTGGGCGCAGTCCCCGATCGCGAAGATCCGCCGGTCGTGCGTCGTGACCAGGGTGTCGGTGACCCGGATCCCGCGGTCCACGCCGAGTCCGGCCGCCGCGGCGAGCCGGGTGTCGGGGAGGGTTCCGACCGCGATGACGAGCAGATCACAGGGCAGGACCTCGCCGGAGTCGAGCCGGACCCCGGTGACTCGGTCGCCCGCCACATCGATGCCGGTGGCGTTGACCCCGACGCGCTGGTCGATCGCGAGGTCGTCGAGCGTGGCCCGGACGACGGCGCTGGAGTCGGCATCGAGCTGACGCTCCATGAGGGTATGGCGCGGATGGACGACCGTGGCGCAGACCCCGCGGCGCCGCAGGCCGCAGGCCACCTCGAGGCCGAGGACGCCGGCGCCGAGGACGACGGCGTTCCGGGCGTTGAGTGAGGCTGCCGCGATGGCCCGGGCGTCATCGATGGTGCGGAGGGCCTTGACGCCACGCGGCAGGTCGCCGCCCGCCAGACCCGGGAGATCCGGCAGGCGCGCGGCGCTCCCCGTGGCGAGCACGAGCAGGTCGTATCGCGTGCGCAGGCCGTCGCTGCGGAGCACCGCACGGTCCTCCCGGTCGATGCCGACGACCGTGCAGCCCTGGTGCACGCGGACCCGGGGATGCTCGGCCTGCGGCAGGCCGATCGAAGCGACGTCGCGGGCACCGGAGACCACGTCGCTGAGCAGCACCCGGTTGTAGGGCCGGCAGTCCTCGGCGCCGAACTGGTCGACCTCGAAGCGGCCCGGGTCGTCGGCGGCGAGCAGGTCGAGGGCGAAGCGCGAGCCGACCATGCCGTTGCCGACGATGACGAGGCGTGTCATGCGGACACCTCCAGAACGGGAACGTCGGCCGCGACGGGCTCGACGGAGACGGCACAGACCTTGAAGTCCGGCATGCCGCTGATCGGATCGGTCGCATCGGAGGTGACCCGGTTGACGCTGCCCAGCCCACTCCAGTGGAAGGGCATGAAGACGGTGTCCGGACGGATGTCCGTGGTGACCACGGCGCGGCCGAAGGCCGCACCTCGCGCACTCGTGACTCGCACCAGCGCGCCGGGCTCGATGCCGAGCCGGTCGGCGAGCAATGGGTGCAGCTCGAGGACGGGTTCGGGTGCCGCGGACCGGAGTTCGGGGACGCGCCGGGTCTGGGCGCCGGACTGGTAGTGGGTGAGGACCCGGCCGGTCACGAGGTGGATCGGGGCATCCTCGCGGAGGTCGTCGGCTGGGGCATGGTGCTCGACGACGACGAACCTGGCTCGGCCATCGGGGTGCGGGAAGGCGTCGAGGAACAGACGGGGGGTGCCCTCGGGTTCGGCGCCGGCGTCAGCAACACCGGCCGCGTTCACGTCGGCAGGAGGGTGGGCGGGTCCGGGCGCCGTGACCGTCCGGTCGGCGTCGGGACGGGAGGTTCGGGTCTGGATCGTGTCGGGGGGACAGGGCCAGTAGATCCCGCGACCCGCCTCCTCGGCCGCGTCGATGATCGCATGCGAGGCTCCGCTGTAGTCGGCGATCCCGCCGGCGCTCGCCCGGGCGAGTTCGTCGAAGACCTTAGCGGGCGAGGTGGGCCAGCGCCCGGGGGCGGCGAGGCGGCGGGCGAGCTGGCGCCATACCCACAGCTCCGAACGCACGCCCTCGGGAGGGTCGATCGCCTTGCGGCGGCGCAGGATCCGGCCCTCGAGATTGGTCATCGTCCCCTCCTCCTCGGCCCATTGCGTGACGGGAAGGACGACATCGGCCAGTCGCGCGGTCTCGGACGGGACGACATCGCTGACGACGAGCAGGTCGAGGGACTGCAGCCGCTCCTGGATCGCCGTCGCATTGGGTGCTGACACGAGGAGGTTGGAGCCGTGGACGAAGAGGACCCGCGGGCCGCCCGGGGTGCCCAGTCGGTGCAGCAGGTCGAGGGCCGGCACGCCGCGGCGCGGGAGGGTGGCCGGATCGACCCCCCAGACCGCCGCGACGTGGACGCGTGCCGCGGGCTCCTCGATCGAGCGATAGCCAGGGAGTTGGTCGGCCTTCTGGCCGTGCTCGCGGCCGCCCTGGCCGTTGCCCTGGCCGGTCAGGCAGCCGTAGCCACTGCCGCGCCGGCCCGGAAGTCCCAGCGCGAGCGCGAGGTTGATAGCCGCGGTGACGGTCGCCGTTCCCTGGGTCGACTGCTCGGCACCGCGTCCGGTCAGGACAAAGGCGCCGGGGCCGCCCCGGTGGGGTGCGGACGCCGCGAGGACCCGGGCCGCGCGCCGCACCTCGCGCGCCGGTATGCCGCACACCTGCTCCACCCGCTCGGGCCACCACAGGCTGACGCTTGCCGCGACGTGGTCGAATCCCGTTGTCCGGGAGGCGATGTAGTCATGGTCGTGGAGTCCCTCGGCGAGGACGACATGGAGCAGGCCGAGGAGGAGAGCGAGATCGGTGCCGGGCACGATCCCCAGGTGCCGGCCGGAACCCTCGGCCGTCAACGCCGCCGTCGCGCTGCGGCGGGGATCGACGACGAGCAGGCCGCCCCGCGACCGAACCCCGTCAAGGTGCCGGACGAAGGGGGGCATCGTCTCCGCCGGATTACTCCCGGCGAGCAGGATCGCCCCCGCGCCCGCGAGGTCGGTGAGGGGGAACGGCATACCCCGGTCGACTCCGAAGGCGCGGCTGCCCGCGGCGGCGGCGCTCGACATACAGAAGCGGCCGTTGTAATCGATCAGGCGGGTGCCGAGGGCGACCCGGGCGAACTTGCCCAGCTGATAGGCCTTCTCATTGGTCAGGCCCCCACCTCCGAACACCGCCACCGCATCCGGGCCGTGCGCGAGGCGCGCGTCCCGGACGCAGGCGGCGACATGGTCGAGCGCGACCTCCCAGGTGACCGGGACCTGGGTGCCGGCCTGGGTCCGCATGAGCGGCGTGGTGAGCCGGTCGGGTGCGCTCAGGACGGCGGCACTGGTCCAGCCTTTGCGGCACAGGCCCCCGCCATTGGTGGGGAAGGCGCGCGGGGCGACGCTGACCCGCGCAGCGGCGGTCAGGGTCATGCCACACTGCAGAGCGCAGTAGGGGCAGTGAGAGGCGATGGGGGACAAGGTGATTCAGACCGTAGCGGCGTGTGCGGCGGTGCCGGGCCGGGCATAGACCAGATAGGTGACGACGGCCATGACGACATAGGCGCCGACGAACACCTCGATGGCCGGAACCAACGAACCGGCGTGGGCGATGGAGTATTTGAAGCCCTGGGGAATGAGGAATCCGCCGTAGGCGCCGATCGCCCCGGCGATCCCGATGCACGCGCCGGCGTGCCGCCGGGCGAGCGGGAGGGTCTCGGCCGTCGTGTCCATGCGGAAGATCGCCGGGATCATCCGGTAGGTCGCCCCATTGCCGAGGCCCGAACCGGCGAACATCGTGATGAACGAGGCGAGGAAGAGCAGGAACGAGCGTTGGTGGAGGGCCGAGATCGCGCCGAGCGCGCCCACGGCCATGATGCCGAAGGAGATGATCGTCATCCGGGCACCGCCCACCCGGTCGGCGAGGATGCCGCCGAGCGGGCGCAGGAGGGCGCCGGTGATCGCGCCGATGAAGGCGATATAGGGCGAGTGCTCCGGGAACTGCGACTTCAGCAGCGTCGGGAAGGCGGCCGAGTAGCCGACGAACGAGCCGAAGGTGCCGATGTAGAGGAAGGAGATGATCCAGGTATGCCGGTCCGCTGCGGCCCCGCGGTAGGCGCCGACGTCCGATCGTGCGGCGGACAGGTTGTTCATGAACCGCCAGGCGCAGAGCGCCGAGATGAGGACGAGGGGAACGAACATCAGGCCCGCCCGGCCGACGTGGACCCCGGCGCCGAGGGTGATGACGAGCGGGACGACGAGTTGGACGATGCCGGTGCCGAGGTTGCCTCCGGCGGCGTTGAGGCCGAGGGCACGGCCCTTCTCCGCCTCGGGGAAGAAGAAGGAGATATTGGTCATCGACGAGGCGAAGTTGCCGCCGCCGAAGCCGGCGAGGGCAGCGCAGAAGAGAAGCACGGCATACGACTGCCTGGTCGAGACGCCCCAGGCGAGGGCGAGCGTCGGCAGCAACAGCAGCAGACTGGAGATGATCGTCCAGTTGCGTCCACCGACCTTGGTGACGGCGAAGGAGTACGGGATGCGCAGGGTCGCGCCGACGAGGGCGGGGAGCGACACGAGCCAGAACTGCTGGCCGAGGTCGAGGGTGACGCCGGCCTTGGGCAGTTGGGGAACGACGACGCTCCACAGGGCCCAGACACAGAAGCCGAGGAACTCGGCATAAATGGACCAGGCGAGGTTGCGGTGGGCGACCGTGCGGCCGCCGTCTCGCCAGTAGGTGGGGTCCTCGGGATCCCAATCGTCGATCCACCGGCGGGAGTGGTGGACCGGGCGGAGCGTGACCGTCTCGATCGGGACGGCGGGGCGGGTAAGGGGGGTGGTCATGGCGCGCTCCTGCGGGGGAGTCGGGAGTGGAGAACGCGCCAGTCGTGCGGCGCGGCTCTCGGGGACCGCCGGCGTTGGCGTGACACCGAGAGTCCGGGAGCGCTGTTAACGACCGGGGCGCCGATCGTTACGGCGCCGTGAATTGGTTCTCACCCGGGCGCCGGGGAGGGTGTGAACCCGCCCGGCGGTGTGGAGGGCGCCCACTGACGGAACCGATCTGTGGACAACGGGCATCCGCGGGCACAGACACGCCGTATGCCGAGCCTCACCACGGCGTGTCTCTGCCCGCCGACGTCGGGGTCCGGTGCCGGGGGTGCGGAGGGTCTACCGCGTGCTCGCGACGCTCCGCGGCAGGGTCACGACCCGCGAGCTGAAGGCGACGGCGGTGGCGTAGCCGAGGCGGTGGTAGACGCCGCGGGCGCGGGCGTTGTCGGCATACATCCCGAGGCAGCAGATCCCGTCGCGGTCGACGGCCTCGCGGGTCAGGGCGGCGGTGACGGCGGCGCCCCAGCCGCGACCCCGGGCATCCGAGTGGACGGTGATCCCGACCAGTTCGCCGACGCCGGCATCGGTGGGCTCGGCGCCGCCGCAGGCGAGGATCCGCCCGTCGTCGTCCCGGGCACCGAGCCAGACCTGCCCGGCGCGGGCGAACGGGCGCCCGTCGGTGCGCGGATTGTGCCGGGCGAGGAAGGCGTCGAGATCGGCCCGGTCGCGCTCGGCGAACCGGACGAGCCGGTCCTCGGCCGGCATCGTGGGTGGCGGGTCGGTCGTCACCATCCACTCCCAATCGCCGCCGGTTCGGGTGCCGAACCGGCCCTCGAGGTCGGCGAGGTTCGTCGCCGGCACGCTGATCATGCCGACTTTTCGCAGACCGAAGACGAGGCGCGGCAGCGCGGGGTCCGCGAGGAGCCGCGCGACATCGGGAGCGGGGCCGAGCAGCGTGACGACCAACCCACGGACGTGACTCGGACGGGCGAAGGCCACGGCCTCCCCGAGGACGAGCGCCTCGACCGGACGGTCCGCCGGGACCTCGCACCGGATCATCGGGTGGGCGCCGCTCGCGGCATACAGATCGGGAAAGCCGGTCAGCTCGCGGGCGCCCACGCGCGCAGCCTATGTCGCCAGCGGCCCGCGTCTCGGGGGCCTGTCTGAGGCGGCCCGAGTCCCGCTCTGGCCCGTGTCTCGAGGGTGGTCCGAATGCCGGATGGCGCGGTGCTCAGGCGTCGCCGGCGCTCGTCCCCGCCCATAGGCTGCCGGGGTGGCTGCGCCGGATCTGTTCAGCGCCTCGGGCGGGGAGTCCGGGGACGCCGCGAGCCCGCCCCCGCTCGCGGTGCGGATGCGGCCACGCGCCCTCGAGGAGGTCCGGGGGCAGGCCGACGTCCTCAAGACCGGATCACCACTGCGGCGCCTGATCGAGGGGAGCGGCGGGCGGGCCGGGCCGGTGTCGGCGATCCTGTGGGGTCCGCCGGGGACCGGCAAGACGACCCTCGCGCACCTCGTCGCGAGTGCGGCGGGACGCGAGTTCGTCGAACTGTCAGCGGTCACCGCCGGAGTCAAGGACGTCCGCGCGGTCATGGAGCAGGCGGAGCGGACCCGGTCGCTCTATGGCCGGCAGACGGTGCTCTTCCTCGACGAGATCCACCGGTTCACCAAGGCACAGCAGGACGCGCTGCTGCCCGGGGTGGAGAACCGGCAGGTGGTCCTCGTCGCGGCGACGACGGAGAATCCGTCGTTCTCGATCATCGCGCCCTTGCTCTCGCGGTCGGTCCTGGTCACGCTGACCTCCCTGTCCGACACCGAGATCGGGGAGGTGATCGACGCGGCGCTGGCGTCGCCGGCGGGGTTGGACTCGGCATACGACCTCGCGGGCGATGCTCGGCAGCACCTCGTGCGGGTCAGCGGTGGCGACGCCCGGCGCGCCCTGACCGCCCTCGAGGCGGCGGCCGGGGTGGCGGACGATGTCCGCGGGATCCGCGGCGACGACTCCCCGACGCCGATCGTCCTGGCCCATGTCGAGCAGGCGATGGCCGCGGCGGCGGTGCGCTACGACCGGGCCGGGGATCAGCACTACGACGTCGCGTCGGCGCTGATCAAGTCGATGCGCGGCAGCGACGTCGATGCGGCGCTGCACTATCTCGCGCGGATGCTCGAGGCGGGGGAGGACCCGCGGTTCATCGCCCGACGGATCGTCATCGCCGCCTCGGAGGACGTCGGGATGGCCGACCCGACCGCGCTGCAGACCGCGGTCGCGGCGATGCACGCCGTCGCGCAGATCGGGATGCCGGAGGCGCGGATCATCCTCGCTCAGGCCGTCGTCCACAACGCGCTGGCGCCGAAATCCAATGCGGCGTATGCCGGGATCAACGCTGCGATCGCCGACGTCCGCGCCGGTCGAGGTGGTGCTGTGCCCGCGCATCTGCGGGGGACCGGATATGCCGGGGCCGCCCGACTCGGGCACGGCGACGGCTACGTCTATGCCCACGACGAGCCGGACGGCGTTGCGGCGCAGCAGTATCTGCCCGATGACCTCCAGGGCGCGACGAACTACTATCGCCCCACCGACCGCGGCTTCGAGGCCCGGCTCGTGGATCGCTGGGCCTGGCTGCGGGAGCGGCTCGGACGGCCACCGTCCTGAGCGGGCCAGTACTCCCCGCGTCCGCGGTCGGTTTCGATGTCGTGCCGGAGACAACCGGACCGGGGTCTCGGGCGTCGGTATCCTCAGCGGGCCGGGGGGCCCGGAACGAGACTCACGGAGGGACCACCTCATGCGCACGGCGACGGCGATGACGGCACGAGCAGGACGGGCACGCGCGGGACTGGCCCGTGCCGCCTTGGCGATCGGGGCGGTGCTCGCGGTGACCACCGCGGCGGCGCCGGCGCACGCGCAACGGCCCGACCCGGCATACGAACTCCCGGGGCTGGTCGGGCCCGAGAACCCGCCGCCGCCCGCGGGCTTCGACCTGCGCACCGACCCCAAGCCCGATCCCAAGGTCAAGCGGGCCCAGACGATCCTCACCGGCTTCGGCATCCCCGTCGGCACCGTCGACGGCCACTTCGGCCCCGAGACAGCGCGGGGGCTGTGCGCCTTCCGGCGGATCGCCGGCATCGGGACCACGCGGAATGCGCTGGACCAGAAGACGCTCGAGGCGCTCAAGGCCTATGCGCTGAAGTATCCGACCCTGCGGGACATCCCGGCGAAGAACTACCTCGGCAAGAGCACCTATCTCGTCGCGCACCAGACCTGCCAGGTCGTCTTCTATGTCGAGGGCAATCACTATCGACGCGTCTTCGCCTCCTCGACGGGCATGAGCGGCCACCGGACGCCCAACGGCTCCTTCGGTCTCGGCTCGACCATGAAGGGGTGGTACTGCAGCACGCTGTATCCCGAGGGCTGCTCGCACCACACCGAAGGCTGGTTCGCGTCGATCTCGAGCTTTGGGAATATGTATAACCCCCGCCAGGTCAACGGCGACATCTTCCTCCACGGCTCGACGAGCGTCCCGCCCTATCCGGCGAGCCATGGCTGCATCCGCGTGCAGGTCAAGGACGCCGACTGGATGTACAAGTATGTCGGCGTCGGCGTCCGGACTCCGGTGTTCGTCACCGGATCACCGTTCTGACACAGGCCGGTCCGTATGCCGATCCCGCCCCGCGTGCGCCAGGTCGTCCTCGACTGCGAGTCGCCGCGGGTGCTCGCCGAGTTCTATCGGGCGGTGTTCTCCGGCCTCGCCTATCGCCCGGGGGACGAACCGCCGGCGGCCGGTGAGCCGGACCCGCTCGGCGCCGACTGGCTGGTCCTGCGTGGTGACGGGGTCGGGCTGGCGTTCCAGGCCGTGCCGATGCAGCCCCGCGCGACCTGGCCCGATCAGGCTGTGCCCCAGCAGTTGCACCTCGACACGACGGTGCCCGATCTCGACTCCCTCGCCGCGGCCCGGGTCCACATCCTCCAAGCGGGGGGACGGGAGTTGCTCGACCGGACCGACGACCCCGAGGAGCCGCTCGTCGTCTTCGCCGACCCCGCCGGGCACCCGTTCTGCGTGTTCGTCGCGGCGGACTGAGGATAGGGTCGGCCCATGTTCTCGGATGTGTCGCTGGGCGACATCGCGCTGCTCGTCATCGCCCTGGCCATCTCCTATCTCGTCTTCCGGATCGGCTCGCTGATAGGCAAGGCCGGCAAGATCCTCGACGAGACGCAGGTGTCGCTGCGCACAACCACCGAGAACGTCCAGCCCACCCTGGTCAAGCTCACCGACACGGTGGCGCTGACCAACGACCAGCTCGCGCGGGTCGACGGGATCACCAGCAACGTCGGGGCCATGACGACCAATGCGACCGCCTTGACCAGCCTGTTCGCGGCGACGCTCGGCCAGCCGCTGGTCAAGGTCGCCGCGTTCTCCTATGGCGTGCGGCATGCCCTCGGTGGGGTCAAGGACGGCAGCGCCCTCGGCAAGCACGCGCGCAAGGAGTGACGATGCGCCGTCGCCTCCTGTTCGCCGCCGGCGCCGCGGCCCTCGCCGGCTGTGCGTATGCCGCGGTCCGCGTCGGCCGTGCCTATGACCGTGACGATCCGGTCGCCGGCCTCGCCACCTTCGCGCGGACGGTCCGCGCCGGGATGACCGAGCGGGAGCGCGACCTGCGCGACGCGCTCGGTCTCGACGTCGGTGCCCCCGCACCCCGGGGCAAGGGGGACGGCCGCGCACCCCTCTCGAGCCCGCGGCATACGGCAACGGAGGCGCCGCTGACCCCGGACCAGGCTCGCTCGCTCTTGCGCGATCCGGCCGGACCCGACCCGAGGCGGGTCGACGAGGGCTCGGGGATCTGATCCGGCGCCGCCCCTCCCCGGAAACCGGGGGAATCGCCGACCCGTCGGCGCCTAGACTGGACCGTCCCCCGACCTGTCGAGATGAGTGTTCAACGTCATGGAAACCGCTGAGATCCGGCGCCGCTGGCTGTCCTTCTTCCAGAGCAAGGGCCATGTCGTCGTCCCGTCGGCCCCGCTGATCCACGATGACCCCAATCTGCTCTTCGTCAATGCCGGCATGGTGCCCTTCAAGCCCTACTTCCTCGGCCAGGAGACACCGCCGGCGCCGCGCGCGACGAGCGTGCAGAAGTGCGTGCGCACCCAGGACATCGAGGAGGTCGGCAAGACCTCCCGTCACGGCACCTTCTTCCAGATGAACGGCAACTTCTCCTTCGGCGACTATTTCAAGGCCGGGGCGATCGAGCTCGCCTGGGAGTTCGTCACCGGCACCGTCGCGGACGGCCGTCTGGGTCTGGACCCCGAGCGCCTGTGGGTCACCGTGCTCGACAACGACGACGAGGCGATCGGCCTGTGGCGCGAGCTGACCGGCATCCCCATGGAGCGGATCGTCCGCCGGGGGCTGGCCGACAACTATTGGCACATGGGTGTGCCCGGCCCGGGCGGCCCCTGCAGCGAGATCTACTACGACCGCGGGCCCGACTACGGTCCCGAGGGCGGCCCGGCGGTCGACGAGGACCGCTTCATGGAGTTCTGGAATCTCGTCTTCATGCAGGAGTCGCTCTCCGCGGTCCGCAGCAAGGTGGACTTCGACATCGCGGCGCCGCTGCCCAAGAAGAATATCGACACCGGCATGGGGCTCGAGCGCATCGCCACCCTGCTGCAGGGCGTCGACAGCCTCTATGAGATCGACGAGGTCAAGCCGGTCATCGTCAAGGCGGCTGAGATGACCGGCAAGGTCTATGGCGCGCATTCCGGACATGCGGCGGCCCAGTCGCACCCCGACGACGTGCGGATGCGCGTCGTCGCGGATCACGTTCGCACCTCGCTCATGCTCATCGGTGACGGCGTGACTCCCGGCAATGAGGGCCGCGGCTATGTCCTGCGGCGTATGCTGCGCCGCGCGGTGCGTTCGATGCGCCTGCTCGGGTATGCCGATCCCTGCCTCCCCGAGCTGCTGCCGGTCTCGCTGGCGAAGATGACGCTGTCCTATCCCGAGTTGGAGACCGGTTTCGGCCGGATCAGCCAGATCGCGTATGCCGAGGAGGAGGCGTTCCGGCGCACGTTGGCCTCCGGCACGACCATCCTCGACGTCGCCGTCGCGCGCACCAAGGCGGCGGGCGCGACCACGCTGTCGGGTGACGATGCGTTCGCGCTCCACGACACCTATGGTTTCCCGATCGACCTGACCCTCGAGATGGCGCAGGAGCAGGGGCTGGAGGTCGACCGCGACGGCTTCACACGTCTGATGCAGGAGCAGCGGCAGCGGGCCAAGGCCGACGCGAAGGCGAAGAAGTCCGGCCACGGCGAGATCACGGCATACCGGCAGGTCGCGGACGCGCTCGGGCATGCGGTGGAGTTCACCGGATACACCGAGGTCAGTGGCGAGGGGCGCGTGCGCGGCATCCTCGCTGCGGGCACGCCGGTCAGCACGGCGCACCCGGGGGACGAGATCGAACTCGTCCTCGACCGCACGCCCTTCTATGCCGAGGGCGGTGGCCAGCTCGCGGACGCGGGCCGGATCGTCCTCGACAACGGCGCGGTCATCGACGTGCTTGACGTCCAGAAGCCGATCACCGGCCTCATCGTCCACCGGGCGAGCGTGGTCGACGGAGAGGTCGCGCTCGGGGCGCTCGCCGAGGCGCGCGTCGACACCGGTCGTCGCCGGGCGATCTCGCGCGCCCACACGGCGACCCACATGGTCCACAAGGCGATCCGGGAGGCGTTGGGAGAGACCGCGACCCAGGCGGGGTCGGAGAACGCGCCGGGGCGGTTCCGGTTCGACTTCAACGCGAGTGCGGCGGTCCCGGTGTCGGTCCTGCGCGACGTCGAGGCGCGGGTCAACGCCATGCTCCTCGAGGATCTCGCGGTCCACGCGGAGGTCATGACGCAGGCGCAGGCACGCGACGTGGGCGCGATGGCGCTCTTCGGGGAGAAGTATGGCGATGCCGTCCGCGTCATCTCGGTCGGTGACTGGACCCGGGAGCTGTGCGGCGGCACGCATGCGGAGCGGACGACCCAGCTCGGGACCGTCACCCTGCTCGGAGAGGCGTCGATCGGCTCGGGGGTGCGCCGCGTCGAGGCGCTCGTCGGCAACGATGCGCACGCCTTCCTCGCGCGGGAGCACGCGATCGTCGGCCAGCTGACCGAGATGGTCAAGGCGCGCCCGGAGGAGCTCCCCGAGCGGATCTCCGGGCTGCTCGCCCGGATCCGCGAGTCGGAGCGGGAGATCGAGCGGCTGCGCGGCGACGCGCTGCGCGCCGCCGCGGGCTCGCTCACGGACTCGGCCCGCGACGTCGGCGGCGTGACCTTCGTCGGTCATCACGCGGCGGGCGCGACCGGCGATGAGGCCCGAACGATGGTTCTCGACACCCGCGCCAAACTCGGGAACGAGCGGCCGGTCGTCGTCGCGATCGCGGCGGACGCGGGTGGGAAGCCGGCGATCGTCGTCGCAACCAATGACGCGGCGCGGGCGCGCGGGCTCAAGGCGGGCGCGCTCGTTCGGGTCGGGGCTCAGGTGCTCGGCGGCGGCGGAGGCGGCAAGGACGACATCGCCCAGGGTGGCGGCCAGGATGCATCCCAGACCGGTGCGGCGCTGACCGCGGTCGAGGCTGCGGTCGCGGCGGCGGCGTCCTGAGCGCCGCCATCCGCCCGGGAGTGCGGCTCGGCATCGACGTCGGGAGCGTCCGGGTGGGCGTGGCCGCGTGCGACCGGGACGGCATACTCGCTTATCCGGTGACGACCCTGCCCCGCAACCAGAACGAGTCGGGCGACGACACCGCCGATCTCGCCGAAATCGGGCGTCTGGCCCGCGAACTCGCCGTCATCGAAGTCGTCGTCGGGCTGCCGCGTTCCCTCGACGGCGGCGAAGGTCCCGCGGCTGCCGGTGCGCGCGGTTATGCTCAATCGATTGCGCGCGTGTGCGCCCCTGTCCCGGTGCGGCTCGTCGACGAGCGGCTGACGACGGTGGACGCCCACCGCGGACTCCGGGAGAGCGGCGTCTCCGGCCGGGGTCAGCGACGGGTCGTCGACCAGGCGGCCGCCGTGCTGATCCTCCAGAGCGCCATCGATGCGGAGCGGGCGACCGGGTTTCCACCGGGTCACCCGGCGGCGACGACACGGCGCAGGCCGCGACGGAAAGGGTGATGATGAGGCAGCAACTCGAAGAGGAGATCTTCGGGACGGGGCAGCCCGGCGGCGGCACGGGGGAGCCCAATCGGCGCGCCATGCAGAGCTTCGCCGCGCTCGTCGTGAGCCTGACCGTCCTCGTGGGCGGCGGCTTCGCGGCCTACCACTTCATCGGGCCGGCGATCGAGAAATTCGTCGCCACCGACGATTACCCGGGGCCCGGGTCGGGCTCGGTCACCTTCGTCGTCGATGAGGGCGCGTCCGGCTCGGAGATCGCCGCCGGGCTGGTCAAGGCGGGGATCATCAAGTCGACGAGCGCGTTCATCAGCGCGTCGAGCGCCACCCCGGACCAGGCCAAGGCGATCCAGCCGGGCAGCTACACGATGCAGAAGGAGATGACGGCCAAGGACGCCCTGGCCTATCTCTCCGACCCGACCCACCGAAGCGTCAAGCGCGTGACGGTCCGTGAGGGCCTGTGGGCGAGCGAGATCTATCCGATTCTCTCCAAGGCGAGCGGCATTCCCGTCAAGGACTACCAGGCCGCAGCCAAGAACACCAAGGCGCTCGGTCTGCCCGCCGAGGCCAAGGGCAATGTCGAAGGCTGGCTCTTCCCCTCGACCTACGAGTTCGACAAGAAGTCCACCGCAGCCGACCAGTTGACGACCATGGTCAAGCAGGCGGTGAAGGTGATGACGGCGGAGGGCATCGCCAAGGACAAGTGGGAGGAGACGCTGATCATGGCGTCGATCATCGAGGCCGAGGCCGGCTCGTCCGCTGACCGGCCCAAGGTCTCGCGCGTCTTCTGGAACCGGCTTGACGAGCCGACTGGGGAGACGGCCGGCTTCCTGCAGTCCGACGCGACGGTCTCCTATGGCGCCAAGCGGCGCGCCGTGGCACCGACGCAGGCGGAGATCGATGACGCATCGAACCCCTACAACACGCGCGCACACAAGGGTCTGCCGCCCGGCCCGATCTCGAACCCCGGCAAGGACTCGATCGACGCGGCCGTCCACCCGGCGACGGGCGACTGGCTCTATTTCGTCACCGTCAACCCCGATACCGGCGAGACGAAGTTCTCGACGACCTTCGCGCAGTTCCTGATCGACCAGAACGAGTTCAAGGCGTGGTGCACGGCCAATCCGAAGGCCAAGTGCTGACGGAGCCCTGACGCCATGCCGCAAGCCCTCGTCCTGGGCTCGCCCATCGGGCATTCGCTGTCACCGGTGCTGCACCGGGCGGCATACGCCTCGCTCGGCCTGACCGATTGGACGTATGCCGCGTGCCAGCTCGACGAGGCGGCCTTCCCGGCGTTCGTGGCCGGACTGGGCGCGGACGTGCGCGGGTTGTCGCTGACCATGCCGCTCAAAGAGGTCGCGTTCACCGTCGCGTCATCCGTCTCGGACCGGGCGCGCTTGGCCGCGGCGATCAACACGCTGTTGCGGCGCGACGACGGCGGCTGGGACGCCGACAACACCGACATCGCGGGAATCGTCGCGACGCTCGGTTTGGCTGCGCGCCGGCGGGACGAAGCGGAAGCGCCGGGGCAGGAGAAACGGGTTTCGGGCGCGCGTCGGCGGGACGAGGCGGAAGCGCCGGGGCAGGAGACACGACCCTCGGTCGCAGAGCGACGCTCGCGCCGCGACTGCCCCTCTGCTTCCGCCTCGCCCCGCCACTCTCCTGACTGCTCACCTTTCGATCCCAAGGGTGACGAGCTCCTCAGACCCGCGGAGTCTCCGAGCGGGCTGATCCTCGGGGCGGGCGCGACGGCGCGATCGGCGCTGATCGCGCTGCGGGAGCTGGGGTGCCACCGGGTGGCCGTCTGCGCGCGGAGTCCGGAGAAGGCGTGGGCGTCGCTGGGGGAGCTGGCGGCGGGCCTGGACGTCGAGCTAACGGTTAGGGAAATGGCCGCGTGGCCAGAGGTGGATGCAACGCTGGTTGTCTCGACGCTGCCCGGGGCGGGGGCCTTGGGCGCTGCCGAGGTGCTACGCGGGAGCGGGCGTGGTCTTCACGGGGTCGTTCTACTGGATGTGGTCTATGCGGACTGGCCGACGCCGCTGGCGCGGGCGGCGCAGGCCTCGGGGGCGCAGGTGGTCAGTGGGCTGAACATGCTGGTGCACCAGGCGGTCGAGCAAGTCGAGTTGATGACCGGGCAGCGTCCGGACGCGCAGGTGCTGCTGGCTGCGGGCTGGGCCGAACTTGCTCGACGGTCGTCCTGAGGGGCCTGAGGTTCGCACTTGGGCCGTAGCGGCGCGAATCCAAACGGTGGACGTATAGGAGCAGGAGCATGGATGAGCACACTGCAATGCTTGTCCCAGACGCAGCGTTGCAATAGGGCAGTGTGGCCCAGTAAAGCCAAATCTGAGATCAATGCCAGTACGAGGCCGGAGCGCGGTCCTTTAACAGTGGATCGATCGGCTCCATCCATGATTTGTGCAGTTTGATCGCGCGATGCCACCATATGCCGTCATAATCCTGAAACTCAACAAATACTGTGACACCGCGTTCGAACGATCCTGAGGAGAGAAGTGTTGCCCCACTGGGGCTCACCTCAAGGGACGCCTTCCCGCCCGCTCGGATTTGTTCCGCACCGAAGGACAGGTCAGCCGACTGGCCGTCTTCAGTGATCGTGAGAGCTCGGACACGGGGTGAAATATTGGTGAAGGAGTTGAATTCTCGATCTGAAGTTGGTAAGCACCCGAACTTCCTTGCCTGACGAAGAGAGGGTAGACGCCGTCCGCCCAGCGACGCTCTGCCGTTGCCTGAGCTGACCTCCAAGGAAACAAGAAGAACATAAAGCCACTAGTCAGTCCGACTATTCGAGTAGCGTTGCGAGCCAGGTCGCGCACGCGACTCCATCGTTTGAACTCAACCAGCGCATCCCGATCCCCATTCGCGTAGTCACGGCCAAACTATGGCATAACGTTGTTTGGTCTGCGTGGCAGGTCCCGGTGTGGGGAAGACAAATTCGGATCCAAAGGCCTTTCCGGCCGCCATGTTATGCAGGTCAGCCGCCTCCCGTCGAGGACTCTTGGCGGTAAGTGAAGTTCGAGCCTCTAGGGCCCGTCGTCCGCGCAATGGAAGGGGACGGGCGCTGTCGGGGGTGCGTGCGAGGATGCCGGGCATGGTGCGTTGGCTGACCGCGGGCGAGTCGCACGGGCAGGCGCTCGTGGCGACGATCGAGGGCTTCCCGGCGGGGATCGAAGTGACGACCGCGGATGTGCAGAGGGCGCTGGCGCGCCGGCGGCTCGGGTTCGGGCGCGGTGCGCGGATGGCCTTTGAACAAGACGTGGTGACCTTCCTCGGCGGGGTCCGGCACGGCCATACCATCGGCTCTCCGGTGGCGATCATGATCGGCAATAGCGAGTGGCCGAAGTGGCAGACCGTGATGTCGGCGGACCCGGTCAGCGACGAGGCGTATGCCGCGTCCGGTGACGTCAACGCCCCGCAGGAGATCGGGCGCAACCGGCCGCTGACCCGGCCCCGGCCCGGGCATGCGGACCTCGTAGGGATGCAGAAGTACGGCTTCGAGGATGCCCGGCCGATCCTGGAGCGAGCCTCCGCGCGCGAGACGGCGGCGCGGGTTGCGCTCGGTGAGGTGGCGGCGCGGCTGTTGGCGCAGGCATACGGGATCGGGCTGGTCTCGCACACCGTCGCGATCGGCACGGCGGCGGTCGCCGACGGTGCCGCGTTGCCCGGGCCGGGCGACGTTGAGGCGCTGGACGCCGACCCGGTGCGGACGCTGGACGCCGCCGGATCGGCGGCCATGGTCGCCGAGGTCGAGGCGGCGAAACGGGACGGCGACACCCTCGGCGGCGTCGTCGAGGTGATCGCGTATGCCGTGCCGCCGGGCCTCGGCTCGCACGTCCACTGGGACCGACGGCTCGACGCGCGACTGGCGGGGGCGCTCATGGGGATCCAGGCGATCAAGGGTGTCGAGGTCGGTGACGGGTTCGCGACTGCGCGGCGGCGGGGGTCGCAGGCGCACGACGAGATGGAGCGCGACGCGACGGGCGTGATCCGGCGACGGACCGGGCGGGCCGGTGGCACCGAGGGCGGGATGTCGAGCGGCGGCATCTTGCGGGTGCGCGCCGCGATGAAACCGATCTCGACCGTCCCGCGCTCGCTCGACACGGTCGACATCGCGGACCCCGATGCCGAGGCCAAGGCCATCCATCAGCGCTCCGACGTCTGTGCGGTGCCGGCAGCCGGGGTCGTCGCGGAGGCGATGGTCGCTCTTGTGCTGGCCGAAGCCTGCCTGGAGAAGTTTGGTGGCGACTCGGTCGAGGAGACGCGGCGCAACTTCGAGGGCTACCTGGCCGCGATTCCGGAGGGGATGCGCTCGTGGTGACCCGGCCCATGGTTGTGCTGATCGGGCCTCCCGGGTCGGGCAAGACCACGGTCGGACGGGTCCTGGCCGACGCGCTCGGCGTGGCGCTGCACGACACCGACGCAGCGGTCGAGGCGCGTGTGGGGAAGTCGATCGCTGACGTCTTCATCGACGACGGCGAGCCGGCCTTCCGGGCATTGGAGCGCGCCGAGGTCGCCCGGGCGTTGGCGCATGAGCCCGGCGTGATCGCCCTGGGCGGCGGCGCCCCAATGGATGCCGCGACTCAGGATGCGCTCGCCGGCCATGTCGTCGTGATGCTCGATGTGGGGATTGCGGACGCGGCCAAGCGAGTGGGTTTCGATCAATCGCGGCCGTTGCTCGCGGTGAACCCGCGCGCGAGTTGGGTGGCACTGATGAAGGAGCGGCGCCCGACCTATGAGCGCCTCGCCGTCCATCGCGTGGACACCGCGGGTCGGACACCCGAGGAGATCGCGGCCGAGATCGTGGCGTTGCTGCGCGAGGACGGGGGGCAGGCCTGATGGCCGAGCTCGCGCGGGTGCGGGTGGGAACGGCATACGACGTGGTGATCGGGCGCGAGGTTCTGGAGGCGGCCGCGGACCTGCTGCCCCCCACGGCGACCCGGGCTTTGGTTGTGCACAGTGGCACCCTGCCGGACGTTGTGGGTCGCGTGCGGCTCGCGCTGGAAGCCCGCGGAATCCGTGTGGTCGAGGGATTGGTTCCTGACGCGGAGGCTGCGAAAACCCTTGCCGTGGCCGGAGATGTGTGGGCGCTGCTGGGGCGGGAGTCGTTCACCCGCACGGACGCTGTCGTGGGCGTCGGGGGCGGCACGGTCACCGATCTGGCGGGGTTCGTGGCCGCGGCCTGGCTGCGTGGCGTGCCCTTCGTCAATGTCCCGACAACGGTGCTCGCGATGGTGGACGCCGCGGTCGGCGGCAAAACTGGCGTCAATACGGCCGAGGGCAAGAATCTCGTCGGTGCCTTCTACGAGCCACTCGGCGTCGTCTGCGATATCGACGTCCTCGCGTCGCTGCCCGAGCGCGACTTCGTCGCCGGGATGGCCGAGGTGATCAAGGCCGGGTTCATCGCCGACCCGCGCATTCTTGAGTTGGTCGAGGAGGACCCCGCGTCGGCGCGCGGAGTGGGGCGGCATACCGTCGAGTTGATCGAACGCGCCGTCGCCATGAAGGCACGGGTGGTGACGGAGGATCTGCGGGAGGCGGGGCTGCGCGAGATCCTCAATTACGGACACACGCTGGGCCACGCGATCGAGCAGCACGCGGGGTACGCGCTACGCCACGGGGACGCGGTGGCGATCGGCATGGTCTTCGCCGCTGAGCTTGCGCATCGGTCGGGGATGATCGATACCGCTCTGCTTGGCCGGCATCGCGACATCCTCACCCGTGTCGGGCTACCGACGACGTATGCCGATGCCCCGCTCGATGCGCTCCTGGTGGCCATGGGCCGCGACAAGAAGACGCGGGGTTCGACGCTGCGGTTCGTGGTCTTGCAGGGGCTCGCTGGCCCCACGCGGCTGGTGGGGCCGTCCGGCGAACTATTGCAAGCGGCATACGACTCCCTGGCGCCGAGCGTCTGAACGGCTCAGCCGCGCGTCGAACTGCCGACGGGCGGGGATTCGGAGGTCGGCGCCGAGCCGCCCGCGGGCGCAGTCTGTGACATCAGCGCGGTGATCGACTCGCGGATGCGCGGTCCGGGTGCGCCCCACGTGGGTTGATAGCCGTAGACCACGCGAAGTGGCGTGCCACTCCGGTTGCCGTCCATGATCTCGACATCGTCGGCGTCGAGCAGGCTCGGATGCCAGACGCCGCACGCCTCGGACACTTTGAGCAGGTCGCGGCGCAGGGTGCGAATGTAGTTGGCGGCGCGCTCGGACTTCAGGGTCGGGTCGAGGCCGTGGGCGAGCCACTTGCTCTGGGTGGCCACGCCAGTGGGGCAGTGGTCGGTGTGGCACTTCTGGGCCTGAATGCAGCCGATCGACATCATCGCCTCGCGGGCGACGTTGACCATGTCGGCGCCGAGCGCGAAGGCGACGAGGGCATTGTCCGGGAGCCCAAGCTTGCCCGACCCGATGAACACGACGTCGTCGGTCAGGCCGGCTTGGGCGAAGAGGGAGTAGACCCTGGCGAAGCCGACCCGGAAGGGCAGCGCCACGGCATCGGTGAACACCAGCGGCGCCGCGCCGGTGCCGCCTTCACCGCCGTCGATGGTGATGAAATCAACGCCGCGAGAACGGCTTTGCATGTGCTGGACGAGACTTTCCCAGAAGGCCATCTCCCCGATGGCGGACTTGATCCCAACCGGCTTTCCGGTGGCCTCGGCGATGCGTTCGACGAAGTCGAGCATGCTGTCGACATCGTTGAATTCGGCATGCCGCGACGGGCTCGCGCAGTCCTTGCCCAGCGGTATGCCGCGGATCTCGGCGATCTCCGGGGTGATCTTGGCGGCGGGCAGCATGCCGCCGAGTCCGGGCTTGGCGCCTTGGCTGAGTTTGATCTCGATCGCTTTGACCGGTGCCGACTCGACGACCTCGATGAGTTTGTCGAGATTGAACCGGCCCTCGTCGTCGCGGCAGCCGAAGTAGGCGGTGCCGATCTGCAGCGTCAGATCGCCTCCTTGGCGGTGGTGCGCGGACAGGCCGCCCTCGCCGGTGTTGTGCAGGCAGCCGGCGAGCTTGGCCCCGCCGTTGAGGGCGGCGATCGCATTGCCGGAGAGGGATCCGAAGCTCATCGCCGAAATGTTGACCACGGAGTTCGGACGGAAGGCGTCGCGGCGCCCGCGGGGGCCGCCGAGCACCTTGCCGCAGGGCAGCCATACGTCATCGGCGGCGTGGGTCGCAGTGGGGGCCGCGACGGGAGCGAAGGTGTGGTGCTTGAAGATGACGTACTCGGAGTTCTCGACATCATTGTCGGTCCCGAAGCCGGTGTAGTTGTTCTGCATCTTCGCGCTGGCATAGATCCACGAGCGCTGGTCGCGGCTGAAGGGCCGCTCCTCGTCGTTGCCGGTCACGATGTACTGGCGCAGCTCGGGACCGATCTCCTCCAGCGCGAACCGCGCGTGCGCGATGACCGGGAAGTTGCGCATCAGGCTGTGGCGCTTCTGCGTCAAGTCATGGGCGGCCACCCCAGCGAGGCCAGCAGCGACCGCGGAAAGCACAACCTTGGGCTTCATGGCCACATGATGCCCGTTTTCGTATGCCGGCGGGGGACACCACTCGTGTCATGCGGGCGGGGTCGCGATATGCCCCTCAGAAGGGTGGGATGCCGGGCTCGACAGTCCGTGAAGCGTGCGACGAGGGCGCGATGCTCGCGCAGGTGAGTGGGTTGAAGTCGCAGCGAATCGGTCGTCGAGCGGGGACGATGTCAAGGACGCATCGGCCGCGGATGCGGCGACCGTCGGCGTCGCGGGCGGGTTCAGGAGTAGTGACGGTCGTGAGGGCGTGGTCGAGGTGGAACTCCAGCAGGCTGATCGGGCCGGCTTGGTCGTATGCCGTGTCATCGCCGGCTTGTGTCGCCAGGTCGGCCGTGCCCGGGAGGGCATGCTCCGGGTCGCCTTGCCGCGTCCTGCCTCCGGTTGCGTGCGTCGCTGTCTCGGCCCCATCGGCGGTTGCGCCGTTGCACGCGTCCAAGGCGGGCTGCCTTGTGGCGGAATCAGTGACTGGCGGTGTCGACGTGGTTGTGGAATCAGCGGGCGGCGGTGCGGATTTGCTTGTGCTGGTGCGGGTTTCGGGAAGCACGACGAGGGTGAGCCGGTCGAGGGGATCGGTGGCGCGGGTCCGGCCGGTGGGGTCGGTCCAGGTGCTGCGGCCGTCGTGGTGCAGGGTGACGCGCCAGCCGGGGTGCTGCTTGATCCGGTGGTGGCGCCGGCATAGGCACATCAGATTGTCTGCGGTCGTTGCCCCGGTGGGCCAGGCCAGGACATGGTCGAGGTCGCAGAATCGCGCCGCGACGTGGCAGCCGGGGAAGCGGCAGCGGCCGTCCCGGGCTTTGATGAGCCGGATCAGCGCCGTGCCGGGGCGATAGCCGTCGCTGTCCAGGGCGTTGGCCGGGTCCAGAAGCGCGCCAGTGCTCGGCGCGCACGGGCGGACGGTGACCCCGGCCGGACCCAGGGTCGCGACCGTGGCAGCCCTTGGCGCACCCTGAGCATGCGATGCTGGCTCCGCAGTGGACGCGCGCCGGCGCCGGACCGCGCGGACGGCCTGGTCACGGCGGGTGCCCATCGGATCGTCGGGATCGGGACGGAGTTGACGGGCGAGCCAGCCCGCGGGGATGAACTCTGGCTGCGGCCGCCCGGCCAGGGTCGCCTGCACCAGATCCCCGGCCCGCCACCCACGAGCGGCCGCGGACGAGCGCCCAATCCATGTCCGGTCCCGGATCGCACGAGAGTCAGCCAGCGGATCGGGCCCGTCGGGACAGCCGAACCCAGTCGCGGAGTCATCGCTGCCGGCCTCGGGAGCAGGGCCCTCGGGTGCGTCCTGGTCGGGGAGGGTGTCCGCGGGGACGGTGACCTCGAGCCGCACAGTGACGGTGGCCTGGGCGGTCACCAAGTCCGTGAGCGCCTTCGCCCGGGCCCTCGCGATCCCGCCGACCGTGACCACGCCCTCGGCGAGGTACCGGTGGGCGAGTTCGTCGATCGCGACCCAGGCGGCCGCGGCGTCCTCGGACGGGAAGGTTCCCAGCCACGTGTCCACCCCCGGTTCCTCGGCCCACCGCCGCAGCCCGGACTCCGCCCGCGCCCGGACCGCGCGCTGCCGCAACAGGTCCGGACTGATGGCCGCCAACGCGCGCCGCGTCCGCCGCCGCAACCCCGCGCCCGGCTCGGTCGCGAAGACCGGGTCCAAGCTCGCCACCACCGCGGCGGAGACCGCCTCCGGGGCAGCCTCGACCTCCTGCCACACCACACCCGCCCGGTATCCGTCCAGGCGGCCTTCGAGCATCGCGCGATGCAGCAAGCGTCCTGCGCTGCAGCCACCCGGCAGCCCCACGCAATCGACCTCAAGGTCGACCCCGACACCACGGTCAGTGGCGACCGCACCGGCCTGCGCGGCGTCTTCATCGCTTGAGTCGGCAGGCGAGTCGACGTCCGCGGGGTCGGCGTCGACCGAGGCCCGCGCCGGGGTCGCGAACCGGACCGCGGCCTCGAGCCTATTGGTGGCTGTGTGATGCGTGACCACCAGCGGTGCGGCGATGAGATCAACCGAGTCCAGTTGCACCGACCCGAGCAGGTGATGCCGCTCGATCAGGGTGCCGTCCTCGGCCCAGTCGGTCTCGATCGCTGCGGCCCGCACGATCGCCGCATTCTGTGCCGCGGTCACACTGTTCACCACCTGCTGGCACACTCCGACCAGGTCCAGCCACTCCCGTAGATCGGCCGCGGAAGACGGCCGCGAGGATGCCGCGTGCAACCAGGCCAACGCGGAGATGAGCTCGTCCGGGAGGCCAGGCCCGAAAGGCAGGCCGACACGCTCCGGAATGGACAAGCGCGGAGTTGCGGTCATCGGGTGTCACCTCCATCGGTGACACCGATTCTACTAGAACAAAGGTTCGAAAACAAGGCTTTTGCATGGCCCATTGCATTGCAGGACAACCGATTTCAGATTGGCTCACCTGGTCTGAAATGTGGCCCTGCGGCGACCGTCGACCCGGCCCCTGCCCACCCTGAGCGTGGGACCTGACGATCCTGAACCGGCCGCTCCCGTGCTGCGCGCCACTGGGGTGACAGGACTGGACTGAAGCGGCCCTGTCAAGGGGTCAGGCGGAGTCCGTGGGGTCGGTCTTCTTGGCGGTGCGCTTGGTCGCCGTTTTCGTTGCCGTGCGCTTGGTGGGGGTCGCCGTGCGCTTGCTGGGAGCGGTCGCAGTGCGCTTGCTGGGCGGGGCCGCCGGCCCCGCTGCCGCTGGCGAGTTCTCAGACTTTGCTACAGCCGTCGCCGGCTTGGCTGTCCGCTTCGCTGGGCTCTTGGTGGCCGCCGACCGCTTTGTGGCGGACCGCTTTGCCGTTGCCTTCGTCGCGGCCGGCTCGGCAGCCGACTGCGAGGCCGCCGACGTTGACGCCTTCGCTACCGCCTTCGTGGCAGGGGCAGACGCGTCGCCGGCGGCAGCCGCGCCGAGACCCAGCCCCGCCTCAAGCCGGGCCAACTCCTCGCCGGTGTACACCGCCAGGCGCTGCAGACTCGGCAGGGCATCCCGGTCGCCGATGAAGCCGAAGCACAGTGTCCCGCCATAGCTCTGACAGGTGATGTTCAGGGCCATGCCGTGGATCGGGATGGACACCGGGTAGTCGGCCTCCAGCCGCGCGCCCCGGAAGTAGAGCACCTCCCGCGGGCCGGGCACATTCGAGACGCACAGGTTGAAGGTGAAGGGCATCGGCGTCTTCAGCCCGGTCATCGCCGCGAGGATTTGGGTCCCCGCCGGCGCCATCAACAACGCGCTATAGGCCAGGATCGACTCTTGCGGCAGATTGACCAGTTGGTCCTTGGCCTGCCGCGTCGAGCGAGCGATCACGCCGAGCCGCTCCACCGGGTCCTCGACATCGGTGCCCATCGTGCTCAAGATCGCGCCCACGGCGTTCCCGCCACCGACATCGCCCTTAGGGCGCACATTCACCGGTAGGAAGGCGACCAACGGCTTTTCACCCAGGAGTTCCTGCTCCCCGAGGAAGCGCCGCAGCCCGCCGCCACAGATCGCGAGCACGACATCATTGAGCGTCGCCCCGCCGGCCTTCGCCGCCGCGGTCAGGCGACCGATGTCGTATTGCTGCGTGGCAAACCGGCGATTGCGCCCGATCTTGGAGTTCAGCACCGAGTGCGGCGCGTCATACGAGGAGATCAGGTGCTTGAACTCACCGTCCCGACGCAGCTGCAGCTTCACGATGGACATCGCCAGATCCGGGACCGACTTGGTGACATTGACTGCTCGCGACAGCACCGCCCCGACGTCGGCCAGCGGTGAGGACTTCCCCGTCGACACCGGCCGGTCCCGCTTCGGCGGCGGCACCGCGAAGAACATCTGCTCGGACCGGGAGGACGGGTCCGGTGACATCGACCGATTGAGCAATTGGATCGCGCTGTAGCCGTCCACCAAGGCGTGGTGGAACTTCACATAGAGCGCGAACCGCCCGCCCTCAAGCCCCTCGATCAGGTGCATCTCCCAAGGCGGCCGGGTCAGGTCCAGCGGGTGCGAGTGCAGCCGCGAGACGAGGATTCCCAGCTCGCGCTCGTCCCCCGGATGCGGCAGCGCGGAGCGGCGCACGTGATAGGTGATGTCGAAATCCGGGTCCTCGACCCATTGGTGCGCCGGGTTGAGCAGGAAGCCCGGCGTCTTCAACTTCATATTCCACGGACGCTGCACGGCGGTCTCGGTGTGCATCTCGCGCACCAGCGCCCGAAGGAAGTCGGCCGGTGCGTCGGGCGCGGGCGTGAACGGCAACAGACCGCCGACGTGCATCATCGTCTGGGGCGTCTCCCCATAGAGGAACATCGCATCCATCGGGGTCAAGCGCTTCGTCGTCATTTGGCCATTCTTCCCGACGAGCGCGCCGCGCGGGAGTGCCTCGCTCGATGCCCAGGAGCCACGGGAAAGCCCGGTAGCGTCGGACCCACCATGAGCAAGCCCAATATCCCGGTGGCGCGGGACGCCGACGCAGCCACCCCGACAGCAACTGCCGCGCCCGAGCCGGCCGCCGGATCGCGCCCCGGCCTGCTGCGGCGGCCGCTCCTCATCCTCCTCGGGTTGCTCGGTGCGCCCATCGCCGTGACCTTCGCGGTGAGCCATCAGAATGCGTCCAACGGCCCGGACGTCCTCGCGCGCACGTATGTCGATCACCTTGCCGCCGGGCGCGCATCCGCCGCGGCCGCGATGGTGGCGCCCGTCGCCAAGTCGGGGGCCGCCCTCGACCCGGCGCTGCTCAGCGACACGGTCCTGCGCGAGGCCGTCGAACACATCACGGTCAACGAGGTCGTCGTCGACGACGCCGACGAGACAAAGGTCGGTCAGAGCGCATCGGCGCGGATCGAGTACACGCTGCGCGGACAGCTCAATCAGGTCCAGCTCCGGGTCAACCGACTGCCGAACACCTGGGGCGTCCTGCGTCACTGGCAACTCGCCGAGGACTTGGCCGTGCCCGTAATCATCGAGACCAATGTCGACACCATCGCGTCGGGGCGGCTGGGCGCGGCCACCATCCCGGTCAGCGGGCCGGGCCTACAGGGCTTTCCCCAGCACCGCTTCATGCTGTATCCCGGCGTCTATCACGTCACCGGGATCGACAGCCCCTGGATCCGTGCCGTGCGCGATATTGCTGTCGATGACAACCGGACCCGCTATCTGTCCGACACCTCCCCGACCGCTCAGGTCTGGTACGAACCGACCGATGCCCTGTGGGAGCGGGTGCGATCCGATGCCGAGGGCCAGGCGCGGGCGTGCGCGGCCGCCGGGGCCGACATGGTCGTCAAGCGCTGTCCGATGGGCATGGGGCAGCGCAACGACTGGGGCACCCTACGGGTGGTCACGATGCCGACGATCACCTCGCTCGGCGCCGTTCAGACCGAGTATCGAGCGGATGGGACGACCGTGCCCATGTGGCAATTCCGGTCCGCCACCAACGGCGAGTTCACCTACACCGGTGGGGGCAAGGTCGAGGCCGGCCACGAACCATTCGTCACGAACGGCAGCGTCCGGTTCACCCCGGACGGGCAGCAGGTCACCGTCCAACTGGCCTCGCGCTGAGGCGCCGGCCTGGCGCAGGCGCGCGTCGGCCTGTTCCAGTCTGGCCGCGGCGAACCGGCGCCGGGTTTACCATGGTCACGATCCTGACCAGACCCTCCACGTGGGTGGCGCGTGTCCACGCGCGCCCACGGCATACGAAAGCGACTCCTGCGTGGCGACCACGAACGACCTGAAGAACGGCCTCGTCCTCAACATCGACGGTCAACTCTGGACCGTCATCGAGTTCCAGCACGTCAAGCCCGGCAAGGGGCCGGCGTTCGTGCGGACGAAGCTCAAGAACGTCCTGTCGGGCAAGGTCGTGGACAAGACCTTCAACGCCGGCGTCAAGGTCGAGACGGCCAATGTCGACAAGCGGACGATGCAGTACCTCTACAACGACGGCACCGACTTCGTCTTCATGGACCCGGACAGCTACGACCAGATCTCGGTGCGCCCGGAGGTCGTCGGGGACGCGGCGAAGTACATGCTGGAGAACCAGGACGCGATCGTCGCCCGCAACGACGGGAACGTCCTGTACATCGAGCTGCCCGCCTCGGTCGTCCTGGAGATCAGCTACACCGAGCCGGGTCTGCAGGGTGACCGCTCGACCGGTGGGACCAAGCCGGCGACCCTGGAGACGGGTGCGGAGATCCAGGTGCCGCTGTTCCTCGAGACCGGCACGAAGGTCAAGGTGGACACGCGCGACGGGTCCTACCTCGGCCGCGTGAACTGACGCGACCCGCACGTGTCGGCGCGGACCAAGGCACGCAAGCGCGCCCTCGACCTGCTCTTCGAGGCGGAGGCGCGGGGCGTCAACGTCGGTGACCTGTTGCGGGAGCGGCTCGCGGCCCCGGTGACGCAGGCGCCGTTGAATGCCTACACCGCGACCCTCGTCGAGGGCGTCGTGGGGCACTGGCGCGATATCGACGAGTTGCTGGCGACCTATTCGCAGGGGTGGTCCCTCGACCGGATGCCGGCGGTGGACCGGGCGATCCTGCGGCTCGGTGCGTTCGAGGTGCTCTATGGCGCGGACGTCCCCGAGGCGGTCGCGATCAGCGAGGCGGTGGCGTTGGCGACGGACCTGTCGACCGACGAGTCGCCGAAGTTCGTCAACGGCCTGTTGGGTCGGCTGGCGCAGGTCAAGCCCACATTGGGCTGACGAGCCTGCGCGCTCGATGTCCCGGAGGCTGTCGAGGGGCACGCTCTCGTGCTGGTGAACCTGGGAGGCATTCGTATGCTGACCCGGTGACGGGTGCGCGGCTGCGGGTGACATCGGTGCGCCTCGCGGATGCGGACGACCTCGCCCCGATCGCGGGGATCGAGGACGCCGGCGATGCGCGGTTCCGGGGCCTGGTGGACATGAGCGGGCTCGGCGCCGCGCCGACCGGGGCGGCGCGGGTCGCGGCCGGGGGGACGCTGCTCGTGGTCGGGCAGCCGGCGGTCGGCTTCGCGCACGTCGTCGACCGCGCGGGCGGGGGGGCCGAACTCGCGCAGATCTGCGTCCACCCCGAGGCCGGCCGGCAGGGGATCGGGGAGATGCTCCTGCGGGCGGCCCTGGGCATCGCCCTCGATGCGGGGTATGCCGACCTCCACCTCGACACCGTCGCCGACGTCCCGTTCAACGCCGCCTGGTATGCCGCGCACGGCTTCCGCGGGTCCGGCGTCAGGGCGGGGGAGGAGCCGGCACGGGTCGACATGGTCCGCGCCCTCGCCGACAGCCCCACACCGATCCCGGCGGTCAGTGTGATCCCGGTTCGCGACGGGCCGGGGGGGATCGAGGCGTTCGTCCAGCACCGGGTCGCGACGATGGACTTCGCGCCGGGCGTGCTCGTCTTCCCCGGTGGCCGCGTGGACGGGCGCGACCGGGAGGCGGGGGCGCGGCTCGCCCTGGCGGGTGGGCTCCTCGGCGAGCAGGTGTCGGGGTGGGCGGAAACGGCATACGACATGGTGGGGCGCGATCCCGCGGAGGCGGCCCGGACCCTGGTCGCGACCGCTCTGCGGGAGGTCGCGGAAGAGACCGGGGCGCGGCTCGATCCCGCGCGCCTGCTCCCGTGGGACGACTGGGTCACGCCGATCGGCGTGCCGAAGCGGTTCGACGTCCGCTTCTATCTCTATCCGGTCGACGGCCCCGAGGCGGCCGCGTTCAGCCACATGACGGGGGAGGCGCATCATTCCGAGTGGCTGCCCCTCGCCGATGTCGTATGCCGCACGGAGACAGCCGAGATCGCCCTCCTCCCGCCCACCCGCACCCTCGTCGACGAGTTGTCCGCGCTGGGCACGGTCGCCAGCGCGGCCGACCTGCGGCCGCCGGTGACCATGGTCCGGCACGACATCGCCGCCCGCCGCCCGCGCCATCGTCAGGGTGCAGCCACTACGGTCGGTGGATGACCGAAACCAGGCAACCCCGCCGAGCACTGCGCACCGGGTCGGTCGCCGCCGTGCTGGCGGCGTCGCTCCTGGCCCTTGCGCCGGGGGCGACCGCCGGCGCCGACGACAGCCGGCCCGCGGTGGCCCGCGTGATGATGCCGACCGGGGGCGGCTACGAGCCCGAGGCGCTCGAGGCATTCGGGGCAGCGGCCGCCGCCCGCAGCGGCGACGACACGGTGATCCTCGCCGTGGTGCCGTCGGCCTACGGCGACGACTGGCCGAGCCGGCCCGAGAACATCGCTCTCGCCAAGGAACGCACGGGCGAGATCGAGGCGGCCTGCAACGCCGTCGTGGCGGCGCCGAAGCGGTGTGTCGGCCGGTTCCAACTGCTGCTCAACCGCTCCGACGCGCTCCGGCCGGCCAACTCCGCGGCGCTGCGTGACCCGAGCCTCGACGGGGTCTATCTCCTCGGCGGGGACCAGGGGATCGCGATCAAGGTCCTCGGCAACACGCCCGCCGAGCGGTCGATGAAGGCGGCCTACGACCGCGGCGTCATCGTCGCGGGGACGAGTGCCGGCGCGGCCGTCGAGTCACGCACGATGATCAACGGCTACAACGAGGACTTCGGCGCGTCCGACGGGCTGCGGCGGGCGGCGCCCTTGATCTGGTGGGGCGATGACGACGACCGCGAGCGCGGGCTGGCGTTCGGGTCTCGCGCGACGATCTATGACCAGCACTTCTATCAGCGCGGCCGGTTCGGGCGGCTGCTGACGACGATCGCGCTCGCCGACGAGCGGTTCGGCGGCGCGAGCCCGCTCGGTGTGGGCGCCGACTACGCCACCGGAGTGGTCAACACCGGTGACCGGAAACTGACCGGGGTGTTCGGGCAGGGGTCGGTCGCGCTCGTCGACTACGAGACGTTCGGGGCGACCCATCGGTGGGTGGGGCGCGATCGCCTGCTGTCGGCACGGGGAGTCCTGACGGCGCTCATGACCGACCACACGGCATACGACCTGACCAAGAAGACGCTGACCTATCACGGCGCGGTGCCGGTCATCGGTCGACCGCAGCCCTATGGTTTCCCATCGGCACCTGGGGGCGGGACGCTCTATCTCGGGGGTGGGCTGCAGGACGGGGGGGCGCCCATCGCCGACTTCGTCAAGACGGCCGCCGCGGCACACCCCGCGCCGAACGCCCGGCTCATCGTCCTTGCCGCCGACGGCGCGCGCACGGCGGCGGACTACGGCGATCTGCTGAAGCAGGCGGGGTGGACCGGACGCCTCGACACCTTCTCCTATGGCGTGCCCGGCTGGACCGGCGCCGACCTGGATCACGCGGATGCCGTTGCGGTCGTGTCGGTTTCGCCAGAGAGGACGAAACTCGCCATGGGCGATCCGCGGTTCCGCGACTTGGTCGCCGAGGGTGTCTCCGCCGGGGGAGTCGCGCTCGCGGACGGGCCGATGGCGGCGGCGCTCGGCAACCGATGGTCGCCGGTCGCCCGCCCGACGGACGACAACTACGAGGACGTCGCGGTGCTGACCTTCCGCGTCGGAGAGGCGAAGTGGCGGCGCGGCCTCGGCCTGATCGACGCGACCCTCGTGCCGACGCTCAACACCGACTACCTCTGGGGCCGTCTCTATGCGGCCGTGCGTGCTCAGCCCAGCCGGATCGCGTATGGCGTGACCGCCGGTGCCGCGGTCAAGGTCACCGGTGCCGGGGCGCGCGTCGTGGGTGGGTCTGTCGTCGCCCTCGATGGCCGTGACGCGATGACCTGGACCGGAGCGAACGGGAGCTTCGGCACGGCGGGCGCGACGATGGACGTCTATGCGCCCGGTGACGTCGTGGGGCGCTGACCTTCGAGGAGACGCAACGGGCAGACCTGCGCGCAACGGCGATCTGCCGGTGCACGGAAAGACGGGTCCGGCATCGGGCGGAACACCCGGGACGGGTGTGCGGCCGGTGGCTCAGCGGTGGGCGGAGATTCCCCACGCGGTGATGTTGAGGGTGTTCTCGGCGCCGATGAACGGCTCGGTCGGCATGAACCGGTCGGTGGTCAGGTCGGTGTCGGAATCGTCCGCCGTGCCACCGATCCGGTCCGGCCCGGTGCCGAACAGCCGCCAGAATCCGGCGCCCCCCGCATCCATCAACGACGCCATGGCGTCGGCGTTGTCGGTGTGATAGTTGCCGAGCAGGTGACCGATCTCGTGGGAGACGACATTGCCGAGCGCGGTGCCGACGAAGGCGAGGCGATCACTCTTGGCGCTGAGATAGGAGTTGAGCGAGGAGTCGGGGCCCTTGGATGCGCTGAGGTAGTCGAGGAGGATGAGGGCTTCGTCCTCCTGGCTGTAGTTGCCCGGGTCGATGAACTGCGCGATGCCGATCGTGTCGATGCCCGTCTGTTTCACGGTGCCGCCGACCACGACCTTGGCGACATTGGGCTGGCCGAAGGTGTCGGGCGAGCGCAGGCCGTTGACGACGGAGAGCGCGACATTGGAGTTGTTGCCGCGCACGATGACGTCGGACCTGAGGTTCTCCAGCACGGTCTGGGTGATGCGGTCGGCGAGGGCCGGGAGGTCCGCGGCGCTCAGGCCCCACTTGGCGACGAAAGCCGACAGGGGCGAGAGGGCGACGCTGCCGGGCGTCCCGCCGAAATCACCCGGGTTGACCTGGGCTCCGTCGAAGTCGAGATAGATCGTCTGCACCCGGGGGTCGGGATCGGACTCCGGTCCGGGACGGTAGGCCTCGACATCGATGGAATAGGGGCCGGCACCGTTCTCGGCCCGCACGGCATACCACCCGGCGGCCTCGGCGACATAGGCGACCGTGGCGTTGCCCCCTCCGGGTAGGGGAGACCCGGGGGGATAGGCGGACGAGAGGTCGCTGTCGGTCGTCCCCATCACATAGGTCCCATCGGATCGCTGGACCGACAGTGTGTGGGCCTGACCGCTGAGGGTGGCTCCCAGGACGTCGCCCTTGGCCAGCCGGACGAGGTAGGTGTCCCGGTCGGCGATCCACGACCCGAGCGTGAGGAGATATGTGCCCTCCTCGCCGACGCCACTCCCGGACGCCGAGTCGAAGGGGTTGTTCTGCCACGAACTCATCCCCTCGATGAGGACGTAGTAGGTCCCACCGGTCGTGCTCTGGAAGCGCGCGGCCGTGCTGGGATAAGCCTCCGACCCGAAGGTGAGTCCGACCGCGAGCTCGTTGCCCTTGGGGTCGGTGATCATCGCGAAGCTCGGCACGCGCGTGCCGCGCAGGTCGGCGACGATGGTCTCGCCCGGCTTGGCGACGAGCTTGAACCAGTCGAAGTCCCCGTGTTGGTCGCCGCCCGACCCATGTGGGCCATCGCCGATCCGCCCAGGGATCCGGATGGCCCCCGCGCCACGGATCCCGGTGTCGAAGGCCAGGGGGATCGACCCGTTGTCCTCGGGCGCGCGCATGAGCGCGCCCAGCTTGGGGCGTGTGTCGGCCAGGGTGCCGTTGATGGTGACGCGGTTGTTGCGTCCGTTGCCGATGCCGAATGCGTCGATGGGTTCGCCTGTGGCGCTGTCGTCGTTCCACTCCGAGATGCCGGGCGGTTCCAGTTCGGCATACGACAGCGGTGCCGCCAGCCGGGCACCGGGAGTGGCGGCCCGCTTGGCGGCGACGAGGGCGTCCGAACGAGCCCGCGCGCGAGCCAGCCGGGCCGCCTGCGCGCGCCAGGCGGCGAAGTCGACCGCCGTCAACGACGGAAGCAGCCCGCGATACGGATCGGTGCCGGTGGCTCGTCCCGAATAGGGGGCGACCTGGACCCCGGCCGCGAGCAGCGCGCGTCGGGTGTCGGCTGGGTCACGGGCGAGGGCCGTATGCCGTGCCTCCCCCCCCCTGGCGATCGTCCCTCTCGCCGCGTGCGCGGGTGTGCCCACGCCGAGCCCGGCCAGGCCCAGGCAGGCTGCTGCGGCCACGAGGCGCCCCCTCGCGCGCATGGCGGTGTCCCCAATCCAGCATGAATCGACGGGCCGAGCGCCCGCACGGCCCCAAGATTAGAGGACTGAACCGACGTGGGGCCACTCCGAGCTGGGCTGTCTCGAACCAGGTCTCGAGGTGGTTAGAGTTGAGGCCGTCACCGTCCTTTAACGACCTGTCCTGTGAGGCAGGGAAGGAGCCGCCGGATGGCGCCGACCAGGCGAGCCGATGCGTCGCATCCACCCCTCGATCCGACCGGCCGGACGGTGATGGGCGCGGGTGACATCTCCCGCTGCCTGCGCCGAATCGCCCACGAGATCCTCGAACACAACAAGGGCGCCGACGATCTGGTGATCCTCGGCATACCGAGCCGGGGAGTCGAACTCGGTCATCGCCTGGCGGCACTCATCGCCGACGTCGAAGGCACCGAGGTCCCGGTCGGGGAACTCGACGTCACCATGCACCGTGACGACCTGCGGCATCAACCGACGCGGACGCCGATGAAGACCGTGATCCCCGTGGGCGGGATCGACGGCCGGGTCGTCGTGCTGGTCGACGACGTCCTCTATTCGGGCCGCACCATCCGGGCCGCGCTCGACGCGCTCACCGATCTCGGCCGGCCTCGGGCAGTGCGTCTGGCGGTCCTGATCGACCGTGGACACCGGGAACTGCCGATCCGCGCCGACCATGTCGGCAAGAACCTGCCGACGGCGCACAGCGAGAAGGTCCAGGTGCGGCTCGCGGGCCACGACGGGATCGAGGACGTCGTCAACATCGCCGGCGGTGACGCTCGGTGACCCGCCACCTCATCTCCTCCGCCGATCTGACCCGGGACGACATCGAGGCGATCCTCGCGACCGCCACGTCCATGCACGATGTCCAGCGTCGCGAGGTCAAGAAGGTCCCGACCCTGCGCGGCCGGACCATCATCAACTTCTTCTTCGAGGACTCCACGCGCACCCGGAGCAGCTTCGAGATCGCCGGCAAGTGGATGTCGGCCGACACGATCAACCTCTCCGCCAAGGGGTCCTCGACGTCCAAGGGCGAGTCGCTGCGTGACTCGGTCGCCACCATCAACGCCATGGCCGTGGACGCCCTCGTCATCCGGCACAACCAATCCGGCGCCTGTCGGCAGGTCGCGGGCTGGGTCGGGGCGAGCGTCATCAACGCCGGGGACGGCACCCATGAACACCCGACGCAGGCGTTGCTCGACGCCTACACCATGCGGGCGAAGCTCGGCGACCTGACGGGACGGCACGTCGTCATCGCTGGCGATCTCGCCCACAGCCGGGTGTTCCGCTCCAATGTCCTGACCCTGAACACGCTCGGGGCGCGGGTCACGGTCGTCGCGCCTCCCACGCTCATGCCTGCGGGCATCGCCCCCTGGTCGGTAGCCGACGGCTTCGCGACGAGTTGGGATCTCGACGCCGTCCTCGCCGACGATCCGCCGGATGTCCTGATGATGCTGCGAGTCCAACGGGAGCGGATGAGCGGCGGCTACTTCCCGACGCCACGGGAATACACCATCGGCTACGGTCTGACCCGGCCGCGGCTGACCGCGCTGCTGGCCGCCCGCCCGGAGGCGCTGATCATGCATCCGGGCCCCATGAACCGGGGCCTGGAGATCAGCGCCGAGGCCGCCGACAGCCCCAACTCCGTCATCCTCGACCAGGTGTCCGCCGGTGTCGCCGTGCGGATGGCCGTCCTCTATCACCTGCTGGCCGGAGAGGAGCCGGGCACATGACCTCCCTGCTGATCCGGGGCGCCGTGCCCTATTGGTCCGGCCCCGGGACCCCGGATGCCGCCACCAGCGGGGTCGCCACCGATGTCCTCGTCCGCGCCGGGCGCATCGCCGAGATCGGGTCGATCGCCGCCGCCGAGGGTGTCGAGGTCCTCGACGCCGCCGGACTGATCCTCCTGCCCGGCTTCGTCGACCTCCACACCCACTTGCGCCAGCCCGGTCGTGAGGACGCCGAGACGATCGCGTCCGGCTCGGCGGCGGCGGCGGCCGGCGGGTTCACGGCGATCCTCGCCATGGCCAACACAACGCCGGCGACCGACACGGCCGAGAACGCGGAATATGTCTTCGACGAGGGTCGTCGCGTTGGCCTTGTCGACGTGCAGCCCATCGGCGCGGTCACCAAATCCCTTGCGGGACAGGAACTCGCGGAGCTCGGGCTGATGGCCCGCAGCCGCGCCCGGGTCCGGATCTTCTCCGACGACGGCCACTGCGTGCAGGACGCGCGCCTGATGCGGCGGGCTCTCGACTACCTCCGGCCGTTCGGCGGGGTCATCTCCCAGCACGCCCAGGACGGTGATCTCGCCGGCCCCGACGCGTGTGCCCATGAGGGCGAGGTGTCCGGACGGCTCGGACTGCCGGGCTGGCCGACGCCCGCGGAGTCGGCGATCATCGCCCGCGACGCGGAACTGGCGCGGCATACGGGATCGCGGGTCCACGTCGCGCATGTGTCGACGGCCGAGGGTGTCGAGGTCGTCCGCTGGGCGAAGGCGCGCGGGATCGCGCTGACCGCCGAGGTGACACCGCATCACCTGGCCCTCGGGACCGAACTCCTCGCGGGCTACGACCCGGTGTTCAAGGTCAACCCGCCGCTGCGCCCGGCCGAGGACCGCGAGGCGATCGCGCAGGCCCTCGTCGAGGGGATCATCGACGCCGTCGCCACCGACCACGCGCCGCATGCCCGGCACGACAAGGAGCACGCCTTCCAGGCCGCCGCCTTCGGGATGCTCGGGTTGGAGAGCGCTTTCGGTGTCGTCCACGACCTCCTCGTGATGACCGGTCGCCTCGACTGGGCGGGGGTCGCCGACCGGATGTCGGTGGCCCCGGCGCGCATCGCCGGTCTGGGCGGACACGGACGTCCGATCGCGGTGGGGGAGCCGGCGAACCTCGTCCTCGTGGACCCAGCCACGCGGCATACGGTCGACGCGGCGGCGAGTGCATCGTTGTCGCGCAACAACCCGTGGCACGGACGCACCTTCGGTGCCTCGGTCCACGCGACGATCCTGCGCGGCGTCGTCACGGCGCGCGGTGGAAGGGTGGTCTCGGCGTGAACGACACGCTCGCGCAGGAGGATTCGCTGTCCCTCGAGGCCGCGATGCTGGTCCTCGAGGACGGTCGCTGGTTCCGGGGCCGGGCGTATGGCGCCCGCGGTGTCGCGGTCGGTGAGGCGGTGTTCTCCACCGGAATGACCGGATACCAGGAGACTTTGACCGACCCCTCGTATCACCGGCAGGTCGTCATCATGACCGCTCCGCACATCGGCAACACCGGCTGGAACGACGAGGACGACGAGTCCGCGCAGATCTGGGTCTCGGGCTATGTCGTTCGCGACCCGTCGCCGCGCCCGTCCAACTGGCGCGCGCGCCGTTCGCTCGAGGACGAGCTGGCGACGCAGGGCGTGGTCGGGATCAGCGGGATCGACACCCGTGCGCTGACCCGGCACCTGCGCGAGCAGGGCGCCATGCGGGTCGGGATCTTCAGCGGCGACGCGGCCGCGGTGAGCCTGCCCGACATGATCACGACCGTCCTCGACGCACCGGTGATGGCAGGTAGCGAACTCGCCCCGGAGGTGTCGACGCGCGCGGCGTATGTCGTTCCCGCCCAGGGCGAGAAGCGTGGCGTCGTCGCCGCGGTCGACCTCGGGATCAAGGGCATGACGCCCGAACTCATCGCCCGGCGCGGGATCGAGGTCCACGTCCTGCCCGCGACGGCGACCTTCGCGGACATCGAGGCGCTTTCACCGGATGGGGTGTTCTTCTCCAATGGTCCGGGTGACCCGGCGACCGCCGACCGCGAGACCGCCTTGCTCCGTCAGGTGCTCGACGCGCGGATTCCGTTCTTCGGCATCTGTTTCGGCAACCAGATCCTCGGGCGAGCGCTCGGCTTCGGGACCTACAAGCTGCGCTACGGCCACCGCGGAATCAACCAGCCCGTCCAAGACCTGACGACCGGCAAGGTCGAGGTCACCGCCCACAACCACGGCTTCGCCGTGGATGCGCCGCTCGGTGAGCCGGTCCCGGCACCGGGGGACGCGGCATACGGCCGGGTGCGGGTGAGCCACGTCAACCTCAACGACGACGTCGTGGAGGGGCTGGAGTGCCTCGACATCCCGGCGTTCTCGGTGCAGTACCACCCCGAGGCCGCCGCCGGTCCGCACGACGCGGCCTATCTCTTCGACCGATTCGCCACACTCATGGAAGGGGCGAAGTAGGTGCCTCGGCGCGACGACATTCGCAGCGTCCTCGTCATCGGCTCCGGCCCGATCGTCATCGGTCAGGCCTGCGAGTTCGACTACTCCGGCACGCAGGCCTGTCGCGTCTTGCGCGACGAAGGCATCCGGGTGATCCTCGTCAACTCCAATCCGGCGACGATCATGACCGACCCGGAGTTCGCCGACGCGACCTATGTCGAGCCGATCACCCCCGAGGTCGTCGAGAAGATCATCGAACGTGAGCGACCCGATGCGATCCTCGCGACCCTCGGCGGTCAGACCGCGCTCAACACGGCGATGGCCCTGCACGAGCGGGGCGTGCTGGAGACGTACGGCTGCCCGCTCATCGGCGCCAACGTCGAGGCGATCCAACTGGGCGAGGACCGGGAGAAGTTCAAGGGGGTGGTCGAGCGCTGCGGTGCCGAGTCCGCGCGCTCGATCATCTGCCACACGATGGACGACTGCCTTGCCGCCGCAACGGAACTGAACTATCCCGTCGTGGTGCGGCCGTCGTTCACGATGGGCGGACTCGGATCGGGATTCGCCTATGACGAGGCCGACCTCCGCCGGATCGCCGGCGCCGGGCTGCAGTACTCCCCGGTGACCGAGGTGCTTCTCGAGGAGTCGATCCTCGGGTGGAAGGAATACGAGCTCGAGGTCATGCGTGACCGCGCCGACAATGTCGTCGTCGTCTGCTCGATCGAGAACCTCGACCCGATGGGCGTCCACACCGGCGACTCGATCACCGTCGCCCCGGCCCTGACGCTGACCGACCGGGAGTACCAGCGGCTGCGCGACATCGGCATCGCTGTCATCCGCGAGGTCGGCGTCGACACCGGCGGCTGCAATATCCAGTTCGCCGTCAACCCGAGCAACGGCCGGGTCATCGTCATCGAGATGAACCCGCGGGTCTCCCGCTCCAGCGCGCTGGCGTCGAAGGCGACCGGCTTCCCGATCGCCAAGATCGCCGCGAAGATGGCGATCGGCTACACGCTCGACGAGGTTCCCAACGATGTGACCTCCGGGGGCGGCACATTCTACAGCGCGGCGTTCGAGCCGACCCTCGACTACATCGTGGTCAAGGTGCCGAGGTTCGCGTTCGAGAAATTCCCGTCGGCGGACCCGACGCTGACCACGACGATGAAGTCGGTCGGGGAGGCGATGTCCCTGGGTCGGTGTTTCACCGAGGCCCTGCAGAAGGCGCTCCGGTCACTCGAGAAGTCGGGCTCGTCCTTCCATTGGCTCGGCGCACCTCCGGCGGGCGACGACCTCGACGCGCTCGTGCGGGAGATCGGCATACCGACCGATGGGCGGATCGTCGGGGTGCAGCAGGCACTACGCGCCGGGGCGAGCGTGGAACGGGTCCACGAGGCGACCGGGATCGACCCGTGGTTCCTCGACCAGATCGCATTGATCAACGATCTCGCCGAGCGGATTCGCACCGCGGACCGGCTCTCCCCGGACCTGCTGCGGACGGCCAAGCGCCACGGCTTCTCCGACGCCCAACTGGCCCACCTGCGGCGCACGCCGGAGGCCGTCATCCGCGGAGTGCGGCACGCCCTCGGCATCCGGCCGGTCTACAAGACCGTCGACACGTGCGCCGCCGAGTTCGCCGCGCGAACACCCTATTACTACTCGGCCTACGACGAGGAGAGCGAGGTCGCCCCGCGCGAGCGGCCCGCGGTCATCATCCTCGGCTCCGGACCCAACCGGATCGGGCAGGGCGTCGAGTTCGACTACTCCTGCGTACACGCGAGTTTCGCCTTGCGCGAGACCTATGACACCGTCATGGTCAACTGCAATCCCGAGACCGTCTCGACCGACTACGACACCTCGTCGCGGCTCTATTTCGAGCCGCTCACCCTCGAGGACGTCCTCGAGGTCGTCCATGCCGAGATGGCGGCCGGTCCGGTCGCCGGCGTCATCGTCCAGCTCGGCGGACAGACCCCCCTCGGTCTCGCCCAGGCGCTCGAGGCGGAGGGCGTGCCGATCGTCGGGACCTCGCCCGCGGCCATCCACCTCGCCGAGGACCGCGGTGCGTTCGGGCGCGTCCTCGCCGCGGCGAACCTGCCGGCACCGAAGCACGGAACGGCGTTCAGTGCGCCCGAAGCCGTCGCTGTCGCCGCCGTCATCGGCTATCCCGTGCTCGTCCGGCCGTCCTATGTCCTCGGAGGACGCGGGATGGAGATCGTGTATGACGATCAGACCCTCGCCGAGTACGTCACCCGGGCGGCCCTCGCCTCGCCCGAGCATCCGATCCTCGTCGACCGCTTCCTCGACGACGCGATCGAGATCGACGTCGATGTCCTCTATGACGGGGCCGAGATGTTCGTCGGCGGGATCATGGAGCACATCGAGGAGGCCGGCGTCCACTCCGGGGACTCGGCGTGCACCCTGCCGCCCGCGACGCTGGGCACGGAGGAACTCGCCCGGGTCCGGCGCTCGACGCTCGCCCTCGCCGAGGGCATCGGGGTCCGCGGGCTGATGAACGTCCAGTTCGCTCTCGCCCACGACGTTCTCTATGTCCTGGAAGCGAATCCGCGAGCCTCGCGGACGGTGCCCTTCGTCGCCAAGGCGACCGGGGTGCCGCTGGCGAAGGCCGCCGCGCGGGTCATGCTCGGGGCGAGCATCGCGCAGTTGCGGGCCGAGGGGCTGCTCCCCGCGATCGGCGACGGCGGTGACCTGCCGGCCCGCTCGCACATCTCGGTCAAGGAGGCGGTCCTGCCGTTCAAGCGGTTCCGGACGACCGACGGCTATGTCGTCGACGCCCTCCTCGGACCCGAGATGCGCTCGACCGGCGAGGTCATGGGCATCGACCGTGACTTCGGCTCGGCCTTCGCCAAGAGCCAGCTCGGCGCGGTCGGTGGGCTGCCGACGAGCGGTCGGGTCTTCGTGTCCATGGCCAACCGGGACAAGCGGGCGATGGTCTTCCCGGTCATGCGGCTGCGCGACCTCGGCTTCCAGATCGTCGCGACCACCGGGACGGCAGAAGTGCTGCGGCGCAACGGGATCACCGCCGAGGTGGTCAAGAAGGTCAGCGAGCGCGACACCGTCGAGGGCAGCATCGTCGACCAGATCCTCGCCGGCGAGATCGCCATGGTCGTCAACACCCCGTCGGGCCCCAACGCCCGCGCCGACGGCTACCGCATCCGCCAGGCGACCACGGCGATGGACAAGCCGATCATCACGACCGTCCAGCAGCTCGGCGCCGCGGTCCAGGGCATCGAATCGGCGATCCACGAAGATCTGCGGGTCCGCAGCCTCCAGGAACTCGCCGCCGATCTCGATCTGTATGGCGTGCGGAGCCACGAGTGACGACGTCGACCGGTCTCGTCTCACCCCGGTCCGGTGGACCCGAACCGGTCGTGGTGACGGCCGGTGACGGGGTTCGTCAGGTCCTGGCTCCCGTCCTGGAGTCCGCGGCAGCGGGGGAGTACCGCCACCTGACGCTCCGTATGCCGGGCGTCGCCGCGTTGTCGGCACCCGGCCAGTTCGCCGCGCTCGCGGTGGGCGGTCCGACGTCGGGGCTGCTCCTGCGCCGGGCGTTCTCCATTCACCGGGTGACCGCGGGGGCGACCGCCGAGGGGGACACGCTCGAGATCGTCGTCGCGGACGCAGGCCCGGGCACCCGCTGGATCACCGAGCGCCGGGCCGGCGATGTCGTCGACGCCCTGGCGCCACTCGGCCGAGGGTTCCCGGTGCCGGTGAAACCCGGGGGCGCGGCCGTGCTCGTCGGTGGCGGCTACGGCAGTGCGCCGCTGTTCTGGCTCGCCGAGTCGCTCCGCGCGGCGGGGACCGCCGCCCACGTCGTGCTCGGCGCGGCCACGCGAAACCGGCTCTATGGCAGCGAGTTCGACGAGAGCGTCGATTCGCTCACGGTGACCACCGACGACGGGTCGGCGGGCACGCGCGGAATGGTGACCGCCGTCCTGCCCGACGTCCTCGAGGCGACCGGCGCCCACACGGTGTATGCCTGCGGCCCCATGGGAATGCTCCGGGCAGTGACGGGTCTGGCCGCGGGGCGAGGGTGCACGGCATACGTCGCGGTGGAGGAGGCGATGGCCTGCGGAGTCGGCGTGTGCATGACCTGCGTCCTGCCCGTCGCCGACGCGGACGGGGTCACGGCGATGCGGCGTGCCTGCGTCGACGGGCCGGTCCTCGACGGATCGCGGCTTCGGTGGGAGGCCATCGCGGACGGGCGCGTGTCGGTGCCGGACGACGCGGTGGGGGCGCCGCGGCATACGGACGGACGGCCATGACCGATCTCGGCGTCGATCTCGCCGGGATGCCCCTGGCGAACCCGCTGATGACAGCGTCCGGCTGCGCGGCCAACGGCCGAGAACTCCACCGGTTCTTTGACATCGCGACCCTCGGAGCCTTCGTCACGAAGTCGGTCAAGGCCGCCCCGATGTCGGGGCGTGGGACGCCACGAATGGCCGAGACCGCCGGCGGGATGCTCAACTCGATCGGGCTCCAGGGACCCGGGATCGACGCCTTCGTCGCGACCGACCTGCCCTGGTTGGCGACCGTCGGGGCGCGGGTGCTCGTGTCGATCGCCGGTGGCGACAGCGCCGAGTTCGCCCGGGTGGCGCGGACCCTGGCCGCGGCACCGGACTGGGGGTGCGTCGCGGGGATCGAGGTCAACATCTCCTGCCCCAATGTCGCCAACCGCGGCCTTGTGTTCGCCTGCGACCCGGGGAGTTCAGCCGAAGTGCTGTCCGCCGTCCGTGCCGTGGTCCCTTGCGGGACAAAGCTGTTCGCGAAGCTCTCGCCCGATGTCACCGACCTCGTCCCGATCGCGGCGGCGGCGCTGGCAGCCGGCGCGGACGGGCTGACGATGATCAACACCGTCCTCGGTATGGCGATCGACACCGAGCGGTTGCGCCCGCACCTCTTCGGGGTGACCGGGGGACTGTCCGGGCCGGCCATCCGGCCGGTCGCCGTGCGGGCGATCTGGCAGGTCCATGCGGCGATGCGGGCGGGCTCCCTGCCGGAGGCACCGATCATCGGTGTCGGCGGCGTCCGGACCGGCCGCGATGCGCTCGAACTCGTCGCGGCGGGGGCGAGCGGCATACAGGTCGGGACGGCGACCTTCAACGACCCGCGGGCGCCGCGCCGGGTCCTCGACGAACTGACCGCCCTGCTCGACGCCCGGGGCGTCGACCGCTTCGCCGATATCGTCGGTGCGGCGCACGGGTGACCACCTGAGCGAAAGGAGGGGCCGATGGAGCCCTTCGGTGTGCGACTGCGCGAGGCGACCGACCGGTTCGGGCCACTGTGTGTGGGGATCGATCCCCATCCGGAGCTGCTGACCGCATGGGGTATGCCGTGCGATCCCGACGGGCTGCGGGCGTTCGCCCGACGGTGCGTCGAGGCGTTCGCCGGTCACGTCGCGCTCGTCAAGCCCCAGTCAGCGTTCTTCGAGGAATACGGCAGCGCGGGCATCGCCGTCCTCGAGGAGACGCTCGCCGCCCTGCGGGGGTCGGGGACGCTGAGCCTCCTCGACGTCAAGCGCGGAGACATCGGCTCGACCATGGCCGGCTATGCCCGGGCCTATCTCGCCGACGGATCGCCGCTGGCCGCCGACGCGATCACCGTGAGTCCCTATCTCGGATTCGGTTCTCTCGCACCGGCGATCGACCTCGCCGCGGCCACCGGGCGGGGTGTCTTCGTCCTGACCTTGACGTCCAATCCCGAAGGCGCGTCGGTGCAGCACGCGACCGCCGCGGATGGCCGCTCCGTCGCCGCCGGGATCGTCGCGGGAGTCAGAGGGGTCAACGAGGCAGCGCGTTCGTCGGGCCTTCTCGGGCATGTCGGGATGGTCGTCGGCGCCACCGTCGGTGACGCAGTCCGCGAACTCGGTCTCGACCTCGCCAGCGCAGCGGCGCCGGTGCTCGCCCCCGGATTCGGTGCCCAGGGTGCGGACGCGGAGGCGATCGGCCGAGTGTTCGGTGCCGCCCTGCCTGCGGTCCTTCCCACGTCGAGTCGGGAGATCCTCTCGGCCGGCCCGGAGATCGACACCTTGCGGACGTCGGCGCTCAAAGCCTGGCCGAAGGTGACCGGCGTCTCCTAGGCTCAGCACACACCCCTGCCGGCACGACGAGCGTGCCAGGGTGGCTCATGTCCCACAACCGAGAGGAGCCGAGCGTGGCGCTCCCCCCGCTCACCCCCGAACAACGCGCTGCAGCGCTGGAGAAAGCCGCGGCCGCCCGCCGCGAGCGCGCTGCGGTGAAGAACCGCCTCAAGCATGCGAGCGGATCCATCTCCGACGTCATCGAGGAGGGCCGGACCAACGACAGCGTCGGCAAGATGCGCGTCTCGGCATTGCTCGAGTCCCTGCCCGGTGTCGGCCGCGTTCGCGCCGCCGCCATCATCGACGAACTCGGAATCTCGCCGACGCGGCGCGTGCGCGGGCTTGGGGCCAACCAGGCCGCGGCGCTGATCGAGCGCTTCGACACGGCGTGACCTTCGACGTCGTCGTGACCGGTTGGCGGTCGATCGCGCGGGCGAGCGGCACGTCGTGAAACCGGGACGCCTCGTGGTCCTCGCCGGGCCGAGCGCGGTCGGCAAGGGGACGGTCGCGGCATACGTCCGTGAGCACTATCCCCAGGTGTGGCTCTCGGTCTCGGTGACCACAAGGCCGGCCCGGCCCGGTGAGGTTGACGGCCTTCACTACCGATTCGTCGATGACGCGACGTTCACGCGGATGCAGGAAGACGGGGATCTCCTCGAGTGGGCCGTGGTTCACGGGCGGGCGAAATACGGCACCCCCCGTGGGCCGGTCGAGGAGGCCGTCGCCGCCGGACGGTGGCCACTGCTGGAGATCGACCTCCAGGGTGCGCGCCAGGTGCGGCAGACGATGCCGGAGGCGCTGTTCGTGTTCCTCGCCCCGCCGAGCTGGGACGAACTCGTGGACCGGCTCGTGGGGCGGGGAACCGAATCGGCCGAGGAACAGCGCGTCCGGCTCGAGACGGCGAAGGCGGAACTCGGCGCTGCCGACGAGTTCGATGTGGTCATCGTCAACAACGAGGTGCGGACCGCCGCCGAGAACCTCGTATCATTGATGGGTTCACCCCCAGCTTCCTCGTGAATCGAGCCCTGCCACGTGTCCGGAACCGCACCCAACCCGATCGGCATCACCTCCCCGCCCATCGACGACCTGCTGACCCACAGCGACAGCAAGTACGCACTCGTGATCTATGCCGCCAAGCGAGCTCGGCAGATCAACGCCTATTACTCCCAACTCCAGGAGGGGCTGCTCGAATACGTCGGGCCGCTCGTCGACTCCCAGATGCACGAGAAGCCGCTGTCGATCGCCCTTCGCGAGATCAACGAGAGCCTGTTGGTCGCCGAGGCGACCGACGTGTCCGTGGGCGCCTGAGCGGCCGACGCTCGTGAAGGTCGTGCTCGGAGTCAGCGGCGGCATCGCGGCCTACAAAGCCGCTTTCCTGCTGCGGCTGTTCACCGAGTCGGGCCATGAGGTCACGGTGGTCCCCACCGAGGCCGCGTTGCACTTCGTCGGCACGGCGACCTGGTCGGCGTTGTCCGGCAGGCCGGTCGCGACCGACGTGTGGGGTGCGGTCCACGAGGTGCCGCACGTCCGGCTCGGCCAAGAGGCCGATCTCGTCGTCGTCGCGCCCGCGACGGCCGATCTGCTCGCGCGTGCCGCACACGGACTCGCCGACGACCTGCTCACCAATGTCCTGCTCACCGCCCGCTGCCCGGTCGTCTTCGCCCCGGCGATGCACACCGAGATGTGGGACCACGCGGCCACACAGGCCAATGTCTCGACACTCGTCGAGCGCGGTGCCCATGTCATCCCGCCGGCGTCGGGGCGGCTGACGGGCGCCGACACCGGCCCCGGCCGGCTTCCCGAGCCCGAGACGATCTTCGCCGTATGCCGTCACCTCCTCGCGCGCCATGAGTCGCCCGCGTCCGTGGTCGCTCCCGGAGACCTCGCCGGGCTGCGCGTCCTGGTCACCGCCGGGGGGACGCGGGAACCGCTGGACCCGGTGCGCTTCCTCGGCAACCGCTCCTCGGGCAAACAGGGCTATGCCATCGCGGCCCGGGCCGCGGCGCGCGGAGCACGGGTCCGGCTCCTCAGCGCCAATGTCGCTCTCGCCGATCCCGCGGGGGTCCTGGTGACCCGAGTGGAATCGGCGCTGGATCTGGCTCGGGACGTGTCGGCACGCGTGGAGGAAGCCGACGTCGTCGTGATGGCCGCGGCGGTCGCGGACTTCCGCCCCGCGGCATACGCCCAGACAAAGATCAAGAAGACGCACGACCCGGGGGATCCGGATGCGGCGCCGGTGATCGAACTGCTGCGCAATCCCGACATCCTCGCGGGCCTGGTGCGCCAGCGGGGTGCGGCGAGGACGCCGGTCATCGTCGGCTTCGCCGCGGAGACGGGTGACGCCGATCACGACGTTCTCGCCCTCGGCCGCGAGAAGCTCGCCCGCAAGGGCTGTGACCTGTTGGTGGTCAATGAGGTCGGGGCCGACAAGACCTTCGGCCAGGATGACAACACCGTGCATCTCCTCCGGCCGGACAGCGACATCGTCGTGGATGTCGGCCCCGCCCCCAAGAGTGTCATCGCCGACGCCGTCCTCGACGCCGTCCGCGACCTGGTGGATGCGTCCCCCGACACCCGCGGTCTCTAGACTTGTCCCCGAATCCGTTCCATTTTTTCAGGAGCAACTCCTTGTCCGGTCGCCTGTTCACGTCCGAATCTGTCACCGAGGGTCACCCCGACAAGATCTGCGACCAGATCTCCGACTCGATCCTCGACGCCATGCTCGAGCAGGACCCGGGCGCTCGGGTCGCCGTCGAGACGATGGTGACCACTGGCCTGGTCCACGTCGCCGGGGAGGTGACCACGGAGGCCTATGTCGAGATCCCCAGCATCGTCCGGGAACGCATTCTCGCGATCGGCTACGACAGCTCGACCAAGGGCTTCGACGGCGCCTCGTGCGGGGTCGAGGTGTCGATCGGGCAACAGAGCCCCGACATCGCGCAGGGGGTGGACGCGGCATACGAGGCCCGGACCGGGACCGTGGACGCCTATGACAAGCAGGGCGCGGGCGACCAGGGACTGATGTTCGGCTACGCGTGCGACGACACGCCCGAGCTGATGCCGCTGCCGATCTTCCTCGCGCACCGGCTCGCCGAGCGGCTGACCGCGGTGCGCAAGTCCGGTGAGCTGGCCTATCTCCGGCCCGACGGCAAGACACAGGTGACGATCGAGTATGCCGGGGACAAGGCCGTCCGTCTCGACACCGTCGTCGTGTCCAGCCAGCACGCCGACGGGATCTCCCTGGAGGAGATGCTCGCGCCCGATGTCGAACAGAAGGTCATCATCCCGGTGTTGTCCGAGCTCGCCGAGAGCGGGACCCACCTCGACGCGATGGGGCACCGAACGCTCGTCAACCCGACCGGGAAGTTCGTCATCGGCGGTCCCATGGGCGATGCCGGGCTGACCGGTCGCAAGATCATCGTCGACACGTATGGCGGGATGGCCAGGCACGGCGGTGGCGCGTTCTCCGGCAAGGACCCGTCCAAGGTCGACCGCTCCGCCGCGTATGCGACGCGCTGGGTCGCCAAGAACGTGGTCGCGGCGGGGTTGGCCCGCCGGTGCGAGGTGCAGGTCGCCTATGCGATCGGCAAGGCCCAGCCCGTGGGGCTCTATGTCGAGACATTCGGCACCGAGACCGCGCCGATCGACGCGATCCAGAAGGCGATCACCACGGTGTTCGACCTGCGGCCGGCGGCGATCGTTCACGACCTCGACCTGCTGCGCCCGATCTATCTCGCGACGGCGGCATACGGCCACTTCGGCCGGACCTCTGCCGACGGCGTCGACGGGGCGTTCACCTGGGAGCAGACCAACCGAGTCGACGAGTTGCGCCGCGCCGTCGTCGCCTGACCCCGGCCGAGCGCCACCGGCCGGGGCCCGAGAAACCTCTGCAAGGAGCACGTCCTCCACCGCGGACGCCATGGATGCCGGTGCCATGTGAACTCAACCTGTGCTGAATGGGGGGTCGGCGGGGCTCGAGGTGGCGTCCGAAGCCACGTGGTGACGGCCGGTCCGGGGGCTGTCGGAGGCCCCCACTAGATTCGCCCACATGGACGCCCCGACGCAGACCCCGGTCACCGATCCGGTCGCGCTCGTGCTCGTCGACTCGGGCCTGCCGCACCTGGACCGGCCGTTCGAGTATGCCGTTCCCGCCCACCTCGCCGACGACGCCCAGCCGGGCGTCCGCGTCAAAATCCGGTTCGCGGGCCGGGACGTGGCGGGATACGTCATCGAGCGGCGGGCGAGTGCCGAGCACGAAGGCCGGCTGACGCCGATCCGCACGGTCGTCTCCCCCGAGCCCGTCCTGACCCCTGCGGTGCTGGCGTTGGCGCGGGAGGTGGCCGCGGCATACGCCGGCACGGTGGGGGACGTCCTGCGGCTCGCGATTCCGCCGCGGCATGCGCGGGCCGAGAAGGCGCTCGGAGAGTCGACGACCGGGGATCTGTCGCCTCCCGAGGTGGCTGGGCCGGCCTGGGAAGCGTATGCCGCGGGGCCGGCCCTGCTGCGTCGCATCCGGGACGGGGACGCACCGGTCGCCGTGTGGTCGGCCCTGCCGAGCGCGACCGAGCCGGGAGGGGACTGGCCGCGGGCGCTCGCCGAGGCGTGCGGGGCCGCGCTCGCCGGGGGGCGCGGGGCGATCGTCGTCGTCCCGGACAGTCGGGATCTGGCGCGCCTGTCGGCGGCAGTGGGGGAGGTCCTCGGGCCTGGGCGTCATGTGGAGTTGAGCGCGGACCAGGGACCGCAGGCACGTTATACGGCCTGGTTGACGGTGCTGCGCGGACACGTCCGGGTGGTCGTGGGGATGCGCGCGGCGGTGTTCGCGCCGGTGCACGATCTCGGGCTGGTCGCGGTGTGGGACGACGGCGACGATCTGCACGAGGAGCCGCGCGCGCCCTATCCGCATGTGCGCGATCTCGCGTTGCGTCGCGGCCGGTTGGAGGAGGCAGCCGTCGTCCTCGGTGGTTTCGGCCGGAGCGTCGCCGCCCAGGCGCTGATCGCGTCCGGCGTCGCCCGGCCGGTCGTCGCGGCACCGTCTGTCGTGCGCGCGGCGGCCCCCCGGGTGGTGGTGGCCGGCGAGGACCGCGAGCAGGAGCGCGATCCCGCGGCAGCGAGCGCGCGGCTCCCGACGCTGGCCTGGCGGACGGCGCGAGAGGCGCTCGCACGGGGACCCGTGCTCGTCCAGGTGCCGCGCCGGGGGTATGTTCCCGCGCTGGCCTGCCAGACCTGCCGGTCGCGGGCCCGGTGCGGCGCGTGTCGGGGTCCCCTGGGGCTGGGGGAGCGGGGCGGTCCGCCGGCGTGTCGGTGGTGTGGCACGGTCGCATCCGCGTGGGTGTGCCCGGCCTGCGGTGACCGGCGTCTGCGCTCCCTCGTCGTCGGCGCGCGGCGGACGGCGGAGGAACTCGGGCGCGCGTTCCCCGGTGTCGGGGTCGTCACGTCCGGGGCGGGGGAGGTGCGCGCCTCGGTCGGGAGTGAGCCGGCGTTGGTCATCGCGACCCCCGGCGCCGAGCCGGTCGCCGAGGGGGCGTATGCCGCGGCCCTCCTCCTCGACGCCTGGGCACTGCTGGACCGGACCGCTCTGGAGGGCACGCCGGAGGCTTTGCGTCGCTGGCTGGGCGCGGCGGCTCTCGTCCGGCCCGTCGGCGCGGGAGGTCAGGTCGTGCTGTGTGGGGTGTCCGCGGAGGTCGCCTTCCCGGCGGTCGAGGCGCTCGTTCGGTGGGATCCCGCCTGGCTGGCCGAGGGCGAGTTGGCCGAGCGGGTGGCGCTGCGGCTGCCGCCGGCGGTGGTCTTCGGGGTCGCGACCGGGGAGCGGGCCGGGCTGGAGGAGTTGGCGGCCGATCCGCGCGTTCCCGGGCCGGTCGAGCGCTTCGGGCCGCTTCCCGTGCCGGGCCGTGCGGAGTTCCGGCTCGTGTTCAAGGCGGCGGGTGGCGATGTCCCCCGCGTCGCCCGGTTCCTTGCCGAGGCGCGGGCCGCCCGGAGTGCGCGGAAGGAGGTGGCGCCACTCGGCATCCGCATGTCGGTGACGGGACTCGACTGACCCCGGACCAGGGCTCACTAGGGTGAGTTGCGTGGTCGTGCGTCGCGTATCCGCCGCGGATGCCGACTGGGTCCTGGCCACCCTGGGCCGGCGCATGGCGAGGCTGGTCCCGCATGCGCCGAGATTCTGGAACCCGGCGCCGGATCGTGAGGTCGCCCACCGGCGTTTCCTGTCCTATGGACTGACGCAGGGTGGTGCCCGGGGATATGCAGACTTCTGCGCCGGGACGTTCTGACGCACCGGAAACCCGTGACCTACACTCCCTCGGGTGTCGGTCCAGCGCATTCGGTTGTTCGGCGACCCCGTCCTGCGGACGCGGGCGGTGGAGGTCGTCGACTTCGACAAGGAGCTGCGCACACTCGTCCAGGACCTCACCGACACGATGCTCGACGCGCCGGGGGCGGGGTTGGCAGCGCCGCAGATCGGAGTGGGCCTACGGGTGTTCACCTACACCGTCGAGGGGACCGTCGGGCACGTGGTCAACCCCGTCCTCGACATCGGCCCCGAGGAGCAGGACGGACCGGAAGGATGTCTGTCGCTGCCCGACCTCACCTTCGACACCCGGCGCGGCCTCAACGTCGTCGCACGCGGGCAGAACATGTGGGGCGAGCCGGTCTTCCTCGAGGGCAGCGAGCTGCTGGCCCGGGCCATCCAGCACGAGACCGACCACCTCGACGGCATCCTCTTCATCGACCGGCTCGACCCGCAGACCCGCCGCGAGGCGATGAAGGCAATTCGCGCCGCAGAGTGGTTCGGCGACCCGGCGCCGCGCGTCAAGGTGTCGCCGCACGCGACGTTCGGGTTGGGGATGTGACGATGCGGCTCGTCTTCGCCGGCACGCCGCAGGCCGCCCTACCGACTCTGGACGCGCTCGCTGCCTCGCCGCACGAGATCGTCGCCGTCCTGACCCGGCCTGATGCACCCGCGGGCCGTGGTCGGCGGCTGTCCCCCTCGCCGGTCAAGAGCCGGGCGCGCGACCTCGGTCTGGACGTATGGACGCCCGCCACCGTGCGCGATCCCGCCTTCCTCGCCCGATTGGCCGCGGCCGCGCCGGACGCGTGCCCGGTCGTCGCCTACGGCAACCTCATCCCGCCGGCGGCGCTCGCCATCCCCGTGCATGGGTGGATCAACCTGCACTTCTCGCTGCTGCCGGCCTGGCGCGGGGCCGCCCCGGTCCAGCACGCGATCCTCGCCGGCGACGAGATCACCGGAGCAAGCACCTTCCTCCTCGAGGCGGGGCTCGACACAGGGCCGGTGTTCGGAACACTGACGGAGGCGATCCGGCCCGCCGACACGGCCGGCGACCTGCTCGGCCGACTCGCCGTGGCCGGTGCCGGGCTCCTCGTCGCCACCCTGGACGGGCTCGAGGCGGGCCGCCTCTTCGCGATTCCTCAGGCGCCGAACGGGGCCTCGGTCGCACCGAAGATCACCGTCGCGCAGTCGGAGGTCGCCTTCGCCCGGCCCGCGTTCGCGATCGACCGGCAGATCCGCGCCTGCACTCCGGCACCGGGGGCGTGGACGAGGTTTCGCGGGGAGCGGGTCAAACTCGGCCCCGCAGCCGCCGATCCCGCCGCCGAGGCCCTCGCCCCTGGCGAGCTGCGGGTGACGAAGTCGAGTGTCCACGTCGGCTCGGCGACGCAGCCGCTGCGGCTGGGCGAGGTTCAGGCGCTCGGGCGGCGGTCGATGCCGGCCGCGGACTGGGCCCGCGGCATACGCATCGAGACGGGGGAACGGCTCGGCTGACCGGGGCCAGGTCATGACGGAGGGGCGCACGTGGACGCCGCCGGTGTCAGCCGGAGGAGGCGTCCGACTCCAGGGCGGGACAGGCCTGACCCTTGGCGGGCGCGAGCACCTCGAAGTGCCAGTACTCGTTGGCATAGCGTTGGCACAGACCGAATTTCACGCCGTTGGCTTTGAGCCACTGCGCCGCGGCATAGGGCCCGACGTCGACGGCGCCGCCCTTGACGTGCTCCGACTTCTCGGGCGGGAGCACCCAGCGGGTGGCCTCCTTGGCCGAGCCGTATCTGCGAATCGCCTGGTCGAAGAGTCCCTGCTGTGTCGCCGCCGTCCGATAGCCGGAGACGATGTCGATGGTCACATGGTCCGCCAGGGCAGCGTCCCGGGCCCGGGTGATCGCCCGGGTGAGCTGCGCATTCAGGCCTTCGGTGCCGACGTCCGGTCCCGTCGGCGCGTGGTCGGTGCCCGTCTCGGCGCTCGCGTCCCGTGTCGTCACGACTGTCGACTGTGTGGCGATTGTCTTGGTATGCGCGTGGTAGCCATGGATGACGATGGCACCGATGCCGACGCCGAGGGCGATCGGAAGAGCGGCCGAGGCGGTGTAGGCGAAGGTCCGATTCGTCTGACGGCTTCGGCGTGGCCGGCCGAACGTCAAAGGGGGGCGGGGCGCCCGCGCGGAATCCTCGGTCGGCCGGGTTCGCATCGGCTGGCTCGTCGTCGTCATCGCTGGTCCTCCCATGGGCGTCGGCGGCCACTGTATACCGAGTATGCGCATGGGCCGTCTCGACACGCCGCGCTGGTCGGCGCGCCACAGACAGTAGGCTGCCGGCCGTGACCGAGCGACGTCCCGAGCCACGCCGACCGCGTTCACCGGGCCGCCCCCAACGGTCGCGACAGACGCCCGCGGAACGCGGCCGGTCGGGCGACCCCGCGCGGTTGGCCGCCTACACCGTCATGCGCGCGGTCGCCGACGGTGGCTATGCCAACATCGAACTCCCGAAAGAGTTGCGTCGCCGCCACCTTCGCGGTCGCGACGCTGCCTTCGCCACCGAATTGACGTATGGCGCCACGCGCCTTCGCGGGTTCTATGACCCCGTCATCGCCCTCGCCGCCGACCGCCCGGTCTCGCGCATCGACGGCTCCGTCCTCGACACCCTCCGACTCGGGGCGCATCAACTCCTGGGCATGCGAGTGCCGGCGCATGCGGCGGCCGACGAGACGGTCGCCCTGGCGCGAGCCGTCAACGGGGCCGGCGCGAGTGGCCTGGTCAACGCGGTCATGCGCCGGATCAGCGAGGCGGATCGGGACGCCTGGCTGGCGCGCGTCCTGCCACCTGAACACGATGCGGTGGAAAGGCTCGCGATCGCGCATTCGCACCCGGTCTGGATCGTCAAGGCGCTGAGGCAGGCCCTTCTCGGGCATGGCGCAAGCACGCCGGCCACGGCCGACGCCGACCTCGGTGAGCTTCTCTCCGCTGACAATGCGCCGCCGGATGTCCAACTCGTCGGCCGACCGGGATTGTGCGATCCCCTGGAGCTCATCGAGGCCGGGGCGCGGCCACATCGCCACGTCCGCACCGCTTTCGTCCTCACGGCCGGAGACCCGGGTGCGATCGGCGCCATCCGCGAGGGGCGGGCCGCAGTCCAGGACGCCGGATCTCAGCTCGTCGCCCTGGCTCTCGCCGCGGCGCCGCGCTCGGTTGCCGACGGGGGCCCGGCCGGTGGACGTGGGCCAGGCGGACGGGAACGGTGGCTCGATCTCTGCGCCGGACCCGGCGGGAAGGCCGGCCTCCTGGCCGCCCTTGCGGCCGAACGCGGCGCCGACCTCGTCGCCAACGAAGTCGCCCCACACCGCGCCGATCTCGTCGCCCGGACGCTCGTTCCGGCAGCCGCGCGGGCGCGCGATCTCGGGCTCGCTCTCGAGGTGCGGACCGGGGACGGTCGGGAGGTCGGGGGAGTGGAGCCTGCGGCATACGACCGGATTCTCGTCGATGCCCCGTGCACGGGACTGGGCGCGCTACGACGGCGCCCGGAGGCGCGGTGGCGCCGCACACCGCAGGATCTCGCCAGTCTCGGGGTCCTGCAACGCGCGCTGTTGACCAGCGCACTCGCTGCGGTCGCGCCGGGGGGGATCGTCGCCTACGCGACGTGCAGCCCCCACCTCGCCGAAACGACCTTCGTCGTCGCGGACGTCCTCAAACGCCACCCCGACGTCGACCAGTTCGACGCTCGGCCCGTCGTGGCGGAGGTGACCGATGGGTGGGCGGAGGCGTTGGGGGCCGGCCCGGCGGTCCAACTCTGGCCGCACGTGCACGGCACTGACGGGATGTTCCTCGCCCTGCTGCGGCGCCGCAGGTGACCTGAGAGGGTCGCCATCCCAGGTTTATGGGATGGCGCGAGTGAGGCGAGCCTTGCCACCCTTCTTGCGGCACCCAGGCGCAGGTCCCGGGGCCGGGAGGAGAAGCTCCATGAGGATCACGCGCAGAGCCGGGATCGTCGCCGCCACCGGGGCATTGATGCTCGCCGGTGCGACGGGCGCGCAGGCGGCGGAGGACAGCGGGGCGACGGCCCGGGCGGCGGCGCCGACGACGTGCACGATCCACGCCTACCCGCCCTATCTGAGTGGGGGGCTCATCAAGGGTGACGGCGACCTCACGTGCACCGCGAATGTCTATGGGTTGCAAGCGCGATTCATCCTTCAAGAGAAGTTCGGGCTGCGGTGGGTCGACGTCGGGGTGCCGGCGAGAGGTACCCGCTACAACGTCATCAAGATCTGGGGGACGGCCTACGTCGGCTATTCCCACGGCATCTTCCGCACCAAGAGCACCGGGAAGGTCCAGTTCTATGGCGACCCGACCTGGTATCCGGTCAAAGCCGTGAGCGCGCCGCGCTCGACGTGACCGGACGGCATACCGGCGCGCGCCAGCCCTGCGGGGGCTGCCCTCCCGCGGGGCTCGTGCGTGGTTAGGCTGTCTCCGTGCAGATCTCGCCGAGCATCCTGGCCGCCGACTTCGCCAACCTCCAGAGCGAACTTGACCGGATCGCGACGGCCGACTGGGCGCATGTCGACGTCATGGACGCGCAGTTCGTCCCCAACCTGACGATCGGACTGCCGGTGGTCGAGCGGCTCGTCGAAGTCAGCCCGGTCCCGATCGACGCGCACCTGATGATCGCCGATCCCGATCGCTGGGCGCCGATGTATGCCGAGCGGGGGGCCGAGTCGGTCACCTTCCACATCGAGGCGGCGGCCGATCCGCGGGCGTTGGCCCGCACCTTGCGCGCCGCCGGTGCGCGTGCGTCGATGGCGCTCAAACCGGGCACGCCGTGGGCGCCATACGAAGATCTGCTGCCGGAACTCGACATGGTCTTGGTGATGACGGTTGAACCGGGCTTCGGCGGGCAGGCGTTCATGGCGGACCAGATGCCGAAGGTGCGGGCGGTGCGCGAGTCGGTTCGCCGGTTCGGCGGCGAGATCTGGATCCAGGTCGACGGCGGGGTCTCGGCGTCGACGATCGAGCAGTGCGCCGAAGCCGGCGCGGACGTCTTCGTCGCGGGGACGGCGGTCTACAACGCCGAATCCGCGGCGGCCAATATCACCCACCTTCGGGAACTCGTTGCCGCCCACCGGCATTGATCGCGGGACCGGATCGACGCTGACCGAGGAGGTCGGCGGCCGGACGTATGCCGTGGACTCCCGGTTCACCGGCGGCCTCGCCGAGGGTGCGCAGCTGCGCAGCGTCGAGTTCGACGGGTGCGCTTTCGACGGGTGTGTCCTCGCCGGCGTGGACCTGACGGGATGCACCTTCACCGAGTGCACGTTCACCGGCGTCGACCTGTCACGGGCGGTCGTGACGGACGCGCGGTTCGCCGAGTGCGGGTTCGCTGACTGTCGCCTGTTGGGCATGAATTTCGCACTCGCGCATACGGTCACGCTGGCTGCGCCGTTCCGGTTCGAGCGTTGCCGGCTCGACTATGCCTCGTTCCGGGGGATCGACGTCACGGGCTCGCTCTGGCGCGACTGCCGGCTGGTCGAGGCCGACTTCGGTGAGGCGGTCGCGCGCCGGGTGGACTTCGCCGGGTCGGATCTCAGCCGGACCGTCTTCGCCGGGACGGACCTGCGGGAGGCGTCGTTCGTCGGGGCGGTGGGCTACGCGTTCGACATCCGGGACAACAAGGTGCGGGGCGCGCGCTTCGAGGTCGCCGAGGCGGGACGGCTGTTGCTGCCCTTCGGGGTGGAGTTGATCTGAGTCGACGCAGCAGTCCGCCGCGGGGCAGGGCGGGCAGCCGGGGTCGGGCGATCAGCGCCGCGGGTCGCGGACGAAGGAGTCGGGAACCTCGTCATCGACGGCAAGGATGCGCAGGGTGTGTCCGGTGGCACTGCCGTCCAGGGCCTCGATGCTCACGGGTAGTCCGGTCGCGCGATCGAGGCCGACCAACCACTGCGTCGAGTAGGAATATCCCGGGTCCTCCGCGTGCGCTCGCAACTCACCGCCGTATTCCATGCGCTCGGCGATCTCGCCGTAGAGCAGCGCACAGCACGAGCACCGCGGTTGGTATGCCGCGGTCGGCCGCACCCGCGCCCACCACGTCTCGCGGCCATTTCGCTGCGTCGTCGTCACGTCCTCGACGTCGGTGCCGGGGACCATCTCGGCGTGGCCCGGTCCGTCCTCGTCCGCGGCATCGTCGGGGATCCAGGCCTGGCCGTCGGCGAGTTCGTGCGGGTCGAGGATCGCCAGCCAGTAGTAGTTGTGGAAATAGAGGCCGTGATCGTCGCCCTCGGTTGCCAGGGTGCGATCCAGGACGAGTCCGTCGGGCCGGACCGTCGAGGGGCGATCCGGCGGTTGGGGGCCGAGGTCACCGCGGGCCTCGAGGTGGACGCTGCGCCCATCGCCCCCTCGCTCCGGGATCTCGACTCGCACGTCGCCGGGTCGGCGCAGCCACGCGTGCAGGGTGGGTCCGGTCGTCGCCGGCCAGTACCAGGAGGCCCAGTCGATCTCGAACTCCACGGCCTGCCACAGCCACGGGGAGGATCGCGCCAGGGCCCGCCAGTCGTCGGCGGTGATCGAGATCGTCATACGGACAGCACATCACGCCGGCGGCATCGCCCGCAGCCATGCCCCGGCGCGTGACCTCTCGACGCCCGCTATGTGACCTCTCGACGCCCGCTATGTGACCTCTCGACGCCGCCCCCGTCGAGAGGTCACATAGGAGCCGTCGAGAGGTCATTGGGGTGCATGGGCCCGGACGGCATACGGCCCGGCGGATTCGGAGAGGCACGCGTCCACGTGGCGGACAGCACGAGACGCCGCGGGGCGATGGCGGGGCGAGCGTGCGGCATACTGAAGGCACGTGCTCCGGGGTCGGTGCAATTCCGAACCGGTGGTGACAGTCCACGACCCGCCCGCAGCCAGCGTGCGGTTGATCCGGTGAAACTCCGGGACCGACGGTGAAAGTCCGGATGGGAGGCAGCACGTGCCGACGGCCGTATGCCGTTCGCGCCCTCGCGCGCGGACCGGTGTGACGGCTTCGGCGCAGTCCCCCGGAGTTCGTCCGAAGTGACAGAACGACCGAAGGACGAACACCAATGTCACAACTCGTCTTGGCCGCCGCGGCCGAGGAGAACTTCTTCCAGCGGCTCATCGACGCCGCGATCCCGATCGGGAAATATCAACTCCACTGGCTCGAACTGATCGGCGTCCTCATCGGCGTCGTCTCGGCCTGGTTCGGCATGAAGCGGCGGGTGTGGGCCTGGCCGGTCGGCATCACCGCCAACATCATGCTCTTCTTCGTCTACATCGGCGCGACCCTCGGTGCGGGAGAACGGATTCCGCTCTTCGGCCAGGCGGGGCGCCAGATCTTCTTCATCCTGACGAGCATCTATGGCTGGTGGCGCTGGTCGCAGCTGCAGAAGCGTGCCGGCGGCGGCGACGCGCCCGCGATCACGCCGCGCTGGATGACCGTCCGCGAGCGCGGCATCGTCATCGCCGGCTGGTTGCTCGGGACCGTCGTCGTGCACCAGGTCTTCGTGGCCTTGTGGAACGCCGCGCCCAACCCCTATTGGCAGCCGCAGTGGTGGTACTACTGGTGCGATGCGTGGATCTTCGTCGGGTCCTTCGTCGCGACGTATGCGATGGCGCGCGGCTGGAACGAGTTCTGGCTCGCCTGGATCGGCGTCGACCTGGTCGGGGTCCCCCTCGGGTTCGCGACCGACTATGTCCCGACGGCGGTCATGTACACCTTCTACGGCCTCTTCGTCCTCTATGGCTTCACTCAGTGGGTCAAGGCGACCAATGAGGCCAAGCGGGTCCCGGCACCGGACGTCCTGGCGGACGCCGCCGCCCGCTGACGCGGCGCTCGCCTACCCTGGCGCGCGTGAAGACCTTCGACGAGCTGTATGCCGAGCTGGCCGAGCGGGCACGCACCCGCCCGGCCGGTTCGGGGACCGTCCGCGCCCTCGACGCGGGCGTGCATACGATCGGCAAGAAGATCGTCGAGGAGGCTGCCGAGGTGTGGATGGCCGCCGAATACGAAGGCCGCGAGAAGACCGCGGAGGAGATCAGCCAACTCCTCTATCACCTGCAGGTGCTCATGCTGGCCTGCGAGCTGACGCCGGAGGATGTCTACCGGCACCTGTGAGGTTCAGCCGGCGACCCGGCGCGCAGGACACTGCGGGCCATGGGCCCGACGTCGGTGGCCGGGTCGGTGGGGTCGCCGATGGTCAGGGCGTGCGCGCCGGCGACGAAGAGTTCGGTGAAGCGCTCGGCGACGTCGGCGTGGACGATGAGGCGCTTCGCGCAGACGCAACTCTGGCCGGCGTTGTGGTAGCGCGCCCTGACAGCTATTGCCCGCGCGCTCCCAGCGCTGCCGGCGATCGGTGAGTGAAACTGCCGTCAGGGCCGCGATAGCACTCACCGATCGATCGATCTGATCGGGTCAGCCCGGGAGTAGCTCATCGTCCCCGGCCTGCGCCGCCGGACACCGGTGGGCAAGCTGCTCAGCGGCAGTCAATGCGCAGCGGATCCTGCTGGAGGCCGGGGCACCCGTCGTGGCCGTCAAGGCGCCGCGCTGACGACCGGGCCCGCCAGCCGGTGCGCCGCGATCCGCCGCCCGGCGGCTGCCGTGAACCCGTCGGTGGCCGGCGCGCGACCTCGCATACCCTGACGTCGTGCTGCGTGTCGCCGTTCCCAACAAGGGGTCCCTGTCCGAGTCCGCGGTCGCCATGCTCAAGGAGGCGGGCTACCGCACGCGCCGCGACCCCAAGGAACTCGTCGTCGCCGATGCCGAGAACGAGGTCGAGTTCTTCTATCTGCGCCCACGCGACATCGCCGTCTATGTCGGATCGGGGACGGTCCACGCCGGCATCACCGGTCGAGACCTGCTCCTCGACGCGGGCGGCTGGGCCGAGGAGGTCATGCCGCTCGGCTTCGGTGCATCGACCTTCCGGTATGCCGCCCGCCCCGGTGAGGTGACCGCGCTCGCCGACATCGCGGGTCGTCGCGTGGCGACTTCCTATCCGGGTCTGGTCGAGAAGCACCTGGCGGATCACGGCATACCGGCCCATGTGGTGCGGCTGGACGGGGCGGTGGAGACGGCGATCACGCTCGGCGTGGCCGACGTCATCGCCGATGTCGTCGAGACCGGGTCGACTCTGCGGGCACAGGGGCTGGCCGTGTTCGGCGACCCCATCCTGCGCAGTGAGGCCGTGTTCATCCTGCGGCCCGGGACCACGGAGGAGACCGCGGTCGAGCGGCTGCGCCGGCGGCTCGTGGGCGTGGTGACGGCGCGGCACTACGTCCTGCTCGACTATGACTGCCCGGTCGACATGGTCGAGAAGGCCTGCGCCGTCACACCCGGGCTCGAGTCGCCGACGGTGTCGCCGCTGCAGAACGCCGACTGGGTCGCGGTGCGGGCGATGGTCCCGCGGGCGCAGACCAACCGGGTCATGGACGCGCTCTATGACCTCGGGGCGCGCGCCATCCTGGTCACCGATATCGCGGCGTGCCGGTTGTGAACCCGTCCGCGGCGCGGCCCAGAGGCAGCGAGCCGTTCCGACCGCGGCGCGGGCGGCGGGTCGCCTCGATCGGCGCCGGCGTCGCCGTCGTTCTCTTCGGGGTCGTCGCGATTCTCATGCCGGGCCCCGGGGAGGGGGGCGACTGGCAGCCGATCGACCGGATCGCGATGTGGGGGTTGGGCTGGGCCATCGCGGCCCTGCTCATCCGCTATGCGCGGATCGGTGCGTGGCCGCGCGAGAGTGGCCTGTTCGTCCGGAATCTCATCCTCGGACGGGCGATTCCGTGGTCGGAGATCGAGGACGTCCGATTCGGTGGGGGAGAGCCCTGGGTGAGCCTGGACCTCGTCGACGGGGAGACCGTGGCGGTGATGGCGATCCAGCGGGCGGATGCGGCATACGCGCAAGACGAGGCCCAGAGACTGGTGCGGCTCATCGAAACCCACCAAAGGCCTGACGGATCGCGAGCGGGCTGCTAACCTGCCCGCCGTGTCGCACCGGGCGGCACGGCCGTGCCGCAACGCGCAGCCACTGCGTTCGAGGGGATTCGCACCACCTATGTCAACCATCCGTTCACTGACCGCCGCCGGCGTCACCGCGGCCGGATTGTTCGCCGCTGTCGCACCCGTCTCCGCTGCCCCGGCACCCGCTCCGAAGCCGGTCAGCACACCAACCAGTGTCGCGGTGTATGCCGGCCCCGCCGCGACCAGGCAGAGCATCGTCCTCGACCCGACGGCCGGCAGCAAGGCCGCACCGACCGCGAAGTTCGCCGTCACCTATGTCGGCTTCACTGCCGAGGCCAAGGCCGCCTTCCAGCGTGCGGTCAACACCTGGTCCAAGACCCTGACGACGTCCGTGCCGATCACGGTCAGGGCGAATTGGGAGCCTCTCGGGACCGGGATCCTCGGGTCTGCCGGACCCAGCTACGGCTGGAACTGCTCGGGTCTGATGTGCATCGACGCGATCGCCAACAAGAAGGCCGGCCACCAGCTCGACGCCGCGCCCGACATCGTCGCCCACTTCAGCAGCAACTTCACGAACTGGTGGTTCGGGACCGGTCCGGCACCAGTCGGGAAGTACGACTTCCAGTCCGTCGTCACGCACGAACTCGGCCACGGCGTCGGCTTCCTCGGCCTCGGTCACATCACCAGCGGACTCGGCTCGGTGCAGATGAGTGGTCTCAACACGGCATACGACCGGGCGACCAAGCTCGGTCCCCTGTCCACGAGCGCCCTGCTGTGGAAGATGCCCGACAACTCCGTCACCCTCGCCAACGCGCTGACCAGCAACAAGGTCTATTTCGACAGTGCCAAGGTGCGGGCCGCGAATGGGAGCAAGGCGGCCAAGCTGTATGCCCCGTCCACGTGGCGCCAGGGCAGCAGCTACTCGCACCTCGACGAGACGACCTTCCCCAAGGGGAATGCGAACTCGTTGATGACCTACGCCATCAGCGACGGCGAGACGATTCGCACCCCGGGGCCGGTCGCCGTGGCGCTGCTGAAGTCCATCGGCTGGTAATAGCCGGAGAACATGTGGGCTACCGCCTGGTAAGTGGGCTGATCACCCCGATTACCAGGCGGTAGCTGGCGTTCTGGGCAGGGCGGTGGCCGGCGTTCCGGGCCGGTCGGCGCCCGCGCTGGGACATCGGAATCCGGAGCCCGCCCATGGGTGGGACGGCGTGGCGGGGTGGATGGGCGTCGCATACGGTTTCGGCATGGCCTTGGCTGCGCGGGTGATTCCCTGTCTCGACGTCGACGCGGGCCGGGTCGTGAAGGGGGTCAACTTCGTCGACCTCCGCGATGCCGGTGACCCCGTGGAACTCGCCCGCGCCTACGGCGCCCAAGGCGCCGACGAACTGACCTTTCTCGATGTCACGGCCAGCAGCGGCGACCGGGCGACCATGTATGACGTGGTGCGGCATACGGCCGAAGAGGTCTTCATCCCGCTCACGGTCGGTGGGGGGGTGCGGACGGTGGACGATGTCGACAAGCTGCTCCGGGCCGGGGCCGACAAGGTCGGCGTCAACACCGCGGCGATCGCGCGGCCGGAGCTGATCGCGGAGGTGGCCGACCGGTTCGGGGCGCAAGTGCTCGTTCTGTCTGCCGACGTCCGCCGGTCGCGCGACGCATCCGGAGCGCCCACAGGGACATTCGAGGTCACCACGCACGGTGGGCGGCGAGGCACGGGCATCGACGCGGTCGAGTGGTGCGCGCAGGCAGCCGGCCTCGGCGCCGGGGAGATCCTCCTCAACTCGATGGACGCCGACGGCACCACGGCCGGATTCGACCTCCAGCTGATCCGACTCGTGCGGAACGCGGTCGCCATCCCCATCATCGCGAGCGGGGGAGCGGGCACGCCCGAGCACTTCGCCGAGGCGCTCGACGCGGGGGCCGACGCCGTGCTCGCTGCGTCTGTGTTCCACTTCGGGACCCTGACGATCGGGCAGGTCAAAGAGGCGATCTCGGTCAGCGGACACACCGTCAGATAGCCGCGAACCGGCGGTGGCGTCAGGGGTTGTCGGTGGCGTCGGCGAAGATAGGGCCATGACTGCATACGCCCAGGACGAGCGGGCCCTTCTGTGCGACGAGTTCCTTCGAGTCGGGGCCGACGCCCCCACGCTGTGTGAGGGGTGGACGACCGCCGACCTCGCCACGCACCTCGTGGTCCGCGACGGGCGCCCCGACCTCATCGTCGGCCCCATGCTTCCCGTGATCGGGGGTTGGGCCAAGGATCAGGTTCGCGCGATCAAGACGCAACCCTGGGCCGACCTGGTCAAGGCTGTCCGCTCCGGTCCGCCGATCTATTCTCCGACCGCGATCCCGCAGGTGGACGAACTCGTCAACCACGTCGAATTCTTCATTCATCACGAGGATGTTCGGCGTGCCCAGGACGAGTGGGTGCCCCGGGTCCTCGACGCGACCCAGGAGAAGGCACTCTGGGGCGCCCTGGACCGCATGGCGAGGCTGATGTTCCGCAAGAGCCCGGTCGGGGTCGAACTCGTCAGCCCGCAGGGGCGGTGTCGGGCGAAGGCCGCCACCGAGCGCGGCGACGTCACGGTCGAGGGGGCCGCCGGAGAACTCGTGCTCGCGGCATACGGTCGTCACGACCACTCGCGTGTCGAGACGACCGGGCCGGAGGAGGCGATCGCCGCGCTCTGGTCGAGCAAGCTCGGGTTGGCCTGATCATCGGATGCCAGCGGAGGATCTGAGCCGAGCCACGGCCGAGGGAACGCTGCGCCGCAGCCTTCGGGTGGTGCGGGAAGGCGTCCGGCTCGAGCCGGGACTGTTCGCCCTCGCCGTCGGAGGCAGCGCCCTCTATGGCGTCATGACCGCGGGCATGGCACAGGCGGTGGGGTGGGTGACGACCCACGCCATGCAGCCCGCGATCCGGGAGGGCCGGCTCACCCCTGGGCGGGCGGCCCTCATCTTCGCCGTCATCGGCGGGGTCGTCGTGCTGACGACCGTCGGCGTTCTGCTGCGACGGATCGCCGGAGGGTTCACGATGTTCAACGTCGCTGCCGACTATCGGCGGCAGGTGACCCGGCAGTACCTCCGGCTGCCGCTTGCCTGGCATCACCGCCACCCGTCGGGGCAACTGCTCTCCAACGCCAACGCCGACGTCGAGGCCGCGTGGGGGATCTTCATGCCGCTGCCGATGGCCCTCGGTGTCGTCGTCATGCTGCTGACCGGCGCCGTCCAAATGGTCCTTGTCGACCCCGTTCTCGCCGCGGTCGGGTTCGGCATCTTCCCGCTGCTCTTCCTCGCCAATGCGATCTTCCAACGGCGGATGAGCGCGCGCGTCACCCGCGCACAGCAGCTGCGGGCGGAGGTCGCCGAAGTCGCCCACGAGAGCTTCGACGGGGCGCTCCTGGTCAAAGTCATGGGCCGCGAGGCGCATGAGACCGAGCGATTCGCCGAGGTCAGTGACCGGTTGCGCCGAGCGGCGATCGCGGTCGGGCGCACCCGCGGGACGTTCGACCCGATCATCGAGGCGATACCGACGTTCGGGACCCTGGCGCTGCTCGCGATCGGTGTCCAGCGGGTCGCCTCCGGTGCGGTCACGACGGCCGAACTCGTTCAACTCGCTTATCTCATCTCCGTGCTCGCCTTCCCCGTGCGCGCGCTCGGGTGGGTGCTGGGGGAGATCCCGCGCACTCTGGTCGGGTGGGAGCGTGTCAGCGCCGTCCTCGAGGCTCGCGGCCAGATGACGTATGGCGAGACGCACCTCCCAGGCGAAGCAGCCCTCGGTCCCGAGTCGCCTTCCGGAGTCCGGGTGGGGTTCGAGGCCGTCAGCTACGACTACGCGGTCGCGTCTCCACCGGCGCTGGCCGCGGCCGCCCCGGACGCGACTGCCGGGGACCGCCGGGGCGGGGAACACCGTGACGTTGTCGAGGCCCTGAGCGGGGTCACCCTCGACGTCGCGCCCGGACAGACGGTGGCGGTGGTCGGGCCCACCGGGTCGGGCAAGTCCACGCTTGCCGCGCTCGCCGTCCGCCTCGTTGACCCGACTCAGGGTCGCGTCCTGATCGACGGCACGGATGTGACCGACCTGGCGCGCGGTGCCCTCGCCCGTGAGGCCGCGCTCGTTCCCCAACAGACCTTCGTCTTCGACGACACGGTCCGGGGCAATATCACCCTCGGGCTGGAGATTCCCGACGAGGAAGTCTGGGCCGCTTTGCGTGCGGCCCAGGCCGACGGCTTCGTCTGCGCCCTCCCCGACGCCCTCGAGACGCGCGTGGGAGAGCGCGGCGCCACCCTTTCGGGAGGTCAGCGCCAGCGGCTCGCCCTCGCTCGGGCCCTCGTCCGACGGCCGCGCCTCCTCGTCCTCGACGACGCGACCAGCGCCGTCGATCCGACGGTCGAGCAGGCGATCCTCGCCGAACTCGGCGCGGGCGCGGGCGGGATGACCCTCATCGTCATCGCCTATCGCATGTCGACGATCGCCCTCGCCGACGAGATCGTCTATCTGGAGCGCGGTCGCCTGGTCGATCGCGGACGACACGACGCACTCATGGCCCGGTGCCGCGGCTACCACGACCTCGTCACGGCCTATGCCCGTGAGGCCGCCGACCGCGCCGACCGCGCCGCTCGTGACCGTGCCGGGGCTGGCAAGCGGCATACGACCGGGGCGGGCACGGGGGGACGTCGATGACCGCCCTCGCTGGCGGCGCCACACCGCGGACCTGGGCGACGGTCCGGCGTGGGCTCGACCTGTCGCCCGAGCTCCGACGGGGCGCCGTGGTCACCCTCCTGCTCGCGCTGCTCACCACGGCAGGACGTGTCGTCGTTCCCGTGGTCATCCAACGTGTCACGGACGACGCGCTCACGGCGCCCGGCGGTCCGGACATCGGTCTCGTCCACCGCTACCTCGCCGTCGCCGCGGCGGTGGTGATCGTGACGGCGGGGGCGGCATACGCGGTCAACGTGCGCCTCTTCACCGCTGCCGAGGGTGGTCTCGCGACCCTGCGCGTCACCGCATTCCGGCACATCCACGATCTGTCCGTGCTCACGCAGAACGCCGAACGCCGTGGCTCGATGGTCTCCCGGGTCACCTCGGACGTCGACACGATCAGCCAGTTCGTCCAGTTCGGCGGGATCATGTTCATCGTCAGCCTCGGGCAGATCACGCTCGCCACGGTGCTGATGCTCTGGTACAACCCGATTCTCGCCGCCGTCACCTGGGGCTGTTTCATCCCCCTCGTCATCGCCGTGCGCCGGATGCAGGTCCACCTCGGGAAGGCGTATGCCGCGGTCCGCGAGCGTGTCGGAGACCTCCTGGCGGCCGTGTCCGAGTCCGTCGTCGGTGCATCGACGATCCGCAGCTTCGGTGTCGAGGACCGGACCGCCGCCCGCCTGGACGAGGCGATCGAGACCCATCGGCGCGCCGCGACGACGGCGCACATTCGGTCATCGGCGGCCTTCGCCGCCGGCCAGTTCGTCGGTGGACTCACGCTGGCCGTGGTTCTGGTGGTCGGGACGTGGCTGGCCGCCTCTGGCCATCTGACGCTCGGAGAATTGCTCGCCTACCTCTTCCTCGTCGGCCTGTTCACCCAGCCGGTCCAGCAGGCGACGGAGATCCTCAACGAACTTCAGAACGCCGTCGCGGGTTGGCGTCGGGTCCTCGAGGTCGTCGATACGCCCGCCGACGTCGCGGATCCCGCCGGGGAGGGTGTCGATCTGCCTCGGGGGCCGGTGACGGTCGACTTCGATGACGTCGGCTTCGCCTATCCTGGTGGCAACCAGGTGCTCCATCAGGTGACTGAGCGCGTCGCGTCGGGCAGCCGGATCGCCATCGTTGGCGAGACGGGGTCGGGAAAGTCGACCTTCGCCAGACTTCTCACCCGGCTGATGGATCCAACCAGCGGGATCGTGCGGCTGGACGGGGTGGACATTCGGTCGGTGCGCTTCGACTCGCTGCGCGCTCGGGTTACTCTGGTGCCGCAGGAGGGCTTCCTCTTCGACGCCACCGTGCTCGAAAACATGTGCTTCGGCGCCGAGATCGCGCGCACGGAGGTGGAGCGTGCGCTGGGCGAACTCGGACTCGACCAATGGGTGGCGGGCCTGCCGGCGGGGCTCGACACGTCCGTCGGGCAGCGCGGAGAGTCGCTGTCGGCAGGGGAGCGGCAACTGGTCGCGCTCGCTCGCGCCTATCTCGCCGATCCCGACCTCCTCGTCCTCGACGAGGCGACTTCCGCGGTCGACCCGGCGACCGAGGTGCGCATCCAGCGAGCACTCGACTCCCTCTCCCGCGGCCGCACCTCCGTCGCCATCGCACACCGCATCTCCACCGCCCAGGCAGCGGACGAGGTTCTCGTCATGGACGGTGGCCGGGTTGTTCAGCGCGGCCCGCATGAGCGGTTGATCACCGAGGACGGTCCGTATGCCGCACTCCACGCCTCCTGGGTCGCCAACCAGCAGACTGGCTGATCACGGGGCCATCCACGTCGACGGTGGATAGTGGACGGCCTTGAACCCGCCTCTCCCGCGCTGCGCGCAGGAGCCAGACGACCCCGGAACCGGCCTTTCGAAGGGTCCGGATCGCGGCGGGCCGGGAGGGTGCCCCCGGCGCGCGGGCGATAATGCGGCAATGCCCCTCGACCCCACCATTGCCGCGCGCCTCGAGCGAGACCGGCAGGGTCTCGTGGCGGCCATCGTCCAGCAGCACGACACCCACGAGGTGCTCATGCTCGGGTGGATGGACGACGAGGCGCTGCACCGGACCCTGACGTCCGGCCGCGTGACCTTCTGGTCGCGCAGCCGCGGGGAGTACTGGCGCAAGGGTGACACCTCCGGACATGTCCAGCACGTCAAGTCCGTGGCCCTCGATTGCGACGGTGACGCCGTGCTCGTGCGCGTCGACCAGGTCGATGGGGCCTGCCACACCGGGTCCCGGACGTGTTTCGACGACGGCGACCTCGCGGCATACGTCGCGCCCGAGGCGGTGATCGCGTGACCGCGGGCCTGCCCGATCTGTCGTATGGCGCGACCTGGCCTCCCCTCGACACCTTCACCGTCCTCGCCGCCGACCGTCGGGTGGTCCCGGTGGTCCGCCGCCTCCTCGCCGACGAGGAGACCCCGCTCGGGATCTATCGCCGGCTCGCCGCCGGGCGTCCCGGCACCTTCCTCCTCGAGTCAGCCGAGCACGGTGGGGTCTGGAGTCGCTATTCCATCGTCGGTGCCGCGAGTCGCGCGACGCTGACGGAGCACGACGGCGAGGCCGTCTGGCTCGGGGACCCGCCCGTCGGCGTGCCCACCGGTGGGAACCCGGTCGAGGTCATCCGGGACACCCTCGCGGCCCTCGCGACCGAGCCGATCGCCGGCCTTCCCCCGCTGACGTCCGGACTCGTCGGCTCGATCGGTTATGACGCCGTCCGTCGTTGGGAGCGGCTGCCGGAGACCGCGGCCAAGGACCTCGACCTCCCCGAGGTCGCGGTGGTGCTCGCCACGGACATCGCGGTCGTCGACCACAGCGACGGCTCGGTCCTCCTCGTCGCCAACGCGATCAACTACGACGACACCGGCGAGCGGGTCGAGTGGGCGTGGCAGGACGCCGTGGAGCGCCTCGACCGGATGACCGGCGCCCTCGCCCTGCCGGCGCCGAGCGCGGTCGCGGTCGCCGACCGGGCCGCCGCGGCCGCCGCCCTCGACGCCGTGCACGTCAACATGACCCAGGCCGACTTCGAGGACATGGTCGAGCGCGCCAAGGAGGACATCCGGGCGGGCGAGGCCTTCCAGATCGTCGTCTCCCAGCGGTTCGACCTCCCGTGCCCGGCCGACAGCCTCGACGTCTATCGCGTGCTCCGCTCGACCAACCCGAGCCCCTATATGTATCTCTTCCGTCTGGCCCATCCCGGCGGTGGCACCTATGACATCGTCGGGTCGAGTCCGGAGGTCCACGTCAAGGTCACCGGCCGCGACTGCATCCTCCACCCGATCGCCGGCACCCGCCCGCGCGGGAAGTCGCCCGAGCACGATCTCGCCCTCCAGGAGGACCTGCTCGCCGACCCCAAGGAGCGCGCCGAGCACGTCATGCTCGTCGACCTCGGCCGCAACGACCTCCAGCGGGTGTGCGACGCCGGCACGGTCGACGTCGTCGAGTTCATGAACGTCCGGCATTACAGCCACGTCATCCACCTCGAGTCCACGGTCGTCGGTCACCTCGCGCCGGAGGCGAGTGCGTATGCCGCTCTGGCCGCCACCTTCCCGGCCGGCACCCTCTCCGGTGCCCCCAAACCGCGGGCGATGGCGCTCATCGACGACTACGAACCGACCCGCCGGGGGGTCTATGGCGGGGTCGTCGGCTATCTCGATTTCCATGGCGATCTCGACATGGCCATCGCCATCCGCACGGCTGTGATCCGCGATGGCCGGGCCTATGTCCAGGCCGGCGCCGGAATCGTCGCCGACAGCGTCCCGCTGCTGGAATACGACGAGACCCGCAACAAGGCCGCGGCCGTCCTTCGCGCCATCGCGACCGCCGGCACGCTGCGCACGGTCACCCCGTGAGGTCACCTCAGAGCGGCGCCGGCTCCGCACGCAGGGGCACGCGGCTGACCGGACCCCGGGTCGTGGTCCCGGTCGCCCTGCTCGTCGCCGGGCTCGGCGTCGTCTCGGGCCGCCGGGTGTGGCTCACGGGGCGCGTCGAGGACGCCGTCCTCGGGTCGAGCACGATCTCCGGCACCGGCGCTCAGGTGGTCCCCGGCCTCGTCGCCGTGAGTCTCGTCCTCGCCGCTGCCGCGCTCGCCGCCGCGACAGCGGGCCCGCTGCTTCGGCGCCTGACCCTGGCGGCGGGCCTTCTCGCCGCGGTCGCCCTCGGCACCCTCAGCGCGCGGGCCCTGGTGGAGGGCGACACCCTGCTCGGTGGCCTCGCCGCCACCGCCTCCGGACGGACCGGCACGATCCCGGTGGCCGCCCGCGCCGGTCTCTGGCCCGGAGTGCTCGCGGCGGCCAGTTGCGTCGCCGTTCTCGCGCTGGTGACGGGGCTGGCGGGCGCCTCCTCCTGGCGTGGCCTGTCGCAGCGGTATGACGCACCCGCCGATCCGGACGTCGCCGGTGGTCGCGGCGAGCGTGTCCCCGGGACGTGGGACCGGCTCGACCGGGGCGACGACCCCACCGAAGGAGATTGAGCGGCACATCGATAGGGGGGCAGCCCGAATCCGCGGGCAGCGACACGCCGTGGGGGGACTCGGCATACGGCGTGTCTCTGCCCGCCGATGTCGTCGCGGGGATGGTCTGCCACAATGTCGCCACCCCCTGACGAAGGAGTTCGCATGTCCGCGGAAGACCACGAGAGCCACGGCAACAGCCTTGCCGCGTGGGCCAGCGTCGCCGTGATGCTCGCCGGGTTCCTGGTGGGATCGATCGCCGTGCTGGAGGCGTCGACGCCGATGTTCGTCGTCGGTGCCGTCCTCATCGCCGTCGGCGCGCTCATGTGGCCGATCCTCACTCGCATGGGATACGGCGACAAGAACCCGCCGCGCTCGCTCTACAGCTGAGCGACCGACCCCCGGACGCGCGTTTCGGCGCTGTCCCCGGCCCGGGATAGCCTGATCGTCATGTCCGCCTCCGCCACGTCCGGCACCGTCCTGGACGCACTCGTCGCCGGGGTCCGGGCGGATCTCGCCGAGCGCATGGCGCGCATCCCGCTGTCCGATGTCGCGGCCACCGCGCGCGAGGCGCCTGCCGCCCGTCCGGTTCTCGACCGCCTCGCGGACTCGCATCTGTCGGTGATCGCCGAGGTCAAGCGCGCGAGCCCGAGCAAGGGTCCCCTCGCCGACATCTCCGATCCCGCCGGTCTTGCCTCGGCCTACGCCGTCGGTGGCGCGGCCGCGATCTCTGTCCTCACCGAGGGCCGACGCTTCGGCGGGAGTCTCGCGGACCTCGACGCGGTGCGTGCCGCGGTCGACATCCCGGTCCTGCGCAAGGACTTCATGGTCGATGAGTACCAATTCCACGAGGCCCGCGCCCATGGCGCCGATCTCGTCCTCCTCATCGTGGCCGCGCTCACCGACGGCGAACTCGCCCGGTTCCATGGCCTCGCCACGGAGGAACTCGGGATGACCGCACTGGTCGAGGTCCACGACGAGGCCGAGATCGAGCGCGCGCTCGCGGTCGGGCCGCGCCTGCTCGGGGTCAACGCCCGCAACCTCAAGACCCTAGCCGTCGATCCCGACGCCTTCGCGCGTCTGGTGACCCACCTGCCGGCGGACGTGGTCGCGGTGGCGGAGAGCGGCATACGCCATGCGCTGGACGCCCGTCGGTATGCCGCGCTGGGCGCCTCCGCGGTCCTCGTCGGCGAGGCGCTGGTCAAGGACGGCGACCCCCGCGCCGCGGTCGCCGCGCTGTCCGCGATCCCGGCCACGCGTCGGGCGATCGGAGGCGCGGCATGACCGTCGGCCGCTTCGGCCGCTTCGGTGGCCGCTACGTCCCCGAAGCCCTCATCCCCGCACTCGAGCAACTCGACGAGGTCCGCTCCAAGGCGATGGTCGACCCCGAGTTCCTCGGCGAGCTCGACCGCCTCCATCGCACCTACACCGGTCGCCCGAGCATTGTCACCGAGGTCCCGCGGTTCGCCGCCCACGCGGGCGGCGGCCGGGTCATCCTCAAACGCGAAGACCTCAACCACACCGGTTCCCACAAGATCAACAACGTCCTGGCCCAGGCACTTCTGACCAAGCGGATGGGCAAGCGGCGGATCATCGCCGAGACCGGCGCCGGGCAGCACGGCGTCGCCACGGCGACTGCGGCCGCGCTCATGGGCCTGGACTGCACCGTCTACATGGGCCGGGTGGACACGCGGCGACAGGCCCTCAACGTCGCCCGCATGCGGATCCTCGGGGCGGAGGTCATCGCCGTCGAGCACGGCAGTGCCACCCTCAAGGACGCGATCAACGAGGCACTGCGGGACTGGGTGACCAATGTCGATGACACGCACTACTGCATCGGGACCGTCACCGGCCCGCACCCGTTCCCCGAGATGGTCCGCGACTTCCACCGCATCATCGGGATCGAAGCCCGCGCTCAGGTTCTCGACCTGACCGGCCGCCTCCCCGATGCGGTCCTGGCGTGCGTCGGCGGCGGCTCCAACGCCATGGGCATCTTCCACCGGTTCATCGATGACGCCGACGTGCGCCTCATCGGGGTCGAGGCTGGGGGAGAGGGCATCGCGTCCGGTCGCCACGCGGCGCGGTTCGCCTCCGCCGAGCCGGGTGTCCTCCACGGGGCGATGAGCTATCTCATGCAGGACGACGACGGCCAGACCCTCGAGTCCCATTCCGTCAGCGCTGGTCTCGACTACCCCAGCGTGGGCCCCGAGCACTCCTTCCTCAAGGACACCGGCCGGGCCGAATACCGTTACGCCACCGACCTTGCGGCCATGGAGGCCTTCCACCTTCTGTGCCGCACCGAGGGGATCATCCCCGCGCTGGAGTCTGCCCACGCGCTCGCCGGAGCGATCGAGGTCGGCCGCGAACTCGGCCCCGACTGCCTACTGCTCGTCAACCTCTCCGGGCGTGGCGACAAGGACATGCATACGGCCGCCCACTGGTTCGGGCTCATCGAGGAGCCGTCCGCATGACCCGCTCATCCGGCACGACCGACACCCACGGCACCGACACCCACGGCGTCGGCGCCGTCCTCACACGATGCCGTGACGAGAATCGGGCCGCCCTCATCGGTTATCTCCCCGTCGGGTTCCCCGACCAAGCGACCTCCCTGGCCGCGATGGTCACCCTGGTCGAGAACGGCTGCGACATCGTCGAGGTCGGCATCCCCTACAGCGACCCCGTCATGGACGGACCCACGGTGCAGCGGGCCGCCGCGGCGGCACTGATGGGCGGGACCCGCGTCGCCGACGTCTTCGACGCGACGGCGACAGTGCGGGCGGCCGGGGCGCCGCCGCTCGTCATGACCTATTGGAATCTCGTCCTCCGCCGCGGCGTCGACCGGTTCGCCGACGACCTGGCGGCCCATGGCGGCGCCGGTCTGATCACTCCGGACCTCATCCCCGACGAGGCGGCGGACTGGATCGCCGCCGCCGACCGCACCGGCCTCGACCGGGTCTTTCTCGTCGCCCCGAGTTCGACCCCCGAGCGGCTCGCCGACGTCACGTCCGCCTGCCGCGGCTTCGTCTATGCGGCCTCCACCATGGGAGTCACCGGCGCCCGCACGCGCGTCGGCACCACCGCCGCAGATCTCGTGGCCCGCACCCGGGCGGTCAGCGACATCCCGGTCTGCGTCGGACTCGGCGTGAGCACCCGGGAACAAGCGGCCCAGGTCGGTTCGTTCGCCGATGGAGTCATCGTCGGCTCGGCCCTCGTGTCGACCTTGTTCGACACCGGCCGCGACGAGGGACTGGCCCGACTCGCTCACTTGACGCAGGAACTGGCCGCGGGGGTCAGGGAAGGACGGGGACGATGACGACGACTGGAGAGATCGCGGTGACGAGCGAGCCCGACGACCTGGCGGTCGGGGACGACCGGCGCGCACCGCGCCGGGACTGGTTCGCGCTGCTCGCCCGGCTCGTCCTCGGCGGTGTGCTCGTCGTCGCCGGCGCCCTCAAGATCGGCCACCCCGCCGCCTCGGCGCGCGCTGTCCAGGCTTACCACCTCCTGCCGTATGACGTGGCCCGCCTCGTCGGCTACGGTCTCCCATTGCTCGAGATCATCGTCGGTGCCCTCCTGATCCTCGGCCTGCTCACCCGGGCCGCGGCTGTCGTCGGGAGCCTCCTCATGGTCGCCTTCCTCGTCGGGATCATCTCGGCGTGGGCGCGCGGTCTCGCCATCGACTGTGGGTGCTTCGGGGGAGGCGGGACGATCGCGAAGGCGGACACGGCATACCCCCAGGAAGTCGCCCGCGACACCGGTCTCCTCCTCCTCGGACTGTTTCTGAGCTGGCGCCCCTCCAGCGCGCTCAGCCTGGACCGCCGCTGGTACGGCATCTGAGCGGCCCCACACCGACCGGCACCGGCTCTCGTCTCACCGAACTCGCTCCACCAAGCCCCACGCGAAAAGGACCCCATCGCCCCATGGCCAGCAAGAACGGCTCCCCATCCGGACGGCACGCTGCTCCGGCCACGTCACGCCAGGACAAGATTCGTCAGGTGTCGTCGACGACACGGTCCGGTCCGAGCCCGATGATGATCGGCGGGGTGGTCGCGTTGGTCGCCATCATCGCCGTTGTGGCCTGGACGATCATCGCCAACAACAACGCCAACACCGACAAGACCAAGGGCGGATCCGAACTTCCCAAGGGGGTCACGGCGATGGGCCAGGCGTTCATCCGCGCAACTCCCAAGGCGGGCGCGCCCACCCTCGACATCTATGAAGACTTCCAGTGCCCGGGCTGTCACCAGTTCGAGACGACCTTCGGCGCGGCTGTGCGGCAGATGGCAGACGACGGAACCGCCAAGGTCGCCTACCACATCATGTCTTTCCTCGACGAGCGCTTCCCCGGGGACAACTCCAAGCGCGCCGCGGTCGCGACCTTCTGCGCGGCGAACTTCGACCGCTTCGGCCAGTACCACGACTCGGTGTATGCCAATCAGCCGGCCAAGGAGGGACAGGGCTGGACCGATGCCCAGCTCGAGCAGTACGCCAAGGACTCGGGAATCACCGGAGCCGACTTCGGCACCTGGCAGACCTGCTACACCCAGCGCGCGACGCAGCAGTACGTCTCCTCCATGCAGACGGCGAGCGAGAAGGACGGCATCACGTCGACGCCGACCGTCAAGCTCGACGGCAAGGCCATGACTCTCGACGGAATGACCGCGGCAGACTTCACCAAGGCGGTCACGGGCTCGTGAACGCCCCCACCGGCACCCTCCCCTGACCACGATCGATCGACCGGGGTCCGGCCGATCGCCATACGAGACAAGGACACGACATGGCCACGAAACCACCGCCGTCGCCCCGGGACTCCCGCGCCGCCAAGATCCAGGCCGCCCAGAAGGCCGGGCCGTCCGCGGGCGCGAGCCGGATGACCGTGGCGGCGATCGTCCTCATCCTCGCCATCGTGGCCGTCGTCGGTGCCGTCATCTGGAACCAGAAGTCGGCGCAGGACAAGGCGTCCGCCGGTGGCGACGCGGTCCCGGCCGGGTCGAGCGCGGCCAAAGGCTACCCAGGCAACCCGACAGCAGAACTCGTCACCGGCGCCCCGACCCTGGCCCTCTATGAGGACTTTCAGTGCCCGAACTGCGCGAAGTTCGAGAGGGCCTTCGGGCCGACGGTCAAGAGCCTCGCGACGAGTGGCAAGGTCGCGCTCGAGTACCACATCCTCAACTTCCTCGACGACAACGGCGCCAACCAGTCGACGATCGTCGCCAATGGCGCCTTCTGCGCGGCGGATCAGGGGAAGTTCGACGCCTTCCATGACGCGGCCTATGCCGGACAGTTCCCCGAGGGTCAGAGCCTGACCGTCGACGACATCACGAAGTTCGCCGAGTCGGCCGGCCTCAGCGGATCCGCGCTCGACACGTGGAAGACCTGTGTGAAGGCGGGGAAATACACCAAGTTCGTCACCGACACCAACGACACGGCCTTCAAGATCACCGGATTCCACGGGACCCCGACGGTCATCCTCAACGGCAAGATCCTCGAGCTTTCGACGCCCGCCGCGCTCGAGAGCGCCGTGGCGGAGGCGACGACGAAGTGACCGATCGCCCATGACCGGCCTCGTTCTGCCCGGCGCCATCCCGAGCCCGACGGTCGGGGCGCTCCACGTGGGGCCGCTGGCCATCCGCGGCTATGCGATGTGCATCCTCGCGGGCATCGTTGTCGCGGTCTGGGTGACCGGGCGTCGTCTGGAGCACCGCGGCATACCGTCGACAGCGGCCCTTGACGTCGCGACGTGGGCGGTCCCATTCGGTATCGTCGGCGCCCGGATCTATCACGTCATCACCTCACCCCAGGCCTACTTCGGCGCCAACGGCCATCCGCTCGACGCGTTGAAGATCTGGGAGGGCGGCCTGGGGGTGTGGGGCGCGATCGCGCTCGGTGCGGTCGGCGCGGCGATCGGTGCCCGCCGCATGGGGATCGCTCTCGGCGACTTCGCCGACGCCGCCGCCCCCGGAATCCTCCTCGCGCAGGCGATCGGCCGCTGGGGGAACTGGTTCAACAACGAGCTCTATGGCGGACCCACCTCGCTTCCGTGGGGCCTGACGATTCACAGGTTCGACCTCGCGACCGGCCGGGCCGTCGTCGGCGCGGACGGCAAGGCGGTCGTGCTCGGGACCTTTCACCCGGTCTTCCTCTATGAGTTCCTCTTCTGCACGCTGCTGGCCATCGGCCTCATCTGGCTCGACGGGCACCGCCAGCTCGCTCGTGGCCAGGTGTTCGCCCTCTATGTCGCGGGCTACCCGCTCGGCCGCCTCGTGCTCGAACTCATGCGGACCGACCCCGCGACCCGCATCCTCGGCCAGCGTCTCAACGTGTGGACATGTCTGATCGTCTTCGCGCTCGGCCTCACGCTGTATGCCGGGTGCGGACGCCGCGGCCGCTCACCGGCAGCAACCCATGGTCCGAATGGCGAGAAAATGGTGTTCACATCGTAGGATGGCCGTCTGCTAGTCTGCGCCCAGTGGCCGGCGCCGTCCACATCCCCCTCGGCGAGACCGAGATGCCTGCCTTGATCCCGGCCCGAGCGGCCGCCTTCCCCAGGACGGTGACGTCAGTGACCCACGTGCCTTTCAGCGCCCTGCCGAACGACACGGGCCTCTATCGTGCGCAGCACGAGCACGACGCCTGTGGTGTCGCGATGGTCGCCACCCTGCGCGGCACCCCAGGCCACGACATCGTCCGCCATGCCCTGACCGCCCTCACCAACCTCGACCACCGCGGCGCGACCGGTGCCGACCCGCTGGTCGGCGATGGCGCGGGGATGCTCACCCAGGTCCCCGACGAGTTCCTCCGGGCCGTCGTCCCCTTCACCCTCCCCGCCAAGGGGTCGTATGCCGTGGGCAACGTCTTCCTCCCCATCGACGAGGACACGCGCGCCCACACCGTCGCCCGGATCGAGGACCTCGCCGAGGAGGAGGGCCTCGAGATCCTGGGCTGGCGTGACGTCCCGCACCTGCCCGACCTGGTCGGCGCGGCCGCCCGGGCTTGTATGCCGCACTTCGCTCAGCTCTTCGTCACCGCCTCCGACGGGGCCGTCCGCGGCATCCATCTGGATCGCCGGGCCTATTGCCTGCGCAAGCGGGCCGAGCGGGAACTCGACGTCTATGTCGCGTCCCTGTCCGCGCGCACCCTTGTCTACAAGGGCATGCTGACCACGGGCCAGCTCGAGCCGTTCTTCCCCGATCTGTCCGACGAGCGCTTCACCACCGAACTGGCGCTGGTTCACTCGCGCTTCTCGACCAACACCTTCCCGAGCTGGCCCCTCTCGCACCCTTACCGCCTCATCGCCCACAACGGGGAGATCAACACCGTCAAGGGCAACCGCAACTGGATGGCCGCGCGGGAGTCCCAGCTCGCCTCCGACCTCATCCCCGGTGACCTCACTCGGCTGTCGCCGATCTGCCCGCCCGGGCAGTCCGACTCCGCCTCGTTCGACGAGGTCCTCGAGTTGCTGCACCTCGGGGGCCGCTCGCTCCAGCATGCCGTCCTCATGATGATCCCCGAGGCGTGGGAGAACCACGAGGAGATGGACCCCGACCGCCGGGCGTTCTATGAGTTCCACTCGATGTTCATGGAGCCATGGGACGGCCCAGCCTGCATCACCTTCACCGACGGCACCGTCATCGGGGCCGTTCTCGACCGCAATGGCCTGCGCCCCGGCCGTTACTGGGTGACCGAGGACGGGCTCGTCGTCCTCGCCTCCGAAGCCGGCGTCCTCGACATCGCGCCCGAGCGGGTCGTCCGCAAGGGCCGCCTTCAGCCCGGCCGCATGTTCCTCGTCGATACCGCGCAGGGCCGCATCGTCGAGGACGAGGAGGTCAAGTCCGCTCTCGCGACCCAGATGCCGTATGCCGACTGGCTGCACGCCGGTCTCATCCACCTCGATGAGCTTCCCGAGCGTGAACACATCGTCCACACGGCGAAGTCGGTCTCCCGCCGCCAGCAGACCTTCGGCTACACCCAGGAGGAACTGCGTATCCTCCTCTCCCCGATGGCCCGGGCCGGCGCCGAGGCCCTCGGGTCGATGGGAACCGACAGCCCGATCGCCGTCCTGTCCGACAAGCCCCGGCTGCTGTTCGACTACTTCACCCAGCAGTTCGCCCAGGTGACCAACCCGCCGCTGGACGCGATCCGCGAGGAGTTGGTGACCTCGCTCGGCACCGCGGTCGGGCCCGAGGGCAATGTGTTGTCAGCGACACCCGCGCACGCCCGGCAGCTCGTCCTCGACTTCCCGGTTCTCGACAACGACGAACTCGCCAAGATCATCCGGATCAACGCCGACGGCGACCTGCCCGGTTATGCGACGGTCGTCGTCAAGGGTCTGTATGCCGTGGACGGCGGCGCTGCGGCACTCCAGTCCCGCCTCGACGCGATCTTCGCCGAGGTCTCGGCGGCCATCGCCGGCGGCGCCCGGTTCGTCGTCCTGTCCGACCGCGACAGCAACCGTGACCTCGCGCCGATCCCGTCTCTGCTGCTGTGCTCTGCCGTCCACCACCACTTGATCCGCGAGAAGACCCGGACCCAGGTCGGCCTCATCATCGAGGCCGGTGACGTCCGCGAAGTGCACCACGTCGCCCTCCTCATCGGCTACGGCGCGGCGGCGGTCAACCCCTATCTCGCCATGGAGTCGGTCGAGGACCTCGTCCGCTCCGGCGCCCTGACCGGTGTCACGGGCGAGAAGGCGGTCAAGAACCTCATCAAGGCGCTCGGCAAGGGCGTCCTCAAGGTCATGTCCAAGATGGGGATCTCGACCGTCGCGTCCTATCGGGGTGCCCAGGTCTTCGAGGCGATCGGGCTGTCCCATGAGGTCGTCGACCGCTATTTCACCGGCACGGTGTCGCAGCTCGGCGGAGTGGGTCTGGACGTCATCGCAGCCGAATGCGCGGCGCGGCACACCTCGGCATACCCCCCGGAGGGTGTGCGCCTTCCGCACCGGCTGCTGGACGTCGGCGGCGAGTACCAATGGCGCCGCGAGGGCGAGCCGCACCTCTTCGACCCCGAGACCGTCTTCCGTCTCCAGCACGCGACCCGCCAGCGCAGGTACGACATCTTCAAGCAGTACACCGCGCGGATCGACGACCAGGCGGAGCGGTTGATGACGTTGCGCGGGCTGTTCAAGCTCGGCGGGGCGACCCCGCGCCAGCCGATCCCGATCGAGGAGGTCGAGCCGGTCGCCGAGATCGTCAAGCGCTTCAACACCGGCGCGATGAGCTACGGCTCGATCAGCCTCGAGGCGCACCAGACGCTCGCCATCGCGATGAACCGGCTCGGCGGTCGCTCCAACACCGGTGAGGGCGGCGAGGACCTCGACCGGCTCCTCGACCCGGAGCGCCGGTCGGCGATCAAGCAGGTCGCCTCCGGCCGGTTCGGCGTCACGTCGGCCTATCTCACCCACGCCGCCGACATCCAGATCAAGATGGCCCAGGGCGCCAAGCCCGGCGAGGGCGGTCAGCTGCCCGGTCACAAGGTCTATCCGTGGGTGGCCAAGACGCGGCACTCGACGCCCGGCGTTGGCCTGATCTCCCCGCCGCCGCACCACGACATCTATTCGATCGAAGACCTCGCCCAGCTCATCCACGACCTCAAGAACGCCAACCCCGAGGCGCGGATCCACGTCAAGCTCGTCGCCGAGGTCGGAGTCGGGACGGTCGCCGCAGGCGTCTCCAAGGCGCACTCCGATGTCGTCCTCATCTCCGGCCACGACGGCGGCACCGGTGCCTCGCCGCTCACCTCGCTCAAGCACGCGGGCGGACCGTGGGAACTCGGGCTGGCCGAGACCCAGCAGACCCTCGTCCTCAACGGCCTGCGCGACCGGATCGTCGTCCAGGTCGACGGACAGCTCAAGACCGGCCGCGACGTCGTCATCGCCGCCCTGCTCGGCGCCGAGGAGTTCGGCTTCGCGACGGCGCCGCTCGTCGTCAGCGGCTGCATCATGATGCGCGTCTGTCACCTCGACACCTGTCCCGTCGGCGTCGCGACCCAGAACCCCGAGCTGCGGGCCAGGTTCAGCGGCAAGCCGGAGTTCGTCGAGACCTTCTTCGAATACATCGCCGAGGAGGTCCGCGAGCATCTCGCCGCCCTTGGTTTCCGCTCGATCCAGGAGGCGATCGGCCAGGTCGGCGCCCTCGACACGAGCGCCGCCGTCGCCCACTGGAAGGCGAGCGGGCTCGACCTCGCGCCGATCCTCCACGACGCGGCACCGGTCGACGGGACCACCCGCCATCAGAGCGTCGGACAGGACCACGGTCTGGAGAAGGCGCTCGATCATCAGCTCATCGCCATCGCCCGCCCCGCGCTCGACGACGGGGACCAGGCCAGGGGGAGCCTCGGCATACGCAATGTCAACCGGACGGTCGGGACGCTGCTCGGCCACGAGGTGACCAAGCGGTTCGTCGAGGGGCTGCCGGACGGCAGCATCGACATCACCCTGACGGGATCCGCGGGGCAGTCCTTCGGCGCCTTCCTGCCGTCCGGGGTGACGCTGCGGCTGGTCGGCGACGCCAACGACTACGTCGGCAAGGGCCTGTCCGGCGGGCGGATCGTCGTAGCACCGAGCCCGCTCGCGCACTTCGTCCCGCAGGACAACGTCATCGCCGGCAATGTCATCGCCTATGGCGCGACCGCAGGCGAGATCTTCCTCCGCGGGATCGTCGGAGAGCGCTTCTGCGTCCGCAACTCCGGTGCGACGGCGGTCGTCGAGGGACTCGGTGACCACGGCTGTGAGTACATGACCGGTGGCACCGTCCTCGTCCTCGGGCGGATCGGGCGCAACTTCGCGGCGGGGATGAGCGGCGGCTACGCCTACGTCCTCGATCTGCCGGTCCACCGCGTCAACCGGGAGATGGTCGACATCCTCCCGCTCGCGAGTGACCACGAGGCGGCCGTCGAGGAGTTGCTCCGCCGGCACGTCGAGGAGACCGGCTCGACCGTCGCGCAGGACCTGCTCGACGACTGGGAGAACGCGACGTCGCGCTTCTCGCTGGTTCTGCCGCGCGACTATCAGCGCGTGCTCGAGGTGCGCGCGACCGCCGAGGCGGAGGGACTCGACCTCGACGGCGACATCGTCTGGGAGCGGATCATGGAGGCATCCCGTGGCTGACCCGCAGGGCTTTCTCACCATACGCGAGCGGGAACTGCCCGCTCGGCGGCCCGTCCCGGTCCGCATCAAGGACTGGCACGAGGTTTATGAACCGACCGACGCCGCCATGGTCCAGCGTCAGGCCGGACGCTGCATGGACTGCGGTATCCCGTTCTGCCACAGCGGGTGCCCGCTCGGCAACCTCATCCCCGAGTGGAACGACCTGGTCTGGAAGGGCGACTGGCGCGACGCGATCGAGCGTCTTCACGCGACCAACAACTTCCCGGAGTTCACCGGGCGGTTGTGCCCCGCACCGTGCGAGACCGCGTGCGTCCTCGGTATCAACCAACCGGCCGTGACGATCAAGCAGGTCGAGGTCACGACGATCGACCAGGCGTGGGCGCAGGGCACCGTCACCCCGCAGCCACCGGAGCGCCTGACCGGCAAGACGGTCGCGGTGGTCGGCTCCGGTCCGGCCGGGCTGGCGGTCGCCCAACAGCTGACCCGGGTCGGGCACACCGTCGCGGTCTACGAGCGGGCCGACAAGCCAGGCGGACTCCTGCGCTACGGCATCCCCGAGTTCAAAATGGAGAAGTCGGTGCTCGACCGACGGCTCGCCCAGATGGAGGCCGAGGGCACTCGGTTCCGCTGCGGCGTGAGCGTCGGTCAGGGGGTCACCGGCGCGCAGCTGCGCGACCGCTATGACGCGGTCGTCCTCGCCATCGGCGCCACGAGACCGCGCGACCTCGACGTCCCGGGCCGGGACGCCACGGGCGTGCTCCAGGCGATGGACTTCCTGCCCCCGGCCAACCGGGCGAGCCTCGGGGAACGCGTGACGGGACAGGTCACGGCATACGGCAAGGACGTCATCGTCATCGGCGGAGGCGACACCGGCGCCGACTGCATCGGGACCTCGCACCGCCAAGGCGCGCGGTCGGTGACCAGCCTCGAGATCATGCCGCAGCCGGGAGAGGACCGGCCGGCCGGCCAGCCCTGGCCGACCTATCCCATGCTCTTCCGCGTGGCCAGCGCCCATGAGGAGGGCGGTGACCGGCTCTATGCGATCACCGCGACCGAGATCCTCGCCGACGATGCGGGACAGGTCTCCGGCCTGCGCGTGAGCGAGGTCCGGATGGGGGAGCGGGGCTTCGAGCAGGTCGAGGGCACCGAGCGGGTGCTGCCGGCGCAGCTCGTCCTGCTTGCCATGGGCTTCCTCGGCCCGGAGCAGGAGGGGCTGGTGCAGCAACTCGGGGTCGACCTCGACGGGCGCGGCAATGTCGCGCGCGACCGCGACTACATGACGTCGGTCCCCGGAGTGTTCGTCGCCGGCGACGCCGGACGCGGCCAGTCGCTCATCGTCTGGGCGATCGCCGAGGGACGCTCGGCGGCGCACGGCGTCGACGCCTATCTCTCCGGCGGCTCCCAGCTGCCTCGCCCCATCAACCCGACGGATCGCCCGCTGATGGTCTGACCCCGCGCCGATCGTCTGAACCCCGCGGCGCCATCGACGAGTGGAGGCGAGGAGTGGCGCCAACACGCTGAAGGCCGACAGTGTTCCTCGGCGTGTTGCCACCACTGGTGCGTTCCGGGCGGAACCGCACGCCCGGCGCGCTCGTCGAAGTGCGTATGCGGCGACGCGGTATCGGGTGTCTGGCGGTCGTCGGCGCCCTCGCGTTCGTCGTCGCGCTTCTTCTCGCGGGGCTGGTGTCCTGCTCGCGCTCCCCTGGGTCGGGCGCGCCCGTGTCCGGGTTGGGCGAGCCCGAGGTCCTCAACCTCCCCGCGGGCTCCGGGTCGACTGGTGCGACGACGACCGCGAGCGAGGTGACCTCCTTCCCGATCCCCGCCTATGAACCCGGGAAGAAATGCAGTTTCGACTACCGCGCTCAGATCTCGCGACTCGATGCGGGAACCGGCGCAGTCCACTGGTCCACCGATATTCCGACGTCGTCTGCCGCGTCCGGCCTCGTCGTCCACGAGGGGCGCGTCTTCTTCGCCGCCGACGGCTCGGTGGGGGCGATCGAGATCGCCACGGGTCGCCCCCTGTGGTGGCGCCCCCACGGCGACGCGAACCTCGCGGTCGCCTGGGGCGACGGCACGCTCCTCGCCCGCGGGACCGAGGTGCTCGCCGGCCTGGATCCGGAGACGGGCAGCACCCTCTGGAGGGCCGGAACCGGCGAGGTTCTCCCGGGACCGTCCACGGCATCGGCGGCGCGGCTCGCGGCCGTCCAGGGCCGGATCGTCACGAGAACGGGCCCGACCATCCGCGTGCTGCGGGCCGCCGACGGGGTGGAAATCGCGGCGCGCACCAGCCCCGACTTCGCCGACGGCGTCCCGGTGCTCGACTCCGATCTTGTCCTTCTCGCGGGCACCACGTCGGTGCGCGCACTCCGGGTCACCACCCTGGCCACCGTGTGGGAGTGGACTCCGGCGCTCCACTCGTCGGCGCCGATGACGGCGACGCCGGTCGGCGATCTCGTCGTCGTCGCAGCCGGGGACGGCGGCGGAGCCGGTTCGGCGATGGTCACCGCTTTGGATCTCGAGTCGGGGGACCTGCGGTGGCAGCACCTCCTGGACGCCCGGGTCGCTGCGCCCGATGTCGCGGGCTTCCGGGGCGGGCCGGTGCTCGTGATGGGTGAACTCAGCAGGCCGTGGCGGTCCGCCGGCGGTTCGGCCGAGGTCCTCGACGTGCACACCGGCATGCCCGTATGGCGATACCCCGCGGCCAGGGACGGCGCCACCCGTGCGCGCGGGACGCTCGTCCTCGCGGCACCGAGGGCGGACAGCGGGAGTGTCGTCGCGGCATACGACAGCAGCGTGCGGCGCAATGCCATCGCGGACGGCAGGCGACTGTGGCGCACGGATGTCGGGTTCCGGCCGCAGTCCCTCGTCGACGAGGTCGAGGTGGCCTACGTCCTCGGATCGTCGGGCGAGACCGCCCGCGTGGAGGACGTCGGCGGACGCGTCGCCGCGCTGGGCGCGGATGGGCATATCCTCTGGCGGGCCGACGTGCGCGATCCGGCCCTGGATCTGGTTCGCGATGTGTCGGGAGACCTCCTCGTCCACTCCGAGGACATCCGCGTGTTCTGCGACTGACGGCGTATCGACGTGTGAGCCCTGTCACCTTGTAAGCGGTTACACAGATAGACTGAAGTAATGCGCCGCGCAAAGATCGTCTGCACCCTCGGCCCCAGCACCGCAACCCCCGAGCGCATCGAGCAGCTCGTCGAGGCGGGCATGGATATCGCCCGGCTCAACCTCTCGCACGGCAGCTATGAGGACCACACGGCCGTCTATCAGGCGGTCCGCCGGGCGTCCAATGTGACCGGACGCGCGGTCGGCGTGCTCGTCGACCTCCAGGGGCCCAAGATCCGCACGACCCGGTTCAGCGGCGGCCCGATCGAACTCGTCGCGGGCGACACATTCACCATCACCACCCGCGAGGTCGACGGCACCCAGGAGATCGTCGGAACGACCTTCACGGGCCTCGCCGGGGATGTCGCCGTCGGCGACACCCTCCTCATCGACGACGGCAAGGTCGAACTCGTCGCCACCGACGTCAGTGACACCGACGTCGTCTGCCAGGTCGTCGAGGGTGGCACCGTCTCCAACAACAAGGGCATCAATCTGCCCGGAGTCGCGGTCAGCGTTCCCGCGCTCTCGGAGAAGGACGAGGCCGATCTGCGGTGGGCGCTCAAGCTGACCGCCGACTGGATCGCGCTGTCCTTCGTCCGGAGCGCGGACGACATCCGTCGCGTGCACGAGATCATGGACGAGGAGGGGGTCCGGCTGCCGGTCATCGCCAAGATCGAGAAGCCCCAGGCGGTCGAGAACCTCGACGAGATCGTCGCCGCGTTCGGCGGGATCATGGTCGCCCGCGGCGACCTTGGAGTGGAACTCCCGCTCGAACAGGTTCCGCTGGTCCAGAAGCGGGCGATCGAGATCGCGCGGCGCAACGCCAAGCCGGTCATCGTTGCGACGCAGGTCCTCGAGTCGATGATCGAGAACCCGCGCCCGACCCGGGCCGAGGCCTCCGACGCCGCCAACGCCGTTCTCGACGGCGCCGACGCGCTCATGCTCTCCGGTGAGACGTCGATGGGCGCTCACCCGATCGAAGCGGTCAAGACCATGGCGCGGATCATCGAGAACACCGAGGAGACCGGGTTCGACCGGATCGCGCCCCTGAACTATCCGGCCCAGACGGTGTCCGGAGCGATCACCCGGGCCGCCGCCGACATCGCGACGACGGTCGGGGCGTCCTATCTCGTCACCTTCACGACGAGCGGCGGGTCGGCGCGCGCGCTCGCGCGTCTGCGTCCGCGGATGCCGATGCTCGCCTTCACCCCCCGCTCGGCCACCCGCTCGCAGCTGGCGCTCACGTGGGGTGTCGAGACGTTCCTGGTGCCGAATGTGCGGCATACGGACGACATGGCCCTCCAGGTGGACCAGGCACTGCTGGACCAGAGCCGGTGCCCCGAGGGCAGCAGGGTCGTCATCGCCGCGGGCTCGCCCCCCGGTGTGGAGGGGACCACCAACGCCCTGCGGGTGCACGCGGTCGGCGACGCGGTGCGCCGGACGGGGGCGTTCAGCACCAATTGATCTGGGCGTCCGAGCACCGGTTGCGTCGGGCGGTCCCGAAGGGGAGCCGGTATGCTTCCCGTGCTCGCCGGGATGGTGGAATGGCAGACACGGCGCACTCAAAATGCGTTGCCGCAAGGCGTGCGGGTTCAAGTCCCGCTCCCGGCACCCTTCGGGTCCCATGCGGCGGGATCCGAGCAACCGATCCGTGAGGATGGTCATGACGAAGGCGGGCAAGACCGACAAGACGAGCGCCAGGCGCGTCGTCGTCGCCGAGGACGAGGCACTGATCCGTCTCGACCTCGTCGAGCTGCTCGGCGAGGCGGGCTACGACGTCGTCGGTCAGGCCAGCAACGGAGAGCAGGCGGTCGAGTTGGCCGTCGACCTCAAACCGGACCTGGTCATCATGGACGTCAAGATGCCGGTCATGGACGGGTTGTCCGCGGCCGAGGAGATCGGCAAGCAGCGCCTCTGCCCGGTGATCATGCTGACGGCGTTCTCGCAGTCGGAACTCATCGAGCGCGCTCGGGACGCCGGGGTGATGGCCTATATCGTCAAGCCATTCACCGCGGCCGACATCGCGCCGGCCATCGACATCGCGCTCTCGCGCTGGCGTGAACTCAAACTGCTCGAGCAGGAGGTCGCCGATCTCGGTGAGGCACTCGAGACGCGCAAGGCGGTCGAGCGCGCCAAAGGCGTCTTGATGAAGAAGCTCAAGTTGTCCGAGGCGGACGCCTTCCGCTGGATTCAGAAGACGGCCATGGACCGGCGTCTGGGGATGCGCGAGGTCGCCGAGGCCGTCATCGCCGGCATCGACAAGGCCTGATGACCTCTGCCACTGAGGTTCTGCGGCAGGGGGATTCGAGTCTCGTGTGACGTAGGGCGCGCCAGCGGCATACCGCTCGGGCGGCATCCCCACACGCTGAGGTCCGCGATCACGCGGCGTGAGCTGGGCGACTTTCGCAATCACCCGGAATCGTCGTACAGTGCTTGTGCGGGGGCCCGGTTCAGCCGGGCTCTTCGCATGCACATCGTCACCGGTCGGTCGAGGAGGTCCCCGTGGTGCGCGCAGCCGTCGTCGTTCACCGAGTCGCTCCTGATGCTGTCGGCGCGCTCACCCACCTGTGGGGGCGCGCGGCCCTCGAGAGTGGCATCGGGGAGGAGATCGCGGCCCGGGCGGCAGCCGGCGGGCGCGTCGGTGAGGCGCTCCGGCGGCCGGGGTGCGCGGCATACGTCGCGCATTTCGAGGGAACGCCGGCCGGATTCGTCGTCGTCAACGCCCGCAACCACGGGCTCCTGGAATCCTCGTCGGTCGCGATCGACGAACTTTTCGTCCTGCCCGAGCAGCGCCAACACGGGATCGGCCGGGCGCTGGTGAACGCCGTTGCGACGCTCGCCGAGACCGAGGCCTACGACCGAGTCCTGTCCAATGTCCCGGCGGCCGACAAGGTCGCCAACCGGTTCTTCGCGCGCCTCGGGTTCACCTCCTCGGTGACCCGTCGGGTCGTGCCCACCGCGGTCCTGCGCCGCAAACTCGCCGGCGAGGAGGGTGCCAAGGAGGTCGACCTGCTACTCGGCCGGCGGCGGCTGATCAAGGCGCGCACCCAGCGTCCGGTCGCGACTCCGGCGGCGAGCCTCGTGGCTCACCACCGGCGCCGCCCAGTCACCGGCTAGCTCGAATGCCGGCGGCCGACCGTCAACCCGCGGGCGGCCGGTCGCGCAGCATGCAGGTGATCCGGCTGGTGCACAGGAGCTTCTCGTCCTCGTCGCGGATGGTGATCTGATAGCTCACCAGCGTCCCGCCGATGCTGATCGGCGTCGCGGTGCCGGTGACCCAGCCCGAGCGGGCGGCGCGGTGGTGCGTCGCGTTGATGTCGATGCCGACGGCAGCGCGGTTGGGTCCGGCGGCCAGGCCCGCACCGACGGAGCCCAGCGTCTCGGCCAGAACGACGCTGGCCCCGCCGTGCAGCAGGCCGTAAGGCTGGGTGTTGCCCTCGACCGGCATGCGCGCGACGATCCGATCGGGTGCGACCTCGAGCATTTCGATCCCCATCCGCTCGTTGAGCGCGCCGCGGTGTGCGTTCATGAGGGCGACGAGGTTCTCCCCGGACGCGGTGGGGAAGGAAACGGGGGGGTTGTCGGTCATGCCCCCTAGGCTGCCATGCGTGAGTCGCCTCCTGTTGCTCGACGGTCATTCGCTGGCCTACCGCGCGTTCTTCGCCTTGCCCGCGGAGAACTTCTCGACCAAGACCGGCCAGCACACCAACGCGATCTATGGCTTCACCTCGATGCTCATCAACGTGCTGCGAGATGAGGAGCCGACGCATCTCGCGGTGGCATTCGACGTCTCCCGCGACACCTTCCGGGCGCGGGAGTATGCCGACTACAAGGCCGGGCGCTCGGCCACCCCCCGCGAGTTCTCGGGCCAGCTGCCGTTGTTGCGAGAGGTGTTGGACGCGCTGAAGATCCGGTGGCTGGAGGCGCCCGGATTCGAGGCGGACGACATCATCGCGACCCTGGCGACCCGGGCCGACGCGGCGGGGATGGAGGTGCGGATCTGTTCCGGCGACCGGGACGCCATGCAACTCGTGTCCGACCGCGTCACCTTGCTCTATCCGATCCGTGGGGTCTCGGAACTGACCCGGATGACTCCGGCGGCAGTGGAGGAGCGCTATGGCGTGCCGCCGGGGAAGTACTCCGACCTCGCGGCGCTGGTGGGCGAGTCGAGCGACAACCTTCCCGGCGTGCCGGGGGTCGGTCCCAAGACCGCGGCGAAGTGGATCCTCCAGTTCGGCGGTCTGGAGGGCCTGGTCGCCGGCGTCGATCAGATCCGCGGCAAGGTCGGGGACTCGCTGCGCGATCATCTCGACCAGGTGCTGCGCAACCGCCGGCTCAACCAACTCGTGCGCGATCTTGACGTGGGCGTGTCGCTGGAGGATCTCGAGCGGCGGATGTGGGACCGCGAGCAGGTCCACGCCGTCTTCGACCCGCTGGAGTTCCGGGTGTTGCGCGAGCGGTTGTTCGCGACCTTCGACACCGTCAGCGAGGAGGCGGTCGAAGGGGGCTTCGACCTCGACGCCGCCCGGCTGGAGAGTGGGCAGGTCGCCGGGTGGCTGTGCGAGCACGCCGGGCCGGGACGCGACATCGGTGTCCACATCGTCGGATCGTGGGCGCGCGGCACGGGGGATGTCGGGGCGGTGGCGCTGGCCACGGAGGGGGGCGAAGCGGCATACGTGGATGTGACCGACCTCGATCCGGCCGCCGACGCGGCGCTCGGGGCGTGGCTCACCGATCCGGGGATCGGCAAGATCCTTCACGACGCCAAGGGGCCGAGTCTGGCGCTCGCCGCACGCGGGTGGACGCTACGGGGGGTGGCGTTGGACACGGCGCTCGCGGCCTATCTCGTCAAGCCCGACCAGCGTCAGTACGACCTCTCCGATCTCGTCGTGCGAACCCTCGGCCGCGACCTGCGGGCCGAGAGCCATCAGCCCGAAGGGATGCTCGACTTCGCGACCGACGAGCAGGCGGAGGTCGACGATGCCTGCGTCCGGGCGCGGGCGGTGCTCGATCTCGGCGTGGCCCTTCGGGATCAAGTCGAAGCCGCCGGCGGGCTGGAGCTGATGCGCGACATCGAATTGCCGCTCACCGAGGTCCTCGGTGAGATGGAGCGGACCGGGATCGCTGTCGACGTGGCCGGGCTCGAGGCGTTGGAGAAAGACTTCGCCGACGCGGTCGACCGGGCCCAGGACGACGCCTACGCCGCGATCGGCGGCGACCGGATCAACCTCGGCTCGCCCAAGCAACTCCAGATCGTCCTCTTCGACACGCTCGGTATGCCCAAGACCAAGCGGACAAAGACGGGCTGGACGACTGATGCCGAGGCGTTGTCGGAGCTGTTCGCCAAGACGGGGCATCCGTTCCTCGAGGCGCTGCTGCGGCACCGCGACGCGACCAGGCTGCGGGTCACCGTCGAGGGGCTGCTGAAGTCGGTGTCGGACGACGGGCGGATCCACACGACATACGAGCAGACGATCGCGGCGACGGGGCGGCTGTCGTCCAAGGACCCCAACCTCCAGAACATCCCGATCCGCACCGAGGAGGGGCGGCGCATCCGGGAGGCGTTCGTCGTGGGGCCGGGATTCGAGTCGTTGATGACGGTCGACTACAGCCAGATCGAGATGCGGATCATGGCGCACCTGTCGGGGGACGCGGGGCTGATCGAGGCGTTCCGCTCGGGTGAGGACCTGCACCGCTTCGTCGGGTCGCGGGTCTTCGGGGTCGAGCCCGCGGACGTCACGCCGGCGATGCGGAGCAAGGTCAAGGCGATGTCCTATGGGCTCGCTTACGGCCTGTCGGCGTTCGGGCTGTCGCGACAGCTCACGATCCCCGTCGAGGAGGCGCGGGCGTTGATGGACGAGTACTTCGCGCGGTTCGGCGGGGTGCGCGACTACCTCGGCGACATCGTCCGGCAGGCGCGGACGACGGGCTACACCGAGACGATGCTCGGTCGGCGGCGCTATCTGCCCGACCTGACCAGCGACAACCGGCAGCGGCGCGAGATGGCCGAGCGGATGGCACTCAACGCGCCGATCCAGGGCTCGGCCGCCGACATCATGAAAGTTGCGATGCTCGGGGTGCGCCGACGGCTGGACGCTGAGGGACTCACATCGCGCTTGCTGCTGCAGGTCCACGACGAGCTCGTGCTGGAGGTCGCACCGGGGGAGGCCGCGGCCCTGGAGGCACTCGTGCGGCGGGAGATGGGCGAAGCGATCGCGATGGACGTGCCGCTCGACGTCAGTGTCGGCGTCGGGCGGAGCTGGCACGAGGCAGGGCACTGAGATCAGTGACACGACCCAGGAGCACTCATGAGGCGCACCCACTGCATAGGGTTTGGGACGTGCGCCGAACTGCGATGCTGGTTCTTCTCCTCCTGTGCTCGATCGCTATTCCCGCGGATGCCCAACCCCGCAGAGTGACCTCGCCGTCGGCCAGCCTCACGCTCGTCGGCAGCCGCGATGACGGGCTCATCGGCGCCACGACCTTGACATTCGCGACGCCCGCAGACGCGATCTCGGTGACGACGGACGATGACCAGCGCGGCGTCCACGTCGAGGCATCCGACGCGACAGACTGGTTCCTTTTCGATCTGACATCGGGCACGGCCCGCACGCTGGAAGTCGGCACCTATGCGGCGATCCAGTTCCCCGACATCGGGACCAGGCCGGGCTTGGCTCTCGCCGGCGACGGTGCGGGCTGCGGCAATACGTCCTACGGCACATTCACCGTCAACAGCATCACCAAGACGCCCGAAGGTTGGGTGAAGGACCTGGACACGTCCTTCGAGTATCACTGCAGCGCGCAGGTCAACCCGGTCCGGGGGCGGCTGAAGATCACCAGACCCTGGCCGGTCAGATTGAGTGTGGCCAACAGCACGACGGCGGACACAGTCAACCCTCGGACCGATACTGCTCATGTCGCAGGGACGTTGACATGCAGTCGAGCGATCGACGTGGGTGTGTCCGGCGCCGTCACCGTGGTGCGCGATGGGCGGATCGTGGTGGGGTGGTATGGCGTGACCGTCGCCTGCGCGCCCGGGGCGTCGATGGCCTGGGCCGCCGACGCGATCTTCCCGGCGGGCAGCCACGTCGCGGCCGGCTGGGCGCGAGTCGATGCGAAAGCAACAGCGGAGGATCCGGCATACGGCATCGCGCAGGCCACTGATCTCGATCGCGTCTGGCTCCGACGGGTGATGGTGTGATGATCCGCCGTCTCGCCCTTCTCCTCCTCGCAACCTGCCTGACGGTGGCGGGCACGATCTCGGATGCCGCGGCAGAACCGTCGGCCCCCGATCGAGCCGTCGGCACCGTCACCCTGAAAGGGGACCCGGCCGACGACCTCCTCGGCGGGCAGACCATCACGCTCGCCACGCCCGAGGATCCGATGACGATGATCTTCAGGGATGGCCAGCTCATCCTCCGGACCCGGGACTGGTTCCTCCGTCTCACTGCGGGGACCGAGCGCGCGCTCGCCGTGGGGCGATTCTCGTTCCACTCGACATGGCCCTGGACCGGACCCGCACCGCAGTTCGAATTGTCCGGCAACGGAATCAGTTGTTCCCCGGCGCACGGCTCCTTCACGATCAATGCGATCCAATGGACGGCGGACAGACTCGTCCGGTCGGTCGACCTGTCGTTCGTTCAATACTGCGGCTCCTCGATCGGTGCGACGCGTGGGCGTTACCGCGTGACCAACCCGCCACGCCTGCGGCTCGCGGCGACGATCGATCGGACGGAGGCGTATGCCAATATCACGGATGGTTCCGCCTACCTCGAGGGCAACCTCACGTGCAATCGGCGGGCCGTGGTCGCTGTCTATGGGGAGGTGGACACCGTCAGGGCCGGTTCGAGCAACGTCGGACACTTCTCGACGGAGGTTGCGTGCGCGGGAGCGGGCACCGTGCTCCGCTGGCGTGCCCGCGCGATTCCCGACGCCGGCATCGCCTTCACACCCGGACCCGCGGACGTCAGCGCGCAGGCCTCGAGCAGCGACGTCGCGTACGGCGAACTCATGACGTTCGCCGACGTCACCACGCCGGTCTGGTTGAAGAAGCAGGTGACTCCTCCGTTCCGGAGCCAGCGCTGAGCCAGGCCTTCCGGTTCGCGCACACCTGGCGAGTGGGCGAGCCGCCGGCCCGGGTGTTCGCCGTGCTCGCCGACGCCGATGCCTACCCGCAGTGGTGGCCGCAGATCCGATCCGTCACCCGGATCGGCCCCGACGACGGAGAGGCGCTCGTGCGCAGCCTGCTCCCCTGGAGCCTGAGGTTGCGGTTGCACCGGACCGTCACCGATCCCGCCGCGGGGCGGCTGGCGGTGCGGCTCACCGGGGATCTGACCGGGTGGTCCTCCTGGGAGGTGTTGCCGGACGGTGCCGGGACGCGCGCGGAGTACCGCCAACAGGTCGATCTGAGCGCGGGCGGGCTCGGGCGCTTGCTCGACCGCGTCGTGGTCGGGCGACTCGCCCGCCCGATGCTCGTGGCCAACCACGCGTGGATGATGAGCAGCGGCGAGCGCGGCCTACGGCTATTTTTCGCTGCCGACATAAGGTGACGGAATGCCTGCGCCTCAGCCCACGATTCTTGCAACCTCGGGTGGCTACCGTTTCGGAACCCGGACGCGCCTGGAGTTCGACACGCTCGTCCATCACGCCGTGGACCTCTCGGGAGTGACCGGACGCGCGCCGCGGATCACCGTCCTCGGGACTGCCTCAGGGGACCAGCGCGCGTTCGCTGCGGAACTCGACGACGCGGCGCGCGTTGCTGGATTCGAGCTCAGTCACCTCCACCTGTTCCCGATGCCCAATGTCGCGGACATCGAGGGGCATCTGCTGGCCCAGGACGTCGTCTGGGTCAACGGCGGATCGGTGGCGAACCTGCTCGCCGTCTGGGATGTCCACGAACTGCGTCCGGTCTTCCGGCGCGTGTGGCAGGCCGGCGTCGTGCTGTCCGGAGTGTCTGCCGGCTCGATCTGCTGGTATCAGGGCGGATGCACGGATTCCTTCGGTCCCGAGCTCCGCGCGGTGACCAACGGGCTTGCGCTGCTGCCGTTCGGGAATGGTGTCCACTACGACTCCGAGGCGCAGCGCCGTCCCACCGTGCATCGCCTCGTCGGCGATGGCACCCTGGGTGTCACTCACTGCACCGACGACGGCGTCGGACTCGTCTATCACGGGACCGAACTCGTGGAGGCAGTGAGCGAGCAGGCCGGCAAGGGCGCCTACGTCGTGCGTCGGACCGGGGACGGCACCGTCACCGAAGAGCCCATCCCCACCCGCGCGCTCCGGTGACTCACCGGTCGCTCGCCGCGCCGGGCAGTGAGGGCTGACAGCGTTCACTGCGCCGCGTGGCGAGCTTGCTACGGTCGTGTCATGGACTCCGTCGCCTGGCTGCTGGGAGCCGGTTCTCTGGTCGCTGTGCTCATGCTCATCCAGCTGTCCAATCTGACCGCAGAACTACGCCGTCGGCTGGCCCATCAGGACGCTGCGATCGAGCGCATCGCGGCGCACCTCGGCGTTCCCTCGGCGGAGCTCCTCATCCGGCCTCGCGTCGAGGAGGAACTGACCCGTGGGCACACGATCGCGGCGGTCAAGGTCTATCGCGACGCAACCGGCCTCAGCCTGAGGGAGTCTAAGGAGGCCATCGACCGGATCGCAGCGGAGAGGTCGAAGCCGGGCTCCGGCAACGGAGCACCCATGGCCTGAACGGGGGCGCGCCGGGGCGGCATCCGGGCCGGGCCGTGTCTGGATGATGGCATGACCTCCCAGGCGCAGTTGTGGATCGCTGTTCAGGTCGCTTTCCGCGGCACGAGGGTCGCCAGGCTCAGCCCGGCGACGACCGCGAGGACTACGAGCGCGGTCGTGACGATTCCACGGACGGTCACCGGCGCGACGAAACGCACCGCGGTGGCGACGGCGAACGCGCCGAGCCACACGATGACGGAGACCGTATGCCGAGCTCTTGCCACGTCGACATAGGTCGCCAACTGCACGACGGCCAGCAGCATCCCGACGGCCGCGAAAGCGGGCGCGGACGGGGCGGCCGCGGCATACGCGGGCCCGGCGAGAGCCCGCGTGAGCGCGTCGTCGAACGCCCAGGTGACGACGATCGCGAGAGTTCCGACGGCGGCGACCGCCGCCAGTGCGACGCGGACCGCCCGGCTGGCCGAACCACGGGAGGCGACATGGGGAAAGACCCAGAGGGCAAGGAAGTTGGTGCCCCAGAACGTGACTCGCCCAAACAGGGTGAGGAAGGCATACCATCCCGACTCCGTGCCACCGAGGACCGACCGTGCGGCGAGGAGGTCGGCGTTGAGCAGGGCGAGGAGCGCCCCCGCTCCGATGCTCGCCCGGACGAGCCCGCCCCACCCGGGGCGGGTCGTGCCACTCTCGGCCGACTCGACGAGGCCCACCTCGACGATCGTCTCGTTGCCCGCGAGCATCACCTCCTCGGCCGTATGCCGTGTGCTCACCCCCCGCTCACGGCTCACCCCGCCGGCGTCCCCCCGACGCAGTTGGAGCGCGCCGATCCCGTTGACCGCCAGGGCGGTGGCAGCGGTGATCCAGAGGGCCAGGTTCGGCCCGCCCCCGAGGACGGCCGTGGCGACGGCAGCGACGGTCCGGCTGCCGGCGCTGAGCACGAGCAGGAGGGAGAAGGCGACATGACGCCCACCCCCGAGGAGAATCCCGAGCTGGCCGCCGATGAACGTCTGCGGCAAGAGCACGGCCGCGACCCCGATGGCTGGCCACGCGGATGACAGATGCAGCGTCCGGACGACGAGCGGGGCGATGAGCAGCCCGAGGACCATCGTCCCGACCGAGACGAGGGCTCCGCGCCGGAGGATCCATCCCGTCGGGCCCGCCGGATCGAGCGCGACCGCGCGGGTCGCCTCCAACTGCAGAGCGGTCGAGGTGACCGCGAAGATGACGGTGAGGCCGAGCAGGGCGCCGAGTTCGCCATACAGCTGCGGACCCAGGGAGCGGGTCAGGACGACGATGTAGACATAGCCCAAGATCCCCGAGGCGAAGGTGGCCGCCGCGAGGCTGGCGCCGGATCGCCGGAGCGCGGGCTCGACCGCGACGGGGTCGCGCACCTCGCCACTCATGCTGTCGGCCGCTCGGGCCGCCTCCGGACAATGAGGAGAAGATTCCACGTGAGAATCTCGCGGACTCCGGGGAGGCGGAGGAGGATCCGGAATCCGTCTGGCAGGTACCGGGGTCGCGCCGCGAGGATCTCGATGTCGGAATGGTCGCGCGCCCACGTCAGGCCCTGGGCGATGCTCGTCCGGAAGATCGTCTCCCCGAGACGGTTCTTGGGCAGCCTGCCGTGCCGCCGCTGATAGCGCCGGACCGCGTAATCCGCGCTGACCCAGTGCCACGGCGACGCCTCGTGACCACCCCAAGGTGACAGCCAGTTCGTGTAGCTGAGATAGAGCACGCCGCCGGGCTTGAGCACCCGGACCATCTCGTCGGCGACGGCTTCGACGTCGGGCACGTGCTCGAGCAGATTGCTGGAGAAGACGACGTCGACGGACCGGTCTGCGACCGGAAGCGCCAACGCGGACCCGACGATGCCGCCGTCGGCGACCGACGACACCGTCGGGTCGTGATCGAGGGGGACATAGCGCGCCCCCGCAGCTCGGAAGGCCGCGGCGAACTGCGCTGGCCCGGCGCCGACGTCGAGGACGAGCCGGCCGCGGACGTCGACGTAGTCGGCCAGCGTTGCGAGCGAATCGGCGGCGAGATGCCCATAGAAGCGGTCCGGGTCCGGTTGCTCGACGAGGAAGCTGGCGAACAGGTCCCGCGAGCGGCGCAGCCCCCGCTTCTGGGTCACGCTGCGGCCCGGTGTGCCGTCAGGCGCAGCGTCGGCCGGGTCCGAGGCGCCATCGCGCGCAATCCGACGACCGCCGGCGCGGTCGCTAGCGCCGCCGCGAGTACGCCCCTGCTCCCCAGAACCCCGTCGGGACGGCGTATGCCGCGCATCCGCGCCATCGATCCGACGTCCGTGGTGAGGCTGTCGAGGACGAGCCGGTCGATCTGGATGTCGACGAGGCCGACCGACGCCGCGGCCTGGGCGAGCGACTCCGCGGAGAAGAAGCGGACATGGGTCGGATCTTCGAGCATCCACCAGCACGCGCCATAGGTCCGCGGTCCCCAGGAGTCGCCGGCCGGCGTCAGCGCCACGACCCGGCCGCCCGGTTCGAGCATCGTGACGGCCTTGCGCAGCGTCGCCAGCGGATCGCCGACATGTTCGAGAACATGCACGCCGACAACGAGATCCGCAGCCACCCAGCCGTCGGGCAGGTCCTCGGCGGGGCCGGACCAGAGCCGCCCGTGAGCGCGGACCTCGGGGTCGACGTCGACGTCCAACTGCCCCGGGTCTACCCCGGCGATCCGGGCCCCCGCATCGTGGAAACGCCGCAGGAGTGCGCCCGCGCCATACCCGATCTCGAACACACTGCGCGGTATGCCGCCCGCGACCAGCGCGCGGTAGGTGAGCGCCGTGCGCCACCGGTCGAGGCCGGGATCGCCACCGTAGGCGAGGTCGCGGTGATGGGCAGGGGAGGAGGCAAGGGGGCGACGTACGTGGCGGCATACGGGACAACGCTCGACGGCGCCGCCGCCGAGCAGGTGCCACGGGATGGTCGGCGCCGCGCAGATCTCGCAGGGACGGCCGCGTTCCACTGTGTCGTTCGGCCGCTGCACGCCGCTATCCTAATGGCGAGTAACTACCCGGCCACAGACGTCGGGAACGACGTGGAGGTCGGACGTGGTCGAAGGCGGGCGAGTGGTGCCCCTGCGCATCCTCTATCTCTCGTGGCGCGACCGCGAGCACCCCGAGGCGGGCGGGTCGGAGACCTTCGTCGAGCGCACGGCCGAGATCCTCGCCGAGCACGGGCACGACGTGACGCTGTTCACCGCGCGCTTCCCCGGATCGTCCAAGACGACCTGGCACGACCGGGTGCGCGTGGTGCGCGGAGGCAGCCGGTTCGGGGTCTATGCGCACGCGCTCGCGCACCTCGCCCGGCACCGGCGGGACTATGACCTCGTCCTGGACGTCCAGAACGGTGTGCCGTTCTGGTCGCCGCTCGTCGCTCGCGCACCGGTGGTCAACATCGTCCACCACGTCCATGAGGACCAATGGCCGATGGTGCTCGGCCGGGCGCTCGGGACGGTGGGGTGGGTCTTGGAGTCGCGCGTCGCCCCGTGGGTCTATCGGCGCTGTGACTATGTCACCGTCTCGGAGGCCACCCGCGCCGATCTCGGGAGCCTCGGGGTCGAACCCGAGCGCGTCACCGTGGTCTATTCCGGCAACGACCAGCCCGCCGATCTCGATGCCTATGCCGACGTCCCCCGCTCCGCCGAACCCAGTCTGATGGTGCTCGGACGCCTCGTGCCACACAAGCACAACGAGGTCGCCATCGACGTGGTCGCCGCGCTGTCCGAGCGCTATCCGACGTTGCAATTGCACATCGTCGGGAGCGGCTATTGGGAGGACCATCTGCGGGCGCACGCCGAGGAGGCGGGGGTGGCTGAGCGGGTGCATTTCCACGGGTTCGTCGAGGAGGCCGAGAAGCACCGGCTGCTCGCGCAGTCGTGGGTCGTCCTCATGCCGTCGCAGAAGGAGGGTTGGGGACTGACGATCGTCGAGGCGGGGTTGCACGCCACGCCGGCGATCGCCTTTGCGTATGCCGGCGGCGTCACCGAGTCCATCGTCGCCGGTGAGACGGGGTTGTTGGCGGGGGACTTCACCGAGTTGGTCGCCCAGGTCGACGGTCTGCTGGCCGACGGTCACCTGCGGGGGAAGTATGGCGCGAACGCCCGCCGCCACGCGCGCTCCTTCAGCTGGGAACGCACCGGGACCGAGCTCGAACGCCACGTCCGCTCCGTCGTCGAGAGGTCACATAAGCCTCGTCGAGAGGTCACATAAGCCTCGTCGAGAGATCATCGATCCCCATATGGCAGAGCGGATGACCTCTCGACGCTCCTTATGTGACCTCTCGACGGCGCTTATTTGATCTCTCGACGGCGCTTATTTGATCTCTCGACGGCGCTTATTTGATCTCTCGACGGCGCTTATTTGATCTCTCGACGGCGCTTATTTGATCTCTCGACGGCGCTTATTTGATCTCTCGACGGTCCTTATATGACCTCTCGACGGGGGCTATGTGATCTGTCGACAGGGTCAGCGGGGGTCAGTGGGATTCGATCTCGGCGAAGGCGTCTCCCATGCGGGCGCATTGGGTGGCGAGGTCGTGGTGGGTGCGGGCGTGGGTGGCGTTGGCGGCGCCGACGGCGGCCCGGCGGGCGGGGTCCTCCAGCATGCGGACGAGCGCATCGGCGAGGGCCTCCACCTCGTCGGGGACCAGCGCGTTGCCGGGGGTGACGGCCTCGTCGTTGGTGCCGCAGATCGTCGTCACCACGGGGAGGCCACAGGCCATCGCCTCCAGATACGCGAGCCCGAGTTGCTCGGTCCACTTCCACGTCGGACGCGGCGCCGTCGTGAACACACACCCGGTGCGAAGGAAGTCCGCGACCCGGGCAGCGGGGAGGCTCCCGGCATACTCCACCCCGGTCGTCGGGTCGGCGGCGGCCGCCTCGACCAGCCCCTGCAACGGCCCGCGCCCGGCGACGGCGAGGCGCGCCTCGGGGATGCGGCGATGGACGAGCGCCATCGCCTCCAGCACCCGGTCGATGCCCTTGTTGGGCGCCAATGGTGAGCAGAAGACGACCCGAGGCTCGACGACCACCTCCGGTGCCGGATAGAACACCTCCGTGTCGACGCCGGGCTTGACCACGCGGATGCGTTCGTCGTCGAACCCATTGGCCAGCAGGTGATCGCGGGCCGCGTCGACCATACAGAGCAGGAGGTCGGCGTCCCGGCACGAGTCGACCGCCTGCTTGTAGGGCGGCAGCCGATAGAGCGGCTGGTCGGGCAGGTTCTCCCAGGTGATCACCGCCTGCCGCACCCGCCCGCCGCGCCGTCGCGCCGTCCGCCGCCACCGGGACGCCTGCCCGGTCACGAGGGAGCACAGTTCGAGCGACGCCACCCAGTCGTATGCCGCGGGGTCCCGTTCCGCGAGTCCCCTCGCCCAGGCGAGCGCGCCCGCCTCGATGAACCGCGTGACCGGGCGGACGTACGCCGTCGGCACCCAACTGAGGTCGCCCTCGGGCGCCTCGCGGGCGAGGGCGGTGACGTGGGTGTCCGGCATACGGGACATCCAGTAGACCTCGCGCCGGGCGCGCTGGTCCGGCAGGGAGACCCAGAGCAGTTCGCGGGTCACCGCGCGGCCCGGTCCTGGTCGGCCAGGTCCCGGGCGCCGCGGCGGGCGCCCCAGACATACCCGCCCACTTCCACCGCGCGCAGAAGCACCATCCCCGCCGCATGGGCCGGATCCTTCGCGAGCCGGCGCCAGTTGCGGGCATACGCCCGCAGCAGGGTGCGTCCCTGCGCCGACACCGCCCCGGAATGCTGTCCGGCGAACGCGGGGATCGACCGGCCGTAGTAGTAGCGCTTCCGCAGGACGTCGGCGACCGTGAGCCGCCCCTCGTCGTGATCGATGAGGACCGGAGCCAAGGCGATCCCCGCGCCGTCGGCGTGCATGCGCAGCCGGAGATCGGCGTCCTCGGGTCCGGACATGGCGAGGTGGAACCCGCCGCCCTCCACGAGATAGTCGCGGCGGATCAGCCGCGGGTTGTGCAGCCATGGCTCGTCGAGATAGCACGCGCGCTCGAGTGCCCGGCACGCGGTCCAGAAGCCGTCGCCGATGGTCCGCTCGGGGAGCGCGATCCCGATCGCACCGGTCGTGGCCGCGGTGTCGACGGCCGCCTGAACAGCGTCGGGGGTGAGGTTCATGTCGCTGTCGAGCCAGAGCACCCACTCCCCGGACGCGGCCTCGATCCCCGTGTTGCGTTGGGCGCTGCGTTCGGGCCCGGCCGTGATGACGGCGTCCGCCCGGGCGCGCGCGATATCGGGCGTCCCGTCGCTGCTGTGGTTGTCGACGACGAGCAGTTCGAGGGCCGGATAGGTCTGGGCGCGTACCGAATCCAAGCACGCGGCGATCGTCCGGGCGTTGTTGCGCGTGGGCACGACGACGCTGACGAGGGCGGGCTCGGCCGGGGTGTCGGTGGCGGTGGTTTCGGTCATCGGACGGCTCTCTCTGCGGGTTCTGGTCTGGCACGCATCGCCCCCGCGAGGGCGATGACGAGCCCCGCCGCCGCGACGACATGCGGCCAGGCGGAGTGGGCGGTGACGAGCGCGTCCACCGACCCCCAGGAGGGGATCGCGAGGACGATCTGGAGCAGTCCGGCGGCGGCGACGACGACCGCCCCCGCGATGATCTGACGGCGCGCGGTCAGCCGCCGGCGAGTCGCGACGACGACGAGCGCCCCGACCAGTCCCGGGATCCCGAACGCGAACCCCCCGGCGGCGACGACACCCACCGGGAGCCACCGGCGGGCGAGTGGCCACGCCGTGAGGGGTGCGCTCGCGCCCGCTCCTTCCGTCCGGCTACGGCGACCGACCGCGGCGGCGAAGGCGAGGCGGCGGAGGCGGAACGGCATACCGACGAGGAGCGCGCACCCGAGGACGGTGAGTCCCGAGACCCAGGCCCCGATCGTCGCCGCCCGTTGGGGAGCGAACCACACGTGGACCGTATGCCGCCCCGCCTGGTCGAGGATCCAGCCCACCGACCAGCCGTCGATCACCACGGGGGTGCCGAGCGAGCGGCCATCGACCTCGGCGACCCAGCGCGCGTCGTAGCCTTCGCCGATCTTCAGGGCGACCGAGGTCGGTCCGACGTCGAGCGTGATCGTCATGTCGGTCGTCGACCCCGTCGTGCTCACGGCGCGCGGCGACGCGGCCGGCACCGGGGCCACACCCTGCCGGTCGCGGAGCGCGAAGGTGTCGAGCTGATAGTCCCGAACGGACCGGACCGTGTGCGTTCCCGCCGCGAGGTCGGTCTCGGGCGAACAGCCTTCCCACGAGGTCCCGGGAGAGTCGTGATCGGCGAGGCGGATCGGCAGGCTCGGCCGCATCCGCACGGGCAGCCCGTCGACCTCGGCAACGGTGACACACGGCCGTTCACGGGACACGGCCGGGCGCAGGCCGGTGTCGATGTCGACGATCTGCGGCGGCGATCCCGTGCCCGACTCGCGGGTGAATTCGACTCGAACCACCTTGCCACGCAGCGGCTTCCGCAACCTGATCGGGTTCACACCCGCCGTCAGGCGCGCTGTCGCGACGACCCGCCCGTCGACCTCGATCCGGACCCGATCGGCGATCCGGCCGGCGTCGACACCCGCCTGCGGCACTCGCCGCTGGGTGATCGCGACACGCTCGATCATCCGGGCCTTCCCCGAGATCTCCCACCAGCTGCCGACGATCCCCGACGGCACCCAGCCGGTCCGCAGGTCGCCGTCGACGGCCATCGACGCGCGCAGATCGGGGTTGTCCAGCAGCACCGAACTGGCCCGCACCCGCACGGACGGGTCGAGGCCGGAGAGCGCGTCATACGTCGCTATCGACGCCGACGGAACGCGGACCGTCGCCGACGTCGTGAACGCCCGCGCGTCGGGAAGGGTGATGTCGCGCTCGAGCGTCGTCTCGGAGTCGTCGGCGGAGCCAGCGGCATTGCGCACGCGCGAGAGGAGCACATCGAGCGGTATGCCGTCCACCCGCGCCTTCGCGGCCGGGTCGAGCGCGGCATACGCCGCGGTGAAGGAGAGGGGGAGGCGGCCGATCCGGCGGACCTTCGGACCCGGGAGGCCGAGTTCGGCGATGCCGACGAGGGAGTAGCCGTCGCCGCGGATCGAGTCGACCCGCAGCCGGACGCCGCTCGCCGCGACGCCACCGAAGTCGACGCTCGCGACGCCGGTGTCGGGCAGAGTGACCTCGCGGCTGACACCCCCGGCGGTCAGCGTGACCCGGTCGAGGTGCACCGGACCCAGGGCGGCAGGGCGGATCGTCACCGTGTGCAGTGTCTGCGGTCGGGTGAAGCTCACGTCGAGGGTGACCCCTGGAGCTCGCCGGAAGTCACCGAACAGCCACGCCGTCGCGGGGTCGCCATCGAGGGCGTTGTCGGCCTCGCCATACGGCGTCTCGAAGAATGCGGCACCGACCTGGCTCGCCCGGATCGCCGGTCCTTCACGGACGAGGACGGTCTGGTCGGCGGCGCCACCGAGCGCGCGGGTACCGGCCGGGGTCGCGTCGGCGGGCAGCAGCGGCCCGAAGCCGGCTGTCAATCGATTCGGTATGACGCTCTGCCGGCGGTTGGTGTCGGTGAGGACGAGCCGGGCGGCGGCGGATATGAGGGTGCCGATGCCGGCCGGGTCGGCGGCGGTTGCGCTGCCGGCGCTCGTCCCCGTGGCGGACGCGAGATCGGCGGCGAACCGGACCACCGGGGAGCCGGGGAGGAGCCCGGAGCGGGCGAGCGCGTCATAGGCCCATCCGTCTCCAGCGACGACGACGTTGCCGGTCAGCGGCCGGGCGGAGACGGTGGTGAGGGGGTCGCGGACGGCATACAGCTGGACGGGGGAGAGCAGGTGTTCGAGGCCGACCGGGGCGGCCTTCCCGGCGACGTTCTCGCCGGGTGCGCCGAAGTTGGCCACGCCCCGCAGCCCTGGGTCGGCACCCGCTTCGGCGCTGGTCAGCGCGGGTCGTGGACCGGCGACGTCCTCCCACGCGACGTCGTGGCGCAGCAGGATGTCGCCGGCCCCGAGATAGCGCGCCATGGTCGAGAGGGTGTCCGGGCCCGCCACTCCCGTGCCGAACAGATCACCCAGCGCGGCGAGGAAGTTGCCCCCGGGCGCCGACGTGTTGGGCGTCGTCTCGGGGATGATCGCCTCGCGGCGGACCAGCGAGTTCGTCACGTCGTCGGGGCGCTCGTCGGTCCAGCGATAGGTCGGGCGGGTCTGCGCGGGCAGCAGGAGGACGCGGGTGTCGTGTGGCTGCGCGTCGACGGCGGCCGCGGCCTGGCGCCAATACGCGGGGATGTCGATCGGCGAGGTGTAGAGATTGCCCGTGAGCGCCGGATAGACCCACCCGGCGACGAGGGCGGTGAGCGCGGCGGGGAGGGCCCAGCGGCGGGCGGGACGCGGCATACGGACACGGGAGCGCGCGGGCCGCCACCAGATCGGGACGGCATGTCCGAGCGCGAGCGTGAAGCCGAGGGTGAGAACGGCGCCGGCCTTGTTGGTGGTCCGGAAAGCGAGCAACGGCGAGATCGTGTCGAAGAGCCGGGCGACGAGCAGGGCGATGGGAGTGGGGCCGGCGGCGGCATACAGGCCGACCATGGTGACGGCACCGGTCCCGATGAGGAGGGCGGCCGTGCGCCGCAGGGTGCGTCCGGCGACCACGAGCGCGAGAAGGGCGACGACCGGCCACAGCAGCGAGGCGACGACGATGACCGAATTCGTTTCGTATGCCGCGTACTGCGGCACCCACGGCCCGTCCGGTCCCGTGCCATAGAGCGTCCAGATGCCGAGGCCGCGCAGGACCTCGGTCAGGGAGGAGACCCGGGCGATTCCGTCGACCGTCTCGGACCCGGCGACGATCTGTTGGCCGGTCGCGGTGGCGGTGAGGGAGGGGAGCAGCCAATAGAGCGACACTCCGGCGACGAAGACGGCGCATTTGGCGAGGACGAGGCCGATCCGGCGCCACGTGAGGCCGGCGGCGCGACCGACGGCGAGGGCGATCGGCGGGACGGCGAGGAGTTGGAAGATGGGGATGACCGCGACATTCATCCCGCTCTGGGCGAAGAAGGCGAGCGCGGCGGCGGCGGGCCAGCGCCAGGAGGCGGGCTCGCGCAGGGCCCGGACCAGGGCGTACGCCATCCACGGGAGGAGGGCGTAGGGAAGGAGGACGGCGAGGGTGCTGCCGCCGACGACGGCATACGGATTGGCGACATAGCAGACGGCGGTCGCGAGACCGGTCCACGGCGACGCGGCGGGGGAGAGAGCGCGGGCGAGGCGGGCGGCTCCGGTGCCGGCGATCAGCCACAGGGCGAGGTGGGAGAGCAGGAAGATCGCTTTGGCGGAGAAACCGAGCAGGTCGAGGGGGGCGAGGGCCAGGACGACGGGGGCGAGGCCGACGTTGAAGTTCGGCGAGCCGAGATAGGGCGTCGCCGTCCAGGAGGAGAGGTAGTGGCCGACCATCGCCGCGGGGGCGTAGTAGATCTCGGGTTTGATGTCGGTGAAGGTCTGGTCCCAGCCGTTGCCGACGACGACGATCGTCAGGAGGAGGATCAGCCCCGCCACCGCGAGTCGATGAGGCGTCAGGGCGCGGCGCATCGGTCGACTCCGGAAGGTGGGAACGTGGGGCTCGGTCTGGCTTGACGGGTTGCTACCCTGCGGTAGGACGTTAGCTACCCTTGGGTAGGGAGATAGTAACTGGCCGCACGCCGCAGCCGGAATGTCAGAAAGGGCTGCCCGTGGCGATGTCCGCAGCCGCGCCCGCCGCCGCCACGCCGCGTCGGATCAGCGGGTTGACGCTCGGCATCCTCATGATCGTCGCCAACATCCTCGGGTATGCCGTCATCCTCGTCGCGACCCGCGCGCTCGGGCCCGAGCAGTTCGGGGCGTTCTCCGCGGTCAACAACTCCGGTCTGCTGCTCGCCATCCCCGTCGGCGCGATCCAGATCGTCGTCGCGCGGCGCCAGGGCGAGCGCCCGGGAACGGGCCTGGAGTTGGCGGGGGCGGTCGGGGGCGGGCTCGTCGTCCTGGGGGTCGCGGCCAGCCCGTTGGCCGTCGGGGCGTTCCATCTCACTGGGCCGATGACGTTCGTCCTGGCGATGGCGAACCTCCTGCCGATGGCGGTGACCGCGGCGATGCAGGGGGTGCTGCTCGGGCGCGCCCGGATGGTCGCGTTCGGGTTGTCGGTCCTGTTCACCGCGGTGTCGCGGGTCGCGGCCGTATGGTGCGCCGCTCGCGCCGGATTCGGAGTCGACGGGTTCTTCGCGGTGCTCTTGGTCGCCGGGGTGGCGGCGGCGGTCGTCCCGTGGCTCCAGGCGCGCCCCGACATGGCGGGCCTCGGGCACCGGCTGGGCCATGGGGCGGTTCGTGAGCTGCTCCGGGCGAACCGGACGCTGGGGGCGCTTGTCGCGCTGTCGACCGTCGACCTGCTGCTCGCGCGGCACTATCTGACGGCGTCGGATGCCGGGGCGTATGCCCTCGGGTCGGTGTTCAGCAAGGTCGTCATGTGGGGAACGCAGTTCCTCGCCATCGGGATCGTCCCGGCGCTGCACCCGTCGAACACCCGGAAACGCGTGGTGGAAGCAGCCGGGTTCGTCGCCCTCCTCGGCGGGATCGGGGTCGTCATCGCGGCCACGACGGCGCCGTGGCTGATCCGGCTGAGTGGGGGTACGGCATACGAACACGCGACGGGGATGCTGCCGTGGTTCGTCGTCCTCGGGACGCTGCTCGGGCTGGCCCAGGTCTTGTTGTATGCCGGGATGGCCGGCGACGACGGCCGCCTCGGGGTGGTCGCGTGGGTCGCCTGCGTCGCCCTCACCGCGCTCGTCGTCGGCTGGCAGCATGCGCATGCCTGGCGGATCCTCGCGGTGGCCCTGGTTGCGTCCGCGGGTGTCGTCGGGGTGGGGCTCCTGGACGTCCTGCGCCGCGCCCCGGCACCGTTGGACGGCCAGCGTCGATAGGTCCCGGCAATCCACGTCCGCGGGCAGAGACACGCCGTATGCGGCGTCGGCACGCGGCGTGTCTCTGCCCGCGGACTGCCCCTCGCCCTCGCCCCACGCCCCGGGCGCCTCGCGACCGGGTTGTCATCGGCCGTGTCAGCGTCGCCGGTCGCCAGTCACGGGATGCGGGACGGCTTCTTCGGATAGAGCTTCTTGGCGAGCGGAACGAGCTGCGGGAAGCGGTGCAGCGTGTGCCAGGCGGCGGACTCTGCGGGGCCGACGGCGCCTACCTGCGCCCGGCGCAGCCACGCGACATCCCGCGTGTGGCCATACCGACGCCCAGCCGGGCGGACATACTTCAGCGCGTGCAATCCGTTGGCCCACAACGGGTCCCCGGTCTGTTTCGCGTCCCACCGGGCCACCACGCTCCACCCTGGATGCCGCGACAGATAGGCCCGATGCGCCTTCTGCACCACCGGCCAGGTCGCGTCGTCGACCAACACCAGCGCCTCATCGGCGAGCAGCGGCTCGACGAGTCCGAGCGCGAGATAGTGCGCCAAGGTCGTGTGCTTGCCGTCATAGAAATAGACCCCGACCGGCTGCTGGATGACCCCCGGCGTCGCGAGCGTGACGAAGCAGTCGCCCTCGATCAGCCGCACGTCGACACCCGCGGCATGCTCAGCGAGATTGCGCCGCAACTCGTCCTGCGCCTCCTGCCCCAGCATCCCGAACTCGAGATAGTTCTCGCTGGCATAGAACGTGCGGTCCGAGACCCCGATGACCGCGCCGCACAGGGACCGGCCCTTGTAGGTCCCGACCTCCAGATACGCCTCGCCCGCCGGCAGCAGCCTGGCCGCGAGGTTGAGCACGGCCAGCTCGTTGGCCGAGGTATAGCCCGCGACCGACTCGACGACGGACCCGAACACGGGATCCGCCGGAGCGACCGCCATGGGATCGCCGTCGAACAGTGCGGGGACCTGGGCGAGAAAGGAATCGACGTCCACGAGCCGGTCTCAGTCGTCCAGCGCGCCGGGATCGCGGGGCGACTCGGCCGCCTCGTCGTCGTCCTCGACGACACGGGCCGCACGCGGGGCACCGTCGAAGAACATCCACCCGAGACCCCCGAGGAGGATCGCCGCGATGAGGCACATGAGCGACCGGAACCGGTTGATGCTCGCGAGGTCCTGGCAGATCCCCTTGGCGAAGTCATCCTTGGGGGGGTGGAACGCCGACCCACACCCGAAAACGCCCTGCTGGGCCGGGATGTTGATGGGGACGAAGTAGGAGTAGGCGGCGACGAGCAGCAGGAGCACGGCGAGGAGTGTGGTGATCTTGGCGCCTGTGCTCATCCGCTCGCCGCGCACGGCGGGCTGGGACGCGATGGACATGGGCACAGGCTACCGGCGGGTACGACCGAACCCCACCATCGTGGCACCATAGCCCGGTGACAACCACGGCGCTCGCGCGTGGCGCGACGCCGGGGCGCACGCGGCATACGGCCACCGCGCACCGATCCCTGGGCTACCGCCCCGCCCTCGACGGCGTCCGCGCGGTCGCCGTCCTCGCCGTCTTCGTCTTCCACGCCAACCCACGCTGGCTCCCGGGGGGATGGCTCGGCGTGGACGTGTTCTTCGTCCTGTCCGGCTACCTCATCACCACGCTGTTGCTGACGCAACGCGCGCGGACGGGTCGCATCGACCTTGCCGACTTCTGGCTCGCCCGCGCCCGGCGCCTGCTTCCCGCCGTGATCCTCGTCCTCCTCGCCGTCGTGACGGCCGGCTTCTTCTGGACGTATGCCGCGCGCCGCGGTGCGCTGTCCGCCGACGCCCTCGCCGCGTGGTTCTATGCCGCGAACTGGCACTTCCTCCTCGGTGACGAGGCGTATTTCGCCGCCGTCGCGAGTCCGTCGCCCCTGCGCCACATGTGGTCGCTCTCGGTCGAGGAGCAGTTCTATCTCGCCTATCCGCTTCTGCTCGTGCTCCTCCTGCGCCTGCTCGGTCGCACCCGCCGTCTGACGGCCGTCCTGGCCGGTCTCGCCCTGGTCAGCGCGCTCGCGATGGTCCTCCTTCACCATCCGGGCCTGGACCCCAGTCGCGTCTATTACGGCACCGACACGCGCGCCCAGGAACTCCTCGCCGGCGCGGTCCTCGCATCGCTGCTCTCGCCGGGAAGTCCCATCGGCAGGCGCGCCCGGATCCGCCTCGATGACCTCTGCCGCCGTGCGTCGATTCCCGCCCTCGTCGCCCTGCTCGCCTGCATCGGTTTGGTCCACGAGACGACCCCCGGAATCTTCGAGGGCGGTCTGCTCCTCTTCTCCCTGGTCACCGTGATCGTCGTCGTCGCCGCGGCCAGCCCCAACCTCTCACCCGTGCAGCGCCTGCTCGCGGCCGGCCCCCTTGTCCGGCTCGGCGTCATCTCCTACGGGTTCTATCTGTGGCATTGGCCGGTCCTGGTCTATCTGGACGCGCAGCGGATGCACCTGCACGGGGTCGTCCTCGCGCTGGTTCAGTTCGCGATCACCCTCGCGCTCGCCACATCGTCGTATCGGTTCGTCGAGCATCCGATCCGCAGCCGCGGCCTGAGTGGTTGGGTCCCGCGCGGGCCCCGGCTCGGACCGCTCGCCGCCCTCGCCGGCACCGTCGCGCTCGCCATCCTCATCGCCGTCCTGCCGACGAGCACCCGCGCCGTGGCCGGGGGTGGCGGCGACGGTCTGCGGTATGCCGCACCCGCCTACACCCCCGCCGCGGTCCAGCGCCGCATCCTCCTGCTCGGCAACTCCATTCCCTACAGCCTCGCGGTGAGCTTCCCCGCCTCGAGCTATCCGGACCTCCGGGTCGACCAGGACACGAACTTCGGCTGCGATATGTATGACGCGCCCAAGATCGTCGACGGGCAGGTCCAGACCACGACCCAGCAGTGCCGCGACTGGCGGGCGAGCTGGCCGCGGACCGTCGCCGCCCATCGCCCCGACGTCGCCGTCGTCTTCCTCACCCACCCGATGCTCGACGACATCGAGGTCGACGGCCAGGTGCTCGCGGCGGGGAGTGGCGCGCACGCGGCATACCTCCGTGCGCAACTCGACCGGATCGTCGCCATGGCCAGGGAGAACGGCGCCGCCCACGTCGCCGTCATGAACCTCGGCTGTCACCGGCTGCCCGATGTCGCCGGCACCTCGGAACTGACCCGGACCAACGACGATGCCGCGGTCACCGCGCTCGACACGATGGTCGGTGCGTGGGGGCAGAGCGTCGGGGTGCCGGTGCTCGACCAGTACGCCCTCCTGTGCACCGGCGGCTACCACGACACGATCAACGGCACGCCGCTGTATGCCGACGGCCTCCACTTCACCGGCGACTCCGGCGCGGTCCTCTGGTCCTGGCTCGCGCCGCAGCTCCAGACCCTCGCAGGCTCGTGACCAGCGCGATCGTCCTCGCTGGCGGGCTGGGGACGCGGATGGCGCCGCTGACCGCCACCCGCCCGAAGCATCTCCTCGAGGTCGCCGGCGAGCCCTTCCTCGCCCACCAGATGCGCTGGCTCGCCAGAAACGGGGTCACCGATGTCGTGCTGGCGACTGCGCATCTCGCCGAGGCCTTCGCGCCGGTCCTCGGGGACGGGGGCGCATTCGGAGTGCGCCTCGCGTATGCCGTGGAGCCCCACCCGCTCGGCACCGGCGGCGCGCTCGTCGTCGCCGGCCGGCTGCTCCCGGACGCCGCCCCTGACGCGCCGATCGTCGTCGTCAACGGGGATCTGTTCACCGAGCACGACGTCCGCGCGCAGGTGCGGTGTCTCGACCGGGCCGCCGCGACCGACGTCGTCCTGCACCTGCGCACCGTGGCGGACGCGACGGCATACGGCTCGGTGGTGGCGGACGCGGACGGGCGGGTGACGGCGTTCGTCGAGAAGTCGCCCGACCCGCCGAGCCTGGAGGTCAACGGCGGGACGTATGCCGTGCGGCGGCGGGTGATCGACGGCATACGGCCCGGTGTGGTCTCCCTCGAACGCGACATCCTTCCCGGTCTGGTCACGGCGGGGCGCATCACGGCCTACCGGGAACAGGCGGTGTGGGTCGACGTCGGGTCTCCGGCCGCACTCGTGGGGTTGTCCGCCGCGATCGTCGTCGGGCGCGGACTCGCGGCGTGGATCGATCCGGCGGCGGAGGTCGATCCGGCGGCGGTGGTCGGCGGGGGAGCGAGCGTGGGCGCGGGAGCGCGCGTGGCGGCATACGCCCAGGTGCTCGGGAGTGTGCTGATGCCGGGGGCGGTCGTCGGGGCCGGCGCGAGCGTGTGTGACAGCGTGCTCGGGCGGGGGGCGCGGGTGATGCCGGGGGCGATCCTCGATGGCGGGGTGCTCGGGGACGGCGAGGCGTGGCCTACCGCCGAGTAACCGTTTGGGGGGACGATGGGATACCGTCGCCCCGATCGCCCGCCGGAAGGACCCGTTGTGCCGCCCACCCGCTCGACCCTGCGCGCCCGCGCACCCCTGCGGGTCAGCTTCGCCGGCGGCGGGACGGACGTGCCGCCGTTCCCCGAACGCGAGGGCGGGGCGGTGCTGTCGTCGACCATCACGCGCTATGCCTATTCGACGCTGCGGCCGCGGACGGACGGGGTCGTGACCGTGCAGAGCCTCGACTTCGGCGAATCGGTCGATTTCGAGGTCGGCTCGCCGGTCGAACTGGACGGGCGGCTCGACCTGCCCAAGGCGGCGATCCGGCACCTGCTGGAGTATCCGCACGCGTTCGCCGCGACCGGATTCGACCTCTTCCTCCACACGAACGCTCCGCCCGGATCGGGCCTGGGATCGTCGAGCGCGGTCATGGTGTCGGTCATCGCGCTCGTCGCCGCGCACCTCGGGGTCGACCTGACGCCGCACGAGATCGCCGAATTGGCGGTGCGGCTGGAGCGGGAGGACCTGGCGATCCCGGGCGGCTTGCAAGACCAATATGCCGCCGCCTTCGGCGGGTTCAACTTCATCGAGTTCGGCAGCGACGAGGTGGTCGTCTATCCGCTGCGGATCCGCGGGGCGACCGTCCACGAACTCGAACACAACATGCTGCTGGCCTTCACCGGCAAGACCCGCGTCAGCGATCACATCATCGAGGACCAAGTCAGCCGGTATGAGCACGGTCAGGCCGACGCCACCGCGGGGCTGCGGGCCCAGAAGGAGATCGCGCACGCGATGAAGCAGGCCCTGCTGCGTGGGGACGTGCCGGCCTTCGGGTCGCTGCTCGGTCAGGCGTGGGCACAGAAGCGCAAGATGTCCGAGCGCATCTCGACCCCGCTCATCGACGAGGCCGTCGACGTGGCCCTGCGCAATGGGGCCCTGGGCGCCAAGGTCACCGGCGCCGGCGGTGGCGGGCACATGATCTTCGTCTGCGAGTTCGAGCGCAAACACCTGGTGGCCGAGAAGTTGCTCGCCATGGGGATGATGGTGTCAGAGTCGACGTTCAGCCAGCACGGGGTGACGACATGGCGCGTCGAGACCCTCTGACGCCCGCGCACCCCGTCCGTCCCGGCGACGGTGACGCGGAGGTCGCCGCGCGGCACGCGGCGGCCGTGGCGGAGTGGGTCCGGTTGGGGGCCGCGCTGGCCGACCCGGGGCTGGTGGCGTCGGTCGACGCGGCCGGGCGGGCACTCGTCGACGCGGTGGCCGCGGGGGGGACGATCCTCGTCGCCGGCAACGGGGGAAGCGCCGCGATGGCCTCGCACGTGGCGGCCGAGTTCGCCGGTCGGTGCGTGCGGGATCGGGACCCGCTGCCGGCGTTGAGCCTCGCCGAGTCGCCGGCGTCGCTCACGGCGATCGGCAACGACTACGGCTTCGACCAGGTCTTCGTCCGCGGGGTGCGGGCGCACGGGCGGGCCGGGGACGTGCTGATCGCGATGACGACGAGCGGGAGTTCAGCCAATATCCTCGCCGCGCTCGACGCGGCCCGGGAGCGGGGACTGGTGACGATCGCGCTGACGGGAGCCCGCGGTGGGCACCTGGCTGGGCATGCGCGGCATACGCTCGTGGTGCCGTCTGACTGCACCCCGCGCATCCAGGAGGTCCATCTGCTGTGGACGCACGCGTGGTGCGAGGCGGTCGACCACGTGTGGGCCGACGCACGGTGATCCCGAGGGCCGTGGCGGGGGCGGCGTGGGACATGGTCTTCCTCGACCGGGACGGGACGATCAATGAGCGGCGGGTCGGGGGGTATGTCGACTCACCTGACAGGGTCGTCCTGCTGCCGGGGGCGGCGGAGGCGGTCGCTCGGCTGACGGCAGCGGGGATCCCCGTCGTCGTCGTCACCAACCAGCGCGGGCTGGCGACCGGGCGACTGACCTGGGCGCAGTTCGACGCGGTCTCGGCCCGGGTCGGGGCCGCACTCGCCGCGGCCGGGGGGCGGATCGCGCATACGGCCGTGTGTCCGCACGACCACGGCGCGTGTGTCTGTCGCAAACCGGCAGACGGGATGTTCCGGGCGGTGTTGCGGGAGGCGCCGTGGGTGGACCCGCACCGGTGCGCGATGGTCGGGGACATGCCCTCCGACGTCGCCCCCGCCCGCGGCCTGGGGATGTATGCCGTTCACCTCGGCCCCGACGCCCCCGACCTCGCCGCCGCCGTCGACCTCCTCCTCCACCACCCCTCCTCCGTCGAGCGGCCGGTTGAGGGTCGTCGAGAGTCCGGTTGAGGGTCCGGTTCGGGGGCGCCAGGCCGGTTCGGGGAGGTCGGGTTGCTGCGCCAGCGCGGCAGGGAATCGCGGGCCACCTGGGGATAACCACCACACTCGACCCGCTCTATTTGCACTCTCGACGTGGGGTGGCGCCAGGAGGGGCCGTGGGTCAGTAGGGGTCGTAGGGACTGTCGTGCCCCAGCCGCCGGGCGAGGGTGCCGAGACGCAGCCGCAGAAGGACCTTCAACCCGATGTTGCGCAGCCACCATGGCAGTTGCCCGACCAGCCGCAGCCGGTCGCGGGCCGTCGGGGACGCGGCCTCGAACACGGCGAGCGAACCGGTGCGGGCGGCATACCGGAGTGGGGCGTGGGGGCGCAGCAGGGCGAGCACGCCGAGGGTGACGCCGACCGAGGAGAAGCAGTCGTGAATGAGGACGCGGCTCCCGGGGGTGAGATGGGCGGTCCAGCGGAGGTCGTCGAGGACCGTGACGACATCGTGTTTGCCGTCGATGAAGAGGAGGTCGAGGCGTTCGCTCCATGTCGGGCGGGCGCGGGTCGAATACTCGGCGACCAGCCGCACCCGTCCCGCCACGCCGGCCCGCGCGAGGTGCGCCTCGAACCGGCCGCGGGTCTGGGGGGAGCCGTACTTCCAGTCGTCGACGAAGGGGTCCACGGCGACGAGTTCACCATCGGTGAGCGCGAGGGCCGACGCGAGGACGACGGTGCTGCGCCCCTGGTAGCTGCCGATCTCGAGGACGCGGGCCCGTGCGGGCAGCGCGCGGGCCGACCCCCACAGGAGCCGCGCCTGGTCCTCGGTGAGCCAGCCGGGGATGTCGTGGGCGAGCGACCAGGCGTCCTCGAATCGCGCCACGGGTGTCATCTCGGCAGGCGCCTCAGACGTCATGCGAGGCGGCCTGATCGGCTGGGCACGGCTTCTCTCCACCAGGTCGGAGGGTTCGGGGGCGCTCGATTGTGGCACGGCATGGGGTGTCGGAGGCGCCGGTTACGCTGCCCGGGCACGAGGTGAGACGGAAGGAGCGACCGGTGAGTGCGTCGGCGCGCGCGTGGCGGGGCCGGGTCCGCTGTTTCGCGCCCGACATCGTGGCCCTCGCCCTCGCGTTGCTCATCGGTGCCCCGATGATCGGGCAAGGCACGGTCATCGCCTACGACATGGCCTGGGTGCCGCGGCCGGCATGGACGCCGTTCGTCCTGGGTGTCGGCATCCCCGCGCCTCGGGCGGTGCCGAGTGACGCTGTCGCGGTGCTGTTGGGGCGCCTGGTGGGAGCGGGGCCGGCGCAGGTGCTCGTCGTCGTGGGCCTGCTCACCGGGGCCGGAGCCGGTGCTGCCCGGCTGCTCGGCGCGGCGGTGCGGGTCGGGACATGGGCACGTGTCGCGAGTGCCGTTGTCGCCATATGGAATCCGTTCGTGGCCGAGCGTCTCGCGATCGGTCACTGGACCGTGCTGGTGGCGTATGCCGTCACGCCCTGGGCTGTCCGAGCCGCCATCGCGTGCCGGGTCAGCGAGGGCGCCGTGTCCGGGACCGGGGGGAGCCGGGCGCGCCTGGCGACGGTTCTCGCCTACGTCGCTCTCGCGAGCGTCGGCGGCGCCAACGCTCTGATCGTGGTGGTGCCGACCGTGCTCGGCGTCCTTCTCGTTGCGCGCCCTCGCTCGCTCCGTGCGCCGTTCGCCGTCGCCGTGGTCGGGGTGGGCGCGTCCGCGGCCTGGTCGATGCCCGCACTGGGGGCGGGCGTCGGTGGTGACCCGAGCGGGCCGGAGGTGTTCGCCGCGCGGGCGGACTCGGCATACGGCCTGGTGGGGGCGCTGCTGACCGGTGGCGGATTCTGGAACGGAGCCAGTCACCTCGCGGCGCGCGGCTCCCCGCTCGCGGTCGGCCTGCTCACCGCGCTCACTGTGGTGGCCGTCGTCGCCGGTATGCCGCGCCTCTGGCGCTCCCCGGCCCGCCCCCTCGTCGTGGTGAGCCTGGTGGCGTTCGTCGTCGTGCTGGCCAGTGGGACGCCCGGCGTGCGAGGCGTGTGGACGTGGCTGGTCGAGTCACTGCCGGGGGGTGGGATCCTGCGGGATTCCCACAAACTCCTCGCCCCGTGGATGGATGCCGTGGCTCTCGCCGTGGGCGTCGCCGTCGACCGGCTCGGGCGCTGGCGGCGAGTCGTCGCCTGGCATCCGGTCCCGGCGGTCGTCGCCAGTCTGGCGGCGGTCGCGCTCCAGCCGATGTTCGCCTGGGGACTCGATGGGCGTTTGGTCTCCGTGCGCGTGCCGGGGGACTACCTCGCGACGACCGCCACCCTCAGCGGGCAGCCGGAGGGGCTGGTGGGGCTGCTGCCGTGGAGTCAGTACCGCCGCTATCCCTGGAACGGCGACCGGGTGGCGCTCACCGTCGCGCCGCGACTGGTCGACCAGCAGGTCCTCGCCAACGATTCGCTTCCGACCCGCGCCGGTGAGATCGCGGGGGAGGATCTGCGGGCAGCGGCGGTGACCCGGGCGATCGCAGGCGGAGCCGACCCGGTGGCGGCACTGCGAGCGCAGGGGGTGCGCTTTGTGCTCGTCGAGACCGACTCCGCCGCCGAGGCGGCGAACGCGGTGCCGGGTGGTGGGGCGCCGACGCCGGCCGGGCCGGCCCTTCCGGCGGGTCTCGACGGCGCGCGGTTGCTGGCGTCCGGACCCAGCGCAGCGGCATACGACCTGGGGGTGGGTGGGGGCGTGGGCGACGGTGTCCGGCCCGCGTCGGCCGCACTCCGCCTCGGGTGGGCAAGCACCCTCGCGACATGGGCCGTCGTTCTGGCCGTATGGTCCGCCCCCCGATCCCGCGACCGACGCCCACCGCGTCGAGAGGTCACATAAGCGGTGTCGAGTGTGGCGGTTATCCACACGCGTGTGGATAACCGCCACACTCGACGGCGCTTATGTGACCTCTCGACGGCGCTTATATGACCTCTCGACGGGTCAGTCGGAGTCCGCCCGGCCGACGAGCAGGCGCTCCCAGGCATCGATGGTGTCGGCCCAGCGAAAGCGGGTGACCCACTCCTGGGCCGCCGCCCCGAGCCGCGCCCGCAGGGCGTCATCGCCCAGAACGCGACCCACCGCCTCGGTGAACTCGCGGCCGTCGTCGCACAACAACCCGGTCTGCCCGTCGTGGATCGAGTCCTTCAACCCCCCGGCCTCCCGAAACGCCACCGATGGCGTCCCGTGTACACCCGCCTCCACGACGACCAGACCCCATCCCTCCTTGACCGACGGGAAGGCGAGCACCCACGACTGCGCGAGCAGGCGGTGCTTCTCCGCCTCGGACACCTGCCCGGTGAAGGTGACGCGGTCGGCGACGCCGAGCCGCTCGGCATACGTCTCCAGCTGGGGCCGCCACCAGCCCGACCCGACGACATCCAGCCGCAGGTCCGGGATCCGCCCCTCGAGTGCGGACACCGCGTCGATGGCGTACTCGATGCGCTTGTGCGGCACCAGCCTTCCCAACACCGTCACCAAAGGTGTCGGCGAGCGCAACACCGCCGGGTCGGCAACGACGTCGGTCCCGTTCGGAATCACCGCGATGTGGGCGGGTGGCACGCCCAACTCGACGAGTTCGTCCCGGGTGGACGGCGAAACCGCGACGTACTCACTGGTCCGATACACCCGTGGCGCCACCGCGGACTCCATCCACCACCCGACCCCGGCGGCCCGCTCGCCGACGACGATCGGCCACTGTTCTCGATGAACGTGGTGGACGAGGTTGATCACCCGTGTCCCTGGGGCCAATGGCGACAGGAATGGCACCCCGTTCTGCACATCGACGACGATGTCCGCCCGGGCCCGCCCGGTCAGACGCGCCGCGAGGGCGCGCGGGAACACGCCATACCGACCGCCGCGCCGGCAATAGGCGACCCCGCGGACGACCTCGTCCGGCAACCCGCCGGGATAGGCCGCGGTGCGGATGGTCACCTGGTGGCCGCGGATGGCGAGTCCCTCGGCGACCTCGGTCAGATACTTCTCCGCCCCACCCGCCTCGGGATGGTTCTGGTCGCGCCACGACAAGAAGAGAATGCGGAGGTGGCGGCGGGTCACGGGGGTCCTCGGCGAGGCGACGGGCGGGAGCTGGTCGTGCCTCCGCGGCGCGGAGCAGCAGGAGACTCCCGAAAGATACCGCGGGGTAACGAATCGGCGAACCAGAGAAACACGTGGATGACCGATGCGAGAACGCCGGGCGGGCTTTGCTACCCTTCGGCCATGAAATCTTGGACCACGGGCGCTGCCTCGTTTGTCGGCGGTGTCATCCTGGCCCTATTCTCGATCATCGGTGGCGTCGGCGCGATCACTCCCTCGCCCAACGCGACGCCGGCGAATCTCGCGCAGTACGAAACGCCCTGACGCCCTCGACACCCTGACGGCCCGCCGATCGATCGGGCGGCACGATCGTTACGTCAACCAGGACCGCTTCCGCCGGAAGCGGTCCTGTTCACGTCGCTAACATGTCGGCGTGCAGCCTGGCGGACCCGTGAGTCGCCGGCGAGCCCCACTGGCCACCCTGGCTGGGCTGTTCGTCGTCTGGACCGTCGCGTGGTCCACCCCCGCCGGACAGATCGGCGAAGACACCAAGAATGACCTCTATGTCGATGCCTGGGGGCTCCTGCGTCGCGCTCTCCATCTATGGGATCCGCAGGTCACGTGGGGGATGCTGCAGAACCAGGGCTACGGCTACCTCTTCCCGATGGGTCCCTTCTTCGCCCTCGGCTCGGAGGTCTTCCCCGTCTGGATCGTCCAGCGCCTCTGGTGGACCGCGCTGCTCACCCTCGGCTACCTCTCCACCCTCGGCCTTCTCCGCGCTCTCCGGCTCGGTCCGTATGCCGCTCCTCCCGACCCCCGGCACACCCCCGCCGTCTGGGCTCACCTCGGCGCCCTCGCCTACGCCCTCGCCCCCCGGGTCCTCTCCTCCCTCGGCGCGATCTCGCCCGAGGCTCAGGCCCAGCTCCTGGCCCCGCTCATCCTCCTGCCCCTGGTCAAGGCGAGTGACGGACGGCTCGGCCACCGTCGCGCCGCCGCCCTCTCCGCCGGCGCGATCCTCCTGTGCGGGGGGGTCAATGCGACCGCCACCCTCCTCGCCGTCGTCCCGGCCGGACTCTGGCTCCTGACCCGGCATCGCTGGTGGCGCGCCCCGCTCACCTGGTGGTGGGCATCGTTCGGCCTGGCCGCCACCGCCTGGTGGCTCGGGCCGCTGCTCGTCCTCGGCCGCTATTCACCGCCCTTCCTCGGCTGGATCGAGAACGCCGCCGTCGTCGCCAAGCCCGTCGGCCTGCTCGACGTCGTCAAGGGGACGACCAATTGGCTCGGTCACGTCGTCGTCCTGGGCGGGCCGTGGTGGCCCGCCGGCTGGGCGATCGCCGATCAGCCACTGCTCGTCGTCGCGTCCAGCCTCATCGGGGGTCTCGGCCTCGCGGGTCTGGCGCTGCCCGGGCGACACCGCCGGTTCCTCCTCCTCAGCCTGCTCGTCGGTCTCGCCTTGCTCGCGATCCCGCACCCCGGCCCGCTCGCCTCGCCCCTCGCCGGCTCCGCTCGCGACCTCCTCGACGGCCCGCTCGCGCCGTTCCGCAATGTCCACAAGGCCGATCCCCTCGTGCGCCTGCCCCTCGTCGTCGGTCTCGTGCGACTCGGCGCGAGCGTCGGGGCCCGCCTCGGGGGCGCCGTCGTCCGTCGCGGTCCACGGTTCGCGCGCCTTCGCCCTCTCCTTCCGGCCTCGGTCGCCCTGTCCCTCCTCACCATCGCCGGGCCGGCGATGAGCGGCTCGCTGACGACGCGGGGAACGTTCACGGCGATGCCGCGATATTGGGCCGACGCCGGCGCCTGGCTCGCCGCTCACGAGCGCGACGGCGGCTCCCTCCTGCTGCCGGCCGCGAGCTTCGGCGAATACACCTGGGGCCGAACCATCGACGAACCCCTCCGCTCCCTGACCACCGCGTCGTATGCCGTCCGCGACGCCGTCCCCCTCACCCCCGCTGGCACGATCCGCTTTCTCGACGAGATCGAGCGCCGTGCCCAGACCGGCCGTGACCTCGGCGGCGTCACGAGCGCCCTGCTGTCGACCGGGGTCAAGTACCTCGTCCTTCGCGGTGATCTCGACACCGGCCTCACCGGAGGTCCGCCCGTGGCCGTCACCCGTTCCGCCCTGCGCGACACTCCCGGCGTGCGCCTCGCGGCCGCCTTCGGCCGGGCCGAGAGCGACTTCACCGGACAGCGGGTCCGGCCCGTCGAGATCTATGCGATCGACGGCACGGCCGCCAGCGCACTCACCTCGTGGCCGTCCGCGAGCCTGCCAGTGGTCTCCGGCGCCAGCGAGGCCCTCCCGCTCCTGCGCGAGAGCGGCCTCGCGGGTGGCCCGGTGATCTTCGACGGCGATGCCACGGCGACCAGCACCGCCCCGCGGATCGAGACCGACACTTTCCGCGCCCGGCACCGCTTCTTCGGCGTGACCCGGGGCCAGGACGCCTCGCGTGGACTCACCGCGACCGAAGCGGGCGACGCCCCCGACTACCTCCCGTGGCCGGCGCTCGCCCGGCGGGCGGTCACGGCATACGGCGAGATCGCCGACGTGACCGCCTCGTCGGCGATCTCCGACGAGGTTTCGTTCGCCGGACTGCGCCCCGCGCACCGCGCGTATGCCGCTCTCGACGCCGATCCCCGCACCGCCTGGCTCGCCTATGCCGACCCGCAACCGACCCTCACCGTCGCGTTCACGTCCACCCGCCGGGTCACCGGCCTCCTCCTCACGCCGCCCGTCGACGCGCTGCAGTATGGCGCCGCCGTCGCCGCTCCGACTCGCGTCCGGGTCTGGATCGGTGGGCACTCGCGGGAGAGCACGCTCGCCCCCGAGGGCCGCCCACAACCGGTCGCCGTCCCGGGCACCCCGGGGGACACGCTGCGGATCGAGATCCTGACCACTGCGGCCGGGACGCCGGCGACGACGATGACGGGGTTGGCGGCGGCCGACATCTCCGGCCTCGCACCCACCGAGCGGGTCCTCCTCCCCACGCCCGCGACGAGCACGGACACCGGGGGCGTCATCCTCTCCCGGGACCCGTCGGCCTTCGACGGCTGCCTCCTGACCCCCGCGGGCTTCCAGTGTCTCGAGGGCGGCTTCCGCGCTGCGGAGGAGACCGGCGGCCTGCGACGATCGGTCCACCTCGGCACCTCCGGGGCCTTCCGGGCCAGCGGGGTCCTTCGCCTCGACCCGCTCCACCCGGCCCCGGAGCTGACCCGCGACGAAGTGACGATCAGGACGAGTTCGCAGCGGTCGGTCAGCCCGGCCGACGCGCCCGAGGCCCTGCTCGATGAGGACCCGTCGACGGCGTGGAGTCCATCGGCGAGCGACGCGACCCCGACCGTGACGGTGACCCTGCCCGCGGCCCGGCGCCTCGGCGATGTCCGTCTCGACGTCCGCGCCGGGTGGCTCGCGGACCACGCGCCCGTCACCGTCGAGGTGACCCGGGACGGTGAACGGAGCTACGTCCGGTTGGGGGCGGACGGCATACTCCCGCTCGCTGGCCGGGACACGCGGACCCTCCGTCTTCGTCTGTTCAACGACGCGGGAAAGCGGGCCACCGCCTCCCTCGAGGTCGCCGCGCTCCACGTCGACGGTCTCGACCTCCCGGCTCCGACCGACTCCGTCGGCGCGCCCTGCGGCGCGGGGCCGGCACTGACCGTCGGCGGGCGCACCGTCCCGACGTCCGTGATCGGCCGCCGGGGGGCGCTCGTCGGTGCGGGCAGTCTCGTCTGGCAGGCGTGCGAGCCCGTCGCCCTCGCGGCCGGCACGACCGAACTCACCATGGGGCGCTGGCATGGGATGAGCCCGGCGACGGCCTTCCTGCGCGCGGGTGATGCACCGGTTGCGGGCTCGGCGGCGCTGGCCGGGGCCGCCGTCCCGGCTCGCCCCGGTCCCGGCGGTCGCCTGGAGGCCGACCTCACGCCCGGCAGCGAACGCGTGCTCACCACCCGTCAGAACGCCAACCCCGGGTGGCGGGCGACGCTCGACGGGCACGCCCTGACCCCCCAGACCGTCGACGGGTTCCGGCAGGGCTTCGTCGTCCCGGCGGGAGCCGCCGGCCGGCTCACCATCGCGTTCGCTCCCGATCGCGCCTATCGCCTCGCGCTGCTCCTGGGCGGCATCCTCGCGGCCGGTCTCGTCGCCGCCCTCCTCGTTCCCGGCGGCCGACCCCGGGCGCTCGCAGCCGCCGCCCCGCTTCCGGCCCGCCTTCGCCGTGTCGTGCCTCCGGTCGGCGTGCTCGCCGTCGGGGAAACCCTCGCGGGCCGATGGGGAGTGGTCACCGCCGCGCTCGCGCTCGTCGTCCCGCTCGCCCTGGGGGCCACGGTGACGTGGCGGAGGGTGATGTCGGTCATGGCAACGCTGATCGCCGGGCTGGTGCTCGTCAGCGGTGTCCTGCAGGCCGCCTTCGGCTCGGGGGCTTCGTCAGGCCCGGTCTGGCTCGAGACGATGACCCGGTCGGTGACCCTGCTCGCCCTGCTCATCGCCCTGACGGGCAGCCCAGATCATCAGCGGACGTTCGACGACGACATACGTCAGCGCGGCGAGCGCGAGCGTGACCGGCACGCCGGCTGAGAGCAACGGGAGCAGCCCGCCGGTGAACGGGACGAGGCCCGTGACGGCATACAGCGCGGTGAACACCGGCACATGCCAGAGGAAGATCCCGTAGCTGATGCGCCCCAGACCCGCGGCCGCCGGGTGGGCCAGCCCCCGCCGCCAGACATTGTCGGGCCCGAGCACGAGGGGCAGGAGTACGGCGGCCGCCACCACACACGACAGGGCCATCTTGACCGCGAGCCGCCCGCCGCCGACGGTCCCGAGCGTCAGCAGCCCCGCGACCGGCGTCGTCGCCAGGAGGTATGCCGCGGCGCCCAGTCCCAACAGCGGCCCCGGCCGCGCGGCCAGCCGGGTGAGATACCTGCTCACGGGGTGGTCGGGTCGCGCGCAGGCCTCGGCGATGAGCATGCCGAGGGCGAAGCTCGCGCTGCGGGCGGGCAACCAGCGCTCATAGGGCACGTCCCTGAGCAGGTCGGCCGAACTCGACAGCCAGGTCAGGACGATGCCGACCGGGAGGAACCACGCGAGGATCGTCAGCGGCCACCCGGGGTCGCGCCGCCGCGCATGGGCGAGGCCGAGTGCGGCGAGCGGGAGCACGGCATAGAAGGAGAGTTCGGTCGCGATGCTCCACGACTGGGAGAACGCGGGGAGATGGCTGTCGGCGACATAGATCTGGAGGCCGAGCGACTGGAGGACGACATCGCGCACACTCGGCCGGGTCGCGACGACGACGACGGCGAGGACGAGCCAGTAGGCGGGCAGGACGCGGGCGGCGCGGCGCACGGCATACGCCCTGAGGTGGGGGAGAGCGAACGCCTGCCGGTCGCGGATGAACCTGCGGTGCAGCAGGTACCCCGACAGGACGAAGAAGATCGCCACCCCGAAGTCCCCGCGGCCCATGAGGTGACCCCAGATCCCCGCCGAGGTGACGGCCCCGCTGAGGAAGGCGGCGTGGGTGAGGACGACGAGCGTCGCCGCGACGAGCCGGAGGCCGTCCAGGGCCGGGGCATGAGGTCGCACAACCGCTTGCTTACCCGTCGCGGCGGCGGGGCACAAGTGGCGACGTGCGCCGACGTCGTGTCGGCGCCCGACCGACACGCGGACGACGATGGCGGCGGGGGATTGCGAAGGTCCGCCTACCCACTGGTAGCATCACCCGACCACTGCCGTTCCCCGAGGAGCTCGCACCCATGCGGAAAGTTCTCGCCCCCCTCCTGCTCGGCATCGGGGGCTTCCTCCTGACGACGGCTCTCCTTGTGCTCCTCTGGGTGCCGGGCCAGGTCAAGAAGACCCCGCTCGACACCAACAACACCAGCCGGGCCACCGGAGACGCGATCTATCTCGGGGCGGATCGCGTCCCTGTCAAAGGTTCGACGCACACGGTTGTCGACGGGCAGGCATCGACGGGCGACACCGTCGTCTTCCAGACCTTCTCCTGCCTCATCAAGAACCCCAACGGCACGTCCGCCGACTGTGTGGCCGCAGAGGGCGGCGACAGCGACCTGATCAACGCCTCGACAGAGGCCTTCGCGACCAACCGCCTGACCGGGATCGCCGTCAGCGACCAGGAGAAGTTCCTCGGCGCCGACGCCTCCCCGCACGAGGGCCTCATCAACAAGTACCCGTTCGATGTGCAGAAGAAGAGCTACCCGTTCTGGGACGGCATCCTCGGCCGCGCGGTCGAGACGACCTTCCAGGGCGAGGAGAAGATCCAGGGGCTCAACACCTACAAGTTCAACCTCAAGGTGAACAATGAGGCCGCGGAGATCTCGTCGGGTGTCCAGGGCACCTACAGCCAGGACAAGACGATGTGGATCGACCCGGTGACGGGCGCGATCATCGACCAGGTCGAGCACCAGACCCGCATCCTTCCCGACGGCACGACCGCTCTCGATCTCAACCTCAAGATGGACGACGGCACCATCAAGATGAATGTCGACTCCGCCAAGTCCAATGGCGGCAAGCTCGGGCTCGTCGGTCGTCTGCCGTGGATCGCCGGTCTCCTCGGCCTCGTCGCCACGGCCCTCGGCTTCGTTCTCATGCGGCGCCGCGGGCCGGACGCCGAGGCGACGCCGATCGAGGCGCCGGCCCAGTCGACCACGCCGACCCAGTTCGGCGCGCCCGACGCGGGGACGACAGCGGCGTCCGGTGCCGCGGCGCTCCCTCGGACCGAGGCGCCGCTGCCGCGGACCGAGGCGCCGCTGCCGCGGACCGAGGCGACCCTGCCGCGCACCGAGGCGCCGTTGCCGCGGACCGAAGCGACGTTGCCGCGCACCGAGGCCACGGTGGAGCGGACGCAGCCGGTGCCGACATCCGAGCCTGGCACCGACCAGACACTTCCGCGCCGGATCAACCTCGAAAAGGACTGATCCACCCGTGCGCGTTGTCGTCACCGGCGGCGCGGGCTTCCTCGGGTCCCACTTGTGCGAGTCCTTCGTCGCGCGCGGGGACGAGGTCGTCTGCCTCGACAACTTCCTCACCGGCACCCCGGAGAACGTCGCCCATCTGGTCGAGCAGCCGGGCTTCCGGCTGGTGCGCACGGACGTCACCGATTACGTCCACGTGCCCGGGCCAGTCGACGCGGTCCTGCACTTCGCCTCGCCCGCGTCGCCGATCGACTACCTCCGGGTCCCGATCGAAACCCTCAAGGTCGGCTCGATCGGCACGCTGCATGCGCTCGGTCTCGCCAAGGAGAAGAGGGCGCGGTTCGTCCTCGCGTCGACCTCGGAGGTGTATGGCGACCCCGAGATCCACCCCCAGCCCGAGACCTATTGGGGTCACGTCAATCCCGTCGGGCCTCGCGGGGTCTATGACGAGGCCAAGCGGTTCGCGGAGGCGCTGACGCTGGCGTATCGGCATACGCACGCCGTGAACACCGGCATCGTCCGGATCTTCAACACCTTCGGACCGCGGATGCGCCCCAACGATGGCCGTGCGATCCCCAACTTCATCCGCCAGGCGTTGGCCGGCGAGCCGGTGACCGTCGCCGGCGACGGAGCCCAGACCAGGTCGATCTGTTATGTCGACGACCTCGTCGCCGGCGTGGTCGCGCTGGCTGACAGTGATCACTGCGGGCCGGTCAACGTCGGGAACCCGCATGAGATCTCGATGCTGGAACTCGCCAAATGGATCATCGACCTGACCGGCTCGGCCAGCGAGGTCGTCCACATCGAACGGCCCGTCGACGATCCGACGGTGCGTCAGCCCGACACGACGCTCGCCGCGCGCCTGCTCGGGTGGTCACCGCAGGTACCAGTCGAGGAGGGTCTGCGCCGGACGATCGCGTGGTTCCGCGAGCAGGACGCCCGCCGGGCCTTCACCGCCCCGCCGCTGGCCCCCGAGACGACCCAGCAGATCCTCCTGGGGTGACGGAGGGGTCGGTCGACGGCGGCTGAGTCAGTCGGCGGCTCAGTCGTCGGCGGCCAGGGCGGCGGCGCCGGTAATCCCGGCCTGGTTCTCCAGGACCGCGGGCACGATCGGGGTGCGGATGTCGAGGAACGGGAGGAACTTGTCGGAGTTGCGCGACACTCCACCGCCGACCACGAACAGGTCGGGCCACAGGAGATCCTCGAGCGCTCGGTAGTAGGGCTGGAGCCGCTGAACCGCCCACTCGCGATACTTCAGGCCCTCGCGTTCCTTGGCGCTCGAGGCGGCGCGCGTCTCGGCGTCGTGGCCGTCGAGCTCGATGTGCCCCATCTCGCAGTTGGGGATCAGGACGCCGTTGTGGATGAGGGCGATGCCGATCCCGGTCCCGAGGGTGGTGAGGACGACCAGGCCGGAGCGGCCCTTCGCCGCGCCATAGCGCTGCTCGGCGACCCCCGCGGCGTCGGCGTCGTTGACGAGGAGGCACTTGCGGCCGAGCGCCTGGGAGAAGATCTCCTCGCCCGGCGCGTCGATCCAGCTCTTGTCGATATTGGCGGCGGTCCGCACCACGCCGTGCTGGACGACGCCGGGGATCGTGACGCCGATCGGCGCGTACTTCGGCAGGTCGTCGGCGAAGCTGTCGGCGATCTCGTCGACGATGGCGGCAACTGCCTTGGGAGTCGAGGCCGCGGGGGTCGCGATCTTCAGCCGCGGCTTGAGGAACTCGCCGGAGGCCAGGTCGACGGGGGCACCTTTGATGCCGGACCCGCCGATGTCGATTCCCAGTGCGACGTCGTGCGTGCTCACGCCTGACCTCCTCTAGCGTCGGTGCTCGCGGGCCGGGCCGGCCCGCGCGGGCTCCAACCTAGTCCGGCCGTATGCCGATGCGCCACATCTCTCGCACGTGTCACGTGCGTCGCGGGCACCATGCGCCGCTGGGCCGCCGCCTCGGGCATCCGCCGCGTTCGCGTCACTCCGGCTTCTCCGTCACATAGATCGCGGTGCCCGGGATGAGGCGCCCCCGCAGTGGTGACCAACCCCCCCACTCCGCCTCGTTCCGTTCGGGCCATTGCGGCTCGACGAGATCGACCAGGCACAGCCCCGCCGCGGTGAGCTCGCGAACCCGTTGCCCGAGCGTGCGGTGGTGCTCGACATAGGTGAGGCGGCCGCGGTCGTCGTACTCGGCATACGGCCTGGTGTCGAAGTAGCTCTGATGGACGGTCAGTCCGCCGCGGCCGGGGACATCGGGGAAGGCCCACCGGATCGGGTGGGTGGCCGAGAAGACGAAGCGCCCGCCAGGGCGCAGCACGCGCGCCGCCTCACGCATGACCAGTGCCGAGTCCGCGACGAACGGCACCGCGCCGTATGCCGTGAACACCGTCCCGAACTCCGCGTCACCGAATGGGAGCCGCGCCGCGTCGCCCTGCACGAGGGGCACCCGGTCGGCCGTCCGGTCGATCGCCCGGCCCGCCTCGAGCATGCCCATCGACAGATCGCTGGCGACAACGGCGACCCCCCTGCTGCGCAGCCAGCGCGAGCATTGCGCGGCACCCGAGCCGATCTCCAGGACGGGACCGGGCGGCATACGGCCCTCGGGGGACAGCAGGCCCAACTCCGCTTCCGTCCAGCCCTCAGGTCCCCAGACGAACTCGGCGTCGCCGAGAAACCCGCCGTGCTCGGCGTAGTAGTCCGCCGCTTCCCGGTCCCACCACGAGCGTTGCGCGCGCACGGACGCGATCTGGGTGACGTCACGGCGGGCGGGATGCGGCATACGGTCATTGTCGGGGTTCGGCGGGCACCCGGACCCGCGGCTGTCATCGCTGGCACGCCCTTTTGACCCTCGTTGGACAGGGCCCCTAAACTGACCGAGCACTCGTGCGCCTTCTCGGCGTGCGCGCGCGTCCCTGACCGCACTACTCACCCATCCGCATCGGAGTTCCTACTACATGACTGCCAGCACGGTCACCTCGACCGCCCCTCAGATCGCCGTCAACGACATCGGTTCTGAGGAAGAACTTCTCGCCGCCATCGACGAGACCATCAAGCACTTCAACGACGGCGACATCGTCGAAGGCCGCATCGTCAAGGTCGACCGGGATGAGGTCCTGCTCGACATCGGCTACAAGACCGAGGGTGTCATCCCCTCGCGCGAGCTGTCCATCAAGCATGACGTCGACCCCAACGAGGTCGTCAAGGTCGGCGACGAGGTCGAGGCCCTCGTTCTCCAGAAGGAGGACAAGGAAGGCCGCCTGATCCTGTCCAAGAAGCGCGCGCAGTACGAACGCGCCTGGGGCACGATCGAGAAGATCAAGGAGGAGGACGGCGTCGTCAAGGGCTCCGTCATCGAGGTCGTCAAGGGTGGTCTCATCCTCGACATCGGCCTGCGCGGGTTCCTCCCGGCCTCCCTCGTCGAGATGCGTCGCGTCCGCGACCTCCAGCCCTATGTCGGCAAGGAGATCGAGGCCAAGATCATCGAACTCGACAAGAACCGCAACAACGTCGTCCTCTCGCGCCGCGCATGGCTCGAGCAGACCCAGTCCGAGGTCCGCTCGACCTTCCTGCGCGAGCTGCAGAAAGGCCAGGTCCGCTCCGGCGTCGTCTCCTCGATCGTCAACTTCGGGGCGTTCGTCGACCTCGGTGGCGTCGACGGTCTGGTCCACGTCTCCGAGCTGTCGTGGAAGCACATCGACCACCCGTCCGAGGTCGTCGAGGTCGGCGACGAGGTCACCGTCGAGGTCCTCGACGTCGACATGGACCGCGAGCGGGTCTCGTTGTCGCTCAAGGCGACCCAGGAAGACCCGTGGCAGCACTTCGCGCGGACCCACGCCATCGGCCAGGTCGTGCCGGGCAAGGTCACCAAGCTGGTGCCCTTCGGTGCATTCGTCCGCGTCGCCGACGGCATCGAGGGTCTGGTCCACATCTCCGAGCTGGCCGAGCGCCACGTGGAGCTGCCGGAGCAGGTCGTGACCGTCGGATCCGAGATCTTCGTCAAGGTCATCGACATCGACCTCGAGCGTCGCCGGATCTCGCTGTCCCTCAAGCAGGCCAACGAGGACGGTGCGGGTCAGGTCGAGTTCGACCCGACGCTCTATGGCATGGCTGCGGAATACGACGAGAACGGCAACTACAAGTATCCCGAGGGCTTCGACCCCGAGACCAACGAATGGCTCGAGGGCTTCGAGAAGCAGCGCGAAGCCTGGGAGAAGCAGTATGCCGAGGCGCACGCCCGCTGGGAGGCGCACCGCGCCCAGGTCGAGAAGGCCGCCCAGGCCGAGGCCGACGCCGGCAGCGAGGGCGAGGCTCCGACGTCCTACTCCTCCAGCGGGTCGAGCAGTTCGTCTGCGCCCGCCGAGGGCACGCTGGCTTCCGACGAGGCGCTGGCCGCGCTCCGGGAGAAGCTCACCGGCAACTGAGGCACACGGCATACGACCGTATGCCGGGCGCTCACCATCCGCGAATGGCCCGCGACCCCCACGGGGTTGCGGGCCGTTCCGCGTTCCCAAGGCCGGGCCCCGTGTCGGGTACCCGTGGCACGCGGCGGCGCGCCTCGCGGGGCGAGGCAGGAGCGCGCGGCGGCGCGCCTTGCGCGGCGATGTGGTGGGGCGGCGGACAATGCGGGCTCATGAAGAACGCATGGACGGAGTTCAAGGCCTTCGCCATGGGCGGGAATATGTTCGACCTCGCCCTGGGGTTCATCATCGGTGCGGCCTTCGCCTCGCTCGTCGAGAGCCTGGCCGGGAACCTCATCATGCCGCTGGTGGGCGCGGTGTTCGGGCAGCCGAGTTTCGACGATCTCAGCGTGATGGTGCGCGGCGCCGAGGTGCCCTATGGGAAGTTCCTCACCCAACTCCTCTCCTTCATCCTGCTCGCGCTCGTGCTCTTCGGGCTGGTCAAGCTGCTCAAGCGGGCCGGGCTGGGCAACTTCCGGGCGCAGGGTCAGGCCGAGTGCCCCTATTGCAAGGAGTTCGTCTCCGTCGACGCGCTCAAATGCAAGTGGTGCACGGCCGACATCGACCCCGAACTCGTCGAGGAGGAGGATGCCGAGATCCTCGCCGCCCGGCGACGGGCGGGGGAGTGACGCCCGTGGGATGCGGCGAGGCGGACGGCCCAGGGTTGCGCGTCGGGCTGACCGGGGGCATCGGCTCCGGGAAGTCGAGCGTCGCGGCTCGGCTGGTCGAGCGCGGCGCGACGGTCGTCGACGCCGACCGGATCGCGCGGGAGGTGGTCGCGCCGGGCACCGCGGGTCTGGAGGCGGTGTTCGCGCGGTTCGGGGACGGCATACGCGCTGCGGACAGGAGTCTCGATCGGGCCGCGCTGGCGCGAATCGTCTTCTCCGACAAAGGGGCGCTCGCCGACCTCGAAGCGATCACCCACCCGCTGATCTGGGCCGAGACGGCGCGCCGGATGGCCGCGGCGCCACCCGGCCAGGTGCGTGTCCACGACATGCCCCTGCTGGTCGAGAAGGCGATGTCCGCCGATTATCAGCTCGTCGTCGTGGTGCTGACCGACCCGGAGACGCGGGTCCGGCGGCTCGTCGAGCACCGCGGCCTGGACGAATCCGACGCCCGGGCGCGCATCGGGGCGCAGGCGAGCGACGCGCAGCGGCGTGCGGCGGGGGATGTGCTGGTGTCCAACGACGGATCGCCCGAGGATCTGATCGCCGCCGTGGATGCGTTGTGGGACAACCGCATCGTGCCGTATGCCGCGAACCTCCGCCGCGGCCTACCCGCCCCTGCCGATGCGCACTTGGGCGACCGCCCGCCCGAGGAGGTGGCCGCCCAGGGCCGGCGGGTCACCAGCCGCATCCGGCGGGCGCTCGGGGAGCGGGCGAACCCGGCGGACCCTCGGGCGAGCGTGGTCGCCGGCCGGCTCGCCCTCGAGCTGACCGTCCACCACGGTCCCCTCGACCGTGAGCGGCTCGGCGAGTCGGGGTATCCCGTTCTCGCCGATGCCGACCCATCCGCCGCCGGCAGTTCGGGGATCGTCCTCGGCAATTGCGACCCGGCCTGGCCGTCGGCCGTCCGTCTGCGTCCCGCGCCCGGGTGAGCCCGGTCAGCGGCGGGCGAAAACCGTGACCGATCGTCCGCCGACGTGCGAGGTGACCCGCGACCCCGTTCGTGCTCCGGAACACGCGATGGCGCCGTCGTCTGTGACCGCGCCGTCGAGGTTCTCGGTGGTTTCGCTGTAGCTCATCGGGTTGGCGAGGCAGGGGACGACGTACGGAGACCCGGTGAACTCGCCCTGGGATCCGGCCGTCGCCGTGGCCTGGACCGGTCCGGGGAAGTAGGTGCGTGTGATCGTCGAACTCGGCATGACGCCCATCCCACCCCAGCCGGTCATCTCGAGTCGGTCGCCCCGGTCGATGTACCACGTGCAGGTGTAGGACCAGATCTCGGACTTGACGCGAATGGCACCGCCCGCTCCGCCGGGCGGAGTCGCGACGACGCGCCAGGTCCCCGCCGTCATCAGCGGGAGAGCCGACATCGTCGTGCCTACTGTCCCGTCGGATCCGGTGGTGACACTGCCGAGGCCGATCGTCGCGGCGTCTGCTTCTTTGCGCTGGAGGCTGATGGCATAGGTCGTCGAGGGCTTCCACCCGGTGCCCTCGAGGTCGAACTCGTTCGACCCGTCGAGGTAGCCGTGGTCCTCGAACTCACGGCAGGTCCCGAAGGGCTCGGGATGCAGGAAGTCCCCCTTAGTCGGCGTCACCGTGATCGATGGCGTGGACACCGTGACTCCGCAGCTGCGGTAGGGGCCGGTCACCGGCGCGAGGGAGTTGGTGCCCTGGACCGTGACCTTCAGTTGAGTCGGCGAGTCCCCGGACGCGTCGAGCGCCGTCTGGATCTCCGCCCACTCCTGTTCCGACGGGGTCCACGAGTTGGCCGAGACCGGCTCGGATTGATAGAGGCGCGTGGACCAGTCGGGGCTCCACAGTTGGACGACGAACCGGTCCAGTGGGAGCAGGAGGCCGCCACCGCCCGGCTTCCAGGCGAACGTCGTCGGCTCGTCCTCGAGGAGGACATCGCCGGCGGCGGGCCGGGTGAGCTTGGGCGCGACGCTCTGGTCGGTGAGCAGGCAGTCGACCACGTCCGTCCGAGTGGTCGCCGCGGCTCCCGCGGATCCGTCGTCGTCCAGTGAGGCTGCACCCAGGGCCGTCAGCAGCGGGGGCACGGCGCCCGACAGATTCGCCGGTTTCGCTGACGAGAGGGCGTGGAAGACCGAACCAAAGCTCTGTCCGAGCGTCGGAGCGTGCTGCACCTGCCAGAGCAGCCGCGCGGTCGCAGCCTCGTCATCCTCCCCCCGCGCGGTGCCGCCGGTGTTCCCGGCCAGGTCGACGGCAAGGTGCTTCTCGGGGTCGTCGTAGCGGGAATCGCCGGCCCGCGGAATACCCAGCGCCGCGACATCACGGTCGACCTGTCCGGCCACCGAGAGCCAGGACGCCACGCCTTCCGACCAGGCGAGGCGCGTGCCTCTGGCCTTGCCGTTCGCCTGGCTGAGGTTGGTGAAGAAGGTGTGCTTGCCCCCGACCGGCGAGGTGACGGAGGCGCTCTGGGCGATCGCGTGACCGTACTCGTGGAGCACGACATCCCAGTCGTAAGCGTCGGCGGCGAGCAACCGGATCACACCGGCCCTGTAGTCCGACGCCGGTGCCGGCATCTGCACGTGCACGCTGGCGGGCAGGGCACCGAGCCCCGTCGCGGTCATCACTCCCGTGGTCAGCGCGTCGGCGATGCTGAACGCCGCGTTGACCTTCACAGTGCTGTTGAGTGGCGTGACAGGGACGTCCTGGGTCGCGCCGGTCGCGATCTGCGGCGCGGTCTTCAGTGCGTATGCTGCGGCGTCCGGTCCCGGGGTCGGCCCCACGTCGAAACCGCGTCCGGTCGGCAAGGCGCGCACGAAGAGCTGCCGCGGGGTGCCGTCGGCACGCGTGGTCGGAACCGAGCTCAGGTAGCTCCCGTTGAGTTGCGTGGTGACCTTGGTGAGGAGGCTCCCCCCGGTTGTCCCGTCGGCGTCGCGGATCTCCACGGTGATCCGACGTGCCGGATGCCTGGTGCCATCGCTGGCGAAATAGGTCACCTTGCCCTTGACGAGCGTGCTGCCTGCGGAGGCTTCCGCGCCCGGATGCTGTGGCATCCGGGCCTCCGCGGTGCATGGGAGGACGGCCGATCCGATGACCGTCACCACGGCCGCCACTACCGTCGTTGTCATTCTCATGGGTCCCCCTGCAGTGCGTGTGAGCACGCCGACCTGGTGTCGGCGTCCCCCGCAGACTAGGAAGGGTGTCCGGTCCCGGTCAGGGACGTCGTCCCGCCACTTCGCCGGCCTGCCCACAGTCAGTGCGCGTCAGAGGTGGGCCGCGCACTCCAGCACGCGCTGCCGCCACCAGGCGAGGCGGTCGGGAGTGACGGCATACCGGCTCAGGAGGTCCGGGTCGACGACCACCCGCCGCGGGCGTAGCACGCCGGCCACGGGTCGCATCGGGTCGGCCGTGACGTCGCCGTCCATGAGCGCGAGCGTGCCCAGGCCGCAGGCGTGGTCGAGACGGGGGAGGGAGGCGGCGAGGGCGACGCCGGCGCCGATGCCGACCGAGGAGTCGAGGGCGGACGAGACGACCGCGGGCAGCCCGCAGTCCGCGACGATCTCCAGCGCGCGGCCGACGCCGCCGAGCGGGGCGACCTTGACGACGAGGAGATCGGCCGCGTGCTCGCGGGCCACGCGCAGGGGGTCCTCGGCCCGGCGGATCGACTCGTCGGCCGCGACCGGGATGTCGATCCCGCGGCGGGCGAGCCGGATTCGCAGGTCGCGGAGCTCCTCGACGCGCGTGCAGGGCTGTTCGACATACTCGATGTCGTAGGCGGCGAGCCGGGCGAGCAGATGCGCCGCCTCGTCCACGGAGTAGCCGCCGTTGGCGTCGAGTCGGATCTTCACCCGCGGACCCGCGTGCGCGCGGACGGCCGCCACGCGGTCGACGTCCTCCCGGGGACCCTCCCCCCGCTCGGCGACCTTGATCTTGACGGTCGAGCAGCCGTCGAAGCGATCGAGCACGCCCGGGACGTCGTCGGGTGAGACGGCCGGGACGGTCGCGTTGACAGGAACGCTGTCACGCACGGAGGGTGGCCAGACGGCATACGCCGACTCGAGCGCGGCGGCGAGCCAGCGGGCGGCCTCGGGAGGTGGGTACTCCGGGAAGGCGCCGAACTCGCCCCACCCCGATGGCCCCTCGATCAGCCCGACCTCCCGCTCGGTCACGCCGCGGAAGCGGACGCGCATCGGCAGCGAGACCACCCGCAACTCGCCAGCCAGCTCCGCGGCTCTCGGCGTCATGTGGTCCGCCCACCGAGCGACGACGCCGAGTCGCCACCGAAGGGGACGGCGCCCCCGCGCCACGGCGGGGCGTCGACGACTCCCGGCGGTATGCCGCGTCGCCGCAGTTCCGCTTCCGCCCGGGCGAGTCCGCCGTGCTCGAGGGCGGCGACGGGGGAGTGACCCGACCAGACAAGCGTCCCGCGGTGGCGCACCTCGATCCGCAGGTCGCCGGCCAGATGTTCGAGGTCGCCGGCGGTGTTGCGCCGCTCGTCCGGCAGGGGCACGGGCAGGACGTGCGCGTCGCCGAGGGGCGCGCGGCCCTCGACCACGATCCGCCATCCGCCTCCGCGTCCGTGGAGCAGCCACCGCTCGTCCGTCACGTCCGCCCGGACCGGGGAGATCCCGGGGTTGCCGAGCCGCACCACGGCCCCGCCCGGGAGCCGGACGACGAGGGCGGTGACCGTGGTTCGCAGCGGTCCGGCGTGCACCAGCCCACCGGCGAACGCGACGCAGGCGTCGGGGTCGTCGAATCCCTGGGCCTGGCCCCACCACCAGGCGTCGGGGAAACCACCTCGGCCCCAATTCTTCTCGGCATACACCTGAGCGCCGCGGAAGTCCCAGCGCTTTTCGTCGAGCACCGCCCAGCCGTCGGCGCGCCCGCCGAGGAGCCAGGGGTGCCAGTACTGGTTGAGCCCGGGCACCACATGGAACCCGCTCGAGCCGCCGACGACCCGATTCGGCCAGCGCACCGGGTCGCGGATGACGAACTCGCACCGCGCGTCCGGATCGAGGTCGACGCGCACGCGGTCCGCCGACGCCTCGAACGCCGACCCGCTTCGCGCGCCGAGGGCCGAGGGATCCGCCCAGCCCGAGTCCGCCGCCATGGTCCGCAGGAAGCCGTCGCTGTCGGCGAGGCCGAGCGTCGCCCAGGGGGGCGACCCGTCACTCGGGGCGTTGACCCCGATGAGCGCGATCAGCGAGCGTCCCTCGTGCGTCAGCCGCCAGAAGTACCCCTCCATCGCCAGCCCATGCGCGTGCAGCGGGTCGCCGAACGGCAGGTCCGCCCCCGTCGCCCGATAACGCGCGTGCAGGCGCGCGACGACGCCGAGGTCGGTGCGTCCAGCCGACGGGGCGCCCCGCGCGCCGACGCCTGCCAGGAGCCGACGGCTCGAAGCGAGCCCGAACGCCACGCCCCGGGTCACCCCCGCCACGCATCGCTGAAATCGGCATACGACCGCACCCATGCGTGCATCGCGACCGCCGCGGCGACCGAGGCGTTGATCGAGCGCGTCGACCCGAACTGGGCGATCGAGAAGGTCGCGGCGCACGCCTCCCGCGCCCGATCGCTCAGCCCAGGACCCTCCTGGCCGAAGAGGAAGCACACCCGCTGGGGCAGGTCCGCCGTCTCCAGGTGCAGCGACCCCGGCAGGTTGTCGACCCCCCACAGCGGCACGTCCCGCTCCGCGAGATAGGCGGCGAGCGCCGCGGCGTCTGGGTGATATCGGACGTGCTGATAGCGGTCGGTCACCATCGCTCCGCGCCGGTTCCAGCGCCGGTTGCCGACGATGTGCACCTCTCGGGCGAGGAAGGCGTTGGCCGTGCGGACGATGGTCCCGATGTTGAAGTCGTGCTGCCAGTTCTCGATCGCGACGTGGAAGTCGTGCCGCCGGGTGTCGAGGTCGGCGACGATCGCCTCCAGCCGCCAATAGCGGTAGCGGTCGATGACATTGCGCCGGTCGCCCTCCCGCAGGAGTTCCGGGTCGTATGCCGATCCCTCCGGCCACGACCCCTCCCACGGCCCCACGCCCACCTCGGGCTTGCCATAGGGCATCGGGTCATAGGGCGCGAGCCGGTGCTCCGACTGCTCGCCAGCCGCCCAGCGCGCCTCGACCCTCGCCTGCGCTCCCACACCCGCGTCCCCGCGCGACTCGACTTCCGGCTCGGACCCCGACACCGGCCCCCGCCCGGTGGCCTCCTCGCCCACCCGGATCACGAGAGCAGGCCGCGGGGATCGTCGGGGACGTCCACGGCATACGGCAGCAGGATCTCCAACGGGATGACTTCGAGCGTCGCGGCATGGGTCGCGGCGAGGACCACGGGCGCAGCGGCACCGTCACGGTGGGCCTGCAACCACCGCAACGCGACCACGCACCACCGATCGCCCGGCACGAGGCCGGGGAAGCGATACGCCGGGATCGGCGTCACGAGGTCGTTGCCGGTCCGCACCTGGTGCTCGAGGAACTCGGCCGTCATCACGGCACACAGCGTGTGCCGCCCGGGATCCTCGGGCCCCGCCTGACAGAACCCGTTGCGCCAGAACCCGGTCACGGGATCGAGACCGCACTCGGCGAGCGGTCCGCCGAGGACATTGCGCGCGTCGAGATCACCGGTCACGGAAGCGAACCTACCCGCTCGGCGCCCGGCACCCCGATCTGAGGGTCACAACCCGTCGAAGGCCGGCGGATAGATCACCTCCCCCCGCAGGGTCGGGTCGTCAGGGTCGTAGGCCGAGAGCACCGCCACTTGCGCAGCCTCAGAGGGCGCCCAATCGGGGAGGTGCAGCCGGATGCCCCGGCCGGGAGCGAACTCGAACCCCCTGGCCCCATAGAACCGCGGACTCCCCTCCAGGACGACGAGCGGTTCCCCAGCCGCGTCGGCCGCCGCCAGCGCCGCGTCGACGAGAGCGGTCCCGATGCCGTGCCCCTGTGCCGCCGGCGCGACCGCCAGCGGCGACAACATGACGATCGACCGGTCGCCCTGCTCGCCGCGCAGCACGCATCCGTCGACCATCACGTGACCGACGACCGTCCCGTCAGCGACGGCGACGAGCGACAGCTCCGGCCGATACCCCGGCGACGCCCGGATCGCCTCGACCAGGTCCCCGTGCGACTCGGCCTCGAACGCCGCGACGACGACCGCTCGGATCGCCCCGAAGTCCTCGGTCTGCTCCGGACGCACCACCACCTGACCGGCCGGCCCCGCGGTGGCGGTCGCCGGCGTCGCCTGCTCATCTCCGTCGTTCGCCATGTGACCAAGTGAATCAGGGGCCGCCGACACCCTCTGTCACGACCGCCAGGAACTCGGGAAGACCGGGCATCTCACGGCGCGCTTCGGGTCACCCGCGCAGTGACCGCAGCCAGTCCTCGAACCGCCGCCCGTCCTGCGGTATGCCGCTCCCCGGCACCAGAGCCTCCTCCCGGAACCGACGCGCCGGGAACGGCACCGCGACCACCCGCGTCCGCAGGCCGGCCGCCCTCGCGAATGCCCGGGCCATCTCCGGTGCCGTATGCCGTTCCGGTCCCGCCAGCTCCAGCCGCCCGGATCCCGGGCCGCCCACCGCGGCCTCCACGAGCAGGTCCGCGGTCGCGTCCGGGTGCACCGGTTGAAGGGTCATAGCCGGGACCAAGGCGACGGGGCCGATCCGCGCCTGGGTGAGGAATTGCTCGGCGAGGGTGAACCAGGCTGTCGTCGCGACGACGGTCACGGAGCGGGCGGATGCGGCATACGTCTCCTCGTGGGTGGCCTTGCCGGCGTAGTAGCCGACCGCCCGGCGGACCTCCGGCCGGGTGACACCGACGATGGACAGCACGGCGACGTGAGCGACTCCCGCCGCCGCCGTGGCAGCGACGACCCGGCGCGCCGCCCCGCCGAAGAACCCGACCGCCGCCTTCCGGGACATCGTCGTGACGTTGAGGCAGTCGACGACCGTGTCGGCTCCGGCGAACGCCTCCGCCAGCCCAACCCCGCTCATGACGTCGACACCGGTGGCTCGCGACGCCCGGACGACCATGTGCCCGCCGTCCTCGAGCCGGCACGCGACCCGCGTTCCCATATCCCCGTTGCCGCCGAGAACCACGATCCGCATCGCCCGAGCCTGACAGACGATCGCCGGGAAGAGGCTTGTCGGTGCAGCCGTTTACCGTTGTCGTCATGCGTCCGATCACCGATCTCAAACGCCGGGTGGCCCCGTTCGAGGTGGTCGCCGATTTCGAGCCGAGCGGCGACCAGCCCACGGCCATCGCCGATCTCGCGCGCCGGATCCGGGCCGGGGAGCAGGATGTCGTCCTCCTCGGCGCGACCGGCACGGGGAAGTCGGCGACGACCGCATGGCTCGTCGAGCAGGTGCAGCGCCCGACGCTCGTCCTCGCGCCCAACAAGACCCTCGCCGCCCAGCTGGCCAACGAGTTCCGAGAACTGCTGCCGCACAACGCGGTCGAGTATTTCGTGTCCTATTACGACTACTACCAGCCCGAGGCCTATGTCCCGCAGACGGACACTTATATCGAGAAGGATTCGTCGATCAACGACGAGGTCGAGCGGCTGCGGCACAGCGCGACCAACTCGCTGTTGACCCGTCGCGATGTCGTCGTCGTCGCGTCCGTGAGCTGCATCTATGGCCTCGGCACCCCGCAGGAGTATGTCGATCGCATGGTCCCCCTGCGGGTGGGCGACGTCATCGAGCGCGATGAGCTGCTCCGCCGGTTCGTGACGATGCAATACACCCGCAACGATCTCGCCTTCACCCGAGGCACCTTCCGGGTGCGCGGGGACACCGTCGAGATCATCCCGGTCTATGAGGAGCTCGCCATCCGCATCGAGTTCTTCGGCGACGAGATCGAGCGGATCTATACCCTTCATCCACTCACGGGCGAGATCGTCCGCGAGGAGGAGGAGATGTATGTCTTCCCCGCGACCCACTATGTCGCCGGTCCCGAGCGCATGGAGCGGGCGATCGCCGGGATCGAGGCCGAACTTGCTGACCAGCTCATGCTCTTCGAGCGGCAGGGCAAGCTGCTGGAGGCGCAACGGCTGCGGATGCGGACGACCTATGACATCGAGATGATGCGCCAGGTCGGGTCCTGCTCGGGCATCGAGAACTATTCGATGCACATCGACGGCCGGACCCGGGGGAGTGCGCCCAACTGCCTCCTCGACTATTTCCCCGACGACTTCCTCATCGTCATCGACGAGTCGCATCAGACCGTCCCGCAGATCGGGGCGATGTATGAGGGCGACATGTCCCGCAAGCGCACCCTCGTCGAGCACGGCTTCCGCCTCCCGAGTGCGATGGACAACCGGCCGCTGATGTGGGAGGAGTTCCTGGACCGGATCGGCCAGACCGTCTATCTGTCGGCGACGCCGGGAGACTACGAGCTCGCCAAGGCCGACGGTGTCGTGGAGCAGGTCATCCGCCCGACCGGCCTGATCGACCCGCAGATCATCGTCAAACCGACCCGTGGCCAGATCGACGACCTCCTCGACGAGATCGGCAAGCGGGCCGCTCGGGACGAGCGGGTGCTGGTGACCACCCTGACCAAGAAGATGGCCGAGGACCTCACGGACTATCTCCTGGACAAGGGCGTCCGGGTCCGCTATCTCCACTCCGACATCGACACCCTGCGCCGGGTCGAGTTGCTGCGGGAGTTGCGGCTCGGGGAATTCGACGTCCTCGTGGGCATCAACCTCCTGCGGGAGGGCCTCGACCTGCCCGAGGTGTCGCTGGTGAGCATCCTCGACGCCGACAAGGAGGGCTTCCTGCGCTCCTCCCGCTCGCTCATCCAGACGATCGGTCGCGCCGCCCGCAATGTCTCGGGTGAGGTGCATATGTATGCCGATCAGCTCACCCCGAGCATGGCCCACGCTATTGACGAGACCAACCGCCGGCGCGAGAAGCAACTCGCCTACAACCGCGAACACGGCATCGACCCGACGCCGTTGCGCAAGCGGATCGCCGACATCACGGACATGCTGGGCCGGGAGGACGCCGACACGCAGAGCCTCCTCGGGTCCGGACGCAGCCAGTCGCGCGGGGTGCGCGGGTCGGGCCGCGGCGGCCGCGGCGCGATGCTGGCCGACACCGGCGACGTCGCCTCGATCAAGGGCCTGCCGGCGAGCGATCTCGCCAACCTCATCCAGGAACTCACCGACCAGATGCACGCCGCCGCGGGGGAGCTGAAGTTCGAGCTGGCCGCCCGGCTGCGCGACGAGATCGGCGACCTCAAGAAGGAGTTGCGCCAGATGACCGAGGCCACCAGATGACCCCCGAGGACGTCGCCGCCCACGCCCTGGCCAAGCCTGGGGCGTATGCCGACGAGCCCTGGGAGGGCGACCATGTCGCCAAGGTGGCCGAGAAGATCTTCGTCTTCGGCCTCGGGGGCAGCGGCGTCGGAGTCAAATGCGGCGCCAACCGGGCCGAGGCCGACGAGTGGCTCCACCAGTACCCCGACGACGCGCGCGTCATGCCCTACATCGGCCGCAACGGGTGGAACACCCTGACGCTCGGCGGGGCGATCTGCGACGAGGAGATCCTCGAGGCGATCGACACCTCCTACGACCTCATCGTCAGCCGGCTGCCGAAGTCACGGCGCCCGGCGGCGGGCTGACCTCACCGGCCGTGCCGGCGGCCGGGATCGACGCCTTCCGGTCGCGCCGTCGGGGTCGACGCGCCGTCGGGCGGCGGCTACTGCCGATAGAGCCCCGAGACCGTCGTGAAGGTGAGGCCTCGGGCCCGGAGGGTGTCGACGATGACCGGCAGCGCCTTCCCGGTGTTGAACCCGCCGAGATGCGCCAGGACGATCGACCCGCCCGCCGGGGTCGGTGACGTCGCGCGGTCGATGATCTGCTGCGTCGTCGTGGCGGGATCCCAGTCGATCGTGTCGCGGTTCCAGAGGACAGTCTTGGGATAGCCGACGGAGGCGACCACCGATTGCACGCTCGCGTTGTACGACCCATAAGGCGGCCTCCAGAAGGGACGGATCGGCATACCGGACAGAGCGCGCAAGACGCTTTCGGCGTCGCTCAGTTCGCTCCGGACGAAGGTCGACGTCATCGCCACCTGACACGGACCGGAGGTCGGCGAACCCCCGCCCCCGAGAACGAGATCGCAATGGTGCACCGTGTGGTTGCCGACTTCGAACAGCTCCGGGTGCGCGGCGATGAGGTCCAGGACCTCACGGCCCTCCGACGTGCTCGCCATGATCGACGTCGGGAAGAAGGTCGTGCACACCTGGTGATCGGTGAGATAGCGGACGATGTCCGCCGCCCCCTCGAGCCGGCCACCCATGTCGAGCGTGAAGGCGAGCCGCGGGGACGACGTGGCGGGCGCGGACGAGATCGCCTCGATCCGCGCGTCGCTCGGCGGGTCGCTCGCCCAACAGACGCCGAGTTCGCGCTGCACCGCCTTGGCGATCGTCACCGGGACACTCGCGGTGCCGCCGAGGACGTATGCCGTGTCCGGCCCGAGCCGGTCGAGTTCGTCCGTCGTCCCATCCGGCAGGCCCGATCCCCGGGTCAGGAGGATCGGTCCGCGCGTGTGCGTTGCCGCCGCGCCTGCCGCGAGCGCGTCGGGGAAGTTCGACCCGGTGGCGAGCATGACGCCGGGCCGGCCGGGTCCGAACACGCGCGCCGACACGGCGAGCGCCGTCGCGTAGCGGTCCGGTCCCGAGACCCGCTCCACGGTGGCGATGCTGGCGAGGGCGTTCGCGACCGCCGAGTCGACCGACGAGGTTCCGCCGAGGAGCATGATCCGGCTCGGATGCAGCCGCTGGAGTTCGGTCCGGGTCGCCGGCGGGAGAGCGTGGGTGTCGGTGAGCAGCATCGGCGCGCCCTGGACGACGGCCGCCGCGCCCCCGGTCAGGGCGTCCGGCCACACCCGGCCCGAGGCGACGTATGCCGTGCTCGCCCCGCCCGGGAACGCTGCGGCGCTCATCGCGGCCGCCGTGGCGAATCGGTCGGCACCGGAGATCCGGGTCGCGCCCCCCGCGGCTAGCGCGTCGAGTTCGCCGACGACCCCGTCGGGGATCGTCGCGGGCCCGCCGAGGACGATGATGCCCGACGGCCGCAACCGGAGGATCTCGGCACGGGTCGCCTCGGGCACATGGTCGCGCTTGACGAAGAGCACCGGCCCGCCGAGGCGGGCGGCCCCTGGTGCCGCGGCGACGCCGTCGGAAAAGAGCTCTCCGCTCGCGACGACGACCCGCGAGACGGGTGGGCCGAAGAACTCCCGGCTGACGTTCACCGCGGACTCGTAGCGGTTGGCCCCGCCAAGTCGCTGGAGCGAGAACCCGAGCGATCCTCGCCGGTCGGATCCGTTCGCCGCGGTGCCCGCACCCGCGCCGGTCGAGGCGACGACCCCGGAGGTGCGGGCCAGCCGCGCACCGGAGGCCTGTGCCGGGCCCCCCGACGGGGCGCACGCGACGCCGAAGGCGACTGCGGACACGATGGCGAGCGCACGGCATACGGACCTGTTCCTGGACACGACGGCCTCCCTGTTCGCGGACCTGTCTCGTCCACGCGCCAGACCCCTGGGGGGTTGACGCGCTCCGGGTGAGTCGAGCGCGGATTCGTCCGTATGCCGCTCCCTCTGCGACACTTGTCGTCAGCGAAGGGGAGTATCCCTGGACGCCAGCCTCGTCATCACGGTCCACCGGTGTCATCGGACCCGGGGCGGCGGTCCGGCCGAGGCCGGGCGGGAGAGACCTTCGGACCTGATGTCCTCACGTCCGAAAGGCGGCCTCGTTGGTCCCCATGCTCGCTGCTGCGAACGAAACGCAGCTCAACCTCCCCACCTGGGTGTGGTTCCTCACCATCGGCATCGCCGCGGCGTTCCTCGCCTTCGACGTCTTCTGGATCGGTCGGAACCCGCACCGGCCGAGCACCCGTGAACTGACTATTGCGCTCAGCGGCTACATCGGCGCGGCGGTCCTCTTCGGCCTGGCCCTGCTCGCGATCAAGGGACCGAAGCTGTCCGGTGAGTTCTTCGCCGGCTGGCTCACGGAATACTCCCTCAGCGTCGACAACCTCTTCATCTTCCTGCTGATCATGGCGAGATTCGCTGTGCCGGAACGCCTCCAGCAGTTCGCTCTGATGGTCGGGATCATCATCGCGATCATCCTCCGCGGCCTGTTCATCTGGGCCGGCGCGGCGGCGATCAACAACTTCTCCTGGGTTTTCTATATCTTCGGTGCCTTTCTCCTCTACACCGCGGTCAAGCTGGCGACGGAGGGGGAGTCCGACGACGAAGAATACGAGGAGAACCGCTTCATGAAGGCGATCGAGAAGCGCTTCCCGTCCACACCACAGTTCCAGGGGACCAAGCTCTTCCTCAGGGAGAACGGCCGCCGCCTCGCGACGCCGATGCTCTTCGTCATCCTCGCCCTCGGCACGACCGACCTGCTCTTCGCCCTCGACTCGATCCCGGCGATCTATGGCCTGACCAAGGAGCCCTACATCGTCCTGGTCGCCAACCTGTTCGCCCTGATGGGGCTGCGGCAGCTGTATTTCCTCCTCGGGGGCCTGCTTCAGAAGCTCGTCTATCTGAGCATCGGGCTGGCCGTCCTCCTCGCCTTCATCGGCGTGAAACTTCTGCTGCACGCCCTCCACACCAACGAACTGCCCTTCGTCAACGGCGGCGAGAACATCCACGTCCCCGAGATCCCGATCTCCGTCTCCCTCGGCGCGATCGTCGTCATTCTCGGCGTCACAACGATCGCGAGCTTGTGGAAGTCGAAGCGCGACGCCCGCCTCGAGGGCGCGCGCTAGGGCCGCAGCGGCTCGGTCGTCTCCACGGCCTCGAGCGGACCGAGCTGAGCCAACTCCTCCTCGGTCGGCGCGTGGGCGGCGGCCGCCGCCAACGCCTCCGCGGGAACGTGTCCTTCCACGAACCGTCGTGCGAGCTTCGCGCTGGGGTGGAGCGCGGCGGCGGCGCCGAGCCCGATCGCAGCGATGATCAGCCAGCCCACTTGACCCCACTCCATCGCGAGGAAGGTATAGACCGCCGGCGCCCACACCCTGCCGAGCGTGCCGGACAGTTCGGACGCGCCCTGATACGCGCCGCGTTGGCGGGGGTCCATGAGCTCCGCCTCGAAGGTCCACGACGCCGCCGAGAGGAAGAGTTCGGCCCCGGTGACGGTGACATGCCCCAGCCATACCAGCGCGATCGTGACCCAGCCGATGGTGTCGTGCGTGATCAGGGTGATCAGGCACGAGCCCACGAAGAACACACTCGATCGCCGTATGGCGCGCAACGCCGTCCCGACGTCCCGCACCCCCCGCGAGGCCGCCATCGGCAGGACGATGCACATGACGGTGTTGGTCCCGAAGAGAAAGGCGAGCAGCCATCGCGGAGCGTCGGTGCGCTCGACCAGCCAGAGGGGAATCACCACATTGAGCAGGACCTGATTGGTCCACAGCACGCCGATGAAGAAGGTGGCGGCCAGCCACCCGGGGTTGCGCAGCGGACCCGGTCCGGGGACCGGCACGCGGCGTTCGTCCGGGCTGGCGAGGTCGTGGGGCGCCCGAGGGAGTCGGAGGATCGCTGCGGCGTTGACGAGGAAGAGCCCGGCCGTCACCAGCGGCACCGCCCGCAGGACGTCGAGGTTGTGGAACGCCAGTGCGATCCCGCCGAGGACAGCGCCGAGGGTGAAGCCGAGATTGAGCGCGGAGTAGGAGAACGCCCGCCCTTTCACCCGGTCGTTGGGCGGGAGCACATCGAGTGAATAGGCGCCGTATGCCGCGCCACCCACCCCGCCGACGACCTCCATCGCCACCGCCATCGCGATGTAGCCGGGGAAGGAGTGGATGAACGGCCAGGTCGCGAACAGAGCCGCCTGGACGACCGCGCTGAGCGCCCACAGTCGCTTCGGCCCGAACCGGTCGACCAGCCGTCCGCTGGGCCAGGCGGCGGCGAACGCGGCGACGCCGGCGATGGTGAGCCCGAGCCCGATCTGCTTTGCCTGAAGGCCGACGATCTGGGTGAAGAACACCGCTGAGCCGGTCATGAAGGTGCCTTCGCCAAGGGCATAGAGCAGCGATTGGACCCCCAACCGTCCCGCCAGTCGCGACGGGGGGCTCAGGTTGCGACGCACGAGGTCGCGCGCGGCGACGGAGAGTGACATGGACCGGGAGTCTGGCACGGGCCACCGACAGCCCTCATGTCGATTTCCGGTTCGGGGTCAGGTCGCCGCGGCCTCGGCTGGATCCGGCGAGGCCGATCCGCCGCTCATGACCAGGACGCTCGCCGCCACGACCAGCACCATTCCGAGCAACTGCGACGTCGAGAGTCGCTGGCCGAGCACGAGAAGACCGGCGAGGGCCGCGCAGGCCGGTTCGAGGCTGAGCATGATCCCGAACACCCTCGCCGACATTCGGCGCAGGGCCAGTAGTTCGAGCGAATAGGGCAACAGCGAGGACAGGACGGCGATCCCGACGCCCTTGACGACGAGCCTCGGCGTCCAGTCGGGGATGCTGCCGAGCCCGAACGGCAGCGTGATCAGGGAGGCGGTCACCATCGCGAAGGCGAGTCCGTCCAGTTTGGGAAACGACGCTCCCGTCCGACCCGACAGGAGGATGTATGCCGCCCAGCACCCCCCCGCGGCCAGCGCGAGTCCGATGCCTGTCCATTCGAGGTCGGCAAGGGGTGTGTCGAGGGCCCGGGAGATGAGGACCACCCCGAGGCCGGCCCCGACGACGGCGACGAGGTCGAGCAGCCGGCGCGACAGCGAGGCGGCGAGCAGCAGGGGCCCGATGAACTCGATGGTCACGGCGACGCCGATGGGCAGGTGGGCGAGTGAGCCATAGAACGTGAAGTTCATCGCCCCGAGCGCGACCCCGAACGCGATGACCGTCCGCCACGCCGCGGGAGAGTGCCCGCGCCAGCGTGGTCGGAGCACAGCAAGGAGGACCACGGTCGCGAACAGCAGGCGCATGACCACCGCCCCGCCCGCCCCGATCGCCGGCACCAGGGTCTGCGCGATCGCCCCGCCGAACTGGACCGACACGATCCCCCCGAGCACGAGGACCGGCGCGGGGATCCTATCGGCCGAGGTCACTCCGCCAGCCTAGTTTCGCGCGCCGCCCCCCTCTCCCCGTCGAAAGGCCGGTTCAGCCCCGTCGAAAAGGCCGGTTCAGGGTCGTCTCGGTCCTGCGTCACCGCGGGACAGGCCGATTCGGGCCGCGTCTGGGTTGTGCCGGCGTGACCGGCCCGATTCCTCCGGCGAGTGTGGGGTTCTGCGCCGAGATGGGGGGTTGCACCCCCATTCTCGGGCATTCACCCCACCCTCGCCGGCCACGCCACGGGCGGATCGCCGGCGTCAGGACTCGCGGGTCCTCATTCTCGTGTCGAGGCTGGCTTGGTCGTCTGGACGGTGAGCCCCTCGATGCCCTCGAAGTCGCCGGGGTTGCCGGTATAGAGGGGGAGGCTCTGGGAGATGGCGACGGCCGCGATCAGCGCATCGTAGGCGCGGGCGGCCGGCTTTCGGCCAGCGCCGCGCAGCGAGGCGGCCACCGATCCGAACGCGCGCGCGGCCGCCGAATCGAAGGGGAGTGCCTCGAAGTCAGCCTCGACCTGCTGCAGCAAGATCTGACGGGCCACCTTTTCGTGGCGGGTGCTCGCGACCAGCGGGCCGACCGTCAACTCCGCGAGGGTGATCGAGCTGATCAACGGCTCGTCGGGCAGGCTGCCCGGATCGAGTCGGGCCAAGTCGATCACCGTGCTCGTATCGAGCAGGCCGTGCGGCGAGGGTCCGGACTGCGCGTCCTTCACAGGCTCGGATCCAGGAGCGCGTCCAGGTCAGCCCGGAACGCGGCGGCGTCAACGCGCGGAAGGTGTTGGCGGCGGGCGATGAGTTCATGCGCGGTCAGCGTCCGGCGGGGCAAGGGCACGATCGCGGCGACGGGGGTGCCGTCCTTGGTGACGACCACGCGCTCGCCGCGTTCGACGCGGGCGAGCACCGCGGCACTGTTGTTGCGCAGGTCCCGAACCGGAACGGTCATGGACCCAATGTATCACGCGTGATACAGGGCTGCTGCACTCATCACCACCCGCGGGCACGCCATTCGGCGAGGTGGGGGCGCTCGTCGCCCAGGGTGGAGTCGTCGCCATGGCCGGGATAGAACCACGTGTCGTCGCCATAGCGGTCGAAGACCCGGGCGACGACATCGGAGTACAGCTGATCGAAGCTCTGGCCGGGTTGCTTGGTGTTGCCGACGCCACCCGGGAAGAGCGAGTCGCCGGTGAACAGGTGGGTCACGCCGTCCGGATCCGCATACGCCAACGCGACGCCGCCGGGGGTGTGGCCGCGCAGATAGGCGACGTCGAACCTCAGATCGCCGACCGTGAGCGTGTCGCCGTCCCGGAGCCGGACGTCCGGCGCCACCGGCAGCGCGTCGGCGTCACCGACGCCGGCATAGGTGATCGCCCCGGTCCGTGTGGCGACGTCGGCGAGGGCCCGGACGTGGTCCCAGTGCTGGTGGGTCGTGACGAGGTGCTCGAGCCGCCCCGTCCCCTCGGCCACCAGGGCAAGACAGCGATCGGCATCGTCGGCGGCGTCGACGAGCAGCTGATCGCCGGTCGCCTTCGAGGTGATGAGGTAGACGTTGTTGTGCATCGGCGAGACGGCCATCTTGCGAATGGTCGCGTCGCGCAGTTCGCGGACGTCGCTGGGACCGCCCGGCATGACCTGTCCGGTGTAGGTGTCGCTCGGCATACGTCAGCTTCCTCTCGGGATCTCGGGCAGATCGCCGCCGTCATCGACCACGACGCCGTCGGTCTCGCGTCGTGCGAGCCAGCGCAGGAGGGCCACGGACTCGCCGCGGACGACTGTGCCGCCGCCGGCGACCTCGACGGGCTCGCTGTCGCTGGGATTCAGCGTCATCGCCGGTCCGGTCATCCGGCTGGCCTCCAGGCGGAGGAAGCGCGCAACCAGGGCCGGCTCGACATCCTCGAGACCGAAGCCGGCGGTCAGATCGGCGTGGTGATAGATCACCTCGCGCAGCCGCATGAAGGGCAGGTCCACGGCCCGGAACCGTGGCCCCCCGGGCAGGCGGTCCACCAGAACATCCTGGGAGACCCCGTCGAGTCGGGCCAGCGCCGAATCCAGCTCCGTCGCCGTTTCGCGCAGGTCCGCCACGAGTTCGGTCAGCCCTCGATCCGCCCCTGCCTCGATGTCGGCGTCGCGCCGCTCCTGCGAGACATACATGCTCTCCCCGCTGCCGTCGACGGCGGAGCGCACCATCGCGTTCATCCCGTCCGCGTTGCGCGCGACGTGTGTGAGGATGTGCCCTCGCGTCCAGCCCTCGCACAGGCTGGGTGCTGCGACGTCGTCCAGTGCCGAGGCCGTCGCCACCAGCCATGCCGTATGCCGAGTCACCGCCTCCCGCACATTCCTCGCCTCCGCGTCGCTCGCCTCGGCCGGTCCGCTCATGGTCACCCCGCCTTTCGCGCTCGCCGGGCGGCGGCGCTCGCCGCTCGCGACACCGTCGCCTTCGCCGGTGTGGTCGTGCCGGCTCCCGCCTTCGGCACTCCGGCCTTCGGCCCTCCCGCCTTCGGCCCTCCCGCCTTCGGCGCTCCCGCCCCCGGCATCGCCGCCTCCCGCACGGCGGCGGACACCGAGTGGGTCGACGGTGACGGGTCCGATCCGGCGCCGGTGCGCTTCGTCGCGGCGCGCCCCGTGGGCCGGTGCACGGTCCGCGCCGCCCGCTCCAGGATCGGGGCGAGGAAGCGCCCGGTGTGCGACTCCGCGTCGGCGGCGATCTGCTCGGGGGTTCCCTGAGCGATGACCCGGCCACCCCCCGACCCACCCTCGGGACCCATGTCGATGATCCAGTCGGCGTTCTTGATCACATCGAGGTTGTGCTCGATGACGATGACGGTGTTGCCCTTGTCGACCAGCCCCTGCAGGACGAGCAGGAGCTTCCGGATGTCCTCGAAATGCAATCCGGTCGTGGGCTCATCCAGCACATAGATCGTCCGTCCGGTCGACCGTTTCTGCAGTTCGGAGGCGAGCTTGACCCGCTGCGCCTCCCCACCGGACAGCGTGGTCGCGGGCTGGCCCAGCCGGACATAGCCCAGCCCCACCGCGTTGAGCGTCGTCATATGCCGCGCGATCGCCGGAACCGCCGCGAAGAACTCCTCCGCCTCCTCGATCGGCATGTTGAGGACGTCGGCGATCGTCTTGCCCTTGAAATGCACCTCCAGCGTCTCGCGGTTGTAGCGCGCCCCGTGGCACACCTCGCACGGGACATAGACGTCGGGGAGGAAGTTCATCTCGATCTTGATCGTGCCGTCGCCCGAACACGCCTCGCAACGGCCGCCCTTGACATTGAACGAGAACCGCCCCTGCTGATAGCCGCGGATCTTGGCCTCGGTCGTCGTCGCGAACAGTTTGCGGACATGGTCGAAGACCCCGGTGTAGGTCGCGGGGTTGGACCGCGGCGTCCGGCCGATCGGACTCTGGTCGACGTGGACCACCTTGTCCAGATGCTCCAGTCCGGTCACCGACTTGTGCCGCCCCGGCACATGCCGGGCGCCGTTGAGCTTGTTGGCGAGGACGTTGTAGAGGATGTCGTTGACCAGCGTGGACTTCCCCGACCCCGAGACCCCGGTGACGGCGACGAAGGTCCCGAGGGGGAACGACACCGTCACGTCGTCCAGGTTGTGCTCCTTGGCCCCGATGACCTTGACCATCCGCTGTCGGTCGATCGGCCGGCGCACGATCGGCATCGGGATCTCGGCCCGCCCCGAGAGGTATTTGCCCGTCAAGGAGTCTGGATGAGTCAAGAGGCCCGCGACCGGGCCCGAGTGGACGACGTGCCCGCCATGCTCCCCAGCCCCCGGGCCGATGTCGACGATCCAGTCCGCCGTGGCGATCGTGTCCTCGTCATGCTCGACGACGATCAGGGTGTTGCCGAGATCCCGCAGTCGCACCAGCGTCTCGATCAGCCGGTGGTTGTCCCGTTGGTGCAACCCGATCGACGGCTCGTCGAGGACATAGAGCACCCCGACAAGCCCCGACCCGATCTGTGTGGCGAGCCGAATCCGCTGGGCCTCACCCCCTGACAGCGTCCCGGCCGGGCGGTCCAGCGACAGATAGTCCAATCCGACGTCGAGGAGGAACCCGAGCCGCGCGTTGATCTCCTTGATGACCCGCTCCGCGATCGCCCGCTCCCGCTCCGTGAAGTCGACCCCCACCAGGAACCCCGACGCCTCCCGGATCGACAACCGGGAGACCTCCGCGATGCTCCGCCCGCCGACCAGAACAGCCAGCGACTCGGGTTTCAACCGCGTTCCGCGGCAGGCCGGGCAGGGCACCTCCCGCATATAGCCCTCATAGCGCTCCCGGCTCCATTCCGAGTCCGTCTCGGAATGTCGTCGTTTGACGAACGGCACCGCGCCCTCGAAGCCGGTGCTGTAGGACCGCTCCCGCCCATAGCGATTGCGGTAGCGGACGTGGACCTTGTGGTTCTTGCCGTGCAGCACCGCGTCGCGGGCCCGCTGCGGAAGGGCCCGCCACGGTGTGTCCATCGAAAAGCCGAGATCCTCGGCGAGCGCCCCGAGCACCCTCTGGAAGTACTCCGCTGACCCGCTGCCCTGCCCCCACGGGGCGATCGCGCCCTGGGCCAAGGACAGATCCTCGTCCGGCACGATGAGTTCCGGGTCGACCTCCAACTCCGTCCCGAGCCCGGTGCAGGTCGGACAGGCGCCGAACGGGCTGTTGAAGGAGAACGATCGCGGCTCGACCTCGTCCATCTGCAGTGGATGGTCGTTGGGGCAGGCCATCTTCTCGGAGAATCGCCGCTCCCGCTCCGGATCGTCGTCCGGCCGGTCGACGAAGTCGACCAGCAGCAACCCGCCGGCCAATCCCAGCGCCGTCTCGACCGAATCGGTGAGTCGCCGTTTGGCCGTTCGACCCGCCTCGCTCGACTCGTCCCTGGCGACGAGTCGGTCGACGACCACGTCGATCGAGTGCTTGACCTGCTTCTCCAGCTTCGGCGGATCGGTCAGCGTGACGACCGTGCCATCGACCCGCGCGCGGGCATACCCCTTGCTCTGCAGTTCGGCGAACAGATCGACATACTCACCCTTGCGGCCACGCACCACCGGGGCGAGCACCTGGAAGCGCGTCCCGTCGGGAAGTTCCATGAGCCGGTCGACGATCTGTTGCGGAGTCTGCCGGGTGATCGGCTCGCCACAGATGGGGCAGTGGGGCCGTCCGACCCGAGCGAACAGCAATCGGAGATAGTCATAGACCTCGGTGATGGTCCCCACGGTCGAGCGCGGGTTGCGGTTCGTTGACTTCTGATCGATCGACACGGCAGGGGAGAGCCCCTCGATGAAGTCGACGTCGGGCTTGTCCATCTGTCCGAGGAATTGCCGGGCGTAGGCCGAGAGCGACTCGACATAACGCCGCTGTCCCTCCGCGAAGATCGTGTCGAAGGCGAGCGACGATTTCCCCGATCCGGACAGTCCGGTGAACACGACGAGGGCGTCCCGGGGCACCTCGATCGAGATGTCCTTGAGGTTGTGTTCGCGGGCCCCGCGCACGATGAGATGGTCGTGCCGGGGCGGCGGGGGAGTCGTCCGGGAGACTGGTTGCGTCACGCCGGCCATCGTAAGTCCGCCCACCGACAGCCCCCATTCGGAAAGCTTCGCGGCCCACGGTGCAGTCCTCGCCGAGCTTGCCTGGTCAGTAACCTACGGTCCCGTAGGTTATTCTTGCCCAATGGTTGAGGCAGCTCACTCCATGGTCGAGCAGGTCAAGCCCAAGCTCCGCGGGTGGCTCCACCTCGGCGCCTTCCCGCTGGTGCTCGCCGCCGGCATCGTCCTCGTGTGCCTGGCGCCGACGACGTCGGCGATGGTCGCCTCCGCGGTCTTCGGCGTCACCGCGGCCCTGCTGTTCGGCATCAGCGCGCTCTATCACCGGGGCCGCTGGAGCCCCCGGGTCGCCCGGGTGCTCAAGCGGCTCGACCACTCCAACATCTTTCTCATCATCGCGGGCAGTTACACCCCGTTCACCGTGCTGCTCCTCCCGCGCCATCAGGCGGAGGTCCTCCTCGCCGTCGTATGGTGCGGCGCTCTTCTCGGGGTCGCCTTCCGTGTGTTCTGGGTCGGCGCCCCACGCTGGCTCTACACCCCTGCCTATATCGCCCTCGGTTGGGCCGCGCTGTTCTATCTCCCCGACTTCCTCCGGACCGGAGGTGCGGCCATCCTCACTCTCGTCATCGTCGGGGGTGCGCTCTACACCATCGGTGGCGTGGTGTACGGCCTCAAGAAGCCCGACCCGCTTCCCCGGTGGTTCGGCTTCCACGAGGTCTTCCACGCCTTCACGATCGCGGCCTTCGTCGTGCATTACATCGGGATCTCGCTGGCGGTCTACACCCAACCGCTGACGGCCGGCTGACCGAGGTCGGTCAGCCGGCCGCCGGCCGGTCGCGCTCGTCGGGCTGCTACTCCTCGCCGAGGTAGGCTTTTCGGACGTCGTCGCTGCTGAGCAGGTCCCGGCCGGTGCCGGAGAGGACGACTTTGCCGACCTCGAGCACATAGCCCTTGGTCGCCAGCCGCAGGGCCGCCTGCGCGTTCTGCTCGACGAGCAGGATCGTCGTGCCCTGGGCCTGCAGCGTCTTCACCGTCGACATGATCCGCTTCATCATCAGCGGGGACAGGCCCATCGATGGCTCGTCCAGCATGAGGAGCTTGGGCCGACTCATCATGGCCCGGCCCATCGCGAGCATCTGCTGCTCGCCGCCGGAGAAGGTACCCGCCGGCTGCTTCGACCGCTCACCGAGGATCGGGAAGAGTTCGTATGCCGCGTGGAGGTCCTTCCCGATCGTGCCGTGGTCGCTGCGGGAGAACGCTCCGAGGAGAAGGTTCTCCTCCACGGTCATCCGCGGGAAGATCCGTCGTCCTTCGGGGGAGTGCGCCAGCCCGAGTTGCACGATCTGGTGCGCCGGAACCTGATCGATCCGCTTGCCCTCGAAGGTGATCGATCCGGCACTGGGCCGCAGCAGACCGGAGATGGTCCGCAGCGTCGTCGTCTTGCCGGCACCATTGGTGCCGATCAGTGAGACGACCTCGCCCTCACCGACCGTGAAACTGATCCCCTTCACCGCCTTGATCTTGCCGTAGCTGACCTCGAGATCGGTGACCTCCAGCATGGCGCTCACGCCTCGTCCTCCTCGTCCTCGAGTTCGCTGCCACCGATATAGGCCTCGATGACCCGGGGGTCCGACTGCACCTCGGCCGGGCTGCCCTCGATGAGCAGTTCGCCACGGACCAGACAGAGAACGCGGTCACACAGGCTGAAGATGAACCGCATGTCGTGCTCGATGACGACGACGGCGAGGCCGCTGTCGCGGATCTTGAAGACCAGTTGTTTGGCCTCCTCGGTCTCCCGCGGATTCATACCGGCCGTCGGCTCGTCCAAAAGGATGACCTTGGGGTCGGTCGCGAGTGCCCGGGCGATCTCGAGACGCCGTTGATCGCCATACGGCATATTGCGGGCGAGCATTTCGGCGGACTTGCCGAGGCCGACGAAATCGAGCAGTTCCTGGGCCCGCGCCCGGGTCGCCGCCTCCTCCCTCCGGAACTTCGGTCCGCGGACGATCGAGGTGAGCGCCATGGCCGACGTGCGGCAATAGCGGCCCACCATGACGTTCTCCAACGCCGTCATATTCGCGAACAGCCGGATGTTCTGGAACGTCCGGGACAGACCGGCGACAACGACAGCCCGCGGTTTGGGGGGAATGATCTGACCGTCGAGCTTGACCGTTCCCTCGGTGGGCTTGTACATCCCGGTCAGGCAGTTGAAGAAGGTCGTCTTGCCGGCCCCGTTGGGGCCGATGAGGCCGACGATCTCGCCCTGACGCACGGTCATGTCAACGTTGTTGACAGCCGTCAGGCCGCCGAAGCGCATGATGACGCCGCGGGCTTCGAGGATCGGCGCGCCGATCTCGTTCGGCGTCTCCTGCACCTGGGTGTCGATGAGCGTCATGCGCGGGCCTCGACTTCCTCGATGTGGATGTCCTCGATGCGTTCAGCGAGGTGTTCGTCCTCTTCGTGGAACTCGAGCGCCCGACGCTTGTTGGGAACCAGGCCCTCCGGCCGGAAGCGCATCATGACGACGAGCAGCAGCCCGAACATCAGGAGGCGATAGTCGGAGAGGAAGCGCAGCTTCTCGGGCAGCAGCTTGAGGATGGTCGCGCCGACGAGGACGCCGGCGACGGTGCCCATGCCACCAAGCACGATGGCGGCGACGAGGAAGGCGGATTCGAGGAAGACATACTGATCGGGCGACACGGCAAGGTCCTGGTGCGCCTTGATCGTCCCGGCGAGACCGGCGAGGAAGGCGCCACCGGCGAAGGCGAACAGCTTCAGGCCGAAGACGTTGACGCCCATGGCCTCGGCCGCCCGCTCGTCCTCGCGGATGGCGATCCAGCCCCGCCCGATCCGGCTGTTGTTGAGCCGGGTGAAGACAGTGATGACGAAGGCGGCGAGGACGAGCAGGAGGAAGTAGTAGTTCGCATACCGCGTGATCGTGAACCCGAACAGTTGATGGGCATGGCCGAAGTTGAACGACCCGATATGGAGTTCGGGAAGGCCGGCGATGCCGTTGGGCCCGTGCGTCAAGTCCGGTCCATTGCTGCCGTCCAGGTTGTTCATCGTGATCCGGAAGATCTCCCCGAACGCCAAGGTGACGATGGCGAGGTAGTCGCCCGACACCCGCAGCGTCGGGCTGCCGATGATCAGGCCCAGGGTCGCCGAGGTGCACGCGGCGATGATCATGACGAGCAAGAACGGTGGCTTCCATCCGATCGTTGCGCTCGCCGCTCCGGAGAGCATCGCCGCGACATAGGCACCGGCGCCGAGGAAGGCGATATAGCCGAGGTCGAGCAGGCCGGCGAGGCCGACGACGATGTTGAGGCCGAGGGCCGTGGTCGCGAAGATGAGTACCTGGGTCGCGATGGACATATTGGCGTCCGACCCGTGCTGCGTGAACGGGAACGCGAACGCGACGGCGACCGCACCGAGCATGAGCACCTGGCGATTGCGCGCTGCGGCGACGCCCAGCCACGCGAAGAACCCCGATCGCGAGAGCATCGCCGCGATCGCGGCGATCGCCGCCAAGAGGACGACGAGCGAGCCGCCGTCCTCGATATTGAGTGCGTATGCCGCTGTGAACAGTCCGATGGCGAGCAGCCCGACGATGACCAGGATCTCGACCCAGGTGTTCGGCTTCGCACGCAGCGGATCGGTGTGCGGGCGCACCGGCATGAGGTGGGCCCCGGCCGCCATGAGAATCGCCCCGCCGAGAGCGAGCCACCCGCCCGGGTCGATGTTGATCAGGCCCTTGGCCTCGAGCGCGATGCTGAGAATGACCAGACCGGCGAAGCCGAGCGCGCCATAACCCAGCCCCTGCGCAGCAGCCGCGGAGTTCACCCACATGACCCGGCGCCCAACGAGGCCGACGAGCAGCCCGAAGGCGCCGAGGATGATCGCGAGGTACTGCACCGGCGCGGGATTGCCATAAACCGTGAGGTCGCCCATGACCTTGGGGTCGTAGCTCCATGACAGGAAGGCCGAGATCAGCAGGAGCGCCGATCCCGCCATGAAGAGGGGCGCCCCGAGACGGGCGGTCGATTTCGTCGTGTCGACGGTGCTCATGCCCGGTCCACCACCTTGGCGCCGAAGAGACCCTGTGGTCGGAAGACCAGGACGATGATGAGGAGGATGAAGGCCCACACATTGGCCCAGGTCGCGCCGCCGAGATACTGCGTCGCCATGGCCTCGATGACGCCGAGGACGACACCGCCGGCCATCGCCCCCTGGATGTTCCCGATGCCACCGAGGACGGCGGCGGTGAACGCCTTCAGGCCCGCCATGAAGCCCATGTTGAAGGTGATCGTGCGGGTCTGCAGGCCCTGGGCCACGCCGGCGATGGCAGCGAGCAGCGCGCCGATGGCGAACGCGATGGCGATCGTCCGGTCGACATTGACGCCCATGAGGCGAGCGGTGTCCGGGTCCTGCGACACCGCGAGCATCGCCCGTCCCTGCTTGGTCTTGTTGATGAACAGCCACAGGCCGACGCCCGAGAGGATGAGCATGCTGACGATGAAGATGCTCGGCCGGCCGATCTGGACACCGCCGATGTGGAAGGGCGCGCCCGTCACGACCTTGATGCCGGGGAAGGACACCGAACTCTTGGCGTCCGGCAGCCCCAGGGGATTCCAGTCCCCGATGAACAACAGCGGATCGTTGTAACCGAGCCGGGTGTATTCCTGGAGAGCCACGGAGACCCCGATCGCCGTGATCAGCGGCGCCAGCCTCGGCGCATGCCGAAGCGGCCGGTAGGCGAGTCGCTCCATGAGCAGGGCCACCGTGACCGAGGCGACCATGCCGCACAGGATCATGATCGGCAGCACCCAGAGGGCGGTCTGTCCCTTGAAGAACACCGTCCAGGTCGCGAGTGCCCCGAAGGCGCCGATCATGAAGATCTCGCCGTGGGCGAAGTTGATGAGCTGGACGATGCCATAGACGACGGTGTAGCCGACGGCGATCAGGGCATACAGGCTGCCGACCGTGAGCCCGACGACGAGCTGATTGAGGAACTGGGTCATTGGGCCTCCGGATAAGGGTGGTGGCACAGCATAGGGGGGCGGGCGACGCGCGCCCACCCCCCTATGTGGAATTCATCACAACGCAGAGGCTCGACCTACTTGAACTCGCCGGTCTTCTCGGCGGCCCACTTGCCACCGGTCACCTTGTAGACGGTCAGAACCTTGCTCGTCGCGTCGCCGAACTCGTCGAAGGAGACCTTCCCCGTGACGCCGTCGAACGAGACGGACGACATCGCCGTCACCGTGGCCTGCCGGGCGCTCTTGGCGTCGCTCGCGCTCGCGAGGGAGACCTTGAGCGCCTGGATGATCGCGTTGGCCGCGTCGTAGGCATACCCGCCGTAGGCGGCGGAGGGATCCTTGAACCCAGCCTTCTCGTATGCCGCGAGGAACGCCTTGCCAGCGTCCGAGCTGTCCGTCGGCGCGCCGACCGAGGTCGCGAGGTCGCCATCGGACTTGTCGCCCGCGAGCTCGATGTACTTGGGGTCGAAGATCCCGTCGCCGCCCATGAGCGGGACCGCGAGTCCGTTGGTCTTCATCTGCTGCGACAGCGGACCCGCCTGCGGGTACTCGCCGCCATAGTAGACCGCCTCAGGTGCGGACGGCTTGATCGCGGCGATGACGGAGGAGTAGTCCATGGTCGTATCGTCGGCGTTGATCGTCTGGTGGGAGACGATCGTCCCGCCGCCCTTCTTGAACTCGCCCTCGAAGGCGGTGACGAGACCCTGGCCGTAGGCCTTCTTGTCGTTGACCGTGGCGATCTTCTTGATGCCGGCGCCGAGGAGGTACTGCGCCGCGAACGGGCCCTGGATGGCGTCGGTCGTGCAGGTCCGGAAGTACGTCGGGTAGACCCGCTTCATGGTCTTGGGATCCTTGGTCAGATCCGGGTTGGTGTTGGCCGGCGACACCTGAGTGATATTGCCGGCGGCGAGGACCGGCTGGACCTGGAGCGCGACGCTGGAGTTGAGCGTGCCGACGACCCCGACGACCTGATCGTCACCGGCCAGCTTGGTGGCGGCGTTCTTGCCGACGTCGGGGGTCGCCTGGTCGTCCGCGGGAGCGACCTGAAGTGTCCATCCGGGGATGGTCTTGTTGGCATTGGCCTCCTGGACGGCGAGTTCCACCGAGTGCTGGATGCCGAGGCCCAGGGGGGAGAGGTTGCCGGTGAGCGGTGCGATGACACCGATCTTGGCGACCTTGCCACCGCTGCCGCCGGTGGCGCCGGATGTGGTCGAAGAGTCGCCGCCGCCACGCGAGCCACAGCCCGTCATGACGAGGGAGGCGGCGAGCAGCGTGGCGCCGGTGGAGACGACGGTGCGCTTGGTCAACGGAGTTCCTCCTGTTATCGATCTGACGAGCTGCCGCTCGCCGGCCCCACCATTGCACTGGAGCAAGCGCACAGTAACTGTCGAGTTCCCCCCGGGAATACCGCCTCGCCGGTTGCGTATCCGTGTCGTTATCGCCTTGAACGATCAAACTTCGTCCAGAGCTCTCTCCGACCGAAAGACCGACGCTTTTCCGTATGGTGTGTGCGCCCCGTCGATGGTCGAGCGCCCCCTCGCTGTCGGAGCGATGGTCTACGTTCGGCGGGAGACGAGGAGAGGACGGGACCATGAGAGAGACAGACGGTGGAACGCCGAGGCGGCGCGTGCTGCAGGCAACCGGCGGTGCGCTTGCCGCGGCCACCCTGAGCGCCTGCGGTGGCGCGAGCGAGTCGCCCTCGTCACCGCCCGGGACGACTCTCCACGAGGCGGCGGCGGCGACCGTGAAGACGACGGACGTCCCGCTGGGCGGCGGCGTCATCCTCACCGACGCCAAGGTGGTCGTCACCCAGCCGGCCGCTGGGGAGTTCAAGGCGTTCTCGGCCATCTGCACGCATCAGCACTGCCCGGTCGCCGATGTCACGACAACGATCGACTGCACCTGCCACAACAGCCACTTCTCGATCACCGACGGCAGCGTGGTTTCCGGCCCCGCGCGCAGCCCGCTCCCCGCCAGGACGACCTCGGTCTCCGGGGACACGATCACCGTCTCCTGAGCCCGCGCGAGCGCATGGCCGACCCCTCGTCATACCGTCCCCCGCCGGGATCGATCCCCACCGACCCCGGGGTCTACCGTTTCCGCGACCGCACCGGGCGCGTCATCTATGTCGGCAAGGCCAAATCGCTCCGCGCCCGCCTCTCCTCCTATTTCCAGGACATCGCCGGCCTCCATCCCCGGACCGCCACCATGGTCCGCACCGGCGCCTCCGTCGAGTGGACGGTCGTCGCCAACGAGGTCGAGGCCCTCCAACTCGAATACTCGTGGATCAAGGAGTTCGACCCCCGCTTCAACGTCAAGTACCGCGACGACAAGTCCTATCCCTTCCTCGCCGTGACGATGGGGGAGAGCTTCCCCCGTGCCCAGGTCATGCGTGGCGCCAAGAAACCCGGGACCCGCTACTTCGGTCCCTATGCGCACGCCTGGGCCATCCGCGAGACCCTCGACCAACTGCTGCGCGTCTTCCCCCTGCGCACCTGCAGCAACGGCGTCTTCAAGCGCGCCGGCCAGGTCGGCCGCCCCTGCCTGCTCGGCTATATCGACAAATGCTCGGCTCCCTGCGTCGGCCGCATCGACCAGGCGGGTCACCGCCGGATCGCCGAGGATTTCTGCGACTTCATGGCCGGCAACACGAGCCGGTTCGTCAAGGAGCTGACCCTCGAGATGCGCGCCGCGGCGGCGGATCTCGACTTCGAGCGGGCCGCCAGCCTCCGGGACGACATCGGCGCCATGACCAAAGCCCTGGAGCGCTCCGCGATCGTCCTCGGAGACGGCACCGACGCCGATGTCTTCGCGATCGCCGACGACGACCTCGAGGTCGCGGTCCAGGTCTTCCATGTCCGCGGTGGGCGCGTGCGTGGACAGCGCGGCTGGGTCGCCGAGAAAGACGCCGAGGACGTCCCGAGCCTGGTGGAGAAGCTCCTCCTCCAGGTGTATGCCGGGGAGCCGGCCGACGGCATACCTCGCGAGATCCTCCTCCCGATCCTCCCGAGCGATCCCGAGGCCATGAGCGAACTCCTCGCCTCCGTCCGCGGCGGCCGGGTCGAGCTGCGCGTGCCCAGGCGCGGCGACAAGCGCACCCTCATGGACACCGTTCTCCGCAACGCGGAGCAGTCGCTGGCCCGCCACAAGGTCGCCCGCGCCGGTGACCTCACCGCCCGGGCCCAGGCCCTCGAGGAGCTGACCGCCCACCTCGGCCTCGATCAGTCCCCCCTGCGCATCGAGTGTTTCGACGTATCACACGTCCAGGGGACCAATGTCGTCGCGTCGATGGTCGTCTTCGAGGACGGGCTCGCCCGCAAGTCCGAATACCGGCGGTTCATCCTCGGCCGCGACGCCGAGGAACCCCTGGACGACACCGCGGCGATGCACGAGGTCCTCACTCGCCGCTTCCGCCGCTATCTCGCCGAGCGCCACGATCTCGGCGAGGACGGCCGGGCCAAGAAGTTCGCCTATCCGCCCAACCTCGTCGTCGTCGACGGCGGCCTCCCCCAGGTCAACGCCGCGGTTCGGGTCCTCGAGGAACTCGGGGTCGTCGACGTCGCCTGTGTCGGCCTGGCCAAACGGCTCGAGGAGGTCTGGCTGCCCGGCGAGGAGCACCCGGTGATCCTGCCGCGCGGCAGCGAGGGTCTCTATCTCCTCCAGCGGGTCCGCGACGAGGCCCACCGGTTCGCCATCACCTTCCACCGCGAGCGCCGCAGCAAGGCGATGACGGTGAGCGGCCTGGACGGCATACCCGGCCTCGGCAAGGCCCGCCAGCAGGCCCTGAGGCGCCACTTCGGATCGGTCAAGAAGATCCGCGGCGCGACCGCCGACGACCTCACCGAGGTCCCCGGCATCGGTCGCGCCCTCGCCGAGCAGATCGTCACCCGGCTGCGCGGGGAGAGCGCCGAGCCCGCCATCAATGTCACGACCGGAGAGGTGGTGGACTGACCGCCGACACCGCCCGTCGGTCGACGCCGCGCGGCAGACGATGGCCGTCCGCGGTTCCCGGCGCGCCTCCTGTTGAATGGGACCGTGAGCCAGGACCCGATCGCGCCCGTCCCGCCCGACCTGCGGCGCCTGCGCACCGAATTCCTCGTCGTCACCGGCATGAGCGGCGCCGGGCGCACCACTGTCGCCAATGTCATGGAGGACGACGGATGGTATGTCGTGGACAACCTCCCGCCCCGCCTCATCCTCGACCTCGTCGATCTCGCCGAAGAGGTCGCCGCGACCCGCCCCCCCGACGCGACGACGCGGGTCGCCGCCGTGGTGGACGTCCGGGCCAGACAGTTCTCCGATTCGCTGAGCGAAGCGATGACGGCGATGCGGCGGCGTGGCTGGGAGCCCAACATCCTGTTTCTCGACGCGACCGACGAGGCACTGGTGCGCCGGTTCGAGAGCGTCCGTCGTCCGCACCCGCTCCAGGGCGACGGCCGTCTCCTGGACGGCATCCAGGCAGAGCGCGCACTCCTGCGGGATCTCCGGTCGGCGGCCAGCGTCGTCATCGACACCTCCGGCCTCAACGTCCACCAACTCGCCCGCAAGGTCCGGCCCCTGGTCTCCGTCGGCGACGAGAAACCCCTGCGGCTCGCGATCCTCTCGTTCGGTTTCAAGTATGGCGTGCCCCTCGACGCCGACTTCGTCTTCGACATGCGCTTCCTCCCCAACCCCTTCTGGGTTCCGGAGCTTCGGCTGCTCACCGGCACCGACGCCGCGGTCGCCGACTTCGTCCACGCGCAGCCCGGCGCCACCGGGTTCGTCGACGGCGTCGTCGCGGTGCTCGACACCGTTCGGGCGGGCTATCTGCGCGAGGGCCGTCGCTATGCGACGGTGGCGGTCGGCTGCACGGGCGGCAAGCATCGTTCCGTGGCCATCGCCGAGCGGCTCTCCGCGGCGCTCGCTAGCGACGACGTCGCGACCTTCACCCTTCATCGCGATCTGGGGCGGGAATGAGCTCCCCCAAGGTCGTCGCGCTCGGTGGGGGCCACGGTCTCGCCGCGTCCCTATCCGCACTGCGCCTGGTCTGCGACGACATCACCGCTGTCGTCACGGTCGCCGACGACGGCGGGTCGAGCGGACGGCTGCGTCAGGAGTTCGGCGTCCTGCCACCCGGTGATCTCCGGATGGCGCTCGCCGCCCTCTGCGACGACACCCCCTGGGGCCACCGGTGGAGGGACGTTCTCCAGCACCGGTTCTCGGGGAGCGGCCCGCTCGCCGGTCACGCCCTTGGCAACCTCCTCATCGTCGCCCTGTGGGACCTCGATCCGGATGCCGTGTCCGGCCTCGACCTCGTCGGCCAACTCCTGAACGCTCGAGGTCGGGTGTTGCCGATGGCTGCTGTTCCGCTTGACATCTGTGCCCAGGTCGCGCTCGACGCCGGGGCCCCCGAGTCGCTCACGACCATCATCGGGCAACACCACGTCGCGACCACCTCGGGGATCGTCCGGTCCATCGCCCTCGAGCCCGCCGAGCCCCCCTGCGGAGAGAAGACGCTGGCGGCCGTCTGGGAGGCCGATTGGATCATTCTCGGTCCAGGCTCGTGGTTCACCTCCGTCCTCCCGCACCTGCTCGTGCCGGAACTGCGTGAGGCTCTTCGATACACCCGCGCCAAGCGCGTGCTCACCCTGAACCTGGAGATGCAGACGACCGAGACCCGGGGTCTGTCGGCCGCTGGGCATCTGTTGTCCCTCCAGCGACATGCCCCCGATGTCCGCCTGGACGTCGTGCTGGCCGATCCCTCGGTGGTGGACGGTGCCGACGATCTCGTGGCCGCGGCGGCGGCGATCGGCGCCACCGTCGTCGTCTCGCCGGTCGCCGGCCGCCGGCCCGGCCAGCACGACACACTGCGTCTCGCCGCGGCATACCGGGATCTGCTGTTGACCTGAGTCCAGGGCGAGTGCCCGGACTGAACACGCGCGCACGACTCGGTCGATGTGGAGGAACGTCTCAGACCGTCAGCGGTCGTCGCAGCTCGCGCGGGATGCGAGGATTGCCCGATGGCAATGACCGCATCGGTGAAGGACGAGCTGAGCCGGCTCGAGGTGACCAAGACATGCTGCCGCAAGGCGGAGGTCGCGGCGCTCCTTCGCTTCGCCGGCGGCCTGCACATCGTCGGCGGGCGCATCGTCGTCGAAGCCGAGGTCGACCTCGCCAACACGGCCCGCCGGTTGCGCCGCGAGATCGCCAGCCTCTATGCCCACCGGAGCGAGGTCGTCGTCGTCGGCCCCGGCGGTCTGCGCAAGGGGAATCGCTATGTCGTGCGCGTGGTCGAGGGCGGCGAGGCGCTCGCTCGCCAGACGGGGCTGATCGATCAGCGTGGCCGACCGGTGCGTGGGTTGCCGGCCAAGGTCGTCGGCGGCTCGATGTGCGACTCGATCGCGGCTTGGCGAGGCGCCTTCCTCGCCCACGGCTCGCTCACCGAGCCGGGCCGGTCGTCGGCACTGGAGATCACGTGCCCGGGGCCGGAGGCGGCGCTCGCCCTCGTCGGGGCCGCGCGGAGGCTCGAGATCTCCGCGAAGGCACGTGAGATCCGCGGCATCGACCGGGTCGTCATCCGCGACGGGGACGCGATCGGCGACATGCTGACCCGCCTCGGGGCCCATGACGCTCGTCTGGTCTGGGAGGAGCGGCGGATGCGCCGGGAGGTGCGCGCGACGGCCAACCGGCTCGCCAACTTCGACGACGCCAATCTGCGCCGATCCGCCCGAGCCGCGGTGGCCGCGGGCGCGCGGGTGCAGCGGGCGATGGAGATCCTCGGAGACGACATCCCCGACCATCTTCGTTCGGCCGGCGACCTGCGTCTGGCCCACAAGCAGGCCTCGCTCGAGGAACTCGGCCAGCTCGCCGACCCGCCGATGACCAAGGACGCGGTCGCTGGGCGGATCCGGCGCCTCCTCGGCATGGCCGACCGGCGCGCGGCGGAACTCGGCATACCCGACACCGAGACGTCCCTGGGAGCCGACCTCCTCGACGGTTGAGTCGTATGCCGCGCGTCGCCATACGCCCCTCAGGAGCCGGTGAGCGGAGGGTCACCTGTCGAGACAGGGGCGCCGGAAATGTCCGAAACCTGGGCGCCCAGCCTGCGCGGGAGCGCGCGCAATAGGCTGGACGAGGATTCGGCGCCGCACCGACGCGGCGCCACCGCTCACCCGAATCGGAAGGCATCAGCATGACTGTTCGCGTTGGCATCAACGGCTTCGGCCGCATCGGACGGAACTTCTTCCGCGCCGTTCAGGCCTCCGGCGCCGACATCGAGATCGTCGCCGTCAATGACCTGACGGACAACAAGACGCTCGCGACCCTCCTGAAGTACGACTCGGTCCTCGGGCGCCTCGATGGCGACGTCACCTTCGATGACGAGTCGATCACCGTCGATGGCAAGTCCTTCAAGGTCTTCGCTGACCGCGACCCGGCCAACCTGGACTGGAAGGCCGTCGGTGCCGATGTCGTGATCGAGTCCACCGGCTTCTTCACCGACGCCACCAAGGCCAAGGCCCACATCGATGGTGGCGCCAAGAAGGTCATCATCTCCGCGCCGGCCAAGAACGAGGACGCGACCTTCGTCATGGGCGTCAACGACGGCGACTACGACCCGGAGCAGCACCACGTCATCTCCAATGCGTCCTGCACCACCAACTGCCTGGCCCCGATGGCCAAGGCGCTCAACGACGAACTCGGCATCGTCAAGGGTCTGATGACGACGATCCACGCCTACACCGGCGACCAGAACCTCCTCGACGCCCCGCACAAGGACCTGCGCCGCGCGCGCGCCGCTGCCCTCAACATCGTGCCGACCACGACCGGTGCCGCCAAGGCCGTCGCCCTCGTGCTGCCGGAGCTCAAGGGCAAGCTCGACGGCTACGCCCTGCGCGTCCCGACCCCGACCGGCTCGGCCACCGACCTGACCTTCGAGGCCAGCCGTGAGACGACCGTCGACGAGGTCAACGCCGCCGTCAAGGCCGCCGCCGAGGGTCCGCTCAAGGGCTACCTGCGCTACTCCGAGGACCCCATCGTCTCGATGGACATCGTCACCGACCCCGCGTCCTGCATCTTCGACGCCCCGCTGACCAAGGTCATCGGCAACCAGGTCAAGGTCGTCGGCTGGTACGACAACGAGTGGGGCTACTCCAACCGCCTCGTCGACCTCGTCAACCTCGTCGGCAAGAGCCTCTGAGTCGTCATGGGTGATCTGGACTCCCTGGGTGATCTGCGCGGCAAGCGCGTCCTCGTCCGGTCCGACCTCAACGTGCCGCTCGACGGCACGACGATCACCGACGACGGCCGCATCCGGGCCTCGATCCCGACGATCAAGGCCCTGACCGAGAAGGGCGCGCGCGTCATCGTGTGCGCCCACCTCGGGCGGCCCAAAGGCGCCCCGGAGGCCAGGTACTCCCTCGCGCCGGTCGCCGCGCGACTGTCCGAACTCCTCGGTCAGCCGGTGACCTTCGCCGAGGACACCGTCGGCCCGTCCGCCCAGGCGGCGGTCGACAGCCTCGCCGACGGCGGTGTCGTCCTCCTGGAGAACCTCCGGTTCAACGCCGGCGAGACCGCCAAGGTCGACGCGGAGCGCGCCGAGTTCGCCGACGCGCTCGCCGGTCTCGCCGACGCCTATGTGTCCGACGGCTTCGGCGTCGTCCACCGCAAGCAGGCGAGCGTTTATGACGTCGCCACGAGGCTGCCGTCCGCCATGGGCGGTCTGGTCAAGACCGAGGTCGACGTCCTCAAGCGCCTCACCGAGGACCCCGAGCGGCCGTATGCCGTCGTGCTCGGCGGCGCCAAGGTCGCCGACAAGCTCGCGGTCATCGACAACCTCCTCGGCAAGGCCGACCGGCTCCTCATCGGCGGTGGGATGCTCTTCACCTTCCTCGCGGCCCAGGGCCATGAGATCGGCACCAGCCTCTTCGACGAGGCGAGTGTCGAGGCGTGCAAGGGCTACCTCGCCCGCGCGGCCGAGTCCGGCGTCGAGCTCGTCCTCCCCGTCGACATCGTCGTCGGTCGCGAGTTCTCCGCCGACACCGAGACCGCGATCGTCGACGCCGACGCGATCCCTGCCGACATGATGGGCCTCGACATCGGCCCGAAGTCGGCGGAGCTCTATGCGGGCCGGCTCGCCGACGCCCGGACCGTCTTCTGGAACGGCCCCATGGGTGCGTTCGAGATGGCGCCGTTCGCCGCCGGCACTCTCGCCGTCGCGCAGGCCCTCGTCGACGCGACGGCGGCCGGCGCCCTGACCGTGGTCGGCGGCGGCGACTCGGCTGCGGCCGTGCGCAAGCTCGGTTTCACCGACGACCAGTTCGGCCACATCTCCACCGGCGGCGGTGCGAGCCTCGAATATCTCGAGGGCAAGGCGCTGCCCGGCATCACCATCCTGGAAGGCACTTCATGAGCCGCACCCCACTCATGGCGGGCAACTGGAAGATGAACCTCGACCATCTCGAGGCGACTCACCTGGTGCAGAAGCTCGACTGGACCCTGCGCGACGCCAAGCACGACTTCGGCGACGTCGAGGTCGTCGTCTGCCCGCCCTTCACCGACCTGCGGACGGTCCAGACGCTGATCGACGGCGACAAGCTCGACGTCAAGCTCGGCGCGCAGGATCTCTCCGTCCACGACAGCGGCGCCTACACCGGCGAGGTCAGTGGCAAGTTCCTCGCCAAGCTCGGTGTCACCTACGTCATCGTCGGTCACAGCGAACGGCGCGAGTACCACAACGAGACCGACGCGGTCGTCGCCGACAAGCTCGTCGCGGCCTACCGCTATGGCCTGACCCCGATCTTCTGCTGCGGCGAGGGGCTCGAGGTGCGTAAGGCGGGCGAGCACGTCGCCCATGTCCTCGAGCAGGTCCGCGCCGGGCTGGCGCAGCTGACGCCGGAACAGGTCAAGACCCTCGTCGTCGCCTATGAGCCCATCTGGGCCATCGGCACCGGCGAGGTCGCGACCCCTGCCGACGCGCAGGAGGTGTGCGGAGCGATCCGCACGCAGCTTGCCGAGATGTATGGCGAGGCCACCGCCGACGGCATCCGGGTCCTCTATGGCGGATCGGTCAAGTCCGGGAATATCGCCGAGATCATGGCGGGCGAGGATGTCGACGGTGCCCTCGTCGGCGGAGCCTCGCTCGATCCGGTCGAGTTCGCGGCGATCTGCCGCTTCAAGTCGCACCTGACGGCGAGCTGACCTCGCGACGCACGCACGGGCGGCCGGTCCGGGAACCATCCCGGACCGGCCTTCCGTTGCTGTGCACGGGAGTTACACTGTCCAGGCTGCCCGGCCCGCACGGCCGGCGGCACGATTCGACGGAAGGGGCATCGTGGACGCGGTGCGCATCGGCCTGCAGGTGCTGTTGGTCATCGCGGGGTTGTTCCTGACCCTGCTCATCCTCCTCCACAAGGGCAAGGGTGGCGGCCTGTCGGATATGTTCGGCGGTGGGCTCTCCACGTCCATGGGCTCCTCCTCGGTCGCCGAGCGCAACCTCACCCGGATCACGATTCTCATGGCGCTCATCTGGGTGACCGCCATCGTCGGTATCGGGCTGATCGACCGCTTCAACACGTAGTTTTCTCCGTAGTTCCACTCTGACTCGCCGCACTGGGGCGGCGAGCCGTCCCCCGACGAGAGGATCGGCGCACGTCAATGGCTGGTGGCAATGCGATTCGTGGGAGCCGGGTCGGTGCCGGTCCGATGGGGGAGGCCGAGCGGGGTGAGGTCGCGCCCCGCATCTATATGGCGTATTTCTGCGCCAACGGCCATGTGACCCGGCCGAGCTTCGCTCGGGAGGCGGGGCTCGCCATACCGGAGTTCTGGGACTGTCCGCGGTGCGGCCTTCCGGCGGGTCAGGACGAGGCGAACCCGCCTGCGGCGCCCAAGGTCGAGCCGTACAAGACCCACCTCGCCTATGTGAAGGAGCGGCGCTCCGACGCCGACGGTGCCCAGATCCTCGACGAGGCGCTTGAGTCCCTTCGTGACCGAGGCCTCATCCGCTGAGCCCCTCACGCGGCGGTGGTTCTTGCCGCGGTCATGAGGTTTGTTCCTCGTTCACGCGTGCGCGCTCCAGGCCGAGGGTGACGTATGCCGTGACTCCCAATATGGTGAGAAGCCCGGCAATAGCGATCATCGTGGCCGTCAACTGCTGGTTGTAGACCGCATTGATCTCCCACGGTAGGAGGCCGGGCGTGGTCGCGATGAGCGTGACCGTCCCCGGAACGATCCAGCCCCGGCCTGACCCGAGCGCACAGCAACCGAGGACCCCGAGCGCGCTTTGCGCCAAGACCACAGCGACCAGATGCTTGACGGGTAGCCCATCGAACCGAGCAATGAGCGCCGCATTGGCAGCGCCCAGCGCCAACGTGACCAGCACAACGCAGGCGCGCAGCTTCCGAAGGACGCGCGCCCGTGTTCTCAGAAGCGCTGGTGGGCCTTCGTCCAAGAGCCGCAGCACGGCGGAGATGGGGATCACAAATGCCAGAACGCTCATTGTGTCGAGTTCGGTCGGCAGATCGCCGCCGTCGCCACGCAGCGGCACGCCGAACCTGGCGACGAGCAATGGAACCAGCCACGTCGCGGCGGCGGCTGCAGACCCTGACACGGTGAGTCCCCGAGAGGACAGATACACGCGAAGATCGTCGCCGAACGGGGTCACCTGAAATCGCTATAGGAGAGTGTCCCGTTGAGGATGCCCTGGCGATGGGTGTTCAGCCAGTCGCGGCGCTGGGCGTCGGTTCGCCTCTCCAGCCACGCCAGCGAGCGGGCGAATTCGGCCGCCCCCGGTGCCTCCGTGCTTGGCGCTACGTAGCAGTCCCACGGGCACGCCGACCCGTCTGCTGGGATTCCGGCAGCTGAGTATGACCAGGCGATGAGGACCTCGCTCGGCGGCGGCCCAGCTGTCATTCGCTCCCATGCCTGTTGGGGGGTCGGCTGGCTCAGGCGATAGAGCACCTGAGCGAGTAGTGCCATGTCGCTCGGCAGCACTGTCTCTCCGCTCTCGAGTGGCAAGCCGACCGCCGCAGTGGTGAGTACGGGCATCGAGCCTGCGGGCGGCTCAGTGTTGTCGGACGCTATCGTCTGCACGATGGTCGAGGTGGACGGGTAAAGAGGGGCGAGCTGAGTGAATGCGGTCGTCAATACGGAGTCCAGTCGCCCGCGGTCCCGCTCCCGCGGGCCGGTCAGACACAGGGTGAAGGTACTCTCCTTGGTGCAGATGACACGCGTCGCCCGCGAATCGGTGCGCTCGGCACTCGCTCCATCGAGCGCGACGAGCGAGAGTGCGACGCAGGCGGCCACCGTGGAGCCAACTGCCCAGCGACGAGACGTCTTGGGTAGCAGCCAGGCGGACAGGGCAACTCCAGCGCCGAATTGCAACAGGGAATACATCGGCGTGGGGCCCGCGTAGGCCGAAGGAGTGGCGCCGAAGGGCGTCAGCGCCCCGAGGAACGCCAGACTAGGGAAATAGACGGGCACCACCAAGAATGCATAATACGCGACGCCGGCGGCGGGGGCGATTGCCACGACCGGGAAGCGTCGCCCCAGCGCAAGGCCCAGCGCACAGCCAGCGAGACACCACCCTGCCACCGCCAGAGCCACCGATGGCCTCGGTAGGCCGAAGCTGGCCCCCCGGAGCGAGAGTCCCGCCGTCGCAGTGAAGACCAGGGTCAGACCGGCGGCGATGAGTGCCCCGAGCTCGATGAGCGATCGCGCACTCTGCGCTCCTTCGGTCCGGGCTGCCGTCGCGCCCAGTGGTGCCAGGCCACTCCTCCCACGGCGCACGGCGAGATAGGCCGCGATGCCGGCGCAGAGCGGGCCGACGATGATAAGGGACAAGGACCACCACGCTTCCGTCGCCCGGATATCAAAGAGCCAGCGACGGTAGTTGGCCATCATGAGTGCCGTGCAGGCGATAAGCGGAAGCACGAAGGCCAGCGAGGCGAAAGGCGACCACACCGAAATAAGTGGCTTGCCGCGCATCATGTGGCTGATCCAAGGAGGTGCAGCAGGCCCGCACGAAGGGCGTCCGCGGTGTGTTGTCCACCACCGAGATCATCGACCGAACCAGCGAAAAGCACGTGTCCCTCATCCAGCACGACCACGGACTCGGCAACGCCTGCGACATCTTCCAGGAGGTGAGTGGACAGGAGAATGCCCCGGGCTCCGGAGAGTCCGCGGATCAGCCCATGAAGCTGGTCTCGCTGCAACGGGTCCAACCCCGCGCTCGGCTCATCGAGGATGAGCCCGGGCGGGTCGGCGGCCAAAGCCGTGGCCAGCCCGAGACGTCGCTCCATGCCGCCCGACAGTTCTCGGCATCGGGTCGAAACGCGATCCTCGAGGTCGACCTCGCGCAGGACATGCTGTGCCCGCGCGGTCGCCTCCGCGCTGGACAGCCCCTTCAGCCACGCGGCATACCGAACCGCCTCCCACACCCGCATCGATCCGGGGAACTTCAGTGACTGGGGGAGCCAACCAAGGGCGGAAAGCTCGGCCTGCGAGGACCGGGGGCCATGAATCCCGTGCCCCAGGCGCACGACACCCGTATCTGGGTGCAGGTGGCCGGCGACCACGCGACACAGCGTCGTCTTGCCTGCACCATTGCGGCCCAGGAGCGCGGTCACGCCGGGTCCTAGGCTGACAGTCACATCACGAAGCGCGGGCCTAGTGCCGAACGCGACACCGATGTGCTCCAGCTCGAGCCACGAAATCGTCAACGCCAGTGGGTGTTGGACCAGCCGCCACACGGATCCGAGACGATGGGCCTGTTTTGACAGATCCGGATGCGCACCCCGTCAGCGTTCGGGGACACCGCCATGGTGTTGCAGCTCACTCGTTTGGAGACGTAGCTGGAGCTATTTGTGTCAGTCGAGGATCGACCGCAGTTCGCGTCAGGATAGCTGTTGTAAACAAGCAGCGAGCCGAAATACACGTTCTTCGACGAGGAGTAGGACCGTATTTGTCCGTCTCCGCCCCAGTTGTTGCGACCAATCAAGATTGACGAATCCGTCACCGAACCGTCACCCGCGTCACTCAACGATGCCGCGATTGCGTAAGCGACGCCGGGTGCGAGCCAGAGGATGGCCGCCCCCCCCCGTCGCAGCGAGCTTACGTCCCATGTCGAAGTCCGTTCGTGAGAAATGAACAGCAATGCACGACTCCCTGGAATCTCTCCGGAGGTCATCGTCACGCCGATCTTAGACCGGGAAGCGCGGTAGCGCCACCGGAGGACGGCCACCGCGCCAAGACGCGCTGACTCAGTCAGTGGCCGGCGGCGCGGTCGAGGAGCCAGAGGGTTTCGCGTATGCCGTGCACCTGCGCCGCAGACGACACCTCCGGTCCGGCGCCGGCCAGGCCGTTGCGGACCGCCTCGACCTTGTCGGCACCGGCGACGAGGAACCACACCCGTTGGGACCGCTCGACGCACTCGAACGTGAGGCTGACTCGGGTCGGTGGGGGCTTGGGGGAGTCGTGGACGGCGATGGCGATCGCGTCGGTCGTCAGTTGCGCCGGATGGCCGGGGAAGAGGGACGCGATGTGCCCGTCGGGCCCCACCCCGAAGAGCGCGACGTCCCACTCGTGCTGCCCGAACTCCCGGATCGTCTCGCCGTATGCCGCCGCGCTCGCCTCGGGTGAGGCGCTCGCGTCCGGCCCGGCGACCCGGTGGACCTTGGCCGGGTCGAGACCGAGGGCGGCCAGGCCGGCCTCGTCGTTCTGGGTGTCGTTGCGGTCGGGATCGCCCGCGGGGAGATAGCGCTCGTCGCCCCACCACACCCGCACCCGTGACCAGTCGACGGCGTCCCGGGCTGGTGAGGCGGCGACCGAGCGCCATACGGCCGAGCCCATCGACCCGCCGGTGAGGGCGAGCTGGGCCTCGGCTTTGACCGCGAGCGTGTCGAGGATCGCCGTGACGAGCCGGGCCGCGACGGCATCGGCGAGCGCCTGCTTGTCGGGATGGACGATAGCGATGGGCGCGGCGCCGGTCATGACGTCGCCTTCTTCGCATTCCTGCCGGCCCGGGTCTTCGGCGCATCGGGTGGCGTCGTCTCCGTCGCCGCTGACGCACCGAGCGCCTCTGCGGTCGCTGCCTTGACCGCCCTGGTGCTCGGTGCCTCGGGCGGCGGCTCGGCGGTGACCATGGCGTTGCTCGCCACGCCGGCATTGGCGCGGCGGATGCGCCGAACGGTCTTGGCGGCCTCCTTCACGCTCGGGGCCGCGCCGACGGCCTGGGCCTCGGACGACGTGGGTCCGGACCGGGGACCGAGCTTCGGGACGCCCTTGAGCAGCGCTTCCTCGTAGACCTCGTCCGGGTCGAGCCGGCGCAGTTCGTCGGACAGGCACTCGGCGTCGCTGCGGTGGGGGAGCGCGATCCGGCGGTCCGGCTGGTCAGTCTGAGTCAATGTCGCGGTCTCGCCCGACGGGCGGACGAGGTCGATCGTGTCGTGGGCCCGGGTGAGCCGCACGCTGATGATGCCCGTGCCGGCCCGGGACCGGGCCAGCGTCACCGGGCACTTGAGCGCGTGGGCGAGCCAGGCAGCGAGGAGCGTCGCCGAGGGGGAGTCGGTCGCCCCGGTGACGATCGCGCTCGTGACCGGGGCATGGGGCGGCTGGTCGAGCGCGGCGGCCAGCTGCGCGCGCCACAGGGTCAGCCGAGTCCACGCGAGGTCGGTGTCGCCGGGGTGGTAGTTCGACCCACGCGCCTTGAGGGCCGCGAGCGGGCGCTTGCTCGCCGCCGCGTCGGTGACCCGCCGGGCCGCCATCGCCCCGATCGGATCCTGGCCAGGGTCGAGAGGTGCCTCGGTCGGCCACCAGGCGACGATGGGGGAGTCGGGCAGCAGGAGCGGGATGATCACCGACTTGCCCTGTCTGGTCAGCGGACCATAGAGGCGCAGGACGACGACCTCGCTCGCACCGGCGTCGCCGCCGAGCCGGATCTGGGCGTCGATCCGGGCCGCGCCCCGCGAATTGGCGGTGACGACACAGACCACGCGGCACGGGTGCTGGCGGCTCGCGTCGTTGGCGACGTCGATGGCGTGATCGATCTCGGCTTCGTCGCAGACGACCAGGAGGGTCAGCACGCGACCGAGCGCCATCGAGCCGACCTCTTCGCGCAGTTGGACGAGCTTCTTGCTGATCGCGCTCGTGGTCGTGCTGGGCAGGTCGATGATCACCAGGGTCCCCAATCAGTATCGGAGTGACGCAGGAACGCAGAACTGAGTGGGGTGGTGGTCACCGGGGTCCCCAATCAGTATCGGAGTGACGCAGGAACGCAGAACTGAGTGGGGTGGGGATCATGGGATCCTCCAGTGGCGTCCGTCGCGTCGCATCATCTCGTCGGCCTCGGCGGGCCCCCACGTTCCGGCTTCGTATTGGTCGAGGCCGCCCTTCTGCTTCGCCCAGTGCGCCTCGATGGGGTCGAGGATCTTCCAGGACAGCTCGACCTCCTCGTGCCGGGGGAACAGCGGCGGATCGCCGAGGAGGACGTCGAGGATGAGTCGTTCATAGGCTTCCGGGGATGACTCGGTGAATGCGCGGCCGTAGCCGAAGTCCATGGTCACATCGCGCACCTCCATCTGGTTGCCCGGGACCTTGGCCCCGAAGCGCATCGTCACGCCCTCGTCGGGCTGCACCCGGATGACGACGGCGTTCTGGCCGAGTTCCTCGGTCGCGGTGTCGGTGAACGGCAGGTGCGGCGCCTTCTTGAAGACGACGGCGATCTCCGTCACCCGGCGGCCGAGGCGCTTGCCGGTGCGCAGATAGAACGGCACTCCGGCCCACCGGCGGGTGTCGATGTCGAGGCGGATCGCGGCATACGTCTCCGTCGTGGAATCCGGCTTGACCCCCTTCTCCTCGAGATAGCCGACGACCTGTTCGCCGCCCTGCCAGCCCGCAGAGTACTGTCCTCGGGCCGTCGCGAGGCCGATGTCCCGCGGGACCCGGACCGCGGAGAGGACCTTCTCCTTCTCGGCGCGCAGCGAGGCGGCGTCGAAGTTGGCCGGCTCCTCCATCGCCGTCAGGGCGAGAAGTTGGAGGAGGTGGTTCTGGATGACATCGCGGGCGGCGCCGATGCCGTCGTAGTAGCCGGCGCGGCCGCCGATGCCGATGTCCTCGGCCATGGTGATCTGGACGTGGTCGACATAATGACTGTTCCAGATCGGCTCGAACATCTGGTTGGCGAACCGGAGCGCCAACATGTTCTGGACCGTCTCTTTGCCGAGATAGTGGTCGATCCGGAAGATCGAGTCGGCGGGGAAGACGCTCTCGACGATCGCGTTGAGTTCCCGGGCGCTCGCGAGGTCGTGGCCGAAGGGCTTCTCGATGACCACACGCCGCCAGGCGTTGTCACGCGGAGTCGACAGACCCGCGCGCTCCAACTGCTCGCACACCACCGAGAAGAAGCCTGGCGGGATCGACAGATAGAACGCGTGATTGCCGCCGGTGCCGCGCTGGACGTCCAGGTCATGCAGGGTGCTGGCGAGGAGGTCGAACGCGGCATTGTCGTCGAAGACACCGGGGACGAACCGGATGCCCTCGGCGAGATTGCGCCAGACCTCCTCCCGGAAGGGCGTGCGGGCGTGCGCCTGGACCGAGTCGTGGACGATCTTGCCGAAGTCCTGGTCGGCCCAGTCTCGTCGGGCGAACCCGACGAGACTGAACCCGGGAGGCAGGAGTCCCCGGTTGGCCAGGTCATAGATCGCCGGCATGAGCTTCTTGGTCGCCAGGTCGCCCGTGACGCCGAAGAGGACCATGCCGCACGGTCCGGCGATGCGCGGCAGGCGTTTGTCGCGCGGGTCTCGGAGGGGGTTGATTCCTGGAGCGACTCGCGCGGGAGCCATCGGCTGCCTTTCCGTCTGGGTGGATGCGTATGCCGTGTGGCCGGCTGTCGACTACTTGGCCGCGTCGAGCGCGGACTGGAGGTCCGTCAACAGACTCTTCCAGGCCACCTCGAACTTGTCGACCCCCTCGCGCTCCAGTAGGGCGGTCACCTCGTCATAGGAGATACCCTGCGCCGCAATCGCATCCAGGACCTCGGCGGCGTCGGCGTAATGACCAGTGACCGCGTCACCGGCGATCTCGCCATGGTCGATCGTCGCCTGCAACGTCTTCTCCGGCATCGTGTTGACCGTGTTGGCGGCGACGAGTTCGGTGACATACATCGTGTCGGAATAGTTCGGGTCCTTGACGCCGGTCGAGGCCCAGAGCGGGCGCTGCTTGTGGGCTCCGGCGACGGCCAGGGACTCCCAGCGTGGCGTCGAGAAGACCTCCTCGTAGGCCTGGTAGGCCAGGCGCGCGTTGGCGATGGCGGCCTTGCCCTTGAGCGCAAGTGCCTCGTCGGTCCCGAGCGCGCCGAGGCGCTTGTCGATCTCGGTGTCGACGCGGGAGACGAAGAAGCTCGCGACCGAGCGGATGGTCGACAGGTCGACGCCCGCCGCCTGGGCCTGTTCGAGCCCGCCGAGGTAGGCGTTCATCACGGCGCGGTAGCGCTCGAGGCTGAAGATCAACGTGACGTTGACACTGATCCCCTCGCCGATGACCGCGGTGATCGCCGTCAGACCCTCGACCGTCGCCGGAATCTTGATCATGACATTGGGCCGGTCGACAGCGGCATACAGCGCCTTGGCCTGCTCGATCGTGGCCGCCTCCTCATGCGCGAGGCGCGGGTCGACCTCGATCGAGACCCGTCCGTCCTTGCCGCCCGTCGCGTCATAGATCGGACGGAAGACGTCGCACGCGTCGCGGACGTCCTGCGTGGTGATCGCGAAAACCGCATCGTCGACCGACGTGCCGGCCTCGGCGAGTTCGGCGACCTGGGTCGCGTAGCTGTCGCCGTCGGACAGGGCCGCCTGGAAGATCGAGGGGTTCGTCGTCACGCCGACGACTCCGCTGTGCTCCATGACGTCCTTGAGGTTGCCGGACGTGATCCGCTCGCGGGAGAGGTCGTCGAGCCAGACGGACACGTCGGCGTCTGCAAGTGCCCGAAGGTTGGCGTTGTCACTCATCGGTGTGCTCCTTGTGTCGTATGCCGTGTGGGTGCGATCAGGATTCGGTCGCGGGGACGTCGGTGTCCGCCGAGCTCGGCTCGGGGGCTTCGGGGGCGACGTCACCCTGCGCCGACGCGAGGCTGCGTTTGGCCGCGGCGACGACCTTCTCCGGGGTGAACCCGAACTCCCGGAACAGTGTCGCCGCATCGGCGGATGCGCCGAAGTGGTCGATGCCCACGATCTCGCCGGCGTCGCCGACCAGGTCGCGCCAGCCCGTGGGGACGCCCGCCTCCACGGACACGCGGGCCTTGACCCGAGTCGGGAGGACGGAGTCCTGGTAGTCCTTGGGCTGCCGCTCGAACCACTCCCGGCACGGCATCGAGACGACGCGGGTGGCGATCCGCTCCGCCTCGAGGGCGTCGGCGGCCGTCATGGCGAGACCGACCTCGGAGCCGGTCGCGATGAGGACGACGTCCGGCGATCCGGAAGAAGCCTCACGCAGGACGTAGGCCCCCTTGGCGACGTTGTCGACCTTGCGCGCCACGTCGGGGTCCTGCGTCGGCAGTGCCTGGCGCGAGAGGCACAGACCCGCCGGCCGATCGTTGCGCAGGACGGCGATCCAGGCCGCGGCGGTCTCGTTGGCGTCGGCGGGGCGGACGACGTCGAAGCCGGGGATGAGCCGCAGCGAGGCGATGTGTTCGATCGGCTGGTGGGTCGGGCCGTCCTCGCCGAGGCCGATGGAGTCGTGCGTCCAGACGAAGGTGACCGGGGCCTCCTGGATGGCGGCAAGCCGGACGGCGGCGCGCATGTAGTCCGAAAAGACGAGGAAGGTCCCGCCGTAGGGCCTCGTCAGGCCGTCGAGGGCGATGCCGTTGAGGATCAGGCCCATCCCGAACTCGCGGATGCCGAAGTGCAGCGTCCGGCCATAGGGGCCGCCGCTCCATTCGCGGGTCTGCTTCTGCGTCGGGATGAAGGAGGGCTGTCCGTCCATCGTCGTGTTGTTGGACTCGGCGAGATCGGCCGAGCCGCCCCAGAGTTCGGGCATGACGGGAGCGATCGCGGTGAGGACCTTGCCCGATGCGGCGCGGGTCGCGAGACCCTTGGGGTCGGCGGGGAACGTCGGGACCGCCTCGTCGAGGCCCGCCGGCAGGTCGTGAGCGACCATCCGGTCGAGCAGCGCGGCGCCGTCGGCGTTGGCGTCGCGCCATGCGGCATACGTCGTGTTCCACTCCTCGTGTGCGGCCCGGCCGCGGTCCTTGACCTCGCGGACATGCGCGATGACCTCGGGGGAGACCTCGAAGGTCTGCGCCGGGTCGAAGCCGAGGATCTCCTTGAGGCCGGTGATCTCGCCCTCGCCGAGGGCAGACCCGTGTGACTTGCCGGTGTCCTGCTTGCTCGGTGACGGCCACGCGATGATCGTGCGGAGGACGATCATCGTCGGCTTGTCGCTGGTGCGGCTGCGCTCGCACGCGGCATGGAGGGCGTCGACGTCCTCGACATAAGTGGCACCGTCGCCGTCACCGCGCCAGTCGATGGTCTCGACCTGCCAGCCGTAGGCCGCATAGCGCTTGCCGACGTCTTCGGAGAAGGAGATCTCGGTCTTGTCCTCGATCGAGATGGTGTTCTGGTCATAGATGACCGTGAGGTTGCCGAGTTCCTGGTGTCCCGCCAGGGCGCTCGCCTCGTGGGTGACGCCCTCCATGATGTCGCCGTCGGAGGCGAGGACCCAGATGTGGTGGTCGAACGGGCTCGTCCCCGGCGCCGCATCGGGGTCGAGCAGGCCGCGCACGCGGCGCTGGGCGAACGCGAGGCCGACGGCGGTCGATAGGCCGGAGCCCAACGGGCCGGTCGTCACTTCGACGCCGGTGGTGTGGTGGACCTCGGGGTGACCCGGGGTCAGCGAGCCCCACGTCCGCAGCTTCTTCAGGTCGTCGAGCTCGAGGCCATATCCGGAGAAGTAGAGCTGGATGTACTGCGTGAGGCTCGAGTGCCCGCAGGAGAGGACGAAGCGGTCGCGACCGAGCCACTTGGCGTCGCTCGGGTCATGTCGCATGACGTTCTGATAGAGGAGGTATGCCGCCGGGGCCAGGCTCATCGCCGTGCCGGGGTGGCCGTTTCCGACCTTCTGCACCGCGTCTGCCGCGAGGATTCGGACGGTGTCGACGGCCCGGACGTCGAGATCGTTCCAGCCGACATCCGACGCCTTCGGTGCGGGGACGGAGCGGCCGGGCTTCGCGGTGTCGGTGCCGGAGGGGGACGGGGTGGCGGCGTCGGTCACTGATACCTCATTCGTCGGAGGGGGACTCTGGACAGCGGTCCGGCCCAGCCTAGTCCGCTTGTGACCCACGTCGCAGGGTGGACCCGGATAGACTGCTCGGACTCGGCATCCCCGAGTTCCCACCTCAGACCGGCAGGCAGACTCATCGTGACCACGCTCGACACTCCGACCGGGATGCGGTCGGGGCGAGCGCCGTGGAAACGGACGATCGCGGCATACGTCGCCCTGACCAAGCCGCGGATCATCGAACTCCTGCTGGTCACGACGGTGCCGACCATGTTCCTGGCGGAGCGGGGGGTCCCGTCGTGGTGGCTCGTCGTGGCGACGCTGATCGGCGGCTCGTTGAGCGCTGGCGCGGCCAACACCTTCAACATGGTCTATGACCGCGACATCGACGCGCATATGAACCGCACGTCGAATCGCCCGCTGGTGACCGGTGAGGTGACGCCGCGGGCCGCGCTGATCTTCGCCGTCATGCTGACGGTGGTCTCGACGGCGTGGTTCTCCTGGCAGGTCAACGTTCTGTCCGCAGCGCTGTCGCTCGGCGCCATCGTCCTGTATGCCGTGGGCTACACCATGCTCCTCAAGCGCCGGACCTCCCAGAACATCGTCTGGGGCGGCGCGGCAGGCTGTATGCCGGTCCTCATCGGGTGGTCGGCCGTGACGGGATCCGTGGGGTGGCCCGCGGTCGTTCTGTTCCTCATCATCTTCTTCTGGACACCGCCGCACTACTGGCCGTTGTCCATGCGGTTCAAGGAGGACTACGCGCAGGCCGGCGTCCCGATGCTGCCTGTGGTCGAGACCAATGTCGTCGTCGGGAGGCAGATCGTCGCCTATTCCTGGGTGATGGTCCTGGTCTCGCTCGTTCTCATCCCGGTCGGTGCGATGGGTTGGCTGTATGCCGTGTCCGCCGTCCTCGTCGGTGGCGTCTTCCTCGCGGAGGCGCACCGACTGCTGCGTGCGGCGCGCTCTGGGGCGTCGATGGCCGTGCTGAAGCCGATGCGGCTCTTCCACTTCTCGATCACCTATGTGACCGTCCTCTTCCTCGCCATCGCCCTCGACCCCCTGCTGCATCTCGCGATCCGCTGACCACGGGGCGGGCGTCACCGTCCGTTGGCGGAGAAGTGCTGGTAGTCCTTCAGGGAGTGCCAGTCGCCGCCCCAGCTCCAGCCGACTGCGGCGAAGGCGCGGACGACGGCGTCGCCGGGGTGGATCATGCCGGGGACGTCCTGGGACCGGTCGACGAAGGCGCCGGCGGTCGACGGTGAGACCCGGCCGTCAACGATCATCGGATTCTCCAGTGGATCGATGTCAATGGCCCGGCCGTAGGCGTGCTGGGAGCAGGTCGTCGTGTCCTGGACAAAGCGGCCGTTGAACGCCGAGGTGTTGTCGTCGCGCATCGACGACTCGTCGTCGGCGCCGTAGGCCTCCACGGTGACCATGCGCCGGATGGGGAAGCGCGCGGCATACACCTCCCGCATCGCGGTGACGACCGCGTCGACGGCATCCCGGTGGAGGACGAGTTGCCCGTCGTGGGCCGTGTCGTCGAATCCCCAGTAGGTCAGCGTGACGAGCCGCAGGTCGTCGAAGGGCACGGAGCACGCGGTGTTCCAGGCACCGGTGTCGATCATCCGCTGCCGGCGCCAGGCGGTCAGGGGCTGGGCCGTGGCGGCGAATGAGGCGGTGGATGTGGACGACGTCGTCGTCGATGCCGGCCGCGTCGAACTCGAGGTGGACGTGCTCGTGGGTGGCGTGGATGACGTCTGGGAGGTCGCGGCGGAGGAGGGGCTCGTCACGATTGACGGGGAAGCGGAGTGCTCCGAGGGGCTGGTCGGCTGGGCAGCCTGCCGCGTGCAGGCCGAGACAAGGGCGAGCGCGGCGACCGCGGTCCAGCCGGCCGCACGACCGGACGGGAGGCGCCCGCGCGGGCTCACGGTGCCGGGACTCGGCCGTCGAGTGGTTGGGCGAGCGATTTCAGCGCTCGGACGAGCATGACGACCAGGAGACTCGCGAGGAACATGTGGATCAGCACCATGCCGATCGGCAGGTCGGTGAAGTACTGGACGTAGCCGACGACCGCCTGGGTGAGCACGACGTGCAGGACGCCGGTCCACGCCTTGTGCGGTGCGGTGCTCGTCGCGCGGATCCGCGTCGCGAGCCACATCGCGACGACCAGACCGGTGAAGAGCATGACCGCGTCCGCGTGCAGCCAGGACACCGACCGGGGGTCGAAGCCGAACCGGGCCGGTTCGTCGGCGTCGCCCGAATGCGGGCCCGAGCCGGTGACGATCGTCCCGAGGAGGAGGACGACGCCGCCGACGGCGGCGGTGAGCCACGCGGTGCGTCGGACGAGCGGCGGGACGGCGAGGCGGCGGGGACCACTCGGCATACCGGACTCGACGAACGCCGCGGCCGCAGCGGCGACCAGGCCCATGGAGACGAGGAAGTGGGCGGCGACCGTGGCGGGATTGAGCCCGGTGCGGACGGTGATCCCGCCGAGGACGGCCTGGACGGCGACGCCGGCGAGGACGAGCCAGGTCGGCAGGGCCAGCGCCCGGCGCTGGTCGGACCACCGCCAGACGGCGACGACGGCGGCGACCGCGGCGATGCTGACCACCCCGGTCAGCGTTCGGTTGCCGAACTCGATGTACTTGTGGAAGCCCTGCGCCTGGTGCTCGACCGGGACGTAGGAGCCGGGGACACACTGCGGCCAGGTGGGGCAGCCGAGGCCACTGCCGGTGAGGCGCACGAGACCGCCGGTGACGACGATGAGCACCTCGACGACGAGGTTGACCAGGAGAATCGGCCGCAGCCACGGGTGAGTCGTCGAGCGATCGGTTCGGCGCATTGGCGGGGCGGACTGGTCGAGCGCGGTCACGGCGTTCAGGCTAACCCCGCCGTCGTGGTGAGTCACAGCCGGCACCGCGTGAGGTGACTCAGTCCACGAGGTCGCGCGGAGACAACTCCACGGCATAGGGCGCGATCACGCGGAAATTGTCGGCACCGCGGGCGCGGGCCACCTCGGCATACGTCCCGTCCCACAGCTCCCAGGCGACGATTTCGGGGACGTCCGGGTCGACGACCCAGTAGGACGGGCAGCCAGCGACCTGGAAGCGGTCCTTCTTGAGCAGCAGGTCGAAGCGCCGGGTGCTGGGCGAGAGGACCTCGACGGCGAGCAGCGGCGGCCCGGGCAGATCTCGGTCGGAGAAGTCCGACCTTCTCGCGACGAGGAGGTCTGGCTCGAGCACCGTGTTGCGGGCCAGCACGACGTCGAACGGGGCGAAGAGAACCAGGAGATCATCCGGGCACAAGGCTCGCAACGCCGAATAGAGATTGGCCGTGACGACCTGATGTCGCAGGCTCGGCGCGGGGCTCATCACGAGGACCCCATCCAGCAGCTCGTGTCGATGCCCGTCGTCGGGAAGCGCGTCGAGGTCATCCCTCGTCAACTCCCGGCCCCACGGCAGCGTCGTCATGACAGTCATCATGCCCGTCCTCTCGGTTCGTGACCATGAACGCCATCCTGACGAAGGGGTCCGACATCGTGGCGGGAGTTGTCAACAGCCCCTTCGAGACACAGCAACCGACGCGGCGCAACGGATCTCACTAGGGTGAGCGTCATGACGATCGTCGACCCGACCACGACGCCCTCCTGGGCTGCCCTGACCGACCTGCACGCGGCATACGTCCCCGATCTGCGGGGCGCGTTCGCCGACGACCCGGAGCGGGCCGCGCGGTTCACGCGCACCTGCGCCGACCTCCATGTCGACCTCTCCAAGAACCTCCTCGACGACGCCGTCCTCGACGCGCTCGTCTCGCTCGCGGAGGAGGTCGATGTCGCCGGGCGCCGAGACGGGATGCTGCGTGGCGACAAGATCAATGTCACGGAAGGGCGTTCGGTCCTCCATACCGCGCTGCGGCGCCCGGCGAGCGACACTCTGGTGGTCGACGGGACCGACGTCGTGCCGGAGGTTCACGCGGTGCTCGAGCAGATCTATGCCTTCGCCGACAAGGTGCGCGACGGTGAGTGGGTCGGGGTGACCGGGCGGCCGATCGAGACCGTCGTCAACATCGGCATCGGCGGCTCCGACCTCGGGCCGGTCATGGTCTATGAGGCGCTCAAGCCGTATGTGAAGCCGGGTCTGCAGTGCCGGTTCGTCTCCAATATCGACCCGACCGACCTCGCCGAGAAGGTCGCCGACCTCGATCCCGAGACCACGCTGTTCATCGTCGCGTCCAAGACGTTCACGACGCTGGAGACCCTGACCAATGCCCGTATGGCGCGCGCCTGGCTCTGGGCGGCCCTTGTCGCCAAGGGCGCGATCGACGACACCGACGAGGCGAGGCAGGGCGCCGTCGCCAAGCACTTCGCCGCCGTCTCGACGGCCCTCGACAAGGTCGCGGCGTTCGGGATCGACCCGGCCAATGCGTTCGGTTTCTGGGACTGGGTCGGTGGCCGCTACTCGGTCGACTCCGCTGTCGGCACAGTCGTCTGCGTGGCGATCGGCAAGGAGAACTTCGCCGACTTCCTCGGGGGCTTCCACGCCGTCGACACGCATTTCGCCGAGACCGAGTTCCGCGACAACGTGCCGGTCATCATGGGGATGCTCAACGTCTGGTACGTCAACTTCTTCAAGGCCAGGAGCCACGCGGTCCTGCCGTATGCGCAGTATCTCCACCGGTTCGCCGCCTACCTGCAGCAGCTGACCATGGAATCCAACGGCAAGGGCGTGCGGGCCGACGGTGCCCCGGTGACCACCGAGACCGGCGAGGTCTTCTGGGGCGAGCCGGGGACCAACGGCCAGCACGCCTTCTATCAGCTGATCCACCAGGGCACGCAACTGATCCCGTGCGACTTCATCGCGATGGCAAACTCCGCGCATCCGGCCAAGGACGGCGATCAGGACGTCCACGAGCTCTTTCTCGCCAACTTCCTCGCCCAGACCAAAGCGCTGGCGTTCGGCAAGACCGCCGAGGAAGTCCGGGCCGAGGGCACGCCTGAGGCGATCGTCTCGGCCCGGGTCTTCCTCGGCAACCGGCCGACGACGTCGATCATGGCGCCGGCGCTCACCCCGTCGGTCGTCGGTCAGTTGATCGCGCTCTATGAGCACATCACCTTCGTCCAGGGCGTGGTCTGGGGTATCGACTCCTTCGACCAGTGGGGCGTCGAACTCGGCAAGCAACTGGCCATGCAGATCGCCCCGGCGATCAGCAGGGACGATCAGGCTCTGGCGGAGCAGGATTCGTCGACCCGTGGGCTGATCGAGTACTACCGCTCGCAGCGGCACTGACTTCCGCCGAGGCCGGGGATGGCCCCGCGTGCCTCCGCACAGCCACGTGTCTGCCCGGTATGTGGCGACCCCACGGTGCTCCCGACGGGGCCACCACATGCTGGTGCCCGTCGTGCCGCTGGGTCGTCGCATCCCGCGGTTTCCGACCGAATGATGGTGATCGAGCCGCCCAGCTCGTCGCCACACGAGACGAGGCGGGCCGGCCCTGGGCTATTGCCTGGGCTCCCGGACCGAGCCGGTCAGCGACCGCGTCGGCCCCCGGCGCGGGAACTCGCCGAGAACTCGGCCGCACTCCCACCGGACCGGCCGTTCGAGGTCCCGGATGCGGCGCGCGCCTGGCGCGGGGTTGCCGCCCCCGAGGTCGTATGCCGCTCACCACGCCGGCGCTGGCCGGCGTCTCCGGTCCGCCGGCTCTGACCGTCGCTTCGTGGTCCCCGCGTGTCGGCGGGACGGCTCTGGCTGCCTCGGCTCCGACGTGGCGACCCGGTCGCCGAGGACCGCTCTTGCGGGGGCGAAGCGGCATACGCCCCCGGACGGGTGCGCTCTCCCGGGGCGAGGCGCTGGAGCAGGGGGTGGTTGGCGTCGACGCGCGTGGTCGTCGGGCGGATCCCCGCCTTGCGCGTCAGATCGCGAACCTCGGCGCGCTGCTCGTCGAGCATCATCGTCACGACCGTGCCCGAGTTGCCCGCCCGAGCGGTGCGGCCCGACCGGTGCAGATAGGCCTTGTGCTCGACCGGCGGGTCGGCGTGGATGACCAGGGCGACATCGTCGACGTGGATGCCGCGGGCCGCGATGTCCGTGGCCACGAGCGTCTCGGCCGCCCCGCTGTGGAAGGCGTCCATCGTCCGGGTGCGGGCGTTCTGGGAGAGGTTGCCGTGCAGCTCGACGGCCGGAACGCCGGCTGCGTTGAGCTGGCGGGCGAGCTTCTTGGCGCGGTGCTTGGTGCGCGTGAAGACGATGGCGCGGCCGGGGGCCGACGTCAGGTCCTCGAGCACCGGGAAGTGCGCGTCCGCGGCGACGTGGAGGACGTGGTGGTCCATCTCGGCGACCGGCGACTGCGCGGAGTCCGCCTCGTGCGTCACCGGCCGGGTGAGATAGCGCGTGGCCAGGACGTCGATGCCGGCGTCGAGCGTCGCGGAGAACAGCATGCGCTGACCGGTCCGCGGGGTGCGGTCGAGCAGGCGCCGGACAACGGGAAGGAAGCCGAGGTCGGCCATGTGGTCCGCCTCGTCGAGGATGGTGACCTCGACGGCGTCGAGACTGACGTGCCCCTGGCCGATGAGGTCCTCGAGGCGGCCCGGGCAGGCGAGGACGATGTCGACGCCGGCGCGCAGGGCTGCGACCTGCGGGCCCTGGCCGACGCCGCCGAAGACGGTCCGTGAGGTGAGCCGGGCCGCCTTGGCGAGCGGCACGAGTGACTCCTCGATCTGCGCGACCAGTTCCCGCGTGGGGGCGAGGATGAGGGCGCGGGGGCGGGACGGCATACGGCGCGAGGACGAGGCGCTCAGGCGGGCGACGAGCGGCAGGAGGAAGGCATAGGTCTTGCCGGAGCCGGTCCGGCCGCGGCCGAGGACGTCGCGTCCGGCGAGCGAGTCGGGAAGGGTGGCGGCCTGGATGGGGGTCGGGGTGGTGATGCCGCGCTCGGCGAGCGGGGCGATCAGGGATGCGGGCACGCCGAGCGTGCCGAAGGTCGTGTCGGTGGACACAGGTGAACTACTCCAATGAGTCTCGGATCGAGTCGTTCTGCCCGGCGCGAGCCCTCGTGGCCCGCAGCAGCAATGGCGTCGACAAGCGAATCAGCCCGCGGCAGAACTGGTCGGGCTGGTGGAACAAGTGTACGCCACCGCGCGGCCCATCCCGTCAGGAGGATCCGAGGACCCCCCGACCAGGCCGTATGCCGCTCACGACCGCAGATGCGCGACCTCGCCCCACCCGGGGTCGTAGCCGGAGGTCGTGCGCACCTCACCCTGGTCCCAGCTGGTCACGGACGCGGCCAGCACGCCAGCCCCGACGCTGTCGGCCTCGACATAGAAATGGAGGCGTCGCACGCCGGCGCTGGTCTCGGCCGCGACGAGCCGCCCATCCGACCCGAGACGGTCGGTGAGATGGTCCTCCATCGCCCGAAGTGACTCCAGCGCGACGGGACCGGGGAGATCGTCGGGGTTGCGATCGGCATACGGAAGGTCCACCGCGACGTGGGTGTCGAGAAGCGGCGCGAGGACACCGGACAGGGACGCCTGTGCCACCGCCATGACGGGGCCGTCGGGCCCGGTGCCGCGTAGCAGCACCCACTGGGGCGAGCCGTGCTCGTCCTGGCGCTGACGGGCGAACCCGCGGACGAAGGCGCCGAGGTGGACGGCCGGGAAGGCGTCGAGGGGGGCGATCGTGACCGCGCTGATCTCGCCGATCCAGCATTCGACGAGTTCCTCCCCGGCGAGGGCGTCGAGGACGAGATAGGCCGCCTGGATCCGGTCGTCCTCCGATTGGCTGGCGAAGGCGGGGTGGTGGACGGCGACGTCGAGATGATTGCCGACCGCCCGGGCGCCGATGACCACGCCGGCGAAGCCGATCGTCGTGCCGGCGAGGGTGAGCGATCCGGTGGCGGGGTCGGGGAGCGGTTGGCGGAGATCGGCATACGCCCAGGTGGGGTCGGGGTCCGGGGCGGCGATCAGCCAGCGGCGAGCGGTCGCCCGGAGGTCGGCGTCGCCAGCGGCGGTGACCGTGAGGAGGTGACGGGAGTCGGTCCCGGCGCCGGTCTCCCAGGCGAGGCCGGCAGCGATGCGGTGGACGTGGTCGGAGAGGAGTCCGGCGATTCTCTCGGGTTCCCCGTCGGAGGTCGCGGCGGCGACCTCGGCGGCACCGCCCTCGCCCCACCAGCGCCAGAATGCCGCGACGGCCGCGCGTGTGCTCGACTCCATGGCCGCCAGCGTCGCACGAACCGCTGTGGTGCCGCTGCGTCAGTCCACGTCGACGGTGATCGTGTGAAGGCCGGTCGCGCCGGAGGGGAACGGATCAGCGACGGTCGTGGTCTGGACCGTGCCGAAGCCGTCGGCGGCCCGCACGGTGACCGTATGCCGACCGCTCCCCGCCGCCGGCCACACCAGTCGCCACTGGCGCCAGTAGTGCCCACCGGCGTCGGGGCCGAGTTCGGCAGACCGCCAGGGTCCGTCGTCGATGCGGACCTCGACCCGCGCGATTCCGTCGCGCGCCTGCGACCAGGCGACGCCGGCGACGACGACGTCACCGGCCGGCACCGAGCCGGCGCGCGGGACGTCGATGCGGGCCTGGGTCTGGACGTCGGCGCGGGCGGCCCATCCGCGCTCGGTCCAGTAGGCGGGCTGGGCGGCATACGTCGTCGCGGTGAGGCGGGTGAGCCACTTCGTCGCCCCGACGTAGCCGTAGAGCCCGGGAGTCACGAGCCGCACCGGATAGCCGTGTTCGGGAGTGAGCGGGGCGCCGTCCATCGCCACGGCGAGCAGCGCGCCGCGGTCGTCCATCAGCGCCTCGACCGGGGTGGAGATCGTCATCCCGTCGACGGAGGTGCTGAGGATCTGGTCGGCGGACGACCGCACGCGGGCGCGACCGAGCACGTCACGCACCGGGACGCCGAGCCAGCGGGTCGAGCCGATGTACGCGCCGCCGACGGGGTTGCTCACGCAGTTGAGGGTGATGTCCGCGTCGATCATCGGGAGGGCCAGGAGGTCGGCCAGACCGAGGCCGTATGGCGCATCGACCTCCCCATCGATCGTGAGCCGCCACGTCCGGGCGTCGATACGGGGGACCACCAGCGCCGTGTCGATCCGATAGAAGTCGGCGACGGGGGTCCGGAACGGCGTGAGGCCGGGGGTGGTGATGTCGAGACCCGGCGCCAGTGGCCCGAGTGGACGTGTCGCTCGGGGGAGGGCCACGGGGAGGGTGGCCGAACGGGCGCTGCGGATTCGCGCCTCGCCGAGACCCCCGGCCGCGAGCCCGGCGACGCCGGCCGCCACGGTCATCACGGTCCGCCGGCCGACGCCCGGGTCGGCGGGCGAGGAACCGGTGGGTGTTGCGTCGGCGGGCGAGGAACCGGTGGGTGTCGCGTCGGCGGGCGAGGAACCGGTGGGTGTCGCGTCCGCGGGCGAGGAACCGGTGGGTGTTGCGTCCGCGGGCAGAGACACGCCGTGCGCGGACTCGTCATACGGCGTGTCTCTGCCCGCGGACTGGAGCGGTGCCGTGGCGATGCCGGGGCGCGCGACGAGCAAGGCGAGGACCGCCATCCCGGTGACGCCGGCGACGAGGGAGGGGAGCACGGCATACGCCCCTGCGGCGGGACGAGTGAGCGCCGCCCACGCGCTCAGCGCGGCGAGCGCGGCGACCAGCCAGACCCCGAAGCCGCGTCGCTGCATCCGGCCGGCCAGGAAGCCGAGCACCAGGGACACGATCGCGACGAGCCCGATGAGCACCGGCTTGTCCGCGGTCCCGACCCACCGAACCGCCAATTCCTTCACCCCGGCCGGGATGCGGTCGACGACCGCCGAGCCGATCGCCAGGACAGGGGAGGAGGCGGGTTCGACGAAGGCCGCGACGAGGTGTCCCGCCCCGGCACCGGCGACGACGGCCACCGCTCCAGCACCGGCCTCACGTCGCATCCTCGGAGCGTATGCCGCTCGCCCGCCCGAAAGGATTACGGCGGCCTTACGTCCTCGGCGTCGACAGGCCGGTTGAGAGTCGTCGACAGGCCGATTCTAGGGTCGTCTGGGTCCTGCGCGCCGCACGTGAGGTGCCCGTCAGTCCGACCAGCGGAACGTCCGAGCGGTGACGACCGCACCGAGGGCGAGCCAGGTGACCAACACCCCCCACTGGGCGAACGGCCAGTGGCCGTCGGCGAAGGCCATCCGCAGGGCGTCGCCGAGGGCGCCCGACGGCAGCACCCGGGCGACCCCCGCCAGCCCCGACGGAAGGATGCGTGTCGGCAGCAACAGCCCCAAGCCGAGGAACAGCACCCACACCAGATTCGCCACCGCGAGAACGGCTTCCGCGCGCATCCGCCCGGCCACCGCGAGCGCGAGCGCGACGAAGCACGCTTCCCCGAGGACGATGGTCACGACGCCCGGCAGTATGCCGCGCGCCTCCGGCCGCCACCCGAGCGCCGCCGCCAGGATCGCCAGGACGACGAGGTGGATCGCCAACACCGCCGACGTCGCGATCATCTTGCCGCCGACGAGCCCCCCTCGGCCCAGCGGCGTCGTCCCGAGCAGCCGCAACACCCCGTTGCGCCGGTCGAAGGCCGTCGAGATGGCCTGCCCGGTGAATGCCGTCGACGCGACCGCCAGCGCGAGCACTCCGGGCGCGACGAGCCGGATCCGGTCACTGCCGAGGTCGGGGACGTCCGCGAGGTGCAACCCGAACAGCGCGAGCGCCGGAAGGATGATCGCGACCAACAACTGCTCGCCGTTGCGCAGCAACACGCCGGTCTCGAACGCCGCCTGCCGGCGCACTCGCCGACCCGCCGGCGCCGCCCGGCGCGTCGCCGTGCTCATCGCTGACCGCCCGAGGTCAGCTGGAAATAGACCCGTTCCAGGGTGTCCCCGCCCTCGACCTCGGCCCGCGTCCCCGCCGCCCGCACCCGCCCGTGACTCATGATGACGACGTCGTCGGCGACCCGGTCGGCCTCCTCGAATGAGTGCGTCGCCAGCACCACCGCCGCACCGGCCTCCGCCTGTTCGCGGACGATGTCCCATACCTCCAGGCGCGTATGCGGATCCAACCCCGCCGTCGGCTCGTCCAGGAACAGGACATCCGGCCGCCCGACGAGTGCGGCCGCGAGCGCGACCCGCTGCCGCTGCCCACCCGAGAGCCGCCTGGTGATCGTGCCGGCGAAATCGTCGATCCCGAGGCGGCCGCAGAGGGCGTCGGGGTCGGCGGGATCGGCATACAACGAGGCGAGGTGGCGCAGCAGCACGAGCGGTCTGACCATCGTCGGCAGCCCGCCGTCCTGGAGCATGAGCCCGACCCTGGCCCGGTGCTCCGCGTCGGCTCCCCACGGATCGACCGACAGGACCCGCACCGCTCCCGCATCAGGCCGTTGAAGACCCTGGAGGCACTCGATCGTCGTCGACTTTCCGGCGCCGTTGGGGCCGAGCACCCCGGTCACCCTCCCGGCGTCCGCGGACCAGGTCGCGCCGTCGAGGGCACGTGTCGCGGCATACGACTTGTGGACGTCGGCAACCTCGACTGCGGGCACCCGGGGAGTGTATGCCGCCCGCCTCCGCCCGTCCGTCCGCCCTCCGCGGGTTACGGTGCCGTATGCCGCGCGCTCCCCTCCTGCTCGCCGCCGCCCTGGCGCTCGGGGTCGCCGCGTGCGACGCGGGTCCGCGAGTGGCGCCGCCCGACCCGGCCACCGGATCGAGCCCGACCACGTCGGCCACGCGACCATTCCGGGTGACGGATGTCGCGGCATACGACGAGCCGTGGGCGATGACCTTCCTCCCGGGGACGTCGCGCCTGCTTGTCACCGAACGCGGCGGGCGGATGTCGGTGCGCGACGTCGAGTCCGGCGCCCTGTCCGGCGTCGACGGCCTGCCGGCCGTCGTCGCCGAGGGCCAGGGCGGGCTCGGCGACGTCATCGTCGCGCCGGACTTCGCCGAGTCCCGGGGCATCTATCTGAGCTGGGCCGAGGCCGGGGAGGGCGGCGTCGGAGCGGCCGTCGGTCGTGCCCGCCTCGTCCTCGACGGCGACCGGGCCCACCTCGACGGGCTCACCGTCATCTGGCGCCAGACCCCCAAGGTGGAGGGAGCCGGCCACTTCGGTCACCGGCTCGCGATCGGCCCCGACGGCCGCCATCTGTTCGTCACCTCCGGGGAACGGCAGAAGTTCGATCCTGCCCAAGACCTCGGCACGACCCTCGGCAAGACCCTGCGGCTCACCCTCGACGGCCGGCCCGCACCCGGCAATCCTTTTGCCGACAAGGGCTTCCCGGCCGATGAGATCTGGAGCTACGGCCACCGCAACCCCCTCGGCATCGCCTTCGACGCGGCGGGCACCCTGTGGGAATCCGAGATGGGTCCCAAGGGCGGCGACGAGATCAACCTGATCCTCCCCGGCGCGAACTACGGCTGGCCGAAGGCGTCCAACGGCTCGCACTACAGCGGCGAGGACATCCCCGACCATCGCGCCGGCGATGGCTTCGCAGCTCCGAAGGTCTGGTGGAATCCGTCCATCTCGCCGAGCAGCCTCATGATCTACTCCGGCGACCGATTCCCACAATGGCGCGGTGACGCCTTCATCGGGGCGCTGTCGGGGGAGGCCATGATCCGCGTCGATCTCGACGGCACGTCGGCGCGCAAGGGCGACGAGTGGCCGATGGGCGCCCGCATCCGGGAGGTGGAACAGGGGCCGGACGGCGCGATCTGGCTGCTCGAGGACGGATCCGGCGGGCGTCTGCTGCGTCTCGACCCAGCCTGACGACCCCACTCCCGGGGAGGTGGGCGGTTCCACTCGAAATCGACGGCGCCAGGGTCGACAATCGTCCTCGAAATACCTAACATGGGTGTGTGGTTAATCCGCACGTGGCGACGTCGCACGCGAGTTCCGCGTCCGCGACCCCGGAAGCCGGGGCGCGCGCGCGGGTGCTGCGCGCCGTCAGTCGGCATGCGCCCGTGACCACCGCCCGCCTGGCCGCGCTGCTCGGCATCAGCGACACCGCGGTCCGTCGCCAAGTCGACAGTCTCCTCGAGGCCGGTCTCATCGAGGTTCGGGAGCCGTTCGCCGGTCACCGCGGGCGTGGGCGTCCCGCCCGCGCCTACGTCGTGTCCGACGCCGGCCACCAGGAACTCACCGGTGACTACAGTCACCTCGCCGGCGAGGCCCTCGCCTTCCTCGAGGAGACCTCGGGCAGCGCCGCCGTCGCCTCCTTCGCCCACGCGCGCATCGCCCGACTCGAGCAGCGGTATGCCGCGGAACTCGCCCCCCTCGCCACCCACGCCGACCGCGTCGAGGCCCTCGTGGCCGCCTTGACGCGGGACGGTTTCGACGCCAGCGTCCGTCCGGTCGGCATACCGGGCACGTCCACGCCGCTGACGGGAATCCAGCTGTGCCAGGGCCACTGCCCGGTCCAGGACGTCGCGACCCGCTTCCCGGCCTTCTGTGACGCCGAGACCGAGGCGTTCTCGCGCCTCCTCGGCGTCCACGTCCAGCGCCTGGCGACCCTCGCTCACGGCGACCACGTCTGCACGACCTTCGTCCCGGCCGAGATCCCGGCCGCCGAGACCCACTCCGAAGGGAGCCCGCGATGACCCAGAGCATCGAAGACCTCAACCCCGGCCTGAAGGAGCTCGGCCACTACGAATACGGCTGGGCCGACAGCGACGCGGCCGGCGCGTCCGCCAAGCGCGGCCTCTCCGATGCGGTCGTCCGCGACATCTCGGAGCGCAAGCACGAGCCCGAGTGGATGACGAAGCTTCGCCTGCGCGCCCTGGGCCTTTTCGACAAGAAACCGATGCCGACGTGGGGGAGCGACTTGACCGGCATCGACTTCCAGAACATCAAGTACTTCGTCAAGTCGACCGAGAAGCAGGCCACCTCGTGGGAGGAACTGCCCGAGGACATCAAGCGGACCTACGACCGTCTCGGCATACCCGAGGCCGAGAAGCAACGGCTGGTCGCCGGAGTCGCGGCGCAATACGAGTCCGAGGTCGTCTATCACCAGATTCGCGAGGATCTGGAGGAGAAAGGGGTCATCTTCGTCGACACCGACACTGGGCTGCGCGAGCACGAGGACCTCTTCCGCGAGTATTTCGGCTCGGTGATTCCCCCGGGCGACAACAAGTTCGCCTCGCTCAACACGGCGGTGTGGAGCGGCGGGTCGTTCATCTATGTCCCGCCGGGCGTCCACGTCGACATTCCCCTCCAGGCCTATTTCCGGATCAACACCGAGAACATGGGCCAGTTCGAGCGGACCCTCATCATCGCGGACGAGGGTTCCTATGTGCACTACGTCGAGGGCTGCACCGCCCCGATCTACAAGAGCGACAGCCTGCACAGCGCGGTCGTCGAGATCATCGTCAAGAAGAACGCCCGCGTCCGCTACACGACCATCCAGAACTGGTCCAACAACGTCTACAACCTCGTCACCAAGCGCGCTACCTGCGCCGAAGGCGCGACGATGGAGTGGATCGACGGCAACATCGGCTCCAAGGTGACGATGAAATACCCCGCCGTCTATCTCCTCGGCCGCCACGCCAAGGGCGAAACCCTGTCGATCGCCTTCGCCGGCGAAGGCCAGCACCAGGACGCCGGTTCCAAGATGGTCCACGCGGCCCCGGACACTTCGAGCACCATCATCAGCAAGTCCGTCGCCCGCGGCGGGGGCCGCACGTCCTATCGCGGCCTCGTCCAGATCATGGAGGGCGCCTCCGGCAGCCGGTCGAGCGTCGTCTGTGACGCGCTGCTCGTCGACCAGATCAGCCGCTCCGACACCTATCCCTATGTCGACATCCGCGAGGACGACGTCCAGATGGGACACGAGGCGAGCGTCTCCAAGGTCAGCGAGGACCAGATGTTCTATCTGATGTCGCGCGGCCTGTCCGAGGAGGAGGCGATGGCGATGATCGTCCGCGGCTTCGTCGAGCCGATCGCGCGCGAGTTGCCCATGGAGTACGCCCTCGAGCTCAACCGCTTGATCGAACTCCAGATGGAAGGAGCGGTGGGCTGACATGGCCCCACGACGTCTGTCCCCGCTCCGCTCCTTCGTTATCTCGCGAGGACGCCGGCAATGAGCCTGCTCGCCGAAAAGACCACCCGCGCGAGCGGATCGGTCCCCCACACCGACAGTGCCGCCGCGTTCGTCCCGGACCAGTCCCGCGCCGAGCGCACCCGGTCGTATGCCGTGTCTGACTTCCCGGTGCCCACCGGCCGGGAGGAGGACTGGCGGTTCACCCCCATCGATCGTCTCGGACGCCTGTTCCGTGATGAGGCCACCGGGCAGTGCCTCGACTGGGAGGAGGCCCTGCCGGCCGGCGTCACGCTGTCGGGTATGCCGATCGAGGAGTGGCGTGCGTCCGGCGCGCCCGCCCCGGCCGACCGGGCGGCCGTGGTGGCCGCCGCCAACAGCGGCGGTGTCGGGGTCCTCGACATTCCGGCCGAGGCGAACCCGGCCGAGCCCGTCCGCATCCGACTCGTCGGTGACGAGGGACAACTGGTCCACGGACACCTCCTTGTGCGGGCCGGGCACCATGCCAAGGCGACGGTCATCCTCGGACACGCGGGCCACGCGGCATACGGCGAAGTCCTGACGGTGGTCGCGGGCGACGGTGCCGACCTCACCGTGGTGACCCTCCAGGAGTGGAACGACAGCTCGATCCACCTCGGCCAGCACGACGTCGTCGTCGGTCGCGACGCCACGGTCCGGCACATCGCCGTCACCCTCGGCGGTGCCATCGTCCGGCTCAACACCAACGCCACCTATGCCGGTCCCGGGGGGCGATTCGAGGCCTACGGCGTCTACTTCGCCGACGCCGGTCAACATTTCGAGCACCGTTTGTTCGTCGACCATGAGGCGCCGCACTGCTCGTCCAATGTCGAGTACAAGGGCGCATTGCAGGGCGACGGGGCGCACACCGTGTGGGTCGGTGATGTCCTCATCAGGGCGGCGGCCGAGGGGACCGACACCTACGAACTCAACCGGAACCTCCTGCTGACCGACGGTGCCCGTGCTGACTCTGTGCCCAACCTCGAGATCGAGACCGGCGAGATCGCCGGTGCCGGGCACGCGTCGGCGACCGGGAGATTCGACGATGAGCAACTGTTCTATCTCCAGGCGCGCGGCATCCCCGAGGCCGAGGCGCGGCGGCTGGTCGTGCGCGGTTTCTTCGCCAGCGTCATCAGCCGGATCGGGATCCCCGAAGTGATCGGCCATCTCATGAGCGCCATCGACATCGAACTCGAGGCCACCGCATGACGACCAACCCCGACACGCTCGTCCCGGTCGTCATCTGCCGTCTTGACGAACTCCCCGAGGTCGGCACCGCGAAGGCCGAACTCAACGGCCACGCGATCTGCATCGCCCACACCGACGACGGCAGCGTCTATGCCATCGACGACACCTGCACCCACCAGAACGTCTCCCTCTCGGAGGGCGAACTCGACGGCTGCCACATCGAGTGTTGGCTGCACGGCTCGCGCTTCGACCTGAGCACGGGCGAGCCGGATTGCCTGCCCGCGACGATCCCCGTCGCGACCTATCCGGTCGTCATCGACGACGGCGACGTCGTCGTCTCCCTCCCCGCCCATCTCGTCCCCGATTCGATCGAGAGCTGAAACCGTTGTCCACACTCGAAATCCGTGACCTGCACGTCAGCATCACCACTGACGAGATCGACAAGGAGATCCTCCGTGGGGTCGACCTGACCATCCGGTCCGGTGAGACGCACGCGATCATGGGCCCCAACGGCTCGGGCAAGTCGACTCTCGCCTATTCCATCGCCGGCCACCCGAAGTACACCGTCACCTCCGGCTCGGTCAGCCTCGACGGCGAGGACGTCCTCGCGATGAGCGTCGACGAGCGCGCCCGGGCGGGCCTCTTCCTCGCGATGCAGTATCCCGTCGAGATTCCGGGCGTCACCGTGAGCAACTTCCTGCGCACGGCCAAGACCGCCGTCGACGGCGAGCCGCCGAAGCTGCGGACCTGGGTCAAGGAGGTCAAGGAAGCCATGGGCAATCTGCGGATGGACCCGGCCTTCGCCGAGCGCGGCGTCAACGAGGGCTTCTCCGGCGGCGAGAAGAAGCGCACCGAGATCCTCCAGCTCGAACTCCTCAAGCCCCGCTTCGCCATCCTCGACGAGACCGACTCCGGTCTCGACGTCGACGCCCTGCGGATCGTCTCCGAAGGCGTCAACCGCGCGCAGCAGCACACGGAGATGGGGGTTCTGCTCATCACGCACTACACGCGCATCCTGCGCTATATCAAGCCCGAGTTCGTTCACGTCTTCGTCGACGGGGCCATCGCGGAGCAGGGCGGCCCCGAACTCGCCGACCGGCTCGAGGACGAGGGCTACGACCGCTTCGTCACCGCGGGAGTCTGACCAGCCATGACCACGACCACCACGCGCGCGGACGCCTTCAGCGACCGGGAGCTGACGCGCATTCGCGCTGATTTCCCGATCCTGTCACGCACGGTGCGCGACGGTCGCCCGCTCGTCTATCTCGATTCCGGCGCCACCTCGCAGAAGCCGTATGCCGTTCTGGACGCCGAGCGCGATTGGTACACCCGGCTCAACGCCGCCCCACACCGGGGCGCCCACGCGCTCTCGGAGGAGGGCACGGAGGCCTACGAGGCCGCCCGGGCGAGCATCGCCGGCTTCGTCGGCGCCCGAGCGGAGGAGGTCGTCTTCACGAAGAACGCGACCGAGTCACTCAACCTCGCGGCATACGCCTTCTCCAATGCGACGGACGGGGGCGGAGGTGGCTCGGGCGACCGGTTCCGGCTCGGCCCGGGCGACGAGATCGTCGTCACCGAGATGGAGCACCACGCGAATCTCATTCCGTGGCAGGAACTCGCACGGCGCACCGGTGCGACGCTCACGTGGCTGTCGGTGACCGACGAGGGTCGGCTCGACCTGAGCCGAATCGACGAGGTCGTCACCGAGAGGACGCGGGTCGTCGCGTTCGTCCATGTCTCCAATGTCCTCGGGACGATCAACCCGGTGCAGCCGATCGCCGCCCGGGCGCGCGAAGTCGGCGCGGTCGTCGTGCTCGACGCGTGCCAGTCGGTGCCGCACCTGCCCATCGACGTCGCCGAACTCGGCGTCGACCTCATGGCGTTCTCGGGGCACAAGATGCTCGGCCCGATGGGCGTCGGCGTACTCTGGGGACGGCCGGAGATCCTCGACGCGATGCCGGTCTTCCTCACCGGCGGATCGATGATCGAGACCGTGACCATGGAGCGGGCGACCTACGCGCCCGTCCCGCAGAAGTTCGAGGCCGGCGTACCCAATGCCGCCCAAGCGGTGGGGCTCGCGGCGGCCTGCGACTACCTCACAGGCCTGGGCATGGATCGGGTCGCCGCGCAGGAGCACGCCCTCACCGCGCTCGTCCTCGACGGCCTGCGCGAGCGCCCCTGGACCCGCGTCGTCGGACCCGACGATCTCCACGAACGCGCGGGAGCCGTCTCCTTCGTCGTCGAGGGCGTCCATGCGCACGACGTCGGGCAGATCCTCGACGACCAGGGCGTTGCGGTCCGCGTGGGACATCACTGCGCCTGGCCGCTGCACCGCCGCTTCCGCGCGGCCGCGACCACCCGGGTGAGCCTGGCGCCCTACAACACCCCCTGCGACATCGCCGCGTTCTTCACCGCGCTCGACCGCGTGCCGGTCGTCTTCGGGATCGGTGGGTGACGTGGACCTCTATCAGCAGCTCATCATCGACCACTCGAAGCGACCGCACCGAGTCGGTCTCCGGGACCCGTTCGACGCCGAGGTCCACCACGTCAACCCGACCTGCGGCGACGAGATCACGCTCCGTGTCGACGTCGACGGGACCCGGCTTTCGGACGTCTCGTATGACGCGCTCGGGTGCTCCATCTCCGTCGCGTCCGCCTCGATGCTCGCCGAACTTCTGACCGGCGAGGACGTCGAGGAGGGGCGGAGGGTGTATGCCGCGATCCGCCACATGCTCACCTCTCGCGGGGAGGACCCTGGGGACGAGGAGGTCATCGGCGATGCCGTGGCCCTCGCCGGGGTCGCCCGCTATCCCGCGCGCGTCAAGTGCGCATTGCTGTCCTGGATGGCCCTCGCCGACGCGATGGCGCAGTCCGGAATCGATCTCGCCGAGGAGACTCATGTCTGAGACCGTCACCCTTCCGCCCAATGTCGCCGACCTCGAGGAGGCCATGCGCGACGTCGTCGACCCCGAACTCGGCATCAACGTCGTCGATCTCGGTCTTGTCTATGGGATCACCGTCGACGCACAGAGCCATGCCGTCATCGACATGACGTTGACATCGGCCGCGTGTCCGTTGACCGACGTCATCGAGGACCAGACAGCGGCCGCGTTGGAAGGTCTCGTGGAATCGCATCGCATCAATTGGGTCTGGATGCCACCATGGGGCCCGGACAAGATCACCGACGACGGCCGGGAGCAGCTTCGTGCCCTTGGTTTCAACATCTAGCCCCGGGGCGCGAGCGCCGCCCGGGAAGTCGAAGTCGCGCCCGAGCGCCTGAACGGCTGGGTCGCCTCCTTCGTGGAGCGACACGGCGGGGCTCCGACCGATGGCGGGCGTCCCCGCGAGATCCTCGCGGCGGACGGGACGTGTGCGCACTTCCACTATTTCGACCATGACCCGCTCGGGGTCGTCCTCGTGCGTCGGGGCGGGTATGCCGTTGCACGCATCAAGGGCGGACGTCTCGTGCTGCACAAGGTCGGCACTCGTTATGTCCAGTCCCGGACGGCGGCGGGCGGCTGGTCGCAGCAGCGGTTCGCCCGGCGCCGCGACAATCAGGCCGATGAGTTGGTCACCGCGGTGGCCGATCACGCCGCGCGGATCCTCATCGATCTCGCGTCCCCGCTCGAGGAGACCGGCGAGATCCCGGTCGGCGGGGTGGCGCCCGGTCCGGGCCTGATCGTCGGCGGCGACCGGCAACTCGTCGCGCACGTCCTGTCCGACCGACGTCTGGCCAGTCTGCGCGAACTGCCCCGGCGCGCGCTCTATGACCTCGGCGACCCCAACCGCGCGGTCCTGGAGACCGCGATCAAACGCGGTCTCGCCGTGCGGATCACCCTCTCCCAGCCCGTCTCCGCCGACGGTGGCCGCCCCCTCTCCTGACCTGGCCGGTTTCAGCCCCGTCGAAAAGCCGATTCAGCCCCGTGTGGGTCCCGCGCTCACTGCGGGAATCGAGACCCACCCCAGTCCGCGGGCAGAGACACGCCGTATGCCGAGTCCGGACACGGCGTGTCTGTGCCCGCGGACGCTGCGGCGGCATACGAACGGCCTCCCGAACTCAGCCCCCGTGAGATTCGGACCGGTCACGGCGGGTCGTGAAGTCAGCCAGTGACGGTCTGGGTCTCGGGATCGTTGACGGCGAAGGTGTTGCAGTCGTTGATCGTCTTGGCCTTCATGCCCTGGATGAACCAGCGCTGCCGGGCCTCCGACGAACCATGGGTCCACGTCTCGGGCGTCACCTGGCCCTGAGTCTTGGCCTGGATGCGGTCGTCGCCGACCGAGGACGCGGCCGACAGGGCGTCGCGGATGTCGCTCTCGGTCAACGGCTTGAGGTAGGTCGTGCCGTTGGCATCCTTGGTGGTCGACGCGTGCTGCGCCCACATACCACCGAAGCAGTCGGCCATGAGTTCGATGCGGACCGAGCCGCTGTCGGCGCCCTGGGGATTCTGCTGTGCCCGTCCGAGGACACCGAGCAGGTTCTCGATGTGGTGGCCGTATTCGTGCGCGACGACGTACTCCTGCGCCAGCGCGCCGTCGGATGAGCCGAACTGCTGGGTCAGGATCCGGAAGAACGACGCATCGATATAGATCTTTTCGTCCAGCGGGCAATAGAACGGTCCGACCTGGTTGGACGCCGTGCCGCAGGCCGACTGGGTCGACCCGCTGTAGATGATCGTCCCCGGCTCGCGGAACTCCTTGCCATAGCGGGGAAGTTCGGCCGCCCAAAACGCCTTCACGGAGTTCACGGTGCCGACGATGCGGCACTCGACGTATTTGTTGGCGTCGGCACCGGTCTTGCACTGCTGCTGAATGGCACTGCTGTCGACGTTCTGGGCGTTGGACCCCGAGGTGTCGGTCTGGTCCTGCGTTCCACCGCCACTCCCGGGGTTGACACCGAGGAGCATCATGATGATGGCGAGGATGAGACCACCGATCCCGCCCCCGACGACGAGGCCGCCTCGGCCGCTGCCGCCGCCGCCCCCGCCCGTCCCGATGGATGAGGTGTCGAGTTGGACGTTGTCGTTGAAGCTCATGCTGGGCCCTTCCCGGCGGAGGGCCGGCGTTCGGCCCCGTGTGACGTGCGGGCTTAGACTATCCGTCGCACCTCGCCGGTGCCGTCCCGAGGCGCCCGCCTCAACCATGTCGTGACCTGCGCTGGTTCGCGCCCGCGGTGCGCCCGCCCGTGACTCTCAGGGAGTTTGCCGTGATCGCCGTCAGCAGCCTCGAGCTGCGCGCTGGATCGCGCCTGCTGCTCGATGACGCCACCTTCCGGATCGGGCCAGGAGACCGGGTCGGTCTCGTCGGGCGCAACGGCGCCGGCAAAACGACCCTGTCGAAGGTTCTTGCGGGAGAAGCGCAGCCGGCCGCGGGAACGGCCACGACGTCGGGGAGCGTCGGCTACCTCCCGCAGGATCCGCGCACCGGGGATCTCGAGGTGACCGGCCGCGATCGGATCCTCTCCGCCCGGGGGCTCGACCGGATCGTCCGGGACCTGCGCGCGGCCGAACACGCGATGTCGGCGGCGACCGAGGAGGCCCGCGACAAGGCGATGCGTCGCTACGCCCGCGCCGACGCCGAGTTCACCGCCGCTGGGGGGTATGCCGCGGAGTCCGAGGCCGCGTCCATCGCCGCCGCGCTCGGGTTGAGCGAGACGCAGTTGGAGCAGCGCATCGGGACCCTGTCCGGCGGTCAGCGTCGCCGGGTGGAACTCGCGCGGATTCTCTTCTCCGGCGCCGAGACTCTGCTCCTCGACGAACCGACCAACCACCTCGACGCCGATTCCATCGTCTGGCTGCGCGACCACCTCAAGACCTATCCGGGCGGGCTCGTCGTCATCTCCCACGATGTCGACCTCCTCGGTGTCGTCGTCAACCGGGTATTCCACCTCGACGCCAACCGCGCGGTCATCGACATCTACAACGTCGGGTGGAAGGCCTATCTCGCGCAGCGGGAGACCGACGAACGCCGCCGGAAGCGGGAGTTCGCCAACGCGCAGAAGCGCGCGTCGGCGCTGTTGGAACAAGCCGAGAAGATGCGCGCCAAGGCCACCAAAGCGGTTGCCGCACAAAACATGATGCGCCGGGCCGAGCGGCTGCTTGCCGGGGTCGAGGGCGAGCGGCAGCACGACCGGGTGGCCAAACTCCGTTTCCCGGATCCGTCACCGAGCGGACGGACACCGCTGCGCGCGAACGGACTCTCACGCTCATACGGTTCGACCGAGGTGTTCACCGATGTCGACCTCGCGGTCGACCGTGGCGCGAAGGTCGTCGTCCTCGGGCTCAACGGTGCCGGGAAGACGACGTTGCTGCGGATTCTCGCGGGGATCGACCCGCCGGACACCGGGGAGGTGGAACCGGGGCATGGGCTCAAGCTCGGCTACTACGCGCAGGAGCACGAGAACCTCGACCTCGACCGGACGGTTCTGGAGAACATGAAGTCGGCCGCCCCCGACCTCGGCGAGACCGATGTGCGCAAGGTCCTCGGCTCGTTCCTCTTCGTCGGCGACGACGTCGAGAAGCCGGCCCGGGTCCTCTCCGGTGGCGAGAAGACCCGGCTGTCCCTGGCCCTGCTCGTCGTCTCCTCCGCCAACGTCCTGCTGCTCGACGAGCCGACCAACAACCTCGACCCGGCCTCGCGCGAGGAGATTCTCGGCGCCCTGTCGACCTACAAGGGAGCCGTCGTGCTCGTCACCCACGACGAAGGCGCGGTCCGCGCGCTGAGCCCCGAGCGGGTGCTGCTCCTGCCTGACGGGGTCGAGGACTACTGGGGCCCCGACTACCTCGACCTGGTCTCTCTCGCCTGATCTCCCGTTGATGCTCTCGGCGACCTCCGGAGGCGCTGAGTCCGCGCAGTTGGTGGACTCCAAGGGCGGCAAAGAACCGCGGTATGACGACGTGGCTTCGCGGTCCTCACTGCGGAAGCGCTCGCTTTCGGGCGATGTTCACATCGTGGTCTGCATAACTAGGAGTTATGTAGGCCATAACACAACCTTGTAGCATGGTCGCGTGACCGAGACCATCAGGCGGCCGACCAGGACCGCGGCGACGGGGGCGTGGGCGGACGGCGACCGCACGCCGCTCAACGCCAACGAGGCGTTCAAGCAGGCCGACGACGCCCTCAACGTGCGCCAGCGGATCATCGACATCTATTCGAAGCAGGGCTTCCACTCCATCCCCGGGGACGATCTTCGGGGGCGGATGCGCTGGATGGGGCTCTACACCCAGCGTCAGGAGGGCATAGACGGAGGTCAGACGGCGACCCTTGCCCCCGAGGAGCTGGACGCCGAGTTCTTCATGATGCGGGTCCGCAGCGATGGCGGCATTCTCTCGACCGAGCAGCTGCGCACGATCGGGGAGATCAGCACGGCCTACGCCCGGGACACCGCCGACATCTCGGACCGGCAGAACATCCAGCTCCACTGGATCCGGATCGAGGACGTCCCCGCGATCTGGGAGCGCCTGGCCGCGGTGGGCCTGCACACCCTGGAGGCCTGCGGCGACGCGCCTCGCGTGCTGCTCGGGTCTCCGGTGGCCGGCATCGACGCTGACGAGATCATCGACGGCACGCCGGCGCTCGAGGAGATCCGGCGGCGCTACATCGGCAATCCCGAGTTCTCCAACCTCCCGCGCAAGTTCAAGACAGCCATCTCCGGCTCGCCTAAGCTCGATGTCGTCCATGAGATCAACGACGTGTCCTTCGTCGGCGTGCTCCACCCCGAACTCGGTCCGGGATTCGACCTCTGGGTGGGCGGCGGGCTGTCGACGAACCCGATCTTCGCCCGGCGGCTCGGCGCCTTTGTCACGCTCGACCAGATCCCGGACGTGTGGGCGGGGGTCATCGGCATCTTCCGCGACTACGGTTATCGCCGGCTGCGCAACCGCGCGCGCCTGAAGTTCCTGATGACCGACTGGGGCCCCGAGCGGTTCCGCGAGATCCTCGAGACCGAGTATCTCGGCCACCGCCTCCCCGACGGACCCGAGCCGGTCCTCCCGGAGGGCGCGCGGCGCGACCACGTCGGCATCCATCGCCAGAGGGATGGCCGCTACTGGGTCGGCGCCGCCCCCATCGCCGGCCGCGTGAGTGGCTCGATCCTCACCGCGATCGCCCTCCTCGCAGAGCGCCACGGTTCTCGGCGGGTGCGCCTGACTCCGCACCAGAAGCTTCTCGTCCTCGATCTCGCCGAGGCGGACGCGGCGACCGTGGCGGACGAACTCACGGCATACGACCTGTATGCCGTGCCCTCCGAGTTCCGCCGCAATGTGCTCGCCTGCACGGGGATCGAGTTCTGCAAGCTCGCCCTGACCGAGACCAAGGAGCGCGCGCGGACGGTGGTGGTCGAACTCGAACGGCGCCGCCCCGACTTCGATGTCCCGCTCGGCATCCACGTCAACGGCTGCCCCAACGCCTGCGCCCGCACGCAGGTCGGCGATATCGGCCTCAAGGGAATGATCCATCGAACCGAGTCCGGGGAACTCGAGGAGATCTTCCAGGTCCACCTCGGCGGCGGTCTCGGTGCCACCCCGAGCGTCGCGCGCAAGACCCGCGCACTCAAGGTCAGTGCGGGCGACCTGCCCGACTACATCGAGCGCGTCACCGGGCGCTATCTCGAGCAGCGTGCCGAGGGCGAGGGCTTCGCCGCCTGGGCGCACCGCGCCGACGAGGAGGAGCTGCGATGACCACGCTGCCCACCGACCGCAGGTCGGCCGAGATCGAGGACTTCCTCGCCCGTGAAGCGGACGCGGCCACCCTCGACGACAAGGTGGAGCTCGCCCGGGATCTGCTCTCCTGGAGTCTCGATCGCTATGGCGATGGGCTGACGGTGGCCAGCTCGATGGGCGACGAGGTGCTCCTTCACCTCGCGGGTACGGCAGCCCCGGGCATCGACGTGTTCTTCCTCGACACCGGCTATCACTTCGCCGAGACACTCGGGACCCGAGACGCCTATGCGGTGATGCTGCCGCTCAAGATCCGCACGGTGACCCCGCGCGAGAGCGTGGAGCAGCAGAACGTCCGGTTCGGGCCGCGCTTGCACGCGCGCAACCCCGACCTCTGCTGCCGTCTGCGCAAGGTTGCCCCACTCGGTGCGGCGCTCCACGGGTATGCCGCGTGGGTCTCCGGTGTCCGCCGCGTCGACGCGCCGACTCGGGCCGGGACACCCCTGGTCGAATGGGACGCACGACGCGGCATGCTCAAGCTCAATCCGATCGTCGGATGGTCACACGACGATGTCGATGCCTATGCCCAGAGCCATGGTGTCTTCCTCAATCCGTTGCGGCAGTTGGGCTTCGCATCAATCGGGTGTGAGCCGTGCACGCGCCCGGTCGGTGATGGAGAAGACCAGCGGGCCGGGCGGTGGTCGGGGTCGGAGAAGGTCGAATGCGGGCTCCACATATGAGTTCGCCCGACTATCCGCTGACGCTCGACGTGCGAGGGCGCCGCGTCCTCGTCGTCGGCGGGGGAATGGTGGCGGCCCGGCGGGTCGAGCGACTCCTCGCCTCCGGTGCCCGAGTCGAGGTGGTCGCGCCCGCTCCAGGGGAGCGGGTGGCCGCGTGGGCGCGGTCTGGCGAGATCGCCTGGCACGCCCGGCCGTATGCCGAGTCCGACCTCCTCGACCCGGCCCGCGCCTGGCTCGTCCACGCCGCGACCGACGACCCGGCCGTCAACGCGACCGTAGCCGACGGCGCTGCCGTGGAAGGCATCTGGTGCGTGCGTGCCGATGCGGCCGACCGGTCCGCCGCCTGGACCCCGGCTGTCGGCGTCGGCCGTGGTCCGGGCGCCGGCCTGCAGGTGGCGGTCACCGCGGGGGGCGACCCGCAGCGTGCCGCTGCCCTCCGAGACGCCATCGTCACGGCGATCGCTGCGGGTGACCTGCCGAGCCGGGCCATGCGGCATACGGCTTCGGCGTTCAGGCGTGGACGGGTCGCGCTGGTCGGCGGGGGACCGGGAGCCGACGACCTCATCACCGTGCGCGGTCTGCGGCTCCTCGCCCAGGCCGACGTCGTTGTCACCGATCGCCTCGGGCCCACCGGGCTGCTCCCCGGCCTCCCGGCGCACGTCGAGGTCATCGACGTCGGCAAGCGCCCCGGGCACCATCCAGTGCCCCAGCACGCGATCAACGATCTCCTGGTCCGGCACGCCCGCGCCGGCGCATTCGTCGTCAGGCTCAAGGGCGGGGACCCCTTCGTTCTCGGCCGCGGCGGCGAGGAACTTCTTCACTGTGCGGCCCGGGGCATCCCCGTCGAGGTCGTGCCCGGCGTGACATCCGCGGTCTCGGTCCCCGCCGCCGCCGGCATCCCGGTCACCCACCGGGGCATCGCCACGTCGTTCGTCGTCGCGTCCGGACATGACGGCCCGGAAGCCGTGCTCGCCGCGGCCCGCGATGCGGCGGCCGACGCCACGCTCGTCCTGCTCATGGGCACGGCACGCCTCGAGGAGACCGTTGCCGGGCTGATCGCTGCGGGGCGTCGGGCCGACACTCCGGTCGCCATCATCGAATCGGGATGGACCGACCGGCAACGGACGACGATCACCACCCTTCGGGATGCCCATGCCGATGCCCGCGCCGCCGGAGTCCAGCCTCCGGCGGTCATCGTCGTCGGCGATGTCGTCGGTGTCGGCGCCCAGGCCCAGGCCGCGGCGGCGAACTGGCTGACCTCACCGGTGGGGTCTAGGGCCTGATCCGGCGAGGGACGACAACAACAGCATCACCAGGGAGAAGCTCACCTGGACGCCGCGGAAGTCCCGTCGCGGTCGCCGCGGCAACGTGCGCGACCATCCCAGAGGAATGCCAGCGGCACGGTGTTGTGCGGGTGGGTGAGGATGACGAAGAGATACGCCGGCGACGCGAGCGAGGGGAGGAGTGAAGGCCGCGGCATAGCGGCCCACCACATAGCGAATCTCCAGGAAGTTGTGGAGGATGCCGAGCGTGAACAACCCGAGCACCGAGACCGTGATCGGTGCGCTGACGCCACCGCGAGGGCAGCGAGAGCGGCGGGCCCGAGTGCGGGAGCGGCATACGCCGCCGCCGGAGGGGTCGCCGGATGAGGGCGATGACACCGACAGCCAGGGCGAGGAGCAGCCTCAGCACGACGAGAGGCCCGACGACCGCCATTGGAGTGCTGACGACGAATCCGTCGCGGGCACCCGCATGGGCACGTGCGCGCCTCCCTTCCATGCGGACAGCACTGGCGATTCGAGGACGACCGCATCATGACGGATAGCGCCGACAACCCTGTGACGCCCGATGTGGCCATGGCGTTCCCCGCGGACCTGCACGTGGTTCTCCTCGCGCACGGGTCTCCCGATCCGCGACACGGGCGCGACGTCGCCCGGCTCGCCTCGGCCGTGGGTCGACGGTTCGCGATGCCGGTTCACCTCGCCTACCTCGACCACCATGGACCGTCCGTCACCGGCGCCGGAGCGCCTCTGATGGACGCGAGCGGACTCGTCGTCCTCGTCCCGGTCCTCCTGACCCGGGCCTTCCACACCCGGGTCGACGTTCCAGCGGCCGCCGCCACCCTCGCTCGGGCGTCAGGTCGCCCGATCGTGACCACCGCTGCGCTCGGACCGGATCCGCTCATCGGTGTCGCCCTCGGCCAGTTGCTCGGCGATCCGCCACCGGACCGCGTTCTCATCTATCTTGCCGGGAGTTCGCAGGTCGCCGCCGTCGATGAGGTCGTCGCCGGTCTGGGCCCCGGCCTGCCGGCCGGAGTCGTCAGCGCCGCCGCGACCGTGGACGACCGGCTCCCGTTGGCGGTCGCGCTCGAACGGTTGGGCGGTCCCGATGGTGTGGTCGCGGTCAGTTGCATGATCGCCGGGGGAGTTCTGCGCGATCGCATGGCACGGCGGTGCGCGCTCAACGGCATCCCACTCCGCGATGGGGTGCTCGCCGATACGGATGCGCTTGCGGACCTCGTCGGCCGACGGGTCGGGGAATCGCTGTCGGCGCCCCGTAGTTGACTTCCGCCATGAGCATGTCGGCGTGGCAGGTGATGCACAGTCTCACCCGGGATGGCAGCGTGGCGGAGACCAGGCTGCCCCCGGGGACCACCCGACGCGTCCTGTCGTATGCCGCGCCCGTCCGCCCGCTCATCGTCACCTTCCTCGGGCTCGTCGTCGTGGACGCCCTCCTCGTCGTCGCCTCACCGCTGCTGCTCGCGCGTCTGGTCGACCACGGCGTGATCCCCGGCGACCGCTCGGTCGTCGTCACGCTCGCCCTCATCGTCGCCGGGATCGCGGTCCTCGACGCCATCGTGTCCGTGGCCTCGCGGTGGTTCTCCTCCCGCATCGGCGAGGGGTTGATCTATAACCTCCGCACCGAGGTCTTCGCCCACGTCCTGCGCCAGCCGATCGCGTTCTTCACGCGCGCCCAGACCGGTGCCCTGGTCAGTCGGCTCAACAACGACGTCATCGGGGCCCAGCAGGCCTTCACCAGCGTCCTGTCCAGCGTCGTCAGCAACGCCGTCTCACTGAGCCTCATCATCGCGGCCATGCTCGCGCTGTCCTGGCAGCTCACCCTGGCCGCGCTCGCGTTGGTGCCGTTCTTCCTGCTGCCCGCCCGGTGGATGGGCCGGCGCCTCGCGGCCCTGTCGCACGAGCAGATGAACCTCAACGCCGAGCTCGGCTCCCGGATGACGGAGCGGTTCAACGTCGGCGGAGCCCTTCTGGTCAAGCTGTTCGGCGACCCCGCACGCGAGGACCGGGAGTATGCCGCTCGCGCCGCCCGCGTCCGCGACATCGGCGTGCGGATCGCGATGAACCGGACGGTGCTCTTCATCGCACTCACCTTCATCGCCTCCCTCGCGACGGCGATGGTCTATGGCTTCGGCGGGGTCATGGCGATCGACGGGACGCTCACCGTCGGCACGCTGATCGCGCTCGCGGCGCTTCTCGCCCGCCTCTATGGGCCGCTGACCACCCTCAGCAACGTCCGGGTCGACGTGATGACCGCGCTCGTCTCCTTCACCCGGGTGTTCGAGATCCTCGACCTGGCGCCGAGTGTGGTCGAGGCGCCGGACGCGCGCCCGCTGCCCACCGGCCCGGTGCGGGTCGAGTTCGATCACGTCGCCTTCGCCTACCCCGGCGCCGACAGTGTCTCGTTGCGATCGCTCGAGGTCGGCGCGGCCGGGGATCGCGGACCGGGTGCGCAGGTGCTGTCCGATATCACCTTCACTGCCGAGCCGGGCGAGCTCGTCGCGCTCGTCGGGCCGAGCGGGGCGGGCAAGACGACGATCACCAACCTCGTTGCGCGACTCTATGATCCGACCGGTGGAGCCGTCCGGCTCCAGGGGATCGACCTGCGTGCGGCGACCCTGTCCTCGGTCACTGCCAGCGTCGGTGTGGTCACCCAGGAGTCGCACCTCTTCCACGACACGATCCGGGCCAACCTCGACTATGTCCGCCCGGGGGTCCCCGAGGCGGAGATGCTCGCGGCGCTGACGGCGGCCCAGATCCTCCCGCTCATCGAGCGACTCCCCGAGGGCCTCGACACGGTCGTCGGCGATCGCGGCTACCGCCTCTCCGGCGGTGAGAAGCAACGTATGGCGCTCGCCCGCCTCCTTCTCAAAGGCCCAGGCCTGCTCGTCCTCGACGAGGCGACGGCCCACCTCGACAGTGAGTCCGAGGTGGCCGTCCAGGCGGCGGTCGAGTCTGCGCTCGCCGGGCGAACGGCCATCGTCATCGCCCACCGGCTCTCGACCATTCGTCGCGCCGACCAGATCCTCGTGGTCGACGGCGGCCGGATCGTCGAGCGCGGCCGGCATCACGAGCTGCTCGCCCTCGGGGGGCTGTATGCCGATCTCTATCGCACCCAGTTCGCCGACGCCCAAACGCCCGTGCCGACGCCGGCGTGACCGGATGCTCCGCCGGAGGTCGTGAGTGATCTCACAGATTTCCAGCGGGGGTGGGGGGTCTGGTCGAATCGCCCGCTCTGCCCTAGCCTCCACCCAGGTGAACGGAGCATGAACGGAAGGTGACGGAAGTATGGCGACGCTGACGGTCCTCGCGGTGGTCGCCGTGGCCTTCGTCATCGTCTTCGACTACACCAACGGCTTCCACGATGCGTCCAACATCATCGCGACCGTCATCGCCAGCCGGGCCATGACCCCGACTCAGGCGGTCGTCGTCGTGGCCCTTTTCGAGTTCCTCGGCCCCCTGCTCGGCGGCACCGCGGTCGCCAACACGATCGGCAAGGTCGTTCAACTCGGCGATGTCGATGCCGTCCGCGCCGTCACCATCATCCTGGGCGGTGTCTTCGCCGCGATCGCGTGGAACCTGGGGACGTGGTGGATCGGCATACCGTCCTCGTCGTCGCACGCGTTGACCGGAGGCCTGTGCGGGGCGGTGGTCGTAGCTGTCGGGTCAGACCATGTGGTCTGGGGGTTCTCCGAACTGGCTCACGGCGAGTTCCATGGCGTCGCCAAGGTGCTCTTGGGCCTGTTGATCAGCCCGATCGTCGGCTTCGGCGTGGGTTTCCTCCTCCAGAAGCTCATGTCGCGACTGCTCCGTCGGGCGCGGCCGGGCATCAACAAGACGCTGCGCCGAGCGCAGTGGGTGACCTCGGCGTGGCTCGCCTTCTCGCACGGCGCCAACGACGCCCAGAAGTCCATGGGCATCCTCACGCTCATCCTGCTGCTCGCGGGTCGCATCACCGAATTCGCGGTGCCGTTCTGGGTTGTCCTGATGTGTGCGACCGCGATCACCCTCGGCATCCTGTCCGGCGGGTGGCGGATCGTGCGGACTGTGGGCTTCGGGATCTACAAGATTCGTCCATTGCACGCGCTCGATGCCCAGTTGACCTCGGCCGGCGTCATCTATGCCGCCTCCCTCATCGGGGCACCCGTGTCGACCACCCATGTCGTCTCCTCCTCGATCATGGGCATCGGTTCGGCCGAGAACGTCCGCGAGGTGCGCTGGAGCAAGGCCAAGGAGATCCTCGCGACCTGGGTCATCACCATTCCCGGCTCGGCCCTCATGGCCGCGGGCGTCATCCTGATCGTCCGCCTCTTCTGGTGAGGCACGTCCCATGGCACGGAAAGGAACGTCATGACCGACACCGAGAGCGGCCCGATGCGGCTGGTGCACAAGGTGTTCCCCAAGCCCGCGGATTTCTTCGCCCTGCTGCGCGCGCAGTCAGGAGCGGCCGTCGAGAGTCTGTCGCTCCTCGGGGAATTCATGGAGTCCGATGGCGACCCCGATTTCGCGGAGCGGGTCAAGGCCAACGAGCGGTCCGCCAACCTCCTCAAGGAGGAGAGCATGACGGCGCTCAACTCGGCCTTCTCCACGCCGATGGACCGGGAGGACCTCTATCGCGCGATCTCCACCCTGCAGCGGATCACGACCTATGCCAGGACGACGGTGCGGGAGATGGAGGTGCTCCGGGTCGCCCCGGATGCCCATACGGTCCGAATGGCCGCCCTTCTCCACGACGGTGCTCTGGCCCTCGACAGTGGGTATGGCGTCCTCGAGAAGGATCCGGCCGCTGGCGAGGGGCTGGCCGACCGGGCCCGGGTGTGCGAGCGGCGCGTCGAGAAGGAGTACCGCCGCGCCCTGGCGCAACTCTTCGACCCGGCTGAGGATGTCCGTCGTCTCGAAAGCCTTGACGGACCCACCGGACCCACGGCCTACGCCATGGTGATGGATGTCTTCAAGCGTCGTGAGGTCTATCGTCATCTCTCCAACGCCGGTGACCGGATCGCTCGCGCTGGAGACACCCTCCACGACATCGTCGTCAAGCTCGTCTGAGCGCCCTCACTCATCCTCTTCGTCCCAGATCCGCACCTTCCTCGCCTTGACGGGACGCCGGTGTCCGTCGCGTGCGCTCTCCGCGGTGTCACCGGCCGCGGCACGCACCTGTCGGCGTAGTCCGAAGAAGGTGAGAACGAAACCGAGCGGCATGCTCACCCACCACTGGTAGGCGTAGGCCTGGTGGGGTCCGAGGTCCTCACTCGGCGGTCCGAGAGCTGTCGGCTGCTGCGTCATCTGCGATGAGGGACGGACATCACCATCGGCCGCCGGGCCGTCGAGCTGCAGATAGGCGCCGAGCAGGGGCCGCCCCACGGCCGCCGAGGCCTCGTCGAGGTTGATGCTGGGGATGAGGCCGGGCATCGGGGGCTTGCCCCGCGACGCCTCACCCCGGCGCAGCCAGCCGGTGATCGTGACCGTCCCGCCCGGCGCGGTCACCACGGTCGGGAGGGAGGCGGCGCCCTTCCCGGTCGGTGCGACCCAGCCGCGGTCGACCAGGAGGGTGCTCCCGGCGTCCGTCGCGAAGGGGGTCAGGACCTCGAATCCGTTGGTTCCGCGGAAGGTGCGGTTGCGCGCGAGAAGCTCCGGTGCGGCATACATCCCGATGGCCGTGACCCGCGTCCACTCGCGCTCGATCGGCATCGCGGCAGTGGTGAGCACGTTCGCGACGGGGACCGGGGAGGCGGTGTAGTGCGCCTCGATCCGCTGGTTGCGCTCGTGCTTGGCCTCATAGCGGCCGTACTGCCAGAACCCGAGGTGATAGGCGCCGACCGCGAACAGGGCCGAGAGTAGGAGTGCGCCCAGCCACTTCGGTGCGAGGAGGGCGCGGATCACCTGGTCACGGTACCCGGCCCCGATCGGCGATTTCCGTGCGGTCCCGGCGGGCACACGCCAGATTGCGACTTAGGGTTGCCTATTGTGATCGATCTGCCCATGCCGACCCGCCCCCCGGACGGGCCGCTCGTCGACAGGTTCGGGCGGATCGGGCGGGATCTTCGTGTCTCCGTGACGGATCGGTGCAATCTCCGGTGCACCTATTGCATGCCGGCGGAAGGGCTTCCGTGGCTGCCGAAGCCCGAGATGTTGACCGATGACGAGCTCGTCCGCGTCGTCGGCGTGCTCGTCGGCCTGGGCGTCCGCCAGATCCGGTTGACCGGGGGCGAGCCGCTGCTGCGGCGCAGCCTCATCGAGGTCGTCGCCGCGATCGCGGCGCTGGACCCACGCCCGACGATCGCCATGACGACGAACGGGATCGGCCTCGACCGGTTGGCCGCCCCGCTGGCGGCGGCGGGCCTCGACCGGGTCAATGTCTCCCTCGACACGATCGACCGGCGCGAGTTCGTCGCGCTGACCCGGCGCGACCGGCTGGCCGACGTGGAGCGTGGGCTGAAGGCCGCCGCCGACGCCGGGCTCACGCCGGTCAAGGTCAATGCTGTCGCGATGCGCGACGTCAACGACGGAGATGTGGCGGACCTCCTGCGGTGGTGCCTGGAGCGCGGCTACGAACTTCGCTTCATCGAGCAGATGCCCCTCGACGCGGGGCACGAGTGGCAGGCCGGAGCGATGGTGACGGCGGAGGAGATCGAAGCTCGCCTCCGGGAGCGGTTCTCATTGACGCCCCTATCCGGCAGGGGCAGCGCGCCCGCCGAGCGTTTCCTCGTCGACGGCGGCCCCGCCACGGTCGGGATCATCGCCAGCGTCAGCCGCCCGTTCTGTGGGGATTGCGACCGGGTTCGCCTGACTGCCGACGGCCAGGTGCGCAACTGCCTGTTCGCCAACTCCGAGGCCGACCTGCGCACCCCCCTGCGTGCGGGGGCCACCGACGACGAACTCGCCGGCCTGATCCGCGACGAGATGTGGCGCAAAGCGCCAGGTCACGGCATCGGAACTGCGGGCTTCCATCAACCCGACCGGCCGATGTCCGCCATCGGTGGCTGACGGGGGGTCAGTCCTGGCGAGGTGGTGGAGCGATGGAGGGCACGGCATACGTCGTCGGAAGCACCGGAGTGACCACGCCGACCGCCCGCGGGTGGACGGCGTTGGCGAACACCACCGCGATATAGGGCAGCACCACCGCCATCGCCACCGACGTCCACCGCATCCACCCGTGCAGGGGAACGGCGGCGACGAAGCACACCGTCCGGATCAGCATCGTCAGCAGATAGCGCTTGATCCGCGCCTCCTGCTCCTTCTCGAGGCTCTCGGGCGCAGTGGTGACCGACTGGATCACCGCAGGCGCCGACTTCCGCATCTCCCCAGGGTACGTCTGTCGCTGCCGGGCAACCGACCCCAACGTCCACTAGGTTCGTCCTACGGTCCCCGTCCGCGAAGGAGCACGCCCGCATGACTGCCCGCAATGTCCTCGTCACCGGCGGCAACCGGGGGATCGGCCACGCCATCGCCCTCGCCATGCGCGACGCCGGGCACAACGTCGTCGTCATGTCCCGCAGCGGCGAGGCGCCCGACGACCTGCCCGCCGTGGCTGGCGACGTCTCCGACACCGCCTCGGTCGACGCTGCCTTCAAGGCGGCCGAGGAGCGGCTCGGCGGCCCCGTCGAGGTCGTCGTCGCCAACGCCGGCATCACCCGCGACGGACTTCTGATGCGTATGCCGGATGCCGACTTCGCCGACGTCGTCGACACCAATCTCGCGGGCGCCTTCCGCTGCGCCCGCCGCGCCAGCGCGGGGATGATCCGCAGGCGGTTCGGCCGGATCGTCTTCATCTCCAGCGTCGTCGGTCTCTATGGGGGTCCCGGCCAGGCCAACTATGCCGCCAGCAAGGCTGGCCTGGTCGGCCTCGCCCGGTCGATCACGCGCGAGCTCGGCGGCCGCGGCATCACCGCCAACGTCGTCGCGCCGGGGTTCATCGAGACCGACATGACCGCCGAACTGCCCGAGGACCGCCAGAAGGCCTACCGGGAGGCCATCCCGGCGGGCCGGTTCGCGACGCCGGCGGAGGTCGCCGCCACGGTCGTCTTCCTCGCCTCCGACGACGCGGCCTATATCTCCGGCGCTGTCATCCCCGTCGACGGCGGCCTCGGCATGGGCCACTGACGCACCCCACCGACGCACCGAGCAACACGACTGAACCGCCGCGTGTCCGCAGGACCGCCCGCCGACCGGGCCCCACGGCATACGACAACACGGCATACGACCACACGGCACACGAAAGGACCGGAATGCTCCTCGAGGACAAGACCCTCTTGATCACTGGAGTCCTCATGGACTCCTCCATCGCCTTCCATGTCGCGCGGCTCGCGCAGGAGCAGGGGGCGAGCGTCATCCTCACGTCGTTCGGGCGGACGATGAAGATCACCCAGACCATCGCCAAGCGGCTGCCGAGCACTCCGCCCGTCGTCGAACTCGACGTTGCCGACCAGCAGCACCTCGACACCCTCGCCGAGCGGCTCCGCGAGCACACCGACCGGCTCGACGGTGTCCTCCACTCGATCGGGTTCGCACCCCAGGGCGCGTTCAACTTCCTCGAGGGCACCTGGGAGGACGTCGCGACGGCGCTCCAGATCAGCGCCTTCAGCCTCAAGGCGCTCGCCGTCGGCGCACTCCCGCTCATGACCGACGGTGGGTCGGTGGTCGGCCTCACCTTCGACGCGAAGTTCGCGTGGCCGGTCTATGACTGGATGGGCGTCGCCAAGGCCGCGTTCGAATCGACCAACCGCTATCTGGCCCGCGACCTCGGTCCCAAGGGCATCCGGTGCAATCTCGTCGCCGCGGGGCCGGTCCGCACGACCGCCGCGAAGTCGATCCCGGGCTTCGAGCAGTTCGAGCGCATCTGGGACGAGCGCGCGCCCCTGGGCTGGAATGTCTCCGATCCGGTGCCCACCGCGCGGGCGTGTGTCGCGCTGTTGTCCGAGTGGTTCCCGGCGACGACCGGCGAGATCGTCCACGTCGACGGCGGCGTCCACGCGATGGGCCAGTAGCTTTCCGATGACCGGTGTCACCGCCGAGGAGGTGCGCCTCCTCGAAGGCCCGAATCTCTATTTCGCCAAGCCGGCGCTCAAGGTCCGGCTCGACCTGACGCCGTATCTCGAGGCACCGACCGAGCAGGTCGCTGCGGTGGCAGCCGCGCTGTCGTTGCGGGCCCGGGCGGGCGAGCCTGGATCCGCACAGCGGCAGGCATTCGTCCAGCGGGTGGCGGTGCACGGCATACGGGCGGTGGCGCGTGCGGCGGGCGTGTCCCGGGTCGGTGTGCGGGTGCGACCGGGACACGCACCGGGTCATGTCACCGTCGCGGCCGTATGGCGCTCACGCGCCCGCGCGGAGATCCTCGGGGACGGCCTGGCTCCCCTCCTGCAGGCGTTGCTCGACGGTGCGGACGCCGGCGCCGCCTGCGCGGATCTTGCCGCGCGGATGTTGGGTGCTCCGGCGAAAGAGGTGGCGGCGGTGCGGGTCCCGCACGTTCCGGTGGTGTCAATCACCGGGACGAATGGCAAGACCACGACGACCCGGATCGTCGCGCATCTGTGCATGACCGCGGGGCGGACGACGGCGTGGAGTTCGACCGACGGAGTTGTCGTGATGGGCGAGGTCGTTGAGCCGGGGGACTACTCCGGACCGGCCGGCGCCCGGGGTGTCCTCGATACGCCCGGGCTCGACATCGCCGTCCTCGAGACGGCGCGCGGCGGACTGCTGCTCAAGGGCATGGGCGTGACGACCAATGACGTCAGCGTCGTCACCAATGTGTCGGCCGATCACCTCGGGCTGCAGGGCATCGACACCCTCGATCAACTCGCCGAGGTCAAGGCGATCATCACGACCGTGACGAAGCCCGACGGCTGGGTCGTCCTCAACGGCGAGGACCCACGGGTGTGGGCGATGCGGACCCGCAGCCGGGCCCGTCCGTGGGCGTTCGCGCTCGACGCGTCGGCGCCGGCGCTGCGCCAGGCGGTCGATGCCGGTGGCCGGGGGATCACCGTCGTCGACGGAGACATCACGGTCCTCGACGCCGGCGGCATCAGGGTCCGGATCGTCGCCCTCGCGGATGTCCCAGCGACGCTCGCCGGGCTGTCCGTTCACAACGTGGCCAATGTCCTCGCCGCGACAGCAGCCGGTCTGGCCATCGGGTTGCCGCGGGAGGCGGTCGGCGAGGGGCTGACGACCTTCGTGACGGACGCGCGACTCAACCCGGGCCGGATGAACATCTACACGATCCCGGTCGCGGATGGCGCGGCCACGGTGATCCTCGACCTCGCGCACAACGAGGCCGGGCTGGAGGCGCTGCTCGCGGTGGCCCGGGGGCTGACCCCGCCGGGAGGCCGGGTGCTGCTCGCCCTCGGGACCGCCGGGGACCGGACCGACGAGATCCTCCGGGCCCTCGGGGAGATCGCCGGCCAGGGCGCTGACCACGTCGTCATCGCTCACAAGGAGCACTATCTGCGCGGCCGGACGACGGAGGACTTCGAAGCGCACTTCGGGGCCGGTCTGGCCCGCGCTGGGCGCGCGGGCGTGACCGCCCACCCCAACGAACTTGCCGCCGCGACGGCGCTCGCGGCACACGCCACCGACGGCGACGTCCTGGCGGTCATGACCCACGAGCAGCGGGCCGCGCTGGTGGCGTGGATCGACGACCTGGGCGGACACGCGGACGATGCGGACGGCATACGGAGCAAAGTCGCTGCCGCACAGGGGAAACACGAGCGTGAGGGAGAAATTGAAGGGCTGTGGGTGCTCACCGGCGCGGCGAGAGACGCGGCGGCGGCGGACCTGCTGGCCGGGTCGCCCGGGGACGCCCGGATCGTCTACGAAGTCGCGGGCGTCCACGACGCCGCCGGGCGCGAAGCGGAGGCGGTGCCACTCTATGAGCGCGCCATCGCGCTCGGCCTCCGGGAGCCGCATCGCCACCGGGCGCGCGTCCAACTCGCGTCGAGTCTGCGCGCCCTCGGCCGGCTCGCAGAGGCCCGCGAATTGCTCCGTGCCCTGGAGCACGAGCGGCCCGAGAGTGCGGCGGTGACGGCGTTCGCCGCGCTCACCGACCTCGATCTGGGGTCCGGACCGGCCGCCGTCGCCGGCCTCATCGACGCCCTCCTGGCCCGCGCCACCGACGACGACGCTCGCCTGTATCGCGGCGCGCTCATCCGCTATGCCGCCGACCTCAGGGCCAGTGGGGAATCAATCTAGTTTGGTCCGGGCGTGTCGGGGTTGAGGGTGTAGTTCCCTTCGCCGTGGAAGTCGTGGCGGGTCAGGATGCCTCGGTGTTCGCGGTCGGGATGGCTTTGTCGCTGATTTCGATGCCGGCCGGGTAGGTGTTGGTGTCCAGGTCGGCGCCGATGCCAAGCCTGTGCGGGTGGTGGTTGCGGCGATGGTGTTGACGATCACTTCGTGCTTCAAGATCCGCGTCACGCGACGCGACTTCAGCAGAGCGCAACTGGATGCTCTGGGGCAGCGCTGCGTGACCGATGCCGACCTGCGCGCCTGGTTCCACATTCACTCCGGTGACGTATCCGCGGCCGGCGAGGGTTGGCCGTGATGGTCGAGTCGGGCGCCGACGTCGACCGGGACGCACTGATCGAGGCGCTCGACACGAAGATCCCGGTGAGCATCGAAGAGGACAACTGGGACCCGGCCGGCTGATGCGGTCAGCCCCAGCCTCGGCGCAGACGCCTACTCCCAGTCCGGGTCCCCGGCCCGCTCGGTCGCACGCGCACCGGCCTGGGCGGCGTGGGTGATCGTCTCCAACTCGGCGACGACCTTGGCGTGTTGGTCGACACAGAGGACGACGATGTCGCCGGGGTTGGCTCGGGCGACACAGTGCCGCACCGCAGCGACCTCATCGAGCACGGTCTCGATCTGCCTCAGGCGGACGCCACCGGCCGCCTGAGCCGCCTTGGCGCCCTCCGTGATCAATGCCGCGGCCTCGCCGGCCGCGCGGCCGCGCAGTCGCGCGTCCTCACGCACGACGATGACGTCGAAGAACTTCGACGCCGCCGCGCCGAGATCGCGCAGGTCCTGGTCGCGGCGATCGCCGGCGGTGGCGATCATGCCGATCCGGCTGATCTTGCCCCATTCCGACGTCGCGGCCTTCACGGTCGCGTAGCGGTCGATGAACTGACCGAGCACCTCCATTCCGGGTGCGTTGTGGCAGTAGTCGACGAAGGCCTCGACGCCGCGGACGTTGATCTGGTTCATCCGGCCGGGGGAGAGGTAATAGCTCGTCGTGAAGGTCCGCAACCCCTGCCGGATCTCATGCAGGCCCACTCCTGAGGCGAACGCCGCCCCCGCCGCGGCCATGGCGTTGGCGACGTTGAACATCGCGGTCCCGCCGAAGGTCGCCGGCAACAGGTGGGTCCAGGCGAGTTGCATCGACCGCGCGCCATCCCGGATGACGATCATGTCGCCCCGGTCGGTCGGCTCGAGGACGAGAGCGCGACCGCCCCGGCGCAAGCGCCGCTCGATGAACGCCCGCTCCTCGCTGCCGGGCGGCTGGATCGAATACCAGATGACCGACCCGCTGCACCGATTGCGCATGCCGCGCACGAGCGCGTCGTCGGCGTTGAGCACGGCGAATCCGTTGCGGGGCACGGCCTCGACGATGACGGCCTTGACGTCCGCGAGTTGTTCGAGGGTGTCGATGCCACGCATCCCGAGGTGGTCGGGCGCGACGTTGGTGACCACGGCGATGTCGTTGCGGTCGTAGCCGAGCCCCTCCCGGAGGATGCCGCCCCGCGCCACCTCCATGACGGCGAGTTCGACGCGGGGGTTCTGGAGCACCATACGGGCCGAACGCGGTCCGGAGGCGTCGGCCTTGATGACGAGGCGTTCGTCGATGACGACCCCATCGGTCGAGGTCATCCCGACCTTCTTGCCCGTCTCCTTGAAGATGTGGGCGATCATTCGCGACGTCGTCGTCTTGCCGTTCGTGCCGGTCACCGCGATGATCGGCACCCGGGACGGCGCACCGGGCGGAAACAGCAGGTCGACGACGGGCTTGGCGATGAACTGCGGCTCACCGATCGTCGGGTGCGTGTGCATCCGGAAGCCGGGCGCCGCGTTGACCTCGCAGATCGCGCCGCCGGTCTCGCGCACCGGCTGGGTGATGTCGGGGCAGATGAAGTCGATGCCGGCGACGTCGAGCCCGATCATGCGGGCGGCCTCCTCGGCGATCTCGACGTTGTCGGGATGCGCCTCGAAGGTCCGGTCGATCGAGATCCCGCCGGTCGACATATTTCCTGTCAAGGCGAGCTTGACCATCACGTCCTCGGGTGGGACATCGTCCATCGCATAGCCCTGTTCGCGGACGATCTCATGCGCCGCATCGTCGACCTTGATCCGGGTCAGGACCTTCTCATGGCCCACGCCGCGGCGCGGGTCGGCGTTCGTGATCGCGACCAACTCGGTGACCGTATGCCGCCCATCACCGATGACGTGCGCGGGCACCCGCTCGGCGATCGCCCGCATCCGGCCGCCGACGATGAGGCAGCGGTAGTCCTTGCCGGTGATGAACGACTCGACGATGACCCACCCGCCGCGCGACTGCTCCATGGCCACGGCGAAGGCGGCGCGGACGTCCTCGTCGGTCATCAGGTTGAGACCGACACCACGTCCGTGGTTGCCGTCCAGCGGCTTGACGACGACGGGATGCCCGACGCGCCGAGCCGCGGCGATCGCGCCGTCGGCCGTGCGCACCGTCTCCTGCTTCGGCACGGGCAGCCCCGCTGAGCCCAGCAACTTCGTCGTCATGTCCTTGTCGCTCGCGATGTCGACGGCGAGCGCGCCGGTCTTGGACGTCATCGTCGCCCGGATGCGCTGGGCGTGGACGCCCTGGCCGAGTTGGACCAACGAGGCGGAGTTGAGCCGGATGTAGGGGATGTCCCGGCTCACGGCCTCCTCGATGATCGCCTGGGTCGACGGGCCGAAGGCCGTGCGCTCGGCACGGCGCAGGAAGGCGTCGAGTTCCTCGGCGAAATCGAAGTCCGCCTCGGGCTCGATGAGGTGGTTGATCAGGCGCACCGCGAGTCGGCCCGCGGACAGACCGACGCCCTCATCGGCATACCCATAGACGACGTTGTAGACACCGCGGCGGCCCTTGACCATCCGGGTCTTGCCGCGGCGCAGGTCGTGTCCGGCTTCCTGCTGCAGTTGGAGGGCGACGTGCTCAGTGACGTGGCCGAGCCAGGTGCCCTCGCGCAGGCGCTCGCCGAAACCGCCCTCGTGGCCGCGTGAACAGGAGTGGGCGGCGACGCCGGGCAGCAGCGCCAGGAGCCGGTCGGTGAAATCCGGCAGCATGTCCGTCGGATAGTCCTCCAGCACACCGAGATCGACGATCAGATGGATGGCGGGGTCATAGGACCAGATGTTGCCGCCGCGATAGACGCGCTCTTCGAGGGTGCGCAGATCGGGGGCGGCTGGCCCGCTCGGGGTGGGGCGATCCTGGCTCATCGTGGACTCCGTACTGGGGGGACGGGGGTCGGCCGCGGTCCTCTGGCGGACTGCGACCTAGGGGTGACTGGACTGCGCGACGGTCTTGTTGATGTCGAGATCCGGGTGACGTTCGACGAAGTCGACGAGCACGAGTTTCTCCAGGTCGAACGTAGCGCCCGCAGGGAGGCTGTGCACGACGGCGTTGGAGACCAAAAGTGGTGCGCCAGTGCGGGCATCGGGCGCGTCGGTGATCGCGGCGCGGCAGTCGAGGATATAGACCCCGCCGCGGCCATACACCGTGGCGCGCACGCCGTCCACCACCTCGAGTGCGGTGTTCTCATCGATCCCGATCCCGATCAGGTTGGGAGACATGGCGATCACCGACATCAGCCGGCCATGACGCTGGCGCTGAGCGAAGTGCTGGTCGATGACGACACCTTCGAGGAGTCCCAGCCCTTGACTCATCTGACTCGTGCGCTGGCGTGGTGTCACCCCCTCGTCCCCGAGCGCGATCATGAACTCGCTCATGATCGATGCTCCGGCGGACGTTCCACCGATCACCGCGCCGCGTCGGTGGGCCCGGTGGATCGCCTCGCCCAGAGGCGTTCCCGCGAAGATCTGACTCAGTCGCAGCTGCGATCCACCCGACATGAAGATCCCGGTCGCCGCATCGATCGTCTCGACGGCGAGTGGGTCGCCCGCCTCGGTCCGCGAGCCGGGGTTGACCACCGTCCACCCGGCGATTCCGATGCGCGTGAACACTTCGGCGTATGCCGAGACCACCTCGTCCTGGAACGACGACGCCGTCGGAATGATGACGATCTGCGCCTTCCGCCCGCCGGCGAGTCTGACGAAGCGTTTGAGGATGCCGGCACGCCCGGTCCGGTCCTCCGCGCCGCCGATGATGAGCAGGGTCGGGCGCGGGTGGGAGGCGGTCGGGGCCATTCGGTCAGCCTAGTTGAGCGCGCCGGACCCGGCGTGCAGGTCCCGAGTGTCGCGCGGTCGCCGCTGGGTGGAGCGTCCGGAGACGGAAGCGGCCGGGTCAGGCGTGCGTGCCCGGCCCGGCCGTATGCCGTGATGCTCAGCGCTCGACCTGCGCCTCCTTGCCGACGATGGTCAGACCCGACTCGGTCACGGTGAAGCCGCGTGCCTCGTCGTGTTCCTTGTCGAAGCCGATCATCGTGCCTTCCGGCAGGACCGCGCCCTTGTCGATGATCGTCTTGCGGACCTGGCAGCCGCGCCCGATGGTCACGCCGTCGAGGATGACGGAGTCGTTGACTTCGGTGTAGCTGTGGATGCGCACGGCCGGGCCGATGACCGATCCGGTGACGCGGGCGCCGGAGATGACGACACCGGGGGAGACGGCACTGTTGAGCGCCTCACCGAATCGGCCGTGGTGGCCGTGGACGAACTTCGCCGGCGGATAGAACCCGTAGTGCGTGTAGATCGGCCATTCGTAGTTGTAGAGGTTGAAGACGGGGTGGATCGAGACGAGATCCATGTGGGCGTCGTAGTAGGAGTCGAGCGTCCCCACGTCGCGCCAGTAGCCGCGGTCGCGATCGGTCGAGCCGTCGACGTCGTTGTTCTTGAAGTCGTAGACGTAGCCCGCGCCCTGGCTGACGAAGCTGGGGACGATGTCGCCGCCCATGTCGTGCTTGCTGCCCTCGAGGGTGTGATCGCGGGTGACCGCGTCGACGAGCACGTCGGCATCGAAGACGTAGTTGCCCATCGAGGCGAGCACCTCGTCGGGCGCGTCGGGCAGGCCCTTGGCGTCGGTGGGCTTCTCCCGGAAGGCGGCGATCTTGGTCGGATCCGTGTCGTCGACCTCGATGACGCCGAACTGGTCGGCGAGTTTGATCGGCTGCCGGATCGCCGCGACGGTGACGCCGGCCCCCTTCTCGATGTGCTGGTCGACCATCTGCGAGAAGTCCATGCGATAGACGTGGTCGGCACCGACGACGACGACGATGTCGGGTTTCTCGTCCTTGATCGTGTTGAGCGACTGATAGATCGCATCCGCCGACCCGAGGTACCACTGCTTGCCGATCCGCTGCTGGGCGGGGATCGGGGCGACGTAGTTGCCGAGCATCGTCGACATCCGCCAGGTCTTGCTGATGTGCCGGTCGAGACTGTGCGATTTGTACTGGGTGAGGACGACGACCTGTCGGTAGCCCGAGTTGACGACATTGCTCAGGGCGAAGTCGATCAGACGATAGATGCCGCCGAACGGGACGGCCGGTTTGGCCCGGTCCGCCGTGAGCGGCATGAGTCGCTTTCCTTCACCCCCGGCGAGGACGATCGCGAGGACCTTCGTTCCCTTCTTGTTGGCCATGGCTAGAAACCTAGTGGGTGCCACGGGCGTTCGGCGAGCGGTACCGGAAACGAATATCGGGATCGCGCGCGGGGTCCCCTGGCAGGGTCGCGCGCCACGCACTAGCGTTTCGCTCATGCGCGTCGACATCCTCAGCAAGGAGTACCCCCCGGCGATCTACGGAGGCGCCGGCGTCCACGTCGCCGAACTCGTGCGTGCCCTGCGCGCCCGAGGCGACATGACCGTTCGCGTGCACTGTTTCGGTGCCCCGCGGGACGAGGCGGACACCTTCGCCTACCCCGACCCGGCGGAGCTCGCCGGAGCGAACGCCGCGATCCAGACCCTCGGGGTCGACCTCGAGATGGTCACCGGGACCGAGGGCGCCGACCTTGTCCACTCGCACACGTGGTACGCCAACTTCGGCGGACACGTCGCGAGCCTGCTCGGAGGTATGCCGCACATCATCAGCGCGCACAGCCTCGAACCGCTGCGCCCTTGGAAGGCCGAGCAGCTCGGGGGCGGCTACCGGGTCTCCTCGTGGGTCGAGAAGACGGCATACGAAGCGGCGGCCGCGGTCATCGCCGTCAGCGAGGGCATGCGCCAGGACGTCCTGAAGTCCTATCCGTCGATCGATCCGGCGAAGGTCAAGGTCGTCCACAACGGCATCGACTCCCAACTGTGGCAGCCCAACCACGACCTCGACACGGTCCGCTCGCACGGCGTCGACCCGGACAAGCCGTCGGTCATCTTCGTCGGCCGGATCACTCGCCAGAAGGGCCTGCCCTATCTCCTGCGCGCCTGCCGCGAACTCCCGCCGGACGTCCAGGTCGTCCTCCTTGCCGGCGCACCCGACACCCCGGAGATCATGGCCGAGGTCGAAGGCCTGACGGAGGAGTTGCGCACGACGCGCGCGGGTGTCGTGTGGATCCCCGAGATGCTGCCGCGCGCACAGGTGACCGCGATGCTCACCGCCGCAACCGTGTTCGCCTGCCCCTCGGTCTATGAACCGCTCGGGATCGTCAACCTCGAGGCGATGGCATGTGAGCTGCCCGTCGTCGCCACGGCGACGGGTGGAATCCCCGAAGTCGTCGTCGACGGTGAGACGGGCTGGCTCGTGCCGATCGAGCAGGTCGAGGACGGCACCGGCACCCCGGTGGACCCGGACACGTTCGTCGCCGACCTGGCCGAGGCACTCAACGCCGCCGTGAGCGACCAGGCCCGCGCCAGGGCGTTCGGTCTGGCGGGCCGCGCCCGCGCCGTTGACTCCTTCTCCTGGGCAAGCATCGGTGACCGGACACTGGAGGTCTACAAGTCCGTGCTCGGCGCCTGATCGCCGTCGACGTCACGACGCCACGTACCTCCGGGTCGGTTGTGCGCATCGAACGCGGGAGCACCGACCCAGACCGGGTGAGGTGATCTCTCGACGGGGTTTATTTGATCTCTCGACGGGGTTTATGTGATCTCTCGACGGGGCTCGCCCCCGGAGGTGTCGTCGTGGTTTGCAGCGCCGGCCGGTGTTCGGTGCTGGTCAGGGGGAGCCGAGGAGGAGGACGAGGGAGGCGCGCGAGGCGTCATACGCCCGCTGTTTCTCCCGGGGGAGGTCGGCGACGGCACCCGCCACGAAACCGTGCTCGAGGAACCAGTGCGGGGTGTGCGTCGTGAGGGCGAACAACCGGGTGTAGCCCCGGGCGCGGGCCGTGGCTCGCGCCCGGCGCAACAGCGCCGCCGCGAGATCGCGGCGCCGATAGTCGGGATGGACCACGACGCAGGCGAATTCGGCGGCACCGTCGGCGGGGTACTCCACGAGGGCGTTGCAGGCGATGACCAGGCCGTCACGGACGATCACCGAGAAGGTCGCGATGTCGAGCTCGAGCTGTTCGCGGGAGCGAGGCCGCAGGTTCCCCGCCTCCTCCAACGGCTTGATCAGCGCGGCGATCGCGACGGCGTCCTCGACCGTGGCCGGTCGGATGGAGTCGTAATCGTCGTCGTTGACGATCATCAATCCCGCGCCGTCGCGCGTGTAGAGCTCGCGCAGCAGCGGCGATGCCCCCGCCGTCCCGATGAGGTGAACCCGGCGGACGCCGGCGCGGACCGCGGCGATCCCGGCGCGGACGCAGTTGCGGTCCTCCGGGGTCATCGTTGACCCGAACTGCGCGGTCAGCTCCTCGGCCGCACCGACCGACAACTGCCCGGCGTCGCCGGCGGAGATTCGCATCCGCCACGACCATGGCTCGGACTCGAGGAGGAAGACGAGCTTGTCCGCGCCGAGGCCGATGGCGACCGACTCGGCGATGTCGGCGTTGCGGAGGTTGAAGGCCTCGCCGGTGGGGGAGTAGCCGATCGGGGAGAGCAGGACGATCTGGTCCTGGGTCACGGCCTGCCGGATCTGGGCGATGTCGACGCGGCGCACGACACCGGTGAGACCGTGGTCGACGCCATCCCGCACCCCGACCGGCCGGGCGGTCACCCAAGTTCCACCGACGACCCGAGGCTGCGAATCCTCGCGCACCGTCACGGTGCGGGACGCGGCCAGCCGCGCCTCGAGGTCCATCCGCAGCACCCCCGTCGCGGCCTTGACCGCCTCCATTGCCGCCGAGTCCGTGACCCTGAGGTCACCGTGGAATACCGGCTCCAGGCCGCGGACGCCGAGTTCGTGCTCGATCTGTGGGCGGGCGCCATGCACGAGAACCAGGCGGACACCGAGGCTGGCCAGGAGCGCGAGATCCCCGAGGAGGCGGTCCGTGTCGGGGCGGGCGCAGATCTCGCCCGGGATGACGACGACGAAGGTGCGGCCGTTGTGCATGTGGACGTATGGCGCGGCCCCCCTGAGCGCGGCGACGAAGGTCTCCCCGTCCACAGTCGGCACGGCGCCCGAGCTCGGTTCCACGGTCGACTCGGCCCGCCCCGTCGGCGTCACCTCACCCATCACGCACGCGAGACTAGGCCATCCTCGCCCGCCATCCGTCGGGGTCCGCGCCGTGCGTCCCGAGGATGGCGAGCTGTATTACTGTCGAGCCCATGAGTGACGTCCTCGCCTTCGCGGGCGTGAGTGTGGTTCGCGGGGGCAAGTACCTCTTGCAGGACGTCGACTGGGAGGTGGAGGAGGGTCAGCGCTGGGTCGTGCTCGGTCCCAACGGCGCCGGCAAGACGACCCTGATCCAGATCGCCGCCGGCCGGATGCATCCGACGGCCGGTGTCGCCGGAGTGCTCTCCGAAGTCCTCGGCGCCGTCGATGTCTTCGAGTTGCGGCCGCGGGTGGGTCTCGCCTCCGCCGCCCTCGCCGAGCGGATCCCGGGCGGCGAGAAGGTCCGCGACGTCGTCCTCACCGCGTCGTATGGCGTGGTCGGCCGTTGGCAGGAACGCTACGACCGGCTCGACGAGGGTCGCGCGGACGAACTGCTCGAGGCGCTGGGGGCCGAGCATCTCGCCGGTCGCACCTATGGCACGTTGTCGGAGGGCGAACGCAAGCGCGTCCAGATCGCGCGTGCGCTCATGACCGACCCCGAACTCCTCCTTCTCGATGAGCCGGGGGCCGGGCTCGATCTCGGCGGCCGGGAGGATGTGGTCGCCCGGCTCGGGGCACTGGCGGCCGACCTCGATGCGCCCGCGCTGGTGCTGATCACGCACCACGTCGAGGAGATTCCTCCGCATTTCACCGACGTCCTGCTGCTGCGGGACGGCCGTGTCGTCGCCCAGGGCCCGATCGAGATCACCCTCACCGCCGAGAATCTGTCGACGACGTTCGGTATGCCCCTCGTCCTCGAGCGGCACGGAGACAGGTTCACTGCACGGGCGGAGACGGCCGCTCCCCCGGAAGCTCCGGAACTCTCCTGACCGGCGTAGCGTCATACAGAGCAAGGGGCGAGGAGGAGACGGAAACCGATGGAGTGGCTCAGTGACAACCCGTGGCTGGGCTGGCTCGCGCTGGCCCTTGCCCTCGCGGCCGTCGAGGCGGCCACCGTCGACTTCGTCTTCGTCATGCTCGCGGCGGGGGCGCTCGCGGGCGCCGCGGCGGCGGCGCTCGGCGCCGGCTTCGCGATCCAGGTGATCGCTGCGGTCGTCGTGGGTGCGCTCTTCGTGGGTTTCGTCCGACCGATCGCCAAATCACGCTTCCTCGAATCGACGACCGACCACCGGATCGGGACCTCAGCGCTGGTCGGCAGCAGTGCCCAGGTGGTCCGCACGGTCGACGGACAGGATGGACGGGTCAAGCTCGCGGGCGACATCTGGTCGGCCCGGACCGAGGCCGGATCGCATCCGTGCCATCCCGGGGACCAGGTGCGCGTCGTCGCGATCGACGGAGCGACGGCGATCGTCGCCGGCATACCGACGCTTCCGCAGGACGCACGGGATTGACCCGCCGTCATCCCGGCCTCATTCGTTGTCACAGGGGGGCGGACATCCGGTCCGCACCGGCAAGCACAGGAGTTGAGTCACCATGACACCCGGACTGATCGTTCTCGCCCTGCTGGTGGTGTTCGCGATCGTCGTGATTCTGCGCACGGTGCGGATCGTGCCGCAACAGACCTCGCTCATCATCGAGCGGCTCGGACGCTACTCGCGGAGCCTCGAGGGCGGCATACACATCCTGATCCCCTTCGTTGACAAGGTGCGTGCCAATGTCGACCTCCGGGAGCAGGTGGTCAGCTTCCCGCCGCAGCCGGTCATCACGAGCGACAACCTCGTCGTCAACATCGACACGGTGATCTACTACTCCGTCATCGACGCGAAGTCCGCGGTCTATGAGATCGCCAACTTCATCCAGGGCATCGAGCAACTGACGGTGACCACCCTGCGCAATGTCATCGGCTCCCTCGACCTGGAGGAGACCCTCACCAGCCGGGACCAGATCAACAGCCAGTTGCGTGGCGTCCTCGACGAGGCGACGGGCAAATGGGGCATCCGGGTCAACCGGGTCGAGCTCAAGGCCATCGAGCCGCCGATGTCGGTTCAGGAGTCGATGGAGAAGCAGATGAAGGCCGAGCGGGACCGGCGCGCCGCGATTCTCACCGCCGAGGGCATCAAGGCCTCCAACATCCTCACCGCCGAAGGCGAGAAGCAGTCGCAGATCCTCCGGGCCGAAGGTTCGGCGCAGGCGCGGATCCTCGAAGCGCAGGGTCAGGCGCGGGCGATCCAGGAGGTCTTCGACGCGATCCACCGGGGGAAGCCGACCCAGAAGTTGCTCGCCTATCAATACCTCCAGGTCCTCCCGCAGCTCGCCCGCGGCGACTCCAACAAGATGTGGATCATCCCGTCCGAGCTGACCGACGCCCTGCGCGGGATCGGCAACACCCTCGGTGGTGGATCGCAGGGCGCGCCCATGGCCGAAGGTGATGACGAGTGGGTCGACCCCGGTGAGCAGGTCGGCAACGCGTTCACCGAGACGGTGCTGGAGGACCCGCGCAAAGCGCTGGAGGAGGCGCGCGGTCAGGTCGGCGCTGCCGAGAGCGAGGCGATGGAGCGGACCACGCCGCGCCGGGCCGCGGGTGCCGAGCCGGCCGGTGGCGCTCCGGCGTTGCCGGCGCCGCCCGTTCAGGCCGCCCCGCCAGTGCCGCGGATGCCCGGTGGTGTGCCGCAGCCGGAGCCCGCTTCCGACCCGGCCGGCGGTCTGCCGCGCCAGCCCTTCCCACCGGCGGCCTACCCACCCGCGTCCGGGAGCTGAACGGCATACGGCATCAGCGCCGGAAGGGCAGGTGCGCTGGAAGCGGGAGGTGCGGTGGAAATTTCCGCCGCACCTCCCCTGCTGTCCCGCGCGGGTCCCCTCGTGCCGGGACCTCGATGACCTCTCGACGGGCCTTATGTGACCTCTCGATGGCCTTTATGTGACCTCTCGACGGGGGTCGGTCCGGAGGGTCATCCAGAGGCTGAGTGCGAGGTAGTAGGCGACGTAGGCGAGGGAAAGCCAGACCAGCAGCGCCGAGGGGTCGGGCAGGTCGGCGGTGATCACGCCATACAACCCGAGCCACAACGTCGCGAGGCTCATATTGGCCGTCCACAGGAACGCCGTCCGGCTCGGATAGATGTATTTGACCGGGACGAACACGAGCACGGCGAGCACCAGCGTCAGCACCGTCACGGTGGTCGGCGACAGCGAGAAGACCACGGCATAGAACGCGAGGATGTTCCAGTAGCTCGGGAACCCCATGAAGAAGTGATCGTCGGTCTTGGCGTCGGAACGACAGAACTGATAGCACGACGCGAGGACGGGTATGGCGGCGATGGCTCCACCGAGGCGCCCGCCGGGGAGGTAGCCGTTGGCCCAGAGCAGGAGCATCGGGGCGAACGCATAGGTGATGAAGTCGACGATATTGTCCAGCAGCGCCCCGTCGAACCACGGCGTCACCACCTTGACCTTGAAGCGCCGGGCGAGGAAGCCGTCCGTGCCGTCGATGATCATGGCCACGAGGAAGAGCCAGAGGACGTCACGGACGCGCCCGTCATACGACCACTGGACCATATAGAGCGCGAGGACGACCCCGACCGCGGTGTAGCAGTGCACGAGCAGCGCGGGGACGAGGCTGCGCTTCCCCACGGTGGTCACGCGCTCACCCTAGTAGGGGCAACGACCCCTTTTGCGCGGTGAGCCACGCCATCGTCGCGGCCAGCTTGCGGACCCGCTTGTTGTACCCCGACTGCTGCGGCACGTACGGGAACCCGGTGGCTCACCGAGTTCGCAGAGGCGCGGTCGCCGATCCACCCGGACCCGAACATCGCGACCAGAGCGTCATACGTCAGCCCAGTGGCCTTGTCCGAAGGCGCCGGTGCTGTGGCTTGGGCGGGAGCGGCCGTCGCGAGGGTCGCGGCGGCGAGGGCGGCGCCGATGGCGGCGGTCGCGCGGCGGGTGGTGCTGGTCATGACGGCCCTGACCGCACCCGAGGAGGTCCACCTCGCCACCGCCCGCCGCGACGGCAGCCACCGCAGCCCACGCCTCATCTGGGACGTCGCCCTCGGGGACCGCGTCTTCATCCGCTCGACGAACGGACGAGGCGCCGACTGGTTCCGGTGGGCGATCGCGACCGGGCGCGGGCAGCTGGACGCCGGGCGCGCGGCATACGATGTAGTCCCCCTGAGACACTCCCGCACGCCGCGCCAGGTTCGCCGGTCGGTTGCATCTGGAGGCTACCGACGATGATGGCGCTCCTCTGAAAGTCCCCGGACCTGCTCACTGAAATTCCCCACCCGTGTGGCTCCACCGAGCCGGGTGGGGCTCCTTCGACGCTGGTGGTCTCTGACCACGCGCCGGCCGCGCAAAGCAGCAGGTCAGCGCGGCGCCCCGATCATCGGGATGGTCTCGATGCAGTGGGAAGAGTGTCCAGATCGGCGTCCACAAGGACCTCCAGGTTCGCGTTGGTTAAGCAACGCCAACTCTGGACACTCTTGCTCTCCTTTCACACGCGACACACTGGCCACACCCTTGGACTCACTCATCTAGGGTGGGGAGGTGTCCGCTCTCCACGCCCTCGTGGTGATCCTTGCCGGGATGTGGGCGGGCACCATCAATGCGATCGTCGGCTCCGGATCGCTGGTGACCTTTCCCGTGCTGCTGCTACTCGGCTACCCGCCCGTGACCGCCAATGTCTCCAACAACCTCGGGCTGGTCGCCGGGGGAGTCACGGCGTCCTATGGATACCGTCGGGAGTTGCGTGGGCAGGGCCCGACCCTGGTCCGTATGGTGCCGATGTCGATGCTCGGGTCGACCGCCGGGGCGCTGCTGCTGCTCGTCCTGCCCGCGTCGGCGTTCTCGGCCATCGTCCCGGTGCTCATCGTCTTCGGGCTTCTGATGGTCGTCTTCGGGCCGCGAATCCAGGCGTGGTCGAAGGCCCACCATCACGAGTCCGGCGAGAGCCCCAGCTGGCAGCGCCTGGCCCTGCTCGCGGGGATCGCCGTCGCTGGGGTCTACGGCGGCTACTTCGGGGCCGCCCAGGGGGTCATTCTCATGGGCCTGCTGAGCACCCTGGCGACCGGTGACCTGCAGACCCTCAACGGGATCAAGAACGTCCTCGGCACCTGCGTGAACATCGTCGCCGCGATCGTCTTCCTCATCGTCGCCCGAGACCATATCGACTGGTGGGTGGTCCTGTTCATCACGATCGGCGCGGTGGCCGGCGGGGTCATCGGGGCGAGCATCGGGCGCCGGCTACCGGCACCGGTGCTGCGGGCCGTCATCCTCGTCGTCGGTGTCGTCGGCATCGTCAAGCTCGTCTGGTTCCCGTGAGGGCAATATGCCGATCGCCATCACCGACCTTGCCGACCCTGACCTGCGCGACTACGTCGGGATGACCGATGTCGCGCTGCGGCGGCGGCTCGAACCCGAGCGCGGATTGTTCATCGCCGAGTCCGAGAAGGTCATTCGGCGCGCGCTCGCCGCGGGGTATGCCGTTCGCTCCCTCCTCATGGAACGGCGCTGGCTCGCCGACCTCGGTGACGTGGTGGCGCAGGCGGAGGCGCGCGGCATCCCCGTCTATGTCGGCGAGCGGGAGACGCTGGAGGCGCTCACGGGATTCCACCTCCACCGGGGTGCCCTCGCCGCGATGCACCGGCGCGCCCTCGACGACGTCGAGGCGGTGGTGGCGGGGGCGCGACGCGTCTTCATCCTCGAGAACATCGTCGATCACACGAATGTCGGGGCGATCTTCCGCTCGGCCGCGGCACTGGGTGTCGACGCGGTGCTGGTGACGCCGCGATGCGCGGATCCGCTGTATCGGCGGGCGATCCGGGTGTCGATGGGGACGGTCTTTCAGGTGCCCTGGACCCGGATCACGCCGTGGCCGGGCGGGTTGGCGGCGTTGCGCGCCGCTGGCTTCGTCACGGCGGCTCTGGCATTGTCCGCCGACTCGGTGACCCTCGACGACGTGGCCGCGGATGCGCCGGAGCGACTCGCCCTCGTGCTCGGCACCGAGGGTGACGGGTTGAGCACGCGGACGATCGCGGCGGTCGATCGGGTCGTCAGGATTCCGATGCGCGGAGGGATCGACTCGCTCAACGTGGCGGCGGCCGCGGCGGTGGCTGCCTGGGCGGTCCGGGCGCCGGTTGTCGAGGACGAGCGCTAGGCTGCTGCCGGTCCGTTTCCGACCACCACCCCGTCCCGAGAGCCCGCCGTTTCATGAGCCTGGTCGTCAAGGCGGCGACCCTCGTCGCCTTCCCCGTCGCCGCATCCACCATCGGCGCGGTCGTCGCCGCCGTCAAGCCGCCGGGACAGCGTTTCGTCAGCGGCGTCCAGCATTTCGCCGCGGGCGTGGTCATGGCCGCCCTGGTCGGGGAGATCATGCCGGAGTTGCGGGCCGAGGGGCACCTCGCGTGGACCGTGGTCGGTTTCGTCGCGGGGGCGATCCTCGTCCTGGCGCTGGGGGCGTATGGGCGGCATACCGAGGAGGAGGCCGCCGCCGCGGCACGCAAGGGATCTCTGCGGCGTCAGGCGGTCACCGCTGCCGCGGCGGCGAGTCTGCCCGTCGGAATGCTCGGGGCGATGGCGGTCGACCTGCTGCTCGACGGGGTGTTGGTCGGACTCGGGGTGCGACTCGGCTCCACTCAGGGACTGATCCTCACCATCGCCCTGACCCTCGAGGTCCTCTTTCTCGGGCTGTCGGTCGTCTCGGAACTGACCGAGTCGGGCGCGACGACGCGGCGTGCGGTGCTGATCTGCACGCTCCTCGGGCTGATGACTGCCGTCGGGGCCATCGGCGCCGCGCTGTTCCTCGGGACGGTGAGCACGACGGTGATGAGCGCCGTCCTCGCCTTCGGCGCGGCTGCCCTGCTCTATCTCGTCGTCGAGGAACTGCTCGTCGAGGCGCACGAGGAGAAGGAGTCCGTCACCCTCGGGGCGATGTTCTTCCTGGGGTTCCTCGTCGTCTATGTGTTGGCAGCCCTGGGCGAGTGAGGCGGGCGCTGGACCGGGCGGGCCCGGATGGCCAGCGCCACCAGTGCGGCGAGCAGCAGGCCGACGCCGGCGAGCATCAGGGCAGGCACAGGCGACCCCACCCAATCGGCGCTGCGAGCGAGGAGCGGCTGGGCGGCCGCGAGGGCGAGGGGTTGCGTGCTCAGCCGAAGAGCCCAGCTGTCCACGGGAGTCAGGACGCCGTCCGCGAGAATCCATGAGCCTGTCCTGGGCGACCCCTCCACGAAGTAGCCGTGGTCCGTCCGCGCGAGCGCAGCGGCCATGTCCGCGGACATCGCGAATGTCGCCGGCGCATAACGGCCCGACGTGCGGTCCACCGTGGCCACGCCCACAGGATCGGAGCCGGCGACGAGGACGCCGCTCCAGTGACCGAGGCTGCGGACCACGGCGGCGTCGGCGTCGCCGTCCAGAAACTCGGGCGTGAACCCGAACACCTCGTGAACCTGCCCGACACCGGTGATCCGGGCGACCGCGTCGGCGTCCTTGCCACCATCGGCTGCGTCGAGAACCCAGGGGAGAAGGTCGGTCGCGAAGACGTCGGTGACGTCGGCGGGGACCGACTGCGGTGGAGTGGGTTGACGTCCCGCATCGGCGGCGCAGCCGGGACCGAATACCGTGGCGAGCGCGAGGAGGAGGGCGATCGCGGCGAAGAGCCGTCGGCGCATCCGTCCTCCTCAGGTCCTCGGCGGCCGTCCGACGCTGTCAGTATCCGGTGGGTCGCGGGCTGGCGCCTGCGCAGAAGGTCGCGATCCGGTTCCGATTCGACAACGGTCCGGATCGCGTGAGCGGCGCGTCAGCGGACGAGGCGGTCGGTCAGGTCGGCGAGCGCGGCGTCCGGGTCGTCGGTCAGGCCGCCGTGGACGGGGCCCGGCTGAACGACGGTCGAGCGCGGGGCGGCGAGCCAGCCGAAGCGTCTGCCGGGGGTCGCGAGGGTGGGGCGGCCGCGGCCGGTGAGCCCTCGGCATACGTCACAGACGACGCGGAGGGCCTCGGTGACGGCGGCGATGTCGAGGTCGGGAGCGAATGCCGCGAGTCGGGCGGTGTCGACGTGGAAGGCGGCGTCGAGGAAGCCGGCGTCCTGGGCATAGAGGACGACGCCGACGTTGACGAACTCCTCCCGGTCGACGCGGGGGACGCACCGCAGGACGAGGTACTGATAGGGGATCACGGCGCGTCACCGGGGAGCCAGGGGGTCGGATCGGCGAGGCGCGCGTGCAGATGCTCGGCGTATGCCGCACGCGCGGCCTCCGCGTCCGGCAGCCAGGGTGTCGGCTCGAGCCAGTCGCCGGGGATCGCGGCAAGGATCTCCGGGAGGAGAGCGGGAACGCGAGGCGCGAGCCGGGCGTGCGCGTCGGGGATCGAGCCGGCGAGGTCGGCGAGCACGTGTCCAGAGACATCGAAGGGTTGGGCGGCGAACCGGCTCGGGTCAGGTTCGCGGCGCGGCCACGAGTGCTGGAAATACAGGGCGGCGCCATGGTCGATCGTCCACACGCGCCGGTGCCAGACCAGGAGATTGGGGTTGCTCCAGGTCCGATCGACATTGGCGGTGAACGCGTCGAGCCAGATGATGTCGGCCGACTCGTCGGCGGTGGCGGGCTGGCTGCCGTCGTAGCCGAAGGCGCCGGGTAGGTAGTCGACGCCGAGATTGGTGCCGAGGCTGGCGTTGAGCAGGTCTTGGACCTCCTCGTCGGCCTCGTACTTCGCGATCGGGCGGGTCAGGTCGACGACGACGAGGTCGGGGGTGCGAATGCCGAGCCCGCGCGCGAGTTCGCCGACGATGACCTCGGCGACGAGGACCTTGAGGCCCTGGCCCGCGCCGCGGAACTTCACGACATAGGTGCCGAGGTCGTCGGCCTCGACGATGCCCGGAAGCGATCCGCCCTCCCGCAGCGGGGTGACATAGCGCGTCGCGCCGACCTGTTCGAGCACGTAGTAACCCTAGTGAAACCCCACGAGACTGTTCGCTCCTACGTCGCTCCGATACGTCGCTGGGACCGCGATGCAGCGCTCAGTCGCGGCCGATGTCGACGGCGCCGATGGTGCTGTCGAGAGCCATCTTCAGTGCCGAGATCGGTTCGGCGAGTGCGCTTTTCGTCGGTCTCCGCGCGCCCTTGACGTAGCGGATGGCGAGGTCTCGCCGTCGCCCGGTGCCGGTGAGGCGCCAGTAGCCGCGCAGTCGGCCGTCGATGAGCACCGGCGCGAGGAGCAGGCCGTTCTCCTGCTTCCAGAGGATGTCGTAGTGCTCCGGATCGACGAACCGGGCCCGGGCCGGCGGGTCGTAGCCGCAGAGCAGCGCATCGTATTCGGGCAGCAGCGCCAGGGGCGGCGGCTGGCCCATGGATGGCGCGCGGGGCAGGTCCCAGTAGACCCGCCCGTCGGGCCCCTCGTCATGCGTCAGGGTGTCGGCAAGCCGTGCAAGAGCGGCGTCGATCGGGCGGAGCCCGATGCCGGACCACCACGCGATGTCGTTCCGGCTGCTCGGTCCGTATGCGGTCAGATGCCGCCGCACGATCATGTCCACCCCGGTGTCGGGGTCGGCGCGCAACCGGTCACGCATGGGGTCGGCTCCGAGAACGCTTGTCGCCGTGCGGTATCCGGGCGCACCCTGGGCGGACCAGGTGCCCCTGAGGGGTTTGCGGAGCAGACTGCCGAAGCCGAGGGAGAAGTAGCGGCCGGCGGTGCTGTCGAGTTGGGGCCGCGCGCTCGGGTCGTGGGCGGCGATCCAGTCGCGCAGGTGGGTGTGGAGGTCGGCAGGCGAGCGCCAGCTCGCGGCGGCATACGCCTCCTGCGCGGCCCAGACCTCCTCGAGCGTGGCGTCGGCGAGTCGGAGGTTTCTGGCAAACATCGTGCGCTGCCCGATGCGCGTCGCCGCGTCGAGGACGGCGTGGTCGGGCGCGGTGCAGGTGTGCACAGTGCCGCGCAGGGTGGACCCGCGAACGATCCCGTGCATCTCGTATGCCGCGCTGATCGCCCAGTGGGTCAGGCCCGGTCGGCGGGCGGCGAGTCCGATGAAGGGGGAGCGGGCGGTCTGGCTCTGGATGGGCCCGATCCGCCCGACGAGGTCGACCACGTCGCCGGGGTCGAGGCCCCCATGAGCTGGGAACTGGCGGGCCAGGCTCCGACCCGCCAGTTCGTCCCACGTCAGTGCCATGGCTCCCGAGCCTAGTTGGATCCTCGTCGGCAGTTGCCCGTGTTCTGGGAGGCGGTGCCTCGACCTGGACGGGCAACAGGTCGGCAGACAGACATCGCGTCACGAGGGTGCGCGCGACCGCCAGGGGCCGTGGATCACCAGCCGCGTAGGTCGCGCAGGGTGTCGATGGTGTCGGCCTGCTCGGCGGTCTTGTCGTGGCGGTAGCGCAGGACGCGGGCGAATCGCAGCGCCATGCCGCCGGGGTAACGAGAACTCTTCTGGATGGCGTCGAAGGCGATCTCGACGACCTGCTCGGGGCGGACATGGACGGTGTAGTCGTCGCGGCGGGTCTCCAGCGCCTGGAAGCGTTCGGTCTGCCAGGCCAACATCGCATCGGTCATGCCCTTGAACGTCTTGCCGAGCATGACGAACCCGCCGGTGCGCGGATCCCGTGCTCCCAGATGGATATTGGAGAGCAATCCCCGCCGCCGGCCGCTGCCCCACTCGACGGCGAGGACGACGAGGTCGAGCGTATGCCGTGGCTTCACCTTGACCCAGCCCGCGCCTCGGCGGCCCGCGGCATACCGACTCGCGGGGTCCTTCACGACCACTCCTTCGTGCCCCGCCTCGACCTGGGCGGCGAAGAACTCCTGGGCGGCAACGGGATCCGCCGTTCGGGTGCGTTCGATCCGAACAGCGTCGGGGAGGAGGGCATCGAGCCGCTCCAGCCGGTGGGTCAGGGGCAGATCGAGGAGGTCCACTCCGTCGAGGTGGAGGACATCGAAGAAGCTCGTCGTCAACGGCGTCGTGGCGCGCAGTCGAGCCGGGTCGGTGCTCGACGCGGTCCGCGACCCCGTGACCTGGAAGGGTTCGGGCCGGCCATCGGGCCTCAGCGCCACTGTCTCGCCGTCGAGGACGGCGCTCCCGGCCGGCAGCCCGGCGACGACGTCGACGACTTCGGGGAGCCGGTCGGTGATCTCATCGAGCGATCGCGTGAACAGCCGGACCTCGTCGCCGCGTTTGTGCGCCTGGATGCGTATGCCGTCGATCTTCCGCTCGAGGATCACCTCCTGTTCCCCGGTCACGATGTCGGCGATGCCGGGCGCGCTCGCGGCGAGCATCGGCCGGAGCGGCCGACCGACCTCGAGGGTCACCCGAGCGAGGGCCTCCGCCCCGCCGGTCAGAGCAGCCTGAGCGACCGGTCCGGCGAATCCGGCGAGCATGACGGCGCGCTGGACCGTGGTCGACGGCACGCCGGCCGCCCTGGCGATCGCCGCGAGCATGACCCCGTCCTGCGCGCCCTGCCGCACGCCGCCGAGGATGAGACCCCGCAGATAGTTCTGCTCCCCGTCCGTCGCCCGGCTCATGAGGGCGTCGAGGTCGCCGCGCCGCGCCGCCGTCGACCCCGGACCGGACGCCCGCGCGATCCGCTCGAACGCGGCATCGACCTCGGCGAGTGTCAGGCTCGGCTCGGCCGCCGGCACCCGCAACGCGGACAACCCCCGCCAGCCCAGCCCGAGCCGGCGTTGGGGGAGGACATTGGAGAGATAGGCAGCGACCAGGGCCGCCTCGCCGTCCCCGGCCTCGCGCAGGGCATCGGCGACCAGAGCGATCTTCGCGGTGCGCGAGGCGGTGGCCGCAAGAGCGGTGGAGGTCTCGACGAGGCGAGCGAGCAGCATACGGGCGATTGTGTCGCGCCCCACCGACAACCGGCCGGATGCGGGCGCCCGCAGTGTGACGACCGTCCCCTTGTGCCGCGGCGCAGCGGTGGGCAAGGCTGGGACCGTCGGAAGGGGAGGCCCCGGTGAGCGACATCCTGGCGGGACTGCGGATCGTCGAGGGATCGGCCTTCGTCGCCATGCCGTTGGCGGGAATGACGTTGGCCCAGATGGGGGCCGACGTCATCCGGTTCGACCCGATCGGCGGCGGCCTCGACTACACCCGCTGGCCGATCACGATCGACGGGCAGCACAGCCTGTTCTGGGCGGGTTTCAACAAGGGCAAACGGTCACTCGCAGTGGACTTCCGGACCCCGCGCGGACAGGAGCTGCTCACCGCGCTCATCACCGGGCCGGGGGAGGACGCGGGGATCTTCATGACGAACTTCCCGCCGCGGGGGTGGGCGGCATACGACCGACTACGCGCCCTGCGCGACGACCTCATCATGGTCACCCTCCAGGGGCGGCGGGACGGCGGATCCGAGGTCGATTACACCGTCAACCCGCAGACCGGGCTGCCGTTCGTGACCGGACCGACCGACTTCCACCGACCGGTCAACCACCTGCTCCCGGCGTGGGACTGCATCGCCGGACAGCTGTCCGTCGTCGGGCTGCTCGCCGCGGAACGCCACCGGCGCCGCACCGGGGCGGGGCAGCTGGTGACGCTCGCGCTCAAGGACGTCGCGTTCGCCATGCTCGGGCACCTGGGCAAGATCGCCGAGGTCATGGTCAACGATGCCGACCGTCCCAAGGACGGCAACTATCTGTATGGCGCGTTCGGCCGCGACTTCGGCACCCTCGACGGCAAGCGGATCATGGTCGTCGGCCTCACGCCGGGACAGTGGAGCAATCTCGTGACGGTGACGGGGATGGACGAGGAACTCACCGTCCTCGCCAAGCGCCTGCGGCTCGATTTCACCAAGGAGGGCGACCGGTTCCGCGCCCGGCGTGAGATCGCCCGGCTGCTGGAGCCGTGGTTCGCGACGCGCCTGCTGTCGGAGGTCCGGCGGCAGTTCGACGCCGGCGCGGTGACGTGGGCGCCGTATCGGACGGTCCGCGAGACGGTCGAGCACGATCCGGACTGCTCACCGGCGAACCCGATGTTCGCGCTCGTCGACCAGCCGGGGATCGGGAACTACCTCATGCCGGGCCTGCCGCTGACCTTCGGCGGTATGCCGCAGGACCCCGCCGTCGCCGCTCCCCGCCTCGGGCAGCATACTGACGAGATCCTCCTCGACGTCCTCGGTCTGGACTCGGCCGAGGTCGGGCGGCTGCACGACGCGGGGATCGTTGCGGGACCGGAGCGGTCGGCATACGGCTCGGCGGTGGATTGAGTGTCGGCGGATCGACGGGAGGCGACGATGACCATCGAACGCACGGAAATCCTCACGTCCGGACCCGCGGAGGGGCTGGCGGGGCTGCTCGGGGTCGACCTGCCCGATCTCAGCGGGGCCGGGCTGCCGGCGCTGTGGCACTGGGCCTATCTGCTCGATCGTCCGCGCCAGGCCGACCTGGGGGCCGACGGACATCCGGTGCGCGGCGTCGTCCCCGTCCCGCCCGGGCCGGGTCTGCGCCGGATGTGGGCGAGCGGTCGCGTGCGCATGATCGGTGCGCTCGTCGTCGAGCGGCCGGCGACGCGGCGCAGCTGGGTGGGCCGGACCGAGGACAAGGTCGGGCGGAGCGGGCCGATGACCTTCGTGACCGTGCGCCATGAGGTCGTCCAGAACGGGCACGTCGTCGTCGAGGAGGACCAGAACATCGTCTATCGGCACCCGCCCGAGACCTCCGCGCCGTCGCTGGAGTCGGCGCAGTCGGCGTATGCCGACGTCCCCCCCGAGGCGGGCGAGTGGGCGATCGAGCCCTCCCCGACGCTGCTGGCGCGGTTCTCGGCGTTGACCTACAACGGGCACCGTATCCACTATGACCGGGAGTTCACCCGTGACGTCGAGGGCTATCCCGGGCTGCTCGTCCACGGTCCGCTCCAGGCGATCGCGATGGCCGAGGCGGCGAGGCGTCTGCTCGGCGGCGCGGTGGCGCCGGTGGACTTCGACTACCGGCTCGTGGCGCCGTTGTTCGACCACCAGGGGATGGTCGTCGGTGCCGAGTGGGAGGGTATGACGATCCGCACCTCCGTCCGCGACCGCGCGGGCAGGGCGACCGCCGAGGGGCGGCTGGTCCGGCTCTGAACCGAGCGCGGCGGTGGCCGGGTCGATTGGGGGCAACCGCGGCGGTCGTGCTAACGTCTCCCTGCCGTTGCGGCGCTCCCCGAGGGCCGTGGCACACCTCGTCCGGGTGGCGGAATTGGCAGACGCGCTAGCTTGAGGTGCTAGTCCTCGCAAGGGGATGGGGGTTCAAGTCCCCCCTCGGACACCGATCGACAGATCACTCGCAAGCACCCTGTGGCCGTATGCCGCGGGGTGCTTCGGCGTTCTGGCGGTGGCGCTCCCAGTCGAGGCTCGGAAGGCCGGCACCCGGTGGCGCGGGCCGTATGCGAACCCGAGAGCCGCCGCACCGGCCGACGCGGCGCCCGCTGCACCGCATACGGATAGACATGAGCACCAGCCGACGCCGCCCACGACCCAAACCGACAGCCTCGCGCGCCCGCAAAGAGTCGCCGACCTTCTGGTCAGTCCTGCAAATCGCAGTCACGGATGGGCGTGCGGCCCGTCGGCTCGGGTGCCTGGCTGCCGTCCTGTTCTTGGGGGTCGCGCTGTGCCTCGCCGCTGCGGGGCGCGGCGCAGTGGGGCTCCTCGCAGCGCTCGTCGTCGTGCTTCGGAAGGCGCGTGGCGGAACCGGGGAGCATGACGTACGCTTTCCTGTACAGGAGGTCGACGATGCGCACGATGAGCTACACCGAATCGCGGGCACGCTACGCGGAGGTGCTCGACAGCGTCACCAACGACCGCGAAGAGGTGGTGATCACGCGTGCCGGCCACGAGCCGGTGGTGATCGTCTCGCTGGCGGAGTACGAGTCCCTCCGTGAGACCGCCTACCTGATGCGCTCACCGGCGAACGCCCGCCGCCTCCTCGACGCGATGGAGCGACTCGAGGCCGGCGGTGGCGAGTCTCACCCACTCGCCGAGGCCGACTGAGGTGCTGCTCGTCTGGGACGAGAACGCCTGGGCGGACTACCTGTGGTGGCAGGCGCAGGACCGTCGGGTGCTCATACGCATCAACGCACTCCTCCTCGACGTCCAGCGCCACGGCAACGAGGGGATCGGCAAGCCCGAAGCTCTCCGTCACGACTTCGCGGGGTACTGGTCGCGCCGAATCACCGACGAACACCGGCTCGTCCACAAGATCGTGGGGGGCCAGGTGCGGATCGCGGCGTGCCGCTACCACTACGGCTGAAGCTGATCGGTGAGTGAAAACGCTGCTATAGCCGCACTATCACTCACCGATCAGCCGAGACGGGCCCCACACCGGCAGACTGGAGCCGTGCTCCATCTGCGCATCTCCACGCCGAGCAATCTCACCGACGACGTGCTCGCGCTGCTGGAGGGGGCGCCCTACGTCAGCGCGGTGTCGGTCAGCCACGGGATCTCTGTCAAGCCCCGGGGCGACGTCGTCACCGCGGACGTCGCGCGTGAGGGCGGCAACGAGATCCTCGACGGCCTGCGCGATCTCGGCGTCCACCGCTGCGGCACCGTCCTCGTCGAGCAGGTCGAGACCTGGCTCAGTCACGGCGCCTACGAAGCCGAGCGGCAGGCACCCGGCTCGAGCGCCGACGCCGTGGTCTGGACGCAGGTCGGGAGCCAGGCCTACGAGGACGCCGAACTCAACTGGACCTTCCTCTCCTTCATGACGATGGCCACGCTGCTCGCCGGGATCGCGATCATCCTCGACTCCGCCATCCTCACCGTCGGCGCGATGGTCCTCGGGCCGGAGTTCGGCGCGATCGCCGCGATCGGACTCGCCCTCGTGCGCCGGCGTGGGCACCTCTTCGTCATGGCCACGCGGACGCTCGTCGTCGGGTTCGGCGTGGCGATCCTCGTCACGACGCTGATCACCCTGTGCGGGCGCGCCCTCGGCTGGGTCACGCGCGAGGACATCGTCGGCTCACGCCCGGGGACGCAGTTCATCTATTCACCCGACCGATGGTCGTTCGTCGTCGCCGTCATCGCGGCCGCCGCGGGCGTCCTGTCGCTCACCTCGGCCAAGGTCGGCGGTCTGTCCGGCGTCTTCATCTCGGTGACGACGATCCCGGCGGCGGGCAACGTCGGGCTCGGGATCGCCTTCGGCGCGTGGGGGGAGATCCGCGGATCCGCCCTCCAACTCGCCGTCAACCTCGTCGGTATGGCGATCGCCGGCTGGCTCACGCTCGCTCTCCAACAGGCGATCTGGTCGCGGATCAGCCCACGCAAGCGGACGATGGTCGGTCGCCTCCCCCAATGAGCGGGAGATCCGTGGCCGGTCGGACGCAACATTTCCGACCCGATCCGGGTCTCTAGTCGTATGCCGCACCTCGCCCCCGACTTCGACGCCCTCGTCGACGCTCGGGCGACCTCGCTGATGCGGCTCGCGCTCCTGCTCACCGGGAACCGCGCCGATGCCGAGGACCTGCTCCAGACCGCGCTGCTGCGCGCCTACACGCAACGGGCCAGGGTGCTCGCCGCCGGTGCGCCGAGCGCCTATCTGCGCCGCATCCTCGTCAACGAACACCTGCGCGCCGGCGCCCGCCCTCGCCCGATCCCGGTCGCCGACGTCGACCCGGGAGTCGTGGACGCGCGGTCGCCCGAGGAGCGGGACGCGGTCTGGCGCCTCCTCGCCACCCTGCCCCGCCAGCAGCGGGCGGTGCTCGTCCTGCGCTACTACGAGGACCTGCCGGACACCGAGATCGGTGAGGTGCTCGGCATACGGCCGGGGACTGTCCGCTCCACCGCCCACCGCGGACTGATCGCCCTCCGCACCCGTCTCGCCACCACCTCGGAAGGGGCCGCACCATGACCACCGACCTCGATCTCGCGTCCGTCGAGGAGACCCTCCGGGCCAGCCTGTCCCGGCACGCCGACGCCGTGTCGCCCGACGACGCGGCGGCGGTCGTCGCCCGGTCCAGGGATGTGACGCCCGAAGGCGCCGACCGGGGGCCCGGTCGGCGGCTGGTCCTGCTTGGCGGTGCCGCGGCCGGGGTCGCCGCCGTCGCCGGCGGGGCGTATGCCGTGTCCCACCAGCGGGTCGTGGCAGCTCACCCGGGGGCGTCGAGTTCGGGAGGGGCGTATGCCGACAAGCACCCGCCGCGCCCCTGGGACGGCCCCGCCACCGCGGCGGACAACATCGCCACCGCCCGGGCCGAGGTCGACCGCCTGTTCGCGCTGGTGGAGCGCCTGCTCCCGGCTGGGGCGACGCCCTCGACCGATCCGCCGCTCGATTACTTCAGCAACAGCGGCACGTTCCCCTCGCAGGTGGTCAGGACGGGGGACTGGACGACCGCCCTTTCCCCCGGAGATGTCCGCCGACTCCTCGAACGCGAGACCCCGGGACTGCGACTGGACAGCCAGTCCAGCGGCAGTGTGCGGTCGGTTCCCGTTCAGCAGTATGACTTCGCCTCGGCGACCGAACCCCCGTCCTCCGCGGCGTTCATCGAGGCGGGCGTGGGAATTGCCATCGTCCCTGCCGGGACCGGGTCCCGGCTCCTGGCCCGGGTGTCGGCGATCGCCCGCCCGGGTCGCGCCGACGGCGGATTCGTCACCGATACGGTGACGTCGATCCGGGTTCGGCTGGCGCAGGACGACGGCTCGCCCCCCTATCGATTCCGCTCGGAGTCGGGACAGGGAGTCACGATCGGGCCCCGCAATATCACCGATGCCGCCCGGATCGGGGAGATCGTGGCCGCCCTCAACGGGCTCCCCATGGCGGTGGACGGCCTCGTTCAGCATTGCCGGTTGATCCTGGCCGGGGAGCCGACGCAGCTCCTGCTGACATTGACGTCGCCGACCTCGACGACCGCGGTGCGTGCCGGATTCGTCTGCGGGAGTGCGGTCCGGATCGGCCACCACGCCGCCCTCGACGGCTCCGGCCCCGAGTGGGCCGGCGTCGTCGCGGACCTGCTGCGCCTTCTGGGCTGGCGAACCTCATGACGGCGCGACGCGGGTCGGCATCACCGCCTTCGCGCGGGTATGCCGCGGCCCCAGACCCGGGCTACCGCCTGGTAAGTCGGGTGATCACCCGACTTACCAGGCGGTAGCCTGGTGCGTTGCATCGCGACTCCCACCTCATAGAGGTCGAAGGCCAGCCGCGTCCTCGCGGCTGGCGTGTCGGCGGACATGGTCGCCATCGTAGGTCGCCGGCCGCCGCCCGGAGGTCCACGAGCGCGTCGATCCGGTGGTCGGCGCCCCCTGCGCGTCGACCACCGGACCGGCGGGATCATTCCTTTCGCGGGCGGCCGCGGCGGGGGAGGGGGCGGGCCTCGCTCGGCGCCCGGCCCTCCTCCGCCAGCGCCCGCCGCAGGACCATCTCGATCTGCGCGTTGACACTGCGCAACTCGTCGCCCGCCCAACGGGCGAGCGCATCATGCACCGCGGGATCGAGCCGGAGCAGGACCTGGCGTCGCTCGGGGCGGTCGGGAGTCGGCATACGACTCAGGTGTAGAGGCTGCCCGCGTTGAGCACCGGCGCCGCGTTCTGTTCGCTGCAGAGGACGACGAGGAGGTTGGAGACCATCGCTGCCTTGCGTTCGTCGTCGAGGGCGACGATGGCGTCCTCCTCGAGCTTCGACAGGGCCATGTCGACCATGCCGACGGCGCCCTCGACGATCTTGGAGCGGGCGGCGACCACCGCGGCGGCCTGCTGACGGCGCAACATCGCCTGGGCGATCTCCGGCGCATAGGCGAGGTGGGAGATGCGGACCTCGAGGATCTCGATGCCGGCGACGGCGACCCGGGCCGCGACCTCCGTCGCGAGTTCGGCGGAGACGATGTCGGTCGATCCGCGGAGGGATTCGCCCTCGCCGGAGGCATCGTCATAGGGATGGGACGTCGCGACGTGCCGAAGCGCAGCCTCGGACTGGACCCGCACGAAGCTCGCGTAGTCCTCGACCGAGAAGCTCGCCTTCGCCGTGTCGGCGACCTGCCAGACGACGATGGCGGCGATCTCGACCGGGTTGCCGCTCGCGTCGTTGACCTTGAGCGCGTTGGTCTCGAAGTTGTTGACCCGCAACGAGATCCTGCGGCGCATGGTGAGGGGGACAACCATCGAGAGCCCGGTGCGGCGGTTGGTCCCGATGTAGCGCCCGAAGAACTGGACGACCTTGCTCTGCCCCGGCTGGACGATGATGATCGAGGTGAAGACGAGCAGTCCGAGGAGGAAGAGGACGAGGGCGCCGACCATCGCGCCGATGCTCGGGTTCGACCGCGAGTCGGCGGTGCCGGTCGGCAGCGCCGCGATGAAGGTGGCGACCGCCCCGGCGAGAAGGAGGATCGCGGCGGCGAGCCCGAGAAATCCGTTGATCGCGAACGCCGGGCGTTCGACGACGTCGACCCGGGCACCCTGGTGTCCGACCGGTGCGGCGGTGCTCTCGTGGTCGGTCTGTTGCGTCATGGTGACGATCCTGCTCCCCTGTCGTGGTGATGAGATATCTAAGTGATTTCACATTTTTGGGACCGGTGCACGACGTTCGGTCGACATGGTCCGTATGCCGCGTGCTCGCCCCTCGCGCCGGCGTCACCGTGGTCGGTGGGTGCGTGCCGAGGTGGTGGAATGTCCGGGTGACCGCGTCTCCGCTCGCCGCCCGCCCGTTCCGCGCTGGGCAGCCCGCCCGTGGCTGAGCTCGGGCGCGCCGGGTCGCCGGACGAGGTCCTCGGCGAACTCGAGGACTGGGTCGCGGCCCAGGACATCGCGCTCTATCCCGCGCAGGAGGAGGCGATCCTCGCCCTCCTGACCGGCGCCAATGTCATCCTCGCGACGCCGACCGGCTCGGGGAAGTCCCTGGTGGCCGTCGCGGCGCACGCGATGGCGCTGGCGGCGGGGGAGCGCAGCTGGTACACCGCGCCGATCAAGGCCCTCGTCTCCGAGAAGTTCTTCGCCCTCGTCGACCTCTTCGGCGCCGCGAACGTCGGAATGCTCACCGGTGACGCCGCGGTCAACCCCGACGCGCCGATCCTCTGTGCCACTGCGGAGGTGCTGGCGAATCAGGCACTGCGGGAACGGCATACGGCCGACATCGGGGTCGTCGTCATGGACGAGTTCCACTTCTATACCGAGCCTGACCGGGGCTGGGCCTGGCAGGTGCCGCTCCTGCTCCTCCCGCAGACGCAGTTCCTTCTCATGTCGGCGACGCTCGGCGACACGAGCTTCTTCGAGGCGGACCTGACCCGGCGCACCGGACGCGAGACGGTCGCCATCACCCACGCCGAGCGGCCGGTGCCGCTCCACATCGACTGGGCGATGACCGCGATCCACGAGACCATCGAGGACCTCCTGCACGAGGGCCGGGCGCCGATCTATGTCGTCCACTTCACCCAGCAGGCGGCGGTCGAGCGAGCACAGGCGCTGATGAGCGTCAACGTCTCCTCCGCAGCGGACAAGGAGGCGATCAAGCGGCTCGTCGGTGGATTCCGTTTCGGCAAGGGCTTCGGCGCCACACTCAAACGCCTTGTCCTGCACGGGATCGGAGTCCACCACGCGGGGATGCTGCCGAAGTACCGTCGGCTCGTCGAGACCCTCGCCCAGGCTGGCCTGCTCAAGGTCGTCTGCGGGACCGACACCCTCGGGGTCGGGATCAACGTCCCGATCCGGACCGTGCTCATCACCTCGCTCGTCAAGTTCGACGGGCGGCGGCAGCGCGTCCTGCGGGCGCGGGAGTTCCACCAGATCGCCGGGCGGGCGGGACGGGCGGGCTATGACACCGAGGGGTTCGTCGTCGTCCAGGCGCCGGAACACGTCATCGAGAACCACCGGGCCCTGCTCAAGGCCGGCGATGACCCCAAGAGGCGCCGCCGCGTGGTGCGCAAGGCGCCGCCGGAGGGGCAGCTCAGCTACACCAAGGCGACCTTCGACCGGCTCGTCGCGGCGCCGCCCGAGGCCCTGAGATCGCGGCTGCGGATCACCCACGCGATGCTGCTCAACCTCGTCGCCGAGGTCGACGAGCAAGGCGACGCGCTGCGGATCCTGCTGTCGGACAACCACGAAGACCCCTCCCGCCACCCCGCGCTCGTATGGCGCGCGGCCCAGATCGCCGAGTCCCTCACCCGGGCGGAGATCATCGAGCCCGTCCCTGGCGTGGAGGGGTTCCACGTCCCGGACGACTTGGTGCCGGAGCTCGCCGGCGCGGAGCCGGACGCCGCCGCCGGGGAAGCACCCGAGGGCGAGGCGGCGAGCGAGGCGGAGCCGCCGCTCGACGTCGTCGGAACGCTGGGATCGGCATACCGGCTCGTGGACGATCTCCAACACGGGTTCGCCCTCAACCAGCCGTTGTCGGCCTTCGCCGTCGCCGCGCTCGGGCTGCTCGACGTCGAGGACCCGGCATACGCGCTCGACGTCGTCAGCGTCATCGAGGCCACCCTGGAGGACCCGCGACCGGTGCTCATGGCGCAGCAGTTCGCCGCGCGCGGCGAGGCCGTGGCGCAGATGAAGGCCGAGGGGCTCGACTACGACGAACGGGTCGCGCTCCTCGACGACGTCACGTGGCCCAAGCCGCTCGCCGACCTGCTCGAGGAGGCGCTGGAGCGCTACCGGGTCCATCATCCGTGGGTCTACACGACCGACCTCTCGCCGAAATCCGTTGTGCGGGAGATGTATGAGCACGCGATGACGTTCGGCGAATATGTCGGGCGCTATCAGCTCGCCCGAGCCGAGGGCATCCTCCTGCGCTATCTCAGCGATGCCTATCGCGCGCTGCGCCAGACGGTTCCGCTCGGGGATCGGACCGACGAACTCGACGACCTCATCGAATGGCTCGGCGAGGTGGTCCGCCAGACCGACTCCAGCCTCGTCGACGAGTGGGAGGCGCTGGTCGCGCCCGACCAGGCACCCGACACCGAGGTCCGTCCCGGCGAGCCGCGCGGCCTCAGTGCCAACCCACGCGCCCTGCGGATCATGCTGCGCCAGAGCATGTTCCGCCGCGTCGAGCTGCTCGCGCGCCGGGCGTATGCCGCTCTGGCCGCCCTCGATCCCGGCCTCACCGAGGGGGCCTGGGAGGAGGCGGGGGCGGACTACTTCGCCGAATATGCCGATGTCGGAACCGGCCCCGACGCCCGTGGCCCCGGGATGTTCACCGTCACCGAGGCACCGGGGGAGTGGCTCGTCGCCCAGATCCTCGACGACCCCGAAGGCGACCGGGACTGGCGGATCACCGCCCGCCTCGACCTCGCCGCCACCGATGAGGCCGGCGAACTCGTCCTCGAGACGCTCACCCTCGCCCCTGCCTGAACAGCCGGTTCGAGCGGGGCGAGTGGACCGCGCGCCGGACATAGGCTGACTCGTCATGGACCTGCCCGTCACGCCGCCCGTCCTGCCGATGCTGGCGAAGTCGGTGAAGGGCATCCCCGACCCGGCGAAGCACCCGGGGGGGCTCAGCTTCGAGCCGAAGTGGGACGGCTTCCGGTGCCTCGTCTTCAAGGACGGCGCCGAGGTCGAACTCACCTCGCGCAACACCAAGCCGCTATCGCGCTACTTCCCCGAGGTCGTTGCGGCATTGCGGGACTGCCTGCCGGACAAGGTCGTCCTCGATGGCGAGATCTTCGTCGCCGTCGGCGACCGGCTCGAGTTCGAAGTGCTCCAGGAACGGATCCACCCCGCCGCCTCACGGATCGCGCTGCTCAGCCGGGAGACGCCGGCGCAGTACGTCGCCTTCGACCTCCTCGCCCTCGGGGACGAGGCCCTGATCGAGCGCCCCTTCGCCGAGCGCCGGGCCCGCCTCACCGAGGTCCGCACCGCGCCGAGCGAGATCGTCCACGTCACCCGGACGACGACGGATCGCGGTCTCGCCACGGAGTGGTTCGAGAAGTTCGAGGGCGCCGGGCTCGATGGGGTCATCGCCAAACCCCTGTCCGCGCCCTATCAGCCCAACTCCCGCGCGATGTTCAAGATCAAGCACGAGCGGACCGCCGATGTCGTCCTCGCCGGGTATCGCCTCCACAAGAACTCCACCGCTGCCGATCCGCTGCTCGGCTCGCTGCTCCTCGCGCTCTTCGACGCCGATGGGCAGCTTCAGCACATCGGCGTGTCCGCCTCCTTCACCGAGGCCCGGCGGCGCTCGTTGCTGGAGGAGTTGCGCCCGCTGGAGACCGACATCGAGGACCACCCGTGGGGGCAGTGGATCGACTGGATGATCGCCAACCCCGACCGGGTACCCGGGACGGGCAGCCGATGGAGCGCCGGGAAGGACCTCTCCTTCGTGCCGCTGCGTCCCCAGCGAGTGCTGGAGGTCGGCTACGACCACATGGAGGGGCGGCGCTTCCGCCACACGGCACAGTTCAAGCGGTGGCGGCCCGACCGTGACCCCCGCTCGTGCGGCTACGACCAGTTGGAGGAGGTCGCGGGCTACGACCTCGCCGAGATCCTCCGTCCCGAGTGACCCGAGTCCCTCGCTCTCGTATGCCGCGATCCCCCTTCCCGGTTCACACGCGGCAGCGACCGGCGACTGACGAGGGCTGTCGTGGGGTCGGTCTAGAGTGGCGTGGACGAGCCGCGCACGCGGCATACGACACGTCGATTCTGGCGACCTGCAGGGGGACCTTCATGACCATGCGCACCCGACTTCTCGCGCTTGCCGCTGCCGGCGGCCTGCTCCTCACCGCCTGCGGAAGCGGTGGGGCCGGCACGAGCAGGACGTCGACCTCCGCGTCCGCTCCGTCATCGTCGACCGCCACCAAGACCACGAGCAGCACCACGAGTTCGGCAACAGCCGGAGGGCTCGGTGGCAACCTCCAGGCGTGCTTGGACGCCGCGACAGCCGGCCTCGACATCGCCGGGGTCGGCCTCGACGCCCTCACCGGCGGGTTCGACAAGGCCGCCTTCGACAAGGCCTTCCCGGCCGGGACGGTGGACAAGCTGCCAGCGGAACTGAAGGACGCCTACACCGCGACCATGAACGCGGCCAGGGGGCTGATCGGCAAGAGCGGGTCGACTGCGGCCGATCTGTCGCAGAAATACACTGACGTGATGATGACGTACTCCGAGAAGCTCCAGAAGGTCTGCTCCTGAGCACGCGAATGACACACGCCGAGACGGAGGTCGCCCGGATCTGCCAGGAGCTGATCCGGATCGACACGAGCAACTACGGCGACGGCAGCGGGCCGGGTGAGGCGGACGCGGCCGACTACGTGGTGTCGCAGCTGCGCGAGGTCGGCCTGCAGCCGGTCATCGTGGAGTCCGAGCCCGGTCGCGCCAATGTCTTCGCCCGCATTCCCGGGGCCGACCGGTCCCGCCCCGCGCTGTGCATCCACGGGCACCTCGACGTGGTCCCCGCGCACGCCGGTGACTGGAGCGTCGATCCCTTCGCCGGCGAGTTGCGCGACGGGGTGATCTGGGGCCGCGGAGCGGTCGACATGAAGGGGATGGACGCGATGATCCTCGCGACCATCCGCGAACTCGCGCGCACCGGAACGACACCGCCGCGCGATCTCGTCGTCGGCTTCTTCGCCGACGAGGAGGCCGGTGGCGTCAAGGGCTCGCACTGGGTCGTAACGCATCACCCCGAGATCTTCGACGGCGTGTCCGAGGCGATCAGCGAGGTCGGCGGATACAGCGTCACCCTGGGCGCGGGCGGTGGGGAGCGTCGTGCCTATCTCCTCCAGACCGCCGAGAAGGGCATCCTCTGGCTGCGCCTGACCGCGCACGGCCGCGCCGGTCACGGCTCGGTCCCCAACGACGAGAACCCGATCGTCCGCCTCGCGCAGGCCATCGCCCGGATCGACGCCCACCAGTGGCCGCAGGAGTTCATCCCGTCGGTCCAGGAGCTGCTCGACGGCCTCAGTCGCCTCACCGACATTCCGTATGCCGCGGGCGACCTCGAGCGCCTCCTGCGGCAGTTGGGCGGTGCGGCCGGTTTCGTCCGGGGGACGCTGCGGGACACGGCCAATGTCACCATGCTCGACGCGGGCTACAAGCACAATGTCATTCCGTCCGACGCCGGCGCCTCTCTCGACTGCCGCTTCCTCCCCGGTCACGACGAGACGGTGCTCAAGACGCTCCGCGATCTCGCGGGCGACCACGTCGACGTGGACGTCGTGCACCAGGACATCGCGCTCGACGCCCCGTTCTCGGGGTCGCTCGTCGAGGCGATGGTCGCAGCGATCAAGGCGGAGGATCCCGACGCCGAGGTCCTGCCCTATTGCCTCTCCGGCGGCACGGACAACAAGGCGCTCTCGCGGCTGGGGATCACCGGCTACGGATTCGCTCCGTTGCGCCTGCCCGCCGATCTCGACTTCGCTCCGATGTTCCACGGGGTCGATGAACGCGTTCCGGTGGAGGCCCTGCGGTTCGGGACCCGCGTCTTGGCGCGGCTCATCGCGACCTGCTGACCGGCATACGGGCGCGGCGATGACGGCCGTCGGCCCGAGGGGGGAGGCGGCCGACACGGGGGTCGCGGCACGACTCCCGTGCGCCGGGGATCCGGTCGGGTCAGGTCACCCACACGCGATACCGTTGGGCCATGGCCGACCCCCGCGCAGCCCTCGCCGTCCTCGTCAACGCCTTCGAGCGGCACCTCGAGGCCTGTGCACAGCGCCGCGGCGAGGACGATCCCAACGTCCTGGCGGCCTATGACGATCTCGCCGACGCGTTCGAGGCCTATGACGACGCCCTGCTGGACAGCTACGGCGAGATGACGCCCTTCGATGTGGTCACCGAACCGGAGGAGGAGGACGACCTCGACGAGGACGACTCGGACGATCGTTATGTCGGCCTGGACGACGAGGAGTTCGACGACCTGGACGAGGACGACCTCGATGACACCGAGGACGACACCGAGGACGACGATCCCGACAGTGCCGATCAGGACACCGAGGACGATGACGACGACGAGGTCGTTCGGGCCTGACGCGACGTCCAGCGAATTCCCATGGTCGGCTGTCAGCCTGTGACACGCTGACTCGGCGGGCGTCCCGCCGACGACCCCCATCCCCACTCCCGAAGGTTCCTCCGTGCTCAGCTACCTCGATGCCCTCGTGCTCGGCGTCGTCGAAGGCCTCACCGAATTCCTCCCCGTCTCCTCGACCGGTCATCTGACGGTCGCCGAGAAGCTGCTCGGCCTCAAACTGGACGCCCCCGCCGTCACGGCCTACACCGCGATCATCCAGCTCGGCGCCATCGTCGCGACCTTCCTCTTCTTCGCCCGCAAGATCGCCCGCCTCTTCATGGCGTGGGTGCGCGGGCTGCGCGATCCCGCTGCACGGGCGCACCACGACTATGCGCTCGCGTGGGCGGTCATCGTCGGCTCCATCCCGGTGGGTATCGCCGGCTTCCTCGGCCGGCATCTGATCGAGGGCCCCCTGCGCAATCTCTGGGTCGTCGCGGGTGCCCTCGTCCTCTGGAGCGTCGTCATGGTGGTCGCTGAGCGCCGGCACGACGAACTCGCCGCCCAGGGCATCCAGCGCGGCGAGGGGCAGGTCGGCGTCCGCGACGGCCTGATGATCGGCCTCGTCCAGTGCTTCTCGCTGATCCCCGGCGTCTCCCGCTCGGGGGCCACGATCTCGGCCGGCCTCCTGCGCGGCATCGACCGGGTCACCGCGACTGAGCTGAGCTTCTTCATGGCGATCCCGGCCCTCACGGCCGCCGGGCTCTTCTCCATGGTCCAGGAGAAGGACAACCTCGGCGAACTCGGTGTCGGACAGATGTCCCTCGGCGTCTGCGTCGCCTTCGTCGTGGCTTATGCCTCGATCGCCTGGCTGCTGAAGTTCGTCGCGTCGAACTCCCTCCGCGCCTTCGTCAGCTATCGCGTCGTCGCCGGGCTCGCCCTCGCCGCTGCGCTCGGCGTCGGCTGGATCGCCGCCACCTGACCCGACTTCCGCCCTATGCCGCACTGTCCTGCGCGACGGAAATCTTCCGCTGCGCAGGACTTTCGGTTGCCAACGGCCCCGGCTCAGAGCCAGCCGGATCTCCGGAAGGCGCGATACAGGACCGCGCAGACGCAGACCATGAGCAGCAGGGCGTAGGCATAGCCGTAATGCCACCGCAGTTCCGGCATGTGGTCGAAGTTCATCCCATAGATCCCGGCGATCATCGTCGGCATCGCGGCGATGGCGACCCAGGCCGAGATCTTGCGCATGTCCTCGTTCTGCCGGACCCCGACGCGCGCGAGGTGCGCATGCAGGACGTCGGTGAGCAGGCGTTCATACGACTCGATGTGGTCGATGACGCGGGACAGGTGGTCGGCCACGTCGCGCAGCAGCAGCCTCGCCTCGGTGTCACCGAACGGCGAGCCGGGGGACGCGAGGGCCGTCAGCGGACGTCGCAGCGGTCCGACGGCCCGCTTGAACTCGAGCACTTCCCGCTTGAGCAGATAGATCCGCTCGGAGTGGATGTCCTTGTCCCCGGCGAACACGCCGGCCTCGATGGCCTCGAGGTCCGCCTGGAGTTCCCCGTCGATGCGCAGGTAGTTGTCGACGACGGAGTCGATGACGGCATGGAAGACGGCAACCGGGCCGAGTCGCAGTACCTCGGGCTGCTGCTCGAGCCGGTGCCGGATCCCGGCGAGGGGACTCAGATCGCCGTGGCGCACGGTGACGACGAAGCGGTCCCCGAGAAAGACCATCACCTCACCGGTCTCGATGTCCGAGGTCGCATCGACATAGCGGAGGGTCTTGAGGACGACGAAGATCGACCCCTCGTAACGCTCGATCTTGGCGCGCTGCCCGCCCTTGCGCACGTCCTCCACGGCGAGCGGGTGAAGCTCGAGTTCGTCGACGACGAGATCGAACTCGCCCCCGTCTGGATCCTTGAGCCCGATCCACAGGAAGGACGGCTCGTCCGGACACTCCCGCAGGGCCGCGAGTTCGTCGCTCAGGTCGCCACACGGCTGCCGTATGCCGTGCACATACTTCGCCTGGTCCACGATCACATAGCCAATTCAGTCACACGACGCCGCGTAACGGAAACCCCCACTCCGCACCGGAGGATTTCCGTCGCGAGGAGGACTTCCCGGCAATGGGCGCAACAGCCGGGACCGGACGGGGGCATACGCTGGGGGCGTGCCGACGCTCCTGCTGATCCGCCACGGACGGACGACGGCCAACGCGACCGGGGTCCTGGCGGGGTGGACCGACGGGGTGGGGCTCGACGATCTTGGGACCGAGCAGGCGCGGGTGCTCGCGGACCGGCTCGCGCCCCTGCCCGTATGCCGTGTGCTTGCCTCCCCCCTGCAGCGCACCGTGGAGACGGCGCGCCCGATCGCCCAGACCCACGGTCTGCCCGTCGAGCAGGTCGAGGACCTGGGGGAGTGCCGCTATGGCGCGTGGACCGGCCGGCCGCTGGCGGACCTCGCCCGCGAGGACCTGTGGCGGACCGTCCAGCGGGTCCCGTCCGCAGCCGTCTTCCCGCCGAGCCCCGACTTCGCCCACGAGGGCCTCGCCCAGCTGTCCGCCCGCGCGGTCGGCGCGGTGAGGGGCATCGATGCCGACGTGCGCCGCGACCACGGTCCGGCCGCGATCTGGGCCGCCGTGAGCCACGGTGACGTCATCAAGGCGATCATCGCCGACGCCCTCGGGCTTCACCTCGATGAGTTCCAGCGCATCCACGTCGATCCGGCGTCGGTCAGTGTCATCCGCTACACCACCGGCCGCCCCCTCGTTGTGGCGGTCAACGGTCCCGGCATCGGGCTCGAAGGACTGGCCACGCCACCGGAGAACGCGGACGCCGCCGAGGACGACGGCGAGATCGGAGGTGGCCCAGGCACGCCGGCGCGGTGGGCAGGCCACCAGAGCGCCACACCGGCCCCGCGAGCTAGGGTCGCCACATGAGTCTGGTGAGCTACGACCCTCCCGCGCGCTTCGTCGCCGGGACCGTGGGCCCCCCCGGCCAGCGGACGTTCTATCTCCAGGTCGTCGGGGCCGGCGCCCGCTCGACCGTCGCCTGCGAGAAGTTCCAGGTCGAACTCCTCGCCGACCGGATCAACGACCTCCTCGACGCGACCGCGACCCGCGTCCAACCCCCGCCCGACCCCGACAACGAGCCGCTCGAGACACCCTTCGACGAGGACTTCCGGGTGGGGACGATGACGCTCGAATGGGACGCCGAGCACGAACTGGTCCACCTCCACTGTCACGACCGCGATCCCGAGGCGGCGGGGGATGTCGAGGCGGCCCGTGCCGAGGGCCTGCCCGACGAGATGCAGACCGTCCACATCGTCTTCCCGCCCCTCATCGCCCAGGAGTTCGCGCGACGCTGCAAGGCGCTCGTCTCGGCCGGCCGGCCGCCGTGCCCGTTCTGCGGCGGCCCGCTCGACCCGGACGGGCACATCTGTCCGCGCGCCAACGGATACCGGCGCTGATCTCGGCCGAGGACCTCGCGGCCGGCGACCTCCACGTCGTCGGCCAGATCTCCGGCGCCTCCAATACGACCGTCCTGGCCCGCCTCGGCGACCCCGACGAGGGTCCGTATGCCGTGTACAAACCGATCTCCGGCGAACGTCCGCTCTGGGATTTCCCCGACGGCAGCCTCGCGGCCCGGGAACGCGCCGCCTATCTCGTCAGCGAGGCGGGCGGCTGGCACGTCGTCCCCCCGACCGTCCTGCGCGACGGACCGCTCGGGGTCGGCATGGCGCAGGCCTGGGTCGGCGAACCCGGCGCGGCCGAGTCGGTGGTCCACGTCCTGCGGCCCGGCTCCGACGCGCGCGGCCTCCTCCCGGTCCTCCGGGCCGAGGACGAGCGCGGCCGGCCGCTGCTCATCGCCCACGAGGACCGCCCCGACGTCCGCTCCCTCGCGGTCCTCGACGTCCTCCTCAACAACGCCGACCGCAAGGGCGCCCACGCCTTCCGCCACGACGGCCGGATGTATGCCGTGGACCACGGCGTCACCTTCCACGTCGAGCACAAGCTGCGCACCGTGCTGTGGGGGTGGGAGGGCGAGCCCCTCACCGACGGCGACGCCGAACGCGTCGATGCCCTGCGGATCGCTCTCGACCGCACTCTCGCCGACGAACTGGCCGGCCTGCTCACCGCGCGCGAGATCGAGGCGCTCCACGCGCGTGTCAGCGGCCTCCTGCGTCGGCCGCGGCTGCCACGAGCGGGCGGCGGTTGGCCGGCGATACCGTGGCCGCCGCTGTGAGCGCCATTCCGTAGTCTGTGCCCGTGCGAACCTGGCCCACCGTCACCCTGCCCGCGATCCCCGGCCGCGGGCCGGCCCTGACCATCCACGACACCGCCTCCGGCACACTGGTTCCCGTCACCGGCCGCGACGGGGTGGCGACGATGTATGTCTGTGGGATCACGCCCTACGACGCGACCCACCTCGGGCACGCCGCGACCTATGTGACCTTCGATCTCGTCGGCCGGGCCCTGCGGGACAGCGGGCTGACCGTCCGCTATGTCGAGAACGTCACCGATATCGACGACCCCCTCCTCGAGCGAGCGGCCCGGGACGGCGTCGCCTGGCGCGACCTCGCCGAGACCGAGATCGCTCTCTTCCGCGAGGACATGACCGCCCTCGGCGTCCTGCCCCCGGACGAGCTCGTCGGCGTGGTGGAGTCGATCGACCTCATCGCCTCGGCCGTCCGGGAACTCGTCACCGCCGGCGTGACCTATGGGCTGACCGGCGACGACGCCGACGGCGCGGACCTCTATCTCGACCTCGCCGCCGCCGACAGCTTCGGCACGGTGAGCCGGTGGACGCGCGAGCAGATGGACCTCGTCATCCGGGAGCGTGGCGGCGACCCGGACCGCCCTGGGAAGCGTGACCCGTTCGACCCCCTGCTGTGGCGCGCCGCTCGCGACGGCGAGCCGTCGTGGACGCCCGAGGGGCTGCCGCCCGGTCGGCCCGGATGGCACATCGAATGCACTGCGATCGCCGCTGACCGCCTCGGGCTTCCGGTCGACATCCAGGGCGGCGGCAGCGATCTGGTCTTCCCCCATCACGAGATGAGCGCCGCCCAGAGCGACGCCGTCGACGCGACGTATGCCGCGGCATACCTTCACCAGGAGATGGTCGGTCTCGACGGCGAGAAGATGAGCAAGTCGCGGGGCAATCTCGTCCTCGTCTCCGCGCTGCGGCGAGACGGTGTCGACCCGATGGCGATCCGGTTGCTGCTGCTCGCCCACCGCTACGACAGCCCGTGGGACTACACCGATGCCGCGCTCGCGGCGGCCACGGCCCGTCTCGAGCGGTGGCGTGCGGCGCTGTCGGTCAACGAGGCGCCGCCCGCCGAGCCCGTGATCGCGGCGATCCGGGCCGCGATGAGCGACAACCTCGACACCCCGGCTGCTCTCGAAGTGGTCGACGGCTGGGCCGATCACGCCCTGGCTGGCGAGCCGGGGGATGCCTCGGCGCCCGGCGTGCTCGCCCGGGCCCTCGATGCCCTCCTCGGCGTCCGCCTCTGACGGCTCAGGAGGCCCCGGAGTCGGGCTGTTGACCCCGCAGATAGCGCTCGAACTCGCGCGCGATCGCATCGCCGCTCGCCTCGGGCAGTTGAGCGGTGTCCTGCGCCTGCTCCAGCGCCTCCACGTATTCCGCGACCTCCTCGTCGGTCTCGGCGAGATCGTCGATTCCGCGCTCCCAGGCCTTGGCGTCGTCCGCCAAGGTGCCCTTCGGCAATGGGTGCCCGAGGACGCGCTCGACCCGCTGCAGGAGCGCCAACGTCGCCTTCGGCGACGGCGCATGCCCCGCATAGTGGGGGACCGCGGCCCAGAATGACATCGTCGTCAGCCCGGCCTGAGTCGCCGCGTCCGCGAGGACGCCGATGATTCCGGTCGGACCCTCATATGTCGACCGCTCGAGGTCGAACCGATGGACGGTCTGGTCGTCCTCCGAGGTCGCCGTGACGGGTATGCCGCGGGTGTGCGGGACATCCGCCATGAGCGCCCCGAGGAAGAGGACGGTGTCGACCGCGGCCTCCTGGGCATACTGCATGAGCTCGACGGTGAACCCCCGCCACCGGAAACTCGGCTCGATCCCGCTGACGAGGACCACGTCGCGGCCGAGCTCGGGCGGGCGGGCGAGGAGGATCCGTGTCGTGCGCCACTGCACCCGCCGCCGGCCGTCCTCGAGCACGGCCCGCGGCCGGTTGACCTGGAAGTCGTAATAGTCCTCGGGGTCGAGCGCGGCCATCGGCACCGCGTCCCAGGCGTGCGCGAGATGGGCGACGAGATCGCTCGCCGCCTCGCCGGCGTCGTTCCAGCCCTCGAAGGCGACGATCATCACCGGGTCGTGCAGCTGGGGAAGGTCGTCGAGTTCGATCACGACCCGCCCGCCGTCCACGCGCGCGGCCCGCGGCCACGGTGACTGGTCCACGTCATGGGGCCCACCCTACGACCGCGGTGCGCCCCCCGGGTCGGCTTGCGCCTAGACTCGCGACGCGAGTCGACCGTGTCGTGCGAGGAGGAGGCCGTGCCCACGCAACCGCGTCCGGCTGCCCTGGACGCCGTCATGTGGGACATGGACGGCACCCTCGTCGACACCGAGCCCTACTGGATCCGCGCGGAACACGACCTCGTCGAGTCGTATGGCGGGAGGTGGAGCGACGATCTCGCCCACCAGCTCGTCGGCAATGCGCTCCTGGTCTCGGCACAGTTCATCATCGAGCACTCGCCCGTCAGCCTGTCTCCCGACGAGGTCGTCCGGCGCCTCATCGCGCGGGTCGTCGAGCAGGTCGGCGCGCACGTTCCGTGGCGGCCCGGGGCCAAGGCGCTGCTCGATGATCTCGCCGCCCATGGCGTGCCGTGTGCGCTCGTGACCATGTCGTGGTCGCCGTTGACCCGCGCGGTGCTGGGCAATCTGCCGGAGGGCACATTCGCGTGCGTGATCAGCGGCGACGACGTGGTCAACGGCAAGCCCGACCCGGAGCCCTATCTCGCGGCCGCGACGGCCCTGGGCGTCGCACCGAGCCGGTGCGTCGCCCTCGAGGACTCGGCGACCGGCGTTCGGTCCGCGGTCGCCGCGGGCTATCCGACGCTGGCGATCCCGCACACCGTCCCGGTGCCGCCGATCGCGGGCTCGGTGCAACTCGACTCGCTCGTGGGACTCGACACCCGGGCCCTCGCCGCCTGGGCAGCGCGGGCGCGGACCCCGGACGGTCTCGCCGAGAAGGTCAGCCGCGGAACTTGATCCGTCCGCCGTCGGCGTCTGCCCCTGCATTGAACTTGATCTTGCCCCCATCGACCGCCTGGATCTGGCCCGTCGTGGAGAACTTGATCTTGCCCTGGGCCGAGGCGGACGGCGCGACGACGAGCGCCAGCGCGCCCAGCACGCTCGCGGCGACGGCGACGCGGCGGGAGCGACGCAGGGACGTGGAACGAGTGTGCATGGCTACCCCTGGAGGCGACGGAGACTGGCGGCACGGCCCGGGGGCCGGGTCAGGTTGACGGCGATTGATGCTACTACGGAGAACCCTGGGGGTGGGAGCGCTTCCTCGTGGCATGCCGGTCAGTCCTCGGGGTGGTAGCCGAGGTTGGCCCCGAGCCACCGCTCGGCCTCGCGCAGGGTCCAGCCCTTGCGCTCGGCATAGGCCTCGACCTGGTCGCGCCCCAGGCGCCCGACGACGAAGTACTGCGCCTTCGGGTGGGCGAAGTAGAGCCCGCTGACCGACGCTCCCGGCCACATCGCCATCGACTCGGTCAACTCGATCCCGGTCTCCGCGCGGACGTCCAGCAGTTCCCAGATCGCCCGCTTCTCCGTGTGGTCGGGGCACGCGGGATATCCCGGCGCGGGTCGTATGCCGCGATAGGACTCCGCGATCAACGCCTCGTTGCCGAGATCCTCAGCCGGCGCATAGGCCCAGAGTTCGGTCCGGACCCGCTCGTGGAGCCGTTCCGCGAACGCCTCGGCGAGCCGGTCGGTGAGCGACTCGAGGAGGATCGCGCTGTAGTCGTCGTGAGCCGACTTGAACGCCATGACCCGCTCGCCGCTGCCGAGTCCGGCCGTGACGGCGAAGGCGCCGACCCAGTCCGGGACGCCCGCCCCGGACGGCGCGATGAAGTCGGCGAGCGAGCGGTTCGGGACGCCCTCGCGGTGCTGGCCCTGCTGGCGCAGGTGGTGCAGCCGGAGCCGGACCGCGGTGCGGGAGTCATCGGCATACACGACCGTGTCGTCACCGTCCCGAGCCGCCGGGAAGATCCCCGCGATCCCATTGGCGCACAACCACTTCTCGGCGATGATCCGGTCGAGCATCGCCTGCGCGTCCCCATGGAGGCGCCGCGCCGCCTCCGCTGAGGCGGGGTGGTTGAGGATGTCGGGGAACCGCCCGCGCATCTCCCAGGCGGCGAAGAAGGGGGTCCAGTCGATGTAGTCCCGCAGCTCGGCGAGGTCGTGGTCGAGGAACCGGTGGATCCCCGGGTGAGCGGGGACGGGCACGGTGTCCGGCGTGAAGGTGAGCGTGGGCCCGGCGTCGCGGGCCGCGGCATACGACAACAGGGGTCGCTCGCTCGACTTGGCGGCGTGGCGCACCCGGATCGCGTCGTAGTCCTCGGCGACCGAGGCCATCAGCGCCGGCCGGTGTTCGTCGGAGAGCAACTGGGCGACGACCGGCACCGAGCGGGAGGCGTCCTTCACCCAGACGACCGGCCCGTGATAGCGCTGGTCGACCTTCACGGCGGTGTGCGCCTTCGACGTCGTCGCCCCGCCGATGAGGAGGGGGATCTCGAAGCCCTGGCGCTCCATCTCGGCGGCGACATTGACCATCTCGTCCAGCGACGGCGTGATGAGTCCGGACAGGCCGATCGCGTCGGCGCCGAGGTCGCGCGCGGTGTCGAGGATCCGCTGCGCCGGCACCATGACGCCGAGGTCGTGGACGTCGTAGTTGTTGCACTGGAGGACCACGCCGACGATGTTCTTGCCGATGTCGTGGACGTCGCCCTTGACGGTGGCAGTGACGATCAGGCCCTTGGCCCGGCCCGCGTCGCCGGGCTGCTTCTCCGCCTCGATGAACGGGACGAGGTGGGCGACCGCCTTCTTCATGACCCGGGCCGACTTGACGACCTGCGGGAGGAACATCTTCCCGGCGCCGAAGAGGTCGCCGACGACGTTCATCCCGTCCATGAGCGGGCCCTCGATGACCTCGAGCGGGCGGCCGCCGCGCGCGGCGATCTCGACCCGCAGCTCCTCGGTGTCGGCCTCGACATGCTCGTCGATGCCCTTGACGAGGGCGTGGGTGATCCGTTCCGCCACCGGGAGGGTGCGCCACTCGGGCGCGTCGGCTTCGGGCACCCCGGCCGCGACATTGAACCGCTCGGCGATCTCGAGGAGCCGGTCGGTCGCGTCGGCGCGCCTGTTCAGGACGACGTCCTCGATTCGCTCGCGCAGCTCGGGGTCGATCTCGTCATAGACGACGAGCTGGCCGGCGTTGACGATGCCCATCCCCATGCCCGCTTGGATCGCGTGATAGAGGAACACGGAATGGATCGCCTCGCGGACGGGATTGTTGCCGCGGAAGGAGAACGAGACATTGGAGACGCCGCCGGAGACGCGCACGCCCGGGAGGTTCTCGGTGATCCACCGGGTCGCCTCGATGAAGTCGATGCCATAGGTCGCGTGCTCCTCGATCCCGGTCGCGACGGCGAAGATGTTGGGGTCGATGATGATGTCCTCGGCGGGGAAACCCACGTCGCGGGTGAGCACGGCATACGCCCGCTCGCTGATCGCCTTGCGGCGTTCCAGCGTGTCGGCCTGACCGTGCTCGTCGAAGGCCATGACGACGACGGCGGCGCCGTATTTGCGGCAGAGGTTGGCCTGCGCGCGGAAGGCCTCCTCGCCCTCCTTCATCGAGATCGAGTTGACGACCGGCTTGCCCTGGACGCACTTGAGCCCGGCCTCGATGACCGCCCACTTGGAGGAGTCGATCATCACCGGGACCGTCGAGATGTCGGGTTCGGAGGCGATGAGCTTGAGGAAGCGGTCCATGGCCGCGACCCCGTCGATCATCCCCTCGTCCATGTTGACGTCGATGATCTGGGCGCCGGCCTCGACCTGCTGGCGGGCGACGGACAGGGCCGCCGGATAGTCCTCGGCCTGGATGAGCTTGCGGAAGCGGGCCGACCCGGTGATATTCGTCCGCTCGCCGACGTTGACGAAGAGGCTGTCCTCGGTGAGGGTCAGCGGCTCGAGTCCCGACAGGCGCATGGCCGGGTCGAGGGTCGGTATGCCGCGTGGCGCCATCCCGTCCACGGCCGCGGCGAGCGCGGCGATGTGCTCGGGCGTCGTCCCGCAGCACCCGCCGACGAGGTTGACCAGGCCGCTCCCCGCGAACTCGGTCAGGGCGGCGGCGGTCTCGGCGGCGCTCTCGTCATACTCCCCGAAGGCGTTGGGCAGGCCCGCGTTGGGATAGCAGGAGACGAAGGTGTCGGCGACCCGGGCGAGGTCGGCGATGAACGGGCGCATCTGTGCGGCGCCGAGGGCGCAGTTGAAGCCGACCGCGAGCGGACGGGCGTGCCGGATGGAGTGCCAGAACGCCTCGGCGGTCTGCCCCGACAGGGTGCGCCCGGAGGCGTCGGTGATCGTCCCGGAGACGATGACCGGCCAGCGCCGGCCGCGCTCCTCGAACAGCGTCTCGAGGGCGAAGATCGCCGCCTTGGCGTTGAGAGTGTCGAAGATCGTCTCCACCGCGAGCACGTCGACACCGCCGTCGACGAGGGCAGCGGCCTGCTCGGCATACGCCGCGACGAGGTCGTCGAAGGTGACATTGCGGGCGCCGGGGTCGGTGACGTCAGGGGAGATCGAGGCGGTCCGGTTGGTCGGGCCGAGGGAGCCGACGACGAAGCGCGGGACGGCGGGATCGGCGGCCATGGCGTCGTCGGCGGCTCGTCGGGCGAGGGTCGCGGAGGCGGTGTTGAACTCGGCCGCGAGGTCGTCCATGCCGTAGTCCGCCAGCGAGATCCGCTGGGCGTTGAACGTATTGGTCGAGATGAGGTGAGCGCCGGCGTCGAGATAGGCCCGGTGGATGTCGGCGATGATCTGCGGCTGGGTCAAGGAGAGCAGGTCGTTGTTGCCGATGAGGTCCGACGGCCAGTCGGCGAACCGCTCCCCCCGGAAGTCCGCCTCACCGAGGCGGTGGCGCTGGATCATCGTCCCCATGGCGCCGTCGAGGACGAGGAGACGCTCGGCGAGGAGCGCGCGCAGCTGATCGGTGGCGTCGGGACGAACGGGCATGGAGGCCATTATCCGTTGACCGAGCGGCCGTCGGGGCAGGACGAGAGCGGCCCTGAGCAGGTCAGCCAGGTAGGTTCGTCGCCATGTCGAGCACCCCGCCCACGAAGCAGGCCCCGGGCATCCGCCTGGCGACCGTGGCCGGCGTGCCGGTCTATCTCGGGCCGAGCTGGCTGATCCTCGCGGTCGTCATCATCGCCCTGATCGGGCCGCAGGTCGCCGAGAGCCGCCCCGATCTCGGCGCGGCCCGGGCCTATGGCGTCGGCCTCCTCTATGCCCTCCTGCTGCTCGTCGCCGTGCTCGTCCACGAGGCCGCGCACGCGGTCACCGCCCGGGCGTTCGGATTCCCCGTGCACCGGGTCGTCGCCGACCTGTGGGGCGGGCACACGGCCCTCGACGTCACCCGAGCGCGGCCGGGTGCCAGCGCCCTGGTCGCCGCCGCCGGGCCCGCCTCCAACGGGATCCTCTGCGGGATCGGCTATCTCGCCGCCACCGGGATGGAGGGTGGGGTTCCGCGCGGACTCGTTCATGCCTTCTGGTTCCTCAACGGTGCCCTCGCGCTGTTCAACCTCCTGCCCGGTCTCCCGCTGGACGGCGGCCAGATCGTCGAGGCGATCGTCTGGCGCGCCACCGGCTCTCGGGCCCGTGGCCGCACAGCCGCCGGCTATGCCGGGATCGCCATCTCGATCGGCGTCCTGTGGTGGTTCATCGGCCGGCCCCTCATGGCTGGGGAGCGGCTGCAGCTCGGCTACTCCGGGTGGGGGCTGCTCATCGCCTTCTTCCTCTGGCAGGGCGCGCGCCAGGCCGTCGGCTGGGGCCGGGCCACCCGCGCGATCGAGGGGGTGCGGATCGTCCAGGTCCTCTCGCCGGTCGTCGCCGTTCCGGCGGATGCGACCGTCGCCGACCTGCCGACCGGCCTGCCGCCGGTCGTCGTCGACTCGACCGGGCGTCCCGTCGCCCTGGTGGACGCGGCGGCACTGCACGCGGTCCCGGGAGATGCGCTGCGGCATACGTCCATCGGGTCGATCGCCGTCCCGCAGCCGGCCGCGTGGGTCGTCGACACCGACCCAAACGGGCCGTTGACCGGGCTCCTCGCGGCGTTCGCCGGCGTCCCGTCGGGCATCGTCGCCGTCGTGCACCAGGGCCGGCTACTCGGCGTTGTCACCGCGGCGCGCGTCAACGAGGCGTTGTCCGCCCGCTGAGCTGCGGTCGCGGCCTCAGGCCCGGCCCTCGATGCGCGCCACGAGTTGGCCGCGACTCATCACGCCGGCCTTGCCGAACACCGACTTCAGGTGATCCTGGACGGTGTAGGCACTCAGACCGAGTCGCCCGGCTATGCGGCGCGTGTCCAAGCCGTCCATGACGAGCCGGGTCACCGCCTGCTCGCGGGGGGTGAGGCCGAGGGACTCGAAGAGCAATGGCGCCAGCTCGTGGGGTTCGCTGGCGACGATCGTGACGACGACGTGTCCGTCAGGGCTGCCGCCGGGTCCGAGGAGCCGCTCGGCCGATGCCGTGAACCACTGGCCGTCACGCCGGTGAATCCGAGTGTGCGCCTCGCCCGGGCTCTCGGCGGCAGAACCCAGTCGGGCGATCAAGCCCGGGACGACTGCGGCTGATGCCTGCGCACCGTTCTCGGCGAGCATCCGCGCGAACCAGTTGCGCGCCTCAGCAGTGGCGAGGACTATCTCCCCGCCCGGGCCGACGACCAGCGAGCGCGCACCCGGCTCCGGATACCTCATGCCGTATGCCGACTGGAGCACGCAGGCGCGCACCCCGCGACCCACGGCGGAGGACAGCGAGGCGACGAACGCGACGTCGTCCGCGGTGAAGCTCCCGCCGGTCCGGAACAGCATGAGCGCAGCCCAGGGCCGCCCTCCGGCATACCCGAGCATTCGTACCTCGTCGGTGATCCCCACCGGGAGCATCAGCTCCCGCATCCGCCGCGAGCGCTCGGGCGATCCGTGCGTCTCCTGCACCATCCCGAGGGCAGTCACCCCCCGGCGGTGCATCACCTGGAGCGCGGAGGGTTCGGGGTCGCCGTATTCGATTTCGGCCCACCTCCGGGCCGCGGTGGCGACGTCCTCGGCGGACGAGCCCTCCACGGGCGAGAAGCACCCGCCGTTGGGGACGGCCGTCTCCGGGTCGAGTGTCCCGACGGCGATCGCTGCCGCGGGAAGGACCCGGCCAACTTCGTCCTTGACCGCAGCGACGAACTGCTCCAACGGCGGGGGCGTGCGGGCCAACTCGGCGAGGGTGGTGCGGACGCGCTCGCGGGCTGGGGTGATGCTGATCACGGTCACGCGACTGATGATGCGCGTTCCAGGGCGATCACGCCAGGATTCGGCCGCGACTTCCGGATCTGCTCCGATGACGTCCGTGACACCAGGCGCCGCGCTGGCTGTCGCCGGCGCCGATTAGTCTTCGGCCTCATGACGGCGATCGACCCGGATCTGCGGCGCGGACCGTTCCGAGCCGGTGATCGGGTGCAGTTGACCGACCCCAAAGGGCGGCTGCACACCATCACGCTCGAGGACGGGAAGGAGTTCCACACGCACCGGGGGTTCATCCGGCATACGGACCTCATCGGTGCCCCCGACGGCTCGACGGTGCGGAGCACGGCGGGGATCGACTATCTCGCGGTCCGGCCGCTGCTCGCCGACTACGTCATGTCGATGCCGCGCGGCGCCGCCGTCATCTATCCCAAGGATGCAGGCCAGATCCTCACGTATGCCGACATCTTCCCCGGCGCCGTCGTCGTCGAGGCCGGCGTCGGGTCGGGAGCGCTGTCGATGTCCCTCCTCCGGGCGATCGGCGAGGAGGGCCGCCTGCATTCCTTCGAACGCCGGGCGGATTTCGCCGAGATCGCCAGGGGGAACGCCCGGGCGTTCTTCGGGATCGACCACCCGGCGTGGACCGTGACCGTCGGCGACCTCGTCGAGACGCTGCCACGGGCCGTCGAGCCCGGGACCGTCGACCGGGTCGTTCTCGACATGCTCGCCCCGTGGGAGTGCCTCGGCGTCGTCGGGGACGCGCTCCTGCCCGGCGGGGTGGTCATCTGCTATGTCGCGACGGCCACCCAACTCTCCCGGGTCGCCGAGGCGCTGCGCGACCACGGCGGGTTCACCGAGCCGCACGCGTGGGAGTCGCTCATGCGCGACTGGCATCTCGAGGGGCTCGCCGTCCGGCCTCAGCACCGGATGCACGGGCACACAGGCTTCCTCATCACCGCGCGCCGGCTCGCGCCGGGCATCACCCCGCCGCTGCGCAAGCGCCGCCCTGGCAAGGGCTATGTCACCGACCTCGACGACACCCAGGAGTGGACCGAGGAGGACTTCGGCGAGCGCGTGCGCAGCGCGAAGCGGGTGCGGCGGGTCGCCCGGTCGGTGGGTGTGCCTCCCCGCGTTCTCCCGTGACGGCGAGTTAGAGTCAGGGGAAGGGCCGTGCCGCCGGGCACGGCCGCTTCCGACTGATGGGGGTTCGCCATGGCCGACGCCGAGGCACTGGAGGTCCGCCGGCTGCAGTCGCAGCTGGCGACGATGTCCGCCCAGAACGACCGGCTCGTCCGGACCCTCAAGGACGCCCGCGAACAACTCGTCAACCTCAAGGCCGAGGTGGACCGCCTCGCGAGTCCGCCCGCGGCATACGGCGTGGTCCTGGAGGTCCACGCCGATGGGACCGCCGACATCCTCACCGGTGGCCGCAAGATGCAGGTCGCAGTGAGCCCGACCGTCCTCGACGTCGACCTCAAACCCGGCCGTGACGTCCGGCTCAACGAGGCCCTCAATATCGTCGACACGTGCGGATTCGAGCGGGTCGGCGAGGTCGTCCTCGTCAAGGAACTCATCGAACCCGACCGGGTCCTCGTCGTCGCCCACGCCGACGAGGAGCGCGTATGCCGCATGGCCGACTCCCTGCGCGGCCATCCGGTCCGGGTCGGCGACGCCCTGCTCCTCGAACCGCGGTCGGGTTTCGTCTTCGAGCGGATCGAGAAGGCCGAGGTGGCCGATCTCGTGCTCGAGGAGGTGCCCGACATCTCCTATGAGGACATCGGTGGCCTGCGCGGGCAGATCGAGGCGATCCGCGATTCGGTGGAACTGCCCTATCTCCACCCCGACCTGTTCACCGAGCACCAGCTCAAGCCACCCAAGGGTGTTCTGCTCTATGGCCCGCCCGGCTGCGGCAAGACGATGATCGCCAAGGCGGTCGCCGCGTCGCTCGCCCGCAAGGTCGCGGAGAAGGAGGGCAAGCCGCTGGCGAAGTCCTACTTCCTCAACATCAAGGGACCGGAGCTGCTCAACAAATATGTGGGGGAGACCGAGCGGCATATCCGGCTGATCTTCCACCGGGCGCGCGAGAAGTCCAACGAGGGGACGCCGGTCGTCGTCTTCTTCGACGAGATGGACTCACTGTTCCGCACCCGCGGGTCCGGCGTCTCCAGCGACGTCGAGACGACGATCGTCCCCCAGCTGCTCGCCGAGATCGACGGCGTCGAGGGCCTCGAGAATGTCATCGTCATCGGGGCGACCAACCGCGAGGACATGATCGACCCGGCGATCCTGCGACCCGGGCGCCTCGATGTGAAGATCAAGATCGAGCGGCCCGACGCGGAGTCGGCGCGCGACATCTTCCGCAAGTACCTCACCGTCGGGCTGCCCCTGCACACCGACGATCTCGCCGAGAACGACGGATCCGCGGCGGCGACCGTGGAGGCGATGATCGAGGCGGCCGTCGCGCGGATGTATTCCGAGCAGGAGGAGAACCGCTTCCTCGAGGTCACCTATGCCGGTGGGGACAAGGAGATCCTCTATTTCAAGGACTTCAACTCCGGCGCGATGATCCAGAACGTCGTCGACCGGGCCAAGAAGCTCGCGATCAAGGACTTCCTGACGACGGGGCAACGCGGCATACGGATCGAGCATCTGCTGTCCTCGTGCGTCGATGAATTCAAGGAGAACGAGGACCTGCCCAACACGACCAATCCCGACGACTGGGCGCGGATCTCGGGCAAGAAGGGCGAGCGGATCATCTATGTCCGCACGCTGGTCTCGACGAAGTCCGGCACCGAGCCTGGCCGCACCATCGACACGGTCTCCAACACCGGGCAGTACCTCTGAGTTGATCCGGGGTCGGTGTCCGCGCCGAATCCCGGCTCACAGCCTGTGAATCTCGGGCCAGGCATTGCCTGATCGTTGAACCGTCCTCTACCGTCGTTCCCGGCCCTCGGCGAAGGTCGCGGTCCGACAACACCACATCGCCCATCATTCATGGGCGCACCCGCGCGCCGAGCCTGCCCGGCGGGTGCTCGACCGGCCACAGGGCCGGGCCCTGGGCAGGCCGGGGGACCCAGATCTGGCCGCGTGCGGCCTTGGGGTGAAGCCGGCACCCGCCGGCGGGGAACCTGACCTCCCCAACCCGACAGCTCACCTCGGAGGCGCCAGTCAGGAAGGAATCCCTCCATGGCGTATGCCGCCAAGCACCGCCGTCCCCGCCGCGCCACCCTCGCCGGTCGCGCCGCCCGCACCGGTATGACCACCGCCGCTGCTGGCGTCGCCGTCGTCCTCGTCCCGTCGGTCGCCCACGCGGACTCGGTCTGGGACCGCGTCGCCTCGTGTGAGAGCGGCGGGAACTGGTCGATCAACACCGGCAACGGCTACTACGGCGGTCTGCAGTTCTCAGAGCCGACGTGGATCGGGTTCGGCGGCCAGAGGTTCGCCAGCTATGCCCACCTCGCCTCCAAGAACGAGCAGATCTACACCGCGCAGCAGGTCCTCAAGGTCCAGGGCCCCGGCGCCTGGCCGGTGTGTTCTGTCAAGGCTGGGTTGACGGTCGCGAACGGCCTCGCCTATGACACCGGGATCGGCAGCGGCACCGGCAGCGGGGGCGGCGGCTCCACCGACATCACCGTCGACGGCGTCCTCGGCCCCGAGACCTATGGCGCGATGGAGAAGTGGCTCGGCCGACCGGTCGACCACTCCTTCGGCACCAGCGACAAGAAGGCCCTCCAGGCCAAGCTCAAGGTCACGGTGACGGGCTCGATCAACACGACGACCGTCAAGGCCCTTCAGAGGCTCGTCGGCGCCTATGTCGACGGTGATTGGGGGCCCGAGACGACGACGAAGCTCCAGATCTTCCTCAACAAGGTCCTCTGACGCCGCTGATCCTCCAGGGACGCAGCGATCGCGTCCGGGCGAGGGGCGGGCCGAACAGCTTGGAAACCTGTGCGCCGATCACCTTTCCGGGCGGGACGGACTGATCGGTCGTTGCCGTATGCCGGCCTCGTGCTTGCGTCCGTGACATTGGCCTCGGACACCAACGTGACGGATTCGACTCGGGTCGGCGCCATCCTGGTGCGGCGGTGCAGGTGTCACGGGTCCCGGATCTGGCAGTGGAGCAGCGGAACCGCGTTCGGCTTTGGGATCCGCCCGGTGGCCAGCGCCATCAGTCACCCCGCGAGTTGCACAGCCTCGCGATCGGATAGATGGCGGACTCCGCCTCGGCGACGCTTGCGGTGACGAACATGCCCGACCCGTGCCCCTGGGCGACCTTCCGCGCCGCCTTGCCGGCGGAGCGGATGTATGCCGCGTCGCTGCTGCCGCCGTAGTCCGAAGCCGTGCTGCCCAGATCGTCCAGCAACGAGAACCACGTGGAGTCGTCCAGGCCGAGCGAGTCGCTGCTCGAATTCTGGTGAGATTCGAACGCAGAGTAGGCCTTGCACACGTCGCTCTCCGACGAGTGGTGAATCGCGGATCCCAGTGCGCCACAGAAGAACCCGGCGAGTGGCAGGAAGGCGATCGCGAGGGTCGGCACGGGGCCCGCATGCGGGGCCGGGATCGGCCGGGAGAGATTGCGGATCACGGTGGGGACGGCGACAACGCCGATGAACACGCTGTCCCGGTCCGGCACCCAGTCACCCGTGAGGGCGACGGTCGTCGCCCAGGCCCCGGCGACGAGCGCCACCACCAGCGCCCACCACCCGATGAGGAGCCAGGCGACGATGACGAGGACGGCGCCGATGCCCGCGGCGATCAACCCACGCAGCACGCCCTCCCGGGGGATCGCGAGCTGGTCGCTGGAGATGCTCGGCACCGCGGGGGAGGCAGCCGGTTGCGGCGCCAGCGGAGGCGGGTTGTCGAGGTTCGGACCCGCGGCGCGCGTGTCGTCTGCCGCGTCCCCCCTTCCCGGGCCGGCGAACGGGTTGCCGTGCGGCACGGCCGGGTGGTCGTCGGATCGAGGCGGCGGAGCCGTCGGCCCGGGTGCCGGCATCGGCTCGAGCGCCCCCAGGCGCATCACCGTTCGCTCGGCCGGCTCGGCCACGGGGTCGGCGATGCGGGGCGCCGGCGTCGTGGTCGACGCGGCGCCGGCGACGGGCGCACCGCAGCGCCCGCAGAAGCGATGAGCCGAATCGAGCGCGTTCCCGCAGTGCTGGCACAACCCCGCCGACGTCGTCATGCCGCCCTCTCCTCGAATCGAACCGATCCGAGGTTTCCACGCACCATCGAGCTCCGCCTGTCCCTCGTTCCATGGACATCGACGCCAGCGCAGACCGGCGGCCCGTCGAGAGGCCGGTTCCGGGGCGTCGAGAGGCCGGTTCAGCTCCTGCTCGAGACCGGCTTCACGCGTCAGTCGGCGTCCTCGGGTGGCGCCTGCGCGCCATCCCGCTCGTCGCGGGCAGCCCACTCCAGGAGGGGGGTGATGTCGTAGGCCGTGCCGTCGATGCCTGCGTGGAGGTCACCGAGCGCGGCGAACCGCGCGGGCATCGTCGCGATGGTGAAGTCGTCCGGTTCGGCGTCGGCGATCTCGTCCCAGTTCAATGGCGCCGACACCGTGCCGCGCGGATTGCCGCGCACGGAATAGGCGGCGGCGATCGTGTGGTCGCGGGCGTTCTGGTTGTAGTCGACGAAGACCGCCGCCGGATCGCGGTCCTTCCGCCACCAGGTCGTCGTCACATCGTCGGGCAGCCGACGCTCGACCTCGCGGGCGAAGGCGAGCGCCGCCCGGCGCACGTCGCGGAACCCGTGCTCGGGGCGGATCCGGACATAGATATGGAGTCCGCGTCCACCGGAGGTCTTGGGATAGCCGACGGCACCGAGCTCGGCCAGGAGGTCACGGCATACGTCCGCGGCGAGGCGCACGCGCGGGAACGGCGCCTCGGGCATCGGATCCAGGTCGATCCGCCACTCGTCGGGCTTCTCGGTGTCGATCCGCCGGCTGTTCCACGGGTGGAACTCGACCGTCGACATCTGGACCGCCCAGAGGACGTCGGCGAGCCGGGTGACGCAGAGTTCGTCGGCGTGGAGGCCGTAGCGCGGGAAGTGCAACCGCACCGTCTCCACCCACGGCGGGGCTCCCCGCGGCAGGCGCTTCTGGTGGACCTTGGGGCCGCCGACCCCGTCGGGGAAGCGATGCAACATGCAGGGCCGCTCGCGCAGGGCATTGACGATCCCGGGCCCGACAGACTCGTAGTAGTGCGCGAGGTCGAGTTTGGTTTCGCCACGCTCGGCGAAGTAGACCCGGTCGGGGCTGGAGAGTCTGACGTCGTAGCCGTCCACGTCGAGGACGACCGCCTCCCCGAACTCGCCCGAGTGCGCCATACGACCACCGTATGCCGTTGCCGACCGGCACTGCTGCGCAGCGGACACCCGCGTCCGCTGGGGCACCCCGGGCGCCCGTCGGTCGGTCATTCACCCCGGGCGCCCGTCGGTCGGTCATTCACCCCGGGCGCCCGTTGACAATGGCAGCGTTGCGCCACACGTGCAGCCTTCTGTCAGGCTTGCGGGGATATAGCTATGCAAGCGCCGGCAAACCCTGCACGGGCATCGCAACGCTGCCATTCTCGCAGGGCAACGAGACCCAGGGGAACCTCGACGGCCCGGCCGGGCGCCACCGATCACTCCGTGAGCCGCCCCTCATCGAACCAACCGTTACGAGCAAGAGGCCGTATGCCGTGCTCACCGAGGTGGCGTACGAGGGCCGGCAACGACGTTGCCACCGGCCAGATCCACCGCGCGACATCCGCCTGCTTGCGCAGCCGGTCCTCGCGCTGTTTCTCCTGCCAGAGGGTCTCCTCGACCTCGTGGGGGCTCGCCGAGGGGTCGACCCGGTATTTCAGGTGTCCGTCGAACTCGCCGATGACTCCGCGCCGGCCGACGTGAGGCCAATAGAAGTCGGTGTAGCCGATGAGACCTCGGGCATCTCGGAAGTCCTGTTGGAGCACAGGCCGCGGCAAGTTGGCCCGAAACATCTGCAGCCGGGAGAGGCTCTCGCCCGGCGATGCGCCGCCGGCCTCGGCCAGGTCCACGACGAGTCGGGCGGCCCTGCGCCCGCTGCCACCGCGCGGGATCGCCAGACACTCCCCAAGCAGGTTCGCCCGCGTGCAGAGGCCGACGCGGAGGGCATAGTCAGCGGCGGTCAACGCGTTGGCGAGCGCGTCAAAGCGTGCGAGGTCGATGACCGTGCGAGCGGGGGTCGTCACTCGAAGACCAGCCACCGTGACACCCGGATCGACCGTCCCTCTGTGACGGTGCAGCCCGAACGAGCCGCCGGGCGCTCGCCCGCTGCCCGGCTCGTCGTCCACCAGAATGTGGATCACTCGTGGCCAGGGGTCGATCCGAGGCATACCCAGGACGGCCGCGGCGGACGACCGGCAGAACATCGTCGAGGACCGTGTGAAGGTCTGAGCGGCGGCGTGCACCTCGGCAGCGTGGCGTTGCTCGGGCGTCAGACGTTCCCAGACCTTGGTCTCGAGCCAGACTCCGCGGCGGACCCGGTGCCAGTCTTTCCGGACGGGATCGATGCCCACCATACGAAGGTCACGGCCGAGGCGCAGCACCGATGGGGCGAATGGTGGCAATGGTCTGGATCCGCGCATGAAAATACGATGGCCCACAACGCCCCGTCCGTGCTGGGGAGCGCGGCCTACCCTGTGGATAACTCGATGCCTGACCTTCCCCTGACCCACCGCTGACCCACCCCTGACCCCGCCGAGAATGGCAGCGTTCTGCGACACGTGCAGGCTTTCTCGCCCCTTGCAGGGATATAGCTATGCAAGAGTCGGGAAACCCTGCACGAACGTCATAACACTGCCATTCTCGGGTGAAGAGCGAGCGGGGCAGCCCGGGACCGGAACGGGACCGGACCGGGACCGGGACCGGACCGGGTCATGCGGCGCGGACGGCGAACGGCCCGTGCCCGGCGACAACCTCGACCGCGGCGGCGATCGCCGATTCGGCTTCGACACCGGCGGAGAGGGCGAGTTCGAGGATGGCGAGAACACCGACTCGGTCGCCCGCTCGCGACGCCGTCCTGAGGGCGGACGAGACGGCGAGCGTCGCGTCCACCACACCGGCGTCCTGGGCCAGCATCCGCGCCACCGTCAGATCGGTGTCGGTCGCCGACCAGGGCTGTGGGAGGGCGGAGTGCTCGAGCAGCAGAGTGAGCAGCAGCGCCAGCGCACCGGTCGCTGCGCCGCCGGCACGAAGCACGTCGTCGCCCACCGGGGCGACCGGTCCGTCGACCGGCGGCAGGAAGCCGTATGCCGCATGGGCCGCGAGGAGCCGGTCGAGCGCGCAGCGGGCGGTCGCCGACCACGCGCCGCCGAGGAGCGGCCAGACGGTCAGGAGGGCGGCGGTCAGTTCGTGGTCGCGTCGAGCGACCGCGTCACCGAGCATGGCCTCGGCGTCGGCGAGCAGTTGCGGGACCGGCCTGGGCAGGCGGGGGAGCGCGTGACCGATCTTGGTGGCGGTGACGAGCCGGCGCACGGAGGCGATGATGGCCTCGCGGCCGGCGTGCAGAGCATCCTCGACCAGGTCGGCTTCGGGTGCCGGGGGCACCTCGGGTGCTGTGCTCAGGGCCAGGGCGAGGTCGCCGACGAGGCGTCCGTCGCCCGGATCGAACGTGCGGATCCGAGGGGATCGCGCGACCACAGCCAGGGTCGCCGAGCCGACGGCGTGCAGAACGGACAGCCGTCCGGCATCGGCGGCAGTGGGCGCGATCGCGCGGGTGAGGAAGGCCACGGCCTGGGTCCAGACGCGGACCACGTCGGTCTCCGCGCGGGTGTCCGCGTCCGCGCTCGGGGGCACGGTGCGACCCGTCCAGAAGTCCTCGCCTGTCGTGGTGGCGCTGTTGTTCACGGCCGTTCCCTCCACCCTCGTCGGTGCCTACCAGCCTGCCTCGCCGGCCGGCGCTCACTGAGACGACACACCGAGCCGTCCGGTTGATACCTGTGGGCCGAAATCCGGCCCACCCAGTCGCCCAACGGTCGGTCGCCGCCGCGAACTCGCGGGTCGCGGTCCCGCGGACAGCGAGACGTGAGACGTCAGGCGAAGAGCGTCGGCTGGGGTGGCGCGTGGGTCGGATCCACACCATCGAACAACGAGGACACCGATGTCCCCGCGTGGATCCGGGCGATGGCCTCGGCGAACAGGTCGGCGACCGAGCGGACGCGCAGCGCGGACCAGTCCGTCGGTGCGGGGATGGTGTCGGTCGTGATCACCTGGCTGATCATCGGGTGCGTGCTCAGTCGCTCGACGGCACGCCCGGTGAACAGGCCGTGGGTGCAGGCGACCGCTGCCTCGGTGCAGCCGAAGTCCTTGAGTCGGTCGAGCAGTTCACTGATCGATCCGCCGGTTGCGATCTCGTCATCGAGGATGATCGCCCTCTTGCCCGCGACATCGCCGACGATCATGTCGATGACCACCCGGTCGTCGGCCTTGCGCATCTTGGATCCGGCCGCCACGGGCAGACCGAGCAGCCGGGCGAACTGGGTCGCCGTCTTGGCGTTGCCGAGGTCGGGGGAGACGACGACGCAGTCGCGCAGGTCGTCGGCGCGGAAGTGGTCGGCGAGCACCCCGATCGCCGTCAGGTGGTCAACCGGGACGGAGAAGAACCCGTGGACCTGGGGGGCATGGAGATTCATCGTCAGAACCCGGTCAACGCCCGCTGTGGCGAGCATGTCGGCGACCAGGCGACCACCGAGGGAGATGCGCGAGGCATCCTTCTTGTCCGAACGGGCATACGCAAAGTGCGGGATGACCGCGGTGATCTGAGCCGCGCTGGCGCCCTTGGCCGCGTCGATCATCATGAGCAGCTCCATGAGCGACTCCTGCGTCGGCGGACAGATCGGCTGGATGAGATAGACGTCACGTTGGCGGCAATTGGCGAGCAGCTGGCTCTGGAGGCAGTCGTTGCTGAACCGGCTGGTCAGGCTGGGGGAGAGGGGAACCCCGAGGGCATCACAGATCCGGTTGGCGAGCGCGGGGTGCGCGCCGCCGGAGAAGACGACGATCTCGCGCATTCGGCCGGCTCCTTCGCGGGGGTCGTTGGTCCTGGCCGGGCTACACCTTAACCGCCCGACGCGAGTGACCGGGCCCGAGGGCCATGGTGAGGAACTCGACGAGTTCGCTCCGGTGAGCGGTGCCACCGCGATAAGCGCCCGGAAACGACGCGAAGCCGTGGGGGGCGCCGCGATAGCTGGTCAGCATCACGGGCACGCCTGCCCGGCGGAGGGCCGCGGCATACCGGATCCCGTCATCGCGGATCGGGTCGAGGTCGGCGACCTGGATCAAGGCCGGCGGAAGGTCGTCGAGGCGGCCCAAGAGCGGTGAGACGATCGGGTCGTCCGGGGCGACCCCGCTGCCGTCGAGGTAGTGCCCGAGGAAGGCGATGATGCCCGCCTTGGTCAGGATCGGAGCGTCCGCATGCTCGTCGATGGACGGCGAGGACATCGTGCAGTCGGTCGCGGGATAGATCAGGGCCTGCCCCCGGATTGCCACGCGTCCCTCGTCGCGGAAAACCTGACACACGACGGCGGCGAGGTTGCCGCCGGCGGAGTCGCCGGCGACAGCCACGCGCGTGGGGTCCACGGCATACGTCCCCGCGTGGTCGAGCAGATGCCGCGTCGCGTCGATGCAGTCGTATGCCGCTCTGGGCGCCTTGTCCTCGGGCGCCATCCGGTAGTCGACGGACATGACAACGGCGCCGGTCCCGGCCGCCACCTCGGCGCAGAGGCTGTCGTAGTTGACGACATTGCCCTGGGCCCAGCCACCGCCGTGGAAGAAGACGACGAGTGGCGCCGGCCGCGTGGCGTGTGGCGAGCGATAGACGCGAAGGCGGACCGGGTGGCCGTCCCGAGCCGCGGCCGTGGCACGCGTGATCCGAACGGCTGGATCGATGCGCCCGAGCAGTCGTTGCCCCGCCCGGCCACGAGGGAAAATGACCGTCCGGTTGGCCCGGATCCCGTCGAGGTCGAGGTGCTGGATCGGGCGGCGCCCCGCACTGTCGACGAGGGTGACGAAGGTCGTCAGGCCCGGGGACATTCCCGGATAGGGGAGCGGCATGCGCGCATCCTGCCACGTGCACACCCAACCTGGCCCGCAGTGAGTGCGGCGGCGCAGTTATTGCGGATACGCAGTTCATGCGGTACCTTTTCCCCATGAACGAGACGCCGACCAGGCCGTATGCCGAGATCCGCGCCGCACTGCTCCTCGCCGAGGAGCTGACCCCGGGGGCGGCGTTGCCCCACCTGCGGATGGCGGCCGACGCACTGACCCGGCTCATCGACGAGTCGCTGGCGTCGACGGTCCTCGACGAGGGCACCTCGCTGCGGGGTGCCGGGGCGGCCGCCGGGCTCACGGAGAACGCCGTCGGTCCGCGACTGGCCCGGACGACTCGCCTCGCCGGCTATGCCAACGATTCCGGCCGGGTGACCGCCGACGCGGTCCGGCGGGCGCAGTATGACGCGGCCGCCGGAGTGCCCGCGCCCGACGTGGTGGCCGCCCGGCCGCTGCGCTTCAAAGCACGCCGCCCACCGGGGGACAGTGACCGATGACTGATGCCACCTTGACCCACCTGTATTTCCTGCTTGACCGCAGCGGCTCGATGCAGTCCATCAAGGCCGACACCGAGGGCGGCTTCGCGGCATTCATCGCCGAGCAGCGCACGGCCCCGGGTCGCTGCCGCGTCACGCTGGCACAGTTCGACAACGCGTATGAGGTCGTCTACGCCGATCTCGACGTCGCCCTCGTCGAGCCGCTGACCCTCCAACCGCGCGGCACGACTGCTCTGCTCGACGCCATCGGCCGCCTGGTCACCGAGGCCGGACAAACCCTCGCGCGCCTGCCCGAGGCCGAGCGCCCCGGCACCGTCGTCGTCGCGATCATGACCGATGGCCTGGAGAACGCCAGCCAGGAATGGACGCACGCGGCGGTCAAAGCGCTCATCGAGCAGCAGGAACGCGACTACGCGTGGCAGTTCCTCTATATGGGGGCCGATCAGGACGCCATCGAGGTCGGCGCCAGCATCGGCGTGGCGGCCGCCAATTCCTTGACGTATGCCCGCGGCGCCGTCGCCCCCGCGATGGCCGCCGCCTCGAGCATGGTCGGCGAGTTGCGCACCGCCCGCCGCCACCGCGCCGATGCCGCGCTGCGCGGCTACTCCGAGAAGGAGCGTCGCGACAGCGCCGGGTGATCGGTCGCGGATTGTCGCGTCCGTGTCGCTTCCCGCAGGAAGCTGTGTGGTCATTGCCCGCGTGATACGGCCGGCAGGGCGAGACGACACCCCCATGTCTCCGTCTGGTCGACGAATCAGGAAATGGGGTGCAGACACCCGGCCAGTGACTGGACGTCTGGACCACCGCCCTGACGCTGCCGAGCCCGTCCACGGTGTCCGTCGACTGCTCGGTGGGCGCTCCGTCTCCGGACGCATGGGTACGTGCCCAGCTGACCGCGACCACGGTGACGTCGGTGATTTGCCCGGCGCGCCCTGCCGTCAAGCGCCAGTCGCGGACAGCCATGCGTCAGCCGACGGTCGCGCCTGACGGGGGCGCGTCTAGGGTTGGCGCCATGGGTGTGCAGCGCGTCATGGGCATCGAGACCGAGTACGGCATCTCGATGCCCAAGGCGCCGCACGCCAACCCCATGGTGCTCTCGGGGCAGGTCGTGACGGCGTATGCCGCGGCCCAGGGCGTGCGTGCGGCCCGCGGTTCGTGGGACTACGCCGACGAGGCGCCCTTGCGGGACGCGCGCGGCTTCGAGATGAGCCGCTCGGTCGCCCACCCGTCGCAGCTCACCGACGAGTGGGACGCGATCGACGACCCGACGCTCGCCAATGTCGTCCTGACCAATGGCGCACGGCTCTATGTCGACCACGCGCACCCCGAGTACAGCTCGCCGGAGGTCACCACGCCCCGCGACGCGGTGACCTGGGACCGGGCCGGCGAACTCGTCATGCGCGAGGCCGTCCGCACCCTCGCGGCGTCCCCGCCGGGGGTCAACCTCTACAAGAACAACGCCGACGGCAAGGGCGCGTCGTATGGCACGCACGAGAACTACCTCATGCGTCGGAGCACGCCGTTCGCCGACATCGTCCGCCACCTGATCCCGTTCTTCGTCGCCCGCCAGGTCATGTGCGGCTCGGGCCGTGTGGGCATCGGCACGGACAGCCGCCGCCCCGGCTATCAGCTCGCCCAGCGCAGCGACTTCTTCGAGGTCGAGGTGGGGCTCGAGACGACACTCAAGCGGCCGATCATCAACACCCGTGACGAGCCGCACGCGGTCGCCGACAAGTACCGCCGCCTGCACGTCATCATCGGCGACGCCAACCACTGCGATGTCGCCAACCTGCTCAAGGTCGGCACGACGTCGCTCGTGCTCGAGCTGATCGAGGCGGGCGCGGTGACCGACGATCTGACCGTCCGCAACCCGGTCGCCACCCTCCAGGCCGTCTCGCACGATCCGACGTGCACGCAGCTCATCGAGCTCGCCGACGGGAGCCGGCTCACAGCGGTCCAGCTCCTGTGGCGCTATCACGACCTGGTCCGAGCGCGACTGGAGGTGACCGGGGAGGGGAGCGAGCGGCATACGGCCGAAGTCATGCACTGGTGGGCCGACGTGCTCGATCATCTCGAGCGGGACCCGATGTCCGCGGCTCGTGAGGTGGACTGGGTCGCCAAACTCCAGGTGCTGCAGGCCTATCGGGACCGCGAGCGGCTGGAGTGGAACGACCCGAAGCTCAAGGCCATCGACATCCAATGGTCCGATGTCCGCGCCGACAAGGGGCTCTTCAACAAACTCCGGGCGGCCGGCCGGTTCACCGAGTTGGTCGATGACGAGACCGTATGCCGTGCCGTCACCGCCCCGCCGGAGGACACCCGCGCCTACTTCCGCGGCCGGTGCCTCGCGCGGTTCCCCGACAATGTCGTCGCCGCCTCATGGGACTCGGTCATCGTCGAGATCCCCGGGCAGCGCGCCCTGCACCGGGTGCCGATGCTCGAACCCCTGCGTGGGACGCGAGAGGCCGTCGGCGCCCTCCTCGACGACGCCCCCGACATCGGCGCCCTGATCCGCGCCCTCGCCGCCGCCGAATGACTTCCTGAGGCGGTTTCACCAAAACGGTCACGACTGCGCAGAGCCGGTACTACGTTCGGAGTTGCGGGACAAACGACTCGCGCGCACGCAGATTCATGACACTGACCAGATCAAGGGGGCTTGCGCTGATTCACGTCCGTCCAGCCAAGCCACACCTTCGAGCAAGCAGAACGGGCACCACCGCGCGGGCGCTGGTCGCCGCCCTGGCCCTTCTTGCCAGCCCCGCCCTGGCGCAGGCCGCGCCGTCCGACACCTCCGAGCGAGCAGCGGTGGCGACGGTGCCCACGGGGACATCCTCGCCACGATCGGCGGAGACCTCACCTCCTGTCGACCGCCGGTGTCGTCAAGAAGCAATTGACCACCACTGGATCATCGGGCAGTAGCAACGGTGGTGGGAAGTTCTCGCCGGACGGGAAGCGCATCGTCTATTCCGGGGACACCGGCATCATGATGCACCAGATCCTCGTGATGAACTCCGACGGAACGGGCAGGACGGCCCTCACCAACGGAGAGTTCGGGGAGACGTTCTCGCCGACGTGGTCGCGCGATGGCTCCAAGATCTATTTCGTCGGGAGAGGGCGATCCGGGGCCGATCACATCTGGGTCACGGAAGCGCGTGCCGGAGCCCCCGTCACACGGGTCTACTACGGATCCTGGTGGGGCTATTGCTCGGCGTTGCCGCCCCGCGGGCAGACCTATGGCATCACGACCATGCCGGCGACCGATCAACTCATGGGCGTGCGCGGCTGCGCGACAGCCGATGATCGGTGGCACACGAATTTCTATCTGATGTCGACTGCGGGCCCCTATCTGCGATCGCTTCTGAACAACGGTTCGGGAGACAATGTCATCCGCGACGTGCCCGATATCGACCCGACCGGCAAGCGACTCGTCTATAGCCAGCAGACCCAGGATTCGTCCGGCAAACGGGTCATCTATTCGGCCGCAGTCTCGGGCGGTGCCCCCCGGGCACTCGCGGGCCTGCCCGGTGACGCCGTGGCAAACGCGCCCGTCTGGTCGCCGGACGGGGCCAGGATCGCCTTCTACTACGAGCCTGCGGGGTCGCCGGAAAGCTCCCAGGGCATGTACCTCATGAACGCCGGTGGCAGCAGGAAGACCCTGGTCACGCACCTGTTCGACGGATGGCTCCCCGTGGAGCCGACGGACCGGCGGGCGGGCTGACCGGGCCTCTCGACGTTCGTGGGTGCGCGCCTGCGCCCGGGTTGTCGGGGCCGTGACATAGGCTCGACGGGAGAGCCGACGAGCAGACGGAGAAGGTCATGGCCGGTCAGGAGCAGGTGCGACCCACGCGGCGTGGAGGAGACGGCGACGAGCCCACTGACGAGGGCGGGCAGGTGACGGCCGACAAGGCCAAGCTCGACGCCGACGTCGACAGCGTGCTCGACGAGATCGACGGCGTCCTCGAGTCCAACGCGGAGGAGTTCGTCCGCAGCTTCGTCCAGAAGGGCGGGCAGTGACGCGAGCCGATGTCGGCCGCCTCGCGGCCGCGTTCAGCGCGCCGGGATCCTCCTCGTTCACGGAGTTCCTCGGCGCATTCGCCCCGGAGTTGCTGCCCGGACGACGTGCCCTGCCGCCCCGCCCCGTCGAGGCCCCGCACGGCACGACGATCGTCGCCCTGACCTATGCCGGGGGTTTGGTCATGGCCGGCGACCGGCGGGCCACGATGGGCAATATCATCGCCAACCGCGACATGGAAAAGGTCTTCGCCGCCGACGAGTTCTCCGTCGTCGGCATCGCCGGGACCGCCGGACTCGCGATCGAGCTGGTCAAGCTGTTCCAGGTCGAGTTGGAGCACTACGAGAAGATCGAGGGGACGCTGATGTCCCTCGAGGGCAAGGCCAATCGCCTCGCGACGATGATCCGCAGCAACCTCGGGATGGCGATGCAGGGTCTCGCGGTCGTCCCGATGTTCGGCGGCTTCGACCTCGAGACGAACGCCGGCCGGATCTTCTCCTATGACGTGACCGGCGGCTGCTACGAGGAGCACGACCACCACAGCATCGGGTCCGGCTCGCTTTTCGCCCGCGGGTCGATGAAGAAGCTCTGGCACGCCGGGCTCGACGTCGACGGCGCCGTGTCGGTCGCCGTCGAGGCGCTCTATGACGCGGCCGACGACGACTCCGCCACCGGCGGCCCCGACGTCCAGCGCCGGATCTGGCCCACCGTGGCCGTCGTCGACGCCGGGGGCGTCCGGTTCGTCGACGACGTCGCGATCGCCGCGGTCGTCGACACCGTCCTCGCCCGTCGCGTCGGCAACCCGGGAGGCGCGCGATGAGCCAGATGCCGTTCTATGTCTCCCCCGAGCAGTTGATGAAGGACCGGGCGGACTTCGCGCGCAAGGGCATCGCCCGCGGCCGCTCGGTCGTCGTGCTCGGCTACGACAACGGGATCGCCTTCGTCGCCGAGAACCCCTCGCGCGCCCTTCACAAGGTCTCCGAGATCTATGACCGCATCGGATTCGCCGCGGTCGGCAAATACAACGAGTTCGAGAACCTCCGCGTCGCCGGCATTCGCTATGCCGATCTGCGCGGCTACTCCTACGACCGCTCCGACGTCACCGCACGCGGCCTCGCCAACGCCTATGCCCAGACCCTCGGCGCGGTCTTCACTCAGGAGTCCAAGCCCTACGAAGTCGAGATCGTCGTCGCCGAGGTCGCCACCACGCCTGAGGGCGACCAGATCTATCGCCTGACCTATGACGGATCGGTGACCGACGTCCGCGGCTTCGTCGCCATGGGCGGCGCCGCCGAGTCCATCGATGCCGGCCTCAAGGAGCGCTGGCGCGAACGTCTGCCGCTCGGTGACGCCCTCGCGCTCGCCGTCTCCCTGCTCGCCGCCGATCCAGCTGGGGGCGAGCCGCGGGCGCTCGGCCCGGGATCGCTCGAGGTCGCCGTCCTCGACCGGGCGCGCCCGCGGCGCAAGTTCCGCCGGATCACCGGCGACCTCCTGCTCGCGCTGCTCAACCCGGGCGACCCGACCCAGGACGCTCCGGCGGACGAGGCAGCGGCGGGATCACACGAAACGGTTCCGGGCGAAGCGCACGCCGACGTCCCGGGGGAGAGCCCGCGGCATACGTCGACGAACCCGCAGACCCAGCGCCACCCCGAGGACCATCCGTCCCCGGATCACCCGAGCCCGGCGGGCGACGGCTAGGAGGGCGCATGGAGCGGCGGATCTATGGCATCGAGACCGAGTTCGGGATCACCTGTGTCTCGGGCGGACAGCGGACGCTGACCCCCGACGAGGTCGCGCGTTATCTCTTCCGCAAGGTCGTCTCGTGGGGACGGTCGTCGAATGTCTTCCTCGCCAATGGCTCCCGGCTGTATCTCGACGTCGGCTCGCACCCCGAATACGCCACCGCGGAGTGCGACGACATCCTCGGCTTGATCGCCCACGACAAGGCGGGCGAGCGGATCCTCCACGATCTCGTCCTGGACGCGCAGGAGCGGCTCGCCGAGGACGCGATCACCGGCGAGATCTTCGTCTTCAAGAACAACACCGACTCGGCCGGCAACTCCTATGGCTGCCACGAGAACTATTGCATCGGCCGGAGCGGCGAGTTCCAGGGCTTCTCCGAAGTCCTCATCCCGTTCCTGGTCACCCGCCAGCTCCTGTGTGGCGCCGGCAAGATCGTCGCGACCAGCAAGGGCGCGACCTACTGCCTCAGCCAGCGGGCCGACCACATCTGGGAGGGTGTGTCGTCGGCGACCACACGCAGCCGGCCGATCATCAACACCCGGGACGAGCCGCACGCCGACGCCGAGCACTACCGCCGCCTCCATGTCATCGTCGGCGACTCCAACATGAGCGAGACGACCAACCTGCTCAAGGTCGGCTCGTGCGCCCTCGTCCTGAGGATGATCGAGGAGGGCGCGACCCTGCGCGATCTCACCCTCGACAACGCCATCCGCGCCATCCGCGACGTCAGCCACGATCTGACGGGGCGGCGTCTGGTCCGGCTGGCCTCGGGGCGCGAGGTCTCGGGACTCGCCATCCAGACGGAGTATCTCGAACGGGTGCGGGCGTTCACCGACACCAAGGGGATCGACGATCCGGTGACCAAGCGCGTACTCGACCTGTGGGAACGCACCTTGCTTGCCGTCGAGGCGGCAGACCCGAGCCGGATCGATCGCGAGATCGACTGGGCGATCAAACACACCCTTCTCCAGTCGTATGCCGTGCGCCACTCCCTGCCGCTCGACCACCCGCGCCTCGCCCAGCTCGACCTCGCCTACCACGACGTCAGTCCCGACCGTGGCGTCTTCAACCTGCTCCAGCGGCGCGGGCTGGCGGAGCGGGTCGTCACCGATGCCGAGATCGAGGCCGCCAAAGATGTCCCGCCGCAGACGACTCGCGCCAAGCTCCGGGGGGATTTCATCGCTGCCGCCAAGGAGTTCCGGCGCGACTACACCGTCGACTGGGTTCACCTCAAACTCAACGACCAGGCTCAGCGGACGGTCCTGTGCAAAGACCCGTTCCTCGCCGTCGACTCCCGGGTCGACCGGCTCATCGAGGGCATCCGCAGCGCCCGGGCTCCGCAGCCCTGAGCCTCGCCGCTGCGCGCGCCTTCTCGGACGGGGGTGGGGGCACCAAGGCGATCGGGTTATCGTTGAGCAGCTGATCGATGCCCCCCAACGAAGGTCTTCCCTTGTTCACACGACGTCATCTTGCCGTGCCTGCCCTTGCCGCCGCGCTGGCGGTGACCCTGTCCGGCTGTGGCAGCGACTCGTCCAAGGGGTCCTCCGGCTCGACGTCGAGTTCGTCGGCGGCTGGCAATGTCCTCGGCGGCGTCAAGCTCAGCGGCGGCGATGCCAAGACCGCGCCGACAGTCGAGATCGCCAAGAAGCCGCTCAAGGCGTCGGCCTTCGAGACCAAGATCGTCAAGGCCGGCACCGGGGACACGGTGACCGACAAGGATGTCGTCACCGTCGAGTACTCCCTCGTCAACGGCACCACGGGCGCAAAGATCGACAGCAACTGGGGCTCGCCGACCGGCTTCGACCTCAGCGACACCCAGCTGCTCGCCGGCCTGCGCAAGTCGCTCATCGGCTCGAAGATCGGCGCACAGATGCTGTCAGCGATGCCGCCGGCGGATCAGTTCGGCCCGCAGGGCGGCAGCAGCCAGCTCAACATCAAGGCCGACGACACCTTGATCATGGTCTATGACGTCGTCAAGAAGATCGCCCTCCTTCCGCACGCCGAGGGCGAGGCGCAGGAGCTCGACCCGGCACTGCCCAAGGTCTCGTGGAACGACGGCAAGGCGGCGACGATCACGATGCCGAAGTCGGACCCGCCGAGCAAGCTGGTGATCAAGCAGCTGATCAAGGGCACCGGCGAGAAGGTCAAGACCGGCCAGACGGCCGTCGTGACTTACACCGGGGCATTGTGGCGCAACGGCAAGAACTTCGACTCCAGCTTCGACCACAGCGGGAAGTTCGAGTTCTCGGTCGGCGGCAAGCAGGTCATCTCCGGCTGGGACAAGGGCGTGCTCGACCAGCCCGTCGGATCGCGGCTGCTGCTGATCGTGCCCCCGGACGAGGGCTACGGCAAGAACGGCCAGGGCGACATCAAGGGCACCGACACCCTCGTCTTCGTCGTCGACATCCTCGCCGCCTACTGAGTTCCACCAGGAATCCCCCGCGTCCCCTAATCCAGGAGTCCGAGATGCCGTTCGACCTGACCGCAAATCGTCCCGAGATCGACTTTCCCGAGGGTGCGCCTCCCGCTGACCTCGTCATCGAGGACATCACCGAGGGCGACGGCGCGGAGGCGAAGGCGGGATCCTTCGTCCGCACGCACTACCTCGGGGTCGCGTTCTCGACCGGCGAGGAGTTCGACGCCTCATGGAACCGCGGCGCCCCTCTCGACTTCCGGCTGGGCGTCGGCCAGGTCATCCCCGGGTGGGACGAGGGCATCGCCGGGATGAAGGTCGGTGGCCGCCGCAAGCTGACCATTCCGCCGCACCTGGCGTATGGCGACCGCGGCGCCGGCGCCGTCATCAAGCCGGGGGAGACGCTCATCTTCGTGGTCGACCTCGTCGACGTGCGCTGACGCCGGCCTGCGGGGTCCCACGGCGGGAGCGGGCGGCATACGCTGAAGGCCTGAGCGGCCGACGACGACGCCGGCGGCCCGGAGGTCAGGAGGCGCGATGACGACGGACAGGCAGCGACAGGACGGACCGGCACCTCCCGGGTCGGTCGTCGCCGGCGTCCGCGGTTCTGACCGGGACGACCGCGTGATCGTGTACGCCGCGGCCGAGGCCGCGCGGCTCGGGGCCGGGCTTCACCTGGTCCGCGTCGTCGAGATCGACAGCGCAGGATGGTCGATCGACACACCGATCCCGTTCGACCTCATCACACAAGTCGACGACACCAGCGAAGCCCAACTCGCCGACGCGGTCGAGGTCGCCCGGGCGACCGGAGTCGAGGTGACCTCCCAACTCCTCGCGGGCACGGGCAGCCATGAACTTCTGCGCGCGTCCGCGGGTGCCGCGGAGATCGTCGTCGGGTCGGCGCGCTACGGCGGCGGCCGCCGCTCGTTCGTCGGGACGACCGCTCTCTCGCTGGTCGCCCACGCCGATTGCCCGGTTCTGGTGTATGCCGATCCCTGCCCTGACGCCGCCGGCGTCGTCGTCGGGGTCGACGGGAGTTCCCACAGCGGCGCGGCGCTCGATCATGCGCTCGAGGCAGCCGCTCGACGGGGGGCGCGTCTCACCGTGGTGGTGACGTGGTACGTCGAGGTCGTCGACGGTATGGTGGTGACGACACCGGGAACACCCGGGTGGGAGCAGGTCGAACGCCGCTATCGGGCGCTCGTGGAAGCGCTGCTCGCGCCGCGGGCGGCGGCATACCCCAATGTCGCCGTGTCGGTGAGCGTCCGCCGCGGGCCGGCCGCCGCGACCCTCGCCTTCGCCGGCGCCGGAGCGGAACTGCTCGTTCTCGGAACTCGCGGTCGGGGCGCGCTCGCGGGCACGATCCTGGGCTCGGTGACGCGCAAGGTGCTGGAGATGGCCGAGTGCCCCGTCGCCCTGGTCCACGCCTGACCGGTTCACCTCGTCGAACGGCCGGTTCAGCCCCGTCGAAAGGCCGGTTCAGCGGCACGTCGAGGGGTGGCCACCGGCCTACGCAGCGACCAGGCGCGCGGCATACCGACCGGCGGCGGCCTGGCTGAGGAAGTACTCCCGGTCCGCGTCGAGTCCGCGGCCCATGCTCGACAGGCGGACCGGCGAGGTCGCGAGGGCGGCATCGAGTCCGTCGATCGATTCGGTGACGAGGGTCAGCTCCCCACGCGCACTTCTCGACAGCGTCGCCGCCTGACCCCGCACGACCTCCCCGAACTCCCCATCGAGCGCGGGCACGACGATCGTCGCCGACCCCAGGACGATCCGGCCGTATGCCGTGCGACTGTGGTGCGAGATTCCGTGGTGCCGGCCGCGCGGGTCGGCTGCCGAGATGCGCAGCGCACCGATGCCACGACCTCCGAGGACATCGACCGCGTTGAGCGCTTCCCCGCACGCGACCCCGGTGAACCCGAACGGGGTCCCCGTGCCCACGTTTCCCGGCCCCTGGGCGACAATGACGAGATCGGCGCCGAGCACCCACCGTGCGGCGAGAAGTGCCGAATGGAGGGTCACCGCCTCGTCGTCGCCGCCGAACGCCTGACCGACCGTCATCGCCGCCGCCAGCCACCCCGCCTCCCGCAATCCCGCGACGGTCTGTGAGAACGCGATCGGCAACGCCCCACCGTCCGTCATGACATAGACCACCCGAGCCAGAGGCCGCGCCTCCCGGATCCCGCACATCACCGCCGCGAGAGCGGAGTGCAGGTCGGCGACGACGACCGGCATACCGGCGAGGTCACCGTCGGCCGCCGGGCCGGAGGTCATGACCGTATGGTGCGGGCTCTCCTGCTCGTCCACCGCGAGCACCATCTGTTGCAGGGGCGTGTATCTCGCCTTGACGATGTGCCCGGGTCCCGAAGACGGGTCCGGCGGCAACCGGTCGGGCGCCGCGACGACGAACGCGTAGCCGCCGGTCCCGAGTCCGCGCAGAAGTGCGGAGGCGTTGAGCAGCACCCGGTCCCCGATGCCCAACTCCCCGACCAGCGACCGGTATCCCAGCGCGCGGACGACGTCGGGCAAGCCAGCCCCGGGTTCGGGCGCCACGGCATACTCCACGGCGTCGCCCCACGCCCGCCGCCGCTCCCGGACCGTCCCGACTCGCCAGTGCACGAGGGCAGCCTAGGCCCGGCATCAGGTAGCGTCGGGCGCGATGGCTTCTCCCAGTACCCCGGCCGCCAAGACCGAGCGGCTGATGAACCTCGTCATGACGCTGCTGTGGACGCGGCGTGCCCTGCCGAAGGCGCGAATCCGGGAGATCGTCGAGCAGTACCGCCTCGCCCCGTCCGTGGAGGCCTTCGAGCGGATGTTCGAGCGGGACAAGGAGGACCTGCGGGAACTCGGCATACCCCTGGTCACCGAGGACCTCAGCGCCGCCTGGGACGACGAGCCCGGCTATCGCATCCACCAGCGGGACTATGCCCTTCCCGACCTCGCGTTCACGCCCGACGAACTCGCCGTCCTCGGTCTCGCCGCGCGCACGTGGTCGCATGCGACGCTCGCCGGCCCCGCCGCACAGGCCCTGCGCAAGCTACGGGCCAGCGGCGTCGAGCCCGATCCCGACGCCCTCGCCGGCATCGAGCCGCGCCTCGCCACGAGCGAGCCCGCCTTCGGACCGCTCGTCGACGCCCTCCTCGACACCGCGCCGGTGACCTTCGCCTACCGTCGTCCCGGGACCGGCGAGCCCGCAGCCCGGCATGTCCAGCCGTGGGGTCTGACCAACCGCTCCGGCCGCTGGTATCTCACCGGCCTCGACACCGATCGCGGCGCCCCCCGGGTCTTCCGCCTCTCCCGAGTCACCGGCCCGGTCACCCGCACCGGCCACCCGGGTAGCTACACCGCGCCCCCCGATCACGACCCCCGGCGCATGCTCGCCCGGGACCTCCCCGTCGAACCCGCGGGCACCGCCGAGGTCGCCGTCGCCGACGGCCGCGCCCACGAACTGCGCCGCCTCGCCCTCGCCGCCGACGCCGGCTCGCCCGGCTGGACCATCCTCACCATCCCGTATGCCGATTCCGCCCGGCTCGCGGCGGATCTCGCCTCGCACGGCGCGTCCGTCCGCGCCCTCGCCCCCCCGGCTCTCGTCGAGGCCACGCGGGCGGTCCTCGCGGCCGCGGCCGCCGGGCACGCGCCGGATCCGGACGAGCAGGGGAGCCCGGAATGATCAACGAGGCCGCCGGCGCCCGGGTCTCGCGCCTGCTGACGATGGTTCCCTGGCTGGTCAGTCGTCAGGGCGTCGATGTCGCCGCGGCCGCCGCCGAACTCGGGATCACCGTCGAGCAACTCCACGAAGACCTTGAACTGCTCTTCCTCTGCGGATACGGCCCGATGACCGACGAACTCATCGAGGTCTCGACCGAGGGCGGCCGGATCTTCCTCACCAACGCCGAGACGATCGCCCGCCCCCTGCGGCTGACCCGGGCCGAGGCCCTCACCCTCATCGTCGCCCTTCGTGCCCTCGCCTATGCCGAGGGGGTCACCGACCATGACGTCGTCGAACGCACCCTCGTCAAGCTCGAGAACGCGATCGGTGCCCAACCGGTCAAGATCGACGCCCGCCTCGCCGACGACTCCGCCGAGACGATCCGCGCCCTCCTCGCCGACGCCCTCAAGCGGCATCGCCGCGTCCGGCTCCGCTATCTCGTCCCCGCCCGTGACGAGTCGACCGAGCGGGACGTCGACCCGATGCGCCTGCTCCACCTCGACGGCCGGTGGTATCTCGAGGGTTGGTGCCACCGGGCCGAGGACACCCGGCTCTTCCGCCTCGATCGAATCGAGAAGGCCGAGGTGCTCGACCTCGACGGTACGCCGCCAGCCGGCGCGACCGCGCGGGACCTCACCGCCGGCACCTTCGTCGCCGCGCAGGACGATCCCCTCGTCACCCTCGACCTCACGCCGGCGTGGGAGTGGGTCGCCGAGTACTACCCCGTCGAGACGCGCGTGGGCAGTCCCGGCGGCCCGACCCGGGTCACCCTCCGCGCGAGCGACCCCGCCTGGGTCGTCCGGCTCGCCCTGCGCGCGGGCGGGGGCGTGCGGGTCGTGAATCCGCCGGACCTCGCCACCCAGGTGACGTATGCCGCGGACGCTGCGCTCGCGGCATACGACCAGGACGGTGCGTCGTGACCTGGTGGGCGTGGCTGCTGCTGTTCCTCGTCATCCTCGCCGTGGGCGGGTGGTGGATCTGGACCCGTGTCAAACTCACCCTGCGCTCGTTCCGGGCCCTGTCGGCCCGGATTCGCGAGGCGGAGTCGCTCGCCGCGCAGGTCGGCGAGGCGGCGGACCGCGCTCCCGCACAACCCGAATCGTCGCCGCTCGCGCCCTTCACGCACCCGGCTGACGCACTCCGGGAACGAATCGCCGTCCGTGAGGCGTTGCGCGAGGAGCGCCGGCTCCGGCGTGAATCGAAGCTGCCCCCCTGGGCGCGGCGGTAGAATCGTCTGACTGCGCCCGAACTGAAAGGCATCACATGCCGAATCTAGGTATGCCCGAGCTGATCGTCATCGCACTGGTGGTGATCCTGCTCTTCGGCTGGAAGCGTCTCCCTGACGCGGCCCGCTCGCTCGGCCGTTCCGCTCGGGTGTTCAAGGCCGAGGTCAACGAGATGAAGGCCGAGGACGAAGCCCGCAAGAACACCACCCCTGGCTCGGTCACGCGGGACGGCAACGCCCTGCGCGACGACAACAGCCCCAAGACGGACAACCAGTCCGGCCCCATCTCCTGATCCGTGGCCGCTGCCGACGCGGTCATGCCGAAACGACAGAAGCTCAAGCGCAAGGACAACCCCGAGGGGCGGATGTCCCTCGTCGAGCATCTCCTCGAGTTCCGGGACCGCCTGATCAAGTGCGCGATCGCCCTTCTCGTCTTCGCGATCCTCGGCTGGTTCCTCTTCGACTTCGTCTATGCCCATCTCACCGCGCCCATCGAGGCGGTCGCGAAGGAGCGGGGGATCGACGCGGACAAGGTCGCCCTCAACTTCGCCGGCCTGACGTCGGCATTCAGCCAGCGGGTCAACCTCGCGATCTGGGTCGGGGTCATCCTCTCGAGCCCGGTCTGGCTCTATCAGGCGTGGGCCTATATCGTGCCCGCGCTCACGCGCAAGGAACGCCGCGTCTCGATGGCGTTCATCGGGATGACCATCCCCCTGTTTCTCGCCGGGTGCGCCTTCGGCTACTGGATGCTCCCCAAGGCGGTGCGCATCCTGCTCAGCTTCACCCCGGTCAATGCCTACAACCTCCCCGAGGCCGCGCTCTACTTCCGGTTCGTCACCCGGCTCATCCTCGTCTTCGGCATCACCTGGGTGATGCCGGTCTTCCTCGTGGGGCTCATGTTCGTCGGGGCCATCCCCGGCCGGTCGCTGCTCAAGCAGTGGCGGCCCGCGGTGGTGACGATCTTCATCATCTCGGCCATCGTCACCCCGACCCCCGACCCCGTGACGATGTTCTTCATGGCGGCACCGCTGATCCTGCTCTATTTCGCCGCGGCGATCTTCGGCCTGCGGCTCGACAAGCGGCGGGCCGCTGCCGCTCCCGAGTGGACGCACGTCGCCGACGACGACGCCTCGGCGCTCTGACCGCACGCGTTAGGGTCCCCTCATGACCGCACCGCCGCAACGGATCGGCCTGGTGACCAATCCGACGGCCGGCAAGGGTCATGGGCGGTCGGCCGGCGCGCGCCTGCGGACCCTGCTCACCGGTGACGACATCGTCGACCTCTCGGCGCACGATGCTCCGACTGCCCTCGACCGGGCGCGCGCGGCAGTCGCCGCCGGCGCCCTCGACGTCCTCGCCGTCGTCGGCGGCGACGGAATGGCGCATCTGGGCGTCAATGCGTGCGCCGGCTCCGAGACGCCCCTGGCGATCGTCCCCGTCGGCACCGGCAACGACATCGCCCGCTGTCTCGGCGTCCCGCCCATGGACGTCGAGGCGGCCGCACGGGCGATCGGGGCACGGCATACGTGCGCCATCGACGCCGGCCGCATCGATCCCGCCACACCGGACGGCGCACCGGCGAAGTGGTTCGGCGGGACCCTGTATGCGGGGTTCGACGCCCTCGTCAACGCCCGGGCCAACTCCTGGCGCTGGCCGCCCGGTCAGGCGCGCTACACACTGGCCACCCTCCGCGAACTCCCCGTCTTCCGCCCGATCCCGTATGCCGTCACCGTCGACGGTGCCCGCATCGAGACCGAGGCGATGCTCGTCGTCGTCGCCAATGTCGACGCCTACGGCGGCGGGATGCGGGTCGCGCCGAGCGCGCGCCCGGACGACGGGATGTTCGACGTCCTCATCCTCCACCGCATCCCGCGGACGGAGTTCCTTCGCGTCTTCCCCAAGGTCTTCTCCGGCCGGCACATCGGGCATCCCGCGGTTCAGGTCATCCGGGGGAGACATGTGCGACTGGAGGCGGACGGCATACCCGGCTTCGCGGACGGCGAGCCGTTCACGAGCTTGCCGGTGACTGTCACCGCGGTGCCGCGTGCGCTCCAGGTCGTGGTCCCGTGACCGAGTCGGACGCTTTCGCCTCGGGGCTCGACTTCCCGCTCGACCCCTTTCAGGAGCGCGCCTGCGCGGCCGTCGAGTCGGGTCGAAGCGTCCTCGTGGCCGCCCCCACCGGCGCCGGGAAGACCGTGGTCGGCGAGTTCGCGATCTTTCTCGCCCTCTCCCGCGGCCAGAAGGCGTTCTATACGACCCCGATCAAGGCCCTGAGCAACCAGAAGTATGCCGACCTCGTCCGCCGCCACGGCGCCGACAACGTCGGCCTCCTCACCGGCGACAGCTCGATCAACGGCGAGGCACCCGTGGTCGTCATGACGACCGAGGTGCTGCGCAACATGATGTATGCCGGGTCCACCACCCTCACCGGGCTCGCCTTCGTCGTCATGGACGAGGTCCACTACCTCGCCGACCGCTTCCGGGGTGCCGTCTGGGAAGAGGTCATCATCCACCTCCCACCGTCGGTGCAACTCGTGTCATTGTCGGCGACGGTGAGCAACGCCGAGGAGTTCGGCGAGTGGCTCGATCAGGTCCGCGGCAACCACGAGGTCGTCGTCTCCGAGCACCGGCCGGTCCCACTCTGGCAGCACATGCAGGTGGGGAAGCGGATGTTCGACTTGTTCGCCGACTCCACCGCGGGGCCGCGGGTCGACGGCGGCATCCCGCGGCTCAACCCCTATCTCACCGATGCCATCCGCCAGGCCGAGCAGCGGTCGTATGCCGCGGACTCGGCCCGCCGAGGCTCCCGCGGTCGCGGCGGCGACCCCGACCGGCGCCCCCGGACGACGTCAGGGCCGGGGTCGGCCGCGAGCGGCGCCCCGCACGCGAGCCGAACTGACGTCATCCTCGCCCTGGACCGGGACGGGCTCCTGCCCGCGATCACCTTCATCTTCAGCCGGGCGGGCTGCGAGGGGGCCGTGCAGCAGTTGTTGAGCAGCGGCATTCGGCTGATCAGCGCGGAGGAGGGGGAGCGCAACCGGCGGTTCGTCGAGGAGCGGTCCGCGGGGATCGCCGACGAGGATCTCGGTGTCCTCGGCTACTGGGACTTCACCGAGGCGATCGCCCGCGGCTTCGCCGCCCATCACGCGGGGATGCTGCCGACCTTCCGCGAGATCGTCGAGGAACTCTTCACCCAGGGCGCCATCCGTGCCGTCTTCGCGACCGAGACGTTGGCCCTCGGGATCAACATGCCGGCCCGGACGGTGGTGCTCGAGAAGCTCGTGAAGTTCAACGGTGAAGCTCACGTTGATCTTTCGGCGGGTGAATACACGCAGTTGACCGGCCGGGCGGGCCGCCGCGGGATCGACATCGAGGGACACGCGCTCGTGCTCTGGCGGCGCGGCCTGGACCCGGTGCACGTCGCCGGTCTGGCGTCGACAAGAACCTTCCCGTTGAGGTCGAGCTTCAAGCCGTCCTACAACATGGCGGTCAATCTCGTCGCGCAGGTCGGGCGGGAGCGCGCCGTCGAGATCCTGCAGACCTCGTTCGCTCAGTTCCAGGCCGATCGGTCGGTCGTGGGCCTGGTGCGGACCCGGCACGATCAGACCGAGGCGATGGCGGGCTATGCCGAGGCGATGACCTGTCACCTCGGCGATTTCCGGGAGTATGCCGCGCTTCGCCATGAACTGGGTCGTCTCGAGAAGGAGCAGGCCAAGGCCCGCTCGGCGGCGCGGCGCGCGGAAGCGGAGCTCTCCGTGGAGACGCTGCACGTCGGGGACATCATCCGGATCCCGTCAGGACGACGAGCGGGCTTCGCCGTCGTGATCGAACCCGCGCGGACCCACCGGGGCCAGACCTCGTTCCCGCTGGTGCTGACCGAGGACCGGCACGCCCACCGCCTCGGCTCGAGCGATCTCCTCGGGCCGGTGGCCGCCCTCGCGACGATGCCCGTCCCCCGCAACTTCAACGCGAAAGCGCCCAAGGCGCGCCGGGACCTCGCGACCACGCTGCGGATCAAGGCACCCGCCCGTCCACGGGCGGTCGGTTCCGAGCGGGCGTCCGGCGAGGACGATGCCCGGATCGCCGATCTCAGGAGGCGGATGAAGGCCCACCCCTGCCATGCCTGCCCGGACCGGGAGACACACGCCCGCTGGTCCGACCGCTGGTGGCGACTCCAGCGCGAACGCGATGACGTCATCCGCCGGGTCGAGGGTCGGACCAACACGGTCGCGCGGACCTTCGAACGGATCTGCGGATTGCTCGCCGACATCGGCTATCTGTCCAGGGACGGCCGATCGCTGACCCCGGACGGGGAAGGTCTGCGCCGGATCTACAGCGATCGCGACCTGCTCATCGCCGAGTGCCTCCGTCAGGGCGTCTGGCGCCGCCTCGACGCACCGAGCCTCGCCGCGTGCGTCTCCCTGCTCGTGCACGAGCCGCGATCGGAGGAGCCGGCGGACGGCATACGCCAGCCGACGTCCGATGTCGCCGAGGCGGGTGCGGCGATGCTGCGCATCTGGTCCGAACTCGAGGACCGCGAGCGGGCCGCCGGCCTGCCGACCACGCCGCCGCCCGACGCCGGGCTCGCGTGGGCGATGCACCGATGGGCCGCCGGCCAGCGGCTCGAGGCCGTGCTGAGACAGGGTGATCTGGCGGCCGGGGACTTCGTTCGCCGGTGCAAGCAGGTCGTCGACCTCCTCGACCAGATCGCGGACGCCGCCCCCGAACCCCATCTGCGCACCGCCGCCCGGCGCGCGGTCGAGGGTGTGCTCCGCGGCGTCGTCGCGGCCGACCGACTCGACTGACGCGGCGTCCAGGCCGGGACTGGCCCGGACCGGCCACCGCCGCACGGTATCAGGGCGGGGATCGGGTGCCTCTTGTCGGTATCAGCCAACCGGCCCGGGCACGCTTTGCGGAGGGCACGTGCCCGGGTCCTGGCGGACCCTGTCAGGTTCGGCCGTCGACATAGCGCGCACGGGTCCCGTAATTCTCGAATCCGAGGCGTTCATAGAGGATGCGAGCCGGATTCCCCAGGGTGACGGCGAGCCACGCGTGCCGTCCGTCGTCGGCCTTGATGGCGCTCAACGACCGGACGGTCAGGTGGGCACCGAGCCGCTGTCCGCGCCAGGCGGGCACGACTCCGACCTGGTCGATCCAGTCGCCGGAGACGATGACGTAGCCCGCCGGCATACCGTCCTCGTCGATCGCCACCCGGCTGTCGTCGGGGCGGAAGTCCGGGTCGTCCACGAGGCCGGCATGCCACGCGTCGGCCGGCGTGTCGGGGAATCCCGGTCGCTCGGCGAAGGCCAGGCGATAGGCCGCGTGGAAGGCCGCCGCCGTGTCCGGCCCATAGGCCAGCGATTCGAGGCCGCGGGGCAGCGAGATGCGGGAGATGTGATCGAGCGGGTGGCGCATGACCGCCTCCGCGCCGGTGCGGCGCAGCCCACTGCTTCCGAACAGCGACTCGGCCTCCGGCGACATCGTCTCGGCGACGACCGTGACGGGACCCGCCCGGGCGTGCTCGCGGCACCAGGCGACGAGTTGCTCGCCGAAACCCTGACGGCGATAGCTCGGATGCACCAGCCCCGACGCGATCGGGTGATCCTGCGCATCCCAGGACAGGGCGGCGACGGCCACGAGCTCGTCGAGTTCGTCGAATCCGGCGATCCCGGCATCACCGACGAACAGTCCGGCGACCGTATCCGGCGTGGCGAGGCTCGGCATACCGCCGTCCTGGTCCAGGCAGGCCTGGGCGAGCGTCACCAGCGCGGGGACATCCGCCAGGCCCACCGGGCGCCAGGTCAACTCGGCCACCACCCCAGCGTGACACTTCTCCCGAGAATCTCCGTCAGCAGCCTCTGTTCCATGAGGCACACCAGGCCGAACCTGTGCGGAGGTGCCGCGTCACCCGATCCCGAGCGCGTCGACGACCCGGTTGATCGGGTTCGCGAGCCCGTGCTCGGCGGCCAGTCGCGACATCAGGCTGAGGTCGGCGATGGCGGCCGGGAGGACCGGGTCGACATCCGGCACCGGCGCGTCGAGCGCGACCCGCACCACGAGCGGACCCACATCGAGATAGCTCGCCCCCGCCTCGAGATTGCGCCGCTGCGCCCCCTTGATCGCCGGGTCGCCGCCGTCGATCGCCGTTCGCAACGCGGCCAGGCTGCCGTATGCCGTGATGAGCTTCGCCGCTGTCTTCTCGCCGATGCCGGCGACGCCGGGCAAGCCGTCACTGGTGTCGCCGCGCAGGACGGCCATGTCGGCATACTGTTCGCCCGTGGCGACGCCGTATCTGGCCGCGAGGAAGGCCTGGTCCACGACATCGGGCGAACGGACCCCACCGCGCGCGGTGTAGAGCACACGCACCTGTGCGGCGTCGTCGACGAGCTGGAACAGATCGCGATCGCCGGTCACGACGTCGATCGGCAGACGACCCCGGAAGCGCGCGACGAGTGTGCCGATCGCGTCATCGGCCTCGAAGCCATCCGCCCCGAGGCGGCAGATGCCGAGCGCTGTGAGCGCGTCCTCGATGATCGGCACCTGGACCTCGAGGGCATCCGGCACCTCCTCCTCGACGACGGGCGACCCCGCGGCGACCCGGTGTGTCTTGTAGCTCGGGATCGCGTCCACCCGGAACTGTGGTCGCCAGTCGTTGTCCCAGCAGGCGACCAGGTGTGTCGGAGCGTGATCGCGAACGAGCGTGGCGATGAAGTCGAGGAATCCCCGGACCGCGTTGACCGGCGTGGCCCCCGGGTGAGCACGGTCGTCGGGGACACCGAAGAAGGCCCGGAAATAGAGGCTGGCCGAGTCGAGGAGCATCAGGCGCGGCGCGGTCATGCGCGCATCGTAGACGTCGCCGTGTCACCGCCGGGCCGGCAACATCGTCCACCGGGCAGATCCGCGTTCGCATCTCCTGCCGAATCGCCCCGCGGGCCGTAGGGTGTGCACCGTGGAAGACGTCGACCGCGCGCTCGTCTCCTTGCTGCGCAAGGACGGGCGCATGAGCTACACCGACCTCGGCAAGGCCGTGGGTCTGTCGACGTCCGCCGTGCATCAGCGGGTGCGCCGGCTCGAGGAACGCGGCGTGGTGCGCGGCTACACCGCCCGGGTCGACCATGAGGCGCTCGGTATGCCGCTGACCGCCTTCGTCGCGATCACGCCCTTCGACCAGTCGGCGCCCGATGACGTCCCCGAGCGATTGCATGCCGTCCCGGAGGTCGAGGCGTGCCACTCCGTTGCCGGTGACGCGAACTATCTGCTCAAGGTCCGCGTCGCGACGCCCGCCGCGCTCGAGGAACTGCTCGGCCGAATCCGGGCGACCGCGGCCGTGTCCACGCACACGACGATCGTCCTGTCGACTCCCTGGGAGTGACGCCCGCGAGCGACATCCCGTCCCTCAGCGGGCGATCGCGGCCGACGTCCCGCGGGTGAGCGTCAGCAGGTCCGCCGGGGCAAGGCCGATGTCGAATCCCCGCCGCCCGCCCGAGACATAGATCTGGTCGTATGCCGCGGCGCTCGCGTCGAGCACCGTCGGCAGCGCGCGCTTCTGGCCAAGCGGCGAGATCCCGCCGACGACATAGCCGGTCACCCGCGCCGCCACGTCGGGCGCGGCCATCGTGGCGCGCTTGGCGCCGAGCGCTGCGGCGACCGCCTTGAGGTCGAGACTCCGGTCGACAGGCACGATGCCGACAGCCACGAATTCCCGCCCACCCTCGACATCGACGACGAGGGTCTTGAAGACCTGTCGGGGCGGCAGACCGAGGGCGGCCGCCGCCTCGAGGCCGTATGACGTGGCCAGCGGATCGTGGACGTAGGCGTGCGTCGTGAAGGCGATGCCCGCTCGCGTCAGTGCGGCGGTCGCCGGGGTCCCGCCCCGCCCGTGCTTGGTCCTCATCGGATGCCGCGCCGGGTCCCGATCAGCGGCCGGTGAGCCCGCGGACGCCGACCGCCATCAGCCCGGTGGCGGCGGCCGACATGATCAGGCCGGCGACGATCTGGCCGTCCTGGAGGAAGAGGAATGTCGTCACCAACGCGGCGAGACCGCCGAGCAGTGCGACGAGCCGCAGGGCCCGCAGCGCCTGGGGATTGCCGCGCTCCTGGGGTGGGGTGGTCACGCGGTCACCCTATCCAGGGCGAGCCAGCCGGGGGCCTGCCGGCCGAACTCAGCGGGGGAGAGCGCACCGGCTCCATCCGGGAGGGCCCCGAGAAGCGGCACGCCGAGCCCCGCGAGGTGCTCGCGGTTGCTGCGCTCGATCGCGCCGGGGTGGGCGGGCCATGCTCCGATGATCAACCCAGCCACCGACAACCCGCGTCGCGCCAGCGCCTCCAGAGTCAGCTCGGTGTGGTTGAGCGTCCCCAACCCCGCGCGGGTGACCACGATCAGCGGCGCGCCGAGGCCGGTGGCGACGTCGGCGATCGTGGCTCCGGCCTCGTCGAGGCGGACAAGCAGACCGCCGGCGCCCTCGATGAGGAGGACATCGGCGGTGTCGGCGAGCAGCCGCAGACGGTCGACCTGGGCGTCGAGACTCGGAAGCCGTATGCCGTCGATCGCCGCCGCGGGCACCGGTGCCATCGGCTCCGTCATCCGGATGCCCTCGCTCGTGCCCACTCGACCGGCGAGCCTGGCGATCTCGGCGACATCGCCGCCCCCCTCGGGGCCGACCCCGGTCTGGACCGGCTTGTCGACGTGGACGGGGAGCCCGGACGCGGCATACGCCCGCGCAAGCGAAGCGGTCGCGATGGTCTTGCCGACTCCGGTGTCCGTGCCGGTGACGACGAGGATGCGACTCACCGGGCCGCGCCCGGGAGGCGGGCATCGGCGCAGGCGTCCGTGAACACGTGGTGGACCACCGTGGCCGCGTCCCGGACCGTGTCGACGGCCACTGCGGCGGTCGCCGTGAGCCGCACGCGCGAGATCCCGTCGGGGACCGACGGCGGCCGGAAACACCCGACGAGCACGCCGCGCTCGCCGGCGCGGTCGGTCGCGTCGCGCGCGATCTCCGCTGTGGGACAGGGGATCGACTGCACCGGTCCGGCTGCCCGCGGGATGCCGCACACCGCCGCGATCACGTCGGCATTGGCGTGCAGACGCCCCACCCGCTCCGGCTCGGCCGCGATGATCCGGCACGCCGCGCTCGCCGCCGCCGCGGCCGCCGGAGTCAGTCCGGTGTCGAAGATGAACGTCCGCGCCGTGTTGACGAGGTGCTCGCGCAGCGCCGGGGGACCGAGGACGGCGCCGCCCTGGGATCCGAGCGCCTTGCTCATCGTCGCCGTCACATAGACATCTGGGGCGCCCGCGAGCCCGGCCGCGTGCACGCCTCCGCGCCCGGCGCCGAGAACCCCGACCCCGTGCGCCTCGTCCACCAGCAGCGTCGCATCGTGGTCGGCGCACACCTGCGCCAGCGCGGCGAGGTCGGCGGCGTCACCGAGCACGCTGTACACCGACTCCACGACGACCAGCGCCCGGGGTTGCGATCGCCCGGCGAGCGCGACCCGGACCGCGTCGACGTCTCCGTGCGGGACGAACTCGACGGCCGCCCGGCTCAGCCGCGCCGCGTCGTGGATCGAGGCGTGGATGTGCGCGTCGAGGACGAGGAGGAGGTCGCGGCCGCCGACGGCGGTGATGACACCGACGTTCGCGGCATACCCGCTGGAGAACGCCAACGCGCTCGATCCGCCCGTCAGAGAGCAGATCTCGGCCTCGAGTTCCTCGTGGGCCGGACTCGTTCCGGTGACGACCCGGGAGGCGCGGGCGCCCGCGCCAGATGTCTCGAGCGCGGCGTGTGCGGCCGCGATGACCCGGGGGTCGTGAGCCAGCCCGAGGTAGTCGTTCGAGGCGAGATCGACCATCCCCGTCTTCACGCGTGTCGCTCGTCGTATGCCGCGCTCCGCCCGCCACGCGGCCCGCTCGGCGAGGAAGGCGTCCATCGATCCGGTCATGCGCGCCCTCCGCTGTGCACCTCGGCCACCGCGCCGACCATGCCGGCGCCGATCGCGGCGATGTCGGCGTCGGTGGAGATATAGGGCGGCATCGTATAGACGAGCCGCCGGAACGGCCGCACCCAGACCCCGCGTTCGAGCGCCGCCCGGGTGACCCGCGCGATGTCGACCGGTTCGGCGAGTTCGATGACGCCGACGGCCCCGAGGACGCGCACCTCGTGGACGCCGGGCAGGCCGCCCGCGGGGGAGAGGGCGGCCCGCAGCGCGTTCTCGATGCGCGGCACGTCCACCGCCCACGAGGCGGCGACGAGATCGACCGACGCGGACGCGACCGCGCAGGCGAGCGGGTTGCCCATGAAGGTCGGGCCGTGCAGCAGGGCCCGGTGCGCGGAGGCGGCGATGACCTCGGCCACGGGCGTCGAGACGACGACCGCGCCCAGTGTCATCGTGCCCCCGGTCAGCGCCTTGCCGACGCACAGGACATCGGGCACCACTGCGGCCCAGTCACTTCCGAAGAACCGCCCGGTCCGTCCGAAGCCCGTGGCGATCTCGTCGGCGATGAGCACGAGGTCGTATGCCGTGGCCAACCTCCGCAGCGCCACCAGCGCTTCGGGGGCGTAGGCGAACATCCCACCCGCCCCCTGCAGGACCGGCTCGACGACGATCCCCGCGACCGAGTCGGCGACGCCCGCGACGGCCGCTTCGGCATCGGCGAGCCACGCCGCGAGGGCGTCGGCATCACCGACCAGGGCGTCCCCGTCCCGCCAGGCCTGCGGCGGCCTCGGCAGGAAATGTTGCGCCGGAACATAATCCGGGAAGTCCGCGTGCATGCCCTCGACGGGATCGCACACGCTCATCGCCCCCAGGGTGTCGCCGTGGTAGCCGCCCCTGAGGGCGAGGAAGCGGGTCCGTTCGCGGCGTCCGCGGGCCTGCTGATACTGCACGGCGACCTTGAGCGCGACCTCGACGGACACCGAGCCGGAGTCGGCGAGAAAGACATGGTCGAGCCCAGACGGCGTCAGCGAGACGAGCCGTTCGGCGAGCCGCACCGCTGGCTCGTGCGTGAGCCCGCCGAACATCACATGCGCGAAGCGGTCGACCTGCTCGCGGATAGCCCTGTCCAGCACCGGGTTCCGATAGCCGTGAATCGCCGCCCACCACGAACTCATCGCATCACGGACATGGAGGGTGGCGCCGTCCTCGGCGACGAGGTCGAGCCACACGCCACTCGCGGCGGTCACGGCATACAGCGGCGGCCCGTCGAGGGGGGCGTAAGGGTGCCAGAGCAGGCCCCGGTCGCGGGCGAGGACCTGCGCGGGTTCCACCTCAGGCGTTGGCCGCGGCGGTCGTCCCCGCGCCGCGCCCGCGGATGACCGGGTGGGTGAGGCGGGACTCCTCCGGTGCCTCCGCGGGCACCTGGCCGACGATCTGCCAGCCGCCGTCGGCGATCATCGCGAGATCGTCCTCGGCCGCCTGGCCCTGCGAGGTGAGGTAGTCGCCGAGGAACAGCGAGTTGGCGAGGTGGAGCGCCATCGGTTGGAGCGTGCGCAGGTGCATCTCGCGACCGCCGGCCATGCGGACCTCGCGGTCGGGGCAGGCGAATCGAGCGAGCGCGAGGACGCGCATCGCGCGCTGTGGCGTCAGGTTCCAGTCCTGTCCGAGGGGGGTGCCCTCGAAGGGCATGAGGAAGTTGACCGGGATCGAGTCCGAGTCCAGGTCCCGCAGCGCGAAGATCGCCTCCACCAACTCCTCATCGCCCTCGCCCATCCCGACGATGAGTCCGGAGCAGGCCGACATCCCCGAGTGCTTGGCGGCGTCGATCGTCTCGACCCGGTCCTCGTACGTGTGGGTCGAGCAGATGTCGGCGTAGCGCGACTCGGCGGTGTTGATGTTGTGGTTGTAGGCGTCGACGCCGGCGTGGTGGAGGGCGTCGGCCTGGCCCTCCTTGAGCAGGCCGAGGCAGGCGCAGATCTCGACCTCGGGGTGGTCGGCCTTGATCTTGCCGACGATGTCGCCGACCCGGTCGACATCCCGGTCACTCGGCCCGCGACCGCTGGCGACGAGACAGACCCGCGACGCGCCGCCGCGGATGCCCTGGCTCGCCTGGTCGAGTGCCTGATCGGGCTTGAGCCAGCTGTACTTCAGGATCGGCGCCTCCGACCCGATCCGCTGGGAGCAGTAGCCGCAGTCCTCCTGGCACAGGCCGGACTTGAGGTTGACGAGATAGTTGACCTTGACGAGGTTGCCGAAGTGCGCCCGGCGCAGTCGCCCGCCGGCGGCCACGAGATCGAGGAGGTCCGCGTCGCTCGAACGCAGGATCGACAGGGCCTGGTCGGTGGTCAGCGTCCCCCCGGCAAGCTGCTGGTCGGCGAGGGCGGCGAAGTCGGTCGGCACGCGCGTCACCCTACTAGCCGCCCCCTTGACCTGGCCTGCTCGTCCACATCCCGCCCCGGTCGACAGGACGGTGGCGCCCGTCGTAAGGCCGGTTGGAGGTCGCGTGGGAGCAGAGTCACAGAGCGCCGAGCGCGGATGCCTCCCGGGAGGCGGTGGCCCGTTCCACGGCCGCGGCGTGGTCGGCGAGTTCGTCGCGCTGACCGCGCCACCACTGCTGGCCCTCCTCGGGCAGGGTGTCGATCGGGTCGTAGTAGACATACTCCCGCGACAGCGCCTGCTCGTCCCCGGCCTCGATCGATGTCCGGTAGTGCTTGCGCCAGAACGACATTCCCTTGACGCGGTCATACGTCTCGACCTGGTGCACCCAGCGCTTGCCGACATAGGGCACGTCGCAGACGATCCGCGGGGTGGCGAATCCGGGCAGGTAGCCCATGATCGCGTGCTGCAACTCCTGCGCGTGCGCCAGGGAGACTCTCCAGTGCTCGGCGAACGGGATCATGTCGCACATATAGAAGTAGTACGGCGTGATCATCGCGTTGTCCTGCAACGAGAAGCACAGATCGAGCAGTTGCTCGGGGGTGTCATTGACCCCGCGCATCAACACGCCCTGGTTGCGAACGTCGCGCACCCCCGCGGCGAGCATGGCCCTCGACGCCTCCGCGACCAGCGGGGTCACCGATGCCGCGTTGTTCACATGCGTGTGTATGGCGAGCGCCACCCCCTGCTCCCGGGCGCGGGTCGCGAGCCGGCCCACCCCGTCGACGACCTCCTCCTGCAGCCAGTGCTGGGGCAGCCCCATCAGCGCCTTGGTCGCGAGCCGGATGTCCCGGATGTTGTCGAGGTCCAGCAGGCGGGAGAGGAATGCCTCGAGGTTCTTCCACGGGAGATTGGCCACATCGCCGCCGGAGACGACGACGTCGCGCACGCTCGGGTTGGCCTGGAGGTAGCCGAGCATCGCGGCATACCGATCCGCCGGCTTGCCGAGCAGGCGCAGTTTGTCGACCTGGGCCGTCGAGTTGCCGACGATGTCCATGCGGGTGCAGTGGCCGCAGTACTGCGGACAGGTCGTCAGGAGCTCGGCGAGCACCTTGGTGGGATAGCGGTGGGTCAGGCCTTCGACCGCCCACATGTCGTGCTCGTGCAGGCTGTCGCGCGTCGCGAAGGGATGACTCGGCCAGTCCGTCCGCCGGTCGCTGAACACCGGAAGCATGTAGCGCCGCACCGGATCGGCGAGGAACGCCTCGGTGAACTCGGGCCCGGCCGGCGGCAGCTCGTCGCCCGCGCCCGGAACCATCGTGTTGAGCATCTCTGGGGGAAGAAGCATCGACATGGTCGCGCGCTCGGCCTGGTCGCGTTCGAGATCGGCATAGAACTGCTCGGTGAGGAGCCCATCCATGACGTCGCGGAGTTGTCTGACGTTCTTGACGCAGTGGGCGCGCTGCCACTGCGCGCTGCGCCACTCGGTCTCGGTGACGTCCCGCCACCCGGGCAGCCGGGTCCAATCCGGCTCGACCAGGGGACGTCGGACATAGGCGTACGGCTGCTCGACGGACGTTGTCATACGTGACAGGATAGACAAAGGAATGCTGCAAAGGCCAACTGTTGACGGAAGTCTTGCGGCTCTACCTCTGAACCGAAGGAGAATTTGCAGTGTCCACGCCTGTGTTCGGACCGTCGTCGGACGTCGGCGTCCATCGGGTCCTCGACCCCGCTGGAGCCGCGCTGCCCCAGGCCGCGCGGCGCCTGGACGCCCGACCGGAGATCTGGCCGGACGAGGTGCGGATCGACGTCGAGACCCTCAACCTCGACGCCGCGTCCTATCGGCAACTCGCCGAGAGCCACACCGGCCCGGACGGTGTCCTCGACACCGATGCGCTGCGCGCCCAGGTGCTCGACATCATCGCCTCGCGCGGCAAGATGCAGAACCCCGTCACCGGCTCGGGCGGCATGTTGATCGGCACCGTCGCCGAGGTCGGTCCGCAGTCGGCACTCGGTCTGCGCGTCGGCGACCGCGTCGCCACCCTCGTCTCACTCTCCTTGACGCCGCTGGTCATCAGGGACGGGCTCGCGCGCTGGGACGGCCACGACGAGAAGGTCCCCGCCGCCGGTCACGCCATCCTCTTCGGCCGGTCCATCGCCGCGGTCCTGCCGGACGATCTCGCGCCCGAGTTCGCGCTCATGGTCATGGACGTCTGCGGCGCGCCCGCTCTCGTCCACCGAGTCGTCTCGGCGTATGCCGACTCCTCCGTCCACAACGACCCCGCCGGTCCCTCGCCCGCGATGTCCGCCGTCCCCGCCCCCGGGCACGACGGGCCGGTCGTCCTCGTGCTCGGCGGCGCCGGGAAGTCCGGATCGCTCGCCCTGGCCGCGGCGGCCGACGCCGGCGCCACCCGGCGGATCGCCGTGGTGCCCAACGAGGTCGAAGCGGAGCGCCTCCGCGCGACGTCGCTGGCGCAGGAGATCGTCATCGCCGACGCTCGCTCGCCACTCGGTCTCGCCGAGGCGGTCGAAGCCGCGGGCGGGCCCGCGGACGTCACCGTCGTGTGCGTCGACGTCCCCGGCTGCGAGCAGCCCGCGATCCTCGCCACCGCGCAGGAGGGCACGATCATCTTCTTCTCCATGGCGACGAACTTCGCCGCGGCTGCGCTGGGCGCCGAGGGCCTCGCGGCCGATGTGACGATGCTGGTCGGCAATGGCTATGTGCCGGGGCACGCGGCATACGCCCTCGATCTCGTCCGCCGCAACGCCGACGTCCGGGCCCTCTTCGAGGCGCGTCTGGCGCACTGACGGGGTGTGACATCCGCGCCGGGGCGGACAATCCCCGGTGTGAGCATGCGACACTGCCCTTCTGGAGCGGGCGATGCGTGAGGACGAGTTCGCCGACCTCTTCCGGGCGTTCGCGCCGCGGGTGCGTGCCTACGCGCGCCGGCACATCGACGCCGGCGACTGTGACGACATCGTCGCCGAGACGTTCCTGACGGCGTGGCGCCGCCGGGACGACCTGCCCGCGCAGCCGCTGCCATGGCTCATCGTCACCGCCCGCAACACGATCGCCAACCGGACCCGTGGGCGCCGCCGCGCGGAATCGCTCTGGCGCGACGCCGTTGCGACGTTCTGGCATCAGCCCGTGAGTCTCGCCCCGGAAGATGTCGTCGCCGAGCGGGACGCGATGGTCGGTGCGCTGGCCGCCTGCAGCCCCGCCGAACGCGAGGCGCTCCTGCTCACCGCGTGGGATGGATTGTCGTATGCCGAGGCCGCCCGCGTCCTCGGCTGCACCGAGCGGGCCCTCACCGTCCGCATCAGCCGGGGACGCGCGCGACTGATCGCCCACCTGCGACCGGCCGACCGGCCGGACGCCACGACCACGACCCTTCGCCTCGTGGAGGACATGCCATGACCACCGTTCGCGATCCGTTCGACATTCTGCGCGCAGCCCGACCCACCGACGCCGACCTCGCCCGGGAATTCGACCCGAACGCCGGCGGTCGCGTCCTCGCCGAGGTGCTGGAGCGCGCAGGGCGGCCACACGACATACGGACGACGCACCCGACGCCGCGCAGGGGGCGGCGCTGGGTCGGACTCGTCCTCGCCGCGGCCGGCGCGGCGACCGCCCTCGCCATCGGCCCGTCGCTCATCGACCCGAGTGGCGGCCCAAGCGCCTCCGCCCTGTCGGCGCTCGCGCAGACGGCGGCGACCCAGAAAGACGGCCCGATTCCGGTGGGGGAGTATGTCCATCTCACCGTTACCCAGGTCCAGCACGGAGACGCCGGTGCGATCGCGACGGTCGGTTCCTCCTCCACGCCGGCGGCGGACGAGACCCGCATCCGGGATCTATGGGTCGGCGCGGACGGGACGACCTACGCGAAACTGTCCGGGCCGGACATGAACACCGTCATCCGCTTCCCCGCCACGGCGCCATACGACCCTGCCACGGTTGCCACACTCCCGATCGACTCCGACGGGCTGTACCGCTGGTTCGCCACCCACACGAGCGGGTCGAGTTCGGCCCACGAGGCGGTGTTCGTCGGGGTCGGCGACCTGCTGCGGACGGGGTTCGCGCCCCCCCTGGTGGCCCGTGCGGCGATCGAGTCGCTCGACCACCTGCCCGAGGTGACGACGGCCCCGGCGACGACGCCGGCGGGGGCTCACGGTGTCCGAGTGACCTTCCGCGACAACACGATCCGCGAGGGCTACCAGTACCTCGTCTTCGACTCGGCCACCGCCGATGTCGTGGAGGAGGGCAGCGACGACGAACGCGGGCACAGCTATCGCTCGGTCACGGCATACGACGGTCTTGTCGAGACGGTGCCCAGGGCGATCCTCGACGCCGCGATCGATCCGGAGACCGAGCCGAAGCCGTCGAACGCACCGACCCCCTGACGGTCAGTGCGCGGACGACGCGGCCCAGAGGTTGATCCCCGAGTCGACGGCGTGCCCGTCGATCGCCGCCAACTCCTGCGCCGTGAAGTCGAGGTTGCGCACGGCACCGAGGCTGTCCTCGAGCTGGCGGACACTGGAGGCCCCGATCAGCGCCGATGTCACGCGCGGGTCACGCAACACCCACGCGAGCGCCATCTGCGCGAGGGTCTGCCCGCGCTCACTGGCGATCCTGTCGAGGGCGGCGATGTGCTCCAGGCTCTCCGGCGTCAGCAGTGACTCGCTGAGACTCTTGTCCTGCGCCGCCCGCGACCCCTCGGGGATGCCCCGGAGGTACTTGTCGGTCAACATCCCCTGCGCCAGCGGGCTGAACGCGATGCACCCCACGCCGAGGTCGCCGAGAACGCCGACCAATTCCTGCTCGACCCACCGGTTGAGCATCGAATAGCTCGGCTGATGGATCAGCAGGGGAGTGCCGAGGTCGGCGAGGATCCGCGCCGCCTCCTGCGTGCGTTGCGGGCCGTATGACGAGATCCCGGCATAGAGCGCGCGGCCAGACCGGACGATGTGGTCCAGTGCCCCCATCGTCTCCACGAGTGGCGTGTCGGGATCGAACCGGTGACTGTAGAAGATGTCGACGTAGTCGAGGCCGAGTCGCTTCAGCGACTGATCACAACTCGCGATGACGTACTTCCGGCCACCGCCGCCCTGGCCGTAGGGCCCGGGCCACATGTCGTAGCCCGCCTTGCTTGAGATGATCAGCTCGTCCCGATAGGGCCGGAAATCCCGCGCGAAGAGCGCGCCGAAGTTGCGCTCGGCCGAGCCATAGGGCGGGCCGTAGTTGTTGGCGAGGTCGACGTGCGTGACGCCGAGGTCGAACGCCCGCCGCAGGGTCGCCTGCTGCCGCTCGAGCGGCACGTCGTCGCCGAAGTTGTGCCACAGGCCCAGACTGATGACGGGGAGTACCAGGCCCGACCGCCCGACCCGGCGATACGGCATACGGCCGTCGTAGCGTCCGGAGTCGGCGTGGTAGTCGTTGGCGACATAGGTCATGAAGGCAACCTATCGGCCTAGATCGCCTCGATCTCGGGGTAGACCGGCTGCCACATCCGTTCGTAGATCTGCTGGATCGGGTCGGTCAACGGCACGCGTGCGAGCCCCTCGACCTCGGCCTGCCGCGCGACCGCGACCGCGACGGTCGCCGACACCTGCCGCAGGGCGCTGATCGTCGGCAGCAGCGGCGCGCCGGCGCGATAGGCATTGACCATCCCCGCGAGCGCCTCCGCGGCGGCGGCGATCATCCCCTCGCTGATCCGGCTCGCCCGACAGGTCGCGACACCGAGTCCGAGTCCGGGGAAGATCAGGGCGTTGTTGGCCTGGGCGATCGTGAACCGCACGCCCCCGTGGTCAACCGGCCCGAACGGGCTCCCGGTCGCGACGAGCGCCCGCCCGTCGGTCCACGTCAACAGGTCCGCGGGGGTCGCCTCCGCGCGGCTCGTCGGGTTGGACAAGGGGAAGATGATCGGCCGCGGGCAGTAGGCCGCCATCTCCTCGACGATCTGCCGCGTGAACGCCCCGCCTCGGGTCGAGGTGCCGATGAGGATCGTCGGCTTCGCATTGCGGATGACGTCCTCGAGCGTGATGTGCGTCGGGTCGGCGACCGCCCAGCCGGCGACCTCGGCGCGGGCACGGGCATACGGCCGCTGGAACCCCATGAGTTCGGGCTGGTCCTCGACATAGAGCCCATTGATGCCGATCGCATAGAAGCGGGCATACGCCTCCTCCTCGGTCTCCGAGGCCCCGGTGCGCAGCATCGTGTCGCGGATGAGGTTGGCGATCCCGATCCCGGCGCTCCCGGCGCCGAAGACGCAGACGCGATGGTCGTCGAGGTCCATGCCCGTCACGTCGACCCCGGCGAGGATGGCCGCCAGGACGACCGCCGCCGTGCCCTGGATATCGTCGTTGAAGGTGCAGATCCGCTCGCGATATTTCGTCAGGAGCCGGTGGGCATTGGTCGTCCCGAAGTCCTCCCAGTGCAGCATGGCGTTGGGGAAGAGCTCGGAGACGGTCGTGACGAACTGCTCGAGGAACTCGTCGTACTTGCCCCCGCGGACCCGGGCATGCCGCTCCCCGAGATACATCTCGTTGGACAACAGGCCGAGGTTGTCCGTGCCGACGTCCAAGACCACGGGGATGCATCGGCGCGGGTGGATACCGGCAGCCGCCGTATAGACCGAGAGCTTCCCGATCGCGATCTGGACGCCGCCGATCCCCTGATCACCGATCCCGAGGATGCCCTCGGAGTCCGTGACGACGATGAGGTCGACCTCGTCCGGCTCAAGACCGTAGTTGAGGAGGGACTCGGCCATGTCCTCGGGGCGGTCGATGGAGAGGAACACGCCGCGCGGCCGGGAGAACTCGTGGCTGAAGCGCTCGATCGCCTCGCCGATGGTCGGGGTGTAAATGACCGGGAGCATGTCCTCGATATTGCTGGTCAGCAGCCGATAGAAGAGCACCTCGTTGCGGTCCCGGACCCCGGCCAGGTGGAGGTACTTGCCGAGCATCGTCGTCGTCCGGCGATATTGCATGTGGACCCGCCGGACCTGGTTCTCCAAGGTGGTGACGCCGGTGGGGACCAGGCCGACGATCCCCAGTGCCCGGCGCTGCTCGACCGTGAACGCGGTGCCCCGATTCGTCGTCGGGTTGGTCATGACCGCACGCCCCCGGGCGCGGATGCGCAGGGGGCCGAAGCCGGTGGAGGTGTCCTGTTCGTAGTCGGCGCTCGGCATACGTCCAACCCTGGCCTACGCAGTGTGACTCGGACAACATCTGCGGGCAATCCCCGGCCGGTCTCCTGCCGTTAAGGAATCGCTGATCTGGGAGCTTCTGCGGGTGGGAGGGCCGCCTGGGGGAGGCCGAGGGGGCGAAAGGGGGCCTCAACCTGCCCTTGTGGCCCCTGATTCGGGGCTTCATGGCCGGTTTCGGGCAGGCTGGCGCCTGGCCCTCACCCGGTCAGGGCGAGGGCACGGCCGCGCATCAGCCAGTTCGCCGAGGCGAACAGCATGTTCAGGTGGTTCAGGTTCTTGGCGAGGCCGCGGTACCGGGTCTTGGTGAACCCGAAGTCGCGCTTGACGATCAGGAACGGGTGCTCGACCTTGGCGCGCACACCGGCCTGGGCAGAGGCGATGGCCCGGTCCTGCTCGGGCATGGCCCGCAACGCGCCCTTGCGGGCCGCGATCCTCCACTCGATGCCGGACAGGTCCCCGCTCGTGGCGACGTCCGGCCGTTTCTCGACTCCTTGGTAGCCGGCGTCGGCGTAGACCACCTCGTCATCGGGTCGGACCAGGTGGGTGACCTGGTCCAGGTCGTGCACGTTCGCTGCTGTCGCGGTCACCGAGTGCACGTACCCGGTCCCCGCGTCGACACCGATGTGGCCCTTCATCCCGAAGTACCACTGGTTGCCCTTCTTCGTCTGGTGCATCTCCGGGTCCCGGGTCCCGGACGCGTTCTTCGTCGAGGACGGTGCGGCGATGATCGTGGCATCCACGATCGACCCGCCCCGCATGATCCACCCCTGCTCGGTGAAGATCTCACCCTGCTCGGCCAGCAGCCTGGCGCCCAGGTCATGCTTCTCCAGCAGATGGCGGAAGTGCAGCAGCGTCGTCGCGTCCGGGACCTGCGTGGTCGCGAAGTCCAGGCCCATGAACCGGCGCATCGCATACGAGTCGTAGATCGCCTCCTCCACCCCCTCATCGGACAGGGAGAACCAGACCTGCAGCAGGTACATCCGCAGCATGGTCTCCAGCGGTACCGGCTTACGACCCCGCTTGCCCACCCGGTCCCGGTAGTAATGGGGCTCGATCACGCCCATCCACCGACCCCACGGGATCGTGGCCTGCATCGTGTCCAGGAACTTCTCCCGGCGCGAGACCCGCCGCCTGTTGCCGTACTCGAGATCGGTGAAACTGGGCTGCTCATTGACCACACAGACATCATCCCGGCCAGCCGCTCACCAGGCCCGCACGCCACCCCGAACCACCGAAAAGATCAGCGATTCCTTAACCGATTCGTCACCTGGCTTCCAGTTGCCTGAACGGCCGTGGCGCGGTTGGGTTTCCACATGGGGAACACACTGCCTCTGGGCACCTACACCGAATCCGACCTCGACCTCGATCTGAGGTGGTGGGCGGCCGCGAACTACCTGACGGTCGGTCAGATCTACCTCCAGGAGAATGTCCTGGTCCGGGAACCGCTCGCCTCCGAGCACATCAAGCCTCGGCTTCTCGGGCACTGGGGCACCAGCCCGGGCCTGTCGATGATCTATGCCGTTCTCAACCGGATCATCAAGAACTCCGACACCGACTGGCTTTATGTCACCGGCCCGGGTCACGGCGGACCGTCGCTCGTCGCCGCGTCCTGGCTGGAGGGCACCTATTCCGAGATCTATCCCCGCGTCGGTTCCGATGCGGCCGGGATTCGCCGGCTCTGCCGTCAGTTCTCCTCGCCCGGTGGGATTCCCAGTCATGTCAGCGTCCAGACGCCTGGCTCCATCCACGAAGGCGGCGAGCTCGGCTACGCCCTGATCCACGCCGGCGGGGCAGCGATGGATCACCCCGACCTCTTCGTCGCCTGCGTTGTCGGTGACGGGGAGTCCGAGACCGGCCCGCTGTCGGCGTCGTGGCGGCTGCCCTACTTCCTCAACCCGCGTCGCGACGGCGCGGTCGTCCCGATCGTGCACCTCAACGGCTACAAGATCGCCGGGCCGACCGTGTTCGGGCGCACCAGCGACGAGGACGTCGAGGCCTACCTCCGGTCGCAGGGCTGGGATCCGGTCGTCATCGAGGGCGACGACCCGCGCCAGGTCTTCACCGAGCTGTATGCCGCTCTGGCCAAGGCCCAGGGCGACGTCCTCGCCATGCGCGCTGAGGCCCGCTCGGAGGAGGCGCTCAACGGCGCCAGCGAAAGCAGGCGCTACACCTGGCCGGCGATCATCCTGCGCACGCCCAAGGGCTGGACCGGCCCGCACGCGGTCGACGGCATCCAGGTCGAGGGGACCAACCTCAGCCATCAGGTCCCGCTCTCGGGTGTCGTCGACAACCCCGAGCATCTGAAGATCCTCGAGAGCTGGCTGCACTCGTATCACCCGGAGGAGCAGTTCGACGCCTCCGGCAGGCTCGTGCCGGAACTCGCCGCGCTCGCACCCGAGGGCGACAAGCGGATGTCCGCCACTCCCTATGCCAACGGTGGGCGACTGTTGACGGAGTTGCCGATCCCCGACCTGTCGGCATACGAGGTCGAGATCGACGACCACCGTGGGGCGGTGTGGTTCGAGAACACGAAATCGACCGGCGCCCTCATGCGGGACATCTATGCCGAGGACCGGCGGCCCGATGGCGGTGGCACCTTCCGGCTCTTCTGCCCGGACGAGACCGCGAGCAACCGGCTGCAGAACGTCTTCGAGGTCACCGATCGGTGCTTCATGGGACCGGCCGCCCCGACCGACCAGAAGCTCGGGCCGGACGGCCGGGTGATGGAGGTGCTCTCGGAGCACCTGTGCCAGGGCTGGCTCGAGGGCTATCTCCTCTCGGGGCGGCACGGGATGTTCGCGACCTACGAGGCGTTCGCGATGGTGTCGGCGTCGATGGCGATCCAGCACGTCAAGTGGATGCAGCACGCCCAGACGCTGCGCTGGCGCGACTCGGTGGCGAGCCTCAACATCCTGCTGACGTCCACCTGCTGGCGCAATGACCACAACGGGTTCTCCCACCAGGGCCCCGGCCTCATCGACTGCCTCATCCCGCTCGCACCCGACGTGGTCCGGGTCTGGCTGCCGCCGGACGCCAACACGACGCTGTCGATCGCGGACCACTGCTTCCAGAGCAAGGACCACGTCAACCTCATCGTCGTCGACAAGCAGCCGCACCTGCAGTACCTCACGCTGGAGGAGGCGCACGACCACTGCGCCGCGGGCGCGGGGGAGTGGTCGTGGGCATCCAACCTCGATGAGAGTGGCGAACCCGACATCGTCATCGCCTGCGCGGGCGACGTCCCGACACAGGAGGCCCTGGCTGCCGCCGAACTGCTGCGCAACCATGTCCCCGACCTTCGGGTCAAATTCGTCAACGTCGTCGACATCATGGCGCTGCTGCCGGAGAACGACCATCCGCACGGGTTCACGGACACGCAGTTCGATGACCTGTTCACCAAGGACAAGCACGTCGTCTTCGCCTTCCACGGATATCCGCGGGCGATCCACCAGCTCGTCCATGGACGCACCAACCCCGGACGCTTCCACGTCCGTGGGTTCAATGAGCAGGGCACCACAACGACGCCGTTCGACATGGTCGTGCTCAACAAGATGAGCCGCTACCACCTCGCCAAGGAGGCGTTGCGGCGTTCGTCCCGGCGGACGGCCGGCTGGAACGAGCTGGTTCGCCTGTGCGACCGCAAGCTCGCCGAACACGAGGTCTACATCCGGGAGCACCTCGCCGACATGCCGGACGTCGCGGCCTGGACCTGGGGCTCGGGGATCTGAGACGTCCACCACGTCGTGACGTGAGGAGGGCCGGCGCCGAGCGCCGGCCCTCCCGCGTTGTGGCACAAGGTGAGCAGGATCACGTGACAGCCCGGCGCGGCGCCGCTATCTTGGCGCTCGGTCGGGCGTGCGGTGGGCACGCCTTCCGCTCGAGGAGCGTGCATCGATGGAGATGGGATCGGCCTCCGGGTCCGGGGCGCAACACAAGGACCATTCGAAGTTCCTCTACATGGCGGTCATCGCCGGCGTGGTGCTGGGGTGATCCTCGGCCTGGTCGCACCCGATTTCGCCAAGCAGCTCAAGGTCATCGGGACGATGTTCGTCTCGTTGATCAAGATGATGATCAGCCCGATCATCTTCTGCACCATCGTCATCGGCATCGGCTCGGTCCGGAAGGCGGCGACCGTCGGCAAGGCCGGCGGGCTCGCGCTCGGCTACTTCCTGACTATGTCGACCTTCGCCCTCGCCATCGGCCTGGTCGTCGGCAACATCCTCAAGCCCGGGACGGGGCTGCATGTCGTCGCGGGCTCCGGCGCCGAGTATGCCAAGACGGCCACCGAGGCCGGAGGGCTGGTCGGGTTCATCGAGGGCATCATCCCCGACACCATGGTGTCGGCGTTCACCTCGGGCAGCGTCCTGCAGACCCTGTTCATCGCCCTCCTCGTCGGTTTCGCGGTGCAGCGGATGGGGCCGGCGGGCGATCCGATCATCCGGGCGGTCGGCTCGCTGCAGAAGCTCGTCTTCCGAGTGCTGATCATGATCCTGTGGGTCGCCCCGATCGGCGCGTTCGGGGCCATGGCCGGTGTCGTCGGCCAGACCGGTGTCGAGGCGATCAAGCAGATGGCCATCCTGATGTTCGGGTTCTACCTGACCTGTCTCCTCTTCGTCTTCGTTGTCCTCGGATTCATCCTGCGAATGGTGACCGGCCTGAACATCTGGACGCTGTTGAAGTACCTCGGCCGCGAGTACCTCCTCATCGTCTCGACGTCCTCGTCCGAGTCGGCCCTGCCCAACCTGATGGCCAAGATGGAGCACTCCGGCGTGCACCCCTCGACCGTCGGCATCGTGGTGCCGACCGGCTACTCCTTCAACCTCGACGGCACCGCCATCTATCTGACGATGGCCTCCCTCTTCATCGCCGACGCGATGGGGCAGCCGCTGAAGATGGGGGAGCAGATCGGGCTGCTCGTCTTCATGATCATCGCCTCCAAGGGTGCCGCCGGTGTCACCGGGGCCGGCCTGGCCACTCTGGCCGCCGGCCTGCAGGCGCACCGGCCCCAGCTGCTCGACGGCGTGGGGATCATCGTCGGCATCGACCGGTTCATGTCCGAGGCGCGCGCCCTGACGAACTTCTCCGGCAACGCCGTCGCCACGCTGCTGGTCGGTAAGTGGACCGGCACCCTCGACATCGACCGAGCCCGGGCGGTGCTCAGTGGGGATCTGCCGTTCGACTACGCGATCATGACGGACAAGGCCCATCGCGAGGAGGAGAAGGTGCTCGCCGGCGCCGACATCGACAGCGATCCGCGCAGCGGCGACTGACCCCGAGCCCGTATGCCGATCCCGACGTCCCGCCGTCGGGGTCGGCATACGGTTGTGGTGATCCGGAACGAGACAGCAGGACTTGTTGAGATCCGAGCCTTTCAGCGGATGATTTGCGCCAGACGGTATGCTTAACCGGTGGTCTTGCGAAACAAGGGCGTTCTCGAACTCGACCCCGCCGAGGTGAAACGCGCGCGGTCGCTGGCGCGCACGGCGGGGAGGCCGGTCGTCAACCTGGCCAAACGGCATACGACGGTGTCGGTGGAACGGGCCACGCTGCGGCTGGCCGGGCTCGCCGGCGCCGACCACGACAACGTCCCGTGGGTCAACCATCTGGTCGACGCGGTCCGCACTCAGGTCGGTCTCGAGGACGGCGTCACCACGCCGGTCTGGGACGCCCTGGCGCGCGGCGAGGCACCGGACCTGCTCACCCTCGCGCAGAAGGCCGCGAGTGGTGCCGCGAGGTTCACGCTGCCGGAAGGCCGGTCCGCGACCCGGGCACGCCGGGACGCACGGATGCACGTGGCACGCGGCATACGCTCCATCGACCGGCAGCGGGCCACCAGGGACCGGCTCATCGCCCGCCACGGCGACCCGAAGCAGAAGCCGTGGATCTATCTGATCGTCGCCACCGGCGACATCTATGAGGACATTCCCCAGGCTCAGGCCGCGGCGCGCGAAGGCGCCGACGTCATCGCCGTCATCCGCAGCACCGGTCAGAGCCTCCTCGACTTCGTCCCCGAGGGCGCCACCCGGGAAGGCTATGCCGGCACCTATGCGACGCAGGAGAACTTCCGCCTGATGCGCGCGGCGCTGGACGAGACGAGCCGGGAGTTGGGCCGCTACATCCGGCTCACCAACTACGCCAGCGGCCTGTGCATGCCGGAGATCGCCACGCTGGCCGGGTTGGAGCGGCTCGACATGATGCTCAACGACTCGATGTACGGCATCCTCTTCCGCGACATCAACCCCATCAGAACCTTTGTCGACCAACGCTTCTCGCGCCAGATCCACGCGCGCGCGGGCATCATCATCAACACCGGCGAGGACAACTACCTGACCACGGCCGACGCCGTCGAGGCGGCCCACACGGTCACCGTCAGCCAACTCCTCAACGAATACTTCGCGAAGGAGGCCGGGCTCGCCGACTGGCAACTCGGTCTCGGCCACGCCTTCGAGATCGACCCGTCGATCCCCGACAGCTTCCGGCTCGAACTCGCCCACGCCCTGCTCGCCCGGCAACTGTTCCCCGACGCCCCGCTCAAGTGGATGCCACCCACCAAGCACATGACGGGGGATATCTTCCGCGGATATCTCCTCGACAGCTTCTTCAATCTCGCCGGCGCGATGACTGGCCAGGGCATCCTGCTGGTCGGCATGATGACTGAAGCCGTTGTGACACCGTGGATCTCGGATCGCGACCTGGCCCTGCAGAACGTCCGCTACGTCCTGAACGCCGCCGGCGGGCTGACCGAGGACTTCCACCCGCCGCGGGACGGATTCATCCAGACCCGGGCGAGAACCGTTCTCGCCGAGGCGATCACGCTCCTGGAGCAGATCGTCGCCGACGCGGTCCGCGGCGGTGACCCGGCGTTGCTCGCGGCCATCGCCGACGGGACGTTCGGGGCGATGAAACGCCCGGCGACCAAGGGCCGGGGGCTCGACGGGGTCGTGCGTAAGTCCGCGGCATACGACAATCCGGCGATCGAGTTGTTGGAGACGGGAGCGACCCGATGACCCCTCGCACGGAAGCCCAGGACGCCCGCAACCGGAGCAAGGGGCACTACGCGGAGCGGCGACGCGAGGACGCGCTGCCCGGCGAGTTGAGCCTGTCCGAACCCGGTCCGCTGGTCCGCCCGTATGGCGACACGACCGGCGACGGGATGGTCCAGGTCTCCTTCACCCTTCCCCTGCCGCACGACAAGCGGTCGGAGGGGGCGGCGCTGCAGCTCGCCGCGAAGATGGGGATCGAGCCGGCGATCCTCGTCCACGCCAAGGCGATGGGGCCGCACTTCACCTTCTTCGTCGTCTATGGCGCGGTCACCCATCTCGTCGACGTGCGGGAGGTGGAGTATGTCGAGCGCGAGTACGACCTGCTGTCGGCCCGTGACACCAATGCGGCGATCCGCAAGCGGCTGCGCCGCAAGCTCGTCGTCGTCGGGGCCTGCATCGGCACCGACGCGCACACCGTCGGCATCGACGCGATCCTCAACATCAAGGGGTTCGCGGGGGAGAAGGGCCTCGAGTACTACCGCGAGATGAGCGTGCACAACCTCGGCGCCCAGGTCGCCATCCCCGACCTTGTCGAGGCGGCGCGCGCGCTCAAGGCCGATGCCGTCCTCGTCTCGCAGGTCGTCACCCAGAAGGACGCCCACATCCACAACACCAAGGCGATGACCGCCGCCTTCCGCGAGGCGTTCCCGGCAGGCCGGGTGCCCCATCTGATCGTCGGCGGCCCCCGCTTCGAGGAGGGCTCGGCGGCGGCGCTGGGGGTCGACCGGATCTTCGGCCGCGGCACGACGCCCGGCGAGGTCGCGTCCTATCTCGTCCATTCCCTCGTGAACCGGAAGAAGGCCGCCTGATGAGCCCCGAGATCGGCACCGTCGTCATCCACCGCCGCTACGTCCCCTACAGCCACGCCCACTACGCCGGGAACCTCGTGGACGGGGCCTATTCGCTGGCCGCCTTCGGTGACGTCGCCACCGAGATGTGCATTCGCACCGACGGGGACGAGGGACTCTTCGCCTCCTACTCCGACGTCCAGTTCCGGGCGCCGGTCCGCGCGGGCGACTGCATCGAGATCGAGGCCCGGCTGGTGCGGGCCGGGACGCGCAGCCGGGAGATGACCTTCGAGGTGCGGGTCATCGCCCGCGGCAACCCCGGGCGCGGCGAGTCGGCCGCCGACGTGCTCGACCCGCCGATCGTCGCGACCACCGCCCGCGGCGTGGTGGTCGTCCCGACGGGTTCTCCCGGCGCGTCGTAGGCCCCCGGACGGCACGACCGCGCCGAGTGTGGGGTGAACGTACGAGTATGGGGTGGCGAACACACGGTCTCGGCGCGAAACCCCACACTCGGCGCGAAACCCCACACTCGGCGCGAAACCCCCACACTCGGCGTGTGCTGCGGCAGTCGCTCAATCGCGGGTCAACAAGGCCACCGGGGGGCGCCGCAGGAGCGGCCCGGAGCCGGCCGCGATCATCGCCGCGGCGAGGGTGACGATGCCGGCGCCGATCACCACGATCATCCCCGACGACGTCGGGACCCGGTCGCGGGCCAGACCGACTCCGGCGAGGAAGCCGGCGAGCACCCGCGGTGCCAGCGTCGCTCCGACGGCGCATCCGGCGATCGTCCCGATCGCCACCGGCGGGAGGTAGGCCACGAGGAGCTGGCGCATCAACTGGGCCCCGCCGAACCCCATGGCGCGGCGCACGCCGAAGGAGACCCGGTCGCGCGCCAGGAGGCTCGCGACGACCAGGCCGACGACCAGGGCGGTGACGGCGGCCGTGATCGCGAGGATGCCCCAGGCGAGGATCTGCATCATCTTCAGGTACACCCCGAGCTGGCTGTCGATGCCCTGCTGTTGGTTGACGATGAGGGTCAGGTCGCGACCCCCGGCTGCCCGCACCTTCGGCAGCACGGTGGTGGCGTCGGTCCCCGGATCGACATAGATGTCGATTCCGGATCGGTCGAAGGAGGGCGAGACGCGCTGGTAGCCGGCGGTCGTGATGTCGACGCGCATCCCCGCGTACTGGATGGTCGAGACGGTCCCCACCACGACATACCTCGCCGTCCGCTGGCCGACCCGCAGCTCGATCTCGTCGCCGAGGCCGACCCGAGCCTGCGTGGCGAGAAGGGCCCCGATCGCCACCTCGTTCGCGTGCTTGGGTTCGCGCCCGGTCGCGATGGAGGAGTAGGTCTGCTGCCCGAAGTCGGCCATGCTGATGACCACGCACTGGACGCCGGCGGCGGTGCCCTCGAGATAGTCGCGGAAGACGGCTGTCCGGACGCCGGGGACCGCCTCGATCCGGCGCAGCAGGTCGGCCCGGTCGGCGCCGGGGGCGACGGCCACCGAGATGTCTCCGATGTCGCCGATGAGCATCCGGACGAAGCCGGGCTTGTCCAGCAGCGCATTCGTCAACAGGGACGCGGAGAAGGCCGAGCCGAGCGCGAGCACGAAGCAGACGATCGTGACCATGAGAGCCTGGGCGCGCGCGGCCAGCCCCTGCTTCAGGCCGAGCAGCACCTGCAGGCCGCCCCTGGTGGTCGCCAACGGCAGCCAGGCGCGACGGAAGGTCGTGGCCCGGGTCCCGCCGCGCAGGGCCTCGACCGGCTGCAGCCGGCGCAGCCGCCGCCGGGCGAGCAGCGCCAGCGCGCTCGCCGCCGCGGCCGGGAAGAGCGCTCCGGCCAGGCCCGCGGGCAGGTCGATCCCGGGACGCCAGGCCAGACCGGTCTGGCCGCCGAGCGAGCGGGCGACGGTGGGGACGGCTACATACGACAGAGCGACGCCGCACGCGCTGCCGGCCAGGACCACGAGGGTCGCGGGCAGGGCGAGGCCGACGGCGAGCGAGCGGATTGGCGTCCCGAAGGTCGCGAGAACGCCATAGGTCGGCAGGTCCTGCTCGATGGTCGTGCGGATCCAGTAGGCCAGGACCATCAGGACGACGATGATGACCACCAGGGTGAAGAGCACCAGGCTCGCGGCATAGAGCATCGGTCCGATCAGGGCGGTGGAGCGAATCAGGGTCGAGGTCCACACCTGGCGGGTCACATTGGACAGCGAGCCGTCGTCGAGCCGGGAAGCGAGGTCGGCGGCGACCGCGGTCGGATCTTCTCCCGGCCGGAGCGTCGCCTGGACCAGGGCCGCACGATGCGGGGATTGCGGTGACGCGGCGAGCGCCTCGAACTCGGCGTGGGGCAGCGCGACCGCGGAGGCGCCCATCGTCAGTTGCCCGAGGACGATGTTCTCGACGAAGCCGGCGACTCGGAAGGTGCGGGTGATCCCGGTCGCGGATCGCGCCGTGAAGGTGTCGCCGACGCGGTAGCTGCCGTTCGCCTCGAAGAGATAGGGCAGGTATGCCGCCGGCGCGCCCGACGCTGCCCTCGGATCCGTCGCACCGGTCACGATCGCGGTGCGGCCCAGGTCGACCCGCCGATCCAGGTCGAGATAGACGAGGGAGTTGTCGAACCTCGCCTTGCCGAGGGGGAAGCTCGCGTACTCGGCCAGCACGTCGGTCCGTTCGCGCTGGTGCACGCGCGGGTCGGCGGCCAGGAACCGGTCGGCCTGGCTCGCGTAGTCGGGTGGGCCCAGGACCACCACCTGTGGGGTGTTCAACCGCTGGGTCTCGCGCTCGAGCAGCGCCGGATAGCGCAGGCCGCACAGGGCGCCCAGGTTGAGCAGGCCACCGGCGAGGGCGGCGAGAACGGCGACGACGAGGAGTTGGGTGCGTCCGCGGCGCAGGTTGCGCCGCGCCAGCAGCGTCGACGTGGACCTGCCGAACAGGGCCATCGTCACCACCCCATCTCGTCGAGGAAGCCGGTCAGCCGGGCGAGCCGGGCATCGTCGCGGTCCTCGCCCGTGCGGCGCCCCAGAACGCACTCGCCGCGGATCGCGCCGTCGCGCAGATAGACCACCCGATCGCCGCGTAGCGCGGATCGCAGGTCGTGGGTGACCATCAGGACCGTCTGGCCGCCGGCGCCGACTTCGCCGAGCAGATCCAGGACGGAGCGGGAGGCCTCGCTGTTGAGTTGCCCGGTCGGCTCGTCGGCGAAGACCACGGCCGGTGAGTTGATCAGCGCCCGCACGACGGCCACCCGTTGGGCCTCGCCGCCGGACAGCATCGCCGGGAACTTCCCGCGGTCGATGGGCTCGATCCCCACCCGGCCCAAGAGGGCTTCGGCCCGCGGCGCGACCTCCCGCCGGCGACCCCGCAGCAGCCCGACGGCCAGCACGTTGTCGAGTACGGACAGGGCATCGAGCAGGTGGATCTGCTGGAAGACGAAGCCGCAGTGGTCGCGCCGGAAGCGGGTCAGTGCCTTGGCATCCAGCCCGCCGATCGCACGGCCGTCGACGACGATCTCGCCCAGGGTGGGGGAGTCCATGCCACTGAGCAGATGCAGGAGCGTCGACTTGCCGGCCCCCGACGGGCCCATGACGACGACGTACTCGCCGGCGGCGATCTCGAGGTCGAGGTTGATCAGGATGTGCTGTTGGAGCCCGTCGTGGGCAAAGGTCTTCGAGACCTGGGACGCCCGGATGACCGGCGTCCGCTGCGGTGTCTGCGTCATCCCTCGACGGTAGGAAGGGCGGGCCGGCGAGTCCTTTCCAGACTCTTAACTCATCCTGAACGCATGCCGACGCGGGTCGTGCTCGCGCTCGGCGCAGGCGAACGTGAGGGCGACGGTGAAGCCGCCGTCCGGGTCGTTGTCGAGGGTCAGGGCGCCGCCCATCGCCTCCATCAACACGTATGCCGTGTGCAGACCCAGCCCCTGACCCGGCACGCCGGCGGCATTGGCCGCGCGATAGTGCCGTTGGGTGACCAACGGCAGCTCGGCCTCCGGTACTCCCGGCCCGGCGTCGGTCAGGCTCACCGTGAGGAGGTCGTCCGCGAGGCTCGCGGTCACGATCACGGGGGGAGCGGCATACTTGCGGGCGTTGCCGAGGATGTTGTCGAGCACCTGCATCAGCCGGGCCCGGTCGGCGACGATCAGCGCGTCCGGGAGCCTCGCCCCGCGGACCCAGCCGGCGTCGTCGGCGGCGGCGATCAGCCCGGCCACCTCCGGGGTGCCGAGGGCGGTCAGGGTCAGGCCGAGGTCCTCGGCGTCGGTCGCGTTGGCCGCGAGCAGGTCCCGGGTCAGGGAGTCGATCTGGCGGGCCTTGTCGACGATCACCCGCAACCGGGGGTCCTCGGTCGTCAGTTGCATCACTTCGCCCGTCGCCTGGATCGTCGCGAGCGGCGTGCGAATGTCGTGGCTGAGTTGGGAGACAAGGGCTTTTCGCGAATCCTGGGCGGCCGCCTCGCGGGCGCGGGAACGGGCCAGTTCGGTGCGCAGGATGTCGAAGCTCTCGCTGAAGGCACCGAAGGCCGCACCCCGGTGCACGGCGAGCGGCGCGTCGAGATCCCCGCGGGCGACCTGCCCGGCGAAGCCCTGCAGCTCCCGGAAGGGGCGCAGGATCCGCGCATCGAGCCACAGCACCCAGCCGGTGGCCGCAAGGCCGATCACCGCCAGCGTGCCGAGGGCGGCGTCGCGGGCGTGCCGGGCCTGGCGGGCGAGGACCAGTGGGTAGGGGTCGAGGACGTAGACGCGGGCGACCGCGCTCCCGTCGCGCTCGACGTCGAGGCCGAGGGCGCCGGCGGCATACGCCTGCGAGTCACTGCGGATGCCGGCGCCGGCGTCGAGGACGACCCGCCCGTCCCCGCCGAGCACGGTGAAGGCCGGCGAGCCCGCCGGGTAGTCGCCGCGAACCGGGTGCGGCCAACGCTCGGCGGTGGTCTGCGCGAGGTCGTTGGCCGTCGCGGCGTCGGGCGGCTGCCGATCGGGGGCGGCGGTCGCCACGATCACCCATCCGCCGGCACCGAGGGCCAGCCAGAGGAGCACGAGGGCGAGCCGCCGCCTCACCTCTGGTCCCGGAAGGAATAGCCGCGCCCCCAGAGGGTCTGGATGTAGACCGGGTGCGCCAGGTCGGGCTCGATGCGCGTGCGCAGCCGGCGGATGTGCACGCTGAGGGTCCCGTCCCCGGTGATCGCCTCTCCCCAGACCTGGTCGAACAGTTCCTGCTTGGTGACCACCCGTTCCCGGTTGAGGATCAGGTGGCGCAGCAGGCGGTGCTCCATCGCCGTGAGCACGAGATCCGCGCCGTCGACCCAGAACCGGTCGGCGGCCGGATCGAAGCGCAGGTGCCCGTCGTCGTATGCCGTCCCGGCCGCCGCGGCGCCCTCGCGCTGCAGCACCCGGCGCACCTTGGCCAGGAGCACCCCCAGGGAGTAGGGCTTGCGCATGTAGTCGTCGCCACCGAGGCTGAGGGCCAGGATCTCGTCGTCGTCCGCCGCCCGAGCGCTGAGGAAGATGATCGGTGTCGCACTGCCCGAACGGATCCGGCGGCACAGCTCGAAGCCGTCCATGCCCGGCAGGTTGATGTCGAGCAGGACGACGCGCGCGTCGGCGCTCGCCAACTGCGCCAGGGCCGACTCGGCGGAGGTCGCCGACGCGGTGCTCAGGCCGAAGGCCCGCAGATAGTCCAGGGTGCTGGTCAGCAGGTCGACCTCGTCCTCGACCATCAGCACGTCGACCCCCTTGGCCATACCGCCAGCTTAGGAGTCGGCGCGGCGTGGACGCGCGGCCCGCCGGCGCCACGGCCTCCGGCTCCTCAGCCCGGCCGGACCTGGCCCGCGCCGGGCTGGTTCCGTCGCCGCTGGGGTGGACCGCCCGGTCGACAGCCGAGAGCCGCCGGGGATAGGGGGTCAGTCCAAGCCGGCGCGGACGTGACCGTCCTCGATGGCCCGCAGGGTCAGGGTGGCCTTCGTGTCGGCCGGGCGCCCCGCCGCGGCGTACTTGCGGCGGACCCGGCGCAGGAACTCCTTGACCGTGTCCTCGGCGATGCCCAGCCGGCGGGCGACGCTTTTGGCGGGGAGGCCGGCGGCATACAACTTCACGACCTGGAGTTCGCGCTCGGAGAGGTGCGGGGCCCGATCCGCCGCCGTCATCGCTTCGACGGCCCTGGCCCACTCCGCGTTGACGAAATCCTCGCCACGGGCGACGGTCCGGACCGCCTCGGCGAGGACGGGCCAGTCCTCATGCTTCCCCACCACGCCCCTGGCGCCAGCGTTGAGACACCGCCCCAGGACGCGCGGGGGCGCCTCATGCGTATAGAGGAGGACATTCCAGCCGTGTGCCGCGAGCCGTCGGACATTGTCCGCGGGCTCGCTACCGTCCTCGAGACGCACATCGAGGATGACGACGTCGAAATCGCCGTCCGCGTCTTGCTCCAGCTCGGAGACGGTGAGCGCCTCCGCCGCCGGGCCGTCGAGGGCGAGCAGGGTGGCGAGCACGGCCGGAACACCGGCCGAGATCGCTCGATGATCGTCGACGAGACCCAGGCGCACTCCTGTCACGCATCGATCGTGGAGGGACCCGATGGGCGATTGCCAGCGGGGGGAGAGGACTGTCCAGGATCTGACGCGCCGCGCTCCGAGATGCCTGCCGTATGCCGTGGGCGCGGGATCGTACGGTAGTCCTCGTGAGTCGTTCGGGAGCCGCCGGTCGTGGGGTGCTGCTGCCCGCGCGCCTGCTGCTCGCCCTCGGTGGCGGAGTCCTGATCGCGTCCGCGTTCCCCACCGGGGACCAGTGGTATGCCGCGTGGCTGGGCTGCGGGCTCCTCTCCGCCGCCGGATGGGCCGCCGGGTTCCGGCGCGGCCTGCTGATCGGTCTCCTCGGCGGACTCGCCTGTTTCATCCCCGCCTTGTCATGGTCCGGTGTCTACGTCGGCCGAGTGCCGTGGTTCGCCCTGTCCACCCTCGAGGCCCTCTATGTCGCGATCATGGTCGCGGTCTGCGGCTGGCTTCAGGTCCGGCTGCTACGCGCGGGGCGAGCGTGGGCGGCATACGGCATCGTGCCGTTGGCGTGGATGGTCCAGGAGTGGGCGCGATCGACGACACCCTTCGGCGGCTTCCCGTGGGCGCGACTCGCCTTCTCCCAGGCGGACGCCCCAGTCCGCAACCTCGCCGCCATCGGCGGGGCGCCGCTGGTGACCGGGGTGGTCGCCGGAATCGGTGTCCTCCTTCATGCCTTCGTCCGTGAGGCGGCGCGTCGCCGGCTCGGGGTCGCCGCAGGCGCGGCCTTCGTCGCCGCCGCGCTCGCGTTCTGGCCACTGCTCATCCCGACGGGTGGCCGGGGCGGGTCAACGCAGGAGACGCCGACGGCCCGGATCATGCTCGTCCAAGGCAATGTCCCCAAACCTGGTCTCGACTTCAACGCCGAGCGCCGCGCCGTGCTCGACAACCACGTCCACGAGACCGAGATGTTCGCGGGGGAGGCGGGACCGGTCGACCTCGTTGTCTGGCCGGAGAACGCCGCCGACATCGACCCGTTGCGCAATGCGGACGCGGCGGCCGCCATCGTCTCGGCCATCTCGGCCGTCAACGCGCCGCTCCTTCTTGGGGCGGTTCTCGATGAGCCGGCGCCTCTGGTCTCCAACGCCTCCCTGCTTTATCGCCCCGGTGATCCCGATCCCGAGCGATATGTCAAACAGCACCCGGTGCCCTTCGCCGAGTATGTCCCCTACAAGAGCTTCTTCCGCCGGTTCAACGACAAGGTCGACCTCGTGCGTTATGGCATGGCGGCCGGCACCCATACCGGCTACTTCGAACTGAGCACCGAACCCACCGATGCCGGGAGTGGCCGGACCTTCGCGGTGCTCCCGACGATCTGCTTCGAGGTCGCCTATGACGGGTTGGTCCGGTCGTCGGTCACCCACAACCCGCAGATCCCGAGCGTCCTCATCGTCCAGACCAACAATGCGACCTTCGGCTACACCGCCGAGTCGGAGCAGCAGTTCGCCATTTCCCGGCTCCGCGCGATCGAGCACGACCGCTCCGTCGTCCACGTCTCGACCGTTGGGGTGAGCGGCTTCATCAGCCCCGACGGACACGAGAAGCCTCAGTCCCGCCTCTTCACGCCGTATGCCGCGGTGGCCGACGTCCGCCTCGACTCCGGGCTCACCATCGCCGACCGGATCGGTCCGGCCCCGGAATACGCCGCCGCTGCCGGCCTGTTTCTCGCACTGGGCCTGGGGTCACGGCGCCGTCGCCGGCCCCGCGCCGACACCATGCCCGTCACGTCCGTCACCAGCGAGGAACCCGTCCGTGCCTGAGTCATCGCCCGTCCCGGAGCGCCGTGAGCCGATCCGTGCGGCCCTCGTGTGCATCCCGACCTACAACGAGCGGGAGAACCTCGCCACGGTCATCGCCGGCATCCGATCGTCCTCCCCCGAGGTCGACGTCCTCGTGCTCGACGACAACAGCCCCGACGGGACGGGCGCCCTCGCCGACGAACTTTCCGCCGACGACACTCAGGTGCACGTCCTCCACCGGACCGCCAAGGAAGGTCTCGGCCGCGCCTACCTCGCCGGGTTCGCCTGGGGGCTCGAGCGGGGCTACGACGCGATCCTCGAGATGGATGCCGACGGCTCTCACCGTCCCGAGCACCTGCCGGCGCTCCTCGCCGCGGCGGAGGACGCCGATGTCGTCATCGGGTCGCGCTACGTCCGGGGCGGCCGGGTCGTCAACTGGCCGCTCCGCCGCAAGGTGCTCAGTGTCGGCGGCAACGCCTACACCCGCATCCTCCTCGGGATGCCGGTCAACGATGCCACCGCGGGTTTCCGCATCTATCGATCGGGTGCGCTGCGGCAGCTGGACCTCAACTCCGTCGCCTCCGAGGGCTACTGCTTCCAGGTCGATCTGACGCGCCGGGCGGTCGCCCGGGGCCTGGTCGTCCGCGAGGTCCCGATCACCTTCGTCGAGCGGGAGCTCGGCGATTCCAAGATGAACCAGGACGTCGCCTCGGAGTCACTCAAACGGATCACTCGGTGGGGAGTGGAGCACCGCGCGACCCAGGTGCGCCGCCTCGCCCGGCGGGAGGCGCGATGGCACGCGCTGTAGGCCGCTCGTCCGGCCGCCGCTGGCGACGCTGGGTCTTCCTGGCATTGCTGATCGTCCCCATCGTCGAGATCGCGGCGATCGTCGCCGTGGGCCGGATCATCGGCGGCTGGCCGACCGTCATGCTGCTCGTCGTCGAGTCGCTCCTGGGCGCGTGGCTGGTCCGTCACGAGGGCGCGCGCACCTGGACCGCCCTCACCACCGCGCTGCACACCGGTCGTATGCCGTCCCGCGAGCTCGCCGACGCCGCTCTCGTTCTCATCGGCGGGACCCTCCTGTTGACCCCCGGATTCGTCACCGACATCGTCGGCTTCTTCTTCATCCTTCCACTCACTCGGCCCCTCACCCGAGGTTTCCTCGAGCGCGCGGTGCGCGCTCGGCTACTCGCCACGACCCCGGTCGGACCAAGCGGCGGGGAGACGGTCGAAGGCACGATCATCGATCGTTGAACGTGCTAATATGTAGGGTCGCCTGCGCGGTGCCGCGCAAACCTTCGGATTGGTTGAACCAACATGCTGATTCCGAATGCGGTGGTGGTGGGAACCTCAGTGCGCCGGCGATGACCGTGTCGGAACATCGAGCCGTTCTGGCGCGTTGACCCATCCGACCGGTTCCAGTCACCTCTGGGCCGTCCGACACATTGAGTTGTAGGGAGAACCCCGTCATGGCCGATCGCACCCTTCGCGGCAGCCGCATGGTGTCGTTCAGCATGGAGACGTCCGAGAACGTCGTGCCGAGCGAACGCCAGATCGTCGTCTATGTCTGCCCGCAGGAGCACAGGATCGAGTTGCCGTTCTCCATCGAGGCGGAGATTCCGCCGACGTGGGAGTGCCGCTGCGGTGGGGAGGCGCTGCTCCTCGACGGCAAGATGCCCGATCGCAAGCCCGCGAAGCCCCCGCGCACGCACTGGGACATGCTCCTCGAGCGCCGCTCGATCCCCGAGCTCGAGGAACTCCTCGAGGAGCGCCTCGAACTCCTGCGCGCTTCGCGCGGCGAGAAGGCGACCCGACGCAGCGCCTGAGCCACACGGCATACGACCGAAGGCCCGTCACCCGACTGGGGGACGGGCCTTCATCGTATGCCGTGACCCTCACGTCCTCAGACGACGCGTGGCTGCTCGTTGCCTGCCTGCCGGATTCCCTCCCGCACGTCGACCCGCGAGAGGAGGACGCCCCCGAGGACGAAGAACACGATGAGCGCGACGATCGCCAGTCGATAGGTGTGCGTGAGCTGATAGACGAGGCCGAACAGCAGGGTGCCGAACCAACTGGTTCCGCGCTCCATGGCCTGATAGAGGCTGAAGTACTCCGCCTCCCGGCGGCGTGGGACGAGTTGGCTGTAGAGCGAGCGCGACAGTGCCTGAGATCCGCCGAGGACGATACCGATGGCGATACCGAGGACGAGGAAGGGGAGGAACTTCTTCTCGGGGGCGAAGTAGGCGGCGGCCACGATGATCGTCCACAGGACCAGCGAGCCCAGCACGGTCCGCCACGCGCCACGGCGCGCCGCGATCCATCCGAAGAGCAGAGCACCGCCGAAGGCGACGAACTGAACGAGCAGGATGAGGGCGATCAACTGGCTCTGCTCGAACTTCAGTTCCTCCGCGCCATAGAGGCTGGAGGACGAGATGACCGTCTGGATGCCGTCGTTGTAGAAGAGATAGGCGAGCAGGAAGAGCATCGTCTGCGGGTGGTGCGCCCGCAGGTCGCCGAACGTGCTGCGAAGCTGCTGAACGCTGCCCCCGATGATGCTCTCGCCGGTCGCCACGACCGGACGTTCGACACCGCGCAGGTTCCACATTCCCCGGATCGGGATGATGGCGAAGACGGCCCACCAGATCGCTGCGGACAGCATGCTCAGACGCACGGCCATTCCGGTCGAGAGCCCGAGCTTGTCATGCATCGTGACGACGACGAGGTTGACGGCCAGCAGGAGACCGCCGCCGAGATAGCCGAGCGCCCAGCCGCGGGACGACACCTTGTCCCGGTCGTCGGGGCTCGCGATCAGATTGAGCATCGCGTCATAGACGACGAGGGAGGACCCGAGGAAGATCGTCGCGAGGACCATCAGGATCGCGCCGAGTTGCCAGCGCGTGCCCGAGACGAAGAACAGCCCACTCGCCGAGAGCGCACCCAACCACGCGCACGCACCGAGGAAGTGGGCCGGGCGCGGCATCCGGTCGGCGATCGCTCCCACGAAGATGAGGACCACGGCCGAGAGGATCGTCGCGAAGGTCGTCGTATAGGGCGCGAGGGACCCCGGAGCGATCGGGACCCCGAGGACGTGGAGGTTGACGGCGCAGTCGAGGTCGGTGTCCTGGCCCGGGCAGGCGGCGGACTTGGCGATCGAGGTGATGTAGGGCCCGTACAACACGGTTCCGATGGTCGTCACGAAGGCCGAGTTGGCCCAGTCGTACCAATACCAGGGACGGACATACTTCGCGTTCGCGGCGTAGTCCGGGGTCAGATTGGGCGCGAGCGCCGCGGATTCCATGGGCGGCACCTAACCACAAGAATGTCTCCGTGAGGAGGGAACGCGCGGTTGTCCTCCGAAGAAGTTCCCCACCGGTAACGATGCCGTATGCCGAGGGCGAACCTCAGCCGGCGAACTCCCAGTGCCAGGGCTCGGGAAGGGTGCCCCCCTGAGCGGCCCATGAGGGGTGGTACCACCCGAACAGCGAGGCGTTGCGGACCAGCCACAGGTGCGCGGGGTCGCTGTAGTCCTGGACACCGCCGCACAGGTCGACCGCCTTGCCGAGGCCGTGCTCGCTCGTGCCGGGGGTGGCCGCCCACGGGCCGCGGATCGCCTTGATGGCCACCTGCTCGGCATAGGAGCGGTAGGCGTCGGTGACGCACAGGAGGTGGCCGGTCTGCTCGGCGTAGGCCTTGCTCATGGCGTTGAACGCGGCGGCGGCGCTCGGGATCAGAAACTCGTCGCTGGTGCCGACGACCGGGCACAAGGCCGACGGAGGGATCTGACCATTGGGCCACACCCCTGACTTGTCCGTACAGGGCGTGAGCTGAAGCTTCGAGACATCGACGTTGGCGGCTTGCAGCGCGTCCGTCAGGGCGACCGACGCGTCGGTGGCGTTGGGATCGCCGGTGCCGAGGAGCATGCCCGCCAGCGGGCCTGCCTCGGCCACCAGGTCGGCGTTGGTCTGCTGGAGGCTGGTGAGTTCGGCTCGGTGCGCCTTGACCGCCGAGGTGGCCGCCTTCTTGGCCTTCTCGGCCTTCGCTGACGCGCGGGTGGCCAGATCCAGCGCGGCGTCCGCCTTCATGGAGGCGAGCTTCTGCTGGACGGCGATCTCCCGAAGATCCTGAACCGACCGCACCCGGTTATCGGTGAGGTAGTCGAGGTCGCTCAGGGGATTGCTCGACTGGTCAGCCGACTTTGCGAGCGCATCGAGATAGGAGAGCGACTCGGCCCAGTTGCCGCCCTGGGTGTAGACATCGACCGCCCACGAGCGGAGATCGTTGCGAGCCTCATCCAGCCGGTCCTGGAGGGCGGCGGCGATCTCATGCTGTCGCTTCGCCTCGGCGGTCGCCTCCTGCTCCTCCGTGCGCGCCTTGCCATAGGCCTCGAGGGCCGCATTCGCCTTGGCCGTCGACTTGTCGAGCGTCTCGAGCAGGGCGGCGATCCGAGTGTTGCCCGCGACGAGTTGGTCACGCAGTTCGTTGGCGCGGTCGATCTGCGCCTGCAGCTCGGCCGGTGTCAGGGTCGGCTCGGCCCCCGGATCCGTGGTCGAGGAGGACGAGCCCGTGGATGTGGTGATCGAGGCCGACGTGGTCGGAGTCGTCGACGGGGACGTGGTGTCAGCGGAGGCCTGCAGACAGGGGCCCACTAGGGTGGCGGCAAGCATCAGACCGGCCACCCGGCTCACCCGATTGAACACACGAACTCCATCACCAACATGTGGCCGCAACCACCGCTTCAGGGCAGCACCCCACCCCGGCGCTGTCGATCTCGTCCCAAGGATAGCCGGTGGCGACAACGCGCGGAACCGACTGGTCGCATTCACAGGGAACGGTCAGCCTCGGCCCCGCATGACGGGGTGCCACAGGCGAGCGAGGCAACCTCGATCTCATAGAAGGTCTGCGCCAGCCCTCCCCGTCGGGAGAACGAGCGACGAAGGGCACCGACGACGTGGACCTCATCGCCGATCGAGAGGTCCGCGGCGACGCTCCGCAACTCCTCCGCCCAGCAGGCACACGTGATCGCATCGGAGCGAGCCGGGCCCTCCGGAGGCCGAGGACGGCGCACCGCCACGCGAAAGCTCCTGACGCGATCGCCGCTCGGCAGGCAGCGCTCGTCATCCAGGGCGCTCACCCGGCCCTGAATGACGATGCGGTTGACACCTCCGCTCCGGTCGGTCGCCCGGTCGGTCACATGGGAGGAGTTCTGCGCTGTCGTCGTGGTCATGACCTCAGACTCACTCAACGCCGGGCGTTCTGGCCAGGACGATGCCCTCGCCCTGTGGACGGCGACGATTCGTGCCCGATGAGGGGTGTGGACAACCGGGGTGGGAACGTGCACGGCATACCCCCATCGGTATCATCCCGGTCATGAGCACCCGAGTTGTCATCATCGGCGGCGTGGCTGGCGGCATGTCGGCGGCGACGCGCCTGCGACGCCTCGACGAAGCCATGCACATCGTCGTCCTGGAACGCAGCGGACACGTCTCGTTCGCCAACTGCGGACTGCCGTATCACGTGGGGGGAGTGATCGCCCGACGATCCTCGCTGCTGCTCCAGACGCCCCGATCCCTCGCGGCGAGATTCGGCATCGACGTGCGGGTCGGCACCGAGGTCACGTCGATCGACCGGGACCGCCGCGTCGTCCGGACGAGCGCGGGGGAGGAGTTCGGCTATGACTGGCTCATCCTGTCCCCCGGCGCCCGCCCGGTGCGCCCGCCCATTGCCGGCATCGAGCGGGCGCTCAGCCTCCGCGACATCGAAGACACCGACGCTCTCGTCGCCGCCGTCGGCGACGCGCGGACCGCGGCCGTCATCGGGGGTGGATTCATCGGCGTCGAGATGGCCGAAAACCTCGTGCACCGCGGGCTCGCGGTCACACTCGTCGAGGCGACCGACCAGTGCCTGGCCCCGCTCGACCCCGAGATGGTCGCCCCTGTGCACCGGCGCATCCGCGCGAATGGCGTCGACCTGCGGCTCGGTGTCAGCGTCACGGCGATCGATGCGGACAGCGTGACCATGTCGGACGGGTCGACGGCCGCGGCCGACATCGTCGTCGCCGCCATCGGCGTCCGCCCGGACACCGGCCTGGCCGCCGCCGCCGGCCTGGCGATCGGGGAGCGTGGCGGGATCCTCGTCGACGACCACTGCCGCACCAGCGACCCCGCGATCTTCGCGGTCGGAGACGCGGTCGAGAAGCGCGACGCACTGGGCGACGAGCCGACCCTCGTGCCGCTCGCCAACACGGCCAACCTCCAGGGACGGCGCGTGGCGGATGTCATCGCCGGGGACGGCGGCGACATCCGGCCCGTGTTGGGCACGGCGATCGTCGGGGTCTTCGGACTGCAGGTGGCGGCGACGGGCTGGAACGAGAAGCGCCTGCGCGCCGCGGGCCGCCCGTATGCCGCAATCCACACCCACCCGATGAACCACGCCGGCTACTACCCCGGCGCGCAGGGGCTCGCGCTCAAGCTGCTCGTCGACCCAGAGAGCGACGCGATCCTCGGTGCCCAGGGCGTGGGGGAGTCCGGGGTGGACAAGCGGATCGATGTCATCGCCACCGCGATCACCGGCCGGCTCACGGCCAGTGCCCTCGCCGACCTCGAACTCGCCTATGCCCCACAGTTCGGGTCCGCGAAGGACCCGGTCAACATGCTCGGGTATGTCGCGGAGAACATGCGACGCGGGGTGGTCGAGACCATCCAGTGGCACGAACTCGCGGCGGCGCAGGCGGCGGGGGAGTCGCTCATCGACGTCCGCACGCAGGCCGAGTTCGACACGGGGTCGATTCCCGGAGCGGTGCTCATCCCCGTCGACGAGCTTCGCGAGCGCCTCGACGAACTTCCTGACGGTGACCTCGTCGTCCACTGCGCGGTCGGCATCCGGGGGCACCTCGCCGCCCGGGTGTTGATGCAGCACGGGCGCCGGGTGCGCAATCTCGACGGCGGCTACACGACCTGGCTGGCGGGCGCGACCGGCTGACCGAGCGCCCGCTCCAGGTCGAGCTCGTCGCGGATCGGTGTGCCGCCGAACCTGATCCGCGGGATCGACCGCTTGATCCGCCGCGCCAGGTCGACGGCTCCCGGACGTAGCCGCACGAGCCGGAAGCCGAGCACCTGCCAGAAGCCGGCCGAGAACGCGACCGCGCGCGTCTCGCGCGACCAGCCACGGCAGGTGTGCCGCGTCGCAGACCGTCTCGTGCACCACCACCCGGGTCTCGCCCCAACGGTCGGCGAAGCAGAAAAGCAATGCGGCATCCGGGGACTCCGGACGTATGGCGACCATTCGCTCATCGTCGCGGGCGGGCGAAATCAGCAAACCCTGCCCGGAATCGGGCAGATTCTTGGCACTGGTGGCTCCTCGCTGGCATAGTTGAGGAGTGCCCGACCCCGACCTCGTCGCGCGAATCGCCGAGACCACCGGGTTGAGCGGGGCCGAGGCCGCCCGGGTCGTCGACGATGTTCTGGCCTGGCATCGCGAACCCGTCGCCGACTACGTCCGGCGACGCCACGCCGACCTCCGCCTGCACGGAGTCCGCAACGATGCGGCGTTCGAACGGATCGCGGCCGAACTGCGCATGCGGCTCGTCGCGGCGCCGGTGCTGTCCACGCGTCAACTCCGTCGGCTCGTCTATGGCTGACCCCACCACCAACACAGGAGCACCCACGCATGTGCGGAATCGTCGGATATATCGGGGACAAGGCGGCGGCGCCGGTCCTTGTCGAAGGCCTCAAGACCCTCGAATACCGCGGCTATGACTCGGCCGGCATCGCGGTGCTCGGTTCGAGCGGAACGACGACGGTTCGATCGGTCGGGCGCATCCGCGATCTCGAAGCGGCCCTCCCGAAGCGGTTGACCGGAAAGGTGGGGATCGGGCATACGCGCTGGGCGACCCACGGCCCGGCGACCGAGGCCAACGCCCACCCGCACCGCAGTGCGGACGGCCGGATCTCGGTCGTGCACAACGGGATCATCGACAATGCCATGTCCCTTCGCGAGAGCCTCCTGCGCTCCGGAGTGACGCTGACCAGCGACACCGACACCGAGGTCGTCGCCCACCTCGTCGCCCGGTCCACCGCGGACACGCTCGAAGGGGCCGTTCTCGACGCCCTGAACCGGATCGTCGGGACGTATGCCCTCGCCGTGCTCGACGAGCGCCATCCCGACCGGATCGTCGTGGCGCGCAACGGCTCCCCGCTCATCGTCGGGGTGGGGGAGAAGGAGATGCTGGTCGCGAGCGACGCGGCAGCGCTGGTGCGGCATACGACCCGGGTCGTCCACCTCGACGACGGCGAGCTGGCCACGGTCACCGCGACCGGTTTCGCGACGTTCGATCGCAACGCCCAGGACACCAACCGGGTGCCCGTCGAGATCGAGGTCGCCGCGGCGGAGTGGGAGCTGACCGGGCACCAGCACTATATGTACAAGGAGATCCTCGAGCAGCCCGAGAAGGCCGCTGCGGTCATCCGGGGCCGGCTCGACGAGCGCTTCGCCACGGCGCGCCTGAACGGCCTCAACCTCACCCCGCGGGAGCTGCGGGCGTTCCGGCGGGTCAAACTCCTCGGCTGCGGGTCGGCCTACTACGTCGGGCAGATCGGTGCCCAACTCATCGAGGACCTCGCCCGCATCCCCGCCGACGCCGAGGCCGCCTCGGAGTTCCGCTACCGCAACCCGATCATCGAGCCCGACACGCTCTATGTCGTCGTCTCCCAGTCGGGCGAGACGGCGGATACCGCGTTCGCGGTCCAGGAGATCAAGCGCAAGGGCGGCCAGGTTCTCGGCGTCGTCAACGCCGTCGGTTCGACGATCGCGCGCGAGGTCGACGGCGGGATCTATCTCCATGCCGGACCGGAGATCGCCGTCGCCTCGACCAAGGCACTGACCAATATGGCGATGGCCTTCGCCATGCTCGCCCTCCACCTCGGCCGCCTGCGCGACCTCTCGGTCGCCGACGGTGAGCGGATCATCACCGCGCTCAAGCGGATTCCCGCGCAGATCCAGGAGATCCTCGACGGCGAGGAGGCCATCGCCCAGGTTGCCAAGACCATGGCGCAGGCGGAGAACGCGTTCTATATCGGGCGGGTCCGGCAGTTCCCTGTCGCCCGGGAGGGTGCCCAGAAGCTCAAGGAGATCAGCTATATCCACGCCGAGGCGTATCCGACGAGCGAACTCAAGCACGGTCCGCTCGCGCTCATCGAACCGAAGCTGCTCACCGTCGCCGTCGTGCCCGACGACGCGCTGACCGAGCGCAATCTCGGTGCGGTGCAGCAGGTTCGGGCTCGCAAGGGGCCCGTGGTCGCGATCACCCACGAGGGCGTCGACTTCGGCGACCTCGACGTCGAGACCCTGGTCGTGCCGAAGTCCGAGCCGGAACTCGACCCGATCCTGCTCATCATCCCGACCCAGCTGCTCGCCTATCACGCCGCGCTGGCGCTCGGTCACGACATCGACAAGCCGCGCAACCTGGCGAAGTCCGTCACGGTCGAGTAGCGCGCGGACGTGACCGGACCGTCACGTCGCGGTCGGTCCGGTCACCTGAGCGCGGGTCAGTCCGCGGACGCCACCGGGGTCGGGGGGATGACGAGGAGCGCGCGGCCCTCGTGCGGCTGGAGTGCGACATACAGGCTGTGCAGGTCATCGACCTCGCCGGCCGGCACCCCTGTGACGGCGTCAACGATCCGGCTGCCCGGGGTCAACGCCTCGGAGCGGACGCTACCGGCGATCGTTTCGGGGCTGAAGTTGAGCACGGTGATCTGCTCGCCATCGGCGAGCCGGTGGACCATGACGAGCATGCTCTTGTGCGAGACGTCCGGGATGTCGAGCTGCTCGGCCGTGGCGATGGCGTACTTCCGGCGGATCGCGAGGATGTCCCCGAGGCGGGAGGCGAAGGAGTTCGGGTCGGCGAGCTGGTCGGTGAGGGACCCATAGAGCTCCGTCGCCTTCGGCATCTTCGCCGTGGATTCCGTCGCGTCGCGCTGATATCCGAGAAGGTCGTAGGCCCCGCGGTGGATCCAGCGGGTGTCGCCGTCGCGGATGAGGGCGGCGACCTGCGTGCGGTCGAGGGGGAGGGCGCCGACCAGGTCCCACCCGGAGAGGGCGACGACGCCAGGCTGCCAGGCGTTGTACATCGCGAGGAGCAGGTGGGCGCGCTTGATCGCCTCGGTCTGCTCCGCGGTGATCGCGCTCAGGTCGGTGATCCCGAGCGAGGCGGCGATGATCGAGGCCGTCGTCGACGCAATGCCATTGGTCGTGAAGATCGCGTTGTATGGCGCGGCCTCACCCGAGAGGGCGGCCGTCAGTTCCGCGCGGATCAGCTGTGCGAGGTCGCCTCCGAGGATCTCCGCGCCCCGGAAGACGAAGGTGTCGCCGGCGTGCAGCGTTGCGAAGTGGACGAGTTCGTAGGTCATCTCGTCGTGATTCTGGAGGGCGTGGACGAGCGAGACGGTGTCGACGCCGAGGTCGCGAGCGGCCCGCATCGTCAGGCGCACGAACTCGGTGTCGGCCGTCGCCATCGCGTGGTGATAGGCAGGGCGGTTGACGAAGTCATAGGACAGATCTGCTCCGCGCGCCGAGGTCGACAGGATGTCGTCGATGGTGAGGTTGAGCTCCTGGAAGGTGAAGCCGCCGACCTTGCGCACCATGCTCGCGATGACCTGGTTGGCCGCCTCGGAGAGGGGGTGTCCCTCCGACCAGGCGGGGCCGCCGGTCGCGTCCTTCTCGACACCGAGGAAGCCGTTGGCATCCAGCCGGAGGGCGCCGCTGCCGAGGTCGCCGAGCGAGTGGAGGGCGTCGCCGATGACCAGGCGCATGCCGGCGAAGGTCGGGTCGATCCAGTTCAGGGACGGCTGGCCCTCCTTGAAGTAGTGGAGATAGACCCAGCGGTGCTCCTCGCCGTCGGGACCGAGCACCGGCGCCGTCGCCGACCAGTTGGTCTCCTTCACTCCGGGCTCGAAGAAGATGACCCGCTGCATCACCCCGACGATCATGCCTTCGTCGGACAGGAGGCGTTCCTGCTCCTCGGTGAGATTGATCGAGTCGGCCCCCTTGGGGACCCGGGGAAGCAGGTCCCACTTGTCCCGCGGGATCTCGACCATGTGATAGATCCCGGGATAGTCCGCGACCTTCATCTCGGCGAGACGGAAGTCCGCGCCCTTGCCCGTATGCCCCGGGACGATGTCGTCGATGACATTGCCGCCGTGCGCGGTCGCGACCTCGCACATCGCCCGGAACTCCTCCTCGGTGCCGAAGACGTCGTCGAACTGCGTGGAGATCCGGTCGAAGTGCCCGTCCACGCTCGGCGTCGAATCCCACCCGCTGATGCCGCCCGCCCGCTTGACCGGTCCGGTGTGGATCGCGTCGATCCCGATCTGCTGGAACGCATCCCACAACTCAGGGTCACCGAGGGTCCCGAGGAAGGTCGCGCCGGGCTTGGTGATCATCGAGATCGGGTAGGCCGTGAACCACACGGCCGCCTTCTCGATGGCCGCGCGGGGGTCGGGTGCGGCATACGGGTTCTGCCACATGCTGCCCTGACCCGAGAACTTGCGCGTGAACTCGACCGCGTCGGCGAGCATGGATTCCGAGACCAGCCACGCCACATAGTCGGGGTTGTCGCCGGTGGGGGAGCCGTCGTGTTTCGGGCGGCGCTGCCAGAGCCGGTCGCGCAGCCGCGCCCGCGGGCGCAGGCGCGTCGGCCGCGCGGGGAAGAGGAGTTCATCGAAGTTCACCTCCTCGGGGACGACCTCCATGGCGGAGTCGGCGGAGGGGGCGGCGTCCACAGGGGTCTCGCGGTCGGTCACGGCCCACATCGTAGGGAGTTGACAACCGTTTGGCCGTCTCCACCCAGCCGCCGATCCCTGATCCGCCCGGAGCCGACCGTCCAGTCAGATGCCGTCAGCGGGCGATCAGGACAGGGCAGTGGGCGTCATGGATCACGTGGTGAGTCACCGAGCCCAGGGCGAGGCCGGCGAAGCCGCCCCGGCCGCGCGTTCCGACCACAGCGAGGCCGGCCCCGCGTGACTCGTGACCGAGGACGATCCCCGGACGCCCGGGGACGACACTCGCGGTCACGTCCAACGTGGGGTGCGTCGCGCGCACGCGCTCGACCGCTGCGACGAGGGTCTGGTCCGCGTGGGTCTTGAGGGACGATTCGAGTTCCGCGTCCGAGGCGAAGAGCGGCAGGCCCGCGAAGGTCAAGGCGTCGAACGCGACGGCCCGGACGATACGCAGGCGAGCGGCATACCGCGCCGCCCAGTCCGCTGCGCCGTCCAATGCAGCACCGGAGGTCTCGATGTCGTCGATTCCGACGAGCACGGGATGATCCGGGCCCGGTCGATCGGCGACGGTGGCCCGCTCGGACGTGCGAATGATGACGACGGGACAGGGAGCGTGGGCGGCAACGGCATACGCCGTCGAACCGAGGAGCGCTGAATGGATGGTTCCGTGGCCGCGACTCCCGGTGACGAGGAGGTCCTGCGGACTCGCCGACCCGACGAGCCGCGCGGAGGGACTGCCGGGCACCTGCCGGAACCGGACGCGATCGGCGGGCAGACGCCCCATGGCCTCGGACACGAACTCATCCCGGACGTCCTGCGCGGTCAGAGGAGTGTCGGGGTTCCACCCGAACGGCGTCGCCGGTGCCAGGTGGGGGATCGTCTCGATGGGGACGGCATGCACGATGTCGACTCGGCGGCCGTCCTCCCGTGCGGTCGTCAACGCCCAGTCGAGGGCCAACTGTGACGAGGGTGACGCGTCATATCCGACGACGATGGTCGGGACGGCGGTGTCCATGACCAGCTCCTTCCGCTGTGCGACCGGAGTGCCTCGGGGTGGGGCCTCACGGCCTGAATCCATTGTCCTCCGAAACGGAGTGCGTATGCCGTGACGGCCGTCACCGATCGCTGCCGGGTGCGACCGCATCACCAGGGATTCTCTGCCCGGGATGTATCAGGGCTGGAGGTGTGGCCTCCTTCATGTCGAGCGGCCATCACCGGGGTGGCCGGCGAGAGGCGACAAGAGAGGTCGCCTCATCCGTCAGAGGGAGATCAGCATGACCAGGAAGAGCGTCAAGATCCTCGCCGCGATGGCCGCGACCGGCGCGCTGAGCGCAGGCCTGATGACCAGCGCGTCGGCCGGTGGGGACAACAACATGTCGAACGCGAAGCCGTCCTATGTCGATGAGGGCCGCGCGCCGACGCCGCCGCCTCGCGTCTTCGCCGTCGTCAACTCCGACGGCTCGTTCATGCGTGGCAAGGGCGTCATTTCGACGACCCGCCTCAGCACCGGCGTCTATGACGTCCGGTTCGTCCGCAACATCACGACCTGCAACTGGCTCGGCACCGTCGGGCAGGGGAACTTCGTCGGATCTACGGGGCCCGGCATCATCACCATCACCGGTCGCAACGGGACCAACAACGGTCTCTTCGTCACGACGTTCACGGCCGGCGGCGCTGCCGCCGACCTCCCGTTCGCGGCGGACGTCATCTGTTCCTGAGCGACACGACCCGTCGGGCCGGCCGGGCACATGTCCGGCCGGTCCGTCGTGCGTGCCGCGAGCACGTCAGTGCTGTCGGCGCTCCCAGGTGGCGACCATCACGGCATACGGCTCAACGGGTGAGAACGGGAGTTGATGAGCCGGGAGTGACGCCTTACCATTAGGTAAGGAGGTGGTGGTCATGAGTACCGGAACCATGACGAGCAAGGGCCAGATCACGATCCCCAAGGACGTTCGGCTCGCACTCGGCCTGACGGCGGGCGTCGTCGTCAGTTTCGAAGAGAACGACGCCGGGGAATACGTCATTCGGGCGACTCGCAGGACCGCCGCCGATCTTGCCGGGAGCTTGAAATACTCGGGGAAGGCGCTCACCCTTGGCGAGATGGATGACGCCATCGCCAAGGCGGCGCAGGGCCAGTGATCGGTCTCGACACCAACGTGATCGTCCGCCATCTCGTGCAGGACGACGTCGAGCAGGGGGCGTCCGCCACCCGGGCAATTGCCCAACTGAGGCCGGAGGATCCGGGGTTCCTCACCGTCGTCGTGCTCGTGGAGATCTATTGGGTCCTGACCCGGGGCTATAAGTTCAGCGCAGCCGCAGTCACGCACGCACTGTCGGCGCTCGTGGACAGTCCGGACATCGTGGTTCAGGATGAGCCGAGCGTTCGGGCCGCGCTCGGCCTGGCGCGCGCCGGGTCTGACTTCGCTGATGGCTTGATCAGCAGCGCGTGCAAGTCCCGCGGCTGCACTCGGGTTCTGAGCTTTGATCGAAAAGCTCAGACGGACATGGGTTTCGTGGAGCCCTGACGCGTCAGGCCACGGGCACCGGGGGTGGCCATCCATCGACTTGGCCGGAGTCAGCCACCCCACTTCGCAGCCGTTGTCAGACGCCGATAATGGACATTATGTAAAGTCGGCTGTTGAGAGAGTGGGCAGTAGTCGCCCCCCCGAGCGTGCGCCAGCGCACCGGCTACCGCCTGGTAAGTGGGGTGATCACCCCACTTACCAGGCGGTAGCCGGATGCTTGGGCGACGGGGGCGGAGGGCGGCGGAGGGGCGGGACGCGGCGAGACTCAGCCGCCGTCTGCCGATGCGCCTGCGTCCGCGGTGGCGAGCTCGGTGAGGTCCTCGTCGCGGGCGAGAGTGCCGTCGGGGTCGTATGCCGCATACGCCAGACGGGCCATCCGTTCCTGCACCCGGGTGAGCTCGGGCAGAGAGAGTCGCCGCAGCTGACCCGGTGGCCGCTCCCCCGCCGCCACGGCCCGCTCGACGAGAGCGGAGGCGTCCCGGGCGACACCGCGGCGGGCACGCGCCATCCGGCCGCCGCCGGCCCGTCGTGTGTGGATCGCGACCCGCCCGGGAACCGAACGCAGGCCACTGGGCCCGACGGCGGCGACCTCGGCATACCAGGCATCGAGCGCGTCTGCACTGGCGACCATGGTCTCGAACAACTCGACCGGATCGTCCGGCACCTGTTCAGGTGCGCATCCGAGGTGCTCGGCGACGAGTTCCCGCTGCAGGCGAACGGCGAATGTCTCACGACCGGAGCCGGACTCATCGGGAACGACGAGCGCCGCGATCTCACTGTCGCTCGTCCAGGACCGCCGGTTGAGATTGTCCGAACCCACCGACGCCCAGACGCCATCGATGACACACACCTTGGAGTGCACATAGATGGGCAGCCCGGTCCGGTTGGTGAGGCCGAAGAAGGCGACCCGGTCACCGCCCGCCTCGAGGACACGGGTCATCGCGAGCCGGCGCGCATACAGCATGGTCTTCTGACCGACATACCCATCGACATCGGGCGTCATCGGAAGGATGACGATGAGCCGCAACTCGGGTTCGTCTTCGAGCCGCGTCGCGAAGTGTTCGCCGACCTCGTCGCCCCAGAAGTACTGGTCCTCGACGTAGACCAGCCGCCGCGCGCGGGCCATGGCCTTGGTGTTGCCGAGCACGATCGACCGCTCGCCATCGGGCGCGAAGTCGTAGCCCTTCGGACGGATCGGCGGATAGGTCCGCACCACCTGGACGGCGTCGCTCCCGCAGGGCGGCGGCGGCGCCCACTGCTCGCCCAGCGGATCGGGGGTCTGGTCCTCGCCCTGCAGGAGGCTGCTCAGACGCCGGCCAGGGTTGAGGGTCAGCGGTGTGCGGTCCTCCCACCGCTCCCGGAAGGTCGTCTCGATGTCGGCGACCGACGGGCCGGTCAACGCCAGATGGACGTCGTGCCACGGGGGCGTCGGTCCGTACGCCGCGGCGATGGGCAGCGCCTGCCGGTCGCCGTCGTGACGGGCGTCGTCCCGTCGGCTGTAGCACAGGTCGATGCCACCGACGTAGGCGATGTCTCGTGACGGGTCGCCCAGGTGGCGCAGGACGACGAACTTCTGGTGGTGGGCTCCCCCGGTTCGAACTCGCATGTCCCGCAGGCATTCCCCGCCGGCCTCAGCGATGTCCACGCCGAGTTGGCGCGCGGCGTCGGACTGGTAGCCGAAGTGGCGCCAGTGGGAGCGCCAGAGCAGGCCGCGGACGTCGGCTCCGCGCCGGGCAGCCGCGGAGAGGGCCGTGGTCAGGGTCTGCTGGGGATCGTCGGTGAGTTGCTCGTCCGGATCGCCCCGCCAGTCGGTGAAGTAGACGCGGTCGCCGGGACCCAGTGCCGAGATGCGTTCGTGGAGTTCGGCGAAGTAGGGCCGGCCGTGGACGATGGTGCGACAGGAGTTGCCCACGGTCCAGCCGATGCCCGCGCGACCGGCGTCGATGGCCGTATGGACGTTCTCCCGCTCCTGCGCCGTCAGGAACCAGTCGGCCGGACCTGTCACCCTCACACCTTCGCGTAGCGCGCCCGGGCGAAGCAATAGACACCGAACGCCGCGATGCCGAGGGCGACCAGCGCGAGTAGGACCGTTCCCGCCGGTTGATCGCGAAGAGCGCGGAGCGCGCCGTCCAGTCCGGTGGTCTTGGCGGCGGACTTCCGGTAGGCACCGATGACGAAGAGGATCCCGACCACGCCGAGAGCCACGCCCTTGGCGAGATAGCCGACTCGCCCGGCGTGGACCGCCCACGCACCGGGATGGGCGGCGAGGTCGTCGAGGAAGCCGCAGGTCCAGCCCTTGTAGACGTGATAACCACCGGCGCCGAGAATCGCCAGGCCGATCGCCGCGACGGCGAGCCGACCGCCACTGTGCTGGAGCAGCGTCGCGGTGAAATCGCGGGTCTGGCTGCGGCTGCTGGCGCCGCCACCGGTCGCGAACGTGAACGCGGACCAAGCGAGCGCGGCATACACCACGCATTTGCCGACCGCCTTGACCCGGTCCGTCGTCTCGGCACCGTGAGCACCGGTCACCGCCTCGGTCGCCTGCCACAGCGCGAGCAGGACGAACCCGGCCGTCACCAGCCAGAGCAGGACGGTGCCCAGGGGCTGGTCGGCGAGGGTGCCCAGGGCACCGGACTGGTCCGCTGACGCGCCGCCACCACCCACGGCGATCCGCAGGGCGATGATCCCCATGAGCAGATGCAGCACGCCACTCCCGGCGTAGCCAAGGCGCGCGCCATACTCCACCGGCCGGGATTCACCGACCTCGCTCGCCGCTTCCCGCATATCGCCGGTGTCCATGACCCCAGCATGTCAGGCCGGCCACCCCACGCGGTGATTGCGCGCACACCAACGCGACCGACCGGTCCGGCATGCCTGGATGGCTGGTTCGGATCCATCGCGCAGCCAACGATCTTCGAGAGCGGCGTGGCCCGGCGTCCGCTTCGGTCGATTCCGACGTGCGGCGGACGTACGCTGCCGACGTGCTCACCGATGACGAGATCGCCGCGATGTCCCCCAGGGAACGGCGCAAACTGATGCAGCGCCTCGTGGAGGCAGGCGCCGGCGAGGTCGCGCCCCGGACCATCGGCCCGCGGGAGATCATCGTGACATTGATGGGCCTGAGCACGCTCGCCCTGATCCCGTGGATCGCCTATCTCGCCTTCACCCTCCCCCGCGTCTATCTCGTCAAGGGGTGGGATGTCACCTGGTTCGGCTTCGACGTCATCCTCGTCTTCTTCATGGGCGCGACCGCGGTGTTCGGGTATCTGCGCAGACAGATGGTCATGTTGACGGCCTTCGCGACCGGGGTGCTGCTCATCTGCGACGCGTGGTTCGACGTGATGATGAGCAATCGTGAGGACGGCGTGGGCGCCCTCACCTCGGCGTTGATCATCGAGTTGCCGCTCGCCTTCCTGTTGATCGTCGGGGCGAGTCGCCTCCTCTGGCGGGTCGCCTGGCGGCACGGTCTGGCCGAGGACGACAGTCGTCCCTGGGAGGTTCGGATTCCGCGCAGCCCCAACACCCTCCGGCGGCCGCGGGCCATCGTCTGAGCAACCGCGGATGGGGTGCACGGGTTCGGCGACGACCCCGCGGCCGTATGCCGATCGGAGGCGACCTCAGGCGCGGCGGAGGATGCCCTCGGCGTGTTTGAGGACCGGACCGTCCACCATACGCCCCCGGAAGGTGAAGACGCCGCGGCCGTGGTGCTCGGACTCCGCGAGCACCGCGCGCGCCCAGCCGATTTCGGCCTCGGCCGGCCGGAAGGCGTCCCGGATCCCGGCGACCTGACTCGGATGGACGGCCGCCTTGGCGTCGAACCCGACCGCCCGCGCGTCCGCACTCTCGGCCGCCAGCGTGTCGAGATCGGCGATATCGAGAACGACGGAATCGATCGCCAGACGCCCGAACGACTTCGCGGCGATCAGGGTCGCCGAGCGCGCATGCCGGGCGACATCGCGATAGGTCCCGTCCGGGGTCCGGCTGCCACTGCCGCCCAACCCCGCGACGAGGTCCTCGGCGCCCCACATCGCGCCGATGACATTGTCGGGTTCGACCAACTCGGCGACCCGGAGGATGCCGCGCGGCGACTCGGCGAGGACCACGACCTCCAGCGGCGCGAGCGCCGCGACGCTTCCCGGGTCCTCCGCCTTGGCCAGCATGACCCGACGGCAGCCGACCTCCCGGACCAGAGCGACGTCGGCGGCATGCTCCGCCGTATCGGCGGCATTGAGACGCACGACGGTCCGGTCGACGTCGAGGTGGAGCGAGCGCACGGCGTCACGCGCCGCGGCCTTCGCCCCCGGCGCCACCGCATCCTCGAGATCGAGGAGGACGACATCGGACCGCTCGAGCGCCTTGGCATAGCGCTCCGGCCGGTCGGCCGGCACGAACAGCCAACCCGGCCCGGGGAGCCAGTCCCTCATCACGAATCCCCCTCCCCCGCACCCGCGCCGGCAGGCGCGTCAACGGGCCGCATCCGCACCAGCGTCTGCCGCGTCGCCGTCGCGACCACGTCGCCGTGTTGATTGCGGGCGGTGTGTTCGAGCGAGACGATCCCTTCACCCGGCCGCTTCGACGACGGACGCTTGTCGGCGACGAGAGACTCGGCATACAGCGTGTCGCCGTGGAAGACCGGCTTGGGGAAGGCGATCGCCGAGAACCCGAGATTGGCGACGATCGTCCCCTGAGTCAGTTGGGCGACCGACAGCCCGACGAGGGTCGACAGCGTGAACATCGAGTTGACGAGGCGTGCGTGGAAGGGCGGCAGCGCCTCGCTCTCGGCCGCGTCGAGATGGAGCGGCTGGGTGTTCATCGTCAGCGTCGTGAACAGGACATTGTCGGCCTCCGTCACCGTCCGCCCGGGGCGGTGGACATAGACCGTCCCGACCTCGAACTCCTCGAACCACAGCCCGCGCTGGACGATCCGCTTCTGCTGATCCACGCTGATCTCCTTCTCTCCCAAAGCTTTTCAGAACTCGAATCGCGTCGGGTCCCCCGCGCCCACCCGGACGACCACGGGCACATCCTCGCTGTAGTCGACGACTGTCGTCGGCGCGCTGCCACACTCCCCCGCATCGATGACGACGTCGACGACGTGGTCGAGTTCCTCCTTGACCTGCCACCCGTCGGTCATCGGGTCGTTCTCCCCCGGCAGGATCAACGTGCTGCTGAGCATCGGCTCGCCGAGTTCCACGAGCAGCGCCTGGACCACCTGCGAGTCTGGAATCCGCACCCCGACAGTCTTCTTGCGCGGGTGCAGCAGCCGGCGCGGGACCTCCTTGGTGCCGCGCAGGATGAACGTATAGGGCCCCGGCGTCGCCGCCTTGATCGCCCGGAAGGCGTCATTGTCGACGAGGACGACATGCCCCAGTTGGGCGAAGTCGCGACACATCAGCGTGTAGTGGTGCCTGTCATCGAGCCGACGGATCTCCCGGATCCGGTCCTTGCCGTGCTGGTTGCCCAGCGCCGCCCCGAGGGCATACCCCGAGTCGGTCGGATAGGCGATCAACCCACCCTCCCGCAGCACCTGCACGGCCTGCCGGACGGCTCGCGGTTGCGGGTCGTGGGGGTGGACGTCGAGGTACCTCGCCATACGATCACCCTAGAGCCAGGAGGTGGGCGGGGACCGATGCAGTGTGACTACCACGACAGGGGCGTATGCCGTTCCTGCACCCTTCTCTCCACCCCGTATGCCGCCCAGGTCGCCGCGAAGCAGACCGCGGTCGAGGCGGCCCTCGCCAGTGTCGCCCCCGAGGTCGCCTGGCTCGCGCCGGTCACCGGCTCCGGGCAGGGGTTCCGCAACAAGGCGAAGCTCGTCGCCGGCGGTGACCGCGGCGCGGTCACGCTCGGCATCCTCGGCCCCGACGGGACCGGAGTCGATCTGCGCGCCTGCGGCCTCCACGAGCCGGCGATCGTCGCCGCACTCCCCGAGATCGCGGCGTTCGTCGACGAGATCGGACTCATCCCGTATGCCGTGCCCACCCGCCGCGGCGAACTCAAGCACGTCGTCGTCACCGCCGCACCGACCGGGGACCTCATGGTCCGGTTCATCCTCCGAAGCACCCACCACGAGGCCCTCCTGCGCAGCCGTCTCCCCCAGTTCCTGCGGGCACTCCCCGAGGTCCGCGTCGTCTCGCTCAATCTCCAGCCCCGACCGGCCGCGATCCTCGAGGGCGACCGGGAGATCGTCCTCACGACGGAGGACTCGCTGCGTATGCCGATCGGCCCGGTCCCGCTGTATCTGCGCCCCGACGGGTTCTTCCAGACCAACACGGCGGTCGCGGCGGCGCTCTATGCCCAGGCCGCGGCGTGGATCGACGCGACCACGCCGCATACGGTGTGGGATCTCTATTGCGGCGTCGGCGGATTCGCCCTCCACGCCACGCAGCCGGGCCGGGTCGTCGGCGGTGTCGAGATCGCCACCGGCGCGATCGCGTCCGCCCGCCGGGCGGCTGCCGAACTCGGGCTCGCGCCCGAGGGCGCTGTCTTCGCGGTCGGCGAGGCGGCCACGGCGACCGAGCTCCTTCCCGGCCCGCCGGATCTCGTCGTCGTCAACCCGCCCCGGCGTGGCCTGAGTCCCGGCCTCGTCGCTCACCTGGATGCCGCCCCGGCGAGCACGCTGATCTATTCGAGCTGCAACCCGTCGACCCTCGCCCGCGACCTTGCAGCGCTGACCGCCTGGCGCACGGTCGAGGCCCGGCTCTTCGACATGTTCCCGCAGACCGGCCACCACGAGGTCGCGGTCCTGTGCCGGCGCCGCTGACCGCTCAGTCCGCGGACGCGAGCCCCGCGTGCGCATGGCGCAGATCGCGTTTGAGGATCTTGCCACTCGGATTCTTGGGCAGGGCGTCGGCCAGGACGACATGCTTCGGCGCCTTGAACCCGGCCAGGACGGTGCGCGCATGCGCGATGATCTGCTCGGCGCTCAGATCCGCACCCGCCTTCGGCACGACGACCGCCGTGACCGACTCGACCCAGACCGGGTGCGGGATGCCGAACACCGCGACCTCGGCGACACCGTCGAGGGTGTAGATCGCCTCCTCGACCTCCCGGCTCGCGACATTCTCGCCCCCGGTCTTGATCATGTCCTTCTTGCGGTCGACGACGTGGAGGTAGCCATCCTCGTCGACATACCCCAGGTCACCGGAGTGGAACCAGCCCCCGGCGAAGGCCGCGGCGGTCTTGTCGGGGTCGTTGTAGTAGCCGAGGGTCGCGTGCGGACTGCGGTGGACGATCTCCCCGACCGTCCCGCGCGGGACCTCGACGGCCTCGTCGTCGACGATGATCGTCTCCACGTTCAGCCCGGCGCGACCGGCGGACCCCGCGTGGGTGAGCTGCTCGTGCGGCCGCAGGATCGTCGCGAGCGGCGCCATCTCGGTCTGGCCATAGAAGTTCCACAGCGAGACCTGCGGCAAGCGCTCCTGCATCTCCTTCAGCACCTCGACCGGCATCGGCGAGGCTCCGTAATAGCCCTTGCGCAGGCTCGACAGATCGGTCGTGTCGAAGTCCGGATGACGCAACAGCCCGATCCAGATCGTCGGCGGCGCGAAGAACTTCGTCACCCGCTCGCGGGCGATGCTCGCGAGGATCGCACCGGGGTCGGGCGCCGGGAGAATGAGGCTGGTCGCCCCGAGATAGACGTCGGGGGTGAGGAAGCAGTCGAGCTGGGCGCAGTGATACAGCGGCAGGGTGTGGAGTTCGACATCGTCGGGCTCCATGTGGCCGTCGACGATGCAGCTGACGTACTGCCACAGCAACGACCGGCTCGACAGCAGCACGCCTTTGGGGCGCGCCTCGGTGCCGGAGGTATACATGATCCGCACGGGGTCGTCGTCGCCGACCTCGACCTCGGGCGCTGTCGCACCGGCGACGAACCACCCGCTCGCGTCGGCCCACCCATCGGCCACGCCCCCGGCGAGCTGGTGCTCCCCCGCATCGGGGAGTATGCCGCGCACCGGCACCCCAGCGGTCCCGGCGGCGACAGCGGCGGCGGCCACCGCGGCATACGACTCCTGCGCGAGGAAGCCGCGGGCGCCGCTGTGCTCGAGGATGAAGGCGATCTCGCCGGCGCCCAACATGAAGTTGACTGGCACGAGCACCACCCCCGCGCGCGCGGTCGCGAAGGTGAGGACCGCGAACTGCCAGCTGTTGCGGGACAGGAGGGCGAGCCGGTCTCCCTTGCCGAGACCGGACGCGGCGAGGGCCGCCGCCGTGCCCTCGACGAGGGCGTCCAACTCGGCATACGTCATCCGGGTGTCGCCGTCGACGAGGGCGAGCTTGTCGGGCACCCGCGCCGCACTCCGGTGGACCAGATCCGACAGCGACTGGCGGCGGACTCGAGTGACGACGGCGTCGGTGCCCGACATGTGCTCTCCTGGTCGAGTTCTGCGCGTATGCCGTGTGGTCAGCCGAGCGCGGCGACCGCGGCGTCGTAGTCGGGTTCCTGCGTGATCTCGGGAACGAGTTCGGTGTAGACGACCCGTCCGTCGGTGTCGACGACGACGACCGACCGCGCGAGCAGCCCGCGCAGCGGTCCATCGGTCATCCGCACGCCGTAGTCGCCGCCGAAGTCGCTGCGGAAGGCGGAGGCGGCGACGACGTTCTCGATGCCCTCGGCCCCACAGAATCGCCCGAGCGCGAACGGCAGATCCTCGGAGGCGCAGACGACGGTCGTGTTGTCGAGCCCGGCAGCGACCTCGTTGAACCGGCGGACACTCATCGCGCAGACACCGGTGTCGACGCTGGGGAAGATGTTGAGCACGACCCGGCGCCCGGCGAGGCTGCCGGAGGCGACATCGGCGAGGTCGGTCCCGGTCAATTCGAACGCCGGGGCTTCGGCACCGACAGTGGGCAGTTCACCGGAGGTGTGGACGGGGGTTCCCTTGAATGCGGTTTCGGCCATACCCCCGTGTCTAGCAGATCGAGGGCGCCGCCGCGGGCCTTGCCCACCTGCGATCTGCCCTGGCTGGGGGTGAAGGCGACCCGAGGGCCACCCGCGGATCCGGGGGCGATCGTCGCGCGTCGACCGGTCAGTCGACGACCCACCAGGCGCTGAATGGAGCCAGCCACACATAGCCGTCGTCTCCACCGGAGACGGAGTGGCGGTTGCCCAGGGCGTTGACCGGCTGGGTGAAGCCGAGGCGCTGGATCTCCGACCACGGGAACGGGCGCCAGTCCTGCGTCACGTTGTAGAGCCCGAGCATCGGCCCGCTCGCGTGGCGGCGGGCGACGGCGAAGATGCCGCGGTCGATGCCCTCGTCGAGGACCTCTGCGTCCGCGCTCGCGTGCAACTGCGGGAGCGACTTGCGCACGGAGGCGAGGTGAGACATCCCGTGGAAGACCTTGCCGGTCTCGGTGCGCAGGTCGTCGCGGGACTCCGCCACCGTCCAGTCGAGGCGAGGCCGGTGTGCCCACCGGTTGTCATCCTCATGTCCGACCTCTTTGTCCCAGTCGGGGTCGTTGAGGGTCGCGAGTTCGTCACCGGACCAGATGACGGGTATGCCGCCCCAGCCGAAGGCGATCGCGTGGATGAGGAAGATCCGGGCGAGGGCGTGGTCCTTCTCCTCCTGCGTGGTCGCCGCCTCCAGACCGCACAGGGAGGCGGCGGTGCCGCTGGTGCGCTTGTCCCCGGTCTCCTCGTTGTATTGGAAGACCAGGCCGCGCGCCCAGGAACCGGCCACCTCACCGGCATACCAGTCCGCGAGGAAGCGACGGTGCCAGAAGCCGTTGAGTCCCACGGACTCGGCATCGCGGTCGTCGATGGCCCAGCCGATGTCGTCGTGGCAGCGGGTGTAGGCGATCCAGGTCCCGGTGGTCGGGGTGGCGGGGAGGTTGCGCAGGGCCCGCCGGGTCAGGACCGTGTCGCCGGCGGCGAGCATCGACCAGCCCTGCACCATGAGGGAGTTGTGGTAAGCGAGGTCACTGACCTCACCGACGTGGCTGCCGGTGCCGAGATATTGGATGAGGTCCCGCGGGCCGACGATGGCCTCGGCCTTGAACGCGACCGCGGGACACGCCAGACGGGTGATCGCATGGATCACCGCGGTCAGGTCGTGGACCTCGGGCTGGTTCTGACAGTTGGTGCCCATGCGTTTCCACGTGAAGGCGATCGCATCCAGCCGCAGAACCTCGACGCCGAGGTTGGTCAGGAACAGGATGATGTCGACATACTCCGCGAGGACGTCGGGGTTGGACCACTTGACATCCCACTGCCACAGGTTGAATGTCGTCCACACCCAGGCCTGCATCTCGTCGTCCCAGGTGAAGTTGCCGGGAGCGAAGTCGGGGAAGACCTCGGGCAGCGTCGCCTCATAGGCGTCGGGCATGGTGCGGTCCGGGAAGGCATAGAAGTAGTCGCGATACTTCGGGTCACCGGCCTTGGCCTTCTCGGCCCACTCGTGTTCCTTGGCGACATGGTTGAGGACGAGGTCGACGACGAGGGACATGCCGCGGCGACGCAACGCCGTCGCGAGGTCGCGCAGGTCCTCGGTGGTGCCGAGGTCGGGCCGGACCTCGCGGTAGTTGGCCACGGCATACCCACCGTCGTTGTCGCCGTCACGCGGACGCAGCAACGGCATCATGTGGACGTAGTTGACGCCCAACTCACCGAGGTAGTCGAGGTGCGCGGCGACACCGGCGAGGTCACCGGCGAACCGCTCGGCGTAGCATGCGTAGCCGACCCGGTCGGGACGCTGCAGCCAGTCCGGGGTGAGCAACCGGCTCCGGTCGAGCGTCAGGAGTTCGGGGTCCCGCGCGGCATAGCCGTTCGCGGCCGCCTCGATGAGGCGGGCGGCCAACTCGACCGGGTCATGGTCGGTGCCATAGAGCGTCGTCAGCCCGGTGACGATGACCGGCCACTCCTGCTGACAGCGGAGGGCGAATTCCTCCTGACGATAAGGATCCAGTCCAGCCAGGGCAGCATCCATGCGCTCCACGATGGGAAGCGGAATTGTCTCCATGAGTGCACATTCAAGCGCACGGCACTTCGTCACGCGACCCACCCCGACGATGGTGAGACGCCCGTGAATCACCCGTCCAAAGGCCAGGTGTGCACCGGCTCGTTGGCATGCATCCGACCTGAATATTCGGCGAGCATGAGTGCAAGAGCGGACTTCCGGTCGTGCCCGGCCTCCTCGAGGAGGCGCACCTTCTCGGACTGCCAGGTCGCTCCGTTGACACCGGTCGTGCAGCGTCCCTCGATCACGCTGAGATAGCGTTCGCGGACGGTCTCGGAGACTCCCCACTCGGTGAGCCCCTCGTGGGCGATCGGCAGGAGATGACGCAGGACGAGTTCGTCGGCGCCGACCTCGCCGAACCCCGGCCAATAGACCCGCGCGTCGATCCCGTCTCTGGCACAACGACGGAAGTTCTCATCCGCCGCGGGGAAGCTCATCTTGGTCCAGATCGGCCGGTCCTCGGTCGCGAGGTAGCGCACGACGCCGTAATAGAACGCGGCATTCGCGAGGACGTCGATCATGCTCGGCCCGGCCGGCAGGACCCGGTTCTCGACCCGCAGGTGGGGGCGCCCGCCGACGACGTCATAGATCGGGCGATTCCACCGATAGACCGTTCCGTTGTGGAGGCGCAACTCCGGCAGCGTCGGCGCCCGCCCCTCCTCGAGGAGCGCGACCGGATCCTCGTCACTGCATTCGGCCAGGAGTGCCGGGAAGTAGCGGACGTTCTCCTCGAACAGGTCGAAGATCGAGGTGATCCACCGCTCACCGAAGAAGACCCGCGGACGGACGCCCTGGTTGCGCAGCTCGATCGGCCGGGTGTCGGTCGCCTGCTTGAACAGCTCGATCCGGGTCTCCGCGTGGAGACGCTTGCCGAAGAAGAATGGCGAGTTCGCGGCGAGCGCCAACTGCGGCCCGGCGATCGCCTGCGCGGCGTTCCAGTAGGCCGCGAACATCTGCGGCGCCACCTGCAGGTGGAGTTGGACCGAGGTGCACGCCGACTCGGGGGCGATGGAGTCGCTGTAGGTCGCGACCCGCTCGCCGGTCGGGCCCTCGATATCGAGATAGATGTCCTCGCCGCGCGCGAAGAAGATCGAATCGTTGAGTGCGGCATACCGATTGTTGGCGGTGATCCACTCACCGGCGAAGTGCTCCTGCATGATCGTCGGGAGGATGCCGATCGGCACGATCCGCGCGCCCGTCTGGCGGGCCTTGGTCTCGGCGTTGTTGAGAGAGGTCCGCAGATCGGCCTCGAGTTCGAGGGCCGCGTCGCCGGGCAGGGGTCGGGGCTTGACGTTCATCTCGATGTTGTATTGCGCCAACTCCGTCTGGAAGTCCGCGTCGGCGATGGCGGCGAGGACCTCGGCATTGGCGAACCGCGGCTGGTAGTCGTCGTCGACAAGGTTGAGTTCGATCTCCATGCCGGTCATCGGGCGCTCGAACTCGAACTGGCTGCCGGCGAGCATGCGCTCGAACACGTCGAGGTTCTGGCGCACCTTCTCGCGGTAGCGCTGCCGTTCCTCGCGCGTATAACTCTTGGCCTCGACCTCTGCTCCCACGCGCTCACCCAACCACACGTCACCGACCCTCGCCAGATCTGACAGCAGGCGATTCGGCGGCGCACCGGGTCGAATCCGTGGGGCTGTCGGTGGGCTCTCCTAGATTGCCGGTATGCGGTTCCTCCACACCTCCGACTGGCATCTGGGACGCGCCTTCAACGGCGTGCGGCTCCTTGATGCCCAGGCGCGCGTGCTCGACCACCTGGTCGAGACGGCCCGGGAGGCGCGCGTCGACGCCGTCCTGGTGGCGGGGGATGTCTATGACAAGGCGTTGCCCAATCCCGACGCGGTCGTCCTCCTGTCGCAGACGCTGGAGCGGCTTGTCGATCTCGGGGCCCGGGTCGTCGTCACGAGTGGCAATCACGACTCGGCGATCCGCCTGGGATTCGCCTCGGGGCTGCTGGCCCGGGCGGGGCTGCACGTGCGGACGGGATTGGAGGGGCTCTGCGACCCCGTCCTGGTCGGGGACGCGGCCATCTATGCGCTGCCCTATCTGGAGCCGACGGTGGTGGCGGATGTCGTCGGGGCGCAGACCCGCACGCACGCCGGCGTCCTGCGCACGGTGCTGGGCTCCGTGCGGGAGGACGCCGGTGCCCGTGGGCGTCCCGCGGTCGTCATGGCGCATGCCTTCGTCACGGGGGGCGCCGGGTGTGAGTCCGAGCGGGACATCTCGGTCGGCGGCGTCGGATCCGTCGATCCGGCACTCTTCGACGATTTCGACTATGCCGCGCTCGGCCACCTCCACGGTCGCCAGCGGGTCGGCGAATCGGTGCATTACAGCGGGTCGCCGATCGCGATGTCGTTCGGCGAGGTCGGCCACGTCAAGGGCTATTCGGTGGTCGAGGTCGAGTCCGGGCGTGCCCCGCGTGTCGACCTCGTCTGCGCCCCCGTCGATCGTCCGCTGGCGCTGCTGCGCGGGCGACTGGAGGACCTGCTCGGCGATCCACGACATACGTCCGCGGAGCGCGCGTGGGTGGCCGTCGTGCTCACCGATTCAGTGCGCCCCCTCGGGGCGATGGACCGCATCCGGCGGCGGTTCCCGCACGCGATCCGGCTGGACTGGGCGCCCGAGGGTGGGGTCGAGGCGGCCCACCGGACGTATGCCGCGCGGGTCGCCGACCGCAGCGACCTGGACATCTGCTGTGACTTCCTCGCGCACGTGCGTGGCGGTGTGGCGTCGGGGCCCCGGGAGCGGACGCTGTTGCGCGAGGCCGTGGGCGGCGCACGGGTCGCCCGGGCCGGCGCCGACGACGAGGGCGGCGTCCGGCCGGACACGACGAGAGGTGCCGTGGCGTGAGGCTGCACCGCATCGAGGTGGAGGCGTTCGGACCGTTCGTCACGCGGCAGGACGTCGACTTCGACGCGCTCGCCGGGGGTGGCCTCTTCCTCGTCCATGGGGCGACCGGGTCGGGCAAGACGAGCCTGCTCGACGCCGTGTGCTTCGCGCTGTTCGCCGATGTGCCAGGGGATCGGCAGGCCCGCGGACTGCGCAGTGACCTGGCGGATCCCGACACACCCGCGCGAGTGCTCCTCGAGTTCACCGCGTCGGGGCGCCGGTTGCGGATCGAGCGCCACGGGGAGTTTCTCCGGCCCAAACGGCGCGGCACGGGCACGGTCCCCCAGCAGAGCCGGGTGCGCCTGGACGAACGCGCGAGCGGGTCATGGCGGGTGCTGAGCACCCGGATCGACGAAGCCGCGGAGGTGGTCCGCGACCAGCTCGGCATGGGTCTCGCCCAGTTCCGCCGGGTCGCGCTGCTCCCTCAGGGCGACTTCGCGGCTTTTCTCAAGGCGACACCCGAGGATCGGCGCAGCCTGCTCGAGAAGCTGTTCGACGTGAGCCGGTTCACCGATGTCGAGAGCTGGCTTGCCGAGCAGCGACGCAGCCTCAGCCAGGAGCTGGTTCGCCGACAGACGGAGTTCGACACCCAGGTGGAGCGTCTGCGCGACCTGCTCGCCGGGACGGCCCCGGAGTCGATCGACCTGTCCGTTGTCCCGGGATGGGAGCAGGGGCCGATGGGGGTCTGCCTGGCCCAGTGGCCGTCGGCCTGTGCCGCCCTGACCGAGGTCGCCGAGGTCGCGACGACGCGGGCCATGGAGGCGCAGGGACGGGCGGAGGCGGCTGAGCGGCAGACGCGTGACGTGCAGTCCGCGGCGGAGGCGGCCGCGGCAGTGCGCTCCCGCGGGCTCGCCGCGCGAGTGCTACTGACCGATCTGGCGTCGAGCGCCGCGGACGTCGAGCGCACCCGAGTTCGCCTCGCCGAGGCCGCCCGGGCTGGCGTGGCGAGCGGCGAACTCCGGGGGGTCATCGCGGCGCAGCGCCGCCTCGACGCCGCGGCCGGCGACGCCGAGACGGCACTTGCGGGCCTGATCGGTGCCGGCGATCTCGACCGGCTCACCACCACACTGGGCGTCCAGGCGGGGATCCTCGCCGACACACGCCGGCGAGTCACGGAGGCGGAGGGCCTGGCCGCCGAGCGGCGAGCTTGGGCCACGCGCGTCAGTGACCTCGACCGGGACCTCTGCGCCACGACTGTCGAGCTGGCGGGTCTGCGGTCGCAGATCGCGGACGCCGCCGAGGCCCTGTCGGCGCTGGTGGCGGTGGCCGGCGAGCTGACCCAGCGCGAACACCGACACACCCGCGCGGTCGAGGCCCTGCGGCTCTTCCGAGAGGAACGGCGAGTCCGCGCCGAGCTCGTGGCGGCACTCGGCGAGGAGACCAGGCGGCACGAGGCCTCGGTCCTGGCTCGCGAGGCCCTCGTCACTCTCGAGGCGGCGCGGTTGACCGACCTCGCCGCGGAACTCGCCGGCCACCTTCGAGACGGCGACCCCTGCCCGGTGTGCGGGGCCGTCGAGCACCCCGACCGGCAGCTTCGCCGGACCGACTGGAGCCCCGACGCCCTCGCGGACGCCGCGGCTCAGGTCGACGCCCGCGGCACGGAATTGGGCCGGGTGCGCGAGCGCATCGCGGCGCTGGAGACTCGGGTCCGGATGCTGCACGCCGACCTCGACCGGGCTGTGGAGCCCTCCGAGTCAGCCGCCGGGGCCGCGGAGGAGGACCTCGCATCGCTCCTCTCGGAGGCGGTCACCCACCTGGGCGAGGCGCGGTCCGCGGCCGCTGCCCTCCCCCGTCGCCGGGCCGCGCTCGCCGCCTTGGAGACGCGGCTGGCCGCCCGGGCGGAGGAGCACGCCGTCCTACGCGCGGAGCACGCCGCGGCTGAGGCGGTGTCCGCCCGGCTTCGGGATGCGTTTGCCGAGGCTCTCGACCAGGCCCGCACTCTGCTGGCGACCCATGAGGGCAACTGCCCCTGCGCAAGCGCACCGCCCGTGAATCGAGGTGCCGACACCGGTGTCCCGGGGCGGTCCGGCGGCAGGCAAGCCGGTCTCGTGCCGTCCGGCGTCGCGACCACGGACACCAGCGCAGCCGGGCCCGAGGAGCGGCGCGACGCGGGGCAGCCGGCCGAGGTCACACCCCTCGACGACTCGCTCCGGGCTCTTCGGTCGCTGGCCGCAGACGCAGACGGTCGTCATGAGGCGCTCGCCCGACGGGCCGGTGTCGCGCTGGGCGCCCGAGCGCGCGTGGCCGAGGCAGAGCGCACGGGCGAACTCGCCGACGCGGCATTCGCCGAGGCACTGCACGCCTCCGGCTTCTCCGATCGGGCGTCGCTGGAGGCAGCGCTGATTCCCGACGCGGAACGCGCCCGGCTCGCCCAGTCGATCCGGCGCCATGATGAGGCCTTGGCCGTCGCGGAGGCGGCCCTTGCCGACCCGGCGGTCATCGAAGCGCTGGCCGATCCCGAACCGGTGGTCGTCGACGTGGCGCGCGAGGCGCACGAGCAGGCCCGGGCCACACACCTCGCGGCCACGCGCGTCTCGGTCGAGGTGACGCGCCTCGCGACCGAGCTGAGCGCGACGCTGGCGCGGATCGTCGAGCGAGCCGAGCCGCTGGCGCGGCTGCAGGCCCGCCACGCGGAGGTCGGCGAACTGGCCGACCTGGTCGCGGGAACGAGCATCAACAACCTTCGCAAGATGCGGCTGTCGGCGTTCGTGCTCGCCGCGCGCCTGGAGCGCGTCGTCGCGCTCGCCAACGAGCGGCTCGCCCTGATGGACCAGGGACGCTTCCGTCTCGAACACGATCCGGGACGGGCCGCCCGGGGCGCCCGCAGCGGCCTCGGCCTCATCGTCCACGACGAGTGGACCGGGATGACCCGCCCGCCCGCGAGCCTGTCGGGCGGAGAATCCTTCATGGCCTCCCTCGCCCTCGCGCTGGGCCTGGCGGACGCCATCCGCGAGAGCAGCGGCGGGCAGGAGATCCAGACGCTCTTCGTCGATGAGGGATTCGGCAGCCTCGACGAGGACAGCCTCGAGCACGTCATGACCGTGCTCGACGGGCTGCGTGACGGTGGTCGAGCCGTCGGCGTGGTCAGCCACCTCGGCGACCTGCGTGACCGCATCCCGGCCCGTCTCGAAGTGGTCAAGTCCCCGCAGGGCTCACACGTCCGTGCGGCCCTCCCCGCCTGACCTCGCAGCCGATCCTCCCGGCCGATCCGCGCGGCACCTCGGGGCGATTGACCGCGCGGGATCGCTACTTCGGGCTCTGCCAGCTCACTCTCCGTGCTATTCGAAGGCCTCGGGAGGCGGGCAGGAGCAGACGAGGTGGCGATCGCCATACGCTCCGTCGATCCGGGCCACCGGGGGCCAGTACTTCGCCGTGTGGAGCCCCTGCGGAAAGCAGGCGGTCACGCGGTCGTAGGGATGAGCCCACTCCCCCGCCAGCGCCTGCGCCGTGTGGGGCGCGTGCCGCAGGACACTGTCACCGATCTGGACCGAGCCCTCGACGACCTCCTGGATCTCCCGCCGGATGGCGATCATCGCGTCGCAGAAGCGGTCGATCTCTCCGAGATCCTCGCTCTCGGTCGGCTCGACCATGAGCGTCCCGGCGACGGGGAAGGACATCGTCGGAGCGTGGAAGCCGTAGTCGATGAGGCGTTTGGCGATGTCGTCGACGGTGACCCCACTGGCCTTGGTGAGCGGGCGGACGTCAAGGATGCACTCGTGGGCGACGAGCCCGCCGCGGCCGGTGTAGAGCACCGGGTAGTGCTCCCGCAGCCGCGCCGCGATGTAATTGGCGTTGAGAACGGCCACCTGGGTGGCCCGGGTCAGTCCGGCTCCTCCCATGAGCCGGATGTAGGCCCAGGAGATGGCGAGGATCCCCGCGGAGCCGTATGGTGCCGCCGACACCGGCGCCCCCGCACGTCCCGGCTGGCCGCTGCGCGGGAGGAAGGGAGCCAGGTGCGCGCGCACCCCGATCGGACCCACGCCCGGCCCGCCACCCCCGTGGGGGATGCAGAAGGTCTTGTGCAGGTTGAGGTGCGAGACGTCCGAGCCGAACCGTCCCGGCTGCGCGAGCCCGACAAGCGCGTTGAGGTTGGCGCCGTCGACATAGACCTGGCCTCCGGCGTCGTGCACGAGGCCGCACAACTCGGCCATCGTGTCCTCATAGACCCCGTGGGTCGAGGGATAGGTCACCATGATCGCTGCCAGGTCATCCCCGTGCTGGGCGACCTTGTCCTTCAGATCCCCGAGGTCGATATCCCCGCCGGGGCCGGTGGCAACGACGACGACCTTCATCCCGGCCATGACCGCACTGGCGGCGTTGGTCCCGTGGGCGCTCTGCGGGATCAGGCACACCGTCCGGTGTCCCTGCCCGTTGGCCCGGTGGTAGTCCCGGATCGCCAACAGCCCGGCGAACTCCCCCTGGGAGCCGGCGTTGGGCTGAACCGACACCGCGTCATAGCCGGTGATCGCGCACAGCCATCCCTCCAGCTGGGCGATCAGCTCGCGATAGCCGCCACTCTGGCCCGCGGGAGCGAACGGGTGGATATCGGCGAACTCGGGCCACGTCACCGCGGCCATCTCGGTCGTCGCATTGAGCTTCATGGTGCAGGAGCCGAGCGGGATCATCCCCCGGTCGAGGGCGAAGTCCTTGTCGGCCAGGGAGCGCAGGTAGCGCAGCATCGCCGTTTCGGAATGGTGGGAATTGAAGACCGGATGCGTCAGATAGTCCGGCATCCCATCGTCACCGGCCGGGCGCGCCAAGCCGTCGGGGATGCCGCCGGAAGCGACCCATCCCCGATCACGAGGAACGCCGAATGCGTCGAGGAGCGCCGCGGTCTGCTCCGAGGTCGTCGCCTCGTCGACGCTGATCAGGAGGTGGTCCGCGTCGGCCCGCCAGATGTTGATCCCGCGCTCGGCAGCGGCGGCGACGAGGTCGTCGGAGCGGCCGGGTGCACGCACGAGCAGGGTGTCGAAGAAGCCGGTCTGGGGAACGGCATACCCCGCCTCGCGCAATAGAGCGGCCATGGCGACGGTGCGCTGGTTCACGCGCTCCGCGATGGCCCGCAGTCCTCGGGGGCCGTGATACACGGCATACATCGACGCCATGACGGCGAGGAGGACCTGCGCCGTGCAGATATTGGACGTCGCCTTCTCGCGGCGGATGTGCTGCTCGCGGGTCTGCAGGGCGAGTCGGTATGCCGGGTAGCCTGCCGCGTCCACCGACACCCCGACGAGCCGGCCCGGCATGGTGCGTTCGAGCCCGCGGCGGACGGCGAGGTAGCCAGCGTGCGGTCCGCCGAACATCATCGGCACCCCGAACCGTTGGGTCGATCCGACGGCGATGTCGGCACCCCAGGCGCCCGGAGGCAGCAGCAGGGTGAGGGCGAGCAGGTCGCAGGCGGCGGTCACGAGGGCACCGGCTTGATGCGCCGCGGCGGTGAGGGCGCGATGGTCGCGGATCGCGCCGTGGGCATCGGGATACTGCACGAGGACGCCGAAGACATCCGCTCCCCCGGCGGCCTCTCGGAGGTCGTCGGTCGTCGTCACATCGCCGAGATCGGCGACGACGATGGGTATGCCGAGTGCCTCCCCACGGGTGCGGACCACCGCGAGCGTCTGGTCGAAGATCCGCGCGTCGGCGAGCAGGACCGCCTCGGGCTTAGCCCGGGTGGACCGATGCATCAGGGTCATCGCCTCGGCCGCTGCGGTCGCCTCGTCGAGGAGGGATGCGCCGGCGATGTCGAGGGCGGTGAGGTCGGTCACCATGGTCTGGAAGTTGACCAGCGCCTCGAGACGGCCTTGGGAGATCTCGGGCTGATAGGGGGTGTAGGCGGTGTACCACGCCGGGTTCTCCAGGACATTGCGCTGGATGACTGCGGGCGTGATAGTGGCGTGATAGCCCTGTCCGATCATGCTCGCGGCGACGTGATTGCGCTCAGCCAGGCTCCGCAGCTCGGCGATGACCGCCGATTCCGAGGCTGCGGCCTCGATGTCGAGCCGCTCGCCGGACCGGATGGAGGCGGGAATCGCGGCCTCGGTCAGCGCGTCGAGGCTGGGATGGCCGATCAGATCGAGCATCCGGGCGATGTCAGCGTCGCGCGGACCGACATGGCGGGAGACGAATTCGGGCATGGGCGTGGTCACGTTCGGGCTCCTCGACGACCGTGGGGGTCCAGCCTGGTCAACCTACCAACGACACCGGCTCGGAACCTCGTGACGTGGCCGGGGAGGAATCCGGGCTGAGGCCGGCGTCAGCCGACCCGCGCGGCGCGACGAGCGCCCAACTCGTCCCCAGGGTGCACGGTGAGGGTCTCGGAGGTCTCGCTGGGAAGGTGAGCGAGGGAACCCTCGACCTCCTGCCAGACCTTGCCGAGTGCGATGCCGAAGACGCCCTGGCCGCCCTGGAGCAGGTCGAACATCTCGTCCGGAGAGGTGCACTCGAAGACGGAGGCGCCGTCGCTGAGGAGGGTCACCTGCGCGAGGTCGTGGACCCCGCGCTCGCGCAGATGCTCGATGGCGAGACGGATCTGGTGGAGGGACACCCCGGTGTCGAGCAGGCGCTTGACGACCTTGAGCACGAGGATGTCGCGAAAGCCATACAGCCGCTGCGAGCCCGAGCCTCGGGCCGTGCGCACGGATGGCTCGACCAGGCCGGTGCGGGCCCAGTAGTCGAGTTGCCGATAGGTGATGCCGGCGGCCTTGCAGGCGGTGACACCGCGGTAGCCGACGTCCTCGTAGGCGTTCTCGAGGTCGTCGAACAGCACGTCCTGAGTGGCGTGCACGCTCACCGCGCCATCCGACCCGAATGTCGGTGTGCTCACGATGCCTCCAAGGGAATGACCGGTATGTGATTCCGACGGTAGGCCGCGAGGGGGGCTGCGTCAACGACCAAGCTCAACTGTCCCTTTCGGCGTGTCGCGCATCAGATGTCACATCAGCAACATCAACGTTAGGTTTATGGTTAAGGATTCTCCCGTGTCGGGTGCTCGAAATCCTCTGGTGAGACGTGATCGAGGAACTCCTTGAACCGCTCGACCTCGACGTCGGCTTCCTCGGTGATGGTGATTCCGGCCGTCTCGAGAAGGTCGTCGGGAGCGACGACATCGGCGCCCACGCGGATCGCCAGGGCGATCGCGTCTGAGGAACGGGAATCGACTTCGACCCCGCCGCTCAGCTCGAGAGTCGCGTGGAAGATGCCGTTGGAGAGTCGGTCGATGCGGACCCGTTCGAGTCGGTGGCCAAGTGCGCGGATGACCTTGACCAGCAGGTCGTGGGTCAGCGGGCGGGGCGGGGTGACCCCTTGCTGTGCATACGCGATCGCCGTCGCCTCGGCCGCCCCGATCCAGATCGGCAGATGACGCGAACCGTCGCGCTCACGGAGCAGGACGATGGGCTGGTTGGTCGGCATCTCGACCCGAACCCCGAGGACATCGAGTGGCTTCACCCCCCCACGGTACCCCCGGGAGTCGGTGGAGCCGGTCGTGCCGAGGTCAGCCCCGCCGGCCCAACTCGTCCTTGACGAGCGCCGTGCGCAGGGCGAGGGCTGCCTGTGCCACCTCGGCCGGGTCTGGGCGGGCCGCGGAGGCCGCGGCATAGTCGACCAGGGCGACCTCCCGCTCGGCGGCGACGCGGAACGGACGCAGGTGGCGCGGCTCGATGCCGAAGTCCGAGAGCCGCCGGGCCGCTGCCGTGATCCGGGCGGACTCACCGGAGAACAACCCCGCCGAGTCCGGGCGCAACAGCCCGAAGTCGGCGAGTTCGGCGACGAGCGCGGCCCGCGCTCCGGCGGCCTCGGCGAGTTCGGCCGCGGTCAGGCGTGGGCCGTCATCGGTGCGCAACCCGGTGACCGGCGGCACATCGGGGTCCACACTGGCCTGAGGCACGTGGGGGCGCCCCAGGCCCGCGTGATCCCCCTCGACCGGCAGCCCGCGGTCGAGTGCGTCGAGAGCCTCGCGGATGACCCTGAGCGGCCAGAAGCGGTCGCGCTGGGCCGCGAGGATGTAGCGCAGGCGCTCGACATCGGCCGGTCGGAACTTGCGATAGCCCGAGGTGGTGCGTTCGGGCGTGATCAGTCCCTCCGCTTCAAGGAAGCGGATCTTGGACAGGCTGACGTCGGGAAACTCCTCCTGCACCAGCGTCAGAACGGCGCCGATGCCGAGGACCTCGGAGCGGGAACGGCTCACGACGAGTGGCTCAGCCCTTGGCCTGGTGGAAGACGAGGCGGAACTTCCCGATCTGGACCTCGTCGCGGTTGGTCAGCAGCGCCGCGTCGAGGCGTTCGCGGTTGAGATAGGTCCCGTTGAGGGACCCGACGTCCCGGACGCTGAATCGGTCACCCTCACGGGAGAAGACCGCGTGCTTGCGCGAGACGGTGACGTCGTCGAGAAAGATGTCGCTGTCCGGGCCACGGCCCGCGGTGACGACGGCGTTGTCGAGCAGGAACCGAGCTCCGGTGTTGGCGCCGCGCTGGACGATCAGCAGGGCCGTGCCGGGACGCAGCGCCTCGATGAGGCCGAGGTCCTCGCGACTCAGCCCGATGTCATAGTCCGTCCACTCCGCCGGCTCGGCGCCATGCGGGGTGATCCGCTGCGTCGAGGCGTCATGCCGGAACGCCGGATACGTCTGGCCCGGGTCACCCTCATCTGAGGCCGGAGCCTGCTCGTGCTCGCTCATGTGCTCTCCTGCCGGCCGCACCGGGCGGGGTGCGGCATACGTGAAATCAGCCGACGTGGTCGCGGTAGGCGCTCGCGTCCATCAACGCTTCGAGGTCGCCCGGGTTGTCGAGGCTGAGTTCGAAGACCCAGCCCTCGCCATAGGGATCGGAGTTGACGAGTTCCGGCGCTGCGTCGAGGGCCGGATTGACCGCGGTCACCTCCCCACTCAGCGGCGAATAGACGTCGCTGACCGATTTGGTCGACTCGATCTCCCCGCAGGTGTCCCCGGCGCTCACCCGGTCGCCGACGGAGGGCGGAGTGACGAAGACGACGTCACCGAGGGCGTCTTGGGCGTATGCCGTGATCCCCACCCGCACGCTCGCCTCGTCACCTGCGCGCACCCACTCGTGCTCGGGCGTGTAACGCAGGTCTTCGGGGTAGTCGAACTCGGCCACGGAGCTCTCCTTAACTGTCGTGATGGGACACCACCCTAACGGGGCCGGGCGGGCTAATGGAGGCTACTTCGTCGGACTTCCGGTGCCGGACTCGGGATGGGCGTGGGTGGGCGCGACGGCCTTCACGGTCGCGTCGATGGTCACCGTCTCGAGCGTCGCGACCTCGGCCACCCCGCCGAGACGACGGACCGATTCGACGACTCCGCCCGGGATATCCATCGCCGATGACATCGTCTGCGGATCGCCGATCGCCCGGATGGAATAGGGCGCCACGACCCGCGTTCCGGAGACGAGCACCCCGTCGTCGGCGTCGGTGAGATAGGTCGCGGCGACGACCCGCGCGCCGCCGATCTGGATGGCCTCCGCCCCGGCGTCGCGCAGCTCCTGGATCGTGTCGAGGAGAAGGGGCGACCCGACCTTCGCCTCGGGATCGGTGATGGTGATCCGGACGCCGGGACCGGTCGCCGGCATGGTCCCGGCGAGGATGCCGAGGGTGGCCGCCCGGTCCTGGGCGGCCTGGACCGCGGCCGTGAGGTCGGTTTCTCCGCCCTGAAGTGCGTCCCGGGTGCGTTCGAGGTCGCGCAACTCGGAGGTGAGGCGCTGGCCGTTCTGGGTGACGTCGTCGAGGACCCGGACGAGTTCGTCCTCACGCAGGCTTTCGAGCGGTTGGCCGCGATTGGCCCGCAGCTGGGTGGCGATGGCGAACCCGAGCAGGACAGCGAGGAGGGTGACGAACAGCGTGCCGCGGGTGAGGCGGGGGCGGGCGATGCGGGCGAGGCGGCGCCAGGCCGCGGCGCCGGACACGCTGCCCCGTGGCCCGGTCGGCGGATCGGGCTCGGGATTGGGCTGGGATGTCGTCATGCCTTGAAGAGGTGCCGGCGGATGGAGGCGACATTGGAGAAGATCCGCACCCCGAGGACGACGACGACTCCGGTGGACAGCTGCGCCCCAACACCGAGCTTGTCGCCGAGGAAGACGATGAAGGCGGCGACGACGACGTTGGACAGGAACGAGACGACGAACACCTTGTCGTCGAAGATGCCGTCGAGGGCCGCCCGGATGCCGCCGAAGACCGCGTCGAGGGCGGCGACGACGGCGATCGGGAGATAGGGCAGCAGCCATACGGGCACGTCCGGCTTGACGAGGACGCCGATGAGGACACCGAGCGCGAGGCCCAGAGCGGGGATCACGAACCCTCCTTCGCGATGTGCGCATAGGTCACGGTCAGGCTGGTGGCGTTCGGCAGATCGAGACTGTCGGCGGCTTCCACCTGGGTGACGACGCCGAAGTTGTCGTCGAGCGATTTGACGTAGGCCGCGCCCGCCCCTTCCGCGAACGCCACCGGCAGGACACCGGGATCCCCGATGGCCCGGATGCGATAGGGCGGGACGAGCGGGCGGAAGTTGACGAGGATCGCATCACCGGCGAACCGGATCGCCGAGCGGGCCGAGAGGCGTTGGTCGTTGACGGCGATCGCCTCGGCACCCGCCGCCCAGAGCGCATTGACGACGGTGACGATATCCCGGGAGAGCACCCGACCGTGGCCGGCCGCGGTCGTCTCGTCGGCGTCGGGTGCGTTGTCCAGGGTCACCACCAGGCCCGGTCCCCTGACCGGATCGGCGCCCAGCGCCTGCCGCAGCAGACTGACCCGGTCGGCCACATCGCGCTGCTGGACGTCGTCGAGCGCGGCGCGTTCGAGACGGGCGATCTCCGACTCGGTCGAGGTGATCGCCCTCGAGGTCTTCTCGCTCTCGGCCCGGCGCTGCTCGATGCGGGCGATCAGGTCGGTCCGGACCCGACTCGACGGCGAGGCACCCGCACGCAGCGTCAGCGCGGCCGTCGCCAGCAGGAGGCCGACCAGCAGGCAGGCGAGGAAGAGCGCCGGCGAGCGGGAGGAGGTGGCCCGGGGGCGACCGGCGGCCGCACGCCGGTCGGCGGCTGCGGCATACCCCGGGTCGAGGGGGCGGTCGAGCATCGAGGTGATCAGCGTCATCGACTCGTCGGGCCGCCGCGGCGGCGACAGGGTCATCGGCGCGTCCTCGCGACGGCGACGTGGAAGCGGCGCAGCTGCACGGCATACATCAGACCGGCGACCCAATAGAGCGCGATCCCCCACCACGCGAAACCCCACCCGATCGGGCGCGCCCACTGGGCGAGCCGGCCGTCGCCGTCGGCGAGCAGGAGGCAGGGGAAGGCATAGAGGAGGTTGAAGGTCGCGGCCTTGCCGACGAAGTTGACCGGGAGCTCGCGCAGACCGTCGCGGCGGGCGAAGACGAGCAGGACGGTGAGGAAGAGTTCGCGGCCGACGATGACGCCGATGACCCACCACGGGACGATCCCGCGCAGGCCGAGCCCGAGGAGGGTGGCGAAGATATAGAGCCGGTCGGCCACCGGATCGAGGACCTCGCCGAGCTTGGACTGCATGTCGAAGGCTCGGGCGATCTTGCCGTCGAGGTAGTCGGTGACGCCGGAGACCATCAGGAGGATAAGCGCGAGCGTGTCGTGCTCGCCGAGGATCGCCCACAGGAAGACGGGCACGCCCAGAAGGCGCAGCATCGAGAGGATGTTGGGAATGGTGAACACCCGGTCGGTGCGCGCCGAAGACCTGGTCGAGGACCCCGCAGCCGCCACGGTGGGAAGCCTAAACCGCACCGATGACAGTGGCGTACATTCCCCCTCATGGCCGCGATCTTCGACCTGTCCCTCGATGAACTGCGCCGACGCACGAGCGCGAAATGGCAGCGCTACCCGGCGGACGTCATCCCCGCGTGGGTCGCCGAGATGGACTGTCACCTGTCCGCGCCGGTGACGGCGGCGTTGGCGGAGTTCGCCGCGCTCGGCGACACGGGCTATCCCGTCCCGGCGCGCTATGTGGAGGCCTTCGGTGCCTTCGCCCAGCGTCATTGGGACTGGGCGATCGACCCGGCGCAGGCGACGCTGTCGGCCGACGTCATGATGGGCATCCTCGTCACCCTCCTCCAGGTGACCGATCCCGACGACATCGTCGTCATCAACGACCCGGTCTATCCGCCGTTCGAGTCCTTCCCCAAGCTCATCGGCCGGCGGATCCGGCGCTCGCCGATGACCGCCGAGGGACGGATCGACCTGTATGAGTTGGAGGAGACCTTCGCCGAGGCCGCGAGCGAGGGGGTGCGGATCGCCTATCTCCTGTGCAATCCGCACAACCCGACCGGAGTCGTCCATACCGCGCTGGAGTTGGCCCAGGTCGCCGACGTCGCCGACCGTTTCGACGTCGACGTGATCTCCGATGAGGTCCACGGCCCCGTGGTGTATGCCGATTCGCCCCCGTTCACGCCGTATCTCACCGTCCCCGGGCTCGACCGGGGGTTCGCCGTCCACTCGGCCGCGAAGACCTTCTCGCTCGCCGCACTCAAGGCCGGCGTCGTCCTCGCGGCGCCGAAGTCGGCACGGCATCTCGCGGGGCTGGCGCACGGTCCCAATGCGAGCCTGTCGGGGGTCTATGCCCACTCGGCCGCCTGGGACGGCGGCGACGAGTGGCTCGCGCAGCTCCTGGTGGAGCTCGACGCCAACCGTCGGCTCGTCGTCGAGCAGGTCGCGGCCCGGCTGCCCGGGGTGGCCGTGCGCCTGCCGGAATCGACCTATCTCATGTGGCTGGACTGCCGAGGGCTGGGTCTCGACCGGGATCCCGCGGAGTTCTTCCTGGAGGAGGCGCGGGTCGGGCTCAACTCCGGCCCGACGTTCGGACCGCGGGGGGAGGGGCATGTCCGGTTGAACATCGCCACCTCCCCCGCGATCCTGACCGAGATCATCGACCGGATGGCATCGGCGGTCGACTCCCGCGGGTGATCAGCTCGTCGCGATGCTCACGCCGTATGCCGCGACGACCTTGCTCCACTTCTCCGCCCACGACACGCCCGAGCCGCCGGCGATGACGTGTCCGCGGATCCAGGCCTGGTTGCTCGTGTTCTTGACATAGAACGGCGAGCCCGAGTCCCCGGGCTGGGAGAGGACGCCGCCGGTGAAGGCGACGACCGGCGACTTGCAGCCGGTCTGGGTGCAGACCTGGGCGTTGACGTCGGTCGCGGTGTGACCGCAGTTCTCGCCTGTGGTCCGACCGCTGTGGCAGTAGTTGGTGTAGCCCTGGACCGCGTCCCCGGCACCGACGACCTGGGCGGAGGAGGAACTGGTGACGCCGCCGGTGAAGATCCGCGCGGCATACGACCTGGTGTAGACGATCTCCATGTCGCGCGGGCCGGAGCCGAGGGTCGGCAGGCGACGACCCCAGACGATGCCGTAGTTCTGTGCGCCGGACTCGGTGAGCACGGTCGCGCCGTCGGGGAAGCAGTGGCCGGCCGTGATCATGTACTTGTAGCCGCCGTAGGTGACGGTGTAACCCGAGGAACAGGTGCCACTGCCGCTCGACCAGATGCCGCCGCCGCCATAGAACGGCGGGGTGTCGTCGCGGCGGTTGTAGTGATCGGACACGGCGGCGTGCGTGGTGCGCACGTGCGCGCCGGCGGCGGCGCGGGTCGTGCGCAGGTCCGTCAGGCGAGCCACGACGGAGGCCGGGGCGTCGGTCTGAAGGACGAACTCGCCCGTCTTGGCGTCGATATAGCTGCCGAAGGAGTACGTCGTCCCGTGCTTGGCGACGTAGGCGGCGATCCGCGGCTGGATCGTCGCCTGGGCCGCGCGGGCGTTGGCGGGCGTGCTCACGCGGGCGCCGGCCTCCTTGGCGAGGATGGAGCGGTCGACGGCGGTCGGCTTCGGCACGGGTTTGGCGCCGTGGGTGGAGCCGGAGGCGCCGGTGGCGCCCAGGGTGAGTGTGGTCAACGCGGCGGCCGTGGTCAGGCCGGTCAGGACGGCCCGCTTCGTGCTGTGGTGCATCGGTGTTCCCCTCGTCCGGCGCCCGCCCTCTGCGGTGCGCTCGGACTGACAGAGGGGGGTGGGGCTCGCGGTGATACACGCGGTTCGGGGCGAATCGACGCGTTCGGGCCCTGACCGGCGTTTCCGGTGGTCAGGGCCCGAACGCTGCGGGTCGGGCTGACAGGATTTGAACCTGCGACCCCTTGACCCCCAGGTGCCAGGATGTTGGGCTTTACCCTGCTTGACCAGGGATTTTGTGTTTCAGGCGTGCGCTCCGCGCGTCACGTCTCGCAGGGTGGTGATCAGGTGGGCGCGTAGGGTGGTCCCTTCCAAGCCACAGAATCTGTGATTCGACAACACCAATTCTGTTGCACCGCAAGGGCACCCGTCACCCACGACACGCCCACACCAAAGAATCACCGGTGGATCCAGGCTGAGGAAGCGCTGATGCCGCATCTCGAAGAGTCTCGTAGGCGAGCAGACGCGGGAGGGTCTCGAAGTAGGCGAGTCATGCGCAGCTCTGCGGCCCATGGTCCTACGCCCGTCAGCTCGACCGCTCACGTCTGCCGGGATCAGCCTGACAATGCGTCGAGAACCTCGGAGACGCGCGTGAGGTTCTTGTTCTTCTCGATGTAATCCGAATACTGAGCTCGCGCCTTGTGGACGAGCTCCTGATACCGGAAGACCCTCCCGTTGATCTCGGCCACACGCTCCCTGCTGTAGTCGGCGGAGTTCTTCGACGGAGGAGACTTCTTGGCGCCCGGTTTCTGTCCGACGACGAACATGACTTCGTACGGCTCGTCCTGTCGCCCTGTCTCTTCCAGGATCTGCGTCAGCGCGCGTATGTAAGTCAGCCCTTGGTCGTATAGGACGTCAATGTCCGGCTTGACCCCCGGACGCTTCAATTCGATGATGACATGTCGGTTCTGGACGTTGCAGTAGCGCAGATCAATGCGCTTCAGCGCATCCTCGTCTGGGCGATCAGCACCGAAGCTTTCGGCCAGCTCGAAGACACGCTCCTCCATCGATACGTCCTGGGAGATGCGGTCCCAGGCTGGGTCGAGCAGCCAGAGGTTTGAGTGCAGCTTCTCTTGGAGGACCTTCTCAAGGACGTTCTCGGCGACGTCGTCCTCGAAGCTCTGGATCGTCTCGATGCGTGCTCGAATGAGGTCCAGGTACATGGCCGACTCGTAGCTGTCGAGGGTTGCCAACACGTTGAGAATGTCGTCGGTCTGCATTGTCGACAGCTGGTTCAGCCTCTCGACGTCCTCGCGTAGACCGATCCTCTCGAAGGCGATGATGCCTGATTGGAAGAGCCTGCGCCTGTCCTTCGCCGCGTCGGTGCTCTCCGGAATGGCGAGGGACTCGATGGTCCCCATGAGCTTTGTGGCAGGGTCTTGCTGGTACTTGGGCAGCGAGTCGATCCAGTCCTTGATCGGCTTGTTGTTGGCCAGCACCTCTTTGGCCTTCTTCTTGGGGCGCCACTCCGACCATTGGTCGGACGCCTTCAGGAGCGCGGCTCGAAGGAAGTCTCGGAGCGCCTCGACCCGAGGGTCGTCCTCCATGAGCCGCTGACGGTCGCTCGTGGCGATGTCGTCCTGGTCGTCAGCATCGAGGAAGTCGGCGCGGATCTGACCCGTCGTGTAGCTCACGAACAGCCGGCTGAAGTCGAGGCGATCAAGGATGCCTTCCTGGATCGGCCGTCCGCGCGACAGGACCATGATGTTCTTTAGCGAGCCGGCGTCGTCGTCCTCGACAAGCTGGTCGGGCCGCGCAGTCGTCCCGAACCAGCCGGAGACCTTCCAACCGCCATCGCCGGGGACATCGTCGGACAGCACTGTGCGGACCACATCGGGCGCGAGACTGTCCGCGGGAATGGCCTCAGCTCCGAACTCCCAGAGATATTCGAGTTTCTTCAACTCGACCCGGTCGTCGAACGTGATCGGGCTGCCGTTCAGGGTCACGTAGAAGCGACTCCCCAGCGTGGTCGCTGCGGACTTTGATGCCTCATCCGCGGGCTCGGCAGTGGCGGCAGTTCTGAGGCTGTCGATCTCATTCTGTATTGCGTCGACCTGCGTCTCGCCTTCTTCTTGCTTGGGAACGACCAGTGTCAGGATGTCGAACCGCCGTGCGACTCGCTTGCGTAGCGCATTGAGAGCTACGTCGATCCTCCGTCGGCGGAGGTCGGTGAGTCGGATGAGAGTGCCGTGCTCGCCAACACCAGATGCCACGGGGATCTGCTCGGGGTTGTAGGGCTTGTCCTCCTCGATGCGCTTCTTGAGGTCTTCGACTTCGATGCGGAGGGCGTTCCGTTCGCCGTCGCGCGCCGAATGGACCTCGACGGTGTCGGCGATGGAGAACACCGACAGTTTGCCGATTCCCTTCCGTCCCATGAACGGGCGCTCGTACGAGCCGCTGATCCCGCCTTCGTTGGTGCGCTTCGAGTAGCCGACCGTAAGGAACTTGCTCTTGAGTTCTTCGCGCGTCATGCCGGAGCCGTCGTCGCCGATCTCGACGAACGCGTCATCGGCCACCGCGTTCCAGTTGATCGAGACGAGGTTCGCATCGGCGTCCCAGGCGTTCGCGACCAGTTCGGAGACGACAGCGGCAGCGTTGCTGTAGAGGTTGATGCCGAGTGCTTCGAGCACTGACATGCTGATCTTCATCTCATACGTCTGATCAGATGTGGCGGCGGTGTCCCGCTGCGGCTCTTCGGCGGCGTCGCTCATGAGGCTCCTGAATCCTTCATTGGAAGAGGTGCGATGCTGCTATGCCACGTCGCGCTGGATTTCGACACTCTCGGAGATCTGGACGACCTCCAAGAAGGTCTTTCCAACTGCACGCCCGAAGGCCGGCGGAACGGCGTTCCCGATGAGACGCCCGACCGCCTGCATCGAGGGCCTCTCGTTGCCCTTGACGAATCGATAGCTTCTCGGGAACCCCTGGAGCATCGCCGCCTCGCGGAGGGTGAGGCTCCGGTCCTGCTCCGGGTGCCCGAACCGGCCGGTCCCGAAGTTGTAGGATTGCGTTGTGATCGTCGGTGAAGGCAAGTCCCACGTCATGCGGCCGTAGAAAGCCTGGAAGCTTGCGCCGCTTGCCCTGCGGTGACACGGGGCGAGAAGCTCCTCAGGCCAGTCTCGCCATGTCCCCCCAGGCTGCGACGCCTTCATACGCTTCTCGTTGATGGGCGTCAGCCGGCGGGCGGTGTGGAGAAGGTCGGTGGGGTCGGACTCGCCGTGCTTGAGTTCGGGGAGCTTTCCGATCGTCTTCTTGACGGTCTTGAACTTCTTCTTGTCCTTATTGCCCTTCGGCAGCGAGATCGCGCCGATCCGGGAGGCGACGAGCACCAGGCGGCGGCGCTCCTGCGGGAGACCGAACTCCGGGCCGTACAGCGTTCCGTAGTCCACCGTGTAGTCGAGCTGTTCCAGCTTCGCGACGAAGTTCTCGAAGACCTCCATCTTGCCGAGTCGTGTGACGTTCTCCATGGTCACGAACTCCGGCTTCGCCTCCTCGACGAGCCGCGCGAAGTGAGACAGGAGGTCCCAGTTGTCCTCGCCCCGGGTGTTGGCGCCACGGCGGTGGCTGGAGAACGGCTGGCAAGGCGCGCATCCGGCCAGGAGGCGAATCTTGCCCTCGGGCCACAGCTTCTGGAGGTCTGTCCCCCTCACGTCTCCGACGTCTTTCAGGAGGAACTTGGCCTTGAGGTTCTGCTCGTACGGGTACTGACACGCCGGGTCGAGGTCGAGGCCGGCGATGACTTCGACCCCGGCCTGCTTGAGGCCGAGAGACAAGCCGCCGGCACCGCAGAACAAGTCGATGGCAGCGACCGCAGACGGTTCGGAACTCACCATCATAAAATACCGGCTTGACGGCTCCACGTCGACGGCGACACCGCCTGACCGCGGTCGCGACCGCGGTCAGGCATACGCCACGATGCGAGACTCGCTGTCCTGCCCCAAGTATCCGAGCTGACTCATCAGCGCTCGCACAACGGCTTTGCCGAGCTCCACTGGCACGGCGTTGCCGAGCTGACGCTGCACGTCGGACCGCGAGCCGTCGATCTTGAAGTCATCGGGAAAGGACATGAGTCGGAGCATCTCGTTGACACGGAGGCGACGGGCGCGTTCGTCGCCGGAGGCGTTGCGGACATTCTCCCAGTGGAACGGGCCGACCCAAGGGCCGGGCTGGGCCTGGAGGGTCGTGGAGGGCCGGTTCGGGTCCAAGCGAAGCAGAAAGGTCCAGTAGCGGCTGCGCCACTCGAAGTGGTCGCGGCCGCCATAGCGGTCGGTGTGCCATAGGTAGTTCTGCCCAGGTGGGATCTCGGCAGTTAGCCCTCCGTACTGACCGTCGACGATCTCGTCGAGCGAGGCGGGCACCAGTCGGGGCAGGTCCGCGAACGCCTGTGCCGCGGTGACATGCGGGATCTTGGTTGCATCGACCCTGCGATCGCGTTCGCTCCAGCCGGAATGGGTCGGCTCGGGGAACTCGAACCTCTCCCCATCGCGGCGTCCGACGACGAACACGCGGCGTCGTAGCTGAGGAACGCCGTAGTCGGCAGCCAGCAACACCCTCCACTGCGGGTTATACCCCAACTCGCCGAGACCCCTGAGCAGGCGCTCGAACTGTGCCTTGTGGGTCTTGTAGGTCAGTCCCTGGACGTTCTCCAGGATGAATGCCTCGGGTTGTGACTCGCGCACTACCCGGACGTACTCGTCGAGCAAGGACGCGTTGGGGTCGCGGCTCTCGCGCTTCTGCTCCAGCCAGAATCCGGACTTGGAGAACGGAGTGCACGGCGGGCCGCCGACCACGAGGACCGGCTCCTCGGCCCGTAGGCCGGCCGTGTCGAGGATATGCTCGGTGGGGACCTGCCGGATGTCGCCGGTGAGGGTGGCGGCGTCGTGGAAGTTCGCCTTCAGCGTCTGCAACGCGGGCTCGTTGTAGTCCGTCGCGACCGAGACTCGCAGCAGGCCGCTGCCCGGGTCGCTCGAGTCCAGGGGCTCGGCGTCGGCGCGCTCGATCGCGAGGTCAAGCCCTCCTGCGCCTGAGAACAGGCTCACCACCGGGAGCTGCTCGCCCACATGCCACCTCGTTCCTATACGTGCACGCATGGCCCGGCGTCTGCGGGCAGTACGTGTCTGACCAGTATCGTCGAGAGGAGTCTGCCGGGAGCCATCGACATGCCCAGCGAGACCGTCAAAGTCTGTGGACGAACCGGAGCGAGAGGAGACCTGTGGAGGACGAGTCGCTCGCTGGTCGCGCCTTCGGCGAGGTCTACCGCGTGCAGGGACGCGCTGACCTGCATGCGTCCCTCATCGAGGCGGTCACCGCCTCCGGCGGGCGGGTGCTGTACGCGAGCGACCCCCACCGCGCCCCGGTCTACCTCGGGGTGCAGCTGGACTCCGATGAGCGGATCGGGATGCTTGTCTATCCCTTCCGGATCACGCGGAACGCGATCAGGAACCGCCCCGCCGACGAGGTTCGCGGTCAGCTTCGCTACGGCTCGGAGCAATCGTGGAAGCGAGAGCACCCGGTCGGACGTGATGTCGCAGGCATCGACGTGAGCATGATCCTCGGCATTGACCTCGCCGACGGCGTGATCCTCGGGCTGGACGCAAACCTATGGGACCCGCTGCCGATGGGCATCTCCTTCTACACCAAGGACGCCGAGATCGAGCAGGCCAAAGCATCCGGGTGGCACGTGTGGGAGAAGATCAACCGGGCTGGCACGAAGCGCTCCGAACCACGTTCCCCCACGAGCCTGGAGACCGTCGTCGCGTTCACCCCGGACCGGCTGATCGACTACGCCCGACTGGAACGTCGTGCAACCTCGCTGCGTCTGGACCCGCCCCTGCGCTACTCCGCCGCCGTCACCCTTGCCGACAAGGCAGCGGTCGACCAGCTGCCGCGACGACATATCCTGGAGGAGCAGTTCGCGCTCACCAGCGGGCAGATCCTAGACATCATCGGCGGCCGCAACAGGCTCTCTGTTGCGGTCCGTGGCGGGGTGGCCGAGTACCACCTGGAGCACCTGCTCGAACATGCCCCGGGAGTTGCGACGGTCGAGCGGCTCGACGTGGATGCGATGCACGACTTCAACGTCACGATGACTGACGGTCGTTATCTGCGGGTGGAGTGCAAGAACGCGAGTCCGAAGACCTCGGCGAGTGGGGCGTTCAAGGTCGAGGTGCAGAAGACCCGCGCCTCCAAGGGCGACCCCGCCTCCCGCTTCTACCCAGCCGACGGCTTCGATGTCGTCGCTGCATGTCTGTTCTCGCCCACCGGCCGGTGGGAGTTCCGCTACGGCCCGACCTCACGCATGGCCAGGCATAAGGACTTCACCGACCGTCTCGCCCCGATCCAGACCATCACCGACGACTGGCCAGACGCCCTCGCTGACCTCAGCCCATGACCTCGCGTCGCGATTGCACCGCCTCGGCGATGCTGTCCGCAACGGATCCCGGCGTCTCGTGCTCCCAGAACCGCAACACCGTCCAGCCGCGCTCCTCCAGCAACGCGGTCGTCTCGATATCGCGGCGCCGATTCCGGCCGATCTTGCCCTCCCAGTAGTCCAGGTTCGTCGCTGGTATAGAGAAGTGCTGCGGACAGCCGTGCCAGTAGCAGCCGTCAATGAACACCGCGACGCGCGCCCGAGTGAACAGCAGATCAGCAGTCCGACGCAGATCACGTTCCGGCCGGACGTTGACCCGATAGCGCAGGCCGCGCGCATGCACGAGTCGACGAACAGCCAGCTCCGCCTTGGTGTCGCGGCCGCGGTTGGCCTGCATCGTGTTGCGCGCGGCCGCGCTGGATGCCCAGAGCGTATACACGGCTTCCAGACTACGTCGACCGGCGCGTGCACCGGGCTTGTGTCGATCTCCCTGCGCGGCAGCCGTCGGCTCCAAATCTCCGAGGATCGTCTAGCGCGGCCGCAGAATGCCCCGGTGGACCTCTGACCTCGGTCACATCGCCGGGGCTCAGCCGCCCTCGCTCGCAGGCTGGTGTCGTGGAGGGTCCTGGTACGTCTCGGGAGACTCCTCCGCATGCCCGCAGATTGGTCCACCTCACAGGCACCATTTGGTCCACTTCACCACCCAACGGGCCATACCGAGCAGTCGGGGCATGGCCTCGCCACGACCTCGAAGGGCCAGCTCGCGCCGCCACCGGAAACCGGCCCCCGGACACGACGAAGCCCTGGTGAGAAACATGCTCTCACCAGGGCTTTCGGTCGGGCTGACAGGATTTGAACCTGCGACCCCTTGACCCCCAGTCAAGTGCGCTACCAAGCTGCGCCACAGCCCGTGGCAATGCCCCCCGCGGGCGGGAGGCGGTGAAACCTTACCTCACCGGGGGCGGTGGGCTCGAATCCGTCCCGGTTCGGGAGTCGGTCAGCGACGCCGCTTCTCCCGGACCCGAACCGAGATCTCGACCGGGGTGCCGGTGAAGCCGAACTGTTCACGCAGCTTCCGCTCGAGGAAGCGCCGGTAGCCCGCCTCGAGGAAGCCCGAGGCGAAGACGACGAACCGCGGCGGCCGGGTGCCGGCCTGGGTGGCGAAGAGGATGCGCGGCTGCTTGCCGCCCCGGACCGGGTGCGGCTGGGCCGCCACGATCTCGCCGAGGAAGGCGTTGAGCTTGGCGGTCGGGATTCGCGCGTCCCACGAGTCGAGGGCGGTCTCGAGGGCAGGCACCAACCGGTCGGTATGCCGCCCCGTCCGCGCCGAGATGTTCACCCGAGGCGCCCAACTCACCTGGGCGAGGTCCTTCTCGATCTCACGTTCGAGGTGGTAGCGGCGTTCCTCATCAAGGGTGTCCCACTTGTTGATCGCGAGGACGAGCGCCCGGCCGGCGTCGACGACCTGCTGGATGACCCGGACGTCCTGCTCGCTGATCTGCTCGCTCGCATCGATGAGGACGACGGCGACCTCGGCCTTCTCCAGCGCGGTCTGAGTGCGCAGGGAGGCATAGAAGTCGGCGCCACGCGTCTGGTGCACGCGACGGCGGATGCCCGCGGTGTCGACGAAGCGCCATACGCGCCCGCCGATCTCGACCACTTCGTCAACCGGGTCGCGCGTGGTGCCGGCGACGTCGTCGACGACGACGCGGTCGGCGCCGGCGAGCTTGTTGAGGAGGGAGGACTTGCCGACGTTGGGGCGGCCGATGAGGGCGACGCGGCGGGGGCCGTCCACGGCATACGCCTCCGCGACGGCGGATATCTCGGGCAGGACGGCGAGGATCGCGTCGAGAAGGTCGCCGGCGCCGCGGCCGTGGAGGGCGGAGACGGCGTGGGGTTCGCCGAGGCCGAGGTTCCACAGGGCCATGGCATCGGCCTCGGTGCGCTCGTCGTCGACCTTGTTGGCGACGAGGACGACGGGGCGGCCGGCGCGGCGCAGCATACGCACCACGGCCTCGTCGTCATCGGTGGCGCCGACCTTGGCGTCGACGACGAAGACGACGGCGTCCGCGAGTTCGACGGCGACCTCGGCCTGCTCCGCGACCCGGAGGTGGATGCCGCTGGCGTCGACGGACCAGCCGCCGGTGTCGACGACGGTGAAGCGGCGGCCGGACCACTCCGCCTCGTAGGCGACGCGATCGCGGGTCACGCCGGGGACGTCCTCGACGACCGCCTCGCGGCGCCGGAGGATCCGGTTGACCAGGGAGGACTTGCCGACATTGGGGCGTCCGACGATGGCGACGACGGGGAGGGGGCCCTCGGCAGACGCGATATCGGCGAGGTCGGCGGCGCCGTCGACGAGGGCTTGGTCCTCGTCGGTGAGCTCGAAATCGGCCAGCCCGGCGCGCAGGGCGGTCGTCAGGTCGGTCTCGTCGGTCACGGTGGGGTCCTTGGGGTCGTGTCAGGGGGGCCGCCGACGAAGCGCCGGGCCTCTATTGTCGCGCAGCGTCGACCACGGCGACGACAGCGGCGACGCTGCCGTCGAAGTCGAGGTCGGAGGTGTCGAGGGTGACGACGCCGTCGGCGGCCTCGGTGAACCGGGAGACGGTCGCGTCGTCACGGTCGCGGCGGACGACCTGGTCACGAGTGGCGGCGACGGCGGCGGCGTCGTCTGCGCCGTGGAGTTCGCGGCTGCGGCGGGCGAGGCGGGCGGCCTCGCTCGCGGTGAGGAGGATGCGGACGTCGGCGTCGGGGGCGACGACGGTCGTGATGTCGCGGCCCTCGGCGACGACCCCGCCCCAGTCCTCACCGATCGCCTCGATGAGGGCGCGCTGGGCCTCCTGGAGTATGCCGCGCACCTCGAGATTCGTCGCCACCCGGGAGACGACCGCGGACACCTCGCCCGTGCGGATGGCGTCGGCGACGTCCTCGCCGTCGAGTTGGACGGTCGGGTCGTCGGGATCGGCACCGAGGCCGAGCGGCACGTCCCGCGTCGCCTGGGCGACCGCCGCGGAGTCGCCGAGGTCGACACCGGTGCGCAGGCACCATACGGTCACCGCGCGGTACATCGCTCCGGTGTCGAGGTAGCCGAGCCCGAAGTGGCGGGCCACCGCCCGGGACACGCTGGACTTGCCCGACCCGGACGGGCCGTCGATGGCGATGACGAGGCTCACCCGGGCAAGCCTAGGGGCAGTGCCGAACCAGAGTCTCCGCGGGCGCCGGTGCGTGCTGACGCGGGCCTATTTGATCTCTCGATGCCCGCTATTTGACCTCTCGACGCGGCTTATTTGACCTCTCGACGGGGGTGGGGGGGCCGGTCAGGAGTGGAGGCGCCAGCCCCGGTCGGTGAGCACGGTCTCCAGTTCCGCGGCGACGCCGGGCATCACCGAGAGTTCCAACCGGCCGAACTGCGCGCCCAGGGCGTGTTCCAGGACCAACTCTTCCAGGTTGATCCCCGCCTGGCCGACGTCGTTGAACAGCCGGCCCAACTGGCCTGGGGTGTCGGGGATGAGCACGATGACCCGGGCATAGCGCATCGGCGCCGACCCGTGTTTGCCGGGTATCCGCTCGTGCCCGTGGTTCCCCTCCTGGATCACCCCGGCCAGCGTCGCCCGCGCACCCGGAGCGACAACCTCCCCGGTCGGCTCCGGGCCGAGCGACTCCAGCGCCACCACGACCCGCTCCAGGTCCGCCGCGACATCCCGCAGCACCGCCGCCACCGCCGGCGCATTGCCGGCGAGGATCTGCGTCCACAGCCGCGGGTCACTCGCGGCGATTCGCGTGACATCCCGCACCCCCTGCCCCGACAGCGCCACCGCGCTGTCCGGCAGATCCCGCAGCCGCGCGGCGACGAGGCTCGCTGCCACCTGCGGCACGTGGGACACCGCGGCGACCGCCTCGTCGTGCTCCTCCGGGCTGAGAACGGCGACCACCGATCCGGCGGCCTCGGCGACCCCCTTGACCAGCGCGACCCCATCCCGTGACGTCTCCGCCCCGGCCGTCACGACCCACGGCCGCCCCTCGAACAGGTCCCCTCGCGCGGCGATCGCACCCGACCGCTCGCGCCCCGCCATCGGGTGCCCGCCGACGTAGCGCTCCAGTCCAGCGACCTCCGACCCGACCAACTCCGACCGGATCACGGACTTGACCGAGGCAACGTCGGTCACGAACGCCCCGGGATGCTCGCGTAGCGCCCGCGCGATCACCTGCGCTGTCACGTCCGGCGGTGTCGCCACGACGACGAGTTCCGGCGCGACGGCACCGCCCACCCGCCCGCCGCTCAGGTCGGCCGCCAGGGCGGCCCCGGTCGGCGAGGCGTCCTCGAGGGTCAGATCGACCCCGCGCCGCGCCAGGACGAGGGCCACAGACGTCCCGATGAGACCGGTTCCGATGATGTGCACCCGGTGGGGCAGGCTGCCGACGATCGCGGAGAACGGCACGGCGTCAGAGCCCCGCCGCCGCATAGAGTCCGGCGATCTCCTTCGCCGACAGCGCACGATACTTCCCCGGTTTCGTGTCACCGAGCCGCACCGGACCCACCTGCGTCCGCGCAAGGGCCAGCACCGGGTGCCCGACCGCGTCGAGGAGCCGCCGCACGATGTGCTTGCGTCCCTCATGCAGCACGATCTCGACGATCGCCTTCCCCGGCAGCGAGTCGACGAGCCGGAACGACTCGACGGCGACCACCCCGTCCTCCAACTCGATCCCGGCGCGCAGCTGTCGGCCGAGTTCCCGCGGCACCGGACCGGGGACCTGTGCGATATACGTCTTGAGCACGCCGTATGCCGGGTGCTGCAGCCGGTGCGCCAGCTCGCCGTCGTTGGTCAACAGCAGCAGCCCCTCGGTGTCGGCGTCGAGCCGCCCGACGTGGAAGAGCCGCTCCGACCGGTTGGCGACGTAGTCCCCCACATTCACCCGCCCGAGTTCATCGCTCATCGTCGTCACGACCCCAAGCGGCTTGTTGAAGGCGAGATAGACCTTCCCGGGGTCGGTCTTGACCCGTTCCCCGTCGACGAGGACCACCGCGGTCGGCTGCACCCGCACCCCGAGTTCGGTGACGATCTGCCCGTCGACCTCGACCCGGCCGCGGGCGATGAGCTCCTCGCAGGCCCGCCGCGACCCGACCCCCGCGGCGGCGAGCAGCTTCTGCAGCCGTATGCCGTCGGGATCGTGCACGTCCACCGGCACCGACGCGCGTTCCACCGGGGGCCGCGTCGGTTGACTCTTCCGGGTCGTCCCGGCATGCGTGGGCCCCGGCCGGCGACGTCGGTCGCCACCCTGAGGGCGGCGGGCGGGGGGCGGGGTCATGCGCGGCCTCCTTCGGCGAGGGCGTCGAGGTCGGCGACGTCCGGCAGATACGGTGCGAGCGCGGGCAGCTCGGCCAGATCGCCCAGCCCCATCCGCTCGAGGAAATACGTCGTCGTCCCATAGAGAACCGCGCCGGACTCCTCGTCTGCGCCGACCTCCTCGACGAGTCCGCGGGTCACCAGGGTCCGCACGACCCCGTCGACATTGACCCCGCGGACCGCGCTGACGCGTCCTCGGGAGATCGGCTGCCGATAGGCGATGACCGCAAGCGTCTCCAGCGACGCCTGGGTCAGCTTCGCCTGGGCACCGTCGAGGAGGAACGCCTCGACGGCCTCGGCATACTCCGGCCGCGAATAGATCCGCCAGCCCCCGGCGACATAGCGCAGTGCGAAGCCGCGATCGGCATACGCCTCCTGGAGCGTGGCGAGGTGGTCCTCGACGTCCCCGAGCGGCACCTCGAGCGCGGTCGCCAGCGACACCGCGTCGACCGGCGTGTCGACGACCATGAGGATCGCCTCGATCGCCCCCCGCACCCACGTGGGCTCCCGGCCGGGCCCGCCCGCGTTCTCGTCGTATGCCGTGTTCACGGCTCCTCCTCCCGTCCCACGGGCCCGCGGTCCTCACCCGGGCCGTCGAACTCGTCATCGATGGCGATCTCGCCGTCCGCGGCACCGGACCACCGCACGGTGAGTTCGCCGAGCGCCTCGGCCTGGTCGAAGGCCACGGCGCCATCACGGAACAGCTCCAACAGCGCGAGGAAGCGCGCGACGACGACCAGTGTCGAGTCGGCGTCGGCCACCAGCGCCCGGAACGACAGCGTCGCATGCCGGCGCAACCGCTCCCCCACGATGGCCGCCTGCTCCTGGACGCTCACTTGGGGCGCATGGAGGTGGGTGACCCCGACCGAGGGTGGGACCTTCGGCGTCAGCACCGACGCGGCGACCCGCGCCAACTGCTCCGGAGTGACCGACATGATGAGTTCCGGCAGGAGCGCGGCGAAGCGCGGCTCGAGCCCCGCCTGCCGCGGGATGCTCGCCGCCCCAGCCGTCAACCGCCCGTCGAGCACCGCCGCAACCTGCTTGTAGGCGCGATACTGCAGGAGCCGGGCGAAGAGCAGGTCCCGCGCCTCGATCAGCGCGAGATCCTCCTCGTCCTCCGGATTCACCTGCGGCAGCAGCCGCGCGGCCTTGAGGTCGAGCAATGTCGCCGCGACGAGCAGGAACTCGCTCGCCTGGGACAATTCGACCGCCCCCTCCTCGCGCCGGGCCGCGAAGTGGGCGATGAACTCGTCGGTGACCTGGGCGAGGGCGATCTCGGTGATATCGAGCTTGTGCTTGGCGATCAGGCCGAGGAGCAGGTCGAAGGGCCCCTCGAACACGTCCAGGTGGACCTCGAAGGCTCGCGTCGGTGCGCGCCGGGTGATGACCCCGCCGGGGACGGCACCCTCCGCGCCGAGGGGGTCGGCGTCCACCGGACTCAGGGCGCCCCACCACGCGCGATGAGTTCGCGCGCGAGTTGCCGATACGCACCGGCCCCCTGGTGGGCCGAGGCATAGGTCGTGATCGGTTCGGCGGCCAGGGTCGCGTCGGGGAATTTCACCGTCCGGCTGATGACCGTATGGAAGACCTGGTCGCCGAAGTGCCGGACCACCGACTCGACGACCTCGCGGCTGTGGAGGGTGCGCCCGTCATACATCGTTGGCAGGATGCCGTCGATCTGCAGACGCGGGTTGAGCCGGTCGGTGACCTTCTCGATCGTCTCGACGAGGAGGGCGACGCCGCGCATCGCGAAGTACTCCGTCTCGAGCGGGATGATCACCCCGTGGGCGGCGGTGAGCGCGTTGACGGTGAGCAGGCCGAGGGACGGCTGACAGTCGATGAGGATCACGTCGTAGTCGTCCATGACCGGCCGGAGGATGCGCGCCAGCACCTGCTCCCGGGCGACCTCACCGACGAGTTGGACCTCGGCCGCGGACAGGTCGATATTGGCGGGGATGAGGTCGAGCCGCGGCACCCGGGTCGTCGCGATGACCTCCCGGACGTCGTGCCCGCGCTCGACGAGGAGGTTGTAGATCGTCACGTCGAGGACGTTGGCGTTGACCCCGAGCCCGACCGACAGCGCGCCCTGCGGATCGAAGTCGACGAGCAGCACCCTGCGCCCGTATTCCGCCAGTGCCGCACCGAGGTTGATCGTCGTCGTCGTCTTGCCGACGCCGCCCTTCTGGTTGCACATCGCGATGACCCGCGCGGGTCCGGTGCCGGCGAGCGGCGGCGGCTCCGGGAAGGCGGGTAGCACCCGCCCGGTCGGACCGAGCTGGCCGACGGCGGCGTCCTCCGTGCCCGGCAAGTGGACGTCGCTGCGTTCCACGCGTTCCTGCCTTCCGGTGCGATGAGGTCGGCTCCCGCCGATCACAGACTGCTCGACCCTATCAGCGCGCGCGGGGGTGGCTCGCGGCATACACCTCGCGCAGCCGGGCCACGGTGACGCGGGTATAGATCTGCGTCGTCGTCACCGAGGCGTGTCCGAGGAGTTCTTGGACGATGCGGACGTCCGCGCCCCCCTCGAGCAGGTGCGTGGCGAAGGAGTGCCGGAGTGTATGCGGTGTCACCCGCCCCCCGAGGCCCGCCCGCTGGGCCGCCGTGCGGACGATCCCCCACCCACCCTGTCGGCTCAGACGACCGCCCCGGGTGTTGAGGAAGACGGCGGGCGTGCCGGCGCCGCGGGAGGCGAGCGCGGGCCGCGCCCGGACGAGATAGGCACCGAGGGCGTCCACGGCATACGACCCGAGGGGAACGAGGCGCTCCTTGCCACCCTTGCCTCGCAGCCGGATCACCTTGTCTGCCAACGTGATGTCGTCCACGTCAAGGCCGGTCGCCTCCGAGATCCGGGCACCGGCGCCATACAGGACCTCGACGAATGCCCGGTCGCGCAGGGCCGCCGGCGGCTCCCCCACGGCCGCGCCGTCGAGGATTCGCTCGACCTCCTCGAGCGGTATCGCCTTGGGCAGCCGGTCGGGACGCCGCGGCGGCGAGACGGCCGCCGCCGGGTCGACGTCGAGGGCGGCGTCCAGTGCAAGGAAGCGGTGGAAGGTCCGGATGGCGACGAGGGTCCGGGCGGCGCTGCTCGCCGCGAGCGGCCGGTGCAGGTCGTCGCCGGTGCGGAGGTGGGCGAGGAAGTCGGTGATGACCATCTCCGAGACCACCCGCAGGTCGGTGATCCCGCGCGTGGCGAGGAAGGCGAGATAGCGGTCGCCGTCCCGGCGATACGCCGCGAGGGTATGCCGCGATCGCCCCTTCTCGACGTCGAGGTGGGTCAGCCACTGGATCACCGCGCGGGCGGGGACGAGCGGGCGGTCGAACCCGGCCGCGGTGCCAGGCACGTGATCAGGCGAGGAGACCGGCGGTGTCCTGACACGGCATACCGAATGCGTCGGCGACGCCCTGATAGGTCACCGAGCCGTCGTGGGTGTTGAGACCCTTGGCGAGGGCCGCGTCCTTGGCGAGCGCGCCGCGCCAACCGGCGTCGGCGAGCCGCACGGCATACGGCAGAGTCGCATTGGTCAAGCCCCAGGTCGAGGTGTTGGGCACGGCGCCCGGCATATTGGCGACGCAGTAATAGATCGAGTTGTGCACCGGGAACGTCGGGTCGGCGTGCGTCGTCGGCCGCGAACCCTCGAAGCACCCGCCCTGGTCGATGGCGACGTCGACGAGGACCGAGCCGGGCTTCATCTGAGCGACCATCTCGTCGGTGACGAGCTTGGGCGCCTTGGCGCCGGGGATCAGCACCGTCCCGATGACCATGTCGGCCTTGAGGACCTCCTCGCGCACCGACAGCGCCGACGACGCGATCTGGCGAACGCGGTTGTCATAGCGCCAGAAGCTCATCCGCAGCTTGTCGAGGTCGGTGTCGAGCATGGTGACCTCGGCGCCCATCCCGAGCGCGATATTTGCGGCATTCTGGCCGGCGACGCCCGCACCCAGCACGACGACCTTGGCGTTGGCGACGCCGCCGACGCAGCCCATGAGGACCCCACGCCCGCCATTGGCCTTCATCAATGCATGCGCGCCCACCTGGGGCGCGAGACAGCCGGCGACCTCGGACATCGGATAGAGCAACGGCAGCAGCCCCGACGGCAGCTGGACGGTCTCATACGCGATGGCCGTGACCTTCTTGGCGCACAGTTCGTCGGTGAGCGGCTGGTCGGCAGCGAGGTGGAGGTAGGTGAACAGCAGGAGGCCCTCACGAAGCCGGTGATATTCCGAGGCGACGGGCTCTTTGACCTTGAGGACCATGTCGGCCTCGCCCCAGACGTCGTCGGCGGCATCGACGATCCGGGCGCCCTGGGCGACATACTCCTCGTCGGTGATCGAACTGCCGAGCCCCGCACCCGTCTGGATGAGGACCTCGTGGCCGTGGAGGACGAGTTCGCTCACTCCGACGGGCGTGATGCCGACGCGGTATTCGTGGTTCTTGACCTCTGTGGGGACACCGACCTTCACGGGACGCTCCTTGTCGCGCGCATTCAGCGGCCGGGTGCGCCGCCCGCGCGCAGTCTATGCCCGCCCCGACGAGGCCGTATGCCGCTCAGCCCCCGAACTCGGCCAGCCCGCCTCGGGCCTGGTCCAGCCAAGCGCGCTGCGCGGTGAGCTTCTCGGTGAGTTCCTTGATGAGTCCGGCGCTCCCCTTGGCCTCGGCATCGGCGAGCTGCGCCTCGAGTTTGGCGACGGACGCCTCGAGCTGGGTGGCCAGGGACTGAGCGCGGGAGGCGACCTCGGGGTTGGTGCGCCGCCACTTGCGCTCGTCGGCGTCCCGGATCGCGCTCTCGATCCGGCGCAGGCCCTTCTCGGTGCGCTCGATGTCGGCGCGCGGGACCTTGCCGGCGCGCTCCCAACGGTCCTGGATGCCGCGCAGTGCGCTCTTGGCCGCCTCGACGTCGGTGACGGGCAGCAGTGTCTCGGCCTCTCCGAGCAGACCGAGCTTGACCTCGAGGTTGGCCCGGAATTCCTGGTCCTCGGCCGCCACGAGGGCGTCCTTGGCGCCGAAGAAGGCGTCCTGAGCCGACTTGAAACGCTCCCACAGGGCGTCGTCCTCGGCCCGCGAGGCACGCCCGGCCACGCGCCACTGGTCCATCAGCCGCTTGAATGCGCCCGCCGTGGCGGCCCAATCGGTGCTGGTGGACAGGGCCTCGGCCTCGGCGACGAGCTTCTCCTTCGTCGACCTGGCGCCGGCGCGACTCGTCTCGAGTTCGGCGAAGTGGGAACGCCTGGCCTTGTCGAAGCTGTTGCGCGCCTTGCTGAACCGGGCCCACAGGCCGGCTTCGACGTCCTTGTCGAGTCGCACGCGCCCGCGCTGTTGATCCTTCCACGCATCGAGGAGGGCGCGCATCTGCTCGCTGGAGGTCTTCCACTGGACGCGCTCGGCCGGCTGGGCAGCGATGGCTTCGGCCTGGGTCACCAGGTCCTCGCGGACGGCGAGCACGGCCGCCTTGGCCTCGGCCCGGGCGACGCTCTCGGTCTCGCGCCGGGTCGCGATCTCGGCCTCGATCTCGGTCAGCAGCGTCTCGAGCGCGGCGAGATCGCCGACGACATTGGCGTCCCGGGCGTGCTCGCGGACGGTCTTGAGGCCGTCGGAGAGGTCCCGGCTGGTCACCTCGGGGTTCGCCGCCCGCTGGTGCAGAAGTTCTGCGGTGCCGAAGAGCTCGTCATACTTCCTGGCGAAGTACTGCAGGGCATCCTCGGCGCTTGCTCCGGGATAGGAACCGACGGCGCGTTCGCCGTCGCCGACCTGGACATAGACCGTGCCGTCCTCAGCGACGCGGCCGAAGCGGGCGGACGCGGAATGAACCATGGCAGGCGCGGCCACCGACGCCGGGGGCTTCGGGCGCGCCGCGAACATCGCGGGGCTCGGGACGGGCGCAGCCGTCGGCGCGGGCGGGCTATCCGTGGTCGTCGGCGGCGGGGTCGGCGTCTCGGTCACGGCGATGCTCAGTCCTTCGTAGTAGTCGTCACCGACAGCGTGCTGATCGGGAACGTGGGGGCGCCGTCGGCGCCTCCGCCGACCACTCCTCCTGCGGCAATCCGGTCCACAATATCCATCCCGCTCCTCACGCGCCCGAAAATGGTGTAGCCACCGGCACTGTCACGGGGGATCGTCGAGTCCTTGTAGACAATGAAGAACTGGCCACCATTGCCCTCGGTGTTCGCCGATGGCCTCGCCATCGCGAGCACGCCCCGGCGATAGATGTCGTCGGCGGGCGCGTTCTCGATCGCGAAGCCGTATCCCGGGCTGCCCTGGGTCGTCCCCGTGGGGTCTCCGCACTGGAGAACGGCGATCGAGGCGGCGCCCGCGGTCAACCGGGGGCAGGGCGCATCCTTCCAGTAGCCGAGCCGGGCGAGTTGGACGAACGAGGCAACCGCCTGGGGTGCCTTGGCTCCGTCGAGATCGATGACGATGTCGCCGCAGTTCGTCGACAGCGTGGCGACCACCGTCCTGCCGGTGACTGCGGTGACGTCCGCCGTCGACGGCTTCGTCAGCTTGCCCTCGGTCCCGGGCACCACTGGCGGTGGCGTGCATCCGGAGGCGAGGGTCGCACTCGCGGAGGACCTTGTCGAACCAGTGGGCGACGCGGCCCGGGAATCCGAGTGTCCGACCTTCTTGGCGATGACGATGAACGTTCCGACGACGAGAAGCAGGACGACGACGACGATGGCGACCAGGCGCATCCGCTGCGTCTCCTTCGCCGCGGCGGCCGCGGCCGCCTGACGGCGCGCATAGCGGCGCTTGGCACGCGCGCGTTCCTGCTCCCTCGTCACGGCGGTCAGTCTGTCACGGGCCGGAGAGCCGCCGAGCCACGGATAAGGTCTAGGTCGTGTTCATGCTCGCCTTCCCCGCGGCCGCCTTCGGGACCAACTGCTACGTCGTCGCCCATGGCCCCGGTCAGGAGTGCCTCGTCGTCGACCCGGGCATCGGGGTCGTCGAGACTCTTCGGGAGATCTTCGAGGAGCACCGCCTGCGCCCGGCCGCGGTCCTGCTCACGCACGGCCACATGGACCACGTCTTCTCGGTGACGCCCGTCTGCCGTGACTCCGGCCCGGCCTACCTCCCGGCCTTCATCCACGAGGACGACCGCTACCGGCTCCGCAACCCCGTCGACCTCCTCGAACCCCAGCTCAAGGCGATGTTCGTCCAGCAGTTCGGCCAGCAGGGTTGGCGCGAGCCGGCGGACGTCAAGGCGCTCGCCGACGGCGATACGGTGACTGTCGCCGGCATCGACCTGTCCGTCCTGCATGCCCCCGGGCACACGGAGGGCTCGGTGATGTTCGGCATGGATTCGGTCGCCGACGGCGTGCCCGACGGGCTGGACCGGACGATGTTCACCGGCGATGTCGTGTTCGCCGGCTCGATCGGGCGCACCGACCTGAGCGGCGGCAGCGACGCGGCGATGCAGCGCTCACTGCGCGAAGTCGTTCTTCCACTTCCGGATTCGACGCTGCTGTTGCCGGGTCACGGACCGGCGACGACCATGCAACAGGAGCGGTCGACCAACCCCTACCTGCGAGGAGTGACCGCGTGAGCAAGGTCGCGCCCATCTCCGGCTTCCCGGAGTTCTCCCCAGCCGAGCGCCTGGTCGAGCAGCGCTTCCTCGACGTCATCCGCGAGACCTTCGAACTTCACGGGTTCAGTTCGATCGAGACCCGCTCGATCGAGCCGATCAGCCGCCTGACCTCGCAGGGCGAGGACGCGGACAAGGAGATCTATGCGATCTCGCGGCTCGCGGGCGGCGGCCGGGACGAGAGCCGGTGGGGGCTGCATTTCGACCTCACCGTCCCGTTCGCGCGCTACGTTCTCGAGAACGCCGGCACCCTCGATTTCCCGTTCCGGCGCTATCAGATCCAGAAGGCGTGGCGGGGTGAGCGGCCCCAGGAGGGGCGTTATCGCGAGTTCACCCAGGCCGATATCGACGTCGTCGACGTCGGATCTCTGGCGCCGCACTTCGAGGCGGAGATGCCTCTGGTGATCGCCGACGTCTTCGCGCGTTTCCCGGTGGGCGACTTCGTCATCCAGGTCAACAATCGGCGCCTGGCCAACGGCTTCTATGCCGGACTCGGCATCCCCGACATCGCCGGCACGCTGCGCATCGTCGACAAGCTCGACAAGATCGGGCCGGACGCGGTCGCCGACCTGCTGCTCGGGGCCGGCGCGACCCGGGCCCAGGCACGAGCCTGCCTCGACCTCGCCGCGATCCGCAGCTTCGACCTCCGCTTCATCGACGAGGTCCGCGCCCTCGGCGTGGAGAATCCCGAGCTCGACGCCGGGATCGAGGCGCTCGCGGCGGTCATCGAGACCGCCTCGGCACATGCTCCCGGCCGGGTCGCCGCGGCGCTCAAGGTCGCCCGCGGGCTCGACTACTACACCGGCACCGTCTATGAGACCCAGCTCGTCGGCCACGAGGACTGGGGCGCGATCTGTTCCGGCGGACGCTACGACGCCCTCGCCTCCGACGGCCGCGCGACCTATCCGGGCGTCGGCATCTCGATCGGTGTCACCCGCATTCTCGGCCTCCTGCTCGGCCAGGGTCTCCTTCGGTCATCGCGGTCGACCTCGGCCGCCGTACTCGTCGCGGTGACTGCCGAGGAGGACCGGGCGGCGTCGACGGCGATCGCGACCGCGTTGCGGGGCAACGGCATACCATGTGAGGTCGCTCCGCGGGCAGACCGGTTCGGCAAGCAGATCCGGTATGCCGATCGGCGCGGCATCCCGTTCGTCTGGTTCCCGGGCGCGGACGGCGGTCAGGTCAAGGACATCCGCTCCGGCGAGCAGGTCGCCGCGGACCCGGCCGTATGGCGCCCGCCCGCCGCCGACCTCCACCCCACCATCACGCGCGCCTGACACCGCCGCGCAATTGACCCGTGCGCTCTCGACGGGGCTGAACCGGCCTCGCCCACGCAGAGCGTGGGACCCAGACGGGGCTGAACCGGCCTCTCGACACGTCAGCTCGCGTCGGCGTCCACGTCGGCGGTCTCCTCCTGACTCGGCCGGCCGCCGGAGGCGCCGCCGCGGGTCACTTCGAAGACACCGCGAACCGCCTTGACGGCATTGATCACATGTTCGAGGTGCCCGGGGTCGCCCATCTCGAACTGGAAGTTCGACACCGCGAAGCGCTCCTTGTTGGTCGTCACATTGGCGCCGATGATGTTGACGCCGTTGTCGGCGAGCACCCGGGTGATGTCGGAGAGCAACCCCTCACGGTCGAGGGCGAGCACCTGGATCTGGACGAGGAAGAGTGCCCCGGCCCCGAGGTCCCACTGCACGTCGAGGATGCGCTCGGGGTGACTGAAGAGGGACGCCGCGTTGGTGCAGTCGCGGCGGTGGACTGACACCCCGGCCCCACGGGTGACGAAGCCGATGATGTCGTCGCCGGGCACCGGCGTGCAGCAACGCGCGAGCTTGACATAGACATCGCGGCCCATCCCGGTGACGCTGACCCCTGGCTCGCTCCCCCGGCGGCGGATCGGCCGCCCGACCCGGACGGACTCGGCCATATCCTCCTTGGCGCCCTCCTCGCCACCGACGGCCGCCACGAGCCGGGAGACGACATTGGGCGCGGAGACGTGCCCCTCGCCGACCGCGGCATACAGGGCGTCGACGTCGGCGTAATGCAACTCGCCGGCGAGCGCACTCAGGGTCTGGTGGTTCAACATCCGCTGCAGGGGCAGATGCTGTTTGCGCATCGCCTTGCCGATGAGATCCTGCCCGGCCTCGACCATCTCCTCGCGCCGGGACTTGGAGAACCATTGCCGGATCTTGTTGCGCGCCCGCGGCGAGTGGACGATGTTGAGCCAGTCGCGCGACGGGCCGGCACCCTCGGCCTTGGACGTGAGGACTTCGACGACGTCACCGTTCTCGAGTGTCGACTCCAGGGCGACCAGGCGCCCGTTGACCCGTGCACCGACGCAGCGGTGGCCGACCTCGGTGTGCACGGCATACGCGAAATCGATCGGGGTCGAGCCCGCCGGAAGGACCGTCACATCGCCCTTGGGGGTGAAGACATACACCTCGCGCTGGCTCATCTCATAGCGCAGCGACTCGAGGAACTCGGTCGGGTCTTCGGTCTCCTTCTGCCACTCCAGGAGCTGCCGCAGCCACGCCATGTCGGTGATCGGGCCGGCCTCACCGTCGCGGACCACGCTGCGCGCGCCGGCGCCCTCGGCCCGGTCCTCCTTGTATTTCCAGTGCGCGGCGACGCCATATTCCGCACGGCGGTGCATCGCGAAGGTCCGAATCTGGATCTCGACCGGCCGCCCGGACGGGCCGATGACTGTCGTGTGGAGCGACTGGTACATATTGAACTTCGGCATGGCGATGTAGTCCTTGAACCGCCCGCCGATCGGCTTCCAGCGCGCATGCAGCGCGCCCAGCGCCGCATAGCAGTCCCGCTGCGAGTCGACCAGAACCCGCACCCCGACGAGGTCATAGATGTCGTCGAAGTCCCGCTGCCCGGCCATCATCTTCTGATAGATGCTGTAGTAGTGCTTCGGCCGGCCCGTGACCGTCGCCTTGATCTTGGCCTCCGCCAGGTCGGCCTGAACCTGCGTCTGGACGATATGGAGGTATTCCGCCCGCTCACCCGCGCGCTCCGAGACCTGGCGGCGGATCTCCTCGAACACCTTGGGATAGAGCGTCTTGAACGAGAGGTCCTCGAGTTCCCACTTGATGGTGTTCATGCCGAGCCGGTGGGCCAGGGGCGCGAAGATGTCGAGTGTCTCCGTCGCCTTCCTGGCCGCCGACTCCGGCGAGACGCTGCCCCAGGTGCGGGCGTTATGGAGCCGGTCGGCGAGTTTGATGACGAGGACCCGGATGTCACCGGCCATCGCGACGATCATCTTGCGCACGGTCTGCGCCTGCGCGATCTCCCCGAACTTGACCTTGTCGAGTTTGGTGACGCCGTTCACCATGTGCGCGACTTCGGGCCCGAACTCACGATCGATCTCGGCGAGCGGATAGTCGGTGTCCTCGACGACATCGTGCAGGAGGGCCGCGGCCAGCGTCACCGGCGTCATGCCCAACTCGGCGAGGATCATGGCGACCGCGAGCGGGTGGGTGATATAGGGATCGCCCGACTTGCGCACCTGCCCGCTGTGGGCCTCCTCGGCCACGACATACGCACGCTGGAGGATCGCGGTGTCGGCGCGAGGATGGTTCTGGCGCACGAGGGTCAGCAGCGGGTCGAGGATGGGGTTCTGGGTCGCCCGTGGCCGGCTGATCCACTCCAGGCGCGCGAAGGCGCGCCCACGGGCTGTCGTGCCCGCAGGAGCCGTCGACGTGCTGGCGACCTCCTCAGCCATAGACAGAGGGTAGTCGCTCCGGACAGGTGGTTCAGTCAGTGGTCACGCTGTAGACCGACCGACCGGCCAATGCGGCTCGCCCGCCGAGGTCGCTCAGTTCGAGGACGACGTCGACGCCGACGACATCGGCTCCGACCCGCTCGAGCAGCGCGCAGGCCGCGACCGCGGTGCCACCGGTCGCGAGGATGTCGTCGACGACGACGACCTTGCTCCCCGGGCGGACCGCCCCCTCCTGAACGGCGAGGGTCGCCTCGCCGTATTCGAGGGCATAGGACTGCTCGACCACGGCCCCCGGCAGCTTCCCTGCCTTGCGCACCGGGATGAAACCGACGCCGAGCGCGTGGGCGAGTGCCCCGCCGAAGATGAAGCCTCGCGCTTCGATGCCCGCGACGAGGTCGACCCGGCCGCCGTGCCGGGCCAGACAATGCTCGATGATCGCGTCGAAGGCGACTGGGTCCCCGATCAGCGGCCCGATGTCCTTGAAGAGGATTCCCGGGCTCGGGAAGTCCGCAACATCGCGCACCCGCGAGTCGACGAGTGCGCGCAGGATCGCGGGTGCGTGGATGCCCGCCCAGGTCTCGTCCGGATCGAGGGTGATCATCGCTTGGACTTCGGCTGCTTGCGCGGCTGGTTGCGCGGTCCCTGTTGGGCGTACTTGTGGACCTTGCGCCCAGTCAGCGTGCCGCGGTCGCCCTCGGGCGGCAGGTCGGCATACGCCGCGTCCTGCGACTCGGTCGCCGAGTGAGTCCGTATGGCGCTGGCCGTGGCCGCGGACGGCGTCACGGGCGAGGGCGTCACCACGCGTCCGGCGGGGGGCCCATCCTGGGGCGCCGCCGACCGGGCATCTCGGCGTGCAGACTTCTCGTCATGCCGGGTCGCCTGCTTGGCGAGCTTGACGATGTCGGGTTCCCGGGAGCGCAGGGTGACCAGCAGCGGCGAGGCGATGAAGATCGAGGAGTAGGCCCCGACCGCCATCCCGAGGAAGAGCGCGAGGGTGAGGTCGAGGAGCGTGCCCGGGCCGAGCCGGGTGAAGGCGAGGACGAGCACGGCCGCGATCGGGAGCAGCGCGACGACGGTCGTGTTGATCGAGCGGACGAGGGTCTGGTTGACCGCGAGGTTGGCGGCCGCGGCATACGACATCCGGCGGTTGGCCAGGGCCTCGGTGGTGTTCTCCCGGACCTTGTCGAACACGACGACCGTGTCATAGAGGGAGTAACCGAGGACGGTGAGGAAGCCGATCATCGTCGCCGGCGAGACCTCGACGCCGGTCAGGGCATAGATCCCGACGGTGAAGATCAGGTCGTGGATGAGGGCGACGAGGGCGGAGACGGCCATCTTCCAGGTGCGGAAATAGGCCGCCATGACCAGGCCGACGAGACCGAGGAAGACGAGCAGGGCTTTGAGGGCCTGCTTGCTCACCGACTCGCCCCAGGAGGGCCCGATGAAGTTCGCCGAGACGTTGGCGTCGCTGGTGTGGAAGGCCTTGGCGAGTGAATCGCGGACGTTGTTGCTGGCCGTGTCGTCGAGCTTCTCGGTCTGGACGCGGACGGTCGTCGATCCGAGCTTGGTGACCTTGGCCTCGGCACCCGCGGCGACCTTGTGGACCGCGTCCTGGGCGGTGCCCTCGTATGCCGAGGTGACGGTGACATTGGAGACCCGGAACTCCGAGCCGCCGGTGAACTCGATGCCGAGGTTGAGGCCGCGGACGAGGAGACCCGTCAGGGCGAGCGCCAGGCCGACCACCGAGATGGCATACCAGAGCCGGCTGCGGCCGATGAAGTCGATGGACCGCTTGCCGGTATAGAGGTCGTTGCCGAATGCGGCGAAGCGGCTCATGCGCGGCCTCCTTCCGAGCGAGCGGGGCTGGGAGCCGCGAATCGGCCGCGACCGACGTATCGCGAGGCGACCTTGGCGCCGAGTCGTTCCGGATCGAGCCCGGACCACGGGTGTCCGTCGGCGAAGAAGGGCCGCTGGGCGAGCAGCGAGACGATCGGGTGGGTGAACAGGAAGACGACGAGGACGTCGATGAGTGTCGTCAGGCCGAGGGTGAAGGCGAACCCGCGGACGCTCGAGGAGGCGAGGAGATAGAGGACGAGGGCACCGAGGAAGTTGACCCCGTCGGCGGCGAGGATGGTGCGGCGCGCGCGGTTCCATCCGGTGTCGACCGCAGTGCGCAGCGTCCGGCCCTCGCGAACCTCATCCCGGATCCGCTCGAAATAGACGATGAAGGAGTCGGCGGTGACACCGATGGCGACGATCAGACCGGTGACGCCGGCCATGTCGAGGCGGTAGTTCTGCGCCCAGCCGAGGATCGTGATGACGAGATAGGTGAGGATCGCGGCGATGACGATGGACCCGACGGTGACCAGGCCGAGCGCGCGGTACTGCGCCAGGGAATAGAGGACGACGAGGATCAGGCCGACGAGGCCGGCGAGCAGGCCGAGGTGGAGTTGCTCCTCACCGAGGGTCGGGCTGACCTGGCTGCGGGTCTGCAGGTCGAAGGACAGCGGCAGGGCGCCGAACTTCAGTTGCTTGGCGAGGTCCTGCGCCTCGTCGAAGGTGAAGCCGCCGGTGATCGAAGCCCGGCCGCCGGTGATCGCTTCGTTGAACTGGGGGGCGACGATCACCCGGGAGTCGAGGGTCGAGGCGAGCCGGTTGCGGGGGCTCGGCAGAGCGAGCATCTCGATGCTGAGATCGGCATACGTCTTGGTGGCCGCGGAGTCGAAGCTCAGCGATATCTCGACCTCGGACGTCGGTTGCCCGTTGGGACCGGGCTTGTAGCCGGCTATGGCGTCGGTGATGTCCTTGCCATAGACGGCGACCGGACCGAGGATGAACTTCTCCGTCCCGTCGGTCGAGCAGGTGACCAGCGGCTTCGCCGGGTCATCGACGAGGTTCTTGAGCGCCTCGGGCTTGGCACAGTCGAGCTTGGTGTAGTCCGCGGCGATCTTCTCGGTGATCCAGGCCTGGTCGGTCGGGCTGGTGGGTTTGGCCGCCGGCGTGGTCGCGCTCGCGGAGGACGACGTGGTTCCCGACCCCGATGCGCTGCCCGAGGCCGAGGAACTGCCGGAGGACGTGGAGGTACTCGTGGCACCCGGGATGGCCGAACGCGCCCGGGAGCGGGAGGCCGAGGTTGAACTGTCGCTCGCACTGCTGGACGTTACGCTCCCCGACGTGCTCGATCCCTTGGTGGAACTCCCGGAGGAAGTCCCGGAGGTCGCCGTCCCCGAGCCGGAGGGGCTCGCCGTCACACTGCCGGTGACTCCGGCGGCCTCCGCCGCGAGGACCGGGCGGAACTGGAGCGCCGAGGACCGCCGGAGGTTCTCCTCCTGTTGCCGGGTCGGGTCGCCGGGCATGCTGACGACGATGTTGTTGTTGCCCTGGGTCGTCACCTCGGCACCGCTGACGCCCTGGGAGTCGACCCGCTCGGCGATGATGTCCCGCGCCTGGCTCACCTGCTGGGCCGTGACCTGTTGATCGCCGACGACGCGAGGGGTCAGAACCATCTGCGTGCCGCCCTCGAGGTCGAGGCCGAGCTTGGGCGCCAGGGAGGCGGTCCCCCCGAGATGCACCCCGGCCAGCAGCCCGGCCAGGGCGAGGGTTGCCACGAGGCCCGCGATGAGGGTCCGCACGGCATGGTTCGGACGCGCCTGAGTCCGGGCCATCAGTGCTCCTCGACGGGCGCGTCGTGCGGCCCCGAGTCGGGGGCGGGGCCCGCGTGGCGCCGGCTGCCGACCGCCCGTCTGTCGAACCTCGCCTCGACGCCTGGGGCGATCTCGATGGCCGCCTCATCGTCGGTCAGGGCGCGAATCCGGCCGATCATGCCCGAGGTCGTGACGACCTCGTCTCCGACGACGAGCGACTGCTGAAGGTTCGCCATCTCTCGGGTGCGGCGCCGCTGGCTGCGGAAGAGGAACAGCAGGAGGAGCAGGGGCAGCAGGAGGATGAGGAGATTGCCGAAGGCGGCCCCCCCTTGCGAGGTGGCGAGCACGAGGCCCGTGTGCATGGTGAACGCGTCCTTCGGAATCGGATCTGGGGCAAGGCGACAGTCGGCGCCCATGGGCAGCCAGAGACGGAGTCTAGGCGACGTGCCGCCGACCGACCCAACGTCGGCGCGCCGTCGCCGGGTTCCCGGCCGGCCGGCTCACGTGCCGAAACGGCCGGTCGCGGGCTCGTCGATGGGCAGCATCGTCTGGGTCCCGGTGCTGACCGGCGGTGTCAGTCCGAGGTGCGCCCACGCGGCGGGACGCGCGATGCGCCCGCGCGGGGTGCGCTCGAGGAAGCCCTGACGCACGAGATAGGGCTCGGCGACCGTCTCGACGGTGTCGGGCTCTTCGCCGACGGCGACAGCGAGCGTCGTGATGCCGACCGGACCGCCGTCATACTTGCGGCACAGCGCCTCGAGGACGGCGCGGTCGAGCCGGTCCAGACCGACCGGATCGACATCGAACAGATCGAGAGCGGCCCGGGCGGCCGTCGAGTCGACTCGACCCGTCCCGTGGACCTGGGCCCAGTCGCGGACCCGGCGCAGGAGCCGGTTGGCGATCCGGGGGGTGCCGCGGGACCGCATCGCGATCTCGACGATCGCGTCGTCGTCGGCGTCGACCGCCAGCAGCCCGGCCGACCGACGGAGAATCCGGGCGAGGTCGGCGGGGTCATAGAAGTCCAGCCGCCCCGTGAAGCCGAATCGGTCGCGCAGCGGCGCCGGCAGCAGGCCGTCGCGGGTCGTCGCTCCGACCACCGTGAATGGCGGGAGTTCGAGCGGTATGGCGGTCGCCCCCGGCCCTTTGCCGACGACGATGTCGACCCGGAAGTCCTCCATCGCGAGATAGAGCATCTCCTCCGCGGCCCGGGACATCCGGTGGATCTCATCGAGGAACAGGACTTCGTGCTCGGCCAGCGAGGAGAGAATCGCCGCGAGGTCGCCCGCGTGCTGGATCGCCGGCCCACTCGTCACCCGGATCGGCCGCTCCAGTTCGGCGGCGACGATCATGGCGAGCGTCGTCTTGCCCAGGCCCGGTGGGCCGGACAGGAGGATGTGATCGGGCGCGGCGCCGCGCTGTCGCGCGGCTCGCAGGACGAGGTCGAGTTGGTCGCGCACGCGCGGCTGTCCGGGGAAGTCGGCGAGGCGTTTGGGCCGAAGGGCGGCTTCGACGATCTGCTCGTCCGCATCGCGGGCCGGGTCGACGATGCGCGCGGTCTCGGGGCCGGGATCACCGCGCCGGTCGTCCGTGCTCTCGCGGATCTCGCTGGAGAAGCCGGCCATCAGCGGCCCCCGAGTTCGCGCAGGGCGGCCCGCAGGAGGTCGGCGACCGCGGCTGGGGCGGCCGCGCTCGCACGCACCGCATCGACGGCATCGGAGGACGCCTTGACCGACCATCCGAGCCCGACGAGCGCCTCGACGACCTGCTCCTGACCGGCCGACGATGCCGCGGCCGGCCCCGTCGGCGGCTCGTCGACGGTCCCGAGCTTGTCGCGCAGCTCGAGGACGATGCGCTCGGCGCCTTTGCGGCCGACCCCCGGGACCTTCGTCAGCGTCGCGAGGTCGTTCCCGGCGACGGCGCGGCGCAGGTCGGCCGGCGGTAGCACCGAGAGCATGGCGAGGGCGAGCCGGGGGCCGATGCCGCTGACCGTCTGCACCGTCTCGAACATGTCGCGCTCCGCGGCGCCGGCGAAGCCATAGAGGGTCAGGCTGTCCTCGCGCACGACGAGGCTCGTCGCCAGGACGGCGTCGGCGCCACCCCCCAGGGACGCGGCGGTGGCCGGTGTCATGTGGACGAGCAGACCCACTCCCCCGACCTCGACCACCGCCCGGTCCAGGCCCACGTGGACGACCGGGCCCCGCACGCTGGCGATCATCGCGCCACCCGCCGCTGGGCGAGCGCACGGACGGCGGCGTCGATGCCCGCCTGAGCCTCGCCACGCCATACGTGACAGATGGCGAGCGCCAGTGCATCGGCGGCGTCGGCCGGTCTCGGGGGTTCGGCGAGCTTGAGGATGCGCATGACCATCGTCGTGACCTGGGCCTTGTGTGCCCGGCCACTGCCGGTGACGGCCGCTTTGACCTCGGTCGGCGTGTGGAACGCGACGGGGACGTCGCGCCGAGCCGCGGCGAGGAGGGCGATCGCCGTGGCGTGCGCGGTCGTCATGACCGAGGCGACGTTGACATCGGCGAAGACCCGCTCGACGGCGACGACATCGGGGGTGAACCTGTCGAGCCAGGTGTCGAGTTGGGATTCGAGATAGACGAGGCGTTCCCCAGCCGCGGCATCGGTCGGGGTGCGCACGACGCCGACCGCCAGCATCCGGGCGCGTCCTCGTTCGCCCTCGACCACCCCGAGGCCGCAGCGGGTGAGTCCCGGGTCGACACCGAGAACGCGCATCGGTGACCTCCCTCGGGCTCGTGGGCACGCGGGCGTGCCGAACGTGTGTTCGGACGCCACGCTACAACGCCCGTATGCCGTGCCCCACCCGCGACACGCGGCCGGACTACTCCGCGTCGAGCAGGACGAGAACCTCGTCGGGGATGTCCCCGTTGGCGAAGACGTTCTGGACGTCGTCAGAGTCCTCGAGTGCGTCGATGACCCGGATCATCCGGCGGGCGCCGTCGAGGTCGAGGGGGACCTGGAGGTTGGGCACGAACGACGCCTCGGCCGAGTCGTAGTCGATCCCCGCGTCCTTGAGCGCATTGCGGACGCCGACGTAATCGGTCGCCTCCGAGACGATCTCGAAGCTGTCGCCGTTGTCGTTGACCTCCTCGGCGCCCGCGTCGAGGACGACCTCGAGGATCGCGTCCTCGTCCACACCGTCGGCTTTGGGGACGATGACGACGCCCTTGCGGTTGAAGATGTAGGCGACCGAGCCGGGGTCGGCGAGGTTGCCGCCGTTGCGGGACAAGGCGGTCCGGACCTCGGCCGCCGCGCGGTTGCGGTTGTCGGTGAGGCACTCGATGAGGATGGCGACGCCGCCGGGGGCGTAGCCCTCATACATGATCGTCTGATAGTCGGCGCCACCCGCCTCGGCGCCCGATCCGCGCTTGACCGCGCGGTCGATATTGTCGTTGGGAACCGAGGACTTCTTGGCCTTGTAGATCGCGTCCCAGAGCGTCGGGTTGCCGTCCGGGTCGCCACCCCCGCTGCGGGCGGCGACTTCGATGTTCTTGATGAGTTTGGCGAACAGCTTGCCGCGCTTGGCATCCTTGGCGGCCTTCTGGTGCTTGGTGGTCGCCCATTTGGAGTGGCCGGACATGCGTCAGTCCTTCGGGTGGATCGGGGATTGTGGCTGAGGACCGATCTTAGCCGCCGCCGGCCCGCAGGCCCGGGTCCACTTTGACCACGCACAGCCACGGCCCGCCCCGGCCACCCGGCGTATGCCGCGAGCGCGGCGGAGCGCTCCGTCTTCCCACCGGGGAATCAGCGTGCGGCCACCATGTCGACGAACAACCGGTGGACACGCGCGTCACCCGTCACCTCCGGGTGGAAGGAGGTTGCCAGCAGCCGGCCCTGGCGCACCGCGACGATCATGCCGGTCGCCGGCCCGGATTCCACGCGCGCGAGGACCTCGATCCCCTCCCCCGCGGCCTCGACCCAGGGGGCCCGGATGAAGACGGCCCGGAACGGCTGCGGGCCGAGTTCGCGGATGTGCAGGTCCTCCTCGAACGAGTCGACCTGACGGCCGAACGCATTGCGCCGCACCGTGATATCGAGCCCCCCCAGGGTCTGCTGGTCGGCTCGTCCGCCCTCGATCCGGTCGGCGAGCATGATCATCCCGGCGCACGAGCCATATGCCGGCAGTCCCGCTCGGAGGCGCGCCCGCAGGGGCTCGAACAACCCGAAGGCCCGCACGAGCTTGTCCATCGTCGTCGACTCGCCACCGGGGATGACGAGCCCGTCGACGCGTTCGATCTCCTCGGGCCGGCGTAGCCGGATCACCTCCGCGCCGCAGGCCGTCAGGGCCGCCACGTGCTCACGCACGTCACCCTGGACGGCGAGGACCCCGATGGTCGTCATGCCCGTGGGGGGTGCGCCAGGTTCACGGCTGCTCCTGGCCGCCCCTGGGCTCGGGATCGGGCTGACACAGCTTGGAGTGTAGTGACGGCACCGGCCGGCCGGAGGAATCTGGCGGCGCTCCAGGGAACCTGAGGCCCAGTGGGCCCGGCGAGCGGTCAGGGCGCCTCTCCGGCCCGGGCGGCGAGCCCGGCGATGAAGGTGTCGATGCCGAAGGCGAAGCGTTCGTCCCCGCCGCCTGTGGTCATCGCCCCGACCATGGCCACCAGATGGGGAAAACGATCGGCGGGCAGGGCGGCGATCCGCTCGCCGAACTGCGCGAAGTACTCGCGCCCCACGGCCTCGGGTGGCCGGCCGCTCCCGTCGTCGAAGATGCGGCCCATCATCCAGCCCTCGAAGGCGTCCGCGGCGACATAGAGCGAGAGCGAGTGGCGGAGCGGTGGGGACACGGGCCTGTCCATCGTCTTGACCCTGCTGGTGCAGGTGGGCCCCGGCTGGTCACCGCTGACGGCGGGGCTGGCCGGGATTCCCCAGGCGGTCGGCATGGTGCTCGGCTTCGTCGCCAGCCAGCCGCTCGGGACCAGGTGGGGCGGTCGCCGCGTCATGCACGCGGGCGAGGCGACCGTGACGGCCGGTTTGACCGGGTTGGTCGTCACCCTTCACCTCACCGGCGACCGCATCGGTCCCTCCGACCTCGCACTCGCCCTCACGGTTCTCGGCGTGGGTTTCGGTATGACGATGGCTCCCTTCTTCGACATCACGCTCGCTGGCGTGGAGAGGGCGGAGGCTGGGTCGGCGTCGGGGTGCTCTCCTCGGTGCAGCAACTCGGCGGCGCGGTCGGCGTGGCTGCGCTGGGGACGCTCTTCTGGGACCGGCTCGGCGACGTGTCCTCGCCGCATACGGAAACGGGCGCGTTCCGCTCGGCCGCCACCATGGCCCTGTGGTTGGCGGTCGGCCTCATCGTTCTGGCCGCCGCGCTCACCGGCCTGCTTCCACGCCGAGCGCGTGAGGCGTCGGCGTGAGTGTCAGGAACGTGCACGTTGTAAGCGCGTACATCGGCACGTAACCAGGTTACTGGGCTCGATCGCGCCGGTTTTCGCCCGTCGATTTCCGATGTCGGCCTGGGGTTGCGGCTTGCCCCCGCGCGCACTAGCGTCGTCAAATCCGTGCAGTGACAGCGCAGTTGACCAGGCAGGGGTTTCAATGGCCGATACCGTGGTTTCGCCCAAGTCGGACAAGACGTCGAACAAGCCGCCAGGCCTGGTCTATCCCAAGATGGGCGTCCTGTTCGTCGTCCTGGCGTGTTGCTTCCTGGTCTGGGGTGTGGCGGCGGACCTGACTACACCGATGGTCGCCGGGTTCAAGCGCATCTTCGACATGAGCACCTTCCAGGCGTCTCTGGTCCAACTCGCCTACTTCGGGGCCTACTTCCTGCTCGCCCTGCCGGCCGCGGCGATCAACGAGAAGTTCGGCTACAAGACGGGCATCCTCTCCGGGCTGCTGCTCGCGGCCGCCGGCTCGTTCGCCTTCTATCCGGCGAGCAAGATCATGACCTACAGCGCCTTCCTCGTCGCGCTGTTCGCCATCGCGGCCGGCTGCTCGATGCTGGAGACCTCGGCGAACCCCTATGTGCTCTCGCTCGGACCGGAGGAGACGGCACCAGGCGCCTGAATCTGGCCCAGGCCTTCAATCCCGTCGGGACCAATGTCGGGGTGTTCCTCGCTGCCCAGTTCATCCTCCCCAAGCTCCAGGACCCGGTGAACCTCGCGCAGCTCACGCCGGAGGAACTTCACACCATCCGCGCCGGGGAACTCGGTGCGGTCATGGGCCCCTACCTCGGGCTCGGCATCGTACTGCTGGTCATTGCCTTCCTCATCGCCGTCCGGAAGGCGCCCCCGATCGTCGACGAGTTCCCCGACAGCGGTGACGCGAAGTCCAAGCTGATCATGCGCGCCCTCTGGTCCAACCGGCGATACCGCTACGGTGTGATCGCTCAGTTCTTCAACGTCGCGGCCCAGGTCTGCACCTGGACCTACATCATTCAGTACGTCCAGCAGGCTCTCGGTGGCAGCCTCGAGCGCGGTGGGCGCATGCTCCAGATCTCACTCATCATCTTCCTGTTCTCACGCTTCTTCATGACCTGGCTCATCGGCCGCATTCGCGCGACGAAGGTGCTCGCCGGTCTGGGGGCGCTCGCGGTCGCCCTCTGTGCGATCGGCATGGTCTCCCCCAATATGGTCGGCGTCGCCGCCTTGGTGAGCATCTCCTTCTGCCTCTCGCTGATGTTCCCCACGATCTATGGCGTCGCGCTCAAGGGCCTCGGTCCGGCCACGAAGTTCGGCGCGGCCGGACTCGTCATGGCGATCGTCGGCGGAGCGATCATGCCGCTGGTCCAGGGCAAGGTCCTCGACGCGACGTCTCCCGCGATCTCGTTCATCGTTCCGGCCATCTGCTTCGCCATCGTGACCGCGTATGCCGTCTACGACCTCCGCGCAGAGGCGCCGAGCGCGCATACCGGCTCCGCGACCCCAGAGGCGGTGGCGTGATGAGGACCCGTCCCCTCGCTCCCCTCGCCCTCGCCCTCGCCCTCGGCCTGACCGTGAGTGCCTGCTCCAAGTCCGACTCGACTCCCACGACACCGACCAAGCAACTCGATGTCATGTCGTGGTGGACCTCGGGCTCCGAGAGCGCCGCGCTCACCGTGCTCTTCGATGCCTATGGCGCGGCCTTCCCGGGTGTGAAGGTCCAGAACGGCGCAGTCGCCGGCGGTGGTGGCAGCAACGTCCAGGTCGTCCTCGCCGAGCGCCTGCGCAAGGGGGACCCGCCGGACGTCTGGCAGACATTCGCGGGTGCCTCGCTGAAGGAATACGTCAGGCGGGGCCTGATCCGCGACGTCAGCAGCGTGTATGCCGCGGACGGCCTCGCGAATCAACTACCCGCCCAGATCCTCGACGCGGTCACGGTCGACGGGAAGCAGTACGGCGTGCCGACCGGCGCTCACCGCTCCAACATGCTGTGGTTCAACTCCGCCGCGCTGACGAAGGCCGGGATCGCCACTCCCGGCGACGGCTACACCACCGCTGAGTGGGTCGCCGACCTGGGCAAGGCCAAGAAGGCCGGAGTCACCCCCCTGTGCATGGGTGGGGAGGCATTCGCGTCGGCCGAACTCTTCGAGGACATCCTCCTGTCGCAGGTGGGACCCGACGGCTGGACCTCGATCGGGGACGACAAATTCGACTGGAGCGGCGACAAGGCGAAAGCGGCCCTCAAGACCTTCGGGCAGGCGCTGGACCAGGCGGACGCGGCCTCGGGTGGAATGACCTGGGACGCGGCGACCAAGAAGCTCGCCAAGGGTGACTGTGCATTCGAGGCGTTCAACGACTCGGCATACGGCGAACTCGTCAACGCCGGCGCCAAGGAGGGCACCGACTTCGGGGGCGTGGCCTTCCCCGGCACCACCGGATCCTATGTCGCGGTCGTCGACACCTTCGTCGCCGGCAAGGGCGCGGCCAACGGCGCCAACGCCCTCGACTTCCTCAAGGTCATCGGAACCGCTCAGACCGAGCTCGGCTTCAACAAGATCAAGGGCTCGGTGCCCCTCCGGTCGGACGTCCCGGTCACCTCACTGACCACCTACGAACAGTCGGCGGCCAAGAGTCTTCGCGAGGACAAGCTGCTCCTGAGCATCGTTCACGGGTCGGCGATGAGCCCGGCCTTCCAGCAGGGCTTCTATGACGCGGTCTCCGCCTATGTCAAGGGCCGCGACGCCAAGGCGTTCGCGTCCACCCTCGCCGAGGCGGTCAACCAAGGCGCTCAGGTCAATAACCACTGATCAAGGGGGGTGTATGCCGAGTCCGCGCCGGGCGACCGACGCGGACTCGGCTGCGCTCGCTGACCTGTTCTGGCGCATCCGGGAGGCCGCGGTCCCGGCGATCCCGATGATCGTCCATCCTCGGCATACGCTCGAGCCGTTTCTGCGCGCCCGCATCGCCCGCGACGAGACCTGGGTCGTGCCAGGAACCGGCGACACCCTGGCCGGCTTCCTCGTCCTGTCCCCCGGCCATCTGGAGCACCTGTATCTCGCTCCGGAGGTGACCGGTGCCGGCCTCGGTTCGCGCCTCGTCGCATTCGCCCAGGAACGCCAACCGCATGGCCTCAGTCTGTGGGCGTTCCAGAGCAACATCCGCGCCATTCGCTTCTATGCACGGCACGGCTTCCGGCCGGTCGAGTGGACCGACGGTGACAACGAGGAGGGCGCCCCGGACGTCAGGATGGTCTGGCCCGGGCGCGCCGGCGCCTGACTACCAGCCGCGCTCGGCCAGCCGGTGCGGCTGCGGGATCTCCTCGACGTTGATCCCGACCATCGCCTCGCCGAGACCGCGCGAGACCTTGGCGATCATGTCGGGGTCGTCGTGGAAGGTCGTCGCCTTGACGATCGCCTCGGCGCGCTGGGCCGGGTTGCCGGACTTGAAGATCCCCGAGCCGACGAAGACGCCCTCCGCACCGAGCTGCATCATCATCGCGGCATCCGCGGGGGTTGCGATCCCGCCCGCGGTGAACATGACCACCGGGAGCTTGCCCGCCTCGGCGACCTCCTTGACGAGGTCGTAGGGCGCCTGGAGTTCCTTCGCCGCGACGAACAGCTCGTCGTGGGGGAGGTTCTGGAGGCGGCGGATCTCGGCCCGGATCCGACGCATATGCGTCGTCGCATTGGAGACGTCACCGGTCCCGGCCTCACCCTTGGAGCGGATCATCGCCGCGCCCTCGGTGATCCGGCGCAGGGCCTCACCGAGGTTGGTCGCGCCACAGACGAAGGGCACCGTGAAGGCCCACTTGTCGATGTGGTTGGCGTAGTCGGCGGGGGTGAGGACCTCGGACTCGTCGATGTAGTCGACCCCGAGCGCCTGAAGGACCTGGGCCTCGACGAAGTGTCCGATCCGGGCCTTGGCCATCACCGGGATGGACACGGCCGCGATGATCCCGTCGATCATGTCGGGATCGCTCATCCGCGAAACCCCGCCCTGCGCGCGGATGTCGGCCGGAACCCGCTCCAGCGCCATGACCGCGACCGCACCCGCGTCCTCGGCGATCCTCGCCTGGTCGGGCGTGACGACGTCCATGATGACGCCGCCCTTGAGCATCTCGGCCATGCCCCGCTTGACGCGGGCGGTGCCGGTGACGGTCTCGGCGGTGGTGGGGGCAGTCATGCGTCGATCCTCGCTGGGGACGTGGGCTGGATTCGGATGCCGGGCGGGCACCATACGCACGCACCGGACCGACGAAGTCTAGGCTCTCGGTCCGAGACCGGGGCGCAGGGCCGGGATCTCGTCATCGAACTCGACCGTCTGCGGCAGGTCGGCGTGACCGGCGAGCCGGAACGACCGGACCACCGCCTTCTCGCGGACACGCTGGACATCCTTGACCGCATTGTTGTGGAACCGGCGGGCGAGCTGCACGCGGCGACTCGCTGCCTCGAGCCGGCTGAGCGCGCCTGCGGCCAGGCCGTCCTGGGCCATGACCTCGGCCACGACATCAGGGGTCAGCGCGAGGTCGAGGGACTGCGTCAGGTCGGACTCGACGCTCTCCCGGCCGCCGAAGTGCTGCCCCTCGAGGAGGTCGTCCTCCCCGAGCCGGACAGTGGTGCGCTCGAGCGCCTCGGAGGCTGCAGCGGCGACCAACAGCGCGGATGCCGGGTCGAGCGCGCCGGTGTTGGCGAGTTCGAGGGCGGCCTCGGCTCGCCGGACCAAGTGCGCGTCGAGGGTCGAGAGCGCGCCCTCGACCTGCGCGTGGAGCCGGTCGAGGCGAGCAGCGCTGTAGGAGAGGTACCACGCCGCGGCGAGCAGCAGCGCGACGCCGACGACGACCCAGGTCACGGTCTCCATGATCACCACGCTCCCGGGTGAGTGACGGTCTCATAGACCGCGATGATGTCCTCGGCCACGACGCTCCAATCGAAGATGCGCGCCCGCGACCGGCCAGCGGCCCCCAACCGGGCGCGCTCGGCGGCGTCGCCGAGCAGCGCCAGCAGCCGTTCGGCGAGTGCGTCGGCGTCCTCGTTGGGGAAGAGCTCCCCGGCGAGGGTGCCGCCCGGCTCCGCCTGGAGCACGCGGACGAATGCCGGAAGATCACTCGCCACCACCGGAGCGCCCGCGGCCATGGCCTCGACGAGGACGATCCCGAAGCTCTCCCCCCCGGTCTGGGGCGCGGCATACAGGTCGGTGGAAGCGAACAACCGCGCCTTGTCGACGTCGGAGATCATCCCGAGAAACTCGCTGGCGCCGGCGACCGCGGACGTCATCCGTTGGCGCGCCTGGTCGACGGAGCCGGGGCCGGCGATCAGCAATCGCGCGCCGGGGCGGGCCGAAAGGACGCGGTCGAAGGCCGCACTGAGGACGTGCAATCCTTTGCGGGGTTCGTCGATTCTGCCCAGGAAGGCGACCGTGGGGCGCTCGGGAGTGCCGGTCCACCGGGGGTCCCGCTCGGCCTCGGCGAATGCCGCGACGCGGACGCCGTTGGGGATGACCACGGCGTCGCCCCCGAGATGCGTCGTGACCGTGCGACGAGCGTCCTCGCTGACCGCGATGCGACCGGTGATCTTCTCCAGACTCGGGCGCAGCACGGGATACGCCGCCTGCATCGCCCGCGATCGCAGATTCGAGGTGTGGAAGGTCGCGACGATCGGGCCGCTCGCCGCCCAGAGGGCGAGGATGCCGGCGCTCGGAGTCACCGGTTCGTGGATGTGGACGACATCGAAGTCCCCCTCGGCGAGCCACCGGTTGACCCGGGCCGCGGTGACCGGCCCGAAGTTCAGGCGGGCCACGGACCCGTTGTAGCGCACTGGAACGGCGCGCCCGCAGGAGACCAGGTAGTCCGGCAGGTTCTCGGTGTCGTCCGCGGGAGCAAGCACGGACGCGTGATGGCCCGCGGCGAGGAGATATTCGGCGAGGTCGCGGACGTGGAACTGGACGCCCCCGGGGACGTCGAAGCTGTAGGGGCAGACGATCCCGACCCGCATCAGCGCGACTCGTCGAGGTCGTCGGTGAAGATCCGCTGGAACATGTGCCAGTCGGCCGTATGCGCGCGCACCACCTCGGCGACGACGTCCGCGCACTCCTGAGTCATCGCGAGCATCCGGCGCCGCGTGGGCCCGGGTTCGGGAACGGCCACCCGGTCGTGGAAGGTGATGACGATCCCCCACCCAGCTTCGCACGGCTCGTGCCGGATCGTGACCGGATGGAGCACGGCTCCGGTGGTGAGGGCGAGCGCGGCAGGGCCGATCGCCATACGGGCCCGACGCCCGAGGAAGGAGACATCGATGCCGGCACCGGTCATGTCCCGATCGGCGAGCAGCGGCACGATCACCGGACCGACCGTCTCGCGTCGGACCTGTGCGAAGACGTCGACCCCCCGCGTGAGCGGGATGACCCGCATCCCCATCGCCGTGCGGACATCGAGGAACTCGCGATAGATCCGCTCCGGTTCGACGACCTCGGCGACGGTGACGACCGTCCCGAGTGCCCGGCAGCACCAGGCGCCGGCGAGATCCCAGTTGCCGAGGTGACCGAGGAAACACACGACGGGACGGCCCTGCGCGAGTTCGGCTCGCACGGGTCCGTCGCCTTCGACGCGCACTCGGGCATCGACATCTCCCGCGGACATCGCGGGGAGCCGGAACGCCTCGTAGTAGTAGCGAAGGTTCGTCCGGACCCCCTCGGCGACGAGATCGTCGAGGGCCGCGGTGTCGAGCTCCGGCCGGGCGATCGCGTAGTTGAGACGCAGGCGATCGATATCGGTGCCCCCGCGGGCATACGCCAAGCGCCCGAGCCGGTCGGCAAGGGCATATGCCGATCGCTCCGGCAACCACCGCGCCAGCGCCCACCCCGTGCGGAACCCGGCGACGGTCAGGAGATCGCCGAGACTCACGACTCGGCCAGTGCCTGAACCCGGACCGCCCACATCCGCTGGATGACGGTGACGAGGCTCGCGAGCGCGAGGAGCGCGAGAACGACGGTGAGGACCACTTCGGGCAGGCCCATCCCCACCAGGCCGGTTGTGACGAGGGTGGCGACAAGGCGGTCGGCGCGCTCGGCGATGCCGACGTTGGCCGTCATGCCGAGCCCTTCGGCCCGCGCCTTGGCATACGAGACGACGCTGCCGAGGATGAGGCAGGCGAGCGCGAGGGCGGCCATGAGGATGTTCTGACCGTCCCCGGCATACCAGAGCACCAGACCGCCGAAGATCGCCGCGTCGCCGAGCCGGTCGAGCGTGGAATCGAGATACGCGCCCCACCTGCCCGAGCGGCCCGACATCCGCGCCATCACGCCATCGATGGTGTCCGAGAACACGAATGCCGTGATCACGAGGGTGCCGACGAGGAACTGGTGGCGGGGATAGAAGAGGAGGGCGCCCGCACAGACACCGATCGTGCCGACGATCGTCACGATGTCCGGGCTGATGCCGAGCCTGAGGAAGAGCTTGGCCACCGGCGTGAAGACCTGCGTGAAGAAGGCGCGGGCGAATCGATTGAGCATGGTGGCGACAGACTAACGACCGAAGAGTTCCCGCTGAGACAGGCTCGCGGACGTCACGAGCCGGGGGTCGGCGTGACGGGGGTCTCCGCGGCGACGGCCGCCTCGTCCCACACGGCCGCGAGCGCCCGGCGTACGTCCTCGAGGAGCGCCGGGAGCGCCTTGGTCTGCGCGATCACCGGGAGGAAGTTCGCATCCCCACCCCACCGCGGGACGATGTGTTGGTGGAGGTGGGCAGCGACTCCGGCACCGGCCACGGCGCCCTGATTCATCCCGATGTTGAACCCGTGTGGCGCCGACGAGAGCCGAAGGGCGTGGATCGCGGTTTTGGTGAGGCGCGTGAAATCGTCCGTCTCCTCGGCGGTGAGGTCGACATAGAGGGAGACGTGGCGATAGGGACAGATGAGCACGTGACCGGGGTTGTACGGGAAGAGATTGAGCACGGCATACGTGAACTCACCCCGGTGCACGATCAGTGCCGATGCGTCGTCCCGACCCGGCGCGGCACAGAACGGGCACCCGTCGCCGGCTTCCTCGGTCGGGCGCTCTCCGGTGATATAGACCATCCGGTGCGGGGTCCACAGGCGCTCGAACCCATCGGGTGAGCCGGCGAAGTCCGCTGGACTCTCGACCATGGGGGGGCCGTCGGGGTGGTCGGGAGACATGGCCCGAGTTTACGGGCCCGTCATCGGGAGTGATTCGTCCGTCACATGCGGCGCTGTTACCGTCGAAGCCATGACCGGCCCACGCACCCGCACGACCGGGATCGTGCTGTCGCTCGCCGTGCTCGGCGCAGGGGCAGCGCAGGCGGACACGACGGTTCTCTTCCGATTCGCCGACGCCGAGATCACCGAGTCGTCCGGACTGGCCCTCGTCCGCGACCTCTATGTCACGGTCAATGACTCGGGCGATAGGGGCCGGGTCTTCACGGTCGACTCGAGCGGTGCAACGGTGGGCGTGACCTCGTGGGCCGATCGTCCGGTCGACATCGAGGCGGTGGCCGTGGCCGGGCCGGGCGAGGTGTGGGTCGGCGACATCGGCGACAACGCCGCCACGCGGGCGTCGATCCGCGTCTTCCGCGTTGAGGTGGGCCGGATGACACGGACGGTCACGCCTCACGCCGTACGGCTCGCGTATGCCGACCGGCCCCACAACGCCGAGTCCCTGCTCGTCCACCCGGTGACCGGACGGCTCTACATCGCGACCAAACAGACGGCCGGGGGATCCCTGTATGCGGCTCCGCGAACCCTCACCTCTGGGGTCAACACCCTGACGAAGCTCGGCCCAGTCGCGTCGCTGGTCACCGACGGCACCTTCTCGGACGACGGCGCCCATGTGCTGCTGCGCAACTACGGGAAGGTCTTCGTGTATGGCTTCCCGTCGCTGCGACTGCTCGGCTCGGCCGCACTGCCGGCGCAACCGCAGGGCGAGGGGATGGCGCTCGGCTCCGACGGCGCCCTCGTTCTCACGTCGGAAGGTGTCAGGTCGGCCGTCCTGCGCTACACCCTGCCGCCACGATTGACGCGCATCCTCGGGGCGGGTGGCCGGCTCGACGACGCGGCGACCGCCCAGGACGCTGCCCCCGTGCTGGCCGCCCTGGGCTTCGGCGCGGCGGCGTCGGCCGCTGCCGCGGTGGGGGCGTCACTGGGCTAGCGTGGCGCTCATGGGCGAACTTCCGGCCGACTTTCTGTTCGGTGTCTCCACAGCGAGCTATCAGATCGAAGGCGCGGTGCAGGAGGACGGCCGCCGCCCCAGTGTCTGGGACGACTTCTGCGCCCGTCCGGGCGCGATCGTCGATGGCTCGAGCGGGGCGGTGACCTGCGACAGCTATCACCGGATCGCGCAGGATGTCGCGGCGATGGCGGACCTCGGCGTCGATGCCTATCGCTTCTCCGTCGCCTGGCCGCGGGTCATCCCGGAGGGTCGGGGTGCGGTCAATGCAGCGGGTCTCGACTACTACGACCGATTGGTCGATGCCCTGTGCGAGAAGGGGATCAAGCCCTGCCCGACGCTCTTCCACTGGGATCTGCCGTCTGTCCTGGAAGCCGAGGGGGGTTGGCTGCAGCGGTCGACCGCCGAGGCCTTCGGAGAGTACGCCGCCGTCGTCGCCGCGCGCCTGGCGGACCGGGCGGCGATGTGGTTCCCGGTCAACGAGCCCAATGTCGTGACCTTCCTCGGATATGCGTTCGGCAATCATGCGCCCGGGCGGCAACTCGGGGTCGCCGCGTTGCCCGTGGCTCATCATCTGCTCCTCGGCCACGGACTGGCCGTCGCGGCATTGCGGGCGGCGGGCGCCACCTCCGTCGGCTGCGCCAACAACCACTCCCCAATCTGGCCCGCCTCCGATTCACCGGAGGACACCCTCGCGGCGTCGATGTTCGATGCGATCTACAACCGGCTGTATGCCGAGCCGATCGTCCTCGGTTCCTATCCGGCCGAGTTGGCCGCGTTCCTGCCGCCGGCGGCGGCCGACGATCTCCCGACGATCTCGGCGCCGCTCGACTTCTATGGGTTCAACTACTACAACCCGACGCTGGTTGCGGCGACCCCCGGCGAGGACGGCGACCCCTCACCCTTCGCGACGGGGCTGCCCTTCCACGTGCGCCGGATCGAGGGCTATCCCCTGACCGACTTCGACTGGCCGGTCGTGCCGGACGGATTGCGGGAGATCGCCGTCCAACTGACGCAGCGGTATGCCGGCCGGCTCCCGCCGCTCTATGTCACCGAGAACGGCTGCTGCGACAACACCAGCCCGGACGCTGCCGGGCGGGTGCCCGACAGCGCGCGGATCGCCTACCTCGATTCTCATCTCGCCGCGCTGGCGGAGGCACGCGCCCAGGGCGCGCCGGCGGCGGGCTACTTCACCTGGTCGCTCATGGACAATTTCGAGTGGGCCGAGGGGTTCACCAAGCGATTCGGATTGATCCACGTCGATTTCGACACGCTGAAGCGGACCCCCAAGGACTCCTTCGGCTGGTATCGCGACCGGATCGCCGCGGTCCGCGCCGGGTGACTCGGTTCGGCGGGTCAGTCCGTGGTGACCGACGCACCGCGGGAGATGCTCCCGGGGACGCGGACCTCGGCATACACCCCGAGGCAGTTGCCGGCCGTCCGGGTGACGCCCAGGACCGTGCCGCCGACCGTGACGGACCGGCCGACCAGGGCATCGAGGTCGGCGCTCGGGACATCGAGGACGAGATTGGCGCGGGTTTGAGCGGCGTCGGAACCCACCAGGTGCACGGGGGCCTTCTTGCGCCGGTCGCCGTCCAGACCCTCGTTGCCGACCCTGACGTGCTCGAGGTCGATGCCCGGGTCGTCCTTGACCGGGTGGATGCGAACGGACACGACCTGACCCACGACGCGCATGCGAGTGATTGAACCAGAGGTGTCCCGCGAATGTGGGACAACCGCTGAGTGCCCCTGCTCCGGAAGGATCTCGATGATCCGTCCAGACTTGGAGAGTCGATGAGTCAGCTTCCCTGCCCCAACTGCGGGGCCTCGATCGGTGCCACCGATGCCTTCTGCTCGCGGTGTGGCCGGCCCTCCACCCAGGGGGGCGCACCGGGCACGCCCACACAGTCGCCGGCCACGGCCCCTCCCCCGGCGTCCTATCCGAACACGCCGTATCCGAGCACGCCGTATCCGAGTCCGCCTCAGCCGGGCCAGGCCTACCCGGGCCCGCCACAGCCGAACCTCCCCTACCAGGGTTCGGCATACCCGGCGGCGCCGTCTCCGAACGGGCCGGTCCCGCCACCCGCGTGGGGCGCGCCGCCCGCTGGTGGCGGGGGTGCGGCATACGACCCGGTCGGCGCGATCAAGGAAGGGTGGGCGAAATTCAGCGCCGACCCGGGACGCCTCCTCGTGCCGGTCCTCGTCGGCAGCATCGTCCAGGGAATCATCTGGACGATCTTCTATTTCGCGGTGATCGCTGCGCTTTTCGGCGCGGTCGCCTCCAGTGACTCGACCTATGACACATCGACGCGTGCCACCGGTATCGCGAGCGCCGTCGGCATCCTCTTCCTCGTCGTCACGGCCCTGCTGTCGGCGGCGACGCAACTCATCTATGCCGGGTGGGCCAAGGGCGCCCTCGGCGTGGCCGACGGCGGCCGGCCATCCATGAACGAGATGTATGCCGGGTGGAAGAAGGGGCCGGTCCTCCTCCTGTGCCTGGCTCTCGGGATCGTCGGGGTGCTGAGTGGATACGTGCTTTATGTGCCGGCATTGATCGTCGGCGCACTGTGCCAGTTCGCCATCTTCGACATGATCGACAAGGGGACGGGCGTCGTCGACTCGGTCAAGCGGAGTTCCCGCATGGTCATCGCCAACCCGGGTCCGATCCTGCTGTTCGACCTGCTTGCCGGCATCGTTCTCGTGCTCGGCGCACTTCCGTGTGGACTGGGACTACTCGTCGCGATCCCCGTCACCATCGTCGGGCATGCCCGCACGTATCGCGCCTTCGCACCGGCGGTCACGCGCTGAGGGCGGACGCGGCATCCAGCCGACTCACGGGTTGGTCGGGTTTCCTGACCACAGTCGTCACCGGAAGGACCTGTCATGGAATTCCTCGGAGCCCCCGAACTGCTCGTGATCGCCCTCGTCGTCTTCGTGCTCTTCGGCTGGAAACGGTTGCCGGACGCCGCACGCTCATTGGGGCGCTCGGCACGGATCTTCAAGGCGGAGGTCCAGGCGATGAAAGACGAGGACGCCGCGGCCGCCGGGCCCGAGCCTCCGCCGCAGAACCGCTGATCTCCCTCGGCGACCCCGCCTTGGCGCGGTCGCACCCCGACGTGTGGCCGATTCTGGGTCATCGCGAGGCCGATCCGGTTGGTCGGATCGCGCTCGATCGGACAGTGGACGTGGAGGGGCTCGAACCCCCGACCTCTCGCGTGTGAAGCGAACGCTCTGACCAGCTGAGCTACACGTCCGGGACCGCGACTGCGGCCGGGCAACCATACCCCACCGGCCCGTGGCACCGCAGACCGCACCCGGGAGCGGACGGCGAACGTCTATGAGGCCGCGCAGCCCCTGGAGTCATCCGATCGATACTCCGAGTATCGGATACATTCCAACGCTCTGCTACGTTCGACATATGACGACGGCGGACGGTCGCCGGACGAGGTGGGAGGGCCACCGGACGGCGCGTCGCGAAGCCCTGCTCGACGCGGCCGTCCGGGCGATCCGCCTGCACGGGGCGGGGGTCGGCATGGACGAAATCGCCGCCACCGCCGGCACCTCCAAGGCCGTGGTCTATCGCCATTTCACCGATCGGACCGGTCTGCATCGTGCCCTCTGCGACCGCGTGGGCGCGTCGATTCTCCTGGACATCCGTCTGGCCATGGGCGAGGTGCCCTCCCCCGAACATTCGCTGGCACCAAAGGATGACGCGCGTCGGAGCGTCGCAGCCACGATCGACGCCTATCTTGCGCTCGTGGAACGGGACCCGCAGCTCTATCGGTTTGTCTCGGCACCACCGGCGGGCGCCCCGGACCTGACCGCAGCTCTCGTCGCGACGATCGCCGCCCAGGTCGAGACCGGGCTCGGGCCGGCCCTCGACGCCCGCGGGGAGAGCCCCGGAACCGCGTCCATCTGGGCCCACGCTCTGGTCGGTATGGTGCGGGCCGCCGCCGACGCCTGGCTCGCCGACGAGGCACCGGCCCCGCGTTCGTCGTTGACGCGCACACTCACCGATCTGCTGTGGTCCGGCCTGGTCGGCCTGTGGCCAGCCGCCCGAGAATCCGAGAATGGCAGCGTTGTGCCAGACGTGCAGCTTTAGGCCAGGCTTGCGGGGATATAGCCATGCAAGGGCTGACAAACCCTGCAAGGCCATCCCAACGCTGCCATTCTCGGTCGGGCTGCAGGGGCCCAGTGCACCCGTCGATGACGTGGGGCCGAGCCGATCGAGCGTCTCCGATCAGCACGTTGGGGGCAGCCCCTTGTCGAACCGACCGGTCAGGCCTCGGCGTTCTCGGCCCGCTCGCGCCGGAAGTGCCAGACGACGAGCGCGAGGACGACGACCGCGGCGACGACGATCGCCGCACCTGTGCCGAGGTAGCTCGCGACCTTCTCGTAACTCCGGCCCGCGACATGCCCGGCGACAACGACTGTGACACCCCAGGCGATCCCCCCCGCGGCGTTCCAGGCGAGGAACCGGGCATAGGGCATCCGGGCGCTCCCGGCCAGCGCCGGCATCATCGCCCGGAAGAAGGCCGTCCAGCGGCCGAGGAATACCGCGCTGCCGCCGCGCCGACGAAGGAAGGTCTGTGCCTTCTCGACGCGATGCCCGTGCTTGGTGAGGGCACGGTGGTGCAGCAGCCGCGAGCCGAGCGTTCGCCCGACCTCATAGCCGACGCTGTCGCCGACGATCGCAGCGACGCAGACGACGACCAGCATCCACGCGAGGTTCGTGTGTCCCAGGCTGGCGGAGACGCCGCCGAGGATCGCCGCGGTCTCACCCGGGATGACGAAGCCGGCGAAGAAGGCGTCCTCGGCGAAGACCACCGCGCCGACGACGAGATAGACCAGCCACGCCGGCTGGTCGAGGATGCCGACCATCATTCCCTGCACGCGAACATTGTGCCTGGCCGGACCGAGCCGACGACGGCACCGGTCCCGAGCGGCCGGCCAGGTCATCAGAATTGGTGACTTGACCCCTCGTGCGCCTGCGCACAGGCTACTCGCGCCCCTCTCGGCCGGCGTCCTGGTCCGGCCGAACTGCCGTGAGAGAGTCCGCCCCGATGAGCCAGCACAACGTCCATCCTCGACCCAGTCGCCGAACCCTCACCCGCGGCGCGGCCTGGGCGACGCCCACGCTCGTACTCGCGGTCGCCGCGCAGCCCGCTGCCGCCTCTCCGCCGCCGATCGTCTTCAACCAGGACAAGTCCAGCGCCGTGTGCAAGATCACCCAGGGCACGAAGAAGTTCCGATTCACCCTGAGCTTCACCAATACCGGCACCGTCGCCTACACCGTCTGCGTCACCGGGGGGTCGGCTACGCCGAACGGCTGCCCCGCGGTCGCCATCGACAAGACCCAGATGTTCTGCTGCACGATCCAGCCGGGGAAGACGTGCCGGATCGCTGCGACAACGGTGGCGGCGACCTGTGAGGCGCAGGGCACGATGTCCCTCACCCTCATCTACACCTACACCTCCGGCACCGTCACGCACACGGAAACCAGCACGGCCTCATGGCCGTCCTACAAGCCCTGCTGAGCCGTCAGAGCATGAGGGAGCCGCGCAGGAAGCTCTCGACTGCGTCGGGCAGGAACGCGGGGACACCCGAGAGGCGGAGCAACGCCCAGATGACCATGAGGACGACCACTGCCGTCAGGACGGCGGCGAGAACGCGCACCCACCACACGCGGGCCCGCATCCAGCCGTTCCAGGCCCGGACACGCGTGCGCACCCAATCGAGAACCCGCTGCGCCCACTCGAATTCACTGCCCCACAACGCGAGGCCCGCGAATACCACCAGCCACCCCGGACCCGGCAGCGGGACGAGGGCCAGCCCGACGACGACGATGACGAGCCCGAGCAGGGCGATGGCCCCGCGATAGATCCGGGCTGTCGTCGGATTGGAGCGGATCCGTCGGCGCCAGGCCCATTCGTCGTCCGCCGCATCGAGCAGGATCCCGTCGTCCGTCCGGGCGCGTTGCGCCCGGTCCGGCTCAGCACGCTCCGGCGGCCGACGCACGGGTGTCACGGATCCAGATCGGCAGCGGATCGTGCGGCGAAGATGTCGGCGGCCCTGGCGGTGACCGGGCCGGGCGCCGGGAACGAGCGCCCGTCGACCTGGGAGACCGGCAGGATGTCGCGAGTGCTGGACGTGATGAACACCTCGCTACAGGTGTGCAGGACGCTCAGCGGTAGGGCTTCCTCGACCACCGGAATTCCCTCGTCGCGACACCACTCGATGGCCAGTTCGCGGGTGATGCCCGCCAGGCAACCCGACGACAGGGGCGGCGTGAGGATCTCACCGCCCACGACGACGAAGACATTGCTCCCCGTGCATTCGCACAACTCGCCCCGCGTGTTGGCGAACACCGCCTCGATCGCGCCCCGCTCGTGGGCGTGGGCGAGGGCGACGACGTTCTCGGCATACGACGTCGTCTTGAGCCCGGCGACGGCGGAACGCTCGTTGCGAGTCCACGGGGTGACCGCGAGCGACCCGGTCCGGGCCGGTCGCGGCGCCTCGGCGGCGGTGACGATGTAGCTGGGAGCCGCATCACCCCGGTCGGAACCGAGGGGGCCCGGCCCGCCGGTGACCGTATAACGCAGCCGGCCGAACTCGATCCGGTCGCCGGCGTTCAGGACCGCCTTGATGCCGGCGTCGAGCATCGCCTCATCGAGGGCCGGCAGGCCGAGGCCGGCGGCGCTGCGCCGCAGGCGCGCACGGTGCCTCGTGGCCGCGAACACCTCGCCGCGAACCACCTTGCACGTCTCGAACACCCCGTCACCCACGGTCACCCCATGGTCGATCGCGCTCAGAGCGGCGCGGTCGCTGTCGCAGAGGTCACCGTTGACCCAGACCCGAATCACAGGCCTCATGGTGCCAAAGTTCCCGAGGCCAGGCCCACCAGGCGCGCGGCTTTCAATTCTGTCTCCTCCCATTCGGCGACCGGATCGGACCCCCAGGTGATCCCGGCCCCCGCTCCGAAGTGCAGCGTGCGCACACCCTCCCCCTCGCCAACCCAGAACGTGCGGATGCCCACGGCCAGTTCCGCAGTGCCGAGATCGGCGTCGATCCAACCGATCGCGCCGCAGTATGGCCCGCGCGGGGTCGGCTCGAGGTCACCGATGATCCGCAGGGCGGACGACTTCGGTGCGCCGGAGACCGATCCGGGCGGGAAACTCGCATCGAGAATGGCCCGCCACGTGAGACCGGGACGCAGCTCCCCCGCGACATCGGTGACGAGGTGGACGAGACCGGGGTGGGGTTCGAGCGCGCACAGGTGGTCGACGACGACGGTGCCGGGACGGCATACGTGCTGGAGATCGTTGCGGACGAGGTCGGCGATCATGACGTTCTCGGCGTAGTCCTTGGGCAGCATCGCCGCGGCCGTCACCGCGGTGCCCTTGATCGGGCTGGACGTCAGCCGGTCGCCCACGCGCCGAAGGTAGCGTTCCGGAGACGCACACACGATGTCGACGCCGTGCTCGGGCACGTGGATGGTCGCTTCGTAGGGTGCGGGGTTGCCCCTCGTGAGAATCCGTGCCAACGCCGGCAGATAGGCCCCATCGGGCAATGGGTGGGCGAGGATACGGCAGAGGTTGACCTGATAGACCTCGCCGCGGGCGATCGCGGCCCGCACCGTGCCGACGCCGTCGACATAGGCCTGGCGGTCCAGCGTCGTGGTCCAGGCGCCATCGAGCGGGACCCACGGACGGAACTCCGGTGGCCGTGAAAGCGTGCGCCGGCCGTGGCGGGCGAAGCGGACCGCGGTCATCGAACCCTCGAAATCGACGACGACGGCCCAGAAACCGGCCCGGATCTCGTCGACGTCATGGGCCACCGAGACGACGTCGTATGCCGTCCGCCTCCCGAATCGTGCCCAGCCCACGGCGCCGATCCTAGGCATCGACGCGCCCCGTTCCAGCGCGCCGCCATCGCGTATGCCGACCGCTCGCCTACCGTGTCCGGCATGCCTCCACCGCTGCGTCGACGCTCGGCCGCCCTGCTCGCGACGCTCGTCCTCGTCGGCTGCGGAGGCGCGGGCGGAGCATCCAGGGTCAGCGGGACGGCACCCGCGTCGGGGACGCGTGCCGCGCGCTCGTCGGCCGCGCCGACGCCGTCGAAGGCTCGGGTCAAGCTCGCCTTCGGAGGGGACATCCATTTCGCGGAGTACCTCGCGCCATTGGCGGCCGACCCGGCCGGCCTGGCGTCCCTGGCCCCGCTGTGGGGTGACGCCGACCTGCGCATGGCCAACCTGGAGACCGCCATCACGGAGCGGGGAACCCCGGAGCCGAAGGCGTTCCACTTCCGGGCCCCGGCCTCGGCGCTGGCCACCCTGAAGCGTGGCGGGCTGACCGTCTTGACCCAGGCCAACAACCACGCGGTCGACTACGGACTCGTCGGTCTCCAGGACACCCTGGCCGCCAAGGCGACCAGCCCGGTGCCGATCGTCGGGGTCGGCGCCGACGAGGCCGAAGCATTCGCCCCGGCGATCGTCGGCGTGGGCGGGCTGAAGGTCGCGGTGTTCGGTGTCGACCAGGTCCGGGATGAGACGACCCTGCCGCTGCATTCGGCGTCGGCGACGCAGCCCGGAGTCGCCAGCAGCGACCAGCCGGACCGGATCGTGGCCGCCATCGCGGCGGTCCGCGACCGGGTCGACCTCGTCGTGGTCTTCCCGCACTGGGGCGATGACTACCAGAGCTGCCCCGACGCGCGTTCGCAGGCCACCGCTGCGGCCCTCGCAGCCGCCGGCGCGGACATCGTGGTCGGCGCCCACAGCCACCGCGTCAACGGTGCCGGCTGGCTGGGCACCACCTATGTCGACTACGGCCTGGGCAACTTCGTCTGGTGGCGCTCTGCCGAACCCGACTCCCGGACCGGCATTCTCACCCTCACCGTGGACACCGCCGCCGCCCGCGCAAGCCGGCCCGGCGCCCGGTCCGCGCCCGTGGTGACCCAGGCGACGTGGCGGCCGCTGCTGATCGGAGCGAACGGCATACCCCAAGAGCCGTCGGCAGCGGACGCCGAGCGACTGTCGCAGCTGTGGGTCCAGGCTGGCACCTGCACGGGCCTGGCTCCCACCCCCTCCCCCTGACCGGCGACGCACCGCTCCCCCTCCCCCTCCCGTCGAGAGATCAAATAAACCCCGTCGAGAGATCAAATAAGCCCCGTCGAGAGATCAATTCGGATCTCGTCTGGTTCCTCCTCCGCGCGGGAGAGATCGCGGAGGGCCCCGACTGCCTGACCGGGCCGGCGGCTACTGTGGGGAGATGTTCGCCGTCGCCGCCGTCAAGCAGTCCGCCACCGACCCGCTGTCGGGGCTCGAGATCGGCGAGTTTCCGGACCCCGCGCCACCGCCCGGCTGGGTGGTCGTCGACGTCGTTCTCGCCGCACTCAACCACCACGACCTGTGGTCTCTCAAGGGGGTCGGCCTGCCGGCGGACCGTCTGCCGATGATCCTCGGCTGCGACGCCGTCGGGCACGACCCCGACGGCACCGAGGTCCTCATCCATGCGGTCGTCGCCTCCCCCGGCTGGAGCGGCGACGAGACCCTCGACCCGCGTCGGTCGCTGCTGTCGGAGGTGCACCCCGGCACGCTCGCCCAGAAGGTCGCCGTCCCGGCCGGCAATGTCATCCCCAAGCCCGCTGGCCTGAGCTGGGAGCGGGCGGTCTGTCTACCGACGGCATGGCTCACGGCCTACCGGATGTTGTTCACCAATGCCGCAGTCCAGCCTGGCGACACCGTCCTCATCCAGGGCGCGGGCGGCGGTGTGGCCACGGCCTTGATCCAACTCGGCGCGGCGGCCGGGCTGCGCGTCTGGGCGACCTCCCGCGACGGCGCCAAGCGCGACCTCGCCGTCGAACTCGGGGCCGACCACGCCTTCGAATCCGGTGCCCGACTGCCCGACCGGGTCGACGCGGTGATGGAGACCGTCGGTGCCGCCACCTGGTCCCACTCGGTGAACTCGCTTCGCCCCGGCGGCACCATCGTCATCTCGGGCGCCACCTCCGGCGACGCGCCGGCCAAGGCTGAGCTGACCAAGATCTTCTTCAAACAATTGCGGGTCATCGGCTCGACCATGGGCAGCCGGTTCGAGCTCGCCAAGCTCGCCCGCTTCGTCGAGTCCACCGACCTGGTCCCCCACGTGGACTCGATCCTCGACCTCGCCGACGCCCGCGAGGGGTTCGCCAAGATCGCCGCCGGGGATGTGGGTGGAAAGATCCTCCTGCGCGCCTGAAGTGTCGGCCCCCACTGGGGACTCGGACGGACTAGCGTTCCCACCACGGCCGATGCCGCGTCGTGGTGCACCTGGGCACCACGGCATACGTCGAGGAGGATCGCATGTCGCACGTCCGTCCCAGCGCACAGCTCGACCGCCGCCGGATGCTCGCCCTCGGTGGGGCCACCGCGGGGATGGGCCTCCTCGCGGCGTGCGGCGGCAACACCGGTCGGAGCACTTCGTCGACGACGTCCACCGGCACCGGCGCCATCAGCAGCCCGGGCGGCTCGACGTCCGCGGGCGGCGCGAAACCAACCCTCCAGCAGTGGTACCACCAATACGGCGAGACCGGCACTCAGCAGGCGGTCGAGGGCTACGCGAAGGCCTACACCGCCGCCGACGTCAAGGTGACCTGGAAGCCCGGTGACTACGACCAGACGACCGCAGCCTCGCTGCTCACCTCCTCCGGTCCCGACGTCTTCGAATACGGCAACGGCCCGACCATCGACATGATCAAAGGCGGCCAGGTCGCCGACCTCACCGGGCTGCTGGGCGACGCGGAGAGCGACTTCAACCCGGCGATGATCAAGCGGATGACCTATGACGGGAAGCTCTGGGCCGTCCCACAGGTCATCGACATGCAGATCCTCGTCTATCGGAAGTCGCTGTTGGACAAGGCCGGCGTCACCCCGCCGGAGACGATCGACGACCTGATCGCCGCCGCGCAGAAGCTCACCGTCGACAAGACCAAGGGCCTCTTCCTCGGCAACGATGGCGGCGTCGGGCTCATGGGCGGCCCCATGCTCTTCTCCTCCGGCCTCGACTACCTCAACGACGACGGCTCGTTCGGCTTCGACGACCAGAAGGCGGTCGATGCCTTCGGCAAGCTGCGGGAGATGTTCACGAGCACATACCTCCTCCTGGCGGCGCCCAAGGACTGGTATGACGCATCCGCCCTCACCTCCGGCCTCACCGCGATGCAGTTCACCGGTCTGTGGACCTTCCCGAGCATCCAGAAGGAACTCGGCGACGACTTCGGCGCGATCCCGTGGCCGGCCATGCCCGGCGGCAAGAAGTCCGTCGTCGTGGGCGCCTATGGCTCGTGTGTCAACGCGAAGTCGGCCGACGTCGACGCCGCCAAGGCGTTCGTCAAGTGGCTGTGGGTCGACCAGACCGACAAGCAACTCGACTTCGCCACGGCATACGGCTTCCACATCCCCGCCCGGGCGAGCCTCGTGCCCAAGGCCACGACCCTCCAGAGCGGCCCGGCCAAGGACGCCGCGGCGGCGGCCCAGGAGTTCGGCCACGCGCAGAGCACGATCCTGTGGACCCCCAAGTGCGCCACGGCATTCGGCGACATGATGACCAAGATCGTCAAGGACGGCGCCGACGCCAAGGCCGAGATCGCCAAGGTCAAGGCGGTCGCCGACGCCGAGGTCAAGCGGGTCCTCGGCTGACGCCGTGACCGCGACCCCGGTCTCCCTCGGGCGGCGTCTGCGGGGCCGGCAGAACCAGAACCTCTGGTTCTGGGTTTTCGTCGGCCCCTTCGTCGCCGGGCTGATCGTCTTCATCTACATCCCGATCGCCTGGAGCATTTATCTCAGCTTCTTCGAGGCCTACAACACCGTCACCCCGACGAAGTTCGTCGGCGCCGGGAACTATCTCGACATGCTGCGTGACGAGGCGTTCCGCTCGAGTCTCGGGACATTCATCGTCTTCGCCGCCGTCATCGTCCCGACAACGTTCGCCCTGTCCCTGCTGACCGCTTTCCTCGTCGCCCGGACCCGGGTCATGCAGACCTTCTTCCGCTCCGTCTTCTTCCTGCCGACGGCGTGTTCGTATGTCGTGGCCGCCCTGATCTGGAAGATGTCGATCTTCGCCGGTGTCCCCTCGGGCATGGTCAACGCCGGCCTCGGCCTGGTCGGGCACGACGCCATCCCCTTCCTGTCGGTGACGAAGCCACCGTGGTACTGGCTCGTCATCGTCACCGCCCGGCTCTGGCTCCAGGTCGGGTTCTACATGATCCTGTTCCTCGCTGCCCTGCAACGGATCTCGCCGACGCTCTATGAGGCGGCGGCGATCGACGGCGCGAACGCCTGGCAGCAGTTCCGCCACATCACCCTGCCGCAGTTGCGCCCGACCTCGGCGGCCGTCCTCCTGCTCCTGCTCATCAACGCCTTCCAGGCGTTCGACGAGTTCTACAACATCCTCTCCAGCTTCGGGCAGTACCCCCCGTATGCCCGCCCGCCCCTGGTGTATCTCTACTACGTCGCCCTCGGACAGGGGCAGGACTTCGGCCACGGCAGCGCGGGCGCCGTCATCCTCACCCTGATCATCGCCCTGTCCGCGCTCGTCTTCAATCGCTTCTTCAGCCTGCGGGGGGTGGACTGACATGGCCATCGTCGACCGCTCGCCCCGCGCCAGGCTCGGGGCCGCCGCCCGCTACACCGCACTCATCTGCGCGGCGATCCTCTTTCTCATCCCGTTCTATCTGCTCCTGCGCAACTCCTTGATGTCGGAGCGTGACCTCGGCTCCCCGGAGTGGTTCTGGCTGCCGCCGGGCTGGCATTTCGAGAACTTCACGGCGATCTTCGCCGACCCGGCCCTGCCCCTGACGCGCAGCCTGCTCAACTCCGTCGCCATCTCCGTCGTCCAGACGGCCGGGGTGCTCGTCATCTCGGGCCTCGCCGGCTATGGTCTCGCCCGCATCCCCTACCGCTGGTCCACCGCGGTCTTCTATCTCATCACCGCGACCCTGCTCATCCCCGCGGCGGTCACCTTCGTCCCGAGCTTCGTCCTCGTCTCGACGCTCGGCTGGATATCGACGCTGCGCGGCCTGATCATCCCGGGGCTGTTCCAGGCCCTGGCGACCTTCCTCTTCCGGCAGTTCTTCCTCGGCTTTCCCAAGGAGATCGAGGAGGCCGCCTTCCTGGACGGCCTGGGCTACTGGGGCACCTTCTGGCGGGTCGTGGTCCCCAACTCACTCGGATTCGCGGCGGCGATCGGGACGATCACTTTCATCGGCTCGTGGAACGCCTTCCTCTGGCCGTTGGTCATCGGCCGCGAGCAGACGACGTGGACGGTCCAGATCGCCCTGTCGACCTTTCTCACCGCGCAGTCGGTGGACCTGTCTCATCTCTTCGCGGCGGCGTTGGTCGCTATCGCTCCGCTCCTGGTGATGTTCCTCGTCCTCCAGCGTTGGATCGTCGAGGGCGTCGAACGCACCGGCATGGGCGGCGACTGACCCCCGTCATTCCAGGCCTGGGACGTCGGCGCGCCGAGCGATGGTCGCCGTGGCGCGACGACAGGCCTCTGGCGGGACCTGGGGCACGAGGGCGTCGAGAAAGGCGAACCGCCGCACCATCGACTGGTGGTATGCCGTGCCCCCCTGCTCCCGCTTGCGGGCGTGCCACCAGTCCGCGAGGTCACCCCACCCGGGTGCGGCGAGGGATCCGCCGAACTGCTGGATCGCCAGCGATGAGCACAGACAGGCGAAGTTGACCCGGTCGGCGAGTCGCCAGCCCGCCAGCGTCCCGAGCAGCAGTGCCGCACCGAACACGTCTCCCGCTCCGGTCGGGTCGAGCGCGTCGACCCGCAGTGCGGGCACCGACACCTCTTCCCCGGTGGACGCGTCGATGGCGAGAGCGCCGTGCGCCCCATTGGTGACCACGGCGAGGGGCACGCGGTCGGCGAGCGCATAGAGCGCCTCCTGCGGCGTCGTGGTCCGGGTGTAGGCCATCGCCTCCACGGCATTGGGCAGGAAGGCATCACAGCCGGCCAGCCGGTCGAGAACCTCCGGATCCCAGACCGCACTGGGATCCCATCCGACATCGGCGAACACCAGGGCACCACGCGTGCGCGCCCGTAGCACCCACTCCGGGAGCGACCCGCCGTCGCCGTCCCCGAGGTCGACGAGGATCGAGCGACTGCGCGGCGGATCGCCGACGAGTTCGGGGGCCGGCACGGGCGCGGGATGCCCGTGCGTGACCATGCTCCGGTCGCGGTCGACGGACATCGAGACGGTGACGGGACTGTGCCAATCGGGGAAGCGTCGACTGTGCCCCAGGTCGACGTGCTCGCCTTCGGCGAGCGTGCGCCAGCAGAAGTCGCCGTAGTCGTCCTCGCTGAATGCCGCCGCGAGCGCGGTGCGCAGTCCGAGACGCCGTGCGGCGATGGCGAGATTGGCGATGCCGCCGGGGCAGGAGGCCATGCCCGACGCCATCTCCTCCGTGCCCGGGGAGGGCTGACGCGGCATACCGGTGAAGATGATGTCGAGGAAAACGACCCCGCACATGAAGACGTCGAACTCCGGGCCGTCGTTGGTGCGGGCCGACGCGAGCGGGTCGAAACGAGCGTCCGGCATACGACCTCCTCCCTCCGACCACCATGGTGCCACCGCGCAGCGGCCTCGTCACCCGGGCCGACATAGCCTTCTCACATGAAGCTCGCGATCCTCGGTGGTGGCGGATTTCGCGTCCCGCTCGTCTATCGCGCCGTCCGCGACGACCCTGAGCACCGGATCGGCGACGTCGTCCTTCACGATGTCGACGCCGGTCGCCTGGCCGGCATCGGCCGCATCCTGCGCGGTATGGCGATCCCCGGTTCCCCGCGCGTCACGACGACGACCTCGCTCACCGGTGCGATCTCGGGGGCGGACGTCGTCTTCGTCGCCATCAGGGTCGGCGGGCTGTCCGGCCGGGTCGCGGACGAGCGAGTCGCACTCGGCCTTGGCCTGCTCGGCCAGGAGACGACCGGCGCGGGTGGCCTCGCCTTCGGCCTGCGCACTGTCCCGGTCGCTGATGACCTCGCGCGGCGGATCCGCGCCGAGGCCCCGGCCGCCTGGGTCGTCAACTTCACCAATCCCGCGGGGATGATCACCGAGGCCATGCAGCGCACCCTGGGCGACAGGGTGATCGGCATCTGCGACTCGCCCGTCGCCCTCGGCCGGCGCGCCGCCAGGGCGCTCGGCCTGGGCCTCGAGGAGGTGGGCCTCGGGTACGCCGGACTGAACCATCTCGGCTGGCTGCGGAGCCTGACCGTCAACGGCGTCGATCGCCTGCCCGACCTCCTCGCCGACGACGCGGCTCTGAGCGGGATCGAAGAAGGCCGGCTCTTCGGTGCCGACCGGTTGCGTGCCCTCGGCGGGCTGCCCAACGAATACCTCCACTACTACTACGACACGGCCTCGGCGATCGCCGAGAATGGTCGCGGCCCGACTCGTGGAGAGTTCCTCGCCACGCAGCAGGCCCGCTTCTTCCGCGATCTTCCCGACGATCCCGGCGCCGCCCTCACCACCTGGGAAGCCACCCTCGCCGAACGGAATGCGACGTATATGGCCGCCTCCCGCGGAGACGCGCCGCGTGCTGAGGACGACCTGGTCAGCGGCGGCTATGAGGGTGTCGCGCTGGCGCTCATGCACGCGCTCACCGGTGGGACGCCGCGCCGGCTCATCCTCGACGTCCGGGCGCCCGGAGCCATCCCGGGCCTGCCCGATGACGCCGTCGTCGAACTCTCCTGCCGGGTGGATCGGACGGGCGTCCATCCGCTGCCCGCGGTTGCACTTCCTGATGCAGAGCGCGACCTGGTCCACACCATCAAGAGGGTCGAGGGGCTCGTCATCGACGCGGCGCTGCAGGGGAACCCGGCCCTCGCCGAGGCCGGGTTCGCACGTCATCCCCTCGTCGGCCCGGCGAACGCCCGAGCCCTTCTCGCCGCGTATCGCGCCGGAATCCCCGAGGTGGACGCGGTCTTCCACTGAGCACTCCCGGTTTGGTCAATCCGGCCAGATGCCGCTGCTGCCCCTCCGGTGGCTGTCGAGGAGGTGGGTGTCGACGATGCCGATCGCCTCCATGAGCGCGAACATCGTCGTCGGACCCACGAAGCCGAAACCGTGCGCCCGGAGCGCCTTCGACAGCGCGATCGACTCCGGGGACATCGTCGGGACCTCCGCGAGCGTGCGCGGGCGCGGGGTGGCCGCCGGCCGGAACCCCCAGATCAACTCGGCCAGCCCACCGTGTTCGCGAAGCGCGAGTGTTGCCCTCGCGTTCGCGATGGTCGCCACGATCTTGCGCCGGTTCCGAACGATCCCGGCATCGGCCATCAGCCGCTCGACGTCGTGATCGCCATAGGCCGCCACGATCTCGGGGTCGAATCCGTCGAACGCCATCCGGAAGGCCGGCCGCTTGCGGAGGATGGTCGCCCAGGACAGTCCGGACTGGAATGCCTCGAGAGACAGGCGCTCGAAGAGGCCACGCTCGTCCCGGACCGGCATACCCCACTCGGTGTCGTAGTAGGTGCGCATCAGCGGGTCCGTGGCGGCCCAGGATGGCCTCGCCAAGCCGTCCTCACCCACGATCACCGTCACCGGCCCAGGGTATGCCGAGGTTGGACCTCGGCGGTCTGCGTCAGGTCTGCGTGGTAGCGTCCCGCAGGGGAGATCTCCCATCATGCCCGAAATCGCCGCGGGTCCCGGCGGGGCAATCGGACGCCAACAACCACACGAGCGGAGTTTTGCCGAATGTCCAACCGATCACAGCCGAGCCTGCGTCGCCTTCTCACCGTCGGCGCCGTGCCCCTCGCCGTTGCCGGCATGTCCGTCGCCACCGGAAGCGCGAACGCCACCGCAGCCGCAGGCGTGACGTTCACCGTGAACTCGACCGGGGACGCGCCCGATTCGGGCAAGAACGGACAGTGCAAGACGGCGGCCAACGTCTGCACGCTACGTGCCGCCATCATGGAGTCGAACTGGACCAGCCAGCCGGTCACGATCAACTTCAACATCCCGGGAAGCGGCGTCCAGACCATCAACGTCGCCAGCCGGCTGCCCAATGTCACCGCGCCGGGTGGTCTGACGATCAATGGCTACTCCCAACCCGGAGCGTCGGCCAACACCTCATCGCTGGTCAGCAACGCGCAGATCAAGGTCGAGATCCGCGGCAGAGGCCCGATGTCCTTCGACGGCCTGGTCTATTCGACCAAGAACAATGTCGTCAAGGGTCTGGCGCTCTATGACTTCCACAACCAGATCATCTTCTCCGGCCTCAACGCCGACAACAACAAGGTGCTCGGCAGCTACATCTGCACGAACGCAGCCGGCACGGTGAGTTCCCCCGCGAGCGAGGGCCAGATCGGCATCCTCCTCCAGAAGGGCGCGAGCAGCAATGTCATCGGCACCCCCTCCGCCGCGGACCGCAATGTGGTCTCGGGGTGTGGCAACCGAGGCATCACCATGTCCTTCTCGCCGACGAGCTACAACGTCATCCAGAACAACATCGTCGGGCTCAACCCCTCGGGCACCCGCCCCCTGCGCAACGGCAGCCAGGGCGTCGACATCAACTACACCGACTTCAATCTGGTGGGCGGGGACAATCCCGGCCAGGGCAACGTCCTGTCCGGCAACGGTGGCTCCGGCATCGAGGACTCGCACGGCGGCAAGAACCACGACAACACCATCACCGGCAACCTCATCGGGACCACGCCGAGTGGTGAGGTCGCGTCGTGGGCCGGCAACCTGCTGTGGGGCATCCGCTTCGAGGGCCCGAAGTTCTGCGGCACGGCCGGTCACTCGAACCCGGGTGGCTGCACGCTCGCGGATGTTCCGGAGGGCCTGCCCAACCACAACACCGCGCGCAACAACGTGATCGTGTCCAACGTCAAGGGCGGAGTGCTCATCGACAAGGGGCACAACAATGTGACGCTCTCCGGCAACTGGATCGGCGCCAACAAGGCCGGCGCCGACGGCGGCAGCGGTGTCGCGGGCGTCCAGATCCAGCGGGGCTCGTTCGGCATGAACATCACCGGCAATGTCATCGCGCACAACCCGGTCGGCGTCCAGATCTCCTCGACCGGCGGTTTCCCGCCCGGCGACGAGCAGCGGACGTATGGCAACACCATCTCCCGCAACTCCACGTTCGACAACACCGGCATCAAGTTCGTGTGGAAGACCAGCCCCACCCTGGTCCAGAACGCCATGGCGGCGCCGGCGCTGAGCGCGGCCTCCGGCAAGGTCATCAAGGGCACCACCTGCTCGGGTTGCAAGGTGGAACTCTTCGTCGGGGAGAACAAGACCGCGAAGTCGGGCAAGACCTACCTCGCATCGGTGACGGCTTCGACGAGCGGGGCCTTCAGCATCAAGCTGAGTGCCGCCACTGGCTCACCCATCACCGCAACCTCGACCGACAAGTCGGGAAACACCTCCCCGTTCCAGGTTCCGGTGACCCTCAAGGGCTGATCCGAACGTTCCGGGGTCGAGGGCTGACCTTGCGAGACGAGGGGGCCGGACGCGCGTCGTCCGGCCCCCTGTCCGTTGCTTCCCCGTCGTCCAGTCGGCCTCGCATGTCGAGGTACGTGAGGTACCCTCCTGCTCGACCCCGATCGGGGGGGCGTCGTCACACTTTCTGGAGTCTTCATGGTCAACACGGTTATCGGCGTGCGCTTGCCTCGGCGCCCGTCGTTGATGATCGCGCTCGGCGCCACCCTGCTCGCGGCTGGTGCCGCGACCGCGCCCGTGGCGTCGGCGGCAGCCGGCTCGCCCTTCACCGTCAACTCGCTTCTGGACACACCAGACACCAAAATCGACGGGAACTGCGCCACCTCGACTGGGGTGTGCACCCTGCGTGCGGCATTGATGGAGGCCAACGCGGCCTCCGGCGCCGCCGTCATCAACTTCAACCTCCCGGGCACGGGCGTGCAGACCATCCTGCCCGCCGCCAAACTCCCCAGCCTGACCAACCCCGCCGGCATCACCATCGACGGCTACACCCAGCCGGGCGCGAGCGCCAACACCGACCCGCTGGTGAGCAACGCGCAGATCCGGGTCGAACTCAAGGGCAAAGGCCCCGGCAGCTTCGACGGTCTCGTCATCACGACGCCCAACAACACCATCCGCGGGCTGTCCATCTATAACTTCTGGAAGCAGATCAGCGTCCTCGGCGACCCTGCCGACAACAACACCATCGCCGGGGACTATCTCTGCACGAATGCGACCGGCACCTTCGGGCTGACGACCGTGACGCCGCTGAGCCTCGGCGTGCTCATGCAGCAGGGTCCGAGCGGCAACCGGGTCGGGACCCCGGCACTGGCGGACCGCAACGTCATCTCCGGCTGCGGCAACCGCGGCGTCACCTTCTCGTTCGCTCCCACCACGGGCAATCTCGTCCAGAACAACATCATCGGGCTCACGCCCAGCGGGACCGCTGCACGCCCTAACGGGTCCCAGGGCGTCGACATCAACTACACCTATGGCAACACCGTCGGCGGCACGGGCGCCAACCAGGGCAATGTGCTCTCGGGCAACTGGGGGTCGGGGATCGAGGTCTCCCACGGCCGCAACACCAACAACAACGTCGTCGTCGGCAACCGCATCGGCACGGCCCCCGACGGGTCGGTCACGGCGTATTCCGGCAATGCGCTGTGGGGCATCCGCTTCGAGGGCCCCAAATTCTGTGCGGACCCCGCGCACGACAACCCGGGCGGCTGCACCGAAGCCCAGGTCGTCGAGGGGCTCCCGCACGACAACTCCGCCGTCGGCAATGTCATAGTCTCCAACAAACGGGGCGGCATTCTCATCGACAAGGGCCACCACAATGTCGTCGTCCAGGGCAACTGGATCGGGGTCACACCCACCGGCGTCCTGGGCGGCAACAAGGTCGGCGGCGTGCTTATCCAGCGCGGCTCCTACGGCATGTCCGTCCTGCAGAACACCATCGCTGGCAACCCCGTCGGCGTCAAGATCTCCTCGACCGGCTTCTATCCCCCGGGCCCTGAGCAGCGGACCTATGGCAACACGGTGAGCCAGAACGTCACCTACGCCGGCACGGCGATCCAGTTCCTCTGGTCCTCCTCCGCCACGATGGTCCAGGACAACATCCAGCCGCCGGCCCTCACCGCCGGTGCCGGCGGATCCATCTCCGGGACTGCGTGCGCGGGCTGCACGGTCGAGGTCTTCCTCGCCGCCAACAAGACGGGGCGGATGGGGAAGACCTATCTCACCTCGGTCACAGCGAATGCCGCGGGCGTCTGGAGCGCATCGACGGGTCAGCCGGCCAACAAGCCGATCACAGTCACCGCGACGGACGCGACCGGCAACACCTCGATCTTCGCGATCCCGGTGCTCACCAGAGCCTGAGCCACGCCTGACACGCGGGCGCGCGACGGCGATGCCGGGCGGCAGCACGATCGGTCCGATCACCGGGCTTCTGGCCGACCTCATCCGGATCGACTCGGTGAACCCGGGCCTGGTGCCCGGGTCGCCCGGAGAAGAGGCGATCGTCGCTCTTCTTCGTGAGCGGCTGACCGCATCCGGCTGGCACACGAAGATCATCGAGGCGATGCTCGCACCCGGGCGTCCAAGCCTCGTCGCTCACCCCTCCGACCTCGACCCAGACCGGCCGGTGATCGTGCTCAACGGTCATCTCGACACGGTCGGGGTCGAGGGCATGACGCACCCATTCGATCCCCGGGTGGATGGAGAGCGGATGGTCGGCCGTGGGACGTGCGACATGCTGGGCGGCGTCGCGGCGCTCATCCTGGCGGCCGAGCAGGCAGCCCGTCATGGGGCGCCCGTCGTCCTCGCACTCGTCGCGGACGAGGAGGATCGCAGCCTCGGCGCGGAAGCGGTGCTGGCGGCGCTGCCGGAGCTGGGCATCCGACCGGAGGTCTGCCTGGTCGCGGAGCCGACCTGGCTGCGTCGTTGCACGTCCCTGCGGGGGTATGCCGTGGCCGAAGTTGTGTTCACTGGGCGAGCCAGCCACACCTCACTCCCAGACGAGGGCGTCAACGCCGTGAGTCATCTCGCGCGGTTCGTCACGGCGATCGATGCGCGCGCGACCGAAGTGCGCGCCCGTGGAGGCGAACTGCTGGTCAGCGTCGCCGGTGGCGGCCGGGCACCGTTCAGCATTCCGGACACGGCGCGGGCAACGGTCGAGCGCCGCACGGCGCCCGGCGAGCCCCCGGACGCGATCGTCGACGATGTCGAGGCCGTGCTCGACGCGTTGCGGGCGGCGGACGCGAAGGTGAGCGCGCGGCATACGCTCCGGATCGCGCGCCCAGCGTGGGAGTTGGACGCCGACGGCCCGGCGGGGAAGTTCGCCGACCGGCTCGAGACGGAACTCGCCAGCCGCGGGGTGGCCGGTGCGGAGTCCTTCGCGGCGCCCTACTGGATGGAGGCGGCGCTGTGGGAGGCGAGCGGCATACCGTCCCTCGTGTGCGGGCCGGCCGGCGGCGGACTGCACAGCGCCGATGAGTGGGTCGACCTGCGTCAGGTGGCGGCGTTCGCCCAGGCGCTGACGGCGACACTGATCGGTTGGTCGGGAGCGGCGGACCAGGCCTGACGCTCGGTTATCGTGAGGGCGCCAGACCCGACGAAGGGACGCACGATGCCGCAGCCGCCGAGCACGACGCCGGATCACATCGGGGTCGTGGAGCGGTGGGCGGCACACAACTATCATCCGCTGCCGGTGGTGCTCACGTCCGGGTCCGGTGCCTGGGTGACCGACGTCGACGGACGACGTTATCTCGACTGTCTCGCCGGCTATTCGGCGCTCAACTTCGGGCACGGGCATCCGCGCTTGCTGGCCCGGGCGCACGCCCAACTCGATCGGCTCACCCTGACCAGCCGGGCCTTCCACAACGATCAGCTCGGCCCGTTCGCGCGCGACCTGTGCGCGCTTGCCGGCAAGGACGTCTGCCTGCCGATGAACACCGGTGCCGAGGCCGTTGAGACCGCGGTGAAGCTCGCGCGCAAATGGGGCTATCGCATCAAGGGCGTGCCGGAGGGACGCGCCGTCATCGTCGTCATGGAGGGCAACTTCCATGGGCGGACGACCACGATCGTCAGCTTCTCGGACGACAAGGTCGCCCGGGAGGAGTTCGGGCCGTTCACACCGGGTTTCGTGACCGTGCCGTATGGCGATGCCTCCGCCCTGCGTGCCGCGCTGGCCGACGACTTCGTCGTCGGCGTGCTCCTGGAGCCGATCCAGGGGGAGGGCGGAGTCGTCATTCCTCCGGTCGGGTACCTCCGTGAGGTGCGGCAGGCGTGTTCGTCGGCCAGCGTGTTGATGATGGCCGACGAGATCCAGTCGGGTCTCGGACGGACCGGCGAGACGTTCGCGTGCAACCACGAGGCGGTCGTGCCCGATGTTTACATCCTCGGCAAGGCTCTGGGCGGCGGCGTTGTGCCCCTGTCCGCCGTGGTCGCGGACGCGGACGTCCTCGCGGTCATCACGCCGGGCACGCACGGATCGACCTTCGGCGGCAATCCGCTCGCCTGCGCGATCGGCCGGGAGGTCGTGGCGATGCTGGGGACCGGGGAGTTCCAGGCGGGAGCGAGGGAACGCGGCGCCCAATTGGCGGCTGGGCTGGAGGCGCTGCGCGATCGCGGGGTCGACGCCGTCCGGATCCGCGGCCTCTGGGCCGGAATCGACCTGGATCCCGCGATCGGCAGCGGGCGGGCGCTCTGCGAACGCCTGCTCGCCCACGGCGTGCTCGCCAAGGACACCCATGGCCGGACGATCCGCCTCGCTCCCCCGCTCGTGGTGAGCGCGGCGGAGGTCGACCTCCTGCTGGGAGCGCTGGACCTCGCGTTGGCCGACCTGGCCTGAGTCGACGGCCCCGTCCGTTCAGAACAGGCGACCGTCGTCCTCGGCCGGTGGCCGTTCGAGTTCGAGCAGGAAGCGCTTGCGATCGAGACCGCCGGCGTATCCGGTGAGCGAGCCGTCAGACCCGATCACGCGGTGGCACGGCACGACGATGCTGAGGGGATTGGAACCGTTGGCCCAACCGACCGCCTGAGCGGCGCCCGGGCGACCCACTGCCCGGGCGAGATCGCCGTAGGAGCGGGTCTCGCCATACGGAATCTGGCGCAGCAGGGCCCAGACGGACTGTTGGAACTCGTCGCCATCAGGGGCGAGAGGCAGGTCGAAGTCTCGGCGTTCGCGGCGGAAGTACTCCCCCAGCTGGTGCGCGGCTGCCTCGAGGACCGGCTCGCCCGTGGTTGCGAGCCCGAAGTCGGGGAGGCGATCGCGGCGCCGGTGCGGGGCGAAGTAGATCCCGGTGAGGGCGCCAGCCTCCCCGACGAGCGTGAGCGGCCCGAGCGGAGTGTCGATGACGGTATGGACGGTGGCGGACACGAGCGCAGTCATATCAGGACGACGCGCCCGCGGCGCCTGCTGTGAGATCACTTGCTGACGAACACGATAGGGACGTGGACGTGCTGGAGGGCGGTCCCGGGCGCGGATGCTGCCGCTGCCGCTGGCAGTCCGGCGAGCCTCGCGAACGGGCGCGGATACCCCCGCCAGGCTTCCGCCGCGCCGCGCGTCGAGAACGAGACTGGCGCCTCGTGCGTCTTCCGGTTGTAGACCTCCCAGCGGACCACGCCGCCGGCTGTTGATGTGCTCATCTGCCCTGCCCTGCCCTTCCCTTGCGTCTCAGAGTTCAACGAGAACAGGGAACCTGCCGGTGGGGGATGGCACACGCATTGCACGATCTCCGAATCACAACGGCCCCTGACTCGCGTTTCCGCAGGTCAGGGGCCGTTTCGTGCTGGTGGGCGATACTGGGTTTGAACCAGTGACCTCTTCCGTGTCAAGGAAGCGCGCTACCACTGCGCTAATCGCCCGAGTCGGGTTCGAGGTGGAGACGGGATTTGAACCCGTGTACACGGCTTTGCAGGCCGTTGCCTCGCCTCTCGGCCACTCCACCAACGGGGGCGGCTAACCCTCCGAGCGGATGACCGGCCTCGAACCGGCGACCTCAACCTTGGCAAGGTTGCGCTCTACCAACTGAGCTACATCCGCACGCGGCGCCTCCGGCAACCGTCTGCGCGCGCTCAGAGACCTTAACCGATCCACGACCGCTTCCCCAAATCGCGCCCGCTCGGTGTCGTCGTCGGCGTTCTCGGGGAAGGGTGTCAGGGGACGACGAATGCGCTCGCGGAGGGTGACGACCTCGCGTTCGGCCGGCCTGAGGTTCAGGGTCGCGGCATTGAAGGCCGCTCCGATGAGCACCGAGATGGCCACGAAATACAGCCAGATGAGCAGGACGATCGGGGTCGACAGCGGCCCGAATATCGAGCTGCCACCCAGGGACGCGGCGATGGTGCCGCGCACGACATACGACGTGATCGCCCACAGCACGAGCGTGAGGACGGCGCCCGGCAGATTGCGCACCCACGGCGTCCGACGCGGCGTGGCGATGTGATACAGCGTCGTCAGGGTCGCGACCACGAGGATGGTCACGACCGGCCAATAGAGGGCGACGAGGATGTCGAGGCGGTCGGGCAGCATGCGTCCGAGCAGGGTCGGCCCGATGAGCAGCAACGGGATCACGATGACCCCCACCATGAGGGTGGCGAAATAGAGCGTGAAGCTCAAGGCGCGCGTCCGGACGATCCCGCGAACGCCCGATTGCCCATACATGATCGAGATCGTGTCGACGAAGACGTTCAACGCGCGCGAGCCGGACCACAGCGACAGCAGGAAACCGATCGAGATCAGGTCCCCGCGCCCGCCCCGGAACACGTCGTTGACCGTCGGCAGGAGCAGGTCGTCGATGATCTCCTGCGTGAGGAACTTCCCGGCATACTGCTGGATCTGATGGATGAACGACTCGATCGTCACATCTCCGATGAAATTTCCGAGATAGCCGACGCCGCCGAAGAGGCCGAGCACGAGCGGCGGAAACGACAGCAGGGCGAAGAACCCGGCCTCGGACGCGAGCCCGGTCACCCGATAGCGCAGGCAGACCCGCACCGTCTCCATGACCAGACGGGCGAGAGTCAGCCCACCCGGCACCCGGGCCAGTGCCCGCTTGAGGGCGCGCTTCCTCTCCACCACGCCGTCAACGGTAGCTGTGACAGGTGTTTCCGCTGGGACGACACGACGCAGGCGAGCCCCTTTTCCCGGTCGTATGCCGCTCACCCGTCGCTCGCGGTCGCAGTCGGCCACCTGTCCGGACTGCAGGCTCGCTCGTCGAACTCTGCCCGCGTCCACCACTCTCCCTGGCGCACGAGCACCCGGCGCGCATCGAGCGCGGCGTATGCCGCCGGGCTCACCTCCACCGGCGTGGCCACCTCGTCGCGGGTCGTCGAGGCGGCGTTGACGACAACGCTCCGGCCCGCGTGCGGATCCACGCGCCCAGCGACGATCCATGGTGGCCCCGGATCGGTCAGGGACACCTCGAAGCGCTCGCCGGGTGGCTTCGGCGCCGTGAACTCGGCAAGGAACGGATTGGTCTGCTCCGCACTCACCGACGACCGGTCGAGCAGTTCGACGACGGAGACCTGATCGAACGCCGCCCCGCAGGCGACAACCACGGCGATGGGTGTGCCGGAGGCATCGGCCGTCAGCCCGACGATCCCCCTGACATCGGTGGTGATGATGTTGCCGCACCCGCTCAGCGCCAGACCCGCGGTGAGGATGGTCGCCCACCTTCTCGTTCGCATGCTCGATGTTCTCGCCCGGCGCGCGCGGCCGCGTGAGTTCCGCTACTCATCTGCCGCTCGACCGGCCTTCACTCGGGCCCGAGCTGAGCGGGCGCTTATCCTGCGCCCATGGCCACGCACGAGGTCGTCAACCAGCCGCCGCCGTTCACGTCATACGACCTTCTCGCCAGCGATCCGGCGCTCGTCACCGCGCTGGAGCGGTGGGCGGATGGCGAGGTCGCCGATGTCGCCGACCTCGCCCGGATCGCCGCGCAGCCCCAGGCGGCGACATGGGCGGACCAGGCCGATCGCAACCCACCCGTCCTGCGCACCCACGACCGTGTCGGGAACCGAGTCGACGAGGTCGACTACCACCCGGCGTACCACGACCTCATGACCACGGCGGTCGCGCACGGGCTCACGGCCGAACCGTGGACCCTCCCACGCGACCGCGGCGCCCACGTCCGGAGGGCGGCCGGCTTCTATCTGTGGTCGCAGGTCGAGAACGGGCACCTGTGTCCGGTCTCCATGACGTATGCCGCGGCGCCGGCCCTGCGGCATACGTCCGAGGTCGCGGCGGCCTGGGTCCCGAAACTCGCCTCCCGAACCTACGACCCGGTCCTCGCCCCGATCGCGGCCAAGGCCAGCGCGATCGCCGGGATGGGGATGACGGAGAAGCAGGGCGGCTCGGATGTCCGCGCCAACACGACGTCAGCGACCCCCGACCCCGCCGGGCCGCTCGGCCCAGGCAGTCACATCCTCCGGGGACACAAGTGGTTCTGCTCGGCGCCGATGAGCGACGCCTTCCTCATTCTGGGCCAGTCTCCCGACGGCCTCAGCTGCTTCCTTCTTCCCCGCGTCCTTCCCGACGGCGCCCGCAACGCCTTCGCCCTCCAGCGACTGAAGGACAAGCTCGGCAACCGGTCCAATGCGAGTTCAGAGGTCGAGTTCGACGGCTCCTGGGCCCTCCTCGTCGGGCACCCCGGCCGCGGCGTGCGGACGATCATCGACATGGTTGCCGCGACTCGCCTGGACTGCATCCTCGGCTCGGCCGCGACGATGCGTCAGGCGCTGCTGCGGGCCGTGCACCACACGACTCATCGCCGTGCCTTCGGCGCGACCCTCGTCGACCAGCCGCTCATGCGCAATGTCCTCGCCGATCTCGCCCTGGAGTCGGAGGCGGCCACGCTGCTCGCCCTGCGGTTGGCCCACGCGGTCGACGCGGGCGAGAGTGACTTCGCCCGACTCGGCGTCGCGATCGGGAAGTTCTGGGTCTGCAAGCGCACCACGCCCATGGTCGCCGAGGCGCTGGAATGCCTCGGCGGACTCGGCTACGTCGAGGAGAACGGCCTCGCCCGGCTCTATCGCGAAGCTCCGCTCAACTCGATCTGGGAGGGCTCGGGCAATGTCAACGCCCTCGACGTCGTCCGCGCGATGACGCGTGAACCCGCATGCGTCGCCGCCCTGGTCAAGGAATGCACTCAGGCACGCGGGTCGTTCGTCGTCCTCGACGAGGCGATCGACGCGATCGAACCCCTCGCCGCGTCGTCGTATGCCGCGGACGCGCCTCTCCTCGCCCGTTCACTCGTCGAGCGGGTCGCCGTGACCCTCCAGGCAGCGCTGCTGGTCCGGTGGGCTCCCCAGGAGGTCGCTGAGGCGTTCGTCGCGTCCCGCCTGGGCGGGGGGCACGGGGTCACCTTCGGCACGCTGATCCCGGACACGGTCATCCGCGCCGCCGGGACACTGATCGAGCGCTCGACCCCGCGCCCGGCCGCCTGACCTCAGCTCTGCTCGAGGCGAGCCTGCTGCTCGGCGACGTCGAAGGTCCCGGCGGGCCATTGCGGATCCATTCCCTGGAGCGCGCCCAGCAGGAGGTTCATCACGGCGAGCCGGGCATACCACTTCTTGTCGGCCGGCACGACATACCAGGGCGCGACGTCCGTCGAGCACTTCTCCAACGCGACCTGATAAGCGGCCTGGTAGTCATCCCACAAAGCCCGCTCGTCCAGATCGCCGGGGTTGAACTTCCAGTGTTTCTCGGGGTTGGCGAGTCGCTCGGCCAGACGGGCCTTCTGTTCATCCCGCGAGATGTCCAGCATCACCTTGACGATCGTCGTCTCCGCGGCGGCGACCTTCTTCTCCCAGGTGTTGATCTGGTTGTAGCGGCGCGCCCATTGAGCCCGGGGGACGAGATTGTGGACGCGGACGATCAGCACGTCCTCGTACTGCGAGCGGTCGAACACCCCGATCATCCCCGGCTTGGGCAGCGCGTTGGTCATCCGCCACAGGAACGGATGCGCGCGTTCCTCCGCCGTCGGTGCCTTGAAGGCGGTGATGTCGACGCCCTGAGGGTCCACGGCGCCGACGACGTGGCGCATGATCCCGCCTTTGCCCGAGGTGTCCATTCCCTGGACGATCAGCAGGAGCGAGCGCCTGCCGCCGGCCCTGGACTCGGCATACAGCCGCTCCTGAAGGTCGCCCACGGCGGCGGCGAGGGCCGGCATGAGCGCCTCGGCCTGCTCGCGGGTGCCGGAGAACGCCGGGGTCGAGCCCGGGTCGAGGTCCGCCAGGACGAAGCCCTCCCCGACGCGCAATGCCTCGGCGAAATCGGCCGGACCCGCCTTCTTGCTCTTCCTGGCCTTGTCCGCCTTGGCTTTGACCTCCTCGATCACATGACGGACGGCTTCGAGCTTGACCTTGTCCTCCTTGGACAACTTCCGCTTCTTCGCGCCCTTGACAGCCTTCTCGTTCTTGGCGGACTTCGAACCCTTGTCGCTCGCCTTCTTGCCCTTGGCCATGGGCGCATCATGGCAGGTCCGGCGCCTGTGTCAACCGGCTGCGGAACGCGCACAATCACGGGCATGGATCTCGCTCTGCTCCGATCGGCCCCCCTGACCCACGACGATCTGCGTCGTCTCTATGCCTTTCCCGACGCCCCATCGATCCGGATGAACTTCGTCGCGACGGTGGACGGCGCCGCATCCGGCCGCGACGGACGGTCCGGGTCGATCAACAATTCGGCGGACAAACTCGTCTATGACCTCAACCGGGAACTCGCGGACGTCGTGCTGGTCGGAGAACGCACGGCGCGGATCGAGGGGTATCTTCCGGCCGCCCACGGTGAGCCGACGATCGTCGCCGTCAGCCGCTCCGGACTGGTGCCTGACGTATGGCGCAGCGCCTCTGATCCGGGATCCGGCGGTGCCGTCCTGGTCACCTGCACTGCCGCCGGCCCCGAGCGCCTGGCCGAGGCACGGTCGGTCCTCGGCGATCGACACGTGTGGGTCCTCGGGGGAGCCTCCGTCGACCTCGCGGCGACGAAGTTCGAGCTCGCCCGCCGCGACTGCCCGCGCATCCTCTGCGAGGGCGGCCCCACGCTGTTCGGCGCGCTTCTCGCGGCGGGCCTGGTCGACGAGGTCGCCCTCAGCTGGGTGCCACGGCTGATCGGCGGCGAGGGTCCGCGGATCGCTCACGGTGCCCTGACCGACGCCCGCCTGAAGCGCCGTCACCTGCTGGACATCGACGGGACCCTGCTCGGACTGTGGCGCGTGACGGACTGACCGTCACGTTGCGCGAGGAAGTCGGTCACGACCCGCTCCCACCGCTCAGGGTCGGTGTTCCATTCCTTGCAGTGCCGGGCCGACTCCCAGGTCACCCACGTGACGATGTCGGGACGGGCATGGGCGAGGGCGAGCGACGGTCCATACGGGACGAACTCATCGTCTCGGCTGTGGATGATCAGCATGGGATGACGCAACTCCGCCGAGCGCGCGACCCAGTCGGTCCGGGCGACGTCTACCGCCTCGTGCACCCCGACGAGTCGGCGCGACCACTGCCGGCCCATGATCGTCGTGCTCAGCCGGTGAATAGGCGACGGGACGTGGTTCTCCCGGGCGTGGAAGCGCAGGACATCGGCCCAGTCGACAACGGGCCCGTCGAGGACGACCGCGCGGACGAGGCCCGCGAGTTCGGACCGGTCGAGTGTCTGCAGGACGATGGCGCCCCCCATCGACCAGCCGACGAGGGTGAGGTCCCGGGCGCCGTGGGCCACCGCATACGTCATGGCAGCGTCGATGTCACGCCACTCCGACAGACCGAGGTTGTGCCGCCCGTCCGGGCCCGGCGGTGCGTCTTCGTCGTTGCGGTACGCCGGGATCAGCACCGTATGACTGGTGGCCTGCAGCGCCGACACCGCTCGGAGGCACTCCTGTCGGCGAGCGCCCCGGCCATGGACGAGGATCGCCCACCGCCGGGAGTCCTGACCGGGAAGTAGCCAGGCCGGCATGGGTCCGACCTCGGTCTCGATGACCACGTTCTGCGTCGGGAGGCCGAGACTGACATCGGGCGGCGCCCAGTGGAAATACGGATTCCAGCGCGCCGGACCGGGGGCTATCCTCCCCGCGTCGACCCCGAGCAGGCGGCGGGTGACGACCCCGGCGTCGGTGTCCACGGCGAGGATCTCCCCGACCCGAGCATGACCGGATCCCTCGCCGAGCCAGAGTCCGTATCGTCCGTCGACGCCCGTTTCCGGCGTCAGGCCCAGCGCGACCGTGTCGGAGGTGACCGCGAGGACGAGCGTGTCATCCGGGCGCCGCCGGTCGGGAGTCAGCACTCGTCGGGCGAAGTAGGCGGCACCGGCCAGTGAGGCGGCCCCGGTGCCGACCGCGGCGCCGATGCCCAAGGCCGCAGCGCCCGCCGCGAGACGTGCGGTTCGCGACCGCGACAACCGTGAATGAGACGTCGGAAATCCCTCCATTCCGTCCGATCTCTCAGTCGTGGCCATTCCGTTATCACGTCCAGCATGCGCCCGACTCAACGAAATCGCCGACATTGCCCTATTGTGGCGGGGCCGGGTGCTATCGATCCAGTTCCGCCGCAGCACCGACGCGCGGTGTCCGTCCCCGACCCTGGGCACCGTGCATCCGAGAAAGGCCCTCGCGTGACGTCGTCCCCCAACTCCCCCACTCGGCGCAGCATCGCCCGGGGCGCCGCCTGGTCGGCACCCGCCTTGGTGCTCGCGACTCCAGCCCTCGCCCACGCGGCCTCCGGCGCCGGTGGCGGCCCGGACCTCGCGGTAAGCACCTCCATGGGGGGCAGCCAGCCCTATGTCAATGGTGCCGCCGGGAGCCAGTCCGCCACGGTGTCCAACGTCGGGGGCAAGGCGTTCACCGCCTCGGCGAGCGTGACGATCGGCGTGAGCGAGTTCTTCACCAACCCGTCGGTCTCGGGAAGCGGGTGGGCCGTCACCGGCCGGGTCCCGTCGAGCGGCGAGACGCTCTACACCCTGACCTACGGCCCCCAGATCCCCGCGGGTACCTCGACGCCTCCGGTGACCATCTCGTGGACCTACAACAAGACCACCAGCGGGGACTCCGGTGGCCTCTGGTGTGCGGAGATCATCAACGATCCTGCTGGCGGCGGAAACGACAGTCTCTGTCGCGTGTGGTCGGGCCAAGGCGCTTGACCGACGAGGTCGCCGGCGGTGGCTCACATCCCGTGAGCCTGTCGGACCAGGAGTGGCGCCGGCGCCTCACCCCTGCCGAGTTCCACGTCCTGCGGGAAGCGGGGACCGAACCTCCGTTCACCGGCGAGTTCACCGACTCCAAGGCACTTGGTGTCTACAGCTGCCGAGCCTGCGGCCAGGAGCTGTTCACCTCGGCGGAGAAGTTCGAGAGCCACTGTGGGTGGCCCTCGTTCTTCGCTCCCCTGGCTGGCGACCGTGTCGTCTATCTCGAGGACCGGTCCCTGCCTGGACGAGCGCGGGTGGAGGTTCGGTGTGCGTCCTGCGACAGTCACCTGGGGCACGTGTTCGAAGGCGAGGGTTATGACACGCCGACCGATCAGCGCTACTGCATCAATTCGATCGCGCTGAGCTTCCGCGACGCCTGATGGCGACCTGTCAACGCCTCAGCGCATGGCTGCGACGAGGTCGGCGATCGGCATCCTCGGCCCGGTGAAGAAGGGCGTCTCCTCCCGCACGTGCAGGCGCGCCCGGGAGGCCCGCAGCTCCCGCATGAGATCGACGATCCGGTGCAGATCGTCGGCCTCGAACGCGAGAATCCATTCATAGTCGCCGAGCGCGAACGCCGCGATGGTGTTGGCGCGGACGTCTGGGTAGTCCCGGGCCATCTGGCCGTGCTCGCGCAGCATGTCCCGCCGGTCGGCATCCTCGAGCACATACCAGTCATAGGACCGGACGAACGGATAGACGCAGACGTAGTCCCGTGCCTCCTCGTCCGCGAGGAAGGCCGGGATGTGGCTCTTGTTGAACTCGGCGGGGCGGTGGAGCGCGACAGTGGACCAGACGGGCCGCAGATGCGACCCCAGACCGGTGCGGAGGAATGCCTTGTAGGCGCGCTGGAGCGCGGCGGGATCCTCGGCGTGCCACCAGATCATCAGATCGGCGTCGGCGCGCATACCGGCGAGGTCATACGTTCCGCGGACCACCACGCCGTCGTCGGCCACCCGGGTCAGGAGGGCCGCGACCTCGGCGGCCAGCGGGTCCCGATCCGCCACCCCCAGACGGGTGTCGACGGCGAAGACCGACCACATCGCATACCGGATCGTGTCGTTGATCTCGCGCATCCGCGAGGGACTCGGCTTGCCGGGCAGGGGGCGTTCGGTCATGGCGTCAGTCTCGCAATCCGAGGGTGGTCAGCACAGCGCGGGCCGCGTCGCGTCCCGAGGCGATGACGGCCGGTATGCCGACCCCGCGGTAGGCCGCACCGGCGACCTCGACTCCCGGAACGGACCCCAGGGCCGCGTCGACGGAGGAGACCGTGGTGAGGTGGCCGACGGCATACTGCGGTAGTCCGGCGTCCCAGCGTTGGACGTGCACATCGAGGGGTTCGGGCAGGTCGACGCCGAGAAGGGCGCACAGGTCGGCGAAGGCGAGGCGGGCGAGCAGCCCATCGTCCAGGACGAGATCGGCCTCGTCTCCGTGACGCCCGAGGGAGGCGCGGATGAAGGTGACTGCCGGGGACGCCTCGGCGAGCCACCCCCACTTGGCGGAGCTGAAGGTGCTCGCCTTGACCGGATGACCCTCGATCGGGGGGACGAGGAAGCCCGAGCCGGTCAGGGTCGGCAGCGTGGCCGTCTCGAACGCGAAGGTCACGACGGCCACCGAGGCGGCCTCGATACGCCGCAGGGCGTCCGCGGCGGCCGATGAGTGGGCCTCGAGCAGGCCGCGCGTCGCCGCGGCCGGGAGGGCGAGGACGACGGCATCCGCCTGGTGGCGCGAGACGCCGCCCTCCGCACAGGTCGCGACGACCTCCCACCCCCCATCACCTGGCAGTAGTTCGGTGACGGTCGCGTGCGTGCGAATGTGTCCGCCACGGGCCGTGATCGCGTCAGCGGTGAGCCCGGGGAGGCGGCCGACGCCGCCGCGCACGCCGATGAAGGGCGCCGGCGCACTCATCTCCGAGGCCGGGTCCGCCGCGGGCCGCGGGGATGGGGCGACGGACGCAGCCGTGGCGAGGAGGCCGCGGCCGGCGGTCGCCGCGGCATACACTCCGGGCAGTGTCGCCGCAAGGGAGAGCCCCCGGGCGCTGCCGGCATAGACGCCCCCGAGGAGGGGGTCGACGAGGCGGTCGACGATGGCTTCGCCGAGGGCATCGCCGACATAGTCCCCCACGCTGACGTCTGCGTGGATCGGAGCAACCGGGCGCTCGTCCCGGGCGCGTTCGATCTCCGCGTCCGTGAGCAACCCGGCCGCGGCACCCGGATCGCCGGGAATGCCCATCAGCGTGCCGGGCGGAAGCGGATGGAACCGGCCGCGGGAGAAGACCGAGGCGGCCATGGTCGCGGGGGTGACGATCTGCGCGTGGGCGCCGATCTCGGTGAGCAGAGCCACCGCCTCGGGCCGGGTGGCGAGGATGGCCTCGGCACCGACATCGACCAGGCGCCCGCCCACCTCTTCACGGCGGAGCTTGCCACCGACACGGTCGGAGGACTCGAGAAGGGTGACCTCGATCTCGCCCGACGGGCCGCCCGCGCCGCCCAGCAATTCCCAGGCGGCACTGAGCCCGGCCATGCCGCCGCCGACGATAACGATCCGATGCACATCCCCACCCTTACACGGCACCGAGGGAACCGCGAAGTCCCCCCTCGCGTCGCACCCGCGAATCGATGTGACGGCGAAGGAGCAGATGATGGCGAGGGGAACACCAGGAACTCGGGCGGCGGCCGGGTGGAGACGCGCCTCGGTGATGGTCCTGGCGTCGATGGGGCTGCTCGCCGGGTGCAGCGCCGGTGACAGCGCCGGCAGTGCCGCCAGTGCGACGCATGCGGCGGCCTCGGCGGCCGTGCCCAGTCCGGCACGGGGGGCGGCAACATACGAGGACAAGGCGGCGGGTGCCGACCCGGCATCCGCGGGGGTGGATGTCACGGACCAGAAGCTCGTCCGGACTGCCACGCTGTCACTCCAGGTCAACGACATCGGCCAGGCCACCGCGCGGGTGCGGGCAGCCAACCTCGCGGCCGGCGGCATCGTCCTGTCCGAGAACATCGGCAGCTACCCGTCGGGCGAGGGGGACACCACGACGGGCACGGCCAAAGTCTCGGTCAATCCGCATACGTATGCGGTGCTCGTGGTCTCGGTGCCGGTCGACAAGCTGGACGCGACCCTCGACGAACTTCAGAAGATCGGCACGGTTCTGGACCGGCGCTCCGAGACCCAGAACGTCACCGAGGACTATGTCGATGTCCAGGCGCGGGTCGCGTCCATGAAGAAGTCAGTGGCCCGAGTCCAGGACCTGATCGGCAGGACCAGCGATATCGACCAGCTCGTCCGGCTCGAGCAGGAACTGTCGACCCGCCAAGCCGATCTGGAGTCGATGGAGGCGCGCCTGGCGAGCCTCGACCGGCAGACGGCCAGGTCGCCGATCACCGTCAATCTGACGACCGATCCGGCTCTCGTGACCACGTCGACGACGCCCGCGGACGGGTTCACCGGGGGCCTGGCGAAGGGCTGGCACGCGTTCGTCGTCTCCGTCGTCGCTGCGCTCACCGTTCTCGGCGCGATCCTCCCGTTCGCCCTGTTGGGTGCGGTCGTGGGGGTTCCCGTGCTCGTGCTGTGGCGGCGGGCGCGTCGGCCCCGGCCTGCGGTGCGGGTGTATGCCACGGCACTCGAACAGGCGCCGCCGAAGGAGAAGGTGGGTGCCTCCGGCTGACCTCCGGGCTACCGGTTCGTGGTCTCGTGGACGAGCGCGACGAGTCTGGTCAGGACGTCGGGATCGGTCTCGGGGAGGACACCGTGCCCGAGGTTGAAGACGTGACCCCTGGCCGCGGCACCCTCGGCGAGGATGCGCCGGGTCTCGCGCTCGAGCGCCGGCCAGGGCGCGAAGAGGAGGGCGGGGTCGAGGTTCCCCTGCACGGCATACGCCCCGCCGAGTCGGGTGATCGCCTCGCCGAGGTTGACGCGGTAGTCGATGCCGACCACGTCCGCACCGGCTTCCCCCATCGAGCCGAGCAGTTCGCCGGTGCCGACGCCGAAGTGGATCCGCGGGACGCCGAGTTCGCCGACGGAGGCGAGGACGGCCGCGCTGTGGGGCCGGACGCAACGCTCGTAGTCTGCTCGCGACAACGCGCCCGCCCATGAGTCGAACAGCTGGACCGCCGACGCGCCCGCCTCGACCTGGACCCGAAGGAAGGTGGCTGAGATCTGGGCGAGCCTGGCGCACAGGGCGCTCCACAGCGCCGGGTCGCCGTGCATGAGCGCCTTGGTTCGGACGTGATTGCGGCTCGGGCCGCCCTCGACGAGATAGCTCGCCAGGGTGAACGGCGCGCCGGCGAAACCGATCAGGGGCGTGCCGCCGAGCTCGGCGACGAGGAGGCGGACCGATTCGGCGATGTCGGGGATGTCCGCGGGGGTGAGTTCGGGGACCCGGTCGAGATCGGCATACGTCCGGATGGGTTCGGCGACGACGGGACCGACGCCCTGGACGATGTCGATTCCGAGACCCACCGCGGCGACAGGAACGACGATGTCGGAGAAGAAGATCGCTGCGTCGACGCCATGCCGGCGGACCGGTTGGAGGGTGATCTCGGTGACGAGGTCGGGCCTCCGGCAGCTCTCGAGCATCCCGATGCCCCGGCGGAGTTCGCGATACTCCGGAAGCGAGCGGCCGGCCTGCCGCATGAACCACACGGGCGTATGCCGCGGACGCTCCCCGCGCGCAGCCCGAAGCAGCGGAGCCTCGGCGAGGGCCGGGTCACGGGTTGACGTGGGGGCAATGGGCTCGGCGGTCACCGCCCGATCGTATGCCGCTCAGAAGGCGCCGTTGGGCGGGCGGCTGGCCGTCACCATCGCCATCGACTCCGGGTCGAGTGGGGTGAACAGCGTGCCGTCCTGATAGCTCCCGCACCGGGAGCACTGGCGGCTGACGATCCGCTGGTCCTCCGGGTTGGGGTGCACCGTCCGCCAGTGGTGGAGGTGGAAGCGGCACAGGACCGGGACGGCGACGCGGCGACCCGCGGCGATGTCGGCCTGCCGCAACTCCCTCCGGAGGCTCGGGGCGTGCAGCAGCGAGCGGGCGGCGAAGCCGGCGTGCTCCCCCGTGGGCAACTGGGCGAGCTCGCCCGCCCACTCCTCCCGATAGCGTGCCTGATGCTCCACGGGGAGCAGCGCGATGGCCGCCTCGATGAGCCGGCCCGTCAGGCCGTCGGGGCGCGTGTCGGTCGTCATGACAGTCCTCCCTGGAAGGCTGTGCGCAGCCCACGCGACTGCCGGCGCCGGACGGCCGCCTCAGCGGTCGCGAGGGCCGTCGTGGCCGACCGGGCGCCGTGACCGGTGAGCCGGTAGTAACGGCGGCGCGGACGCCCGACCGCGCTGGCGTCGACGTCCTCCCATTCGCTCGACACCCAGCCGAGGCCCTCGAGCCGGGCGAGGATCGGGTGAACCGTTCCGCTCGCGAGCCCGGTGGCCGTGCCGATCTCGAGCCCATAGGCCCCCGCGGGGCTCTCGAGCAGACAGGCGAGCACCTGCCGGGTCGTCCCGGTCATTCGAGGTGTATGTGCGCTAGCCATGGTCCAACTCTACCTAGACTAAGTAGAGAACGTCAATGGGTCGGGTCATCCGCCGGCGGCGATCAACGCGACTGCGGACATCGTCAGGGCGACCCCGGCGACCTGGACGGGGCGCAGGCGCTCGTGGAGCACGGCATACGCCCAGACGGCGGTGACGACCGGATAGAGGGAGCCCAGGACGCTCGCGACGCTGACATAGCCACGGGAGGAGGCGACGGCGAACAGCGCATTGGCGCACAGGTCCGCGACCCCGACGAAGGTGAGCAGAGGGGCGTCGGACCGGGTCATACCGCCCGACCGGCGCACCACGAGGGCGGCCAGGCCGAAGAGCAGGACCGACGTCAGCCGCATCGCCCACAGCGTGTGGACCACGGATATCCGGCCTCCCCGGTCGAGGGCATAGAGGGTGACCCCGAAGCCCGCGCCGGCGAGGCAGGCGAGCACCACCGGGCGCCGCGCCACATCGCCCTCCAACTCGGGGCCGGAGGCGAGCAGGACGCCGACGACGGCGAGCGCCATACCGGCCCAGGACAGCACCGACGGCGCCTCGCCCCCGAGCACCCCGAGCAGCACCGGGACCACGACCCCGAGCGAGGCGATCGGCGCGACCACACCCATCGTGCCGGTGCTGAGCGCGGCATAGAAGCAGACGAGCGCGCTCGCGCCGGAGACGCCCGCGAGCGCCGCCCAAGCCGGCCACGGGCCCGCCGGCCAGGCCCCGATCCACCCGACGATCAGGCTCATCACGACGAGGCTGATCGCTTGCGACCAGCCGACGACGGCCGCCGGCGGGCGCCGCTTGGCGATCAGGCCCGCGGTGAAGTCGGAGGTTCCCCACACCAAGGAGGACGCGAGCGCGAGGAGAGCCGTCACCCGCGCAGGTTATCCGTGGTGGCGACACGCCCGAGGACCCGAGGCGCCAATGCGGCCCTACGGCGGGATCGTGCGCCTAACCTGCTGGAGTGGCGAGCCGCACGAACCCAGCTGCCGCGCCGGCGGTGTTCGCCCAGGCGTTGGCCGCGCTGCGAACCGCCCAGATCCGCCCCGAGTTGCGGCTGACTGAGGTGCCGCCTCCGGCTCGGATCGCGCCCCACGCCGTCGCGCTGACCGCCGAAGTCATGGCCGGGGCCGACGACGAGGACGACATCGCCTCGGGACGGTTCGTCCTCCTCCACGATCCGTCCTGCCCAGAGCCGTGGGGTGGGGCGTGGCGCGTCGTCACCTTCGCCCGGGCCGAGTTGGAACCCGAGATGGGCACCGACCCGTTCCTCAGCGAGGTCGGCTGGTCGTGGCTCGTCGAGTCGCTCGAGTCGTATGCCGTGCAGTTCACCGCCGAGGCGGGCACCGTCACCACGGTGGTCTCGGAGAGCTTCGGCGGATTGAGCGAACGACCCCGGGTCGTGGAACTGGAGGTCCGGGCGTCGTGGACCCCGACCGACGACGATCCGGCGAGCCACCTCGAGGCCTGGGCCGACCTGCTGTGCACCGTCGCCGGCCTGCCGCCCCTCCCGGAAGGAGTCGTCGCCCTTCCCGGCCGGCGCCGCTGACCCATGCCCGAGACCCCCGCCACCGTGGCCGACACTCCGCGTCCGGAGACCCGGCCACTCGAGGTGCCCGCGGACGGCATTCCCGATGTCGTCACATCCGAGCGCCGACTCGACGAGGCGGCAGAGGCGATCGCGACCGGTGTCGGGTCGGTGGCGATCGACGCCGAGCGGGCGTCCGGCTATCGCTATGGCCAGCGGGCCTATCTCGTCCAGATCCGCCGCGACGGGGCCGGGACGTGGCTCATCGACCCGATGGCGGTGCCCGACCTCTCGCCGGTCGACGCGGCGATCGGCGGTGCCGAGTGGATCCTCCACGCCGCCACGCAGGATCTCGCCTGTCTCGCCGAGGTCGGGTTGCACCCGCAGCAGCTCTTCGACACCGAACTCGCCGCCCGCCTGCTCGGTATGCCGCGCGTCGGCCTCGCCGCCGTCGTCGAGCACTACCTCGGCCTCACCCTCGCCAAAGAACACTCAGCGGTGGACTGGTCGACGCGCCCGATGCCTCAGTCCTGGCTGCGGTATGCCGCCCTCGACGTCGAGGTTCTCGGCGAGGTCCGCAACCTGATGGGGGTCGACCTCGCCCGCGCCGGCAAGGACGAGTGGGCGCGCCAGGAGTTCGCCGCCCTCCTCTCGTGGCAGCCGGCGACCCGAATCGACCCCTGGCGGCGCACCGCCGGGATGCACCGGGTCCGGGGAGCGCGTGGCCTCGCCTATATCCGGGAACTCTGGTACGAACGCGACCGGATGGCCGCCGACCGGGACACCGCACCGGGGCGGGTCGCCCCCGACGCCGCTCTGGTCGAGATCGCCCAGCACGCCCTGACCGATCCGACGACCCTGCCCGACGGCAGCCGGGCCGTCACCCGCAACCGCCGGGAGTGGCTTGCTGCGCTCGCCCGGGCACGGGCACTGCCCGATTCCCAGTTGCCTGCGGCCTCGCTGCCCAACGACGGTCCCCCGCCCCCACGCGCGTGGGCCGAGAAGAACCCGGTCGCGGCGCGCCGCCTCGCGTCCACCCGGGAGGCGATGTCGGCGTTCGCGTTCGCGCGCACGATCCCGATGGAGAACCTCTGCTCGCCGGAGCCGCTGCGGCGGATCGTGTGGTCGCCACCGGAGGGAGCACCCGAGGAGGCGGCCTTCGATGCCGGGCTCGCGGCATACGGCGTGCGACCCTGGCAGCGGGCCATCGTCATTCCCCTGCTCCAGAAGGCCTGGGCGGACACCGGCGCCTGAGTGAGCGCCGTCACCGGCGTCGGCGCTGCCGGGCTAAGCAAGCGCTTAGTATCGTGGTCCTGACCGGGGCCGTTCACTCGCGCGCCCGCGGTTCCCAATCCAACGAGGAGGAGCGCTGTGGCGCGTCAACGTCGTGAGGTCGTCTTCGTCGACGGGGTCCGCACCCCGTTCGGCAAGGCCGGGGCCAACGGCATGTATGCCGAGACCCGAGCCGACGATCTGGTGGTCCGGTGCATCCGCGAGCTGCTCGCGCGCAACCCCCAACTGCCCCCCGAGCGGGTCGAGGAGGTCGCCGTCGCGGCGACGACCCAGATCGGCGACCAGGGCCTGACCCTCGGGCGCATCGCCGCCCTCCTGTCCGGTCTCCCCAAGACCACGCCCGGCTACTCGATCGACCGGATGTGCGCCGGGGCGATGACCGCGGTCGCGACGACTGCCGGGATGATCAGCTTCGGCGCCATCGACATCGCCGTCGCCGGCGGTGTCGAGCACATGGGCCGCCACCCGATGGGCGAGGGCGTCGATCCCAACCCGCGGATCGTCGCCGAGCGGCTCGTCGATCCCTCCGCGCTGGTCATGGGCAAGACGGCGGAAAATCTGCACGACCGCTATCCGCAGCTGACCAAGGAGCGCTGCGACGCCTACGCGGTCGGCTCCCAGGACAAGCTCGCGCAGGCGTATGCCGACGGGAAGATCCAGCCCGATCTGGTCCCCATGGCGACCCGGAGCAAGGCGAAGGGATATGGACTTGCCGTCGCAGACGAACCGCCCCGCCCGGGAACGACGGTCGCCGACCTCGCCACTCTCAAGACCCCGTTCCGGCCGCACGGCCGCGTCACAGCGGGCAACGCCGCCGGTCTCAACGACGGCGCGACCGCGTGCCTCCTCGCCGCGGAGGAGACGGCCAAGGAGCTGGGACTGCCGATCAAGATGCGGCTCGTGGAGTTCGCGTTCGTCGGCGTCGAGCCCGAGGTCATGGGGATCGGGCCGGTGCCGGCTGCCGAGAAGGCGCTGGCCAAGGCCGGGCTGAGCATCGAGGACATCGGGCTGTTCGAACTCAACGAGGCCTTCGCCGTCCAGGTCATCGCCTTCCTCGACCACTTCGGGATCGCCGACGACGACCCGCGGGTCAATCAGTATGGCGGCGCCATCGCCACCGGGCACCCCCTCGCCTCGAGCGGCGTGCGCCTGATGAACCAGCTCGCCCGGCAGTTCGAGGAGCACCCCGACGTGCGCTATGGCATGACGGCGATGTGCATCGGCATCGGCATGGGCGGCGCCGTCATCTTCGAGAATCCCCACCACGCCGACTACGGAAAGGAGGCCTGAGCCATGACCGAGACCCTCAGCCCCGAAACGCCCAGCCCGGCGCCGAAGGCCGCGCCCGAGTTCACCGACGAGGTCGTGACCAAGGCGCTCGTCCAGGACGTGACGATGCCCGGCGGCGCCGGCACGCTGGCCCTGATCACGCTGGACAACGGCTTCGACCACACCCGGCCCAACACCTTCGGGCCCGCCTCCCTCGCCGAGATCTCCGCGGCGATCACGGCGGCCCAGGCGCGCGCCGAGGCCGGTCAGATCCAGGCGGTCGGGATCACCGGCAAGCCGTTCATCTTCGCCGTGGGCGCCGACCTGTCCGGCATCCCGTATGTCCGGGGGCGCGAGCAGGCGCTGGAGATCGCGCGAGCCGGCCACGCGGCATACGGCCAGATCATGGACCTGCCGGTGCCGACCTTCGCGTTCGTCAACGGTGCCGCCATGGGTGGTGGCGTCGAGATCGCGCTCGCGTGCGACTACCGGACGATCTCGGCAGGGGTGCCGGCGGTCGCGCTGCCGGAGACCTTCCTCGGGCTCGTGCCGGGGTGGGGCGGGTGCTACCTCCTGCCCAACCTCGTCGGTGTCGCCAAGGCGTTGACGGTCATTATCGAGAACCCGATGAACACCAACCGGATGCTCAAGGGACCGCAGGCATTCAAGCTCGGTATGGCGGATGCGATGTTCGCGCCCGCCGACTTCCTCGAGGCGTCCATCGCCTGGGCGGCTGGCGTCGTCACCGGCGACATCGCCGTCACGCGGCCGGAGATCGACCGCGACGAGACCGCATGGAACACCGCCGTGGCCATGGCCAAGGGCCTCGTCGACGTCAAGACCGGTGGCAAGTCGCCGGCGCCCTATCGCGCGCTCGATCTCGTCGCTGCCGCGCGGACTGCCGACCGGGAGAGCGCGTTCGCGGCCGAGGACGAGGCGCTCGGCGACCTCGTCATGGGCGACGAGCTGCGGGCCGGGCTCTATTCCTTCGACCTGGTCCAGAAGCGGGCCAAGCGGCCCGCGGGCGCGCCCGACAAGGCGCTGGCCCGCCCGGTCACCAAGGTCGGCATCGTCGGTGCCGGTCTCATGGCGGCCCAGCTGGCGCTGCTGTTCGCCAAGAGCATGGAGGTCCCGGTCGTCATGACGGACCTCGACCAGGAGCGGGTGGACAAGGGCGTCGCCTATGTCCGCGGGCAGTTGTCCGACCAGGTCACCAAGGGCCGGATGAACCAGGACACCGCCAACAAGATCGCTGCCCTGGTCACCGGGTCGACGAGCAAGGAGGGCTTCGCCGACGCGGAGTTCGTCATCGAGGCGGTATTCGAGGAGATCGGGGTCAAGAAGCAGGTCTTCGCCGAGGTCGAGGCCGTCGTCTCGTCCGAGTGCGTCCTCGCGTCCAACACCTCCTCGTTGTCGATCACGGAGATGGCGGCCGACCTCCAGCACCCCGAACGAGTTGTCGGATTCCACTTCTTCAACCCGGTCGCGGTCATGCCGCTGCTCGAGATCATCCCGGGAGACAAGACCGACGACGCGGCCCTGGCGACCGCGTTCGCCGTCGGCCGGGCGTTGAAGAAGACGACGATCCGAGTCAAGGACTCGGCGAGCTTCATCGTCAACCGGCTCCTCGGGCGGTTCATGGGCGAATACACCCGGATCGTCGACGAGGGAACCCCGTCCGCGATCGCCGACCAGGCCGTCGCCGGCATCGCCCCGATGCCGCCATTCGTCCTCCTCGGCCTCGTCGGGCCGGCGATTGCCCTCCACAACTCGGAGACCCTCCACCGGGCGTTCGGGGACCGGTTCTATGTCTCGCCCTCCCTCAAGGCGATGGTCGAGGCGAAGAAGACGGCCTACGACCCGTCGCTGCAGATCCCGCCGGAGAACCCGGTGGGGCTCGACGTTGCCGCCACGCGCGAGCGCGTCCTGTCGGCGATCTGCGAGGAGATCGGGCTCATGCTCCAGGACGGCGTCGCCCAGGCGCCCATGGACATCGACCTGGCCATGATCACCGGCGCCGGATTCCAGTTCTGGAACGGTGGCATCTGCCCCGTGCTCGACCGGGAGGGGATCAGCGAGAAGGTCCTCGGCAGACGGCTCCTGCCGCCGGGCGTGGCGAGCGTGCCCGCCTGAGGACGGGATCGGCATACGACCACGGCCCGGACGTCTCTCACGGCGTCCGGGCCGCGTCGTGTCGCCGAACGGTGCAGACGCAGCCCATCCGGAGCCCTGGGGGACGACCATGCGCCCGATCATGACGATCCTGATCTGCCCAAATCTCGACGGCCGGCCGGCCGTCGGCCGGATGTGCAGTGCGCGGCGGGCGATCGCTGGACCGTCGGCGACTCCTTTCGAGCCCGGTACGCGACTCCTTTGACCCCCCCCGCGACCAAGTAGCCTGTCAGGGATCACGATGGAGGGCCCCGTGGACACAACGGCAAGGGTGGGCCGATGGGCGGTCCCCGTCTTCGGGTTGTTGGCTTTGTTCGCCGCCGCGCCCACGCCCGCGTTCGCCAGTCAAGTCGGCATCGGAAGTGACTACGCAGGACATGGCTATGAGAACGTCATCGACCAGCACACAAGTGGTCGTAGGCACGCCATTTGGCATCTGAGACCCTACAACTCGCAATGGGCCACGACGAGCATCAGCTTCTGGCACATTCCATCGACCGCCTGAGGTGAATGTGAAACACCGACTGCCCCTCACAACAGGGCTCGCTACTATTGTTTTCCTCGCCACGAATATGATCGGCGCCAGTGCCGGTGACCACGTGCGGCTGACCGATCAGGCGGCGGCCATCACCGCTTTCGAACACGCGATGTCGGCGCGGCAGACGATCAATTCCGTACCCTCGAGCGGCAGGGTCTCTGACGCCGCCTACCTGAGGGAACTCGGGTCGGAGCGCGAGACGACGTTGCGCAGACTCTTCGGTGGCGCTCAACTCGAGGCCGAGGCACGTGCGTTGAGGGCCGCACTGGGGCTCATCGCCGGAGGAAATTTCCGCCCGGTCGGTGGAAGCGCCGATGCATTCTCCTTCTCGTCGGTCAAGTCCGTGAGTGCAGACAAGGTTCAGCTGACCGAAGCCTTCGTGGCGCATTCAACGATGTATGAGAAGGATGGCCGCGGCACTTGGGTGCGCGAGACACCGTCAAACAAATTGAACTTCTCGGCAACCGTCGAGCGCTTCTCCTCGTCGGGCCCCTGGCGTGTGACGGCATTCGACTCGGACTTCGCTCCGGGAAGTGAGCCCTGAGCTGACTGATGCGTGGCTGCTGCGCCCCATGCGCGGCGAGCGTGCCCGTCAGAGGACGGGATCGGCATACGACCGCGGCCCGGACGTCCTCCACGGCGTCCGGGCCGCGTCGTGTCGCGGCGTATCTCACATGTGAGGTACCATGGTGTCTCGTGTCTGACGACTATCTGAATCGCATCGGCAACCTGATCCGGGACGCGCGGCGTCACAAGGGCATGACCCAGACCGATCTCGCCACATCCCTCGGAACCAGCCAGAGCGCCGTCGCACGCATCGAGCAGGGGGGCCAGAACCTCAGCCTGGAGATGCTCGCCCGCATCGGCGAGGCTCTCGACAGCGAGTTCGTCTCGCTCGGCCACAGCCAGCCGCAGCACCTGCGCGTCGTGGGCGGAGCCCAGCTCTCCGGGACGATCGAGGTCAAGACGTCCAAGAACGCCGCCGTGGCGCTCCTGTGTGCCGCGCTGCTCAACAAGGGCCGGACCACCCTGCGCAGCCTCGCCCGGATCGAGGAGGTCAACCGGATCGTCGAGGTCCTCGGCTCGATCGGCGTCCGCACCCGCTGGCTGCCCGGCACCAGCGATCTCGAGATCGTCCCGCCGACCCAGCTCGACCTCGAGGCGATCGACGTCGACGCGGCGCGACGGACCCGGACGGTCATCATGTTCCTCGGCCCGCTGCTCCACGAGTTCGCGCGCTTCCAGTTGCCGTATGCCGGCGGCTGCGACCTCGGCACCCGCACCATCGAGCCGCACCTCATCGCGTTGCGCCACTTCGGGCTCAATGTCTTCGCCACGCACGGGTTCTATGACTGCTCGGTGCAGGTCGGGGTCGGGCCGGAGAAGCCGATCGTCCTGACCGAGCGCGGTGACACGGTCACCGAGAACGTCCTCATGGCCGCGGCGAAGTACGACGGGGTCACTGTCGTGCGCAATGCGTCCTCCAACTACATGGTCCAGGACCTGTGCTTCTTCCTCCAGAAGCTCGGGGTCCGGATCGATGGCATCGGGACCACGACCCTGACCGTCCACGGCGTGCCCGAGATCGACGTCGACGTCGACTACCAGCCCAGCGAGGACCCGATCGAGGCGATGAGCCTCCTGGCCGCCGCCGTCGTCACCGAGTCCTCGATCACCATCGAGCGCGTGCCGATCGAGTTCCTCGAGATCGAGCTCGCGACGCTCGAAACGATGGGGATGACGTATGAGGTGACGCCCGAATACGTCTCGGCCAACGGGCACACCCGCCTCGTCGACCTGACGACGATCCCGGGTCCCCTCAAGGCACCGGCCGACAAGATTCACCCGATGCCGTTCCCAGGGCTCAATATCGACAACCTCCCGTTCTTCGCTCTCATCGCCGCGAAGGCGGAGGGAACGACGATGATCCACGACTGGGTCTATGAGAACCGGGCGATCTATCTCACCGAGCTGACCAAGGTCGGTGTGCGGGTGCAGCTGCTCGACCCGCACCGGGTGATGATCAGCGGCCCGACGCCGAAGTTCCGCGCCGCCGAGGTCGTCTGCCCGCCGGCCCTGCGCCCCGGGGTGGTCGTCCTCCTCGCGATGCTCGCGGCGCCGGGCGTCTCGGTGCTGCGGAACATCTATGTGATCAACCGCGGTTATGAGGATCTCGCCGAGCGACTCAATGCGCTCGGGGCGACGATCGAGACGTTCCGCGACATCTGAGCCGGGGAATCGGGCGGTCAGCGCAGAGCGATCCGCTGACCGAGCCGCGCGGTGGCGCCGGGCCCCACGGTGACGAACCGGTCGAGCACCGCCGCCGACTCGACGCAGACGAAATCCGGCCAGGCGTCACCGAGGTCGGGCATCCCGGCCGCCTTGTCCGCGAACGGATTCCATACGACGGTCTGCGCATTGTCGACTCCGGCGACAGCCAGGGTGCGTCCCAGCACGGGGTCGGTGACAGTGACGGGGTGGGCGGCGGCATACACCCGGTCGGTCTCGCCGGTGAGGGTGAGCGGTCCGTGCTGACGTTTGACGCGCCCGCCGTCGACCTTGTCGACATAGTCCGCGCCGTCGAGGCCGTCGATCGTGACGCGGCGGACGTCGCCGACGCGCAGGTAAGCGTGCAGGGCCCAGTCGACCTCGAGCGATGACGCACCCGCGGTCACGGCGAGGGCGAGGGTGAGGTCCGCGCCCAGGGTCACCGCGCAGGTGAACACCGCGTCGGCGGGCCAGCCGGCGGCGGCGGGCAGAGCGGCATATGTCTCCGGCGGAAGGGTCAGGTCGAGGGTGACCGTGCCGCCGTCGTCCCGGGCACCGGTGAGGGTCCACGGGGCCGTGCGGAGGAAGCCGTGGGCCGGGCGGCGGTCGCCGGTCCGGCCGGGACCGAACCACGGCGCACACAGCGGGATCCCACCCCGGATCGCCGTCCCTGGTTCGAATCGTGCTCGGGGAGAGACGAACAGCAGGTCGTATGCCGCTCCCTCCGGCATCCACGACGTCACGGTGGCGCCGTGGAGACTGACCGTCCCGATGCCGAGTGGCGACGTGACGCGCACCTGAGCGAGGCCACCGGGGCCGGGTTCGACGGTGACGCTGGGCGGCAACTCGGTCGTCTCCATAGGCCCACGGTAGTGGCGAGCCTCAGGTGCCGAGGCCGCCGGCAGTGCCATCGATATCGCGCTTCGCCTGCTCCTCGCGCGTCGAATAGCGGTTGACCCGCTCCTGGCCGGTCAGCGCCGCGATTCGCTCCATGAGGAGATCGGTGACCTCGCGCCACGCCGCGGGGTCGTCCTCGCGACCGCGCCAGGGGCTGAGGTCGAGGGGTGCGCCATAGGTCACCCGCACGTGACCGCGCTGGGCACCGCGGGACGACCCGGGCAGCCGGACCTCGCGGGTGCCGGTCACCCCGACGGGCACGATCGGGACATGCGACGGGAGCGCGAGCCGGGCAACGCCGGTGTGGCCGCGATAGAGCCGGCCGTCGGGAGAGCGCGTGCCCTCGGGGAAGATCGCGACGACGCCGCCGTCGGCGAGGATGCGGCGCGAGGTCTCCAGAGCGGGATTGGCGGACGTCGCGGTCTCGGGATCGATCGGGACCTGACCGATCGCCGTGAGGAACCAGCCGAGGGCTCGACCACCGAAACCCTTGCCGCCGTAGTACTTCGTCTTCGCGACGAAGATGACCTTGCGCGGGACGCCCATGCTGATGCCGACCGGGTCGACGAAAGCGATGTGGTTGGCGGCGACGATGAACGGCCCCGAGCGCGGGAGGTGGTCACGGCCGAGCCAACGCAGACCGAAATACCACCACGCGATCGGCCCGAGACCGACGAACTTGAAGAACCAGTACCACATGCCAGTTGCCTGCCGGTTTCGCGCGGTCAGCCGGCGAGCGCGTTCGCGATCGTGTCGGGAATGAGGCCGATCCGCTCGAGGACCTGGCCTCGGGTCCCGTGACCGAGGAACTCCCGGGGTATGCCGAAGGTCGCCACTGGGGTCGTGATTCCATTGGTGCGCAACGCCATTGCCACCTGATCTCCGATGCCGCCGACGCTCACACCGTCCTCGACGACGGCGACGCGGGTGGCATCGCGGGCGAGGGTGATCAGGTCCGGGGAGACCGGGACGACCCAGCGCGGGTCGACGACGAGGGTGCGCTGACCGTCGGCCGCGAGCTTCTCGGCGACGGTGATCGCCGTCGCCACCATGGATCCGACGGCGACGAGGAGCAGGTCGACGGGACCGCCGTCGGTGTGGTCGGCGATGACGTCGAGCGAGCCGATCTCGCGCAGGGCCGTGATCGGCGCGCCGACGCTGCCCTTGGGGAAGCGGATGACGGTGGGCGCGTCGGTGACGTCGACGGCCTCGCGGAGGGCCCGCCGCACCGACTGCCCATCCCGGGGGGCGTTGAGACGAAGGCCAGGGATGACGCCGCAGATGGACAGATCCCACATTCCGTGGTGGGAAGCCCCGTCGGGTCCGGTGATCCCGGCGCGGTCCAGCACGACGGTGACGCCGGCCCGGTGGAGGGCGGCGTCCATGAGGAGCTGGTCGAACGCCCGGTTGAGGAAGGTCGCATAGATGGCGACGACGGGGTGAAGTCCGGCATACGCCAACCCACTGGCCATGGTGACGGCATGCTGCTCGGCGATGCCGACATCGATGATCCGGTCGGGGTGGGCCTGGGCGAACGGGCCGAGTCCGACCGGGATCATCATGGCGGCCGTGACACCGACGATGTCCGGGCGCTCGTCGCCGAGAGCGACCATCTCGTCGCTGAACTCGTCGGTCCAGCTGCGGCCGGCGAGCTCGAACGGCAGCCCGGTCTCGGAATTGATGACCCCGACCGCATGGAACTGATCGGCATCGTCCTGCCGCGCCGGCTCGTAGCCGCGGCCCTTCTGAGTCAGGACATGGACGAGGACCGGGCCTTTGAACGCTTTGGCCCGGCGCAGCGCGGACTCCAGGGCGGCGCTGTCGTGACCGTCGATCGGGCCGACGTATTTCAGCCCCAGGTCTTCGAAAAGTCCTTGTGGTGCAACGACATCCTTGATTCCCTTCTTCATCCCGTGAAGGGCGCGCTCGACAGTGCGGCCGACGACCGGCGCGCGCCGGATCGTCGACTTGCCCCAGTCGAGAAACTGCTCGTAGCCCTGGGTCGTGCGCAACGTCGCCAGGTGGTCGGCGAGACCGCCGATGGTCGGGGCATACGACCGCTCGTTGTCGTTGACGACGATGACGAGCGGGAGGCTCTTGTCAGCGGCGATGTTGTTGAGCGCCTCCCACGCCATGCCGCCGGTGAGGGCGCCGTCACCGATCACCGCGACCGTATGCCGCCCCCGCTCCCCTGCGATCACGCGTCCCTTGGCGATGCCATGCGCCCATGACAGCGAGGTGGAGGCGTGCGAGTTCTCGACGATGTCGTGTTGGGATTCGGCGCGACTGGGGTAGCCGGACAGGCCGCCCCTCGCCCGGAGCGCGCCGAAGTCCTGGCGTCCGGTGAGTAGCTTGTGGACATAGGACTGGTGGCCCGTGTCGAAGATCACCGCGTCGCCCGGGGAGTCGAAGACCCTATGGAGGGCGATGGTCAGCTCGACGACGCCGAGGTTCGGGCCGAGGTGACCGCCGGTGCGGGAGACGGACTGGATGAGGAACTCGCGGATCTCCGCCGCCAGTTCGGGGAGATCTTCGGTGCGCATCGCCTTGACGTCCGCCGGTCCGGCGATCTGCTCCAACACCCGCACGAGTCTAGTTGCTCGCTCACCGGCCGGCCGCTGGACGCATCGCGCCTTCCCGATGCCTCCACACCCACTTCCGTCTGGGTCGTGCGCTCTGCGCGGGAAAGGCCTCTCGACGTCAGAGTTTCGCGACGAAGGTCCGACCCTGCAATGCCTCGTGGATCAGATGGGCTCCGCGGGCGGCGGCGACCAGTCGCGCGCCCTCGTCGACGTCAGAGTTTCGCGACGAAGGTCCGACCCTGCAATGCCTCGTGGATCAGATGGGCTCCGCGGGCGGCGGCGACCAGTCGCGCGCCCTCGTGCTCGAGCCCATTCATCAAGGCCGCGATCCCTTCCGGCGGGACATACTCCGCCATCTCCACCCGGGCCTCGCGATACGCCTGGCGCATGGCCACCAGTTGCGCGTCGATATGGCGGCCGGCCAGCCAGGCGAGGGCGATGGGATGTCGGCGCCACCCGGCATACGCCCGATAGTCCGCAGGACAGTGGTCGAGCAACCACGAGACCGCGGGGACCTCCCACCCCTCGACCTGGGGCGGTGGCACGGCGTCGGGCCATCCAGGCGGCCCGGCCCGCGGCCGACTATCGAACATGACGACGATATTAACCGTCGGGCCCGACAGCCCACGGGCGCCCCCATCACCGGATGTCGACGATGACGTCCTCAGGCAACCCCTCGACCTCGGGCCGCCCATCTGCATCGAGCGACACCGAGAATCTCGTGCCGGCCCAGCTCAACCCGGACACCCGCGTCGGCCCGAACGGGCTCGGCCGCATCGGATACAGCGTGAGCCGCCCCATCGGCACATCAGCGGAGAGCCCCAACACCCCCGTGACCACCGCGGCCGCGGCCGCTGCCGCCCACGCCTGCGGCCGGCACGAGGCCGGATACGGCACCGGACGGTGCCCGATCGCGTCGCCGGCGAACAGTTCGGGCACCCGACAGCCGAACGGTGCCGCCGCTGCCACCAGCCCGAGCGCGACGTGCGCCGCCTGTCGCGAAAGGCCTTCCTTGACCATCCCGAGGAGCGCGATGGCCGTGTCATGCGTCCACACCGATCCGGTGTGATAACCGATCGGGTTGTATGCCGCGTTGTCCCGCGAGAGCGTACTGATCCCGAACTCCCCCAGCAGGTTCGGCGAGGTGAGCGTGTCGACGACGGAGGCCGCTTCGGCCTCGCTGAGCGCACCACTACCCAGGGCGTGCCCCATATTGCTGCCCACCCCGTCGACCGGTCGCCCAGCCCCGTCGAGCGCCATCGCGAGATACCGATGGCCGTCCCGCTCGACCCAGAACCGCTCCCGGATCCGGTTCGTCATCGTGTCCGCCCAGTCTCGCCACCCGCGCCCGTCGCCCGCCCCGAAGGCCTCGATCAGATCGGCGGCACCGCGGGCGGCTTCCACGGCATACGTCTGCGCTTCGAGGAGGGCGATCGGCGCATCGGCGATCCGTCCGTCATGGAAGCGCATGGAGTCGCCGGAGTCCTTCCATCCCTGGTTGGACAACCCGTGTCCGCTCGCATCGACATAGCGCAGGACGCCGAGATCGTTGTCCGCGGCACCGACAATCCACTCCATCGCCGCGATCATGTTAGGCAGCAGGGCGCGGACGTCGTCGTCGGGCAGGCCCCATCGCCACGCGTCGTGCAGCAGCACGACCCACAGCGGTGTCGCGTCGACCGTCCCGTAATAGGTCGGCGGCGTCTCCAGCCCCCCGACGTCGAAGAACTCGCCCCGCCGAACTTCATGGAGGATCTTGCCCGGCTCCTCCGCGGCGTCGGCGTCCACCCGCGTTCCCTGCCGCCGTGCGAGCGTCCGCAGAGTCCCGAGGGCCAGGGTCGTGTCGAACGGCAGGAGGAATCGTGCCGCCCACATCGAATCCCGCCCGAAGAGAGTGAGATACCACGGCGTCCCGGCGGCGGCGAACACATCCTGCCGGGCCTGCGGATCGGTGAGCAGAAGGTGACGCAGATCGGTCAGACTGGTGTGGAACAGATCGCCCAGGCGACGGTCTTCGGAACTGACCGAGAGCGCTGCCCAGTCGACCAGCCGGCCACCCGCGTCGGCATCGAAGTGCGACGCAGTCAGCCGCTCGGCCGCCACCCGCACCACCACCGTCTGCGGTATGCCGTGGGCGAGCGTCAGGGTGAACTCCAGGACACTCGGCTCCCCCGGCGTCCCGGCCGAGCACGCTTCGGCCACCGGCGTCGTGGTCACGGTCGTCCTGTGGCGGGCATCCGACCAGGTCAGCACACCCTCGCCGGTGGTCGCCGGCAGCAGCACCCCGCGGGGCGCCCCACTCTTGATCGCGGCGAGTTCCGCCCCGTCGCCGGCGAGGTGCACCGTCATCCGGGTCGACACCGGGCCGTCGGCGCGCGAGACCAGGGTGATCGATTCGGTGAGCACGGGCCCATCGAGCCGGCGGTCGAGATGCACTTCGACCGTGGGGTCGGGACCGTCGTCGCCGAGATTGCGTGCACACGCCCAGATCCCGGTGCGCCCCCCCATCGAGGCGACCTGGATCGGCACGGGCTCTTCGCCGTCGAGTTCGAGGACGTGATGGCTCAGGACCCGGCGATCGTCCACGAGCAGGCCGGCCCCCGGAACGGCCAGCCCACCCGCCCGGTCGGCGACGAGCGTTGCGGGCCCGTCGACGACGATCTCGAGGTCATGAAGCCATGGTTGGCGGTGGGCCGGTTCGGTCACAGGGATCACTTTCGTCGAGGTCTGACGGGGAACGCGCGGGTCGCAGACACGCCCCGCTTGACAGACCGGGCTGAATCGGTCACAGTTTGGCAATCTGATCGTTCAAATTGGTCACAAACCACCACCACACTGGGTTTGAACGATCAGAGCCGGAACAAAATCTGACTCATCGAGCGCCGATCCGTCAACGAGGAGGGAGCAGCAGATGTCCGCTGGCCGTGTCACCATTCGCGATGTCGCCGCCGCCGCTGGTGTGTCCCGACAGACCGTCTCGAACGCGCTCATTCACCCGGAGCGCCTCAAGGGCCCCACCCTCGAGCGAGTCCAGGCCGTCATCCGCGAACTCGGCTACCGCCCGTCAAACGCGGCCCAGTCGCTTCGGTCCCAACGGACCGGCGCAGTCGGCTTCGAACTTCTCTCGTATGGCGAGGCCAACCGCAACGAGGTCGCCTACCCGTTCACCGTCGCCCTCGGCGAGATGGCGATCGGACACGGCTGCCACCTGGTCACCTTCAGTTCCGCCGGCGCCCAGACCCTCACCGAGGGATACGCCGACATGGTCCGCGCCCAGGTCGTCGACGCCTTCGTCCTCGCGGACACCCATCCCGGCGATCCCCGCCCCGATTGGCTCGACGAGGCGGGTGTGCCGTATGCCGCCTTCGGTCGCCTCTGGGGCCGCGATGACATCACCTCGTGGGCCGACGTCGACGGCGCGGCGGGTCTCGCCGATGCGACCGCTCACCTCCTCGACGCCGGCTACGAGCGCATCGGCTACCTCGGCTGGCCGCACGGCTCGGCCGTCGGTGACGACCGGCGCGCAGGATGGGCGACCACCCTCGTCCCCCGCGGATACCCGGCCGGGCCCGAAGGCACGTGCGAGCAGGACCTGCGCGCGGCGACCATGGCGGCATACGGCCTGCTCGATCAGGTCGGACGTGGCGGGGCCATTGCCTGCGCCTCCGACCTGCTCGCCGTCGGCGTGGAACGGGCCGCACGCGATCGCGGGTGGCGGCCGGGTATCGACGTCGGCATCACCGGAGTCGACGACTCGGGGATGGCCGAGATGTTCGACCTGACCACGGTCGCGCAACCCCTCACCGCGATCGCCGACTACCTCCTCGGCCTCGTCCACAAGCGGCTCGAGGGTGGCCCCCCGCCCGAGGCCGGTGCGCTGTTCCGGCCGACGCTCGTCACCCGCGCCTCTTCGCGTTCGGACCGCTGACCGCGACCGATTCGCCACCGTGGTTCGCCGGAGCCACACCTCTCCCCTGCACCCCAGAACCCCCGCTCAGCCCGTTCCATCCGGACGGGCCGCTCGTCACACCTTGTTGCAACCCGAAGGGAACCCGGAAATGCTGATCGCCCACCGCCGCTTCACCGCACTGACCATCGCCACAGTCGGCGGCCTCACGCTCGCCGCCTGCGGTGGCGGCGGCTTCGACTCCTCGTCCTCCTCGACGTCGTCGGCAGGCGGCGGCACGAGCGCGAGCTCCAGCGCATCCGCGTCGGCATCCGTTCCTACGGGTGTGGCGCTGAAGATGCTCATCGCCTCCTCCGGCGACGCCGAGACCAACGCCGTCAAGGCCGCGACCGACGCCTGGGGCAAGAAGACCGGCAACACCGTCGAGGTGACCGTCGCCTCCGACATGGACCAGGAACTCGCCCAGGGATTCGCTGGCGGCAACCCGGCCGACGTGATGTACATGGACGCCGGCAAGTTCGCGACCTTCGCCAAGCAGGGCTCGCTCGAGGCGTATGCCGACAAGATCGCCGACAACGACAAGTTCTATGAGTCGCTGCGCAATACCTTCACCTACGACGGCAAGCAGTACTGCGTGCCCAAGGACTTCTCCTCGCTCGCCCTCGAGATCAACACCGACATGTGGAAGAAGGCCGGCCTGACCGACGCCGATGTCCCGACCACGTGGGATCAGCTCGTCGCCGTCTCCAAGAAGCTGACCACCGACAAGGTCGCGGGCCTCGGCATCGGCGTCGGCATCGACCGCCTCGGCGCCTTCGTGGTCCAGAACGGCGGCTGGTGGCTCAACGCCGACAACACGGGCGGTGCCGCGGCCGACGCCAAGGTCACGGACGCCCTGACGTTCGTCCAAGACAACGTCAAGGCCGGCAACTTCAAGATGTCCAACGACCTCGGCGCCGGCTGGGGTGGGGAGGCCTTCGGAAAGCAGCTCGCGGCCATGACGATCGAGGGCAACTGGATCAAGGGCGCGATGAAGAACGACTACCCGAAGGTCGGCTACAAGGTCGTCGAAATGCCCGCCGGGGCCCAGAAGGGCACCCTGATGTTCACCCAGTGCTGGGGCCTGGCCGCCGATTCCAAGAACAAGGACGCGGCCATCGACCTCATCAACTCCCTGACGACGGTGGACCAGCAGATGGCCTTCGCCGACGCCTTCGGGGTCATGCCGAGCCGCACCGACGCCGCGGATGCCTACAAGGCGAAGTTCCCCGAGGACGCGGCCTTCATCGCCGGTGGGGACTACGGCCACGGCCCGATCAACGTCCCCGGGCTGACCGATGTCGTCGCAGAACTGAACAGTCAGCTGGAGAAGATGACCACCGCCGACATCGCCGGCGCCACGAAGTCCTTCGACGACAACGCCGCTTCCGCCATCGGCGGCTGACCCAGTCCGAAACACCCGTTCCTCACCGCCGCCGGGCCCGGGCCAGAGGGGCCCGGCGGCGCAGCACCCATTCGTCAAGGAGGTCGTATGGCGCGCTCCAAGTCCGGAGATCCGATGCGCCAGCCCGTGGCCGGCTGGCTCTTCGTCACCCCGATGATCGTCATTCTCGGGCTGTTCCTCCTCGTCCCGATCGTCATGGCCCTGTGGGTGTCCGTGAGTGACTGGACCGGGCGGGGAACCCCGTTCGGGGGCAGCACCCACTATGTGGGGTTCAAGAACTACACCGACCTGCTGACCAAGCAGGGGCTCGCGCGCCAGGACTTCATGACCTCGATGCGCAACACGTTCTACTACGTCGTCGGTGTCGTGCCGGCGCAGACGGCGCTCGCCCTCCTGCTGGCGGTGCTCGTCAACCAGAAGTGGCTCAAGGGCCGCACCTTCTTTCGGACGGCCTTCTATTTCCCGTCGGTCGTCTCCTCCGTTGCCATCACCCTCGTCTTCATCTATCTCTTCACCGGTACCGGTGCGATCAACGCCATGCTGGGCTGGTTCGGTGTCCATGGCCCGAACTGGTTCCAGGATCCTCGCGGGCTGGTCCATCTCGCCGGGAATGGGCTGGGGCTGTGGAATAGCGATTCACCGCCCGCCGCCCTGGTCGACCACAAGGTGCTGAACCTCTCGCTCTGGGAGTGGATCAAGGGGCCGAGCGTCGCGATGTCGGCGATCATGATCCAGGTCATCTGGACTACGGCCGGGACCTTCATGCTGATGTTTCTCGCCGCATTGCAGGACCTTCCCGCCGAGGTCGAGGAGGCGGCCATGGTCGATGGTGCGAATGCCCGCCAGCGCTTCTGGAATGTCACCGTGCCGCACCTGCGGCCGACCATCATTCTCGTCGTCACTCTCGGCGTCATCGGCACCTGGCAGGTCTTCGATCAGATGTATGTCAACGGTCAGGGCAAGCCAGGCAAGACCACTCTCACCCCGGCCTTCCTGAGCTATCAGACGGCCTTCGGGAACCAGAAGTGGGGTCAGGGCGCCGCCATGGCCTTCCTCCTCTTCCTCCTGATCTTCTTGATGACGCAGGCGCAGCGGTGGCTGCTGCGGGACAGGGACGCCGCCGCCGTGAAGAAGGCGGAGCGGGGACAACGACGCGCACAGCGGAAGGCAGTCTCGGTATGAGTGACATCGTCGGCACGCCCGACCCCAGGACCACCGCGACCGAGGGCGAGGCGGTGACCAAAGTCGAGACGGCGCCCACGAGCGACGGACAACTCCTCGGTCGCTCGAGCGGCACGAAGAAGGCCCTGTTCTACACGCTCCTCGTCATATTCGCCTTGATGTACATCTTCCCGTTCATCATCCAGTTGGTCACCTCGTTCAAGACACAACCGGACGCCTCCGACCACCCACTCGGCCTGATCCCCCGGCCGGTCACCACCGAGGCCATCTCGCGGTTGTTCGACACCAAGTTCCCCCTGTGGTTCGTCAATTCCTTCTGGGTGGCCATCATCGTCACCCTTGGCCGGGTGTTCTTCAACTCCCTCGCGGGCTATGCACTGGCTCGCCTGAAGTTCCGGGGCCGGGATGCCCTGTTCACTGCCGTGCTCGCCGTGATGGCGGTCCCGGGGATCGTCCTGCTGCTGCCGAAGTTCCTCGCCCTGAAGTATTACGGGCTCTACAACACCCCCGGCGCGCTGGTCATCCCGCTCATCTGTGATGCCGCGGGTGTCTTCATCATGAAGCAGTTCTTCGAGTCGATCCCACCGTCCGTGGAAGAAGCCGCCCGCATCGACGGTGCGGGCACCTTCCGGACTTTCTGGTCGATCGTGCTGCCGATGGCGAAGCCGGCCCTGATCACGTTGACGATTCTCTCCTTCCAGGGCTCGTGGAACGAGCTGGGCCACTTCATCATCGCCACCAACAAGGAAAGTCTCTACACCCTCACCCGCGGGATCGCCGGCTTCACCACCGGTGGTCTCGGCTCGGGGACGCAGTACCCGATCAAGATGGCTGCGGCGTTGATCATGACCATCCCCACGGCACTGGTGTTCATTCTCTTCCAGCGCTTCTTCACCCAAGGCGCCAACGCGGGCGCCGACAAGGGCTGACCCCGGTCAGCCCGCCCTGCGACGGCGACGACACCAGTCCCCCGGGTGTCGTCGCCGTTTCAGTGCCGGGTTCGGCGGGGAGCCCGGACGACGGTGCGTATGCCGATCCCGCCCGCCGCGCGCAGGAGGCCGGTCACGGCATACGGCATGCCGAAGGAGATCTCGGCGTTCGCGGGGACACCCGCCGCGGCTGAAGCCGCCACCCGGGTTCTCCCCTCGGCGAGCCACGGCCGGTGCTGGCGCCTGGCTGGCGTGCGCCTCGTCCGCCTTCACCCGCTGTGGATCACATCCGGCGCGCGTGCCATGCATATGCCGCCCCCATGACCCCGAGGTCGGCCCAGGTCGCGAGCGTCCCGGCGACTTCCGGACGCACCCCGAGGGCGACCGCCACGAGATTGGCCGACATCAGCGCCATACCGGCGATGCCACCGACGGCGAGGGTGCGGGTCATCAGCGCCTCGTCGCGTTCGTCGGCCGCGGCACCCAGCCCGCGTTCCAGGCTGCTGCTGCCCCGGCCACGACCGCGCCGGACCAGCGCGAAGACTCCGAACGCGAGGACGGCCAGTCCGCCAGACAGGATGCCGTTCGCCAACGAGGCATTTCTCGGATGGAGGAGGACGAAGAGCGTGAGGATCACGGCCAGTGCCAGCACGAGCGCCACCACGTGTTGCCGCGGGGTTCTCCGGTCACGGAGCATGGAAGATCTCCTCGATCGATGCGCCGAAATAGCGGCTGATGGCGAACGCGAGGGGGAGGGACGGGTCGTACTTTCCCGTTTCGATCGAATTCACCGTCTGCCGGCTGACGCCCAGTTCGGCACCCAGCGCGGCCTGGGACAGGCCTCGCTGCTCCCGCCGAGCGCGGACGTCATTGTCCATGCGGCCGGGGCGGTCAGCGGCCGGGCCGGCCGCCCTCGAGGTGCTTCTCCTGGGTGACGATCCGGCGGGCGGCCACGACGAGGCCGACGATGATCACGCCAGTGCCGACGCCCTTCCAGAAGCCGTGCATCGAGTTGAGGACGATGAGGCCGAACGTGCTGAGGACGACGATCAGCAGCATGTCGCGTCGGGCCGGAGTCATGGGGGTTCCCCTCGTTGAATCGCTCCACCTGCTCGAGGTGGCTTGACTCCAGAAGTCAAAAGGGTGCGTGCGCGGATGTCAAGCTCACTTGACACTCCACCGAAGCGGAAGCCGTTTGACCCCGCGCTGGAAGTTGCTGCGCAGATAGGCCGGATCACCGGCCGGCTCCAGCCACGCCGTCCGCGCCAGCACCTCCTCGAGCAGGGTCGCCATCTGCACCCGGGCGAGGTGCGCCCCGAGGCAGAAGTGCGGGCCATGGCCGAAGGCGAGGTGCGGGCGGGCGGGGGCGCCCGCGGCATACCGGCGGATGTCGAAGCGATCCGGGTCGGGGAAGACGGCCTCGTCGCGATTCGCCGAACTGAAGGACACGACGACCTTGTCCCCGGCCCTGATGAGTTGTCCCACGAGGGAGGTGTCGGTGGTGGCGGTCCGCCGGAAACTCATGACCGGGGTCCACCAGCGCAGCATCTCCTCGACCGCGGCCGGGATCAGAGACGGGTCCGCCCGCAGCGCCCGCTGCGCGTCCGGAGCGGCGAGCACGGCGATCATTCCGCCTGGTATGCCGTTGCGCACGGTCTCGTTGCCGGCGACGGCGAAGAGCCAGAAGAGATTCTCGAACTCCTCGAGGCTGACCACTCCCCCGTCGTCATCGCGCACGCGCATGAGCAGCGACATCACGTCCTCGGCCGGGTCGGCGCGCTTGGCGGCGCCGAGCAGGTGGGCGTAGTGGTAGAGGTCGGGCATGCCGGCGCGAGTGCGCGGGTCCGGCATTCGGCCGTCGGGGCCGGGCGCCGGCCGCAGGGCGATCGCCGCCCGCGCCATCGCCGACGCGCCGGCCGGGTCGAAGGCGGCACTCACCGCATAATCGGGGTCCTGCCAGCCGATGACCCGGTTGGCCCAGTCGAACATCAACCACCGGTCGCTCGCCGGCAGTCCGAGCACGTCGGCGAGCGTCAACAGCGGCAGATCCGCCGAGACGCCCTTGGCATAGTCGACCTCGGTCGGCCCGCCGAGCAGCCGGTCGACGATCGTATGGACGTGCTCCCGCACTGATGCTTCGAGGTCCCGGATCGCGCGGGGCGTGAACGACCGGGCCAGCAGCCGTCGGAGCCGGGAGTGCTCCGGCGGGTCCATGTTGAGCATCATCCGCTGGACGAAGCGCAGATCGTCTGCGGACGCGGGGTCACGGATCTGCGTGCCGCCGACCGCCGAGGAGAAGGTCGCGGGATCCGAAAGGACTTGCCGCACATCGGCATACCGCAGAATCAGCCAGTAGCCGGGACCGGCTGGCCAGCCCGGCCCGGATGGCTCCTCGACCCAGGCGATGCCGTGCTCGCGGCGCAGCCGCGCGAGCACGACATACGGCACGCCGTTGACATAGGTCTCCGGGTCGTGCAGGAGCGCGGTGTCTGCCACCGTCACCCGAGGAAGGCGTTGATCTTCGTGGCGAGCGCGACCGGGGTCTCGAACATCGGGTAGTGACCGGCGTTCGGCATCACCTCGATCGTGGCGTTCGGGAAGTAGGGCTTCCAGGTCTGATTCACCGTGGCCTCGCCGAGGGCCGGGTCGTGCTCCCCGGGAATGACGAGGATCGGCAGGTCCTTGCCCTCGACCTCGTCGAGGAAGTCCGGGCTGGTCCAGGCCACCACAGCCCCACGGAAGCCGTCAACCGTCGAGTGCGCGAGCGACCAGTCGACGATCCCGTTGACGAATTGCGGGGTGAGCCGGTTGCCCGTCGTGAAGTCGACGATCCCGTAGCGCTTCTCGCGCATGTCCGGGGCACCGAAGAAGAGGTCGTGCCCGGCCTCGTCGAGCGGCACCGGTTGAGCGCCCACCGGCGTGATCGCGACGAGGCGTTCGACGCGCTCGGGGGCCTTGGCCAGCACGCGCAACACCTCGGCGCCGCCCATCGAGTGCCCGACGAGCGAGAAGGTGTCGGCACCGAGGTCGTCGGCGAGGGCGAGGACATCGTCGGCGACCTCGTCGAGGGTGAAGTCACCGGTCTCCCCCATCCGGGCGCCATAGCCACGGTTGTCGGTGAAGACCCAGGTCGCGATGTCCGGGTCGAGGTAGTCGGGGAAACTCCCCCAGCCGTCGGCGGAACCGAACCAGCCGTGCAGGAGGAAGACCGTCTTGGGACCGTGGCCGACGGTGCGATGCGGGATGGACATGGGAGGCTCCTTCGACGTCGATGTCCTCCGGCAAATCTACCGGTGGCCGGCTCGGTCAGCTGCGCCGGAGTTGGTCGCCCAAGAATCGCGAGAATTGTCAAGATCTGGATACCAGGCGCGAGAGCGAGCGCTGACTGACGAAATCATCGGCCGGAATCGGGCAGGGTCATAGCGTCCAAGCAACAGCCTCCACTGGATCGGGGCTGAAGGCTGGGAGGCTGGACCGGTGGCAGGCACGAGACGGCAGTTGACGATCAAGGACCGGGCGGAGATTTCGGCTGGGTTGAAGGCGGGCTGGAGCCCGGCGCGGATCGCGCGTGACCTGGGCCGGGATCGGTCAGTGATCACCCGGGAGATTGCCCGGAACTCCACCAAGACGTGTGGGTATCGGGTGGTCAGCGCCGACGTGCGGGCCCAACGGCGCCGCGCCCGTCCGCAGCCGCGCAAGGTGGCCGCCGATCCGCTGCTGGGTCAGCGGGTGTTGGCCGATCTGCGGCAGTCTCGCACGCCCCGTCAGATCGCCGGCCGGTTGAAGTTGGAGGCCGAGGACGCCACCGTGGAGGTCATGAAGGGT